>NZ_JTDB02000008.1 GCF_000785435.2 Paraburkholderia sacchari | reverse complement strand
AAACGATGACAACCCGTTTAGCAGCCAGTTGCCGGAAGACGGCAACGTTACGCAGTAGCGGTGAGCGTCAACTACGCCATCACGCAACGACAACTACGAAGGAGGAACGCCAAATATGACCTGATACCCAACGACAACCACCCCGTTGACCGGCCAAAATAGTTGTCGCTGACCGGCCACGCTGCTTGACGCTCTCTAGCGTGAAGCCGGTCCGCTGGGGATAAGTCCAATGCGAAATGCAATTTTATATCATTTGCCTGCGCGAGATGAGCGGGGATTGCATTTGTGGGGGTGGCTGGGCGCGTACTGAATCGGCTCTCAGGTCGACACGCCGCCGCCTCTCAATCGCCAGCGGCCATTTATGCCATAGCACGTCTTGCCGAGCCAGCTATGGATCAGGGTAAGTTCGCATACGGTCAGCACCAACGGCCAACGCCCGGCCTGACCGCTGAAGCTCGAGATCCGATCAAACGTCACGATGAAAGGAGGCACGTCAATGCTCGCCGCAGCGGCACATGCACGCGCAACGATCACCTCCGGCGCGTGTTCAAAATCGCCCAGATGTTGCAGCGTAATGTGCAGGTGCCCGGTGCGCAGCAGCGGAGCCACGATATGCATCTCGGAGCGCAGTCGTCCGGCCATTCTGGCCATATGTGCCGCGGTCGGTGGATCCGGCATCGCGGTAAAGAACAAGCGATGCCTCGGGGCCAGCGTGGGCGCCTCGAATCCGGGGAGCGTAAGTCGAGTCATAGCCGCGTTGCGGGTACGCCGGTGAAGGAGGCTTCCCTTATCGTCACCTTGCGGACGGCCCGCCAGCTCGCTCGAGGGTCCAAAACAGTTCGCGTTACGCCGCCAATACGTCGCAAAAACAAAACCCGCGCCGGTCCATAGAACCTTGCGCGGGTTTTCAGCTTCAACTACTAGCTAGCGAACGAGGGTCTCCGCGTCGCGCTCGGTTGCAACAAGCCGCTCCTGTGTCTCCTTGTATGCCCTATCTGCGTCGTCGCGCCTCTTACCCGCCGACAGGTATTCGCGGTCAAGCCTCTGCCACTGGTCACCAGCCATAGTGCGCGCATCCGATACTACATCGTCTCGCAACCGATTCCGGCACACTGCGGCACATTTTCAGATTCGAGGAAGCCAATACCGACTCAGCAGGCGAAGTTGAAATCGTGTTCGGCTGTCACAGCCTGCAATTCAACTCCGAGAGGCCGACTGTGATGCATCGATCAGTGCCGATGCGACGGAAAGATCGACTACCGGCGGCGTCTCTTGGAAGCTTCGGGGTGGGTAACAAAAAATTAAACCCACCTGCTGCCCCTCGCATCCGACTTACGCAGAGTCCGGCTCGTGCGTGTTCAAGTTCCCCTCCAATGTCGCGACTGCTTTCAGGACATCATCAATCGGAGGCAACTCCTTGAAAATCATGCCGCCCATCGCGGCATAATCTCGGACCAGCGCGTCGTGCATGCCATCCGAACGCGCCAATGTGAAATTGCCATGAGTGGCTGCGTCAAGGCCGAGATCCGCGCTACCAAAGAAAAGTCTGGCGTGCTTCGCGCAGTCCTCCGCCAGACGATGATTTGCCTGCCACGCCGCCGCGTCCGGGTGTTTTAGCAACTGGAAGATATCGTAGTAGTGCCGGGAAACGCGCTGCCCGCCGTGCCGTAGCTCGCCCCTTCGGTCGTGCCATTGTCGCAGGCCGTGCAGGATGATGATTTTGTCCCAGAAGGTACGTTCAGGCTTGACCGTAGTGACATTCCGCACGGCAAGGTCCAAATCTGGCAGATCGTCCGCGATGTAAGGCTTGACTGTGGCTACTTCGTGTGGATCCAACGCCGACTTGGCGCCTGCTTCGATCTTTACGGCCGAACGGATGTAGTCCTTTGGATCAGCAGTCACCACGGGGTACCAGAACAGCAGCGTCTGCCGATCCTGGTCATCGGCATCGAACTCTACGCGAAATTGACTTGCGGGAATCATCGTTTCAGCGATTTCTCGGAAACGCACAGCCATCTCTTCAGCTATGTAGTGCTGACAGGCATCACGAATGCGATCCAATCTGGCGCGGCGTTTTTTGCCGCTCAGGGCATCCAGGTCCTCCACCTCCGCAGGCTCGCCAATGTCTTCCCGGAACACCGTGATATCAATGTCCTCGGAGAAGCGCGAAATGAGTCCGAACGCTTTGGATAGTGACGTGCCCCCCTTGAACAGAAGGCGGGGGCCGTCATTCGGTAAGCCGTTAAACAGCACGTCCAGGGTCCAGCACACCCAGAAATCCTTTTCGACGTTCTGGACTGCCGTCCCCATTCGAGCGGCCGCTGTCAAAAACAGATCGCGCCGCTCGTCGTTCTCAGCTTGAATGATCTTGTCGAAATTCTGGTTCATGGCCGCACCTTGCCCGTAGACTTACGCTTTCCGGCTACGGACTCCTGCTGATGCATGCCTTTCTCATCCGCCAGTGGTCCACCGATCGATGGGTCACAGCCGGGGAGTTTCCGAATGAATTCCTGCATCCATGCCGGTAACTTGCTGAAGCCAATGAGCAGGTCTTGGCGAATGACGTCTCCTTGCGCGGGGTCAGCCAGAAGCGCGGTCAACCGCTTGAGAACTCGAGGTCTGTCCGACGGCAACATGTCCTTCAACCAGTACAACGCCTGCACTACCCGCATCGCCGGACGACCGGCCCAATACAGGCGACTCGGTGCAGTTAGCTTGAAGTGTATGGTGAGCTTATCAAGTTGGATGGATCGGCGACGCGCATCCGTATGGATCGTGACCATAGCCGGTACTGCGTCCGTCAAACCCAGATCGTTTGCAGCAGTCATGCCGTCAACCATAAGGCGCAATTGGTCTCGGCGCGCAATTGCATCGATGACAGCCCGGTAGTCCGGAGCGGTGGCTTTCTTGGTAAGGCTGTTAATTTTGGGTCGATCGTACAACCCACGGTCGATCCGGCGCAGCCGGCCAGCGGCTACGAGGCGCTGCAACGCCTTATCCACGGCGTCGCGGCTGCCAAGATTGGAAAAATCGGCCGGCACCCACACACGGCCTGTATCAGATGCCTCTATGTGGCTAACAATCTGGGTTTTAAGGTCATTCATAGTCACACCTTGTCCGATATTTGTATAATTTCTTCGGACGAAGGTCAACCCATACGCGCAACGTGTCCGAAATTTGTAGAATTTTTTCGGACAGCCCTACTGAATGACTACGGATCGGGTCGAGGTGAGCGCGCGACGCCCCTGATCGGAACCCTACCCGATCAGGGTTTCGCGCTGCGATCCGCAAGCAGACAAAAAACGTCTGCAGCCACCGCCCGGTACCGTCACGGATACCGTCGACACTCCTCTGACGGTATTAAGCGAGCCACCGCACACGCTGCTCTTGTATACCGTCTAAAATACCGTCAATTTAAGTTTGCCAAAACTCCCTGCAGATGGAGACGCACCTTAAAAAACCCCTTATTTCCCAAGGACTTACGGAGCCGCGCCTTCCCATTTAGTATCGAGTGCACGTTGTTTACTGGCCATCACAAGTCATTGATTTTAAAGTAAATTATTAAACTCCTCTATTCCCACTCGATTGTCGCCGGCGGTTTCCCCGAAATGTCGTACACCACCCGATTGATCCCGCGCACCTCATTAATAATTCGGTTCGACACCTGACCAAGCAGCTCATGCGGCAGATGCGCCCAGTGCGCGGTCATGAAATCGAGCGTCTGCACTGCGCGCAGCGCGACCACGTACTCATAAGTACGGCCATCGCCCATCACGCCCACGCTCTTCACCGGCAGAAACACCGCAAACGCCTGACTCGTCAGCTCGTACCACGACTTGCCGGTTTCCTTGTCGATGGTGTTACGCAGCGTCTCGATGAAAATCGCATCGGCGCGGCGCAGCAGATCCGCGAACTCGCGCTTCACTTCACCGAGAATACGCACGCCAAGGCCCGGGCCCGGGAACGGATGGCGATACACCATATCGTGCGGCAAGCCGAGCTTCACTCCCAGTTCGCGCACTTCGTCCTTGAAGAGTTCGCGCAGCGGTTCGAGCAGCTTGAGGTTCAGCGTCTCCGGCAGTCCCCCCACGTTGTGGTGGCTCTTGATCGTATGCGCGCTCTTCTTGCCCTTGCCCGCCGACTCGATCACGTCCGGGTAGATCGTGCCCTGCGCGAGCCACTTCGCATCCGTGAGCTTGCCCGCCTCGGTCTGGAACACCTCGACGAACTCCGCGCCGATGATCTTGCGCTTCGCTTCAGGATCGGTCACGCCCGCCAGCTTCGACATGAATGCTTCGCTAGCATCGACGTGAACCACTTTCACGCCAAGGTTGTCCGCGAACATCGACATCACCTGCTCGGCTTCGTTCAGGCGCAGAAGACCGTGATCGACGAACACACAGGTCAACTGATCGCCAATCGCGCGATGCAGCAGCGCTGCCGCCACCGACGAATCCACGCCGCCCGAGAGGCCGAGGATGACGTGCTCGCTGCCCACCTGCTTGCGAATCGCTTCGACGGCCTCGTCGATGTAGTGGCCCATTTCCCAGTCGGCCTTCGCGCCGCAGATGCCCAGCACGAAGCGCTCGAGCATCGCGCGGCCCTGCACCGTATGCGTGACTTCCGGGTGCCATTGCAAGCCGTAGAAGTGGCGCGCTTCGTCGGCCATCGCCGCGATCGGGCACGATTCCGTCGATGCCATCAGCTTGAAGCCGGACGGCATGTCCGTGACCTTGTCGCCATGGCTCATCCACACCTTGAGCATGCCGTGGCCTTCGCTCGTGCGGAAGTCCTCGATGCCGTCGAGGAAGCTCGTGTGGTTGCGAGCGCGCACTTCGGCGTAGCCGAATTCGCGCAGGTGGCCGCCGTCGACCTTGCCGCCGAGCTGCTCGGCCATCGTCTGCATGCCGTAGCAAATGCCGAGCACCGGCACGCCCTGTTCGAACACGGCTTGAGGTGCGCGCGGGGTGTCGGTTTCGGTGACGGAGTTCGGGCCGCCCGAAAGGATGATGCCCTTCGGCGCGAACTCGCGGATGAATGCGTCGTCAACGTCGTACGGATGGATTTCAGAGTAGACGTTGGCTTCGCGCACGCGGCGCGCGATCAGTTGGGTGACTTGCGAACCGAAGTCGAGAATCAGGATTTTGTCGTGCATGGCAGCGGACGAGACCTAAAAAAGAACAGATACAGAAAGCCGCGCGCTGAGTAAATCTGGCGCGCGGCGTGAATTCATCGGATGCCTGGCGCTTGATGGCTGCGGTGCAAAACAACGCATGAACCGGCGAACGAGCCAATAAGCGGGTGGCGCAATCCGGACACAAAGCAGCTGGTGTTTCCCGCGTCCCGGCGTCCCGCGCGAATCAGCCATGCAGCGGCGGCCGCGGCGCGTCGGCCGCTTCGTCTCGCGCGGCAAGCCGCGGATCTTGCACTGGCGCAGCCGCGCCCGCGGTAGCGGGTGTTGCCGCTGCAGGCTCTGCGCGCGACGCACCGGTTTCCACCACGCCGCCAGCAAAAACCGGTTTCGCGTATGTCACGGGCTCTTCGCGCTTTGTCCTGGCCACCGCGCGCGCCCCGCGTTCCTGCGCGGCGGCCTCGGCCGCCTGCACCTTCTCGCGCCGCTTCACCGCGCCGGCGAGGCGTGTGCCGCCCAGCCCGACGATGATCAGCCAGGCACCCACCGCGCCGGCCACCAGTTGGCCAAAGCCCGTGAGTTGCGGCGTATGCAGGCCGACCAGCCAGACCAGCATCAGCACGCCGGCAATCCAGTTGACGTGCCCCACGGTGCGCCCGACCGTGACGGTCAAGTCGCCGTCGAAAGCCGCGCGCAGCGCGATCCACGCGAAGCCAGCGAGCACCACGCCAAAAGCCTGACCGATGAGCGGCGGCTGCGGCTGCACCAACTGCAGCGCGTTGTAGAGCGAGTTCCAGGGCGTGCACAGGAACAGCACGCCGAAACCCAGCAGCATCAACGCGTCGACAATCAGCACTATGCGCAGCAGCGGCTTCATCGCGGATCAGTCCACGTGGTAGTTGGGCGCTTCCTTCGTGATCTGCACGTCGTGAACGTGCGATTCGTTCAAGCCGGCGCCGGTGATCTGCACGAACTCCGCCTTCGCGTGCAACTCGTCGATCGTGCGGCAACCGCAGTACCCCATCGACGCGCGCACACCGCCGATCAGCTGGAACAGAATCGCGTTGATCGGGCCCTTGTAGGCAACGCGGCCTTCGATGCCTTCCGGCACGAGCTTGTCGATGTTGGCCGAGTTGTCCTGGAAGTAGCGGTCCGCGGCGCCGTCCTTCATCGCACCGACCGAGCCCATGCCGCGGTACGACTTGTACTGGCGGCCCTGAAACAGGAACACGTCGCCCGGCGACTCTTCGGTACCCGCGAACATGCTGCCCATCATCACGGCGTTCGCGCCGGCTGCCAGCGCCTTCGAAACGTCGCCCGAGTAGCGCACGCCGCCGTCGGCGATGCACGGCACGCCCGTGCCCTTGAGCGCTTCCGAGACATTGGAAATCGCGCTGATCTGCGGCACGCCCACGCCTGCCACGATACGTGTCGTGCAGATCGAGCCCGGGCCGATGCCGACCTTCACGCCGTCTGCACCGTACTCGACGAGCGCGCGTGCAGCGTCGGCCGTGGCGATGTTGCCGCCGATCACCTCGACGTGCGGGAAGTTCTGCTTGACCCACCGGACGCGCTCGAGCACGCCCTTGCTGTGGCCGTGCGCCGTGTCGACCACGATCACGTCCACGCCGGCCTGCACCAGCAGCTCGACACGCTCTTCGTTATCCGGGCCCACGCCGACGGCTGCGCCCGCGCGCAGCTTGCCGTGCTCGTCCTTACAAGCGGCCGGGTGTTCGGTCTGCTTGGTGATGTCCTTGACGGTCATGAGGCCGCGCAGCTCGAACGCGTCGTTCACGACCAGCACGCGCTCGAGGCGGTGGCTGTGCATGAGCGCCTTGGCTTCGAGGAGCGGCGTACCTTCCTTGACGGTGACGAGGCGCTCGCGCGGCGTCATGATCGAGCGCACCGGCTCGTCCAGGCGCGTTTCGAAGCGCAGGTCGCGGTTCGTCACGATACCGACGAGTTGCGCGCCTTCCACCACCGGGAAACCCGAGATGCCATGCTGTTGCGAGAGCGCGATCACGTCCGCGACTTTCATCTGCGGCGGAACCGTAATCGGGTCGCGCACCACGCCCGACTCGAAACGCTTCACCTTCGCCACCTCGCGCGCCTGCTCGGCCGGCGTGAGGTTCTTGTGGATGATGCCGACGCCGCCCTGCTGCGCCATCGCGATAGCGAGGCGGCCTTCCGTGACGGTATCCATCGCGGCCGAGACAAGCGGAATGTTCAGGGAGATATTGCGGGTCAGCCGGGTTTTCAGGCTGGTGTCGCGCGGGAGAACGTCGGAAAAGGCGGGGACGAGGAGCACGTCATCGAACGTGAGTGCTTTCTGGATCAGACGCATGGCAAATCCTATAGGCGCAAAAGCAGATTATACGGGATAGCGCCCTGGAAATCATCAGTGTCTACAGTAGCTTAGCGCCGTTTTCGGGATTTTTTTGAGGTTTGGGACGGGGTCGGCGGCGGTGTAAGTGTCGTGTGTCAGACCCGATTTTCTGGCTGCCGGCCGCAAGCTGGGAATCAGGAACCGTGGAAACGGGCAATCGCATCGTGCAGGATTGAACAAGACGGCCATGCGGCCTGCAATTAAGCTTCCACCCATCCTGCAAGGCCAGGACGGTCAGATCGGAAAGTGTGGAGGCAAGGAAAATGCAGCGTGGTGTGTTGTACGGCGTGCTCGCCGGTGCGTTATGGGGAACGGTGTTCCTGGTGCCGCGCCAGTTGCCGGAGTTCTCGCCGCTGCTCCTGAGCGCCGGGCGCTACACGATGTACGGCCTCGTGTCGTTCGCCGCGCTACTGCCCATGCTGCGGCGCGTCTGGCCGCGCCTGACCCGCGCGGACCTGATCGCGCTAGTGAAACTCGCCCTCGTGGGCAACCTCCTCTACTACCTCTTTCTTGCGAGCGCGATTCACCTCGTGGGCATCGCGCCGGCCTCGCTGATTGTCGGCGTCCTGCCCGTCACGGTCACGCTGCTCGGACGCGGCGATCACGGCGCGGTGGCGCTCTCGAAGCTGGTCTGGCCGCTCGCCATGATCGCGGCCGGCATCGTGTGCATCAATGTCGACGTTTTCACGGCAAGCGCCAGCGATCACGCCAGCACGCTCACGAAGATTGCGGGCCTTGGCTGCGCGGTTGGCGCGCTCGCCTGCTGGACGTGGTACGCAGTCGAAAATGCGCGCTATCTGCAACGTAACGCGCACTTCGGCGGCAACGAGTGGTCGGTGCTATGGGGTGTCGTGACCGGCGCGCTCGGCGGCCTGCTCTGGCTCGCGGTGCTCGTCATGCCCGCCGGCACGGTGCAGCCAATCGTGGGCAGCGGACGCTGGACAGCGTTCTGGCAACTGAATCTCGTGCTGGCCATCGGCGCCTCGTGGCTTGGCAACGGTCTCTGGAACGCGGCGTCCAAGCGGCTCCCGCTTACGCTTTCGGGTCAGTTGATCGTGTTCGAGACGCTGTTCGCCCTGCTCTACGGTTTCGTCTACGACCACCGCCTGCCGCGCCTGCTCGAAATCGCGGCCATCGTGCTGCTGGTGGTGGGCGTGAGCTGGTCGGTCCGCCAGCATTCGGGCGGGCCGGAAGACACGGCGCACGGAGATGGCATCGTGCCTGAAGGTGATTTGGCGGGTATTCCCGGTATCGGTGAGGCGAACGCTGCGGGACGTAATGACTCGGAGCACCGCCGCGCGGCGAATTGAAAAGCATGAGGGCGCAACACGCGCCCTCATATAGCCACCAATCGCGCGTCAACGCGGATTCAGCGCGAATCCTTGTTCTGCCATTTGCGGCCCTCGATCGAGCCTTCCTTGCGCGTTTTGTCGACGCGGCGCTGACGCGCGAGCTTGGGGTCGACCACCAGCGGACGATAAATCTCCACGCGGTCGTGGTCGGCGAGCACCGTGTCGAGCGGCTTGAGCTTGCCGTAGACGCCCACTTTCAGTTTCGTCAGATCGATTTCCGGATGGCGCGCGAGAATGCCACTGGCCTCGATGGCCTGCTGCACCGTCGCGCCAGGTGCGAGTTCCACGCCGATGAGCGTCTGAGCGTCAGGCAGCGCATAGCAGACGTCGATGTTGAGCAAATTCGCGTTCATGGCTTGGTCTTGCCGTAACGCTGGTCGGCGCGCTTCACGAAGGTGTCGACGAAGGTGTTCGCGATGTGATGGAACACGGGACCGATGATCTTCTCGAGAATAATGTTAGAAAACTCGTAATGCAGCGAGAATTCAATCTTGCAGGCATCGGCACGCAGCGGCGTGAAACGCCAGGCGCCCGTGAACTTCTTGAACGGGCCGTCGGCGAACTCCATGTCGATGCGCTCGGGCCGCTTGTGCTTGTTGCGCGTGGCGAAGTGCTGCTTGATGCCCTTGAAGTTGATATCGATCTTCGCCTCCATTCCGTCCTCGTCCTTGCGGCGAACCTCGACGCCGCCGCACCACGGCAGGAAGTTGGGATAGTCGTCGACGTCGGTCACGAGGTCGAACATCTGCTCCGCCGAATGGCGAATCAACACGGTTTTCTGGACATCCGCCATAAATTGCGCAATGCGAGGCAAGGGTGAAAGCGCCACGGGCTTTCGGTGGCCCGCTTTGCTAAAATCGTAATTTTAAACGAGTTGGGCGTTTCCCATTTCCCTATGAGCATCATCGACAACAGAAAAGCCTTCTTCGATTACTTCATCGAAGAGCGCCACGAGGCTGGGCTCGTGCTCGAAGGATGGGAGGTCAAGGCCATGCGCGCCGGGCGAGCCAACATCAAGGAAAGCTACGTCGTGATCAAGAACGGCGAACTGTACCTGATCGGCACGCACATCAGCCCGCTGCCCGAGGCCTCGACGCACATTCAGCCCGACCCCACGCGCATCCGCAAGCTGCTGCTCCATCGCGAGGAAATCGACAAATTGATCGGCAAGGTCGAGCAGCGCGGGTTCACGCTCGTTCCGCTGAACTTCCACTACAAGGGCGGCCGCGTGAAATGCGAAATCGGCCTCGCGAAGGGCAAGAAGCTGCACGACAAGCGCGAAACCGAGAAGCAGCGCGACTGGCAGCGCGAAAAGGCACGCCTCATGCGCACGCCCACCTGAGCGCACCTGAGCGCACCTTGTAGGCGCTCAGGCGTTCGTTCAGGCGCCCTTCGCCGCTTCGCGGCTCAACTGCGTCTCTTTCATGCCCGAGCGGTTCACGATAGTGAGCGCCGAAGCAATCATCGCGCTCAGGTCGCTCATATTGCCGGGCACGATCAGCGTATTGCCCTGCTTCGCGAGGTTGCCGAACGCCGTGACGTACTGCTCGGCCACCTTGAGATTGACCGCATCCATGCCGCCCTGCGCCTGGATCGAGTTGCCGATCTTCTGGATAGCCTGCGCATTCGCCTCGGCCACCGCGAGAATCGCGGCCGCCTGACCCTGCGCCTGATTGATGGCGGCCTGCTTCTCGCCTTCAGACTTCTGGATCGCCGCCTCGCGCGCACCTGCCGCAAGGTTGATCTGCTCTTGTTTACGCCCTTCCGAGGCCGCGATCAGCGCGCGTTTTTCGCGCTCCGCCGTGATCTGCGCCTGCATGGCGTGCAGGATTTCCTTCGGCGGCGTGAGATCCTTGATCTCGTAGCGCAACACCTTCACGCCCCAGTTCGAGGCAGCCTCGTCGAGCGCCGACACAATGCTGTGATTGATGAAATCGCGCTCCTCGAAGGTCTTGTCGAGTTCGAGCTTGCCGATCACCGAGCGCAGCGTGGTCTGGGAAAGCTGCGTGATGGCGAACACGAAGTTGCTAGAACCATACGAGGCCTTCATCGGGTCGGTCACCTGGAAGTACAGCACGCCGTCCACCTGGAGCTGCGTGTTGTCGCGCGTGATGCAGATCTGGCTCGGCACGTCGAGCGGAATCTCCTTGAGCACGTGCTTGTAGGCCACGCGGTCGACGAACGGCAGCACGATCGAGAGGCCCGGCGTGAGCGTGGCGTGGTAGCGGCCCAGCCGCTCGAGCACCCAGGCATGCTGCTGCGGCACGATCTTGATGGTTCTCGAGATCAGCACGACGACGATCACGAGCAGAATCACCCCGACGACAGGCACTTGCATACGCTTCCCCTTTGGCTTCGATTTTGCTTCGATTTGACTTCGTTCAAGCGTGGCGCGTGCCTTCACGAGCGCCGTGCGCACCCGAAGCCAAGCTGCCGGAACGCCTGGCCACAACGATGAGGCAACTGCCCCGCACCGCCTTGATTTCGTAGAGATGGGCGTCCTCGGGCTCGCCCGCCGCGAGTTCGACGTCCCATTCGGCGCCGCGATACATCGTGCGCGCACGCCCGTCGCGCCACTCGGCAACCGGGACCATCGAGCCGATGTCGAGATTCACGCCCGGGTCGGTCGACGCGTCGACCATGCGTCGGCGCCGCCCGAACCGCGAGCGCCGCAGCGCGATCACGGCCACCAGCGCCACGAGCGCCGCCGCCACCATTTGGACATCGAGCGGCGCGCCCAGCTCATAGGCGAGCACACCCGCGAGGCACCCGAGCGCGATCATCAGCAGATAGAACGTGCCAGTCATCAGCTCGGCCACGATCAGCACGCCTGCGCCGATCCACCAGAACACACCATGCGGACCCACGTCGACCTCCCAAAGTAAAACACCCCGGCTTGACCGGGGTGTTATAGCACGAAGCTGACACTGTTTTCCGCAGCGTGCGAAGCAAGGCCTAAGCAGCCTCAATTTCCGCACGCCGCGCGCGCCGGCGCGGCGCGCAATGTCGAGTCGATGCGGGCATTACTTCGCCTGCGACTTCGCAAGCGCCTGCCACGTATCCACGATCGTGTCGGGGTTCAGCGACATCGACGCGATGCCTTCGTCCGCGAGCCACTGGGCGAAGTCCGGATGATCGGACGGACCCTGGCCGCAGATGCCGACGTACTTGTTCAGGCGCAGGCACGTTTCGATCGCGCGCTTGAGCATGAACTTGACGGCCGGATCGCGCTCGTCGAAGTCGACCGCCAGCAGTTCCATGCCCGAGTCCCGGTCGAGGCCGAGCGTGAGCTGCGTAAGGTCGTTCGAGCCGATCGAGAAGCCGTCGAAGTACTGCAGGAACTCTTCAGCGAGGATCGCGTTCGACGGCACTTCGCACATCATGATGAGACGCAGGCCGTTCACGCCGCGCTTCAGGCCGAACTTCTCGAGCAGGCCGACCACGCGCTCCGCCTGCTTGAGCGTGCGCACGAACGGCACCATGATCTCGACGTTCGAGAGGCCCATCTCTTCACGCACGCGCTTGAGCGCGAGGCACTCCATTTCGAATGCCTGAGCGAAGTCCTCGGCGACATAGCGCGACGCGCCGCGGAAGCCCAGCATCGGGTTTTCCTCGTCCGGCTCGTAACGCGAACCGCCAATCAGCTTCTTGTACTCGTTCGACTTGAAGTCCGACAGACGCACGATGACGGGCTTCGGATAGAACGCCGCCGCGATCGTGGCAATGCCTTCCGTGAGCTTGTCGACGTAGAACGCACGCGGCGACGCATGACCGCGCGCCACGCTCTCGACCGCCTTCTTCAGGTCCGCGTCGATGTTCGGGTACTCGAGGATCGCCTTCGGGTGCACGCCGATGTTGTTGTTGATGATGAACTCGAGACGCGCGAGGCCAACACCCGCATTCGGCAGTTGCGAGAAGTCGAACGCGAGCTGCGGGTTGCCGACGTTCATCATGATCTTGACCGGAATCGCCGGCAGCTCGCCGCGCTGCACTTCGCTGACTTCGGTTTCGAGCAGACCGTCGTAAATGCGGCCTTCGTCGCCTTCGGCGCACGACACGGTCACGAGCGCGCCGTCCTTCAGCACGTCGGTTGCGTCGCCGCAGCCCACGACTGCCGGCACGCCCAGCTCACGCGCGATGATCGCCGCGTGACAGGTACGGCCGCCACGGTTCGTGACGATGGCCGAAGCGCGCTTCATCACCGGCTCCCAGTTCGGGTCGGTCATGTCGGCAACCAGTACGTCGCCCGGCTGCACGCGTTCCATTTCGGACGGATCGTGAATCACCTTCACGCGGCCCGCGCCAATCTTCTGGCCGATTGCGCGGCCCGTTGCGAGAACCTGCGACTGGCCCTTGAGCTTGAAGCGCTGCTCGGCCTTGCCCGCGGCCTGGCTCTTCACCGTCTCAGGACGTGCCTGGAGAATGAAGATCTTGCCGTCGAGGCCGTCCTTGCCCCACTCGATGTCCATCGGACGCTGGTAGTGCTTTTCGATGATGACGGCGTACTTGGCCAGCTCGATCACGTCTTCGTCGGTGATCGAGAAGCGGTTGCGCTGTTCGTGCGAGACGTCGACCGTCTTCACGCGGCCCGGTTCGCCCGGCTGCGTGAATTCCATCTTGATGAGCTTCGAGCCGATCGAGCGGCGGATGATCGGGGCCTTGCCCTGAGCGAGCGTGGTCTTGAATACGTAGAACTCGTCCGGATTCACGGCGCCCTGCACGACGGTCTCACCGAGGCCGTAGCTCGACGTGATGAAGACGGCGTCCTTGAAGCCCGATTCGGTATCCAGCGTGAACATCACGCCCGCTGCGCCGCGGTCCGAACGGACCATGCGCTGCACACCAGCCGACAGCGCGACTTCGGCGTGCGTGAAGCCCTTGTGGACACGATAAGAAATGGCGCGGTCGTTGTAGAGCGACGCGAACACGTGCTTGAGGCGGTCGAGCACGTCTTCGATGCCCACCACGTTCAGGTAGCTCTCCTGCTGCCCCGCGAACGAAGCGTCGGGCAGGTCTTCGGCCGTGGCCGACGAACGCACGGCGAACGAAAGCTCGGAGGGCGAGCTCTTCTGAAGCGTCTCGAAGCCCGCGCGGATGTCTGCCTCCAGCTTCGGCTGCAGCGGCGCGTCAACGATCCATTGACGGATTTCCTTGCCCGCTTCGGCCAGCGCCTTGACGTCATCGACGTCGAGCGTCTCCAGACGAGCGGCAATCCGTTCGGTCAAGTTGTTGTGTTTCAGGAAGTCGCGGAAGGCGAGCGCGGTCGTTGCAAAGCCCGTGGGCACACGCACGCCAGCCTCAGCCAATTGGCTGATCATTTCGCCGAGCGAGGCGTTCTTGCCGCCCACAATCTCAACATCGGTCATCCGCAACTGCTCGAACGGCACTACATAAGCCTGATCCTTGGCAACGGTGTTAGTCATACAAGCCCCTAAGTGTGAAAAAAATTCACGATTGCGCAAGTGGGCTCGAACGCGGGCCGCCCATTAGAGGCGAATTCGCGTCTTGCGCAACCTGTTGGAGAAGCAATCGCCACGGCCCCGGGGCCGGCATCCAGCGTAAGGAAAAGCGGGGAGATGCGCGCGATTGCACGAAATTACCCGGAATCGCTGCAAATTGACACCAGATTGAGCCACGATGAACTGCGGTTTGGCGCGCTTGCCTGCAATTGCTTATCCAACAGGTTGCCGCTATTCTACCGTGCCGACTCTCGAAAATGTGTCTGTCGGTGAGAATCGCGCCTCAGGCCCGTTCCACAACGCTCCGGGAGCCTTTCCCGGGCGCCTCAGCCCGTCCGGCCCCACTTACACACCCAGCCTCAACCGATGTCGCCTACCGTATTCATCGTCTCCGACGGTACCGGGATCACTGCCGAAACTTTCGCGCACTCGATCCTCTCGCAGTTCGACCAGAAATTCCGCCTCGTGCGCGTGCCGTTCATCGACTCGACGGACAAGGCCTACTCGACCGCCGAAAAGATCAACGAAGCCGCGGTGCATGAAGGCCGCCGCCCGATCGTCTTCACGACGCTGGTGGACAGCAATTCCAACGAGATCCTCAAGCGCTCGAACGCGCTCGTGCTCGACATGTTCCAGACCTTCGTGGAGCCGCTGGAGCAGGAACTGGAGCTCAAGTCGAGCCACGCGATGGGCCGGGGTCACCAGAACGCGGACACCGACGAATACAAGAACCGCATCGAGGCCATCAACTTCTCGCTCGCGCACGACGACGGCCAGTCCGACCGCAATCTGAACGACGCCGACGTGATCCTCGTGGGCGTGTCGCGCAGCGGCAAGACGCCGACCAGCCTTTATCTGGCGATGCAGTACGGCGTGAAGGCCGCAAACTATCCGCTGATCCCGGACGACTTCGAACGCGGCAAGCTGCCCAATTCGCTGCTGCCATATCGCGGGAAGATCTTCGGGCTCTCAATCGATCCGCAGCGTCTCACGGAAATCCGCAACGAGCGGCGGCCCGGCAGCAAGTACGCGGCGCTGGAGAATTGCCGTTACGAAGTCAACGAAGCCGAGGCCATGATGCGCCGCGAAAACATCAAGTGGCTTTCGTCGACGCACAAGTCCATTGAGGAAATCGCCACAACGATCTTGCAGGAAATTCGCCTCGACAAGCCGGTGTACTGAAGATCGCCCCGCGTAGAAACAAAAAGGCCTGCTCACTCGCGAGCAGGCCTTTTTGTTGCATCAGTCACAAAGGGGTGAATCAGCGCTGTGCGCTGTTCAGCGCGCGTGGCGCTGCTGACGGCATTGCTCGAAGATACATACGGCGGCAGCCGCCGCCACATTCAGGGACTCCATGCCGCCCGGCTGCGGAATTGTCACGCGCAGCGCCGCTGCGTCGCGCCACAACTGCGAGACGCCCGCCCCTTCATTGCCGAACACCCACGCCACCTGCCCAGTCAGATCGGTCTCGTCGATGGCGCTCGCGCCATGCGAATCGGTGATCACGACCGGCACGCGCAGCATGGCGATCAGCGTCTCGGGATCGACGTTTTCGAAGACCTGTAGCAGGAAGTGCGCGCCCATCGCCGAGCGCAGCACCTTCGACGACCACGCGTACGCAGTGCCAGGCGTGCAGAACACCTTGTCGACGCCCGCGGCCGCCGCGCTGCGCAGGATCGAGCCGACGTTGCCCGCGTCCTGCAACCCGTCGAGCACAAGGCACGTCGATGCGACCCGCTCGGGTAGACGCGCCTCGGGCATATCCACGAGCAGCAGCATGCCCACGCCGTGCACGACGTTCGACAACTGGCCAAAGAGCGCGTCGGGCAGCGTGATCACGCGGCGCTCATCGACGCGCGCGACGATCGCCTGCGCCTCGGCATGCGCGAGCGCGCCCTCGGTCACGATGCAATATTCGGGCTGCGTGCCACCGTCGAGCCATGCGCTCGCGAGGTGGAAGCCCTCGAGCAGGGCCTGATGACTGCGCCGCTGCTGGTGCGTCGAGCCTGCCAGCGCTTTCAGGCGCTTGTAGAGCGGATTGTCGCGCGAAGTAATGGCTTTCACGGGCGGGCCTGGCGATCTGAAAAAGGTAGGTTGGAAAGAACAACGGCGTCGCACGAGGCGACGCCGGATTGCATGAACCAGAGCATGGCGCGGCTCAGGCCGATGCGAAGGCGTCGTCGTCCGGAGCGTCGTCGTCCGGAGCCGCGGCGCAGGCTGTGCTTGCCGCCCTCGTCAGCGCGAGGCCATGCAGCGCATACGCGTCGCGCACGGGCGCGAACGTGCACCGGTGATGCACGCAAGGGCCATGTTCGCGCAGCGCGGCCAGATGCTGGGGGGTGCCGTAGCCCGCGTGCGCATCGAAACCATACACCGGGAACGCTTCGTGCAATTCCAGCAGCATGCGGTCGCGCGTGACCTTCGCGATGATCGACGCCGCCGAGATGCTGGGTACGAGCGCGTCGCCGCCGATCACGGCCTCGCTGCGCACCGGCAGCACCGGGCAGCGGTTGCCGTCGATCTTGGCGAGCGTGGGTTTCACGCTCAGCCCCTCCACGGCGCGCCGCATCGCCAGCATGGTCGCGTGCAGGATATTGAGCGAGTCGATCTCCTCGACGCTCGCCGATGCCACGCACCATGCGAGCGCGCGTTCGACGATGAGATCGTAGAGCGCTTCACGCGCTTTCGCGGTGAGCGCCTTGGAGTCGTCGAGACCGGCGATGGGTCGCGCCGGATCGAGAATCACGGCGGCGGCCGTCACTGGGCCGGCGAGCGGTCCGCGTCCAGCTTCGTCCACGCCGCAGATGATGTCGTCGGGCGACTCGAACAACAGCCCCGCCTGCTCCGCCCACATTTGCCGCTCCGCGCGCTTGCCGGCCGCTTTCGACGGGGCTTTGGCGCTGGCTTGCGCCGCGGCTTTCGCCGCTGGCGCCTTTGCGCGAACGCGCTTGATCGCGACTTCGGTCATACCGGGCTCCTGCGGCGATCCACGACGCTGGCAACCACCTCCGCCGCTCGCTCCGACATGTTCTGCCGCAGCGCATGGTGCATCTGCGTGAACACTTCGGTCAGCGTGCGCCGGTTCGCTTCGTCGTGCAATTGCGTGAGCGTCGCGTCCGCGAGCGCCTCGGGTGTCGCGAAGTGCTGAAGGATCTCGGGCACCACGAATCGTCCCGCGAGAATGTTCGGCAGGCCGACATACGGCAGGTAGCCCTGGCGGCGCATGATCTGCCCCGTGAGCCAGGGCACCTTGTACGAGATGACCATTGGCTTCTTGAGCAGCGCCGCCTCGAGCGTGACCGTGCCGCTCTTGACGAGAATCGCGTCGGCGGCGGTCATCGCCACTTGCGACTGCCCGTCGATGATCGTGAGTTCGAGTCCCTGGTGCGAGTTGGCGAGTTCCTGAAGCTGCGCATGGATCGCCGGCGTCGCCGCCGGCATCACGAAGCGCAAGCCTGGCTCGCGCTGCTGCATGATCTGCATCGCGTCGAAGAACGTCGGGCCGATCAGGTTGATCTCCGAGCGGCGGCTGCCCGGCAGCACCGCAATGATCGGTCCGCTCTCGGGCAGGCCGAGCGCGCGCCGCGCGCCAGGCACATCCGGCTCGAGCGGGATATCGTCGGCAAGCGGATGCCCCACGTAGGTCGCCGCCACGCCCGCTTTCTCGAGGATCGCCGGCTCGAACGGAAACACGCACAGCATGTGATCCACGGCCTTCTGGATCTTCTTGATGCGGCCGCCGCGCCACGCCCAGATGGACGGACACACGAAATGGATCGTGGGAATGCCCGCGTCGCGCAGCGGATGTTCGAGACCGAAGTTGAAGTCGGGCGCGTCCACGCCGATGAAAACGTCAGGCGGATCCGCGAGCAGTTGATGCTTGAGTTCGCTGCGAATGCGCAGGATCTCGGGAATATGCTTGAGCGCCTCGACGTAGCCGCGCACGGAGAGCTTGTCCATCGGCCAATGCGCTTCGAAACCGGCGGCCTGCATGCGCGGCCCGCCGATTCCATAGTAGTGCGCAGTATCCGGCAGCCTGCCGGTCAGCCCTTTGAGCATCGATGCCGCGAGCAGGTCGCCGGACGGCTCGCCGGCAACCATCGCGAGGCGCAGCGGACGGGTTTGAAGCGCCATCGGTTAGCGAATGATGCCGCGTTGCGACTGCTCGACGAAATCGAGCAGCGCCTTCACGTGCGCGTCGCCGTCGCCGCCCGCCTGCGCGAGTTCGGCGATCTGCACCTTTGCCTCTTCGAGCGACAGGCCATTCTTGTACAGCGCACGATAGGCCGAGCGCAGCGCCGAGATCGCATCGGGCGTAAAGCCGCGGCGGCGCAGCCCTTCGACGTTGATGCCATGCGGCACCGCCTTGTTGCCCGCGGCGACCACGAACGGCGGCACGTCCTGCACGAGCGCCGATGCGCCGCCCACCATCGAGTGTGCGCCGATGCGCACGAACTGATGCACGCCCGTCATGCCGCCGACGATCGCGAAATCGTCGACGATCACATGGCCCGCGAGTTGCGCGTTGCTCGACATAATCACATTGTTGCCGAGCCGGCAGTCGTGGCCCACGTGCACGTACGACATGATCCAGTTGTCGTCGCCGACCATCGTGACGCCGGTGTCCTGCACCGTGCCCGTATGAATCGACGTGAACTCGCGGATGGTGTTGCGATTGCCGATCACGAGCTTCGTGGGCTCGCCCTTGTACTTCATGTCCTGCGGACGGCCGCCGACGATCGCGTAGTGGCCGATCATGTTGTCTTCGCCGATCGTCGTATGGCCTTCCAGCACACTGTGCGAGCCGATTTTGGTGCGTGCGCCGATGGCGACATTGGCCCCGATCACCGCATACGGGCCGATCTCCGCCGATTCATCGACTTGCGCGCCGGACTCGACGATCGCGGTGGGATGGATCCTGCTCATTCGTCCTGGCTCTCCATTCTGTTGCCGTGCTGGCGCGCTTTACTGCGCCGCGTCCATTTTCTTGACGGTGCACATGAGTTCCGCCTCGCAGGCAACAACCCCTTCCACTTCGGCTTGTGCCTTGAACTTCCAGATGCCGCGCATGTAGCGCTCGAACGTCACGTTCATGACGAGCTGATCGCCCGGTTCGACCACACGCTTGAAGCGTGCACCGTCGATGCCGACGAAGTAGTACAGCGTGTTCTCGAAGTCCTGCTCCTCTTCCGAAAACGTGAGGAGCGCAGCGGTTTGCGCCAGCGCTTCGAGAATCATCACGCCGGGCATCACCGGGCGCTGGGGAAAATGGCCCTGGAAAAAGGGCTCATTGACGGTCACGTTCTTCAACGCCTTGATGCTCTTGTGCGGCACGATTTCGGTGACCCGGTCCACCATCAGGAACGGATAGCGGTGCGGAAGCAGCGTGAGGATCTTGTGGATGTCGAAGTTGAGTTTTTCGATGTTCATGGTATTTCTGCTCACGCTGGAATTGCGTGTGACTGTCGAATGCGATGTCTGAAGTGCCTTGCCGAAGCCCGGCCCCCGCGGTACCGCAGGGCCCGCGCTTCTGGCGCAGTATGCGCCATGTGCCACACTTCGTGCATGCGGATTGCCCCGGGTCTCGCAGACCGGGTCTCGCAGACCGGGGCACCTGGAACGGCACGCACCCGCAGCTGGGCGCTTCGCGCCCAGGCCACGAGCCTGCCTTACCTTGTTATGCGCCGTCTTGTGCCTTCTGGGCAGCGGCTTCGAGCGCCCTGATACGATCGCGCAGCTTGTCGATATTGCGCAGCAGCGCGGCGCTCTTGTTCCAGTCGGCGTGATCGACCGCCGGGAACGCGCTCGTGTAGATGCCTGCCTTCGGCAACGACTTCGAGACCCCCGACTTCGCCGTGACGATAACGTAGTCGCCCAGCGTGACGTGGCCCGCGATGCCAACCGCGCCGCCGATCATGCAATGGCGACCGATCGTGGTGCTGCCCGCAATGCCCGCGCAACCCGCGATCACGGTGTATGCGCCTACCTTGCAGTTGTGGCCGATCTGCACGAGGTTATCGATCTTGACGCACTCCTCGATGATCGTGTCGGCCATCGCGCCACGATCGATCGTCGTGTTCGCACCGATCTCGACGTCGGGCCCGATCGAGACGCCGCCCACTTGGGGAATCTTCACCCAGCTGCCCGTGCGCGCATCGCCCTCGCCCGTGAAGTCGGGCGCAAAACCAAAACCGTCCGAGCCGATCACGGCGCCAGCATGCACGATCGCGCGCGCGCCGATCTTGCAGCCGTGATAAACCGTTACGCCCGGATAGAAGTGCGAGCTCTCGCCCACCTGGGTGCCGCGGCCAATGAACACGTTGGCGTCCAGCCGCACGTGCTCGCCGATCGTGGCGCCCGCCTCCACCGTGACGTTCGGGCCGATCACCGCACTTGCGGCAACCTTTGCCGTGGCATCGACATGGGCGCTCGGGTGCACGCCCGCCTGCACCTTCGGTGCGGCCAGATCGATGAATGCCTGGGCCACGCGCGCGAAATAAGCATACGGATTGGGCGTGACGATGAAATTACGACCGTCGCGGGAAGCCAGTTTTTCGAGATCTTCGGGGCTGATCAGGACGGCGCCTGCGCGAGTCGTCTCGACCTGCGACAGATACTTGGGGTTGGCGAGGAACGCCAGTTGTTGCGGACCCGCCTGATCGAGCGGCGCGAGAGAGCCGACACGTTGCGTCGGATCGCCAATCACCTCGCCGCCGAAGCGCCCGGCGATGTCCTCAAGCGTAAAAGCCATGCGCGTGATGCTCCTGCCTTAATTGCTGCTGCCAGCGCCGCCAGACGCAAGCGCCTTCAAGACCTGGTCGGTGATGTCGATGCGCGGGCTCACGTATACCGCTTCCTGCACGATCAAATCATAGTGCTGCTGCTCGGCGATCTGCTTGATCACCTTGTTCGCGCGATCCAGGACCGCCGCAAGCTCTTCATTGCGACGCTGGTTCAGGTCTTCGCGAAACTCGCGCTGCTTGCGCTGGAAATCGCTATCGAGCTGCGACAGATCGCGCTGCTTCTGCGCGCGATCCCCGGGCGACATGCCCGGCCCGTTCTTGTCGAGGGAGTCGGACATGGACTTCAAGCGTTGCGCCATGTCCTGCAGGTCCTTGTCGCGCTTTGCGAACTCGGCTTCGAGCTTGGTTTGCGCGGCCTTCGCGGGGGCGGATTCGCGCAGGATGCGGTCGGAGTTGACCGCCGCGATCTTCGCTTCCTGCGCATGGGCCGCGCCCGTGCCAACAGCGAGCATCGCCAGCGACAGCGTCAAGGCCCCGATCGTCCGTCTGGAAAACATACCCGTTAGCAAAGTTATCCTCTCGTTTCTGTAAATGCCTGTTCCTGCGTGCCTCGTTAGAAGGCCGTGCCAATCTGGAACTGGAACTTCTGGTACTGGTCGCCTTGGTGCTTGACGATCGGGAAGCCAAGGCTCAGCTTGAGCGGGCCGATCGGCGAAATCCACGCAAGACCCACACCGTACGCGTAGCGCAGGCCGTTCGCGCCCGTGCTGGTGTTGCCCTCCTCGCCCCATACGTTACCGGCGTCGACGAACGTGAAGACGCGCAGCGTGCGATCGTAGCCCGTGCCCGGCAGCGGGAACGTGAGTTCGATGTTGCCGACCACCATCTTCGAACCGCCGATCGGGTCGTTGGTCTTGGCGTCGCGCGGGCCCAGCGAGCTCGGCTCATAGCCACGCACCGATCCGATACCGCCCGCGTAGTAGTTCTTGAAGATCGGGTACGGCTTGCCGTCGAGGCCCTTGCCGTAGCCGGCCTGGAAGTTCATGCCCAGCACGAAGCCGCGTGCGAACGAGTAATAGTACTGCGCCTGCACGTCGGTCTTGACGTAAGGCGTCGAACCGATGGGCATGCCCCATTCGAAATTCGCCTGCGTAAAGTAGCCGCGGCTCGGAATCAGCGCGCTGTCACGCGCATCGCGCGACCAGCCGATCGTGAACGGAACGTTGTTCGACACGCGGCCGAAGTTTTTCACGTAATCGATGTAGCTCTGCGGCGTGTACGCGTCGGTGTCGAGCGTGTCCTGCTCGAAACCGATGCCGAAGAAGACCGTGTCCACTTCCGAGAACGGAATGCCGAACTTCAGGTCGGCGCCCGTCGTGATGATCTTGAAGCTCGAATCGGTCGAGTAGTACAGCGGCTGGTACGTGCGGTAGTAGACGTCGGTAATGCGCTTGATGCCGTCCACCGTGAAGTACGGGTCCACCTGCGTGACAGCCAGCGTGCGATACGTCTTCGCGGTATTGATGTTCACCGAGAGGCTCGTGCCCGAGCCGAACACGTTGTCCTGCGAGACGCCGGCCGACAGCACCACCTTGTCCGTGGACGAGAAGCCCGCGCCCAGCGTGATCGCGCCGGTCGGCTTTTCGGCCACCTTCACGTTCACGTCGACCTGGTCGGGCGTGCCTTCCACCGGCACCGTGGTCACGTCGACATCGGTGAAGTAGCCGAGACGGTTGATACGGTCCTTCGAGAGCGCGAGGCGGCTCGAATCGAACCACGAGCTTTCGAGCTGACGCATTTCGCGGCGCACGACTTCGTCGCGCGTACGCGTGTTGCCGATCACGTTGATGCGGCGCACGTACACGCGGCGGCTCGGGTCGATCTGCAGCGTGAGGTCGACCGTGTGATCGGCCTGATTGATCTGCGGCAGCGCATTGACAGTTGCGAATGCGTAGCCGTATTCGCCGAGCTTGTCGACGATGGACTTGGTCGTAGCCTGCAGTTTCTCGGCCGAGAAGCGGTCGCCCGGCTTGATCTTGACGAGCTTGTTGAGCTCGGCCTCGCGGTCGAGCAGATTGCCGGCCAGGTGAATGCCCGAAATCTTGTAGGGTTCGCCTTCGTGAATCCCGACCGTCAGGTACATGTCCTTCTTGTCGGGCGAAATCGACACCTGCGTCGAGTCGATGTTGAATTCGAGGTAGCCATGATTCAGGTAGTACGAGCGCACGTTCTCGAGGTCGCCCGTGAGCTTTTCCTTCGAGTACAGGTCGTTCTTCGTGTACCAAGAGAACCAGTTCGGCGTGGAGAGTTGCATCTCCGAGAGCAGTGTGCCGCTGCTATACGCCTTGTTGCCGATGAAATTGATCTGCCGGATCTTCGCGCTCGGGCCTTCGACCACCGAGAACAGCAGGCCGACGCGGTTGCGGTCGATCGGCGTGACCGTGGTCGTAACCTCCGCAGCGTAGAAGCCGCGCGTGAGGTACTGACGCTTGAGTTCCTGCTCGGCCTTGTCGACGAGCGCCTTGTCGTAATAGCGGCCCTGCGAGAGGCCGACTGCGCGCAGTGCCTTCGTGAGGTTGTCCTTGTCGAACTCCTTGATGCCCGAGAAGTCGATCGTGCCGATGGCCGGCCGCTCCTGCACCTGCACGACGACGACACCGCCTTCGGTGCCGATGCGCACGTCATTGAAGAAGCCCGTTGCATACAATGCGCGAATGGCATCGGATGCCTTGTCGTCGGTGAACGTATCGCCCTGCTTGATGGGCAAGTACGCGAACACCGTGCCCGGCTCGACGCGTTGCAGTCCTTCGATGCGGATGTCCTGTACCACGAAAGGCGTTGTGGCCGCGTGAGCGACCAGGCCATGCGCGGCAATCGCCGCAGCCGCAACCGTTTTTGGAACCAAGCGATGAGGTCTAAACAACGTGCTTCCCCAGTGTGTATAGCTGCATCAGATCAGGCGGCCCGCCCTCGGACGCCGCCAGACATCTTTAAAAATGGATTAACCGAGCCAGATCGTTGAACAACGCGATCGCCGACAGCGCGACGATGCAGGCAAGTCCCGCGCGCTGCAGCACGAGCTGCCAGCGGTCCGAGACGGCTTTGCCCGTTACGGCTTCAACCGCATAATATAACAGATGCCCCCCGTCCAATACTGGAATTGGGAGCAGGTTGAGTACGCCGAGGCTAATGCTGACAAGGGCGAGGAACGACAGGAAGGCGGACGGACCGAGTCTTGCGCTCTTGCCCGCATAGTCAGCAATCGTCACCGGGCCGGACAGATTTTTCAGAGACGCCTCGCCGGTGAGCATGCGGCCGAACATACGCAGCGAATAGATCGCGATGTCCCACGTGCGGAACGCACCCAGCCGAACGCTCTCGATCGGCCCGTAGCGGACGTCCACGGTGGGCGCCTGAGCCGCGAGCGCCGCGCCGATGCGCCCGACTTCCTCACCTGTTTCACCGTCACGCTGTGCCGCGGGCGTGATCGTGAGCGTCAACGTCTGACCCTGTCCGGACGCACCGCCCTGCGCGATGTTTTGCGCCGTGTTTTGCGGATCGCCACGCACGATGCGCAGGTGCACGGGCTTGCCCGCGTGGGCCTTCACATAGCCGATGAAAGTGCTTGCGCTGTCAACGGGACGGCCATCGATCGCAACGAGGCGATCGCCTTTTTCCAGCCCCGCTTGCTGCGCGGCGCTGCCCGCCTCCACGCCCGCGATCGTCAGTTTGGCGCCGCCGGCCTCGAGGCCGAGCTTCGACATGAAGTCGTCGTCGAGATCTTTGCTGGTGAGGTGCGAGAGATCGAGGGGAAAGTCGTAGGTGCCGCCGCCGTCACGCGCGGAGAGCACCACGCTGTTTTGATCGAAAGCCTCGGACAGCAGCTTCCAGCGCAGATCGGCCCACGACCGCACGGGCTCCGTGTCGCTGCCGTTCGCGTCGCTCACGGCGAGAATGGTCTCGCCGCCCTGGAAGCCAGCCTGCGCGGCAGCCGACTGCGCAGGCGGCACGGCCACGATGGCGGTCGGCTCGGTCACGCCGCTCGCGAACACCGCTGCGAAGAGAGCGATGGCAAGAATGAAATTGGCCACCGGCCCGGCAGCGACTATGGCAATGCGCTTGCCGACCGATTGCCGGTTGAAAGCGTGCGGCAAGTCTTCGGCGGAAATGGAGCCCTGCTGGTCCTGCAACTCGCGCTCGTCGAGCATCTTGACGTAGCCGCCAAGCGGCAACGCCGAGATCGTCCACTCGGTGCCGCTCTTCTTGCTGACCCATTGCACGAGCGGCTTGCCGAAGCCGATCGAAAACCGCAGAACCTTGACGCCGCACAAGCGCGCGACGCTGTAGTGCCCATATTCGTGCACGACGACGAGTACGCCGATCGCCACGACAAAAGACACCAGTTCGGTGAGCAGATTCATATGTGCCTCCTCTGCTGGAAGCAGCGCGCCAGTGCGGGTCCAACCTCGTTGGCGGGCCGATGGGCCTGCAAGCAGGCCCTCACGCCCCCGCGGGCGGCATGAGCGCAGCCCGGGAGCGGCCCCGAGCGAGGCTTCAGGCCTGCACCGGCAGGCTGTCGATGATCTTGAGCGCCGCGCGGCGCGCGGCTGCGTCGGCTTCGAGCACCACGTCGAGACTCGTGGCGCTGCGATTGTCCAGCGCGTTGAGCACGGCGTCGACCGTCTGCGCGATCGCCATGAAACCGATCCGGCGGTTGAGGAACGCCTCCACCGCAATTTCGTTGGCTGCGTTGAGCGTGGCGCTCGCCACGCCGCCCTCGGCCAGCGCCTTCATTGCCAGCGCAAGACACGGGAAACGCGTGTAGTCCGGCTTCTCGAAATTGAGCGTGGCCACCTGCGCGAGGTCGAGTTGCGCAACGCCCGAATCCACACGATCCGGGAACGCGAGTGCGTGCGCGATCGGCGTGCGCATGTCCGGGTTGCCCAGTTGAGCGAGCACCGAGCCATCCGCGTACGAGACCATCGAGTGAATCACGCTCTGCGGGTGGATCAGCACGTCAATGCGCTCGCCCGGCAGATCGAACAGGTAATGCGCCTCGATGACTTCGAGGCCCTTGTTCATCATCGTGGCCGAATCGACCGAAATCTTGCGGCCCATGGACCAGTTCGGGTGCTTGCAGGCCTCCTCCGGCGTCACGGCGACGAGCGTGGCCGGCTCGCGCGTTCGGAACGGGCCGCCCGAAGCGGTCAGAATGATCTTCGTCACGCCGCCATGCTGCGTACCTTCGGCAGGCAGACACTGGAACACGGCATTGTGCTCGCTGTCCACCGGCAACAGCACCGCGCCGTTATCGCGTGCCGCATTCATGAAGATGTCGCCCGACATCACGAGCGCTTCCTTGTTTGCGAGCAGGATGCGCTTGCCGGCCTGTGCCGCTGCAAGTGTTGGCACGAGGCCCGCCGCGCCGACGATGGCGGCAACCACGGTGTCGCATCCATCGCTCTTCGCGACATCGACGAGCGCCTGCGGCCCATACGCCACGACGGTCTTCGAGCCCGCCGCGCGCAGTTTGCGCTCGACCGCCGCGGCAGTATCGGCATCGCCGACCACGGCCACTTCGGGCGCGAAGCGCAGACATTGTTCGACGAGCTTGTCGCCGTTGCGGTGCGCGGTGAGCGCGTAGACGGAGAAGTGTTGCGGATGACGCGCAACCACGTCGAGCGTGCTGTCTCCGATCGAGCCCGTGGATCCGAGCAAGGTGAGTCGTTTTTGCATTTCCATTAGTCTCTAACCGAGCGTTGCTAACCGAGCAGCAGCATGGCAAGCGGCAGGACCGGCAACAGCGCGTCGATGCGATCGAGCACGCCGCCGTGGCCTGGCAGGAGGCCGCTCGAATCTTTCACGCCCGCCTGGCGTTTCGTCATCGACTCGAACAGATCGCCGATCACGCTGAACGCGACCAGCACGGTAAGCACGAAGAGCGCCCGGCCGAGGCCGAGGCGGGTCGCCAGCGCCGAATACAGGGTCGGCTCGAACGCGTGCAGCGCGAGCGCAGCGCCCGACACCGCCATCACGGCCACCCAGCCGCCCACGGCGCCTTCCCAGGTCTTGCCCGGGCTGATCGAGGGCGCGAGCTTATGCTTTCCGAACGTCTTACCCGCAAAGTATGCGCCGATATCGGCGAGCCAGACGATCAGCAGCAGCGAAAGCACGAATGCGACACCCACCGTGCGCGCCGCGACCAGCGCGTGCCAGCAGGCGCTGAAAATCACGAGCCCGGCTGCGAGTAGAAAGGCGCGCCAGATGCCGGCGCCGAGCGTGGGCTTGCGCACGAGCACGTAAGGGCCGGCGATGAGCCAGAAGATGCCGGCGGCCTGATAGAGCGGATGAGCCGACTCGAGCCGCAGGCTTGCGATGACGGCCAGCACGGCTATCGCCGCATAGGCGATCGAGCCTATATTGCCGGCCTTGAGCAGGCGCGCCCACTCCCACGCGGCGAACAACACCACGACGCCGATCAGCACGCCAAACCAGGCAACCGGCGCGAACAGCGTGACCGGCAGGAGGATGGCCAGCAGGACGAGCGCCGTGATGACACGGGTTTTTAGCATGAAAGCGAGTCGGCGTTCTGGGATTGGTTTTCGAGCTGGGCGCTCGTGCGGCCAAAGCGGCGCTCACGTTCGGCGTAGGAGCCGATCGCGCGATTGAGCGCATCGGCGTTGAAGTCCGGCCAGAACGTGTCGGTGAAATAGAATTCTGCGTACGCAAGTTGCCAGAGCAAGAAATTGCTCACACGCTGCTCTCCACCGGTGCGAATGAAGAGATCAGGCTCGGGCGCGTAGCTCATGGCCAGATACTGGCCAAGGGTGTCCTCGGTGACGGGCACCGGCTCGCCGGCCGCGGCGGCAGCCTCGACCAGCTTGCGGGTCGCCTGCATGATGTCCCAGCGGCCGCCGTAGTTCGCGGCGATCGTCAGCGTGAGCCGCGTGTTTCGCGCAGTCTTGGTTTCCGCGCGGCGAATCAGGTCCTGGATGCGCTCGTTGAACATCGACAGGTCGCCGACCACGCGCAGACGAATGCCGTTCGCGTGGAGGCGCGCCACTTCGCGTTCGAGCGCGGTGACGAACAGGCGCATCAGGAACGACACTTCGTCGGTCGGACGCCGCCAGTTCTCCGAACTGAACGCGAACAGGGTGAGATATTCGACGCCATTTTGGACGCAGGCTTCGACGACCGAACGCACGGCGTCGACGCCGCGCGTATGGCCGGCGACGCGCGGCAAACGGCGTTGAGTTGCCCAACGGCCATTGCCGTCCATGATGATCGCGATGTGGCGCGGCACGGCCGCCACGTCGGGCACGCGAACGGTTGAGCTGGTATAGGTCATGGCCGTCAGGCTAAAACTGCGGATACGGACAAAAGGGCGAGAGAACCCTGGCGGAGCTGAGAGCCTGGCGGCCTCAGACCGTCATGATCTCCGCTTCCTTGGTCTGGACGAGCTTGTCGATCTCGGCTACGAAGCGGTCCGTCAGCTTCTGGACGTCGTCGCCGCCACGGCGCTCGTCGTCTTCCGAGATTTCCTTGTCCTTCACGAGCTTCTTGAGTTGCTCGTTGGCGTCGCGGCGCAGGTTGCGCACAGCCACCTTCGCCGTTTCGCCTTCGTTCTTGACAATCTTGGTGAGCTCCTTGCGGCGCTCTTCGGTCAGTGCGGGCATCGGCACGCGGATCAGATCGCCGTGCGTGGCCGGGTTCAGGCCGAGATCCGACTCGCGGATCGCCTTTTCGATGACCTGCACCATTTTCTTTTCCCACGGCTGCACGCCGATCGTGCGCGCATCCACGAGCGTAAGGTTCGCGACTTGCGAGATGGGCACGGGCGAGCCGTAGTAATCGACCTGGATGTGATCGAGCAAACCGGTATGGGCGCGGCCCGTACGGATTTTCGCCAGATCGCTCTTGAACGCTTCGATCGAGCGCTGCATTTTTTGCTCAGCGCCCTTCTTGATGTCAGCCACAGCCATTTTGATACCTCCGAACCTTCATTACGGAATGGGCCCGCCAGCGCGCTCGAAGGGCGGCGCGGCCCATGTTCGTTTCCCGTTCGAGACGAGAGTTTACACGTGGACGAGCGTGCCTTCGTCTTCGCCTTGAATGATGCGCTTGAGCGCGCCCGGCTTGACGATGGAAAAAACCCGGATGGGCAGCTTCTGGTCGCGGCACAGCGCGAACGCCGTCGCGTCCATCACCTGCAGATTGCGGCCGATTGCCTCGTCGAAGCTGATCGTCGAGTAGCGCGTGGCCGAAGGATCCTTTTTCGGGTCCGCCGAATAGACGCCGTCGACCTTGGTGGCCTTGAGCACGACTTCCGCGCCCACTTCCGCGCCGCGCAGCGCAGCGGCGGTGTCGGTGGTGAAGAACGGGTTGCCCGTGCCGGCCGCGAAGATCACAACCTTGCCCTCTTCGAGCTGGCGAATCGCCCGCGGGCGAATATACGGCTCGACCACCTGGTCCATGCGCAGCGCCGACTGCACGCGCGCCTCGATGCCCGCGTGGCGCATGGCGTCCTGCAGCGCGAGCGCGTTCATCATGGTGGCGAGCATGCCCATATAGTCGGCCGTCGCGCGGTCCATGCCGGCCGCGCCGCCCGCCACGCCGCGGAAAATGTTGCCGCCGCCGATCACGACTGCGAGCTGGGTGCCGAGCCGCACCACCTCGGCCACGTCCGCCACCATTCGTTCGATCGTGGCGCGGTTGATGCCGAAGGCATCGTCGCCCATCAGGGCTTCGCCGGAAAGTTTGAGCAGGACGCGTTTATAGGCGGGTGTGGGCATGGGGGTATCCAGGATCGCGCGCAAAAGGCACTAACAGGGCAATAACTTGAAACTGTAGGGGTGAAATACGGCTAGGGGCAAGCGCCGCCAGAATAGCGAAGATTTGCGCCACGGGACGCGGCAGGTGTCCACCGCGCAAGGCGCCGCTACATCGGGCGTCGCTATGCTGCCCACCGCGGCAGATTCCTCCGCCGCGGCTTGCTACGGTACTGCTTGATGCTCTTACTGCGGTACGGCTTGAAGCCTGAAGGCTTGCGCGGCCTTTATTGCTGCTTTGCAGCAGCGACTTGCGCGGCCACTTCGGCGGCGAAGTCGTCCTGGCGCTTCTCGATGCCTTCGCCCACCACGAAGAGGGCGAACTTCTGCACCGTCGTGCCAGCAGCCTTGAGCATCTGCTCGATCGTCTGCTTGTCGTTCTTCACGAACGGCTGGTTCAGCAGCGACACTTCCTTCAGGTACTTCTGGACCGAACCTTCGACCATCTTCGCAACGATCTCAGCCGGCTTGCCCGATTCGGCAGCCTTCTGCTCGGCGATGCTGCGCTCCTTGGCGATCAGGTCGGCAGGCACGTCGTCCGACGACAGCGAGACCGGCTTCATTGCGGCGATGTGCATTGCAACGTCCTTGCCCACTTGCTCGTCGGCGCCCGTGTACTCGACCAGCACGCCGATGCGCGTGCCGTGCAGGTACGCAGCCAGCTTGTTGGCGGTTTCGAAGCGCGCGAAACGGCGGATCGAGAGGTTTTCGCCGATCTTGCCGACCAGCGCGAGGCGCACTGCGTCCACCGTCGAGCCATCCAGCGGCAGCGCCGAGAGAGCAGCGACGTCAGCCGGGTTCTGCGCAGCGACGAGTTCGGCGATCTGCTTCGCGAACGCGAGGAAGTCGTCGTTCTTCGCAACGAAGTCGGTTTCGCAGTTCAGTTCGACCACGGCGCCAGCGTTGGCACCGATGAACGACGAGATCACGCCTTCTGCCGTAACGCGCGAGGCTGCCTTGCTTGCCTTGTTGCCGAGCTTCACGCGCAGCAGTTCTTCAGCACGCGCGAGGTCGCCGTCGGCTTCCGTCAGCGCCTTCTTGCATTCCATCATCGGCGCGTCGGTCTTCGCGCGCAGTTCTGCCACCATGCTTGCGGTAATTGCCGCCATCATTCGCTCCTTGAATCTGTCTGGTACGCGCCAGCCGCATGATTCGATGCGGCCAGCAGGAATTCGTTTCCGTAAATACCGTGCTGAAACGCTTTTTTACAGCTGCTTCTACAGGACTACGGTGCCGCCCGTATGACGCGGCATCGAACGCCACGGCTTAAAAAAAAGGGGCCTATGGAAGCCCCCTTTTCTTGCCGGACACGGGGCGGCTTACGCCTCCGGATTGACCTCGACGAACTCGTCGTCGCCTTCGTTGCCGCGCACGGCTGCAACCACTTCGTTGACCGCGCTGGCACGGCCTTCGAGGATCGCGTCAGCCACGCCTTGCGTGTAGAGCGCGACAGCCTTGCTGGCGTCGTCGTTGCCCGGGATCACGTAGTCGATGCCTTCCGGCGAGTGGTTCGTGTCGACCACGGCGATGACGGGGATGCCCAGCTTGTTGGCTTCCGTCACGGCAATCTTGTGGTAACCGACGTCGACCACGAAAATTGCGTCAGGAATGCCGCCCATGTCCTTCACGCCGCCGATCGACTTTTGCAGCTTGGCGATTTCGCGCTCGAACAGGAGCGCTTCCTTCTTGCTCATCTTCTCGAGCTCACCGGCTTCCACGGCTGCTTCCATGTCCTTCAGGCGCTTGATCGAAACCTTCAGCGTCTTGAAGTTGGTCAGCATGCCGCCGAGCCAGCGCGCGTTCACGAACGGCATGCCAGCGCGCGCTGCCTCGTCGGCGATGGTGTCGCGCGATTGACGCTTCGTGCCGACGAACAGGATCGTGCCACGGTTCGATGCCAGCTGACGCACGTACTTCAGTGCGTCGTTGTACATCGGCAGCGTCTTTTCGAGGTTGATGATGTGAATCTTGTTGCGATGACCGAAAATGAAGGGGGCCATCTTCGGGTTCCAGAAGCGCGTCTGGTGACCGAAGTGGACACCTGCTTCCAGCATTTGGCGCATGGTAACTGCCATGTTTCAATTCTCCGCTAGGGTTGGTTCTTAAGCCGGCTGCCGTATCGGTGCGCCGCCCCGCTTTTTTCAAAGCTCTTTTGAGGACTGGCGCGCCCGACACCCTGGGTGCGTCGGCTCGCGATTTCACGTGGGTACTGCCTCACTGCAACTACTTTGCCGCCGTTAATTTTTTGCCCGCAGCGGCATCGGGCATAATCGACTCCTAAACCCGCCAATCGGAAGGTAGAGGGAGCGACTTAGCCGAAGATTATAGCACGTAATGCTGACCGCACTCAAGCCAGCTATTACCCTCGGAAGAAGTCCGCCGGCGCGCCTATGCTGCCGCCCCGTGCGTGCGCCTCCCCCCTCAAAAGCCTGCGACCCTGCGGATAAGGTGCGATAATTTAATATTCGACTGCATTTTCGGGCGCACACCATGGCCATTTCGATCAAGAACGAACACGACATCGCGCAGATGCGCGTCGCCTGCCGGCTGGCGAGCGAGGTGCTCGACTACATAACGCCGTTCGTCGTGGCGGGTGTGACGACGGGCGAGCTCGACCGGCTCTGCCACGAATACATGATCAATGTGCAGGGTACGGTTCCGGCGCCGCTTAACTATCAGCCGCCCGGCTATCCGCCCTACCCGAAGGCCATCTGCACCTCGGTGAACGACGTGATTTGTCACGGGATTCCGGGCGACAAGGCGCTGAAGAACGGCGACACGCTCAATATGGACATCACCGTGATCAAGAACGGCTATTTCGGCGACACGAGCCGCATGTTCATTGTCGGCGAGGGGTCGATTCTCGCGAAGCGCCTCGTGCAGACGACGTACGAATGCATGTGGCTCGGGATCGATCAGGTGCGCCCGGGCGGCCATCTGGGCGACATCGGCCACGCCATCCAGCGCTACGCCGAAGCACAGGGCTACAGCGTCGTACGCGAATATTGCGGCCACGGCATCGGCACGGTGTTCCACGACGAGCCGCAGGTGCTCCACTACGGCCGCGCCGGCACGGGTGTAGAGCTGCTGCCGGGCATGATCTTCACCATCGAACCGATGATCAACGCCGGGCGCCGCGAAATCCGCACCATGCCGGACCAGTGGACCGTCAAGACCAAGGACCGCAGCCTCTCAGCGCAATGGGAGCACACTGTGCTCGTGACCGAGACGGGCTATGAAGTGCTGACGGTTTCGGCCGGCACGCCGGCCAAGCCGGCCATCGTTGCGCAGATGGCAGGTTCGGCCGCCTGACTGTCGCCCGATTGCAAGGCGCGCGCGGCGGCTAGCGCGACTCCAGGCTCCAACCGGCATCGCCCCGCGCCCGCACGGTCCGCCGCCCGGCAGTCCGCGCCCGGGCGCCGGGCCCCCTCCAACTCGCGCCAACTGCACCGAAGCCCATGAGCGTTCCCGCCGTCGCCGCACCCGATACGTCTTCGCTGAAGTCCGACTACAAAGCCGCCAAGGCCCAGTTGCTCGAACGGTTCAGGAGCGCATCCAATGTCGACTCCCTGATGCGCGCGCTTGCCCGCGCCACCGACGACACCCTGCGCCGCGCCTGGAGCCTGTGCGAGTTGCCGGCCTCGCTCGCGCTCGTGGCCGTGGGCGGCTTCGGACGGGGCGAACTCGCGCCGTACTCCGACGTCGACATTCTCGTGCTGCTGCCCGACGATGAAGCGCTCGCGCCGCTCGAATCCCGCCTCGAACACTTCATCGGCCTCGCGTGGGACCTCGGCCTCGAAATCGGCAGCAGCGTGCGCAGCGTCTCGCAGTGCCTCGACGAAGCCGCCGGCGACGTGACGGTGCGCACATCGCTGCTAGAAGCGCGCCGCATCACGGGCAGCCCGACGCTATTCGGCGATTTCGTCCAGCGCTACCGCGACGCCATGGACCCGCGCGCGTTCTTCCAGGCCAAAGTGCTGGAAATGCGCCAGCGCCATGCGCGCTTCCAGGACACGCCCTATGCGCTGGAGCCGAACGTCAAGGAAAGCCCCGGCGGCTTGCGCGACCTGCAACTGATCCTCTGGGTCACCGAAGCCGCCGCATTTGGCAGCAGCTGGAAAGAACTCGATCAGCGCGGCCTCATCACGGAGCGCGAAGCGCGCGAGCTGCGCCGCAACGAGGCGTTCCTGAAAACCCTGCGGGCGCGCCTGCATGTGATTGCCGGCCGCCGCCAGGACATCCTCGTGTTCGACCTGCAGACGAGCGTGGCCGAAAGCTTCGGCTACTCGGACAGCGGGGCGCGGCGCGCGAGCGAGCAGCTCATGCGCCGCTACTACTGGGCGGCCAAGGCGGTCACGCAGCTTGCGACCATCCTGATCCAGAACATCGAGGCGCAGCTCTTCCCGAGCACGAGCGGCATCACGCGAACGCTCTCGGATCATTTCGTCGAAAAGCAGGGCATGATCGAAATCGTGAGCGACGACGTGTTCGAGCGCGAGCCGCACGCGATCCTCGAAGCCTTCCTGCTTTACGAACAGGTGCCGGGCGTAAAGGGTCTCTCGGCGCGCACCTTGCGCGCGCTGTACAACGCGCGCGAAAAGATGGACCAGCACTGGCGCCGCGACCCTGAAAACCGCCGCCTCTTCATGGCGATCATGAAGGAGCCCGCAGGCATCACCCATGCCATCCGGCTGATGAACCAGACGAGCGTGCTGGGGCGCTATCTGCTGAATTTCCGGCGCATCGTCGGGCAGATGCAGCACGACCTCTATCACGTCTACACGGTCGATCAGCACATCCTGATGGTGCTGCGCAATATCCGGCGCTTCGCCGTGGCCGAGCACGTGCACGAATACCCGTTCTGCAGCCAGTTGATCGCCGATTTCGAGCGGCCCTGGGTGCTTTACGTGGCGGCGCTCTTTCACGACATCGCCAAGGGGCGCGGCGGCGATCATTCGCAGCTCGGCATGGCCGACGCGCGGCGCTTCTGCCGCGAGCATGGCATCGCCAGCGAAGACTCCGACCTGATCGTCTGGCTCGTGCAGCAGCACCTGACCATGAGCCAGGTCGCCCAGAAGCAGGACACGAGCGATCCCGAAGTGGTGAAGCGTTTTGCCGATCTGGTGGGCTCCAAGCGGCGGCTGTCGGCCCTCTATCTGCTGACCGTGGCCGATATCCGCGGCACCAGCCCGAAGGTCTGGAACAACTGGAAGGGCAAGCTGCTCGAGGATCTCTACCGCTCGACGCTCGCCGTGCTCGGCGGCGCCCAGCCCGATGCGCACTCGGAGCTCAAGACCCGCCAGGAACTGGCGCTCGCGCTGCTGCGCCTCGAAACCGTGCCGGAAAACGCGCACCGAGCGCTGTGGGACAAGCTCGACGTGGGCTATTTCCTGCGCCACGACGCCGCCGACATCGCGTGGCAAACGCGGGTGCTCTACCGCTACGTCGAAACGCCCTCACCCGTCGTGCGTGCACGGCCCTCGCCCGTGGGCGAAGCGCTGCAAGTGCTCGTCTATGCGAAGGACCGGCCGGACCTGTTCGCCACCATGTGCGCCTACTTCGACCGCAGCGGCCTGTCCGTGCTCGATGCGCGCGTGAGCACGACGCGCCACGGCTACGCGCTCGACAACTTCATCGTCGCCCACCCCGAAGGCGACGTGCAATACCGCGATATCGCGAATCTGGTCGAGCAGGAGCTCGCCCAGCGCCTCGCGGCGTCGGACAATCCGCTGCCTGAGCCGTCGAAGGGGCGGCTCTCGCGCCTGTCGCGCACCTTCCCGGTCACGCCGCGCGTCGACCTGCGGGCCGACGAGCGCGACCAGTATTACATCCTGTCCGTGTCGGCGAACGACCGGCTGGGCCTTCTTTATTCCATCGCGCGCGTGCTGGCCGAGCACCGCATCGGCGTCCAGGCGGCGCGGATCAATACGCTCGGCGAGCGCGTGGAGGACGTGTTTCTGCTCGACGGGTCGGGTCTGTCCGACAACCGTCAGCAGATCCGCGTCGAAACCGAACTGCTGCGCGCGATAGCAGTGTGAAAGCCACATCGAAAGACGTAGAACCATGCGAGCCAAACTGACAGCCAAACATCCGCGCCCGGCCACGCCCGAACGCGCCCCCGTCCGCCGCGGCAGCACGACCGCCCGCAAGCCGGTGCGCTCCGACGAGGCGCGGCCGGCTGAAGGACGGCCCGCACAAGCGCGCCCGTCCACGCCAAAACCCGGCGGGAAGCCTGTGTCCGGGAAGCCGGCGAGCGCGCGCGAGCGCGACACGTCCAACCGGCCCGCTCGCGCGCCGCGCGAAGGCAGCGGCTATGGTGAGGAGCGCCGCCGCCGCGACGCGGGCGACGCGCAGCGAAGCGCCAAACCGTGGGACCGCGACGCGCGGCCCGCACGCCGGGCTGAGGGCGATGAGCGCCCGTTCCCGCGCAATCGTGGCGAGGGTGGCGAACGCCGCTTCCCACGCCGTGATGAGGGCGAAGGCCAACGTCCGTTCCGCGCTCGCGACGAAGGGGGTGAACGCCGTCCGTTCCGGGCTCGCGACGAAGGCGGTGAACGCCGCTTCCCGCGCCGTGAGGAGGGCGAAGGCCAGCGCCCCTTCCGCGCACGCGACGAAGGGGGTGAACGCCGTCCGTTCCGGGCTCGGGAAGAAGGCCAAGGCCAGCGCCCCTTCCGCGCACGCGACGAAGGGGGGGAACGCCGTCCGTTCCGGGCTCGTGAAGAAGGCCAAGGCCAGCGCCCCTTCCGCGCACGCGACGAAGGGAATGAGCGCCGTCCGTTCCGTGCTCGGGAAGAAGGTGGCGAACGCCGATTCCCGCGCCGCGATGAAAGCGAAGGCCAACGTCCACTCCGCGCACGCGACGAAAGCACTGAACGCCGCTTCCCGCGCCGGGACGACGGCGACGATCGACGCCCAGCGTTTCGCCGCGACCAGAGTTCCGACGAACGCCGCCCGCGCGACGACCGTGGCTTCGCGCGCCCCGTTAAATCTTCTTGGAGTAACGCAAACGAGCGCAACGCGGAAGACGCCCGCACACGCAAGCCCGGGTCGAAACCCTTCGCGAAGGGCTCCGACCAGGCGCCGCGCCGCTCACCGGCTGGTGGCGACCACACCGCCCCACAACGCACCGCGCGCGTGGAAATCGACGGCGACAACACGCTGCGCCTGTCCAAGCGCATGTCAGAACTCGGCCTGTGCTCGCGCCGCGAAGCCGACGAATGGATCGAAAAGGGCTGGGTCTATGTGGAGGGCGAAGTCGTCGACACGCTAGGCGCCAAGGTCACGCCCCAGCAGCGCATCGAAGTCGACCCCGCCGCGCTCGCCGCGCAGGCGCGCCAGGTGACGATCCTGCTGCACAAGCCGGTGGGCTACGTCTCGGGCCAGGCCGAGGACGGCTATGAGCCGGCGGCCACACTCGTCACGGCCGAGAATCACTGGGACGGTGATCACTCGGGCATCCGCTTTTCGGCGAAACATCTGCGTACGCTCGCGCCGGCAGGCCGTCTCGACATCGACTCGACCGGCCTGCTCGTGCTGACCCAGGACGGCCGCGTGGCAAAGCAGTTGATCGGCGAGAGTTCCGACATCGACAAGGAATACCTCGTGCGCGTGACCTATGGCGACATCGAGACGGAAGTCGATCAGCACTTCCCGCCCGAATTGCTGGCGAAGCTGCGCCACGGCCTCTCGCTCGACGACGTGCCGCTCAAGCCCGCCATGGTGAGCTGGCAAAACGGCGAGCAATTGCGCTTCGTCCTGCGCGAAGGCAAGAAGCGCCAGATCCGCCGCATGTGCGAACTGGTTGGGCTGAAGGTGGTCGGCCTCAAGCGGGTGCGCATGGGCCGCGTGCTGCTGGGCGCGCTGCCGCAGGGGCAATGGCGCTATCTGTCGGCGGACGAGACGTTCTGAGCGCCGCCGGTTGAAGCCAGTGACAGCAAGTAAAACGGGAGCCTCGGCTCCCGTTTTTTCATGCGCGCCCGCTTGTGTGCGCGCCAGATCTCAATCGTCGCTCTTTGGGTCGAGATCGGGGAACAGGATGTCGGTGAAACCGAACTTCGAGAAGTCGGTGATGCGCATGGGGTACAGCTTGCCGATCAGATGATCGCATTCGTGCTGAACCACGCGCGCGTGAAAGCCTTCCGCCACGCGCTCGATGGAATTGCCGTACTGGTCGAAGCCGTTGTAGCGGATCATCGAATAGCGGCTCACCGCGCCGCGCAGGCCCGGCACCGAAAGGCAGCCTTCCCAGCCCTCTTCCATGTCGTGCGAAAGAGGATGGATGACCGGGTTGATCAACACGGTTTGCGGCACCGACGGCGCTTCCGGATAGCGCTCGTTGTCTTCGAAGCCGAAGATCACGACCTGCAGGTCGACGCCGATCTGCGGCGCGGCAAGCCCTGCCCCGTTAGCCGCGTGCATTGTGTCGAACATGTCGGCAATCAGCTCGTGCAATTCGGGCGTGTCGAAATGGTCGACCGGTCTGGCGATGCCGAGCAGGCGCGGATCGCCCATTCTGAGAATTTCGCGAATCATGTCGTGTGCCCCTCCAGGAGCTTGTGCAACCCTTCTTCGTCGAGCACCGGCACGCCGAGTTCCTCGGCTTTCGCAAGCTTGCTGCCTGCTTCGGCACCCGCCACCACGTAGTCGGTCTTCTTCGACACCGAGCCAGCCACCTTCGCGCCGGCCGCTTCCAGCATTTCCTTCGCCTCGTCGCGCGTGAGCGTGGGCAGCGTGCCGGTGAGCACCACCGTCTTGCCCGCCAGCACACCCACCGGCGCTTTCGGCGCAGGCGGACCGTCCGCCCATCTGACCTTGCCCGGCGCGCGCAGTTGCTCGATCACGGTGCGGTTATGTTCTTCCGCAAAGAACTGATGAATCGACTCGGCCACGATCGGCCCGACATCGTTCACTTCGAGCAATTGCTCGATGGACGCGTCCATGATCGGGTCGAGCGAGCCGAAATGTTTCGCCAGATCCTTCGCCGTGGATTCGCCTACGTGGCGAATCCCGAGCGCGTAGATGAAGCGCGCCAGCGTGGTGGATTTGGCCTTCTCGAGCGAATCCAGCAGATTCTGTGCCGACTTGTCCGCCATGCGATCGAGCTCGGCCAGCGTGGAGAAGCCCAGGTTGAATAAATCGGCCGGCGTGCGCACGAGATTCTGGTCGACGAGCTGATCGATGATCTTTTCGCCGAGACCGTCGATATCGAGCGCGCGGCGCTGCGCGAAGTGCCATAGCGCCTGCTTGCGCTGCGCGGGGCAAAAGAGGCCTCCGGTGCAGCGGGCGATTGCTTCGTCGGGCAGGCGTTCGATGCTCGAGCCGCACACCGGGCACTCGGTGGGCATCACGAACTCGCGGGCGTCTGCGGGGCGGCGCTCGGCGAGCGCGCTCACCACCTCGGGAATCACGTCGCCCGCGCGGCGCACGATCACCGTGTCGCCGATTCGGATGTCCTTGCGGCGCACTTCGTCTTCGTTGTGCAGCGTGGCGTTGGTAACGGTCGCGCCGCCCACGAACACGGGTTCGAGGCGCGCGACTGGCGTGATGGCGCCGGTGCGGCCCACCTGCACGTCGATGGCGACGACCTTCGTGAGCGCCTCCTGCGCCGGGAATTTGTGGGCGAGCGCAAAACGCGGCGCGCGCGAGACGAAGCCGAGCGTGTCCTGCTCGTCGCGCCGGTTGACCTTGTAGACCACGCCGTCGATGTCGTAGGGCAGCGAGTCGCGCTTCTCGCCCACGGCGCGGAAAAACTCCAGCAGCCCCTGCGCGCCCTTCACGACCGCGCGCTCGCTGTTCACGGGCAGGCCCATTTCGGCGTACCAGTCGAGCAGTTCGCTGTGCGTGGCAGGCATGGGCTCGCCTTCGAGCACGCCAATGCCATAGGCGAAGAACGACAGCGGCCGCTGCGCGGTGATCTTCGAATCGAGCTGGCGCAGGCTGCCTGCCGCCGCATTGCGCGGGTTCGCAAACTCCTTGTGGCCCGCCTCGCGCTGACGCTCGTTCATGCGGTCGAAGTCGCGGCGGAACATCAGCACCTCGCCGCGCACGTCGAGCACATTCGGCACGCGCCGGCCTTTGAGCCGCAGCGGCAGCGAGCGGATCGTGCGCACGTTTTCGGTGACGTTCTCGCCGGTCGTGCCGTCGCCGCGCGTGGAGGCCTGCACGAACACGCCGTCCACATAGCGCAGCGAAATGGCGAGACCGTCGAACTTGAGCTCGCACGCGTACTCGACCGGGCCGCCTTCGCCCTTGCCGAGCGCGTCGGACACCCGCTTGTCGAAGGCGACGATGTCTTCGTCGGCAAAGCCATTGTTGAGCGAAAGCATGGGCACGTCGTGCACCACTTGCTCGAAGCCCGCTGCCGCCTCGCCGCCCACGCGCTGCGTGGGCGAGTCGGGCGAGACGATTTCCGGATGCTCGGACTCGATCCGCTGGAGCTCGCTGAACAGCTTGTCGTATTCCGCGTCGGGCAGCTCCGGCTGGTCGAGCACGTAGTACGCGTGATTGGCGCGCTCGAGTTCGGCGCGCAACCACGACGCGCGCTGCGCCGCAGTGGACTCTTCGGAAGGACGGGCGGGAGAACGGACCATGCTTGGGGCGGTTTCTTCTGAATGAATTAGATTGTCAGATTATCTCAGGAAGCCACGGCCGTGGCATCGGCCGAACGGCCAGCTTCGTGCGTCGTCGAACGGCCCGCGCTTGCAAGCCCACGTTTGCGCCACGCACAAAAAAGCGCGGCGCCGTGATAGCGCCGCGCTTGTTGCAATGGCAAAGCGTTTGCCCTTACTGGCTAAAGAGCCGCCGCGTGGCCGGCGAGCCCGCCGGAATGCCGGCCTGCTCGAGCTTCGCGTAGAGCGTCATGAGCTGCTTGTCGATGGACTGCAGCACGGATTCCGGCAGCGGCCGGCGCTGGTCGTCCACCACGCGGCCGCCGATACGTTCGGCGAGCGAGCGAGCGTAGTCGCACATCAGGCGGAACGGCAGGATGTCTTCGTCGGCCACCGGCACGTCGAGGACCAGCGTAATCATCTGGCCGCCCTTGTAGGTGAGATCGTCGCGCAGGAAGTTGGTGTCGCCGAATTGCAGCATGAACACCGGGCTCTGCTTCGAATCGAGCTTGACGAAGCGCGTGCCGTCGCGCGAGAGCAGCAAGCCGTCCTGGGCCGCCACTGCCTGCACGTAGTTCGCCGACCACGGCGCGCCGTCCGACAGCACGTTGATCGAAAGCTGGGCGTCGCACTGCGCCGCGAAGCCGTCGAGCTCGCGGGCCATCGCCACGGTTTCCGTCATGTCGGGGAATTCGGGCAGGCCGTCGAGCGCATCCGCGAACTGCTGGACGCCCGCGACGAACTCGGAGAATTCCAGTTCGTTGAGCGGGCCGTTGCGATTCGCCAGCTGCGCAGCCGCGCGCAATTCTTCGTAGCGCACGCCGTTTTGCAGCAGTTCCCAACCATCGCCGCCTTCGGGCTTGCCTTCGATATGCACCGGTTTGCTGCCCGCGCGGCGCAACCGTTGCGCAAGTGGAATCACGCGCTCGCCGGGCTGCGGCCCGCCGAGCCGGATCGGCACGATGCAGTCGATACGCCGATCCACAATGGCGGGCGGCGCCGACGAGATCGTCGTGGCGGCCGGCAGCACCGGCTCGACGCGCTCGTCTTCCGCGCGCTTTTCACTCTGCTTTTCGTCGCGCTTTTCGTCGTTCGCGACATGAGCTTCCGGCTCGCCATGCTCCGTTGAGGACGCAAGCGACTCCTCGCTCCCAGCCTCTCCAGCCTCGTCATCCGAAAAGCCATTCGGCGAAGTTCTCTCCGCCTGGATGTCCACTGGCGTGTCGGCCGGCGCAACCGCGCCGAAACCCGGCTCCATGCGCTCCTCGGCGGCGCTGCCACCCGCGAGCGACGGCTCGCGTTTGGCCGGCGCGCGGGCCGGCTCGATGAAAGGGCTCTGTTCGTTCAGGTCGTCGCGCAGCGGCGCCTCGGCCGTTTCCTCGGGCATCGGGCGCGGCATGCGCCGGCGCACCTTGGCGCTCTGCCACGCGTTGTACACCACCACGCCCCCGACGACCACGGCACCCGCGCCGATCAACCCGAGAGTCAACTGATCCATGCATGCTCCATCTGCAATTCTTTTCCGGCGACGCGCATCGTCCCTTCGTCCTTCCTGAACACGCGCGCCGCGTGCGTGGCCATCAGGCCGTATTCTGTGCGAAACCGGCAGCCGTTTCCATGTCGACCGCAACGATGCGCGAAACGCCCTGCTCCTGCATCGTCACCCCAATCAACTGTTGCGCCATCTCCATCGCGATCTTGTTGTGCGAGATGAACAGGAACTGCGTCTTGTCCGACATCGCGCGCACCAGATTGGCGAAGCGTTCCGTGTTGGCGTCGTCGAGCGGCGCATCAACTTCGTCGAGCAGACAGAACGGCGCCGGGTTCAACTGGAACATCGCGAACACCAATGCCGTGGCGGTAAGCGCCTTCTCGCCGCCCGAGAGCAGGTGGATCGTCGAGTTCTTCTTGCCGGGCGGCTGCGCCATCACCTGCACGCCGGCGTCGAGAATTTCGTCGCCGGTCATGATGAGCTTGGCCTGGCCGCCGCCAAAGAGGCGCGGGAACAGGTCGCCGAAATGCCGGTTCACCTCGTCGAAGGTGCCTTGCAGCAGCGTTCGCGTTTCCTGGTCGATCTTGCGGATCGCGTCTTCGAGCGTTTCGATCGCGCTCGTGAGGTCGGCGGACTGCGCATCGAGGAAAGTCTTGCGCTCCTTCGCGGCGGCCAGTTCGTCGAGCGCGGCCATGTTGACCGGCCCCAGCGCCGCGATCGCGTTATTGATGCGCGTGACTTCGCCTTGCAGATACGAGGGCTTGAGGTCGGGCGAAAGCTTCTCCTGCAGCGCGACTTCGTCCACGCCCGCAGCCTGCAGTTGCTCGACGAACTGCTCGCCGTTCAGGCGCGCGGCCTGCTCCTTCAACTGCAATTCGGTGATGCGGTCGCGCAGCGGCTGCAGCGCACGCTCGGCGGTGAGGCGCGTTTCGTCGGACGCGCGCAGCTTCGCGCTCAGGTCGTCGAGTTCGGCGCGCGCGGCGCGCAGCGCTTCTTCCTTCTGCGCGCGGATTTCCAGCGCGTCCTGCAGGCCCGTGTGCGCGGTCTGCTCGTTGATCGTTTCCAGTTCCGCCCGCGCGTCTTCGAGCGAGGCGGCCACGCGCTCGCTCTGGTCATGCGCGACCTGGATGTTGCGCTTGAGCTCTTCGATGCGGTTGGCCATGTTGCGCGCCGCGAAGCGCGCATCGCCCGCCGCGCGCTCGAGATCGCGCGCCTCATTGCGGGCGCTGCCCAATTCCTCGTCGAGCGCCTCGAACGCCAATTGATTGTCTTCGAAGCGCGCCTGCAACTCCGCGAGCTCGATGTCGTGGCGCTCGAAATTCGCCTCCGACTCCGCGCGCAGCGCACGCTGTTCTTCGATCTGCGCGCGGATCTCTTCGAGTTCCTCGCGAATCTGCGTGCTACGCGCCGTATAGCGCTCGTGCGCCTGGGTGAGCTTGAGCACGTCCATTTGCAGCGCGTGCACGCGCTGCGTGGCGCGCTCGGCCTGCTGGCGCACTTCGGTGAGCGCCTGGGCCGCCTGGGTGTGCGCGGCCTCAGCGCGCACCGCAGCGGCGCGTGCGTCGTCGGCGAGCAGCGCCTGCGCGCGCACTTGGCGCGTGAGGTTTTCGATTTCCTGCTGGCGGGCCAGCATGCCGGCCTGCTCCGAGTCGGCGGCATAGAGCTGCACGCCCACGCGCGTCACCGTGTGGCCGGCCTTCACCACGAAGGCGCCGCCTTCGGGCAACTGAGCGCGCTTCGCGAGCGCTTCGGCCAGATCGGCGGCCACGAAGGTCGCGCCGAGCCATTCGTTGAGCACCGCGCGCAGGCCCGCATCGTCGATGCGCACGAGCGAGAGCAGTGGCGTGAGGCCCGCGGGCGCAGCCGGCGCCTGGCCTGCCGGCGGCGGCGCGTAAAACGCGAGCTTCGCCGGCGGCGCGTCGGTTGCGAACGCCTTCACCCAGTCGAGGTTCGACACTTCGAGCGCGGCAAGGCGCTCGCGCAGCACGGCCTCGAGCCCGGTCTCCCAGCCCGCTTCGACGTGGAGCTTCTTCCACAGACGCGGCAGCGCACCCAGTTCATGGCGTTCGAGCCACGGCTGAATCTTGCCTTCGGTTTGCACGTTCTCCTGAAGCTGCTTGAGCGCGGCGAGGCGCGCTTCGAGCTGATGAATCTGCGCCGCTTCGGCCTGCACGCGCTCGTGCGCGGCGCGGCGCTCGGCGTCGAGACGCGGCACGGTTTCCTGCGCATCGGCAAGACGCTGCTGCGCCTCGTGCAGGATCTCTTCCTGCTCGGCCAGTTGCATGCGCAACTCTTCGAGCTGCGCTTCGTCGGGTGCGTCGAGGCCGCCTTCCTCCGATTTCAGGCGCTCGTGGCGCTGCTGAAGCTGCTGGAGCATCTGGTCGGCATTGCGCTGATGCGCGGCTTCGAGCTTGATCGCCTGCTCGGTGCGCGCGATGCCCGCGCGCTCGTCGTTCAGTTGCGCCTGCGCATCGCGCCAGCGGTTTTCGAGCGCGGGCAGCGCCTCCTGCTTCGCCGCCGCCTGTTCTTCGGCGATGGCCGCCTTTTCCTCGCCCATCGCGAGCTGCTCTTCGGCATCCGCGATATCGTCCTCGGCCTTCTGCGCCTGCACCTGCCATTGCTCGCGCTGGGCGGTAAGCGCAGCGATCTGCGCCTGCACGCGATTGCGCGATTCGACGATGAACTTGATTTCCGCTTCGAGGCGGCTTACTTCGGCGTTCGCTTCATAGAGCGAGCCTTGCGCGCCCTGCATCGCATCGCTGGCCGAATAGTGCGCGACGCGCAGCGTTTCGAGCTGCGCTTCGACTTCGCGCAGCTGCGCGGTGTGCCGCTCCAGGTCGATCTGCGCCTGCTCGATCGCGCGTTGCTGGCGCTGCTGCTCGCCGGCCGCCTCGTTCTTGCGCAAGAGCCACAGCAGGCGCTGCTTTTCTTCGCCTTCGGTTTGCAGCTCGCGGAACTTCGTCGCCACCACGGCCTGGCCTTCGAGCTTCTCCAGGTTCGTGGACAGCTCGCGCACGATGTCCTCCACGCGCGTGAGATTCTCGCGCGTGTCGTGCAGACGGCTTTCGGTTTCGCGGCGGCGCTCCTTGTACTTCGAAACGCCTGCGGCCTCTTCGAGGAACACGCGCAGCTCTTCGGGCTTTGCCTCGATGATGCGCGCGATCATGCCCTGCCCAATGATCGCGTACGCGCGCGGCCCGAGGCCGGTTCCGAGGAAAATGTCCTGGATGTCGCGCCGGCGCGCCGGCAGATTGTTGATGTAGTAGCTCGACGTGCCGTCACGCGTGAGCACGCGCTTGACGGCGATCTCGGCATACTGGCCCCACTGGCCCGCGGCGCGCCCGTCCGCGTTGTCGAACACGAGTTCGACGCTGGCGCGGCTGCCGGGCTTGCGCGCAGTGGAGCCGTTGAAAATGACGTCCTGCATCGACTCGCCGCGCAATTCCGAGGCGCGCGATTCGCCGAGCACCCAGCGCACGGCGTCGATGATGTTCGATTTGCCACAGCCATTGGGCCCGACCACTCCGACGAGTTGGCCCGGGACCTGGAAATGCGTGGGATCGACGAAGGATTTGAAGCCAGCGAGTTTAATCGAGGTCAGACGCACGGCGATATCGCTGTTTGAATAGGGAGAGTGAACGGGACCGCCCGCGCCGCAAGCCACGCGCCGCACGCGCATGGATCACGCATCGAATGCTGCGGGCGCTTCATCAGCACTTCGGGCACTACATCTCAGGCAGCCGCCACGGCTCGCCGCGCGAAGCACCTTGTGCGCGCCCGCCCGGCGAGGATCAGCGGCAATCATACCATCGTGCGCGCGCCTTTCCGCCCGCTGCGCGGCGATGCGCTTGGGCCGCCGCGGTCATTCGCATCGTCATCCGCGCCACCATGGGCATTGCCGCTTTCGTCGATGGGGCACGCTTGCGCGTGGGCAATCACGCTGGCGTCGGCACTCGCGTGCTGCTCATGCTTGCCGCCCGCTTTGGCGTCCTGCGTGCGATGCACCCAGCTCGACAGCAGCGTAGCAAGCACGATGCACGCGCCGCCCGCGCACTCGCGCGGCCCCGGCGTTTCGCCCGCGAGCAGCCACGATGAAAGCGCGGTCACCACGAGTTCGAAAAGCATGATGATCGACGCGCGGTTCGCTGGCACGCGCGCGAGCCCGTACTGCACCAGCATGTTGTTCGAACTCAGCAGCAAACCGAGCACGGCCACGAGCAGCACGATGCGCGCCAGCGGCTCGCCGACGTGCAGCACCGGCATCGGCTCAAAGCGCGACGCCACCGCACCGCAGATCGCCGCCCCGGCGAAAATCACGGCGGTGCGCATCTCCGGCTTCATCTGCGGCAGCACGCGGCTCGTCTTCACCACGAGCACGTTGCTCATCGCAAAGCCCATGCCGCCCGCAAGCCCCGCCCATTCGGCCGCGTTGGCCGGCAACGGCACGCCGAGCTTCGGCGACCACAACATGAGCGCCGCGCCCAGCAGTGACAGCGCGGAGAGTGCTGCGCCGGCCCCCGTGAGGCGCTCGTTCAGGATGAAATGCGCGTAGATCGCCGTCCATGCCGGCGTGAGGTAGAACAGCAGGAGCACACGCATCACTTCGCCGTGGATCGCGCCCCATACGAAGCCCATATTGGCCACGCCCGCGGCCAGCCCGAGCATCGGCAGCACCCAGTGCCAGCGCACCGTGGCGATCGAGCGGTGGCGCAGCAACAGCACGAAGAGGCACCCCGCCGCGCTGGTCGCAGCTCCTGCGGCCGTGCCGGTCAGGCCGAGGCTCGCGAGCGTGCGCAGCGGATACCAGATCACGCCCCACACCGAGGCGCCGATCATGATGGCGAGCGTCGGCCAGCCGGACTTCAGGCTCGCGCTCATCGGCCGGCTCTCCCGCACCGCGCCCATGCAAAGAAAGCGCGCATCGGCTGCTTTTCGGACTGCATACCCCTCCTTTGTTGTTCCTCGTTTGTTGCCGACTGTCCTGCCGGTTTGTCCTGCCTGTTGCCATATGCGCGATATGCGCGTTATGCCATGCGCTCCGCCAAAGCATGCCCACCGGGCCTCCAGGGGCCATATTCCCGGCTACATGCCTCGCCCGCGCGCACGCCGGAGCGCCCCGCAGGCCGTGCCTCGCCAAGTTATAATCCACGCTTTTCCAGCCGCAGCAGCCATCCCCGACGCGCGACCCGCTCCGTGCCGCCGCGATCCACGCCACCCATGCCGGATCGCGCCGCCAGGCACGCCAGCAACCGGCCCTATCATGGCCACGACATCGTCGCGCCGGGTTACATCGGGTCACATCGTCGCCGGAACCGGGCCGCCGATGCCGGCCATTGCGCCGCGCGCTGTCCACCCGTCTCACGCTTTTCACCCGCCAAGCCCGTGAATCCGCTACTCGACACTCTCCAGCCCTATCCCTTCGAAAAGCTGCGTGCGCTCTTCAAGGACGTCGCGCCGAACGCCGGCCTGCGCCACATCAGCTTCGGGATCGGCGAGCCGAAACATCCGACGCCCGCGCTGATCCGCGACGCCATCGTCGCTTCGCTCGACGGTCTTTCGGCCTATCCGGCCACGGCCGGCAGCCCCGCGCTGCGCGAGGCGATCGCGAAATGGGTGACCGGGCGCTATAGCCTGCCCGCCATCGACGCAAACACGCAAGTGCTGCCCGTGTGCGGCTCGCGCGAGGCGCTCTTCGCGCTCGCCCAGGCCGTGGTGAACCCGACGGTCAACCCCACGGCGGGAGCAAAAGGTCCAGCAAAGCGGCCGATCGTACTCTGTCCGAATCCGTTCTACCAGATCTACGAAGGCGCCGCGCTGCTCGCGGGCGCCGAGCCGTACTTCGTGAACAGCGACCCCGGCCGCAACTTCGCCTGCGATTATTCGCAGGTTCCCGAAGAGGTCTGGGCGCGCACGCAGTTACTCTATGTCTGCTCGCCGGGCAACCCGACGGGCGCCGTGCTCACGCTCGACGACTGGCGCGAGCTGTTCGCGCTTTCCGACCGCTACGGCTTCGTGATCGCCTCCGACGAGTGCTACTCGGAAATCTACTTCGACGAAGCGCATCCGCCACTCGGCGGCCTCGAAGCCGCGCACCGGCTCGGCCGCGGTTTCGAGCGCCTGATCATGCTCTCGAGCCTCTCGAAGCGCTCGAACGCGCCCGGCATGCGCTCGGGCTTCGTCGCGGGTGACGCGGCGCTGCTCAAGCAGTTTCTCCTTTACCGCACGTACCACGGCTCGGCTCTCTCGCCGGTCTGGCAGTCCGCCAGCATCGCGGCCTGGGGCGACGAGGCCCACGTGCGCGAGAACCGCGCGAAGTACCTGCAGAAGTTCTCGACCGTGACGCCGATGCTCGCCGACGTGCTCGACGTGAAGCTGCCCGACGCCGCGTTCTATCTGTGGGCCAACGTCGCGCGCACTGGCCTCTCGGATACCGCGTTCGCCCAGCGCCTCTACGCCGACTATAATGTGACGGTTCTGCCGGGCTCGTATCTCGCGCGCGAAGCGCATGGCGCGAATCCCGGCAAAGACTTCGTCCGCATGGCGCTCGTCGCCGACGTCGAGGAGTGCATCGAGGGCGCGCAGCGCATCGTCGACTTCTGCCGCTCGCTCAAGCAGTAACAGTAAAGCCACCTTACGTTCGCGCGCCCGCCCCCGGGTACGCGAGTCATCGCATTTGAACTCACACGAAGCCACCACCATGTCGCAACAACTTCAGCAGATCATCGACACCGCCTGGGATAACCGCGCCGACTTCTCGCCCAAGTCCGCGCCGAACGAGGTGCGCGAAGCCGTCGCCCACGTCATCGCCGAACTCGACCGTGGCGCGCTGCGCTGCGCCGAAAAGAAGGACGGCGACTGGGTCGTCAACCAATGGGTGAAGAAGGCCGTGCTGCTGTCGTTCCGCCTGGAAGACAACGTGCCGATGGCCGCCGGCGGCTACAGCCAGTTCTACGACAAGGTGCCCTCGAAGTTCGCCAACTACACGGCCGAAGACTTCGCGGCCGGCGGTTTCCGCGTCGTGCCCCCGGCCATCGCGCGCCGCGGTTCGTTCATCGCGAAGAACGTCGTGCTGATGCCGTCGTACACCAACATCGGCGCTTATGTCGATGAAGGCACGATGGTCGACACGTGGGCCACCGTCGGCTCGTGCGCTCAGATCGGCAAGAACGTGCACCTCTCGGGCGGCGTCGGTATCGGCGGCGTGCTGGAGCCGCTGCAGGCCAACCCGGTCATCATCGAAGACAACTGCTTCATCGGCGCGCGCTCGGAAGTCGTGGAAGGCGTGATCGTCGAGGAGAACTCGGTCATCTCGATGGGCGTGTACCTCGGCCAGTCGACCAAGATCTACGACCGCGAAACCGGCGAAGTCTCATACGGCCGCATTCCGGCGGGCTCGGTCGTGGTGGCCGGCAATCTGCCCTCGAAGGACGGCTCGCACAGCCTCTACTGCGCCGTGATCGTCAAGAAGGTGGACGCGAAGACGCGCGCCAAGGTCGGCCTGAACGAGCTGCTGCGAGGCGACTAATGGCGAAGGCCGCAAAAACCGTCGTCGTCTACGGCATTCCGAACTGCGACACCGTGAAGAAGGCCCGCGTGTGGCTCGAAGAGCACGGCATCGAGTTCGAATTCCACGACTTCAAGAAGGCCGGCGTGTCGAATGCGCTGGTCCAGGACTGGCTCAAGGACGTGTCACTGGATCTGCTCATCAACAAGCGCGGCACGACCTGGCGCGGCCTGTCCGACGTCCACAAAGCCGAAGCCGACACGACCGCCGGCGCGATCGCGCTGATGATCCACAAGCCGTCGATCATCAAGCGGCCGGTCGTGGCCGTGAATGGCCGTGTGAAGACGCTGGGTTTTTCCGCCGAGCAATACGAGGCGCTGTTCGCTTGAGAAAAGCGCTGTTCGCCTGAAACGGTTTTTCCTTGCTGTTGCCGGCCCCTGTTCGATCAGCGGCGCCGGCATTTTTATTGAAAGTGGTTCATTCATGTCCGCCACCCTCGCCCTTACCGAAGCCCTGATCGCCCGCGCGTCCGTGACGCCCGACGACCAGCACTGCCAGCGCATCATGACCGAACGCCTCGGTGCGCTCGGCTTCGCGTGCGAAACGATCGAATCCAACGGCGTGACCAACCTGTGGGCCGTCAAGCGCGGCACGGCCGGCGCCGCGGGCCCGCTGCTCGCGTTCGCGGGCCACACCGACGTCGTGCCCACCGGCCCGCTCGAGCAATGGAGCTCGCCGCCGTTCGAGCCCGCGCACCGCGACGGCAAGCTCTACGGACGCGGCGCGGCCGACATGAAGACGTCGCTCGCGGCCTTCGTGGTGGCGAGCGAAGAGTTCGTGGCGGCGCATCCGCAACATCGCGGCGCGATTGCCTTTCTCATCACGAGCGACGAGGAAGGTCCTGCCACCGACGGCACCGTCAAGGTCGTCGAAGCGCTGCAGGCGCGCGGCGAAAAGATGGATTACTGCATCGTGGGCGAGCCCACTTCCACGCATACGCTCGGCGACTGCGTGAAGAACGGCCGGCGCGGCTCGATGTCGGGCAAGCTCGTCGTGAAGGGCGTGCAGGGCCATATTGCCTATCCGCATCTCGCGAAGAATCCGGTGCATCTGCTCGCGCCGGCCCTGGCCGATCTTGTCGCCGAAAAATGGGACGACGGCAACGAGTACTTCCCGCCCACCACATGGCAGGTTTCCAACATCCATAGCGGCACCGGCGCTTCCAACGTGATTCCCGGCCACGCCGACGTGATGTTCAACTTCCGCTTTTCGACCGCGAGCACGGTGGAAGGCCTGCAAAAGCGCGTGCACGCGATTCTCGACAAGCACGGCCTCGAATACGATCTGCACTGGAGCGTGAGCGGCCTGCCCTTCCTCACCCCGCGCGGCGCGCTTTCGAACGCGCTCGAACGGGCGATCATCGACGAAACCGGCGTGAACACGGAACTGTCGACCACGGGCGGCACATCCGATGGCCGTTTCATCGCGCGCATGTGCGAACAGGTGGTTGAGTTCGGACCGCCCAATGGCAGCATCCACAAGATCGATGAGCATATCGAAGTAAAATTCGTCGATCCGCTCAAGAACGTGTATCGCCGCGTGCTGGAACAACTGATCGCCTGAGCGGCCTATTGCTGGAGTCAATGACATGCCCCATTCGCTAGCCACGACCTTTTCCACTGTGCGCGACCTGCTGCGCTACGGCGTCTCGCGCTTTTCGGCCGCGCATCTCGCGTTCGGCCACGGCTCGACCAACGCCTACGACGAGGCCGCTTATCTGATCCTGCATACGCTGCATCTGCCGCTCGACCTGCTCGATCCGTTTCTGGACGCGCGCCTCGCGCCCGAGGAAATCGACAAGGTGCTCGCCGTGATCGAGCGCCGCGCCAACGAGCGCGTGCCCGCCGCTTACATCACGCAGGAAGCGTGGATGCACGGCCTGCGCTTTTACGTGGATGAGCGCGTGATCGTGCCGCGCTCGTTCATCGGCGAGCTGCTCGAAGACGGTTTGCAGCCCTACGTGGAAGACCCCGAGCAGGTTACCGCCGTGCTCGAACTGTGCACGGGCTCCGCGAGCCTCGCGATCCTCGCGGCGCACGCGTTCCCGAACGCCGACATCGACGCCGTCGACCTCTCGGCGCCCGCACTCGAAGTCGCGGCGCGCAACGTGCACGAGCACGGTCTCGACGAGCGCATCGCGCTGTTCGAAGGCGACCTGTACGCGCCGCTGCCCGAGCGCCGCTACGACGTGATCATCACGAATCCGCCGTACGTGAACGCCGAATCGATGCAGGCGCTGCCGCCCGAATACCGCCACGAGCCGGAGATGGCGCTCGCGGGCGGCGTGGACGGCATGGACATCGTGCGCCGCATCATCGGCGAAGCCCGCAAGTGGCTCACCGACGAAGGCGTGCTCGTGGTCGAAATCGGCAACGAACGCGCGAACGTGGAAGCCGCGTTCGGCGGCCTCGAACTCGTCTGGCTCTCGACGAGCGCGGGCGACGACCAGGTGTTCCTGATCCAGGCCGCGGACCTGCCGGTCTGAGCACGGAAAATAGCGGCCCGGCTGCGCTCGAAGACACTCGAGAGCGCCGCCGGGCCGCAGCGCGCAGCCATAACACCATCGCGCTCCCGATTAGCGCAAAACCAGTGCGCAAGCAGAATCGCCGCTACGCGACAGGGTTCGGTAAGATGAATGTTTCCCGGCTCACGCGGTTCGCACGGCTCGCACTCGCAGCTGCGCCGCACGGCTTCAGGAGCGTCCCGCGCCTCTATGCGATTCGACTGGTCAACCCTGGGCATTCTGCTCGCGATCACCCATCTGCTCGGCCTGATCGCAGCAGGCCACGCCATCCTCAATACGCGCACCTCGCAAGGCGCGATCGCCTGGGCCGTCTCGCTCGCGACGATGCCCTACTTCACGCTGATCCCCTATCTGTTTCTCGGCCGCAGCAAGTTCGAGGGCTATGCGGACGCACGGCGGCTACGCAACGAAACCTTGCGCACGCGCGCGCACATGCCCGGCTGGCGCCCGCCCGGCAGCCCCGATGACGAACTGGACCATACCGTCGACTGGCCAGCCGACGAACTGAGCACGCGCATGATCCGCTCGTTCTCGCACCTGGCCGGCATGCCGCTCGTGGCGGGCAACACGGTGCGCACGCTCGTCAATGGCGAAGCCACGTTCTCCGCGATCTTCGACGCGATCGAACAAGCGCGCCGTTATGTGATCGTGCAGTTCTTCATCGTGCGCGCCGACGCGCTCGGCGACATGCTCAAGGACACCCTGCTCGCCTGCGCCGCGCGCGGCGTGCGCGTGCTGTTCCTCTACGACAGCATCGGCAGCTTCGACCTGCCGGCGCGCTACGTGCACGAGCTTCGCGCGGGCGGCATCGAAGTGCACCCGTTCTCGACGAAGCGCCGCTTCGTCAACCGCTTCCAGCTCAACTTCCGCAACCACCGCAAGATCGTGGTGGTGGACGGCGAGCGCGCGTTCGTGGGCGGCCATAACGTGGGCGTCGAATATCTGGGCGCGAAGCCGCCGCTCTCGCCGTGGCGCGACACGCATATCGAGGTGCGCGGCCCCGTGGTGGCCAACATCCAGTTCGCCTTCACCGAGGACTGGTACTGGGTCACCCAGGAGCTTCCCGGCTGCGAACCACCCGCCGTAACGTCGCGAGTCGAGCCCCAGGGCGAGTCAGGCGACAGCAGCGACATGCACTGCCTCGTGATGCCCACCGGCCCCGCCGATCGTCAGGAAACCTGCTCGCTCTTTTTCGTCGAGGCAATCAACGCCGCGAAAAAACGCGTGTGGATCACCACGCCTTACCTCGTGCCCGACGAAGCGGTTTTCTCGGCGCTGCGCCTCGCGGCGATGCGCGGCGTGGACGTGCGCATCATGATCCCGAGCCGGCGCGATCACTTCGTGGTGTTCGAGGCATCCACGCTCTACGCCTACGACGCGGTGCGCGCGGGCATTCGCATCTTCCGCTACAAGCCGGGCTTCCTGCACCAGAAGGTCGTGCTGATCGACGACACGGCCGCCGCCATCGGCAGCGCGAACCTGGACAACCGCTCGTTCCGCCTGAATTTCGAAATCATGGTGCTGACCGTGCACCGCGGCTTTGCCGCTGAGGTCGAGGCGATGCTGCTGCGCGACTTCGAGCAGACCTTCGAGATCGACCGCGGCGAATACCGCGACGCGCACGCGTGGCGCAAGATCTCGATGCATGTTGCGCGCCTGTTCGCGCCCGTGCTGTAGTCCTGCGAGCCAGCTCGCGAGCCAGCCGGTACGCCTTTACAGCAGTTGCTCGATGTCCGCGGCAATGGCGTCGGGTTTCGTGGCAGGGGCATAGCGCTTGACGACCTTGCCATCGCGGCCCACGAGAAACTTCGTGAAGTTCCACTTGATGCGCCCGATGCCGAGCAGCCCCGGCGCTTCGCCCTTGAGCCACTGGTACAGCGGGTGCGCGTGGGCCCCGTTCACCTCGATCTTCTCGAACATCGGAAACGTGACGCCGAAGTTCTTCTCGCAGAAAGCGCCGATTTGCGCCGCGTCGCCCGGCTCCTGCTTGCCGAACTGGTTGCACGGAAAACCGAGCACCGCAAGGCCGCGCGCGGCGTACTGCTCGTGGAGCTTCTGCAAGCCCTGATACTGCGGCGTGAATCCGCATTCGCTCGCCGTATTGACAATCAGCATGACCTTGCCCGCGTACTGCTCGAGGCTCACTGGCGCGCCACCGCCGAGCGGCGTGGCCGAAAACGAATAAACCGTCGACATCTGGCTCTCCCAACGAAAGCGCCAGTCTACGTGAGAAAAGCTGCCCGCCACAGCCTGGCCGAATGGCCGATCGGACCGGCAAATGGACCGGAACCCGGCGTTAGCCGTCCGGCCGATGCCGGCGCAACTGCGGCGCAGTCTAAAATAGCGCTTTACGTTTTATCCGCGGTTTTGTCCGCGCCAGCGCTCTCGTGATCCGCTTCAATCAATTCAGCCTTGCTCGCGGCACCAAGCCGCTTTTCGACCAGACCTCGTTCACCCTGAATCCGGGAGAAAAGGTCGGCCTCGTCGGCGCCAATGGCGCGGGCAAGTCCACGCTCTTCGCCGTGCTGCGCGGCGAGTTGCATGCGGATGCCGGCGACTTTTCGATGCCGCCGTCGTGGCAAATTGCCCACGTCGCCCAGGAAACGCCGGCCGTCGAGAAGAACGCGCTGGAATACGCGCTCGATGGCGACGCCGCGCTGCGCGAAATCGAAGCGCGCATCGCCTGCGCTTCCGCAGCCCACGATGGCGCGGCCGAGGCCGAGGCGCACGCCGCCTTCGCCGACGCCGATGGCTACACCGCGCCCGCGCGCGCCGAGGCGCTGCTGCTCGGCCTCGGCTTCACCATGGAGCAAACCCAACAGCCCGTGGCAAGCTTTTCGGGCGGCTGGCGCATGCGCCTGAACCTCGCCCAGGCGCTGATGTGCCGCTCGGACCTGCTGCTGCTCGACGAGCCCACGAACCACCTCGACCTCGACGCGATCGTCTGGCTCGAAGACTGGCTCCACCGCTATCCCGGCACGCTGGTCGTGATCTCGCACGACCGCGAGTTTCTCGATTCGGTCTGCAACGTCACGCTGCATCTGGAGAACCAGCAAGTCAAACGCTACGGCGGCAACTACTCGCAGTTCGAGATCCTGCGCGCACAACAACTGACACTCCAGCAAAGCGCCTACGAAAAGCAGCAGAAGACCGTCGCGCATCTGCAGAGCTTCATCGACCGCTTCAAGGCGAAGGCCACCAAGGCGCGCCAGGCACAGAGCCGCGTCAAGGCGCTGGAGAAGATGGAGCTGATCGCGCCCGCGCACGCGAGCTCGCCGTTCACGTTCGAATTCCGCACCCCCGACTCCGCGCCCAATCCCATGCTCGTGATGGACACCGTGCGTTGCGGCTACCGTGCCGACGACGGCAGCGAAACGCCCATCGTCGAAGGCGTCGCGCTGTCGATCCAGAATGGCCAGCGCATCGGCCTGCTGGGCGCGAATGGGCAAGGCAAGTCCACGCTCATCAAGACGCTCGCCGCCACGCTCGCGCCGCTCTCGGGCGAATTGCGCACCGGCAAGGGCTTGCAAATCGGCTATTTCGCGCAGCATCAACTGGAAACGCTGCGCCCCGACGACACGCCGCTGCAGCATCTCACGCGCCTCGCGCCCGATACGCGCGAGCAGGAGCTGCGCGACTTCCTGGGCGGCTTCAACTTCCCGGGCGAGATGGCCACGGCGCCCATTGCCCCGTTCTCCGGCGGCGAGAAAGCGCGTCTCGCGCTTGCGCTCATCATCTGGCAGAAGCCGAACCTCCTGCTGCTCGACGAGCCGACCAACCATCTCGACCTCGAAACGCGCCACGCGCTCACCATGGCGCTCGCGCAATTCGAAGGCACACTGATCCTCGTGTCGCACGACCGGCATTTGCTGCGCGCCACGACCGACCAGTTCATGCTGGTGGCGAAGCACCGCCTGCAACCGTTCGACGGCGATCTCGACGATTACCGCGACTGGTTGCTCCAGCACGCCGCCGAACAGCGCGCGGCCATCAAGAGCGCGGCGCTCGGCACAGCAAATGCGCTCGACGGCGAAACGGGCGACGCCGGCGTGAACCGCAAGGAGCAACGGCGCCAGGAAGCGGAAACGCGCCAGCGGCTCTCGCACCTGAAAAAGCCATTGCAGGCGAAAATCGGCAAGATAGAAAAGGAGATGGACGCGCTCAACGCCGAGAAAGGCACGCTGGACGCGTTCGTTGCCGACCCCGCCAGCTACGAGCCAGCGCAAAAGACGCGGCTGACCGAAGCGATCCGGCGTCAAGCCGAAGTCCAGGCGCGCCTCGAAACGCTCGAAGCCGACTGGCTCGGAGCGCACGAGGAGCTCGAGCAGATCGGGTGACGCAACCGGCGCCACCGCTAATCAGGAGCCAAACGAGTGTCACAGCGAGTGTCGATACCTCCCGCATTGCAGGGCCTGCGCGTTCTCGATCTGACCCGCCTCCTGCCTGGCCCCATCGCCACGCTGCGCCTCGCGGAAATGGGCGCCGACGTGCTGAAGATCGAACCGCCCGGCGCCGGCGACGCCGCGCGCAACATGATGCAAAGCGCCGAGGATGAAGTCGCGGGCCGCCCAGGCGCGTTCTACCGGCTCGTCAACCGGGGCAAGCGCGAAACGCGGCTCGACCTCAAATCCGAAGGCGGCCGCGCTGTGCTGCTCGCGCTCGCGCGCGATGCCGATGTGCTCGTGGAGAGCTTCCGCCCCGGTGTGATGGAGCGGCTCGGCCTCGGCTACGAAACCTTGCGCGCGAACAATCCCAAGCTCGTCTACTGCGCGATCAGCGGCTATGGCGCGCAGGGGCCGTTTTCCGACCGGGCCGGCCACGATCTGAACTACATAGCGTACGCCGGCGTGCTCGACCAGATCTCCACGCGCGAAGGCGAGCCCGTGCTGCCGAACTTCCAGATCGCCGACCTGCTCGGCGGCGCGCAGGCCGCGCTCGCGCAGATCCTCGCCGCGCTCTGGCACGTGGCGCGTGGCGGCGAAGGCCGCTTCGTCGATGTTTCGATGGCGCATCAGGCGCATGCCCACAACGTGATGGCTCACGTCGCCCTCGCCAACGACGACGCGGCGGCGCTCCAGCCCGGCGGCGGCCTGCTCAATGGCGGCGTGCCCTGCTACAACGTGTACCGCACGCTGGACGAGCGCTGGCTCGCCGTGGGCGCACTCGAACTGAAGTTCTGGCAGACGCTGTGCACGGCCATTGGCCGCGAGGACTGGGCTCAACGGCACTGGAGCCTCGGCCAGACGCCAGGCGGGTCGGACGCGGCGGCGCTCACGCGCGAGCTGGCTGCGCTCATCGCGGGCGAAACGCTGCAAACGTGGATCGACCGGCTCGAGTTGATCGATTGTTGCGTCTCCCCCGTCCTCACGCCCGGCGAGGCAGCCAATCACCCGCTGTTCAACCCCGAGGTGCTGCAGGCCCTGCTCGAGGACGACGCTGCCCAACGCGAAACCGCCGCGCGCCGCGCAACCAGCCCGGGCTCGGCCGGGCTCGCCGCGGAGGCCGGGAGCAACTCCTCGCCAGCCGGCCAGCCACCCAGCAAGAAACCGTTCAACTATGGCCCCTGGGGTTGAGCGAAGAAGTCGCAAACGAAAATGGGCGCCAGACAACTCCGAAGCGGAGTATCAAGCACCCATTTTCACAACGATTGAGAAAGATTGAACGAAGCGGAGCTGAGGTGAGCTGAAGGCTCCGACCTAACGGCGCGGCAAAGTCTGACGCGGCGAGCGTTCGTCGTCATAAAGCACGTGCTTGCGGCCTTCTACATGATGCGCAATGGTGCTGCGCACCTGAGCGGCGGTCACGTTGCCGGCCACCACCTGACGCGAAATGCGGCCGTCGCTGTCGATCCACTCGACGATGCGGCAGCTGCTGCCCCAAGGCTGCAAGAGCGGCTCGGAGACCCGGCAGCCGCGCACGACGATCGAGCTGCCGCCGATGCCGAAAGACGATTCTGTATGTTTCAAGTCGCTATCCTTTCCGCTGGATGCGGGTTGAGCATCCGGGCAAGGATAGGGAAATCGCGAAACGAAAGGGTTACAGTACGTACCAGGGTTGTTACCAATCATTACGCGACAGACCGCATTGTCGCACCGCGCCTACTCCAGTTCGCGCACGCGGTCGATGGCTTCCTCGATGCGCTCGACGGCGATGACGTTCAATCCCTCGATCGGCTGTTTCGGCGCATTGGCGCGCGGAATCAGCGCGCAGGTGAAGCCGAGCTTGGCGGCTTCCTTCAAGCGATCCTGCCCGCGCGGCGAGGGCCGGATCTCCCCGGCGAGCCCCACTTCGCCGAAAACGATCAGGCCCTTTGGCAACGCCTTGTTACGCATCGACGAGTGGATGGAAAGCAGCACGGCGAGGTCGGCGGCCGGTTCGGTGATCTTCACGCCGCCCACCGCGTTCAGGAATACGTCCTGATCGAAGCAGCCGATGCCGGCATGGCGATGCAGCACCGCCAGCAGCAGCGCGAGGCGGTTCTGCTCCAGCCCCACCGCGAGGCGGCGCGGATTGGGCACCTGCGCCGTATCGACGAGCGCCTGCACCTCCACGAGCAGCGGCCGTGAGCCCTCCTGGGTCACCAGCACGCAGGAGCCCGGCACGCTTTGCTCGTGCTGCGAGAGAAACAGCGCCGACGGATTGGCCACGCCGCGCAGCCCGCGCTCGGTCATCGCGAACACGCCAAGCTCGTTGACCGCGCCAAAGCGGTTCTTGAACGCGCGCACGAGCCGGAACGATGAATGCGTGTCGCCCTCGAAGTACAGCACCGTATCGACGATGTGCTCCAGCACGCGCGGGCCCGCGAGGTTGCCCTCCTTCGTCACGTGGCCAACCATGATGATGGCCGTGCCCGACTGCTTGGCGATGCGCGTGAGTTGCGCGGCGCACTCCCGCACCTGCGCAACGGACCCGGGCGCCGACGTGAGCGCCTCCGAATAGATCGTCTGGATGGAGTCGATCACGGCGACGTCGGGCTTTTCGGCCTCGATGGTCGCCTGGATTTTTTCGAGCTGGATCTCGGCGAGCAATTGCAGCTCGCTCGCCTTCGAACCCGGATCGAGCAAGGCAAGCCGTTGCGCGCGCAACGCAATCTGCGCCGCCGACTCTTCGCCACTCACGTAGAGCGCGCGCCGCTCGGCCGCGATCTGCGCGAGCGACTGCAACAGCAGCGTGGACTTGCCGATGCCCGGATCGCCGCCGATCAGCACCACCCCGCCCGCCACCAGCCCGCCACCCAGCACGCGGTCGAACTCGCCGACACCGGTGGTGAAACGCGGCACGTCGGACGCCTCGATATCGGCCAGACGCCGAACCGGCGCGCTCTTCGCCAGCGCCTGAAAGCGGTGATTGCCGGCCGGCTCCGCAACGCTTTCCACCAGGGTGTTCCACGTGCCGCACGCGGGGCACTGTCCTTGCCATTTCGGCGCCTGTCCGCCGCATTCGGTGCAGATATAGAGCGTCTTCGCCTTCGCCATGCTTTTTGCCATGGTGTTCAGTTATTCCGCGCGAACCGGCACACGCGGCGCGACCGCGCACATCAGCTCGTAGCCGATCGTGCCGCACGCTTGCGCGACATCGTCGATCGGCAGATTCGCGCCCCACAGCTCGACGCGCGCGCCCACGCCCGCGCCCTGCACCGGCGTGAGATCGACCGTGAGCATGTCCATGGAGATACGCCCGACCACGCGCGTGCGCACGCCGTCGACGATCACGGGCGTGCCTTCGGGCGCGACGCGCGGATAGCCGTCCGCGTAGCCGCAGGCCACCACGCCGATGCGCATCGGCTGACGCGCCGTGAAGATCGAACCATAGCCGACGCTCTGGCCTTCGGCGATGGTCTGCGTGGCGATGATTTCCGAGGCAAGCGTCATGGCCGGCTGCAAACCGACGCCGTCGAGCGCCGAGGCCACGCCCGAAGGCGACGCGCCATACAGAATGATGCCGGGGCGCACCCAGTCAAAATGCGATTCGGGATGCCAGAGCGTGGCCGCCGAGTTCGCAAGGCTGCGCGTGCCCGCGATGCCTTGCGCGCCGCGCTCGAACGCCGCCATCTGCTCGCCGATGCCGCGCGGCGTGTCGGCGTCAGAAAAGTGCGTCATCAACGTGATCTGGCCGATGCCGGGGCAGGCGCGCGCGCGCTCCCACGCCGCGCGGTATTTCTCCGGCGTGTAGCCGAGCCGGTTCATGCCGCTGTTCATCTTGAGCTGAACGTTGAGCGGCTTGGACAGGCGCGCCATTTCGAGCATGCGCATCTGCTCGTCGCAATGGATCACGGTGGTGAGGCTGTAGCGATCGATGACGTCGATGTCGGTCGGCCGGAAGAAGCCCTCCAGCAGCAGGATCGGCCCGGCCCAGCCCAGTTCGCGCAACTTCACCGCTTCTTCGAGGTCGAGCAGGCCAAAACCGTCGGTCGCGCGCAGGCCGGGAAAGGCGCGCGCCAGCCCGTGGCCGTAGGCATTGGCCTTGACCACGGCCCAGATTTTCGACTGCGGCGCATATTTGCGGACGACGGCGAGATTATTGGCGAGAGCAGCGGTGTGAATCGTGGCGGAAAGGGGGCGAGGCATGGGATTTTTTCGCAAAGACGCTTTTGAATCAGGAGCTTACAGGGTGTTTTCAGCACCCGCCAAGCCCGTCTGACAGGCGGTCAAGGAATGTGCTAGTCCGAACCACACTATTTTCATGATATAAAGCCCTGCGCACAACCCATTTCGAACGTAATAAAGCCCGGATGCCTCCCACCCGTCCGGGGCGGACGGACCGCAGCGAGGAAAGCATCGCATCAGATGAAAAAAGGCTTTTACACCATCATGGCCGCGCAGTTTTTTTCGTCGTTGGCCGACAATGCGCTCCTCATCGCTGCAATTGCACTGCTGAAAGACCTCCACGCCCCGAACTGGATGACGCCGCTGCTCAAGCTGTTCTTCGTCCTGTCCTACGTTGTTCTTGCCGCATTCGTCGGCGCCTTTGCCGATTCCCGCCCCAAAGGCCAGGTCATGTTCATTACGAACACGATCAAGGTCGTGGGCTGCGCCATCATGCTAGCGGGCACGCATCCGCTATTCGCCTATGGCGTGGTTGGCTTCGGCGCGGCGGCCTATTCGCCGGCCAAATACGGAATTCTCACGGAACTGCTGCCGCCTGAGCGCCTCGTGGCCGCCAATGGCTGGATCGAAGGCACCACGGTCGGTTCGATCATCCTCGGCACGGTGCTTGGCGGCGCGCTGATCAGCCCGCACATCGCCGCCCACATCCTTCGCCACACGCCCGCCTCGATCAACACCCCCGCCGAAGCCGCGATGCTCGTGATCATGGTGATCTACGTAATCGCCGCACTCTTCAATCTGCGCATTCCCGACACCGGCGCGCGCTATCCGCGCCAGCAGCACGGACCGATCCGCCTCATCACCGACTTCGCCGAGTGCTTCAACATCCTCTGGCGCGACAAGCTCGGCCAGATTTCGCTCGCGGTCACAACGCTGTTCTGGGGCGCCGGCGCGACGCTGCAATTCATCGTGCTCAAATGGGCCGAAGTGTCGCTCGGCATGTCGCTCTCGGAAAGCGCGGTGCTGCAAGCCGTGGTGGCCGTGGGCGTCGCCGCCGGCGCGATGATCGCCGCCGCGCGCGTGCCGCTCAAGAAGTCGCTCTCGGTGCTGCCGGTGGGCATCATGATGGGCTTCGCCGTCATGCTCATGGCGTTTTACACGCGCAACCTGTTTCCGCCGCACTGGGGCCTGCATATCGGCCATATGCGCATTCCGGGTTACCTCGTGTTCGCCTATATTTTCCTGATGGTAGTCGGCGGGCTCTCGGGTTTCTTCGTCGTACCGATGAACGCGCTGCTCCAGCATCGCGGCCACGTACTGCTCTCCGCCGGCCACTCGATCGCCGTGCAGAACTTCAACGAGAACCTCTCAGTGCTCGTGATGCTGTGCCTCTATGCCGTACTCGTCTGGCTCGACGTGCCGGTGACCATCGTGATCGTGCTGTTTGGCACCTTCGTCTGCCTGATGATGTGGCTCGTGATGCGCCGCCACCAGGCCAATCAGCGCTCGTTCGACTCGGTCGCGCTGATCGGCGAAAATCATCGCCACTGAATCCCGCGTGTGCGCGGCGGTGGCCTGCGGGCCCGGCGCGCGACGCATTAGCGACGCTGCCATGACCTCACCGATTTCCAATGTCCTCACGATCGCCGGCTCCGACTCGGGCGGCGGCGCAGGCATCCAGGCCGACCTCAAGGCTTTCTCCGCGCTCGGCGCCTATGGCGCGAGCGTCATCACCGCACTCACGGCGCAGAACACCCGCGGCGTCACCGCCATCCACGCGCCCGATGCGGGTTTCGTCACGGCGCAACTCGACGCCGTGTTCGAGGACATCCGCATCGATGCCGTGAAGATCGGCATGCTTGCCAACGCATCGATCGTGCGTGCCGTCGCCGATGCACTGCGCCGCCACCGGCCGCCGCGCATCGTGCTCGACACGGTGATGATTTCGAAGAGCAATCACGCGCTGCTAGCGCCCGAGGCCGTGGCGGCGCTGCGCGAAGAACTGCTGCCGCTCGCGGGCGTCGTCACGCCGAATCTGCCTGAGGCCGCGGCGCTGCTCGGCGTGGCGCCGGCAACCGACGAAGCCGCGATGGTCGAACAAGGCGAGGCGCTGCGCGCACTCGGCGCGCAAGCCGTTTTGATGAAAGGCGGCCATCTCGGCGGCCCCGACAGTCCCGACTGGCTGATCGAAGCCGGCGGGACGTTGCGTCTGGGCGGGCCGCGCGTGCCGGTGACGAACACGCATGGCACGGGCTGCACGCTCTCCTCGGCGATTGCCGCGCTGTGGCCGCAGCATGCGACGCTCGCGGACGCCGTCACGCAGGCGAAGACGTATCTCACCGGCGCGCTCGAAGCGAGCAAGCGGCTCGACGTGGGCCATGGCGTCGGCCCGGTGCATCACTTCTGGCGCTGGTGGTGAGTCCCGCTTGCCGCGCTTGCCGCGAGTGACGTCGTAGTCGACGTCAAGGGCGCGCAAAGGCCTGGGCGCGCGACGGCCAGTCGTCCGGAACGATGAAGCCGCGCGAGCGCTCGACGTAGCCGCCCGCGCCATCGGCCACAAAGGCAGCGACCATCACGGGCTCGTGAACTTGCGCAAGGTCCGCGAGCAACGTTTCGCCCGGCACTGGCGCGGCCACGGTTCCGCGAGCCGCGAGCGCATCGCCGTGCACCTCGCGATAGTGCCTGGCGCCGCTGCCCCCCTTCTGCCGATCGATCTCCCCGTGGGGCATCGGCAAGCATTGCCCACCGCTCGCCCCGATACGCCGTGGCGCCAGCCAGGCGAGCCGCGGCAGCACGCTCCAGCCATCCGCACCTTCACGATCCGCGAAATCGGCCCAATCCGCCTGCGTGACCCACCAGCCGCGCCCATGCTGCTCAGCGAGTTCTGGCGGGTCGCCCGGCGGCACGCCCGCCCCCTTTCCCGCGCGATAAAAAAGCCAGCCCTTCCAGAACATCTGCGCGAGCCACGGACCTGGATAACCGAGCCACGCGAACTCTTCGCGCGCACTCAAGCGCAGTTGGTGATCGCGCAAATGCGCGAGCTTCAAATCGAAGCGGTCGCGCAGGTTCGGCCCGACGAAATCGGCGAGCCCCGGCGTGCCGTTCTCCGCCGCGCCCAAATGCATGTACCACTTCACCGCCAGTTCCCAATGGAGCCGTTGGCCGTCGCGCGTCTCCACAAGGAAGTCGCATTCGCCCAGCGTGAGGCCAGCGCGCCGCAGTGCGACGTTCGCCGCAACTAGCCGGGGCGCCGGTCCATGGGCGAGAAACCAGCCGAGCAGCGTTTCGGCATAGCGGCCCAGTCGCGTGAGGCGCGTGGCGTCGAGCGAGGCATGCAGGCGGGCAGGATCGCGATCGAGTTGTATGAGCCACGCAGCGGCGGCATTCGCTTCCTCATCGCTCGCCCATAGCTCGGCAAGCGGCGCATGAGGTTGCTCACGCAACAAATCGGCGCTGAACAGCAGCCATGCGAGATCGCGTACGACCGGATCGGTGAGATCCTGGTAGAGCGAATCGAGCAGCGGCTTACTGGAGCCGGCGGCGGCCAGATCGCCCGACGAGGCATCCGCGGGCCGCCTCATCGTCATCGCTGGCCGCCTGCCGCGCGCCAGGTGTCACGGGCGAGGCACAGGTCGTCCCATGCCTTCGATTTGTCGTGCAGACTGCGCAGCAGATACGCGGGGTGATACGAGACGATCACGGGCACGCCCTCGTACTGGTGCACGCGCCCGCGCAGCGAGGCGATGCTGCCGTCGGTCCGCAGCAGGCTTTGCGCGGCGAAGCGCCCCAGGGCGACGATGATCTTCGGCTTCACGAGCGCCACCTGGCGTTGCAGATACGGCTCGCAGCGCGCGACCTCGTCGGGCTCTGGATTGCGGTTGCCCGGCGGGCGGCATTTGATGACGTTTGCGATGTACACGTTCTCGCCGCGCGCGAGCGACAACGCTTTCAGCATGTTGTCGAGCAGCTTGCCCGCCTGGCCGACAAACGGCTCGCCGAGACGATCTTCGTTTTCGCCCGGCGCCTCGCCGATCAGCATCCACTCCGCAGAGCGATCGCCCACGCCGAACACGGTGTTGGTGCGCTTCTCGCACAGACGGCAACGTGTGCAGGAAGCCACGCGTTCGGCGAGCTCATCCCAGTCGAGCGTCGCGATGTCTTCGCGCGGAGCAGGAGCCGGCTCCAGATCATGCGGCAGCGACGGCTCAGGCATGGCGTCGAACCACGCGAAATCGTCTTCGGTCAGAGGCGGCGGTTCTTCCTGCGCGGTCTGGGCGACCTGAACTGGCTCGGCGGCTGCACGGCCACGGCCCAAGTCGGACGGCGGCTGCGGAGAAACCGGCGCCTGGGCGTCGGCGCCTTGTTGCGAAGCTTGCGTTGCTACGCGCTGCGCAACCGGTTGCGGCGTCGACTCGGTTCGCGGCGCTGCGTCCGGCACGGCCTGCCCGGCTTGCACGGCCACGGCCTGGCTTGCGCTGGCAGCCGTCATCGATTCCGCGGACGACGGCGCCGCCGCCATGCCCCGGCGCACCCACCGCGGCGCGAGGCCGAGCTCCTCCAGGGCGGTCTCATCGAGCGGCATCGGCGCCCTCCATTGCAAAAGAGAAACGCATCACGATTGCGTCTTCACGGGTGTGATGGCGAGCCGGATAGTAATTCTTGCGCCGCCCGATGGTGACGAAGCCAAACTGCTCGTAGAGCCGGATCGCCCGATGATTCGACGGCCGCACTTCCAGCAATAACCCTTCGAGCTGCTGCGCACGCGCGAGGCGCACGGCTTCGCGCAGCAACGCAAGGCCCGCGCCCAGGCCCTGCGCCGGTGGAGCGACGCACAGGTTCAGCAGATGCATCTCGTCGACGACCGGCATCAGCACGCAATAGCCGATCAGCGTTCCCGTCACATGGCGCATACACACGCCAAAGTAGCCGTTGCGCAACGAGTCTTCGAAGTTGCCACGCGACCACGGGAATTCGTACGCGGATTTTTCGATGACCACGACCTCGTCGAGATCGCTCTCGGTCATCTGCGAGAGGTAGCGGTCCGTCATCAGCACGCCGCTCATCGCTCCCCCTCACCGCCACTATTCTGCACCCCACCCTGCGCCGCCTTGGCCGCCATGCGCTCGGCCGTGGTCTGCGCGACCTTGTTGCGCACGTATTCGGGCGCGGCCTCGTCGGCACGACGCGTGCGGCCCGCGCGCAATGCGCGCAGCGCGGCGTGCGCGAGCGGCAGCGCGTGCGGCAGGGCTTCAGCGTCGATGGTGCGCGCGCTCTTCGACGCGACGAGGCGCGCACCGAATGCCACCGCCGCATTGCCCGCGAGCGTGAACGGTTCGTCGGGCGCGGCGATGGCCTCGGGCGCATCGAGCGACGCCGGGCGCAGCGTGCGCCAGTCGTTCGCGGCAGCGTCCCATACGTAATCGGCCCAGTACGCTTCGTCCATGCGCGCGTCGAGCGCCGCGAGCACGCGTGTTGCCGCCGGATCGCGCATGCGCGCGCTTTCGGCGCAAATGAGCAGCGTGCTCACGGGCACCACGGGAATGTCGAGGCCGAACGCCAGGCCCTGGGCGACGCCCGTGGCGGTGCGCAGGCCGGTAAACGAGCCCGGGCCCGCGCCGAACGCAATCGCATCGCAGTCGGCCAGCGCGAGCCCCGCTTCCGCCAGCAGTTCGCCGATGGCCGGCAAGAGGCGCGTGCTGGAGACAGCGCCGGTGGCTTCATGGCGGGTCCAGACGCGCGGCTCGGGCGGCGCCTCGCTGGCGGATCCGGATGCGCCGCCAGCGGACGCGGCGGCGCGAAGCAATGCGACCGAGCAGTATTCGGTCGAGGTATCGAGGGCAAGCAACACGGTTTCAGTCATGAGCGCTATTGTAATGCGCCGCCTTCGTGCAGTCGCCGACCAGGCATGGCCCATGCGTCCCGGCCCTTCGCCTCCATAGAATGGAGGAATGGTTCCAGCCCCTTGGCGGACGGCGCTGCTACCATCGCCGGGCTGTTCCGATCATCCAGTGGAGGAAAAACAATGAGCGATGTGAATGCCCAATTCGAGCAGGCCCAGCAAGACGTGCAAAAGCTGCCGGAGCGCCCGGGCAACCTGACGCTGCTGCGCCTGTACGCGCTCTTCAAGCAGGCCACCGAAGGCGACGTGCACGGCGACAAGCCTGGATTCACCGATATCGTCGGCAAGTACAAGTACGAGGCGTGGGCTGCGCTGCAAGGCACCGCGCAGGATGCCGCGAAGGCGCAGTACGTCGAGGTCGTCGAATCGCTCAAGGGCGGCGCCGCGAACTAGAAGGAACCAGAAGCAACACCATGCGCCGGCGAGCGGCATCGCCTCAACACGGACGAAACGATTGCTGGCGCACTGCAACAAAAAGAGATACAATACGCGCTGCGTTGCGCTCCGGTCGCCTTTGCGATCAGCAATACGCCCCGTAGCGTTAAGCTCCAATCCAGTTTAGAACCTGTCCCCCCTGCCATGGCCCAGTTTTCGGGCCGTCAATATCAGGCTGGCGGTTGGCCAATCCCGGCTAAGCCGCACCCAAAACAGCTTCTAACGAAAATCCGTCCTTCGCCCTTGTGCGGTGCGGATTGCCCCCGTTTTTCGATTTGCTCGCAAATTCAGACGACTTGGGTATGCCGATTGGCGCCGACGTTCTATTTCCTGTGTACCAAGGATTTTCATGACTTCGAGCAATACCCAAAGCCCCCTCGACGCGATTGCCAACGACGCCCTCGGTCTCGACGCCGCCACCGCTGCTCCTGAAGCCGCCGTGCAGGCCGACGACACGCCCGCAGGCCCGACGTTCGCATCGCTCGGTCTGTCGCCGGAGATCGTCTCCGCGCTGACCGCGGCGGGCTACAAGGCCCCGACGCCCGTGCAGGAACGCGCCATTCCTGCCGCCATCGCGGGCCGCGACCTGCTGGTCTCCAGCCCGACCGGCTCGGGCAAGACCGCTGCCTTCATGCTGCCCGCGATCGAACGCTTCGCGCAGCTGCAAAAGGCCCAGGCCGCTCAACCGCGCGAGCCGCGTCCGCAAGGTCAACCCGGCCAGCAAGGCCAGGGCGACCGCCGCCAGCGCCGTCCGCAACCGGTCGCGCGCCCCGGCCTGCTCGTGCTCACGCCCACGCGTGAACTCGCCATGCAGGTGACCACGGCTGCGTCGACCTACGGCCAGCATCTGCGCCGCCTGCGCACCGTCAGCATTCTGGGCGGCGTGGCCTACGGCCAGCAGCTCATGCTGCTCGCGAAGAACCCCGAGATTCTCGTGGCGACGCCGGGCCGCCTGCTCGACCACCTCGAACGCGGCCGCATCGACCTGTCTGAGCTGAAGATGCTCGTGCTCGACGAAGCCGACCGCATGCTCGATATGGGCTTCATTGACGACATCGACACGATCGTCGCGGCCACGCCCGAGTCGCGCCAGACGATGCTGTTCTCGGCCACGCTCGACGGCAAGATCGCGTCGATCACGGGCCGCCTGCTCAAGGACCCCGAGCGCATCGAGATCGTGCGCAAGGTCGAAGCGAACTCGAACATCGCGCAAACCGTTCACTATGTGGACGACCGCGATCACAAGGACCGCCTGCTCGATCACCTGCTGCGCGACGAGAGCCTCGACCAGGCCGTCGTGTTCACGGCGACCAAGATGGATGCGGACCAGCTCGCGGGCAAGCTCGCCGACGCCGGCTTCGAAACCGCCGCACTGCACGGCGACCTGCCGCAAGGCGCGCGCAACCGCACGATCCGCGCACTGCGCGAGCGCCGCGTGCGCGTGCTCGTCGCCACCGACGTCGCGGCGCGCGGCATCGACATCCCCGGCATCACGCACGTGTTCAACTACGACCTGCCGAAGTTCGCCGAAGACTACGTGCACCGCATCGGCCGCACGGGCCGCGCGGGCCGCTCGGGCATCGCAGTGAGCCTCGTGCATCACGCCGAGCAAGGTGCCCTCAAGCGCATCGAGCGCTTCGTGCGCGCACCGCTGCCGGTCAACGTGATCGAAGGCTTCGAGCCGCGCAAGGCGCCGCCCTCGAACCGCGGCTTTGGCGGCCGTGGCCGTCCGGGCGGCGGCAATGGCGGTGGCCGTCGCTTCGGCAATGGCAGCGGCAAGCCGGGTGGCTATGGCAATTACGGCGGCAACCGTGGCGGCGAGCGCAGCTACGGCGACCGTCCGCAAGGCGAGCGCAGCTTTGGCGAGCGTTCGTCCAACGGCGAGCGCAACGGCAATAGCTGGGGCAACCGTTCGGAAGGCTCGCGTGGCGGCTATGGTCAGCGTGAAGGCGGCTATGGCGCCTCGCGCGGCGAAGGCAATAACCGCGGCGGCTACGGCCAGCCGCGCGGCGACGGCTATGGCCGTTCGCGTGAAGGCTACGGCGCGCGCCGCAACGACGGCCCGCGCGGCGCACGTCGCGACAGCTAAATCAGCGTGCGGGGACGGATGGCAATGTCCGCCCGCCCATTGATGTTGAAAGGACCGGTGCTCGTCACCGGTCTTTTTTTGTCCGCGCTCAAAATTTCACGATGCAAAAAATTTTTTTGCTTCGTAAAAAATCGTGTTGCGGGGCACAAATAGGTTCGTTGCAAGATGGAAAATTCCGTTTCTTATCGCAAAATAAACACCGTAACACATTGAATTTATTGAATTAAAATTTACGAAAAATCTCTTTCTCCTGCCTGTTGCGGGGCGATCGATTTGCCTAGACTCTTATATAAGAGTTCGCGAAATGAAACACCCTTCGCGAAACCAAGCGGTTCAGCAGTTCCGATCACTGGTTTATTTCCAGGTAAACGAAGGAGCCCATCATGTCGACCCGTCAAGAGCAAGCACAGCAACTTCAACAGCAATGGGAAACGGACCCGCGCTGGAAGGGCGTCAAGCGCAACTACACGGCTGACGACGTGGTGCGCCTGCGCGGTTCGGTCCAGCCCGAGCACACGCTCGCGAAGATCGGCGCCGAAAAGCTCTGGAAAGGCGTGACCACCGAGCCCTTCATCAACTCGCTCGGCGCGCTCACGGGCAATCAGGCCATGCAGCAGGTGAAGGCCGGCCTCAAGGCCATCTATCTGTCGGGCTGGCAAGTCGCCGGCGACGCCAACCTTGCCGGCGAAATGTACCCGGACCAGTCGCTTTACCCGGCCAATTCGGTGCCGCAGGTGGTCAAGCGCATCAACAACACGCTCACGCGCGCCGACCAGATTCAGTGGTCCGAAGGCAAGAGCCCCGGCGACGAAGGCTATGTCGACTTCTTCCAGCCGATCGTGGCCGACGCTGAAGCAGGCTTCGGCGGCGTGCTCAACGCGTTCGAATTGATGAAGGCGATGATCGAAGCAGGCGCGGCCGGCGTGCACTTTGAAGATCAGCTCGCTTCGGTGAAGAAGTGCGGCCACATGGGTGGCAAGGTGCTCGTGCCGACCCGCGAAGCCGTCGCCAAGCTGACGGCCGCGCGTCTGGCCGCCGACGTCTGCGGTGTGCCGACCGTGCTGCTCGCGCGCACCGACGCCGAAGCCGCCGACCTCGTCACCTCCGACATCGACGATAACGACAAGCCGTTTCTCACGGGCGAGCGCACGGTGGAAGGCTTCTTCCGCACGCGCAACGGCCTCGAGCAGTCGATCTCGCGCGGCCTTGCCTACGCGGCCTACGCCGACATGATCTGGTGCGAAACGGGCAAGCCGGATCTCGAGTTCGCGAAGAAGTTCGCTGAAGCGATCCAGAAGGAGTACCCGGGCAAGATGCTCGCCTACAACTGCTCGCCGTCGTTCAACTGGAAGAAGAACCTCGACGACGCGACGATCGCAAAGTTCCAGCGCGAACTCGGCGCGATGGGCTACAAGTTCCAGTTCATCACGCTGGCGGGCTTCCACTCGCTGAACTACTCGATGTTCAACCTCGCGCACGGCTATGCGCGCCAGAACATGAGCGCGTTCGTCGAGCTCCAGCAGGCCGAGTTCGCCGCGGCCGAAAAGGGATTCACGGCCGTGAAGCATCAGCGCGAGGTGGGCACGGGCTATTTCGACGCAGTGACGCAAACGGTCGAGCGCGAAGCGTCGACCACGGCGCTGCACGGTTCGACCGAAGACGAGCAGTTCTTCGACAAGAAGGTGGCGTAAGACCGCCCGCAGGGGGCGCGCCCCCTGCTCTTTTCTGGCGCCGGACGCACGGCGCGGCAGCCGGTTCGCAAGTCCTTGGCGGGGCCTGCCGGACGCCGCCACCGCCGCACCCGCGCCAGGTGTAGTGAAGCAAGCCACGGAAGGCGCATGGACATCGGCCGTGCATGTCCATGCGCCAACTGCGGCTACGCGCTATCGGTAGACGATCACCGGAATCTTCGTATGCGTGAGCACGCGCTGCGTCTCGCTGCCGATCAACAGGCTGCCCAGACCGCGACGCCCGTGCGACGCCATGAATATCACGTCGCAGCCGCAGTTTTCGGCGGCTTCGATGATGCCGAGATAAGGCGCAGGATGCACGCTGGTGCAGGAGTCGCAGGTGACGCCCACGCTATGCGCCGCCTCCTCCACTTCCTGCAGATGGAGGCGCGCCTCGCGCTCGCTGCGGGTCTGGAAGTCGCCGGGCAGCTCGATCACGACATCGGCGTAAGGCGAGTATGGATATTGCGGCAGACATGCGTAGGCCGTAACGCGGGCGCCCACCGTCCGCGCGAGATCGATCGCGCCGTCAATCGCCTTTTTCGACAGGTCGGTGCCATCGGTCGGAACGAGGATGTGCTTGAACATGGCGCCCTCCGTGTTCCCGTGCTCACTGCATCCGGGGCCTCGCGAACCGCGCCTTGGCCCTCGCACGGCGCCCCGCTACGCCCTCAGATCGATTGTAGTGCGCCAATAAACAGCGCACGGCGTGCATGCGGGCATCTCCGCATATCGGAAACGCGGATGCACTGCCCCGAACTGCCCCGAACGCCGAGGCGGAAACACGAACCACCGGGGCTCAATCCTGGCCCCAGTAACCCGGCTGACCGTAGGTATGCTTGAGAAAGTCGAGAAAGAGGCGCACGCGCAACGGCAAGTGCCGGCGCTGAGGAAACACGGCGTGTATGCCGATGGGCGGCGCGGCATACGCGTCGAGCACGCTCGCGAGCCGGCCTGCCGCGATATCCTCACCGACTTCCCACCACGAGCGCCACGCGAGGCCGTAGCCTTCGAGACACCATTCGTGCAGCACTGCGCCGTCCGAGCATTCCATCGTGCCGGAGACGCGAATCGACACCACTTTGTCGTCTTGCTGAAAAGTCCAGCCGCGCTGCTGGTTCGCGCTGCTCGCGCCGAGCGCGAGACAGTTGTGGCGCGCGAGATCGGCCAGCGTCTCGGGCGCGCCGCGCCGCGACAGGTACGCGGGCGACGCCACGCAAACGCGCCGGTTTTCGCCGAGCTTGAGCGAAACGAGCGACGAATCGGGCAGTTCGCCCAGCCGCACCGCGCAATCGAAGCCCTCGTTGACGAGGTCGACGAGCCGGTCCGAGAGGTCGAGCGTGGTTGTCACGTCGGGGTGCGCGGACGTGAAATCGGGCACGAGCGGCGCGACGTGCCGCCTGCCGAAGCCCGCCGGCGCGGACACGCGCAGGTGCCCGCTCGCCTTCACGCCGCCCGCGGAAACGCTGGCCTCCGCATTCTGCATGTCGTGAATGATGCGCTGACAGTCTTCGAGGAACGCGGAGCCCTCGAACGTCAGCGTAATGCGGCGCGTGGTGCGCACGAACAGCTTCACGCCGAGCCGCTCTTCGAGCGCGTCGATGCGCCGTCCGATGATGGCGGGCGCGACGCCTTCGGCCTGCGCCGCTGCGGAAAGACTGCCCTTCGCCGCGACGTTGGCGAAGGTTTCGATTTGTTTGAAGCGATCCATCGGAAAACCAGGAAAACGGAATTACGCAACAGCCTTGATAGAAAAAATCCTCTAGAGCGTCAGATTAGGTGGGTAAAAGTAAAAGATCAAGTGATCAATCCCGTCTTTTTCAGTACCCATGACAATGAATACAATTCGTTCCGACCTCTGATGATGGAGTGCAAGGCTATGTCGGCCACAACGACACCACGATTCCCCAAGGCTGTGATCTTCGACGCATATGGCACGCTCTTCGACGTGCACTCGGTCGTTGCCGCAGCCGAGCAGATGTTTCCCGGTCACGGCGACGCGCTCTCGCAGCTCTGGCGCCTGAAGCAGATCGAATACACGCAGTTGCGCACGCTCTCGGACCCCGCTGGCACGCGCTACCGCCCCTTCTGGGATATCACGCTCGACGCGCTGCGCTACGCGGCGCGCCGCCTGAACCTTCCGCTTTCCGGCGCGGGCGAAAAGCGGCTGATGGACGAATACGCCTGCCTCTCGGCCTTCCCCGACGTGCTGCCCGTGCTGCGCCGCCTGCGTGCGCCGGCTGCGGACGGCACGCGCATGGGCCTCGCCATCCTCTCGAACGGCAATCCGCAGATGCTCGACATCGCGGTGAAAAGCGCCGGAATGACCGGCCTGTTCGACCACGTGCTCTCAGTCGACGCCGTGCGCGCCTATAAACCGGCCGCGGCCGCCTATGCGCTTGGTGCCACCGCGTTCGACGCCGCGCCGCGCGACATGGTGTTCGTGTCGTCGAACGGCTGGGACGCAGCCGGCGCCGCCTGGTTCGGCTACACCACATTCTGGATCAACCGCCAGCGACTGCCCGCCGAAGAACTCGGTGTGCCGCCGCACGGCACCGGCGGCGGCATGGCAGAACTCGCCGCCTTTCTCGAAACCGCTGTGCCTGCCGAGCGAAGCCGCCCCGCGCCCCAGCCCGGGCGCGTGACGAAGTCGTCCTGATGGGCACAGTCATTACAACAACCACCGCATTCAAAGTCTGACCGACCAAGGAGCAAGCAATCATGGCGAACACGTTGAACCTGCCGCAAGGCATGCAGATCTCGGCTGAAATCAAGCCCGGCTTCGAAACGATCCTCACGCCCGAAGCGCTCGAACTCGTTGCAAAGCTGCACCGTGCATTCGAGCCGCGTCGTCAGGAACTGCTCAAGGCGCGCGTCGAGCGCACCAAGCGCCTCGACGCCGGCGAGCGCCCCGACTTCCTCGCTGAAACGAAGTCGATCCGCGAAGGCGACTGGAAGATCGCACCGCTGCCGAAGGATCTCGAATGCCGCCGCGTCGAAATCACGGGCCCGGTCGAGCGCAAAATGATCATCAACGCGCTGAACTCCGGTGCGGACTCCTACATGTCCGACTTCGAGGATTCGAACGCGCCGAGCTGGGACAATCAGATCACCGGTCAGATCAACCTCAAAGACGCCGTGCGCCGCACGATCTCGCTGGAACAAAACGGCAAGACGTACAAGCTCAACGAAAAGACCGCCACGCTGATCGTGCGTCCGCGCGGCTGGCACCTCGACGAAAAGCACGTGACGGTCGACGGCCAGCGCGTCTCGGGCGGTGTCTTCGATCTCGCGCTCTATCTGGTCCACAACGCGAAGGAGCTGGTTGCACGCGGTAGCGGCCCATACTTCTACCTGCCGAAGATGGAAAGCCATCTCGAAGCGCGCCTGTGGAACGACATCTTCGTCGCCGCGCAGGAAGCCGTGGGCATCCCGCGCGGCACGATCCGCGCCACGGTGCTGATCGAGACGATCCTCGCCACGTTCGAGATGGACGAAATCCTCTATGAACTGCGCGAGCACAGCTCGGGCCTGAACGCCGGCCGCTGGGACTACATCTTCTCGGCCATCAAGAAGTTCAAGAACGACAAGGACTTCTGCCTCGCCGACCGTTCGCAGATCACGATGACGTCGCCGTTCATGCGCGCCTACGCGCTCGAACTGCTCAAGACCTGCCACCGCCGCAACGCGCCGGCCATCGGCGGCATGAGCGCGCTGATCCCGATCAAGAACGACCCCGCAGCGAACGACAAGGCCATGGGCGGCGTGCGTTCGGACAAGGCACGCGATGCCGGCGACGGCTACGACGGCGGCTGGGTTGCGCACCCGGGCCTCGTGCCCATCGCGATGGAAGAGTTCGTGAAGGTGCTCGGCGACAAGCCCAACCAGCTCAGCAAGCAGCGCCCCGACGTCAATGTGACGGCCAAGGACGTGCTCGACTTCCGTCCGGAAGCGCCGATCACCGAAGCCGGCCTGCGCAACAACATCAACGTCGGCATTCACTACCTGGGCGCATGGCTCGCGGGCAATGGCTGCGTGCCGATCCACAACCTGATGGAAGACGCGGCAACCGCGGAAATCTCGCGCGCGCAAGTCTGGCAGTGGATCCGCTCGCCGAAGGGCAAGCTCGAAGACGGCCGCAAGGTCACGGCCGAACTCGTGCGTGAACTGATCCCGCAAGAACTCGCCAAAGTGAAGACCGAGATCGGCACCAACACCAAGCCGTACGAGCGCGCTTCGGTGATCTTCGAAGCGATGTCGACTTCGGAGAACTTCGTCGACTTCCTGACGCTGCCGCTGTACGAAGAGATCTAATCGTTATCCTGACGACCGATCGATGAAAAAGGCCCGGCGGATGTAAATCCGCCGGGCCTTTGTGCGCTTACTTTGTGCGTCTAGCAGCACTTCTACACCGTGCTGCGCGCCGATCAGCGCGCGAGGCGGTGCGCGATCCAGTCGCCGCCATGAATCCGCGGCCGCCCTTGCACCGCATGGCGCACCACCGGATAGAACAGGCATTCGAGCCGCTCCCCCGCCACCTCCACGCTCACCTTCTGGGACACGAACAGCCCGTCGACGCCCGGATACACCTGCTCGATATCGTCGAGCACTGCCACCAGCGCGTCGTCGACCTCGTAGACCTCGCCGATCACCGGCTCGGCTTGCGCATCGGCAATCATCCCCGGGTACGTCCCGAAGTCGAACAGGTGACCCGCCACCGCCGTACGGCCCACGAGACGCGGCGGCCGGATCGCATTGCGTGACGCCGCGAGATTGATGTCGTTGATCTCGCCCGCGCGCAGCGTGCCGTAGATGAATACGTACTTCATTGCTTGTGCTCCTGACTCCCGGTTGCCTGTCGATTGCCTGATGCCGATACCGCGCGCGGCAAACCCGCAGCATTATGCGCCTGCGTCCATGCCGATGGGTACATTCGGACAGCCATGCGGACGCGCGCCTACAATAATGCGCACAGAAACGCGCCGATCCACCATGCCCTTTTCCTCGCCCGCCGCCTTGCCGCCCGCCGAGCTCGCCGACATTCCCCCCGAGTTCGAGCCGACGCCCGCGCACCCGATCCGCGTGCGCTCGCGGCCCATGGCCGCCGGCGTGCGCATTGCGCGGCACACGCATGCATGGGCGCAGCTTGCTTACGCGTCGCGCGGCGTGCTGCGCATGGCAACGCCCGGTACGACCTGGATGGTCCCGCCTTCACGGGCGATCTGGGCTCCGCCGTTCGTCACGCACGAGGTGGCGATCGTCGAAGATGCGTTCCTGCGCACGCTTTATGTCGATGCCTCGGTCATTCCGCCCGGGCTCGACGCCTGCCGCGTGGTGGAGGTGTCCGGTCTGCTGCGCGAGGCAATCGCCGCGTTCGACGAACGCGGCATCGACCCCGCGCGCGAGCGCCTGCTGGGCGCCGTGGCGCTCGACGAAATCACGCGCTCGGCGCCGCTGCCGCTCTCGGTGCCGATGCCAGAGGAAAAGCGTTTGCGCTCGCTCTGCGAGGCGCTGCTCGCCGATCCCGCCGGACCGGGTTCACTCGAATACTGGGCGGCGCACGTGGGCGCGAGCACACGCACGATCGCGCGACTCTTCCGGCAGGAGCTCGGCGTGAGTTTTTCGCAGTGGCGCCAGCAGGCGATCCTCGCGCGTGCGATTCCCCTCCTGAACCAGGGCAAGCCGATGGCCATTGTGGCCCATGAGCTGGGCTACCAGAGCCAGAGCGCGTTTTCGGCGATGTTCCGACGCGCGTTCGGCGAAAGCCCGCGTGCGTTCATTGCGCGCGGGACAGGCGAGCGGGAATCGCGCCCGCATGAAGACGACATGGCGACCGACACGCCAATCGGGGCAGCACCTCCGGGACCCGGCACGGCACAGCACGACGTTTGAGCAGGCGCGGCTGGCCAAGCGCTGGAGCGCTATAGCCTTGCTTCGCGCGGAGATCTCGTGAAATTCGTCAGACGGGCCGCGTCATGTGACGGATCGAGCCAAGGCGCGCGAGGCGCGGCCCCGCCACCCGGTAGCCCATGCGCAGATAGAGCCGCGCCGCGGGATTGTCGACGAACACGCGCAACTGCAATTCGCGCAGGCCTCGCTCGCGCGCCCAGCGATGCGACATGTCGAGCAGGAAGGTCCCCGCTCCGTTGCCGCGGTAGCCCTCGGCGATCTGCACGTCGCGTATATGCAGCGAGTCGGCCTCTTGCGTCACGCGCAGCACCCCAATGGCCTCGCCATCGATTTCGAGGATGAAATTCTCCGATTCGCGGTAGCTGGCCAGGAAGAGGTCGCCGCGCCAGATCAGATGATGACGCACGTAATAGCCGCCCATGTTCCGGCGCGTCAGCGACTCGGCGAACTCGAAGTCGTCCATGGTGGCGTGACGCAACTGGAAGCGCGACGGAATGTCGTTCGGTGCGAACATGGCAGGCAACGCGGCAAAACGCGAAATACGAAGTTCCGACAACGCTACGATAACGCGCCGGCTCAGGCAATGGCCGTTTGTCCGTATCCGCGTGGCTGCGGCGTGGAGATGGGAGAGAGAAATAGAAAAAGCCCGCTGGAAATCCAGCGGGCTTTGATTCTGGCGGAGCGGACGGGACTCGAACCCGCGACCCCCGGCGTGACAGGCCGGTATTCTAACCGACTGAACTACCGCTCCAGTCCTGCTTTGCTGCACCGGCGGTCGGTTAGAACCCGCTGGCGGCGTCGCCCTGCTGCTCGCATTACTACTTGTGGCGCCGCATTTTATTTTGGCGTCCCCTAGGGGATTCGAACCCCTGTACTCACCGTGAAAGGGTGATGTCCTAGGCCTCTAGACGAAGGGGACAACACAGGCTTGCGCCTTGAACCACATTCCACCCGATACACTGGGCAGATCGAATCTGGCGGAGCGGACGGGACTCGAACCCGCGACCCCCGGCGTGACAGGCCGGTATTCTAACCGACTGAACTACCGCTCCAGTCCTGCTTTGCTGCACCGGCGGTCGGTTAGAACCCGCTGGCGGCGTCGCCCTGCTGCTCGTATTACTACTTGTGGCGCCGCATTTTATTTTGGCGTCCCCTAGGGGATTCGAACCCCTGTACTCACCGTGAAAGGGTGATGTCCTAGGCCTCTAGACGAAGGGGACAACACAGGCTTGCACCTATAACACTTCAACTAAAAAGCCCGCTCAACATTTCTGAACGGGCTTCTATCTGGCGGAGCGGACGGGACTCGAACCCGCGACCCCCGGCGTGACAGGCCGGTATTCTAACCGACTGAACTACCGCTCCAGTTCGACATAGACAGATGGGCGTCGGTTGATTCCCACCTGCTGCCTCATCGATATCGTTACGATTTGCTCGATGACGCTCATGTCTGGCGTCCCCTAGGGGATTCGAACCCCTGTACTCACCGTGAAAGGGTGATGTCCTAGGCCTCTAGACGAAGGGGACATAATCTTTTCAGATAATGCCTTGCTACACTTTACTACGCTGTTCTGTTGGTGGAGGTAAGCGGGATCGAACCGCTGACCTCTTGCATGCCATGCAAGCGCTCTCCCAGCTGAGCTATACCCCCTTGCAGAACAGAAGCGAGATTTTAAACATCAATTTCGCTTTCGTCAAGAGCGTTTCGAATCTTTTTTTCATCGCTTCGAGGTTTCTGCGAAACATCGTTGCTTGATTCGACCACTCTTTGCGTGAAACTTACCGCTGTTTCGCGCTCCGTATTCAACGGAGCCCGAATACTACAAGAACTCCCGCTCCAGCGCTAGTGCCAGAGCAAAAAATCTTCAAATATTTTTACGCGTCCCCTTTCAGGCGCCCTTCGCAAGGCCCTGCTCGATGCGGCTCACGACCACATCACGGCCGAACAGCGCGAGCACCGCGTCGATCGCCGGCGTGTGCGTCGTGCCCGCCACGAACAGGCGCACCGGCATAGCGAGTTGCGGCATCTTCAGCTTGTGCGCGCCCAGCGTCGTCTTGAAGGCGGCCGAAATGGCCTCCCGGGTCCACTCCACGCCCTTGAGCGCGCTCGCGAGGTCGGCAAGCGCCGGACGCACGGCGTCAGTTACGTGCTGCGCCAGCGCATCCGTTTCGGGCTGCGGCTCGCGATAGAACATCATCGCGCTCTCGACGATTTCCTTGATGGTCGTTGCGCGGTCCTTGAAGAGCGCCACCACGCCGTCCAGCGCCGGCCCCTTCGCCAGCGCTGCCTCGTCCACGCCCAACGCCGCGAAGAACGGCTTCGAGAGCTCGGCGAGGCGAACGTTGTCGACTTCCTTCAGGTAGTGGTTGTTGAGCCAGTTGAGCTTGTTGTGGTCGTACTGCGCCGGCGATTTGCCCAGATGGTCGAGATCGAACCATTCGACGAACTGTTCGCGCGTGAACACCTCCGCATCGCCGTGCGACCAGCCGAGGCGCGCGAGGTAGTTCAGCACCGCCTCCGGCAGGTAGCCGGCGTCGCGATAACCCATCACGCTCATCGCGCCGTGACGCTTGCTCATCTTTTCGCCCTGCTCGTTGAGCACCGTCGGCAGGTGAGCATAGACGGGCGGCTCGGCGCCCAGCGCGCGCAGGATGTTGATCTGGCGCGGCGTGTTGTTCACGTGATCGTCGCCGCGAATCACATGCGTGATCTTCATGTCGATGTCGTCCACGACCACGCAGAAGTTGTAGGTCGGCGTGCCGTCCGGGCGCGCGATCACGAGGTCGTCGAGCTCTTCGTTCGAGATTTCCACGCGGCCCTTCACGGCGTCGTCCCATGCGACCACGCCCGTGAGCGGGTTGCGAAAACGCAGCACCGGCTGCACGCCCGCGGGCGGCGTCGGCAGGACCTTGCCGGGCTCCGGGCGCCACGTGCCATCGTAGCGCGGCTTTTCGCCCGCCTCGCGCTGGCGCTCGCGCAACGCGTCGAGTTCTTCGGTCGACATATAGCACGGGTACACGAGGCCCTGATCCTGCATCTGCTTGAGCACTTCGCGATAGCGGTCCATGCGCTGCATCTGGTAGAACGGGCCCTCATCGAAATCGAGACCGAGCCATTGCATGCCTTCGAGGATCGCGTCGACCGCTTCGGTACTCGAACGCTCGAGATCGGTGTCCTCGATCCGCAGCACGAAGGCGCCCTTGTTGTGGCGCGCGAACGCCCACGGATAAAGCGCGGAGCGAATGTTGCCGAGGTGGATGAAGCCGGTCGGGCTCGGCGCAAAGCGGGTACGGACGGGGGTCGTGGTCATGTGCGAATACTCGAGGACGGTGCCGCCCGGCGACCGTCAGGCGCCGCGGCGTGCTCGATACGAGCGGCGCAGCAGGCGAACTACAGTCGACGGTGGGCGGCGAAGGTTCGCGCAGGCGTGTAGCCATGGCGATGCGGGCTCGGAAGCAGCGCGGCGCAGCGCGACACGGCAAGTGCAAGACGCGAACGGAAAACCGGGAAAATTAGAGACGGGATTATACCCGCCGCGCACCGGTTCGGCCGCGCATGGGGGAAAGCGCCGGGCGCATCCGCGAGGCGCAGAATGCCCGGCCGTTGTCGATCCGTCGCATCGGGATTCGCCGACACATCGCGTTACACGCACACAACGTAAGCGCGCATGGCTTTGCCTTATCATGTCGGCGCGCTGGCGCCCTCGCCGGCGTGGCCCCGCATGGCCTCAATCGCGGGCCGCAAGAATAGACGCGGTGTGCACCACACGAGAGTCGCCTTCGCGCGCGCCGCCTGGAGAATCTGCTTGAAACCCAGTTCGAAGCCGGATCTGAAGCCGCGCCTGAATCCCGACCAGCAAACGGACCCACAACGGGGCCAAAAACCGGACCGCCACCCCTCGCCGCTTTCATTGAGCCGCCGCCATTTCTCGCTCGCGGCCGCCTCCACGGTCCTCGCCGCCTGCACCACCGCGGGCACGCAAACGACCGACAACAAAAGCGTCACCGCCACTCCACCCCCGTCCGCGAAAACACAGCGCCCGATTCGTGTGGGCCTTGCGCTCGGGGGCGGCGCTGCGCGCGGATTCGCGCATATCGGCGTGATCAAGGGCCTCGAGGCGCGCAACATCCAGGTCGATCTGATCACGGGCACGAGCGCGGGCTCGGTGGTGGCCGCGCTCTACGCCTCGGGCTTGAATGGCTTTGCGCTCAACAAGCTGGCGCTAACGATGGATGAAGCGTCGATCAGCGACTGGGCCATGCCGTTTCGCAACCGCGGCATCCTGCAAGGCGTGGCGCTGCAGAACTTTCTGAACACGACACTGCGCGACCGCCCGATCGAAAAGATGGCCAGGCCGCTAGGCGTCGTCTCGACCGATCTGCGCACCGGGCAGGCGATCCTGTTCCAGCGCGGCAACACGGGCATTGCTGTGCGGGCTTCGTGCAGCATTCCGTCGATTTTCGAGCCGGTCCGCATCGCGAGTCACGAGTACGTGGACGGCGGCCTCGTGAGCCCGGTGCCGGCCTCGTTCGCGCGCAAGATGGGCGCCGATTTCGTGATTGCCGTGGATATTTCGTCGCGCCCGGAAACGGCGCCCACGCAAAGCCAGTTCGACGTGCTGATGCAGACCTTCACGATCATGGGCCAGTCGATCAAGAACTACGAGCTCGAGAAATACGCGGACATCGTGATCCGCCCGAACCTCAACGCCATGTCGAGCAGCGACTTCACCCAGCGCAATGCCGCGATCCTCGCCGGCGAGGAAGCCGCCGCAAAGATCTTTCCGGAGATCGAACGCAAGCTGGCTGCCGCACGCACGGCGACAGCCTGAGCGACGCGATAAACGGCCATCCAGAAACAAGAAAGCCTGCTTCAATGAAGCAGGCTTTCTGTCACACCCGTGTTGCACCCGACGGCGATTAGTTGCCGCCGCTGCCGTCGAACTGCGCGCTCACGCGCTGCTTGAGGCCTTGCTCCTGATCCGGCGTAAACGACGCTTCGACGCGACGCGCGCCCGTGAAGCGCTTTTCCCAATAGCCGTTGTCCAGATCGTCGACGCGAATCGTGCTGCCAGTGGACGGCGAGTGCACGAACTTGTTGTCGCCGATATAAATGCCTACGTGCGAGAACGTGCGGCGCATAGTATTGAAGAACACGAGGTCGCCGGGCTTGAGGTTGCTCATGCTCACCTTCTCGCCCACGCGGCTCATTTCCTCCGCGCGGCGCGGCAGGTTCATGCCGAGCGTGTCCTGGAACACGTAGCGCACGAAGCCGCTGCAATCGAGGCCCGAGTCCGGCGTGTTGCCGCCCCAGCGATAACGCACGCCGATCATGTTCAATGCGCCCACTACCACGTCGCCGGCCTTGCCAGCCATGCCCGATAGAAATGACTTGGCGCCGCTTTGGGCCGGAGCCGGTGCGGCAGAAGTCTGCGACGGGTTTTGAGCAGCGGAAAGCGACTGGGAATTCGCCGAATTTATCGTCGAATTGCTGGGTGAAAATGAGACGTTCTGATTGAAACTGCTTGCTTCGTCGGCGAACGCGCCGTTAGCTGCAGCCATCAGTGCGCCGATGAACATCCCGGCGACGACGCGCGTGCAAGCCTGGGTCAGGGATCGGTGCTGCATGGGTCGGAATAAATTGCCCGTAAATCAGGGAGTTAGAAGAAAAGTTTGGACGATAGTAGCCAGTAAGTATTTGTGTGTCAAAACAAATAGAAAAAAACAATTACGATGCGGACCTCATTGGTGAATTTCACCAAAAAATACCCTTAAGTTCCGCGATCGTTCATCGATCAAGCGCGGCTTTCAGCAACTTTCGCGTGTAAGGGTGAGCAGGCTCGTCAAAGATTCTTGTTACATCTCCGGTCTCGACAATCGCGCCGTTCTGCATGACGGCGACACGATGCGCCATCGCACCGATGACCTCGAGATCATGGCTGATGAACACGTAGCCGAGATTGTATTTGCGTTGCAAATCAGTCAGTAATCGCAATACTTGCTGCTGGATCGAGACATCGAGTGCGCTGGTGGGTTCGTCTAGCACGATCACGCGCGGCTCCAGCACGAGCGTTCGCGCAATCGCGATGCGCTGTCGCTGGCCGCCGGAAAACTCGTGCGGGTAACGTTGCAGAACCGTGCGGTCGAGACCCACTTCCCGCAATACGGATACGATGCGCTTGCGACGCTCCTCACCAGACATATCGGGCCGGTGCAGCGCCAGCCCCTCACCTACGATGCGCTCGATGGTTTGTCGGGGCGAAAGCGAACTGAACGGGTCCTGGAAGACCACCTGCAAGTGCGAGCGCAGCCCGAGCTTGTCGCGGCCCTGATAGCTCGCGATGGGGCGTCCCTGGAACTCGATCGCGCCGCCCGCGGTGCGTTGCAGACCCAACATCGCCATCGCCAGCGTCGACTTTCCCGACCCCGACTCGCCGACGATGCCAAGCGTCTCGCCCTGGCGCACCGAGACGCTCGCGTCGTCGACGGCGCGAAAGCGGCCGCGCCGCCACCAGCCCGTAAAGCCCGGCAGCTTCGTGGCGAAATCGACGCTCACGTCTTTCGCTTCGAGCAGCACCGGCGCGATCGGCAGCACTGGCAGCACGTTGCGCTCGGGCCGGCTGGCAATGAGTCGCTGCGTATAGGGATGCTGCGGCGCTTCGAAGATTTGCTCGACGCTTCCCGTCTCCACAAGCCGGCCCTTCTCCATCACCGCCACGCGCTGCGCGAAGCGGCGCACGAGATTCAGGTCGTGCGTGATGAGCAGCACCGACATGCCCCCGCCAGGCTTGCCCGCCTCCTCGCGCTGCAACTCGCGCAAGAGTTCGACGATCTGTCCGCGGATCGTCACGTCGAGCGCCGTGGTGGGCTCGTCCGCCAGCAACAGGCGCGGGCGGCACGCGAGCGCCATCGCGATCATCACACGCTGGCGCTGGCCGCCCGAAAGCTGATGCGGATAGCTGAACAGCCGCCGGCGCGGCTCGGGAATGCCGGTGCGCTCGAGCAGCCCCGCCGCGCGTTCGTACGCTTCCTTCTTCGTCACGCCATCGTGCAGCACGATGGTTTCCGCAATCTGCTCGCCAACCGTATAGAGCGGATTGAGCGCCGTCATCGGCTCCTGGAAGATCATCGCGATTTCGCTGCCACGCAAGCCGCGCATGGCGCGCTCGCTCTTCGCGAGCAGATCCTCGCCGTCCAGACGGATCGCACCCGAGATGCGCGCGTCGCTCAGCAGCCGCAGGATCGCGAGCGCGGTCACGGTCTTGCCCGAGCCCGATTCGCCCACGAGCGCCACACGCTCGCCACGTCCGATCGAAAGCGCGACATCGTCCACGGCAAGTGTCTCGCCAAAGCGCACGCTCAGATGCTCGATCGAGAGCAGCGGACCGGTAAGCGCGCCGATATCGTTTGGCAATGCGCTCACTGGTTGCCTCCGGCCTTCATCGCGTCGGAGATGCGCGTGTCGAGCGCATTGCGCAGCGCGTCGCCCATGAACGTGAGCAGCAGCAAGGTGACGACCAGCACGCCGAACGTCGACATCGAGATCCACCATGCGTCGAGATTGCCTTTACCTTGCGCGAGCAATTCGCCAAGGCTCGGCGTCGGCGGCGGCACGCCCAAGCCTAGAAAGTCGAGACTCGTGAGCGCGAGGATCGAACCGCTCATACGAAACGGCAAGAACGTGATGACGGGCGTGAGGCTGTTGGGCAACACGTGGCGCCAGATGATCTGCCAGTTCGAGAGCCCCATGGCGCGCGCGGCGACCACGTAATCCTGATTGCGATTGCGCAGGAACTCGGCGCGCACGTAGTCGGAAAGCCCGATCCAGCCGAACAGCGAGAGCAGCACGATCAGCAGGATGAAGCCCGGCTCGAAGATCGACGCGAAGATGATGAGCAGATAGAGCTCGGGCATCGCGCTCCAGATCTCGATCAGGCGCTGCCCGACAATGTCGACGCGCCCGCCGAAGTAGCCCTGGATCGCCCCCGCCAGCACGCCGAGCAGCGTGCCGATGGCGGTCAGCACGAGCGCGAACTCCACCGAAACGCGAAACCCATACAGCAGCCGCGCGAACAGATCGCGCCCGCTCGCATCCGTGCCGAGCCAGTTATCGCGTGACGGCGGCGCCGGATTCGGCACCTTCGAAAAATAATTGAGCGTGTCGTAGTAGTACGGATTCGGCGGATAGATTGCGAAGTTACCGGGCGCGTCGAAGCGGTGGCGAATGTACGGGTCGAGGTAATCGGCGGACGTCGGGAAATCTCCTCCGAAGGTCGTCTCCGGATACGACTTGAAGAGCGGGAAATAGAGATGTCCGTCGTAGCGCACCACGAGCGGCTTGTCGTTGCACCAGAGCGGGCCCGCGAGACTCGCTGCGAACGCGATCACGAAAACGATCAGGCTCCAGTAGCCGAGGCGCTGCTGCTTGAAGCGCAGCCACACCCGGCGCGCGGGTGTGGGCGATTTGAAAGCGCGTACGCTTTCGGTGCGCAGTTCGGGTTCGGCGCCGGCGCGGGTTCGGTTCAACTCAGCGCTCCAGTTGTTCGAATTGAATGCGGGGGTCGACCCACACGTAGCAGAGATCGGAGATGAGCTTGGTCAGGAGTCCGATCAACGTGAAAAGATAGAGGGTGCCGAGCACGACGGGATAGTCGCGCCGCACCACCGACTCGTAGGACAGCAGGCCGAGGCCGTCGAGCGAAAACAGCGTTTCGATCAGCAGGCTGCCCGTGAAGAACGCGCCGATGAATGCAGCCGGAAACCCGACGACGAGCGGCAACAGCGCGTTGCGAAACACGTGCTTCCACAGCACGGTGCGCTCGGACAGGCCCTTCGCGCGCGCGGTCAGCACGTACTGGCGGCGGATCTCTTCGAGAAACGCGTTCTTCGTGAGCATGGTCACGACCGCGAAACTCCCTACGACGGAGGCCGTGACCGGCAACGTGATGTGCCACAGGTAGTCGAGAATCTTGCCGCCGAGCGAGAGCGTGTCCCAGTCGTCGGAAGTCAGATTGCGCAGCGGAAAGAGTTGCAGGAAAGTGCCGCCGCCAAACAGCACGAGCAGCAGCACCCCCAGCACGAAGCCCGGTATTGCATAGCCGATCAGCACGATGAGGCTCGTGACGAGATCGAAACGCGAGCCGTTGCGCACCGCCTTGGCAATGCCCAACGGCACCGATATCAAATAAGTGAGAAAGAAGGTCCACAAGCCGATGCTGATCGACACCGGCAGCTTGGAGATGATAAGCGACCACACGCTCTGATGGCGAAAGTAGCTCTGCCCCAGATCGAAGCGCGCAAAGCGGCCGAGCATCAGGAAATAGCGCTGGAGCGGAGGTTTATCGAAGCCGTATAGCTGCTTGAGCTGCGCGATCTGCTGCGCGTCCACGCCCGAATGCGCGCGCATGCCGAAAGGCATGCCCTGCTCCGCGCCGCGCTTGAGTTCGCGCACCGCCTGCTCGACGGGGCCGCCCGGCACGAACTGGATCACCGCGAACGTCAGCGTAAGCACGCCGAGCAGCGTCGGGATCATCAGCAACAGGCGTTTGACGATGTAGCTCCACATGATTTTTCGTGTCCGCAAGGAAGGTCGGGCATCTCAGTGCTGCGGCGCGTGCGCACCGCCAAGCCACCACGTCGAAATGATCCAGTCGACCGCGCCATAGTACAGCGGCAGCTTCGCCGGATAAGCCAAGGTGTTCTTGTACGCCACGCGGTGCGTCGCGCTGTACCACTGCGGCACGACATAGTAGCCGTGCATCAGCACCCGGTCGAGCGCATGCGCGGCGTCTAGCAACTGCTCACGCGTTTGCGCGAGCATCAACGCCTTGAGGATCGCGTCGACGGCCGGCGACTTCAGGCCGATCAGGTTGCCCGAGCCGGGCTCGTCGGCTGCCTTGCTGCCAAAGCGGTCGACTTGCTCGGCGCCCGGCACCTGCACGTCGGGGAACTTGATCGTCGTAATGTCGAAGTCGAAGGCATCGAGCCGCTTCTGATAAAGCGCGAAGTCCACCGAGCGATAGTTCACCTGGATGCCGAGCCGCGCCAGCGCCTTCGTGTACTGCGCCATGATCGGCGCCCATTGCGCGGCGGCGCTCGTGTCGTCGAGCGCCTCGATCACGAACGGCTGCCCCTGCGCGTTGCGCAGCGCGCCGTCGCGCCAGGTCCAACCCGCCTGCGCGAGCAGCGCACGCGCCTTGAGCAGATTCGCGCGTTGCGAGCCGGGCGGCTTGGTGCTCGGCTGCACAGGCGGCGGACCGAATACAGAGGGATCGAGCTGCTTGCGCCACGGCTCGAGCAGCGCGAGTTCGCCTGGCGTGGGCAAACCCTTCGCCTGCAAATCCGTGTTCACGAACCAGCTGTCGATGCGTTTGTACTGGCTGTAGAACAGCATGCGATTGAGCCACTGGAAGTCGAGCGCGAGATCAAGCGCCTCGCGCACGCGCACGTCCTGGAACATCGGCTTGCGCAGGTTGATCACATAACCTTGCATGCCGGTGCCGTTGTGCTGGGGGAACTCGCGTTTGATGAGTTCGCCGCTGTCGAACTTCTTGCCTACGTCGCGGCGCACCCAGTTGCGCGCCACGTATTCGACGAGCGCGTCATACTCGCCCGCCTTGAATGCCTCGAGGCGCGCGACATCGTCCGAATAGAGCTTGTAGACGATGCGCTCGAAGTTGTGGGTTCCCACGCGCACAGGCAGGTCCTTGCCCCAGTAGTCGGGATTGCGCTTGTACGTGATCGTGCGGCCGTTCGAGTAACGCTCGATCACGTACGGGCCGCTGCCGATCGGCTCTTCGAACGCGATCTGGTCGAACGCGATGCGCGTGCCGTCCGCATGCAAGCCCCATTTGTGCGAGAACACCGGCATGCCGCCCGCGATGAGCGGCAACTCGCGATTGTTGCTGTGGAACTCGAAGCGGATTGTGGCCGGGTCCACCACCACGGCGCGCACGATTTCGCTGAAATAAGCCTGCATCGACGGCGCCGCCTGACGGCTCTTGAGCATGTCGAGCGAGAACTTGACGTCGGCCGCGGTAACCGGATCGCCGTTCGAAAAATGCGCGCGCGGATTCAAATGAAACGTTACCGACAAGCGATCGGGCGCGATGCGGATATCGTCGGCGAGCAAGCCGTACGCCGACGCCACTTCGTCCATGCTGCCCGTCGTCAGGCTCTCGAAAATCATGCCGAGGCCCGGCGCCGAGTTGCCGCGCATCGTGAACGGATTGAACTTGTCGAAGCTCGTGAGCCGGTCGGGGTTCGCGAGCACCAGGGTGCCGCCCTTGGGCGCATCCGGGTTCACGTAATCGAAGTGCTTGAAATCCTGCGGGTACTTCGGCTCGCCGTATTGCGCAATCGCGTAGACCGCTTGCGCCGAAGGCATGGCCGCAAATACAAGCGTGAGCGCGGCGGCCAGCATGCGCCAGCTTGCCCGGCCAGCCCAACCGGTACACAGCCGCGTGCCCCCCCGATCAGGACTCCAGCCAGGAACCGTTGCCCCACGCGCCGTGCGCGCTCTCCTGTCTCGCGTTCCTGTCGTCATAGAAAGGGATTTGTCCGGGGTGCCGTGTCAATTGTGAGAGAATTCTACCCAAACCACGCGGCGCCGCCTCTACCGGCGCCCGGTGCATTGAACCTGTTCAGGAGAATTCATGGGCTTCCTCGCTGGCAAACGCATTTTGTTGACCGGCCTGCTGTCGAACCGATCGATCGCGTATGGCATTGCGCAAGCATGCAAGCGCGAAGGCGCGGAACTGGCGTTCACGTACGTCGGCGAGCGCTTCAAGGACCGCATTACCGAATTCGCGCAGGAATTCGGCAGCAACCTCATTTTCCCCTGCGATGTGGCCGACGACGCGCAAATCGAAGCGCTCTTCACGGACCTCAAGCAGCACTGGGGCACGCTCGACGGCCTCGTCCACTCGATCGGCTTCGCACCGCGCGAAGCCATCGCAGGCGACTTTCTCGACGGCATGACGCGCGAGAACTTCCGCATCGCCCACGATATCTCGGCCTACAGCTTCCCCGCGCTCGCCAAAGCCGCGCAACCGATGCTCGCGGCCAACGCCTCGCTCCTCACGCTCACCTATCTCGGCGCGGAGCGCGCGATCCCGAACTACAACACGATGGGGCTCGCGAAGGCCTCGCTCGAAGCGAGCGTGCGCTACCTCGCCGTATCGCTCGGCGCCAAGGGTGTGCGCGTGAACGGCATCTCGGCCGGCCCGATCAAGACGCTCGCGGCAAGCGGCATCAAGAGCTTCGGCAAGATCCTCGACTTCGTCGAGCACAATGCGCCGCTGCAGCGTAACGTAACGATCGAGCAAGTCGGCAACACGGCCGCGTTCCTGCTCTCCGATCTGGCGGGCGGCGTGACGGCGGAAATCGTTCACGTCGACGCAGGCTTTAACGCCGTGGTCGGCGGCATGGCGGGCCTCGGCGAATAACGTGCCGCCAGGCCCTGCCCGCACCTCGTTGCGCTGGCAACCGTAGCAAGTAAAAAGCCGCCCTCGGGCGGCTTTTATTTTTGACCTCGTTCTGGTCCATCACGGCGCGTACGAACTGGCTTAGTGCCAATGCCCCGGAGGGCCGCCATGATCGCGGTCATAGTGACCTCGGCCGTGGTCGTAACCGCCGTGATGGCGATACCAGTCGTCGCGGTCCCAGTAGCGACGACCGTCCCAATAGCGGTTGCCGTACCAGCCGACCACGACGGCCGGGGGCGCCGCATAGACAGGCGCGGGCTGATAAACCACCGGGGGCGGAGGCGGCGGAACGTAGACCGGTTGCGGCGCGACGTAAACCGGGGCCGGAATTCCGATATTGACGCCCACGCTCACGCCAGCCATAGCCGTACTCGATGCACCGATAGCCAGGCCCGCGACCAGCACTGCAACAACACGAGCGAACTTCATGAACTCACCTTTTGAGGTTGATGTTTTGTTGGGGCCAATATAGCGCAGGCTCCCGGGCCACATATTTCAACATTGTAATAACTGATGCACAAAACCACCGTGAGTTCGCTCGCGTAACGTCTGGTTACACCCGAGGCAAGAGCGGGTCAAAATGGACTTTGCGCTTTACCAGTCCAATAACGGGCAAGCGCCGCGACGCCGGCAAAGACCCATCGAAGAACGCAACCGCGCGCAGCAAGCCGCCAGCGTGGCAGCCGCCGCGCTCACGTTCGGGAAAGCCGCGCGCAAGGTTCATGAGGAACTGAAGCCCGGCTGGAAGAACGAGAAACACGCCGCGCAGTGGATTTCGACGCTGGAGAACTACGTGTTTCCGAAGATCGGCGACAAGCCGCTAGACGCGATTACGCCCGCCGACTGCGCCGAAGTGTTGCGGCCTATCTGGCTGGAGAAAGCCGAGACCGCCAGCCGGACCCGCCAGCGGATGCACGCCGTCTTGCAGTGGGCCTGGGCGCACGGCCATATCACGGCTAACCCGGCAAGCGTGGTCTATCACCTTTTGCCGAAGCAGAATGCGAAGAAGGAACACCAGCCCGCAATGCCATGGAACGATCTTCCTGAATTCGCGAAGGCGCAGCTTCGCGATATTGAAGCCGCAGACAGCACCCTCGCCGCCCTGCTTTTCGCGATCCTCACGGCGGCGCGCAGCGGTGAAGTACGCGGCGTGACGTGGGGTGAGTTTGACCTTGACTCCGCCGTGTGGACGATTTCCGGCTCACGAATGAAGGCAGGAGAGCCGCATCGCGTTCCGCTCTCGTCGGTGGCGCTTGCGCTCATCAAACGGCTCAAGGAGGCGAAGCGGCACGAAACGTTAGTGTTCCCGTCGCCGCGCGGAAAGGTGCTATCGGATATGACACTTACCGCGCTCCTGCGCCGCGTGAAGGCAAAAAGCGATACGCCGGGGCGCGTCGCAACGCTGCACAGATTCAGAAGCTCGTTTCGCGATTGGGCCAGCGAACACGGCTATGCTCGCGACTTGGCCGAGCGTACGCTCGCCCATACCGTCGCGAACAAGGTTGACGCGGCCTACCATCGCACAGACCTTCTGGAACAGCGCCGCCCAATGATGAAAGCGTGGGCGACGCATGTGTGCGGCGCATGGGCGAGCGATTGAGAAATCGCCAGGAAATGCAGGTACAAGAAAGCCGACTCGCGGGCGCCGGTTTTTTCAAATACGTGACCGTGAATACAACCGTTACGACTTTGGTTCCTGCGTCACCGACATATATTGTTTGATATCAGGCTGGCCGAGCGCTATCAGGTTGAGCATGGCAACGCCAAGCCGCCGTGCAAACTCATCATCAAGCTTAAAGTCATGCTCATCGAACAGAATCGGCATTTCGATTTTCCCGGCAACTAGCGGCGCAAGCTTGGCGGGGTCAACAGTTTGAACCGTCAATTGCTGGCGATCCTCGGAGTAGCTCAAAACAACGGAGTAAGGGGGATGCTTTGCCATCAATAACCTCTGCATTGTTGGTAATTCTGAAACGCGTTTTGCTTACACAATGCGATTCCGCGTGCACCGCCCATCGGGCCTCCGAGAGCGTCACACAAATCCAAATCCCGCTCATATTGTGAGATGCATTCGGCTTCGTCTGCCTCACTTACGCCACGCGCCGCCATCGCCAACACACTATCACTGTCCGTTGAAGCGTCGGAATACTCGAACGGCTCTGCATCGCCAAGCGGTGTCGAATCATCGGTCATGCTTTCGGCAAGGTCCGGCGTATCGTCCCCGCCGCCGAGCAAAGCGCCCACCGCTGATTCAATGAAACCGGGCAAGCCAAAACCATCGTCACCCCTGGCCGGTACACCAAGATTGGGCTGCGTATTGAGCGTTGCATTCACGACCCCAGCGCCCAATGGGGGAAGCTCGCCGTTGGCCCGCTTGAGCGCTTCGAATTCGAAGGAGGTGTAAACCTTGGGCGGGTATCCGCCACCGCCACTCGTCGCGGGCCAGCGCTGCGGCGCGAAGGCTGGTGGCGCGACGCGCGGCACGCCCCAGTATTCGCGATTCACGACCGGCACAAGCTGGCCGGATGCCACCGCAGCGCACAGCAGTTCCCGGACGCTCGCGTTATCGGTTGGCAGTTTCCAGTGGGCCAGCGTCAGGGTGTCACGGACAAACGTCTGAACATCGTGCAGCGCCTTTGCGCCGGTAATCGTGCGCAAATCCCAATCCGGGCGGAAATGATGTGCAAAGCCCGCCCGGTCATCCGCGAGTTGCTTGAGCCGGTCTTTCTCCCACAACTCGCTCTTGTCCACTTCACTCGAGGGCCGCGCATTCCACGAATAAGCAGAATTGTCCCGGCCAGCATTTGGGTACAGCGCGCGAGCCGACAGATTGCAGTAGCCGCGCCCCCAAGCCGTCAGCTCGTAATACTGCGGCCCCGGAATGAGCGCGCATTGCCATCCGTTTTCGAGCGGCACAGAGAGGGTATTCCACATCGTCAGTCCGTCACCCATCCTCTTTTCGGGCTTTCAGCGTACTCTGCATTCGCGAGCCAATTTGCAAAACGAGGTCTGGATATTGAGCGCCCGCAAATGTGCTCCGCTGCCGGGGCAGAGTTATCGCCCGCAGGATAGCTGGCGGCCCGTTCGATTCGTTGATTGAAACTCAGCCGCTACCAGAAAAGTCCGCGCGGGCCTCAGCTTCCAGTCCGGCGCGACGCGATAGATGATCGTGCGATGCCTTCGAAGCGCCTGGGGCTCGGCAATGCCCCAGGCGTCCGCCGCATCGTCGTCTCTTATCGTGACCCTCTGAGCATACGCTTCCCCCTCCCCGGGCTCTTCGTCCCATCCCCGCTCCCACGCCGCGCGCCGTATCGTCGCCTTCAGATGTCCGGCCATCACGGCATTCTCCAGCGCCGTCTGCGCTGTATGCACCGATGTAATGCCATGGCTGTCGGTTCAATTTGTTTCCCGATTCCTGAAGAGCCGCCGGCTATCGTCGATGGAGTGCGAATCATATCCGGCGATCAACGCCGCCGCGTCCTCAACACTGAGAGGATCGACCAGGCTCCACAACGGTTTGATATCCGTGAACGAGGGATGGCCCACACTGCCTCCCGAGAGATGATGACCACAGGAAAAAAACGCCCTTGCAGTCGAAGCCTTCTTGATGTCGTTCGTGAGAATCCCGCGAATGTCACGGACTAGACACGGATTCTAGTGGACTATGGCGGTCGCAAGCGGAAGCGAGTTTTTGCCCGATGATGTGCTGCGCGATGGGCCGAGAAATGGAAAAACCCCGTAAGTCCTTGAACTTACGGGGTTTCCACCGCCATCTCTGGCGGAGACGGAGGGATTCGAACCCTCGATCCAGGTTTTGGCCCAGATGCTCCCTTAGCAGGGGAGTGCCTTCGACCTCTCGGCCACGTCTCCCGAAAACTTCGTTCGCGCCAGGGAGGCAGCGCAACGAAGCAAAGATAATAGCGGGTTCGAGCGTTCTGGTCAATTTTTAAGACGCACTTTTTTCAAACTTTTTCGTGCGCCCACTCAATTGCCAGTCATACCCGAGTCATAACGACACCGGCTCAGGCCTGCTCGAGCTCGAATGCCTTGTGCAGCGCGCGTACCGCCAGTTCCATGTACTTCTCGTCGATCAGCACAGAGATCTTGATTTCGGACGTCGAAATCATCTGGATGTTGATGCCCTCTTCCGAGAGCGTGCGGAACATCTTGCTTGCCACTCCCACGTGCGAGCGCATGCCCACGCCGACCACGGAAACCTTCGAGACCTTCGCGTCGCCCAGCACCTGCTCGGCGCTCACGTGACCCTTCACCTGGTTCGTGAGGATATCCATCGCGCGCTGGTAGTCGCCGCGGCCAACCGTGAACGTGAAGTCGGTCTTGCCGGCCACGCTCTGGTTCTGGATGATCATGTCGACGTCGATATTCGCGTCCGCCACCGGGCCGAGAATCTGATACGCGATGCCCGGCTTGTCGGGCACGCCCATCACGATGATGCGGGCCTCGTCGCGCTGGAACGCGATACCCGAGATGACTGCTTTTTCCATGGTCTCGTCTTCTTCAAAGGTAATCAGGGTGCCCGACTTCATTTCCTCGTCGAGGTTCATCGCCGGGTCGGTCAGGCTGGAGAGCACGCGCGTCTTCACCTGATACTTGCCCGCGAATTCCACCGAGCGGATCTGCAGCACCTTCGAGCCGAGGCTGGCCATTTCCAGCATTTCTTCGAATGTGATGCGATCGAGCCGGCGCGCGTCGTCCACCACGCGCGGGTCGGTCGTGTAGACGCCGTCCACGTCGGTGTAGATGAGGCATTCGTCGGCATTCAGCGCAGCGGCGACCGCAACCGCCGAGGTGTCCGAGCCGCCACGCCCGAGCGTGGTGATGTGGCCTTCCGGATCGATGCCCTGGAAACCCGTGATCACGACCACCTTGCCGGCATCGAGATCGGCCAGCACGCGCTCGCCGTCGATGTCGTTGATGCGCGCCTTGGTGAAGGAGCTGTCGGTTTTGACCGGCACTTGCCAGCCGGTGTAGCTGATGGCGTCCACGCCGGCTTCTTGCAGCGCGATCGACAGCAGACCGACGCTCACCTGTTCGCCGGTCGACGCAATCATGTCGAGTTCGCGCGGGCTCGGCTGCGGCGAAATCTCTTTCGCGAGGCCGAGCAGACGATTGGTTTCGCCGGACATCGCCGAGGGCACGACGACCATCTTGTGGCCGGCCTTGTGCCATTTGGCGACGCGCTTGGCAACGTTCTTGATGCGCTCGACCGAGCCCATCGAGGTGCCGCCGTATTTGTGTACGATGAGTGCCATTGTCGTTCTGAACTGGAGATGTTACCGCGCTGGCGCACCGAAGACGGCTCGCCCGGTACCGTTCAGACCGCGCGAAGGCTTGGCGCGTGCAGCACACGCGGAATTTGCCCGGGCGGCCACGAGGCAGCCGCACCGGCATCGTGGAGATACTGATACGTGCTCGCGCGCCCTGCCCGCATACCGCTACGACGTCCTTGCAATCGTCGGATACCGCTGAAGGAGACATCGCGTCCTGGCACGGCATGCGCCGCTTTTGGCGGCGTCCGTGAACGCGAAAAAGCGGGCTGGACAAACAAGTTACCCTACCCGATCAAAGTCAAAATTACAAGGCAAAATTGGGCCGCAGGGGGCGAAAAAGGCTTGTGCGGCAAGGATTTGCGCTGGCGCATTCGCGCTGGCGCGCTTACGCAATCAGCAAATCCGCACGCCATTCGATGCGCCGCCAGCGTGACGCACCGCCTTGCGCGCCAAACGCCGAGCGGTTCACGCCGATCCGGGGCACGAACAGCAGTGTCTCGCCGACGTAAAGCAACGGCACATCGCGCTCCCACGCCGGCACGCCGCGCGCCTGGAACAGATTCTTGAGCGTGCGGCTCACGTTCGCGGCCTCGTCGCGCAGGCGCTCGCCACCCTCTCTCGCACGCGCCACAAGCGGACGTTCGCGCAATACGGATTCGGGGACGGCATCGGGATCGCTCGCATCGGCGGGTGCGAAGACGTAGCTGCCCCGCCATGACGGCAGGCGCCAGACTTCCTCGCCGCGCCAGTTCATGCTGACGGGCGCGCGCCCGGCGCGCTCGCCCGCCACTGGATCCTCCGCCCCTGCAAGCGCCGTTTCAGCTCGCGGCGCTTCCCATGACACGCGGCCCCGATAGCAGCGCAGCGTGCGTCCGGCGTGATCGACCCGCAGCGCATGGCCCTCGCCCTCGCGCGCGATCTCGCGCAACTGGCGCAGCGCGTCGGCGAGTCGCGCCGCCGATGCCGCAGGCAAGCCGTGCGAGCGCATCCAGTAGCGCAGCAGATTGCGCGCGCGCGCGTCGTCTAACGCAACCAGCGCGGCATGCGAGAGCGTGCCAGCGTCATCGTGCCCGGCCTCGTGCAAATCGATTCGTGCGAGGTCGTCAAGCAGGCGCTGCGCGGACGCAGCATGCATGGCCGTGCGCGCAAGCGCATCGCGAAAACCGGGGAAATGCGCCGAAAGCGCAGGCAGCACGTCATGGCGCAATGCGTTGCGCGCATAGCGCGTGTCCGCGTTCGATTCGTCCTCGACCCAGTGCAGGTGATACGCGCGCGCATAGCGCTCCAGTTGCACGCGCAACAAATGCAGCAACGGCCGCACGCGCGACGCAGCACCCGCCATCTCGCGCGCGGGCGCCATCGCGGCGAGTCCCGCCAGCCCCGCGCCGCGCAGCAATTGCAGCAAGACAGTTTCGGCCTGATCGTCGGCGTGCTGTGCAAGCCACAGCGACCGCACACCGTGCGCTTCGCACATTGCATCGAGTGCTTGGTAGCGCGCCTCGCGCGCCGCCGCTTCCACCCCCATCGCACCCGCGGCGCCTGTCCCATCCTCGCGCGCGAGCGTCACGCACCGCGCGTCGAACGCCACGCCATAGGCGCGCGCCGTCGCCTCGCAATGCGCGAGCCAGCGATCGGCGTTCGGGCTCAACCCATGATGCACATGCAGCGCCACGAGCCGCGCCGCGCCCGCCGTGCGCACCGCCGCGTCGAGCAGCACCGACGAGTCGAGACCGCCGCTGAACGCAACGGCGATGCGCGCATCGGCGGGAAGGCTGGAAAGCACAACGCCGAGCGCATCGAGAACGATGCGCCCGGCGTCGGATTCGGGATGGTCGGTCACGGCATGACGGCGCCTCTCGCGCCGGCTCGTGTCAGCAACGTCGCGCTTACGCGCCCGACGTCGTTTCCTTGAACTTGCCGTACTCCATCAGGCGCTCGTAACGGCGCGCCTTCAGATCGGCGATGCTCATGCCCTGGAACTGGCGCAGCGAGTCGGAGAGCGCGCGCCGCAGCAGCGCAGCCATGCCCTTCGGGTCGCGATGCGCGCCGCCAAGCGGCTCGTTCACGATCTTGTCGATCAGGCCGAGCGCCTTGAGGCGGTGCGCAGTGAGACCCAGCGCCTCGGCGGCCTCGGGCGCCTTGGCCGCGCTCTTCCACAGAATCGATGCGCAGCCTTCCGGCGAGATGACGGAATACGTCGAAAATTGCAGCATCATGACCGTATCGGCCACGGCGATCGCGAGCGCGCCGCCCGAACCGCCTTCGCCGATGATCGTCGTGATGATGGGCGTCTTGAGTTCCGCCATCACGTAAAGATTGCGGCCAATGGCTTCCGACTGGCCGCGCTCTTCCGCGCCGATGCCGGGGTAGGCACCCGGCGTGTCGACGAAGGTGAAGATGGGCAGGCCGAATTTTTCGGCCAGGCGCATCAGGCGCTCGGCCTTGCGATAGCCTTCCGGACGCGGCATGCCGAAGTTGCGCGCAGCGCGCTCCTTCGTGTCGCGGCCTTTCTGCTGGCCGATCACCATGCAGGCCTGGCCATTGAAGCGCGCGAGGCCGCCGACGATCGAAAGGTCGTCCGCGAAAGCGCGGTCGCCGTGAAGTTCATGGAAATCGGTGAACAGCTCGTGCACGTAATCGAGCGTGTACGGACGCTGCGGATGACGCGCGATCTGCGAAACCTGCCACGGGCTCAGGTTCGCGTAGAGGTCCTTCGTGAGCTGCTGGCTTTTCTTCGACAGCCGCTCGATCTCTTCCGAAATATCGACGGCCGAATCGTCCTGAACGAAGCGCAGTTCTTCGATCTTCGCTTCGAGTTCAGCGATCGGCTGCTCGAAATCCAGAAACGTGGTTTTCATGTGTTGGAATCCTTGCACTATGCGGCAGCGCGTATTCTAACCGCGCCGGCCATCATCGAAATCTGAACTGAACTATCGAATTTGGGTAACGATAGAAAATAACCAAATAACCCCGGGCTTGTCGTAGCAGCCCGAAATCGGGGCCAGTATTGCCGCATGCCCATGACACGGTTGCTGGCAGACCCGCTTTTCACGATGTCGTCACGACGGTTCGAGGCTGCGCCACATATACCAGGTTGCGACGGTTCGCCACGGCTCCCAATTGGCCGCCACTTCACGGGCTTCACTGCGCGTGACCGGCTCACCACTGAAGTAATTGACGCTGATCGCCTGGATGAGCCCGAGGTCGTCCAGCGGCAGTACGTTGGGGCGCGCGAGATTGAAGATCAGGAACATCTCGGCGGTCCAGCGGCCAATGCCGCGAATAGCCGTGAGCTCCGCGATCACGTCCTCGTCGTCCATGCTGGTCCACTTGCCGACGTGGAGCGCGCCCGAGACGAAATGCTCGGCGAGATCGAGGATGTACTCCGTCTTGCGCTTCGAGAGACCGCACGCCGCCAGTTTCTCGTGGCCGAGCTTGAGGAACTGCTGGGGCACGAGCTTCGGGCATGCGGATTCGACACGTTGCCACAACGCCTGGGCCGCCGCCGTCGAGATCTGCTGGCCGACCACCGAACGCGCGAGCGTGACGAACGGGTCGTCGCTGCTCATGAGATGGACAGGGCCGAACTTCGGGATGAGCTTCTTGAGGATGCGGTCGCGCTTGACGAGATCCGCGCAAGCCTTGTCCCAGTAATCGGGACGCACGACCTCCGGCTCATTGCCGCGCGCGGCAGCCGTCGGCGCCTCGATGCCGTCACTGGCGACGGAACCCTCGGACATTGCGCCCACCATCGGCGCGGCGCCGTCGAGCGCCCCATTGACCTTCGCGCGCGCCGGCTTTGCCGGGGAGCCCGCCTTGACTGCGCCATTGGGTGCCCGCTGCTCAGCCTGCGCCTTCGCGCCCGCTTTCTTCGCACCGTCGACCGCAGCGGTGTCGTCTTGCTGTGCCTTCAAGGCGCCAGTGCGCGCGGCGCGCCTTTTGGCCTCGCCTGCCGCGCCCGTGAGCGACGCAGAGCGCTTTGCCTGCGTCTTCGTGGCCGTTGCCATCCTGCCTCCTGCCTCGCGAATCGATCAGTGGAAACTGGACAGCCCGCTCACACGCGGCGCCACTCGGTCAACCCGCCCGGTTTGTCTTCGAGCGCGACACCGGCATCGAGCAGTTCGGCCCGGATCCGGTCCGCCTCCGCATACTGTTTCGCCTGCTTCGCGGCGGTGCGCGCCGCGATTTTCGCCTCGATCGCAGCCACGTCGAGCGCGCCCGCATCCTGCGCGCCCGCTGCCTGCTGAAGGAACGCGCGCGGCTCGCGCACGAGCACGCCAAGCACGCGCCCGAGGCGCTGCAACTGACGCGCCAGCACGGCGTCGCGCGAGCGGTTCACTTCCGTTGCCAGCTCGAACAGCACCGAGATGGCAACAGGCGTATTGAAATCGTCGTTCATTGCCGCCTGGAAACGCTGCGCGTGCGCCTCGTTCCAGTCGAGCTCGCCTGCATCCGGGCTCACGTCCTTGAGCGCCGTGTACAGACGCGTGAGCGCATTGCGCGCGTCGTCGAGGTGCACGTCGCTGTAATTGAGCGGCGAGCGATAATGCGCGCGCGCAATGAAAAAGCGCACGACTTCCGCGTCGTACATCGCCAGCACTTCGCGGATCGTGAAGAAATTGCCGAGCGACTTCGACATCTTCTCGTTGTCGATCTGCACGAAACCGTTGTGCATCCAGTAATTGACAAACTTCTCGCCGGTCGCGCCTTCGCTTTGCGCAATCTCGTTCTCATGGTGCGGAAACTGCAGATCCTGGCCGCCGCCATGAATGTCGAAATGCTTGCCGAGCAGCGTGCAGCCCATCGCCGAACATTCGATGTGCCAGCCCGGACGGCCGCGCCCGTACTTCGAATCCCAGCTCGTGTCGGCGGGCTCTTCCGGCTTTGCCTGTTTCCACAGCACGAAGTCGAGCGGATCCTGCTTCGCATCGTTCGCCGCCACGCGCTCACCCGCGCGCAGGTCCTCGATCGACTTGCCAGACAGCGCGCCGTAGCTCGCGAATTTGCGCACCGCGTAATTCACGTCGCCGTCGCTGCCCTGGTAGGCGTAGCCATTGCTTTCCAGCATGCCGATCATATCGAGCATCTGCGGGATGTACTGCGTCGCGCGCGGCTCGAGATCGGGACGCTCGACACCCAGTGCATCGGCGTCTTCGTGCAGCGCGTCGATGAAACGGTCGGTCAGCGATTTGATCGGCTCGCCATTCTCCACCGCGCGGCGAATGATCTTGTCGTCGATGTCGGTGATATTGCGCACATAGGTCACTTTGTAGCCTAGCGTGCGCAGCCACCGCTGCACGACGTCGAACACCACCATCACGCGCGCGTGCCCGACATGGCAATAGTCGTACACCGTCATCCCGCAGACGTACATGCGTACGACGCCGGGCTCGATTGGCACGAAATTTTGCTTGTCACGCGCGAGCGTGTTGTAGATGCGCAGTGATTCCATAGAGACGATGGATACGTGGGTCGAAAGAAATCCGCGACAGCGCCGACAACAGCCCGCGAGTAAAAATACCGCGTTGCTCGAGGCTGCGTACAGTCGCGCTCAATCAGTCATCAGGGCGGAGACGACCACGAGTAGTGAAAGAAAGCCTGGCGTGCCGCGAAGACTGTCCGGAAGCAACGCCCCGGGCCGGCCGCAACAAGCCGCGATGAACCGGAGCAGACGCTCGAGAGGCACCCGCTGCCGCGCGGCCAAAAGCGCGCGACGAAAACGCACAGACCTTTTGTTAGAATGGCTCGGAGTATAACACCGCGACCTTCCCCTATGAAATCTTCCAGCGGCCGCGCACCACGCGCTGCGACCCTTGCCGCGGCAGCTCTCGCGAGTGTCGCGTTCGTCTTCGGCGGCGCGTTCGTGGCACATGCCGCGCCGCCCGCCACGGCCGACGGCACGCCCGGCGCCGACGCAGCGATCGCCCAGCGCAACTGGGCGACGGCGCTCACTGAGCTGGACGCGCGCATCAAGTCGAATCCGCGCGACGTGCAGGCGAAGTTCAAGCGCGCGACCATCCTCGCGCGCCTTGGCCGCGACGACGACGCCATTGAAGCCTTTACCGAGCTCACGCAAGCCTACCCGGAACTGCCCGAGCCCTATAACAATCTCGCGACGCTCTACGCGAAGCATGGCCGCTATGAAGAGGCGCGCGTCGCCCTTGAGACGGCCACGAAAGCCAACCCGTCGTACAGTCTCGCTTGGGAAAACCTCGGCGATCTGTACCTGCGCATGGCCGACGCATCGTACCGCCACGCAAGCAGCCTCGGCCACACGAGCGGACCAACGCAACAGCGCCTTACCGACATCGAGAAGATCGTCAATCCGCCGGCCACGCGCAAGCGAGCGCGCGCAGCGGCAGCAGCGACACCCGCGCCGGAAGCCGAAACGACGACCGTGAGCCCGATGCTCGACAATCCGGTGTACCAGTTCGGCGGCCCCACCGGGTCGCTCGCGACGCCGCCCTTCGTGGCGCCTTCGCGCTAAGCCGCCGCGCGCAACGGATCCGTTCGGCGACGCGCAGCGACACGTTTTTCCCCGTACTTCCGAGGACACTCATGAAATGGTTGATGTTGGCGCTCGGCAGCGCCGCCCTGATCGCGAACGCGCCCGCCTTTGCGCAAACCGGCCAGCAGGCCGCGCATCCGCAGGTGCTCTTCAAGACCAGTGAAGGCGACATCCGCGTCGAACTCTATCCCGAGAAGGCGCCCAAGACCGTCGATAACTTCCTCCAGTACGTGAAGTCCGGCCAGTACAACGGCACGATCTTCCATCGCGTGATCCGCGGCTTCATGATCCAGGGCGGCGGCTACACCACGAGCTTCGTCGAGAAGCCCACGCGCGCGCCGGTTCCACTCGAGAGCAGGAACGGGCTGAAGAACCTCACTGGCACCATCGCGATGGCGCGCACGAGCGATCCGAACTCGGCCACCGCGCAGTTCTTCATCAACACCGTCGACAACGCCGGCCTCGACTATCCGAACCCGGACGGCAATGGTTACGCGGTGTTCGGCAAGGTCACCCAGGGCATGGACGTCGTGAAGAAGATCGAAGCGGCGCCCACCACCTCGCGCGGACCGATGTCGGACGTGCCGCAAAAGGAAATCGTGATCCAGTCGGCCACCGTCGTCGGCAAGTAACGCCGCAATTCAATCGTCGCGAAGCGGCCGCACTATAGCTGCCTCACTATTCGTCACGCGGCGCTGCAACGGTACACGCGAGCGGCCACACACCCCGCCTCGTACCGCTACGGCGCCGCCCTTTCCCCCCAAGCCACTGACTAAGGATCCATCATGGTCGAACTGCACACGAACCACGGCGTCATCAAGCTCGAACTGAACGCCGAAAAGGCACCGAAGACGGTCGCCAACTTCCTCAACTACGTGAAGAGCGGCCACTACGACGGCACGGTGTTCCACCGCGTCATCGACGGCTTCATGATCCAGGGCGGCGGCTTCGACGCCAGCATGCAGCAAAAGCCCACCCAGGCACCGATCGAGAACGAAGCGAATAACGGCCTGAAGAACGAGCGCGGCTCGATCGCCATGGCGCGCACCAACGATCCGCACTCGGCATCGGCGCAGTTCTTCATCAATGTTGCCGACAACGACTTCCTGAACCACTCGTCGCCGACGCCGCAAGGCTGGGGCTACGCTGTGTTCGGCAAGGTCGTCGACGGTCTCGACGTGGTCGAGAAGATCAAGAAGGTCAAGACGGGCTCGAAGGGCTTTCATCAGGACGTGCCGCTCGAAAACGTCGTGATCGAGAAGGCTGTCGTCGTCGAATAACGTCAAGACGCGCGCTTCATTCATGCTGCAGGAAAAGGCATTAAGACACGCCGCTGCGGGCGTGCCCGGCGAGGGCAGACGTCCGCACGCGGCGCGTCCGTTTTTCTTCATCTCCGACCTGCACCTGAGCGTAGCCATTCCGCGCACGGTCGCCGCGTTCGAGCATTTCATCAGTGTCACGGCCGATCAGGCCGACTCGGTGTTCATTCTCGGCGACCTCTTCGAATACTGGATCGGCGACGACATGCTCGCCGATCCATTCGTCGCGCGCATGACCGCGCTGATGCACACGCTCTCCGAGCGCGGCATCGCGCTCTACGTCATGCACGGCAACCGCGACTTCCTGCTGGGCAAGCGCTTCATGAAAGCCGCGGGCGCCATCTGGCTGCCCGACCCCATCGCCATCACCGCATTCGGCACGCGCATCGCGCTCGCCCACGGCGACGCACTATGCACCGACGATCGCGGCTATCAATTCTTTCGCCGTTTCGCGCGCAACCGTCTCGCGCAACTGCTCTTTCTCGCGTGGCCGTTCCGCTGGCGCCGCGCGCTCGCGGAGCGCATGCGCCACAAGAGCGAGGCGGGCCGCGAGCGGCCCGCGCTGCCGAAATACGATGTCACCGCCAAGGGGGTTGCAACGCTCTTCAGGCGCGCACGCGCGAACACGATCATTCACGGGCACACGCATCGTCCCGCGCGCCATCAGGAACCCGGCGGCACGCGCTGGGTGCTGCCAGACTGGGACCTCGATCACGGCAAGCCGCGCGGCGGCTATCTGCGCGTCGACGCTGAAGGGTTCAGGATGTTGCCGCTCGATTGAGCAATAAGCGAAGAAAAGTGCAAGTGCCGTAGAGAAAGTGCACGGAGCACTTCAAACGCGTGACGCCGCGTTCTCTTGCGTATTTTCAGACTCGTGCGGCGTCGCCCCGCCCTCCAGCCCCTCCGAGAGCCGGCGCAGTTGCGCGAGTGTCGCGTCAGCGCCATGCAGCGCTTCGAGCCGAGCGCCCAGCCGCTCGAGCGCAGCCGCAATCGCATCCACGCGCTGCGTCTGCGTGGCGGCGTGATCGATCAGGCCATGAATGGCGAGCGAAACAGGATCATCGGCATTGGGCGTGATGCCGTAGGCACAAAACCCCTCACGCGCGCTCCCCGGCTTCACTTGCTCGGGCGCGGTCTTCGCAGGCGCGATGATGCGCGCCGGATTGCCCACCGCGGTGCCGCCCGCGGGCACCGGCTTCACGACCACGGCGTTCGAGCCGATCTTCGCCTGCGCGCCCACCGTGAAGCCGCCTAGCACTTTCGCACCCGCACCCACGATCACTCCGGGGCCAAGCGTCGGATGGCGCTTCGCGCCGCGCGTGAGCGACGTTCCGCCGAGCGTCACACCCTGGTAAATCGTGCAGTCGTCGCCGACTTCGGCAGTCTCGCCAATCACCACGCCCATGCCGTGATCGATGAACACGCGCCGCCCGATGGTGGCGCCCGGATGGATCTCGATGCCGGTCAAAAAGCGCGCGACCTGCGAGACATAGCGCGCGAGCCAACGGCGCTTCGCGAGCCAGCAGGCGTGGGCAAAGCGATGCAGGACGAGCGCATGCAGACCTGGATAACAGGTCAAGACTTCCCAGGCGCTGCGGGCGGCGGGGTCGCGCTCGCGGATCGTGGCGATGTCTTCGCGAAGTCTATTGAACATGGCTGTCACACGCTCGACGTGAGGAACATGGGGGGAAACGGCCGTGCTGCGCCCCTGGCGCGCGCAGCTCATGCACGGCTTTAGCAGCCGTACTGATTTGCTTGTGAACGAAAATCGATTGTAGGCGAAAGGCGCGCGCGAGCTGGCAAGCCCCCGCGGGCATCAAGGTCGGACGCGCGGCCTCGGTGAGTCCCCGCGGCGCGCCTCGTTACGAGGCTATTTCCCGCCTTCCTTGCCCTTGAGCATCAGGATGTGCTTGGCGATCCCGCGCACGATGTTGACTTCCTCACGCTCGAGCCCGGAGCGCGCGAAGAGCCGGCGCAGCCGCGACATCAGCTTCTTCGGATTGGCGGGATCGAGAAAATCGAGCGCGATCAGAGCGTTCTCCAGATGCACATACATGCGCTCGATGTCGTCGCTCGTGGCGAGCGGTCCGGCGGCTAACCCGCCGGAAACCGCCCCCGCACCCGGCAATGCGATGCCGGGCTCGCCTTCGCCCAGGTACGCGAGCCGCAGTTCATAGGCCAGCACCTGCACCGCCTGCGCGAGATTGAGCGAGCTATAGGCCGGATTCGCCGGAATGTGGGCGAGCGCGCTGCAGCGCTCGACGTCGTCGTTCGAGAGCCCGGTGCGCTCGTTGCCGAACACAAGTGCGATGTCACCGTGCGCGACCTGGCGGCAGGCATCCTGCACCGCCTGGCGCGGCGCCCCAGGAGGCGGTCCGTATTCGCGCGTGCGCGCCGTGAGCGCCATCGACCATTGCACGCCCGCGAGGGCATCGGCCAGCGTCGGGACGATGTGGGCGGCCGCGAGGACGTCGTCGGCGCCGCTCGCCATCGCGACTGCCTCCGGATCGCAATGGACCAGCGGCACGCGCGGCGCGACCAGCACAAGCCGCGAAAAACCCATGGTCTTCAGCGCGCGCGCCGCGGCGCCGACGTTGCCCGGATGGCTGGGCTCAACCAGCACGAAGCGGGTGGACGTGAAACCGCCTCGCAACGGCTCGTGGGCCTCGCCGGCGTGCGACGGGGATGCCGCCGTGGCGGCCGGATGATCGGTAGGGACGTGTGAATCTGGAGGCACCAAGATGAATCTCTGACGACAACGTAAGGGAAACATCTATGGTAGCGCGCCTTGCCCGCCCGGCCTATCCGCCCCGTCGGACCGGCCTCTGTCACGCATGGCCATCGATAAAGCGATGGAATACCTATATTCGGGTAAAATACAAGATTCGCGCGTTTTCGGCCGGCCAGGCCGCCGCGCCCCGCTCTTATCCAATTCGTCTCCGTTGGCGGTTCAGGACCTGTAAGCCCAGCCGCAAGCCGTTCGCGGCTCGCGCCCTGTCCAATCGTTAGACGCTTTTATCTTCTGCACCACCGGCGCGCCACATGCTCGGGCAAGCGCCGGACAACAAGGATCCAGGCACATGCATCCCATGCTCAACATCGCTGTCAAGGCCGCGCGCCGCGCCGGACAGATCATCAACCGCGCGTCGCTCGACCTCGACCTCATCCAGGTCGCGAAGAAGCAGCATAACGATTTCGTCACGGAGGTCGACAAGGCGGCCGAAGCGGCCATCATCGACACGCTCAAGACCGCCTACCCCGATCACGCGATTCTCGCCGAAGAATCCGGCCACTCGGAGAACGAATCGGAATACCAGTGGATCATCGATCCGCTCGACGGCACGACCAACTTCATCCACGGCTTCCAGTACTACTGCGTCTCAGTCGCGCTCGCGCACAAGGGCATCGTCACGCAGGCCGTGGTCTACGATCCCACCCGCAACGACCTCTTCACCGCCTCGCGCGGCCGCGGCGCGTTCCTGAACGACCGCCGCATCCGCGTGGGCCGCCGTGACCGTCTCGCCGACGGCCTGATCGGCACCGGCTTCCCGTTCCGCGAGAAGAACGGCCTCGAGAGCTATTGCGAGCTCTTCGCCGAGATGACCAACGCCTGCGCCGGCCTGCGCCGCCCGGGCGCTGCCGCGCTCGATCTCGCGAACGTCGCCGCGGGCCGCATGGACGGCTTCTTCGAACAGGGCCTCAGTCCGTGGGACGTCGCTGCGGGCGGCCTGCTCGTCACGGAAGCGGGCGGCCTGGTCGGCAACTACACGGGCGACTCCGACTTCCTGCACGTGGGTGAAGTCGTCGCCGGCAATCCGAAGATTTACGCGCAAATGGTGCCCGTGCTGTCGAAGTACACGCGCGTGAAGAAGGAAGGCTGAACGAAGCCGCCTGCGCGCGCTGTTCTGGCGCATCAAGCGGCTTCGGCCGCTTTTTTGTTTCGCGCACGGCTTCGCGCGCGAGGTCGTCACCCTGACGATCCACGACGGCACCCCAACGGCTCTTCCCCGCGATGAAGAAAGGCTTCTACACGATCATCGCCGCGCAGTTCGTTTCGTCGCTCGCCGACAACGCGCTTCTGATTGCGGCAATCGCGCTGCTCACGGTGATCTCGTCGCCGGCCTGGGTCACGCCGCTCCTGCAGATTTTCTTCACGATCTCCTACGTGCTGCTCGCGCCCTTCGTCGGCGCATTTGCCGACGCCCTGCAAAAACGCCATGTGATGTTCGTCTCGAACGCGCTCAAGGCGGCCGGCTGCCTGCTGATGATCGCGGGCGCGCACCCGATGATCGCCTATGGCGTGGTGGGCTTCGGCGCGGCGGCCTACTCGCCCGCAAAATACGGAATCCTTACCGAATTGCTGCCCGCCGAAAAACTCGTCGCGGCGAACGCGTGGCTCGAATCGGCCACCGTGCTCTCGACGATCGCCGGCACGATGCTGGGCGGCGCGCTCGTCTCCACTTATGCGGAGCGCTTCGTCGCCCATCATCCGTTGCCGCTCATCCGCACGGCCGCCGATCTCGCGATGCTCGCGGTGATGCTCACCTACGCGCTCGCTGCGCTCATCAACATCGGCATTCCCGACACCGGCGCGCGCTATGAGAACCGGCTCCGGGAGCCGGGCCGCCTCGTGTCCGACTTCGTGCATTGCTTCAATGTGCTGTGGGCCGACAAGCTCGCGCAAATTGCGCTGTGGGTTACGACGCTGATGTGGGGCGCCGCCGTCACGCTGCAACTGCTCGTGCTCAAATGGGCCGATGCGAATCTCGGCCTGTCGCTCTCGAAGGCCGCCGTGATGCAAGGCGTAACGGGGCTCGGCATCGCGCTGGGGGCCGCGGCCGCGGCCGCCTGGGTGTCGCTGCGCGCGTCGTTGCGCGTGCTGCCAGTAGGCGTGCTGTGCGGCATGGTGGCCGTGGCGATGGCGTTCTACAGCAAGGGGCTCTTTCCGGCGGGGGAAGGCGTGCGCGTCGGCGCGTTCGTCATGCCCTTCTACCTGCTTTTCGCGTATCCGCTGATGGTACTGCTCGGCACGCTCGCGGGCTTTTTCATCGTGCCGATGAACGCACTGCTCCAGCACCGTGGCGCGACGCTGCTTTCGGCGGGCCATTCGATCGCCGTGCAGAACTTCAACCAGAATCTCGCCGTGCTGCTGATGCTCGGCGCCTACGCGCTGCTGCTCACGGTAAAGGTGCCGGTGCAGTGGATCATCGTCGTGTTCGGCCTGTTCGTCGCCGCGATGATCGGGCTCGCGATGCGGCGAAGTGCGGCAAACGCACGCACGATCGACATGCACGCGCTCGTCGACGGGCATCGCGCGCACCAGGCCATCCGGCCTGGTTCGCATGAGCGCGACGCGGGTTAAACTCACGCCCTGAACTCTTAGCAAGACACCGACGATGGCTACACACACCGCCAGCGCCAGCGACACCGCGCAACACACTCCCATGATGCAGCAGTATTTGCGCATCAAGGCCGACCACCCGGGCACGCTGGTGTTCTACCGGATGGGCGACTTCTATGAGCTGTTCTTCGAAGACGCCGAGAAAGCCGCGCGCCTGCTCGATCTCACGCTTACGCAGCGCGGCGCGTCGGCGGGCAATCCGATCAAGATGGCGGGCGTGCCGCATCACGCCGTCGAGCAATACCTCGCGAAGCTCGTGAAGCTCGGCGAGTCGGTGGCAATCTGCGAGCAGATCGGCGACCCGGCCACCTCGAAGGGGCCGGTCGAGCGCAAGGTCATGCGCGTGGTCACGCCCGGCACGCTGACCGACGCGGCGCTCCTCTCGGATAAAAACGACGTCTATCTGATGGCGGTCTGCCCGGGTCACAACCGGCGCGGGGTGACGGTCAACGTGGGGCTCGCGTGGCTGAACCTCGCGAGCGGCGCGCTGCGCCTGGCGGAAGTCGCGCCGGAACAGGTCGCGGCGGCATTCGAGCGCATTCGTCCCGCGGAAATCCTCGTGGCGGAAATGCCGGCGGAGTCCTCGGGCTGGGCGCCGCCCGCTGCAAACGGCGCAGGCTCGGGCGGTGCATTGACGCGCGTGCCGGCCTGGCACTTCGACGTCACCTCGGGCAAGCAGCGCCTGTGCGACCAGCTCGACGTCGCAAGCCTCGACGGTTTCGGCGCGCAGGCGCTCACCAGCGCATGCGGCGCGGCCGGCGCGCTGCTGCTGTATGCCGCCGCCACACAAGGCCAGCAGTTGCGCCACGTGCGCAGCCTCAAGGTCGAAGCCGAATCCGAATACATCGGGCTCGATCCGGCCACACGCCGGAATCTCGAGCTGACGGAAACGCTGCGTGGCACCGAATCACCCACGCTGTGCTCGCTGCTCGACACGTGCAGCACCGCCATGGGCAGCCGCCTGCTGCGGCATTGGCTCCACCATCCGCCGCGCGACGCGGGCATCGCACAGATGCGCCAGCAGGCCATCGGCGCGCTGCTCGAAGCGCCGCCGTCCGCCAGCGTCGACGCATTGCGCGGCGCACTGCGCCAGATCGCCGACGTAGAGCGCATCACGGGGCGCCTCGCGCTGCTTTCGGCGCGCCCGCGCGATCTGTCGAGCCTGCGCGACACCTTCGCCGGCCTGCCTGCGCTGCGCGAGCAGGTCGCCGCAGCGAGCGGCGCCTCGGCCACGCTCGACCACATCGTCGAAGCGCTCGAGCCGCCCGGCGAGTGCGCCGACCTGCTGCAGCGCGCGGTCGCGCCCGAGCCCGCCGCCATGGTGCGCGACGGCGGCGTAATCGCGCCCGGCTACGACGCCGAACTCGACGAGCTGCGCAACCTCTCCGAGAACTGCGGCCAGTTCCTGATCGACCTCGAAGCGCGCGAACGCGCGCGCACCGGCATCGGCAATTTGCGGGTCGAGTACAACAAGGTGCACGGCTTCTATATCGAGGTCACGCGCGGCCAGACCGACAAGGTGCCCGACGACTACCGCCGCCGCCAGACGCTCAAGAACGCCGAGCGCTATATCACGCCCGAGCTCAAGGCATTCGAGGACAAGGCGCTTTCGGCACAGGAGCGCGCGCTCGCACGCGAGAAGGCGCTCTATGACGCGCTGCTCCAGGCACTGCTGCCCTTCATTCCCGATTGCCAGCGCGTCGCCGCAGCGCTCGCTGAGCTCGACCTGCTCGCCGCCTTCGCCGAACGGGCGCGCGCACTCGACTGGAATGCGCCGGAATTCTCCGAAGCGCCCGGCATCGAGATCGAACAGGGCCGCCATCCGGTCGTCGAAGCGCAGGTCGAGCAGTTCATCGCCAACGACTGCCTGCTTACCGCCGAGCGCAAGCTGCTGCTCATCACCGGCCCGAACATGGGCGGTAAATCAACGTTCATGCGCCAGACCGCGCTCATCGCGCTGCTCGCTTACGTGGGCAGCTATGTGCCGGCAAAACGCGCGCGCTTCGGCCCGATCGACCGCATCTTCACGCGCATCGGCGCCGCCGACGACCTCGCGGGCGGCCGCTCGACCTTCATGGTCGAAATGACCGAAGCCGCCGCCATCCTTAACGACGCCACCCCGCACAGTCTCGTGCTGATGGACGAAATCGGGCGCGGAACGTCTACCTTCGACGGCCTCGCGCTCGCATGGGCCATCGCACGGCACCTGCTCACGAGCAACGGCTGCCATACGCTGTTCGCGACGCACTACTTCGAACTCACGCAGTTGCCCACGGAATTCGCACAGGCAGCCAACGTTCACCTGTCGGCGGTCGAGCACGGACACGGCATCGTGTTCCTGCACGCTGTGAGCGAAGGCCCCGCGAACCAGAGCTACGGGCTCCAGGTCGCGCAACTTGCGGGCGTGCCCAACCCGGTAATCCGCGCAGCGCGCAAGCACCTCGTGTATCTCGAGCAGCTCTCGGCCGGACAGCCCACGCCGCAACTCGACCTGTTCGCCGCCCCTGCCGCTGCCGAAGACGACGATTTCGACACGCAATCGTATGTGGAAGACGCACCGGCAGCGACCGACCCAGGCGCCGCGCTCGTCGCCGAACGGCTGCGCGCGCTCGATCCGAACGAGCTGCGGCCGCGCGATGCGCTCGATCTGCTGTACGAACTGCATGAGCTGGCCAACGCGCCGGACGGCAAACGCTGAGCGTCGCCTCGCGACGCCGCCCCGGCCATTTCCGCATGGCCGGGGCGGCGCTCGGGGTATCGCTCCAGGTGTCAGTATTTGGTGGCGTCGCGGACTACAAGGCGCGCTCGTCTGCATGGCGCTGTTCGGCCTGCCGCTCGCCGCTCAAGCACAAGACCCTTCGTCTTCACCACGCTATTCATTCGCCGTAGTCGCGAACGTCGTCACCGAGCCCGGCGACGAAGCCACGCTCCAGCGCCTCATCGACGCGATCGGACGCGATCCGCAGATCTCATTCACCGTCTATGACGGCAACCTCAAAGGGCCGCGCGAGACGTGCACGGATCGCCTCTACGACCGGCGCCGCGCGTTGCTCGACGCGTCGCGCGCGCCGCTCGTGTTCGTGCCGGGGCAGCGTGACTGGAGCACCTGCGGCTCGACTGGCGCAGGCGGCTACGATCCAGTCGAGCGGCTCGATTTCCTGCGCCAGAACTTCTTCACCGACACCAATTCGCTCGGCCAATCCCCTCTCACGCTCACGCGCGAAAGCGAGGTCTCGCGTTTTCGGCCTTATCGGGAAAATACACGCTGGCAGTTCGGCGATACGGTGTTCATTGCACTGAACGCACCCGACGGCAACAATCATTTTCTGAACGCCGGCGGCCGCAACGGCGAATTCGAAGACCGCGTGATCGCCAATGGCTTCTGGCTGGAGCATGCGGCCGAGTTCGCGCGCCGCCGCAATGCGCGTGCCATCGTCATCTTCATGCAGGGCAACGCGATGCCCGAGCAGTACGAGCGCCAGGACCGCTTTGCATGGCTACGTTTTCGCCACACGCCCCGCGATGGTTACACCGAGTTGCGGCGCAGTCTCACAAAGCTCGCGGAAACTTTCCGGGGCCCGGTGATCCTCGTGCATTCGGAAACGGCGAAGCTCGCACATGGCTTCACCATCGATCAGCCCTTGCGCAACGAGAAGGGAATCAGGATTGCAAACGTCACGCGCATCGCATTCTCGCTGCACGACCCGCTCACGCAGTGGCTTCAAGTCGATGCGGATATGGCGCGCCGCACACCGCTGCGCGTGAGCGTGCATGAGGTGCCCAAGCACCTGCCGCTGCTGCCGCCTCAACTGCCGGCGCCTGTGCAAGGCGGCAGCAGCGAACCCGCGTTGCCGGACATGCCGGAAATATCGTCGATGCCCGACGTGACGGAGATTCCCGGGATGCAACAGGCGCCCGACGCAAATGGCGCGAGCGGGACAAATCGGGCAGGAGAAATGGGTTCGCCAGGCGGCGCTAGCGCGGGAACGGTGATGCCTGCGTGGCCTTCACAGCGCATGGCGCCATGAACAGGACGAGGGGAAAACAATCGGGACGCGAAGCAAAACGCGCCAGCAGTAACTACCGAACAGTAACTACCGGCGCGTTGCCTGGTCAATGCAGGGTGGGTTTGGAGGCGGGTTCGTCGCCGTCTTCGTCGTCGTCCTCATCGGCGATTTCGAGACCTTCCGCGCCATGCGCATGTTCGTGCTCGATCTCGTCCTCGGTCGCCTGACGCACTTCCTTGACCGACAGCGCGAAACGCAGCGCCATGCCCGCTAGTGGGTGATTGCCGTCGAGCACGACTTTATCTTCGGCAACGTCGGTAACGGTGTAGATGAGCGTGTCGAGATCCTCATCGCCCTCTTCGGGCGTGCCTTCGAACTGCATGCCCACTTCGAGCGGTTCCGGGAAACGGCTGCGCGGCTCAATCTTGACGAGTTCGGGATCGTACTCGCCGAAAGCGTCGGAAGGCTCAAGCTGGATCTGGGTCTCGAAGCCCGGCTCCTTGCCGTCCAGCACTTCCTCGATCTTGGGGAACGTGCCATCATAGCCGCCGTGCAGATAGACCATCGGCTCGTCGCTTTCCTCGATCAGATTGCCCTGCGCATCCGATAGCTTGTAAGCGACCGACACGACGGTGTCCTTTGCAATTTTCATTCGATCCTCCAGATTACAGACCACATTATACGATGCCCAAGCGGTCCCCAGACCACCCGGAGGACGCCCGCAAGCGGCGCGCCCCCTCCTCCCTGGCATGTCCCGCGCCCAATACGCCCACGCCGCTGCTTGGCGGCCTGAGTCCGGCGCAGTTCATGAAGAAATACTGGCAGAAAAAGCCATTGTTGATCCGCCAGGCGATACCCGGCATCACCGCGCCGCTTTCGCGTGACGAACTCTTCGCGCTGGCCGACCAGGACGACGTCGAATCCCGCCTCATCACGCACTTTCGCAAGCGCTGGGCGCTCGAGCACGGCCCGTTTTCCGCCGACGAACTGCCGACACCGAAGACGCGCCAATGGACATTGCTCGTTCAAGGCGCGGACCTGCACGACGACCGCGCGCGAGCGCTGCTCGAACGGTTTCGCTTCGCCCCCGACGCCCGCCTCGACGACCTGATGATCTCGTACGCGTCCGACGGCGGCGGTGTCGGCCCGCATTTCGATTCGTACGATGTGTTTCTGCTGCAGGTGCATGGCAAGCGGCGCTGGCGCATCGGCGCGCAGCGCGACCTGTCGCTGGAGGAAGGGCTGCCGCTCAAGATCCTCGCGAATTTCGAACCCGAGGAGGAATGGGTGCTGGAACCGGGCGACATGCTGTACCTGCCGCCGCACATTGCGCACGACGGCGTGGCCGAAGGCGAATGCATGACCTGCTCGATCGGCTTTCGTTCGCCTTCCACCACCGAACTCACGAGCCAGTTTCTCTACTGGCTGGCCGAGCGCGGCGCGGATGGCGTGGCCAGCCGGAATGCGGGCAATAGCGCAGGCAACAACGGCGCAGGCAACCCCGCGCTCTACCGCGACCCTGACCAGCCCGCAGTGTTGCATCCGGCACAACTGCCCCCGGCACTTGTTGAGCGCGTCTCGGCCGTGCTTGCTAAAGTGCGATGGAATGATGCGGATGTGTCCTCGTTCGTCGGCTCGTGGCTTTCGGAACCGAAATCGAACGTGGTGTTCGACGCTCCCGAAAAGCCGCTGGACGAAGCGCGTTTTGTTGCGCGCGCCGCGAAAAATGGGATAAGACTCGACCGCAGGGCAATCCTGCTTTACGATGCGCGGTCGTATTACCTGAACGGGGAGCAGTACTTGCTCAAAGAAGTGAGAAAATGGCTGCCGGCATTGGCCGACAACCGCTTTCTGGATGGGAAACGCTTTGTAACACTCTCACACGATTCGTGTGTGACATCGTTGCTACACGAATGGTATTGTGCGGGCTGGATACGGCTCGGGGTGCTTGCGTAAGCGCTTCGGACTGTTATACCGTACGAATATAGTGCTTGTATGAGAAAGACAACGTATTGTCCCCGGATTTGTCGACGGTCGATACGAAAGTGCCTATAATTTCCGCCCAGGCCGTAGGGAAGATTCACGCTCTTGCAGTGCATCTCCACCAGCGGCTCAGGTCGATGTTGGGGCACATTACCGGTATTATTTTGCGCTGTTGCTTACCTTTAACCATAAAAGGACGTGATCATGAAGAAATCCCTCCTCGTAGCATCCCTGCTGGCAGCTGTTGCACTCGCTGCGTGCAACAAGAGCAGCGAACAAGCTGCTGCACCGGCTAGCGACGCTGCTGCTGCTTCGGCACCGGCTGCTGCTGCTTCGGACGCAGGTGCTGCTGCTTCGGGCGCCGCTGCTGCTGCGAGCGAAGCTACGGCTGCTGCGAGCGACGCTGCCTCTTCGGCTGCCGCTGCTGCTTCGGACGCTGGCGCTGCTGCTCCGGCTTCGGGCGCAAGCCAGTAAGCTGTATTCGCGAGGTGCTCGTCCGAAGCTCCGGCTTCAGCGGGCATCGAAGCGAACCGCCGGGCGGTCTGATGGCCTCGTCAGACGCGCGGCGGGCAAACAAAAAAGCCACGAACCCAGGTTCGTGGCTTTTTTGTTGCATCCGCTCGTTCGCTAAACGTCATGCCGGCACACAAATCTATGCGCGACGCATGTAACCGCCGCGGCGCATATGCAAGCGGACATTACACGACGCACGCCCGGCAGCGTCATTGGGCGCCCTGCTCTTCCTCGCCCGTGAAGAACGCCCGCACAACCTCGATCTCGCGCGTGCGCTTGAACGGCGGCAAGCTTTGCCAAATACGCCGGCCATAAGGCTTGTCCACGAGGCGCGTGTCGCAGATCATCAGCACGCCGCGATCGGTCTCCGCACGAATCAGACGCCCGGCGCCCTGCTTGAGCGTGATGACCGCTTGCGGCAGTTGATGGACGGCGAATGGGCTCAAGCCCTTTTTCGCCAGCGCATCGAGACGCGCGGCCAGAACGGGATCATCGGGCGGCGCGAACGGCAGCTTGTCGATGACGACGAGCGACAGCGCATCGCCCCGCACGTCGACGCCTTCCCAGAAGCTCTGGCTGCCTACGAGGATCGCGTTGCCATATGCGCGAAAGCGTTCGAGCAACTCGGTGCGGCTTGCATCGCCCTGTACCAGCAAAGGCGTATTCCAGCCACGCGCCTCGATCGTGTCGCGCAGCTTCGTGGCGATTTTGTCGACGGCGCGCAACGTCGTGCACAACATGAATACGCCCCCCCCCGATGCTTCGATGGCGGGTAGCGCGGCGTCGAATACCGCATCGGTGAATTGCGGCGACGACGGCTGAGGCATATTGCGCGGCACGTACAGCAAACCCTGCTGCGGATAATCGAACGGGCTCGGCAACGTCATCGAGCGCCGCGAACTCAAGCCCATCTGCGCCGCATAGTGCGTGAAGTCGCCGCGCACGGAAAGCGTCGCCGACGTAAAGATCCACGTGCGCGGCACGCCCGCGCGCTGCTTCGCGAAAATGGGCGCCACCGAAAGCGGCGTCTCGTGCAACTGGACCGTGTGCGAAAACACTTCGACCCAGCGGACCTTTTCATCGTCGGCACCGGACTCGCTTGCGGCGTCCGCCGAAGCATCGGGCTGGTCAGCGCCGCCGGCAGCCTGCGCGCCGCGCGACGACGCGTCACCTGATGCGCCTGGGGCAACCCACCCAGACAGCACGCCCTGGAGTTCGCGCGCGCGGCGCAAGCACGCCCCCAGCGATTCGGCACGCTCGGCTTGCCCCGCAAGTGCGGCAGCGAGCGTGCCCAGTTCGGTCTGCAAGGCATCGAGCGTGTCGAAGAGCGGATGATCCTCGGGCAACTGCGCGATCGACACGCGCAGTGAATCTTCCTTGAATGCGAGCCGCACATCGCGCGCCGCGCGTTCGAGCGCCGCGCCGAGCTTCACCCATTCCACCGCATCGCGTGCATGGCTCAGGCCTTCGGCCACGCAATCGCGCGCGAGCTCGAGAAACTGTGCGGTCGAAAGCGTTTCGCCGAAAAACAGCGTGGCGGTTTCGGGCAGTTGATGGGCCTCGTCGAAGATGATCGTGTTGGCGCTCGGCAGCAACTCGGCCATGCCGGTGTCGCGCAGCATGATGTCCGCGAAGAACAGATGGTGATTCACGACGACGATGTCGGCCTGCTGTGCCTCGCGGCGTGCCTGCATTACGAAGCAGTCCTTGTAGTTCGGACACTCCTGACCCAGGCAGTTATCACGCGTGGAGGTGACCATCGACCAGACCGCTGCCGTTTCGGGCACGCTCGCGAGCTCGGCCTTGTCTCCCGAACGCGTGATCTTCGCGAAGCGGATGATCTCCTGCAGATACGCCGTTTCCTGGCGCGACGGCAAGCGGCCATTATCGGCCGTGCGCTGCAGATAGTAGTGGCACAGATAATTCGAGCGACCCTTGAGCATGGCCACGCTCACAGGCACCGCGAGCGCGTCGCGCACGGTGGGAATGTCGCGAGCAAAAAGCTGGTCCTGCAAATGCTTGGTGCCCGTCGAAACGATCACCTTGCCGCCCCACAGCATGGCCGGCACGAGATACGCATAGGTTTTGCCGGTGCCCGTCCCCGCCTCGACGATCAGCGTGTTGTCGCCGGATTCGGTGGCAGCACGCGCGGCGTCTTCGGCACGGTCCTGCGCGGGGACCGGCGCGCCGCGTTCGAGACGTCGTACGGGACGCGATTGTGCCTCGAACATCGCCGGTTCCGGCAAGGCCTGGGCGGCAGCTTCCATCGCTGCGGCCACAGCGCGCGCCATTTCGATCTGCGCGGCGCGCGGGCGATAGCCGTCGATCTCGCGTGCGAGCAGCCCGTTGGCAGCGAAAAGCTCTTCGAGTTCGGCGCCACGGCGCGCACTCAATGCAGGCGCGGTCGATGATGAATGGGTGGCGCGTGCGTCACCATCCTGCGCGCCGCCTTCGTGCGCGGGACGGGATCGGGAAACGGTCGTTGAATTCAAGGCAAGCGGTTCCTGCTCGGTCCTCGGCGCGCGGCCCGACTACAGCCGCGCCCCGGCGCCTGCCAGGACCCGGAATCAGGCGTGCCCGTTCGAGGTCTTTGTTGAATCGGGTTCCAGCTGCAGTTGCAGCAGGATGATGTTGTCCTTCAGCTTGAGCTTGCGCCTCTTCAGCTTCTGCAATTCGAGATCGTCGTAGTCCGACGTCTCGCACATCCTCTCGATCAGACGGTCGAGATCGTCGTGTTCCGATTCCAGTTGCAGAATGCGGTCACGAAGGACCTCGCCCTTGACTTCACGATGCTCGCGCATGCTCGCCTCCTCGTCATGATCGGTGCACGCCGTGCGAAAGGTCGCGCGCCTGAGGTTGCTGTCCGGCTGAAAAAGCGGGGTGCTGCCTGGTACCGCTGAGTGCCTTCCGATACTACTGGCCTTGCGGTTTTTGTTGCTGTTGATGCTGCGCCTTCTCGGCCGCCTGCTTCTGACGTGCTTCCACATCAGCCTTATGCTTCGCCGCGTCTTCCTGCTTCTGCTGGAAGCGCTCAGCTTTCTGGGCGCGCTCTTGCGCCTTCTGCTGGCCTTCGCGGCGAGCTTCATCCAGTTGCTTCTGATAATCCGACTGTTTTTTGTCGTATGCGGCCTGGTTGGCCGCACGTTGCGACTGCGCCTGCTCGCCCTCGCGCTGTGCCTGCTGTACCGCGTGCTGGCGCTGCTTCTCCTGAAACGCCTGCTCGTTCGCAGCACGTTGCGGCGCTTCCGCCTGCCGCTGCGCCTGAGCGAGCGCGTGCTGGCGCTGCTTGTCTTCGTAGGCCTGCGTACTCGCTGCCTCATTCGCAGCGCGCTGCGGCGCGTCGGCCTGATCCTTCGCCCGCTGCAATGCGGCCTGCTCGTCGCGGCGGCGCGCGTTGTCGGCACGCTGCTCTTCGTCCAGCGTCAACTGCTCGCGGCGGATATCCGCCTGCACCACACGCATCGCATCGCGCGCCTTGCCAAGACAGTGGTTCACGAAAAACGTGTCGTAGCAATTGTGTTGCGCGACGGCGTACTGGTAATTGTTTTCCGCAGTACGCCGGTCGAGAGCCTTCTGCCGCTCGGCGAAGCCATTGCTCACGCCGGCATCCGGCACCGTTGCGCCCGTGCCCGCCGCCGCTGCACCCGCCGCAGCCCCCAAAGCCGCACGCGGCGCGTGCGTCGACTCCACTGCCGACGCGGCGCCCGCGCCATCGATCGGTCCGCCGACTTCGACCGGGAGCGCGTCTTGCGCGCCTGTGGCCGTTGATTCTTGCGCGAGGGCCGGAACGCTCGCCGCCGCCAGCAATGCGACAGCGCAGGCCGCCGCTCGGGCGGTGATCCGCCATGCTGCGCATTCGCGCGCGTCGGGCTGGATTTGTGTCAAACGGGATGGGATCAACGTCTTCTGAGGGCAACGGAACATGCCTGAAATTCTAACACCCCCCGAGTTGAGCGCCCCGCCATTTATGGCAAAATGCCCCGCTCCACCAGCCGGCGGGCGCTCGCTCGCTTGACGTCGCCGCCCGGCTATCCGGCCGCAAACCCGGGAATACGAGCCCGGGACCGCAAACCGATCCTCGCAGGAATATCCAGACTCTATGACGGAAACCGTAGCACTCAAGATCGTCCAGCGCATCGCCAGCGAACTGACCGTTCAACCGCGTCAGGTGGCGGCCGCCGTCCAGCTTCTCGACGAAGGCGCGACCGTTCCGTTCATCGCCCGTTACCGCAAAGAAGTCACGGGCAATCTCGACGACACGCAACTGCGCACGCTCGAGGAACGGCTGCTGTATCTGCGCGAACTCGAAGACCGCCGTGCCGCGATCCTCGCGAGCATCGAAGAACAGGGCAAGCTCACTGACGAGCTGCGCACCGCCATCGAGGCCGCCGACAGCAAGCAGGTGCTCGAAGACCTCTACCTGCCGTACAAGCCCAAGCGCCGCACGCGCGCACAGATCGCGCGCGAAGCCGGCCTGCAGCCGCTCGCCGACGCGCTGCTCGCCAATCCGCTGCTCGATCCGCAAACGGAAGCCGCGCAGTACGTGAACGCCGAAAAGGGCGTCGCCGACGTGAAGGCCGCGCTCGACGGCGCGCGCGACATCCTCTCGGAGCAATTCGGCGAAACGGCCGAGCTGCTCGGCAAGCTGCGCGACTGGCTGTACAACCAGGGCGTCGTGATTTCGAGCGTGGTCGAGGGCAAGGAAAACGAGGAAGGCGAGAAGTTCCGCGACTACTACGAGTACTCGGAAACGATCAAGACCGTGCCGTCCCACCGCGCGCTCGCCCTCTTTCGCGGCCGCAACGCCGGCGTGCTGATGGTCAAGCTCGGCCTCGGGGGCGAGTTGGACGCGCAGGTGCCGCATCCCGGCGAAGCGATGATCGCGCGCCACTTCGGCATCGCCAATCAGGCCCGTCCCGCCGACAAGTGGCTCTCCGACGTCTGCCGCTGGTGCTGGCGCGTGAAGGTGCAGCCGCATATCGAAAACGAGTTGCTCACGAACCTGCGCGAGCAGGCCGAAACCGAAGCGATCCGCGTGTTCGCGCGCAACCTGAAGGATTTGCTGCTGGCGGCGCCCGCCGGCCCGAAGGCCGTGATCGGCCTCGATCCGGGCCTGCGCACCGGCGTGAAGGTCGCCGTGGTGGACCGCACGGGCAAGCTGCTCGCCACCGACACGATCTATCCGCACGAGCCGCGCCGCGACTGGGACGGCTCGCTCGCGAAGCTCGCGCGGATCGCCGCGCAAACGCAGGCCGAGCTCATCAGCATCGGCAACGGCACCGCCTCGCGCGAGACCGACAAGCTCGCGAGCGAGCTGATCTCGAAGCATCCCGAACTCAAGCTGCAAAAGATCGTGGTCTCCGAGGCCGGCGCCTCGGTTTATTCGGCGTCTGAACTGGCGGCGAAGGAATTCCCCGAGCTCGACGTCTCGCTGCGCGGCGCGGTGTCGATCGCGCGGCGTCTGCAAGATCCGCTCGCCGAGCTCGTGAAGATCGAGCCCAAAGCGATTGGCGTGGGCCAGTACCAGCACGACGTGAACCAGCGCGAACTGGCGCGCTCGCTCGACGCAGTGGTCGAAGACTGCGTGAACGCCGTGGGTGTCGACGCCAATACCGCCTCAGTGGCGCTGCTCGCGCGCGTGTCGGGCCTGAACTCGACGCTCGCGCGCAATATCGTCGATTACCGCGACGCCAACGGCCCTTTCCCATCGCGCGACCATCTGAAGAAAGTGCCGCGTCTGGGCGACAAAACCTTCGAGCAGGCCGCGGGGTTTTTGCGCATCAACGGCGGCGAGAATCCGCTCGACCGCTCGTCGGTGCACCCTGAAGCTTATCCCGTCGTCGAGCGCATGCTCGCGAAGATCAAGCGCACGATCGGCGACGTGCTCGGTAGCCGCGAGGCGCTCTCGGGTCTCTCGCCGGCCGAGTTCGTCGATGAGCGCTTCGGTTTGCCGACCGTGCGCGACATCCTCGCGGAACTCGAAAAGCCGGGCCGCGATCCGCGCCCCGAGTTCAAGACGGCGACCTTCCGCGACGGCGTCGAAAAAGTCTCCGACCTCGTGCCGGGCATGGTGCTCGAAGGCGTCGTGACCAACGTGGCGGCGTTCGGCGCATTCATCGACGTGGGTGTGCATCAGGACGGCCTCGTGCACGTCTCGGCCATGTCGACGAAATTCATCAAGGACCCGCACGAAGTCGTGAAGGCGGGCCAGGTCGTGAAGGTAAAGGTGCTCGACGTCGATGTGAAGCGCCAGCGCATCGCGCTCACGATGCGTATGGACGACGATCCGGCAAGCGCTGCGCAACGCAGCGGCGCCGGCAGCAACGGCAGCAACGGCGGCAACCGCGATCAGCGCGGCGGCACTGCGAACCGCGGCAGCCAGCGCTCGCGCGACGCGGAACCGGCAGGCGCAATGGCGGCGGCCTTCGCGAAACTCAAGCGCTAACGCGTCAGCGCGCGGCGGTGTGGGAACTGCAAAGCCCCGCACCGCGCTTCGCAGCAGGCAACAAAAAGRCACGTACGGTGCCTTTTTTGTTGTTCACGCAACCATCGAACCTTCAGATTTCGATCTTCGTTCCCAGTTCGACCACGCGGTTAGCGGGAATGCTGAAGAAGTCGGTGGGTTTCGCAGCGTTCTGGTGCATCCACGCGAACACGCGCTCGCGGAAGATCGACATGCCCGGCAATTGCGTGGGCACTACCGTCTCGCGCGCGAGGAAGAACGATGTGTCCATCATTTCGAACGACATGCCTTCTTTGTCGCCGATGTCTTCGAGCACCGCCTTCACGTCGGGCGTCTCGTTGAAGCCGTAATCGGCCTTAACGAGGTACAAGCCGCCGCCGATATCCTTGACCTGCACGCGCTCCGAGTCAGCAACGTAAGGAATGTCGCGAATCCGGAAAGTAAGGAAAAGCGTGCGCTCGTGCAGCACCTTGTTGTGCTTGAGGTTGTGCAGCAAGCTCACCGGCACGAGCGTGTCGCTGCCCGTGAGATAAATGGCCGTGCCGGACACGCGGTGCGGCGGATGCGCGAGCAGCCCCTGCAGGAACGGCATCAGCGGAATACCGTCGGCGGCGGTGCGCTCCTTGACGATCATGCGCCCCTTGAACCACGTCATCAGCAAGAAGAACAGCAGCGCGCCGATGCTCAGCGGCAGCCATCCGCCTTCCTCGACCTTCAGCAGGTTCGCGCCGAAGAAACCGAGATCGACGATCATGAAACACGCAATGATGAGCGAGACGAGCCAGATGTTCCACTTCCACACCTTCACCATCACCACGCTCGCGAGCATGGTGGTGATGACCATCGTTGCCGTCACGGCAATGCCATACGCGGCAGCGAGGTTATCGGAACTCTTGAAGCCCACGACGATGCACAGAATGATGACGAGCAGCATCCAGTTCACGACGGGCACATAAATCTGGCCGATGGCGAGATCGGACGTATGCAGCACCTTCATGCGCGGCACGTAGCCGAGCAGAATCGCCTGGCTCGTGAGCGAGTACGCGCCCGAAATCACGGCCTGCGACGCAATCACGGTCGCCACCGTCGACAGCACCACGAGCGGCAACAGCGCCCAATCCGGCGCGAGCAGGAAGAACGGGTTTTCGATTGCGCGATGGTCCTGCATCAGGAGCGCGCCCTGGCCGAAATAGTTGAGCACGAGCGAGGGCATCACGAGCCCGTACCACGCGTAGCGAATCGGCTTGGCGCCAAAATGGCCCATATCGGCGTAGAGCGCTTCGGCACCGGTCAGCACCAGCACGACCGAGCCCAGCACCACATAGGCCTGCAGCAGGTGCGCGCCCATGAACGTGACCGCGTAGTACGGATTGAGCGCGGCGATCACGCCGGGCGCCTGAACAATGCGCGAAACGCCGAGCACGCCGATGGTCACGAACCAGAGCACCATGATCGGCCCGAACAGGCGCCCCACGAGCGAAGTGCCGTGCCGCTGGATCCAGAACAGCGCAATGAGGATCACCATCGTGAACGGCAGCACGAGATGCGAGAGCTTGGGCGCCGCTATCTCGAGACCTTCGACCGCCGACATCACCGAGATGGCCGGTGTAATCACCGCGTCGCCGTAGAACATGCACGCACCGAAAATGCCTAGCGCCGTCAGCACCACGGCGGACTTGCTCTTGCGGTCGAACGAGCGCATGGCGAGCGCCATGAGCGCGAGCACGCCGCCTTCGCCGTTGTTGTCGGCCCGCATCACGAAGAGCACGTACTTGACGCTGACGACGATGATGATCGCCCAGAACAGCAGCGAGATCACGCCGAGGATGGAGGTATTGTTGAGCGGAATGCCGTGGGCCGGGCTGAACGCTTCTTTGAGCGAATACAGCGGACTCGTGCCGATGTCGCCAAACACCACGCCGATGGCCGCTACTGCGAGTGTCGGTAGCGGCTGCTTTGCCACGTGCGTGCTAGTTGTCATATACGCGGAAATCCGTTTGAGGCGGAAAAAACGAGCGCTATTCTAAACTGGCTGCGGACGAAACCCGAGTGATCGTTGTGACCCCGCGACGCCCTCTTGTCCCGCGGGAGTTTAGCATGGCCCCCGGTTGCGCCAACCCGGTTGTGCGGCGTGGTTTAGCCCATGCGGGCGGCAATGGCGCGAAAAGCGCTCGCGCATAAAAAAACGGAGCCTGAAAGGCTCCGTTCCTGACTGTTGCAGCGGGTATCAGCGGCTTGCAGGCGCTTACTTCGGCGCATCCTGCTGGGCCTGTTGAAGACCTCGCTTGATCCACGCGCCGAGATTGTGGGGACGCACCGTATCCCACTCCTCGAACGGCTGGTGAATCCAGGGATTGGTCGGCAAATGCTGGACGAAGTAGTCCGGCTTCACCTTCGAGCAGCCCTTGTACCAGAGCACCGCCGAGCGCACGCCGGTCACGGCCGGATAGCGCTCCTTGAGATGCTCCTGCACGCGCGCAAGCGTGACGCCCGAGTCGACGAGGTCGTCGACGAGCAGCACGTTGCCCGAAAGCTCGCCGCGCGTCATCGTGATGTACTGCGCGATGTCGAGAACGCCCTGCTGCGTGCCCGCCGCTTCGCGGTACGAGCTCGTCGCGAGGATCGCGAGCGGCAGGTCGTAAATGCGCGAGAGCTGGTCGCCCACGCGCAGGCCGCCGCGAGCGAGACACAGAATCTGGTCGAACTTCCAGCGCGAATCGTGTACCGAAAGCGCGAGCAGTTCGATCAGCCGGTGATACTCATCCCAGCCGACCCACAGGTTCTTTTCGTCGTTGCGCGGGTCCATCATTTGAATCATTTTTGCATCTGCCTTGTTTCTGCTTTTTTTACGCCTTGAACGGATGACGCAGCAGGATCGTTTCATCGCGATCCGGGCCCGTGGAGACCATGTCGACCGGAACGCCCGCCACTTCCTGCACACGCGTCAGGTACGCCTGCGCGCTCTTGGGCAGCGCATCCCATTGCGTGATGCCGATGGTGCTTTCCTTCCAGCCTTCGAACGTTTCGTAGACCGGCTCGCATGCGGCCACCTGCGACGCTCCGCGCGGCAGAATGTCGACATCCTTGCCGTCGACCTTGTAGCCCACGCACAGCTTCACTTCGTCGAGGCCGTCGAGCACGTCGAGCTTGGTAATACACAGGCCCGTCACACCGTTGATCTGGATCGAGCGGCGCAGCGCGGCGGCGTCGAGCCAGCCGGTGCGGCGCGGGCGGCCCGTGACCGAACCGAATTCCTTGCCCACCTTCGCGAGCGTGAGGCCGACTTCTTCCTGACGGTCAGCGTTGTCGGCATCGTACAGTTCGCTCGGGAACGGGCCCGCGCCGACGCGCGTGCAGTACGCCTTGGTGATGCCGAGAATGTAGTTGAGCTGCTGCGGACCCACGCCCGCACCCGCCGACGCCGCACCGGCGACGCAGTTGCTCGACGTGACGTACGGATACGTGCCGTGATCGATGTCGAGCAGCGTGCCTTGTGCGCCTTCGAACAGCAGGTTGCCGCCCTGGCGGTTCACGTCATAAAGGCGGCGCGAAACGTCCGTGACCATCGGCTTCAGGCGCTCGGCGTACGACAGCATCGTTTCGAGAGTCTGCTGGAAGTCGACTGCGGGCGCACCCAGGTATTGGGTGAGCACGAAGTTGTGATAGTCGAGGTTCTCGCGCAAGCGCTCGGCGAAGACTTCCGGCTCGAACAGGTCCTGCACGCGCAAACCGCGGCGTGCCACCTTGTCTTCGTAGGCCGGTCCGATGCCACGGCCCGTCGTGCCGATCTTGGCCGCGCCGCGCTTGGCCTCGCGTGCCTGGTCGATGGCGATGTGATACGGCAGGATGAGGGTGGTGGCTTCGGAGATGAAGAGGCGCTTCTGGACGTCGATGCCCGCTTCTTCGAGTTCGCCGATTTCCTTGAACAGGGCTTCGGGCGAGAGCACCACGCCGTTGCCGATATAGCAGGCGACGCCGGCGCGCATGATGCCCGAGGGGATCAGCCGGAGAATGGTCTTCTTGCCGCCGATGATGAGAGTGTGACCGGCATTGTGGCCGCCCTGGAAACGCACCACGCCTTGCGCGTGGTCCGTCAGCCAGTCGACGATCTTGCCCTTGCCTTCATCGCCCCATTGGGTGCCCACGACGACGACATTGCGCCCCGGGGTTACATTCACTGCGCTGGCAGACATGGTGTTTCGTTAGCTGGTTAAAAACGTATTCTACCTGGGTTCCGCGGCAAGGCCGCCATTTTTTCCCAAAATTCCCAGGATTTCCTTTTGCACTCAACGGCATGCGCGTAGACCGCGTGCCGTCTCGCCCCCTTGGCTGCGACTCAGGCGCGCGCCTCGACCACCCACGCGCCGTTGCGCTCGACGAGCACGCGATCGCAGGCGAATTCGTCCATATCGTGCTCGTGGCCCGGCAGCGCCTGGATCACGACTTCGCCGGCGTCGCGCAGAGCCCCGACAGCCGCGCGCAGCGACTCGTCATGGGCCCATGGCGCGAGAACCGCGGTGCTGCGTGCCTCCACAGGCGAAATACGCGCCACTTCGCGCAGATCCAGCGAAAAGCCCGTCGCCGCGCGAGCGCGGCCATATGCTTCGCCCACCTTGTCGTAACGGCCGCCGCGCGCGACCGCGTTGGGCACGCCATCCACGTACGCCGAGAACATCACGCCGCTGTGGTACGCGTAGCCGCCCAGATCGGCCAGGTCGATCATCAGTTCCGCGCCCTCGATCTCGCCCATGAGGAACGCGAGGTCGTCGAGTGCGCGTGCAATGCCGGGCAGTGCCGGCAAGCGCTTGCGCGCCTCGTCGATCACGCTGGCATCGCCGTACAGCGACGGGAGCGCGCGCAGCGCGTCGCGCGACAAGGGCTGCAGCGCCGCGGTGAGCTCCGCCAGGCGCGGCACGTCCTTGCCAGCCAGCGCTTCATGCAAAGCGTCGCCGAGCGCGGCTGCGGCGGGATCGGCTTCGACGATCGCCGCGAGCACGCCCGCATGCGAAAGATCGAGGCGCACCTTCGCGAGGCCCGCAAGGCGCAGCGCGTCGAGCATCAGTTGCTGGATTTCGAGGTCGGCTTCCAGGCCGGCATGGCCGTAGATTTCCGCGCCGATCTGGATCTGCTCGCGCGTCGCGTGCAGGCCGCGCGGAAGCGTGTGCAGCACATTGCCCGCGTAGCACAGGCGCGTCACGCCCTGGCGGTTCAGCAGATGCGCGTCGATGCGCGCAACCTGCGGCGTCATGTCCGCGCGCAGGCCGAGGGTGCGGCCCGACAGTTGATCGACGAGCTTGAAGGTGCGCAGGTTCAGATCGCGCCCGCTGCCCACCAGCAGCGACTCGAGATACTCGAGCAGCGGCGGCATGACCATTTCGTAGCCATAGGCGCGAAAACGGTCCAGCAGGCGGCGGCGCAGCACTTCGATCTTGCGCGCCTCGGAAGGCAGCACGTCGGCGATATTCTCGGGAAGTAACCAGGTCGACATCGGATCAATCCTACAACTACAACGATAAGGGCCGCGCGGCGCCGGAACGCGCCGGCCGCAGGGCCTAAGCGCGAACACGCGCCTGATGCGCGGGCCGAACGATAGAAACGGCGCATGCCGTGAGGCATGAGCCTTGAATTCAAGTAGCGAGCAACAGCAACACGAGACCGAGACCCATCACGATCAGCCCGCCGATCCGGATGTGATGCGGCGGCCGTTCCGCAATTCTACGAAACGTGTCGCGCCAGGCCGCCGGAAAGACGAACGGGAACATGCCCTCGATAATCAGCATCAACGCGATCGCGAGCAACAGGGAACCAGCTATGTTCATGCGAAAAAACGCGCCGCGCAGAGGCGCGGCGCCCGTGTCTCATTTGTTTAATGTTTGCGCGGCGCGGCGGCGGCAGGAGCCGGCTGCGCCTCTGCGTTCGGACTGCGCATGAAGCGGAAGAAGTCGCTCGACGAATCGACCACAACGACGTCGCCGGGTTTGAAGCTCTCGCGGTACGCCTGCATGCTTTGATAGAAGCGATAGAAGTCCGGATCGCGGCCATATGCCTGCGCGGCGATTGCGGCAGCCTTGCCGTCGCCTTCGCCCTTGATGGCCTGCGCCTGGCTGTTCGCATCGGCCAGCGCCGCCTGCTGCTGACGCTCGGCTTCTTCCTTGATCTTCTGCGCCTCGGCAGCGCCCTTCGCGCGCTGGTCGGCGGCGGCCTGCTCGCGCGCGGCGCTCATGCGCTTGTAGACCACCTCGGCAAGCTCCGCCGGATAGTCGATGCGCGTGAGCTCGATATCGATCACATCGATGCCGAGCGGCGCCGCGGCCGTCTTGAGCGCGTCACGCGCGCCATTGACGACCGCTTCCTGCTGCGCAAGGGCTTCGTTCAGATCGACCTTTGAGAAGGCGCTCGACAGCGCATCGCGCGAGAGCGGCGCGAGCCGGTCCGCGAGGGTCTGCGGATCGCCCTTGGTGGCCGCAAAAAGCTTGAGCGGATCGGCCACGCGATAGTGCACGACCGGGTTCACGAGCAGCTCGGTCTTGTCTGCTGTCGTGTAACGGTCGGCATCGGGCGCATCGAACGCCTGGATACGCGTATCGACGAGCGTGGCGGTCTGGAACGGCGGCGGCAGTTTCACATGCAGGCCCGGGCCCGCGAGCGTCGCATTGGCGCCGCCCGAAGCGGATACCACCGCAACATGGCGCGGATCGACGACAAACACCGCCGACGATGCCACTAGCACCACCACCACGAAGGCGACGACGAACGCAATGATCTTGTTCATGTCGGCGCTCCGTTATTGCACGTCGTCTTCGCGGCCGCGCGAACGCAGCGCGTCGCGCGAACGGAAAGCGTCGCTGGCCGCCCGGGCCGCTTCGCTCGCGGACGGCGCCGGTGCCGCGCTCTGCTGCGCGGGTTGCACGCCCTGCTGTGCACCCTGCTGCGGGCTTTGCGGCTGCGTGCCTTGCTGCACGTCGGTGCTTGCTGCAGGCGCTGCTGCAGCGCTCGCTGCATCTGATGCACCGCCCGCCGGCGCGGCGGCCGCGCCCGAGGCTCCCGCTGCCGCGGCGGCGCGCTGACGCGTCGCGTCGACGATCTTGTCGAGCGGCAAATAGATCACGTTATTGCCCGACTTGCTGTCAACGAACACCTTCGTCGTATTCGAGTAGATGTGCTGCATGGTGTCCAGATACATGCGCTCCCGAATGACGGCCGGCGCTTTCGCGTATTGGTCGTAGACGCTGTTAAAACGCTGCGCGTCGCCCTGCGCCTTCGCCACCACGCGGTCGCTGTAGGCCTTGGCGTCTTCGATCACGCGCGCCCCCTCGGTTTGCGCGCGCGGCAACAACTGATCGGCGTAGGTCTGCGCGTCGCGTTTCGCGCGCTCGCTTTCCTGTCGCGCCTTCGTCTCGTCGTCGAAGGCCGCCTGCACGCGATCGGGCGCCGAAACGCCCTGAATCGTCACGCCGACCACGCCAAGCCCTGTTTTGTAGACGTCCAGCGCATGCTGGATGGAATCGGCAAGCTGCGCGCGAATCGGTTCACGGTCCCCAAAGAGCAGATCGTGGGTGCTATGCGCGCCCACCACGGTGCGCACGGCGGCCTGCGCGGCCTGGCTCACGGCAAGATCCGGATCGGCGCTATGGAACAGATAATCGGTAGGCTGCTTGACCTGGTACTGCACGGTGAAACGCACATCGAGAATATCGCCTTCGTGCGTGAGCACCGAGGCATCCTTCACATTCGACGGACGTACGAGATTATTGCGGCCGATCTCGACGCTGCGGATCTGGCCGACATTCACGATTTCCTGCGACTGGAACGGGAAAGGGAAACGCCAGTGCACGCCCTGGCCGACCGTGTGGCGATACTGGCCCAACTGCAACACGACGCCGGCCTGCCCATCCTGGACCACGAACACGCCGCTGCCCACATAAATGGCGATCAGCACGCCAAGCACGATACCCACGCCGATGCGCGCATTGCGGCCGTTGTCGGGCCGCGGCCCAAGCCCGCCCGGACCCTTGCCCTTCTTGCCGAAGAACGTCGACAACCGGCGATTGAAATCACGCCACATTTCGTCGAGATCGGGGGGGCCGTCACCCTTGCCGCCGCCGTTGTTGCCGTTATTGCCCGACGGGCGCCGTGCGTCGTCGGTGCGCTGACCATTGCCCTCGCCACGGCCCCAACGCGGGTCGTTCAACGAGAAAATGGCGCGCGCGCGCTGCCAGCCAGTCCGCTTGTTGTAATCGTTCACCTGTGTTCGTTCACCAGAGTAGACAGCGGGTCATGTGCGTGGAAATACCTCGTCGGCGCAACTGGGTCCGCCGTTCGGACGCACCGCGAGGCGCTTTCCGATAGCGTTCAGCGGCCGAGTTCGGGCTCCCTGCTGGGTTGTTCGAGCGGCGCCGCGCTCCAGTCGGCGGCGAGGAACTGCGACGGCTGGGCGAGCGGCTCGGCAGTCGCGATTTCGGCGATGGCGGCGCGCAGCGCATCCAGTCCGACGCCCGTGCGCGCGCTCAAAAAGACGCGCGAAATATTACCATACTCGTCCCGCTCGACCGTCCCGCCGCGGGCCGCCAGTTCTGGCACGGCGTCGATCTTGTTGAACACCAGCACCTGGCGAATCGTGTCCGCGCCAATCTCGTGCAGCACTTCGTTCACCTGGTCGATCTGGTCGAGCCGCACGGAACTCGACGCGTCCACCACGTGCAGCAACAAGTCGGCCTGGACCGTTTCCTGCAGCGTCGCGCGAAACGCCGCGACGAGCTGGTGAGGCAGTTCACGAATAAAGCCAACGGTATCCGACAACACGATCTGGCCGACATCGTCGCCGAGCCACACGCGCCGCGACGTCGTGTCGAGCGTCGCAAACAACTGGTCGGCCGCATAGGCCTGCGCCTTGGTGAGCGCGTTAAACAGCGTGGACTTGCCCGCGTTGGTGTAACCGACCAGCGAAACCGACATCGTGCGCGTGCGCTCGCGTTGACGCCGCTGCGTGCCATGCTGGCGACGCAGCTTGGCGAGCTTGCCCTGCAGCATCTTGATGCGCTCGCCGATCAGTCGCCGGTCGGTTTCGAGCTGCGTCTCGCCGGGGCCGCGCAGGCCGATACCGCCCTTCTGACGCTCGAGGTGAGTCCATGCGCGCACGAGGCGCGTGGCGAGATACTGAAGCTGCGCAAGCTCGACCTGAAGCTTGCCTTCGTGGCTGCGCGCACGCTGCGCGAAGATGTCGAGAATGAGGCTCGTGCGATCCACCACGCGGCGATTCAGCGCACGCTCCAGATTCCGTTGCTGGGCGGGCGAAAGCGCGTGATTGAAAATGACGATTTCGATGTCGTTCGCTTCACAGGCGAGACGCAGTTCCTCGGCCTTGCCGCTGCCGATGAACATGGCAGCGTCCGGACTGGAGCGGCGTCCGGTAAGCGTGACAGCGGGCGAAGCGCCCGCGCTCTTTGCGAGCAGGCTGAGTTCTTCGAGACTGGCTTCGAAGTCGGTCTTGCCGAAGTCGATGCCGACGAGTGCGGCGTTGATCAAATTAGCAGATATCAAAATGAAAGCGGCCGGACTGCGAGCGCCAGCGGGGCGCTCCGGACCGGCCGCGTCGAGGATCAGGACGCTTCCGCATCCGGGTGGAAGTTCACCGGACGCGCCGGAACCACCGTGGAAATGGCGTGCTTGTAAACCATTTGCGTAACCGTATTACGGAGCAACACGACGTACTGGTCGAACGATTCAATGTTCCCTTGAAGCTTGATGCCGTTGACCAGATAGATCGAAACAGGCACGTGCTCCTTGCGCAGCGCGTTCAGAAACGGGTCTTGTAACAGTTGCCCTTTGTTGCTCATAGCAAACTCCGTATTTTTTTGCAGGTTTAACTAAACTGGCGCCGAAGAAAAAGAAATCCGGCGCCAATCGCTACACTATAGCTGATTCTCGTTCCACCGCGCCCCTCCACACCGTCCAGCCAGGAGGCTCAACAGTGCGCTTGCGCGGGGTAGCGAACGCAACTCAACTTTTTTCAGTGTAGGGATTGGTCGAGGAACGAAACTCTATGCGCAATGGAGTCCCGGTCAACGAGAAAGTTTCCCGGAAGCGGTTCTCCAGGTAGCGCTTGTAGGTCTCGGTCACAGCATCGAGCGCATTGCCGTGGATCACGATAATGGGTGGGTTCTGTCCCCCCTGGTGCGCATAGCGCAGCTTCGGACGCACGGGGCCACGACGGCGGGGCTGCTGGAACTCCACCGCTTCGATGAGCGCGCGCGTCAGGCGCGGAGTCGGAAGTTTGGCCATCGCCGCGGCATACGCCTCGTCCACCGAGCGCATCAGCGGGCCAATGCCGAATTTTTCGGTGGCTGAGATGAAGCGCATTTCCGCGAAATCGAGAAACTTCAGCTTGCGCTGCAAGTGGTGCTTGGTGCGCTCGCGCGCATGGTCGTCCATGCCATCCCACTTGTTCACGCCCACCACGAGCGCACGCCCCTGCTCCACCACGAAGCCGGCGATATGCGCGTCCTGATCCGAGATTTCCTGGCGCGCATCGAGCAGCAAGATGACCACGTTCGCATCGGCAATCGACTGCAGCGTCTTGACGACCGAAAACTTTTCGATCGCCTCGAATACCTTGCCGCGGCGACGCAGACCCGCGGTGTCGATCAAGGTGTACTTCTTGCCGCCGCGCTCGAAATCCACATAGATCGAGTCGCGCGTGGTGCCGGGCATGTCGAACGCAATCACGCGGTCTTCGCCGATCAGCGTGTTCACGAGCGTGGACTTGCCCACGTTCGGGCGGCCAACGATCGCGATCTTGATGCCATGCTTGCCGGCGTCCTCGTCACCCTCTTCCGGCCGATCCGCGTAGGCCTGATCGAGCGCCTCGTTGATCATCTCCGTTACGCCGTCGCCGTGCGCCGCGGAAATCGCGCGCGGGTCGCCAAGGCCAAGTTCGTAGAAGTCGGCCGCGACGGCGCTGTACTTCATGCCTTCGGCCTTATTGACCACGAGAAAGATCGGCCGGCCCGTCTTGCGCAGGTAATCGGCGATATGCTTGTCCTGCGGCGCGAGGCCATTACGTCCATCGCAGATGAATACGACGATGTCGGCTTCCTCCACCGCCTGGCGCGTCTGACGCGCCATTTCGTGCAGGATGCCGTCTTTCGCGATCGGTTCGAAGCCGCCGGTATCGACCACGAGATAGGCGCGATCGCCCACCCGCCCTTCGCCATAATGGCGGTCGCGCGTGAGACCGGGCAGATCGGCCACCAGCGCATCGCGCGAACGCGTGAGCCGGTTGAAGAGCGTGGATTTCCCCACATTGGGGCGCCCGACGAGGGCGATTACGGGTTTCATCTGATCTTTTCTACAGTAAGGCGCGGCGCCGGCAGGTCCGGCGCATCGCGCGGCAAGCGTCTGCGTTCAGGCTTGCAGAGTTGCGATAGTTGCAAATTATCACGAAATGGGCCGCGCGCCCGCTGGGTGAGCCCTTAGGGGTTCCGGCGCGTGCCGGTCGAGGACACTATTGCGCAAGTACAAAATACAAGAGGCCGCTGCCCGCGGGCGCGGCCCCTCGATGCGACGCCCGACATCCCGCGCCGGGCGTCCCCGTCCGATTAACGCGGACGCAGGCCGTACAAGTCGCCGTCCTTCGTCTGCACGATGAGCGTGTTGCCAGCCAGCACCGGCGCAGCGGTGATCGGGCTGCCGTCGGTCTTCACGCGCGAGACGAAGCTGCCGTCGTCGAGAGAAAGGAAATGCACGTAACCCTGGTAGTCGCCAACCACGACTGCGTGGCCGAGCACCGCAGGCACGCTGACGTCGCGGTTCTTCAGCTTGTCCGTGCTCCAGACCTGCTCACCGGTCGAGACGTTATATGCCTTCACGACCGACCAGTCGTCGCCACCGACTACCTCGGTGTCGCCCTGAGCGATGCCGCTCGTGCTCGAGAACGATTTCTCCCACATCGGACGGCCAGAATTGGCGTCGAAGCAGCCCAATTGGCCCTGGAACGTGACCGCGCAAGTGGTCGCGCCGACGAGTGTGGGCGGACCACTCACGTCATTGATGCGCTCGACTTCAGTCACACCCTTCGGATACGACACCGGCGTTTCCCAGAACGCATCGCCGCTTTGCAGATTGATCGCCGCGAACGAGCCGCCCGGGAAGCCTGCGATTACGGCCTGCTCGCCCGCGAACGTCATGCCAGCGGAGACACGCAGATTGAGCGGCACCGCGCGGTTGCGATAGACCCACTTCTGCTCGCCAGTCTGGCCGTTGAACGCGACGATCTGGCCGTCAATGGTGCGCACGATCACGAGACCGTTGCCGACCAGCGGCGGCGAAATGATCTCGCCCGGCGCCTTGGCTTGCCACGAGAGCTTGCCGTTGGCGTCGAGCACGTAGACGGTGCCCTTCAGGCCGCCGACGGCCGTGAGATTGCCATCGCTGCCAACGCCTGCGGAGATATCGTCCTTGAGCTTCGTGCTCCAGACTTCCTTGCCCGTCTGCGCGTCGAACTTCGCGACCGAACCGTTTTCGCCAGCAGCGTAGACCGCATCGCCCACGGCGACCGGCGAGAACAGATAACGGCCGGCCTTGCCGACGCTCGCCTTCCACACCTGCTGGACGTCCAGCGCCGGCTTGAACTCGGTCAGCGGCACCGGTACGCGACGCTCATCTTTCGTCGACGAGCAAGCCGCCAGCGCGAGAACAGTCATCGCGGTCATCGCACAGGCGACAGGTACAACGGTTCGTTTCAGCAAATTCATCGGTGAACGAAGCATGAATGGAAATGGTTTAGCTGTTTATATTCACGGGCAGCAGGCGCAGCTTGCTCAGCCGCCCAGCGCGTCGAGCTTGAACTGGACCAACTGGCGCTCGGCGGCATCGCTCTTGGGCAGGCTGTCGAGTGCGAGCTTGTAGGCCGCGCGCGCATCATCCTGTTTGCCCGCTGCCGCGAGCAGGTCGCCGCGGCCGTCCGCGACGATGCCCTTGAACGGTCCCGAATCCGGTTGAGGGATCAGCGCGAGGCCCTGATCGTAGGCCTTCTCGTCGAGCAGAACGGAAGCCAGGCGGATCTTCGCGACCTGCCGGAACTCCTCGTCCTTCGCGTGATCAGCCGCCCACTGCAATTGAGCCTTCGCGCCCGCGGTGTCGCCCGCCATATAGAGCGCTTTGGCCACGCTCAGCGCGGTCATCTGCGCATACGCGGTGCCGCCAAAGCGGTCTTCCATGTCGGTCGCGATGCGTGTGAGCATTGCCTTGTCGCTGCCGGTGGCCGCCTGCTGCACCTGGTCGTACAACACTGCGGCCTCAGCGGCCTGGCGGCGTTGCCAGAAGTTCCAGCCGTTCCACGCGGCGAGCGCGAGCATAACGATCAGCACGATCCACGTAGTGGCATTGCCCCACTGCGCCCACCATGCCTTGAAACTCTCGATCGATTCCTGTTCGTCGTGGTAACTCATCGCGTAGCGATTCCTTGTTTATTCTGAAGCCAACTGCCGGGCGCGCCACGGGCGCCGGCTGAATGCATCGATCCCGCACCGCGCCCCGAAGCGACCCTATCAATCGTCGCCGTCTTCGGCGGATGCAACCATCGCATTGATTAGATATTCGGTCAAGTCTTCGAGTGCTACCGTCTGTTGCTCGCTGCGAGCCGCATCGGCGCCACCGCGCAGCGCCTTCACGCCCGCTGCGCCCTTGGCCACTTCGTCTTCGCCAAGCACCACGGCGAACGCCGCGCCGCTTGCGTCCGCGCGCTTCATCTGCGACTTGAAGCTCGCCGACTGGCCGTCCGCGCTGCAATGGAGAATGACATCGAGACCGGTATCGCGCAGACGCTCCGCCACGATGAACGCATGCTCGCGCGCTGCCTCGCCCTGGTGCACGACGTAGACGTCGCAACCTTCCTCTTCCGGCACGAGGTTCTCTTCCTTGAGCAGTTCGAGAATGCGCTCGACGCCCATTGCCCAGCCGCACGCGGCCGTAGGCTTGCCGCCGAGCTGTTCGATCAGCGGATCGTAGCGGCCGCCGGCCGCCACCGTGCCCTGCGCGCCGAGCTTGTCGGTGACCCACTCGAACACGGTCAGATTGTAGTAATCGAGACCGCGCACGAGACGCGGGTTGATCTTGAACGGAATGTTGTTCGCCTTGAGCAGACGTTGCAGCCCGTCGAAGTGGGCGCGCGAGTGCTCGCCGAGGAAGTCGATCAGCTTCGGCGCATTGTTTGCAATTTCCTGGAGCGCGGGGTTCTTCGTGTCGAGCACGCGCAGCGGGTTCGTATACAAGCGACGCTTGCCGTCTTCGTCGAGCAGATCGACGTGCTGCTCGAGATACTTGATGAGTTCGACGCGATGCGCGGCGCGCTCTTCGGCGAGACCCAGCGAATTGATCTCCAGCTTGATGCCGGTCAGGCCGAGGTCGTCCCAAAGGCGCTGGCACATCAGAATGATTTCCGCGTCCGCATCCGGGCCCGCGAAACCGAGCGCTTCCACGCCAACCTGATGGAACTGGCGATAGCGGCCGCGCTGCGGACGCTCGTGACGGAACATCGGGCCGACGTACCACAGACGCTTCGGGCCGTCGTAGAGCATGTTGTGCTCAATCGACGCGCGCACGACAGCCGCCGTGTTTTCCGGACGAAGCGTAAGGTTCTCGCCGTTGAGCGCGTCGGTAAAGCTATACATCTCTTTTTCGACGATGTCGGTCACTTCGCCGATGCCGCGCGTAAAGAGCTGCGTATGCTCGACGATCGGCGTACGGATGTTCTGGTATCCGTACGAACGGAGCATGGACTTCACGGTCGTTTCGAAGAAGTCCCACAACCCTGCGTCCTGCGGCAGGATGTCATTCATGCCCTTAACGCCGGTCAGTTTTTCGAGCTTTCTTTTCTGTTCAGTCATTGCGTTGCGTATGTGCCTGCAAAGGCGATATTCGGTTGCGCCAGGAATCGATATCCGAAAAACGCGGCGTTCAGGCCGTCGCTTCGGTCTTGCCGTACTTGCGTACGACGTAGTCGCTCACGATCTGCTGGAATTCCTCGGCAATATGCTCGCCGCGCAGCGTCTTGACCTTCTGGCCGTCGACGAACACGGGCGCTGCGGGATTCTCACCCGAGCCCGGCAGGCTGATGCCGATGTTCGCGTGCTTGGACTCGCCCGGGCCGTTCACGATGCAGCCCATGACGGCGACGTTCATCGTCTCCACGCCCGGATATTCACCGCGCCAGATCGGCATTTGCGCGCGCAAATAATTCTGGATCTGCGAAGCAAGCTCCTGGAACAGCGTGCTGGTCGTGCGGCCGCAGCCCGGGCACGCGATGACCATCGGCGTGAACGAGCGCAGACCCATGGTCTGCAAAATTTCCTGTCCGACCACGACTTCGCCCGTGCGCGAAGCGCCCGGCTCCGGCGTGAGCGAGATGCGGATGGTGTCGCCGATGCCCTGCTGGAGCAGCACCGAGAGCGCGGCCGTCGACGCGACAATGCCCTTCGAGCCCATGCCCGCTTCGGTCAAGCCGAGGTGCAGCGCGAAATCGCAACGCCTGGCGAGCTGCTGGTAGACCGCGATCAGATCCTGCACGCCGCTGACCTTGCACGACAGGATGATCTTGTCGCGGCCGAGGCCGAGTTCGACGGCACGCTCCGCCGAACCGATGGCCGACTGGATCAGCGCTTCGTACATCACGCTCTGCGCTTCCCACGGCGTCGAACGCGCCGCGTTCTCATCCATCATGCGCGCGAGCAGGTCCTGGTCGAGGCTGCCCCAGTTCACGCCGATACGCACCGGCTTGTCGTACTTGATCGCGGCCTCGATCATCTGCGCGTACTGCGTGTCGCGCTTGGCGCCCTGGCCAACATTACCGGGATTGATGCGGTACTTCGAGAGCGCCTCGGCGCACGCGGGATAGTCACGCAGCAGCAGGTGGCCGTTGTAGTGGAAGTCGCCGACGAGCGGAACCGTCACGCCCATGCGATCGAGTTGCTCGCGAACATGCGGCACGGCCGCGGCGGCTTCCGGCGTGTTCACCGTGATGCGCACGAGTTCGGAGCCGGCCTGCGCCAGCTCCTTGATCTGGATAGCCGTACCGATCGCGTCCGCGGTGTCGGTATTGGTCATCGACTGCACGCGCACCGGCGCGTCGCCGCCGATCGTCACCAACTGGCCGCCCCAGCGCACATGCACGGCGTGCGACTTGCGTCGCGGCGCGTGACCACCGAGGATCGGCTCGCTGGAACATATTTGGCTGTTGCTGGACGGGGATTGCGTTTCGCTTTGCATCGAAGAACCCATTTACACCTCGCGCGCGTCGACACCCTTGACGAGTACGACGCAGCGCGAATTGAAAAAGCATCGCGGCCCTTCAACTGGCCGCGATGCACGTCATGTCTTGATCAGGGCAGCACGAAGCGCGCGACATTGCCACGCGCCGACGCATACTTCGATGCGTCCACCGGCTGACCGTCGATGGTCATCGACTCGATGCCGGCCTTATTGCCCACCGTGATCCTGAGCGGCTCTACACCGGAAATCTCACGCCCATCGTTGCCGTGGATCAGCCCGGAGAAGAGCTCCTTACCGTCTTTCTGGCGCACGCTGACCCAGGAATCCTGCGTCACGCGAATCGCGAACCTCGACGTACCGGGTGCCTCCGGCGCCGAAGCCGCTTGTTCCGGTGCGGCGGCCGCCACAGCAGCCGCGCTCGCTGGCGCGGCATTCACGGCCGGCGCGGCGCTTGCCGGTGCTGCTGCGACCGTCTGCGGCGCGCTCGCTGCGCTTTGAGCGCCTGCGGCCTGGCCGCTAACTTGACCGTCTGCCTGGGTGTTCGTGGCATTGGCAGCGTTCGCGGCCTCGCCGCCTTGCTCCTGGCCTGCGCCCTGCTCAACCGCTGAAGCCGCCGTCGAGCCCTCCGCCACCGTGGCCGAAGCTGCGCCCGATTCGTTGTTCGCGGCAGTGGTCGCGCCACCCGCCATCGACTTCAGGCGCGCGAACCATGCCGACGATTCGCCGCTATTCGTGTGCCACATCGAAATCCCGATCACGGCGATCACGATGAACGCGAGACCCCACAGCCACGACGCACGGCGGCGCGGCGCATGCCCACCGCCGCCCAACGAAAGCGAGACGCGGCCGCGCGGCAAATCCGCGCCCGCCGATGCGGGCATCGACAGATCCGGCTGCGGAACGCCACGCTCGCGGCGCAGCGCCTGGGTAAGCGGCGCGGGATCGGCGCCAAGCAGCTTCGCATAGGCTCGCACCACACCGAGCGCAAACGTTGCATCCGGCAAATGGCTGATGTCGCCCGCCTCGAGGTCGCGCAGCTTCGGCACCGCCACCTTCAGACGCGCCGAGACGTCCTCAACCGACCAGCCTTTCGCCGTGCGCAATTGCGCAAGACGCGCGCCCACCGCGGCCAGCGTGTCGGGCACGGCCTGCACTGGCGATGGCGAGCCGTCGGATACCGAACGGCCTGCGTTGGTCTCTGTTCCGTCTGTCCCGAAAGGGTGCTGCGGCTCGCTCATCCCAAAGTCCTTGCGTCGATTCTTTTCTACCCGGAACCGGCGGGCGCGCCGCGCCCTGCTCGATTCGCAGACCGTTTATAACAAAATGCGCGGCCACCGTGCCGCATCCGATCGCTTCTGCAATGTTTCGTGTCAAATCTGACGGCTACGTTGCGTCATTCCCCGCGCAACTGCGTCGATACTGCCTTTCGTGCGTTTTTATTGCCCGCCACTACCGTTGTCCGCAACATCCCGGCAGACTGTGTTCAATGCCGAACCGGATGCACATCGATTACCTTTCGCGCACTGCGCTCGGCGAGGCGCGTACGGTCCTTCACCTCGCCCGCGAGCTGACCACAGGCCGCGTCGATGTCGTCGCCGCGCGTCTTGCGCACGGTGGTGACAACGCCCGCATCCATCAGGATCTGCGCGAAACGCTTGATCTGATCCGATTTCGAGCGCAGCAGACCCGACTCGGGGAATGGATTGAACGGGATCAAGTTGAATTTGCACGGGACGTCACGGGTAACTGCCAGCAACTGCCGTGCGTGCTCTTCCGTGTCGTTGACGCCGTCGAGCATGCAATATTCGAACGTGATGAAGTCGCGCGGCGCAACCTTCAGATAGCGCTGGCAAGCGGCCATCAGCTCGCGCAGCGGGTATTTACGGTTAAGCGGCACCAACTCGTCGCGCAGCGCGTCGTTGGGCGCGTGCAGCGACACCGCGAGCGCGACCGGCAGGTCGGCGCCAAGGCGGTCCATCATGGGCACGACACCCGAGGTCGAAAGCGTGACGCGCCGGCGCGAGAGGCCATAGGCGTTATCGTCGAGCATCAGGCGCATCGCGGGCACGACCGCATCGTAATTCAGGAGCGGCTCGCCCATGCCCATCATCACCACGTTGGTGATGACGCGCTCACCCTTGCCCTCACCGCCGGTCGCACGACCGCCGCGATTTTCAGCTGCGTCACCATGCAGCGAGGCACGCAGGGCGAATTCCGCCATGCGCAACTGGCCGATGATCTCGGCAGTGGTGAGATTGCGTGAAAATCCTTGCTTGCCGGTCGAGCAAAACCGGCAATTCACTGCGCATCCCGCCTGTGACGACACGCACAGCGTGCCGCGCGTTTCTTCGGGGATGAACACGGTCTCGACCGCGTTGCCGTTGCCGACGTCCACGAGCCACTTGCGCGTGCCGTCGGACGAAACGTTGTCGGAAATGATGCCGGGCATGCCGATCGAGGCGCGCCCTTTAAGCTTCTCGCGCAGCGATTTGGCCAGATCCGTCATGCCGTCGAAGTCGGCGGCATTGTATTGATGAATCCAGCGCTGAAGCTGTTTGGCGCGAAACGGCTTCTCACCCAGGCTCTCGCAATATGCGACGAGCCCTTGAGCGTCGAGATCGAGAAGGTTGACGGTGGAACTGCTCGTCATGTCGAATCCTGCCATTTCAGTGCGAGAGCGCGTTCACCGCCGGATTCGAGAGAACCCGGCACCGGACAGTGAACGACATCGCCGTTCGCGACCCTATGCTGCTTGAACTGCTATCGCGCTTTAGTTGCTTAGCGCGAGTAAACGTTGATTTCCGGGAAGAAGAACGCGATTTCGACGCGTGCCGTTTCAACAGCGTCCGAGCCGTGAACTGCGTTGGCGTCGATGCTGTCCGCGAAGTCGGCGCGGATCGTGCCCTTGTCCGCCTTCTTCGGGTCGGTCGCGCCCATCAGGTCGCGGTTCTTCAGAATTGCGTTCTCGCCTTCCAGGACCTGGATCTGCACCGGGCCCGAGATCATGAACTCGACGAGGTCCTTGAAGAACGGACGCTCTGCATGAACAGCATAGAACTTCTCGGCGTCGGCGCGCGAGAGGTGGACCATGCGCGAGGCAACGATCTTCAGACCAGCGTTTTCGAAGCGGCTGTAGATCTGGCCGATCACGTTCTTTGCCACTGCGTCCGGCTTGATAATCGACAGGGTGCGTTCGAGCGCCATAAAAACTCCAGAAAATTAAGAGGTTACAGATTCAAATGAATCCGCAATTGTAGCATGTTCCCATGTATGATTGCGATTGAACCCCGTTAGGTTGGTGGACGAGCCCCAGCGGGCGCAAAAGCCGTGCTGCCGGGACTTTCAGCGCCAATTAAGCATGGGAGACTACGCTCCCCCTGTAACAAAACTACGGCGGCCAATCTGTCGTGGCGAAACCGCATGCTGCCCCGTTGAAACTCCGGGACACCACGCATATCTTAAGAGGGAGCGGATTGTGCAACCGTCGCACGCCGCCTGCCACGCGTCTCACGCAAGGAGAAAGCATGAACGAGTACCCCTACAACTTCGGCCGCGGCGGCACCGTTGTTTCCGCCGAGACCCGCAACCGCGTACTGCGCAACACCTACTGGCTGCTCGCGCTGTCGATGGTGCCAACGGTGTTCGGCGCGTGGCTGGGCGTCTACACGGGTTTCTCGCTGTTCGCCGCCACCAGCCCCACGATGAGCCTGCTCGCGTTCTTCGCCATCGCATTCGGCTTCATCTTCGCCATCGAGCGCACCAAGAACAGTTCGCTCGGCGTGTTCGTGCTGCTGGGCTTCACGTTCTTCATGGGCCTGATGCTCTCGCGACTGCTGTCGTTCATCCTCGGCATGTCGAACGGCGCGTCGCTCATCATGCTCGCGTTCGGTGGCACCGGCGTGATCTTCGCGGCCATGGCCACCATCGCCACTGTCAGCAAGCGCGATTTCTCGGGTCTCGGAAAGTGGCTGTTCATGGGCGTGATCGTGATCCTGCTCGCCGGGATCGCGAACATGTTCCTGCACCTGCCGGCGCTGATGCTCACGGTGTCCGTGCTGGCGATCGTGATCTTCTCGGCCTATATGCTGTTCGACGTGCAGCGCGTCGTGAACGGCGGCGAGACCAACTACATCACGGCCACGCTCGCGATCTATCTGGATCTCTACAACGTGTTCACGAATCTGCTCGCGATCCTCGGCATTTTCGGCGGCAACCGTAACTAAACCGCTCAGGGCCGGCTTTGTTCCGGTCCTCGTGCGCAAGCAGAAAAGCCCATGATGCGAGTCATGGGCTTTTTTCGTCCGCGAGCATTCGCCCTGGGCCGTAGACAGCTTAAAACCGGAGTTCAGAGAACGAGCCAGTCGAAGCCTTCGCCTTGCGTCGCAACCCCGATTTCTGTGACCGCGTTGCCCAGCACGGCCGCCATGGCGGCGCGGGCAAGTTCTGGCGTGTTGTTCTGCTGGCTCAGGTGCGCCGCAACCAGATGGCGCAGTTTCGATCGATCGAGCGCCGCGAGAATCCCGCCAGCGGCCTCGTTGTTCAGGTGACCGTGGGAGCCGCCAATGCGCGCCTTGAGCGACGCTGGATAACGACTCGCCGCGAGCATCTCCGGATCGTGGTTGCACTCGAGCACGAGCGCGTCGCAGCCGCTTAGCACGGCATGGATATGCGGCGTCGACTCGCCAACGTCGGTCAGCACCCCTAGCCGGCTCGCGCCGTCATTGAAGACAAATTGCAGCGGTTCGCGCGCATCGTGCGGCACGGTGTACGGCAGCACGCCTAGCTCGCCAATTTCAACCAGCCCGTCGCTCCAGAGGACGTTGAGTTCGACGCCGGCATCGTCGGCGCCGACTGCCTGCGCCGTTCCCCAGCTCATATAGAGCGGGATCGACCAGCGGCGCGCCAACGTCAGCGCGCTGCCGATATGGTCGCTATGTTCGTGGGTGACGAGAATCGCGCTCAGCGTATCGGCAGCCAAACCCGCCCGGGCTAGCCGCCGCTCGACTTCCTTCGCCGAGAATCCGCAGTCCAGCAGTACGCGCGTGGGCGTCGCGCCGCAGCCCGCTTCCACGACCAGTGCATTGCCCTCGCTACCGCTGCCGAGGCTTGCAAAGCGCACGGCCGGGTCAGTTCAACTGGGAATGAAGCGCCGTCACAATGCGCTGCGCATCCGCCGACGTATCCACCTGGCCGTTCGCGGAGAGCACCGCGACCTGAGTCGAATTGCCGTTCGAGCGCACCGAAATCATGTACTCCGGCCCCTGATTTTTCGCGGCCTTCTTCGGGTTGTAGAACATCTTGCCGAACAGGCCGTCACCCTTGAGTTCCTGCATGGAGTCCGCGTAGCGCACGTAGTAGATGCCCTTCTCGCGGTCACGATTGTCGACAGTGAAATTGGTGCGATCGAGCGCGAGGCCCACACGCAACCAGGCAGTGTCAAACGCCTCGGGCAGATCGAGCGTAGTGCCGTCCGAACCTGACGCGACCTTGGCCGCTGCGGTCGACGGGCGCGCATCGGTCAGCAGTTGCTTGGACTGAGCGTCGCTCAGGCCGAACTTTTGCATAATTTTCGCGAGGAATGCGGCTTCGAGGGCCGGATCGCGCGGACGCTCAACCCATCTCGACGACGTTTTGTCCTGCCCGGTCAGCATTTCTTCCATCGCACTGTGCGTGATCGAAATGTCGGTCTGGCCGTTCGCGCCGCGCGTGACCAGCGTACGGAACTTGTCGCGCGTGCCCGACGAATACGCGAAGTCGACCACGCGGCCAATGGTGCGACGGAACCAGTCGTCCGGAATATTGGCGCGGTTTTCAGCCCAGTCCGTAGTCATGATCCCCGTGGCCGGCGAATCGGTCGTGAGCGTGAAGCCGCTGTCGGTCCAGAATTCCTGCAGTTGCGGCCAGACGTCGTCGGGCGTGCGGCCGTCGATTACAAGCCAGCGGCGGTCACCGTCACGCTCGACGTGCATGCCGAGCGGATCCTGTGCATTCGGCACGCCGAGCGTGGCATTGCCCGCGCTCGTGACAGTGCGCTGCGCTGCGCCGCCGAGCGTCACCGTGGGGGGCGGCGCGACGTACTTCTGGTCGCTCGGCACCGTCGAGAGATCCTGCGGCACGGCCAATGCCGGCGCGCTTGGCGTGTCCTTATAGTTGACGCGATCCGACGCGAACATATCGTTCAGCGACTCGCAGCCCGCGAGCGAGCCGAGTGCGAGCGCCAGCACTGCCATGCGGGTGGCGTGGAGAGAAAGAACGGAACGTTTCATGTGGACCTTCGTAATACGGTAACGCTAAGCCTTGACCTGCCGGGATTCGTGGCGGCGTCGGTTGAAAATACGGCGTTTGCGGCTGGGAAGAACTTGAGCCGGTTAGCCGATTAGACCCGCCTCGCGCAGCGCGGTGCGCACCACGTCGTGGTAGCGCTCGTCGAGCGGTGTGAGCGGCAGGCGGATGCCGCCTTCGATGCGGCCGAGTTCCTGCAGCGCCCACTTCACCGGAATCGGGTTCGATTCGATGAACAGATTCTTGTGCAGCGAAAGCAGCTTCAGGTGGATCGCGCGCGCGGTCTTCACGTCGCCCTCAAGCGCGGCGCGGCACAGCTCGCTCATCTGGCGCGGCGCAACGTTCGCGGTCACCGAAATATTGCCGTGGCCGCCGAGCAGCATGAGCGCGATCGCAGTGGGATCGTCGCCGCTGAAGATCTTGAAGCCTTCCGGCGCATGCTTGATGAGATGCGCGGCACGATCGATGTTGCCCGTGGCTTCCTTCACGCCAACGATGCCGGGCACCTGCGCAAGACGCAGGATCGTCTCGTTCGACATGTCCGCGACCGTGCGGCCCGGCACGTTGTACAGCAGCACGGGCAGGTCCACCGCTTCCGCGATCTTCGCGAAATGGCGGTACATGCCTTCCTGGGTCGGCTTGTTGTAATAGGGCACGACCTGGAGCGACGCCTGCGCGCCGACATTCTTGGCAAGCTTCGTGAGCTCGATCGCCTCGGCCGTGGAATTGCCGCCTGCGCCGGCGATGATCGGCAAGCGGCCGGCGGCATGCTCAACCGCCGTCTTGACCATCAGGATGTGCTCTTCGACGTCGAGCGTGGCGGACTCGCCGCTCGTGCCGACGACGACGATGGCATCCGTCCCCTCTTCCACGTGCCAGTCGATCAGTTTGCGAAACGCCGGCAGATCGAGGCTGCCGTCTTCGTGCATGGGGGTGACGATCGCGGGAATGCTGCCGCGCAACGTGATGCCGTCCTGAGTTCCGTTAGCCATGAAACTTCAAAAAAATGAGTACGTTAAACCGCGATTGTAGCGGATTAACCGGTCAGATCGTAACGAGCCAGGGGTAGTACCTGAGTCGCGGCGCCATTACCGGTTCTTTCGACTGAATCCGCCTCGTTCTGACAGGCAAGGTTTTCCGCCGCCGGGTTGTGCGCGGCGCGCATCTCGCGCACAGCACAAATACGCTGAACGAACGCCTCGCGGGGTTGTGGGAGAAATCCGTCCTGGTAAGCGATCACGCGCAGCGCCGGCGCGCAAACCGCCAGTAACTCGCCCGGCGCCAGCAGAAATGCCGGGTTCGAAGGCTTGCCGACCGTCTCGTTGCCTTGCGCGAAGGTTTCGTAAACTAGCACGCCGCCCGGCGCGAGTGCATCGATGAGACGCGGCATGAGCGGACGATGCAGATAATTCGTCACGACGATCGCCGCGAAACGTGCGTCGGCCGGCAGCGGCCAGGGTGCACCCTCCAGGTCGCACTCGAGCGTGGCGATGCCGGCCACGCCGCGCATCGTCGCGAGCGCGGCGGCGTCGCGGTCAAGCGCCACCACCGAATGGCCGCGGGCCGCGAGCCAGCGCGCATGGCGCCCCCCGCCCGAGGCGACGTCGAGCACCGAACCGCCAGGCGCGATCAGGTGCGCCCACTGGCGTACCCAGCCCGAGGGCTCGGACTGGCCCGCATGGTTCAGCCCCGTGGATGCGAGCGGTGTGCTGCTGCCGGAAGCGAGCGTCATCGCAACCGCTGCTTAGTTATAAGAGAGGCCCATTGCCTCACGCACGTCGCGCATGGTTTCGTTGGCGAACTTGCGCGCCTTGTCGCAACCATCGGCCACGATCGCGCGCAACAGCGACGGATCGTCCATGTACTTCTGTGCGCGCTCGAGCATCGGCTGCTGCTCGCGCAGGATGCCTTCGATCACCGGCTGCTTGCACTCGAGACAACCAATGCCAGCCGTTCGGCAGCCCTTCTGCACCCAGTCGTGGGTCTCGGCATCGGTGTAGACCTGATGCAGCTGCCACACCGGGCACTTGTCCGGATCGCCCGGATCGGTGCGACGCACGCGAGCGGGGTCGGTCGGCATGGTGCGAACCTTCTTCGTGATCGACTCGGCGTCTTCGCGCAGGCCGATCGTGTTGCCGTACGACTTCGACATCTTCTGGCCGTCGAGGCCCGGCATGCGCGACGCCTCGGTCAGCAGCACCTGCGGCTCCGGCAGGATGATCTTGCGCTCGCCTTCGAGGTAGCCGAACAGGCGTTCGCGGTCGCTCATCGAGAGGCTCTGCGACTCGGACAGCAGCGCGCGCGCCTGTTCGAGCGCCTCTTCATTGCCTTCCTGCTGCCATGCATTGCGCAGTTCGTGATAGAGCTTCGAGCGCTTGCCGCCGAGCTTCTTCGCGGCTTCGTTGGCCTTGTCCTCGAAACCGGGCTCGCGGCCGTACATGTAGTTGAAGCGCCGCGCCATTTCGCGCGCCATCTCGACGTGCGGCACCTGGTCCTCGCCCACCGGCACGAGCGAGGCGCGGTACAGCAGGATGTCGGCGGCCATCAGCACGGGGTAGCCGAGGAAGCCGTAAGTGCCGAGATCCTTGTCGCGCAGCTTCTCGATCTGCTCCTTGTACGTAGGCACGCGCTCGAGCCAGGATAGCGGCGTGCTCATGCCGAGCAGCAGCGCAAGCTCCGCGTGCTCGGGCACGCGGCTCTGGATGAACAGCGTCGACTGGTTCGGATCGATGCCGGAAGCCAGCCAGTCGATCAGCACGTCCCACACGTTCTTCTCGATGACCTCGGGCGTTTCATAGTGCGTCGTGAGCGCATGCCAGTCGACCACGCAGAAGAAACACGGGTACTCGGACTGAAGCCGCACCCAGTTTTTCAGCACGCCGTGATAGTGGCCGAGGTGCAGCGACCCGGTGGGCCGCATGCCGGAGAAGATACGGTCAGGGAACATGATGTTATGAGAGAAGCGATACAAGGGGAGTAAGGATAGCCGTCACCGCGTCGTAGCCGAGCGACACGAGCGGGCGCAGCCAGAAGCGCGTAAAGACGCCGCTCACGAGGAGCGCCATCACGATGATGAAACCATAGGGCTCGAGACGCGAGAGCGCAATGCTTGCGCGCGTGGGCAGCAGCGCTGCGAGCACCCGCCCGCCGTCGAGCGGCGGCATCGGAAAGAGGTTCAGCACGCCGAGCACCAGATTCACGCCCACGCCAGCCGCGGCCATGCGCGTGAAGAACGGCTCATCGACGCCGAATACCGCCAGGCCCACGCCGACCACGCCCCAAATAAGCGCCTGCACGAAGTTGCAGGCCGGGCCCGCCGCAGCGACCCACAGCGTGCCCCAGCGCGGATTGCGCAGATTGCCGAATGCAATCGGCACCGGCTTGGCATAGCCAAACACGAACGCGCCGCTCGTCAGGAAATAGAGGATGAGCGGCATCGCGATCGTGCCGACCGGATCGATGTGGCGCATCGGATTGAGCGACACGCGGCCCAATACATAGGCGGTGTTGTCGCCGAGCAGGCGGGCGACGTATCCGTGAGCGGCTTCATGCAGCGTGATCGCAAAGATCACCGGCAAGGCGTAGACGGCGAGCGTCTGAATGATGTTGGCGTCCATGGCGGCGTATTGTAACAACGCGCTGTCAATGCGGAGCCAATACCGGAACCAATGCGCCGACGCCCATGCAGGCCGCGCGCATCAAGCCGGCTCCTCCAGCCCGAACGGCGCGAGGTCGCCACGCCCCGCGCGCACGAGCACGGGCTCATCGCCGGTGAGGTCGATGACGGTGGACGACTCGCGCGGACACGCCCCGCCGTCGATCACGAGATCGAGCTGCTTTTCGAGGCGCTCGCGGATTTCCTCGGGGTCGTTGAGCGGCTCGGTGTCGGGCGGCAGGATCAGCGTCGAGGCGAGCAGCGGCTCGCCCAGCTCCTCGAGAATCGCGAGCGGGATCGCATGACCCGGCACGCGCAGCCCGATGGTCTTGCGCGAGGGGTGCGAGAGCCGCCGCGGGACTTCCTTCGTCGCTTCCAGCACGAATACGTAAGGCCCTGGCGTCACCGACTTGATGAGCCGGTACTGGCGGTTGTCCACCATCGCGAAATTGGCGAGCTCGGAAAGATCGCGCACCATCAGCGAGAGCAGCGCCTTTTCGTTGAGTTCGCGGATGCGGCGCAGACGCTCGGCGGCCTGCTTGTCGTCGATGCGTGCGGCGAGCGCGTAGCTCGAATCGGTGGGCAGCGCGATCACCCCGCCATCGCGAATGATTTGCACGGCCTGCTTGACGAGGCGCGGCTGCGGGTTTTCTGGGTGAAGCCGAAAAAACTGTGACATGGCAGTAATCAGCTAACGGAGGCAAAACGGAACAGGAAACGCGTCGCGCAATGGTGATGCAACCGCGCAACTAGCGAAACGAACCGGACGGCACAAAATGAAGAACGGCGCGACGAACAAAAGACCGCGCAGTGACGCAAGAACGGCGGAGATGGGCCACGCTGGGCGCGCGGCCTAAAGCCATCGCTCCCAGACAGGCTTGAGATCGGAAGGCAGAGGCGGCAGCGAGCCCGGCAAGATCGCCTCCTTGCCGGGGGCGTGAAAGTCCGAGCCGCGCGACGCCTCGAAGCCAAAGCGGCGCGCAACGGCGGCGTATTCGCCGTACTGGTCGGGCGTATGGCTGCCCGTGACGACTTCAATGGCTTTGCCGCCGAGGTCGATGAACTCGCCAAAGAACGTGTCGAATTCGAGCGGCGTGTAGTGATAGCGACCAGGATGCGCAACCACGGCTTCGCCGCCCGCGGCCTTGATCCAGCCGACGGCATCCGAGAGTTTGGCCCAGCGATGCGCGACATAGCCCGGCTTGCCCTCGCCCAACCAGCGCGAAAACGCGTCCTGCGTGTGCTGAGCGCGGCCGGATTCCACGAGAAAACGCGCAAAGTGGGTACGTGAAATCAGATCGGGATTCGAGACGTATTGAAGTGCGCCTTCGTAGGCGTTCGGAATGCCGAGCGCTTCCAGACGCTCGCCGATCGCCTCGGCGCGCGCGGCGCGGCCGTCGCGCGTGCGAGCGAGTCCGTCGACGAGCGCCGTGCATTCGAGATCGACATGCAGGCCGACGATGTGCACCGTGCGCGACGCCCACGTAACGGAAATCTCGACGCCGTTGAGATAGTGCATGCCGAGCGCGTCGGCAGCGGCACGCGCCTCGCGCTGGCCGCCCAGTTCGTCGTGATCGGTGAGCGCCCACACTGTTACGCCGGCCGCCTTCGCCAACTGCGCAACGGCAGCCGGAGCCAGCTGGCCGTCGGAGACAGTGGAGTGACAGTGGAGGTCGGCGTTCATCGAGGGCTCAAAAACAGGCTTGAAAACAATAACGATCCATTTTACTGCAATGCGGCGAAGGCGGTTTGAGACGGCGGAGCCGCTAGACGGCGCAGAACGCCTCGATGAGATGGGCGACCGCTTCGGGCTGATCGTGATGAATCATATGGCCCGCGTCGTCGATGAAGCGCTCGCGCCAGTCGGGAAAGGCCTCGAAGCGCTTCTTGAAGACGTCGATGGGCACCTTGCCCGCGATGCGCGCGAGCGTCTCCGATTGCGTGGCTTCGACATGCAGCACCTTCGCGCGCACGCACGCCCAGACCGCCATGACCTCTTCGATGCGGTACAGAACCGGATTGACCAACTTGTGCGCGGGATCGCCGAGCAGCATGTAGCCGCCTTCGCCAGGCTTGCCGCCGGCCGGCTTCGACCAGTGCTGGGCGAGAAAACGCGCGCGCGCCGGCGCGAGACGCGGGTTCGTCTTCATGAGCCGCGCGGCCACATCGTCGAGCGTGGCGTAGGGGCGTAATTGCGGCGGCACGCGCATTTCATCGAGCCATTGGCGCACGCGTGCCGGCGCCTGCGCGGGCGCGGTCGCCGGCATGCCGAAGCCTTCCAGATCGACCACGCGTCGCACGCGTTCGGGCCGCACGCCCGCGTAGAAGCACGCGACATTCGCGCCCAGGCTGTGCCCGACCAGGTTCACCTCGCCCGCTTGTGCCTCATGCGCGTAATGGTCGAGCAGCGCGTCCAGGTCGGCGAGGTAGTCGTGGAACCAATAGCCGCCCCCGCCCTGCTGCGCCGCCGGCCAGTCCGACAGGCCGAAGCCGCGCATGTCCGGCGCGATCACCTGCCAGCTGCCGCCGAGCGCATCGACGACGAACTGGAACGAGGCGGCCACGTCCATCCAGCCATGCAGCATGAAGAGCGTGGGCGCGTCTTCGGCGCCCCAGCGACGCACGTGCAGGCGGATGCCGTTCACGTCGACGAATTCGGATCGGGAAAGATTCATTGTGCGCGCATAAAACGAATGATCGTTCGATTATATCGGCACGATCTGACAGATGGGCTGCCGCCCTTTTACTTTTCCTCTGTGCCGCTGCGGGCGGCGGATTCGCTCGCCGCTGCGGCATCCTGCGCCGCCAGTGCGTCGAGTTCGGCCTGATCGAAGCCCGCTGAACGGCGCGCCTCGAAATTGAACGGCCCGCGCATGCGCGGCGCGTTGTACTGCGTAGCGAGCGCAAGCCACGCCGCATGGGGATCCAGGCCGCGCGCCTCGCACAGATAACGGAACCAGTGATTGCCGATGCGTACGTGCCCGACTTCGTCGCGCAGGATGATGTCGAGAATCTCCGCGGATTCGTTGTCACCGGCCTGCTTCAGGCGTGCGCGGATGGGCGGCGACGCGTCGAGGCCGCGCGCCTCCAGCACGCGCGGCACCAGCGCCATGCGCGCGAGCACATCGCCGCTCGTGCGTTCGCACATTTCCCAGAGGCCGTTGTGCGCCGGGAAATCGCCGTAGACGTGGCCATAGTCCGCGAGCCGTTGGCGCAGCAGCGAGAAGTGATACGCCTCCTCGGCCGCCACCCTCAGCCAGTCGGCGTAAAACGCGTCGGGCAGATTCGCGAAGCGCCAAACGGCGTCGAGCGCCAGGTTGATCGCGTTGAATTCGATATGCGCCAGCGCATGCAGCAGCACGACGCGCCCTTGCGGCGTGCTCATGCTGCGGCGCTGCAGGCTGCGCGGCTCGACCAGTTCGGGGCGTGCCGGGCGGCCCGGGAGATCTGCGGGCGCCACGAGCGTTCGCGCCGCCTCCCAGTACGCGGCATCGTGGGACGCGGCGCGCAGCACCTCGGCATGGAGCGCGCCAACGGCCTCAGCCTTGGCAAGCGGATCGCGCTCGCGCAGGGCGTCGAGCGCGGCGGCGCGCCAGTTGGCGCGGCTCTGGGCGCCATCGGTCGAGTTGATGGCTTCGGAAAACACGGAACTCATCGCAAAAGAGGCAAAAATCGGCAAAAAAATCGACGGTTACGCGCCGCACCTGCCACAAGCGAGTCAGGCATGCCAACCCGCGCGATTGAGGGAGTGGCGAGAGCGCGCGAACGCAACCGTTTACAATACGCGATTCACCCGGCCCGCAGCGCCCTTGCGCGCATGCCGCAGCCGCCCCCAGCAGATAAAAGGAGACGTAACACCGTGGCCATCTACAAGCTTGGCGAAGCAGCGCCCACCATCCACGAGAGCGTATTTGTCGCCGACAACGCCACCGTCATCGGCAAAGTCGAACTCGCCGAAGAGTCGAGCGTCTGGTTCGGCGCAACCCTGCGCGGCGACAACGAGCCGATCAAGGTGGGCGCGCGCAGCAATGTTCAGGAAGGCGCGGTGCTGCATACCGACCCTGGTTTCCCGCTCACGCTCGAAGCGAATGTGACAGTCGGGCACCAGGCCATGCTGCACGGCTGCACGATCAAGGAAGGCGCGCTCATCGGCATTCAGGCCGTGGTCTTGAATGGTGCGGTGATCGGCCGCAACTGTCTGGTTGGCGCCGGCGCCGTGGTAACAGAAGGCAAGGTGTTCCCCGATAACTCGCTCATTCTTGGCGCGCCAGCCAAGGTCGTGCGTGAGCTCACCGAGGCCGACATCGCCGGCCTCAAGCGCAACGCGGATGTCTACGCAGAGCGCCGCGAGTATTTCAAGGCGCAGCTCGTGCGGATCGGCTAAAGGCTGCCCCGCTCGCGGGATGCGCTAGCCAAGGATCAAATGAAGGAAAAGATTGTGAACGACCAGTTGCAAAAATTCATGTTCAGCGCGGCCCCAGTGCGCGGCGAGATCGTCTCGTTGCGCAACACGTGGCAAGAGGTGCTGACGCGCCGGCAGTACCCGGCGCCCGTGCGCACCGTGCTCGGCGAAATGATGGCGGCCTGCGCCCTGCTCTCGGCTAACCTGAAGTTCGACGGCACGCTGATCATGCAGATCCTCGGCGATGGCCCCGTGCGCATGCTGGTCGTGCAGTGCAGCTCCGACCTTTCGATGCGTGCGACCGCGCGGCTCGCTGAGGGCGTCGAAGCCAAAGATGTGGCCGCGCTGGCCGTTGGCACCACGCTCGCCGATCTCATCAACGTGAGCGGCCAGGGCCGTTGCGTGATCACGCTCGATCCGGCCAACAAACAACCGGGTCAGCAGCCCTACCAGGGCATCGTGCCGCTGAACGGCGAGAACGGCCCGCTTGCATCCATCGCGGAGGTGCTCGAGCACTACATGCATCATTCCGAGCAGCTCGACACGCGCCTGTGGCTGGGCGCCAACGACGACCGCGCGGTAGGCATGCTGCTGCAGAAGCTGCCCGGCGACGGAGGGATCGTGCCGCATCCGCACGAACTGGACGCCGACACGTGGGAGCGCGTGTGCACGCTCGGCGGCACGCTCACGCGTGAAGAGTTGCTGGAGCAGGAGCCGGAAACGCTGTTCCGCCGCCTCTTCTGGCAAGAGAACGTGAATCACTTCGAGCCGGTGTCCGCGCGCTTTCTGTGCAGCTGCTCGCGCGAAAAAGTGGGCGCGATGCTCAAGATGCTGGGCCGCGAGGAAGTCGACGGCGTGATCGAGGAGCGGGGCCACGTCGAAATCCACTGCGACTACTGCAACCAGCGTTACGAGTTCGACCCCGTCGACGTGGCGCAACTTTTCGCCACGCCGGGGCTCTCAGAAGGCGTCGCCCCCGCCGAAGACCGGCGCCACTGATCGATTTCGGGCGTGCGGTGCGCCGGCCCGCCAGCGCACCGCAGCAACCATGAGCCGAATCCCGACCCGCTCATCACTGCGTTGCTTAGGCATCCGACAGATGGAGGAAAGCAATGAATTCGAAGTCCTTCGCATGGCGCTCGTGCGCACGGGGCTTGCAGTGCACAAAGGCGAGGCTCGCAACGGCTGCGCTCGCTGCGGGCGTCATGCTCGTGAGCGGTTGCACGCTGGACCCGCCCGGGCCCTCGCCTATATACAGCCGCCTGCCCGCCAATCAGGCCGACGCGTTGCAGACCGCGCCGGTGCTCACGCCCGAAGAACGCGCGCGCTACGATGCGATCGACCGTCAGGCGCTCTCCGAGTCGGACCAGGCAGCCACCGCAGCAGCAGCCGCGCAAGCCTGGTCGCGCGCTTATGCGCCGCCTGTCAGCGTCTATGGCAGCTATTACAGCGGTGGCTGGGGAAGTGGCTGGGGCACGGGCATCGGATATGGCTACCCTGGTTGGGGCTGGTAAGTACGCAACCCCACGCAACCCAAACACCCCGTCGTACACGAAATAAAAAAGCGCGGCCTCCAACAAACGGAAGCCGCGCTTTTTTGGCCCTCGAAGGCGAGATTCAGCCCGCCTTCTTCGCATCCTTGCTGTGTGCGTGCCGCTTCTCCGGCACGCGCGACACCGGGTTGGGCACCACCTTGACCGGCGCCGCCGACATCTCGCCTCGCGTAGAAACGTTTGACGAGCCCGTCGGCGTCGCGGAGGTCGGCTGGTTCGGCGAAACGAATTGCACGAACACCTCGCCGTCCTTGACCATGCCCATCTCGTAGCGCGCGCGCTCCTCGACAGCCGCCGTGCCGCTTTGCAGATCCTGCACCTCGCCCGCAATGCGTTCGTTGCGCAGTTTCTCGTCGTCGTTCTGCTTCTGCTGTTTGGCAAGCTGCTCGCGCAGCTCGTGCACACGCAGCCAGCCGCCATGGCCCCACCAGAGCGGATACTGAATCAGCGCGAGCAGGAGAATCAGGACGACAGTAACAAGCCGCATGTAATGTGCCGGATAAATACACGCCGCCCTGCGCATGACGCAGGGCGGCGGAGAGGGATTACGAAGAAGAACAGCAAGGCTGCTGTCGGGTTCGGGTCCGCTTAACCAACGTTACGAAGGTTATAAAACGCCGACTTGCCCGGGTAGCTGGCGATATCACCGAGATCTTCTTCGATGCGCAGCAGCTGGTTGTACTTCGAAATGCGGTCGCTGCGCGAGAGCGAACCGGTCTTGATTTGACCCGCGTTCAGGCCCACGGCGATGTCGGCGATCGTCGAGTCTTCGGTTTCGCCCGAGCGGTGCGAGATCACGGCCGTGTAGCCGGCGCGCTTGGCCATCTCGATAGCTGCGAAGGTTTCCGTCAGCGTGCCGATCTGGTTGATCTTGATGAGGATCGAGTTGGCGATGCCCTTCTCGATGCCTTCCTTCAGGATGCGCGTGTTGGTGACGAACAGGTCGTCGCCCACGAGCTGGACCTTCTTGCCGAGCTTGTCGGTCAGGAGCTTCCAGCCGGCCCAGTCGGACTCGTGCATGCCGTCTTCGATCGAGACGATCGGGAACTTGTCGGCGAGCGTCGCGAGGTAGTCGGCGAATTCGGCCGACGACAGTTGCAGGCCTTCGCCCGCGAGCTGGTACTTGCCGTCGTGGTAGAACTCGCTCGCTGCGCAGTCGAGCGCGAGCAGCACGTCTTCACCGGCGCGGTAGCCAGCCTTCTCGATCGCTTGCAGGATGGTCGAGAGGCACTCGTCGTTGCTGCCGAAGTTCGGCGCGAAGCCGCCTTCGTCGCCGACTGCCGTGCTCATGCCGCGATCCGAAAGGATCTTCTTGAGCGCGTGGAACACTTCCGCGCCGCAACGCAGCGCTTCGCGGAAGGTCGGCTGGCTCACCGGCACGATCATGAATTCTTGAATGTCGAGGCTGTTATTCGCGTGCGCGCCGCCGTTGACGATGTTCATCATCGGGACCGGCAGTTGCATCGCGCCCGAGCCGCCGAAGTAACGGTACAGCGGCAGGCCGGCTTCTTCAGCGGCAGCCTTCGCCACTGCCATCGAAACGGCCAGCATCGCGTTCGCGCCGAGGCGCGACTTGTTGTCGGTGCCGTCGAGCTCGAGCAGGGTCTTGTCGAGGAAGGCCTGCTCCGAAGCGTCGAGGCCCATGATCGCCTCGGAAATTTCGGTGTTGATGTGCTCGACCGCCTTCAGCACGCCCTTGCCGTTGTAGCGGCCCGCTTCGCCGTCGCGCAGCTCGATCGCTTCACGCGAGCCCGTGGACGCGCCCGACGGCACTGCCGCACGGCCCATCGTGCCCGACTCGAGCAGCACGTCGCATTCGACAGTGGGATTGCCGCGCGAATCCAGGATCTCGCGACCGATGATATCTACGATTGCACTCATGGTTTCCTCAGGAAATGACTATATTTCTTGCGCGACCGAAGCCGCCTGATGTATGGACACGGACCCGCGAGGCACAGCTTCCATGCGCTTTCGGGGTACATCGTCATATGGGACAGGCTGCGCGGTCGTCGGGTTCAACTTGCCGCGGCGTGCCGGCCATGCATCTGCTGCACGCCGGCCTTGTGCCGCCTTGCTCCTCCATCGCGCCGCCCATGCAATCGAAGCGGCGCGTACTGCGTACTGCTTGCGTACTGCTTGATCCGGCGATCAGTTGAAATCGTTCTCGAGGAACGGCGCGCGCTTGACCGCCTGGTCGAGCGTGACGAGCGTTTCGAGCAGATCTGCCATGCGACTGAGCGGCACGGCATTGGGGCCATCCGATTTCGCCTCGGCGGGCTTCGGATGGGTCTCCATAAAGACGCCCGCGATACCCGTGGCCATGGCCGCGCGCGCGAGCACCGGCACGAATTCGCGCTGGCCGCCCGAGCTCGTGCCCTGCCCGCCCGGCAACTGCACCGAGTGGGTCGCATCGAACACGACCGGGGCTCCGGTCTCGCGCATGATTGCGAGCGAGCGCATGTCCGACACGAGGTTGTTGTAGCCGAACGAGACACCACGCTCGCACGCCATGAAGCGATCCTCGGAAAGCCCCGCCTCACGCGCCGCGTCGCGCGCCTTGTCGATCACGTTCTTCATGTCGTGCGGCGCGAGGAACTGGCCTTTCTTGATGTTCACCGGCTTGCCCGAACGCGCGCACGCATGGATGAAGTCGGTCTGGCGGCACAGGAACGCGGGCGTTTGCAGCACGTCCACGACCGATGCCACGGGCCCGATTTCCTCCTCCGTATGCACGTCGGTCAGCACGGGCAGGCCGAGCTGGCGCTTCACTTCGGAGAGGATCCGCAGGCCCTCGTCCATCCCGAGGCCGCGAAACGACTTGCCGCTCGAGCGATTGGCCTTGTCATAGGACGACTTGTAGATGAACGGAATGCCGAGCTTCGCGGTAATTTCCTTCAGGCGGCCCGCCGTGTCGATCGTCATCTGCTCGGATTCGACGACACAGGTGCCCGCGATCAGGAAGAACGGCTTGTCGAGACCAACCTCGAAACCGCACAGATTCATGCTTGCTCCTCAGCGTGCGCCTGCTGGTGGGCGACCGCCGCTTCGACATAGGCCTTGAACAGCGGATGGCCGTCACGCGGCGTGGACGTGAATTCCGGGTGGAACTGAACGCCCACGAACCACGGGTGCATGTCGCGCGGCAGCTCCATCATCTCCGGCAGGTCTTCGGTCGGCGTACGGGCGCTGATGATAAGGCCACCGGCTTCGAGCTTGGGCACGTAGCCGTTATTGACTTCATAACGGTGACGGTGGCGCTCGTTCACATCCTTGCCATAGATCTCCGAGGCGAGCGTGCCGGGCTTGATCGGGCAACGCTGCGAACCTAGGCGCATGGTGCCGCCGAGGTCCGAATCTTCGCTGCGCTGTTCGACCTTGCCTTCGCGGTCCTTCCATTCGGTGATGAGCGCGACCACGCGGTCAGGCGTATCCGGATCGAACTCGGTGCTGTTCGCGTGCTTCAGGCCCACCACGTCGCGCGCGAATTCGATCACGGCGAGCTGCATGCCGAGGCAGATGCCGAGATACGGCACCTTCGCTTCACGAGCGTACTGAATAGCCTTGATCTTGCCTTCGGTGCCGCGGCGGCCGAAACCGCCCGGCACGAGAATCGCGTCGAGATGCTTGAGGCTGTCCACGCCCTCTTCGTCGATCTGCTCGGAGTCGATGTACTCGATGTTCACCTTCGTCGAGGTCTTGATCGACGCGTGGCGCAGCGCTTCGATGAGCGACTTGTACGACTCGGTCAGATCGACGTACTTGCCGACCATGCCGATCGTGACTTCGTGCTGCGGATTCTCGAGCTTCTCCACCATCTCCGACCACACCGCCAGATTCGCGGGACGGGCCGACAGCTTCAGCGCGTCGCAGACGATCGAGTCGAGACCCTGGTCGTGCAGCATCTGCGGGATCTTGTAGATGCTGTCCGCGTCCCACACCGAAATCACGGCGTCTTCGGGCACGTTCGAGAACATCGAGATCTTCGAGCGTTCGTCGTCGGGAATGCGGCGGTCGGCGCGGCACAGCAGCACGTTCGGATAGATACCGATTTCGCGCAGCTTTTGCACGCTGTGCTGCGTGGGCTTGGTCTTCAGCTCGCCAGCGGTGGCGATGAACGGCACCAGCGTGAGGTGCACGAAGCACGCGCTGTTGCGGCCGAGGCGCAGGCTCATCTGGCGCGCGGCCTCGAGGAACGGCAGCGATTCGATATCGCCCACCGTGCCGCCCACTTCGACGATCGCCACGTCCGGCTCGCCGCACGTGGCCGAAGCCGCGCCGCGCTCGATGAACGCCTGGATTTCGTTGGTGATGTGCGGAATGACCTGCACGGTCTTGCCCAGATAGTCGCCGCGGCGTTCCTTGCGGATCACCGATTCGTAGATCTGGCCCGTGGTGAAGTTGTTGGCCTTGCGCATCTTCGTGCTGATGAAGCGCTCATAGTGGCCGAGGTCGAGGTCGGTTTCCGCTCCGTCTTCCGTCACGAACACTTCGCCGTGCTGAAACGGGCTCATCGTGCCGGGGTCGACGTTGATGTAGGGATCGAGCTTGAGGAGGGTGACTTTCAGACCGCGCGATTCGAGGATCGCGGCGAGGGAGGCGGCGGCAATACCCTTGCCAAGGGAAGAAACTACGCCGCCGGTGACGAAAACATATTTGGTCATCGCTGGATGCTCGCGGGAAAAACGGATTATACCGTAAAGCAAGGGCTAACCCTGAATTTTGCGCGAGCTCTTTATCGGGTGGCGCGCGGCCATCATGACTGATTGCGCCCCTTGCGATGCCGGCCGCGATGGTTGCCGCGATGCGTGCCAGACGTGCCGCTGGGAGGGCCTGCGCGCAACCATGCCGATCAAGCGCCGTTGGCCATTGCGTAGAGCATGCGCTGCACTGCGCGCGCCGTCTCGATCGGCCGTTCCATCGGGTAGAGGTGGCTGCCCTCGATCCATTCGAATCGCTCGTCGGCAACGCGCCGCGTGGCCGCCAGCCCGACCTGGCGCACCTCCTTCGAGCGCGTCCCGCCTATAAAGCTGACAGGTACGGGCGAGCCATGCGCGAGCCGCGTGCCGAAGGTGTGCGGCAAAGTCCGGTAGATCAGATACTCGGTGCGACGGTCGAATGCGAGCGTGCGCGTGCCGTCGGCCGAGGTCTGAGGAATGCCGAAGTCGATATAGTCGGACAGTACGCGCTCGTCCCAGCGCGCGAATGCGGGCTTCGAATGGAAGTGACGCCAGGCCTCGTCGCGGCTCGCCCAACTGGTGCGGCGCGTGCGCGTGACGGCGGCCGGAGAGAGGCGCTCGTCGAGTCCCGTCCATTGCGAGAATCTGAGCATGCCGCTGCGCCAGCCCGCGATCACCGGCGAGTCGAGCATCACCACTCCCCGCACCCAGTGCGGCTTCTTGAGCGCCGCCATCAGCGAGAGATAGCCGCCGAGCGAATGACCGACCAGCCAGACCGGATTTTCGTAACGGCGCCCGATGTCCGCGATCAGTTCATCGACGAGATGCGGCCAGTCGCGCGTCACGGGGTAGCGCGCGTCATGGCCGATGCGCTCGATATAGCGCAGCTCATGAGTGTCGCCAAGCTCGGCGAAGAGCGTGCGATAGGTCGATGCCGGAAAGCCGTTTGCGTGTGAAAAGTGGATGAGGTTCTTCAATGCCCTGTTGTCTCCGGTCCTCAGTTCTGTTGCTGGATTTGCCGATGTTGGTTCATCCGATTCCCCCTCCCTCGCGCGCGCCTCAGTCGCCCTTTTCCATCCAGTAGCGCCGCTGCGTATCGCGAAAGCGCTCGACGCCAAGCGCACCGGGCTCCGCTTCGACCCGTATCGCGCCATCAGTGTCGCTGCGCGCCAGTACGATGTGGCGCGACTCGTAGCGTGCGAACACCCCCGCGTGCGGGTGGTGAAACCGGTTCAGGTAGCCTACCTGAAATATGGCGACGCGCGGCTCGACAGAATCGAGGAACGGTTCAGTCGACGAGGTCTTGCTCCCGTGGTGCGGCACGACCAGCACCTCGGCGTGCAGACGGCCAGGGTCGCGCGCGAGGAGCGTGCGCTCGGTGGACGCCTCGATGTCGGCGGCGAGCAAAGCGGAGACGGAGCCGGTTTGCGCATCACCCGCCGCTGCGCGTCCGGGCGCCGTGGAGATGCGCAGCACACAGCAATGCGTATTGGGTTTGCCGGCGAGTGGCCCGGCGTTTGGCCAGAGCACTTCGAACGTGACGCCATCCCACCGCCAGCGCTGCCCGGCGGCGCACTGCACGGCCTCGGCGCCCGCGCGGCGCGCGCTCGCCCAAAGCGGATGACCGGGCAGAATGCCCGCGACGAGCTGCTGCACCGGCACGGCATCGAGTACGGCCTGAGCGCCGCCCGAGTGATCGGAATCGTCGTGACTCACCATGAGCGCGTCGAGCCGCATCACTCCATGCGCCTGCAGATAAGGCACGACGATCCGCTCGCCTGCATGCGTGGATTCCGGCCCGGGGCCGGCATCGAAGAGAAGCGTATGCCGAGCGGTCTCGACGAGCACTGCCGTCCCCTGCCCGATGTCGAGTGCGCTCAGGCGGAACGCGCCTGGTGGCGGCCCGCTCGGCGGGGGCACGAGAAGCGGCAACCAGGTGAACGGTGCGAGCCAGCGCAACGGCCAGCCGCGCGGCGCAAGACACCAGGCAACGCCGACCGCCGCACAGCCCAGCGCCCAGTAGCCGGGCTGCGGCAGGCGCAACACGGCCCAAGGCCACCCTTCCAGCATTGCGAGCGCGGTAGCGAGCGCCTCGATCAACGTATGCGCCGCGCGCAGCGCGAAAGCATCGAGCGGTGCGGGCAACACGACGCCAGCCAGCACGGCCGGCGTCACGAACAGGCTGACCCACGGAATGGCAAACGCGTTCGCCAGTGGGCCAATCAGCGGGATCTGCATGAACCAGTACGCCGTGAGGGGCGCCAGCGCAAGCGTGACCGCCCACTGAACGCGCGCCCCGTCTCTTAGCCTGGCCCAGAGGCTGCGCGCGGCTCGACGCCAGCGCTCGCAACTGAAGGCGGCGTGGAGGCGCGCGCCGAGGTGTGGTGGACGACTCGCTTCTCGCGACTCCCTCCTCTCGCGCATCGGATCGGCTTCTTCCGGCGAGACGTCGATATCGTCGATTCGCCGCACGCGCGGCACACCGCTCGCCGCGAACAGGATGGCCGCCACGGCGGCGAACGAAAGCCAGAATCCCGCCGCCGTGACCGCCCAAGGATCGCGCAGCAACACGAGACCGAGCGCCCACGCGAGCACGTGGCTGCGCGCCAGTTCGCGCGAACTCCAAAGCGCCGCGGCCGTGACCACGAGCATCCACAACGCGCGCTGCACGGGAACGTTGAATCCGGCCAGCGCGGCGTAGGCGGCCGCAACGCAGAGCGCGCCCGCAACGGCCATTTTCTGCGCCGGCACGAGCAGCGGCGCCTCAACGCCGCGCCAGCGCGCGCGCCGCCAGAGCGCGCCCACGATCCAGCCGGACAATCCGGCGACAAACGTTAGATGCAGCCCCGAAATCGCCACGAGATGACTCGTGCCGGTATTGCGCAACAGCCGCCAGTCGGCGTCGCTCACGGCATCCTGCGCGCCGGTCGCCAGCGCCACGACGATGCCGCGATGCGGCGCATCGGCGAGTATGGCGTCGATGCGTGCGCGAACCGCCTCGCGCACCCGTTCGATGCGTACGCCGACGCCCCGTGCATCCACAGCCAGCCGTTGTGCGTGCTCGGGGTTGTTGACGTAGCCTGTCGCGCGCACCCCTCGCGAGAGCAAGGTGGTTTCCGTGTCGCGCAAGCCGAAGTTGCCTTCGCCGTGAGGGCGCTTGAGCCGCACGCTCAGCCGCCAGCGTTCGCCGGGCTCGATGCGGGGCAACGGCGCGTCGCGCGCCAACCAGGTGAGTTGTATGAGTTGCGGCAGCTCCGAATCAGCAGCGTGCGAGGACCATGACTCCACGGCAAACAGGAAACTCGCCCTGCCTGTGTCGTGGGCAATCATACGCGCGACATACCCAGTAACGTCGATATTGCGTGCCTGCCAGGCTACCGGCAACGCTTCGGCGAGCCGCAGTTCCGCGCGCCAGGCGCCATAGCCAAAGCCCGCACATGCCGAGGCCACGCCAACGGCCACCCACCCGGCAAACCTGCGCACGCCGCCCGGCGCATCGCGCAGCATCCACATCGCCCCCAGCGCCGCGAGCGCGGCCAGCACCGCTAACGCAAGCCACGCGCCCCACCCCGGCAACGCCGCCTGCCGTTGCAGCACGATCACTCCGAGCGCGAATCCGCACCACACTGCCCGCATCGCGCCTCCTTCTGTTCAGGACGGCGCAAGCAAACCCCGCATGAGCTGCACTCGCAAACTCATGCGACCGTTTTATCGCGCGATAAAACGCGCCATCCTCGAAAGAATTATGCAGACGAAAGTGCGAGCCGGGGCAGCGCCGCCACGGCGTTGGCCGTTGTGCCAAGAGCGAGTTCTTCGGCCGTCATGCCGCGCAAGCCGGCAAGCACGGCGCCGATACGCGCCACCTGGTCCGGCGTGTTGCGCGCCCGATAGAGCCAGGACGGCGAGATGTCGGGCGCATCGGTTTCCATGACGATCGCCTCGAGCGGCAATTGCGCCGCGAGGCGTCGGATCTGCAAGGCCCGCTCAAAGGTCACGTTGCCGCCGAAGCCCAGATGCATTCCCTGCGCGATGAACGCGCTCGCCTGCTGGAAACTGCCGTTGAACGCATGCGCGATGCCGCGGCGCACGCCATGGCGGCGCAGGCCCTTGAGCACCTGATCCTGCGATTTGCGCACGTGGCAGATCGCCGGCAAGTCGAACTCGCGGGCAAGACGCAGCTGCGCGTCGTAGAAGTATTGCTGGCGTGCGTCGTCGAGGCCCGGCACGAAGTAGTCGAGGCCGATCTCGCCAATGCCGACGAAGCGCGGATCGTCAAGGCTCGCCTCGACCTCGGCGCGCAGCGCGTCGAGATCCTCGTCGCGAGCGTGCGGTGTATAGAGGGGATGAATCCCGAGCGCGTAGACCGCGCCAGGCGTGCGATGCGCAAGCGCGCGCACGGTTGCGAAGTTCTCGCGCGCGACGGCGGGAATCACGATGCGCCCGACGCCCGACGCGCGCGCGGCCGACGCCACCGCCTCGCGGTCCGCGTCGAACTCGCTGGCATCGAGATGGCAATGCGTATCTATCCACATGGCAAGCACGCTCCCGCCGCACACAGGCGTCAAGCCGGCACGACCGGCTCCTCGTGCAGGGTGCCGTCGCGCAGCCGCACGATGCGGTCGCAGCGCGCCGCGAGGTCCGGGTCGTGCGTGACGATCACAAAACTCGTCTGGAATTGATCGGACAATTCGAGCATCAGGCTGAACACCGTCTCCGCCGTGCCGCCGTCGAGATTGCCGGTCGGCTCGTCCGCGAGGACGCAGGCGGGCCGCGTCACCAGCGCGCGCGCGATCGCCACGCGCTGGCGCTCGCCGCCCGAGAGTTCGCCTGGGCGATGCCGCGCACGATGCGCGAGGCCCACGCGATCGAGCATCTCGAGCGCCTCGCGGCGCGCGTCGTCCTGCGTCATGCGGCGGATGCGCAGCGGCATCGCCACGTTATCGAGCGCCGAAAACTCCGGCAGCAGATGATGGAACTGATAGACGAAGCCGAGCGCGCGATTGCGCAGGTCGTTGCGATCGCGCTCGGAAAGCTCGGTGAACGGCTTGCCGAGTAGCTTGACGTTGCCGGTGCCCGGCTCGTCGAGACCGCCGAGAACGTGCAACAGCGTGCTCTTGCCCGAGCCCGATGCGCCCACGATCGCGAGCTTTTCGCCACGCTTCACCGCGATCTCGGTGTCGTGCAGCACATTGACGGCGAGCGCGCCCTGCCCGAACACCTTGGAAACGCCGTGCCCTTCGAGCACGTATGGATAGTCGCCCGCCGTGGCGAGGATCGATTGACGTTCATTCATAACGCAGCGCCTCCGCCGGACGAACCTTGGCCGCGCGCCAGCTGGGATAGAGCGTCGCCAGCGCGGACAGCACGAACGCAATCGCGCCGATGCGGATCACGTCGGACGCAACGAGTTCCGAAGGCAGCTCGCTGATGAAATAAACCGACGGCGGCAGGAATTGCACGCCGAGCACGTGCTCGATCATCGGCACGCTCCACGGAATGCTCCATGCGATCAGGCAGCCGAGCGCGATGCCGATGGTGGTGCCCGCGAAGCCGATCGTCACGCCCTGCACGAAGAAGATCTTCATGATCGAGCCAGGCTGCGCGCCGAGCGTGCGCAGGATCGCGATGTCGGCCTGCTTGTTGGTGACGGTCATCACGAGCGAGGAAACCAGATTGAACGCCGCGACCGCGATGATGAGCGTGAGGATGATGAACATCATGCGCTTTTCGATCTGCACGGCGGAGAACCAGGTCTTGTTCTGCTGCGTCCAGTCGCGAATATAGAGGTCGCCCGAAAGCGTATGCACGAGCTGGCGCGCGACCGCGGGCGCGCGCTGCATGTCCTTCAGGCGCAGGCGCACGCCGCTCGGCGCGGACAGGCGATAGAGCACCTCGGCGTCGCGGATATTGATGAGCGCGAGCGAGCTGTCGTACTCGTAATGCCCCGACTCGAACACGCCGACCACCGTGAACTGCTTCAGGCGCGGCAGCATGCCCGCCGGCGTGATGCTGCCTTCGGGCGCGACCAGCGTGACCTTGTCGCCCTTCGTCACGCCGAGACTCGCGGCAAGGTCCCCGCCGAGCACGATGTTGAAGCCGCCCGGCGTGAGATCGTTCAGGCTGCCCAGCTTCATTTCCTTACCGATGTCGGACACCTGCGGCTCCTCGGACGGCTCGACGCCGCGCAGAGCGACGCCGCTCAGGCTCTCGCCGCGCGTAAGCAGCGCCTGGGCATCCACATAGGGCGCGGCCCCAATCACCTCAGGATTGGTCTTCGCCTCTTTGGCGGTGAGCTGCCAGTCGGGCATTGCGCCGGTCGGCGAAAAAATTTCGATGTGCGCCAGCACCGAGAGCATGCGGTCGCGCACGTCGCGCTGAAAACCGTTCATCACCGAGAGCACGACGATGAGCGCCGCCACGCCAAGCGCAATGCCCGACATCGAAATGAGCGCGATGAACGAAATAAAGCCGTTGCCGGTCGTGCGCTTGCCGGCGCGCGTGTAGCGCCAGCCTATTTGCCATTCGTAGGGAAGTTTCAAGCGAATCCTTTCGTGCGTCTTCGTTGCGCGTGGGGCGCGCAAGCTGCTGGATCAAGTTTACGCGCCGCAGCAAACCAGCGGTCAACCGCGAAGTTTGCCACACTCAAGACGTCTCACGGACTTTACGCCGCCGCGGCGTCAACTGCGCCGAAGTACAATGCGCACCATCATGCCTGTCGACCGCCTCCATCTTCTCGTGCCGTTCGCGCTGCCATCCGCAGCGGCGGCGTCAACCGCCCTCGCCGGCCTCGAATTCCCTGCACTCTCGAAACTGGTCGCGCGCGCGACGCTGGGCGAGCAGGTAATCGGCGAAGATTTTCAGCGCACGCTGCCGCACGAACGATGGGTCGCGCGCACGTTCGGCGCGACCGCGCCCCAGGCGGCCGACACAGCGGGCAAGAACCGCACGAATGGCGCGAGCAGCGCCGACGACGAGGCCCCGCTCGCCCCGTGGATGCTGCTCGCCGACGGCGGCGCGCCCGGCGACGCCACCTGGGCCTGCATCCAGCCCGTGCACGTGCGCATCGCGCACGACCATCTGGTGCTGATCGACCCGGCTTCGCTGGAACTCGCCGACGCCGATGCCGCCGCGCTCTACGCCGTGGCCCGACCGCTCATCGAAGAACTCGGCGTGCGCGTCGAAGCGCCCACGCCCCAGCGCTGGTACCTGTCGAGCGATCAGTTCGGCACGCTCGCGGGCGCGTCGCCGCTGCGCGCGAGCGGACGCAACATCGAAATCTGGCTGCCTCACGAGGCGCACTCGGGCCAACGCTCGCGCGCCTGGATGAAGGTGCAGAACGAGGTGCAGATGGCCTGGTTCGAGCACCCTGTTAACGAAGCGCGCGAGGCGCGCGGCCTGCCCGCCGTCAACTCGATCTGGTTCCACGCGCAGGGTGCGCTGCGCCCGGTCAAGCGGGCCTTCGCGCGTGTGCGCTCGGACGCCGCGGCCACGCGCGGGCTCGCGCTCGCCGCCGGCGCGGAACTGGGCGCCGCGCCCGACACGTTCCGCGCGCTTGCCGTAGCGCCTGCATCGGCTGGCGACGCGTTGCCGAACAACGCCACGCTCGTCGAACTCGATCCGTTCTCGGCCGCCTATATCCAGCAGGACTGGGGCGGCTGGAACGCCGCATTCGCGAAGCTCGAGCGCGACTGGTTCGCGCCAGCGCTCGCCGCCCTCCAGGCCGGCGAGCTGACCGAACTCGGCCTCACGTTATGCGGCGACACCGGCTCGGTCACGCTCACGGCCACGCGCGGCGACCTGCGCAAATTCTGGCGACGCCGTGAGTTCGCGTCGCTACTCGTCGAATGACATCCAATGTTTTCTCCACGCGTTTTTTCCACGACCTCTCACGCATGACCCGAATCGTCACCCGCGCCTGCTCCCCCGCCGATACCGAAGCCCTGGTCCGCCACGGCCTGCACCCGGTGCTCGCCCGGCTCTACGCCGCGCGCGGCGTCTGCCAGCCCGACGAGATCGAAACCGGCCTCAACCGGCTGCTCCCGCCCACCGGCATGAAGGGGCTCGACGACGCCGCGATCTTGCTCGCCGACGCGCTCGAAGCGGAGTGCCGCATGCTCGTGGTCGCCGACTACGACTGTGACGGCGCAACCGCCTGCGCCGTGGCCGTGCGCGGCCTGCGCATGCTCGGCGCGCAAATCGACTATCTGGTGCCGAACCGTTTCGAGTATGGCTACGGCCTCACGCCCGAAATCGTCGCACTCGCGGCACAACGCAAGGGCGGGCCGCCCGACATCCTGATCACGGTGGACAACGGCATCGCCAGCGTGGAAGGCGTGGAAGCCGCCAACGAGCTCGGCATCGAAGTGCTCGTGACCGACCACCATCTGCCCGGCGACACGCTCCCGGACGCACGCGCCATCGTCAATCCGAACCAGCCGGGCTGCACGTTCGAGAGCAAGTGCATCGCGGGCGTGGGCGTCATGTTCTATACGCTGCTCGCGTTGCGCGCCGAACTGCGCCAGCGCTGCTGGTTCGACGAAACACGCCCCGAGCCGCGTCTGGACGGCCTGCTCGATCTGGTCGCGCTCGGCACCGTTGCCGACGTCGTCAAGCTCGACTGCAACAACCGCGTGCTCGTCGCGCAGGGGCTGCAGCGCATCCGCAACGGCCGCATGCAGCCCGGCATCGCCGCGCTGTTCCGCGCCGCGGGCCGCGACGCGAAAAGCGCTTCGGGCTTCGATCTGGGCTTCGCGCTCGGGCCGCGCCTGAACGCGGCGGGCCGCCTCTCAGACATGTCGCTCGGTATCGAATGCCTGACCACCGACGATGTGGGCCGCGCCTGGGAACTCGCTCAGCAACTCGACACGATGAACCGCGAGCGCCGCGAAATCGAAGCGGGCATGCAGCAACAGGCTCTCGCCGACCTCGCCAGCGTCGATCCACAGGACAACGCCACGCTCACGCTCTTCAACGAGGGCTGGCATCAGGGCGTGATCGGCATCGTCGCCGGGCGGCTCAAGGAGAAGTTCCACCGCCCCTCCTTCACGTTCGCGCCCGCCGACGACAACGGCGAACTCGTGAAGGGTTCGGGCCGGTCGATCCCCGGTTTCCATCTGCGCGACGCCATCGACCTCATCAGCAAGCGCGAGCGCGGCCTGATCCACAAGTTCGGCGGCCACGCAATGGCCGCGGGCATGACGATCGCCGCCGCGGACGTGCCGCGCTTTGCCGCCGCGTTCGAGCGCGTGGGCCGCGAATGGCTCTCCGCCGAGGCGCTCGCGCGCACGGTGGAAACCGACGGCGAGCTCGAAGACGCGTGGTTCACACCCGATTTCGTCGAAATGCTCGACGCGGCCGTGTGGGGCCAGGGCTTTCCGGCACCGGTTTTCTCGGGCGAATTCGAGGTGGCCTCGCAGGCGCTCGTGAAGGACAAGCATCTGAAGCTGCAACTGCTGCGCGGGCGCCAGCGCTTCAACGCGATCTGGTTCAATCACACCGAGACGCTGCCCCAGCGTACGACCGTTGCCTACCGACTCGTGCGCGATACGTGGAACGGCGTCTCGCGCGTGCAGCTCGTGGTGGAGCACGCGGTGCTCTGAGCGGCAACCCGAGCCGCACAGCGGACGTGGCCGCCGCGCCCTTGATGCATGTCCAATCGGCTATAATTTGATGTTTTACACGCCGGATCACGACACAAATGGAAGCGGAACGTCTCAACGCGATCGAAGCCCTTTTGGCGGACCTGCGCACGCGCGCGGGCGAGCTACGGGGGTATCTTTGACTACGACGTAAAAGCCCGACGGCTCGTCGAAGTCAACAGCGAACTCGAAGACCCCAACGTCTGGAACGACTCCAAACACGCCCAGGGTCTCGGCAAGGAGAAGAAGCTCCTTGAAGGCGTGGTGCATGTGCTCGACGGCATCGAGAACGACACGCGCGACACCCAGGATCTCTTCGAGATGGCCCGCGAAGAAGGCGACGAGGACACGCTCGTCGCCATCGAAACCGATGCTCAGGCGATCGAAGCGCGCGTCGCCGACGTCGAGTTCCGCCGCATGTTCGCGAATCCGGCCGACCCGAACAACGCGTTCATCGACATCCAGGCGGGCGCGGGCGGCACCGAGGCCTGCGACTGGGCGTCGATGCTGCTGCGCCAGTACGTGCGCTATTGCGAGCGCAAGGGCTTCAAGACCGAGGTGCTCGAAGAGTCCGAAGGCGACGTGGCCGGCATCAAGAGCGCGACCATCAAGGTCGAGGGCGAATACGCCTACGGCTTCCTGCGCACCGAAACCGGCATTCACCGCCTCGTGCGCAAGTCGCCGTTCGATTCGTCGGGCGGGCGTCACACGTCGTTCTCGTCGGTGTTCGTGTATCCGGAAATCGACGATTCGTTCGAGATCGAAGTCAATCCGGCCGATCTGCGCATCGACACGTACCGCGCCTCGGGCGCGGGCGGTCAGCACATCAACAAAACCGACTCCGCCGTGCGTATCACGCACATCCCGTCGGGCATCGTCGTGCAATGCCAGAACGACCGCTCGCAGCACCGCAACCGCGCCGAAGCCATGGCGATGCTGAAGTCGCGCCTGTACGAAGCCGAAATGCGCAAGCGCCAGTCGGAGCAGGACAAGCTCGAAGCGGGCAAGTCGGACGTGGGCTGGGGCCACCAGATCCGCTCCTACGTGCTCGACAACAGCCGCATCAAGGATCTGCGCACGAACGTCGAAATCAGCAACACCAAGGCCGTGCTCGACGGCGATCTCGACGCTTTCATCAGCGCAAGCCTGAAACAGGGCGTGTAAGCCCGGGCGCCGCCCTATCCTGCCGCGCTGCGACCCGTGAGGCACCCCGCCCGGGCCGCTAACCGAAACATCCGCGCGAATCTTCCGCGGCAAACAAGCCGCGAATCAAAACATCGAAGCCACCATGACCGAACCGACCCAGCCGAACGCGGCCAGCGCCGCGCCCGAAGTCGACGACAACCAGATCATCGCCGAGCGCCGCGAAAAGCTGCGCGCGCTGCGCGAAGCGGGTGTCGCCTATCCGAACGACTTCCGCCCCACCCACCACGCCGCCGATCTGCAGCGCGAGTACTCCGACACCGACAAGGACGCGCTCGAAGCGCAGGCCCTCGAAGTGTCAATCGCGGGCCGCATGATGCTCAAGCGCGTGATGGGCAAGGCGAGCTTCGCGACGGTGCGCGACGGCTCGGGCCAGATCCAGTTCTTCATCACGCCCGCCGACGTGGGCGAGACCACCTACGACGCCTTCAAGAAGTGGGATCTCGGCGACATCGTCGCCGCGAAGGGCGTGCTGTTCCGCACCAACAAGGGCGAACTCTCGGTGCGCTGCACGGAGCTGCGCCTGCTCTCGAAGTCGCTGCGCCCGCTCCCGGACAAGTTCCATGGCCTCTCGGACCAGGAAATGCGCTATCGCCAGCGCTATGTCGACCTGATCGTCACGCCCGAAGCACGCGATACGTTCGTCGCCCGCACCAGGGCGATCTCGTCGGTGCGCCGCTTCATGGCCGACGCCGGCTTCATGGAAGTCGAAACGCCCATGCTGCACCCGATCCCGGGCGGCGCGGCTGCCAAGCCGTTCGTCACGCACCACAACGCGCTCGACATGCAGATGTTCATGCGCATCGCGCCCGAGCTCTATCTGAAGCGCCTCGTCGTGGGCGGCTTCGAACGCGTATTCGAGATCAACCGGAACTTCCGTAACGAAGGCGTTTCGCCGCGTCACAATCCGGAATTCACGATGATGGAGTTCTACGCCGCGTACACGGACTACACGTGGCTCATGGACTTCACGGAACAGCTGATCCGCCAGGCCGCCGTGGATGCGCGCGGCAACGCCGTGCTCACCTATCAGGGCCGCCAACTCGACCTCTCGAAGCCGTTCCATCGTTTGACGATCACCCAGGCGATCCAGAAGTACGCGCCGCAATACACGAACGAGCAGCTCGCCGACGCCGCCTTCCTGCGCACCGAACTCAAGAAGTTCGGCGTGGACGCAAACCAGCCCGCGTTCCTGAACGCAGGCGTGGGCTCGCTCCAGCTTGCGCTCTTCGAAGAGACGGCCGAATCGCAGCTGTGGGAGCCGACCTTCATCATCGACTACCCGGTCGAAGTCTCACCGCTCGCGCGCGCCTCCGATTCGACGCCGGGCATTACCGAGCGCTTCGAACTCTTCATCACGGGCCGCGAGATCGCCAACGGCTTCTCCGAGCTCAACGATCCGGAAGACCAGGCCGCGCGCTTCAAGAAGCAGGTCGAGCAGAAGGACGCCGGCGACGAGGAAGCGATGTACTACGACGCCGACTACATTCGCGCGCTCGAGTACGGCATGCCCCCGACGGGCGGCTGCGGCATCGGCATCGACCGCCTGATCATGCTGCTCACCGACAGCGCCAGTATCCGTGACGTGATTCTCTTCCCGCATCTGCGCCGCGAAGACTAAGCCTCACACGCGCCCGACAGGGGTGCCAGGGGCGCATGCGGCTCACGCCGTATGCGCCCCGTTTGCATTTGTAACCGGCAGTAAATGCGCCTCATCCCACTGCCCGGGCGCGCCAGATGCGGTACGCGGAAAACCCGCGTCATGCCGGGCAGCAAGCCCCCTGGCATCATACGGTCCCTGTTTCGACTTGTGCTCGCACAAGTCAGGTTACAACTTGAAACGTCCGATCGATCGAATTGGCCCAAACTTGTTGGAACAAAGCCAACTCTGCTCAAGACGGAGCCACTCATGAACAGTCCCGATCCGAAACCGACCACACCGAACCGCCGCATTCACCCGCTCGTCGCCACTGCGGCGGCCGCAGTCATTGTTGCCAGCCTGGCGGCCACGGCGGCCATCACCGGCGTCTTCCCCAAGGCCTCGAGCACGACCGGGCAGAACGCCCAAAGCCAGACCGGCCAGACCGAGATGATGGCCTCGCAGCCGGTGGTCGACTCGACCCGGCCCGCGACCAGCGCGCAAATCGCACAAAATGGTGCGCAGAACGAGCAGAACGCACCCGCTGAGCCGCAGCCTGCGCCCGTGGCCCAGCAACAGCCGGCAGCACCGGCGGCCCCGCCGCCGCAATACGCCCAGCAGCCGCAGCAATACGCTCAGGAAGCGCCACCCCAGCAGACCGCGTGCGCCTCGTGCGGCGTGGTCGAAGGTATCTCCGAATCGCGTCAGGAAGGCCACGGCACCGGCATCGGCGCGGTGGGTGGCGCAGTCGCCGGCGGCGTTATCGGCAATCAATTCGGCAGCGGCAATGGCCGCACGGCCATGACCTTGCTCGGCGCGCTGGGTGGCGGCGTCGGCGGCAACGCGGTGGAAAAGCACCTGCGCAGCACCACGAGCTACTCGGTGCGCGTGCGCATGGACAACGGCAAGACGCGCTACTTCACCTACCACCAGGCGCCGCCGTTCCAGCAAGGCCAGCGCGTGCATGTCGAGCACGGCACGCTTGCGGCGGGATGACGAACGCGTAGCTTCGCGCTCGATTCCAGAAACGAAAAAAGGCGACTCACCGTGAAGGTGAATCGCCTTTTTTCTGCGCGAGCTTGACACTGTAGTCACCCGCGCAACAGCCCACGCGATGCGGATCAGTAGCCCGCTTCTTCGATCCAGGCCGCCTGAATGGCCTCCAGGATCTTCTCGTTCGAGCGATCGGGAGCGTCGTCGAAACCCTCGAGCTCGGTGATCCAGCGATGCAGATCGGTGAAGCGCACGTACTGCGGGTCGATCTCGGGATGCGTATCCGTCAACGCCATTGCGATGTCCTGCGTATCGGTCCACTTCATGGCAGCGCGCTCCTCTTTCCGATGGATTAGTGATTTTCCTTCGCGTGGTTGATCGAGTAACGCGGAATCTCGATCACCAGGTCATCTTCGGCGGGCACGAGGGCCTGGCACGACAGCCGCGAAGTGGGCTCCAGACCCCATGCCTTGTCGAGCAGGTCGTCTTCGGTTTCCTCCGACGGCTCGAGTGCATCGAAACCTTCGCGCACGATCACGTGACAGGTCGTGCAGGCGCACGACTTCTCGCAAGCATGTTCGATCTCGATGCCGTGTTCGAGCAGCGCATCGCACACACTCTCGCCCGGCTTGGCGTCGATGACCGCGCCCTCCGGACACAGTTCGACATGGGGCAGCACCACGATTTGAGGCATTGTGATTTCCGTATCCAATAACTTCTGTATCGGGCGCGCCCCGCCTGCCGACGGTGTCATCGCCCATTCTACTGAGGTCGCGCGCCTTGCCACATCGGGAAAGCACGCACGCGTCACGTGCTTTACATCTTGCTTCCCGGTGCATGGGCCAGCGCGCGTTCAACCAATTTCGTCGAGCTTCTTGCCCGCGAGCGCGCGCTTGATGCCCTTGTCCATGCGCCGCGCGGCAAACTCGTCGGTGCCTTCGGCGAGCGACTTGGTTGCCGCTTCGATCGCGTCCGTGTCCTCGCCCTGCACGATTTGCCCGAGCGCGCCGATCAGCGCATCGAGCTGCGCGCGCTCGGCTTCGTCGAGGAGTTCGCCGTCGGCGGCCAAGGCAGAGTTGGTCGCCTCGATCACGCGCTGCGCCTCGACCTGCGCCTCGCGCAGCGCGCGGGCGCGCATGTCGATGTCGGCGGTCTTGAAGCTGTCCTCGAGCATCTTCGCGATGTCGTCGTCGGCGAGGCCGTAGGACGGCTTCACCACCACCGACGCCTCCACGCCCGAAAGCTGCTCGCGCGCGAACACGGACAACAGGCCGTCGGCGTCCACCTGGTAGGTCACGCGGATGCGTGCCGCGCCCGCTGCCATCGGCGGAATGCCGCGCAACTCGAAGCGCGCGAGCGAACGGCAGTCGGAGACGAGCTCGCGCTCGCCCTGCACCACGTGGATCGCCATTGCGGTCTGGCCGTCCTTGAAGGTCGTGAAGTCCTGTGCGCGCGCGACCGGAATGGTCGAGTTGCGCGGAATGATCTTCTCGACGAGGCCACCCATCGTCTCCACGCCGAGCGACAGCGGGATCACGTCGAGCAGCAGCCAGTCGTCCTCGCCGCCGCGGTTGCCCGCGAGCAGGTCGGCCTGGATCGCCGCGCCGAGTGCGACGACCTGATCGGGGTCCAGATTCGTGAGCGGCGCCTGGCCGAAGTACTGCTCGACGGCGCGGCGAACGACCGGCATGCGCGTCGCGCCGCCCACCAGCACCACGCCCTTCACTTCCGTCGCAGCCACCTTGGCGTCGCGCAGGGCCTTCCTCGTGGGCGTGAGCGTGCGCTGCACGAGCGCCTGCGTAAGCGCCTCGAACTGCGGCTCGTCGATCGTCAGCGCGATCTGCTTGCTGTTCGAGAGCGTGACTTCAATGCGCGCCTCGGGCGCCGACGAGAGCGCTTCTTTCGCGTCGCGCGCGCGGTCGAGCAGCAAGCGCACGTCTTCTGGCTGGAGCGCCGCGCGCTCGATGCCGGACTGCTCCAGCACCCAGGCGAAGAGCGCCTGATCGAAGTCGTCGCCGCCGAGCGCGGAGTCGCCGCCCGCCGCGAGCACTTCAAAGACGCCCTTGGTGAGCTTGAGGATCGACAGGTCGAAGGTGCCGCCGCCGAGGTCATAGACCGCGTAGAGCCCTTCGGCGCCATTATCGAGGCCATAGGCGATCGCAGCAGCGGTCGGCTCGTTCAGCAGGCGCAGCACGTTCAGGCCAGCGAGGCGCGCAGCGTCCTTGGTGGCCTGGCGCTGCGCTTCGTCGAAATACGCCGGCACCGTGATGACCGCGCCGACGAGTTCATCGCCGAGCGTGTCTTCGGCGCGCTGGCGCAGCGTGGCGAGGATTTCCGCCGAGACCTCGACGGGGCTCTTCACGCCGTCGACCGTCTGGATCTGCACCATGCCCGGCGCATCGATGAATTCGTACGGCGCGTTCGCCGCGCCTTCCACGTCGGCCTTGCCGCGGCCCATGAAGCGCTTGACCGAGACAATCGTGTTGCGCGGGTCGCTCGCGGCCTCGGCCTTGGCCGAGCGTCCAATGCGGCGACCGCCGTTCGCGAGATAGCGCACGACCGACGGCAGCAGCACATGGCCGTCTTCGTCGGGCAACACGTCGGGCACGCCGCTGCGTACCGCGGCGACCAGCGAATTCGTCGTGCCGAGGTCGATGCCGACGGCGAGCCGCCGCTGATGCGGCGCCGGCGCCATGCCGGGTTCGGAAATTTGCAGTAATGCCATCTGTGTGATCTGTTGCGGTCCGCCTCGCATCGTCGGGTCGATCGTCTCGACGATGAATCGGCAGCCCTGTGCTGTATCCGTGTTCTACGCTTTTTTTGCCGCGCGCCCAAGGGCGCCCGGGCGGCCCCGCCTGGGCGGCCCCGCCTAACTCTCCAGCCGCTCGATCTGCGAATCGACTTCGGCTGCCACGCGCTCGACGAACATCAACTGACGCACCGCTTCCGCCGCCGGCTGATTCGAACCGCTATCGAGCAACGCGCCCAGCTTCGCGAGACGTACGCGCTCATCGTCGCGCAGGTCGGCCGCGAGCGCATCGAGTGCGCCGACGTTCTTCGCGCTCACCGCATCCTCGATCGCCTCGCGCCACTCCATCTGCTGCATCAGAAACGCCGGCTCCATGGCCGTATTGTTCTCGGCGCCAACTTCGATGCCGCGCAAATGCAGCAGATACGTCGCGCGCTTGAGCGGATCGCGCAGCGTCTGGTAAGCCTCGTTCGCGCGCGTGGCCCACTGCATCGCCACGCGCTTTTGCGCCTCGCCGGCCGCGGCGAACCGGTCGGGGTGCACCTGCGCCTGCACGGCGCGGTAAGCGTGGGCGAGCGCGTCGGCGTCGAGCGCGAACTGCTCGGGCAAGCCAAACAATACGAAATGGCTATCGGAAAGCGAAGAAAGCGAGGCCATCGAAATGAACGTTTTGTGGTGCTGTCGTGAAGGTCCGTCGATCCGACGATCGGCACGCCGAATCAAAAAATCAAAAAGGCGGCACAGGCCGCCTTTTCACCGCAATACGCGCGCTCAAATGCGGAAGGACTCGCCGCAGCCGCACTCGTCCTTCACGTTCGGGTTTTTGAACTTGAAGCCCTCGTTCAGCCCTTCGCGCACGAAGTCCAGCTCCGTGCCGTCGATATAGGCAAGGCTCTTCGGATCCACGATGACCTTCACGCCGTGGCTCTCGAACACGTTGTCCTCGGGCGCGAGCTCATCGACATATTCCAGCTTGTACGCCAGGCCCGAGCAGCCCGTCGTGCGCACGCCAAGACGCAGGCCCATGCCCTTGCCGCGACGGGTCAAGTACTTCTGCACGTGCTGTGCCGCTTTTTCTGTCAACGTGATTGCCATAACGTTTCACCGCTTCCCGCATCGATCGTTTCGGGCTTGCACCTGCTTCGTCCCGACGCGGCGCAGGCTTGCCTGCGTCCAAATTCGTTCATTCCGCAGCGGCCAGCCCACAGGCTTGCCGCTGCCCCGCCCGCTCGCGCACCCAACCCGGTGCGCTTGTCGCGAGCCTTAAGCCGCGTCCGCCTTGGCTTCCGTCGTATGACGCTGACGGTAGTCGGCCACCGCTGCCTTGATCGCGTCTTCCGCGAGAATCGAGCAGTGGATCTTCACCGGCGGCAGCGCCAGCTCTTCGGCGATCTGCGTGTTCTTGATGTCGAGTGCCTGGTCGAGCGTCTTGCCCTTCACCCACTCGGTCACGAGCGAACTCGAGGCAATGGCCGAACCGCAGCCGTAGGTCTTGAACTTCGCGTCCTCGATCACGCCGTCCGCACCCACGCGGATCTGCAGCTTCATGACGTCGCCACATGCGGGCGCGCCGACCATGCCGGTGCCGACTGCGTCGTCGTCCTTCGCGAACGAGCCGACGTTGCGCGGGTTTTCGTAGTGGTCCAGAACCTTGTCGCTATATGCCATGATCACACTCCTTCAATTCGTGTTTGCCGCGCTGCATGCAGTTATCTGCCGATTGCGCTGCGGCTGGGTCGATGTTCGATGCGCCTGAATCTGCCTTAGTGCACCTTAGTGCGCCTTAATGCGCCGCCCACTGGATGGTCGACAGGTCGATGCCGTCCTGGTGCATTTCCCACAGCGGCGAGAGCTCGCGCAGCTTGGCGATCTTCGTCTGCAGCAGGTTGATCACGTAGTCCACATCTTGCTCGGTCGTGAAACGGCCCACCGTGAAGCGAATCGAGCTGTGTGCGAGTTCATCGTTGCGGCCGAGCGCGCGCAGCACATACGACGGCTCGAGCGAGGCCGAGGTGCACGCCGAACCCGACGACACCGCCACGTCCTTGACCGCCATGATCAGCGACTCGCCTTCGACGAAGTTGAAGCTGATGTTCAGGTTGTGCGGGACGCGCTTTTCCATGTCGCCGTTCACGTAGGTCTCTTCGATTTGCGAGAGCCCCTTGAGCAGACGGTCGCGCAGCATGCGAATACGCTCGTTTTCCGTGGCCATTTCTTCGCGCGCGATGCGGAACGCCTCGCCCATGCCGACGATCTGGTGCGTGGCCAGCGTACCCGAGCGCATACCGCGCTCATGGCCGCCACCGTGCATCTGCGCCTCGATGCGCACGCGCGGCTTGCGGCGCACGTACAGCGCGCCGATGCCCTTCGGGCCATAGGTCTTGTGCGCCGAGAACGACATCAGGTCGACCTTGAGCTTTTGCAGGTCGATGGGCGCTTTGCCGGTCGATTGCGCGGCATCGACGTGGAAAATGATGCCCTTCTCGCGGCAAAGCTCGCCGATCGTCTCGATGTCCTGGATCACGCCGATCTCGTTGTTCACGTGCATCACGGAAACGAGAATCGTGTCCGGGCGCAGCGCGGCCTTGAGCGCTTCGAGGTCGATCAGGCCGTTGTCGAGCACGTCGAGATACGTGACTTCGTAACCTTCGCGCTCGAGTTCGCGGCAGGTGTCGAGCACGGCCTTGTGCTCGGTCTTCACCGTGATGATGTGCTTGCCACGGCTCTTGTAGAAGTGCGCCGCACCCTTGATCGCGAGGTTGTCCGACTCGGTTGCACCGGAGGTCCAGATGATTTCGCGCGGATCCGCGTTCACGAGCGCCGCGACGTTCTCGCGCGCTTCTTCGACGGCACGCTCCGCGTCCCAGCCATAGGCGTGGCTGCGCGACGCCGGATTGCCGAACTGCTCGCGCAGATACGGAATCATCTTGTCCACCACGCGCGGGTCGACCGGCGTCGTCGCGCTGTAGTCCATATAAATGGGCAGGTGGGGAATGTCGTTATTCATCTATCGCTCCGGGGGATTCTGTCTGCTGCTCTGTGTATTGCGCTGGCCGTGGTCGGGATCCGGGTTGCGGGATCAGGAACCGGCCATGTTGAATATGGAATTCGGCCCGAGCGGCACCGTGCGCACCGGCTCCATCGCCGGGGCCTCGGTGCGGCGGTCGCGCAGGAGCGTGGGCGCGGCGCCTTCGCGGGCGCGCTGCTTGTCCACCAGATCCTTCAGCGAAACCGAATCGAGGTACTCGACCATCTTCTGGTTCAGCGTCGACCAGAGTTCGTGCGTCATGCAGTGGCCGTCGTGCTGCTTGGTGCCCTCGCAGGCGCCCTTGCCGCCGCACTGGGTGGCGTCGAGCGGCTCGTCCACGGCGATGATGATGTCCGCGACCGTGACGTCCTCCGCGCGGCGCGCGAGGTTATAGCCGCCGCCCGGCCCACGGACCGATTCGACGATTTCATGACGGCGCAGCTTGCCGAACAACTGTTCGAGGTACGACAGCGAGATATGCTGGCGCTGACTGATACCCGCAAGCGTCACCGGGCCCTGCTCCTGGCGCAGCGCCAGGTCGATCATCGCCGTGACGGCGAAACGGCCTTTGGTGGTGAGTCTCATGATGTAGGGGAACCGCAATTCTCGACAATTTTCGTCAAGTATAAATACATGACTAGTTTAGTCAAGTATCCGCGCCGCCATTCGGGTTATTAGGCGCATGACGAAAAGGGAAAACGGCGCAAACCTGCACGGGAGTACGCCGCACGCTCATCTCATTCCGCCAGTTGGGGGCGCAACGCCGCCAGCAGGCCCGAACACGCCATTTCGCACTGGTCGAGCACCGTCTCGAACCCGGCGGTGCCGCCGAAATACGGGTCGGCGACCACGCGCTCGTTCAACTGCGGCGCGAATTCCATCAGCAGCCGAATCTTGTCGCGTCTGGCAGACGGCGCCACCTGCTCAAGCGCCGTGACATTGGCGTCGTCCATCGCGACGATCAAGTCGAACGTGTGAAAGTCTTCCGCCGCGATCTGGCGGGCGCGCAGCGGGGTCAGATCGTAGCCGCGCTGGGCCCCGGCGCGCTGGGCGCGTTCGTCGGGCGCCTCGCCAATATGCCAATCGCCCGTGCCCGCCGAATCGATCGACACGTGCGCACTCAAACCCGCCTCGTCGACAAGGCGCCGCATCACGGCTTCAGCCGTGGGCGAACGACAGATGTTGCCGAGGCAAACAAAGCAGACGGAAACCTTTTTCATCGATTCGGGTGTGAGGCGCGCAGCGGTTTGCAACAGGCCGCTGCGGCGCAGGCGAATTTTTAATTATACAAAGTGTCGACGATGTGCGCTCGGCGCAGCCTGAGCCATCGCCCAGGCCGCTGCGGCTTAGATTGCGTTCGTCCGCGGCAACGTCGCGACGCCGCCGATTGCTTTGACGGGAGCCTTGACGGGGGTGGTCACGTCACCCGCGCCAACCAGCCCATATGAAACGGCGCGCGCCAACTCGGCACTCACTTGATCGGCTGCCAGCGGAAACTGCTGCTCGGCGGTATTCCATGCGTGAACCCATGCGATCGCCGCAAGCGGCACGATCAGCGCCAACGGCCAATACACCATTATTTTCTTTTTCATGATGCGACTCTCTCTCGACTGTGGAGCGATAGACCCAGACGCACTATCGCCAGTCGAAATGATATAGAAGGCCGCAATCAGGAAAAACCCGGCAAAAACGAACACACTGTTGTCTCAGGCTAAACAGTGCGCAGCCTGGCGCCGGTGAAACGGCTGGAAAGGCTTCGTCACGCCTTCCGTGTGCGCCCGGTCGCATCCAGATGCGTGTGCCGTGCAGCGTAGAGTTCGCGGAACGTGCGCCCGACCGGAGCCGGCATGTCCCGCCCGTCGGTCCAGCCGCTCGCGAACGGCAACCTGCGAATGAGCTGCGACTGCCCGCCCATGCGCTCAAGCACGCGCACACCGAGCTTCGTGAGCAGCCCATAAGCGCCGGGATGCAGCGCGAACCAGCCCCACACCGCCAGTGCCGCGCGTTCTCGCCACGGGCGCAGGCGCCGTTCGGTCTGCTTCTCGCGCAGCTTGCGCAGCAGGTCCGAGAGCGGGATGCCCACCGGGCAGACGCTGTTGCACTCGCCGCAAAGCGTGGCGGCCTGCGGCAGATCGAGCGCCTTGTCGATGCCCACGTAGCTCGGCGTGAGCACCGACCCCATCGGCCCCGGATAGACCCAGCCGTAAGCGTGCCCGCCCACCTTCTGATAAACCGGGCAATGGTTCATACAGGCGCCGCAGCGGATACAGCGCAGCATCTCCTGAAACTCGCCGCCGATGAGACCGGTGCGCCCGCCATCGACGAGCACGACATACATATGCTCGGGACCGTCCTGGTCGTCCGCCCCGCGCGGGCCTGTGAGAACGGAAAAATAATTCGACGTGGCCTGCCCGGTGGCCGAGCGCGGCAGCAGGCGCATTGCGGTGGCAAGGTCTTCGAGCGTCGGCAAGACTTTTTCGATGCCGGTGACCGCCACATGCACGCGCGGCATGACGGTGCACATGCCTTCGTTGCCCTCGTTCGTCACGAGCGCGACCGAGCCCGTCTCCGCAATGAGGAAGTTGCCGCCCGTCACGCCCATGTCCGCGGAAAGGAAGTGCGGCCGCAGCATCTCGCGCGCCTCGCGCGTCATGTCGGGAATTTCCGTGAGGCGCGGCTTGTGATGGGTCTTCGCGAACAGGTCGGCGATCTCGTCCTTGTCCTTGTGGACGACGGGCGCAATGATGTGGCTCGGCGGCTCGTTATTGTTGATCTGCAGGATGTATTCGCCGAGATCCGTTTCGATGGATTGCACCCCCATCTCCGCGAGCACCGTGTTCAACTGCATTTCCTCGGAGACCATCGACTTCGTCTTGATGACCTTGCGAACCTCGTGCTTGCGCGCGATTTCGGCGACGAGCTTCGCCGCATCGCGCGACGTCTCGGCAAACAGGACTGTCACGCCGCGGCGGGTTGCTTCGGCTTCGAACTGCTCGATCCAGACATCGAGATTTTCGAGTGCACGATTGCGGCGCTCCTTGAGCGCCGCGCGTGTGGCCGGAAAGTCGATCGCCGTGATCGCCTCCGCACGCGCGGAAACGAACTTGGTCGAGAGCTTCTTGAGGTTCTGCTGCAGACGCTGATCAGCCAGCTTCTGGCCGGCGCGCGCCTTGAATTGCATCGATTGAACTTGCATGGCGTGGAGTCGGTCGTGTGCGGTCGTGTGCGGTCGTGTGCGGTCGTGTGCGGTCGTGTGCGGTCGTGTGCGGTCGTGTGCGGTCGGATTCAGGCGGATGTTGGGGGCCTCATGAGTCTTGATGCTTGATGCGCTGGCGCCCCGGCTGGCGAGCGGCGTCTCAGACGTCGCCGGCCAGCACCTGGGCGATGTGCAAAACCCGGGTGCTGGCATCGCCAGTGCGGCGCAAACGCCCTTCGATATTCAGCATGCAGCCAAGGTCGCCGAGCACCACGGCGCCCGCTCCGCTCGCCTGCACGTTCATGCATTTTTCGTCAACGATGGCCGTGGAGATCGCGCCGTACTTGACCGCAAAGGTGCCGCCGAAACCGCAGCAATGCTCGCAGTCCTTCATCTCCTGCACTGCGACGCCGCGCTGCGCGAGCAACGCGCGCGGCTGCGCCTTTACGCCCAGTTCGCGCAAGCCCGAGCACGAGTCGTGGTAGGTCACCGGCCCGCGGAATTCGCCTTCGGGCAGCGTGACTTTCGCAACATTCACGAGGAAATCCGTCAATTCATAGACGCGCTCGCGCAGCTTGCCATAGCGCGCCATCAACTCGGGATCGTCGCGAAAGAGATCGCCGTAGTGCGCGCGAATCATCCCGCCACAGGAGCCCGACGGAATCACCACATAGTCGAATTGCTCGAATTCGCGCAGCGTCTTTTCCGCGAGGTCGCGCGCGAGCGGCCGCTCGCCCGAGTTGTAGGCCGGTTGTCCGCAGCAGGTCTGCGCGGGCGGGACGTCCACCTCATAGCCTGCCTCCTCGAGCAACTTGAGCGCCGAAAAACCGATTTCGGGACGCATGGTGTCGACAAGACAGGTGACGAACAAACCGACTCGCATGGGAACTCCTCGTGAAAACCGTCCCCGATTATCCGACGTTTCGCCGCTGCCACCAACGCCGGACTGCCCCAGGATCGATAGCCCGACGGGCTCCGCCACAGGCGCGAATGCGACCGCCCTACCAGTGCACATTCCCGTCAACCGCTGTCTTTTTTCACCATACGAGATACAATGCTCGCTTCCGTGCCGAGTTTCTTATACTCGCCATACGAATCCGCACCTGGAATCTTGCCCCCATGACCGACACCAATCCGGATCCGAAGACCTCGATTCAGGTGATCGAGCGCATGATGCGCCTCCTCGATGCGCTCGCCGCGCACACCGACCCGGTCAGCCTGAAGGATCTCGCGCAACGCACCGAACTCCATCCGTCGACCGCGCACCGCATTCTCAACGACATGGTGAGTTGCCGGCTTGTCGACCGCTCGGATCCCGGCACGTACCGGCTGGGCATGCGACTGCTGGAGCTAGGCAATCTCGTGAAGGCGCGCCTCTCGGTACGCGACGCCGCGCTCACTCCCATGCGCGAACTGCATCGTCTCACTGGCCAGACCGTGAACCTCTCGGTGCGCCAGGGCGACGAGATCGTCTATATCGAGCGAGCTTATTCCGAACGCTCAGGCATGCAGGTGGTGCGGGCGATTGGCGGCCGCGCGCCGCTGCACCTCACGTCCGTTGGCAAACTCTTTCTTGCCGCCGACGAAGCCAATCGCGTTCGCGCCTATGCCACGCGCACGGGCCTTTCGGGTCACACGCGCAATAGCATCACCGACCTTGGCCGGCTCGAGCGTGAACTCGCCCACGTGCGCCAGCAATCCTGCGCACGCGACAACGAGGAACTGGAACTGGGTGTGCGCTGCATCGCAGCAGGCATTTACGACGACACCGGCAAACTCGTTGCCGGGCTTTCGCTTTCGGCGCCCGCCGACCGCCTCCAGGACTCGTGGCTTGGGCAACTGAGCAAGACGGCGCTCCTGATTTCCGAATCGCTCGGTTACCACCCGGAGCCAGCTGAAGGCAGCGTGCAGACGGCAGCCTGAGCGACCAGTCCACCTTGAGCGCGAACCCATTTCGCGCAATCGCATTGAAGCTCCCGAAGCGCCGGCACGTCCGGCGCTTCTCTTTTGCGGACCTCTCACTCGACGAGTTCAGCCAGTTTGCGCTTGATGCGGGTGTCGATGTCGCGCGCCTCTTTCACCAAATTGACCTGCTTCGCGGTATTCGCGGTCTCCAGCAGCGCGGGGTCGATGCTGTAACCCTCACGGCCGCTCAACCACGCAAGGACGTCGCCGAGATGCCAGAGCGACGGACTGCCCTCATGCATGGGCTGAGGAAAATCAACTGCGTGCGTGAGCATCAGCTTGCGCATGTTCTGACGCGACATGCCGGTCATCTCGGCAACGTCGGCCAGGCCGACGAGATCGGGCGCAGCCTCCACGAGACGCACTGTGGGTGCCGCCTGCTTCACGTTCTTCAACGCAGCGAAAATAGCCGACCACGCGCTTTCGCTCGCGCGCGCGAATGCCAGCGCAAAAAATTCTGCTGAGAGTGCCGATCGCCCGACAGCTGGCCTCGCGCTGACCCAAAAGCAAACGCCCCGCGATTGCGGGGCGTGGATACTGGCGAAACCGAAAGCAGCGTAGCGGCGCGGATCAGGTACCCGCGCCCCCCGCATCCGCGCTCGTGATGTGCGGTTGCTGGTCGGCGCCGCCGTTGTCGATCCACGTGCGCACACGGGTCGCGTCGGCGAAACGCGAATACTTGCCGCTCGAATCGAGCAGCACCATGATGACCGGACGGCCATGGACCGTCGTTTGCATCACGAGGCACTCGCCTGCTTCGTTGATGAAGCCAGTCTTCTGCAGGCCGATGTCCCACGACGGATTGCGGATAAGCGCGTTCGTGCTGTTGTAGGCAAGATTGCGCTTGCCCGTGTACACGTCATAGCTGCGGTCGGTCGAGAACTGGCGAATGAGCGGATATTGGTAGGCCGCATTCACCATCTTCACGAGATCGCGCGCAGTCGAAACGTTGTGGCTCGACAGCCCGGTGGAATTCTCGAAGTGCGTGTCGGTCATGCCGAGTTGCTTCGCCTTCGCATTCATGGCGGCGATGAACGCCGGCCGCCCGCCCGGGTAGTAACGCGAAAGCGCCGCCGCGGCGCGGTTTTCCGACGCCATCAGCGCGATATGCAGCATGTCTTCGCGCGAAAGCACCGAACCCACCGAGAGGCGCGAGCCGGTGTTCTTCTCGTAATCGCGGTCTTCGTCGGTGACGTCAATCGACTCGGTGAGCGACGCCTTCGAATCGAGCACGACCATCGCGGTCATGAGCTTGGTGATCGAGGCGATCGGCACGACGGCACGCGAATTCTTGTCGAAGAGTGGTTCCAGCGAGTTCTGGTCCACCACGTAGGCAACGCCCGAGCGCAGCATCAGCGAATCGGGCGTTTCATGCAGACCGAACGCCTGGCCCACCGTCGGCTGACGCGGCTCGAACGCCACGCGGCGCACCGCCGTGCGATGGCGGCCATTCATGGTGTAGCTGACGCGGCGCTTCTTCACGGTCGGACGCGCATCGTCCTCCTGCGCTGCGGCAACGCTGGTCGCGCCCACATTTTTAGCGACCTTCGCAGGCGTGCTGCCTGTGCCCTTCTTGCTGGTCTTGGTCGTTTTCTTTGCCTTGGCCGTCGAGGCCGCAGCGGCGTTCTGCGACGCAGCAAAAGCGCCCTCGGGCGCTACGAGCGTTGCACTGATGACCACGGAGACAGCCACCGACAGCGCGGTACTGACAACCGATGAGGGCACCAGCTTGAACGACAGGAGCTTGTCGGATTTCATTGGTGTTCTGGATGGAGCGACGGGATCGTTCGCCAAGTGTAGTAAAACCACGAAAAATTCGCAAATTGAAGCACTTATGGCTACTCGTTAAACCGAAGTCTGACTTTGGATTGAGATAGCCAATGCGCTTCGAACATTCGATGGAGAAAGACAATCGCCCAAGCGGCCCCACCCTGCTGCGCTTGGCGCCGACAACGTCTTCTGTTGCCTACACATTGACGGCACGCGCTATGCAAACTTTATATGGGAGAAATACCGAGGACGACTCTCTGACGCCGGTGCCGCAGAATCGCGCGACGCGCATTCGACAGCAATGGATCTTTAACGTTCCATGAAGGATTTTGGTGGACGCGCGAGGCGCAATCCCCCACCGACCTTCGATGAAGCATGCGGCGCAGGTCATTTGCGACGCGCACCGTCGTCCTCAATCTTGCCAGATTGAGCGTAAATGCGCTTGACGTTGTCGGACAAAGCCTCGCCGCACGCAGGCTTCAGACGCTATGCCGCAGATCGTCAAATCTGACAAATGACCTCATACACCTCATGCTTGACGCATAAGTAATTGTTTAATAAAAGCTTAATGTAATTGTGCGTCGCACCAAAAGTTCTTGACATTCATCTCCGGCGACCTAAAATCGAGATCAATGCTGCGACGCACCAAAGCGCCGGGCAGATTCCCCCAAGAGTCTTGCCACTTACTTCAGGCGGCCCACGAACGAGGCCGCCAAACATCCAGGAGCGTAAACATGAGTCTGCTGACCCCTGAGCAATTCGCCGCTGCCCAGAAAGCCAACCTCGAAACGCTGTTCGGTCTCACCGGCAAGGCATTCGAAGGCGTGGAAAAGCTCGTCGAATTGAACCTTCAGGCCGTTCGCTCGAATCTCGCCGAATCGCAGGAACACGCCCAGCGCGCACTGTCGGCCAAAGATGCGCAAGAGTTCCTCGCCGTGCAGTCGAGCTTCGCTCAACCGCTCGCCGAAAAGCTGCTTTCGTACGGCCGTCATGTGTACGAAATCGCTTCGGCTACGCAAGCCGAGTTCGCGAAGGTTGCTGAAGCGCACTACGAAGAGCAGAACCGCAAGGTCCAGTCGCTCGTCGACAATGTCGCCAAGAACGCACCGGCCGGTTCGGAAACCGCGGTTGCCGTGATCAAGTCGGCAATCAACGCAGCGAACACGACCTACGAAACGGTCCACAAGGCCACCAAGCAAGCGGTCGAAATGGCCGAAAGCAACTTCAACGCCGCCTCCGCTGCAGCCAGCAAGGCAGCCGCACAAGCTTCGCGCTCGGCAGCCGCCGCTGCGCCCAAGAAGCCGGCCTGAGCGTCACGCAACGGTCTGGCGCGCTGCAAGTCGTGTAAGCCGCGCCCAGAGCCGGACCCGGCGCTCCGGTCCGGCATGCCGCTTGCCCGGTCGCTGGAAGGCCGGGAATTTTTTTGACTCCAGCGCCTCTCGCAGCCAGACGCAACACCCCTGGCGACCAAATAAAAACGGCGCACTCCTCGCGGAGTGCGCCGTTTTTCATGCTCGCCGCAAACTTACTTCTTCTTTTGCGGCGGCAGGTCCGTACAGACGCCTTCATACAGCTCGGCAGCCATGCCCACCGACTCGCCCAGCGTCGGGTGCGGATGGATGGTCTTGCCGATGTCGGTCGCGTCCGCGCCCATTTCCACGGCGAGACAGACTTCGCTGATAAGGTCGCCCGCGTTCAGGCCGACGATGCCGCCGCCGATCACGCGATGCGTCTCTTCGTCGAAGATCAGCTTGGTGAAGCCTTCGTCGCGGCCATTGGCGATCGCGCGACCCGAAGCGGCCCACGGGAACACGGCCTTGCCGTACTTGATGCCTTCGGCCTTGCACTGCTCTTCCGTCTTGCCGGCCCATGCCACTTCCGGATCGGTGTAGGCCACCGACGGAATCTGCATGGCGTCGAAGTACGCCTTCTCGCCGTGCGCCGCTTCCGCCGCCACATGGCCTTCATGCACGGCCTTGTGCGCGAGCATCGGCTGACCGACGATGTCGCCGATCGCGAAGATGTGCGGCACGTTGGTGCGCTGCTGCTTGTCGACTTCGATGAAGCCGCGATCCGTCACCGCGATGCCGGCCTTGTCCGCGCCGATCTTCTTGCCGTTGGGCGAGCGGCCCACGGCAACCAGCACGAGGTCGTAGCGCTGCGGCTCCGCGGGCGCCTTCTCGCCCTCGAAGGTGACGTAGATACCGTCGGCCTTCGCCTCGGCGTTCGTCGTTTTGGTCTTGAGCATGACATTCGCGAAGCGCTTCGCGTTGTACTTCTCCCAGACCTTCACGAGATCGCGGTCGGCGCCGGCCATCAGGCCGTCGAGCATTTCCACGACGTCGATCTGCGAGCCGAGCGTCGCGTAGACGGTCGCCATTTCGAGGCCGATGATGCCGCCGCCGATCACCAGCATCTTCTGCGGGATCTGGCGCAGTTCGAGCGCACCGGTCGAATCGACCACGCGCGGATCTTCGGGAATGAACGGCAGCTTCACAGCCTGCGAACCCGCAGCGATGATCGCCTGCTTGAACTTGACGATCTTCTTGCCGCCCTCGCCCGCCACTTCCATGTGGTACGGATCGAGGAACGTGCCCACGCCGGTCACGACTTCGACCTTGCGCGCCTTCGCCATGCCGGCCAGACCGCCCGTGAGCTTCTTGACGACGCCCGACTTGAAGTCGCGCAGGCGGTCGAGATCGATCTGCGGCTTGCCGAACGAGATGCCGTGCGATTCGAGCGCAGCGGCTTCGTCGATCACGAGCGCCGTGTGCAGCAGCGCCTTCGACGGAATGCAGCCCACGTTCAGACACACGCCGCCGAGCGTCGAATAACGCTCGACCAGCACGGTCTTCATGCCGAGGTCGGCCGAACGGAACGCTGCCGAATAGCCGCCGGGGCCGGCGCCGAGCACGAGCATGTCGCATTCGACGTCGGCGCTGCCGCCAAAGCTGCCGGCTTGCGGCGCAGGCGCCGCAGCCTTCGGGGCCTCGGCAGCCTTGGGCGCTTCGGCCTTCGGTGCGGCGGCCGGTGCGGGCGCGGCTGCGGCCGCCGACACTTCGACCAGCGCGATCACGGTGCCTTGCGACGCCTTGTCGCCAGCCTTGATCTTCACTTCCTTCACGGTGCCCGCGACGTCGCTGGGCACTTCCATCGTGGCCTTGTCCGACTCGAGCGAGAGCAGCGTCTGCTCTTTTTCGATCACATCGCCGGCCTTGATGTTGACTTCGATGACGTCGATGTCCTTGAAGTCGCCGATATCCGGCACTTTCACTTCGACGAGACTCATGGTGTCCCCTATTGGAACGACCGGCCGCGCTCGCCGTGCCGCGCACGCGCGAGAACCGGGCGCGTGCGACGTGGCGGCGTCAGCCGGTCAATGAAGCGGTTTTACAGAATCACGCGGCGGAAGTCGCCGAGGATCGAAGCGAGGTACGCGTTGAAGCGCGCGGCAGCCGCACCGTCGATCACGCGGTGATCGTACGAGAGCGACAGCGGCAGCGTGAGGCGCGGCACGAACTGCTTGCCGTCCCACACCGGCTTCATCGCGCTCTTCGACAAACCGAGGATCGCCACTTCCGGTGCGTTGATGATCGGCGTGAAGTGCGTGCCGCCGATGCCGCCGAGCGACGAGATCGAGAAGCAGCCGCCTTGCATCTGGTCCGGCTTGAGCTTGCCTTCGCGCGCGAGCTTCGAGAGCTCGGCCATTTCCTTGGCGATGTCGACGAGGCCCTTCTTGTCCGCGTCGCGGATCACCGGAACGACGAGGCCGTTCGGCGTGTCAGCGGCAAAACCGATGTGGTAATACTGCTTGAAGACGAGGTTGTCGCCGTCGAGGCTCGCGTTGAACGCCGGGAACTTCTTCAGCGCGGCGACGCAGGCCTTGATGACGAACGCGAGCATCGTGAACTTCACGCCCGCCTTCTCGTTTTCCTTGTTCAGTTGCACGCGCAGCGCTTCGAGGTCGGTGATGTCCGCTTCGTCGTTGTTCGTGACATGCGGAATCATGACCCAGTTGCGATGCAGGTTCGCGCCGGAAATCTTCTTGATGCGCGAGAGCGGCTGCGTGTCGATCGGGCCGAACTTCGTGAAGTCGACCTTCGGCCACGGCAGCAGGTTCAGGCCCGCGCCACCGCCGGCAGGTGCTGCTGCGGCAGCAGGCGCTGCGAGCGCACCCGTCATCACGCCCTTCACGAACGCGGTGACGTCGTCCTGGGTGATGCGGCCCTTCGGACCCGTGCCCGTGACGCGTGCCACGTCCACGCCCAGATCGCGTGCGAACTTGCGCACGGACGGCGATGCGTGGCTCGGACGGCGCGAGCCGCCTTCGCCGGCCGGAATGATCGGCGCCTGCGCGAGCGCCGACGGCGCTGCGGGAGCAGCCTTGGCCGGCGCAGCCTGGGGCGCGTCCGACGGCACTTCGACCGGCTTCGCAGCCGGTGCGGCGGCGGGAGCCGCTGCGCCTTCCGCTTCCACCACGACGATTTCCGTGCCTTCCGACACGTTGTCGCCGACCTTGACCAGAATGGCCTTGACGACGCCGGACACCGGGCTCGGCACATCCATGGTCGCCTTGTCCGATTCGAGCGTGACGAGCGATTGCTCCTTCTCGACGCGGTCGCCGACCTTCACGCCGATCTCGATGACCGGCACATCCTTGTAGTCGCCGATGTCAGGGACCTTGACGCTTTGCGCGCCACCGCTAGCAGCGGGCGCGGCGGCCGGCGCTGCCGCAGCGGCTGCCGCCGGTGCGGCAGCAGGAGCGGCGGCGGGCGCAGCAGCCGCAGGGGCACCGGCGGCGGCACCTGCGCCGTCCAGCACGAGGACGAGCGTGCCTTCCGACACGTTGTCGCCCACCTTGACCTTCACTTCCTTGACCGTGCCCGAAGCCGGGCTCGGCACGTCCATCGTCGCCTTATCCGATTCCAGCGTGATGAGCGACTGCTCTTTTTCGACGGTGTCACCCGCCTTCACCAGCACCTCGATCACAGGAATATCCTTGTAATCGCCGATGTCCGGCACTTTGACTTCGATCGCTTGACTCATTATTAGTGTCTCCGGGGCCGCATACGACGCGCCTCCCCGCTTCGGGGAGGCGCGCATGCCATGCACAGGGGGATGATGCGTTAGACGGTCATCGGGTTAGGTTTGGACGGATCGAGCTTGTACTTGGCGATTGCGTCGGCAACCACCTTGCGCTCGATCTTGCCTTCGTCCGCGAGCGCGTTGAGCGCTGCGACCGTCGTCCAGTAACGATCGACTTCGAAGAAGTGACGCAGATTCTCACGCGTGTCCGAGCGGCCGAAACCGTCGGTGCCGAGCACCACGAACTTGCGCGGCACGAGGCCACGGATCTGGTCGACGAGTGCGCGCACGTAGTCGGTCGATGCGATGACCGGGCCTTCCGTGCCCTTGAGCAGCTTCTCGACGTGCGACTCGCGGCGCGGCTCGGTCGGGTGCAGCAGGTTCCAGCGCTCGACTTCGTGGCCTTCGCGAGCGAGTTCCGTGAAGCTCGGCACGCTCCAGAGGTCCGCTTCGACGCCCCAGTCGTTCTTGAGCAGGTCGGCGGCAGCAATCACTTCGTTGAAGATCGTGCCCGCGCCCATCAGCTGAACGCGCGGACCCTTGGCCTTCGCGTCGCCCTTGCGGAACGAGTACATGCCCTTGAGGATGTCGGCCGCAACGTTTTCGCCCTGCGGGATCGCCGGATGCTCGTAGTTCTCGTTCATCACGGTGATGTAATAGAACACGTCTTCCTGGTCCTGCACCATGCGGCGCAGGCCGTCCTGCATGATCACGGCGAGTTCGTAGCCGAACGTCGGGTCATAGGTGACGCAGTTCGGCACCGATGCCGCCCACAGGAGCGAGTGGCCGTCTTCGTGCTGCAGGCCTTCGCCGTTGAGCGTCGTGCGGCCCGCGGTGCCGCCCAGCAGGAAGCCGCGCGAACGCATGTCGCCCGCCGCCCACACCAGGTCGCCGATGCGCTGGAGGCCGAACATCGAGTAGAAGATGTAGAACGGCACCATGATCTCGCCGTGCGTCGAATACGACGTCGCGGCTGCGATCCAGTCGCACATGCCACCGGCTTCGTTAATGCCTTCCTGGAGAATCTGGCCGGTCTGCGATTCCTTGTAGAACATCAGCTGGTCGGCATCTTCCGGCACGTACTTCTGGCCGTCCTGATTCCAGATGCCGATCTGGCGGAACAGGCCTTCCATACCGAAGGTACGCGACTCGTCCGGCACGATCGGCACGACGCGCTTGCCGAGCGCCTTGTCCTTCAACAGGATGTTGAGGATACGCACGAACGCCATAGTCGTGGAGATTTCGCGGCCTTCGCCCGTGCCCTTGAGCAGCGGATCGAACGCTTCGAGCGCCGGCACCGGCAGCGACTCCGCCTTCTGGCGGCGCGCGGGCAGGTAGCCGCCGAGATCCATGCGCTTCTTGCGCATGTACTCGAGCTCCTTGGAACCTTCCTCGAACTTGATGTACGGCACGTCGACGATCTGCTCGTCCGTGATCGGCAGACGGAACTGGTCGCGGAACTTCTTGAGCTGGTCCACCTGCATCTTCTTCTGCTGGTGGGTAATGTTCATGGCCTGGCCGGCTTCGCCCATGCCATAGCCCTTGATCGTCTTGGCGAGGATCAGGGTCGGCTGGCCCTTCGCGTTCTGGGCCTGATGGAACGCCGCGTAGATCTTGTGCGGATCGTGACCGCCACGGTTCAGGTTCCAGATGTCGTCATCGGACCAGTCGGCGACCAGCGCCTTGAGTTCCGGCGTGTTGAAGAAGTGCTCGCGCACGTAGGCGCCCGACTCCGACTTGTACGTCTGGTACTCGCCGTCGACGACTTCCATCATGCGGCGCATCAGTGCGCCCGACTTGTCGCGCGCGAACAGCGCGTCCCAGCGGCTGCCCCAGATTACCTTGACGACGTTCCAGCCGGCGCCGCGGAATTCGCTTTCGAGTTCCTGGATGATCTTGCCGTTGCCGCGCACCGGGCCGTCGAGACGCTGCAGGTTGCAGTTGATGACGAACACGAGGTTGTCCAGACGCTCGCGGCCGGCCATGCCGATCGCGCCAAGCGATTCCGGCTCGTCCGTTTCGCCGTCGCCGAGGAAGGCCCAGACCTTGCGGCCGTCGGTCTTCGCAATGCCGCGCGCCTGCAGGTACTTCATGAAGCGCGCCTGGTAGATCGCCATGATCGGGCCGAGGCCCATCGAGACGGTCGGGAACTGCCAGAAGTCGGGCATCAGCCACGGGTGCGGGTACGACGAGATGCCCTGGCCGCCCACTTCCTGGCGGAAGTTGTCGAGCTGGTTCTCGGACAGGCGGCCGAGCAGGAACGCGCGCGAGTAGACGCCCGGCGACGAGTGGCCCTGCACGAACACGAGGTCGCCGCCATGTTCCGGCGACGGAGCGCGCCAGAAGTGGTTGTAGCCGACGTCATAGAGCGTCGCGGCCGAAGCGAACGACGCGATGTGGCCGCCTACGTTCGTGTTCTTGCCCGCGCGCAGCACCATGGCGATGGCGTTCCAGCGCGTGTACGAGCGAATGCGGTGTTCGATGTCCTGGTCGCCCGGGTTCTTGGCCTGGTTGGCGACGGGGATCGTGTTGATGTACGGCGTGTTGGCCGAGAACGGCAGATGCTCGCCATGCACGCGGGCGAATTCGATCTGCTTCTCAATCAGGTAGTGAGCGCGGTCGGGACCGATGGCGGAAATGACGCCGTCCAGCGCCTCCAGCCACTCGGCGGTTTCCTGAGGATCTTCGTCCTTTTCGGTGGCAATGTATTTCAGGACTTCGTCGGGTACAGCGGACATACTCGTCTCCTGGATGTAGGGGAACGCTGTTGATCGGGCTATGCGACGACGCCCCTTGCGACGTGACGGGGCCGACCGCATCAGCATTGCGGGCGATTGTAATTACCGCATCTCGCTTCTTGCAAGGAATTTTTCGAATTGCGAGATTGATTTTTATAATGTGAAAAATTGCTGCGGCGCACGCTGAATCGTTCGCGCCCTTTCGCCGATATCCGCCAGTTCGAACCCGTTTATCGGCGAATTGCTGCTTTTTTCACGGCGTTTGGAACTCTTACGCTGAGCTACAATCCTTGCCATGTTGACCGAACGGCTTTTCGCACGCTCGGCGCGACCGCCCGGTTCGCCCGGCGAGTCATCGCCGTCCCGCTGGCACCACGGACCCTGGTGGTCGAATTCCTATTTGCTGACGCCACTCCTGTCGATCCTCGTATTCCTGATCGTCATGAGCCTGATCTTGTGGAGCCTGAACCGCCGCGAGCAGCAACAGCAGGAAGACACGCTCTATCGCAACGTCGCCTGGGCCCAGCAGCAGATCCGCCTCTCCATGACGGGCGCGCAGGAGCAATTGCAGGCGCTCCAGCGCGACCTGGTTGCCGGCCACAACGACCCGCAGTACTTCCAGACGTCCACCACGGACATCATGCAGGGTCATCCCGAGATTCTCTACCTGAACTGGTATACGACCCAGCGGGAGCCGCGCTGGCCCAACACGGCCATGCCGGTGTTCGGCCAGCGCCTCGCCAAGCCCAACGACGCGCAGATGGACGAGGCCGTGAAGGCCGCCTTCGACGAAGCCCGCACGACGCGCCGCCAGGTCTACTCGCCGCTCATCTACGACGACGTGGGCAACGGCTACATCACGTTGCAGACCCCGGTGTACCGCGACCGCGAGTTCCTTGGCTCGGTGGCCGCCGTGTTCTCGGTCGAAGGGATTCTCAAGCACGACATCCCGGCCGAGCTGTCCGCCAAGTACAAGATCTCGATCATCGACGCGAACAACCGCGAGCTCGCCACCACCTCGACGCGCCCGCGCCTGCCGCACGACGTCTACTACGACCTTCCGCTCGACCCGCCGGGCCAGGGTCTCTCCGTGCGCGTGTACTCGTATCCGCAGATGACCAACTTCACGAACAATACGCTCGTGTGGCTGGTTGCGGGGCTTTCGTGCTTCGTCCTGTGGAGCCTCTGGAGTCTCTGGAAGCATACGCGCCAGCGCTTCGAGGCGCAGCAGGCGCTTTACGCGGAAGCGTTCTTCCGGCGCGCGATGGAAAATTCGGTGCTGATCGGCATGCGCGTGCTCGACATGCACGGGCGCATCACGCACGTGAACCCCGCCTTTTGCCGCATGACCGGCTGGGACGAAAGCGATCTCGTGGGCAAGCATGCGCCGTTTCCCTACTGGCCGCGCGACGCCTACCCTGAAATGCAGCGCCAGCTCGACATGACGCTGCGCGGCAAGGCGCCTTCCTCGGGCTTCGAATTGCGCGTGCGCCGCAAGGACGGCTCGCAGTTCCACGCGCGCCTCTATGTCTCGCCGCTCATCGACAGTTCCGGCCGCCAGACCGGCTGGATGTCGTCGATGACCGACATCACCGAACCCAAACGCGCGCGCGAGGAACTCGCCGCCGCGCACGAGCGTTTCACCACAGTGCTGGAAAGCCTCGACGCCGCCGTCTCGGTGCTCGCCGCCGACGAAGCCGAACTGCTGTTCGCCAACCGCTACTACCGCCACCTGTTCGGCATCCGTCCGGACGGCCATCTGGAACTGGCCGGCGGCGGCGGCTTCGATTCGGCCGCGGCGTCGTCGGATTCGATCGACATGGTGGACGCCTACGCGGGCCTGCCCGCCACCGCGCTGACCGAAAGCGCCGCCGATGCCCAGGAAGTCTACGTCGAGAGCATCCAGAAGTGGTTCGAAGTGCGGCGCCAGTACATCCAGTGGGTGGACGGCCACCTCGCGCAGATGCAGATCGCGACCGACATCACCACGCGCAAGCAGGCCCAGGAACTGGCCCGCCAGCAAGACGAGAAACTGCAGTTCACGAGCCGCCTCATGACGATGGGCGAAATGGCCTCGTCGCTCGCGCACGAGCTGAACCAGCCGCTCGCCGCAATCAACAACTATGCCTCGGGCACCGTCGCGCTTGTGAAGTCGGGGCGCGCCGCGCCCGACAACCTCTTGCCCGTGCTCGAAAAGACCGCGCAGCAGGCGGTGCGCGCGGGCATGATCATCAAGCGCATCCGCGAGTTCGTGAAGCGCAGCGAGCCCAAGCGCCAGGCCACGCGCGTGGCCGACATCGTCGCCGACGCCGTGGGGCTCGCCGAAATCGAGGCGCGCAAGCGCCGCATCCGCATCGTGACCGACATGCGCTCGCGCTTGCCCGTGATCTACGTCGATCCGGTGCTCATCGAGCAGGTGCTCGTCAATCTTCTGAAGAACGCCGCCGAAGCCATGGCGGAGGCGCATGCGAAATTGGCCATTGCGGTCGTGGACCCGGTGATCCGCGTGATCGTGAAACGTGAAGGCGGCAACGTCTGCATCAGCGTGGTCGATCAGGGCCCGGGCGTCGACGAAGCGACTGCCGAGCGCCTCTTCGAACCTTTCTACAGCACCAAGTCCGATGGCATGGGCATGGGGCTGAATATCTGCCGTTCGATCATCGAATCGCATCGTGGGCGTCTTTGGGTGGTCAACAACGTCGAAGCCGACGGCCACATCAGCGGCGCCACATTCCATTGCAGTCTGCCCATCGGCGAAGCGGACCGTTCCTCGCGCGACGGATCCGACGAGCCGACTACACAAACCGTTACGGGAGAGCCATGAACAGCCCAGTCACCACCCAGGAAACCGTCTTTGTTGTCGACGACGATGAAGCCGTACGAGACTCCCTGCGCTGGCTGCTTGAAGCGAATGGCTACCGCGTTCAGTGCTTCACGAGCGCGGAAGAGTTCCTCGATGCGTACCAGCCCGCCCAGCAAGCCGGACAAATCGCCTGCCTGATTCTGGACGTGCGCATGCAGGGCATGAGCGGACTCGAACTGCAAGAGCGCCTGATTGCCGAAAACGCCTCGTTGCCGATCATCTTCGTGACCGGCCACGGCGACGTGCCGATGGCCGTCTCCACCATGAAGAAGGGCGCGATGGACTTCATCGAGAAGCCGTTCGACGAAGCCGAACTGCGCAAGCTCGTCGAGCGCATGCTGGATAAGGCCCGCAGCGAAAGCACCAACGTGCAGCAGCAGCGCGCCGCGGCCGAGCGCCTGGGCAAGCTCACGGCGCGCGAGCACCAGGTGCTCGAGCGCATCATCGCGGGCCGCCTGAACAAGCAGATCGCCGACGATCTGGGCATCAGCATCAAGACCGTCGAAGCGCACCGCGCGAACATCATGGAGAAGCTCAACGTGAACACGGTCGCCGACCTGCTGCGTCTCGCGCTTTCCAACAAGCCGCAACAGGCGCAACAGCAGCAGTAAAACACTGCCAGAACAGCGCGACGGGGAAGGCACGCATCCTGCGCGGCGCAGCAGGATGCCGTACCTTCCCTACCACATTCCCACCGCTTCTTCCTGTTTCGTTCGGCCCGCGTTTCGTCTGGCCGCGACAGTTCGCGCGCGCCGCGCGGGTATAATGTCGCCCTTTGCAGCCGGCGCCCGCCTCTCCCTGCGCATGGACGTCAAGCGGGCATCAAGCGCTCCGGCATGCATCCGCGCATCGCCCACTCTCGATTCGACCGACCATGACAGCCACCCTCATCGACGGCCTCGCCCTCTCCAAGAAACTGCGCGCCGACGTCGCCACGCGCGCCGCCGCCCTCACCGCCCGCGGCCATCAGCCTGGCCTCGCGGTCGTGCTGGTCGGCGACAACCCCGCGAGCGAAGTCTACGTGCGCAACAAGGTGAAGGCCTGCGAGGACAACGGCCTCTATTCGTCGTACGACCGCTATGCCGAAACGCTCTCCGAAGCCGACCTGCTCAAGCGCATCGACGAACTGAACCGCGACCCGAAAATCCACGGCATTCTCGTGCAGTTGCCGCTGCCGAAGCACATCGACAGCCATAAGGTGATCGAAGCGATCGCGCCGGAAAAAGACGTGGACGGCTTTCACGTGGCCAACGCCGGCGCGCTCCTGACCGGCCGGCCGCTGTTCCGCCCCTGCACGCCCTACGGCGTGATGAAGATGTTCGAGGAGTACAAGATTCCGCTGGACGGCGCGAACGCCGTGGTGATCGGCCGCTCGAACATCGTCGGCAAGCCGATGGCGCTGCTGCTGCTCGAAAAGGGCGCCACGGTCACGGTCTGCCACAGCAAGACGCGCGATCTCGCGAAGCACACGCGTGAAGCGGACATCGTGGTGGCCGCCGTAGGCAAGCGCAACGTGCTGACCGCCGACATGATCAAGCCGGGCGCCACGGTGATCGACGTGGGCATGAATCGCGACGACAGCGGCAAGCTGTGCGGCGATGTCGATTTCGCTGGCCTGAAGGACGTGGCCGGCTTCATCACGCCGGTGCCGGGCGGCGTCGGCCCGATGACCATCACGATGCTGCTCGTCAACACAATCGAAGCCGCGGAGCGCGCAGCCGGCGTCTAACCACGCCCGGCACGCCCGCGCCGGACAGGCGCGGTTGCGAAAGCTTCACCGAACGGCCCAGCGCATTCCTGCGCGGGCCGTTTTTTTTCGTGCTTGCACCGGCGATGCGCAGAGCACGGCGCGTCGATTGCGCCGCCGCAGCCCGACTTCTGTTAATTTGCACGAGTGCTCCGGTTGGAAAGCGCGCACTGCGCCCCAATAACCGGAATATCGGGGCGCGCGAGAACGCACGACAGCGCGCGGCGCCCCGGCCCTCACCGGCTTTGCATCGGCCCATTTCATTGCGAATCAACCGCGACAGAAGGAACAGGACGCATCATGGCAACTACTCCCTCCGATAATCCGCTGCTCGATTTCACCGGCCTGCCGCGCTTTGGCGAGATCCGCCCCGAACACGTGACGCCCGCGCTGGACGTGCTGCTCGCGAATGCGAGCGCCGCAGTCGAGCGCGCGGCCCAACCCATGACGCCCGCGCAATGGAGCGACGTGGTCGAACCGCTCGAGCGCGCCACCGAGCCGCTCTCGCGTGCCTGGGGCGTGATCGGCCATCTGAACGCCGTGGCCGACACGCCGGAACTGCGCGCCACGTATGGCGAGAACCTGCCGCGCGTGACCGAGTTCTGGTCGAGCGTCGGCCAGAATCTCGCGCTCTACGAGAAGTACAAGGCCATCACGAACCACGATTCGTTCCAGCTGCTATCCAGCGAACGCAAGAAGATTCTCGACAACGCACTGCGCGACTTCCGCCTCTCGGGCGCGGAGTTGCCTGAAGACCAGAAGCCGCGTTTTGCCGAACTGCAGGAGCGCCAGGCGTCGCTCGCGAAAGCGTTCTCCGATCACGTGCTCGACGCCACCAACGCCTACGCGTTCTACGCCACGAGCGAAAGCGAGCTTGCGGGCCTGCCCGACGACGTGATCGCCGCCGCGCGCGAAGCCGCCGAGCGCGAGGACAAGCAAGGCTGGAAGTTCACGCTGCATTTCCCCTCGTATTTTCCGGTGCTGCAGTACTCGGAAAATCGCGCGATGCGCGAAACGATGTATCGCGCCTATGTCACGCGCGCATCGGAGCTGGGTCCTCAATACGGCGGCGGCAAGCCCGACTGGGACAACACCGCAATCGTCGACGACCAGCTCAAGCTGCGCGCCGAAGAAGCGAAGATGCTCGGCTACAACAACTTCGCCGAGGTTTCGCTCGCGCCGAAGATGGCTGAGTCGCCCGCGCAGGTCACGAGCTTCCTCGAAGACCTCGCCACGCGCGCGCGCCCGCACGCTGAAAAGGACTGGCAGGAACTGCGCGAGTTCGCCGCGAACGAACTCGGCCTCGCTCAGATTGAGCCGTGGGACATGGCCTTCGCGGCCGAACGCCTGCGTCAGAAGCGCTACTCGTTCTCGGAGAACGAGGTCAAGCAATACTTCCCCGAAGACTTCGTGCTCAAGGGCCTCTTCAAGGTCACGGAAACACTGTTCGGCGTGCGCATCCGCGACGACAAAACCGCCGTCTGGCATCCGGACGTGCGCTTCTTCCGCGTCGAAAACGCGGACGGCACGCTGGTCGCGCAGTTCTATCTCGACCTCTACGCACGCGAGGGCAAACGCGGCGGCGCGTGGATGGACGATGCACGCTCGCGCCGTAAGCTCGAAGGCAACGGCGTGCAAACGCCGGTCGCATATCTCACCTGCAACTTCTCCGCACCGGTGGGCGGCCGGCCCGCGTGCTTCACGCACGACGAAGTCATCACACTGTTCCACGAATTCGGCCACGGCCTGCATCACATGCTCACGCGCGTGGACGAGCTCTCGGTCTCGGGCATCAACGGCGTGGAATGGGACGCGGTCGAACTGCCCTCGCAGTTCATGGAGAACTTCTGCTGGGAGTGGGACGTCCTCACGGAGATGACCTCGCACGTCGACACGGGCAAGCCGCTGCCGCGCGAACTGTTTGACAAGATGCTCGCCGCGAAGAACTTCCAGAGCGGCCTCGGCACGCTGCGCCAGATCGTGTTTTCGCTGTTCGACATGGCGCTGCACGTGGACTTCGACGCCTCGAAGGGCAAGACCGTGAACGATCTCGCGCGCGAGATCAACGCGCGCTATCACGTCATTGCGCAAGCACCGTTCTCGCGCTGGCCGAACACCTTCAGCCATATCTTCGCGGGCGGCTACGCGGCAGGCTACTACAGCTACAAGTGGGCCGAAGTGCTTTCCGCCGATGCCTACGCAGCGTTCGAAGAAGCAGCGCAGGCCGCGAAGTCGAGCGTGCTCGACGCGGCCACGGGCACGCGCTATCGCAAGGAGATTCTGGAAGTGGGCGGCAGCCGCCCGGCGATGGAATCGTTCAAGGCGTTCCGCGGACGCGAGCCCAACATCGACGCGCTGCTGCGCCATAACGGCATGGAGCAGCCGCCGGCGCAGCATTAAACGCGCCGCGTGCAGCCGCACGAAAAACCGCGCATGGGAGTGCATCCCATGCGCGGTTTTTTATCGCCCGCGCCTTGCTTGGCGCATCGCTTACCGGTACAGCCTGAAATCGACGCTCTCCGGCCGGCCTTCGAGCGCAAGCGCCGCGCGTTGCGCGGGCTGACGACTCACCACCCTGCCCCGGCTCACCACAGCAAGGCGCGCCGCGCGCAGCCGAATCGCTTCGACAGGGTCGCGTGCATCGAGCACCACGAGATTGGCAGCGCTTCCCGGCGCAATGCCATAGCCTTCGAGACCGAGAATCTTCGCGGGATTGACCGTGACCGCGTCGAAGCATGAGCGCGATGCCTCCACGCCCGTCATCTGCGCGACGTGCAACCCCATCTGCGCGACTTCGAGCATGTCGCCGGAGCCGAAGCTGTACCAGGGATCCATCACGCAATCGTGGCCGAACGCGACGTTGATGCCCGCCGCCATCAGTTCGGGCACGCGGGTCATGCCGCGCCGCTTGGGATATGTATCGGAGCGGCCCTGCAGCGTAATGTTGATGAGCGGATTCGCGATGGCCGCCACGCCCGACTCGCGCATGAGCGGGATTAGCTTGCTCACATAGTAGCTGTCCATCGAGTGCATCGAAGTGAGATGCGAGCCCGTCACGCGGCCGTGCAAACCGAGACGATGCGTCTGCGCCGCGAGCGTTTCGATGTGGCGCGAGAGCGGGTCGTCGGACTCGTCGCAATGCATGTCCACCCGCAAGCCTTGCTCCGCCGCGAATTCGCAGAGCAGCCGCACCGACTCCGCACCGTCGGCCATGGTGCGCTCGAAATGCGGAATGCCGCCCACCACGTCCACGCCCATCGCAATGGCGCGCTTGAGGTTGTCGAACGCGCCGGGGCTGCGCAACAGGCCATCCTGCGGAAACGCCACGAGTTGCAAGTCGAGGTACGGCGCTACGCGGCGCTTCACTTCGAGCAGCGCCTCGACGGCGAGCAGCCGCGCATCGCAAACGTCCACGTGAGAGCGGATCGCCAGCAGCCCGCGCGCGACGGCCCAATCGCAGTACTGAAGCGCGCGCTCGACGAGCGCCTCCTGCGTGAGGTGCGGCTTGAGCTCGCCCCACAGCGCGATGCCCTCCAGCAGCGTGCCCGACGCGTTCACGCGCGGCAGTCCCCAGGACAAAGTGGCATCCATGTGGAAATGCGCGTCGACGAACGGCGCGCTGACGAGCGCGCCCGCCGCGGTGATTTCCTCGGGTGCCTGCGCCGCGAGATGCGGCTCGACGGCAGCGATGCGCCCCGCCTCGATGCCGATATCGACCGTGGGATGCCCGGCCGGATGCGCATGCGCGAGCACGGCGCGGCGAATGATCAAGTCCATGGATGGCTCCTTGCTGGCGTTTTCTCGTGCTGCGCTTTGATGCCGCTTTAATTCTGCTTCGTTTCCGCCTTGATTCTATCGAAGGATGAATTCACGCCCCCGCTTCGCGGTCGTCGTCTTCGGGATCGTCGTCGAATAGCGCGAACTGGCCGCGTAGCGCGGGATTATCCTCTTCGAGCCGCACCCCCGCGCCCAGCAGACGCACCGCGAGCTTGCGCCGCGCAAGCCCCTTCTCGAGCAAGGCGAGCAGCGTGGGCAGATCGGTGGCGTCGGCGACGCATTCGACCGTCGTGCGCTGAAAATTCGCGAAACGGATCTTCACGAAGAGCTTGCGCACGGCGTGCGCGCAGCCCGCGCGCTCGATGCGCGCGTCCAGTTGCACGGCGAGGCGCTTGAGTTCCTCGCTGCACGCTTCGAGCGTGAGCAGATCGTTCACATAGGTCGTCTCGACGCTCACCGACTTGCGCTCCTGATCCGCGCGCACGGGCCGGTCATCGATGCCGCGCGCCAGTTCGTAGAGCCGCTTGCCGAACACACCGAAATGCCGGTGCAGATCGAACAGCGACCACGTGCGCAACTGCGTGCAGGTGGACAGCCCGAGGCTCTCGAGCTTGGCCGCCGTGACCTTGCCCACGCCGTGAATCTTGCGTACGGGCAGCGCCGCAACGAATGCATCGACCTCCTGCGGACGCACGACAAAGAGCCCATCGGGCTTGTTCCAGTCGGAAGCGATCTTGGCGACAAACTTGTTGGGCGCAACGCCCGCCGACACCGTCACGCCCACTGTCTCGCGCACGCGCTCGCGAATCTCGTTCGCGATGAGCGTTGCGCTGCCCTTGCAGCGCGTGGTGCGCGACACGTCAAGATAAGCCTCGTCGAGCGAGAGCGGCTCGACGTCCGCCGTGTAATCGCGGTAAATCGCCATGATCTGCCGCGAGGCGATGCGGTACTTCTCCATCGCCGTGGGCAGGATCAGCAGATCGGGGCACTTGCGCATGGCCAGCGCCGACGACATGGCCGAATGCACGCCAAAGCGGCGCGCCTCGTAATTGCAGGTTGCGATCACGCCGCGCTGGTCCGGCCTGCCGCCCACCGCAAGCGGACGCCCGCGCAGCGTGGGGTCGTCGCGCATTTCAACCGATGCATAAAAGCAGTCGCAGTCGCAATGGATGATCTTGCGAGCGAAGCTGGCAGTTGGCGAAGGGTCGGAAGAAAGCGTGTTCAAAGTACCGATACTGTACAAAAACACAGTGCTATTTTCAAGAAAACTGTCCGCGCGCCCGGATCTTGTCTGTCTCGCCGTACTGCGGCAGGCGTACTGGACCGTACCTGTACAGCTGCGCGGGCACGCCTATACTCGTCCGATCATTTCAATCAAATGCGGGACTGGCGATGAAGACGATCGGTGTGATTGGCGGGATGAGCTGGGAGTCGTCGGCGGAGTATTACCGGCTGCTGAACCGCTACGCGAAGGCGCGGCTCGGCGGTCATCACAACGCGCGCAGCCTCATGGCAACCGTCGATTTCGCCGATGTCGAAGCGTTGCAGCGCGCGGGCGACTGGGATGCCCTGGGCCTGCAGATGGCGCAGGCGGCCACGCAACTGGAACGCGGCGGCGCCGATCTCGTACTGCTGGCGACCAACACGATGCATCGCGTGTGCGCATCGATCGAAGCGGCGATTGCGATCCCCTTCCTGCATATCGCCGATCCGACCGGCGACGCGTTGCGCGCCGCGGGCGTGACGCGCGTGGGTTTGCTCGGCACGCGCTATACGATGGAACAGGACTTCTATACAGGCCGGCTGCGCAGCGTGCACGGCATCGAGGCGATCGTGCCCGACGAGCGCGAGCGCGTGGACGTGCATCGCATCATCTACGATGAACTCTGTCATGGCGTCGTAAAAGCGGAATCGCGCGGCGTGTATCAGCGCGTGATCGAAGCGCTCGCGGCGCGGGGCGCGCAAGCTGTCATACTCGGCTGCACGGAAATTACGCTGCTGATCAAACCCGAGGACTCGGCGCTGCCAGTGTTCGATACGACAGCGCTGCATGCACAGGCGGCTGTGGATTGGGCGCTCAAATGAAGGGCTTCCAAGCGCCCAACGAGCCCGGGAGAGGGTCAGTCCGATCCGCCTGGCGCATCGGAGTGAGCGGCAACGTGCGTTCGAGGCGGGAAAATGAATTCTTTCGGGTTATTGCGCAGATGCCGCAACACATCGCCGAACAACCGCCGCGTTTCAGCGAAAGTCACGCTGCGCGCGCGCAGCGCGACCCACATTGCGAGGCTGAAGCTGACGAACAGGTTGATCGCGCCGATCGCCCATATGCCTGCCATGGCCATCAGCAACAATGCGGGCGGCGCCGCGAAATCGAGCGAAACGCTCGCGAAGCCCGAATAGGTCGACGCGAATGCAACGTGCCGAATATCGAGCGGCAAGCCGAACAGCATGCCGGCGCCCCATACGGCGCTCAGCATGAAACCGAACACGAAGTTGCCGATCAACGCGCCGAGATTGCCTTTCACATAATTCGCGATGTGCCACAGCTTGCGCTCGCCAAACAGACGCCGCGCCCAGCGGATGTGCATTATGCGCTCGGGTATCCGCTCGTAAGCACATACGTTGTCGCAATAGCCGTTGATCTGGCCGGCTAGAAACAGACAAACGCCCGCGATCGCGGCATAGGCGAGCGTCGACGGCTTGAATGCCACCTCGCTGAGCAGATCGGCGGCCCTGTGGGGGCTGATGAACGGATGGCCCATCAGTTGCCGATACATGAACCCGATCAACATCGCCACCGGCACGGCCAGCGCGACGTTACCGAAGATCGCCGCAGCCTGGCTGCGCATGGTGCGCACGATCAGCGTGACGAGATGGTCGAGATCGCGTCCGCCTTTGCGGCTATTGTCCTTGATGGCCGCGGCGAGCACGTGCGCGGTCATCGCGGGCTGCTTGGTCGCCACCGTGCCGTGCAGGATATGGATCAGCACGAAGCCGAGGCCATAATTCAGGCCGAAACCAATGGACTCGTTGAGCGGCGTCCAGCCCCATCCCGCGATCAGGAACTTGAACGCCGACATGAAGCCGATGATGAAGCCGCCAAGCAGCGACGAGCGCAGTATCGCAAAGTAATCCTTACGGCTCGATGCGATATAGTGCTCGCCAGCATGGCCGGCGTTCTCGGTTACCCGCAGCGCGATCAGCTCGACATTCTGGCGGAAGTAATCGCGCAGATTGTTGCGGCAGCATTCCGCCTGGATCAAACCCGAGGCCAGTTCCGCGATCATGGGCAGCACGGTGTCGGCGCCGCGCCGCTCGCGCAACGCATCCACCACGTCGATCAGCAATTCGGCGCGCACAAGATGCTGCTTGAGCCGCAAAAGATGAAGCGTCAGCGAAACGCTCGTGCCTGCATGCGCCGCACGCCTGCGGATCCGCTCGCCGACCTTGCGGCACTGGTCGAGCAGCACCACGAGATGCGCCTTGTCGGCGCCGCCCGCGTGCAAAGCGTTCGAAGCGGATGTATCGCCAGACGTCGCCTCGAAGCGGGCAAGGTAGGCCAGCATCTCCTGGTTTTGCGCAATGAACGGCGAATACGCCGATTCGAGCGACGAATCATGCCTAACCACCTCGGGTTCGAGACCAATCGCGGCAATCCGGTACGACAGCACGCGCAGCGCTTCGAGCAATTGGCTCTGCGGTCGTATTTCGCCTGGCGCGTCGCAAGCGCCGGCATCGCCGGAAGCCTCGTCAAAACGCAGCGCGCGCAGCAGATCGGCCCATGCATCGACACCGACGTCGCGCACCCATACATGGTCGCTCGCACGCTTGAAGATCTTGGCGATCACGTCTCGCAGCTGGCTCAGGTCGAACAGATCGGGCAGCAGCGTGCTTCGAACGAGCCGATGCGCGACTTCGGTGAAAAAGCCATTGTTCGGAAAGATGCCGACATCCGCATATAGCGAGACTTGTTTGCGCTCCGAGAGCAGGCGCAAAAGTGCACGGCGCAGCGCGGCCCGGTAGTCCTCCCGGTGTTCGAGCAGAAAGCACAGCGTATGGATTGCATGACGGGCGGCATCGCTGCCGTTAACTCGTTGCGGACGCACGCAACTGACAAGTTCGTTGAACAAGGCGATATCGGACTCACCCGCCTCGCCGAAGCTGTCCAGGACGCGTTCGAGCGCGGAGTGGTGATTTTGTAGAGTGGTAGCTTTCTTCATGAGCTGCTGCTCGACGCAGTGCGGTGAACTGGATGGGGATGTCGGCAGAAAGGCGCGGCATAGACGGAAAAGACGAAGCCGGCCACAGCGGATGCATCGAGGTGCATGCCGCGATGCGCAGGAAGGTTAAGGGCATCGGAACCGCAGAGAAAGCTCGAAATCGCCGTGAATTGTCGGCAGTCAATTCGATGCTGGCGTGGCTGCGAATGCAGGCACCCGGCTGGAGAAGCCGCTGTGAATGGAGGTGCGTACAGGAAACGATCGCCCGGCGGCAAGGACTGATGCGGGCTGTGGAAAACAAAAAACCCGCTCGCGGCGGGTTGATTGATACGACGGATTTTCGTTTCGACAGACATCTTGCGATGTCTGGTTGCGGGGGTAGGAACCTACGACCTTCGGGTTATGAGCCCGATTTAACCAGTTTGTGTGCGCTGGACCGCGTTTCATAGTGCTTTGAAATCAATGGCTTAGGTGTATATTGGGGCCTAGCGTTGCCCTCTGTTGCAGGCTGGCAGTGTCCAAAAATTGTCCAACGCACGCAATCCATGTCCAAAGCCCTTATCAGCCGTGACCTTCTCCGCACCCTGACGCCGAACGGCAAGATTCAGGAAATCGCCGACACCGCCCTGACCGGCTTCGTCGCCCGCATGATGCCGACCGGCGCAATCCAGTTCGGCATCCGCTTCCGTGACGTTACCGGCAAGTCCATTCGCCGGAAAATCGGGACTTATCCGGCCATGCAACCTTCGGCGGCGCGCGAAGCCGCGCGCAAGGAACTTGAAGAAACGCCGGTCAAGCACGACACGGCCGCCGTCATCGAACAGAAGAAGCGTCACGCCGAAACCGTGCGCGCGGCGCACGGCGTGCCGACGCTCGGCGAATTCCTTGAACGCGACTATCGCGGATACCTCACCGCGAACAACATCAGCGAAGCGAACGCGGACCTGATTGCGTCAAGCTTCGCCGACCTGATGGACCGCCCCCTTGACGACCTCACGTCGTGGACGCTGGAACAGTGGAAGTCGCGCGCGGCGAAGACCGGCATCAAGCCGAAGACCATCGCGAACAAGTTGCACGCCCTGCAAGGTTTGCCGCGCGTGGCGACGGATGCCAAACACATCGCCGACAACCCGGCGAAGAAGGTCAAGCGCAACGGGAAGGCTGATGTCGTGGTTCGCTACCTGTCCGCCGACGAACGCGCCCGCCTGTATGCGGCGATGGAAGCCCGCGAGGAATCGTTGCGCGATGCGAGACATAGAACGAACGCGCATCGTCGCGCCCGCCCGAACGGCGCATTGAAGCCGCTGCCGTCACTGCGCGACACGCGTTTTTGCGACCATCTTCAGCCGCTTGTCATTTGCGCGTTGAATTCCGGCTTGCGTAAGGGCGAATTGCTTGCGCTCGAATGGTCCAATGTCGATTTTGAAATGCGCTCGATTCATGTCCGGCGCGGCGTCACGAAAGATGACGAACGCCGCGACGTGCCGGTTACCGATGAACTTTTCGAGTGCTTCACGGCATGGCGACCGCTTGCGCAAAAGGTCTATGTCTTCGGCAACCCGGAGACCGACGCGCCGCTGACCGACTTCGGCAACGCATGGGACGCGTTGCTTGAAGCGGCGGAAATCACGGGATTCAGGTTTCACGATTGCAGACACGATTACGCGAGCAAGCTTGTCGCGGCGGGCATCGACCTGAATCGTGTTCGCGCGTTGCTCGGGCATTCGGACATCAAGACCGTGTTGCGATACGCGCACCTTGCGCCCGACCATCTTCACGCCGCAATCGACACGGCGTTCAACGCGCCGCGCCGCGCCGCGCCGCGAAGAAGACGGGTCGCAAGGTGGTCGCATGACCGCCGCGAAGCGCAAGCGTCCGACGCTCAAGACGCAGTATCGGAAAATCGCGGCGCAAGTTGGATACGATGAACCGCTGGACTTCCCGCGCGTCGTGACGGTCAGAGAAGCGTGGGGAATCGTTAACGGCATCCTGACCGGCACAGATGACCGGGACGATGCGTGCGACGCGCTCGCCGCACTGCTCGCGCGCGCGCTCACCGGCGAAGCCGCATTCCTCGAAACCGTGCGCACCCGCGTTCGCAATCTGGAAAGCGAAGGCAAGCGGACCCGCACGCACATTTCCGCGAAGATGCGCGAAGCCATCATTCGCGCTGACCGTGAACTGAAGCGCGCCGGGGTCAACGTCAAGAAAGACCGCTGTGAACAACTGGTCACACGCTTCAGCATCCCCGCCGACACCATCCGCAAAATCACTCCGCAACTGGCGCGCGGACGCCCGAAGAAGCTCAGGGATAAACCCTGAAAACGCGAAGAAATTAAATGGCGTCATTTGGTACGCCATTTTTTTGTTTGCCATGCTCACGTAAACACCCCGCCACGTGAGGCATGACATGAAGACGAAACCGCACAGCACACCGGATATTCCCGACGCCCCGACGCCGGACGCCGCGTCCGTTCAGGCATGGCAAGGACCGACGCACGACCCCGAACACGGCGCGATGTCGATTGAAGCGTTCTGCAAGCGCTACAACATCAACCGGTCCACGTTCTATTTCATGCGCCGTGACGGCACCGCGCCGGACGTTCTGATGATTGGCAAGCGCGTGTTAATCCCCTACCGCGCCGCGCGCGAATGGGAAGCACGCGTGATTGAACGTAGCCGCGCCGCCGATGTTGCGTAAGGGGGCGATCATGACCGCCCCGAAGTTTCAACTTATGCCGCCGCTGACGCCCGTCGAAGATACTGAACTTCGCGCGAGCATCGAAGCGCATGGCGTGCTGATTGCCATCCTTGTCGATGAACACGGCGATGTCATCGACGGGCATCACCGGCAAAAGCTTGCCGCCGAACTCGGCGTTGAATGTCCGCGTGAAGTTCGCGATGGTCTGTCCGACGAACAGAAGCGAACGATGGCCCGCACCCTGAACACGGCGCGGCGGATGCTGACGCGTGAACAGCGGCGCGCGCTGATTGCCGACCAGTTGAAGGACACGCCCGACTGTTCGGACAACGCAATCGCGAAAGACCTTGGCGTGTCCGACATGACGGTTGGCAAGGTGCGCGCCGACCTCGAATCAACTTCCCAAATTATGAAGTTGGCCGCGCGACAAGGTGCGGACGGCAAGACACGGAAGCAACCGGCGAAGAAGACCGCGCCCACGGTTGCGACTGTCGATGCGGGTGAGATTCCGGTAAAGATGGATACATCGAAGCTCAGACCCACAAGGCGCGTGACCGAAGCCGCGCGGATGCTCGGGGACTTCCTGAACGTGCTTCAGTACGAGGTCGGCAAGCGCGGCATCGAAGCCGTGATTGCAGCGATGCCCGAAAGCCGTCGCGAAGGTGCGCGTCGGCGTGCCGCCGATGTCGGACGCTGGTTGCCCGGCGGGACCGATGCCGACCATAAAGAATCCGCCGACAACGTTTCGGAAGCCGTATGAATACGCCACCGAAAAAAGACGCCCGCACAAGGGCGGGCGCGATACCTGAAAAGCACATGGCCTGTGAGGGTCATGCGCACAGTACCGCGACGAACGGCGATGCGCAAGCGCGCGATGGGGGCGCGTCATGAGCGGTCCCGCGATGAAATGGGTCATGTCCGCGAAGGACGGGACCACGAAGTTCGCCGACATGCCGACTGAACGGAAATGGTTTCTCGCGTGCCTTGCGTGGGAAGCTGACGCACTGGACAACCGCATTTGTTTTAGGGAAGGTCGCGACATCAGCACGCTTGCCAGTGAAGCGGGCGTAAGCGTGCGCGCGGCGCGCCGGTACATGAAGGAATTCGTCGCCGAAGGCGTTCTTGAAGCGGTCGGTCGCACCGGCTATCACAACCGCATCGTCATCTACCAGTTCACGATGTCGCGAACCGATGTCGCGCAAATGGCGCGCGCGAAAAGTGCCAGTAACGACACTATTCAACGCCGTTCGAATGGTGCCAGTAACGACACTATTCGGAACGAACCGGCGACGGAAAATGACGCGCGAAACGTGCTAAACGATGCATTGAATGGTGTCGTTTGCGGTCATCGAAACGTGCCAAACGATGCATTGAATGATGTCAGCAACGGCACCATTCAACCGCCCTCTATATATGGCTTACAAGAACTACCAATAACACCACAAGAAAAACACAACGCTCAGTCGGCGCGCGCCTGTCGCCTTGCGGCGACCGCCGCCGCATCCGACGAACGCGAAAACGCAGCGCAAAAAAAGTGGCGGCGACGCGGATTCGTGGCCGCGCGAAATGGTGAAGGTTGCGAAGCTACTGAGCGACGATGACCGGCTTGACCGGAAGTGCGCCGCGTTCGCCCGACGACTCGTCGCGTTCGACAGCGGCGGTCTTCCGGGTACGTCATACGACCGGCGCGTTATCGCCGAACGTCTTCCGTATCTCGCCCCGCATGGGCGTGACCGATGACGAATTCGAACATGCGGTAACGCGGGCGAGGAAGCGTTTTGCGAAACCTTCGTGGACAAGCCTGACGAAATACTTGTGCGACGAAGTAGCCGACCGGTTGCCCGTCGCACGCGATGACGAAGGCGGCGACAAACGTTTTTTTGACCGGCGCGCGGCGGGCGATGGTTCCGACGCCGCGCGCGCTGCTGCTGATTTTGTCATCGACCGCGCACGGCGCGCCGCCCGCACTTCAACGAAGGGGACGACATGACGACCGCCAACGATGACGAAGGCGTTCTTCGCGTGCGTGACCTTCGCCGCGCGCTGGCTGACGTGCCCGATGACGCGATTGTGTATGTCCGCATCGAACACGACCTGTCGTTCAGTCCAGGCGACGAAGGCTATGAACCCGCGTGCGGCGTGTTCTGTTGCCCCGGCGACAACTCGCTGAACATCGAATGACAACCTGTGAGGAAACCGAAATGAACGAACCCGTTGTGTCTTCCCGCGACAGGGTGACCATCATCGCCGAAGCGGTCGCGACGCTGCACGCGTGCAAGGCCCGCGCGCTGTACCTGCAAGAGCAACGCCGCACGCTGGCGCGTGAAATCGGCGACGCGCTTGAACGCCTAAACGAAGTCAAGTCAGCGGACGAAACCGATTTTCACGAACTCGCCTGTCTGCTGGCGAACGCGGAATCCGCCGCCGATGAAATTTCGTTTTGACAGGCGGCGCATGTGGACGACCTTGAAGCCCGCGTTGAACTGGCCGAACAAGCGCTTCGCGACACGTGCGAGCGCAACGGCTTTCGTGTCACGGTTCATGGCGAGATTTCCGAACACGACGCGGCGCTGTTACTTCGCTATGCCGGTCCTTCGGCACTGAGAATGCAAGCGAACGAAGGCCGGTCGGTCGTGCGGATCCGACTGGTCGGCGCGCGTCGATGGCATCGGCTCGCGGACCTAGCGAGGTATCTCGAAACGCCGCACGACGAATAAAGAAAACGCGCAAGCCGCGCAAATCGCGCTGGTGCGCGTCGGCGCACTGGCGGATTCTCCGGCTCATGCCCGAACGCATCGGGTGGCTAACGAATCGGGGGAACTCGAATGACCGAACAGCATGTTTTGGTTCGCGCCGCGCGCGCCGTCGCCGTCAGCGGGGGCGATATTTTTGCCGCCAAGTCGTTCGCCGCCTCGAAGTGGGGCGCAACGTCCGGCGTCGTATCTTTCCTTCAACGTCAGATTGACGCTATCGGTAGCCTTCCCGTTGACCCCGATTGGGACATGTTGCGCATTCTCGGCGCGTACATGGTCAACCTTGTCAAGCGCAAGTCCGCCATCATGCGAATCAACAGTGTTTCACCATTTTTGCAGGTGCCGGTCAACGCGCCAATTCTGTCAATGGACGTGAACGCACAGGCGAACTGGGTCGGCGAAGCCGCATCCATCACGACCACAGACGAAGGCTTTTCCATTTCCCGGCCTGGCGCGCTGAAGGTCGCGGGCATGGTTATTCGGACCGAAGAACTTCTTCGCGGCACGGACCCCGCTCTTGACGCCGGAATTTCGCGCGACCTGTCACGTGCGATTGCCGTCGCCGCCGACCAGGCATTTTGCGACCCATTGAATTCGGGCACGGCGGGCGTCAAGCCGCCTTCGCCGTTTTTCGGGCACACGATTGACGCATCCGGCGACCTTTCCGCCGACATCGCGACCATGCTGGGGAACGTGGACGAAGACCTTCTTCAGGAAGTTGTCTTGCTTTACAACGCGTCCGACCTGCCCGCGCTGCTGAAGGCCCACTACGCGGACGAATCGCTGTTGACCATCGACGGCGGGACGCTGTTCGGCTTTTCCGCCACGACCGCACCCATCCCCCCCGGAAGCATCGCGTATGTGTGCCCGCGCCTGATTCCGATGGTTGACCTTGCTGTAACGGTCGAAGCGTCCGGGCAGTCAATCGTTCAAGTCACGAACAGCGATACCGGCGAAACAAGCGTTGTTTCGTTGTTCCAACAAAACCTGAGCGCGCTACGCGGCATCTGGTATGTGAACTGGACGCGCGGCATTGACAGCGCGGCGGGCATGGTGACCGGCCTGTTCGGCGGCGGCACGACGTGAGGGAAACGAAATGAATGATTGCACCTGCGAAACCGGCGCTTGCCTTTGCCGTGGCACGCACGAACAGGCGCGGGAAGAACGCGCGCTGATGGCCCGCGAGAGTCGCACCGAACATGAAGTTCTTACGCTGCTGCGTGGCGTACCCATCGACGCGTCACCGCGCGCCGTGGCGTTCGCCGGTCTGTTGTGCTCGCAACCGTCAAGCGGAAACGGGACGCGCGTTCGGTACATTCTCATTACAAGCGAATCCGTTCACTGGTGGACACCAGACGGACATCAGCATTGCGCGCAACTCGACGCGCGACGCGCGGTGAGGCTGGTCGCATGAACGTTCAACATCTTGACCCGGCGCGTGTGCGCGCCGTGCGGACCTTGCGCGACGCCCGCGAAGTCGTGCCGTCCGCCCTTGCGCCGCGACTGCTGAAGGCGGTCGAACACACGCGCGGCGAACATCAGGCGCTGCCCGGTCTGCGTTTCGCTGTTGACCGGCGCGCGGGCGTCCTGCTGGCGTCCTATTGCGGCGGCCCGTGGCAAGCCATCGAATAAAGGAAGCATCATGACCACGAAGGACAGTGACCATGTGGCGAGACTCCATCCGGTCGCGCCCGCGTCGAAGACCGCTGGCCGTGTTGTCCGATTGGGTCCGCAGTATCTCGCGCGCACGTCGGTTGCGCGTGCAACAAAAGTCGCCGACACGTCGCGCCTGTTGCGAACTGCCGAATCCGTGGACCCATTCCATGCCAACGCGTGCAACACCTTCGGACGTGAACACGCGACCGCGTGTGCGCGACTGCTCGGCGTGGCGAAGCGGCTGAGTCAGGTCGTTGACCTTGAACTGAGGGAACAGGACGGCAAGACGTTCGTGCATTGCCGCGTTCGGGGATGGACGGGCGACGAACGGCTGTTCATGTAGCGGGTGACCTACCCCCCATGACCGGGGTACGCGCACTGACCCACCCGCACAGTTGCCGACGCAACCATCGACCGGCACCGTGGTCGTACTACGGCCCGCGCGTTGCGGATCGTTCGAACAAGGAACTACCCATGACGACCATCACGGAAGACAGAACACTGACGTTCAACGAACTGGTCTTCGTGCAACAGTCACCGGCGAACGCCGCAATGCTGTTCGGTCACGCCCGCGCCCGCGACGTTCAGCGCATCGCACGCAAGGCGCTTGCCGAACATCGCGCACCTGTGGACCTTGGCGTTGCTGACGACGGCACGCTTCACGCGCGCGCTGCATCGTCTGCGCCGTGGGTCGTATGACGCACGCGAGCGATGACGACGGCGGTAAGACGGTCGGGGGAATCCTGAAAGATTTTTCGGTCCGAGCGGGCACCGCGCGGATTGTTTTTTTCTTCGAAATCCGGCTTTTCGACCGGAATTCCCCGGCATGACCGGCGACCGACACGGACGTCAATCATGACGAACACCCAACGCTTACCCCGCCCGCCCGCGTGGCTCCCTGAAGACTCCCGGCGCGAATGGCTGCGCGTCATGCGAGAACTTCCCGACACGAACGACCCGGCGACCGTCGAACTCGCCGCGCTGTACGTGGAAGCGGGCAAGCGCGCCCAACTGGCCGCGCCGCGCATTCAGGAGGAAGGCATCACCACGACCACGACGCACGGGCGCGTGCGGGTGAGCGACGCCGTGCGCGACCAGACACGCGCGACCTATGACCTGTTGCGGTTTTACTGGTTGTTGGGTCTGGACCGCCGCCGACGCAAGCCGTGAAGACTGCGGGCCGGTCGCCCAACTCCAGGCGGACGAACGGCTATCCCTGAGCGGCGCGGCGCTCGCAGAAACCGCGCACGTTCCATGTGGTGAATTTCGCCGCGCGGACTTCAGGCCGTCGCGGCTTCCTTTTGCCTGTCACGGGCGCATACTATCGGCGACGTTCAACCGATTGAAAGGGGCGGGCAATGAGCGTACAACCGACGATTGCATGGGTCACGCGCGGCGTGCGTGCGGCGCTCGAAGAACAGGCCCGCGTCACAGGCGCGCCGCTGGAAGAAGTCGCGGGCGACATGCTGGCCGAAGCCGTGCGCTCGCGCGCACTGCCGACGCCGGACCTTCCCGACCTTGCGCAACCGACTTCCGCCGAACAGCGCGCCGCACGCGACCGCGCGTCGGCTGAACTGATGCTGGCCGCGACTGGCCGCAACCCGAAGGCATGGCGCGACGGCGGCGACCGTGAGTGAAAGCCGCCGCGTATCCTTGCGCGTCATGCTCGACCGCGACACCTTCCAGACACTCGACCGCGCCACCGACGCCGCCAACGTGTCACGCGAATCCATCGCCGCCGACCTGATACGCGGCGCGCTGACCGGTTCCGCTGGTCAGCCGACGCCGACCGCACCCCGACCGACCGGCGAAGCCCTCACGCGCGCGGTATAGGCGGACACGTCGCAAGTGTAAATATGACGTGAATCAAAAATTTCCCTGATTTTCCCGTGCCTTTGAAAAGTCAGAGGTAATGTGGATAGTTTTATTTTGTTAAAGGGAGTCGATATGGCGGATATTTTTATCAAGATTGACGGTATTGCTGGCGAGTCACAAGACGCGACGCACCCGGATGAAATCGAAGTTCTGCATTGGGGATGGGCTGTTACGCAAAAATCCAATATGCATAGCGGGTCAGGCGGCGGGGCAGCTAAGGCAAGCGTGGAGGATTTGAGCTTTACCCATCAAATCGACCGGGCAAGCCCTAATCTCGCCGGTTACGCATTCCGGGGGCAGCACATTACCAAAGCTGTGCTTACCATGCGCAAGGCTGGAGGTGTGCCGCTCGAATATTACAGAATCACCATGTATGACGTGGTAATTACGCACGTTGAGCCAGCAGCGGGCGGAAGTCTGGCGCTGGAGCATGTAAAACTCTCATTCGCGCGAATGAAGAAGGAATATCTGGTGCAAAACGCGATTGGAGGAAGCCAAGGCATGGTAACGACTCTTATCGACGTGAAGGCGAACACTACAGCCTGAGGCGCGGCGCGATGAATGAATATGAACGCCTTATAAGCGATGACGTGGCTAGCAGCGCGCCAGTAAAAGACAATCTCTACATCTACGGCGAACATAAGAACCTGACGCCCCAAGGTCTCTTTTTCTGCGTAATGGTTGAAGAGACCTGCAAGGCTTTGGGCGTAGAAGATATCGTGGCTGTAGTAGCGGTTCTCGCGGGTCAGCCGGTACTTTCGACGCGCGGTAAATTCGGCGGCGCTACAAGAGGAACATCCATCGCATCCAAGGTTAGCCGCGCCCTGTTCGACTATGATTTTGAGCGGAACATCTTGCCGACGCTTACGAATAAATCAATCCTAATGCTTCGCTTTCGGATGGTAAATAATTTGGGCGTATTCATTGGGCGATGGACGCCAATGGTCGGCTGGGCAATTGCTGCATATGATGTGGTAAAAATCTCTGTCCTGACGATTCTTCATTACAATCAACTTGTTAATCCAGAGGACCGAATCAACGATGCGACCACAGGAAGTTTCGGTTGAATTGCAGGATTTTGTTCGCAAGCAGATAGGTCTATCCTCGAAACGAAAATTGAATACTTCAGATTCACTGGAGGACGATTTTGGTGTGACGGGGGATGACGCTGACGAATTCATGGGCGCATTCGCGAAGCGCTTCAACGTTGAATCTGGCGATTTTGAATTCCTTCGTTACTTCGAAATGGAGGGGCTTAGCGTCTGGCCGTTTTCAATTCTCACGAACTGGCTACACCGACACCAACGCATCAAGAAGTACGAGAAGACCGAGCCTATTACGCTAGGGATGCTTCAGCACGCAATCGACTTGGGCATCTGGGACAGCCAACGACTAAGCGAACTGGAAGACCCTTCCGCGCAAGAGTGAATCCGAAGGCCCGCGCTTCGTTCGCGGGTTTTTTTGTGAATGCCGGTGTAGCGGAGCGGAAAAAGCATCGGTATCGCGGAATGCGCAACTGGCCTAAATCCCGCCCTGTAGCGGGGTTCGTTGGGTCATGTGCGTTTATGGAAAGGGTGAGGGGCGCGGGGCCGAGACGGGCCCGAAAAAGCAAAAAGCCCGCTTGAAGGCGGGCTTGCGCTTGCGACGGATTTGGCGAGATTCGCGCGGGCCTTGTCCAAATAGTGTCCAAAAACACGAAAAGAAGACGCTACCCAAAAACTTCAAAATCTCGCAAAGCCTTACTAGGCTTTGGTTGCGGGGGTAGGATTTGAACCTACGACCTTCGGGTTATGAGCCCGACGAGCTGCCAGACTGCTCCACCCCGCGTCCGTCAGAGAAAGCTATTATAGGCAAGTCCTGCGTTCGCGTCAACAACTAATTCCAGCCATCGATATCGCCAGCAGCCATGCTCATGTCGGCGCATCGACGTTGATTCGGAATCCAAACTTATTGGCGATGGTCATTGCGCTGTACGCTACGCCTTGTCGGCATCGAGAAGCGGCCTGAGTTCCTCGGCCCATTCGATCCACGATTCCTGCGTGCGTATCCCCGCCTTGAGAATCGCATACTGCAGCTGCTGGCCACGCGTGAGCACCGGCGCGCCGAAATCGCGCTGCTCGATCCCACGATAGGTGTCGAGGCGCTCACGCGCCTCTTCGATAAACCGAGGCAACTCTTCGCCCAGTCCAAGCGGGCCGATCACGGCGTCGGCGCGCAGCTTCAGCAGAAACACGTTGCGGTCATCGGGGCCCAGACGCGTTTCGCGCGCCCAGCGTTCGACTTCTTCGCGGCCTACCGGCAGCACGCGGTAAACCTTCCTGCGCGTAGCGCCGGAGTGTGCGTCGCCCTCTTCCAGAACGGCAACCCAGCCCGCCGCCACCATGCGTCCAAGCTCGCGGTAGATCTGCTGGTGCGTGGCATGCCAGAAATAGCCAATCGCCCGATCGAAGCGCCGGGCGAGGTCATAGCCGGACGACGGCTTTTCGAGCAGGGCGATCAGGATGGCGTGGGGGGTCGACATGAGGCGATTCTAAACCAGGTCCCCGCGATGCCACCCCGGTTTCCCGTGCCTGCGTTCCAGATCAATCTGGAACGCAGGCACTATGCAACCAGTTGCATAGTGCCTGCGGGTTTGCTATGTTTAACCCTGTTGGCCCGCCAGCACGGGCGCACAACGCGAGCAACAACACGGCGGCGCCCAAATCGGGCCGCCGTCTTCATTCAGCTTTGCATGAGATGGAACCCGGCCTCACTCGCCCACTTCCATCGACAAGGAGATACGCATGGCCCTGCCCGCCGTCCTGCGACGCGGCCTCTCGATTCCCGTCGTCGGCTCGCCGCTTTTCATCATTTCGAATCCCAATCTCGTGATCGCGCAGTGCAAGGCGGGCGTGGTCGGCTCGTTCCCCGCGCTGAACGCGCGGCCCGAGCACGTGCTGGGCGAATGGCTCGACCGCATCACGACCGAGCTCGCCGAATACAACGCGAAGCATCCCGATCAGCCCGCCGCGCCGTTCGCTGTGAACCAGATCGTCCACAAGTCGAATGACCGCCTCCAGCACGATCTGGGCGTATGCGCCGAGTACAAGGTGCCCATCGTCATCACTTCGCTGGGCGCGCGCGAGGACGTGAACCAGGCCATTCATGGCTGGGGCGGCATCGTCCTGCACGACGTGATCAACAACACGTTCGCGAAGAAAGCCATCGAGAAAGGGGCAGACGGCCTGATCGCCGTCGCTGCCGGCGCGGGCGGCCATGCGGGTACGCTCTCGCCGTTCGCACTCATCCACGAGATTCGCGAATGGTTCGACGGCCCGCTGCTGCTCTCGGGCGCAATCGGCAACGGCAACGCCATTCTCGCGGCGCAGGCCGCCGGAGCGGACCTCGCGTATGTCGGCTCGGCGTTCATCGCCACGCATGAAGCGAATGCGGTCGACGCCTACAAGCAGATGATCGTCGAAAGCGGCGCGAGCGATATCGTCTACTCGAATCTCTTCACCGGCGTGCACGGCAACTATCTGCGCTCGAGCATCGTGGCGAGCGGCCTGGATCCCGACGCGCTGCCGCAATCCGATCCGTCGGCGATGAACTTCGGCTCGACCCGCGTGAAGCCGTGGAAGGAGATCTGGGGCGCAGGCCAGGGCATCGGCGCGGTCAAGAGCGTCGTGCCCACAGCCGAGCTGATCGCGCGCCTGAAGCGCGAGTACGAAGCCGCGCGCGAACGCCTGGGTGTGGCGAGCGCGAGTGCCGAAGCCGCGGCGCTAGCCTGATCCACAGCACAGTAGAACAAGGGGAACGCATGGCCTCCGTCGTGGCGCGGCGGCGGCCCGCGCTGCATCGTCGGGCGTTATGATTCGGTATTTCGCCGATCCAACGCTCATCCATTCATGAAAATCGCAACGTGGAATGTGAATTCCCTGAAGGTCCGTCTGCAGCACGTCGTCGACTGGCTCGCCGAAAGCAAGGCCGACGTGCTCTGCCTCCAGGAGCTGAAGCTCACCGACGACAAGTTCCCGCGCGCCGAACTCGAGGCCCAAGGCTATCGCAGCTGGTTCGCGGGCCAGAAGACCTATAACGGCGTGGCCATTCTCGTGCGCGATGGCCTGGCCGTCGACGAGGCCACGGTCGTGCGCAACATCCCCGGCTTCGAAGACCCGCAGCAGCGCGTGATTGCTGCCACGGTGGACGGCGTGCGCATCGTCAGTGCGTATTTCCCGAACGGCCAGGCGCCGGGCACCGAAAAGTTCGCCTACAAGCTGAGCTGGCTCGATGCGATGCACGATTGGCTCGGTGCGGAGATGGAACGTCATCCGCAGCTCGCACTGCTCGGCGACTACAACATCGCGCCGGAAGACCGCGACGTGCACGACCCGAAGGCCTGGGAGGGCCAGAACCTCGTCTCGCCGGAAGAGCGCGCGCAATTCCAGCGCCTCATCGCGCTCGGTTTCGTCGATGCGTACCGCCAGTTCGAGCAGCCCGACAAGATGTTCACGTGGTGGGACTATCGCATGTTCGCGTTCCGCCGCAACGCGGGCTTGCGCATCGACCATATCCTGCTCTCGCCCGCGCTCACGCCCCTGCTCGCGTCGTGCGAAATCGACAAGGTGCCGCGCAAGTGGGAGCAACCTTCGGACCACACACCGGTTGTGGCCGATCTGAAGATCGCGGGCTGAGCATTAATCAGCAGCCCGCGCCGTTCTCACCACGTTCCGGCGAGCGTGGTCCACAAAAAGCGGTAGACGAGCGCGTCGTACTGCGCGCGCTCGAGCGAGTCGCTGCCTGGCCCGTGGCCGCCTTCGGTGTTCTCCAGATACCAGACGTTCGCGTGCCCCTGCTCCTGCATGCGCGCGACCATTTTGCGCGCGTGCGCGGGATGCACGCGGTCGTCGCTGGTCGATGTCGTGAAAAGGACGCTCGGGTACGCAACCCCGGCTTTCACGCGCTGATACGGCGAGTATTCTGCAAGCGCGCGCCCTTCTTCGGAATCCTCAGGATCGCCGTATTCGTCCATCCATGACGCCCCTGCGTGCAGCAGCGGATAGCGCTGCATGTCGAGCAGCGGCACTTCGCACACGACCGCTCCGAACAATTCCGGGCGCTGCACCATGCACGCGCCAACCAACAGGCCGCCGTTGCTGCCGCCCTTGATGCCCAGTTGCGCCGCGCTCGTATAACCCTCGGCAACCAGTTGCTCCGACACCGCAATGAAGTCGTCGAACGAGCGCTGCCGCTGCTCGCGTTGCGCGTTCACGTGCCAGGCGGTGCCATACTCGCCACCGCCGCGAATATGGGCGATGGCGACGATGCCGCCCTGCTCCAGCCAGCCTATGCCCGAGCCAACCAGATACTGCGGCGTGAGCGAGATGGCGAAGCCGCCATAACCCGTCAACAGGCACGGCAGCGGCTTGCGCACCTCGCCCTCGAGCGCGGCGCGCGGGCCGACCACGGTGAACGGCACCATCGTGCCATCCGCGGAACGCGCATGCGAGCGAATCACGGCAAGCGGCGCGGCATCGAACTGCGTGGGCCAGCGATCGAGCAGTTCCCAGTTCTGCAAGTCCTGCTGCGCGAGATCGGCGAGCCAATATTCTGGCGGCAGCAAATAGTCGTCCACATCGACGAAGACTTCGTCGTTGAGCGTGTCCTCGATGGGCGAAACATCCACCTGCGAACTCGCGCGCGCCGGAAAAAGACGCGACTGCCACGTCCATGCGCCTTCTTTCTGCTGCGGGTGCCACAGCATCGTGCGGCTTTGCACGTCGTCGAGCCACGAGACGATCAGGACGTTTTTCGTCGTGCTCCAGTCGCATGCCGACGTCACCGGCGTGGGCGTGAAAAGCGGTGTGACGTTGCGCTCGCCAGCAAGAAATGCGTCTTCGCGAATGGCGAGCAGCGAGCCGCCCGCCCAGGTGTGTTCGCCGAGCGCCCAGTCGAGCCGCGGCTCGAGCATTAGCCAGCCATGCCACGCGCCCACTGCCACATGCGAGGGCACGTCGTAGAGCTGCCACTGCTCGCGCTCGTCGAGCCGGTACGTCAAGGAGTCGAAAAAGTCGACGCTGCGCACCACGTCATGACGCCTCTCGACAGGGTCGTAATCGCCCTCCACGCTGATGTCGTCGAACTCGCCACGGAACACAACAGGCGCATCGGCGAGACGCGTGCCGCGCGTCCAGCGGCGCACTTCGCGCGGATAACCCGAGCGTGTAAGCATCTTCTTGCCGTGATCCCAGCCGACGTACACCGTATCGCGGTCGATCCACGAGATGATGTGCTTGCCTTCCTTCTCGATCGCAAAACCGCCGTCGACGAACACGCGCCTTTCGAGATCGAACTCGCGCACGGTGACGGCATCGGCGCCGCCGTCCGAAAGCTGGATCAGTGCGCGATCGCCGTCGGGATAAAGGATGTCGATGCCCGCGCACACCCAGGGCATGCGTTCAACCGCGCCGAGCGCGTCGAAGTCGATGAGCGTCTGCCACTGCGGTTTGCGTGCGCGCCAGTCGGCCCACTTCGCGCGGCGCCACAGGCCCTTCGGATTGTCCTCGTCTTCCCAGAGATCGTAGGCCCACTCCTGCCAGCGGCTCGGGATCACGGGCCGCTCGCGCGGCAAATAGGCCTGCGCGAGACGCTTTTCCAGCGCTTCGAAGCGTTCGCCGCCTTGCCATGCGCTGCGCGTGCGCGCGTTCTGCGCCTCGACCCAGGCCATGGCGGCGGGGTCGTCGAGCGATTCGAGGGAGAGGAACGGATCGGCCTCGGCGGGCCACGGGGAAGTCACGGGCATGTTCGATCATCGACGGGAAAACCAGCGTCGATTATGCCCCACCGCGCGCGAAGGGCCTCGCGCATGGACACAGCCCGTTTGGGACGGCCCGTTTGGGACGGCCCGTTTGGAACGACCCGTGCTTGACGGCCCGGGCTGGCCGCCACGCACGGCTCATGCCGCGCTCATTCGAGGTCGAGTTCCTGGATCTTGCGCGTGATGGTGTTGCGGCCGATGCCAAGACGCTCGGCGGCCTCGACCTTGCGGCCGCGCGTATATTCGAGCGCTTCGCGAATCACGGCAGCTTCGAAGCGTCGCGAGAGTTCGTCCATGACGCCTGCACTGTTCTCGCGCAGAAGGCGCGCGACCTCCGTGCGCAAGCCGCTTTCCCAAACCCCCACAGGCGGCGCCGCAGCACCGTTGGCCGCGGATTGCGCACCCGGCACGCCGCCGCTTGCGCCCTGCACGCTTGCGAAACTCGCAGCGCCTGCGACACCCGCCGGCACGGCCATTGTGCTCTCGCCCCCCGTGAGCGGCGCCCCCAGCGCAATAGTGGCCGGCGAGGCTTCGCCCAACGCACCCGCGGAAGCGCCCTCGGTTGTCGCGGCATGCGCGGGCACCAGATCGGGCGGTAAGTCCTTGATCTCGATGGTCTGCGCAGGCGCCATCACCGTGAGCCAGTTCGCGAGGTTTTCAAGCTGGCGCACATTGCCGGGAAACGCCAGCGAAGACATATACGCCAGCGCCTCGTCGGACACGCGCTTGGGCTCGACACCGAGTTCGCGCGCACTCTTCTGCAGAAAATGGCGCGTGAGCAGCGGGATGTCCTCGCTGCGCTCGCGCAGCGCCGGCAAGCGCAGACGAATCACGTTGAGGCGGTGATACAAGTCCTCGCGAAACAGCCCCTGGCGCACCCGCGTTTCCAGGTTCTGGTGCGTAGCTGCTATCACGCGCACGTTCGCGCGCAAAGGGTTGTGGCCGCCCACGCGATAAAACTGCCCATCGGAGAGCACGCGCAACAGGCGCGTCTGCAAGTCGAACGGCATGTCGCCGATTTCGTCGAGAAACAGCGTGCCGTTCTCGGCCTGCTCGAAGCGGCCCTGGCGCATCGCCTGCGCGCCCGTGAACGCGCCGCGCTCATGACCGAACAGTTCGGATTCCAGAAGATCCTTGGGGATGGCAGCAGTGTTCAGCGCGATGAACGGACCGTTTGCGCGTGGGCTATGGCGGTGCAACGCGCGCGCGACCAGCTCCTTTCCGGTGCCGGATTCGCCCGTGATGAGCACCGTGGCCGCCGAATGCGAGAGGCGGCCGATGGCGCGAAACATGTCCTGCATCGCCGGCGCCTGGCCCAGCATCTCGGGCGCCTCGGCGGGCCGCTCGTCCCATTGATGCTCGCCGCGCATGCTCTCGTCCACGGCGCGGCGGATCAGCTCGACAGCCTTGGCCACGTCGAAGGGCTTGGCGAGATACTCGAACGCGCCGCCCTGAAACGCGGCCACCGCGCTATCGAGGTCGGAGAATGCGGTCATGATGATGACGGGCAGGCCCGGCAGGCGCTCGCGCACGGTTTGCAGCAGTTCGAGGCCCGAGCCGCCCGGCATGCGAATGTCGGAGACGAGCACCTGCGGGCTGTCGTGTTCGAGCGCGCTCGCGGCGTCGCGCACGTTCGAGAAGCTGCGGGTCGCGAAATTCTCGCGCGCAAGGGCTTTTTCGAGCACCCAGCGTATCGATTGGTCGTCGTCTACTATCCAGATCGGCTTCATAAGGTCGGTCAGAAGTCCTGGTGGCTTGCGATAGAAGTAATGGCGGTGGATCAGTTGTCGAGCGGAAGCAGGATCTGAAACTCCGTGTGGCCCGGCCGGCTTTCCACTTCGATCAATCCGTCGTGCTGCTGCACGAAGGTTTGCGCAAGCGTGAGCCCGAGACCGCTGCCATCCTCGCGCCCGGAGACGAGCGGATAGAAGATGCGGTCGCGGATCTCGTCGGGAATGCCGGGTCCGTTATCAATGACATGCAAGTCCAGTGCCAGCTTGCACAGGCGCTTGGAAATCGTGATCTTGCGCGCGATGCGCGTGCGCAACTCGATGCGCGCGTCGCCTTGCGAGATCCGTTCGCGCAGCGCCTGCGCCGCGTTGCGCACGATGTTCAGCAGTGCCTGGATCAGTTGTTCCTTGTCGCCGCGCAGGTCGGGCACGCTCACATCGTAGTCGCGCTCGATCGTGAGGCCGCGCGGAAACTCGGCGAGAATCACGGCGCGCACGCGCTCGCACACTTCGTGAATGTTCACGTCGCCGACGATATGGGGATGCCGGTGCGGCTCGAGCAGCCGGTCGACGAGCGTTTGCAGCCGGTCCGACTCCTTGATGACAACCTGCGTGTACTCGCGCAGCTCGTCGCGGCCGAGCGTGCCGAGCTCGAATTCGAGCAACTGCGCCGCGCCGCGAATGCCGCCGAGCGGGTTCTTGATCTCGTGGGCGAGATTGCGGATCAGATGCTTGTTGACGGTCGCCAGGTCGTGAATGCGCTCCTCGCGATCGCTCTTGAGATGCCGCTCGTTTTCGAACAGCTCGAGCAGCACATAGTCGGGCGCGCTCTCGAGAAAGCCAACGATCGCGTGCACGTGCAGCGCCTCGCGGCCCGGTCGTTCGAGCGTGGCGTCGAGGCGCGTCGCATGAAAACGGTGCGCCGCAATTGATGCGATCGTTTCGAGCAGTTCGTCCGCGTTGGAGAAAAGATCGGACCACGCCATCTGCGTGAGCTGGCGCCGCGAAAGATCGAGCATCGCCTCGGCCGTGGGGTTCGCGAACGCCACGCGCAAGGTGCGCTTGTCGAGCACGAGCACGACCGTGGGCAACGCTTCGAAGCCGTGCAACAGCCCCGACTCCACGAGCGCCGTCTCGTCCGAGAGCGGCTCCGCGTGACCCTTCCTTGCCTTGATCAGATTCTTGAGCACCATATTCCGGACGCGCGGATTCAATCCATATCGTTGAAGATGAGTGACTCCGCAACCACGCCAACGAAAAAGGGACGGCAACGCCGTCCCTTTTTGACCGAAGTTGACATGCTTGCCGACGTCGGACGAGCGCTTCGCCGCGTAAGCACGTGCGAAGCGCCGTTCGCCGATTACAGCGAGTAGTACAGTTCGAACTCGATCGGGTGCGTGGTCATGCGCACGCGCTGCAGTTCGCCTTCCTTCAGTTCGAGGTAAGCGTCGATCATCGAATCCGTGAACACGCCGCCGCGCGTCAGGAACTCGCGATCCTTGTCGAGCGCTTCCAGTGCCTGGTCGAGGCCCGCGCAGACGGTCGGGATCTTTGCATCCTCTTCCGGCGGCAGGTCGTACAGGTTCTTGTCGGCGGCTTCGCCCGGGTGGATCTTGTTCTGCACGCCGTCCAGACCCGCCATCATCAGTGCCGAGAAGCACAGGTACGGGTTGGCCAGCGGATCCGGGAAGCGCGTTTCGATACGGCGGCCCTTCGGATTCGACACGTGCGGAATGCGGATCGATGCCGAACGGTTGCGTGCCGAGTAAGCAAGCTTGACCGGCGCTTCGAAGTGCGGAACCAGACGCTTGTACGAGTTCGTACCCGGGTTCGTGATGGCGTTCAGCGCGCGAGCGTGCTTGATGATGCCGCCGATGTAGAACAGCGCGAATTCCGAGAGGCCTGCGTAGCCGTTGCCCGCGAACAGGTTCTGGCCGTCCTTCCAGATCGACTGGTGAACGTGCATGCCCGAACCGTTGTCGCCAACGACCGGCTTCGGCATGAACGTGGCCGTCTTGCCGTACGTGTGCGCGACGTTGTGGATGATGTACTTCATCTGCTGCGTCCAGTCCGCGCGCTGAACCAGCGTCGAGAACTTCGTGCCGATTTCGTTCTGGCCCTGGCCCGCCACTTCGTGGTGGTGCACTTCGACCGGAATACCGATCTGTTCGAGCAGCAGGCTCATTTCCGAGCGCATGTCCTGGAACGTGTCGACCGGCGCGACCGGGAAGTAGCCGCCCTTCACGCCCGGACGGTGACCCGGATTGCCGCCTTCCATTTCGCGCGACGACGACCACGGCGCTTCATCCGAGCCGATCTTGACGAAGGTGCCCGACATGTCCGTGTTCCACTGGACCGAGTCGAAAATGAAGAATTCGGGTTCCGGACCGAAGAAGGCCGTGTCGCCGAGGCCCGTGCTCTTCAGGTACGCTTCGGCACGCTTGGCGAGCGAGCGCGGGTCGCGCTCGTAGCCCTTGCCGTCTGCCGGCTCGACCACGTCGCAGGTGAGGACCAGCGTGGACTCTTCGTAGAACGGGTCGATGAACGCCGTATTCGGATCCGGAACGAGCAGCATGTCCGAGGCTTCGATGCCCTTCCAGCCGGCAATCGACGAACCGTCAAACGCATGACCCGACTCGAACTTGTCTTCGTCGAAGTGCGACAGCGGAACCGAGACGTGCTGCTCCTTGCCGCGCGTGTCCGTGAAGCGGAAGTCGACAAACTTGACGTCTTCGTCCTTGACGAGTTGCATGACGTCGGCCACGGATTTGCTCATAACCTTTTCTCCTGATTAACGATTTCGGCGACCGTTGCCGCCGTGCCAATTCTGTTGATCCACGCCGCTGTGAACCGATCGCGACATATAAAGCACCTTCTGTGCCAGCTTTGGGCCAAGTCTGCGCAAACCCAATGCAGGCACGCACCTGAAGCGAAACGGCGCGCGCCGCAATCGTGCCGGCTGCACAAAACGGTCGGCCCCACGCACCAACTCCGTGCATTCTCTGATTTGGCGCACGAAACACAACTCATTATGGTGCATAAAAACTCCAACGCACCAATTCGATGCAAAAAAACCGATGCGACAAATCGCACGCACCGGACGCGCGCATGCGAAGCCGGTGCATCAATGCCCTACCGCCCCGCCAGCGCTCATCCGCGCGCCAGCAACGCCCGCTTCCTGCGCCATGCAGCGCGCTAGAATGATCTCTTGGTCCAACACGAGAAATAGGAGATCTGCTGTCATGAGTACGCTCGAACAGTTGTATGCCCAAGCCGAAAAGCGCCGCGTCGAGAACGAGTTGCCCTACGCGGGCGCGGTCTCGCCCGCCGAGGCGTTCGAGCTTCTGCAACTCGACACGCGCGTGAAGCTGGTCGATGTGCGCACCCGCGCCGAGCTCGACTGGGTCGGCCGCCCTGTGGTGGGCGACGGCCAGTATGCCCATGTCGAATGGACGCGCTACCCCGGCGGCGTGCCCAACGCCGAATTCATCTCCCAGCTCAAGAGCGTCGCCGAACCCGATACGCCCGTGCTGTTCCTCTGCCGCAGCGCCGCGCGCTCGAAGCTCGCGGCCATCGAAGCCGCCAAGGCCGGCTTCACGCACGCGTACGACCTGCTGGAAGGCTTCGAGGGCGACAAGAACAGCGAAGGGCATCGCAAGACGATCACGGGCTGGTGCTTCCGCGGCCTGCCCTGGCTGGGCGCCTGACACCTGGCGGCGCGGCGCTTTAGATCCTGGTCGGCTCGGGCGGCTCCACGATGTCGCCGCCCAGCAGATGCACGCCTTCGCGCAGCTTCACGAACGCTGCCGCGACGGCCTCCGGCTCCCCCTTCACGCCCAGATCGATATGCCGGCGTGCATAAACGCCGCCGCGCTCCGTGTCGCCCACGCTCGGCAGACTGAACACGCGCACGCCCGGGAAATCACGCTCGATGCGCTCCATGAGCGGCGTGAGGGTCGATTCCGGCAACTCGAACACGAGCAGCGACTTCTCCGCGTGCGGCATCTGATGATGCAAATGCGCGTACTTCGTATCGAGCACCCATTCGATCATCGGCCAGGCCATCACCGGAAAGCCCGGTACGAAATGGTGGTCGCGAATCGAAAAGCCCGGAATCTTGTTGTAGCCGTTCGGGATGATCTCGCAGCCCACCGGAAACGTGCCCATCTGGAAGCGGTGCTGGTTCTCGTGCGAATTGAAATCGACCGGATCGGCGCCCGTGTGCATGTCGCGGATGCGCTCGCGGATCGCGGCCTGCGCGTCGGGATGCAGCGCGAGCGGCACGCCGAGCGCGGCCGCCGCACACTGGCGCGTATGGTCGTCGGGCGTCGCGCCAATGCCGCCCGTGGAAAACACGATGTCGCCTGATGCGAATGAGCGCTCGAGCGTCGCCGTGATGCGCGCCGGGTCGTCGCCAACGTATTCGGCCCACTCGAGCGCGAGGCCGCGCGTGCCCAGCAACTCGATGATTTTCGGCAGATGCTTGTCGCTGCGGCGGCCCGAGAGAATCTCGTCGCCGATGATGATGACGCCAAATGCCATGAATGACCTCGTCGTGATTCGTTGTAGTTCGTCGTGGTTTGTCGCAATTCGCCGCAAGCGCGGGAGCCGGGAGCAGCACGCTCCCATGCCGATTCGGTGCGAGTTTAGTGCGTGACGGTCACATCATGCCCCGTCTGCTGTGTTTGCGCGGCGCGCAGGCGTTGAAGCGCGTGCAGGCAGTAGTGGCCGAACCAGAGCGCCGTGAACACCAGAATGAACGCATAGATCCACACGGTCGCAATGGCCACGAACGGGAAAAACAGCAGCAGCCAGGCGGAGGCGATCCAGATCGCCGTGGGCAGTGAGCTGAGCAGGCCGCTCGCCACGCCAATCGCCAGCAGCGGCAGCCGGTGCCGGCGCACGAGCTCGCGCCGCTCCTCAGCGCTGGCGTGCAGCGCCAGCGCGTCATAGGTCATCACGCGATAGGTCAGCCAGCCCCACAGCAGTGGCGGCAGGACCGCGAAGAACGGCGGAAAAAACCAGAACGGCAGCGAGACGCACAACAGCACGATGCAAATCACCGTGGTCCAGAGCGAATGAAACAGGCTGCCGTACCAGCTACCGCCGCGCCGCAGCTCCAGCGTCGAGTATTGCCGGGCCGAGAGATAGCGGATCACGCGCGGCATCGAGATCGCCACGATCAGCAGCAGCACGGTAATGACGATGAGCGGAACCGACAGCACGATCACCGCGAATGGCCCGATCATGTTGCGTAGCGCGCCGTAGCCAAGCAAGTCGAACAGATGGTAGAGATACGCGGTGGCCCACCAATGTTCGAGCGCCGGACGCAGCGCATCGACGAGCGGTTGCCAGAACGCATAAAGCAGGCCGCCCCACACTCCCGCCGCCACGAGAAACGGCACGAAGGTGAGGAACAGCATGGAGGGGTGGAACGCGCCTACCAGCGCGCGCCCGAACGAGCGCAACAGATCGTTCATGCGAGGAGGAAAGCAGCGGTCAGACGAGCAAGCATCGCGAGGCCCATGGGTTCGGTGCGTCAAATCGACAGCATAAACCACGGGGCGATGGGCCGTCTAAAGCCGTGAAGCGTCACGAAGTAGCGATTGGATCGGTCAGATCAGGCGGCGCTAGTGTCGTCACGGGTATCGCCGCTGGCGCGCCGCTGCGCCGCGAGCCGCCGCGCGATGCGCCGGAACGCGAGCCCTTGCTGCGCCCAGAACCCCTCGCCATAACTTTTGCCTTCGAGCTGGTCGCGAATCCCGGTGGGCTCGATTTCGCGATTGAACGAAGCACTGCCGAACATCATGTCCCACCACGGAAACAACACGCCGAAATTGCAGCCATAAGTCGTGCCCTCGTGACCATAGCCGATGGCGTGATGGCGGCGGTGAAAACGCGGGCTCACGATGAGGCGCTCGCCGAGCCAGCCGAAGTGCCAGCGGATATTGGCGTGCTGCACGTTCTGCACGAAGTTCGTGAGCGCGACGAGCACGACGAACTGCGCGGGCGGCACGCCAATCACGAGCGCAATGGCGGCGAACATGCAGGACTGGCCCAGCACGTCCAGCAGATGATTGCGGTTATCGCACCAGAACGACATCTTGCGCTGGCTGTGATGGACCGCGTGCAGCTCCCACCAGATGCCAAAGCGGTGCGAAAACCGGTGATACCAGTAACCGAAGAAGTCGAGCACGATCAGATAGATCGCGAACGTGACGAGCGGCACGGTCGTCACGCCGGGCCAGAGATTGTCGATATCGACGCTCATTACGCCGTGCAGGCGCAACCAGCTCTGCGCTCGGTCGAAAACCGGCTGCAGCGCGAAAAAGAACAGCAAGTTGAAAATGCCAAGACGCGTAATCCAGGTATAGACGGCGTCCACGCCCACGCTCTTGCGGTCGCGCCATTTTTCCGCCGGCACGAGCGCTTCGAGCGGACGCAGGACCGCGTACATCGCGCCGATCTCCAGCACGCCGACGATCACCCAGTAGAGCGCATCGAACGTGTCCTCGTCCACATCCATGAAGCCTGCGTAAAAGAGCAGCGGCTGCAGGAGCTTGACGTACACGAGCGTCTGGAGCCACGACACGAGGTCGTCGGCGCCAGACGCGGCCCAATGCGCGCATGAGGTCAGAAAGGCTAGCATGTGCGGCGGCGAATCATCTACGAAACACAGGCGGAAACGCTTGACTCAAGCGCCATTGGGCGACATGACCGGCGCCCGGTCATAGAAGTAGATGCCATGCGGCGAGCGGCCCACCGGAATCGTCTTGATGAGCTTCTTCGTCTGCATGTCGATCACGCCAATGTGTTTGGCGAAGCGGAACGTCACCCACAGATAGCGCTTATCGGCGGTGAGTTCCATGTCGTCGGGTCCGGGCAGCAGGCCGTTGATCTCACCCACTTTCTCGAGCGATTCTTCGTCGATGATGCTGATGACGTTCGACACCCGGCTCGACACCAGCACGTGGCGGCCATCCACCATCGAGCGGAAGTTGTGCGCCGCCTTGCCCACCTGAATCGTCTTGACGACCTTCTGGTTGCGCCAGTCCACCACCGCGACATAGTCGGCGCCCGTCATGCCGACGAGCAGATACTTCTCGCCCGGCGTAAGCCAGAGCCCCGCAGGCGCCGCGCCCACCTTCATCTTCCAGAGCACGCGCTGGGTAGGCAGGTCGACCGCCGCGATCTCGCCCGACACCTGCAGCGAAACGAACACGGTGTTGCTGTCCTTCGTGAACGCGAGGTGGCTTGGCATGGCCGAGAGCGGCAGGCGTTTGGCGATCGTGAAATTGCCAGCGCCGCCGTAGTGATAGATGTCGAGGCGGTCGAGCCGCAAGCCCGTGGTCACGAACCACTTGTTGTCGGGCGAGAAGCCGAGTTGATACGGGTCCTCGATATTCTCGATCCAGCGCTGCGGCTTGCCCGTTTTCGGGTCGACGAACAGCAGGTTGTTCGACACCGAATTCGCGACGATGAGCGAGCTGTTGTCCGGCGTCGGGAACAGGTGGTGCGGCTCCTTGCCGGTGGGCACGGTGCCGACGACCTCGTGAGTCTTGTCGTCGATGAGGCTCAGCGTGGCTTCGCCCGAATTCAGCACGACGATGTTGTTGGCGCGCGCGGAGGTTGCGCTAATGCCCGCGAACGCGGCGCAGGCCAGCACCGCGCAGGCGGCCTTCACGACGAGGCGGCCCGCTGCGCGGCCCAAAAATTGATTACGCATGGAGAGTTGTTTCCGGACAGGTTCGTGATTGTAGAACGTCTACCTTCCCGCAAGGTTGACGTTGGGCCGATGAAATGCGGCAGGGTGCGACATCTGGTCCGACGCCTGGTCCGACACCTGGTCCCATTTTCGAGCTTTTCCGACCGGGGCCCCAGGGCGCCGACATGGCGCCCCCAGGTCTTCAGCGCAACATCGACTCCCAGACCTTGTGCAGCCGCTTGACCGATACCGGCATGGGCGTGCGCAGCTCCTGCGCGAACAGCGAGATGCGCAGTTCCTCGAGCAGCCAGCGGAACTCGCTCAGGCGCGGATCGAACACGCCGCCGCGCTGCGAAAGTGCGCGCTGATACTGCTGCGCAAGCGGCAGGAATTCGCTCGCCTGGCGCGCGTCGCGCGACGGATCGGCACGCAGCTTGTCGATGCGCAGCGCCACGCCCTTGAGGTAGCGCGGGAAATGCACGAGTTGCGCGTACGGCGTCTCCAGAATGAAGCGCTTGCCGATGAGCGCATCGACCTGCGCCTGCATGTCCGCCGCCGGCGCGCCGAACGCCTTCGCCTGTACGAGCTTCTTCGCCAGCGACGCGTACTCGGCAAGAATCTGCCCCACCAGCCGCGCGATCTCCTGCGCGAGCAGCGAAAGGCGGCCGCGCCCTTCGTCCTTGCGCGCGTGGAAGCTCGCCTCGTCGTCGGGCAGCGGGTCCTGCAGGCAGGCTCGATCGAGCGCGAGTTCGATCAGCTGGTCGCGCAATTCCTCCTGGGTGGCCCGCGCCATGAACTGCATGGCCATCTCGCGCAGGCCCGGCAGATTTTTCTCCATGTAGCGGATCGGCTCGCGCAATTGCAGCGCGAACAGACGCCGCAAACCTGCGCGATGGATGCGCGCAGCCTCTTCAGGCGAGTCGAACACTTCGACGTCGCAATGCGTGCCGCGATCGACCAGCGCCGGATAGCCGAACAGCGTCTGGCCGCCCCGGCGGATCTCCAGCAGCTCGGGTAGCTTGCCGAAGTTCCAGGTCGTGAGGTTCTCGTAGAGCGCGGTGGCCGGCGCGTCGTCGGCGGACGCGGGCGTGTGCGGCGCGCTGCCCTGCCGGGGCCCGCTCTTCGGCACGCTCGCGGTCGCATTGGCGCCGGGCTGCGGCGCAGATTGCGAATCTTGCGCAGCGGTGCGCGGCTCCCCGCCCCCGCGCGCTTCCAGCGCCGCCAGCGCGGTCGCGCTCGCGAGCTTCTGGAACTGCTGCTGCGCCTGCGCACCCAGTTCGCTGCGCAGTTGCGCGAGATTGCGGCCCATCGCGAGCTGGCGACCATGCTCGTCGATCACCTTGAAGTTCATGAAAAGGTGCGCCGGCAGCAATTCGAGCTTGAAATCGGACAACTTCAAGGCGACCTGCTTCTGCTCTCTCACGTCGATGATGAGCGCCTCCACGAGCCCGCCCGCGCCGAAGCGCTCGCTGCCCACGCGCTCGGCGAAACCCGCCGCGTATTCGGGCAGCGGCACGCAATGGCGGCGCAGCTTCTGCGGCAGCGACTTCAGCAGCAGATGCGCCTTCTCCTTGAGCATGCCCGGCACGAGCCATTCGCAGCGGCGCGCATCCACCTGATTGAGCGCGTAGAGCGGCACCGCGAGCGTCACGCCGTCGCGCGGCGAGCCCGGCTCGAAGTGATAGGTGAGCGCCATCGCCACGCCCGACATCGTCATGCGCTTCGGGAACAGCTCGGTCGTCACGCCGGCGGCCTCGTGGCGCATCAGGTCGTCGCGAGAGAGGTAGAGCAGACGCAGCTTGTCCTCGGGCTGCCCGCTCTTTTTCACCTCGTCGCGATACCAGCGCTCGAACGATGCGCCCGAATAAATGCCTTCGGGAATCGCGTGATCGTAGTACGCGAAGATCAACTCGTCGTCGACCAGCACGTCCTGGCGGCGCGACTTGTGCTCGAGTTGCTCGATATCGGCAAGCAGCTTGCGGTTGTGTGCGAAGAACGCGAGCTTCGTGTCGAACTCGCCTTCCACCAGCGCACCGCGAATGAAGAGTTCGCGCGCCCGCGCCGGATCCTGCTTGCCGAACGCCACGCGCCGGCGCTGATACACCGGCAAGCCGTACAGCACGCCGCGCTCGAACGCGCTAACCTGCGCCGCGCGCTTCTCCCAGTGCGGCTCGGACAGCGACCTGCGCAACAGATGCGCGCCCACCTTTTCGAGCCATTCGGGCTCGATCTTTGCGATGCAGCGCGCGTACAGGCGGCTCGTTTCCACCAGTTCGGCGGCCACGACCCAGCGCCCCGCTTTCTTCACGAGCGCCGAGCCTGGCCATAGATGAAACTTGATGCCGCGTGCGCCGAGGTAGTGCGGCTCGTCGTCGGCTTTCAGGCCGATGTTGCCAAGCAGCCCGGTGAGCAGCGCGTGATGGATCTGCTCGTAAGTTGCGTCCGCTTCATTGATGCGCCAGCCGTGCTCGCGCACCACCGTGAGCAGTTGCGAATGGACATCGCGCCATTCGCGCAGGCGCAGGTGCGAGAGGAAGTTCGCGCGGCACGAATCGACGAGCTGCTTGTTCGACTTCTTGTGCGCGACGGCCTCCTCGAACCAGGCCCAGATCTTGAGCCACTGGAGGAACTCGGAGCGCTCGTCGGCGAAGCGGCGATGCGCCTGGTCGGCCTGCTCCTGCGCGTCGATGGGCCGGTCGCGCGGGTCCTGCACCGAAAGCGCGCTCGCGATGATCAGCACTTCGCGCATGGCCTGCTCGTCGCGGGCGGCGAGAATCATGCGGCCCACGCGCGGATCGAGCGGCAGGCGCGCGAGCTCGCGGCCCAACGCGGTGAGCGCATTGTCGTCGTCGACGGCGCCGAGTTCATTGAGCAGTTGATAGCCGTCGGCAATCGCGCGGCCCGGCGGCGGCTCGATGAACGGGAACGTCTCGATCGCCGTGAGGTGCAGCGATTTCATCCGCAGAATGACCGCCGCGAGCGACGAACGCAAAATTTCCGGATCGGAAAATTTTGGCCGCGAAAGGAAATCCTGCTCTTCATAGAGGCGTATGCAGACGCCGTCCGCGACCCGGCCGCAGCGGCCCGCGCGCTGGTTCGCGGCCGCCTGCGAGATCGATTCGATCTGCAACTGCTCGACCTTGTTGCGGTACGAATAGCGCTTCACGCGCGCAAGACCCGTGTCGACCACGTAGCGGATGCCCGGCACCGTGAGCGAGGTTTCCGCGACGTTGGTGGCCAGCACGATGCGGCGCGCGTTCGACGCCTTGAACACGCGCTCCTGCTCCTGCGCGGAAAGCCGCGCGAACAGCGGCAGGATCTCGGTGTGCGGCGGATGATGCTTGCGCAGCGCCTCGGCGGCGTCGCGAATCTCGCGCTCGCCGGGCAGGAACACGAGCACGTCGCCCGAGCCCTCGCGGCACAGTTCGTCCACTGCGTCCACGATGGCTTCCATCAGGTCGCGATCCGTGTCCCGCTGCGATTTCGCGCCCTTTTCGCGGCCCGTCGTGCCCTGCGCGTTCTTCACCGCCGGGCTATCCTCCTGCACGGGCCGGTAGCGCACCTCGACAGGATAGAGCCGCCCGCTCACCTCGATTACGGGCGCCGGCTTCTCCTCGCTGCCGAAATGGCGCGCGAAGCGATCGGCGTCGATGGTCGCCGAGGTCACGATCAGCTTCAGATCGGGCCGGCGCGGCAGGATCTCTTTCAGATAGCCGAGCAGGAAGTCGATGTTCAGGCTACGCTCGTGTGCCTCGTCAATGATGATCGTGTCGTAGGCCTTGAGCAGCGGATCGGTTTGCGTCTCGGCGAGCAGAATGCCGTCGGTCATGAGTTTCACCGATGCGCCCGGCGCGAGATTGTCCGTGAAGCGCACCTTGTAGCCGACCACTTCGCCAAACGGCGTGCCGAGTTCCTCGGCAATGCGCCGCCCCGTGGCTGACGCCGCAATCCGGCGCGGCTGCGTATGGCCGATGAGGCCGGTGCCGCCCGCGCCGCGTCCACGTCCGAGCGAGAGCGCGATCTTCGGTAGCTGCGTGGTCTTGCCCGAGCCGGTTTCGCCGCTCACGATCACGACCTGGTTTTCGGCGATGGCGCGCGCGATCTCCTCGCGGCGGCCCGAGACGGGCAGCGCTTCTGGGAACGTGATTGGCGGAATCGGATTCGGCGCGATGGGCGCGCGCGGTTCACGTGATTCACGCGGTGCGCGCGGCGGACGTTCGGCGCGCGGCGCACGCTCGCCTTCGCCTGCGGGGCGCGATGCGCGTCCGGACTTCGCTGTGGCCGGCTGAGGTGCGGCCGGCTGAGGTGCGGCCGGATTCGGCTTCGCCGGTTGTTTCGGTTGTTTTGACTGTTTCGTTTGATTGTGCTGTTGCGCGCGCGGGGACCGATTGTGCGGCGTCTGCGTTTGCGCCTGTGCATCGCGCGGTTCGCCGCGCTGCGCTGCGCGTTGATCGTTGCGCGACGCGCCCGGCTGCGCTGCCGGCCTGCTCTCGCTTCGATTCTCCGCGCGCGGTGCGGCTCGCGGCGTCGTCGGCGCTTGCGTTTGTGTGGACGTCTGCGGTTTCGCCTGCTGCGGCTGAACTTGTGCTTGCGGCCGTGCCTGCGTTTGCGGCACCGTCTGCGCTTGCGTTTGCGCGACGTTCTGACCGCCCTTCTGCCCCGCCGTCTGCGCGCTCTTTTGCGCGCTTTTTTGCTGATCGCGCGACCCACCGCCCACGAGCGCGGCGAGCCGGTCGGCCGACGCCGGCTTCGGTCCGTCGCCATACTTCTGCGACGCGCGCTTTTCCTGCGCGCCGCCGTGCGGCGCGTCTTTCCCTGCAGGGGTGTTGCTGCCCTGCGCCGAGGCAGGTCTTTTGGGTACATTCGACATGGGGGCGCATTATAATCCCGGGCATGAATTCCCAAACCGACCTCGTCCCCGCCTCCGCGAGCGCGCCGGCTTCCGCCGCCGCGGACTCCGCTTCAGAGCAAGCTGCCCAGCAGGCCGCGCAGCACGCGCAGTTCGTCGACTGGATGCGATCGGTCGCGCCCTACATCCACATGTTCCAGGGCAAGACCTTCGTGGTCGGCTTCGGCGGCGAAGTCGTGCACCAGAACCTGCTCAACGCGCTCGTCGCCGACATCGCGCTGCTGCAGGCCATGGGCATCCAGATCGTGCTCGTGCACGGGTCGCGCCCGCAGGTCGAAGAGCAGATGAGCCTGCACGGCGTCGAGTCCGAGTTCTCGCATGGCATGCGCATCACCAATGCCCGGGCGCTGGAATCGGCGAAAGAAGCCGCCGGCGAAGTGCGTCTCGATATCGAGGCCGCGATCAGCCAGGGTCTGCCGAACACGCCGATGGCGCACGCGCACATCAGCGTGGTCTCGGGCAACTTCGTGACGGCGCGCCCGGTCGGCATTCTCGATGGCGTGGATTTCCAGCACACGGGCGTCGTGCGCAAGATCGACGCCGACTCGATCCGCCATTCGCTCGCGAGCCGCAAGCTCGTGCTGCTTTCGCCGCTCGGCTTCTCGCCCACGGGCGAGGCGTTCAATCTGTCGATGGAAGACGTCGCCTCGGCGGCGGCCATCGCGCTGCGCGCCGACAAGATCATTTTCCTCACGGAAACGCCGGGCCTCATCAGCGAAGAAGGCGATCTGATCCGTGAAATGTCGCTCGACGACGCCTACAAGCTGCAGGAAAGCGGCACCGTGCTCGGCGACGAGGGCTTTTACCTGAAGCACTCGATTCGCGCCTGCCGCGGCGGCGTGGGCCGTGCGCACATCCTGCCCTACGCGCTCGATGGCAGCGTGCTGCTCGAACTGTTCCTGCACGACGGCGTGGGCACCATGATCTCGTACGAGAATCTGGAGAGCCTGCGCGAAGCCACACCGGACGACGTCGGCGGCATTCTCACGCTGATCGAGCCGCTCGAAAGCGACGGCACGCTCGTGCGGCGCGGGCGCCACCAGATCGAACGCGACATCGACCATTTCTCGGTGATCGAGCACGACGGCGTGCTGTTCGGCTGCGCGGCGCTCTACGCGTATTCGCAGGAGCGCATCGGCGAAATGGCATGCCTCACGGTCTCGCCCGAGGCGCAAGGCTCGGGCGACGGCGAGCGGCTCCTGCGCCGCATCGAGCAGCGCGCGCGGGCTCGCGGCCTCACGCGCATTTTCGTGCTCACCACGCGCACCGAGCACTGGTTCCTGAAGCGCGGCTTCGTGAAGGCCACCGTCGACGACCTGCCCGAAGACCGCCGCCGCCTCTACAACTGGCAGCGCAAGTCGCTCGTGCTGATGAAACAGCTGTGAGCGTCCCCATCTACGAATGAAGCGCCTCGCCGCCCACACATACGATTACAGGAGAAGCACAGCATGGCCCGTATGATCCAATGCGCGAAGCTCGGCAAGGAAGCCGAGGGACTCGATTTTCCGCCGCTGCCGGGCGAACTCGGCAAGCGCATCTACGAAAACGTCTCGAAAGAGGCATGGCAGGCATGGCTCAAGCAGCAGACCATGCTCATCAACGAGAACCGGCTGAACATGGCCGACCCGCGCGCGCGCCAATATCTGATGAAGCAGACGGAGAAGTTCTTCTTCGGCGAAGGCGCCGACCAGGCGTCGGGCTACGTGCCGCCGACCGAGGGCTGAAGCTGCCCCCGCCGCACCTCAAAAACCGCGCCTTGGCGCGGTTTTTTTATGCACTTCTTGGGCAATCCAGCCCGCTTGAACGACGCGTTGCCGGGCTGCGTCACGGGCTGTGTCATTATGGCCGGCAAAACCGCCCTATCCCCCGCCACACGGGGCCTCGCGGGCGCCCCAAGAGCCCCGCCGGACGGGCGGTTTGCACGAACTTACGCTATCGTGCTATCATAACGCCTTGTTCGACATTCATTAGTCATCAATTGCAATCAGGCCGGCGCCCAAAAACGCCTTCTTCCTGATTGTTTTCATACAAAAAGAACGCTCCGCCACGCGGGCCTTCTTTTTCGTTTCAGCGGCGCTTCACTTCGCACCCTCGTGCGAGTCCAGCGTCATTCTGCGTCCTGCCCCCCAACCACGGCCACGCAAGGCGCAACGCAAACGCACAATTCGACCGAGTGTCGTTTCGCGACACTTCAGCATGCCATTCGTGCGCCGCCTGCTTCGCAGACGCGCAGGGCGTCCGCGCTTTACCGCGTTCGTGCACGACATGCTTGCCGCTATCGCGAAACGGTGCTCTCCGGCAACCGTGGCGAGCCATCGCAGGCCCGTCGCTGTCATTGGAGATTCAGACCTTGACCGCTTCCACTTCCGGTTCATCGGCCGCTTCAACCGATCTTACCCTCGACGAAATTACGATCGTCGACAACAAACTCCTCAAACGCGCCGTCGGCGCCATGGCGCTCGGCAATGCCATGGAATGGTTCGACTTCGGCGTGTACAGCTACATCGCCGTCACGCTCGGTCAAGTGTTCTTCCCGTCGAGCAACCCCTCGGCACAACTGATCGCGACCTTCGGCACGTTCGCTGCGGCGTTTCTCGTGCGCCCGATCGGCGGCATGGTGTTCGGGCCGCTCGGCGACCGCATCGGCCGCCAGCGCGTGCTCGCGATGACGATGATCATGATGGCCTGCGGCACCTTCGCGATCGGCCTGATCCCGTCCTATACGTCGATCGGCATTGCCGCACCCATCCTGCTGCTCGTGGCACGCCTGATCCAGGGCTTCTCGACGGGCGGCGAATACGGTGGCGCGGCAACCTTCATCGCCGAGTTCGCTCCCGACAAGCGCCGTGGCTTCATGGGCAGCTTCCTCGAATTCGGCACGCTGATCGGCTACGTGCTCGGCGCGGGCACGGTTGCCGTGCTGACGGCCACGCTCTCGCACGAGCAACTGCTCGACTGGGGCTGGCGCGTGCCGTTCATGATCGCGGGTCCGCTCGGCCTCGTGGGTCTCTATATCCGCACCAAGCTCGAAGAAACGCCCGCATTCAAGCGCGAAGCCGAACTGCGCGAAGCGCAAGAACATGCGCGTCCGAAGCTAACGCTGAAGTCGCTCGTTACCGAGCACCTGCGCCCCTTCCTGCTGTGCGTGGGCCTCGTGCTGATCTTCAACGTGACCGACTACATGGCGCTCTCGTACCTGCCGAGCTATCTCTCGGCAACGCTGCACTTCAACGAAACGCACGGTCTCTTCCTCGTGCTGATCGTGATGGTCCTGATGATGCCGATGACGCTCGCGTTCGGCCGCCTCTCGGACGCCATCGGCCGCAAGCCGGTGATGCTCGCGGGCTGCGTAGGCCTGATCGCGCTGTCGATTCCCTCGCTCACGCTGATCCAGACGGGTGAACTGCTGCCGGTGTTCTTCGGTCTCCTGATTCTCGGCACGCTGCTCTCGTGCTTCACGGGCGTGATGCCCTCCGCGCTGCCGGCGCTGTTCCCGACCGCGATCCGCTATGGCGCGCTCGCCATCGGCTTCAACGTGTCGGTGTCGCTGTTCGGAGGCACGACGCCGCTGGTCGCTGCCTGGCTCGTCGAGCACACGCAGAACCTGATGATGCCCGCGTACTACCTGATGGGCGCGGCCGTGATCGGCATCGTCTCGGTGGTGTCGCTGCGCGAGACCGCACGCAAGCCGCTGCCCGGCTCCGCGCCGTGCGTCGGCACGAAGGCCGAAGCCCATGCGGTGATGCGTGGCGTGCGCGTCGCCCGCGAAATCGACGAGCATTACGCCTCGCACGCTGCGGTTCGGGTGTAACGCACGCGCCGCGCAGCCACGGCGCTTCAGGCGCCGCGGATTTCGCATCGGAAATTATCGAAGGCCAGCCTCACGCTGGCCTTTTTTGCGTTTCGCATGGCCACGTCTCGCGCGGCGCTGGATGCGCGCCTGGCTCAATCGATCAGCCGCGTGTGTTCAACGTTCAGTGCGCCGTCGTTTCCTATCGTCAACATCGCTGCGGCAATCGGCAATTTGAAGCGGCGCGGACCGGCGCTACCCGGGTTCACGTAGTGCACGCCGTCGCGCAATGCGTGCTCCGGCTTGTGCGAATGACCACTGACTACGACAGTGATCTCCTGCGCCGCCAGGTCGTTGCCAAGGCCACGCAAATCGCGCAGTTCGTGAACGACAGCAATCGCGATGCCGCCGATTTCGACCACGGTTTGCACAGGCAGCGCCTCGGCCCATGCGCCACGGTCGTTATTGCCGCGCACAGCGGTCAACGGCGCAATCCGCGCCAGCTGATCGAGCACGCCTTGCTGGCAGATATCGCCAGCGTGAATGATGGCGTCGCTGCCGTCGAGGAAACTCAGCAGTTCGGGCCGCACGAGATTGTGCGTATCGGAAACTAGCGCGACGCGCAGCGGACGTTGACGTGACATCGGGTGGCGCTTCGTAACGGAAAGTGGATACGGATGATTATCGGCGACAGGCACCACGCTTCGTGCCGGAAAAGAAACATCATCGCGACGCGCCGGCCTCACCCGCGTGCGTCAAACACCTGCACCAAAATATACGGCGAGCCAGACGGTAGGCGTTGCCTTATCGGTCCACGCCACGCGATGCCGGCAGTGCGCGGGAATATGCACGTAGTCGCCGGGACGCATCCGATGGCGCGCGCCACCTTGCGCCTCGAATTCCAGCACCGCCGCGCCCGCGAGCAGAACGACCCATTCGTCGCGCGGATCGTCGTACCAGAACCCTTCCGGACTCGCCTGCCCCGTCGAGACGATCCGCTCGATCAGGACGCCGGCCTGCTCGATCAGCCGTTCGAAACGCTCGTCGCGCGCGCTGGCTTCGATGCCGCCGTAGAGGTTGCCTGAAAGACCCACTGCCGGACCGCCAGCGAGCCCCCCAGAACGCGCGTTCTCATCTGACACGCTCATACGAGCGGCCTCAGTCCGTCGAGCAAGGTCGGCACGAGTTCGCTCACCGTCGGGTGAATATGCATTGCGTATTCGAGCGTCGCATACGGCGCGTCGGCGGTCATCGTGTCGATGAAGGTGTGGATCGCCTCGTCACCCTCCACGCCGAAGATCGTCGCGCCCAAAATGCGCTGGGTTTGCGCATCCACGAGCGCCTTCATGAATCCATCCGTCTCGCCTCGCTCGCGGGCGCGGCCGACGCGCGACATCGGCATGGTCGCAATCAGCGCGGGCCGCCCGCTTGCGCGTACCTCACGCTCGCTCGCCCCCACCCGCGCAAGTGGCGGATCCACGAACACAGCGTAGGCGGATATACGCGTGTCGGCGCTACGGCGCGCGCCGTCGAGCAGATTTGCCGCGACGATCTGGTAATCGTCGTACGAGGTATGCGTGAATGCTCCGCGTCCGTTCACGTCGCCAAGCGCCCACACGCCGGTCACGCGCGTGCGCAGTTCTCCGTCGACCGGGATGAGACCGTGCTTGTCTCGTTCGATGCCTGCCGCACCGAGCCCGAGATCGTCGGTGTTCGGAAGGCGCCCCGTGGCGAACAGCAGGTGCGAAACATCGAGCGCTTCGCCGCCGAGTTCAATGCGTATGCCGCCCGGATGCTTGCCATCCTTGCCGCTCGTTCCGCTCGTGCCGAGTGGCGCCACACTGCGTGGCGCGCTGCCAAAGCGAAACTCCACGCCTTCGCGCGCAAGCACGTCCTGCACGGCCCGCGCCACGTCGTCGTCCTCGCGCGCCAGCACGCGGTCCCCGCGCACGAGCACTGTCACGCGGCTGCCGAAACGGCGAAACATCTGTGCGAATTCGAGCGCCACATAGCTGCCACCCACAATCGCCAGATGCGCAGGCAACGTCTCCAAAGCGAGCAATGTCGAGTTGGTTTCGTATCGGATACGGTCGATCCCGGGTACGTCGGGAACGGCGGCGCGCGTTCCCGTGTTGATGAAGATCTCGGGTGCTTCGAGCGTCACAGTTTCGCCACTCGCTAGCATCACGCTGACGACATGCGCAGCGCTAAAACGCGCATGCCCCTGCAGCACCGTAACGTTGGGGGCATTGCGCAGCCAGTGTTCGACGCCATCACGGGACGCGCCAATGATGCGGTCCTTGCGCGCCTTCACGAACGCGAGATCGACGCTCACCTCGGCGTCTTGCGCGGCATTGCCGATCCGTACGCCAAAGTCCGCCGCGTGGCGCGCCACATGCGCGGCACGCGCACAGGCCACATAGGCCTTGGTCGGCGTGCAGCCGACATTCACGCATGTGCCGCCGAACGCCGCGCGCTCGATCACCGCCGTCTTGCGTCCGCTGGCAGCCAGCCGCACTGCGAGTGGTGGACCGCTCTGCCCTGTGCCGATCACGATCGCATCGAAACGCTGTGTCATGCCGTTCTCCTCGTGCGAAACATCATCCAACTCACATTCGCGCCATCTTACGCCGGCACGACAAACCTCCCGCACGGACAGTGCCTGAATTTCGAATCGGAAAACGAGAAAAAAGAGCCGCCCCGGATCATGGGGCGGCTCACAAGGTGACGCTACAACAGCAAACGGGCGATGCCGCTGCGCGTCGGGGGGAGAATCGTAAAAGCACTACGCTGTCTATCGCGCGAACGGAAACAGGGTCAATGGACCCGCTCGACCGGTGCCACGCAATCGTGGCTTGCACACCAGAGTTCGCGCGAGCGCTGCAGCGCCGCGCGCGCACCGCGCGTCGCCACCATCAGCCCGATCTGACCCATGTTGAAGTCGAGCGACACCATCAACTGCATGAGGTCCACCATCGGCAGGACCAGCGCGGGTTGATACAGTTGTCGTTCGATAAAGGATTTCATGACGGCTCCCGCTGAAACCGCCGCGTCTCACTGACGTAGCGTCATTTCCATGAGAGCCATTCTAGGAATGGAGCGTCCGCCGATAAATGGCCCGGACGCGAAGTCACTTGTCGCCAAACACGAACAATCGTGCAAGCAGCGGCACCCGCGATCAGCAAGCGTGTTCCGCCGGCCCGCGCACGGCACCGAAGCTCATTCGAGCGGCGTCGCAACGAACTCGGGCAACGCTTCGGCGCGGGCAGAGTGCGCAGCAAGCGCCGGATAACGCGCGGGTTCCACCACGCCCGGCAAGATATGCTGGGTGAAACGCCAGGCCACCGCGGCCGTGATGTCGGCCTGCGTGATCCGCCCCGCGCACAGCCAGCCGGCGCGACCGTCAAGCAACTTGTCGAGCACGGTGTACGCGGCGTGCATCTGCCCGGTGACGCGCTGCAGCCACGGTTCATGCTGACGCTCCTCGGGCCGCAACTGACGCTCGTACACCTGCTGGATCGTCTTTTCCATGGCGGCCAGCGCGAATCCGTTCACGCGCAACGCGAAAGTGCGCTCCTGCGATTCCTCCGGCATCAAGCGCCGCGCCGGCGGCACCTTGCGGTCGAGATAATCGAGGATCAGCGTGGAATCGATCAGCAACGTGCCGTCGTCGTCAATGAACGTGGGCGCCTTCACGACCGGATTGATCTGCGCGAACTCGTCGTAGTGCCGGAACACCGACACGCTGCGATGCTCGAACGGCATCCCAAGCACGTGCAGCGAAATCGCGACACGGCGCACATACGGGGAATCCATCATGCCAATCAACCGCATTGCCACACCTCGCACAAGAAAAGGGGACCGGACAGCCGATAGTGCAGCATCGGCGAGTTCATTTCAAGATTTGTGCCGATGATCGCACCCCATTACTGCAATAACTGCTCTTGAAAACGGCGCTGACAAATCGGAAGCCACCTGATTGCCACGATGCCGATTGCGTAATGGCCTCGTTAAAACGATTGATCTCGAGCATTAAAACGGCTCCCAATAAAGCCGTGCCGATATGTCGCGAAGGATTCGAGTTGGCTGGCGCTACATTTGTTAGTTGTCGTCCCGAGTGACGCGACGCGTCATTGCTGCAATGCAACGTTCTCACTATTTGGGGACAGCGAAGGCGCATCACCACGTAGAGGCGCGTCGCATAAGGCCCGGGAGACCACAAGCGGCAACGCAAGGATGCCGAACTATTACTCGTCCTGCATTTCAAGGTGTTTTCCTGCGCCGCATGTGTTGCACTGCATCGCGGGGAAACTCCTGGATACATACGCCGAAAGGCTGCGATAGTCTGACTGCACAAGGAGACGAAATCATGAGACAAGCATTCAATGTTGGCGTCGTCATCATCCTCGCACTCCTCCTCGCGAACCGGGCGATGACACGCGCGCAGGCGCACGAAACCAGCTCGGTCACTTGCGCGCAAGGTTCGGAACTCGTGCGGCTCGACGCGCTCGCGCGCGGCTTCACCGCTATCGGTGCGCGCAGCCAGGGAGAGAATTTCCTTTCGTCGTGCCTTGTTTCTGGACAAGCTCAGGTCGGCAAAATCGTCGCGCACGACTGATTCGGCGGGACCGCATCGAACGCCCGGCGACACAAACAAACTGTTCTGTTCTTCGTGCGGCGTTGCCGCACGGTGCCCGGACGGGCCGGATACGGTCTGTGACATAGTCGTTTCGCGGCTGCTTTCGCGCACAACTTCCGCCAGCATATTTTGATGCCTGGACCAGGCATAACGTGCGCGCTTTTCATATGCGCTCGAATGGGCGCGACGTATGCCATAAAGCGAAAAACCAGGCGCCATTCTGCTTCGGGGCAATGTCGTTCATCCTCGCGCGTCCATACCATTTTCGCTGTGTCGTTGCCCTGCTCGCGCATGATGTGCAATAGCACCCCTGCCTCAGTACTTTAGCGACGTTAATTAACATTCCTCCGAGTTGCCAATGGCTGCAATTGGCGGCGACAATGGTGCGCGATCAGGAGGAATTTATGAGAGGCAGCATCCTGTTGCTTGGTCTTGGCATGCTAACGGCATGCACATCGGTAACCAGTGTTAACTCGAGACAGGATGGGCATTTTTCGATAACGAGCCGGGCGCGCTGGGACATCGTCTCGTGGAATCACGTGCGCAGCGCCGGTTTCAAGGAAGCGCAGGCTTATTGCCGCAAGCAAAATAAAGAGATGCATGCGGTCGATGTGCACAGCGAAGGCCTGCGCGGCGTTACCCCACAATCGGTAGAGGTAGTCTTCGACTGCATCTAGGCCGCCCTGCCGCTTGCCGCGCATCCCCGCCCATCAAGGCTTTTGCGGATCCACTCCTGCTTTTTGAGCGAACCCTTGCGCAATAGCAATAGTTTGTTGCCGTTCTCCCCGATACTCAATCGGCATCGCGCAGATACACTGGCGAAACATTTTGTTACGGCCTGTATCATGCTTACCGCCTTTTTCATCCTGGCGCCTTTGGCGATTGCGGCGCTTTTCGGCTTCGCGCGGCTCGTCAACCCGCGCACTGGCCAGATCGGCAGTCGCTGAGCGCACGGCGCGGCTCGGACATCGTTGTGATGTCCGGCTAACCCAATGAGTCCAGCGACAAAAAACCCGCGAGGCGTCGCGCCAGCGCGGGTTTAGGGGCTTCTTATTGCGAAGCCTGTTCGGGTTTCATCAGGTTGTCCTGGTGCCGGCGACCGGACTCGAACCGGTAAGCCGTGAGGCGGCGGATTTTCGTCACACTACGTCTTTCGACGCCTCCCGCGAAGTTCTCGCGGATGTTCGTGCGCTGGACTATGCCTTCGCCTTAGCCACTTGGCGCGGTAAAACCGCGCCAAAGCCTTAGGCGCCCCCCGTCTAGTCTCTACACCTTCCTCGCTGGCGCGAAAATGCACCAGCCGGCTTGGCTCGGCGTTGCCTCGGCGCAATGCGCGCTTGCGCATCGCAAAGTCCAGGGGTTTCTCCGAATTTGAGGGGTTCTGCACCGGCCGTTTCCGGCTGGGCACTCAATCTAGTTTTAAGTCCGCTATGTTTACCAATTTCATCACGCCGGCAAAGCGGACGCGATTCTACCATTGGCACAGCAATTCCGGCTCAAGCCGATAACGATGCCGTCAGACTCACAGCGGGCGCGTCGCACATTCGAAATGTTGCACACTCAACCTGTTTAAAGTTTTCCCCCGGCGCACGCCTGCGCGAGGGGCGGCACGATCGCACACGCTCCGGTATGATCGGCACGCTCCGAACTCATGTAGCCGGCGTTTCGCCGACTTGAGCGAGGGCAGCCATTTCAGCATCTCATATCGCTGGGCGCCGCCCGCACCGTGCACATGTCCACACCCGATTCCGCATCCGCTGGCGAACGCCAGTCGCTGAGCGGCCTGCTGCTTTTGCTCGCGACCATCGCGGGCGTTGCGGTCGCGAACATCTATTACAACCAGCCGCTACTCGACGACTTCCGCCATACGTTCCCCGCCGGAGCTGCGTGGATCGGCGCGGTGCCCGCTGCCACGCAGCTTGGCTACGCACTGGGGATGCTCCTGCTTGCGCCGCTTGGCGACCGCATCGACCGGCGCCGCATCATCCTCGTGCAGACCGGGCTGCTCTGCCTCGCCCTGCTCGCAGCCGCAACCGCGCCCTCTCTGCCGGTGCTGATCGGCGCGAGCCTCGCCATCGGGGTGCTCGCCACCATCGCGCAGCAGGCCGTGCCTTTCTCGGCCGAACTCGCGCTGCCCGAGCAGCGTGGCCACGCCGTGGGCATCGTCATGAGCGGGCTCCTGCTCGGCATCCTGCTCGCGCGCACCGCGTCCGGGTTCGTCGGCCAGTACTTCGGCTGGCGCATGGTGTTCGCCGCATCAATCGTGGCGCTGCTCGTGCTCGCCGTGGTGATCGTGAAAAAACTGCCGAAGAGCCAGCCGACTTCGACGCTCGGCTACGGCAAGCTGCTTGCCACGCTCTGGCATCTCACGGTCGAATTGCGCGGCCTGCGCGAAGCCTCGGCTATCGGCGCTTGCCTCTTTGCCGCGTTCAGCCTGTTCTGGCCCGTGCTCACGCTACTGCTCGCGGGCGAGCCGTTCCATCTCGGCTCCGAGGTCGCTGGACTGTTTGGCATCGTCGGCGCGGCGGGTGCGCTCGCCGCGCCATGGGCGGGCCGCTCCGCCGACAAACGCGGTCCGCGCGCCGTCATCACGCTCTCGATCGCACTCATCGCCCTCGCGTTCGTGATCTTCGCGTTCTCGGGCACGAGCCTGATCGGCCTCGTGATTGGCGTGGTCGTGCTCGACGTGGGCGTGCAGGCCGCGCAAATCTCGAATCAATCGCGCATTTACGCGCTGCGCCCCGAGGCGCGCAGCCGCGTGAACACCGTGTTCATGGTCTGCTACTTCATCGGCGGGGCAACGGGTTCGGCGGTGGGCGCGGCCACCTGGCATGCGTTCGGATGGATGGGTGTGTGCGCAGCCGGTTTGGGCTTCAGCGCGCTCGCGGCGTGGATTCACTACGCCACGCGTGCGCAGTCCGATACCAACACATAACCGCGCAATACACGTTCACCACGTGGAACGCGTGCACGCACGGCATCGCGAATTCGTGAAACCGTGCAGGCTGCCAGGCACGGCGTATGCTGAAAAGGGTTTCCTCACTCAGCGGAGACTGTTCTCATGAAACGCCTGATTGCACTCTTTCTTGTCACCGCGTCCGTTGCGGCGCTGGCTGCCTGCAATACCGTCGCGGGCGCGGGCGAGGACCTGTCCTCGGGTGGCCACGCCATCACGAACAGCGCCGAGAAAGCCAAGTAACCGGCGCGGCATTCGCCGGCGCCGGCACACCTGCCGGCGCCGCGACCGCACCGCCAGCCAATGCGTCAGCGCTGAGAAAAAACTTCGTGCTGCGAATGATCAGGCAAGTTCAGGACCCACGCCGCCGGTCGTCAAACACGAACGAGAGCCCGACGCTGCCGAGAATCAGCACCGTGGCGACGATCGTGCCAAGGGTAATCGGCTCGCCGAGCGTGAGCGCACCTATGATCACCGCTACGACCGGGTTCACATACATGCAGCTGCTCGCCACAATCGGGCTCGTGTGGCGGATCAGATAGCCATAGGCAACATACGCGGCCATCGTGCCGATCACCATCAGGTAGACGAACGCGACGAACGGCAGGAAATGCAGCGCTTCCATACGCTCGCCGGAGATCCATGCCACCAGCGTCGAGATCGCACCGCCAAGACCGATCTGCAGCGCCGTTGCGATGAAGAGATCGGAGGGCAACTCGAGCCGCCCTGCGAGATGCGCACCTACCGCCCAGAAGAGCGCGCCGCCGAGAATCGCAAGGCTACCGCCCGCCGTGCCGCTTGCCCCACCGCCGTGGCTGAGGATCGCGATGCCAATAAGACCGAGCGCCACTGCCGCCCATTCGCCCTTCGCAACGCGCCGCCCGGCCGCGGCGGCAATGAGCGTGGCGAACAGCGGCACGGTCGCAACCATCACGGCCGCAGTGCCCGTGCCGACCGTGCGCATGCCATAGGCCAGCATGCCGCTCGACAGGCCCACCAGCATCGTGCCGACCACGCCCGCATTGCGCACCTGCGCAAGCGTCGGCATGGGCGGACGCCGACGCACGGCGAACACAAAGAGCCCGATGCCCGCGAACAGATTGCGCAGGCCCGAAAGCAGCAGCGGCGGAAACGAGCCAAGCGCCACGTGCACGCCGAGGTAGGTCGAGCCCCAAACGAAGTAGACAACCGCCAGCGATAGCGCCACGCGACCGCCGCGCGACTGCGGCAAGCGCACGCTGCGCGCGAGATGCCAGCATTGCGCGCCGGTCTGTATCAGCGCCTGCAGCAGCCGTTGGGCAAGTGAGCCGCCGGTCGAGCGGGAAGGCAAACGGGGAGGCATCGTCATTGCACCGCGGAGAGACTGAGGGCGGACCGCGGACACCCCGCCAAACATGGGACGGGACGAATGAAGCGCAACGGCATGATGGAAGCGGCGAAAAAGAAAGTGCGAGATGTGCCTCGATGCGCCGCAATGGAGGCACTAAGGGCACGAAGTGCCCGAATCGGGCGTCACGCATTATGCAACAAGGCGCCTCGCTACGGATGCAGTGAGCACGCTTTATGCGCAAGGCATGCAGCTTGCGTGCTACGAGTGCCGAAACGCAGTGCTGAAATGCCCGTCAGGACAGCCATAGCATCGATATGCGACAAGACGTCGCCATTGCCTCATCGGACGAGTTGCCTGCGCAGGTCGTCCACGAATAACAAGACCGTGTTAGCATGTCTAACGCTTTCAAAATACTTTCATTCAATTCTGTCGTTCCCCATGCGTCCGTCGATCGCGCACCTTGCCGTGCATCTCGCAGCACCTCTGCCGCCGCGCGCCCAGCGCGGCGCGTCTGCGTGCGCGGGAACGCTTCCGGATGCGCGCTCCGCCGCCCGACGACACCTTCCCGGCTCCCAGGCCCCGCTCGCCGCCGCCCGGCGTCCATACTGAACCACCCTCCGCTTTCCGGAGCCGTTCGGTCGGGCTCCGGGCCGATCCCTCACTTTTTTCAATCCCGGATCGTAAGGAGAACCACCATGTCGAAGAAAATCCGCTATCTGACCGAGCTCGATCTCGCTCGCCTCGAAAAATGCGCCGCCGAACCCGGCGCGGCTCCCGCGCGCCAACTCATGCTCGACGACCTGCTCGAACGCGCCGAGATCGTCGACTCGCGCAAGGTCGCAGCCAATGTCGTCACCATGAATTCGCAGGTCACGCTCGTGAACGAACGTACGGGCGAGGAAGTCACGTTCACCGTGGTCTATCCGGTGAGCGCCAATCTCGACGCCGGACGCCTGAACGTTTTTTCGCCCGCGGGCCTCGCGCTGCTTGGCGCGAAGCGCGGCGAGTCCGTTCGTTTCACGCCGCCCAGCGGCGCCGTCGAGACGTTCAAGATCGACCGCATCCTGTTTCAGCCCGAAGCCGCAGACGATTTCACGCTGTAAGCAACACGCGCCTACGCCCCGCCCGGCACATTTCACCCGCCGGAGCACTTGCCAGATCGTCGCAGCACGGTGTATCGTTTGGCCTGCTTACGCGGGGGTCCTGCGTCATGCGCCGCTTTGAATCGTTCATACGAATGTTCAAGTCGCGTATTGCGTGGGTGAGAAATACCCTTTGAACCTGATCTGGATAATGCCAGCGCAGGGAAGCGTCCGGACTTCGCAACGCAAACGCCTCACCTCATCACAGCGAAGTCCGTCCACGTTCCGTCTCATCTCCTGCTAAGCCGCTGTTCCCACATAGCTTTGCATGGAGAGAGGCATGAACGCCAACCCGAAATTCGTTTCCGCCAACGCGCACGTCGACGAAGCTGCAATCGCGCCGCTGCCCAATTCCCGCAAGATTTACGTGACCGGCTCGCAACCCGACATTCGCGTGCCGATGCGCGAAATCACGCAATCGGACACGCCCACGGGCTTTGGCGGCGAAAAGAATCCGCCGATCTACGTCTATGACACGTCGGGCCCGTACACCGACCCCGAAGCGAAAATCGACATCCGCGCGGGCCTGCCCGCACTGCGCCAAGGCTGGATCGAAAAGCGCGGCGACACCGAAGCGCTGCCCGGCCTCTCCTCCGAATACGGCCGCGAGCGCGCCGCCGATTCGGCCACGGCCGAACTGCGCTTCCCGGGCCTGCATCGCACGCCCCGTCGCGCGAAGGCCGGCAAGAACGTCACGCAGATGCACTACGCGCGCCAGGGCATCATCACGCCCGAGATGGAATTCATCGCGATCCGCGAGAACCAGCGCCGCGCCGAGTATCTGGAAAGCCTCAAGACGAGCGGCCCGAACGGCGCGAAGCTGGCCGCGATGATGGGCCGCCAGCACCCGGGTCAGGCGTTCGGCGCGGCAGCCTTCGGCGCCAACGCCCTGCAGGAAATCACGCCCGAATTCGTGCGCGAGGAAATCGCCCGCGGCCGCGCGATCATCCCCGCGAACATCAATCACCCGGAAAGCGAGCCGATGATCATCGGCCGCAACTTCCTCGTGAAGATCAACGCGAACATCGGCAACTCGGCAGTCACGTCGTCGATCGGCGAGGAAGTCGACAAGATGACGTGGGCGATCCGCTGGGGCGGCGACACGGTCATGGATCTCTCGACCGGCAAGCACATTCACGAAACGCGCGAGTGGATCATCCGCAACTCGCCGGTGCCGATCGGCACGGTGCCGATCTATCAAGCGCTCGAAAAGGTCAACGGCAAGGCCGAGGACCTCACGTGGGAAATGTTCCGCGACACGCTGATCGAGCAGGCCGAACAGGGCGTCGACTACTTCACGATTCACGCGGGCGTGCGCCTGCAGTACGTGCCGCTCACGGCCAACCGCATGACGGGCATCGTCTCGCGCGGCGGTTCGATCATGGCCAAGTGGTGCCTCGCGCATCACAAGGAGTCCTTCATTTACGAGCATTTCGAAGAGATCTGCGAAATCATGAAGGCCTATGACGTGAGCTTCTCGCTCGGCGACGGCCTGCGCCCCGGTTCGATCTACGACGCCAACGACGAAGCGCAGCTCGGCGAACTGAAGACGCTGGGCGAACTCACGCAGATCGCGTGGAAGCACGACGTGCAGGTGATGATCGAAGGTCCGGGCCATGTGCCGATGCAGCTCATCAAGGAGAACATGGACCTGCAGCTCGACTGGTGCAAGGAAGCACCGTTCTACACGCTCGGGCCGCTCACCACCGACATCGCACCGGGCTACGACCACATCACCTCGGGCATTGGCGCCGCGATGATCGGCTGGTTCGGCACGGCCATGCTTTGCTACGTCACGCCGAAGGAGCACCTGGGCCTGCCGAACAAGGACGACGTGAAGGAAGGCATCATCACGTACAAGCTCGCGGCGCATGCAGCCGACCTCGCTAAGGGCCACCCGGGCGCGCAGGTGCGCGACAACGCGCTGTCGAAGGCGCGTTTCGAGTTCCGCTGGGAAGACCAGTTCAACATCGGTCTCGATCCGGACAAGGCACGCGAGTTCCACGACGAAACGCTACCGAAGGACTCCGCGAAGGTTGCGCACTTCTGCTCGATGTGCGGCCCGCACTTCTGCTCGATGAAGATCACCCAGGACGTGCGCGACTTCGCGGCGAAACAGGGCGTGAGCGACGACGAGGCCCTGAAAAAGGGCATGGAAGTGAAGGCCGTCGAATTCATCAAGCAAGGCGCGGAGATTTATCAGCGCCAGTAAGGCACGCGAGACGGTGCGCGCCGCGAAACAATTTCTAACGACTCCGACAACTCGTTGACAAGCGCACACACCCGGATACGGGCGGCGCTTCTACGATGAACGTATTGGAGGCGCATCAGACACGAAAGCGCCTGATGCGCCCCGCCCGATACAACTGGAGTCGAAAAATGAAAACGCTCGCTCGCGCACGCACCCTTCTCACTGTGACAACGCTCGTCGCCGTAACCGGCTGCCTCTCACTCTCGGCTTGCGACAACATGTCGAGGCGCGACCGCGACACGGCAATCGGCGCCGGTGTCGGCGGCGTCGCGGGCGCGGCCATTGGCGGCAATGCGCTCTCCACGATCGGCGGTGCTGCGGTAGGCGGCATCATCGGCAATCAGGTCGGCAAGTAAAGGCTAGGTCCGCCCTGCCTGACACCGCGAAAAAAACACGACGATACAACAGGCAAATTAGCCGGCAATCCGGATTACACAAGCCGGCTTCAGAGAGGATACGCGGCGCATGTCTCGCAAGAGCATGCGCCGCGTTTGCATTCGGCGACGACGTAGTGGCGGCCGCTGGCATCACTTACCGCCCCTCAAGGGCTACTGGGCGCCGCACGACCGTACTTTCCCTCCTTGACGCTCCCGAACCATTTTCTATGCTGCTATTGGGTATCGGGTACTGAAGCACGGCCTTACTGAATTCCCTCTCCCGATGGCGGCGCCCAGGTCTACCGCGCGCCGCACGCACTGCCGACGCCACGCCCGGCACACCCTTGCGCCCGCACGCATCGATGCGCCGATATCAATCAGCACAAAGGAGACGTCATGTTCCATCAGCTGTTGACTCCCATCGGCAACTCACTCTTCCTGTCGTTCATCGTTGCGGTACTGCCGATCGCCGTGGTGCTCGTCCTGTTGGGCTGGGCGCGCCGGCCCGCCTGGCAGGCTTCCCTCGCGGGCCTCATTGTGGGCTTGGTCGTCGCGATCGTGGGCTGGCAGTTTCCGGTCAATCTCGCCATCAGTTCGGTGCTCAACGGCGTGGTTTTCGCGCTGTGGCCGGTCATGTGGATCGTCGTCACGGCCATCCTGCTTTACAACATTGCGGTGCGCTCGGGGCGTTTCGCAGCGTTTCGCATGTGGCTGCTCGACAATCTGCCCAACGACCGGCGCATCGTGCTCGTGGTGGTGGGCTTCTCGTTCGGCGCGCTGTTCGAAGGCATCTCGGGCTTCGGCACGCCGGTCGCGATCACCAGTTCGCTCTTGATCATGCTCGGCTTCCCGGCGCTCGAAGCACTCACCTTCACGTTGATCTTCAACACGGCGCCGGTTGCGTTCGGCGCGCTCGGCGTGCCGATCACGGTGCTGGGCGCGGTCACTCATCTGCCCGCCGACGCGCTCGGCCAAATGGTCGGCCGCCAGTTGCCATTCTTTGCGGTGGCGCTGCCGTTCTACGTGATCGCCATCTACGCGGGTGTGGGCGGCATGCTGCGCATCTGGCCAGTGCTGCTGGTCTCGGGCGGCAGCTTCGCTCTCACGCAGTTCGTCACGGCGAACTACATCAACTACAGCCTGACCGACGTGCTCTCCTCGCTCGTCTCGCTGATACTCACGATCCTGTTTCTGCGCGTGTGGAAACCCGCGCCCGACGCGCGCTTCGAAATCAAGGTCGACCGCGCCAAGGAAGTGCGCGGCGACGTCTCAGGCACGCAGGGTTGGTATCCATGGATCATCGTGGCAGTGGTCGTGATTCTCTGGACGATTGCCAAGGTATTCGCGATCGGCGACCTCAAAGTGCACTGGCCAGGCCTCGATAAGGCCGTCTACATCACGCTGTACAAGACGCCGTATGGCGCGATCTGGGACTTCCAGCCGCTCGGCACGGGCACCGCGATCCTGCTCGCTGCCATCCTCACGGCGCTGGTCGTGCGGCTCAAGCCCGCCGAGTTCAGCGCCGCGATCGTCGATACATGGGTCCAAACGCGCATCGCCATCCTGACGGTCGCCACCATCGTCGGGCTGGCGTTTTTGATGAACTACTCGGGCCTGACTTATACGCTGGGTCTCGGCGTGGCCTCGGTGGGCGCGTTCTTCCCGCTCGTCTCGGCATTCCTCGGCTGGGTGGCCGTGTTCCTCTCGGGCAGCGACACCTCGGGCAATGCGCTATTCGGCAATCTGCAGGTGGTGGCCGCGCATCAGCTCAATCTGGACCCCGTGCTCATGGCGGCGACCAATTCGTCGGGCGGCGTCATGGGCAAGATGATCTCGCCGCAGAATATCGCGACGGGCGTGGCAACCACCGACCTCAAAGGGCAGGAAGGCCACGTGTTCGCGAAAACCTTCAAGCACTCGATTTTGCTGACGGTGCTGCTCGGCATTCTGGTGTGGCTGCAGCAAAACGTGTTTACATGGATGATTCCGCCGCATTGAAGGCGGTGTGGAGCGCGAATGAAAAAACCGCCTGCGAATGCATCGATTCGCAGGCGGTTTTCTTGATTGCCCTCGGGCGGCATGGGCGCCGCCCGCTGCATTCAAGCATGTTTACTGCAGTTGCTCGACCACGAGGCTCATGATCTCGCGAGCCGGCCGCGACGAGTCGACCTGCCCGTTGTCGTCGACGACCGACACGCGGGTCTGGCTCGGAGTCACGGCGCGCACGTTGAGCTTGTACTGCTTCGCGACCTTGTCCTTGTGGCCGTGGAAGAGCTGGCTCCAGAAGCCCTGCTCCGCCGAGCTCATATCCTGCGGATCCACGTAGCGCAGATAGTAGATGCCCTTCGTGCGGTCGCGGTCGTCCACCGTGAAGTTCGAGCGGTCGAGCGCGACGCCCACGCGCAGCCACGCGCGGTCGTACGGCTCGGCGAGCGTGAGCTCGGTCGACGTGTACTGCCCCCCCGCGGCGCCGTTCGCCGACGACGTGTCGGACGGCGCGCTCTGCCCCGCAGCGGCAGCGTTCTGCGCCGCGACGGCGGCAGCGGCCGCGTCGGCACCCTTGGCCGGCGTCTTGCCGTTGGCATTCGCTTTCGCGTCGGCCTCGGCGGAGATCTGCGCGTCGGGCACGCCGGGCTTGGCGCGTCCGAGCGTCACCATGAGCCGCTTGAGGTACTCGGTTTCGAGCGCCGGATCGTTGGGCTTCGGCACCCAGTGCGTGGTGTCGTTGTTGGTGCCGGTCAGCTGCTCGCTCAGGCCCTTCTGGCTGATGAAGATGTACGTGCCGCCGGTGGGCGACGTTTCGAGGCGCGTGCGGTACTTGTTGCGCTCGGCCGTGACGTACGAATTGCCCGTGGCCCACGACAGCGTGTTGCGGATGAGGCCGTCGTTGATCTTCGGATGGGTTTCGTTCCAGTCGGTTTCCATCACGCCCTTGTCGCGCTGGTCGACCACCAGCAGGAAGCCCTGCTCCTGCCAGAAGCGGCGCACCTGCGGCCAGACCTGGTCGGGCGTGCGGTTGTCGATGACAAGCCAGCTTTCCGTGCCGTCACGCTGAATGTGCATGCCGGGCATCTGTGGAAGCACCTGAGTCTGGTCGGCCGGGGGCGCTGCGGCCTGAACCTGCTTGAGCGCGGACAGCGAGGTTTCGCCACCTTGCGGGGGCAGCGTGCGCTGGTCGCCCGTTTCGTCGAGCAGGTTCGGCGGCACAGCCAGCGACGCCTGCTTCGCCTTCGCGTCGCTGCGGTAATCGATCTTGCCGGGCGTCGGCGAACTGCAGCCGGCGACCAGCCCGCCCGCCATCAGGAGCGCGAGCGCGCGTGCGGCAAGACGTTGGTGAAAATCACTCATGTTCGGGTAATCCCTTCGGCTAGGCCACGGGCTAGTTTCCGTGGATCAACCAGCCATTTTACCGGCGAGAGGCCGTGCTGTGCAAAAACCGGGCAGCGATGGCGCTGCCCGGCACGCCCGAGTCCGTCAGACCGGTGCTCCAGAAGCTGAGTGACGAGCCCCGTAACCCGCCTTTTCCCCCATCACCGTAACGTTCATCAACATTTCATAAGCCACTCTTTACACCCGCGAATCGAGAGAATTTCTTTTTTTATCAACGCACTACGGTTGGAAATGAAGGGCCGCCAGTTTTGCGCCAGCCGACATTTGAAGTTCGCTGATATTGCAGAAGCGGCCCGATGGTAATTTCCCCGAGAAAAAAGAGATAAGCCCAAAGAACAACATACGGAGAGTCGATGAAAACTTGCAGCCGCTTGCAGGCGGGCCGCGCCGCGGCCTTCGCCTGCCTCTTATCGTGCCTCGCGGCCGGCGCCGCACCAGCCCACGCGGCACTCGGCGACACGGCACCGCCCGAGGTTCCGCAAGCATCCGCGCCCGCTACCACCCAGACGCTTGCAGGCGGCGCAGCGCGTGTGACGGGCTACGTCGACGCGCGCGGTACGCGCTTCAACGAGTACATCGCCGCGCGCAGTGGCCAGATCTTCGCCTATACGTGGCAAGGCCCCACTGCGCCGGACCTCGATGCACTGCTTGGCCGCTACGCCGCCGACTGGCACAGCGGCGCCGCCGCGCTCCATGCCGCCGGACGCGCCGGCCTGCACGCCGCACGCGTCGATACGCCCACGGTCGTCGTCGAATCCGGCGGCCACATGCGCGGCTATGTCGGCCGTGCGTGGCTGCCCGCGGCATTGCCTGCGGGCGTCGCGGAAGGAGACCTGCAATGAGCGCGCAAGCACAACGCGTTTTGCCCCCGGGGGAGCGCGCCAACGCGCGCTCGAGCATACTCGCAGGCCTCCTTGCCGCAGCGCTCACCGTAGTGCTGACCGCATTGATCGCGGCCTGCGGCGGAAGCGGCAACACCGGCGTGGTAAGCGGCACAACGCCCGCGAGCACGCCCGCTGCCGCCAGTGCGCCGTCGACTGCGAGTTCGCCGTCTGCGACCAGTCTGGGCACATCCAGTACCTCCGGCACCGTACCGCAATCGACCACGCCGAATGTCCTCGCGGTCCGTGTCGCCGCCACGCCCGAATCCGCACGCAACATGCTCATGACGAGTGTGACGGTGTGCGTGCCGGGTACGACGACCTGCGCCACCGTCGATAACGTGCAGGTCGATACCGGCTCGCAGGGCCTGCGCCTGCTCGCCTCCGCGCTGCCCGCCGGATTCGCGCTGCCCGCCGTCACCGCGGGCGCCAGCTCGTCGCCCGCCGGCGAATGCGCGGCCTTCGGCACCGGCTACACATGGGGCGCAGTGCGCAGCGCCGACGTGCGGCTCGCGGGCGAAGTCGCGCCTTCACTGCCGATCCAGGTGATCGCCGACGCGTCCGTGCCCACCACGCCAAATTACTGCCGCGGCTTCGGGTTCGCGATGATCAATACCACGGCGCTGCGCTCGAATGGCATCCTCGGCGTCGGGACCTTCGATGCGGACTGCGGCGCGGCCTGTGTCAATCAACCCAATAGTTCGTGGTACTACGCCTGCCCCTCCGGCAACTGCACGGCGAGCGCGCAGCCACTCGCGCAGCAAGTGCGCAACCCCGTCGCGTCGTTTGCCACCGACAACAATGGCGTCGTGATCGATCTGCCCGCGGTGCCCGACACGGGCCAGGGCGCGGTGAGCGGATCGCTGATCTTCGGCATCGGCTCGCAGCCGAACAATGCGCTCGGCAGCGCTACCGTGCTGCGCGCGAATACGGTGACGGGCTACGTGACGACCACGACCGCGGACGGTTCGATCTATCCGCTCAGCTATCTGGACAGCGGATCGAATGGCTTCTTCTTCGCGAACTCCGCCCTCACGCGCTGCGGCGTGTGGTACTGCCCGAGCACGCCGCAAAGCATCGGCGCGTCGATCAAGGGAACGGACGGCGTCAGCGCACCGGCCTCGGTTTCCGTCGCGAACGCGCAAACGCTCCTTGCCAGCAGCAACTGGGCGTTCAACGACCTTGCGGGCTACAACGGCAATATGTTCGGCTGGGGATTGCCGTTCTTCTTCGGGCGGCGCATCTATACGGCGATCGAATCCCAGATGACCCCGGCGGGAACGGGGCCGTATTTCGCGTTCTGAGTTGCGCGCGCAAGCGCGCCGGTCACTCGTCGTCGCCGTCCGGCGCAGGTGTGGTCTTCGCAAGCATGCCCGGCGAAAGCCAGCGGAACGACGTGAGGCTGCCAGACTTGTCGTAGGTGCACTCGGCAGCGGTGGACGGGCGCGGCGCCTTGTGCAGACCGAGCTTCACGGCAAGCATCGCCATCGGCGTGGTGGGCTTGGCCTCCGCGACCGGAGCAGCAACCGGGGCGGACGCCGCGGAGGCCCCGGAAGCCGCCGACACCATGGACGCAGCCAGTGGCGCCGACGCGCCGCGCGCAGTCGTCGCTGCGCCAGTTGACGTTGAAGTTGCAGTCGAGGTCGGCATCGAAGCGGCCGAAACGCTAGCCGCACTCGCACCGGAGGCGCTTGTTGCCGCGCCCGCGACGGCGGCGGCGGCCGATGCGCTGAGCCCGCCCGATGCCGGCAATGCGCCGCGATCGAGCAGTCCTTCGACCACAACGCGTTTGCCGCGATACGCCACGGCGGTATGCGTGACGGACAATGCCCCCAGCGAAGCACTGCTGAGCCGGGTGCGCATTTCCCGCTCGCACTCACTGGGGTTCTGATACTGCGCGACGCATCCCGCGAGCAGAGTGGCCCCGGCGGCGAGGCCGACGAGGCAAGCTTTCCGTTTGTTCATCGCTCTTGTTGCGCATCTCGCGCGGTTCGGTTTTCAGGCTGCGGCAATTGTAGCGTACAGGCCGCGCGGACCCGAGGCGCACCGGACATAGGCGCCGCTGCTGCGACCGGAGGCTCGCGAGCCGCGCCGGCCTGCTATCATCGCCGCTGTATATTCATACAGTGCCGCGCGTGCTCCCCGAATCTCCCGATCCGTTCTATTACCTCGCGAACTTCGAGCGCGCGCTCGCCTCGCTCGATGCCCGCTGCGCCGACTTGTTCGACGAAGCCGAGCAGCGCTTCGTGCAAGGCTTTGGCGCCCTGCCGCGCGGCTCGCGCGCGCTGTTTGTGCGCATGCTGATGCGCAAGGGCCCGAATTTTCGCGCGAGCAAACTCGACTACGCCGAGATTGGCTGTCCGCGCGCGGCGGCCGCTCCGCTCGTCGACGCCGACTGGCTGGACAGTGCGCCCGTGCTCGCGTTCGATGCCCTTGCAGCACTCGTTACCAAAACCGAATTGCAGGCGCTCAGTGCGCGCCTCCTGAGCAATGCCGCTGTGCCCGGCGCACGAGCCACGCGTGCCACGCGCGCCGAAACGCTCGAAGCCCTGCAAGCCGCCGCGCCCGAAGCGCGCGGCTGGTCGGCGTGGTTTCCGGACTCGAGCGATACCGTCTTCCATTTGGCCGCCTCGGCGCTGTGCGAGCGGCTCAGGCTGATGTTCTTCGGCAACCTGCGGCAAGACTGGTCTGAGTTCGTGCTTGCCGATCTGGGTGTCTATCGCTACGAGCCCGTGCCGCTCGACAGCGCATCGCGCGCGTTCCGACAGCGCGCCGATATCGACGCCTGGCTTGCGCTGCGAGATTGCCGCGAGACCTTCGATCTCGCGCCCGACGCCGCAAGCGCCGTCACCGCCGTGGGCGCGGCGCTCGATACGCTCGACATGCTCGCGCCGCACACCCAGTCCAACGACTGGCTGCGCTCGCGTCACGACCGCGTGCGCCACGCAGCGGGCCAGGCTGCCGAGCGGCTGGGCGAACCGGCGCTCGCCTGGCGCGCCTATGTCGACTGCGGCCATCCCGAGTCGCGCTACCGGCGCGTGCGCGTGCTCGAGCAACTGGGTCGACACGACGACGCGTTCGCGCTCGCGCAGGCGATTGCCGGCGCCCCCGCGAACGAAGAGGAGGCACAACGCGCGACCCGCACGATCGCGCGCCTCGCGCGGCGGCGAACCGCGACCTCGACGCGGCAGGAAACCGCGGCAACGGGCGCAATCGAAGCCAGCAATGCGCCGACGTTCGCCAGCGCCGAACTCACGTTGCCCGCCACCTGCGCGGGCCTGCGCGTGGAGGAAGCCGCGCGCCGGACGCTCGAGTGCGCGGACGCCCCTGTCTTCTACGTCGAGAACACGCTCATCAACGGGCTGTTTGGCCTGCTCTGCTGGCCCGCGCTCTTCGCAGCGCTGCCGGGCGCCTTCTTCCATCCGTTCCAGCGCGGCCCCGCCGATCTGCATGCGGCCGACTTCGTCCAGCGGCGCGCCGGGCTCTTCGCCACCTGTCTCGCCGAACTTGAAAGCGGCACGTACCGCGCGACCATCGAGCAGCGTTTTGGCGAGAAGCACGGCATCCAGTCGCCTTACGTCGCGTGGCCCGCGCTCGACGCCGCGCTGCTCACGCTCGCGCTCGACTGCTTTCCCGCTGCTCACTTGCGGCTATGGTTCGAGCGGCTCCTGCGCGAGCCCGCCGCGAACCGCTCGGGCTTGCCCGACCTCGTGCGTTTCTGGCCTCACGAGCGACGTTACGAACTGATCGAAGTGAAAGGCCCCGGCGACCGGCTGCAAGACAATCAGCGCCGCTGGCTCGCCTACTGCGCCGCGCACGGCCTGCCCGTGACGGTGCTGCAAGTGCGCTGGGCGGCGCAGACCAGCGCGAACGCTGCGTCAATGCCATGAACTACACCGTCGCGGTCCGTACGCTCTGCGAGTTCACCGCGAAACGCGGCGATCTCGATTTGCGCTTCACGCCATCGCCCGATGCAAGCGAAGGCCGCGCCGGCCATGCCGCGATCGCCGCGCGCCGGCCCGCCGGCTACGAAACCGAAGTCGCGCTCACCGGCGAGTTCGGCACGCTCACCGTGCGCGGCCGCGCCGACGGCTACGACCCAGCACGCCAACGACTCGAAGAATTCAAGACCTATCGCGGCGATCTGGATGCGGTGCGCGAGAACCAGCGCGCGCTGCATTGGGCGCAGTTGCGCGTCTACGGCGCGCTGATGTGCGAAAAGCTCGGCCTCGACGCGCTCGAACTCGCGCTCGTCTACTACGAGATTGGCTCGGGACGCGAGACGGCGCTCGTCGAGCGCGCGAGCGCACAGCAATTGCGCGCGCAATTCGAATCGCAATGTGCGCGCTTCACAGCGTGGGCGGAACAGGAAAGCGCGCATCGCGCGGCGCGCGACGGTGCGCTCGCGGCCTTGCGCCTGCCGCATGCTGCGTTCCGCGAAGGCCAGCGCGATCTCGCCGAGTCCGTATGGCGCGCGGCGACGCAAGGCCGCTGCCTGCTCGTCGAGGCGCCGACCGGCATCGGCAAGACCATTGGCACGCTGTTCCCGCAACTGAAGGCCTGCGCGCGCGCCGGCATCGACAAGGTGCTGTTTCTGAGCGCCAAAAGCTCGGGGCGTCAACTCGCCATCGACGCGCTCAACACGCTCGCCGATGCGCAGGCCGATAGCGAAGCTGGTGCGAGTGCCAACGCGTCCTCGCTGCCGCTGCGCGTGTTGGAGCTGGTCGCGCGCGAGAAGGCCTGCGAGCATCCGGACCTCGCATGCCACGGGCAATCGTGCCCGCTTGCGCGTGGTTTCTATGACCGCCTGCCCGCCGCGCGCGCCGCCGCCCTCGCGCGCATACGGCTCGAGCGCGCGACGCTGCGCGAAGTCGCGCGTGAGCACGAAGTGTGTCCGTACTACCTCGGCCAGGAGCTGGCGCGCTGGAGCGACGTGATCGTAGGCGACTACAACTACTACTTCGATGTGAGCGCCATGCTTTTCATGCTCGGTGCGCACAATCAGTGGCGCACGAGCGTGCTCGTCGATGAGGCACACAACCTGCCTGAACGCGCCCGCGCGATGTATTCCGCTGAGCTCGTGCAAACTCGCGTGGACGCCGTACGGCGCGCAGCGAGCGCTCCAGTGAAGCGCGCATTGACGCGTCTCGCGCGCCACTGGAACGCGCAGACCGCCATGCAGCCACAGGCCTGGCGCGCGAGCGAAACGCTGCCCGAGGGTTTCGTCGCCGCGCTCGGCGATGTGATCGCCGCGATTGGCGACCAGCTTGTGCAACCAGCGCTCGTGCGCGACGCGGAGCTAGAACGCTTCTATTTCGACGCGCTGCACTTCGTGCGCATGGCCGAGCGCTTCGACGCGCAATCGATTTTCGACGTCACGCCGCTGCCCCCACGGGAAGCGAAGCGTCCGCGCTCGACGCTCTGCATCCGCAACATCGTGCCGGCGGGCGCGCTGCGCGCGCGCATGGCGGCGGCACACAGCGTGACGCTTTTTTCCGCCACCCTCGCGCCCACCCACTATTACACCGACATGCTCGGCTTGCCGGAAAACACCGTGAGCGTAAAGATCGGCACGCCGTTTCGCTCCGAGCAACTCGAAGTGAGGATCGCGCGCGATATCTCGACACGATACAAGGACCGCGAACGCTCGCTCGACACGCTGGTCGAGCGCATCGCCACGCAATATGCTGCGCGGCCCGGCAATTACCTGTGCTTCTTCAGCAGCTACGACTATCTTCAGCTTGCCGCCGATACCTTCGTCGCGCGGCATCCGCACGTGAGCACATGGATGCAGTCGCGCACGATGGACGAAACCCGGCAACAGGCCTTTGTCGCGCGCTTCGTGGAAGGCGGTTGCGGGATCGGCTTTGCAGTGCTCGGCGGTGCTTTCGGCGAGGGCATCGACTTGCCGGGCACGCGCTTGATCGGCACCTTCATTGCGACGCTCGGCATGCCGCAGGTGAACCCCGTCAACGAGGCAATGCGCGAGCGCATGGAAACGCTCTATGGCGCCGGATTCGACTACACCTATCTGATTCCCGGATTGCGCAAGGTCGTACAGGCCGCGGGCCGCGTGATTCGCACCGAACACGATAACGGCGTCGTGTATCTGCTCGACGATCGCTTCACACGGCCCGACGTGCGCGCATTATTGCCGGCATGGTGGTGCCTGGGCTGAACGCCATCGATCAATAGTCCGAATCTTCAGGAAGCCTTGTCGTACTGGTACACGCCCCGACCGGTCTTGCGGCCGAGCCGCCCCGCCGCCACCATCTCGCGCAAGAGCGGGCACGCACGATACTTCGAATCGCCGAAGTCCTTCAGGAACACGTCCATCACGGAGAGGCATACGTCGAGGCCGATCAGGTCCGCGAGCGCGAGCGGCCCGATCGGATGATTCGCGCCCAGCTTCATGCCGGCGTCGATTTCCTCGGCGCTTGCAACGCCTTCAGCGAGCACGAAGAACGCTTCGTTGATCATCGGCACAAGAATGCGGTTCACGACGAAGCCGGGCGCGTTCTTGACCGCGATGGGCGTCTTGTCCAGACGCTGTGCGAGGTCGCGCACGGCATCGACCACCGCCGGACGCGTCTGCAGGCCGCGAATGACCTCGACGAGCGGCATCATCGGCACTGGATTGAAGAAGTGCATGCCGATGAAACGCGCTGGATCAGCAAGCGTCGTCGCGAGCGCCGTGATCGAAATGGACGAGGTGTTCGAGGCAATGATCGCGTCAGGACGTGCAGCGGCTTCGATCTGCTTGAGAATGCGCATCTTGAGCTCGGCGTTCTCCGTGGCCGCTTCGATCACGAGATCGGCGCTGCCAAGGCGCTGGTAGTCGGTGCTGGTCTCGATGCGCGCGAGCGCTGCGTCGCGCACGGCCGCATCGAGCTTGCCCTTCGAAACGAGCCGCTCGAGGCTGTGCGTGAGCGTCGCCACACCTTTGGAAAGCGCCGCCTCCGTCACGTCGATCATCACTGCCTTGAGCCCCGCCACGGCCACCGCCTGCGCGATGCCGTTGCCCATGGTGCCCGCGCCCACGATCCCAACCGTTTCGATTGCCATGCCTGCTCCTCACTCACTGGTCTGCGACGCCGGTGCATCGCCGATGGAAAAAACCGGCCATGCGGTGCGCGTGATGCACCGCATCATGAATCGACAGTGTAGCGGGTTGTGAAGACAGGCTGAAACCGGTGCGGCGGGGGGCTAAACCATACCCCCCATCCCGGGCGCACCCGGCTCAAAAGTTGTACTGCACGTAGATCTGGCTGAAGTTCAGACCGGGGTTAGGCGTCTTGATGTCCGCGTTGGAAACGTGCTGAAAACGAAAACCGGCCTGAAAGTTCTGGTGCTCACCGAACTGCGCACCTACACCCACCAGGTTCGCGAACTGGAATGCCGTCGACATGGCACGGTCGCCCGTGAGTTGCACGTGCGAAAGCAGGCGCACGCCTATGCCGGCCTCGAAGAACGGCCTGAACCAGCCGCTGTCCTTGATGATGCGAAACACCGGCGTCACGCCGAATTCCCAGATGTTCGGATGCGAAGCGCCGTCTTCTGTGAGATTCCAGTACGCGACGTGCCCCTCGCCCACCACGGTGAAATGAAAACCCGCAAAATGCCACCACTGAAGTCCTGGATCCCAGACCAGGCCCAGGTCGAGTTTCCTCACTCCATAGCTCGCGACGCCGGCTCCCAACTGGACGCCGAATTGGTCGGCATGCGCGCCTGCCGCTCCTAAGGCCAACAGCGCCGCACATGCCCCACGCGCCATCCGGAGCGGCCACTCCGATCTTTTTTCTGTCATGAGCATCCCTCGAAACGAACGACATCTCGTGACGCGATCTCTAAACCCTCTATTTCCCTTTGCAGCGGACAATTGCGATTATTTGCAATCCTTTTCGCACTATGCAGCGAGTGTACTAGTCGTTTCTACTTTCTGCCTATAACCAGGCCCCCGGCGTGAACGCCTGACTCAAAGCTTTCACCGCGATATGCAATACCTTGCGGTCAAATCGAATGACGCATTAATCGGCAGCTTTTACTTCACCACAAGCGCGGACCTTATCGCTTTTACCTGGAATGGTCGGACTAAATCGAACGTATCGGCATTTATTGATTTTCAGCGAAGCGGATTGGCGCGTGCGTTCGATCATACGGATCTGAAGAATCGCAGGCCGGCAAATCACGCAGACGCACAAACATCAGGCGTAGCCGGAAGAGACGTCGCGTTGCACGACGCCGTATCGTTACTCCCGCAACTATCTGGCCACTTGCCGTGCCGCCCGGAGCGCCTATTGCTGGGTTTATTGCTGGGTTTATTGCTGGGTTTATTGCTGTTTGGCGCCCGCGCCATTCCTGCGCGCCCCCATACCCGGAAGCCGCTTGATGAAGCCGGTCGCAAGTGATGTGCCCAAAAGGATCGCGGCGCACGCCTCGATCATGCCCACCGACACATGTTCGCTGAGAAACAGTGCGCCCCAGAGGATGCCGAATATCGGGATCACGAACGTCACGGTAATCGTGCGTGCGGGGCCAATCGAGGCAATCAGGCGGAAGAACAGCAGATAGGCAACGCCCGTGCATGCGACGCCAAGGCAGAGCGCCGCGCCCCACGCATGCAAAGAAACTGCGGCATGCGGCCAGGTGGCGAGTGCGAACGGCGCCAGCACAATGGTGGCGGCCGTCATGGTGCCGGCAGCCACGGTAAGCGGATCGACGCCGGTCAGATGGCGCTTCGTAAAGCTCGCCGCGACGCCATAAAGCGCCGCCGCACAAAGCGCAGCGCTGGCGGCGAGCACAGTGGCCGACGTGCTCGCGCCATCGCCGGCGCGCGTGGCAATCTGATCCCAGACCAGCGCGAGCACGCCTGCAAAGCCAATTGCGAGGCCCGCGATGCGCAAACCGCTCAGCCGGTCCTTGAGCCACAAATACGCGACCACGGCGCCGAACAACGGCGTAGTTGCGTTGATCACCGAAGTCACGCCTGCGGAGAGCGTGAGTTCGGCCCACGCGAAGAGGCAGAACGGCGCGGCCGAATTGAGAATGCCGACCACGAAAAGCGGCCACGCGTGCTCACGCAATGCGCCGAGCGCCTCGCGCGGCGAGCGCCGCGAAAACAGCACGATCAGCAGGAACAGCGCGCCGATGCCAACACGCAGCGCCATCAGCGGCGCCACCCCCAGATCGGTGACGCCGATGCGGATGAAGAGAAATGACCCGCCCCACAGGGCGGCGAGAAAGACGAGCTGAGCAAGTTCGATCGGATTCATGGTCGACAGTGCGCGTACGAAAGGGACAACATCGGCAGTCAAGCGCTAATCGTAATGGGCGTGGTGCAACCCTGATAGCGAATGATTCTCATCGATATGTGAGAAAAATTAACGCCGATTGTTGCGCACTTATTTCTGGGGAGTGCTGCGAGGAGGTTCGCGTGCGATTGCGTCGCGCGATATCTCTAGCGCAATAGAAAAAGGCCTTACGGTTTTCACCGTAAGGCCTTCTTGACTTCTGGTCGGGGCGAGAGGATTTGAACCTCCGACCACCTGCACCCCATGCAGCTTTTAGCCTATATCGGGCAAGGCTTCGCGGAATGTTTCCAAAAGTAAACCGTTATTTTTCAACAAGTTAGATTCCCACCAGTTCCCATGAATTAGCGTACAATCTCCCCGTTTTTCGGGCACGAATCGGGCACAGCGGGGGTGGCATGGCCAAATTAACGGTGCGGGACATAGAAGCGGCAATTGCGGCGCAGCGTGCCAGCGGTACGAAACCTCTCAAGCTGACGGCGGACACGGGCCTGCGGCTACGTGTCTACAAGGACGGCTCCGCAAGCTGGCTGGTCCTCTATATGTTCGACGGTCAGGAGCGCCAATACCGATTACCGGAACCTTACGGGAACGGCAAGGGGTGTTGCTCCCTGGCGTCGGCTCGTGAACGAGCCACCGAAATCCGATCCAAAGCGCGGGCCGGTATCGACTATCAGATTGAATTGGCCGACGAACTGGCTGCGCGCGAGCGGCAGCGCGAAGCCGAGGCGGCCGAGCATGCCCGCCGAATGAATCGACAGACGGTGAACGCGGTTTTTGAACGCTGGGATGGCTTGGTGCTATCGACGCGCAAGGGAGCCGACGAAGTACGGCGCGGATGGAAAAAGGACGTGCTACCGAAACTCGGGCACCTGTATGCCGAGGAAGTGAAGCGTGCTGACATTATGGGCGTGCTTGATGCTGTTGTGGCTCGCGGTGCGAAGCGGCTGGCCAATCGCCTGCTGGCTGAAATGCGCCAAATGTTCGGTTTCGCCGCAGTTCGCGAAATCATCGCAGCCGACCCTACCGCTGGCATCCAGAAGAGGCATGCAGGCGGTCGCGAGGAAGAACGCGACCGCACGCTATCCGATACTGAACTGAAAGCCCTACCCGCCGCGCTCAAGGCGTCAGCCCTGATCGACACGACGAAATACGTTATCTGGCTGATCCTCGCCACCACCGCGCGCGTTGGCGAGATAGCTAAAGCGCGAAAGGCAGACATTGACCTAGACGCCGGTATCTGGCGAATCCCTGCGGAAAACGCGAAGAACGACGACGCGCACACAGTCTATCTGTCGGCGTTCGCCGTCGAGCACATGCGCACGCTAATTGAAGCATCCGACAGCGAAGAATGGCTCTTGCCGGCGCGAACGAAGGACGGCGCCGAGACACACACAGACCCGAAAGGCATCACGAAGCAGATTGCTGACCGGCAATTGAAATTCTACGAGCGGGCCGCGCACAGCAAGCGGACGAAGCACGAAAATGCTCTTGTCCTGGGTGACGAGAAGTGGACGCCACACGACTTGCGCCGCACGTCGGCCACCATGATGCAACCGCTGGGGGTTCTGCCTGCGGTTATCGAAGCGTGCCTGAATCACCGGGAGCAAAACCGCATGAAGCGCACCTATCAGCGTTACGACTACGCCGCAGAAAAGCGCGAGGCGTGGCGCCTGCTAGGTGACCGGCTGGAACTGTTGACGCGCAGCAACGATGAAAACATTGTGATACTGGAGCGGCGACAAGCCTAGCGACCAGAGCAGCCCGAGCCCGCGAAAGCGGGCTTTTTTGTATATCTGACGCGCTCCCGAAAACCCTCATGTGGAACGCGAAAACCCCCACGTGGAAAATGCGACCGTGACCAGCCAATATAAGTCATGGGATGAATTGGCAACCCATGAAAAACCAAACAGGAAGCCTAATCAATGCAAACCACACAGACCGAAAATCGCATTCTCAACATTGATGACGTGAAGGCACGCACGCGCTATTCCACAACGAGCATCTACCGACTGGCAGCCGCTGGCGAATTCCCGAAACAAATCAAACTTGGGGCGCGCAAGGTTGGCTGGCTCGCATCCGAAATCGACGCATGGATTCACGAGCGCGCCGCGGCGCGCAACCAATAAAAAAGGGAGCACCACAACTATGGCACTCCCCCAAGAAAAACAGCTTACTTGGGCCGATTTTAAAGCCCGCATGGCGATGATTCAAGCCGAGCAGCGCGCCCGCATGTTCTCCACCGCACCCGCAAACGTCCGTCGACATGTTGAGCATGAAGTCCGCCGTGGATACTCGCTGGACGAAGCTTGCGACTTGGTGCTGGAAAGGATTGTCGAAGGCCGCGCGCCCGTTGATTATGTAGCGCTCACACGGCGAATCCTGAAGGAAATCGGCTGGACCCCGAAGCGGGAGCGTGCATGAGGGAAAACGCAGCAACCGGCGCTGTCATGGTTAGCCCGTTCTTCGCTGTCCAGCACCTCGCAGCCGTGGGCGTGATGGTTCAACCGAACGGGCGTGGCGAAGCAATCGGCACCGTGGCGAATGTGCGTGAAGTGCTCGAAAAGCACCGTCGCTTCGCTGGCCACTTTTGGCGCGACAAATTCCACAACGAAACATTCACGACGTGGGCCGGCGGTGAGCCGCGTCGCTGGGCAGACGTGGACCGTATCTCCATCGCGGTTGTGTTGCAAGGCGAAATGGGATTGACCCGCTTCACCCCTGATTTAGTGGAGCAGGCCGTCATGGCCATTGTTCAAGAGAACCAGCGCGACGAATTGCACGATTGGCTGAAATCGCTGCGATGGGATGGCGTGTCACGCCTGGATGATTGGCTTTCGAATGCTGCAGGCGTACCGACTGACGATTACCACACCGCTGTTGCACGCAATTTCATCCTGTCGATGGTTGCGCGCGGTCTTACGCCAGGCTGCAAGGTGGACACGATGCCCGTGTTTGAAGGCAGACAGGGCAAAGGCAAATCGACGCTTTTGGCAACGCTGGGTGGCCCGTTCTACGCGGAGCTCACCGACTCCCTGGACAGCAAGGACTTTTTCGTGTCGATTCAGGGAAAGTGGCTAATCGAGATTGCGGAACTCGACGCGTTCAGAAAATCAGACGTGACGCGCATCAAACAGGTTCTTAGCTCACAGGTTGACCGATTCCGCCCCCCGTATGCAAAGCATGCCATCGACGCGCCGAGGCGCACCGTGTTCGCAGGCACGACGAATGAAAGTGACTACCTGCGAGACGCTACTGGCGCCCGCCGATTCTGGCCCGTGGCAGTCGAAGCCGTCGATATTGCGTGGCTTACGCTCAACCGCGAGCAGCTTTTTGCAGAAGCAATGGAAATCTACGAGAGCGGCGCGACGTGGTGGGAAGTCCCAGAGCAAGCGCACCGGCAACATACCGAAGATCGGCGCGATGAGGATGCGTGGGAATCGGTTATTGCCGATCACTGCATCGGCCGCACCGAAATTGCAGTGCCGGAAATACTTCGCGACGCAATCGGGCTTGAAACAGCCAAGCAAGGCAAGCCGGAACAGATGCGTGTCGCGAAGGTGCTCAAATCGCTAGGCTTCGAACGCGGGACGGTCAAACGCGCCGGAAAGGCTGTCAAGGTATGGACGAGAGACACCACGCCCGCCGAGGCTGACGCGCCGTTCTAACCCGGTTTCCACGCGGTTACCGCCATCGAGAAGGTGGCAACCGCTGAACCCATTGCGGCACAAGGCCGTTACCAAGGTTACCACTGTTACCACCTATCTAGTAAAAGACACCCCCTATGTATTTAGGAAAGAGTTGAAACGGGTGTGGTTGCCGGAAACTGCGGTAACTCTGGTAACCGGCGCTTAGATGGCGCACGATTACGCTTTACCGGATAAAAATTTTAAAAATAATTCATCATATAAATCAAATAGTTACCAATCAAATAAACATTGATGTTTACCTAAGTGAATATCACCTATCAAGTAAGCGGTGTTAAGCTTTATTCACACCCTTACTACATATAGTGAATATGAGCCGAATTGCTTACACGATTGATATTGACTCCACAAGCAAAGTGATTGCCGGTGAGGTCGAACGCTTAATCTTGCATCGCCTGTCTGGTCTCGGCCTTGCAAATGCACTGATGGATGCCGAAGCGATAGTCCTCAAAGCCGCCGTTGTGCTGGCCATTGAAGGTGCTACGCGTAACGCTGCTGCACTACCCCATTGATTTACACAGATCTTTTAATCAACGAAGGAAATAGAAACATGCTTAAAACCGATATGCATGAACTCGAAGTTATGGCAAGCAAAGTTACCAAAGATGTTGTGAGCGTTATCGAAGCGCGAATGGAAAGCTCCGATATTGCTTTTCATAGTTGCAAGGTTGGTGAAGATGAAATTCATTTCATCGAATCGATTATCGAAACCACTCTGCGGATCGGTCGCATCGCTCCACTGCCTGCCGTGCTGCCCGTTGACAATGCACCGTTCACCATCCAAGGGCCAGCGGATCATTGACAGCAAGATGGGAGCGGCATTCCGGCGCGTCGGCCTGTGGATAACTCACGGGTCCTCCCGCCGGGGGAGTGGCCGAGGGGTACAAGGCACCGCATCTTTCAAAATCTGACCCGCTTTTGAAATCCTTTTCCATGACCATAACTCGCAATGGAATCTAAATCGCTGAAAACCACTGGTGGCGTGATTTTGAGCCGTGCCGACCTGTCTGCGTATTGTGGAATTGACCCGAAAACGCTTGATGCGTGGGTGCGCGACGGCTGCCCCATCTTGCGAGAGGGTTCGCGGGGTGTCGCCGCTCAGTTCAACAGCGCCGACGTGTGGAGATGGCGCGAAGAACGGCTCCGCAGCAAGCTTGTTGCACCAGTTCAGCAAAGGCGCGAAGAACTGGAACTGCGCAAGCTTGAAGCGCAGACAGTATCAGCCGAACTGGAGATGGAGCGCGACAAAGGCGCAATTGCGCCGGTCGATGAATTCGAGCGCGCCACTGCAAAGCTGATGACGGCCATTCGGACGAACATGCTTAACGTCGTGCGCCATGCCGAATTGTCATTGCTGGGCGAGACTGACCGCACCAAGTTTGCGGCAACGCTACGCCGGCATATCACGGACGGCCTGCAATCAGCCGCCCTGGATGCCGAAAACGTGTTTGACGAAGAAGAACCTGAAACGGAGATTTGACACATGCAGTGCATCGTAACTACCCAAGGCGTATGTCGCCAACTGAACGTGACGCGCGAAAAGGTGGCCGCGTGGAAGGCTGCCGGCTGCCCTGTCCATCTGCACGGCAACCGCCGCCGGCAAGATCAATACAACCTCTTCGCGGTGTGCGATTGGCTGAAGGAAACCCGGCGCGCGCGTGATTTGGACAATATTTCCACATCGTTGCGCCGCGCTATGCAACACCTTCGCCCCGAGAAAAACCCCGCTGTGTAATCAATTCACATCCTGACGCATACTTTAATCCACTCAATACTATTAGTAGTGCTACACACTTCATGACCATCGAAGAATTGAACCAGCTTGTTGCAGAAGCGAAGGCGAACAAGCCGCAATCCCCGCAGATGGACGTCTCGGAGCTGTGCGCGACGTTCAAATGCTCGGCGCCGATCGTTACCAAGTGGGCCGAGCGCGGCGCCCCCGTCAACCTGCAAGGCAAAACGGATCTTTTCGGCCTGTTTGCATGGTTGCATGTTCATCAGGATCACCCGCACATGCTTAGCACCGACGAACGGCTGCTGGCCCTGTGGAAAATCTCTCTCAACGTCTAAAAGATCATGGCCAAGCCCAACCCACTGAACGCCCTTATCGAACGCGCCTTGACAGAGCCTGGCGCCGACGTGCGGTATGACGGCAACGGCGACGTTCGCCGGATTACACCCGTCAGGCCCATTGTTCGAAGCCTGCTCGACCTGAATGGCGACATGCTGCCGGACCTGCAGACCAAGAGCGGCATGCATTTGAAGCGTCCGCCTGTTGGTCATCCTGCTGGTCAAACGATCACGCTCGCCGCCGACATCATCAAGCGCTCACTGGTCGCACAAGCCGGTGCGGAAGTGATTATTTACGAAGACCCGACCGAGCTTAATGCGACCGGGACCGATGGCGAACCGCTCCTGGTGGAAAAGCCCACCTATTTCGTGACGGTCGAATCAGCGCCATTCACTACCGTTGCAAACGGCCTCGAAGTCGGCGTGTCATCGCTGCCAATCAGCCGCGCGAAGATTTTCGTTGACGATGGTCTGGGGCAAGGGCCGAAAACGGGCACGCTGACGTACATGGTTCGGTACGAGTTCACGCGCGCATACATGAAGTCCTACCCGGACTTTACCGACCAGATCATGCATTCATTCACGCAAGGCCTGGCTGACACCGCGGACGCGCTGTTGCTCGGCGCAATCGCCGCCGGCACACCGCAGCCAGCAGTGAACGACGTGGCGCAGCCGAATCTTCCGCTGCAAGCCTTCAGCCTGGGTGATGCCGCCGCCCACAATGTCCGCTTCGATGAACTGCGCGCCCTGATCGGCACGAACGCCGCAGGCGCTGCAGTTGGGCAAGATGGCGTGCTGCGTGCATCTGGTGTGCGTGGCGAACTGACGCCCGCCATTGCACCCACCATCGTGGGCGCTTTCAGCCGCTCGGCCATCATGATCCGTTCCACTGTGGACGTGTACGCCGAGCGCGTGAGTGTGAACCCACTGAGCGGCACGATGGCTGTAACGGCAGTGGCGGCACTCCAGCCGCTGACGCCTGACCTGTCGCGTTTCTGGACGGCTGCGTGATGGAAGGCCCGCAAAGCTACCTTAATCGCGTGCTGGCCAAGAAGGTCAGCCGCAAGGCAAAGGGCGTCGTCACGCTGCCGACGCCCGTGCGGGCCGCGCTGGAAGGCGCGAGGTGCATGTGCCGCGAGGCGACGGACAAGGGCAGCCGGACATTGGTGTCCATGCCTTCACTCGGACATTTCATCTTCGAGCAAACGCCTGACCTATCGGAGCGCATCCAGCGAGCGTGGCCTGAGCTGGACGCGGCGCAGGTCGCTCGCGTAGAGCGCGACATTAAGGGCATTGCGTTGGCTGCTATCGCACGTACGAAGCCGCCGGGGCCGCCGCGCCGTTCGTGGGCTATGGATTGGGACTATTCCCACTCGATCAATACGCGAGATTTCTGACCATGCAGCCGAACACGCTGGAAACCGCAATCGCCGCTGAAGGGCGCCGCTTCACCATCTACACCGACGCAGCCCTGCTTGCCCAGATTGAGCGGCACCGCGCGCGCATTCAGGAACAGACCGGCTTTCGCCTGTCTCTGAGCCAGGCCACAACCAGCTTGCTACGTCGTGGCCTGGAAGCTGCAAGCGGCGCGTAACACCTTACCTCCCGAGGGACCCTGTGCATCGAGGGGAGGCGCGACGGGTAAATCGCGCCGAATCGGGCGCTTTCCGTAGACCCGGGTTGCCCTGTTTGCCGAGGGGTGATGTGACGGGGAAATCACATCGACTCGGCTGCCTTCCTCTGCCTGTATGGGCGAGGGTGTTTCGCGCTGGCCCCGACGCCGGAAGTATCGGGGCATCCACACAGGGAGACTCTATGCAATGCCCGAAGTGCAACAGCGACACCAAGGTAAAAGATACGCGCGGCATTACCCGGCGGCGTGAATGCCTAGCTGCCGCGTGTCGCCACCGGTTCTACACCGAGGAACACGCTGTCTCGAAAGTCGGTATCAGATCGCGCGGCGTGCCCATGTCCGGCGCCCCCGACTCTGCCCGTCTTGCTGAACTGGAGCGCGAGAACGCGGCATTGCGCGCCAAATTGGGCGGCCTGGACAGGCAGGCGCCACGCGTGAAAGCGAGGAAACGGCAAACCGAGGAATCCACAAGACCGGCGGCGTTCTTCACGCGCGAATCGCTGGTGCCGGACTTTCACGGCGAATTGGACGCCCCGGCAGACGTGCCGGCTGATTGGATGCCTAAACTGCCGTTGGCTGCGATGGGGCGGATGCGGTGAAGGTGAAAACCGGCGTCGAGGCCACCACGACGCCGAGAACGCTACAACATGCCATTCGCACGCGAAACATAGAGCGCCGCCCGAACAAGCCAGTACAGAATTCCGAACGCACCAACAAACATACAAAACTGAAGCATCAACAATATCGGGCGCGGGAACACGCGGCTTATCTGGAAGCGGATGGCTTTCGCTGATCCATCCTTCGAGCGGACCCCCACCAAATTCGGCTGTGTGTTGTACGCCAAAAGCTGAATCTGCAGCACTTCTTTCGGGCCGAGCGATTCCAGATAGATGATATGCGCTCCATCTGGTGCAGATCGCTCCTCATAGCCCCGCTTCGGATGAAGCTGGAAGTGGTCGGGCTTCATCATATGGACAATCTCAACGCCCTCCGCTGCCTTCCTTCCCAAGTTCTGCACAGTCAAAGTTGCTGTTTGCAGAACCAGCGGATTAGGCTGGTTGGCTATCGGAACGTTGAATAAGAAGTTGTGCGGGACCCAATACCCTACTTTGGCGGCTGGCTCCAATCGTCGTTGTATCCACCAGAATATGAGGCCAACGATAGCCGTAATGACTGCGCCTATTACGCGATCCGAAAGCATTTCAGAACCAGCAGCCATGATTCCCCGCATGCGGTATTGATTGTGGCCAATGATAACGCGGACCGGAGCATGGTCGGGACAAGAAGAAGATCTACACGCGCCGCTATGGAGTCAGGCTGTAGTCGTTGCCGTCGTGCAGCAGATCCACATGCCCAAAGTTTTTTCGGGCATGTTTCGGGCACAGAAGCCAGAAATGGAAAACGGGTTACAGACTTGCATCTGTAACCCGTTGATTTCCTTGGTCGGGGCGAGAGGATTTGAACCTCCGACCACCTGCACCCCATGCAGGTACGCTACCAGGCTGCGCTACGCCCCGAGAGCTAGAAAGTATAACAGAGCGCTTCTCTAATTAGAACCACCTAAATCGCAATTCGCTACAAAGATTGCCAAGGGGTCTTCATTGGCCGAGCAGATCGATCACATGCAGCAATTCCTTGCGCAGTTGATCGACGTCGACCAGCGCCATATTGCCTTGCGCAACGCTCTCCTCACCCACCTCGCCCGGCGCCGCCTCTTCCACCACCGCGCCCGACGAATCGAGCCGGTTGCGCGCCCCATTGATCGTGAAACCCTGCTCGTAAAGCAGTTCGCGAATACGCCGGATCAGCAGCACTTCATGGTGCTGATAGTAGCGGCGGTTGCCGCGCCGCTTGACCGGTCGCAACTGCGTGAACTCCTGCTCCCAATACCGCAGCACATGGGGCTTCACACCGCACAACTCGCTCACTTCGCCGATCGTGAAGTAGCGCTTGGCGGGGATGGGGGGCAAGACGACCTTCTCGATTGTCGATGTCATCGCCGGGTTGCCGTCGTGGTGGTTGCGCAAATGTGGCGTCGCCGCCGGTCAGTGGTTTCCAGTCACGCCCGCTGCACGATCTGCTACGTGCGGCCCGTGCGAGCGTGCGCGGGTCCTCCCCGCGCATGATGTCTTGATCGGTGGATCAGCGCGAAAAGCTTGCCTCTGCGCCGCTCTCGACCAGTGCCTTGAGCTTCTGGCTCGCATGGAACGTCACCACGCGTCGCGCAGCAATGGGAATCGCCTCCCCGGTCTTGGGATTGCGGCCCGGCCGTTGCGGCTTGTCGCGCAACTGGAAATTGCCGAAGCCCGAGAGCTTCACACTGTCGCCGCCTTCGAGCGCGTCGCGAATCACTTCGAAGAACGCTTCGACCATGTCCTTGGCCTCGCGCTTGTTGAGCCCGACGTTGTCGAACAGCAGCTCGGCGAGCTCAGCTTTGGTCAGCGTGGGCGTGTCGTTCGTGGCGCTTGCCGACGAGGCAGGAATGTCGCGAATCATGGCGCTACGCTGTGCCGCAAGAAGGGCTTCGAAATCACTCGAGTTCATTTCGTTCATCTATCTATGAAATGGCGCGCTTCCGGTTGCCAGGGAAACTTGCAACCCCGCAAACCGGAAGCCAATGTCGGCAGGAGATGAGCCGTAGAGCTTATCCGCGCAACCGGGCGCCAAACACTCGAGCCAGGCGATCCACCAGGGACTTGATGGCCGCATCGACCGTTTCGTCCTGAAGGGTTCCGCCAGTATCTTGCAGGGTCACCCGGAAGGCAAGGCTTTTCTCGTCCGCGCCAAGTCCGGAAGTATTTGATTTTGCACGAAATTCATCGAACAACGCAACCCTCTGGACAATCTTGCAGGGCTCGTCTTGCAGGCCCTTCTGAAGCTCGTCGAGCAGCGCCTGCACCTCGATATTTTGATCGACGACAAGCGCGATGTCGCGTCGAACCGGCGGAAATTTCGAGACTTCCGACGGTGCGGGCAGTTCGCGCGCCATCAGCGCGTCAGCTTCGACTTCGAACAACATCGGCGCATGAGGCAGGTCATACTTCTGCATCCAGCGCGGATGCAGTTCGCCAATCCAGCCCACGGCGCGGCCATCGACTTCGATGCGCGCGCTACGACCCGGATGCAGCGCCGGGTGCTCCGCCTTCACGAAACGCGGCGCTTTTGCCGCACCCAGCGGCGCGAACAGCGCTTCGAGATCGCCCTTCACATCGAAGTAATCGACGCCGCGCGTGGGCGCGCCCCACTGCTCTTCGAGCGCGGGACCATAGGCGAGCGCACCGATCATCTTCGGCTGCGCGAAACCTTCCACCGTCATCTTGCCGGCCTTGATCGACGGATCGTGCAGGAACACTCGGCCTGCCTCGAACACGCGCACACGGTCCGCGCGGCGATTGAGGTTGTGGCGCAGCACGTTGATGAGGCTGCCGAACAGCGTCGTGCGCATGACCGAGAGCTGGCTCGCGATCGGGTTCAGCAGCTTCACGGGATTCGCGTTGCCCGCGAAATCCTGCTCCCACTCTGCATCGACGAAGCTGAAGTTGATCGTTTCGGCGTAATCGCGCGCGGCGAGCGCGTGGCGAATTGCGTGAACCGAGCGGCGCGTTTCATTCGTTGCACGCATCTCGCTGCGCGCGACGGGCGGGTTCGCAGGAATCTTCTCGAAGCCGTAAATTCGCGCGACTTCTTCGATCAGGTCTTCCTCGATTTCGATGTCGAAGCGATACGGCGGCGGCATCACGCTGAACGTGTCGTCGCCGTTCTCCACGCTACGTTCGAACGTGAGACCGAGGCGCGTGAAGATCTGTGCGATCGCGTCGCCATCGATCTTCACGCCGATGATGCGGTTCGCACGCGCGACGCGCATCTTCACCGGCGCACGCTTGGGCACGTTCACGGTCTGGTCGTCGACCGGGCCGGCTTCGCCGCCGCAAATGTCGAGGATCAATTGCGTGATGCGCTCGATGTGCTCGACAGTCGTGGACCAATCCACCCCGCGCTCGAAGCGGTGGCCCGCATCGGTCGAGAAGTTGTAGCGGCGCGAGCGGCCACGAATGCTGTCCGGCCACCAGAATGCGGCTTCGAGATAGATGTTCTTCGTGTCGAGCGAGACGGCCGTGCTGTCGCCGCCCATGATGCCCGCGAGGCTTTCGATCTCGCGCTCGTCGGCGATCACGCCCACGGTTTCATCGACTTCGACGGTATTGCCGTTGAGCAGCTTGAGCTGTTCGCCCTTCTTGCCCCAGCGCACGTCCAGCGAGCCGTGAATCTTGTCGAGATCGAACACGTGCGACGGGCGGCCCAGTTCGAGCATCACGTAGTTCGAAATATCGACGAGCGCGGAGATGCTGCGCTGGCCCGAGCGCTCGAGGCGCTCGACCATCCACGCGGGCGTCTTCGCGTGCGCGTTCACGCCGCGAATCACGCGGCCCGAGAAGCGGCCGCACAGGTCCGGCGCCGAGATCTTCACGGGCAACGTTTCGTTGAGCTTGACGTCGACCTTCGGGAACACGGGCGCTTGCAGCGGTGCGCCGGTGATCGCGGCCGTTTCGCGCGCGATGCCGTACACCGAAAGGCAATCGGCCTTGTTCGGCGTGAGCTTGATTTCGAAGATGGTGTCGTCGAGATTGAGCGTCTCGCGGATGTCCTGACCGACCGGCGTGTCTTCCGGCAGGATCATGAGGCCGCTATGGTCTTCCGAAAGCTTCAGTTCGCGCGCCGAGCACAGCATGCCCTGGCTTTCCACCCCGCGCAGCTTCGAGAGCTTGATCGCGAAGGGCTTGCCGCCCTCTTCCGCGGGCGGCAGTTCGGCGCCCACGAGCGCCACCGGCACCTTGATGCCGGGCGCCACATTGGGTGCGCCGCAGACGATCTGCAGCGTCGCGCCCGTGCCGGCGTCGACCTGCGTAACATTGAGCTTGTCCGCGTCCGGGTGCTTGACGACTTCGAGCACGCGGCCCACGACGATTTTCGCAGTAGGCGGCGCGGCCGGGCGCAGGCCTTCGACCTCGAGGCCGGCCATGGTCAGCGCATGGGCCAGTTCATCGGTCGTGAGCTTCGGATCGACAAAGCTTCTCAGCCAGGATTCGGGGAATAGCATTTCGTTTTACGTTCCAGACAGATTGAGACCGTCGCGTAGCGTTTTCTCGCGCACTGCCCTAAAGGCTTGGGGTGCTGCGTGCGCTTCGCGAACTGCGGATGCCGTGCGTGCCGTACGTTGGCCTTCGGGCTTAAGCGAACTGGCGCAAGAAGCGCAGGTCGCCTTCGAAGAACAGACGCAGATCCTGCACGCCGTAACGCAGCATCGTGAGGCGTTCGAGGCCGCTGCCGAACGCAAAGCCGATATAGCGCTCCGGGTCGAGGCCCATGTTGCGGATCACGGTCGGATGCACCTGGCCCGAGCCCGAGATTTCGAGCCACTTGCCGGCGTTCTTGCCCTGCTCGAACATCATGTCGATTTCGGCGGACGGCTCCGTGAACGGGAAGTACGACGGGCGGAAACGCACCTGAATGTCGTCGCGCTCGAAGAACTTCTTAAGGAAGTCCGTATAGACGCCCTTGAGGTCCGCGAAGCTGATGTTCTCTTCGATCCACAGGCCTTCGACCTGGTTGAACATCGGCGAATGGGTGGCGTCACTGTCCACGCGATAGGTGCGTCCCGGCACGATCACCTTGATCGGCGGTGTGTGCGTGCGCGCGTAGCGCACCTGCATCGGGCTCGTGTGCGTGCGCAACAGCAGCGGGCGGCCTTCGGCATCCTTGCCGTCCACGTAGAACGTGTCCTGCATCGAACGCGCCGGATGGTTTTCCGGACTGTTGAGCGAGGTGAAGTTGTACCAGTCGGTTTCGATCTCGGGGCCGTCGGCCACGTCGAAGCCGATCGAGCCGAAGATCTGCTCGACGCGCTCCCATGTCTGCATCACCGGATGCAGGCTACCCGGGCCCGCGCCACGGCCCGGCAGCGTGACGTCGATCGCCTCGGCGGCGAGACGCTGGTTCAGCAGCGCGTCGGCAAGCGCCTGGCGGCGCGCGTTGAGCGCGGCCTCGACCTGCTGCTTGACGGCGTTGATGCGCGCACCTTCGGTCTTGCGCGTTTCCGGGTCGAGCTTGCCGAGGCCCTTGAGCAGTTCGGTCAGCGCGCCCGATTTACCGAGAAAACGCGCTTTTTCATTTTCAAGCGTGTTGACGTCGGAGGCGGAGGCAAAGGCGCGTTGCGCGTCGGCGACAATCTGGTCCAGATCCATTGATCCCATCTTTTCAGCGTCAGTGTTTGAGACTTGAGCGGCGCAGGAAGCGCTTCGCCAACAAAAACGGGGCTCGGTGAGGAGCCCCGTTTTTGTTGCAGCATCACCGAGACAACCGGAGTGTCTGCTGCAACGAACCTGCGCAATACCTTGCTTAGGTATCTAACTTAAGCAGCGACGGCGGCCTTCACCTGCTTGACGATCGCAGCAAATGCAGCCTTGTCGAACACAGCCATGTCAGCCAGAACCTTGCGGTCGAGTTCGATCGAAGCCTTCTTCAGGCCGTTGATGAACACGCTGTAGGTCATGTCGTGCTGACGCACCGCCGCGTTGATACGCGTGATCCACAGTGCGCGGAACACACGCTTCTTGTTGCGGCGATCGCGGTAGGCGTACTGGCCAGCGCGCATGACCGCCTGCTTGGCGATGCGATAGACGTTATTGCGACGGCCGCGGTAACCCTTGGCCAGCTTGATGATCTTCTTGTGACGGGCCCGTGCGGTAACCCCACGTTTGACTCGAGGCATGAGTAGCTCCTATGAGTTGTCGGTTGAGGATTACGCGAACGGCATCATTGCGCGAACGGACTTCACATCAGACTCGTGAACGGCCGTTGCACCACGCAGGTGACGCTTATTCTTGGTGGTCTTCTTGGTCAGGATGTGACGCTTGAAGGCTTGACCGCGCTTGACGGTACCACCCGGACGAACCACGAAGCGCTTTGCAGCGCTCTTCTTGGTCTTCATCTTGGGCATGACAAAAACTCCATTTATTTGATGGACATGGGTGTGCGGCTGGCTCCCACGCTCGCGCGCTTCGCCCTCAAACCGCCCTTCGAAACCCACTCCACTTGTTTTGGCAGCTGGCTGGCTCAAAAAAGACAAGCTTGCCGCCGCTTTCAGGAAAAACGCCCGTTTGCCGCACATTGACGTGCGGCGTGCGGGCGCCGTTCCGGAACCTGCTTGCTGTTTTCCGCGCTAACCGCGTGGAAAACGTCTGACAAAAACTGTCGTGACCGCCGCGCATACACCAACGCGCGGCGCGCCAATTACTTCTTCTTCTTGGGCGAGAGCACCATGATCATCTGGCGCCCTTCCATCTTCGGCATCTGCTCGACCTGACCGACTTCTTCGAGGTCGGTGCGCAGACGTTCGAGCATGCGCATGCCGATTTCCTGGTGAGCCATTTCGCGGCCCCGGAAACGCAACGTAATCTTCGTCTTGTCGCCGTCGTCGAGGAAGCGGATGAGATTGCGCAGCTTGACGTTGTAATCGCCGTCGTCGGTACCCGGGCGGAATTTGACTTCCTTGACCTGGATAACCTTCTGCTTGAGCTTGGCCTCGTGCTGCTTCTTCGATTCCTGGTACTTGAACTTGCCGTAATCCATCAGGCGGCACACGGGAGGCACCGCCTGCGGGGCAATTTCAACCAGATCGACGTCTTGCTGTTCCGACATGCGGAACGCATCGGCCAGCTTTACGATGCCGAGCGGCTCGTTCTCGATTCCGACGAGACGCACCTCGGGTGCAGTGATTTCACCGTTGATGCGATGCGACTTATCCGTAGCGATGTTACGTTTCCTCTAAAAATTAAAAAAACGAGCCGCGCTGCCAGGTGGCTTACTTGAACGTCTTGACGTCTTGCGCCAGACGCTCAGCGAACGCGCCGACAGGCATGACACCCAGATCGACGCCGCCACGGGCACGCACGGCTACCGTTTGTGCTTCACGCTCTTTGTCGCCTACAACCAGCAGGTACGGGACCTTCTCAAGCGTGTGCTCGCGTATTTTATAGCTAATTTTCTCGTTGCGCAAATCGGCCTGCACTCTAACCCCTTGTTTTTGCAACGATTGGGTCAGATTTGCCGCGTATTCGGCCTGACTTTCGGCGATATTCATCACAACTGCCTGCACAGGAGCGAGCCAGGACGGCATTGCCCCCGCATGGTGCTCGATCAAAATCCCGAGGAAACGCTCCATCGAACCGAGAATTGCACGGTGCAGCATGATCGGGCGGCGGCGGCTGTTGTCCTCGGACACGTACTCGGCGCCAAGGCGCTCCGGCAGCACCATGTCGAGCTGCAGCGTGCCGCACTGCCACGAGCGGCCAAGCGCATCCTTGATGTGATACTCAACCTTCGGGCCGTAGAACGCGCCCTCGCCCGGCAACTCTTCCCACTGCAGGCCGCAAGCCGTGAGCGCCTCGCGCAGACCCTGCTCGGCGCGATCCCACGTCTCATCCGTCCCCGCGCGCGAATCGGGGCGCAGCGAGAGCTTGATATCGATGTGATCGAACCCGAAATCCTTGTAGACGCTCATCGCCAGCGTGTTGAAGGCGATCGACTCGCTGATGATCTGGTCTTCCGTGCAAAAGATATGCGCGTCGTCCTGGACGAAGCCGCGCACGCGCATCAGACCGTGGAGCGCACCCGACGCCTCATTGCGGTGGCACGAGCCGAATTCCGCGTAGCGCAGCGGCAGGTCGCGGTACGAGCGCAGGCCGTGGTTGAACACCTGGACATGGCCCGGGCAGTTCATCGGCTTGATGGCGTAGTCGCGCTTCTCCGACTCCGTCGTAAACATGTTTTCACGATAGTTCTGCCAATGGCCCGACGCTTCCCAGAGCGAGCGATCCATGATCTGCGGCGTCTTGATCTCGTCGTAGCCGGCCTCGCGCAGGCGGCCGCGCATGTACTGCTCGACCTGCTGCCAGAGCGTCCAGCCCTTCGGGTGCCAGAACACCATGCCCGGCGACTCGTCCTGCATGTGGAACAGGTCGAGCTGCTTGCCGAGCTTGCGGTGGTCGCGCTTCTCCGCCTCTTCAAGCATGTGCAGGTACTGGTCCTGGTCTTCCTTCTTCGTCCACGCCGTGCCGTAGATGCGCTGCAGTTGCTCGTTCTTCGCATCGCCGCGCCAGTACGCGCCCGCGACCTTCATGAGCTTGAAGACCTTGAGCTTGCCCGTGGACGGCACGTGCGGGCCGCGGCACAAATCCGTGAAGCCGCCGTGCGCGTAGAGCTTGATGTCTTCGGAGCCCGGAATCGATTCGATGATCTCAGCCTTGTACTTCTCGCCGATGCTCTTGAAGTAATCGACCGCCTCGCCGCGCGAGACGACACGGCGCGTGACCGGCTCGTCCTTCTTCGCGAGCTCCTGCATGCGCTTTTCGATCTTCTCCAGATCTTCAGGCGTGAAGGGACGGCTATAGGCGAAGTCGTAGTAGAAGCCGTTGTCGATGACCGGCCCGATCGTGACCTGCGCCTCCGGGTAGAGCTCCTTCACCGCGTAGGCGAGCAAGTGCGCCGTCGAGTGACGGATGATGTCGAGGCCGTCGGCGTCCTTCTCCGTGACGATGGCAAGCGATGCGTCGCGATCGATCAGCGTCGACGTGTCGACCAGCTCGCCGTCGAGCTTGCCGCCGAGCGCCGCCTTGGCGAGGCCGGGGCCAATCGAAGCCGCCACTTCTGCGACCGTGACGGGATGATCGTACTGTCGAACCGAACCATCGGGCAGACGTATCGCAACCATATTTTTCTCCAGAAGTGCCGTGGAGGCACATCGTATCGTTCGTGGAAGATTGCCGGCAAAGCAACCCGCGAAAACTTCGCGGCGAAAAAAAATGCGGCCCCGCTTTCGAGGGGCCGCATTCACTTTTCAAACCAGATTGCAGGGCGAAAGAGATCCTCGACTATCAGCGTCGCTCCGAAGTGGTTTCGGTAAACGTTCGCGGTGTCATAACCGTATTCGCCTTAGGCGCTCATTCAGCGCTTTTACTGCATGCGAAGCCCCGATATGCACTACCCGTATCGCGACTTCGATTTCGTTGGTAGGCTCGATTGGACTCGAACCAACGACCCCCACCATGTCAAGGTGGTGCTCTAACCAGCTGAGCTACGAGCCTGAAGAAGCAAGATTGTATGTTGCCTGCGCGGGCTTGGCAAGTATTTTTTGCGGCGGAGCACAAAAGCCACCAGGAGCTGCCAGGATCCTGGCCCCGCCCCCGCACTCAGTGCTTGCGCGCCGCCCTGAGCACGCCGCCCACCTCGCCCAGCAGCACGCACGCGCGCTGGATCTGCGCTGAATTCGACACCTCGACCGTGAACTGCATGTATGCGGCGTTGCGTCGCGATTGCGTCTTCACGCCGATCACGTTCATCTTCTCGCGCGCGAACACTTCCGAGATATCGCGCAGCAGGCCCTGGCGGTCGGTAGCCTCGATCAGGATATCGACCGGATATACCGATTGGCCACGCCCGCCCATCACGTCGGCGGACCAGGTGGTGTGCAGCACGCGCTCAGGGGCCCGGCCGGCCATGCGCAGGAAGGTCGGACAATCGCTGCGGTGAATCGACATGCCCTTGCCGCGCGTGACGAAGCCGCAGATATCGTCGGGCGGCGCCGGCCGGCAGCAGCGCGCAAGCTGCGTGAGCAGCGCGTCAACGCCCACCACGAGCACGCCCGACGAACCGCCGTGCGTCACGTTCGCGCCGCTCGCGCGCTTGGTGATCTGCTCGGGCGTCTCGTCCTCGGGTTCGGCGGCGGGCGCATCGTGCAGCGCCTGCTCGACGTGACGCAAGCTGAACTCTTCCTTTCCGACCACGCTGAAGAGCTCGTCGGGCGACTTGAAGCCAAGCTTGGCCGCGAGCTGATCGAGATTCACGGACGTGCGCCCCTCGCGCTGCAGCGTCTTTTCCACCATCGCGCGGCCGTTGGCTATGTTCTCCTGAGCCTCGATGGCGTTGAACCACACGCGCACCTTCTGCCGGGCGCGCGTGCTGTGCAGATAGCCGAGCTGCGGGTTGAGCCAGTCGCGCGACGGGCCGCCCTCTTTCACCGCGACGATCTCGACGGTCTGGCCGTTCTGCAACTGCGTGTTGAGCGGCACCATCGCACCGTCCACGCGCGCGCCGCGGCAGCGATGGCCGAGCTCGCTATGCAGGTGGTACGCGAAGTCGAGCGGCGTCGCGCCCTGCGGCAAGGCAATCACGCGCGCCTGCGGCGTGAGTACGTAGATGTGATCGTCGTCGAGCGTCGCGTGGCGCAGTTGCTCCCACGGCTGAGGGCCGTCGGCCACGTCGTCCTTCCATGCCAGCAATTGACGCAGCCAGGCAATCTTCTCGTCGTACGCGCTGGCCGCGCTGAACTGCCCGCCATAGCCCTTCGAGCCGGCCTCCTTGTAGCGCCAATGCGCCGCCACGCCATATTCCGCGAACTGATGCATCTCCTGGGTGCGGATCTGCACTTCGAACGCGCGGCCATCGTCGCCGATCACGACCGTATGCAGCGAACGATAGCCGTTGGGCTTGGGCCGCGAGATGTAGTCGTCGAACTCCTTCGGCACCGGCTGCCAAAGATTGTGCACGATGCCGAGCACCGTATAGCAATCCTTGATATCGCGCACGATCACGCGAAACGCGCGCACGTCATAGAGCTCGGAGAAGTCGATCTCCTTGCCGCGCATCTTCTTCCAGATGCTGTAGATATGCTTGGGCCGGCCGCTCACTTCGGCATCGATTTGCGCGGCGGCAAGCTCGTGCTGCAGCCGTGCGATAGCCTCGGCCACATAGCTCTCGCGCTCCACGCGCTTTTCGTCGAGCAGCTTCGCAATGCGCTTGTAGGTCGCCGGCTCCTCGAAGCGGAACGCGAGATCTTCAAGCTCCCACTTCAATTGCCAGATGCCCAGCCGGTTCGCGAGCGGCGCGTAGATTTCGAGCGTTTCGCGCGCAATCTCTGGGGCAGGCGTGACCTTCGCCGCCGCGTAGTAACGCAGCGACTGCACGCGCGACGCGAGCCGGATCAGCACCACGCGGATGTCTTGCGCGAACGCCAGCAGCATCTTGCGCAACGACTCCACCTGAGCCCGGCGCGCGGCCTGAGCGTCGCGGCTTTCACGGCCGGCTTCGGATGCTGCGTTCTGCGCCGCCGTGCGCAGGCTCACGGTGCCCAGGCGCAACAGCTTGCGCACGTCGAACACGAGCTTGACGACCTCGCCGCCAAAGCGCGCCTCGATCGTGCGCTCCGGATCGTCGAGATGCGGCGCGATATTGAAGAGCGCCGCCGCCAGCACCGCGGGAGGGTCGACGTTCAGGCGGCTCATGATGGAAGCCGTGCCTTGCGCATGCTCGACAAGCGGCTCGCCCGTAGAAAGGCGCGCGTCGCCAGCGTGTTCGCGCACGAACGCGAGCGTGTCGTCGAGCGACGGCAACGCGGCGCGGGAGGAGGCTTCGGCGGAAACGGGAGGTACGGTGTCGCTGCTCATGAGACGGCGCCCGCCGGCGTACCGGACGGGCTGCAAACTACGATGAAACGATTCAGGCCAACAGTTGCGCAACAAGCATGTCAAGCACGCTCAAGCATGCCCGGTCACGCTCAGTCGCGCTGCGCAGCCACCACGACGATTTCGACGAGGCATTCCGGATTGGCGAGCTTCGCCTCGACGGTTGCGCGCGGCGGCGTGGCGCCCTGCGCCACCCACTTGTCCCACTCGGCATTCATGCCCGGGAAGTCCTTCATGTCAGCGATATAGATCTGCACCGAGAGCAGCAGCGACTTGTCGCTGTTCGCTTCGCCCAGCAGACGGTCGATGTGGCCGAGCACCTCGCGCATCTGCCCGCCGATGTCCTGGTTAGTGTCCTCGGCGATCTGACCCGCGAGATAAACCGTGCCGTTGTGAATCGCGGTTTCCGAAAGACGCGGGCCGACGTGGTGACGAATGACTGCCATGAAGAGTCCTGTTGAAGTTGGGTGTTCGATACGCCCCCGGTGGGCCGGGAAATCTCGATATTATGACCCGCCGACGGACCCTCCGTCGAAGAAACGCCGCGCAATCTCGATTTGGTCGGCCGCCAGAAACGCCGGTGCATGCCCGACGCCCGCGATCTCGACACTCGACACCTGCTGACCGGTTTCGACCATCTTCGCCATGGTTTCGCGCGAAAGCAGATCGGAAAGCGCGCCGCGCACCGCGAGCACCGGCCCCTTGAACGCGGCGAGCGAGCGCCACAAAAACTGCTCGCCCTGCTCGTTCTGCTCGGGCGTAACACCCTTGAAGCCTTCGGAAATGCGCGGGTCATAGCGGTAACGCCACGCGCCGTCCACCTGGTGCAGCAACGGCGTATTGATCTCGCGCCACTCCTGCGCGGTAAGCGGGCCGAACGACGCCGCCAGCAGCGCTGCATTGTCGATGCCTTCCTGCAGCGAGCCGAAGCGCTCGTCGCGGCCGACGTAATCGCCAATGCGCCCGAGCGCCGCCGGCTCGATATGCGGTCCGATGTCGTTGAGCAGCATGCGGCCGATGGGCGCTTCGGGCAGCCCCGCGAGCGCCATGCCGATCAGGCCGCCCATCGAGGTGCCGAACCAGTCCACCTGTTCCACGCCCGTGCGCGCGATGAGCGTGACCATGTCCGCGACGTACTGCGCGACGCCATAGCCGCGCGGGTCGACGAGCCACGACGAAAGCCCGCGCCCTACGACGTCGGGGCAAACCACGCGATATTTTTCACACAACGCTGCAGCAAGCCTGTCGAAGTCGCGGCTCGAACGCGTCAGGCCATGCACGCACACCAATACTCTCGGATTAGCGGGATCGCCCCATTCCGTATACGCCATGCGGTGCAGCCCCGAAGGACTAAGGCACTGGACGTAATTCTGACGCGGCACGGCAGACGGTTCGGTCATCGCTCAAGTCTCGCTGGTTGCGCCGTTAGGCTGTGAGGCCATTGTAAACGGCTTTGCCGCGCGCAACCGTCGCGCGCGCCCACGCTCGCGGTACCTTCAGGCCTGGCGGGCACGCTGGCGTCCCATGTGGGGCGGCGGGTTCGCCGTCCTCACACCGGCGATCCGGCGTATGCCATTCAGCCGAGGTTTCAAACCCGCGCGGTCGCGCAAGAATGGACCCATCCCCAATCAGCCCGCAAACGCAAAACGGGCGGGACCGAAGTCCCGCCCGTCTCAATCATGCCGCAGCCGTCGACTACTGCATTGCCGCAATCAGCTCACCGCGCTCACATCGAGCGGCGCGCCGGTCTTGGCCTTGATCTCGTCCACCGTCACGCCCGGCGCGAGTTCGGTCACCTTCAGGCCCGCATCGGTCACTTCAATCACGCCAAGGTCGGTGATGATCAGATCGATCACGCCCACGCCCGTGAGCGGCAGCGTGCACGCCTCGAGAATCTTGTGCTGGTCGCCCTTGGCCACATGCTCCATCAGCACGACCACGCGGCCCACTCCCGCGACGAGGTCCATCGCGCCGCCCATGCCCTTGATCATCTTGCCGGGGATCATCCAGTTGGCCAGGTCGCCCTTCTCGCTCACCTGCATCGCGCCGAGGATCGCGAGGTTGATATGGCCGCCGCGAATCATCGCGAACGAGTCCGCCGACGAGAAGATCGACGAACCCGGCAGTGTCGTGACCGTCTGCTTGCCGGCGTTGATCATGTCGGCATCCACTTCCTCCTCGGTCGGAAACGGGCCGATGCCGAGCAGGCCGTTTTCCGATTGCAGCCACACTTCCATGCCCGGCGGCACGTGGTTGGCCACCAGCGTCGGCAGACCGATGCCGAGATTCACATAAAAGCCGTCCTGCAGTTCCTTCGCCGCGCGGGCGGCCATTTCATCACGATTCCATGCCATGGTCGGTCTCCTTTCTCACTTGCCCGCAGGGTTAGATGCAGCGCGCACGGTGCGTTGTTCGATGCGTTTTTCGGGGTGCGCATTGAGCACGATGCGCTGCACGAAGATGCCCGGCGTATGGATGTTGTCCGGATCGAGTTCGCCGTTCTCGACGATCTCCTCCACTTCCGCCACGGTGATCTTGCCCGCCATCGCGCACATCGGGTTGAAGTTGCGCGCCGTGCGCCGATAGATCAGGTTGCCCGACTTGTCGGCCTTCCAGGCCTTCACGAGCGCCACGTCGGCCGTGAGCGAATGCTCGAGCACGTAGTGCTTGTCGCCGAACTGGCGCGTTTCCTTGCCTTCGGCGATGAGCGTGCCGTAGCCGGTGTTGGTGAAAAACGCCGGAATGCCCGAGCCGCCGGCGCGCAGCTTTTCGGCCAGCGTGCCCTGCGGCGTGAATTCGAGCTCGAGTTCGCCCGAAAGGTACTGGCGCTCGAATTCCTTGTTCTCGCCCACGTAGGACGAGATCATTTTCTTGATCTGGCGCGTTTCCAGCAGCAGGCCGAGGCCGAAGCCGTCGACGCCCGCGTTATTGCTGATGCAGGTGATGCCCTTCACGCCCGAATCGCGCAGCGCGCCAATCAGTGCCTCGGGAATGCCGCACAGCCCGAAACCGCCTACCGCGAACGTCTGCCCGTCCTTGACGATGCCTTCGAGCGCGGCAGCCGCGCTTTTATAGACCTTGTTCATCAGTGTGTCCCTTCCTCGTATGGAAATACGTCGATGCGCTGGTTCGTTAAACCTGTTCGTTGAATTCTTGTTGAATGCATTCGTTCGGCATGGCAGCGGCGCAGCCGCCCGGATGCCTCATTTTAATCACGGCCTGGCAGCGCTGCCGTGAACCCGGCCCGGCGTCCGACCGTCCCTCCGATGGTTGCAAAGCGTACGCTGGGCGGGCATTGCGGCACAATACGCAAAACTACATAAAGCCATACCCGCATCGTCCGCCATGCCAGCACCCGCAAACCCCACTGCCGCACTCGACTACCAGACCGCTTTCCATCTCGCGCCAATCGGGCTCGTGCTCGCGCGCGAGCGCATCGTGGAGGACTGCAATGAGGCCGTTTGCGCCATCTTCCGCTGTCCGCGCGAGGCGCTGATCGGCCAGTCGTTTCTGGTGCTGTATCCGTCGGCGGTCGAGTTCGAGCGCATCGGCGAGCGCATTCCGCCCATCATGACGGCCCAGGGCAGCTACGCCGACGACCGCATCATGAAGCGCTTCGACGGCGAGCTCTTCTGGTGCCACGTCACGGGCCGCTCGCTCGACCGCGCGGAGCCGCACGCCGCCGGTGTCTGGACCTTCGAGGATCTGAGCGCGACACGGCGCGTGGCGGTCGAACTCACGCCGCGCGAGCGCGAAATCGCGGCGCAACTGGTCACGGGCAAGACGAGCAAACAGATCGGGAAAATTCTCGACATCAGCTCGCGCACGGTGGACATCTACCGTGCGCGGCTCATGCGCAAGTACGACACGGGCAACGCTACCGAACTGCTGCAGCGGCTGCTCGGAAATTGAAGCGGCATGAATGCCGCGTATTGACGGGGCGAAGACGAAGCGAAGAAGCGGCGCGCGCGGGACATGCGCACGCCGTAGAAGCCAATCAGCGCGCCTTCACGAGCGGAGCGTTTTCAATCGTCGCGCGCAGGCTGTCCGGAATCGGCACGGACTTGCCCGCCGCGTAGTCGATCCATACGCAGCGCGCATTGCCGCGCGCGTAGACGGTATCGGGATCATCCACGCGGCGCAGCTCGAAACCGGTATCGAAACTACTGCGGCCCGGCTCGCCCACCGTCATCGTGCAGACGATGTCGCCGGGGTAGTGCAACTGCTTCAGGAAATCCATCGACGCGTTCACGATCACGGGTCCCTGCCCGTCGCCCCTTTCGCGGCTCTCGCCACCTGCGCCGATGTGCTCGAACCAGGAAATCCGCACCTGCTCCATGTAGCGGAAATAGACCGTATTGTTCACATGGCCGAACGCGTCCATGTCGCCCCAACGGATCGGCATGGTCATTTCAAAAACGGGGTGATACTCACTCATTGCACTCTTTACACTCGTTGCACTGGAAATTCACATCAGGCCAAAGCCATCGTCGGCGGTAATAATCGATCCGTTCATGAACGCCGATTCATCCGCAGCGAGCAGCAACAACAGGCCGTCGAGATCGGCGGGCGTGCCCACCCGGTGGCGCGGCAGCATCGCGATGAGCTTCTGACCCTGCTCGGTCGCCCAGTGATGGTGGTTGATCTCGGTGTCGATATAACCGGGACAGATTGCATTCACGTTGATGCCATGCCGCCCCCACTCGAGCGCCATGGCTTTCGTCATATGCACCACGGCCGCCTTGCTGATCGAGTAGAGGCCGATTTGCGGCAGCACGCTCAAGCCCGCCACCGAGGCGATGTTGATGATGCGGTACGCCGGCTTCGACGCGCCGCCATTGCCGCGCATGATCATGCGTTTGGCCACTTCCTGGGCGACGAAGAAGGCGCCGCGGGTGTTGGTGTCGAACACGTACTCGAAGTCTGCGGGCGTGACTTCGGCCAGCTTCTGGGTGGTCGAGACTCCCGAGTTGTTGACGAGAATGTCGATGGTCCCCGCCTCGGTCTCGGCATGCGCGACCGCCGAGCGGATGCTCTGGTAATCCGTCACGTCGAGCGAGACCACATGCGCGGCCCCGCCGCCAGCCTCGATTTCGGCGCGCAATTCCTTGAGGCGCTCCACGCGCCGGCTCGCCAGCACGACCTTCGCACCGGCCTGCGAGAGCACTTGGGCAAAACGCTTGCCCAGACCGCTCGACGCGCCGGTGATCATTGCCACCTTACCTTCCAGATTGATCGAGCGGCCCATTTTCGCTTCCTGTTCAAGGATGAAAGAGCACCGGAATGCGCCACCGGCGGCGTGCCGGACATTCTGGCATAAAATAGAACGATCGTGCTAAAATTGATTCGTCAGCTTGCGGCCCGGAGGTCGTTACCCGACAATACGAACCCGAAAAAAGTATTCTAATGGCAAGAGGAGCTTTGATGACCCCCGCAAGTCTTTTGGAGCAATACGGCCCACGCGAGTCGATGGAATACGACGTCGTGATCGTGGGCGGCGGGCCGGCAGGCCTGTCCGCGGCGATCCGCCTGAAACAGCTGGCAGCGGAAAAAGGCGCTGAGATCGGCGTATGCGTGCTGGAAAAAGGCTCGGAAATCGGGGCGCATATCCTCTCGGGCGCGGGTGGGCGTCGGCAAGGATGGCGAGCCTACCGAGAACTTCCAGCTCGGCATGGAACTGCATGCCAAGTACACGCTGTTTGCCGAAGGCTGCCGTGGGCATCTGGGCCGCCAGTTGAACGAGCATTTCAAGCTCGGCAAGGACGCGGATCCGCAGGTGTACGGCATCGGCATCAAGGAACTGTGGGAAATCGATCCCGCGAAACACAAGCCGGGCCTCGTGATCCATACGGCGGGCTGGCCGCTCGAAAAAGACACCTACGGCGGCTCGTTCCTGTACCACATCGACAATAACCAGGTGATGGTGGGTTTCGTCGTCGGCCTTGCGTACCAGAATCCGTACCTCTCGCCGTTCGAGGAATTCCAGCGCTACAAGACGCACCCGGCGATCCGCAAGTATCTGGAAGGTGGCAAGCGCGTTTCGTACGGCGCACGCGCGATGACGGCGGGCGGTCTGATGTCGCTGCCGAAGCTCGTGTTCCCGGGCGGCGCACTCGTAGGCGACGACGCGGGTTTCCTGAACGCGGCGCGCATCAAGGGCAGCCATGCGGCGATCAAGACCGGCATGCTGGCAGCGGAAGCGGCGTTCGACGCGGTGCAGGCCGGCCGTCAAAGCGATGAACTCGCGGCCTATCCGGAAGCGTTCAAGCAGTCGTGGCTGCACACGGAGCTGCACAAGGCGCGCAACTTCAAGCAGTGGATGAGCAAGGGCCTGTACCTGGGCACGCTGATGGTGGGTGTCGAACAGAAGCTGCTGGGTGGCAATGTGCCATGGACGCTGCATCACCAGCATCGCGATCACGAGATGCTCAAGCCGGCGTCGCTGTGCAAGCCCATCGAGTACCCGAAGCCCGATGGCAAGCTCACGTTCGACCGCCTTTCTTCGGTGTTCATTTCCAATACGAATCACGAAGAGAACCAGCCCGCGCATTTGACGTTGAAGGATGCGAGCGTGCCGGTGAACGTGAACCTGCGCACCTATGCGGGCCCTGAGGCGCGCTTCTGCCCGGCTGCGGTCTACGAATTCGTGAAAAACGACGACGGCAGCGACCGCCTGCAGATCAACGCGCAGAACTGCGTGCACTGCAAGACCTGCGACATCAAGGACCCGACGCAGAACATCGTGTGGGTCACGCCGGAGGGCGGCGGCGGGCCGAACTACCCGAACATGTAAGATCGGAAAACGAGAAAACAAAGCCGCTCCCGGGAGCGGCTTTGTCGTTTCATGCAGGCGCGTGAGATCAGCCAACGATCAACTCGTCGCCAAATCCTCCAACCGCGCCCTCACGCGCGCGAGAACCGCACCCCACTCGCCCACCGCGGGCTGCCGAAACAGCTCGATCGAGTCGTACCATGGCGTGCGCGCCGTTTCGCTGCCCCAGAACCAGGCGGAAACATGGTCGATGAGCAAACTCGTCGGCGCCCCGAGCGCGCCGGCCAGATGCGCCGGGCCGCTGTCGATCGTCACCACATGGTCGACGCTCGCGATCAGCGCCGCCACGTCGTCGAAACCGGCCTCGAACTGCGCGGTCAAGTCAACCAGCTTCGCGCCGCGCGCGCGCCACGCCTGCGTAGCCGCACCGCGTCCCGGCGACAACACGAAGAACGTGAGGCCCGGCACCGTAAGCAGCGCACCGAGTTCGGCATCCGGAATCGAACGGCGCGCGTCGCGCACATGCGATGGATTGCCGTTCCAGACCAGCGCGACCGAGCGGCCGCCAGCCGGCATCGCCTGCGCGACGCGCGTGCGCCACGTTTGCACCCGCGCCGGGTCGGCGCGCAAATACGGCTCGCCCCACCCCGCCGACGCGAACACGCCCAGCCGCAATGGCAGGCTCATCAGGCCGCAGTGGTAATCAGGCCGCGTGACGAGCGAAGCTTCCAGCGCCACATCGGGCGGCAACATGCGCTCGAACAGATGCCGCATCGGCCCCGCGTAGCCGAGGATCACGCGACCGCCCTCGCGGCGCGCGCGCTCGGCCAGCGGCGCGAGGAAGCGGAACGCCCACAAACAATCGCCATTGCCCTGCTCGCCGTAGACCACGAGCGTGCGGCCCGCCAGCGATTCCCCGCACCAGGACGCACCGATCGACGCAAGTGCGCTACGCGCGCCATTGCCATCTCCGTCGAGTTCGAGGCGCGCCTCGTAGTGCTCCCAGCCCTCGGCATAGCGACCCGAACGGATCTCCAGCTCCGATAGATCGAAGCGCGCGTGGGGACTATGCGGCGTGAGCGCGAGCACCTCGCGCAACAGCGCCTCGGCTTCGGCAAAGCGCGTCTGCTCCTTCACGCACAGCGCAAGTTTGTGCAGGACAACAGGATGATTCGGGACGATGCGCGCAGCCGCGCGCAACTGCCGCTCGGCGCGCGCGAAGTCGTTGCGCGCCTGCACGGCCGCCGAGCGCCAGACAAGCGCGTTGACGTCATTCGGGTCGCGCTCGAGCAGCACCGCGCATGACGCTTCTGCGAGCGGCCACTCGCGTGCGACGAACGCCGTCTGCGCGAGTTCATGCATGAGTTTCGGATCGGCAACAGGATCGATTTGCGCGGCGCGCGTGAGGGCGAAGAGCGCCGCGCGTGTATGGCCGAAGTCACCGACGGCACGCTGGCGCAAGGCGCGGCCGAGCGCGAGCCAATCGGTTGCGCGCGCATCGGACTGCGCAACTCGCGACAGCAGCGGCGCGAGCGGGTCGTCGGCGCAAGCGGGCGTTGGCAGCGTCACGCCAGCGGGCAGCGCAAGCACGGAATTGCCTCGCGCGCGGCGATCAGGCGTCGCTGGCCGGGATCTTCGGCGTCGTCACGACAACGTCGCCGTTCTGCGCACGATGGCGCAGCGCATGGTCGATCAGCACGAGCGCGAGCATCGCTTCGGCGATCGGCGTCGCGCGGATGCCCACGCACGGGTCGTGGCGGCCAAAGGTCTCGACCGTGGCCGGATCGCCGGCCTTGTCGATCGAGCGGCGCGGCGTGCGGATGCTCGAAGTCGGCTTGATGGCGATCGACACGGTGATGTCCTGCCCCGTCGAAATGCCGCCGAGCACGCCGCCCGCGTGATTGCCGTGAAAACCGCCGGGCGTGAGTTCGTCGCCATGCTCCGAGCCGCGCTGTGCCACGCTCGCGAAGCCCGCGCCGATCTCGACGCCCTTCACCGCATTGATGCCCATCATGGCGTGCGCAATGTCGGCATCGAGGCGGTCGAACAACGGCTCGCCCCAGCCCACCGGCACGCCGCTCGCCACCACGTCGATACGCGCGCCAATCGAGTCGCCGTCCTTGCGCAAGGCGTCCATATAGGACTCGAGTTGCGGCACGATGTCGGCGTTCGGGGCGAAGAACGGGTTTTCGGGCACGTGCTTCCAGTCGACGAACGGCACGTCGATCTCGCCGAGCGCGCTCATGCAGCCGCGCACCTCGACACCGAAGCGCTCGCGCAGCCATTTTTTCGCGACGGCGCCGGCCGCCACCGTGGGCGCCGTCAGGCGCGCCGACGAACGGCCGCCGCCGCGATAGTCGCGGATACCGTACTTCTGCCAATAGGTGTAGTCGGCGTGGCCCGGGCGGAAGGTCTCGACGATGTTGCCGTAGTCCTTGCTGCGCTGGTCGGTATTGCGGATCAGGAGCGCGATGGGTGTGCCGGTTGTCACGCCCTCGAACACGCCCGAAAGGATCTCGACCTTGTCGGCTTCCTGGCGCTGCGTGACGTGACGCGACGTGCCCGGGCGGCGGCGGTCCAGGTCGATCTGGATATCGGCTTCGGTGAGCGCCATGCCGGGCGGGCAGCCGTCGATGACGCAGCCGATGGCCGGCCCGTGGGATTCGCCGAAGGTGGTTACGGTGAAAAGCGTACCGAGCGTGTTGCCGGACATGGCGGTGGTCCAAAGTAAATCGGGGAATCCAGCATTATGCCAGCCCGCGCGACGACCCGCCCGCGCGGCTTTTCCCTCCGCCGCCCGAGCCACGCCGCCTCCACGCCGCCTCCACGCCGCCACACTCAGCGCCGCGCGCCGCGCAACTCGGTTACCTTGCGCTGGAGTTCGTCAACCGTCACGTCCTCGGGCGCTACCGGCTCGCCCACTGCGAGCGTAAGCCGGCTCGTCAGCCCGCGCCGCACCGGCCGCTCCTGGCCCGACGCCCCATGCCGCGAGAACGCGCTGCCCCACAGCCCGCGCAGCGCCATCGGCACGACCGGCGCCGGATAACGCTTGAGGATCTCCGTCACGCCGTGGCGGAACGGATTCATCTCGCCGGTCTTCGTGAGCTTGCCTTCGGGGAAGATGCACACGAGCTCTCCATCGGCAAGCGTGGCGGCGCAGCGCTCGTAGGCCGCCGCCAGCAGCGCCGCGTCCTCGTGTGCCGGCGCGATCGGAATGGCCTTCGCATGCCGGAACAGCCAGCCGACCAGCGGCGAGCGGAAGATCTGGTGATCCATCACGAAGCGGATCGGCCTCGGGCTTTCGGCCATGATGACCACCGCATCGACATAGCTCACGTGATTGCAGACCAGCACCGCGGCGCCCTTGGCGGGAATGCGTTCGGCGTGCACGAGCCGCACGCGATAGACCGTATGCACGAGCACCCACGCCATGAAGCGCAGCAGGAACTCGGGCACCAGCGTGTAGATGTACGCAGCCACGACGATGTTGAGCAGCGCAGTCGTGAGAAAGATGCCCGCAATGCCGACGCCGGCGGCAGTGAGCGCCATCGCCATGAGCGCCGAAACGATCATGAAAAGCGAGTTGAGAATGTTGTTCGCGGCAATGATGCGCGCGCGATGGCTGGGCGCGCTGCGGCTCTGAATCAGCGCGTAGAGCGGCACGCTATAGAAGCCGCCGAACATCGCGAGCAGGAACAGGTCGGCCAGGACGCGCCAGTGGGCGAGCGTGCGCACGAACTCGCCCACCGAAAGCAGATGCGACGCGGCGGGCAGCGCATGGCTCGCGAAAAACAGGTCGATGCCGAAAACGCTCATGCCGATCGAGCCGAGCGGCACGAGGCCGATCTCGATGCGCCCGCGCGACAGCCGCTCGCACAGCATCGAGCCCGTGCCGATGCCCAGCGAGAACATGGCAAGCAACAAGGTCACGACATCGGGATCGGCGGACAGCACGTCCTTGGCGAAGTTGAAGAACGAGGCCAGAAACGTCGCGCCAACGAACCACAGCCACGAAATCCCGAGCAGGCTCAGGAACACGGTGCGGTTGCCGTGCGCGAGGCGCAAGTTGCGCCAGGTCTCGGAAAATGGATTCCAGTTGATGCGCAGTTCCGGTTGCGGCGGCGCGCAGGGCGGCACGAACGCGCTGGCCACACGGCCGATCAGCGCGATGGCGATACATAGGCCGCCAAGCCACCAGGCGCCCGCCGGCGTCCCGGCCGGGAGCATGGCGGAAGCGGCGTTCGACGCGACACCGGACGCCGCGCCGGACGCGCCAATGCCAGCCATGAGCCCGCCCATGATCGTCCCGACCAGGATCGCCACGAAGGTGCCCATCTCCACAAGCCCATTGCCGCCGACGAGTTCGTCGTCCGCAAGCTTTTGGGGCAGATACGCGTATTTGATAGGCCCGAACACCGTGGAGTGCACGCCCATCAGGAACGTGCACAGATAGAGCAGCGGCGCGCTGTGCATCCAGAAACCCGTCGCGCCGATCAGCATTACCGCGATCTCGAAGGTCTTGACCCAGCGCGTGAGCACGGCCTTGTCGAACTTGTCGGCGATCTGTCCCGACGTGGCGGAAAAGAGCACGAACGGCGCGATGAAAATCGCCGAGATCAGGAACGCCACGGTTTTCGGATCGACGCCGGAAAAGCGCGCGGCCTGATAGGTCACGAGCGACGTGAAACCGATCTTGAAAACGTTGTCGTTCATCGCACCGAGGAACTGCGTCCAGAAGAACGGCGCAAAACGGCGCTGGCGCAGCAGCGCGAACTGCGAGCCATGACCGCTCGCTTCGCTTGCCGCGCGCTGCGCGACGGGCATCGGACTTTCGCTCATCAAGTGGGATTCGTGCTGTAGGAAGGGAGGACCAGACGCGAAAAAGCGCGCTAAACGCGCGCTTTTCATGCGGATTGGTGCGAACTTGTGCGAACTAATGCGAGTTAGTGCGAAACGGCCCGCGCGCGCGGGTCAGCGCGCGGCGCCGGATCAACGCCCCGAATGCTGCTCTTCCTCGGGCCAGTCGCGAATATAGGCCTTGAGCAGCTTGTTTTCGAAGCCTTGCGCCTCCACCACCGCCTTCGCCACGTCGTAGAACGAGATCACGCCCATGAGCGAGCGGCTATCCATGACAGGCAGGTAGCGCACGTGATGCTCGAGCATCATGCGGCGCACTTCGTCGACGTCGGTTTCGGGCGTGCACGTGATGGGATGGTCGTCCATCACCTTGCGGATCGTGGTGGTGCCGACGCTGCCGCCATTCGCGCTCACCGTCATGATGATCTCGCGGAACGTGAGCATGCCAACCAGGTCGCCGTACTCCATCACGACGAGCGAGCCAATATCGCGCTCTGCCATGGTATTCACCGCTTCGTGCAGCGACGTGTCGGGCGTAACGGTATAGAGCGTATTGCCCTTGACCTTGAGAATGTCGCTCACACGCATGTTGTGTCTCCTGTGCCGAGGAGGCCTGGCCATAGCGGGCCGGGCCTCATTCCTTGCAAAAAATATGGGGGCAATGCCGAAAAAAGAATTGTTACTTCTTTTCGATGCTATCGGAAAGGCCAGCAAAAGGAAAGCCGCGGGAAAGCCACAGCAAAGCTAGAGCAAAGCCGGCCGGTTGGCCTATGCCGTTGGGCCAGCAAGCGCCGCGCCCGCGATCCGTTGCCACGCGCCCGGCAAGCCGGCGCGCCCTCGCCGCCCGCCCCTGCGGCGCGCCCCAGCGAGCGCAGGCCGGTGTTACGATGCCAGCACCTTTCACCCGACGCCGGTTTGCGCCGGCCGTGCTGCCACGATGTCCGATCCACGCTTCGACACGCTCGCGCTGCATGCCGGCGCCGCGCCCGACCCCGTCACCGGCGCCCGCGCGACGCCGATTTATCAGACCACGTCGTTCTCGTTCCGCGACACCGACCACGCGGCGGCGCTCTTCAACATGGAGCGCGCGGGCCACGTGTATTCGCGCATCTCGAACCCCACCGTCGCCGTGTTCGAAGAGCGCGTAGCAGCGCTGGAGGGCGGCGCGGGCGCGATCGGCACCGCGAGCGGCCAGGCGGCGCTGCATCTGGCGATCGCCACGCTGATGGGCGCGGGCTCGCATATCGTGGCGTCCACGGCCCTCTACGGCGGTTCGCACAACCTGCTCGACTACACGCTGCGCCGCTTCGGCATCGCCACGACCTTCGTGAAGCCCGGCGACCTTGACGCCTGGCGCGCGGCCCTGCGGCCTGAAACACGCCTGCTGTTCGGCGAGACACTCGGCAATCCGGGGCTCGACGTGCTCGACATCGCTGGCGTCGCGCAGATCGCGCACGAGCACCGGGTGCCGCTGCTCGTCGACTCGACCTTCACCACGCCGTATCTGCTGCGCCCGTTCGAGCACGGCGCCGATTTCGTCTACCACTCGGCCACGAAATTCCTCGGCGGCCACGGCACGACCATCGGCGGCGTGCTGGTGGACGGCGGTACCTTCGACTTCGACGCCTCGGGCCGCTTCCCCGAACTCACCGAGCCCTATGCGGGCTTTCACGGCATGGTGTTCAGCGAGGAAAGCAGCGTCGCGCCGTTCCTCTTGCGCGCACGCCGCGAAGGCCTGCGCGACTTCGGCGCGTGCCTGCATCCGCAGGCCGCGTGGCAACTGCTGCAAGGCATAGAGACGCTGCCGCTGCGCATGGAGCGGCACGTGACGAATACGCGGCGCATCGTCGAATTTCTCGATGCGCACGAAGCCGTGCGGTCGGTCGCCTATCCCGAACTGCCCGGGCATCCCGACCACGCGCTCGCCCAACGCCTGCTGCCGCGCGGCGCGGGCGCCGTGTTCAGCTTCGATCTGGCGGGAGGCCGCGAGGCCGGCAAGCGCTTCATCGAATCGCTGTCGCTTTTCTCGCATCTCGCGAACGTCGGCGACGCGCGCTCGCTCGTGATCCACCCGGCCTCGACGACGCACTTCCGCATGGACGAGGCCGCGCTCGCCGCCGCCGGCATCGGCGCGGGCACCATCCGCCTCTCGATCGGCCTCGAAGACCCCGACGACCTGATCGACGACCTCAAACGCGCGCTCAAAATGTCACAGAAAGCGCCACAACAAGTGCCCCAGAAAACCGCCCCGGCCGGCAAGGAGGCGTCATGATCGTCGACGTCGCGGGGCAAGCCGCTTACGCCTACACGGGCGGGCGCGCATTCGATCCGGCCCGGCCAGTGGCGGTGTTCGTCCACGGTGCTCAGCACGATCACAGCGTGTGGGCGCTGCAATCGCGCTATTTCGCTCACCACGGCTTTAGCGTGCTGGCCGTCGATCTGCCGGGCCATATGCGCAGCGCCGGTCCGGCACTCACGAGCATCGGCGCGCTCGCCGACTGGCTCGACGCTCTGCTCGCGGCGCTCAAGGTGGAGAAGGCGTTCGTCGCCGGGCACAGCATGGGCTCGCTGGTCGCGCTCGAATTTGCCGCGCGCCACCCCGGGCGCACCCGCGCCATCGCACTGCTCGCCACCGCCGTGCCGATGGCCGTGTCACCCGCGCTGCTCGATGCCGCGCGCGAGCGCGAACCGGAAGCCATCGCGCTCGTGAACGCGTGGTCGCATTCGACGCTCGCGGCTAAGCCTTCGAGCCCGGGCCCCGGCTTCTGGCTGCGCGGCATGAACCAGCGGCTGATGGAACGCGTCTCGGCGCGCGGCGCGCCGCAGCTCTTTCACGCCGACTTCGCGGCCTGCAACGCCTACGCGGACGGGCTCGCCAGCGCGGCCAAAGTGAGCTGCCCGGTGCGTCTGATCGTCGGCAAGCGCGACATGATGACTCCGCCGCGCGCGGCGCACGCGCTCGCCAGTGCGCTCGCGCAGGCCGGCGCACCCGTCGATACGGTGACGCTGGATGCCGGACACGCACTGATGACCGAGCAGCCCGACGCAACGCTCGACGCGCTCTTTGCCTTTGCGATGCAACACGGGACACCGGCCAGGAACGGTTAAGGGGCTGCGGCGGCCGCGGTTGCATGGCAGTCCGGATCGCCGCAGAATAATCGAATGAGCGGCCCTTGGCGCAGCAGCACGCAGCGCGCAAAGGAGGAGACGACGATGAGCCATCCCACCCATACTGAGCACTTCGCGAATTTCGCGCAGTTCTATCCGTTCTATCTGAGCGAACACAGCAACCTCATGTCGCGGCGGCTGCATTTCATTGGCTCGCTGGGCGTGATCGGCTGCCTCTCCATGGCGATCGCCACGGGCGACTGGCTCTGGCTGCCCGCCGCTGTGGTATGCGGCTACGGGTTCGCCTGGATCGGCCACTTCATGTTCGAGAAGAACCGCCCAGCCACGTTCCGGCACCCCATCTACAGCCTGATGGGCGACTGGGTCATGTTCTCGGATATCTGCCGCGGAAAGATTTCCATCTAGCGGCCCACGTACTTTCCCGGCGCTTTTCGTTAAAGCGCCCTCCCCTCAAGCCGCTGGGTGCGGCAACCCCGGTTGGTCCGCGCCCGCCTCGGCAATGCGGGCCAACTCGCGCCTCGCCGCCAGCAGCGACGCGAGCGATATCGAAAGCTTGTCGTTGTCCAGCGCGCCGAGCAGCGCCGCGGCGTCGATATCGCTCGATTTGAGCTGATACGCCAGTTCCTTACGATCGACCACGAAGCGCGCGTAAATGCGTTCCACCGAGATGCGCGCAGGGTTCGCGATCAAAATGTAGTGGGGCTTCTCGCCGTCCTTTTCCAGCCGGCCAATCAGTTCGTCCTCCTCCAGATCCGTCACGAGCCGCGTGACGGTGGCGAGGTCGCGCCGCAGCAGTTGCGCGAGTTGCTCGGTTGTGCTGCCTGGCTGGCCCGCGTCGCGCGCGTCCGCGAGTCCCGCGAGCAATTCCAGCGCGTCCAGCAGGTCGCTGCCGGGAAAGCGCGGCCGGTTGAAACGTCCGGTGCGGATCTCGGGCAACGCCGAAGTGATCATCGCGCCCACGAGCGTGATGAACCAGCTCAGATACATCCACAGCAGGAACATCGGCGCCGCCGCGAATGCGCCATACACCGCCGTATAGGTGGGGATGCGCCGCACGTAAAGGCCGAAGCCGCGCTTGGCCAGCTCGAACGCAATGGCCGCCGCGACGCCGCCCACCACCGCGTCGCGCCACTCCACCCGGCAATTCGGCAGATAGACGTAAAGCATCGTGAACGCGAACACCGTGAGCGGCAGCGAAGCGCCGATGAGCATCCAGTCGAACAGCATCGAGACGTGCTGCTCGGTGGCGAGCGCGGCCGAACGCGTGAACAGGTACGACGAAATCGAGAGACTCACGCCGATCAGGATCGGCGCGAGCGTGAGAATCGCCCAGTACACCAGCACGCGCTGCGCGAACGGCCGCGCCTTGCGCACGCGCCAGATCACGTTGAACGCCGACTCGACCGTCATCATCGTCATGACCGAGGTGACGAACAGCACGATCATGCCCATCGTCGTGAGGCCCTTGGCCTTCGACGCGAACTGATTGAGGTACATGAAGATCTGGCTGTTGATCTGCGCCGGCATCAGGTGGTCGGCGAGAAAGTCCTGCAGCGAATTCTGGAACGTCGCGAAGATCGGAAACGCGGTGAAGAGCGCGAACGCCACCGTGGCCAGCGGCACGATCGAGAGCAAGGTGGTGAACGTGAGGCTGCCCGCCACCTGCGGAATACGGTCTTCGCGGCTGCGCCGCGCGGCGAAGCGCGCGAGCCGCTTCACGATATCCAGATCGATCCGTAATCTCGACAACACGTCCATTGGCCTTGCCTTTTCCAGACAGCGCACCGCATTTTGCGAAAACCGGGCGAAAAACCAGCGAAAAACTGGCTGAAAACTCGCGGCGAACCCAGCCCCTATAATATCCCGTCCACCGACGAGGCCCGATGAAACCGATTCTTGTGCTCTATTACAGCCGCCATGGCGCGACCCACGAACTGGCGCGCGTCATCGCCCAGGGCATCGACAGCGTGCCGGGCGCCGAAGCGCGCGTGCGCACGGTGCCGCCCGTGTCCACGGTCTGCGAGGCAAGCGCGCCCGACATTCCCGACGACGGTCCGCCCTATGTGGAGTTGCGCGACCTCGAGGAATGCGCGGGCCTCGCGCTCGGCTCGCCCACGCGCTTTGGCAACATGGCCGCCCCGCTCAAGTATTTCCTCGACGGCACCACGCCGCAATGGCTCGCGGGCGCGCTCGCCGGCAAGCCCGCCTGCGTCTTCACGTCGACCGGCAGCCTGCACGGTGGCCAGGAAAGCACGCTGCTCTCGATGATGTTGCCGCTCCTGCATCACGGCATGCTGCTCGTGGGCATTCCGTACACCGAAAGCGCGCTCACTTCGACGCAAAGCGGCGGCACGCCGTACGGCGCATCGCATCACGCGCGCGCCGACGGCCGCAGCCACGGCCTCACCGCCGACGAAAAAGCGCTTGCCGTGGCGCTCGGCGTGCGGCTCGCGCGGGCGTCGCTCGCGCTGTCGCAAGGCGAGCGGCCATGAACGGCGGCGAGCCGCCCGTGCCAGCCTCTTCGGCCCGCATGCAAGCCGGCATCGCCGAGCGCAGCGGCGCGCCGGCCGCGCTCGGCGCATTCGTCATGCTCGCCGCGCTCACGCTGCTGTGCCTCGCGTGGGAGTGGAAACTCGCGCCGCTGCGCCCCGGCGGCAGCGCGCTGGTGCTCAAGGCTTTGCCATTGGCCGCCGCGCTGCCAGGCGTGCTGCGGCGCCGCCTCTACACGCTGCAATGGGCGTCGATGCTGGTGCTGCTCTACTTCGCCGAGGGCATCGTGCGCGGCATGACCGACCCTGCGCCCGGCAACCTGCTCGGCTGGATCGAGGCCGCGCTGGCCCTCGGGTTCTTCGGCTGTGCGCTCGCGTATGTCGCGCCGTTCAAGCGCGCCGCGCGGCGCGCCAAACGGGAAAACGCGTGAATATGCACAAGCGCGCAAACGTGCATCAGCGCGCACACCCGGCGGCCACTGCCCGCGCCTTGACCATCCGGTCCCCCGGCATGTCACACTAACCCCACACTAACCCTTTAGCCAGAACCGCATGCCGGCGCGGTGCGCACGGGGCGCTTGTCAGTGCCCCGGCACCGCCGCCCGGCCCTGGAGACAACCCGCCGCCATGACCCCAAGCAACGCACTCGTCCGCCAAGCCTTCCTCGACGCCTGCGCCAGCGCCATCGGCGCACAGCACGTGCTGACCGACGCCCACGACACCGCGCCCTACCTCGCCGACTGGCGCAAGCGCTATGAGGGCGCCGCATGCGCCGTGCTGTGTCCCGCGAGCGCCGACGAAGTCGCCGCACTCGTCAAGCTCGCGCACGAACATCGCATCGCGCTCGTGCCGCAAGGCGGCAACACCGGCCTCGCGGGCGGCGCGACGCCCGACACGAGCGGCCGCCAAGCCGTGCTCAGCCTGCGCCGCCTGAACCGCGTGCGCGAGGTCGACACGCACAACAACACGATCACCGTTGAAGCGGGCGTGATTCTCGCCGAGGTCCAGGCGCGCGCCGCCGAGGCCGGGCGCCTCTTTCCGCTCTCGCTCGCGGCCGAGGGCAGTTGCACGATCGGCGGCAATCTCTCGACCAACGCGGGCGGCACCGCCGTTCTGCGCTACGGCAACACGCGCGAGCTGTGCCTCGGCCTCGAAGTGGTGACGTCGCAGGGCGAACTCTGGGACGGCCTGCGCGGTCTGCGCAAAGACAACACGGGCTACGACCTGCGCGATCTTTTCATTGGCGCGGAGGGCACGCTCGGCATCATCACCGCCGCCGTCATGAAGCTGCATCCGCAACCGGCCGCGCGCGTCACGGCGCTCGCGGGACTCGCCTCGGCGCACGCCGCGCTCGACTTTCTCGCGCTTGCGCAGCGCTTTGCCGGGCCGCTCCTCACCGGCTTCGAGCTGATGTCGGACTTCTGCATGCAACTGGTCGGCCGGCATTTCCCGCAGTTGCGCTACCCGTTCCAGCAGCGCCACGCGCAAGTCGTGCTGCTCGAACTCTCCGACAACGAAAGCGAGGAGCACGCGCGCGCGCTCTTCGAGCGCCTCATGGAAGCCGCGCTCGAAGAAGGTTTCGTGGAAGATGCCGTGGTCGCGGAAAGCCTCGCGCAGTCGCAGGCGTTCTGGAATATCCGCGAGCACATTCCGCTCGCGCAGGCACAGGAAGGGTTGAACGTGAAGCACGACATCGGCGTGCCGATCTCGCGCATCGGCCATTTCATCGAGGAAACCGACGCCGAAATCGCGCGCACGGTGCCCGGCGCGCGCATGGTCACGTTCGGCCATCTCGGCGACGGCAATCTGCACTACAACGTGCAGGCGCCCGAAGGCGGCGATCCGAAGCGTTTCCTCGCGGAACAGGAGCCAACGCTGAACCGCATCGTCTACGACAGCGTCGCGCGCCATCGCGGCACGATCAGCGCGGAGCACGGCCTCGGCCAGTTGAAGGCCGACGAGAACGCGCACTACAAAAGCGAAGTTGAACTCGCGCTCATGCGCGCCGTGAAAACCGCGCTCGACCCGCTCAATCTGATGAATCCGGGCAAAGTCATCCGCTGAACGCGGAAATGAACGCCCAGGGAGGCGAAGTGAAAGTTCGTGTGCTATCCGACCTGCATCTGGAAAACGACGAGCCGGACACGATCCCGCACGCACAGGCCGATCTCGTCGTGCTCGCGGGCGACATCCACAATCATGGGCTGGGCCTGCGCTGGGCGGCCGAGACGTTCGACCCGCAGGTGCCCGTGATCTATGTGCCGGGCAATCACGAGTACTACGACGGCGAACTCGGCGCGCTCGAAGCGGCCATGCGCGACGCCGCGGCGACGCTCGACAATGTGCACTTCCTGAACAACGCGACGTACGTCGATCCGGCGGGCCGATTCAGGGTGCTCGGCACGACGCTATGGGCGGATTTCGCGCTGTTCGGCGCAGATGAAGCCGCGGTCGATGCGGCGATCGAAGCCGCGAAGCGCGTGATGCTCGACTTTCGCGGGCTGATTCAGGTGTCGTGGCCCGCGAGCCCCGAGTCCGCCGCGCGCGATTTCACGCCCGCGGACTCGCTCGCGCTGCACGCGCATGCGCGGGCCTGGCTCGAAGCGGAACTGGCGAAGCCCTTTGCGGGCAAGACGATCGTCGTCACGCACCATGCGCCGCATCGGCTGAGCCTCGCGGCGCGCTACGCGGACGATCTGGTCTCGGCGGGATTCGTGAACGACCTGGGCGCGCTGGTGGGCCCACCCGCCGCACTCTGGATACATGGCCACACGCACACCTGCTTCGACTACACCGTCGATGCCACGCGCGTGGTGTGCAACCCGCGCGGCTATCGCGACCGGCGCACCGGCCAGCCGGAGAATCCGGCCTTCGCATGGGACAAGGTGGTGGAGATCTGAGCGACGCTCAGCGCGGGTCGCGCGTGCGCTGCACGCGCAGCTTGACGGGTTGAAGCTGCGCGCGCCGCATGCGCAGCAAGTCGCGCGACGCGGCGATGCCGATCAGGCCCATCATCACGGCGATGCCGATCATCGTATGCATATCCATGGAAAACCTCGGGTTCTGGCGGATTGACGTTGGAGTTCCGCCACCTTACCAAGCCGCCGCGACGGTGTGCGTAAGGAAGTGTTGCGATCGCCCGAAGCTGTAACAGGCTGTCACGGCACGCCGTCAGCGCGTCCGCATCACCGCGCCGAGTCGCGCTCCCGGCCGGCTCAGGTCCGCGCGAACTGCCGCAGCTCGGCCTGGTCTTCGGCCATCGTCGCGGGCAGGTTCTCGCGCAGCAGTTCGACCCACGTGCGGATCTTCGCGTCGAGATACTGGCGCGACGGATACATCGCATAGACATTCATGCCCTGCGACTTGTATTCGGGCAGGATCCAGACGAGATCGCCGCTGCGCAGCCCGCCGATGGCCGAATAGATCGGCAAGAGCCCGATGCCCATGCCCTCGCGCACCGCCACGGCCGCCGCCTCCGCGACATTGACCTGAAACGGGGCCGCGCCGAGGTCGATCGTCTCCTCTCCGTCCGGACCGCTGAATTGCCACTGCGAGGCCGGAAATACCGGCGTCACCATCTGCAGGCAGCGATGATTCGCGAGGTCGCGCGGCGTTTGCGGCACGCCGTGGCGCTCCAGGTAGGCCGGCGACGCGCACGCGATGCTGAACGCGCTCGTCAGTCGCTGCGAGACGAAACCCGAATCGGGCAGATCGGTGGCCAGCACGAGCGCGACGTCGTAGCCCTCGTCGAGGATATCAGGCATGCGCTGCGCAAGCGTGAGATCCACCTGCACGTCCGGATACAACTGCTGATACTGCCCCACCGCAGGCACCACATAGTGCTGGCCGAAGCTCGTCATGGCGTGAACCTTGAGCCGGCCCGAAGGGCGCGCATGCGCATCGCCGGCTTCGGCCTCCGCCTGGTCCACGTAGGCCAGGATCTGCTCGCAACGCTGGAGGTAGCGCTCGCCGGCCTCGGTAAGCGCGATGCGGCGCGTCGTGCGATTCAGGAGCCGCGTGCGCAAATGCGCCTCCAGATCGGAGACCGCGCGCGACGCGTAGGCCGTCGTCGTATTCAGGTGCTGGGCGGCGCCGGTGAAGCTGCCGGCTTCCACCACCCGCATGAATACCCGCATGTTCTGAAGCGTATCCATAACAATCCTTGGGCTAACTTTTAGCTGACGGACGAATTGTTACATATCCCGCAAAATCGATTGTCTCAAATCACGTAAGAATGCCTTGCATCCTTACTGGTTATTCGTCAATCCATCAAAAAATATAATGCGGTACATCAAACTATGCATGGAAAAGGAGTAAATCGTGCAGTCTCCGGTACCGAAAGGACTAGCCGCACTCACGGTTCTTACGTTCTCGTTGATAATCGCGGGCTGCGCCAGTACCGGGGGCATCGCACCGCAAGCGAAGCACACGGACGCGGCCGAGCTGGACGCCGGCTCGGCCATCCGTGCCGCCGACAACGACGCGCAATGGCCCGCCAGCGACTGGTGGCGCGCCTATAACGACCCGCAGCTCAATGCGTGGATCGAGAGCTCGATCGCGGGCAATCCGTCGCTTGCCGCCGCCCAGGCGCGCGTGCGCGAGGCGCGCTCGATGGCCGGCGTCGCGCAAGCGGGGCTCCTGCCGCAAATCAACGGCAACATGTCAGTGCAGCGCCAGCAATGGGCCGACAACGTCTTTTACGGGCCCGGCCCGCTCGCCGGCGCCAACACCTGGAACAACACCGCCGCGCTCGGCCTCTCGTACCACCTCGATCTCTGGGGCCAGGACAAGAACGCCGCCGAGCGCGCGCTCGACATGGCGCACGCCACGGCCGCCGATGCGCGCGCCGCGCAGCTCGAACTCGAAGTGAACGTGACGCGCGCGTACATCGATCTTTCGATGAACTACGCGTTGCTCGACATCGCCAAGCAAAACCTCGCCGAGCAGCAGAAAATTCTGGCGCTCGCGCAAAAGCGCCTCGCGGGCGGCATCGGCACCCAGCTTGAAGTGAGTCAGGCCGAAACGCCGCTGCCCGAGCACGAGCGCCAGATCGACGCGCTCGAGGAAAGCATCGCGCTCGACAAGAACCAGCTTGCCGCGCTCGCGGGCAAGGGCCCCGGCGCGGGCGAATCGATCACGCGCCCGATGCTCTCGCTCGCCGCGCCGGCGGGCCTGCCCTCGGCGCTGCCGGCCGAGCTGATCGGCCATCGCCCCGACGTGGTCGCGGCGCGCTGGAGCGTCGCCGCGCAGGCGCGCGGCATCGACGTCGCGAAGGCCCAGTTCTACCCGAACATCGATCTGCTCGTCTCGATGGGCGGCTACGCGGCGGCCGGCCCGCTGTTCCAGTTCCTCAAGTCGATGAGCGGGAGCTACGCGGGCGGCGCGGCGCTCTCGCTGCCGATCTTCGACGGCGGGCGCCTGCGCGCGCAGCTCGGCGCGCAATCGGCGGCCTACGACATCGCCGTCGAGCAGTACAACCAGACGCTCGTGAGCGCACTCAAGCAAATTGCCGACCAGGTCGTGCGCATGCGCTCGCTCGCCACTCAGGAAGACGACGCGCATCGCTCGGTCGCAGCCGCGCAGCGCAACTACGATCTCTCGCAGGCCGGCTTTCGCCGCGGGCTCAGCGACTACGTCAACGTGCTGATCGCGCAGACGCAGTTGCTGCGCGCGCAGGAAGGCGTCGCGCACATCCAGGCCGCGCGCCTCGCCGCCCATGCGACGCTGGTGGCGGCGCTCGGCGGCGGCATGATCGATCCGGCGGGCGGTCCTTCGGCGGCAGGCCCGACGCAAGCCGAGCAATTACCCGCGCACGGCAAAAAGACCCGCGACGTGCCGCTCATGCCGGCCGCGCTGTTCGCGCCGAAGCTGCCGGACGTGGACACGGCCCGTGCCGCCGGTACGGGCGGTTCGGCCAAGGCAGCCGATTCGGCCACCGCCCACTGAGGCCGGCGAAGATGTCAGCGTCCTCTCCCACTTCCACGCCAGCCGGCGGCCCGCGCGTCTTTCAGGCGTGCGCCGACTGGGCGCGCACCGACGGCCTCGTCTGGCTCTACATTCTCAAGGCGATTGCCGCAGCGCTGCTCGCGCTCGGCGTGGCGATGAAGCTCGACTTGCCGTCGCCGCGCACTGCGATGACCACGGTGTTCATCGTGATGCAGCCGCAAAGCGGCCCCGTGTTCGCGAAAAGCTTCTACCGGCTCTGCGGCACCCTGGTCGGCCTCGTGGTCATGCTCGCGCTGATCGGCGTGTTCGCCCAGCAGCCCGAGCTCTTCATCGCCACCACGTCGCTCTGGGTCGGCATCTGCACGGCGGGCGCCGCGCGCAACCGCAACTTCCGCTCGTATGGCTTCGTGCTCGCGGGCTACACGGCGGCGCTGATCGGCATCCCGGCGTCGCAGCATCCCGATGGCGCGTTCATGTCCGCGATGACGCGCGTGGCCGAAATCTCGATTGGCATCCTCGCGTCGGGCTTCGTGAGCGCCGTGGTGTTTCCGCAGTACACGGGCGAGCTGCTGCGCGCCACGGTGCGCCAGCGCTTCTCGTCGTTCGTCGACTACGTGTCGGCGGCGCTGGGCGGGCGCGTCGAGCGCCCGCGGATCGAAGCGACCAACGCGCGTTTCGTGGCCGACATCGTCGGCTTCGAGGCGAGCCGCAGCACGGCCGTGTTCGAGTCGCCCGACGCGCGCATGCGCGCGGGGCGCCTCGCGCGCCTGAACACCGAGTTCATGACCGTATCGACGCGCTTTCACGCGCTGCATCAGTTGATGAACCGCCTGCGCGAGAGCGGCTCGACCGTCACCGTCGACGCGCTCGAACCGTACTTCCGCGAAATCGCGCCGCTGTTCGACAAGTCCGGCGAACCGGTGCTCAGCGCCGCCGATGCGGTGCATGTGGCCGCGCAGCTCGAGAACTATCGCGCGACGCTGCCGAGGCGCGTGCGCGAAACGCGCGTGCAGCTCGAAGCCGATCTGGACCAGCAAGGCAAAAACGCGGACACCCGCGCCGCGCGCCTGCTCGACTTCGACACGGCCACCGAGCTCTTCTACCGCTTCGTGCACGAGATGAACGAATACACGGCGACCTACGCTTCGCTCGCCGTCGACACGCACTCGCGCGAAAAATGGGTCGCGCGCTATGAGCCGAAGACCAATCTGGTCGCGGCCGGCGTGGCAGGTTTGCGCGCGGCCATCGTGATGGGCCTGCTCGCCACGTTCTGGATCGCCAGCGCGTGGCCGAGCGGCGCGAATCTCGTGCTCACCGCCGCGGCCACCTGCGCGTTGGCCTCGGCCTCGCCCCAGCCCGCGCGCATGTCGAGCCAGATGGCGGGCGGCACGATGCTCGCTTCGGTGGTCGGCATGTTCCTCACGTTCGGCGTGTTTCCTCACATCGACGGCTTTCCGATGCTGTGCGTCGCGCTCGCGCCGGCGCTCGCCTTCGGCGTGTTCCTCACGACCCGCCCGGCGTATATGGGCTACGGCATGGGCTACTGCATCTTCCTGTGCTTCCTCGTGGGTCCGGACAACGTCGTGCAATACAACCCGGCCGGCTATATGAACGACGCGCTGGCGCTCGTCATGTCGATGATCGTGACGGCCGCCGCGTTCGTGGTGCTGCTGCCGCCCTCCGCGCCGTGGCTGCGCAAGCGCCTCCTCGCCAATCTGCGCGGCCAGGCCGTGCATGCGTGCCGCTCGCGCTGGCTCGGCGCGCGCGGGCTCGCGGGTCTGCGCAATCGCTTCGAAAGCGGCGCGCGCGACCTGATGTTCCAGTTGCACGCGCTCGCCGGCAACGACGCAGCGTTGCGCCAGGACACGCTGCGCTGGATGTTCGCGACGCTCGAGATCGGCAATGCCGCGCTCGATCTGCGCGAGGAGTTGGCCGCTGTGAAGGAGCACGCGCCATGGCGCGACGCCGCCGAGGGCACGCTCAAAGCCACGCTCAAAACGGTGAGCGCGCTGTTCGAGCGCCCCGACGCGAACCGCCACGCCACCGCGCTCGCCACCACGCGCGCCGCCATCGCGGCTTGCCAAGGCGTGCTCGAACGGATCGTGCAGGACAACGCGCCGCGTGAAACGCGCCATCGGCTGCAGCGCATCCTGAGCCATCTGCATTTCATCCGCACCGCGCTCATCGATCCGCAATCGCCGTTCGCCGCGTATTTGAACCAACCAACGGATCAACCCCGTACCCCGCCAGGAGCCAACCATGCCGCGTGACGTCGCGTTTCTCGACGCCTACCTTCCCGCGATCGTCCTGCTCTTCATTCTGGGCGCGGCGCTCACGTGGGTGCTCGATTCCTTGCTGGCACGAACCGGCATCTACCGGATCGTGTGGCACCCCTCCCTCTTTCGCGTGAGCCTGCTCGTGGTCGTGTGCTGCGTGCTGGGGCTCGCCATTTATCGCTGAACTCGCTGAACTCGCTGCAATAGCGCAAACCGCCGAACCGGTTTCAAACGAATCATGACTATCCGAAACATCATTGGCTTTCTCGCGACAGCTCTTATTTTCGCCGTCGCCATTCTGGTCGGGCGCACCCTGTGGGTGCACTACATGGACGAGCCCTGGACCCGCGACGGCCGCGTGCGCGCCGAAGTCGTGAACATCGCACCCGACGTCTCGGGCGCTGTGGTCGAGTTGCCTGTGCACGACAACCAGTTCGTGCACAAGGGCGACCTGCTGATGCAGATCGACCCGTCGCACTACCAGATTGCCGTGGAGCAGGCACAAGCTGCCGTGGCCGCGCGCAAGGCCGAACTCACCATGAAGCAGGACGACGCGCGCCGCCGCGCCGACATGGACAGCCAGGTCGTCTCGCAAGAAAGCCGCGAGAACGCCTCGCACACCGCGAACTCGGCGCAGGCGCAGTACCAGCAGGCGCTCGCCGCGCTCGACGCCGCGAAGCTCAACCTCGAGCGCACGCGCGTGGTCTCGCCGGTGGACGGCTATATCACCAACCTCCAGGTGTTCCGCGGCGACTACGCGAACGCCGGCCAGGCGCGGCTTGCCGTGGTCGACAGCCACTCGTTCTGGGTCTACGGCTATTTCGAGGAAACCAAGCTGCCGCGCGTGAAGGTGGGAAACAAGGCCGACATCAAGCTGATGAGCGGCGGCACGCTCGAAGGTCATGTGGAAAGCATTTCGCGAGGCATCTACGACCGCGACAATCCGCAAAGCCGCGAACTGCTCGCCGATGTGAACCCCACCTTCAACTGGGTGCGCCTCGCGCAGCGCGTGCCGGTGCGCATCCACATCGACAAGGTGCCGGACGGCATGACGCTCTCCGCAGGCACGACCTGTACCGTGGTCGTGAAACCGGGCGCGTGACCTGAAGCGCGCCTGAACATCACTAATCAATGGTTGTCCGACAGTCAATCGCCTGAACCTGCAAAACTTATCCCGGCACGCGCATAAATTCCTGATTCTTTGACGCGTATCAACACAAAAACACGCGACAGCTAAGAATATTCTGATTTCTGTGGCCTTCGCAAAGTGAATCGCGTGAGCTTTCTTTACGAGCACGTTCCGTCTATCTTCACACGCGCCCTTACGGCGCCGACCCGCGCCGCCACGCATACGCCGGCGCTGCCGCGCATCGTCGTGCTGGGACTGGGCAATCTGCAATGGGGCGACGCCGGATTCGGCATGCGCGCGATCGAGCGGCTCAAAACCGGCTGGCAATGCGCATCGCATGTCGAGTTCGTCGCGGGCGGCACCGAGGGACTCGCGCTCCTGCCGCTCGTCGAGTCGGCACAGCGCATGCTCGTCTTCAACTCGGCCGACTTCGGCTGTGCACCCGGCACGCTGTGCGTGCGTGAAGGCGATGAAGCCGTGCAGTATCTGCACACGCGCCCCGTGAACCTGCATCAGATGGATTTCGCCGATGCGCTCGCCTGCGCACAGCTCAAAGGCCGCTATCCGCGCGAACTCGTGCTGATCGGCGTGCAACCACATGCGCACGACGCGTATGGCACGGGACTCGGCGCTGCTGTGAGCGCGCAGATCGATCCCGCGGTGGAACTCGCGTGCCGCCGGCTGCGGCGCTGGCATGCGCACCCGCGCCCACTCGTGCAATCCCTCGTGCAGCCCCTCGTGTAGCCCCTCGTGTAGCCCAATACCGCGCGCAAAGCCTCGCGGCGCTCGTGAGCATGCACTGACCTCGCGCGGCGCGCGTAAAGGTGAATCGGCGGGCGTGTCTGCGGGCAAGTCCGCGGGCGAATCGGTGGGCGAATCGGTGGGCGAATCGGTGGGCAAATCGGTGGGCAAATCGGCGGATCCACCCACGGGTGAACCCGCGTTGCCCGCGCCCATTGCACTGCACTATCCTCGACCCTTCAGAGCCGGATCCAGCCGCCAAACCGGCATCATGCGCGGCATCATGCGCGGCATCATGCGGGCGCCGTCCCATGCATCACCCCAGGCGCCGCGCCCGCGACACCGCACGGGAGGATGGGCATCATGCGCCGTTACCGCGAGTTCCACCGCGAGTCGATCGATCGACCCGAAGACTTCTGGCGCCGCGAAGCCGCGCGCATCCATTGGCAAACGCCGTTCACCGAGGTGCTCGACCAGTCGAATCCGCCCTTTGCGCGCTGGTTCGTGGGCGGGCGCACGAATCTGTGCTTCAACGCCGTCGACCGGCATCTCGACACCCGTGCGCAGCAAAATGCGCTCGTCTACGTGTCGACCGAAACCGGCATCGAGCGCCGCTACACCTACGCCGATCTGCACGCCGAAGTGAACCGCATGGCCGCCGTGATGCGCTCGCTCGGCGTGCAGCGCGGCGATCGCGTGCTGATCTATCTGCCGATGATTCCCGAGGCCGTGTTCGCGGTGCTCGCCTGCGCGCGCCTTGGCGCGATCCACTCGGTGGTGTTCGGCGGCTTCGCGGCGCCAAGCCTCGCCGCGCGCATCGACGACGCGAAGCCCACGCTGCTCGTCGCCGCCGACGCCGGCGCGCGCGGCGGCAAGGTGATCGACTACACACCGCTCGTCGACGAGGCCATGTCGCGCGCCGAACATGCGCCGCCGCGCGTGCTGCTGATCGACCGGCAGTTGGCGCCCGAGCGCCTCAGCGCGCCCTGGCTGATCGACTACGAACCGTTGCGCGAGCAGCATTACAACGCGCATGTCCCCTGCGAATGGCTCGAATCGAACGAGCCGTCCTATGTGCTCTACACCTCGGGCACGACCGGCAAGCCCAAGGGCGTGCAGCGGGACGTCGGCGGCTATGCGGTGGCGCTTGCCGCGTCGATGGAGTACATCTTCGAGGGCCGCGCCGGCGACACCATGTTCACGGCGTCGGACATCGGCTGGGTCGTGGGCCACAGCTACATCATCTATGCGCCGCTGCTCGCGGGCATGACCACGGTGATGTACGAAGGCACGCCCGTGCGGCCCGACGGCGGCATCTGGTGGCGCTTGGTCGAGCAGCACCGCATCAACCTCATGTTCACCGCGCCCACCGCGATCCGCGTGCTCAAGAAGCAGGATCCGGCGCTGCTGCGCGCCGCCGACCTGTCGAGCCTGCGCACCCTCTTTCTCGCGGGCGAGCCGCTCGACGAGCCCACCTCGGTGTGGATCTCGGACGCGCTCGGCAAGCCGGTCGTCGACAACTACTGGCAGACCGAGACCGGCTGGCCGATGCTCGCGATCCAGCGCGGCGTGGAAGCCCTGCCGCCGAAGGTCGGCTCGCCGGGCGTGCCGTGCTACGGCTACGACCTCGTGCTGCGCAACGAGCATACGGGCGAGCCCTGCGCGCAGGGCGAGAAAGGCGTGATCACGCTGAGCTACCCGCTGCCGCCGGGCTGCATGCAAACGGTCTGGGGCGACGATGCGCGCTTCGTGAAGACGTACTGGGAGAGCGTGCCCGGCCACCAGGTGTATTCGACCTTCGACTGGGGCGTGCAGGACGAGAACGGCTATGTGACGATCCTCGGCCGCACCGACGACGTCATCAACGTGGCGGGCCACCGGCTCGGCACGCGCGAGATCGAGGAAGCGATCTCGTCGCACGCGGCGGTCGCCGAAGTGGCCGTGGTGGGCGTGAACGACACGGTGAAGGGCCAGGCCGCGCTCGCGTTCGTGGTGCTGCGCGATGCGGGTGCGGCGGCCGATCCGGCAGCGGCGGACCATCTCGCCGCCGCGCTCGCGGCCACCGTGGACCGCCAGCTCGGCGCCATCGGGCGGCCCGCGCGCGTGCACTTCGTGTCGATGCTGCCGAAGACGCGCTCGGGCAAGCTCCTGCGCCGCGCGATCGCGGCGCTCGCCGAGGGGCGCGATCCTGGCGACTTGCCGACCATCGAAGACGCGGCGGCGCTGCAGCAGATCCGCGAGGCGGTCGAGTCAACCGGCAAGGCGTAAGGCGGCGATCGAAGGCGCGCTCGCTGCGCCTTCAGGAAAGCTGGGCGGCGCGGCGGGCTTCGCCCTGCTCGGCCTCGCCGCCTTCATCGGCTTCATCGGCTTCGATGTCGGCCTCAACGCGCGCACGCGACGGCAACGCCGCGACCGCCAGCGCCGCCACGAGCCCGGTCACCGCGAAAGCCACGAAGTTCCACGACCAGTTCGCGCCGACGCTCGCGATATAGCCGCCCAGGAGCGGCCCGCACATCGCTCCGAAGCGCGCGAAGGACAGCGCCCAGCCCGTGGCCGCGCCGCGTGCGTGGGACGGATAGAAGTGTGTCAGATGGCCCGTCAGGATCAGCGAAGCGGAGATGCTGCCGATGCCCGCGAGCGCCACGAGCGCATAGCTCACAACGAGCGCGTTGCGGGTCATCAGCGCGGCGATCGCGAGCGCGCCGATGGCATAAGCCAGAGCGACCGTCGCACGCGCGCCGAAGCGGTCGGCGATCTTGCCGAGCACCACGCCGCCGCACGCGGAAGTCAGGCTGAACACGACCAGGAAAGCGAGGCTCGAGCCGAGATCGTAGCCCTGCTTGCGCATGATCATCGGTAGCCAGGTGTTGAGGCCGTAGACGAGCAACATGCCGCAGAACAGCGCGATCCAGAAGCAGGCCGTCGCGCGCAGACGCCGGCGCGCGAAGATCGCGGCCACGACGTCGCGCAGGCTGGTCCGTCGCTGGGACGCAGCGCCGCGCGCGCCGTGTACAACAGGCATCTCACCGGTCACGCCGAGCCGGGAGGCGAGCGCGCTCGCCTCGTCGATACGTCCGCGCGCGGCCAGATATTCGAGCGATTCGGGCAAGGCGAGCGCCATCGGCATCAGCGCGAGCAGCGGCAGCGCCCCCACCGCCATCACGCCGCGCCAGCCCCATGCGGGCAACAGCGCCATGGCCGCGAGCGCCGCGCACAGGATCCCGAGCGAGTAGCCGGAGTACATCATTCCGTAGTTGAAGCTGCGCCGCGCCGGCGGCGAATACTCGATCGTCAGCGCGGCGGCCACCGGAATCACTCCGCCGAGGCCGAGGCCGCCCAGAAACCGGCACAGGCCGAACCAGAACGGCGTGGGCGCGAGCGCGGCGCCGGCCATCGTCAGCGAGAACAGCGCGACGCAGGCCAGCAGCATGCGCCGCCGCCCGAGCAGATCGCCGAGCGTGCCGATCGCCATCCCGCCGAAAAACATGCCCGCGAGCGCATAGCTGCCGAGCGCGCCGAGCTGCATCGGCGTGAGATTCCAGTGGCGGTCGGCGGCCAGCGCGGGCAGCACCGCGCCGAGACTGCCGACGTCGTAACCTTCGAACAGGACGGACAAGCCGCAGACGAGCAGTACGGCGCGCGTCGTGCGCGCGGGAATGAAGCGGGCATCGGACATGGGCGGGCACGGCGCCATCCCGTCCGGGCGTCTCCAGATGCCTTGCAGCAAGGTTCCAAGGCGCAGGCGCGGACTTTCAGGCGCAGTCGGTCAATGGCGGTTGAACGGCAGGCCAGATTACTTTAGATATAAATAATTTCACAGTCATTGTTAACCCGCGCCCGCGGGTCGACTGCGGGTCGACGGCGGCCCCCCGAAGCCGCGCCGCTCAGCGCCCCGCCGGGCGGTACGACGCGAGAAAGCGCCGCAGAATACCGGTCGAATACGTCCCGGCGATATCGGTGAGGAACGACGAGAACGAGGTGCTCGCATGCTCGTCGGCGGTGTCGGAGATGGTGCGCACGACCGCGCACGGCACTTCGTACTCGTGGCAGACCTGGGCCAGCGCCGCGCCTTCCATTTCCACGGCGAGCGCATCGGGCAAGGCCGCGCGCAATGCGCCCACGGCCGCCGCGCTCGCCACGAACTGGTCGCCGCTGATCACGAGCCCGCGATGCACACCGGGGAGCGCGGTTTCGAAGCGCGGCAGCGCGGCGCTAAAGCGCGCCGCCAGCGCCGCGCCCTCTTCCGCGACGAAGCGCTCGCACGCGGCGGCCAGCGCATCGGCCAGCGCACGGTCGGCGTCAAAACGCGAGCGCGCAAGCAGCGGAATCTCGTGGCGCGGGAACAGCGGCTCGGCATTCATGTCGTGCTGGAGCAGCGTCTCGCCCACCACCACGTCGCCCACGTGCACGTCCGGTCCCACGCCGCCCGCCACGCCCGTGAAAACCACCGCGCCCACGTCGAAGACGTGAATCAGCGCGCTCGCCGTAGCCGCCGCGGCCACCTTGCCGACGCGTGCGAGCGTCACCACGCAGGGCACGCCATGCACGGTGCCGACGTGATAGTCGCGCCGCCCGAGCGTGCGCGTGACGACACCCGATTCGGCCTGCATCGTGGCGATCAGATCGCCGAGTTCCTGTGGAAGCGCGGCAAGCACGCCGAGCGGGCGCGCCGCGGCGCCGGGCTGTGTGGATGAGGGGGTCATTGCTTCAAAGGCCTGCAGGGTTGCGTCGATGGGTTGCGTCGATGGGTTGATGCGTTGCACGGGAGCGGCGCTCACTCGACCGGCTGCAGCTTCGCCACGGCCAGCGCAAGCCATTTCTCGCCATGGCGCTTGAAGCGCACTTGCGCCTTGGCGTCGGTGCCGCTGCCTTCGAGCGCTGTGATCGTACCTTCGCCGAACTTCGTGTGAAACACGACCTGGCCCACGCGAAAGCCCGTCTCAGCCGCGCGCTGCTCGTTGGCGAACGCGGGCGCGGGGCTCTTGTCCGCGATATAGGCATCGCGGTCGCGGCTGCCACCGCTGTTACCGCCACTGCCCGGACGCGCAAACCAGTCGCGCCCCCAACCAGCGTTGTCCGAGCGCCCGCCCCAGCGCGCGCCAGCCTCGACCTTCGGCGTGAGCCACTTGAGCGACTCCTGCGGCAACTCGTCGAAAAAGCGCGAGCGCACGTTGTAGCGCGTCTGGCCGTGCAGCAGACGGCTCTGCGCGAACGAGATATAAAGCCGCTCCTTCGCACGCGTGATCGCCACATACATCAGGCGGCGCTCTTCCTCGAGGCCATCGGCTTCCATCGCGCTGTTCTCGTGCGGGAACAGCCCCTCTTCGAGACCGGTGATGAACACCGCCGTGAATTCGAGCCCCTTCGCGGCGTGCACTGTCATCAACTGCACGGCGTCCTGGCCGGCCTGCGCCTGGTTGTCGCCCGCTTCGAGCGATGCATGCGAGAGAAAACCCGCGAGCGGCGTCATGAGGTCGGGGTTCTGCGCGGGATCCGTGATCGCGGGCGCGTCGAGCACTTCGATCTCGCCGTCCTGCGAGACGATCTCGGGCAGCGCGCTCGCGCCAGGGCGCAGCGGGATCGAGCGCGCGGGCGTGTCCATGCCGTAGCCTTCCTCGCTTACGAACGCGGTGGCCGCATTGACGAGTTCCTGCAAGTTCTCCAGACGGTCCTGGCCTTCGCGCTCGCCCTGGTAGAACTCGGCCAGACCGCTCATGCGCACGGTGTACTCGACGGTCTCGGGCAGGCTCATCTGCGCGGTTTCGGCGCGCATCTTCGCGACCAGGTTCGCGAACGAGCCGAGGCTCGTGCCGGCCTTGCCCGTGACGTACGGAATGGCCGCCGCCATCGAGCAGTTATAGAGGCGCGCTGCGTCGGCGAGCTGCTCGATCGAGCGCGCGCCAATGCCGCGCGTCGGGAAGTTCACGACGCGCGCGAACGCGGTGTCGTCGTTGGGGTTGTCGATCAGGCGCAAATAAGCGAGCGCGTGCTTCACTTCCTGACGCTCGAAGAAGCGCAGGCCGCCATACACCTTGTACGGCACACCCGCGTTCACGAGCGTGTGCTCGATCGTGCGCGACTGTGCGTTGCTGCGGTAGAGAATCGCGATCTCGTTGCGCGCGAGGCCCTGATTGATGAGCGCGCGCACTTCCTCGACGATCCAGCCCGCCTCCTGCGAATCGGTGGCGGCCTCGTAGACGCGCACCGGCTCGCCGTGGCCCGCGTCGGTGCGCAGATTCTTGCCGAGGCGTCGCGAGTTATGCGCGATCAGATAGTTCGCCGCATCGAGAATATGGCCGTGCGAGCGGTAGTTCTGCTCGAGCTTGATCATGTGCTTCACGCGGAATTCGCTCTCGAAGTCGCGCATGTTGCCTACGTTCGCGCCGCGGAACGCGTAGATCGACTGGTCGTCGTCGCCCACGGCGAAGATCGCGTTTCCCGGGCCCGCGAGCAGCTTGAGCCACGCGTACTGGAGCTTGTTGGTGTCCTGGAACTCATCGACGAGGATGTCGCGAAAGCGCGCCTGGTAATGCGCGCGCAGCGGCGGGTTGTACGAGAGCAGCTCGTAGCAGCGCAGCAGCAGTTCGGCGAAATCAACCACGCCCTCGCGCTGGCACTGCTGATCGTAGGCCTCGTAAAGCTCGACGAACTTGCGGTTGTAGTGGTCCGTGACGTCGACGTCCTTCGGCCGCAGGCCCTGCTCCTTCGCGTTGTTGATGAAGTGCTGGAGGTTCTTCGGCGGGAACTTCTCGTCGTCGATATTCAGACCTTTCATCAGGCGCTTGATGGCCGAAAGCTGGTCGGCCGTATCGAGGATCTGGAAGGTCTGCGGCAGGCCCGCGTCGCGGTAGTGCGCGCGCAGCATGCGGTTGCACAGGCCGTGGAAGGTGCCGATCCACATGCCGCGCGTGTCGATGGGCATCATCGCCTGAAGGCGGCTCGTCATTTCGCGCGCGGCCTTGTTCGTGAAGGTCACGGCGAGAATCGTCATCGGCGAGGCGAGGCCCTGCTGGATGAGCCACGCAATGCGCGTGATGAGCACGCGCGTCTTGCCGCTGCCGGCCCCGGCCAGAATGAGCGCCGGTTCGTTCGGCAATGTAACGGCGGCGTGTTGTTCGGGGTTCAGGTTCGCGAGCAGTTCGGGCATGGACGGGGCGTGGAAAGCGGCGGGGCTTCAGGGTAGACCGCCATTATAAATGGGCAGGGGCGATCGTCCGGCATGCCGCCTCGTCCGGCTCGCAATGCCTGGATGAACCGGGCAAGCCCTCGCGAGATCGGACTTGCCGGCCAACCAGACGCGCCATCGGGCCGGCCGCCGCTGCCATGGCGGCCGGCGATGCCGTGTCGGTCAGTACGCTCGGGCGACTTACGCCGAAAGCGGGGACGCCATGGCGTTACCCGGCATGAAGCCCGGCGCGGCGCCGCCGCTCACGCTGCTATAGCTACTGCTTTGGCTCGACGACTGCTCGCCGGACACGGCGTTAAAGGCATGAGTGGAACTCTGGTACTGGTTATAGCTGCCCATGGGCCCGACGCTGCCCGAATTCGAGTAGCTGGTACTGCCGACGACCCCGGACGGCGAGCTGAAGTTGTAACTATTGCTGTTGCCGAAATTCGCCGTGGTCCCGGCGCCAAAGTTCGCGCCCACCCCACTGCCAGCGCCGCCCAGATTCGCCAGGTTGAGCGAGGCGGCCGTCCCGTTGCCGCCGCCCGCCCCAACCGGGATCGCCGCCGGGTTCGCGCCGCCGCCCGCGTCAGCCGGGATCGCCGCCTGGCTCGCGCCGCCGTCCGGCGAGCCAGTGCCGGACCCGGAATCCCCCTTGCAGCCCAGCCCGCCCAGAATGCCGTTGGCGAGGCCGCTCAGCAGCCCGCCTGCCCCGCCGAACAACCCGCCCAGGGCGGCAGCGCCAAGCGGACCCGCCACCGCGCCACCGAGCTTCTGACCGATCTCGCCGCCAACGAGCCCGCCGGGATTACCACCCGCGGTGCCGCCCGGACTGGAAAGCGCCTCGCTAATCGACGGGGAATTACCACAAGTAAGCAGACTGCAACCGCCCGTCACCGCTTTCATCTCTTCTCGATCGATTTTTTGCATGACAATCCTCAGATGCACTACCAGAAAGCCCGTCTGGCCGGGTTGTCCGCGGGCCAGGCACCGCCCATGCAGGCCACTGCGCGAAAGCCGGGACAGGATCGAAGTTACGAGAACTGAAAACGCAGGGGCGGTACCTACGCATCGTTTTACGCGGCCCCCGGCATACGCCCTATAAGCGGCTCCGTAAAGCCGGGCGGCCCGTGCTGACGGCGCTTCCCCTTATAATCGAAAGTTTTCAGCATCTTTTTTCGGCAGATTCCACCCATGAGCGACAGCACGCTAGCGAAAAGCTTCGAGCCGCAGACGATCGAAGCCCACTGGGGCCCCGAATGGGAGCGCCGCGGCTACGCCGCCGCGACCCTCACGCCCGGCCGCGCCAACTTCTCGATCCAGTTGCCGCCGCCCAACGTCACCGGCACGCTGCACATGGGTCACGCGTTCAACCAGACGATCATGGACGGCCTCGCGCGCTACCACCGCATGCTCGGCGAGAACACGCTGTGGGTGCCGGGCACCGACCATGCGGGCATCGCCACGCAGATCGTGGTCGAGCGCCAGCTCGACGCGCAGAAGATCTCTCGCCACGACCTCGGCCGCGAGAAGTTCGTCGAACGCGTGTGGGAATGGAAGCAGCAGTCGGGCTCGACCATCACGGGCCAGGTGCGGCGCCTGGGCGCCTCGATCGACTGGTCGCGCGAGTACTTCACGATGGACGACAAGATGTCGGCCGCCGTGCGCGACGTGTTCGTGCGCCTCTATGAACAGGGCCTGATCTACCGCGGCAAGCGCCTCGTGAACTGGGACCCGGTGCTGCTCACCGCCGTCTCGGACCTCGAGGTGGCGAGCGAAGAAGAAAACGGCCATCTGTGGCACCTGCGCTACCCGCTCGCGGATGGCTCGGGCCACCTCACGGTCGCCACCACGCGCCCGGAAACCATGCTCGGCGACACCGCCGTGATGGTCCACCCCGAAGACGAGCGCTATGCGCACCTGATCGGCAAGATGGTCAAGCTGCCGCTCGCGGACCGCGAGATCCCCATCATCGCCGACGAATACGTGGACCGCGAGTTCGGCACGGGCGTCGTGAAGGTCACGCCCGCGCACGACTTCAACGACTACCAGGTGGGCCAGCGCCACGGCCTGCCGATGGTCGAGATCCTCACGCTCGACGCGAAGATCAACGACAACGCACCCCAAAAATATCGCGGCCTCGACCGCTTCGAGGCGCGCAAGCAGGTGGTGGCCGACTTCGAGGCGCTGGGCCTGCTCGAATCGGTGCAGCCGCACAAGCTCATGGTGCCGCGCGGCGACCGCACCGGCGTCGTGATCGAGCCGATGCTCACCGACCAATGGTTCGTGGCGATGACCAAGCCCGCGCCCGAAGGCACCTTCAACCCCGGCAAGTCGATCACCGAAACCTCGCTCGACGTGGTGCGCAGCGGCCAGATCAAGTTCGTGCCGGAAAACTGGACCACCACCTACTACCAGTGGCTCGAGAACATCCAGGACTGGTGCATCTCGCGCCAGCTCTGGTGGGGCCACCAGATCCCGGCGTGGTACGGCGAAAACGGCGAGATCTTCGTCGCGAAGAGCGAAGAAGAAGCGCGCGCGCAGGCCAATGCCAAGGGCTACAAGGGCGCCTTGAAGCGCGACGAAGACGTGCTCGACACGTGGTTCTCGTCGGCGCTCGTGCCGTTTTCGTCGCTCGGCTGGCCTGCCGAAACGCCTGAACTGAAGGCCTTCCTGCCCTCCTCCGTGCTGGTCACGGGCTTCGACATCATCTTCTTCTGGGTGGCGCGCATGGTCATGATGACCACGCATTTCACCGGCAAGGTGCCCTTCGACACGGTCTACGTGCACGGCCTCGTGCGCGACGCCGAAGGCCAGAAGATGTCGAAGAGCAAGGGCAACACGCTCGACCCGATCGACATCGTGGACGGCATCGAGCTCGAAGCGCTGGTTGCCAAGCGCACCACTGGCCTCATGAACCCCAAGCAGGCCGCGACCATCGAGAAGAAGACGCGCAAGGAGTTCCCGAACGGTATTCCCGCTTTCGGCACAGACGCGCTGCGCTTCACGATGGCCTCGATGGCGACGCTCGGCCGCAATGTGAACTTCGACCTCGCGCGCTGCGAGGGCTATCGCAACTTCTGCAACAAGCTCTGGAACGCCACGCGTTTCGTGCTGATGAACTGCGAAGGCCACGACTGCGGCTTCTCGAAGCCGGGCGCGTGCGAACCGGGCGATTGCGGCCCGGGCGGCTACACCGACTTCTCGCAGGCCGACCGCTGGATCGTCTCGCTGCTCCAGCGCGTGGAAGCCGAAGTCGCGAAGGGTTTCGCCGACTATCGCTTCGACAACGTGGCCAACGCCATATATAAGTTCGTCTGGGACGAATACTGTGACTGGTACCTGGAGCTCGCGAAGGTTCAGATCCAGACCGGCACGCCCGCGCAGCAGCGCGCCACGCGGCGCACGCTGTTGCGCGTGCTGGAGACGGTGCTGCGCCTCGCGCATCCGGTGATTCCGTTCATCACCGAAGCGCTGTGGCAGAAGGTAGCGCCGCTCACCGACGCCTGGCCGGCAGGCGCGGCTGAAGGCGAAGCATCGATCATGATGCAGCGCTACCCGCTGGCCGAGCCGAAGAAGATCGACGAAGCCGCCGAGCAGTGGGCCGCCGACCTGAAGGCCGTGATCGATGCATGCCGCAACCTGCGCGGCGAGATGGGCATCTCGCCCGCCACGAAGGTGCCGCTGCTGGTGACGGGCAACGCGGAACGCCTCGCGTCGTTCGCGCCTTATGCGCAGGCGCTCGCGAAGCTCTCGGAGGTCCAGATCATTGCCGACGAAGCGACGCTCGACGCGGCCTCGGCAGGCGCGCCGGTTGCTATCGTAGGTACGGATAAGCTCGTGCTCAAGGTAGAGATCGACGTGGCGGCCGAACGCGAGCGTCTCTCGAAGGAAATCACGCGACTGACGAACGAAGTGACGAAGTGCAATGCCAAGCTGGGAAATGACAGTTTTGTTGCAAAAGCCCCGCCTGCAGTGGTTGAGCAGGAGCAGAAGAGGCTGGCAGAATTTCAGGCAACGCTGGGCAAGCTGACCGCGCAACTCGCGCGGCTGCCTGCCTGAATCGGCTTAAGGTGAGGTCTGGCGGCGCGCGCGGCGTCAGATCCATCAGGACCAGGACTAAGAGACATGCTAAAAGTTACTAAAGCGGTATTTCCGGTAGCGGGCCTCGGCACGCGCTTCCTTCCGGCCACAAAGGCAAGCCCGAAGGAAATGCTCCCGGTCGTGGACAAGCCGCTGATCCAGTACGCGGTCGAGGAGGCCGTCGCCGCTGGCATCACCGAAATGATCTTCGTGACGGGCCGCAGCAAGCGCGCGATCGAAGACCATTTCGACAAATCGTATGAGATCGAAGCCGAGCTCGAAGCACGCGGCAAGGAAAAGCTGCTCGAGCTGGTGCGCAACATCAAGCCGAACAACGTCGACTGCTTCTACGTGCGCCAGCCCGAAGCGCTGGGTCTGGGCCACGCCGTGCTGTGCGCGGAAAAGCTCGTGGGCGACAACCCGTTCGCCGTGATCCTCGCCGATGACCTGCTCTACGGCACGCCGCCTGTCATGCAGCAGATGGTCGAGGTGTTCGATCACTACCATAGCTCGGTGCTCGGCGTGGAAGAGATCCCGCCCTCGGAAACGCGCTCGTACGGCATCGTCGACGGCAAGGAGTGGGAAGACTCGATCGTCAAGCTCTCGGGCATCGTCGAAAAGCCGGCGCCCGAAGTCGCGCCGTCGAACCTCGGCGTGGTGGGCCGCTACGTGCTCAAGCCGCGCATTTTCCAGCACCTGCGCTCGATCAAGCCGGGTGCGGGCGGCGAACTCCAGCTCACCGACGCCATCCAGTCGCTGCTCGCCGACGAGCAGGTGCTCGCGTACAAGTATCACGGCACGCGCTTCGACTGCGGCAGCAAGCTCGGCTACCTGAAGGCCACCGTGGAATTCGCGCTGCGCCACCCGGAAGTGGCCACCGATTTCGCGGAATATCTGCGTACGCGCAAGCCGGAGCTGGAGGGCTAGGCGCCCCCGGTTAAGCGCCCCCGGTTAAGCACCGCTGGCTGGTTAAGAAAATGGCCCGCAATCTCACGATTGCGGGCCATTTTTTCATGCGGTGCGCTCGGGCGCAGCACACCGGCTGATTCAGCGGCTGTTTCAGCGGCGGCGCATCAGGAACACAAAAGTCTTGTCCTGCTGCGAGCTTTCCACGATCTCATTGCCCGTCTGCTTGGCGAAGGCCGCGAAATCGCGCTGCGAGCCGGGATCGGTCGCGAGAACCTTGAGAATCTGGCCGCTTTCCATGTCGGCGAGCGCCTTCTTGGCGCGCAGGATCGGCAGCGGGCAGTTCAGCCCACGCGCATCCACTTCCTTGTGAACCTCAATCTGCATCGGGTTGGATCCTTCGTTGGCGCGCCGCCTCGGCGGAGGGCGCAGGGTGTGCACGGATAGCAGCGATTTTACCGCAGCCGCGTACAAGGCCGCTTGCGTGCCCCGGGCACCCTCTTGACGGCGTCTTGCACCCTCATGGCGCCCTTCGCGCCTCAGAGCGTCACCGCCTGCCCCGTGCGCAGCGACTCGCGCAACGCGCAACCTATTCGCGTCGCCTCCAGCGCGTCCTCAAGCGTCGCGCCCTGCCCCGCGCTCGCCGCCGCGTCCTCCGCCACGCCGGCCTCGCCATCGCGACGCGCGCGCACCGCCGCGACAAACGCCTGCGCTTCGATCAGGAACGCCTCCTCGAAGCGGTCGAAAAAGGTCGGCGTGCATTCGCTGCGCACGCCGTGCGCGTCGTAGATCTCCACGCGGTTCGAGCGCGGCAGATGGCCGATCGCCAGCGCGCCGGCCGTGCCGATTACCTCGCTCGACGTGTCGTTGCCATGCGCCATGGTGCGCGACGCATAGAACATCGCGAGCTTGCCGCCTTCGAATTCGCAAATCGCCACGCCGTTGTCGACATCGCCGAACTCAAGCAGGCCCTCATGCAACGCCACCGCGCCCGCCGCGAACACGCGCGTGGCGCGCGGCTTGCCGAGCAGCCAGCGCGCGACGTCGATGTCGTGCACGGTGCAGTCGAGGAAGATGCCACCCGAGCCGGGCGCGAAGCGCACGAAAAAGCCGTCCGGATCGTTGAGGTCGCAGGTTTGCGAGCGCACCAGAAATGGCCGCCCGATCGCTCCGGCGCGCAGCTTCGAAAACGCGTCGTGATAGCTAGAGTCGAAACGGCGCATGAAGCCAATCGTCACCTGCTGCGCCGGAAAGCGCCGCGCCTCCTCGACCACGCGCTCGCATTCGGCCACATCGAGCGAGAGCGGTTTCTCGCAGAATACGTGCTTGCCCGCGTACAACGCAGCAACGATCTGCTGCGCGTGCAGCGCCGAAGGCGTCACGAGCCACACCGCGTCCACCGCTGGATCGGCCAGGAGTTCGGCGTAGTCGCGGTATTGCCGCGCTTCAGATATTGCTTCGCGCGCCCACGCGAGATCGTCGTCGAGCGGGCTGCATACGGCCGCCAGCATCGCGCCCGGCACGCGATACGCAAGATTGAGCGCGTGCCGCCGCCCGAGCCGCCCCAGTCCGGCCACGCCCACGCGCAACGGCCGGACACGTTCATTCGCCTGCATCGTCTGTCTCCTTCGGCATCCTCTCTATCTGGCGAGCATGATGCCGTCACGGCCCTCACTCGCGCGACGTGATCACGCCCCCAGCTTCACCACGCGGCCCTCGCGCCACGACAGCGCCGCCGCCTCCGCCAGTTCCAGCGCCTTGAGGCCGTCGGCCACGCTCGTGCGCACGGGCGCGCCCTGCGTGACGGCCTCGTAAAAGTGCGCCATCTCGCGCGCATACGCGGCCCGGTAGCGCTCGAGAAAAAACGCCTCCGGCACGTCCCGCGCGACCGCGCTTTTGGTCCACGACACCACTTCGGTAGGGGTCATGTTGCCGGCCTGCAGCATGCCCGCGCTGCCGAGAATCTCGAAGCGCTGGTCGTAACCATAGGCCGCGCGCCGCGCCGTGTTGATCTGGCAAAGACGGCCGCGCTTCGTGCGGATCGTGACGGCGGTGGAGTCGATATCGCCCGCATCGGCGATGGCGGGGTCGGAAAGGCAACTGCCCGTGGCATGCACGGTGTCGGCTTCGTCGTCGAGAATCCAGCGGAAGATGTCGAAGTCGTGGATCAGCATGTCCTTGAAGATGCCGCCCGAGTGCAGGATGTATTCCACGGGCGGCGCACCCGGGTCGCGGCTCGTCACGATCAGCATCTCGGGCGTGCCGATTTCGCCGGCGTCCAGACGCGCCTTGAGCGCCGCAAAGGTGGGATCGTAGCGGCGCTGAAAGCCGATCATGGCCACTACGCCCGCGCGCGCCACTGCGTCGGCGCATTCGCGGGCGCGCGCGATGGCGAGATCGACCGGCTTCTCGCAGAAGATATGCTTGCCCGCCGCCGCAGACTTCAAAATCAATTCGGAATGCGTATCGGTCGATGAGCAGATCACGCTCGCGTCGATCGAGGCGTCGCCGAGCGCGCCCTCCACGTCGGCCACTTTCGCGCCGTGCTGCGCCGCGAGCGCGGCCGCAGCCTCGCGGTTCACATCGACCACGTACTTCAGGCGCACGCCGGGCTGGCGCGCGAGGTTCGCCGCATGAATCCGGCCGATGCGGCCCGCGCCGAATACCGCAACATTCACCGCCGCATCCGGCGTCCTTGCTTCAGTCATCGTATTCTCCAGGGTCGGTCGATTCTTCCACGTTGAGTTCTAGCCGGTACGCGAGCGCCACGAACAGCGCCTGGCACAGGCAAAACGTGCTCGTCAGCGAGCGGAACGCGAACGCGCTCCCCTCCTTCACATAAAGCTGCGCATCGGCATGACGCGCGATCGGAGACAGTTGGCTATCCGTAATAACCAGCGTCTTCGCCTGATGCTGCTGCGCCACGCGCAGGCAGTACTGCGTCTCCTTGCCATAGGGCGCAAAACTGATGGCGATCACCACGTCGCCCTTCTTCACGCTGCGGATCTGCTCGTGATACATGCCGCCGAAGCCCGACACGAGATGCACGCGCTTTCTCGTGTGCTGCAAGGCGTAGACGATATAGCTCGCCACCGCGAACGAGCGGCGCACGCCAATCACGTAGATGTTGTCCGCGTGCTCGAGCATTTTCACGGCGGCGTCGAACTGCGCGTCGTCGAGTCCTGCCTCCAGTTCGTCGAGTCCATTGCGGCACGCGCCGATGAATTCGCGCGCAACCGCGCCGCCGAGCTCGGGGCTCGCGCTGCCGTCTTTCGCCTCGATCAGCTGGCGTATGCGCTGCTGATAGCTCGTGGCCGACACTCCCTGCCCCGCATAGGCCTGGCGGAACACCGCCTGCAAATCGGAGAAGCCCGAAAAGCCGAAGCGCTGCGCGAAGCGCACCACCGCCGACGGATGCACCGAGCAGCGCGCGGCAATGTCGCTCGTGCGATCCATCATGATGCTCGCGCGGTTCTGCTCGATATAGGTCGCGACGCTCTTCAACTGCCGCGGCAGCGCCTCGTACTCGTGCGCGATGCGCTGCATCAATTCGTCCACGCCCGCTACGGCGTCGCTGGTTTCATCGGCCATGATCGTTTTTCCCTGTTGCTTGCTGCAGTGTGGCAAAGCCGTGCCGCAAACCCTTACTGAGCCCGCTTTCGAACGGCCTGCCAACGGAGCCGATTATAGGCAGCGCCACACCCAATTGGAACAGATTTTCCATTTTTATTTGCAATGAAATTTCTGTTGCAACTCATCCAACGATCGCCTAATCTTGTCGATGAGCGAAGCGGCAACGCAAGCCAGAAAGCGCGCGTCGCTCACCCCAAGAACGAACGACAGACCGAGAAAGGTGGAGACAATGACGCAACGCAAGGGCAAGACCATGCTCCGAAGGTTGGCCGCGGCGCTCACGCTGGCAGCGGGACTGACCGGCTTGAGCGCGCTGGGTGCGCAACCGGCGCAGGCCGCCGACGCGCACTTCGTGCTGATCAGCCACGCGCCGGATTCGGACTCGTGGTGGAACACCATCAAGAACGCCATCAAGCAGGCCGACGAAGACTTCAACGTCGAAACCGACTACCGCAATCCGCCCAACGGCGACATCGCCGACATGGCGCGCCTGATCGAGCAGGCCGCCGCGCGCAACTACGACGGCGTCATCACCACCATCGCCGACTACGACGTGCTGAAGAATTCCATCGGCAAGGTCACCGAAAAGAAGATCCCGCTCGTCACGATCAACTCCGGCACCGAGGAACAAAGCGCGAAGCTCGGCGCGATCATGCATGTGGGGCAGCCCGAATACGTGGCGGGCCACGCAGCCGGCGAAAAGGCCAAGGCCGCGGGCGTGAAGTCGTTTCTCTGCGTGAACCATATCGCGACCAATACGGTTTCGTTCGACCGTTGCCGCGGCTTTGCGGACGCCATCGGCGTGAACTACAAGACCTCGACGATCGACTCGGGCCAGGACCCGACCGAAATCCAGTCGAAGGTGAGCGCGTATCTGCGCAACCACCCGAACACGGGCGCGATTCTCACGCTCGGTCCCGTGCCGGCGGCCGCCACGCTCAAGGCGGTTCAGCAGATGGGCCTCGCGGGCAAGATCTACTTCTGCACCTTCGACTTCTCCGATGAGATCGCCAAGGCGATCGGCGCGGGCACGATCCAGTTCGCCATCGACCAGCAGCCGTATCTGCAAGGCTATATCCCGGTGGCCGTGCTCGCGATCGTGAAGAAGGAGCATACGACCGATCCGGCGAAGATCCGCCAGATTCTCGAAGCGAATCCGAAGTTCAAGCAGCGTCTGGACACCTACGGCCTGCAACCCTCGTACGGACCGCGCAATATCCGTTCGGGTCCGGGTTTCATCACCAAGGAGAATATCGACAAAGTCGTTAAGTACGCGGGTCAATACCGCTGATCCCGCAGGTTCAAAGCGTCTTCTCGTCAGCAAGAGGCCGCACCTGGCACGGTGCGGTCGAATCAAGGAGCCATCATGGGTGTAGCCGGCAAACACTTCCCCTCGCATGCAACGGACGACACGCAGGACCCGCGCGCGGGTCAGCCGTCGCCAGCGGGGCCAGGCGCGACCGACGAGCGCGTGCGGCGCGAATCGTGGTTCGGGCATCTGCTCGGCCGCCCCGAATTTGCCGCGATTTCCGGCACCGTGCTCGTGTTCGCCGTGTTCGCGATCGGCGCGGGCGGCTCCGGGATGTTCGACCTCGACGGAGTGATGAACTGGTCGCAGGTAGCCGCATACTTAGGCATCCTTTCGGTAGGCGCGTGCCTGCTGATGATCGCCGGCGAGTTCGATCTCTCGATCGGCTCGATGATCGGCTTTGCCGGCATGATGGTGGCCATTCCCACCATGTACTTCCACTGGCCCATCGTACTGTCCATCCTGTTCGCGTTCGCGGGCTGTATCGCGCTAGGCGCATTGAACGGCTACCTCGTAATGCGCACGCGGCTGCCCTCGTTCATCGTCACGCTCGCGTTCCTGTTTATCCTGCGCGGCCTCACGCTCGCGCTCTCGATCATGTTCGCCGACCGCACCATCGTCTCCGGCGTGGGCGACGTCGCGAAAGCCGACTATGTGACCAATCTGCTCTTTCACGGCACCGCGTTCAAGGGCTTGTTCGTGGCGCTCGCGCATATCGGCATCGGCAAGATGCTCGACAACGGCCAGCCGCTCGTGCCGGGCGTGCCGAAGGTCATTCTCTGGTGGTTCGCGCTCGTGGCCATCGGCGCGTTCACGCTCGCCAAGACGCGCTACGGCAACTGGATCCTCGCCGTGGGCGGCGACGCCAACGCCGCAAAAAACGTTGGCGTGCCGGTCAAGCGCGTGAAGATTTCGCTCTTCATGCTCACCGCGTTCTGCTCGTGCCTGTTCGCCGTGCTGCAAGTGTGCGACATCGGCTCGGCCGCTGCGGACCGCGGCCTGCAAAAGGAGTTCGAGGCCATCATCGCCGCGGTGATCGGCGGCACACTGCTCACGGGCGGCTATGGCTCGGTGATCGGCGCGGCGTTCGGTGCGCTCATCTTCGGCGTGGTGCAGATCGGCATCACCTACACGAACATCGATTCGGACTGGTTCCGCGTCTTCCTTGGCGTGATGCTGCTCATCGCCGTGCTCTTCAACCACTATGTGCGCCGACGCGTCGCGCAATCGTAAGCCGGAGGCCGACATGACACGCTCGCAAAACAGCACAGCCAACGCAAGTGCCGCCTCCGGTGAAAGCGGTGACACGATCCTCGCGCTGGAAAACGTCAGCAAGTACTTCGGCAAGGTCATCGCGCTCAGCGGCGTCACGCTGCGACTGAAGCGCGGCGAAGTGCACTGCCTGCTCGGCGACAACGGAGCGGGCAAGTCCACGCTCATCAAGACGCTGGCCGGCGTGCACGCGCCCACTTCGGGCCAGTATTTCGTGGACGGCAAGCCCGTGCACTTCGATTCGCCCAAGGACGCGCTCGATCTCGGCATCGCGACGGTCTATCAGGATCTCGCGCTGGTGCCGCTGCTCTCGGTGGCGCGCAACTTCTTCATGGGCCGCGAACCGCAGAAGAAGCTCTTTGGCTTCATCAACGTGATGGATCTAGATGCGAGCGCAACCATTGCGAAAGAGCGCCTCTCCGAAATGGGCATCAACGTGCGTGACCCGCACCAGGCCATCGGCACGATGTCGGGCGGCGAGCGCCAGTGCCTCGCGATCGCGCGGGCGATTCACTTCGGCGCACGGGTGCTGATTCTCGACGAACCAACGGCCGCGCTCGGCGTGAAGCAGAGCTTCAACGTGCTCAAGCTGATTCATAACGCGCGCGCCAAAGGCATTTCGGTGATCTTCATCACGCACAACGTCCACCACGCGTACCCGATTGGCGACTCGTTCACGCTGCTCAATCGCGGCCGCTCGCTCGGCACCTACACGAAAGACACAATCAGCAAGAACGAGGTGCTCGACATGATGGCCGGCGGCGCGGAGATGCAGAAGATGATTGCCGAGCTCGACGGCGCAACCATTTGAATACGTGCGGGAACGAATACTTCAGGAATGCTCATGGCTCTCCCTAGCACCCCCCCTTCGCGCTTCGCGAGCGCGCGCAGCCGCGACATCGTCTGCCTCGGCCGGCTCGGCGTGGATCTCTATGCGCAGCAGGTCGGCGCGCGGCTCGAGGATGTTTCCACCTTCGCCAAGTATCTCGGCGGTTCATCGGCGAACATCGCCTTTGGCTGCGCGCGGCTCGGCCTGAACGCGGCCATGCTCACGCGCGTCGGCGACGACCATATGGGCCGCTTCCTCACCGAAACCCTCGCGAAGGAAGGCTGCGACACGAGCCGCGTGCGCATCGACCGCGAGCGGCTCACCGCCCTCGTGCTGCTCGGCTTGAAGGACCGCGACACCTTTCCGCTCATTTTCTATCGGGAGAACTGCGCCGATATGGCTGTCGATGCGGGCGACTTCGACGAAGCCTTCATTGCCTCGTCGAAAGCGCTGCTCATTACCGGCACGCACTTTTCGACCGGGCAGGTGAATCGCGCGAGCCTGACCGCACTCGATTACGCGCGCCGCAACGATGTGCGCACCGTGCTCGACATCGATTATCGCCCGGTGCTCTGGGGCCTGACCGGCAAGGCCGACGGCGAGACGCGCTTTATCGCGAGCGCGGGCGTGAGCGAGCATCTGCAGCGGATCTTGCCGCGCTTCGACCTCGTGATCGGCACTGAGGAGGAGTTTCGCATCGCGGGCGGCAAGGAGACGCTCGCCGACGCGCTCAAGCGCGTGCGCGAGGTCACGGCCGCCACGCTGCTCGTGAAGCGCGGCCCGCTCGGCTGCCAGATCATCGAGGGCGCCGTGCCCGATTCGCTCGATGCCGTGCCGCTGCAACGCGGCGTGGAGGTCGAAGTGCTCAACGTGCTAGGCGCAGGCGATGCGTTCGCCGCAGGGTTTCTTTCGGGCTGGCTGCGCGACGCGCCGCTGGACGACTGCGCGCGCGCGGCCAATGCTTGCGGCGCGCTGGTGGTCTCGCGCCACGGCTGTGCGCCGGCCATGCCCACACCCGCGGAGCTCGACTATTTCCTGCGCGAAGCCGCGGCGGACCCCATTCGCATGCGCCGCCCCGACCGCGATGCCACGCTCGCCCGGCTGCATCGCGTGACGCCCGCGCGCAAGCAGTACGACGAGGTACTGGGCTTCGCATTCGACCATCGCAATCAGTTCTTCGACCTCGCCCAGCAAACCGGCGCCAGCGAGGCGCGCATTTCGCACCTGAAGAATCTGTTCGTCGACGCCGTGGCGCAAACGGAAAGCGCGCTTGGCCTGCAAGGCCGCATAGGCGTCCTGATCGACGACCGCTACGGCCAGGACGCGCTCAACGCAGCAACCGGGCGCGACTGGTGGATCGGCCGCCCAGTCGAGCTGCCGGGCTCGGTGCCGCTGGTGTTCGACCATGGCCGCTCGATCGGCACCACGCTCGCGGCCTGGCCCATCGGGCATACGGTCAAGTGTCTCGTGCAGTTCCATCCCGATGAGCCGGTCGAGCAGCGCCTCGAACAGGAAGCGCAGTTGCGCGCGCTCTACGACGCGGTGCAGGCAAGCGGCCACGAACTGCTGCTCGAAGTGATTCCGCCGAAGCTCGATGGCAAGCCGAATGCGCCCGACACCGTCTATCGCGCGCTCAAGCGGCTCTACAACATCGGCCTTTACCCCGAGTGGTGGAAGCTCGAACCGATGGCTGCGGCGCAGTGGCGCGAGATCGACGCACTGATCGCCGAGCGCGATCCGCATTGCCGCGGCGTGGTGCTGCTGGGCCTCTCGGCGCCCATCGAGCAATTGACGAGCGACTTTCGCGCGGCGGCTGCTTCGCGGACGTGCCGTGGCTTCACGGTGGGCCGCACGATCTTCTATGAGCCGAGCCTCGCCTGGCTCGCGGGTGAAATCGACGATCAGGAATTGATCGCACGCGTGCGCCGTGCGTTCGAGACGCTGATTGCGGCGTGGCGCACGGCGCGCAGCCAGGTGCAAGACAAGACGCAGCGCGATGTTCACGCCACGCATGAGGAGAAAGCAGCATGAATCAGCGCGTCGCTCCCAACGCCGGCACATCGCACACAACGCCTGACGCCCAGCCGAACGCGCCTGCCGCCACGGTGCGCCTCACCGCGGCACAGGCGCTAGTGCGCTTTCTCGCGGCGCAGCGCGTGGCCTGCGATGACGGCTCGGGCCGCACCGAGCCGCTATTCGGCGGCGTGTTCGCCATTTTCGGGCACGGCAACGTGGCGGGCCTCGGCGAGGCGCTCTATCACTATCGCCACGAACTGCCGACGCTGCGCGCGCACAACGAGCAAGCGATGGCGCACAGCGCGATCGCCTACGCGAAGGCGCATTTCCGCCGCCGCATGATGGCCGTCACGACCTCGATCGGCCCCGGCGCCACCAACCTCGTGACGGCCGCCGCGCTCGCGCACGTGAACCGCCTGCCGCTCCTGCTCTTGCCCGGCGACACGTTCGTCTCGCGCGAACCCGACCCGGTGCTTCAGCAAGTCGAAGATCCTCATGACGGCAGCGTCTCCGCCAACGACGCGCTCAAGCCGGTATCGCGCTATTTCGACCGCATCGTGCATCCCGCGCAATTGCTCACCGCCTTGCCGCGTGCGCTGCGCGTGCTCACCGACGCCGCGCTGTGCGGCCCGGTTACGCTCGCGCTGCCGCAGGACGTGCAGGCGATGGCGTGGGACTATCCCGCGAGCTTCTTCACGCCGCGTCTCGTGAGCTTTCACGCGAATGCGCCGGTGCAAAGCGAGATCGACGCGGCGCTCGCGCAACTGCATCGCGCCAAGCGGCCGCTCATTGTCGCGGGCGGCGGCGTGCTCTACTCGCGCGCCGCCGCTCAACTCAAGACGCTCGCCACCGCGCGCGGCATTCCGGTGGCGGAGACGCAGGCGGGCAAAGGCGCGCTCGCCTGGGACGACCCGCTCAACGTGGGTGCGATCGGTGTGACGGGCTCGCCTGCCGCGAACGCGCTCGCGCGCGACGCCGACTGCATTCTCGCGGTGGGCACGCGCCTGCAGGACTTCACGACCGGCTCGAATTCGCTGTTCGCGCATGCACATGTGATCGGCGTGAACGCGAACGGCTTCGACGCACTCAAGCACAACGGGCTGACCGTGGAGGCCGATGCGAAGCTCGCACTCGCAGCGCTCGGCGACGAGCTCCTCAACTGGCGCGCGGACGCGAACTGGACCGCTTACGCGCGGCGCCTCGCCGACGAATGGCGCGCGAGCGTGGAGGCGCTCACGCACGCGCCGCAGGACCGTCACAGCCTGCCCTACGATGCCGATGTGATCGGCGCGGTGCAGCGCTCGTCGAGCCGTTCGTACACCGAAGACATTGTCGTGTGCGCCGCCGGCACCCTGCCCGCCGAACTGCACAAGCTCTGGCGCGCAGGCCAGCCAGGCGCGTACCACGTCGAATACGGCTACTCGTGCATGGGCTACGAGATCGCGGGCGGGCTCGGCGCGAAGCTCGCGCGGCCCGAACGCGAAGTGATCGTCATGGTGGGCGACGGCAGCTATCTGATGATGAACAGCGAGATCGCCACATCGGTGATGCTGGGCGCGAAGCTCATCATTGTCGTGCTCGACAACCGCGGCTACGGCTGCATCAACCGGCTCCAGCAGGCCTGCGGCGGCGCGCCGTTCAACAATTTGTTCGAGGACTGCGCGCAAGGGCCGCTTGGCGCGCCGCGCATCGACTTCGCCTCGCACGCGCGCGCGCTGGGAGCGCAGGCCGAGCACGTCGCCAACATCGCGGAACTCGAAACCGCGCTGCAACGTGCACGCGCGGCTTCACGCACCTACCTCATCAGCATCGACACCGACCCTGCGCGCACGACCGAGGAAGGCGGCTGGTGGTGGGAAGTCGCCGTGCCCGAGGTATCGACGCGCGCCGCCGTGCGCGAGGCGCGCGAGCACTACGACGCGCATCTCGCCGCGCGCAGCCGGCGCGAGCGGCCCGGCGATGCGCAGCCCACGAACCCACCCACGCATGACGAGACGGAACCCACATGAGCGCATTCGACGTACGCATCGGCATCAATCCGCTGTCGTGGATGAACGACGACCTGCCCTCGCTCGGAGGCGAAACACCGCTCTCGGTGGCGCTCACCGAAGGGCGCGAAATCGGCTACGAAGGCTTCGAACTCGGCAACAAGTTTCCGCGCGAACCGCAGGCGCTCAAGGCACTGCTCGCGCAGTACGATCTGTCGCTCGTGTCGGGCTGGTACTCGGGCATGCTGGCGCACCGCAGCGTGGCGGAGGAGATCGAGGCTGTCGGCCCACATCTGGACTTGCTCGCGCAGAACGGCGCCACCGTGATGGTGTATGGCGAAGTCGCCGACTCGATTCAGGGCGCGCCGCGCCCGCTCTATCAGCGCCCGCGCTTTTTCAGCGAAAAACAATGGGACGACTACGCCGCGCGCGTGGACGCGTTCGCGCGTCATACGCTATCGCGCGGCGTGCGGCTCGCGTATCACCATCACATGGGCGCGTATGTGGAAACGCCCGCCGACATCGACAAGCTCATGGCGCGCACGAGCGACGCCGTGGGGCTGCTGTTCGACGCGGGACATATCACGTTCGCGGGGGGCGACCCCGTCGCGGAACTCGACAAGCACATCGCGCGCGTCTGCCACGTGCACTGCAAGGACGTGCGCCCTGCCGTCGTGAAGCTGGCGCGCAACCGCAACTGGAGTTTCCTCGACGCGGTGCTCGCGGGTGCGTTCACGGTGCCCGGCGACGGCGCGGTCGATTTTCCGGCAATCGTCGCGCGCCTGAAGCAGCACGGCTATCGCGGCTGGCTTGTCGTGGAAGCCGAGCAGGATCCGGTGATCGCGCCATCGTACGAATATGCACAAAAGGGTTACCGCACGCTGCGTTCGCTGATCGACTCGCACATTCATTCGGATAACCAGGCAAGTAGCACAAGCAAGGAGGCAGCATGAGCCTGCTGGTCAAGGCCGAGCGCGAAGGCCAGACAATCGCGCGCGTCACGCCCGCCACGGCGGGCTGGCGTTATGTCGGCTTCGCCGCGTACCGGCTCGCGGCCGACGAGTTGGTCTACGTCTATGAGACGGACCGCGAAAGCTGCATCGTCGTGCTTTCGGGCGCCGTGAATATCGAAGCAGACGGCAAGCAGTATTCGAATCTCGGCTCGCGTGACAGCGTGTTCGAAGACGCCGCGCCGTACGCACTCTATGTGCCGCCCGGCGTAAAGGCCACGGTGCGCGCCACGCGCGAGGCCGAACTGGGCGTGGCGAGCGCGCCAGCGCTTGGCACGCTGCCGGTGCGGCTCATCGAGCCCGCGCAAATGAAGCGCTCCACGCGCGGCAAGGGCGCGAATACGCGCTACGTCTGCGATATTCTTCCGCAGACCGAACCGGCCGAATCGCTGCTCGTGGTGGAAGTGCGCACGCCCTCGGGCCATTCGTCGAGCTATCCGCCGCACAAGCACGATGCCGACCGCCTGCCGCAAGAGAGCGCGCTGGAAGAGACCTATTACCACCGGCTCAACCCGCGCCAGGGCTTCGCATTCCAGCGCGTCTACACCGACGCGCGCGACCTCGACGAGACCATGGCTGTAGAGGATCACGACGTCGTGATGGTGCCGCGCGGCTACCATCCCGTGGTCGTGCCCTACGGTTACGATTCGTACTACCTGAACGTCATGGCCGGTCCCAAGCGCGAGTGGCACTTCCACAACGATCCCGCGCACGAGTGGATCATCGAGCGCGACGCAAAGTGAGGCAACGTCACGCGAGCTGAAACGTGTTCACAAGACGTTTGAGCACCTTGGCCTGATCGTCGAGCGATTGCGCCGCCGCCGTGGCCTCTTCCACCAGCGCGGCGTTCTGTTGCGTGCCCGCATCCATTTGCGTCACCGCGCGATTGATCTCCTCGATGCCGGAGCGCTGCTCGCTCGACGCCGCCGAAATCTCGCCGATGATGTCGTTCACGCGCTTCACGGCCGACATGACTTCTTCCATGGTCCGGCCCGCGTCGCTGGCGAGCGTCGAGCCGTTCGCGACGCGCGCGACCGAATCGGTAATCAGGGCCTTGATCTCTCGCGCCGCAGCGGCGCTGCGTTGCGCGAGATTGCGCACCTCGCCGGCGACCACCGAGAAGCCGCGCCCCTCCTCGCCCGCCCGCGCCGCTTCGACCGCGGCATTGAGCGCCAGGATGTTGGTTTGAAACGCAATGCCCTCGATCACGCCGATGATGTCGGCGATGCTCTTCGCGCTCTCGTTGATCTCATTCATCGTGGCCACCACACGGCCGACCACGGCGCCGCCCTTCTGCGCGATCTGCGAAGCATTGCCGGCCAACGCACTCGCTTGCTGCGCGTTTTCGGCGTTCAGGCGCACCGTCGAAGTCAACTGCTCCATGCTGCTCGCGGTGCGTTCGAGCGCAACGGCCTGCGCCTCGGTGCGGTGCGAAAGGTCGAGATTGCCCATTGAAATCTGCCCCGATGCAGCGGCAATCGCCTCCGCGCTCGCAGCAATCTCGGCCACCGTCGCCGAAAGCCCTTTCTGCATGTCGCGCAGCGCGCCCAGCATGCTCGACGCGTCGCGGGCGTGAACCTCGACCGGCTGCGCGAGATCTCCCGAAGCAATGCGCGCGGCAATGGCCTTCGCATGGGCGGGCTCGCCGCCGAGTTGGCGCGCGAGTCGCCGCACGACCCACTCGCTCACGACAAATGCGAGCACGAAAAGACCGGCCGTAGCCGCGGCGATCATCACGAACGACGACTCGTAGATGAACGCCGACGCCGCGATCGTCGCCTTGGCGGCGGCGCCGCGCTGCGCGACAAGCCGATCGACGAGCTTTTCGAGCTTCTCCGTTTCGACAAGCAGCGACACGTCCCGCGTGCCGACCTGCCAGTTCATCTGCGAAAGATCGAGCGGCTGCGCCTTCACGAGCGTAACGAACTCGCGCAATTGCCCGCTCCATGTATGCGCCTCCGCCGCGAACTGCTTTTGCTGGGCAAGCGCGTCACCGCCCGACTGGGTCGAATATTGTTCGAGCACTTTCATCTCTGCCACGAGCGCGGCAAGATTCTTTTCGATGTCGGCGCCCAGTTCGTCGCGCTCCTTGGCCGTGGTCGCAGTGAGCAGCATTTTCTGCGCGCGGCTCGCCCGCAGCACATAAGCACGCGCTTCCTCCGCCGCACGGCTGGCAATGTGACCCTGCTCATAGATCGATGCTGCTGAATCGTTCAGACGACTAATCTGTGCAAGCGAGAATGCGCCGATAGCCAGCGTGCCGGCCAGCACCACCGCAAACGCCACGCGCAACATCGTCTTCACCGAGAGCGTCCTGCCCGCTCGCGCATCTTGCGGCACGGAACTGGCGCGCCGCGCCTCCTGCAATGCAGCTTTCATGTCTTGACGATCTCCTTCTTGTGGTCAGGCTGCACGAGAGATTTCCCCCAGGTCTGCCTCGACCCCGTCTACGGCAGATTCGCCGCAAACTTTAGCTCCGCCGGCGTCGGGCTCGCGAGACTCGCGAGGGTCAATAAGGGAGCGATCATCGATGAGAACCGGCCATTAATGGCCGATTCTCGACAAAATATGTCCGGACCGTTCGGTCGAGACACATTACACTGCGCTTCATAACTCCTATACATGACTTTTTCACGCCATCGCCGCGCCGGGTTCTTCATGGGTGTTTGAACCCCGCTCCCGACGCAGCGCCCGCGTGAAGCCTTTTCGCTTACGACAATATGGAAACCAGTCTCGACAAGCGCGCCGCGCCTGCGTCCGCGCCATCCGCGACGCCCGCCTCCAGCGTGCAGCGCACCGTGTACTCCGTGCTCGGCGCGATCAGCTTTTCGCATCTGCTCAACGACATGATCCAGTCGTTGATCCTGGCCATCTATCCGATGCTCAAGGACAACTTCTCGCTGTCGTTCACGCAGATCGGCCTTATTACGCTCACCTACCAGATCACGGCCTCGATGCTGCAGCCGCTCGTGGGCGTATTCACCGACAAGCGCCCGATGCCGTACTCGCTGCCCGTCGGCATGGGCTTCACGCTGTGCGGCCTGCTGCTGATGTCGGTGGCGCCGAGCTTCCCCGTGCTGCTGGTCGCGGCGGCGCTGGTGGGCTGCGGCTCCTCGGTGTTCCATCCGGAATCGTCGCGCGTCGCGCGCATGGCTTCGGGCGGCCGCCACGGCCTCGCGCAGTCGCTCTTCCAGGTGGGCGGCAATGCCGGCACCTCGCTCGGGCCGCTGCTCGCCGCCGCGATCGTGATTCCGCACGGCCAGCGCAGCATTGCGTGGTTCTCGGTGGCGGCGCTCGTCGCGATCGTCGTGCTCACGCAAATCGGCCGCTGGTACAAGGCTCATCCGGCGATGAAGAAAAAGCGCGCCGAGGTTCCGCATGTCGCGCTCTCGCGTCGTCATGTGGCCGCGGCCATGGGCATTCTCGTGCTGCTGGTGTTTTCGAAGTACTTTTACCTCGCGAGCATCAACAGCTACTTCACGTTCTATCTGATCGACCGCTTCCACCTGCCCGTGCAGGCCGCGCAGATTCATCTGTTCATCTTCCTCGCGGCGGTGGCGGCCGGCACGATCATCGGCGGTCCGGTGGGCGACCGCATCGGCCGCAAGTACGTGATCTGGGGCTCGATTCTGGGCGTGGCGCCGTTCACGCTGCTGCTGCCCTATGCAAACCTGTTCTGGACCAGCGTGCTGACCGTGATCATCGGCGTGGTGCTCGCCTCGGCGTTCTCGGCCATCCTCGTCTATGCGCAGGAGCTGATTCCCGGCAAGGTGGGCATGGTCGCGGGGCTGTTCTTCGGCTTCGCGTTCGGCCTCGGCGGCATTGGCGCGGCGGTGCTCGGCCAGCTCGCCGATGCCACCAGCATCAGCTTCGTCTACAAGGTCTGCTCGTTCCTGCCGCTCATTGGCATCCTCACGGTGTTCCTCCCCGATGTGGAGGGCAAGCGCGCAAGGAAAGCGGCCTGAGCGCCAAAGCGCGTCATGCATGAACGACGGCCGGTTGCGCGCGGGGGCGCCGGCCGTTTTTCATTGCGGCAGCGTCCTGGACGCACTACGCTTCCTGAATCACGCCGCCGCGCGGGAGGTCCGCCATGCAATTGCAATTGTCCACGGTAGAGATCGTCAAGCCCGAAGCCACCAACTTCATCCTCGGGCAATCCCACTTCATCAAATCGGTCGAGGACCTGCACGAAGCGCTCTACGGCGCGGTGCCCGGCATCCAGTTCGGCCTCGCGTTCTGCGAGGCCTCGGGCAAGCGTCTCGTGCGCCGCTCGGGCACCAGCGACGCGCTCATAGAGATGGCCACCGACAACGCGCTGCGTATCGCGGCGGGTCACTGCTTCATCGTCTTTCTCGGCGATGGCTATTTCCCCGTCAACGTGCTCAATGCCGTGAAAGCCGTGCCCGAGGTCTGCCGCATTTTTTGCGCGACCGCCAATCCGGCCGAAGTGCTGGTCGCCGAGACCGACAAGGGGCGCGGCATTATCGGCGTGGTCGATGGCGAGCCGCCGCTTGGCGTCGAAACCGGGGAGGACGTGCGCTGGCGCCTCGACCTGCTGCGCGCGATCGGCTACAAGGCCTGAGCGCCGATGGCCGCGAGCCTGCTCACGGCCAGCACGCTGCGCGACGCGATTGCGCAGCGCACGCGCCACGCGCTGCAATGCGGCGCGCTGCAGCCCATCGATACCACGCTAGCGCACATCGACGATGGCGGCGTGCGCTTCGCCGTTCGCGAGGTGTCCAGTCTCGCGCGCAAGGAGGCGGCGCGGCACGCGGGTGCGCCTTCGCAAGATGCGCTGCAAACGCCGACGCCGACGCCAACGCCGCCACGACGCAACCCCTTTCTGCCCTATGACGAAGATCTGTGCGTGGGCGATCTTTCATCGACGCACGTAGCACTTCTCAACAAATACAACGTACTCGAAGGGCATCTGCTGATCGTCACGCGCCGCTTCGTGCCACAGGAAGCGCTGCTCGATCATGCCGATTTCGCGGCGCTGCTCGTCGCGCTGCGCGGTTACGATGCGCTGTGCTTTTACAACGGCGGCCCGGAAGCCGGCGCGAGCCAGCCGCACAAGCATCTTCAGGCAGTGCCGCTGCCGCTCGATGCTGGAGGTGCATCGATGCCAATCGAGACGCTGCTCGACGCGGCTGCGCCCAATCCCAATGGAAGCCGCGTGCCGGGGCTGCCTTTCGCGCATGCGTTCGCGCGACTCGATCTGGCCGGAAATGCCGCTGGAGAAACCGCGGATCAGGAAGCACAGCGCGCGCTCGATGCCTACCGTGCGTTGTTACGCGTGGCAGGCGTCGGCGCCGTTGAAGTCGATGGCGTTGCGCATCAACGCACGCCCTATAACCTGCTCGTCACGCGCCGCTGGATGCTGATCGTGCCGCGTGCGACGGAGCGCGTCGAGGGCATCTCCGTGAACGCGCTCGGCTTCGCGGGTTCGCTGTTCGTGCGCGATGCGGCGCAACGCGAAACGCTCGCGCGCATCGGGCCAATGACGGCGCTCGCGAGCGTCGCGAAACCGGATGCGCCGCCGGCGTCAGCCCACACCTAGCCAGTCGCGCACGATGTCTTCGCGCTGCGCGAGCGTCTGCGGCGTGCCCTCGAACACGATGCGCCCATGCCCCATCACCGCGACGCGGTCCGCCAGCCCGGGTGCGAGTTCGAGTCGCTGCTCGATGAGCAGCACCGCGATGCCGCGTTCGCGCAGCGCGCGCAGGCACGCGCCCACGCGCGCGGCCATCTGCGCGGAAAGCCCTTCGGCAGGCTCGTCGACGATCAGCAGATCGGGGCCGCCCACGAGCGCGCGGGCCAGCGCGAGCATCTGCTGCTCGCCGCCCGAGAGCACGCCCGCGCGCGCGCCGCGGCGCTCGCGCAGGATCGGAAACAGCGCGCGAGCGTCGTCGATGGTGAAGCGCGGCGCGCCACGCTTCGCGAGACCGAGGCTCAGGTTCTCGTCGACGGTCAGGGTCGGGAACACGTCGCGCTGTTCGGCGACATAGCCCAGGCCCAGCCGCGCAATCTCGAAGGTGCGCAGCGGCGCGAGATCCACGCCCGCGAAACGGCGCACGCCTTCGGCTTCGACCATCGACATCAACGCCTTCGCGAGCGTCGAGCGCCCCGAACCGTTGCGGCCCGCGAGCGCGACGATCTCCCCCGCGCCGATGCCCAGATCGACGCCATGCAGCACCTGGCTCGCGCCGTACCATGCGCGCAGATTCCCGACTTCGAGCAGCGCGTTCACGGCGAGCGCCTCGTGTGTCCGGGGGCATTGAAGCGGGCATCGAAATGCGCGCCCAGATATGCGTTGCGCACGGCGGCATCGGTGCGAACGGCCTCCGGTGTTCCCGTCGCGATCACGCGCCCCTGCACCAGCACCGAAACGCGGTCGGCGAGGCCGAACACGGCATCCATGTCGTGTTCGATCAGCAACACGGTCTTGCCCGCCGTGGTCGCGCGAATCAGATCGACGGCGCGTGCGGCTTCGGCGCGATTCATGCCGGCGGTGGGCTCGTCGAGCAGCAGCGTGTGTGCGCCGCCAGCGAGCGCGAGGCCAAGATCGAGCGCGCGTTGTTCGGCGTAGCTCAACGCTGCGGCCTCGCGTTGCGCGGCGTGCGCAAGGCCGAGGGCATCGAGCAGTTCGGCCACGCGAGCATCGGCGCGCGCCGAGCCGAGCCAGCGCGCCGCGAGCCCCGCGCCGCCGCGCAGCGACGCCAGCACCGCGCAGCGCAAGTTCTCGCGCACCGGCAGGCGCGCGAACACGCTCGTGGTCTGGAAGCTGCGCGCAAGGCCGCGCCGGGCGAGCACGGCGCTCGTCAGACGCGTGACGTCTTCGCCGTGCAACACGATGCGTCCCGCGCTCGCGCGCTGCTCGCCCGCGATCAGGCTGAACAGCGTGGACTTGCCCGCGCCATTGGGACCGATCAGCGCGTGGCGCTCGCCCCGGCGCACGTCGAGATCGACACCGCGCAGCACGGTCGTCGCACCAAAGCGTTTCTCTACGCCGATGAGTTGCAGCGCGGGCGTCATGCCGCCTCCTTGCGCCGGTCGCGCATGTCGAGCCGCTCGTGTCGATCGAGCGCGCGCACGGCGTGCCGCGCGCGGCGCGCCGTCCAGAACGCCACGGCCATCAACGCGCCGATCGCCATGGCGAGCCCCCACGCCGCACGCGTCGGCAGCGTGGCGAACCACGCGCCGGCAGCGTCGTCGCCGAAGCGCAGCGCGTAGGCCCATTGCACCGCCAGCACGAGCGCCAGCGCGCCGCACGCAGCCGCGAGCACCGCCATCGCCCAGTACGCGCCGCAACGCCGCCAGCCGTGCCGTGCGAGCGCCGCGCGCTGACGCGCCGCGAGACCCGCGAGCCCGTCGGGCGCCGCCAGCACCACGACGATGAAAAAGAGCCCCACGTACAGCATCCAGGCCCGCGACACGCTCGCCATGCCCACGCTGAACGCGACCCACACCAGCGCGCCGAGCACCGGCCCGAAGAATGACGCAGTCCCGCCCGTCACGGTCGCGATCAACACGGCGGCAGAGCGCATCATGCCGACGCTTTCGGCGGCGGCCAGCTCCACATTGATGAGCGTGAGCGTGCCCGCCACGCCGGCGAAACCCGCCGCGAGCACGATCATCACGGCCCGCACGCGCGCCGGCGACACGCCGAGCGACGCGGCGCGCACCGGGTTGTCGCGCACCGCATTGGCGAGGCGCACGAACGGCGCACGCGACAGTGCGCGAATCGCGACGCTCGCAACCAGACACCAGGCGGCAATTACCCAGTAAGCCTGACGATCCGGCCCGAAGGTCCAGGTTGCCGCGGTTGTCATAGTCGACATCGCTGGCCCGCTGGCCCGGTCGATGGCGACGCCCGCCTCGCCGCCGAACCAGTCGGGCAGCGCCCACGCGGCAGCGGCAACTAGCTCGCCCAGCCCGAGCGTGATCATGGCGAACGCGGTGCCAGCGCGGCGCGCGGCGACGAGCGCCATAGCTGCGCCGACCGCCGCACCCACCACACCGCCCACCAGCGGCAATGCTGGCAACGCAATCGCGTAGTGATTGAAGACATGTGCCGCCGCAAGCGCCCCGAGCCCCGCGGGCGCGGCGTGGCCGAACGACAGCAGCCCGGTCTCGCCGAGCAGGAGGTTGTACGAGAGTGCGAAGACGATCATCGTCGCCGCTTGGGCGAGGCACGCGAGCAGCCAACCCTGCGGCACGCCAGCGGGCGAAAGCCATGCGGAAGCGAGCGGCGGCAAACCAAGCAGCGCCACGAGCGCAAGCCAGGGCGCCAAGTGGACCCAGCGCGCCGTCTGCTGGCGCGCCGTGTTCAACCGTGTGCGGGATTTATCGGTTTTCATGGCGCCTCACGCGTCCCCGCCGCGTTGGCCGCGTTGGCCGCGTTGGCCGAACAAGCCTTGTGGACGCACCGCGAGCATCGCGACCAGCAGCAGATACGGCAGCAGCGGCGCAATCTGCGCCAGCGTGAGCGCACGCCACGCGGGTGCGAGCGTCACGCCCAGGTGCGCGGCCACGCCGCCCAGCGATACGTCGCTCGACACTGCGAAGGTCTGCAGCAGGCCCACCGCGAGCGCTGCGACGAACGCGCCGGAGAGCGACCCGAGGCCCCCCGTGACGACCACCACGAACACGATCGAGCCCATCGATTCGGCCATCGCCGGCTCGACCACGAAGAGCGGCGCGGCAACCACGCCCGCCAGCGCGGCGAGCGCCGTGCCCAGCGCGAACACCATCGTCTGCACGCGCGGCACATTGTGGCCGAGTGCTTCCACCGCCTCGCTATGCGTAAGCGCCGCGCGCACCACGAGGCCCGTGCGCGAGACGCGCAGCGCCGCATGGATCGCGCCGAGCATCGCCACGGCCACGAGCATCGCGAACGCCCGATAGCGCGAGAACGCCGCGCCGCCGAACCTGAAGAGCACGCCGTCGAGCCACGCGGGCACGCTCGCCGCGAGCGGCTGCAAGCCCCAGACGAGCTTGACCAGTTCGCCGATAGCCAGGGAAGCGCCAAAGGTCAGCAACAGCGCATTGAGCGGATCGGCCGTCGTGCGCGCGGCGCCCGTCATGCCGGTGTTGGCCGGGTGCGCGCGGCGCAGCAGCGTGCGCTCGAACGCAGCGCCCGCAAGGCCGGTGGCGAGCGGTGCGAGCACGAGCGCCCAGCCGAAGCCCAGCGTCGCGCCGAACGTGACGCCCAGATACGCGCCGAGCATGTAGAAGCTCGCATGCGCGAAGTTGAGCACGCCGAGCATGCTGAAGATCAGCGTGAGCCCGGCGGACAACATGAACAGCAGCAGGCCGTAGCTTGCGCCGTTGAGCATGTCGATCACGAAAGCCTGCACGGAGGGCGCCTTGGGCGGTGTTGTTGTATCGAGTGAACGCGCGCGTTCAGGCCGGCGGCGCGCCTGCGCCCTCGGCCACCAGCGGCGCGAGCGCGGCGTGCAAGGCGTCCGGCAGCGCGCGCACGGGACGACGCGTAGCGCGATCGACGTAGACGTGCACGAAATGTCCCTGCGCCGCAGGCGTGGACTCGCCTTCGCGAAAGAGCCCGACTTCATAGCGCACGCTCGACGAACCGAGCCGCGCCACGCGCAGCCCCGCCTCCACGCGCTCGGGAAACACGAGTGGCGCGAAGTAGTTGCACTGCGTTTCGACCACCAGCCCGATGGTCGCGCCATGCTCGATATCGAGCGCCTGTGCGCGGATCAAATACTCGTTCACGACCGTGTCGAAGAAGCTGTAGTAGACGACGTTGTTGACGTGGCCGTAGACGTCGTTGTCCATCCAGCGCGTGGTGATGGACAGAAAATGGCGATAGCCGGAACGCGCGATGGCGACGGGTCGGTTCATCGGAGGAGTCGATTCATCGAACAGGTGAGGTTCATCAAAGCCAGGGTTCGGGTAGCGTACCGGTGCGCGCTCACTGTCCGGGCCGCTCGACGAATTCGAACGGCAGACCGCGCCGGCGCATCCAGTCGCCGAGCGCCGGGCCCGTGCCCGCCCGCCATGGCCGCAGCTTCGCGGGCTCCACGAGCTGGTATTCGAGCAGCTCGGGCGAAAGCGCGATGGTGCCCGCCGCCTTCACGTGATACGCGATGATGAGCTCGTTCTTGCGGACGAATTCGTAGACGCCCACGAGTTCGACGCTTTGCGCACGCAACGCGGTCTCTTCGAACACCTCGCGCACGATGCCCTCTTCCGGCGTTTCGCCGTTTTCGAGGAAGCCGGTGATGAGCGCGAACATGCCTTCGGGCCAGGCCGCGTTGCGCGCGAGCAAAATACGCCCCTCGTACTCGACGATGGCGGCCACGACAGGCAGCGGGTTGTTCCAGTGGACATAGCCACAGGCGAGGTCGGGACACGTGAGACGCACGCGGCCGCCTTCATGCTCGGGATCGGCGCGTTCGGTGAGACGCGACGCGCAACGTGGGCAAAACTGATATTCGCTCATGAATCGGTAGGGATCGCAGGGTGCGCGGCGGCCGTTGCGCAAGTCATTCCGCAACGGCGTGCAATGGCAAAAAACAGCACGAAACGGCTATTTTAGTGCGCCATCGCGGACGGCGTGCAGCGCCGACTCCTGGCTCCGGCATCCCGGTAAGGGACAGCCCCGTCCATCCCTCACTCAACCACGCGCGCGCACGGCACGCCACACGAGCCCCGCTGCCCCCGCAAGCAAGGCCAGCGCCGCGAGCCCGAGCGAAGGCGAGAACGAGCCCGTCGAAGCCGCCAGCGGCGCGGCCACGAGCGGCCCTGCGATCTGGCCGATCCCGTAAGCTCCGGTCGCGTAGCCCATGAGCGCGGCGGCGTGCTCGCCACGCAGCAGGCGCGCCTCGCGCATGGCGAACAACGTGATCGCGGTGAACGGCAGGCCGATCAGCACGCTGCCGAGCGAGAAGCCCACGGCGTTCGGCCAGACGATGCCGAGCGCGATGCCCAGCGCCTGCAGCACATAGCACGCGGCGAGGATCAACCGATTGTCCCAGTGCAGCGGCACGCGCGCCGCCGAAAGCGCGCCCACGATCAGCGCGACGCCGAACATCGGCCAGAACAGATCGGGCCACACGGAGCCCGGCAACGCGTGGCGCGCGATCACCGGCAGGAAGGTTGCCGTGATGATGTAGCCGAAGCCCGGCACGCCGTAGAGGAGCACGAGCCAGAAGGCGTCGGCGCGCGACCCATCGGCGGCGGTCGCCGGCGTGGCGGTTCGGGCGTGGGGCGCGGCCGCCGCAACGGACGGTTCAACAGTCGAATCGCTTGCACCGTCGCCGAACACCGGCCACACGAGCACCGTGATCAGCGCGCAGATCAGCCCGAAGCCGATCCAGCCCGCCTGCGCGCCCAGGCCGCCCGCCGCGCTCACCATCACCCCCGTCGCGACGATACCGACGCCCGGCCCCGTGAAGATCACCCCGCCCCACGCGTTCGCATCGAGCTGCGCGAGGCGCCGCAGGCCCCACTGCGATGCGTACACGAAGGTCGCCGCGCTCACCGCGCCCGCCACGAAGCGCACGACGGCCCAGATCCAGAACGAATGCGTCAGGCCCATCGCCACGATCAGGAGCGCCGTTGCCGCCAGTCCGGCGCGCACGATGCGCGCGGGCGCGAAGCGCAGCGCCACGCACCCCACCGCGCCGACAAAATAGCCCGCGTAGTTGAGCGACGCCAGCCAGCCGCCATGGCGCAAATCGAACGCGCCGCCATGCAGCATCAGCGGCAGCAGCGGCGTGAACGCGAAGCGCCCGACGCCTAGCGCGACCGCCAGCACCGCCATGCAGGCAAGCGCGGCGCGCCTCGCGGCATGCGGACTGTGGGCCGGATGGGTGGGCAGCACGCGAGAGACGTCGGCGCGGGAAGCAATGTCGTTCATGATCGGAGGCGGCTGGAAGGGGCTGCGATGTGAGCATGGTAGCCGCCACGAATGTTCACGAAAAATGAATTATGATGAACAGAATCATCCCAAGGAGAGAATCATGGATCTCGCCGCGCTCGCGATCTTTCGCGCCGTCGTCCGCGAAAACGGCGTGACGCGGGCCGCAGCCAAGCTCAACCGGGTGCAGTCGAACGTCACCACGCGCATCAAGCAGCTCGAAGACCAGCTCGGCACGCCGCTCTTCACGCGCGACGGCCGCCGCCTCGTGCTCACGCCCGCGGGCGAGACGCTGCTGCCCTACGCCGAGCGCCTGCTCGCTCTCGCCGACGAGGCGCGCCACGCCGTCAAGGCCGGCACACCGAGCGGGCGCCTGCGCCTCGGCACCATGGAAAGCATGGCGGCCACCCGTCTGCCCGGCATCCTCGCGCGCTACCACCAGAACTGGCCCGAAGTCACGCTCGAACTGGAGACCGGCACCACGGGCCATCTGATCGAGCGTCTGCGCGAATTCGAGGTGGACGCCGCGCTGATCGCGATGCCGCTCGCCGGACCGCCCGACGCCGAAACCTTCGACTACGTGAGCGTGTACCGCGAGGAACTGGTGATGATCACGCCGCGCGGCCACCGGCCGATCCGCCAGCCCGGCGACGTCGCGCTCTCGACGCTAGTGGCGTTCGAGCGCGGCTGCGCCTACCGCGACTATGTGGAGGCGTGGTATCTGGAGCACGGCATCCGGCCCACGCGCGTGCTGGAGCTTGGCTCGTATCACGCGATCGTCGCGTGCGTGGCGGCGGGCGCCGGCGTGGCCGTTGCGCCTCGCGCCGTGCTCGAACTGCAGCGCAACGCCGACGAGGTGGCGATTCACTCGTTCGGCAAGCTCGGCCAGGTCGACACGCTGCTCGCGTGGCGGCGCGGGCACTTTTCGCCCGCGCTGGACGTCTTGAAAACGGCACTGCTCGAGCATGCGCAAAGCGAAGCGCGCGCTCGCGGCGAGACGGCCAAGGCGATGCGTTTGCCGACGAGCGCCTGAGCGCAGCCGAAAGCGCCCCAACCCGCCTGCGGCGCGCACCCAAACAAAAAGGGCTGCCCTCACGGACAGCCCTCTTGCATTGATCGCATCAATCGCTGCGGCTTCCCAGCCGCACTGGCACCTTACAGCTTCGCTTCGACCCAGCCCTTCACGCCCGCGAGCGCGGCCGGCAGGTTAGCCGGCTCGGTGCCGCCCGCCTGCGCCATATCCGGACGGCCACCGCCCTTGCCGCCGACCTGCTGGGCCACGAAGTTCACGAGTTCGCCGGCCTTGACCTTCTTGCTGGCCTCGGCGGTCACGCCCGCGATCAGGCTGACCTTGCCGCCGTCGACTGCCGCCAGCACGATTGCCGCGCTCTTGAGCTTGTCCTTGAGCTTGTCCACCGTCTCGCGCAGCGTCTTCGAGTCCGCGCCTTCGAGCGTGGCGGCCAGCACGTGCACGCCGTTCACCTCGATGGCCTGGCCCGCGAGCTCGTCGCCCTGGCTCGACGCCAGCTTCGACTTGAGCGCGCCCAGCTCCTTCTCGAGCGACTTCACCTGATCCTGCACCTGCGCGATGCGCTGCGTGAGTTCCGAAGGCTGCGCCTTCAGAGCCGCCGCCGCCGCGTTCACGCGTGCGTCGAGTTCCTGCACGAAACGCACGGCGTTGTCGCCCGTGATCGCTTCCACGCGGCGGATACCAGCGGCCACGCCGCCTTCCATCACGATCTTGAAGAGGCCGATGTCGCCGCTACGGCTCACGTGCGTGCCGCCGCACAGCTCGCGCGAGAAGCCGAGGTCGAGCACACGTACTTCGTCGCCGTACTTCTCGCCGAACAGCGCCATCGCGCCGCCCTTCACGGCTTCGTCGTAAGGCAGCACGCGCACGATGCCAGGCGCGTTCGCGAGCACTTCCGCATTGACGATTTCTTCGACGCGGCGAATCTGCTCGTCGGTCATCGGCGCGTTGTGCGCGAAGTCGAAGCGGGTTTTATCGGCGTCGACGAGCGAGCCCTTCTGCTGCACATGCTGGCCCAGCACTTCGCGCAACGCCTTGTGCATCAGGTGCGTGGCCGAGTGGTTGCGCGCCGTGCGGGCGCGGCGGATGGCGTCGATTTCCGCCTTCACGACGTCGCCCACCTTCAGGGTGCCCTGCTCGAGCGTGCCGTGGTGACCGCTCACGTCGGCCTGGACCTTGAGCGTGTCGGTCACCGCGAAGCGCACGCTCGCGTTGGAAATCACGCCCTGGTCGCCCACCTGGCCGCCCGATTCCGCGTAGAACGGCGTATGGTCGAGCACCACCACGGCGTCCTGGCCGGTCTTGACTTCGTTGACCGAGGCGCCATCGACGTAGAGCGCGACGATCTTCGCGTCGTCGAAGACGATTTCCTCGTAGCCGTGGAACGTGGTCTTCGCGCCCGAGTATTCGAGGCCCTGCGCCATCCTGAACTTGCCCGCCGCGCGCGCCTGGTCGCGCTGACGCGCCATGGCGTCGTCGAAGGCCGGTTCGTCGACCGTGACGTTGCGCTCGCGGCAGACGTCCGCCGTCAAATCGAGCGGGAAGCCGTAGGTGTCGTGCAGCTTGAACGCGAGTTCGCCGTCGAGCGTCTTGCCGCCCTTGGCTTCGAGGTCGGCCAGCGCCGCTTCGAGAATCGACATGCCGTGCTCGATGGTCTCGAAGAAGCGCTCTTCTTCCTGACGCAGCACATCGGTCACGCGCTGCTGCGCTTCCGTCAGTTCCGGATAAGCCGCGCCCATTTCCGCGACGAGATCGGCCACGAGCTTGTGGAAGAAGCCGGTCTTGCGGCCGAGCTTGTAGCCGTGGCGGATCGCGCGGCGCACGATGCGGCGCAGCACGTAGCCGCGGCCTTCGTTGCCCGGAATCACGCCGTCGACGATCAGGAACGAACACGCGCGGATGTGATCGGCGATCACCTTCAGCGAGTTGTTCGTGAGGTCCGCGGTGCCGGTTTCGCGGCCAGCGGCCTTGATCAGGTTCTGGAACAGGTCGATTTCATAGTTGCTGTGCACGTGCTGCAGCACGGCGGCGAGTCGTTCCAGACCCATGCCCGTGTCGACGCACTGCTTGGGCAGCGGCGTCATGTTGCCCTGGGCGTCGCGGTTGAACTGCATGAACACGAGATTCCAGATCTCGATGAAGCGGTCGCCGTCTTCCTCAGGAGACCCCGGGGGGCCGCCCCAGACTTCCGGGCCGTGATCGTAGAACACTTCCGAGCACGGGCCGCAGGGGCCGGTGTCGGCCATCTGCCAGAAGTTGTCGGAGGCGTAGCGCGCGCCTTTGTTGTCGCCGATGCGGATGATGCGCTCCGCCGGCACGCCCACTTCCTTCGCCCAGATGTCGAAGGCTTCGTCGTCTTCCTTGTAGACGGTGACCGTGAGTTTTTCCGCCGGCAGGCCGTACACCTTGGTCAGCAGTTCCCAGCAGTAGTGGATTGCATCGCGCTTGAAGTAGTCGCCGAACGAGAAGTTGCCGAGCATCTCGAAGAACGTATGGTGGCGCGCGGTGTAACCCACGTTTTCGAGGTCGTTGTGCTTGCCGCCCGCGCGCACGCTGCGCTGCGCCGTCGTGGCGCGCGAGTACGGACGCGATTCGGTGCCGAGGAACACGTCCTTGAACTGCACCATGCCCGAGTTGGTGAACAGCAACGTGGGGTCGTTGCCCGGCACGAGGCTCGACGAGCGCACGATCGTGTGGCCCTTCGACTCGAAGAACTTGAGGAATTTCTCGCGGATTTCGGCGGCTTTCATGGCGTGCTGTATTTACCTTCGGGCGTTCAGTGCTGAATCTTGTGAGGTCGTCGAAGCCCGCGCATGGGCCTGGAAGGCTCCCGGATGCGCGCGGAATCGGCGATGCTGAATCGAACGATTATACGGGATCGCCGTGCGCTCGCGGCGGCGCGCTCGGGCAGTCTGCTCCGCAGTGTGCGCAGGCGCGACAGCATGCCGGCACGCCGGCCCGCATCACCCCCATTGTTCCGCATAGCGGAACTTTGTACCGAAAACCAACCTCTTCGCGGGCAGATCGCTTAAGATGCCCGAATCGGCCGCTTTGCTGCCCGCATGGGCCGCCCCTGGCCACAGAACGACATTGGAAGACACAAGCATGGGCGCTCTCAGTCATATCCGCGTACTCGATCTCACCCGCGTTCTTGCCGGACCGTGGTGCGCGCAGACCCTCGCCGACTTCGGCGCCGACGTGATCAAGGTGGAACGCCCGGGCGCCGGCGACGACACGCGTCACTGGGGGCCTCCGTACCTGAAGACGCCGGACGGCCAGGAGACCGCCGAAGCCGCCTACTACCTCGCGCCGAACCGCAACAAGCGCTCGGTGACCCTCGACATCGCAACGCCCGAGGGCCAGCGCATCGTGCGCGAGCTCGCGGCGCAAAGCGACGTCGTGCTGGAGAACTACAAGGTCGGGCAGCTCAAGAAGTACGGGCTCGACTACGAGTCGCTGCGCGCCGTGAAGCCCGATCTCATCTATTGCTCGGTGACCGGTTTCGGCCAGACCGGGCCGTATGCGCCGCGCGCGGGCTACGACTTCATCGTGCAGGGCATGGGCGGCTTCATGAGCATCACGGGCGAGCGCGACAGCCTGCCTGGTGGCGGCCCGCAGAAGGCGGGCGTGGCGATCGCCGATCTCATGACCGGCATGTACTCGACCATCGCGGTGCTCACGGCGCTCGCGCACCGCGACCGCACGGGCGCCGGCCAGTACATCGACATGGCGCTGCTCGACGTGCAGGTGGCCATGCTCGCGAACATGAACACGAACTACCTCGCGAGCGGCACGCCGCCGGCGCGCTGGGGCAACGCGCATCCGAACATCGTGCCCTATCAGGCGTTCCAGACGAGCGACAGCTGGATCATTCTCGCGGTGGGCAACGACGGGCAGTTCCGCAAGTTCGTCGAGATCGCGGGCCGCCCCGAACTCGCCGACGACGAGCGCTTCGCGACCAATCCCGCGCGCGTGCGCAATCGCGACACGCTGGTGCCGATCGTCGCCGAACTGATCCGCGCACGCACCAAGGCCGACTGGATCGGCGCGCTCGAAGGCGCGGGCGTGCCGTGCGGGCCGATCAACAACCTCGCGGAAGTGTTCGAGAACGAGCAGGTGATCGCGCGCGGCATGCAGGTCGACGTGCCGCACCCCTCGGGCGCAACGGCAAAGCTCGTGCGCAACCCCATCCGCATGAGCGCGACGCCGCCCGCCGTGACGAGCCATCCGCCGACGCTGGGCGAGCACACCGTGGAGGTGCTGCGCGACGTGCTCGGGTATAGCGACGAGCAAGTGGCGGCGTTGCGCGGCAAGGGCGTGGTCTGAAGCGCGCGTCACTCGCGGGTAACTTCGTGGGTGTCAACCCGCCCCGCCTCTACCCTTTATGCATCGACATCAGCCATTCGAAGCCTTGCGGCCAGTCCCCCAGGCCGCTCTCCGCGTTGATGTGCCCGCGCTCGCCGATCTCGATCCAACGGCTGCCCCACGCGCGCGCGCAACGCTCGGCGAACGCGAGCCCGCCGTAGGGATCGTCGCCGCTCGCCACGACGATGCTCGCGAACGGCAGCACGGGCACAGGTTCGAGCGGTACCGGATCGAAGCCGCTCGCATCGCGTGGGAATTCGGGACCGTCCGGGTCGGGCACCGCCACCAGCAGCGCGCCCGCGACTTTCGCGAGCGTCGCCGCGCTCGCGTGATGCGCCGCCCAGTGCGCGATTGTGAGACAGCCGAGGCTGTGGGCCGCCAGCAGCACGCCGCCCTCGCCCGCCGCATCGGCATTCAATGCGGCTTCGAGCGTACGGCACCATGCGTTGCAATCCGGATGCATCCAGTCGGGCATTGAAACGCGCGCAAAGCCAGCGTGCATGGCTTCCCAGCGCGTCTGCCAGTGCCCCGCCCCCGAATTCATATAGCCCGGCAGCACCAGCACCGGTGGTTCGTTCATCGTCGTTTTTCCTTTGGTTCTTGCCGGGCCAGGCAGCGGCCGGCGCAACGCCCGCGAGCCGGGACTGGCAGGCCCCACCTCGTCAGGTAGAATGGAAGACACACTGGGCGCCGGGTTGAGACTTTCCTTATGTACCGCGCCCTCGAACGACTTCCCTTTTCGCATGAATACCGAACGTAAAGACGCCGACCGCACGGACGCGCCTGCGGCATCCAATTTCATCCGCAACATCATCGACGACGACAACCGCTCGGGCAAGTGGGCGCAGCGCGTGGAAACGCGCTTCCCGCCGGAGCCGAACGGCTATCTGCACATCGGCCACGCGAAGAGCATCTGCCTGAACTTCGGCGTGGCGAAGAGCTATGGCGGCGTGTGCCATCTGCGTTTTGACGACACCAATCCTGAAAAGGAAAGCGTCGAGTACGTCAATTCGATCATCGACGCCGTCACCTGGCTCGGATTCGAGTGGAAGAAGGCCGACGACGACCGCGAGTACCTCTTCTACGCGAGCGACTACTACGACAAGCTCTATGAATTCGCCGAACTGCTGATCCAGCGCGGCAAGGCGTATGTGGACAGCCAGTCGCCGGACGAGATGCGCGCGAACCGCGGCTCGGCCACGGAGCCTGGCAAGAACTCGCCGTTCCGCGACCGCTCCGTGGACGAAAACCTCGACCTGTTCCGCCGCATGAAGGCCGGCGAGTTCGAGGAGGGTGCGCACGTGCTGCGCGCGAAGATCGACATGGCGTCGCCGAACTTCAACATGCGCGACCCGGTGATCTACCGCATCCGCTTCGCGCATCACTACCGCACCGGCGACAAATGGTGCGTGTATCCGATGTACGACTACACGCACTGCATCTCGGACGCGCTCGAGAACATCACGCACTCGCTGTGCACGCTCGAGTTCGAAGACCATCGCCCGCTCTACGACTGGGTGCTCAACGAACTCGCCGATGCCGGCGTCTTCACGCGCCCGCTGCCGCAGCAAATCGAGTTCTCGCGCCTGAACCTCACCTACGCGATCACCAGCAAGCGCAAGCTGCTGCAACTCGTGAACGAAGGCCACGTGGACGGCTGGGACGACCCGCGCTTGCCCACCATCGTCGGCGTGCGCCGGCGCGGCTTCACGCCTGAAGCAATCCATCTGTTCTGCGATCGCATCGGTGTGACCAAGGTGGATTCGTGGATCGACATGAGCATCCTCGAAGGCGCGCTGCGCGACGATCTCGACGACAAGGCGCCGCGTACGGCCGCCGTGCTCGACCCGCTCAAGCTCATCATCGACAACTATCCGGAAGGCCAGAGCGAGGACTGCACGGCGCCCGTGCATCCGCATCATCCGGAGCGCGGCCTGCGCACGTTCCCGATCTCGCGCGAACTGTGGATCGAGCGCGAAGACTTCAACGAGACGCCGCCCAAGGGCTACTTCCGCCTGTTCCCGGGCAACAAGGTGCGCTTGCGCTATGGCTTCGTGATCGAATGCACGGGCGCGGACAAGGACGAGAACGGCAACGTGATCGCCGTGCATTGCAACTACTTCCCCGACAGCAAGTCGGGCACCGAAGGCGCGAACAACTACAAGGTGAAGGGCAACATCCACTGGGTGAGCGCGGCGCATGCGTGCCCGGCGGAAGTGCGTCTCTACGACCGCCTGTTCCGCGAAGAGCAGCCCGACGCAGGCGGGCGCGACTACCTCGACGCGCTCAACCCGAATTCCAAGCGCGTGGTGCAGGCGTATCTGGAGCCGGGCGCGCGCGACGCGGCGCCGGAAGACCGCTATCAGTTCGAGCGCCATGGCTACTTCGTCGCCGATCGCTACGACTCGAAGCCGGGTGCGCCGGTGTTCAACCGCATCGTTGGCCTGCGCGACAGCTGGGGCAAGTAAGCGCGCAAAAGCGGCCGGACGCAGGGCCGCTTCAGCTCCAGATGCAAAAAGCCCGCACGTTCATCACGTGCGGGCTTTTTATTTGTCTGGTCGCATCAACGCGATAACCGCATGGGTCACTCAAAGCTGGCCATGCAGTTCCGCGAGCGAGAGCGTCGTGCCGAAGAGCCGCGCGAGACTGCGGCTCGCGTACTGGTCCACGTCGGCGGGCGCGACCCACACCCAAGCGTCCATCTCGGGAATCATCACGCCGTCGTGACGACGCGGGAAAAGCGACACGCAGTGGCATTGCGACAGATCCAGTTCGCCCGCTTCGGCGCGCGCAGCAAATAGATGCAGATCCTTGTCGCGCCGATACACGAAGCGCCCGAGATCGACGAGCCGCGATGCGTCGATCGCGATGCCGGTCTCCTCGGCCATTTCACGCAATGCGCTTTGTGCCTCGGACTCGCCCGGCTCGCCTTGCCCCTTCGGAATGTCCCAGTGACCGGTGCCGGTCGCGTGCGCAAGCAGCACGCGGCCGTTCGGGTCGAGCAGCACGATGCCGCATGAGACGGTCTTGCCGTTCACGGCGTGCTCAGTGCTTCTTCTGATAAACCCAGGCGCCGCTGCCGACGCGACAGAACTGCGGGCGCAGCGTCATCGACTGCCCCTTCGCGGTCACGACCACTTCCGAGTCGCGGCAGGTCTTGTCGCCATCCTTTTGGGTCTTGTTCGGCGTAATCGTAGCGTCAATCTTCACGGGGTTGCGCAAACCGTCGTTATTCCAGTTCGAGGTTTCGCCGTCCGCCTTGTTCGCGATCGAAGCCCGCACCGCGCTGGTGAGCGACTTGTAGTCTGCCTGTGTCATCCAGCTAGCCGGCGTGTCATTGAGGAAACTCAGATTGGCGGCCTGAGCGGCCGGACCCGCCGAAAGCAGCAATACGGCGGCAAGGCCGGACAGAATACGGGGCGATTTCAGCATTGAGCGTTCTCCCTGAGCAGAAAAATGACCAGAAAATGAGCGGGAAAAATAACGAACGAATTCGGGAACCAATTAAAGCAAAGCGCCGAATTAGCAGGCAAGGGTTAATTGCGAAAAAGGATAACACGCGCCCCAATTTTTACCCGCCCCCGGTGCGGCGAGCCACGGCGCGCCGCGCGCGGCGCGAAAGATGCATTCTCGATGGACTTCCGTTTAGGATTGGTCCGATAGCGATTCAGGCGAGCGGCGAATAAGCTTGGTCCATCAATCACTTACGCACCGCCAGGCATTTTCTGCCATGACTTACGCCATCGCCCTACGGATTTTTGCTGTGATGCTGTCTCTGCTCGCCATCGGGCTCATGGCCATGGTCGCCCAGCATACGAACAAGCCGCGGCCCGAGTCGAACGCGCCGCACTTCGCCATTCAGTTCGACAACGCGCCGCGCTGGCCCGAAACCCTGTTGCGCGGCGGAGTCCTGTGCCTGCTCGTCTCGTTCGTCATACTCACAGCCACCTGCATTCTGATCGCGGGCGCCTGACCCGCCGCGCGATACCCGCTCAATGAGCCGACGGCTGCCAGCCGTCGGTGAGCGTGCCAAGAAACGCCACCACGTCCTTGATCTCGGCGTCGGAAAATACCGGCGCATCGCCGGGCTTGCGATCGAACGGCGCCTCGGTATTGAGGTTTGCCCAATACTGGCGCGGCAGATCGTCGAACTTCCTCACCTTGCCCTTCAGCACCGGATAGAACTCCTCCGGATTCGTATCGCGCCGTGCGTAAAAGCGCATCACGTCCTCCAGCGAGTGATAGATGCCGTTGTGGAAGAACGTCTTCTTGAGTGCGACATTGCGCAGCGTCGGCGTGCGAAAGAGTCCGCAGAATTCGGCGCGGCCGCCCAGATCGGTGCGTTCCGGCCCGCACGCGCCCAGATCGAAGAAGCGCGGATCGCGATTCACCGCGAGCGCACGATTACGCGGCACGCCAACCGCGATCAGCCCAAAGTCGCTGAACTGCGGCGGCGAGCCATCCTTCGCGCGCTGGCTGATGTGGCAGCTCGCGCAATTGCCCTTCGTCTCGTCGTTGAACAATTGCAGGCCGCGTAGCTCCGCCGCGGTGAGCGTCGTCTTGCCCGCGAGGTACGCGTCGTACTTGCTCGTGTACGGATAGAACACTTCCGGGGTCTGCTCGAAGGTTTCCAGCGACTTCAACACGGCCTTGAAGGTGGCCTCCTCGTCGTCGAGGACGTGCTCGCCGAATGCCTCGCGAAACGCGTTCGCGTAAGGCGCCGCGCGCACCGCGTCGGCCACCTTGCGCGGCGTGCTCGCCATCTCGAACGACGAGAGCAGCGGAATGCGCGCCTGGTCCGCGCCGCGATCGACCCGGCCATCCCAGGTGAGTCCGCCCGTCGGGCCGGCGTCGACGCTCTCGTCGCCTTCGTCGTCGGAGTCGTGGTAGTGCTCCGCGAACGGCGGCACCGCCTGCAAATACTTGAGCGTCGGCACCGCGCGCATGCCGGGGCGGCGCATGTCCGCACCGCCGATCTGCACGTCGAACGCGTTGGCCGGCGTGAAAGCGCGATCCGGGTTATGGCAGGTCGCGCACGACATCTTGCCCGAGCCCGAGAGCGAGGGATCGAAGAACATCTGTTTGCCGAGCGCCGTCATGCGACGCACTTGGGCGTAGACCTCGTCGCGGGGCTGGCCGTGCGGCTGGCCGGTGGACGCCGCCGTCGAACCAGGCACGGACATGGCGATCTTGATTGGCTTCGCGCTGCGCCCTCCACTCGCTGCGCTCACGCCATGATCGACGCCACCGGTGTTCTCCGTGCGGGGCGTCTCGCCATCGCAAGCCGCCAGCGACACCAGCACACCCATTGCCAGCAACAGACGTCCATAACGGCTCGAGCGGGCTGACGGCGCGTGCGAATGGGTCTGGGTCTGGGTCTGCTTCTGCGTCGAACGACGCGCCAATCTTTGCAACATGAACGGATCCCCCGAAACTCGCTTGCTGCGGTGCACGTATAGCCAAACACCATCGGCCAAACACCATCGCGCATCGAAATCGCGAAAGCGTATGTCAATCAGATGACGAACAGATGACCCGACGTAAGCGCGAAGTCATGCAATCAGAGGGATAAGAAAAGCCAAACGTAATTATTTACATACGACTGTCAAATTGCGCTGAGACACTGCGCGTCGCCCGATGGCCGGTGCCGCGGCGACGTCTGCACGCTGCCCGCCAGGGGGACCCCAACGCGCGAGAGAGAGAAAAGAATGCTCAAGAGAAAATGGTTCTACGCAACGCCGATTGCGATCGCCGCGGCGACGCTGAGCGTGGTGGCATGCGGCGGCAGCGACGACAAGAAAGCCGACCTGTCGTCCGTCAAGAACATCGTCGTGATCTACGCCGAAAACCGCAGCTTCGACAATCTGTATGGCAACTTCCCGGGCGCCAACGGCCTGCAGAACGTGAGCGCGCAAAGCGCGCAGCAACTCGACCGTGACGGCTCGGTGCTCGCCACCTTGCCGACCGTCTGGAACGGCCTCACGCAAACGGGCGCCACGCCAGTGGTGACGGCGGCGATGACCGAGAACATGCCGAACGCCCCGTTCGCCATCGACGACCCAAAGGGCTACAACGTACCGCTCTCGGTGACGACCCGCGACCTCTATCACCGCTTCTACGAAAACCAGATGCAGATTCACGGCGGCAAGAACGACATGTTCGCCGCGTGGGCCGACTCGGGCGGTCTCGTGATGGGCCACTACACGACGAACGCGCAAACGCTGCCGCTCTGGAAAATCGCACAGCAATACACGCTTGCCGATAATTTCTTCATGGGCGCGTTCGGCGGTTCGTTCCTGAATCACCAGTGGCTCGTTTGCGCGTGCACACCGTATTATGCGAACGCGGACAAGAGCCCGGCAGCCAACTCGATCTCGGCCGTCAACGCCGATGGCGTCTCGCTCACGCTCGCCTCGAACTCGCCGGTTTCGGCGCTCGGCGGCCCGCCGAAATTCGTGAAATCGGGCAACCTCACGCCCGACTTCTACGCGATCAACACAATGCAGCCGCCATACCAGCCGAGCGGCAACAAGCCTGCTTCCGGCGGCGACACGAATCTGGCCGACCCGAATGCGGCGTCGACGCTACCGCCGCAAACCGCGCAGACCATCGGCGACCTGCTCTCGAACGCGGGCGTCTCGTGGGCGTGGTACGGCGGCGCATGGGGCGCGGCCGTGAGCGCGGCGCAGAACAGCACATCGAATGTGATCTACGGCGCGAACATGACGGCGCCGAATTTCCAGCCGCACCATCAGCCGTTCAACTACTTCGCGAACTACGCGCCGGGCACCGACGCGCGCGCGAAACACCTGCTCGACGGCGGCATGGGCGGCAGCGAGTTCATCAAGGCGATCGACGCCGGCACGCTGCCGCAAGTGGCGTTCTACAAGCCCCAAGGCAACCTCAATGAGCACCCGGGCTACACCGACGTGACAAGCGGCGATCAGCACATCGCCGACGTCATCGCGCATCTGCAAAAGAGCCCGCAGTGGAACAACATGGTCGTGGTCGTCACGTATGACGAGAACGGCGGCTTCTGGGACCATATCGCGCCGCCCAAGGGCGACCGCTGGGGCCCGGGCTCGCGCATTCCGGCGCTGGTCATTTCGCCGTATGCGAAGAAGGGTTACGTCGATCATACGCAGTACGATACGACTTCGATCCTGCGGCTCATCACGCGACGCTTTGCGCTGCCGGCGCTACCGGGCCTCGCCGCGCGCGACGCCGCGCTCAAGAGCAACGGCGCGCCGGCGATGGGCGATTTGACCAACTCGCTTGATTTGAAGCTTTAAGCGATTGTGGCCACGATGGCTGGGCGTCGAGGGTGTCTGGCTTTTTTCGGGCAGCCGAGGGCTGCCCGTTTTTTGGGTCGTGGCCTTGGTGGAGGCGATCAGCCAATATTCGTATTACGGTGTCTGGATTGCCAAATCCGAACGGCATCGCGTATCTGATGCTCGATGAGGACTCGGTGGGGCTGACGGTGTCGTAAGGGATTCGTTGCTTAACGCTGATCCGCGAGACCACCATTACGACGCGAAGGAGCACGCTCGAATGATTGCCCCGCTGCTTCAACCGTGAATCGCGCGCACCTGTTGAACTGGTCCCCAGTCTGGCGGCGTCGATTGTTCCGGTTATGTGTGCCTTGCCGGCTTGTTGACGACTGCCAGACCACTGCGATTTGTGTAACTCCGGCGTAACCCCGCAGAGGTGCGAGGCCGGGAAACTGGCGCGACAGGAGGGGCTCGAACCCCCGACCCTCGGCTTAGAAGGCCGAACAAGTTCACATTTCTCAGCGTTGACCGAAATTCCAGAAAAGCCTGAAAAGCCCATCCAGCAAAGGGCTTCATGGACTTTCATGGAAAATCCACGTTGACCTAAATTGACTGATTTCCATAGAATCGGGTTACATAGCGGTTACATGGATTCCCGTGTAACCCGGAGCACGAGGGGAATCGAACAGTGGCAAAGGTCAATTTCACGGCGGGACGGGTCAACGGGCATAGCTGCCCTGCTGGCAAGTCCCAGGCGTTCATCTGGGATATCGGCGCCACCGGCCTCGGACTGCGCGTCACGGCGGCAGGCGCGCGCACCTATATCTGGCAAGGCAAGCTCAACGGGGCGACGGTGCGCGTCACGATTGGCGCACCGAAGGATTGGGGCATCGACGACGCGCGGGACGAGGCGCGCCGCATCAAGCGCCTGGCGGACGCTGGGAAAGACCCCCGCGAGGAAGCTGCCGAGCAGCGGGCGGCACATGAAGCGAGGCAGTTGGAGGCACGCCGCAAGGATGCGACCGTAACGGAGGCATGGGCTGAGTACCTTGAGGCCCATCGCTCGAAGTGGAGCGAGCGTCACACCACCGATCACAAGAACCTCGCTCAGGCTGGCGGCGAGAAGAAGAAGCGCGGCAAGGGGCTGACGGTTGCTGGCCCGCTCGCGCCGCTCATGCAGCTCAAGCTGTCCGACATGAGCGCCGAGTGCATCACTGACTGGCTGAACGACGAGGCTCAGAACCGCCCGACGAACGCGGCACAGGCATACCGCAAGCTCCGCGCGTTCATCCGCTGGTGCGGTGAGCGCCCCGGCTATCGCGGGCTGGTGCCTGAAGGCGCGTACGCCGCGCGCACCGTGCGCGATGCAGTACCACGCCCAAGAGCGAAAGATGACTGTCTCCAGCGCGAGCAGCTCGCCACGTGGTTCGCCGCGGTGCGCCAGATTGGCAACCCGGTCATCAGCGCCTACCTCCAAGGCTTGCTGGTTACGGGCGCGCGCCGCGAGGAACTGGCCGGGCTTCGTTGGGATGACGTGGACTTTCAGTGGCGTAGCCTCCACGTCTCGGACAAGGTAGAGACGGAAACGGGCCGGCTCGTCCCGCTTACGCCCTACCTCGCATCGCTGCTGCTCGAATTGAAGCGGCTGAACGACACCCCGCCGAACGTGCGCCAGTTGCGCCGGCTCACCGCCGAAGGGAAAACGTGGGCGCCTTCGCCGTGGGTCTTTTCCAGCAAGACGGCGGCGGACGGTAAGCTGGCGGAGCCGCGCATCGCCCACACCAAAGCACTGATGGCGGCCGGCTTGCCACATTTGAGCATTCACGGCCTGCGCCGCTCGTTCGGTACGCTGTCTGAGTGGGTCGAATGCCCGGTAGGAGTGGTGGCGCAGATTCAAGGCCACAAGCCGAGCGCACTGGCCGAGAAGCACTATCGCCGCCGCCCGCTCGACCTCCTTCGCATGTGGCACGACAAAATCGAGGCGTGGATGCTCGAACAGGCGCGCATCGACTTCAGGCCAGAGCAGACCGAACAGGGCTTGCGTGCAGTGACAACCTGACGTGATTGTGGTGTAAAAGACACAAAATTTACGTGTCCATCCAAAAAATTTGTATTGAATCGCCAGACTTGATTGCGTCAGCACTCGTAGCAAGTGAATGGAGTGGTAACTCCATGAATTGATTTAGTGTTTTTCACGCCCCTCCCCCGACAATTATTACATTAGATCTATTGGCGCTTAGAGCAGCATAAAGAAAGCAAATTTCTTTTCGAATTCCACTCAATAGATCAATGCAATATTTCCTCGTTCTTTCAACGAGATAGCTGGTTTTCCGAGCATCAAAATCAATCTAAAGTCACATCAAACGAGCTATCCCAGCTCGATAAATTTGAGGGTGACCCATGAAAATTGGCAATGCCACTACTGGCGAAATCGCGGCGATCAATCGCTCTCACTTCATTACCACTGACCAATTTGCAGAGGCACTGCATGTGCTCCCGCAAAGCATCCGAAAGCGCCTTTGCATGACCGGCAGCTTTCACGGCATTCGCCCGTTGAAGTTGCCGAGTCGCCGGCTCGCATGGCCTGTAGACGCCGTGGAACAACTGATGAATGGGGGCCGCTAATGCAGAGTGCCGGCCACCATGTAGCAGAGGTAAGCGCCATCAACACGCGCAATGCAAAAGCAGGAACGCTGCCGACCCGTAAAAATACGGTCGCCGCCGAGGTGTTGGCCCACATGCTTGAAGGTCGCGAACTTACCGCCATCGACTCGGTATTTGCGTGCAGCACGACGCGTCTCGCCAGTGTGGTCCACGAGCTCGGCAAGCGCCACGGCTGGCGTATCGAGCGTCGTGACCAACCGGTCGATACCACGGATGGCCGCACTGCGACGGTCACTGCCTACTCGCTCTCTGCCGACGTGCGCGAAGCCGCATTCGCTTCCGGCGCGCGTGCGTGGGTGGACGAGGTGAAGGTGGCCCGCGCCACGCGCCGCAACGGAGGCTAACTATGCAGACCATCGTTATCCCTTTCCCCGGAGCCGGTCAGCAGCCGCGCATCGCTCGCAAGCCGACCAACGAAACCGAACGCATCGCCCTTCTGATGGCGACGGTTTCCAGCCTGCGCTACCTGGTTGACCGCGCACAGCCCTACCTCGCACAAATCCCCCACCCCGACACCCCCGAGGAAGCAACCCTTGAGGATTGCGCGCACCACGCGCTCGACCTCGCTAGTGATTGCGTCGCGGAGTTCGGTCACCCGAAAGACATTCTCGGCGTCGATACGCACTTCGAGGCGCTTGAGCGCATCTACGCAATTCCTGTCTTCGCTATCGGAGAGTGACCATGACTGCACTCGCTATCAGCCGCGCCGCGACCCAGCAGGACATCGGTACGTTTCTGCCCGAAGGCTATGGGAAAGAGGAAGGGTAGCCGCGTATCCCGTGACGCAGGGGGGTTTGTCGCAATTCCGTGGGTCGTGCTCGACAGCCCTGCATACCGAGCACTCTCGCACCCCGCAAAGTCCCTGCTGATGGAAATAGCCCGCCAGTATCACGGCGACGACAACGGCCGAATGATCGTCACGCTGGCGTATTTGAGTCCGCGAGGCTGGTCATCGAACGACACGATTAACCGAGCGAAGAATGAACTCCTGGAGGCAAACCTAATATACGAAACCGCGAAGGGACGTAGGCCAAACAAGGCGAGCTGGTACGCAGTCACTTGGGCGGCACTCGATGAGCTAGACGGGTACGACTCCGGTGCGCGCGCTGGATTTGTGCGCAGCGCATACCGCGATGCGAAATTGAATGCCTTACACCGCGAGACGGTGCAAAGCCCCTCCAAATTGCACCGGGAGGCGGTGTAGAGAGCATCCCGCCTACACCGGGAGACGGTGCAATCAGGGCCGATTTGACCATCCCCCCTACACCGCCAGACGGTGACCCTCTAGAGAAGCCATCTCCCATCGTTTTTTGCAGCAGACCACAGGAGCAAACATGACCAAGTACGCAGATTTTTGGGATAGCGACGAGCCGCGTCGCTACTACACCACTCGGGGAAATCAATGAGTCTCGAACGTCAACTGTCCATCCTCGGGATTCCCGACCTCGACGAGCGCGCGTTCGCTCCGGTCGGCGGCCGCATGCGCCTGCCCTGTCAGCGAACTGGCGAACATCGTTGATTCGTTCATGATTCGCTTCGAAATGGAGGGCGGCCGAGAAATGGCTAGCGTCGGACGCCGCGGCCAAAGCGAGAGTTTCGGTAGTCTCCGCCAGCAATGCGCTGGGTTCTTCGGCACGCTCGATGCGTGGCTTACCCAAGGGACGAAGGACCGGGCGACCTACCTCGACACCCTCACCGAAGAAATGATTGCCCAAAGGATCAACGACGCACTGCGCGGCTCAGTGCGGAAAATCGAAGTGGTGGTGGAGCGGCTACCGAACCGCGTTGAGCGCTTCGTTTCTGCCGTGGTGAGGCGTGGCGTGCCGCATATTCCCGCAGGTACGCGCACCCTGGATCTCGATGATGTGATGGTGCGGGAGTTTTTGTTTGCCGGCGCCGAGCGCAAGGGGTTCGATATCCCGGTGGACAGCGAAATAGACGGCTACGTGTGGGACGACGCTGGAGAAACCCACATTCACGCGTGGTTGAAGTAGCTCTAGGCGGCGGGCGCGGTGCGGCGATATCAGTTGGCACGCCGAGAGCGAGCCGGTTGCCCGGCTTGTGTGCGCGTTCGGTTAGATCATGCTCGAACGCGCGCAGGCCGAGCCACCCCCGCGCTGTATATCGCGGACTCATAGACCCATGCGGGCCACCACTTCTTCCTGCTCATCCGATTGCAGACGTGCTTTTGATGTTCAGCCGGGTCACGTGGTGCCTTACATCGATGGCGGGCCATATTGCAGAGCGGATGCGCAGCGACGATATTGCCTTGTATATTTGAGCCGCCATCTTTTTTTGCTGTCAAATGCTCTGCGGTGCACCGAAAGACTCTGGCTTGCTTGCACGAGATGCTGAAGTGCGCAGCCATTACCGCTAAGCCGGTCGGGTCGTTCCACATTGGAAGGCCACAGTAATAGCAATGGCCGGACTGGAGGTTGTATGCGCGGTCGCGAGCGCGCACTAAAGTCGGAGACATAGGGCGGTCCTGTAAAAGGAGGGTGCGGAACAATCGAAACCCGCTCGCCCTAAAGAGCATGCACGGGAACCTGCCGATTCAATCGACAGGCACCACATCAGATTCTCAGAATGCTGACGTTCAAAGTCTAACGGCAGTCAAAACGGTATCGCAAGCGCTCGACACGCCTCATATGTGCGCTGGAGCGCAAACAGGGCGATATCTACCGCCTCATCATGCGCTCGAAGCTCCCGGCCGCAGAGCGCTTCGAAGAAGTGTTGCCGGCGAGGCGCTCGACGGTCGGACGGAGTGCCGTGGCCCTTTCCTGCGTTGCAGGGGAAGCGCTCAGCCCCCAATGGACGGAAACCTGCGGGTGCCCCAGAAAGAGAAACAATTAGTAAGGTGGGCGAGCATATAAGTAATGGAATCGAATATTTTTGAAATGAAATAGAAATGCCAACGCACCGAGGGTAGACTCGCCAAAACAAACAAAAAACGGGGCGACAAATGAACAAGATCATTTCGATGTGCGCGGCTGTGGCGCTTACGGGGTGTGCGGCTGGCGTGGAGTCGGTCACGGCGCCGAACGGCAAGCCGGGCTTCCTGATCTCGTGCGACGGCTCGGCGGATAGTTGGGCGAAGTGCTACAACGCGGCCATCAAGCAGTGCGGTGGTCCGTATGACATCGTGGACAAGAACGAGACGAGCACGCCGACCGGCCTCGGGCCGCTCGTGCGGCGGAATCTCATCGTTGCGTGCAAGGCGTGATGGTCGGGCGAAGCGGTGGCCTTTGTGCGGCGCTCGTCCGGCGAGGAAATATACACGAGCCTGCCGCCCCTTCTCGTTGCGCTCGACCATTGAAAGCTCTTTCGCCATGTCGAGCGTCAGGTGATGATGTGCCCTCCCATCTCCACCATCATCACGCTCAAAAAAGAGCTAACGTAATCAATGTCTTGCGCGCCCTCGCCAATCCTACGTTCTCGTAGGGAAGCTCTGCATCAGTCGCGCGCACATGGACATGCAAAAAACGGGGCGTGGAATGACCGATAACCAACTGCTGGGAATCCTGACGAAAGCGCTCCGGGAGTACGCGCCGAAGGCGTACCGGAAGATGGCGGCGAGCGGCGAGCTGAACGCGTTTCTGGAGAACCTGATGGGCGTGACGCTGGAGGCGATCAGCGCCGCGCGGCAGCAGGAAATCGCAAGCATGGTGACGCAGGGAAGCCCGCAGTTCGAGGCGGACCCGCTGAAACGCACGCAGCAGATCAACATGGCGACGAAAACGGCCGAGGAACTGGCGATAGCGCAGGCAGTGGAGACAATCATGGCCCTGCCAGCCGAGCCGCACAAGCACGACGCGGCCTGACGCCGCCAGAGCCGGGCGCCCAGCCGTGGCTTTTTCCTGCATTGCAGGAGATTCAATCACGCCGCGCGCAACAAGGCGCTCGATGGTGACTTTCACATTGTCATGGCGGGATTCGACAAGCTCCGCGATTTCGCGGCTGCTCATGGTCGGCGCAGAGCCGGAAAATCACAGTTATCCACAGGTGGAGGTGGCTTGCGCTGCCTTACTTCTCCGGCGGCAGCAGAATGTACTCCGGCAGTACCACTGCCTCTGCCTCGTGCTTCTGGTACCCGGCCTCCATCAGCGACGCCACTTGCGCGGCCGCTTCCTTACTGGCTTTCTGCGCCTCGGCGTTCAGCGTTCCGTCCTTGCGCATTTCTCGGTACATCTTCGGAAGCCACTTTCTCCAGTGGTCCAGCGCCAGCCTTGTGTACTGGAGACCGAGCATCGTTCTCCCTCCGGGGTTTCAGTCGAGCGTCTTATCGCATCGGAGACGATTTAGAGGTATGCGCCGATGGCGTAATCGGTGTTCCTCAAACTGAGGAAACCTCGCACGAGGGTCCGGGCGCGCGGCCCGTCGCAGTCTACCTCGTCAGCAAGCGCGCTAGTAACATCATCGTCATGCAGGAAAGCAAACGATAATGCTGGTCCCCCGGATAAAGCGCAACAAGTAGCAAATCCAACGCAACCGTTCGACGCGTACCAGACTGCAGGCCAATTGGCCGCGATTGGCGATCACCTATGTTGCTCAATCCCGACCTCCTATATCTGGCGAGGGTTTTCGGGCGATGAACTAAGTTTGCAGGGAGAAACCGTGGCTCGGCGAATCTCGTCATTCAAACGACTGCCGTCCCATGATCTTCGCCAGCTTGCAACTCATGTAGTACCCCAAGTCGCTGGTAAGCGTTAGGGCGCCACTGTAAAGCCGGGCCCACTGTTCCGACGTGACGATTGCCTTGTTCGGTGCAAGATTTTGTCTCGTCAAAAAATCTTGCATGTGCAGAGAGTATTCGGTCACCGGAAGGAGCGCTCGTGTAGCGCGTTCGAGTTTTTCCGCTTCCGGATTTTTCCGGTATGACCGTGCCGGCCCGCCGTCTTCGAGAATCCCTGCAATCGCCCGTTTTGAGTCCACAAGGTCTTTGCGAACGCCCCATACAACGTAAAGAGGCCGCGCATCAAGTGCCGCATACCGCATATTGCCTTGCCCTCGTGTGGACTCATCCATGTAGAGCTTCTGAGCAGCGGCGCTTTCGGCCGTCAGGTATCGGTCTTCTTCGGGTGGGACGTTCGGCAGCACCAGGTCCGCGTAATCGAGCTGGCCAATGAAATTCTTCAAGCTGGCGTCATCAAAGCCAGAGCATCGCGTTTCTGCAGGGTCATAGTCCTTTTGGAGGCCGGCTCCGAATGCCGGCAATGCCAAGCTAACCAACAGAACCGATATGGCTGCGTATGCGATTTTCATCTGATCCCCGAATGTGGTTCTGTTGCGTCAATTGCTGCCGCACTTAACGCCCAACCCCCAAACCTGCGCATAGCGCCCCGGTGTCCGCCCGATTCTTCTGACTGAATGATACGCTGGCCCCAAGTTTGGCCGGCCCCACAGCGCCTAATAAAACGGTCTGGTCGAAGCCAAGCCCAAACCCCATGCCCCGCACTGCCGCCACTCGCGTAGTACCATCCCTCAGACCTATAAACGCGCCAATTTGTCCAACTGGAGATAAAAATGGCAAAAATCGATGTGACGGGCTCGATGATTGACGCCGCAATGGATATCGGCGTGAAGAGCGGTCTGTTCGCCCCACACCCAAAACGCGAGGACGTCGCGAAGATGATTGAAGGCGTGCTCGCGCTCGCCAGCGGCCGAGCAACCGAGAAATTCAATTGCCGCGTGAAAAACGCCATAGGCAAAAGAGAGTTGCGGGCGCGGATCATTGGACCGGAGCCGGGTCGCCAGGGGTACCTAGAGGTCGAGACAGAAGAAGGCAAGCGGCTCCACGTACACGCAAACGAGGTCTATTACTACAGCCCTTACAAACCCCAAGGCGCATAGAAGCGCCAAAAATAAGCGCGCCCGAAGCCGAGCCCAAACCCCATGCCCCGCCCTGCCGCTGCCCGCGTACTAACGTCGCTCACCTTGAACAAGAGAGACCACAATGGGTATCCGTGATTCGAGCCAAAAGGCGGTTGCAGCCATGTTCGCCACGGCAATCCTCGTGGTAGTAACGCTGACCACGCTAAAGTTCACTGAACTCGATGTCGCGCTCAAGCTCGCGGTTCACGGTTTCGTATGGTCCGCTGCGTTGTATGGCGGCTATCTGATTCTCAGTGTCACAGACGATCTCCCCCTTCTCACCCGGTCGTTCGGCCGCAGACTTTTCGGGTACGCGCTATTTGCCGCGGGCTCGTTCGCCTGGCTTCGAAGCGCCTACTTTGTTTTGGTCCACTTCCAAGTCTCCGGGGTAGAAATCGTGCTCATGCAGACCGTTATAGTCGCGACGATCATCCTCGCGGCGTCTGACGTAAGCGAACACAATAGGGCGCTCTTAAATGCGATAAAAAGAGGCCCGGCAGAAGACGAGCCGAAACCTTAAGCGTTGACCGAAAAGTGCTACAGCATACCTCCATGAAACCTCGCGCCGGTCACCGGTAGTTACCCCCAAGGGGGCGGATTGACCAAATCGGGTTACATGGCGGTTACACGGGCGCTAGATAGCAAAAAGCCCGGCTATAAAAACCGGGCTAAGTGTTTGAATTCATTGGCGCGACAGGAGGGGCTCGAACCCCCGACCCTCGGCTTAGAAGGCCGATGCTCTATCCAGCTGAGCTACTGTCGCGTGAGTGGTCTGCAAGGCTGCGCGCCGCAGGCACGGCGCAGACGGGCGTGGATTATACCTCGTTCGGAATGCATCAGCCCTGCCCGATTACGGTGCCGCACCGCCCACAGCAGTGCGGCACCGACACAGTCAAACCATCAAACCGGCTGCGGATGCATCACGAACCAGCCGAGGAAGACCGCGCCTGCGATCACGCAGTACAACCCGAACGAAGCAAGGCGGCCGCGCCCTTCGAAATAGCGCATCAGGAACTTCACGCTCAACCACGCGGCGATGCCGGTCAGCACGCCGCCCACCAAGGCCGTCACGAGTTGGTCGTGCGCATGAAAGAGCTTCGGCAGTTCGAGCACGCCTGCCGCGAAGATGATTGGCGTGCCGAGCAGGAACGAGAACTCGGCGGCCTTCTCGGCCGTCAGGCCGGCGGCATTGCCCGCGATCATCGTCAGGCCGCTGCGCGAGAAGCCGGGAATCAGCGCGCCGATCTGCGCGAGGCCGACGAGAAATGCCTGGCGAAACGTGAGCTTCTCGGGCGGGCGATGCGCACGCGCACGCTGCAGGCGGTCGCCGAACCATAGCAGCACGCCATTCACCATCAGCGCCGCAGCAACGATCCGCAAGTCATGGAAGATCAGCTCGATGCGCTTTTCGAGCGCAAGACCAACGAGGCCCGTCGGAATCGTGCCGATAATAAGGGCCCACATCATATGGCCCTCATCGTTCTTGCGGCCTCCTAGCGAAGCGAAAAAGCCGCTGATGAGCGCGATCCAGCGCGCGCGGAAATACCAGAGCAACGCGACCGCCGTACCGAGATGCAGCGCGACGAGGAACGGCAGGAGCTGCGGAGCGTGCTTGTCGATATGCATGCCGAAGAGCGCCGGCACGAGCAGGGTATGGCCAAGACTGCTGACCGGAAAAAGCTCCGTGACACCTTGCAGCACGCTCAGAAATAACAGAAACGAGAGACTCACGCGGGGATCCTCGAGATGGTTGGACAGAGTGCCGGACCATCGCGGGGACGGTGCGGCAAGGCGCACCGATTATGCCGGGGCCGTATTGCAGCGCCAAGCATCGGGACTCATTTGTCTGAAAAGTTACCGCGCCGCAACAAAATTGTGCGAGGAAAAATCGGATTCGGGTAACAAAAGAATGGGAAGTCGCGCGTGAACCAGCACCGCGGGTAGCCTGTTCGCGAAATGGAAGAGATGAGCCGAAAGCCGGCGAGAATAAAAACGAAATGATGCTGAAAGATTCGTAACCTGGTGCTCAGGTCGAATGATCGATCAGCGGGCGACCTTATAGAAGAAGTACGCGCTGCTGCCAATAAACAAGCTGAACAGTCCCATTCCCATCGCCATGGCGAGATCCATTTTGGCACCTCCTTCTTCATTTCTGCGTCTCTACGTGCGCAATCGCACGAGTCAGCGCGATTATGGGCTTGCCAAAGCTTGCGCAACACCCACGATTTCCCGACGAGGGTTTTCACGCATCCGAATGCGGCGCACAATCCCCGGGCGCGTGGAACACCGGCCCAGTCCCGGCTTTGAGCGCATTTCGCCGTTGCCCTCTTCCTCTTTTCGACTCGACGCCCGCCCATGGAATCAAGCCCTCAGCACGACATTCTCGAACTCACCCACGGCGCCTCGACGCTGCGCCTCGCGCCGTGGGCCGGCGCGCGGCTGCTGTCGTGGCAGGTCGACGGCAAGCCGGTCATCCGCTGGTCCGACAACGCGAACTGGGATCAGCCGGCGCGCGTACGCGGTGGCAATCCGCTGCTCTTCCCGTTTCTCGGACGCCATTTCGTCGATGGGCAGATCGGCCGCTGGCGTGACGCCCAGGGCGTCGTGCGCGATCTGCCGACACACGGTTTTGCGCGAGATCTCCCGTTCAAGGCCAAAGTCGATACCGATGGGCGCGGCGTGACCATGACGCTGGTGGACTCTGCGGCCACACACAGTGGCTACCCGTTCGCGTTTCGCTTCGAAGCGGCCTACCGGCTCGCCGACGATCGCACACTCGACGTCGTACTTACTGTGACAAACACCGGCGATGCGCCCATGCCCTGGTATGCAGGCCATCACTTCTACTTCGAGTTGCCGCATGAGCAGCGCGCGCAGAGCACGCTCGACGTACCGCCGACACAGCGCCGTCATCAGTTGCCCGATGGGTCGATCAGCGCGCCGGAGCCCGGCGAGTCACAGTACCACCTCGACGATGCCCGCATTCAGGACCGCTTTCACGTGCTCGAGCCGGCGACTACAGCGCGGCCGGTACGTTTGGTGGCACCCGGGCTCAAGCATGCGGTCACGTTCGACCTCGACCGGCCAGGCTCGCTTCCGTGGTACGCGGTGACGACCTGGACCGAAGCCGCCGACTCCGACTTTTATTGCGTCGAACCATGGCTTGGCCTGCCCGATGCCATTCACAACGGCCTCGGCCTGCGCTGGCTTGCACCGGGCACCACCGAAACCGCTGCCTTGCGCTTGCGTTTCGAAACGCTCGGCTGATATGCGGCGCGTCGTCGCCACACAGCCTTTGATGCGCGAACAGGCCAGCCGATTCGTCAGGGGAAAAACGCAGGCGCGGCGCCAAATTCGCTAAAATCGGACGTTTTGCCGGAACGGCGCCTCCCCCGAGGCGAACCGCCGGCAGCGTCTTGCGAGGTTCAACGTTGGCAAAGGGATTTAGACGTTTTGCATGCGCGGCGCTCGTCGCGCTACTCGCGGCGTGCGGATCAGCGCCGGTCGGCCCCGGGTTCTACCGCGTGGAGCGCGGCGACACGGTCAGCAAAATCGCGCGCAGCAACCGCCAGTCGGTTTCGAATATCGTGCGCTGGAACAATCTACCGAACCCCGATTCGATCGAAGTCGGCCAGGTGCTGCGCGTCTCGCCCCCGGGCGGCTCATCGGCGAGTGCCCAGCGCACCGTGCCGAGGCAGGACGCTGCAGAGAGCGCAAGCACGACGGCACCGCCCGCTTCGTCCATTTCGCTCATCTGGCCAACCACGGGCCAGGTCGTCCGCAACTTCGACGGACGCGACTCAAAGGGCATCGACATGGTCAACAGCGCCGGCACGCCCATCGTCGCCGCTGCACCGGGCACCGTCGTGTATGCCGGCAACGGCCTGCGCGGCTATGGCAACCTGCTGATCATCAAGCACGACGGCGAATATCTCACTGCTTACGCGCACAATCAGGCCTTGTTCGTGAAGGAAGGCGAGGCCGTGACACAGGGGCAAAAGATCGCCGAAATGGGCAATAGCGACAGCGATCGCGTCATGCTGCATTTCGAGTTGCGCTATCAGGGGCGCTCTATCGATCCGGCTCGCGACTTGCCGCCGCACTAATGGATATTTCTGCAAAAAAAAGCCCGGCATGGTGCCGGGCTAACGGGGGTTTGGCGCATATCGGCAAAGGACCGGTTTACCATGCGCCGAATGGCAATCTATCAACGCGCCTTTGACGGCGCAATCACTTAATTAGATCGAAAATGTGTCGCGGCGCACGGATTATGGGTCGCATCAATTTCCGATGACGAATCAACCCGCTGAAGTTGCCGAATTCGAGCCGAAATGCGCGCATTGCAGCGCGCTATGTGTAGTCGCCAAAAAACGCCGAAAAGGCTTATAGAACGGGCGTGCGGCGTACTACCAGGGTGCCCCTGAAGAAGCATTGCGTGCCGCATTATCCCGCACCGCAATATCGCACATCGAACCGGTTCGCTTACCTTGCAATTTGGTGTGCAAGCGCACAAATAAATGCAATTATCCGCACAAGCAGAAATTTTGAAACGCCGAATTTCGGCGTCTCGATTGCTATCTTTTATCAGACTTTTTTTACTCATCCGGTTATTGGTGTTTTTGTCCGATTAATCATCACGAGTCGATTTCCTATTCTTTCTATTGTGTATTCACGCCCTACTATTCCTCTTGCGTGAATTGCGCAGGGGCGCATCCCGATCTTCTGTTCGATGTTCGGTCATGTCATCCGGCAGGCCGCCCATCCGCAACCTATCGTTTATAGTAACGCCCGCAACTCAATGCCCAAGATCATGACTACCGACGCCACGACTTCCCACGACGACGCCCCAAGCCCGCTTTACGCCAAGTTGCTCGGCGAAACCGCCAAGATCGACTGGCAGGACCTCGAACGATTCTTCGCTCAAGGCAAGCTGCTCGCGGTCGCTAGCGACCTCGACCTCGTGAGCATCGCGGAAGCCATCGCAAGCGACAACAGCGAGCAGGTAACGCAATGGCTCTCCGCCGGCCTCGTCGAACGCATGCAGGCTTCGACTGCCGCTGATTACGCCGAGCGCAAGCCCGAGCTCTGGGCCGTTGTGGTTTCGCCGTGGATCTGCGTGCAGGAGCGCCGTTGAGCGAGAACCTGGCACTTCCGACGCGCGGTGACTGGCATCGGCGCGTACTGGTGCTGGCCTTTCCGATCGTCCTCGCGAATCTCACGCAGCCCATTCTTGGCGCCGTCGATACGGCTGTCGCCGGCCATCTGGGCAGCGCCGCCGATCTCGGCGGCGTCGCACTAGGCGGCCTCTTTTTCAACTGCGTGTTCTGGGGCTTCGGTTTCCTGCGCATGGGAACCACCGGGCTCGTCGCGCAGGCTTTCGGCGCCGACGATCAGTCCGGGCTGCGTGCAAACGTCGTGCGCGCGTTGCTGCTCGCCTTCGGCATCGGCGCGCTGATCTTGCTGATGCAGGCGCCGCTGATCCGCTATGTCCTCGAACTAATCGGCGGCAGCGACGAAGTCCAGCGCAATGCACGCCTCTATTGCCATGCCCGCATTGGTTCAGCGCCGTTTGCACTGGCGAACTATGTCGTGCTCGGCTATCTGCTTGGCACACAACGCGTACGTATCGCGCTGATTTCACAGGTGCTGATCAACGTCGTCAATGTGATTGCCGTGCTCGTCTACGTCTATGGGTTCGGCTGGGACATTGCGGGGATTGGCGCAGCGACGGCCACAGCCGATACGATAGGCTTCGCGTTCGGCGCTGCCGTGCTGTGGCATCAACGGCCGCGCAATCTCGCGCCGCTAGCGTGGCGCACGATCGTGGAGCCAGCCGAGCTCAAGCGCCTCGTGGCGATCAATCGCGACATCTTTCTGCGCACGATGTGCCTGCTGGGATCATTCGGCTGGTTCGCGCACTTGGGCGCCAGGCAAGGCGATGCGATCCTTGCCGCCAATGCGTTGCTGCTTAATTTTCAGACTTTCATGGCATACGGGCTCGACGGCTTCGCTCACGCTACCGAAGCGCTCGTGGGCGCAGCGATCGGCGCCCGTGACCGCGACGCTTTTCGTCAAGCGGTGAAGGTGAATCTATTCTGGGCGGTGTTGGGTGCGCTCGGGTTTTCGGCGGTCTATTGGGGCGCCGGCACGTGGATCATCACGCAATTGACCGATCAACCCGCCGTTCGCGCAGCCGCGCAAACCTTTCTGCCATGGGCGGCGCTGTCCCCACTTATTTCCGTGTGGGGGTTCCTGCTCGACGGCGTTTTCATCGGCGCCACGCGCACTCGCGAGTTAATGCAGGCCATGGCGACCTCGCTGCTTGTTTTTCTCGGCGCCTCGTGGGCGCTTGTTGGCCCGTTCGGCAATCACGGACTCTGGATGGCGTTGTTGATCTTCATGGCAGCACGCGGCTTGACCCTGTCCCCTCTACTTCCGCGGATCACTGGCGCAATTCAGGCTCCCAAAGTGCAACAGGCGCCCTGAGGCGCCTGTTCTTGTCCGCTGGCGCGTTTGTTTACTTCGCCGGCGGCGTTTCGATCATCATCGGTGGACGATCATCGGTCGGAACGCCGTGATAGTCGGCCGGATCGTGGGGCGGTGGCCCATGATGCTTGATCGTTGCATCGTCGGCACAAGCGGAAAGCAGTGCGACCATTGCTATGGCCAGCCAGACACGTAGTATCAACGCAAACTCCTTCAATTAATGTTGCTGTGCAGCAGTCTAGCGCGTACGAGACGCTTCTGACGGCTAGCGAACATTGCTATTTTTTTCTTGCCTGCCTCTGTTCTAAGATACTCACATGGCTGCAACCGAAGGAGGCTGCCATGGATGCCGAAACTATTGCGGGTCTGATCGGTCTTGCTGTCGGTCTGCTGGTTCTGCTTGGGTTGTCGATTTTTGAATCGCGAGCCTACAAGCAGGAGCACAACGGCGAAGGCATGATGCACCACTGGCTGGCCGAGCATCATGTGCTCGACCGCATGCGTCGCAGGCACTGAGCTGACATAGCGGGCTGAACGGTCTCCACGTCAGTCGCAGTGAGCTTTCTTCTGACGCGGCTGGGCTTGCCAGCCGTGGGGGCATTTCTCGTCACGCTCTGACGCTTAGTCTGGGAGGACTAAGCACTCAGCGTATTTCCACGCGCGTAAACGCCAGAACCCCGGCGCTCATGGTGAGCCACCGGGGTTCTGGACATACTGCATGAGGAGCCTGACGATTACCTACTTTCACACGGGCAATCCGCACTATCATCGGCGTGGAGCTGTTTCACGGTCCTGTTCGGGATGGGAAGGGGTGGGACCAGCTCGCTATGGTCATCAGGCATGACGGGTTGCTGCGTCG
>NZ_JTDB02000011.1 GCF_000785435.2 Paraburkholderia sacchari | reverse complement strand
GCGCATCGCGGAGTTTCTCGCGAAGAAGCCGCATACGCGGCTGCTCGAAACGCTGGTGGCCGATATTGCGGCGCTGTCGTTTCGCGAGTGGCCCGCGCTCGATACGCTCACGATCGAAGTGCACAAGCCGAAGATCCGTCCGGGCACGCGGCGCATTGGCGTGTCGCTCGAATGGACGCGCGCTGATTATCTGCAGTGGGCGGCGGCCAGCGTGGCGGGTGGCCAGGGGAAAAACACGACACACATCCGATGTGCCAATGACGGGGGGCATTCATGAACGGGTTTTCTGCTGACGTGACCGACAGCACGTGCCGCTTCATCCTGAACGTGACCTGCGTGAGTGCGCAGGGCCAGGTGGCGGCCATCGTCGGATTTCTCGACGGATTTCACTGCTATATCGACGAATTCTCGGTTTTCGACGATCCGCAGACTACACGCTTCTTCGTGCGATGCGAGTTTCATGTTCCGCAGCCGAAGCGGATGGACCATGAAACGCTATCGGAAGCCTTTGCGCCACTCGCGCGACAGCACGCTTTCGAGTGGACCATTTTTGACGCACGTGTGAAACCCAAGGTGCTGATGCTCGTCTCGCGGCTCGATCACTGCCTTATAGATCTGCTGCATCGATGGCGCATCAATGAGTTGCCGATCGACATTGTGGGCGTGGTGTCCAATCACCGCGATCTCGAGGCCATGGTCCGATCTCACGGGATCGAGTTTCATCACCTTCCGTTGACGCCTGAAACCAAACCCGCTCAGGAGCAGGCGCTCGTCTCGCTGATCGAGCGCACGAGAACCGAACTGGTCGTTCTCGCCCGCTACATGCAGGTGTTGAGTTCTGACTTGTGTACGCGACTTGCGGGCCGGGCGATCAACATCCACCATTCGTTCCTGCCCGGCTTCAAGGGGGCGCGGCCTTATCAACAGGCATACGCGCGCGGCGTTAAGCTGATCGGTGCCACCGCGCACTTCGTGACTGGGGACCTCGATGAAGGCCCGATCATCGAGCAAGTGGTGGAGCGTGTGGATCACACCTACACGCCGGAACGGCTGCTTGCGGCAGGGCGCGACATGGAGCGCACCGCACTCGCCCGGGCCGTGCAGGGCTTTATCGAGCGGCGCATCTTCATTCATGAAGGGCGTACGGTCGTCCTGCGCTAGCTGCACGTTGCGCGGCATTTTCTGGCACTATCCCAGGCGGTGCAGGCAACCAGTTCGTACTCGGACGTCCGGTCTGCATAATGCTTGAGCGCGCAACTGGAAGACGGAGAACACGATCGGGATGGAGGCGAATACTCACAGGCGGCCTGTCGACCATATCGAGCCGGCGCCGGCACATTGCGAGAATATCGAACCTCTTGCGCCGCTCTGGCTGGCCGTGCGCCTGTCGCTGGGCAGCGCGATAGCCCTCGGCTTCGTGCGCTTTTCCTATGCCTTGCTCCTGCCTTCGATGAAGGCCGACCTGGGGTGGAGCTTCGCGCAGGCCGGCGCGATGAACACGTCCAACGCGGCGGGCTATCTGATTGGCGCAGCCATGTTCCCCTGGCTCGCGCGCCATCGCTCGCCCAGCGCGTTGTTCGTTGCCGGCGCTTATGCGGTGATCGTGCTGACGGTGTTGTCCGGCTTCGTGTCCGGCACGTCGATGCTGCTCGCGCAGCGGTTGGTGGCCGGCATCGGCAGCGCGCTCATCTTTATCAGTGGCGGCGTTCTGGCGGCGCGGCTCGCGACAGCTGCACCGCGATGCGGTGGACTGATCCTGGGCCTCTATTACGGGGGGACAGGGTATGGCATTGTGTTGTCGTCCATTCTCGTGCCGGCTACGGTGCGTGCCGTGCCGCACGGCTGGCAGCCAGCCTGGTTCGCGCTGGGCGCCGCTTGTGCAGTATGCGCGGTGTTCGCGCGAGGTGCGGCTCGCCGCATCGATGCAGCGGGCCCGGCCATCGCGAGTCCGCGAGGCGGCGCGAAAGTGCAGCGAACCGCGTGGTGGCGCTACAGTCCCGCGCTGGGTGGATACGGCCTCTTTGGCATGGGCTACATCGGCTATATGACGTTCATCGTTGCGCTGTTGCGTAGCGAAGGCATGGGCCCGGGCGTCGTTTGCGCGTTCTATATCGCGTTGGGGGTTGCAACGGTTGCCTCGGCGCGCATCTGGTCGCGTTTTCTCGACCGCACACGCGGTGGCCATGCGCTGGCGACGTTCAATACGCTGCTGGGTATCGCGACGCTCATGCCGGCCCTGTTCTCCCATCCCGCCGCGGCGGCTATTTCGGGCGTGATCTTCGGTTCCACCTTCCTCTCTGCCGTCGCCTCGACCACCGCATTCGTACGGCACAATCTTTCGTCGGACGAATGGGCGCGCGGCATCAGCGCCTTCACGATCGTCTTCGCGTTCGGCCAGATCGCGGGGCCTGTTGCGATCGGCTGGGTATCCGACCACGCCAGCCTCACGCGTGGGCTCGTCTATTCCTCTGCAGTTCTATTCTTCGGCGCGCTTCTGGCGGCCTGCCAGCGTCAGCTCGATCGCCGCGCCTGAGCTCGTCCCATCAATTGTGCGAGCGGTGTCGCTGGGCTTTCCCTACTCACGTCCTTCACTGTGCGTGCGCGGCAATGTGGCGTTGACGCGCATTGCCACGCGTGCTGCTGTGCCGTGTACAGTGCACCGGCGATGTCTCCTGGGGTGTTTACCCTCGATGTCGAATCGAGAAAGTCCCTTGTCCGGGAAAGATATTTTCCATTGGCTACAACTTCTACTATTCCCATGAACCCGCGCAATCCGCTGCGTCGGGCGATGCTCGGAGCGACATCGATCGAGCCGGGATAGCGATTACGCCAGTGCAGACCAATAGCACATTTGGAGACTTGAATGGGTACGAGAAAAGCAATGCCAGGCAGCCTCGCAGCTGCCAGTGACTGGAAGGCGGGCGATGAATTGGAAGGGTGCAGTGATCGTGGAGCTGATGCAGGGCTCCTGAAGCGGGCAGCGCTCGCGAGCTTCATCGGCAATTTTGTAGAGTGGTTCGATTACGCCTCGTATGGATATCTCGCGACCATCATCGCGGTGATGTTCTTCCCGAAGAGCGACGCAATGACAGGCCTTCTCGCGGCCTATGGCGTGTTCGCGGTTTCGTTCATCGTGCGGCCGCTGGGGGGCGTGGTCTGGGGGCATTTCGGCGATCGGCACGGGCGCCGGGCTGCGCTGTCGCTCTCGATTCTGATCATGTCGTGCTCGACCTTTCTGATCGCTTTTCTGCCGACCTATGCCCAGGTCGGCATGATCGCCCCCGTGTTGCTATTGCTGGTGCGTGTCGTACAGGGTTTTTCGGCGTCTGGCGAATACGCGGGCGCGTCCGCATTTCTCGCGGAATTCGCGCCACCGGGCAAGCGCGGCGTATACACGAGCATTGTGCCGGCCAGCACGGCTGCGGGTCTGCTGTTCGGCTCGGTATTCGTCGCCGTGATGCACGCGGTGCTTACCACGCAGCAACTGCATGATTTCGGCTGGCGTTTGCCGTTCCTGCTCGCGGCGCCGTTCGGGCTGGTCGGGCGCTACATCCGCCTGAGGCTCGAAGACACCCCGAAGTTCAAGGCGCTCGAAGGCTCTCACGAGGTGGCGAAGGCGCCCGTGACGGAACTGCTGACCCGCCATCGCGGCAGGATGCTCATCGCGTTTGGCGTGACCTGCCTGAACGCGGTGGCTTTCTATCTGGTGCTCAGCTACATGCCGACCTATCTCTCGACGGAAATGGGCATGAGCGAAACAGCATCGTTCATTGCGGCGACCATTTCGCTTGCCGCATACATCGGCTTGATTTTCCTGATGGGCGCACTGTCCGACCGGGTGGGGCGCAAGACCATGTTGATTGGCGCATCGATATTGTTCGCGTTGCTTACCGTGCCGCTCTTCAAGGGACTGGCCGGTGCGGGCTTCGCGACCATCGTGCTGATCCAGATTGCGTTCGGCGCGTTGCTCACGTTGAACGACGGCACCTTGCCGTGTTTTCTCTCGGAGATATTCCCGACACGCGTGCGCTACAGCGGCTTCGCCTTCTGCTTCAATACGGCCAACGCGCTGTTCGGCGGCACTGCGCCGCTCGTCGCCACCTGGTTGATCGCGGCGACTGGCAACAAGCTCGCACCAGCGTGGTACCTCGTGGGGGCAGCGGGCGTCGCGCTCGTCGCCATGTTGGCGAGCAGCGAAACATCGCGGCTTCCGCTGGCCGACGATTGACGGCACACGATCCGCGATGCGCGCTCCACCATAGCGTTCCAGTGAGTTCCTGGACGTTCCGTTTTTCTCACGCCGGTCTTCCCGGACGTCCACGGGTAGCCGCTTCATTCGTGAAGCGCAGCACATTACTGTACCGGCCGGACCGGTCGAGTTCACAATCACCAATGAGTCTCGCGCGCTGAAGCACGAATTCATGATCTTGCCGTGGACCAGTGTCAGCACTGCGCTTCCTTACGATCAGAAAGCCCAGCAGGTGAGGGAAGCCCGACTGGGCGATCTGCAAGGCGTGCAGGACCTCAATCCCCGGGAGACGGTGACAGCAAGGCTCGTGCTAAAGCCAGGTCGCTATATCGCCTTCTGGAACGAGCCAGGGCATCATCGCGACGCAATGCGGTGCAACGCTTGTCGTCAATGCGGTGAAATGATCGCGTCCTGAAGAGCGACCTTACGCTTTTCGTTATTTTGCGCGAGGAAGTACGAATTTTCGTGCTTCAGGTGAAGGGTGTGGGATAAGCAGGTTTTCTTCGCGTGGCATCCTGCGTCCTGCGGGACCGACATATGCGCTGAACGAAGGATGCTCGTGCAGGAGGTGCCTATGAATTGCCGGTCATTTGCCGGCCCATGGAGCCGATACGCACTCCGCGGCATACGTACGTCGGCTGGCGCGAGGTTGGGCGGGGGCAATCGCCTGTTGCGGGGTAAACAACTCGATGCGGACCTTTAAACCATGCGAGCCACCGCGCGCCGACGGGCAGCATTGCCCATCATGTGACCAGCGCCAGAAAAATCAGCGCTCCCGCAGATGCCGGGTCAGCAACTGGATACGCAGGACAGTATGGCCGCTCGCCATCGTGGCATCGTGCGGCGTGCTGTGCCCCGGGTTGTCGGCTCAGGCATCCGACGATGCCACCCGCTTGCGTGTCATCTACCAGAACCTGCAGCCGCGGCTGGACCATAACTCGTTTCATCGGAGGTTGTACCTCGATTCTCAGGAATCGCCATCCACCGTCACGGGTGAAATCTATGCTGTGATGGATTACCCGTTCTCGACTGTCAGCGATGCCTTTAACGATTCGTCGAGAGCCCCGACGAACTGGTGCGATATGCTGATGCTGCATCCCAATATCAAGTACTGTCATGTGACTGGCGGTAGCAAGGGCAACACCCTGACCGTGAACGTCAGCCAGAGGGAAGCCGCCGAAGATCTTGCATCCACTTACCTCCTGCAATTCGACTACGCCCCGGCGGCTACGAGCCCAGGATACTTCCGCGTAAAGCTTCATGCCGACAGCGGGCCATTGAACACCCGGGATTATCAGATCGTCCTGGAAGCGGTGTCGCTCAGTCGCGATCGCACGTTTCTCCACCTGACCTATGCATACAGCTACGGCGCAATCGGGCGTCTTGCCATGAAGGGCTATCTAGCAACGTTTGGTAGCGGCAAGGTCGGCTTCACCAATATCGCGGATTCTTCTGGGGCACAGCCGGAATATGTCGCTGGCGTGCGCGGTCTCGTGGAGCGAAACACCATGCGTTACTACCTGGCCATCGATGCCTGGCTCGATGATCCGCCAAGCCGGCCGGACACGCGGCTGGAGCAACGCCTGAGCAACTGGTTCGGCGCGAGCGAAGAGTATCGACGACAGTTGCACGAAATCGATCGACAGGAGTACATGCAAATGAAACAGGAAGAATACCGGCGTCAGCAGACGGGAGAGTAGGGAGCTGTGCGGGCGAAAGTGATTTTAATAGTATGGTATCTTTATTTTACGGGTCGCTGCGAAATGCAGATATTCCTGCTTCGGCCGCGGCGCGTGCTGTTGGCGCTCGTAGTTTCTTCGCGGCAATCAAAGGGCTTTGGTCGGAGGGTGACGTCCCGGGAGCGCCGTTGCAGCCCGGCTAACCGGGAACTGTTCGCCAATCTTGTACGCCTCGGATGGCGCCACACCGGAATCTATTTATTTAACATACTTATATAGTAATACGAAGCATATGCTGTTGACGAGAAAGGGCCGTCGCACAACAGGAACCGGGCACGGTCGGGCTGTTGCATGTCCCGCCCATCAGTTCAGCTTCCGCTAATTCACTGGAGCACCTTGCCGGTACCGCCGCACACGGGGACAGCGCCGCCTTTCCACGATTTCTGTGCCATGGCATGGATGTAGCTGAAGACCTTGTGCACGCCAGCTTGGGGGAAGGACCGGGGCGGCCACAGGCTGGCAAGACAAACTGCTCGGCACTTGCCAGCACGGGTTTTCGGCCAATTGCTGCAATCAGAAATCCGGATATAACCGATCGGGCGTCACCAACCAGAAATCCCCTCCTGGCGCGGCGCGCAGACGAATCCGGCGACCTTGGAAAACTCGCAACCAGTTGATCCGGCGTGGCCCCGCGGTCGTTGTGTGAACAGTACGCGCGTCAGGCCTCGCAGACAATTGCCGATAGTATCAGCGGTATGACCTGTTGAATTTCTGCATGACCGCCAGCTTTTCGCACCAGTGCTTCGACAGAGTCGGCCGAACCGAATACCACCGCTCCGTAGACCGGACCCGAGGGAGTTTTGCCATTTCCGGGTTTGAAGAATGGATCACCCGGCTGGTATCCAAAGACTGCGCGAACTCGCAATCCGTAAGCAGTCAGATCCGTCGCATGAGTGGGACGAAACGCATTGACCGAGTCTGCCTCGACGTGAATCGGGGTGGGGTCAATCGACTGATCATTGATGAGGTTGGCAATGAACGAGTGTGCACTGGATTTGCAGGCGAACTGTTCGTCGAGCGTGCGCCCGAACGCCGACGTTGCGTAGACTCCGCCACTCACCACAACTGCGGAAATCAGAGGGACGAGAAGGAGCTTTTTCATGGCATGACCGTGGATTGCACTCGAATCGATATCGTTGCCTGGCGACACGCATAAGTTAATACGTGCATTCGCGAAACCATGCGGATGCGGGCGCAGGGGATAATGCACTGCATTTCTGGAAACAATTCGAAGGTGCTGGCTGCCTATGCGCATGGATGGCTACTACAACGCAACCTGCATGATGTCGAGCGCGTCACAAGGCGACGTGCGTTCTAGTGAACGGCGCAGATCGTCAGGCAACTCCGATGTCTCGGCTGCCGTGAATCCGATCTGCTCGAAATAGCGTTCGGCGCCTGTGGAGTGGACGATCAGTGACTCGATCCCGCGCTCGCGCGCATCGGCGACGAGCAGCGAAAGGATGAAGTTGCCGAGCCCAGCGAACCGCGCGCGTCGTGCGACGGCGATGCATCGAAGTAGCCCGACCTTGCCATATTGCTCCAGGGCGGCGCATCCAATGATGCCGCTACTGTCCCTGGACACCAGATAGCGATTGATGTGTTCACGGACGCCTTCGACCGGCAATTGGCAGGTACGCAGCAGGTCCTCGACGTCGGGGACGTCTTTCGTAGTTGCATAGCGGGGACGCATCACACCATCTCGACGAGCAAAACACTGGAGTCGATCCTATATCGCCGCGGTCGTTCGTGCGCCTGGGGATACTTCGTAAGGGGGAGGGCCGCCTTCGAACAAGTTCCTCCACGACATGCACGCGCCGTCGCATCAGGCTGCATTCGTCATTCATCGCGTTCCGCCAGAACCCGGCCACATGCGCCGCTGTAGCCGGCACATCGTCATCGCCCATTGCTGCTGCCATCGAAGTACCAACTCTGGAGCTCCAGCGGACGGCAAGACGAGCAGAACGGCCTGCGCCTGCATTTGCAGGTCCAGATCGAGCTGTTCGCGATCCGCCGGGAGACGATCGGTCCCGAGATCGGGCAAGTCGACGACGCCCAAACCTGGTTGTGCATCAACCGGAGCAGACGAAATACTGGATTCGCGCACCTCCGAGATCGATCGACGTCCTTTGGACGCCGATCCAGATCCTACAGCGACCAGCGAGCCACTCATGTGGCCGTCAGGCATGCGCGGTGCTGCTGGCCGAAAGCCGATCTTTGAGGTCGTGCTGGCCAGCGTTTACTTGCCGTGCTTTCTTCGATGCTACGGATCCCGTCGCAGTACTGACCATGGCCGGCACCTTCTGCACGGACATGGATTTTGAGGCTGGCCGATCGCGCAGTCGGGCATCTGAAAAAGAAGGAGAGGCCCGGACAGGCCTCCCCCGAAACGCGCCTGCGCGGTGCGCAGGGCGTGGAGAAAAAACCTTCAGGAAAGCGGTACGCTAAAGGGCCCGGGACGATGATTCCCGAACTGGACTTTATGTGATCGCGCGGCGCACTGCTGGGATGACCTCGGTAGCGAACAGCTCGATTGATTGCAGGACCTTGTCGAATGGCAGTCCGCCGATATCCATCTGGGCCATGTAGCGCTGGTGCCCGAACAGCTCGTATTCGAAGAGAATCTTGTCGACGATCTCATTGACGCTACCGACGAACAGCGCGCCACGAGGCGAAGCCAGGGATTCGAAGTCTCGACGCGACATTTCAAAATGGGCGCGCGGCAGATTGTTCGCGATGTAGCGGCGGTAGTGGGGAAAGAAGTCGTCGCGCGCCCGGGCGCCATCTCGCTGCACGTGGAAATGGCCGGAAACGGCCACGTGCAGATGCCCGGCCGGATGCCCCGCGGCGAGGCCGGTCTGGCGATACAGGTCGATGAAGGGCACGAACCGCTCCGGCGATCCACTGATGTTGGCGAGGTTCAGCGGCAGACCGGCGCGGCCGGCGCGAATGGCACTCGACGGCGTGCCGCCCGCTGCCAGCCAGATCGGAATACGCCCGCGCACCGGCCGCGGCATGATCGCCGCGTCGGTGAGACCCGCGCGATGGCGTCCCGACCACGTGACGCGCGCCTGCTCGTTGATTGCCATGAGCAACGCAAGCTTCTCTTCGAACAGCGATTCATAGTCCGCAAGCGCATAGCCGAAAAGTGGAAACGATTCGATGTATGCGCCTCGCCCGACGAGCAGCTCCGCACGTCCGCCCGAGATCAGGTCGAGCGTCGAGAACTGCTGATAGAGGCGAACGGGATCCTCGGAGCTCAGGATGCTGACCGCGCTCGTCAACCGCATGCGACGGGTCACGGCGGCAATCGCGCCCAATACGACGGGCGGCGACGAAACGGCGAAGTCCGGGCGGTGGTGTTCGCCGACGCCGAACACGTCGATGCCGGCCTCATCGGCGACTCGCGCGGCCGCAACGATGTCTTCGATGCGTCGTTGCGCTCCGGTGGCGCCGGACGCCCCGGTCGCGAGATCGCCGAACGTGTAAATGCCGAATTCCATGGCATCAGTTCCGGGCAAGCTGCCTCATGCGTCAGGCGTTGCGCAGCGTCGGCCTGAGCGCGAGCGCGCCGTCACCGAGCAGCGCCAGGACCGCTGCAGCGACCGCAAGGAAAACCGGGTACTCCCAGCCGCCGTTCGCGCTGGTGAACATCCACCCATTGCCGAAGTGGACCGTGGAGGCCATGAACAGCTCGATCGCGGCAACCGCGGCAATGGCACGCGCGTACACGCCCGTCAGCAACAGCACGCCGCCAACAATCTCGAAGGCAATGATGGGCCAGGCGAACCAGCCGGCAAAGCCCACAGACTCGAAGAATTTCGCGGTGCCGGCCGGCGTGAAGACGAGCAGCTTGGTCAGGCCGTGCGCGAAGAACATTAGGCCGAGGGCGAGGCGCAGGAGGAGAGCGGCATACGGGGCGGTGCGGGTATCGGTCATGATGGGCTCCTGTTGGGTTAGTCCAGATTGATCTGCTGGTGAATCCAGCGCGTGAAGTCACTCGCGATGTCGGCGCTGAGCGTATGACCGACCGGGTACAGGTGCGTGTCATGCACGACGCCGAGGCGGGTGAGCCAGTTATCGGCATGCCGGGCAAAGCTCACGGGCAGTTTGTCGTCGTGCTGGCCATGCGCGATGAACGCCGAGACCTGCGCGAGCCTGTCCGGGGGCGCGAGATGCGGCTCGATCTCGGGCAGAATGCGCCCGCTCAGGATCGCGAAGCGCGGCACGTCTTCGGGCGCGGACAACGCGACGCTCGCGCTGAGGATGCCGCCCTGGCTGAAGCCGGCCATCATGGCAGGCCGCGCCACGGGGGCGTCGGCGCGCGCCAGCGAGCGCACCAGTTCGCGCAGACGCGTGCGGCTCTCGTCCGCCTGCCCGGCGTTGATTACGGGGCCTTGCGCGGTGAAGCGGACATGGAACCAGGCATGCTGTCCCGGGCCGAGCGTGAGCGGTCCGCGCACGAAGACGAGTTCGAGGCGAGGGTCGAGCGCCTGGGCGAGCGGCATCAGGTTCGTTTCGTTCCCGCCTACGCCGTGAAGCAGGAAAAGCCGTGCGGCCGCCTGGCCCGCCGCCGGGCGCAGGCGGAACGAGAGACCGGAGGGGATGTCGTTGTGCAGGATGTCCATGAGTCGAAGGGCTTCGATGGCGTTACTTCACGCTCCAGACTTGCGCCTTTTTTCTGCGTGAGATGCGATGGGCAAATTCTATTGATCGCAGCAATGGAGATAAACTTGGGAACCATGGATTTATAATCCCGATAAACGAGACAATAGATGGACCGAAGTCAGGAAATGGCGGTATTCGTCGCGGTCGTCGACGCGGGCAGCTTCGTCGGCGCCATCGATACGTTGCGGATGTCGAAGGCGGCCGTATCGCGCTATGTCGAATCGCTTGAGCAGCGCATCGGTGTGCGACTCCTGCACCGGACGACGCGCCGCCTGTCATTGACGGAGGAGGGGCGCCTGTTCTACCAGCGGGCGCGCGAAATCCTCGAGGCGATGGATAACGCGGAAGCCGAGGTGAGCTCGCGCACCCAGGTGCCGGGCGGGCTGGTGCGGGTCAATGTCCCGCTCAGCTTCGGCGTGTCGCATCTTGCCCCGCTATGGGGCGACTTCATGGCCGCCTGGCCGCAGATCGACCTCGATATCACGCTGAACGACCGCGTCGTCGATCTCGTCGACGAAGGCTACGATCTGGCCGTGAGGATCAGTACGCTGCCGGATTCGTCGATGGTGTGTCGCAAGCTGGCCTCGACCGCGATGGTTGTGTGCGCCTCGCCCGGCTATCTCGCGCGCCACGAAGCGCCGCGCCATCCGCGCGATCTGGCCGCGCACCGTGTGCTTGCCTACTCGCACTTGTCCGGCCGCGACGAGTGGCACTTTCACGGGCCGGACGGCACGGTGATGGTGCGCACCGAAGCACGTGTGTATTCGAACAACGGCGATACGTGCCGCGCCATTGCGCTGCGCGATGGTGGCGTCATCCTGCAGCCGGACTTCATGATCGGCGAGGACGTGAAGGCCGGACGGCTGATCCGGTTGATGCCGGAATATCGTTCAATCGAACTCGGAATCTATGCAGTTTATCCAAGCCGGAAGCAGTTGCCGCTAAAAGTGCGTTGCCTGATCGACTTCCTCTCGGACGCGTTTCGTGTACCGCCGTGGGACTTCCGCCCAGAAGCGTGAGGCGTATCTGACATGATTCAAGTTTTGCGTGGCTCCCCAAAACGGGAGGTCAGGGGGATATGGGCGTTAGCTCGGCGCCCGCGACCTATTTGGTCAAGTCCGGATGGCTGCAGCGGCTGTTCAAGGGCGCCTACCTGCTCAAGGGTGACAGCCCAAGCCATGACGGCATCATCGCGTACCTCAGTCGAAGGGTGCCGGGTCTTCACGTCGGGGGCAAGACGGCACTCGACTGGCAGGGCGTGCGTCACAACATTGCCTTCCGCGCGAAAGTCGTCCTCTGGGCGCAGAAGCCCTACGAGATCCCATCGTGGGTTGAGCCGTATAGCATGCCTGCAGCGTTGACGACCGCGCCCGTTAGCGCCATTCGGCAGCTATGCATCGTGAGCCTGCTTCCCGAAGTCCTGCCGCTATTCAAGGGTGCCGCGCGGTACTCACATCATGAAACTGATGCGTTCAACCGCCGCGTCGGGGCGGGAGTGGATCGGCATGGATGAATGCAGCCAGCAACAGGACGAATTCATTACTTCGCTTGTCGCTTCGAAAAAGCGTCCCAACGATGGTGAGCTGCGTCCCGGACGCGATTGAACTGGCAAAGGCAAATGCCCATCTCATGCGCGCGACGACGCATCTCCTTGAACAGGCAGAGCGTCTATGGAGAGCGAAGATCGGAATATGCCGCCGCTCGCAATGTACTGTTTCCACACGGAACGCTGTGGTGATCTGGCGCAGGCCCACGCAATGAAAGCGTTTGATTAGTCTTGCTTTTTGAGACCTGCAGGTTGCCATCTGCCGCACGCAACGACAGATTTATCCCGATATGCGGGACGACCCGGATTGATGGGCCAGGGAAGCTGCGCCTACCATCAAGTCCCTCGCGCTATCTCGCAGCGCGTGCACCGCCGGCAGCGCATCGTCAAAAGCGCGCGCTTCAGCCGACACAATCCATACAGCACTACTCGAGCTATCAGGAGGCAAGCATGCTTAGCGCCCACGAATTTGCGACATTGATGCTGGTAAGGGACTCGGCCGACCATATTGCGGACCGGGAAGAACTCGATACATTGCTTGAACGTCAGCTGGTCGCCCTGGAAAGGCTTGACGGCGGCACAGTGCGGCCTCGCGTTACGCAGGACGGCGATTCACTCCTTCATGCCCTCGCGCGCCTGCATTGACACGCTGAGAACCAGGGCGTGTGCGTGGACAGTGTGATGCCCGACGCGTTGCCAACAACACCTTCAACCTCTGTCAGGTGGCCCAACCTGCCTGTTTTCCGTGCGCTAAGCCGGTTCGATCTGGGGGCGGTGCGCAGTCTGCAACAGCCGTAGCAAGATAGACCGACTTCACCAAAGCGCACTTCAACGTCGCACGAATTCGCGAAGCGCCAGGTCATTTTGCGCACACGATTCGGTAGTTCAACGGGCTTCACGTGCGCGCACGGGCCTGCGAGTGGGTCGTCGGTAGTTCTCACTCGAATGGTTCGTGTGCTCGCGTCTGAACAAGATCAGCGAGCACGCGTGCCAGTTTGTCTGGGCGGGGAAAAACCGGCTGAATGCTGTGAAACTGATCGGCGTGGACCAGTCCGACTTTATTGAAAAGCCCCCGCGAATTTATAGCGCGCCAAGGATGTCAGAGTCTTACGTTTTCAGGCGCATCACGTTTTCCAGGACCCCAAAATCCGCCTCCGTGTCCGGCGCCTTAAGCGGCGCAAAAGCTCGCTCGGAGTGCTATCGCACCCCCAACCCAGCGTGCACCGAACCAATGAATCGTCTTTGCTGCAGCTTGATGCTGGAATCCAGCGGCAACGAGTTGGCACGCAAAGGGAGTCTTCAATGAAGCGACTCACGTCGTGCTGGTTTGTGCCGCCCACAACCTGTATGTGATCTTCCAAAAACCGCAGCTCATCTGAGCCCTTACTCTGGATGCCGTCTACGGCGGCGGTACAACTGCAGACAGTCCCAACTGATAATTTCGCATAGCATATTAAAAATAGATGGTTAAGGTTTATGTTGGATTGATTTGGAATTCTGATTGTATTTCAAGTCAATCGTATCGCCCTTGCATGACGCGCGGGATCGATTGACGCCTCAGGCGCTTGTCGACCATTGCCCCGGGTGAATCGATTCGCTCGGTGTCGCCGATATGCATCTACGCAACGCAAAGGTGCCGATCCGCAGCTTCGGATCTTGAAGGTCGAGCAACGCGCCGGTGGGCTGGCCCGCACGTGCTTCGACGGCGCGGATAGCCTCAAGGCGACGTTGATGATCGTCGTGCGTGCCGTGGCTGAAGTTCAGCCGGAACACGTCGGCGCCCGCCCTGTACAGCGATTCGATGATTTCTTCACTCGTGCTCGCGGGACCCAGCGTAGCGACGATCTTGGCATTTCGAGTGCGGGGCTAGCGTTCGCTCTTGTCTTTCCCCGATGCCGCCTCAAGAACGGCTCTTGCCAGATGAGAACCTCAGGATTTGGGCGTCAATGCTTTATCAACTTCGCTGGTAGTCGCGAGCACGAATTCGTATGCAGCCGTAGGTTCGACGACGATTCGTGTTTCTGGCGGTACGCCATCAAAGTCCTCCGCTGGGCCGATGCAAATCAGAGGCTTTGCAAAGCGCTCTGCCAGCCAGATTTCTTCGGGGGTTCCCTGGCTCCCAGAGAGTGCTACGACCACGTCGCTAGTTAGCATATTCACGTAGTTGCGGTTCAATGTGTCGTCTGGCGCGTCAGCCCGTTTTTGCGGAAGTGGAGTGAGGACCGGTAGGTCGATATACGGGTTGGGGTAGCCAACGATCGCTGCAAAACCGCGGATTGGGTGCGGTTCACTGGGGACGATTTCAACGGACCGTTCCCTACGTCCCTCCGTCGTCGAAAACGCCCGTGCGGGCGAGAGCTTAACTCCAAGGCCGGCGGCAGTCAGTAAATCGAACCCGTGTTCGGCGATCCATTTTCCAGTGGCGTCGACAGAGCCTCCCATTCGACCTTGCCACAACCCATGACTCCGACCATGGTCACCGAATCGTCTCCTTTTCCACTAATTAGCTTGACGAGGCACGGGTGCCGACGAACCAGCGAAGATATTCGAAAGGTCGTTTGTCGCCGGGTTAGGTCAATCATGTGCACCGTCGCAGTTCCCCTTCTCGACCCTCAGGAATATCCCTCAGCACGCGCAAATGTTCGTCGGCGTGCTCGTTCGGGGGCGACTGCATCGCCGCGGCCAACTGGTCAATTCGTGCCTGTCCATGCGAGCTGAGGTGCAGCGCGCGCTGCTGCAGCTGCGCGTACTGTTCGCGCAATCCGGTTTCGTCGAGCATGAAGGTACCCGCTGGTTCAATATTCATGGTCTGCATTTTGAGCTAACTCGCGCGGGGTCGCTACTCGCCAACGTGATTCCAGTCAGGATGATTGCCTGCATGGTCACTGCGCTTTCAGTGTTGTTCCGATTTTCCGTGACCCTCTACTGCGGGTAGAGCGAACAGGCGCTCATCCCATACGGCAGGCTGCGCTTCGGATACGACAATGCGCGCAGCATCCGGATGGGCGGGATTCACCAGGGCGTTGGACTCGGCACGCGCGACTACCGAAGGCACGATCAGGATCGCGGAGCGGCATTCCTCCAGCCAGCGGTTACCAAAATCACGCGCGATTTCTGTGGATGGCCCGTCCCATCGCACAGGCAGTGTGCCGTCGGTGTGCCTTTCGACCGGAAGATCATCGGGAACCTGCGCCTCGACCCAGACGTGTGTCTTTGGCACTTTACCGATCCGTGCGTGCACCAACACCTCCAGCATGGCACCGGCGAACGTGAGCGCGCCATGGATCACGGGACGGCCGGGGCTATTGAACCGGCCGCCAACGGGCATGGCTCCGGTGCCACTCCATAGCGGATGCCGCCTGTCGGCAATGCGAAAAATCCTCATCAGGCTGGCAGCCCGTAAAAGAGTTTCCAGAGCAGTTCTTCCACGCGCCGCGCACCTAGCTCTGTCAGGGTAACCTCGAACGGTGTGCGGCCTTCCAGCAGGGGATGGGGCGTGGCAAGGAATGTACGTGCGTCGGCAGGATCGTCCCAGACGTAGGCTGCACTCGCGTAGACTCGCGCGAGCCGCTCCGTCTTTTCAGATTCGTCAGGTATAAGCCTGTCGCGACGGCGCTTGTAGGTTGCCTCAGGAACGATGCGTGCCTGGAGCGCGCGCCTTGCCTCCGCGGTCAGGGCGATGTGCTCGACGCCGTTTCGCAGGGCGGATTTGGGTAGGCCTTCGGCGACCTGCGCCTCGAGTTCGGCGATCGAACGGGGTGCCGGGCTGAGGCCCATGACTGCGGCGATCTTCTCGGGGGAAACGAGTTGCATGGTGCGCTCCGGTCGCGAACCAAATGAGCCTTAGTTATAGCTCATTTGATCTATCGCGGCGAAGGGGATCATCCGGCCTCCATTACTGCGGCTCAAGCCCAGCTTGCGGCAATGGCAGCTGCGGCTTCTCACCAGAAATCTTGACGACTCGCACGCGCGACCGGATCAAAGTCATCGAGGCCCGAAGGCGGCTCATCGAACGCAGCTTCAGCGATCGCCTTTTCGGCGGAAGCACTGCGCTTCCGACAGATGAATACCCCCGGGTGGTTGCCAGGCATTGGTCCGCCACTGGGCTCGGGCCTGGCTGCTGCGGCAAATGAAACCCGGGAGTTTTGACGCCCCGCCTTGAGGACACAGCGGACAGGTATGGCTTGCCTGATCCGGTGCATCGTTCGACGGCAGCAGCAAGGGCCGCATCGCCGACGGCCGCCGCAGCCATTCGAGCGTTTGCCGGGTCTTTTCTTCCTATAGACCTGCCCGAGGCTCGCTGCTTATGTTGCCTCGCAGGCGCGTGCGTTTGCGACCCACGACGGCCGGCGGGGGAGACCTGCGCGCTTGCCGCCTCGATTAGGTACGGGCGCTGCGCAACTTCGGGTGTTTGAGGGAGGGTACACGATGAAACCTATGATGAATGTAACGCGCACGATTCTGATGACACTCGTGGCGGGCACAGCAATCGTCACGACCGGCGCGGCCTTCGCGCAAGTTTACGTCGCGCCGCAACCACCGCCGAGGTACGAAGAGCCGGCTCCCGCCCCAGCGCCTGGGGTGGTGATCACGCTCGGCTGGCACGGCGACCGCTATTGGGACGGCCACCGCTATTGGGAGCACGACGAATGGATGCACCGTCATCCACATGATCATGACCCGTACCGCGACCGTGAGCACGAGGATCGCGACTAGTGACAACTCGCCTGCGGCGATGTGGGGCGCGCCTGTCTGCCTTGCGCGACAAGTGCGTCTCTCTCTAAGCTTTCCCTTACCTGATAATCCTCCGCTGCCGTCGAACTCGCCAAAAGCGATGAAAATCCTGCCATTCAACTACTCAGCCGGGCTGTCACCGGCTAAGTACAAGTGTCTGCGGCAGGCGATGGAAACTTCGGGTGGGCGAGAGGGCTCGCGTGAGTAACTTGAACCGGCTGCGGAATTGGATATTAGAACACGGACGTAGCCCCTGATTTTTGGTCAGCCCTCAGTTCCCCGTGTGACGGGTTGGGGAATGAATAGTCGATCAGGAATCCAAATTTCACTCTGAGCGGCGGCAGTCGCCGGGCATCAAGGAGTAACCAGAAGCCGATCCTGAAGACAGACCAACCTTCAGTGATCCACGGCAGTATATTCAGATGAAACAGAGGGAATACTTTGAAGAGGGCAGGATTTGAAATGGCTCCATAGCCATCGACTGTGCATAGTCCCTCCCGTTGTCCAACAGGAGCACGCTGGCCCTGCGATAAAAGGGAATCGAACGGAGGGCTGGCATATGCGATGCTCCTTTCACTGAGTGACTTGTTCGATGGAGACGGCGATGACGAAGGTAGCGGAAGTGATGACGCACGATGCGATTTCGATTCGCGCAAACGACACGATCCGCCAGGCGGCAATGATGATGGCGGAACATGAGGTCGGTTCTCTCCCCGTATGCGACGGGGAGGAACTGGTGGGCACGGTAACGGACCGAGACATCGCGGTGCGAGCAGTGGCGTCCGGGGTCGATCCGGCCGCGCCGGTGACCGAAATCGCAACCCAGCACGTGCAATGGTGTTATGAAGATGACGACATCAACGACGTGAAGCGGAAAATGGCGGGCAGGCGGATCCGACGCGTTCCGGTGCTCGATCACAAAAAGCATTTGGTCGGCATCGTATCGCTCGGCGACATTGCCACCTCCGATGGCGCCGGTGCCGCTTCGACGCTGAGGGCAGTTTCCAGGCCGACGAAGCCGGACCGCTAGCCATTCACTGCACGGAGGACGACGACCGCGACACCGGTTCTGCGTAGCATGCCGGATCGTCTGCGGCCGCCATTTCTCGTCGACATCATTGGCGCGCAACAGAACTGAGGAAGCTGTACAGAGCCGGTATGCATAGAAACAAATGATAGTTGTATGCTCAATTTTCTTCAAAGCCGCTCCCCGATGACGGGGGAAGGGCGGCGGCGGACGCGCCCACACAGTGGGTGAAAGTTCGCGCTTTTTTTGGGTGCCGTCGGCACGCGAACCTGTAGTTCCGGATGTTTGCATCTCGACTGCATGATTTTTGCGCCGGTCATCGACATCGGGCTCATCTCGGGCTCATCCCGGTCGCACGCCTTAAGCCATCGCCGGCCAAGCGCCCTTGTCGCCGTGGGCTCGTACGCCACGTCTGCGCGGCCGTCCGGCGGCCCGGGTCCGAACCTGGCGTCACAAACGGCATTTCGAGCCCGGGCAGGGACAGGCGTCGTGCAACTTCAGCGGCATGATCCTCATGCTTGACGGCGGCGGATCACGCGGCGCAATCATGCGGCGATTGTGGCGCGATTCACGTTTAATTTCCCGTCGGTCGAGAAGCCTCCAAAAAGCAGGGGGCCTCGCCGAATCGTTTTTCAATTACTGTAACGTGCCGAAGTACGGTACGGGGCATCCAGAGGTATCCGCCAAAACGGTGGACAACTGCAGCACGCACCGGAAAGCTCATTCCTCGGGTCGACGTGTATCCTCTGTCCCGGGAAAGAACGCGTTCCAGGCCGCTCGTACACCTTGCGCGGCAGCAACCTGCGCGTCCATGTGCTCGCTGTCCGGCGAGATGCCTGGATCCGCGCTCAGGCCACGCCAGTGCGTAAACACGAGCACGGGCTGCTCTGTCCAGTGCCCGTCGACAAACCGGGAGAATGCGGTATCTCCGCTCGCGAGCTTGACTTCGTACCAGCCTTCGCGGACCGGCGCATATCGGCTCAATGGAAACCATCCGGTAGTTTCGACTTCCATCTCGGCCCCCGAGTTTGAATCATGACTCAGGTGGAGAAGCATGTGGCGTACCTGTTTCGTCCAACGCCACGTGGCGTGCTGCGACCCACGAATGCCGTGAGAGCGTGCAAAAGTTGGGGAGGCTGATTTCGTCAAGTCGCCCGTGCTTGCCTCAGCGTTGCCGGATCTGCACTGTTGATCGGTCCGCGCTGGCGTAGCGCCGCTGCCCCCGACACAGCTGCCGCGACCCGAGGATGCCGCCTTCAGCGCCGAGATGCGGCGGGGCGAAAGCTCCTCATTCAGAATTGCAACTCTGACTTGCACCATGCAGTGTGCCCCTTCGTCAGTCCAGCGCATCTGTTGCTTCTTGGCCATGCGGTGACTGAGGAGCCCGCCGACTATCACCACGTAGTCGAACGCCTCGGCTTCGCTGAAAGTCGTCCTCGATGGCCAGCGCCTCAATCCGGTCGACGTGTTCGCAGCGGCCGTAATAGCGCTAAACACGTCCTCCAACAGGCGGGGAATGTCAAGGCATCTTTAACTTTGGTTCACAGATGGAGTGGAACTAAGGCCGCCACGCCTCGCCCTCGGGGAAAGCGTACCGGTCGAGCGAGTCCGGTTTCATTTCGATGCTGTAACCGGGCTTCTGAGGCGGCATGTACCGGCCATTGCGGATCACGACGGGTTCGACGAAATGCTCGTGCAGATGATCGACATACTCGAGCACGCGGTTCTCCAGCGACGCCGACACGCAGATATAGTCGAATAGCGAAATGTGTTGAACATACTCGCATAACCCCACGCCGCCCGCATGCGGACAGACGGGCACGCCAAACTTCGCGGCCATCAACAGCACAACGATCACTTCATTTAGTCCGCCTAACCGACAAGCATCCACCTGACAAAAGTCGATCGCTTGTGCCTGCAACAACTGCTTGAACATCACGCGGTTATGACAGTGCTCGCCCGTCGCCACTCCAATCGATCCCAGACGCTGACGGATCGTCGCGTGGCCGAGGACATCGTCTGGGCTCGTCGGTTCTTCGATCCACCACGGGTCGAATTCCGCCAGACGCCGCATGTTCGTCACCGCTTCGTCGACGTCCCACACCTGGTTTGCGTCCATCATCAGCTTCAGGTTTTCACCGATTTCCTCTCGCAGGATGCGCGCCCGCCGCGCGTCTTCGTCGAGATTGCCGCCTACTTTCTGCTTGAAATGCGTCCAGCCCCGCGCGACGCCTTCGCGCGCGAGGCGCCGGATCTTGTCGTCGTCGTAGCCGAGCCAGCCAGCCGAGGTCGTATAGGCAGGGTAGCCTTGGGCGAGCATTTCCGCTTCGCGCACGACCTTGGTTTTCTCGTGGCGGTGCAGCATGGCTAGCGCTTCATAAGGGGTGATCGCATCTGTCACGTAGCGAAAATCGAGGCAGCGCACGAGTTCCTCGGGGCTCATATCGACGAGAAGCTTCCACACTGGCTTGCCAACCGACTTCGCCCACAAGTCCCAAACGGCATTCACGATAGCTGCCGTAGCGAGATGAATCGCGCCCTTGTCCGGGCCGATCCAACGCAATTGGCTATCCGAAGTGCATGCGCGCCAGAATGCGCCCATATTCGCGGCAATGTCTTCGAGACGTTTGCCAACGATGAGCGGCGTAAGCGCATTGACAGCCGTCACGCAGATCTCATTGCCGCGCCCGATCGTGAACGTGAGACCGTGTCCCGTGAGCTGGTGCGGCGAATCCGTTTCGAGCGTGACGTAAGTGGCGGAGTAGTCAGGCGCCGCATTCATTGCGTCGGAACCGTCGAGCGAGCGCGAAGTAGGAAAGCGGATATCCCGGACGGACAGCCTTGAGATCGTGGTCATCTGAACTCCCCACAGAGGGACGGCCGAAAACCAGGCCTGAGAGTCAGGGCCCGAAAACCAGGCCCAAAACCAGGCCCAAAACCAGGCGTTTGCACGCGTTGACAACGCTAAATCCGGTTCCTAGCATGCTAGCATGTCTCCTCGAAATCAAGCGTACCGTGAGCTTTTCACCCGATGTAGCGAGTGCCGCCGGCAATCCTTATGTCGCACTGCAAAAGATTAGGGGCGGCGACCGCGTCAGCTTGACTGACGCGGTTGAACAGGCGCTGAGAGAAGCGATCCTGACGCTTGTGCTGGAACCCGGAATGATGATCGACAAGATTGCGGTCTGCGAACGGATGGGCGTATCGCGCTTTCCGGTTTCCGCCGCGCTGGCGAGGCTCGCCCATGCGGGTCTCGTCGAAGTGTTGCCGCAGCGCGGCACGCGCGTCAAACCGATTGCGCTCGACGACATCCGCCAGCACCTGTTCATCCGCAGCGCGCTCGAAGTCGAAACGGTACGCGGTGTCGCGCTCATGCAGGACCCGGCCACGATCGATGCACTGGCCGAGAATCTCGAACAGCAGCGCAAGGTCACCGGGAACGGTCAGCGTCTTGCGTTTCACAGGCTCGACCTGGCCTTTCATGAAATCATGCTCGATGCGGTGAACCTGCCGCGAGTCAAAGAAATCGTCGCGGTATCGCGTAATGCATTGGATCGCGCAAGACAATTGCTGGCCAGTCCTGAGCGTCTCGTGCACACGCTCGCCGAGCACGAACGCATTTTCGAAGCCATTCGCGCCAGCAACGCCGACGCGGCGGCAAAGGCGATGCATGACCATCTCGATCAAGTGGTCGAGGAGTTGCACCGGTCCGCAAAAGAACGGCCGGATCTTTTCGCACCTTAGGCTTACCTGGCTTACGCTAAGCGATGCCCGCACTTCAATCCCTTTCGTGCACCTTTGCGCCATGACTCCACTCATTTCCGTCAACCGGCTTAGCAAGAGCTTTCCCGGCGTGAGGGCGCTTCACGAGGTCCAGTTTGAACTCACGGCGGGCGAGGTGCACGCGCTGATGGGGGAAAACGGCGCGGGCAAGTCGACGCTGATGAAGATTCTCGCCGGCGTGTACACCCGCGATTCGGGCGATATTTTCTACGACGGTCGGCCCGTCGCGTTCGCGAGCCCGCGTGAGGCCCAGGCCGCGGGCGTGGGCATCATTCATCAGGAACTTCAACTGATGAATCATTTGACCGTCGCGCAGAATATGTTCATCGGCCGCGAGCCGCGCGGCCGCTTTGGCCTGTTTCTCGACGAAGACAAACTCAATGCGCAGGCGCGCGCGATCCTCGAGCGCATGCACGTGCATCTCGACCCGCGCACCGTGGTCGGCACGCTCACGGTCGCCAGCCAGCAGATGGTTGAGATCGCGAAGGCCCTCTCGTTCGATTCGCGCGTGCTCATCATGGACGAGCCGACTTCCGCGCTCAACGACGCCGAGATCGCCGAACTCTTCCGGATTATTCGTCAGTTGAAGGCGCGCGGTGTCGGGATCATCTACATCTCGCACAAGATGGACGAGCTCAAGCAGATTTCCGATCGGGTGACCGTGTTGCGCGACGGCGAATACGTGGCCACCGTCGTCACCGCCGATACGAGCGTGCAGGCCATCATCGGCATGATGGTGGGCCGAACGCTCGCCGACGTCTCGCCTTATCCTGGTCCGGCGCACCAGGGCGAAATCGCGCTCGAAGTGAAGCATCTGAATGCCGGCCCGCTCGTCAGGGACGTGAGCTTCACGTTGCGCAAAGGCGAGATACTTGGCTTTGCCGGACTCATGGGCGCGGGTCGCACCGAGGTCGCGCGCGCCGTGTTCGGCGCGGACCCAGTCGAATCCGGCGAAGTCTTTGTGAAAGGCGTGAAGGCGCCGATCAGAAAGCCGAGCGACGCCGTCGCGCACAGGATTGGCTATCTCTCCGAAGACCGCAAGCGCTTCGGCCTCGCGACAGGCATGGACGTCGAATCGAACATCGTGATGTCCAACCTCGGCAAATTCCTGTCGCTGAACCTGTTTTTGCGTCGCCTGCAGATACGCAAGACGGCGTCACATTTCATCAATCTGCTCGCCATCCGCACGCCTTCCGCGACGCAGCCGGTGCGGCTGCTCTCGGGTGGCAACCAGCAGAAGATCGTCATTGCGAAGTGGCTGGAGCGCGACTGCGACGTGCTCTTCTTCGATGAGCCGACGCGTGGCATCGATGTCGGCGCCAAGAGCGAGATCTACAAGCTCCTGCGCGCCCTTGCCGAACAAGGCAAGGCGATCGTGATGATCTCGTCGGAACTTCCGGAAATCCTGCGCATGAGTGACCGGATCGTAGTGATGTGCGAAGGCCGTATCACAGGCGAACTCAGCGCCAGTGAGGCGACGCAGGAGCGCATCATGCATCTCGCGACGCAGCGCGAAGCCTTGCAGGCGGCATGAAACTCGACAGGTTGAATCCATGACAATGCAATCGGATACTGCGGCGCTGTCCAACCAGAAGCGATTGTCCGGCTTCCGGGCGCGCATTTTCTCGCCGACCGCGCTGCAAAAGCTGCTCGCCTTTGCGAGCCTGATCCTGATGCTGATTTTTTTCAGCTTCGCGTCGCCTGCGTTCATGCAGATCGACAATATTCTCGGCATCCTGCAGGCCACAGCCGTCAACGGTGTGCTGGCCATCGCCAGCACATTCGTCATCATCACGGGGGGCATCGATTTGTCAGTCGGCACCTTGATGACCTTCACGGCGGTGATTTGCGGCGTGTTTCTCAGCTATTGGCATTTGCCGATGTGGATGGGCGTGCTCGCCGCGATTGGAACGGGCGCGTTGTGCGGATCCATTTCGGGAACGCTGGTGGCGAAAATGAAAATCCCGCCCTTCATCGCCACACTGGGCATGATGTTGCTGCTCAAGGGGCTTTCTCTCGTCGTTTCGGCGGACAAGCCCATCTATTTCACCGACACCGAAAACTTCTACAGGATTTCGCAGGATTCGCTGATCGGCTACCTGCTGCCGAGCGTGCCTGTGCCGAACGCGGTGCTGATCCTGTTCCTGCTCGCTATTGTCAGCTCGATCACGCTCAATCGCACGGCGCTCGGCCGCTATACGTTTGCGCTCGGCAGCAATGAGGAGGCCGTGCGCCTTTCCGGCGTGAATGTCGACCGCTGGAAGGTCGCGATTTATGGTCTCGGCGGATCGATTTGCGGGATTGCAGGACTGCTTATCGCGTCGCGTCTGAATTCGGCGCAACCTGCGCTTGGTCAGGGGTACGAACTGGAAGCCATCGCGGCCGTCGTGATAGGCGGCACGTCATTGAGCGGTGGCTCGGGCACGATACTCGGGACCATCATTGGCGCTTTCCTCATGAGCGTGCTGACCAACGGCTTGCGCATCATGTCGGTTGCGCAGGAATGGCAGATCGTGGTCACGGGCCTCATTATCATTCTCGCGGTCTACGCGGATATCTTGCGGCGCAAGAGGGGCTGAAAGAGGAGCGTCGAAGCAGTAAAGAAAGGGAAGTGCCCCAAGGCTCACTGAATGGCTGGAGGTCAATGGACCACCTTAGGAGGAGAAACGTCATGTTGAAAAGAAAACTCATCAGTGCCGTAATCGGAGTCGGCGCGCTCGTGGGGGTGACCGGATTGACGTATGCTGAGGAACCCTATATTCCACTCATCTCGAAGGGCTTTCAGCATCAGTTCTGGCAAGCCGTGAAATCCGGCGCGGAACAGTCGGCGAAGGAGAACAATGTCAGGATCACCTTCGAAGGCCCGGAAACGGAGGCCATGGTCGACAAGCAGATCGACATGCTCTCGGCCGCGCTCGCCAAGAAGCCGCAGGTGCTCGGCATTGCCGCGCTCGACAGCAAGGCGGCCATTCCGCTGCTCAAACGCGCACAGGCTAGCAAGATACCTGTGATTGCATTCGACTCGGGCGTCGACAGCGACATTCCGTTGACGACCTGCGCAACGGACAACCTTGCCGCCGCCGCGCTCGCGGCCGACAAGATGGCGGAGATGATTGGCAATTCGGGCGAGGTCGGCGTGATCGTGCACGACCAGACAAGCCGCACGGGTATCGATCGCCGCGACGGCTTTCTCAACGAAATGAAGACTAAGCATCCGGGCATCAAGATTGTTTCCGTGCAGTACGGCGGCGGCGACCATTTGAAGTCGGCGGAAATCGCCAAGGCCATGATCCAGGCCAACCCGAATATCAAGGGCATTTTTGGCGCCAATGAAGGTTCGGCGGAAGGCGCGGCGATTGGCGTCAAGGAATCGGGAAAAAAACTGGTGCTGATCGGCTACGACTCCGGCAAGGAGCAAAAGGAGGACATCACCTCCGGCCTGATGGCGGGCGCGATAACGCAGAACCCGGTCGGTATCGGCAAATGTGTGGTCGACTCCGCAGTGAAGGCGCTTAAAGGCGAGAAGTTGCCCAAGAAAGTCGACACGGGCTTTTACTGGTATGACAAGACCAATATGAAAGATCCGAAGATCGCTGCCGTGCTTTACGATTGATCGGCGTCGATTACGCGGGCCCAGGATCAATGCATGGATGACATTGATCCTGGGCGGCATCGAACAGGGCGCGTACTGCGCTCGCTCCGCTTAAAAGATGAAGTCAATGTTGGTGAACTTCGACTGATGCTCACGAACAATGGTGTTAAGCAGTGCCTTGTTCGGATCGGTTAGTTTGGCCGCGATCATCGAGCGGATCGAGAACGCGAGCAGCGCGTCGCTGACCGAAAGCGTGCCTTCCGCCGAATCCTTGCGCCCTGCAAAGGGGAACACATCAGGCCCGCGCTGACACTGGCAGTTGATGTTCACACAGCAGACCTGATTGACCAGCGGATCCACCAGCGCGCCGATCTGAGCGGAGTCGGTTCCGAAAATGCTCGCCTGTTGGCCGTGATCCTTCCGCACGGGGTAGACGACAGCCTTCGGATTTGCGTGGTTGGCGGCGAGTAGATAGTGCTTTCCATTCCTTATCGATTGTCGGTCGCTCGCGTTGACGAAACCCTGCGCGAATAAAAAATTGGCGGCAACAGACGAAAGGTGAAATCGTGATGAAGATCTATTTCTCTCTGAATGAAGTGGCAGAGGCACTCTCGCTATCGGAGACGACGGTACAGAAGCTTGTCCGAGACTTGATCAGCGTTGCCCAAAGTCCAATATCGGCGGTACACATGGATGCATATACTGAATTTCTGTGCATGGCGTCGACCGGCTTCATTTTGACGAAGCATGGTACGGCTATGCGCGCTTCAATCCGCTCTACAAGGACCGCTTTGCGATGCACGGCGACCCCGCCGACCACGACGCGTCGAAGCCGACGGTGTTCGCGACGCACTCGACACACAAGCTGCTTGCCGCGTTGTCACAGGCATCGTTCATTCACATCCGCGACGGGCGCAACCCGATAGACCATGCGCGCTTCAACGAGTCATACATGATGCACGCGTCGACGTCGCCGCAGTACGCGATCATTGCGTCCAACGACGTCAGCGCCGCGATGATGGACGGCCCTGGCGGCGAGGCGCTGACGGGCGACTCGATCCGCGAAGCCATCGCGTTTCGCCAGATGCTCGGCAGGCTGCACGCACAGTTCGATGAGCAAAGCGACTGGTTCTTCAACGGGTGGCAGCCTGATGTCGTTGTCAATCGCCAGACGGGGCGTCGAACGCCGTTTCACGAAGCCGACGAGGAACTGCTGGCAACCGATCCGTCCTGCTGGGTCTTGCATGCGAACGACGCATGGCACGGGTTCGGCGTTATCGAAGAAAATTACTGCATGCTGGATCCGATCAAGGTATCGATCCTTACACCTGGCATCGCGCCGCAAGGCGGGCTGATGCCGGTCGGCATTCCGGCGTGTGTCGTGACCGCGTATCTCGCCCGGCACGGTATCGTCGTCGAGAAAACCACCGACTTCACGATCCTGCTGCTGTTTTCCATCGGCATTACGAAGGGAAAATGGGGGACGCTCGCCAACACGCTGCTCGACTTCAAGAAGGATTACGACGCCAATCTCCCGCTCGAACAGGCGTTGCCAAAACTGGTGGCGAACTATCCGGAACGATACGGCCACCTCGGGCTGCGCAACCTGTGTGACCTGATGTTCCGCGCAATGAACGACCTGAAGACGACTGAGATGATGTCACGCGGGTTTTCCACACTGCCCGAGCCCGACCATAGTCCTCAGGAGGCGTTCGAGTTGCTCGTTCACAACCAGGTGGAAACGCTCGAACTGTCGCAAATGGCAGGGCGCACTGTGGCCAACGCAGTGGTGCCTTATCCGCCGGGCATTCCGCTTCTGATGCCCGGCGAAAACGCCGGCCCTGCCGACGGTCCGCTGCTTGGCTATTTGAAGGCGCTCGAGCAATTCGATCGGCGTTTTCCTGGCTTTACGCACGACACGCACGGCGTCGAAGTCGAGGATGGAGTTTACCGGATCGCCTGCATCAAGAATCGCGGGAGCGTTTGATCAATACGATGTCAGGAATCCTGGTAGTAGCGGATCCCGGGCTCAGATGTGGTCACCCGTGTTCCGGCCCGCCGTTGGGTAATGGCAACGATGTCCGGGAGCGCGCCAATGACGGCATCCCTGCCCGTATCACGGGCGAATTCGCTGGCTGCCATCACTTTCGGTCCCATTGAACCCGCTGCGAATCCAAGCCTGTCGAGTTCGTCCGGGTGTGCCTGGGCGATCGCCTTGCTTTCCGGCTTGCCCCAGTCGATATACGCAGCATTCACGTCGGTCGCGATGATGAGCATGTCCGCCTCGAGTTCCTCGGCGAGCAGGGCGGAACACAGGTCCTTGTCGATCACTGCTTCGACGCCGCGCAACTTGTGGTTCTCGTCGTACATGGTCGGTATGCCGCCGCCGCCCGCACAGATGACGATGGTCTTGTGTTCGAGCAGCCATTTGACCGGACGGATTTCGAAAATGTGCTTCGGACGCGGACTTGCCACTACGCGGCGGAACTTGTCGCCATCGGGGGCGATGCTCCAGCCTTTCTCGGCGGCCAGCCGCTCGGCCTCGTCCTTCGAATACACGGGACCGATCGGCTTGCTGGGGTGCTGGAAGGCGGGGTCCCCGGCGTCGACTTCGACCTGGGTCAGGATCGTCGCAAACGGAACTTCATACGGCAGCAGATTGCCGAGCTCCTGCTCGATCATATAGCCGATCATCCCTTCTGTCTGGGCACCGAGCACGTCAAGGGGGTAGCCCGGCACGTCCTTGTAGGCTGCGCCTTGCAGGGCGAGCAAGCCGACTTGAGGACCGTTGCCGTGTGCGATGACGAGTTCGTTCCCAGGTGCAATCTGCGCGATTTGCCGGGCCGCGATCCGAACGTTGTCACGCTGGTTTTCGGCCGTCATCGGCTCGCCGCGCCGCAATAGCGCGTTACCGCCCAACGCAATCACTATGCGCATGATCTTCCCCTCGTTCGGGTTCCGTTCGTGCACCCAACGGATGGGCGGTGTGTGGGCCCGTCTGTTGGGTGCTGCCTGAAAGCGTGAGTTTGCCGCCGCGCGTTCAGATGTTGGCAAGCGTCGAGACCAGAATTGCCTTGATGGTATGCATGCGGTTTTCGGCCTGTTCGAATGCAATGTTCAACGGCGATTCGAACACCTCTTCCGTGACCTCGATGCCGTTCGTGAGCGCCGGATACTTGGCGGCGATCTGCCTGCCAACTTCAGTTTCGCTGTTGTGGAAGGCCGGCAGGCAGTGCATGAACTTTGCCCGCGGATTCTTCGTCGCCTTCATCAGCGCCATGTTGACCTGATAGGGAAGGAGTGCGTTGATGCGTTCACCCCATGCCTCGAACGGTTCACCCATCGATACCCACACGTCTGTGTGAACGAAGTCGGTACCCTCGACAGCCGCCTTGGGGTCCTCGGTGAGCGTAAGGCGTGCGCCGCTTTCTTCGGCAAACTTGTGGCATGCCGCGACATGCTCTTCATTCGGCCATAGCGATTTCGGCGCGCCAATCCGCACGTCCATTCCCAGCTTGGCGCCGATCAGGAGCAGCGAGTTACCCATGTTATTACGCGCGTCGCCGAGGTACGCATAACTAATGTCCGTGAGCGGCTTGTCGCTGTTCTCGCGCATGGTCAGCACGTCCGCGAGCATTTGCGTTGGATGGTATTCATCCGTCAGCCCGTTGAAGACAGGCACACCCGCGTAGCGGGCCAGCTCCTCGACAACCTCCTGGCTGAATCCGCGATATTCAATCGCGTTGAACATGCGGCCGAGTACGCGCGCCGTATCCTTCATGCTCTCCTTGTGACCGATCTGTGAGGAATGCGGGTCGATATAGGTGACATTGGCCCCCTGGTCATGTGCGGCGACCTCAAACGCGCAACGCGTTCGCGTGGAAGTCTTCTCGAAGATCAGCGCGATCTCCATGCCCTTGAGATGCTGTTGCTCGGTGCCCGTGTATTTCGCGCGCTTCAGATCTCGTGAGAGATCGAGCAGATAGCGAAGCTCGCGGGTGCTGTGATGCATCAAGCTCAATAGATTACGATTGGACAAATTGAAAGCCATTGCGATTCTCCAGTTCACGTTGAAGGAGCGCGATACTTCAGGTGCTCAGTAATCGACAGGGTCGCGTATGATCGGGCAGGTCATGCAGTGGCCGCCGCCGCGCCCGCGTCCCAGTTCGCCGGCGGTGATCGTGATGACCTCGATGCCTGCCTTGCGCAACAGCGTGTTGGTGTAGGTGTTGCGGTCGTAACCGACTACCACGCCCGGCTCGATGCAGACCACGTTGTTGCCATCGTCCCATTGCTCGCGCTCCGCAGCGAATGCGTTGCCACCCGTCTCGACCACCCGTAGTTTGGGCAGCCCGAGCGCATCGCCCACCACATCGATGAAGGACTTGTCTTCGCGCTGGACGTGCAGCTTCGACGGATCGCCGTCGTGCGGGCGGATCGTGAACGGGACGATCTCCTTGACGACTTCCGGGAATACCGTCACAAGATCGCGGTCGCAGAAGCTGAAAACCGTATCGAGGTGCATTGCGGCACGCGACTTGGGCAGCCCCGCCACGATAATCCGCTCGGCCGCACCCTTTGCGAACAGCTTCAACGCCAGCGCCCCGATCGCCTGACGGCTGGTGCGTTCACCCATTCCGATCAGCACATTGCCCTTGCCGATCGGCATCACGTCACCGCCTTCCAGGGTCGCGGCGCCATGATCCGCATCCGGATCGCCATACCAGACCTCGAACGGCTTGCCCGCGAAGTCGGGGTGAAATTTATAGATCGCCGTGGTCAGTAGCGTTTCCTGCCGGCGGGCGGGCCAGTACATCGGATTGAGCGAAACACCACCGTATATCCAGCAGGTCGTGTCGCGCGTAAATAGCGTATTGGGCAGCGGTGGCAGCACGAAGCTCGAGTAGTCGAGGTATTGGCGGTACATCTTGAGGGTGTAACTCTCCTCGCTCTCCGGTATGTCTTCGGCAACCACGCCGCCGATCAGGAACTCCGCGGCCTTGCGCGCATCGAGTCCCTCGAACCAGCTTCGCACCTCTCCCGCAAGCGATACACCTACCGTATCCGCGCGGATCTTTCGATCAAGAATCCATTTGAGGGCTTCTGGAAGCTTGATGGTCTCCTCGAGCAAGTTATGCATTTCGACGACATCGACGCCGCGCTCGCGCATTTTGGTGACGAAGTCGAAATGGTCGCGCTTCGCCTGGCTGACCCAGACGACATCATCGAACAGAAGCTCATCGCAATTGCTCGGCGTCAGGCGTTGGTGAGCCAGGCCCGGCGAGCAGACCATGACCTTGCGGAGTTTTCCCGCCTCGGAATGCACGCCAAAGTTTGCTGTCTCCATACCCATCGTAGTTCTCCTCACTTCAATGGCTAGTCCGGCAAAATCGCCAGGCGGTAGAAGTTCTGCGCGTCTTCATCTGGTTGGCCAAACCACTTCACGTAGCTTGTGCGATAGTCGCCCGACTTGAACACACGGCTTAGCGTGCGGTCGACGAGCAGGCGCAAGTCTTCGTCGCCGCGTGCGACACCCAGCGAAATAGGCGCGTATGAAAAGCGTCGGTGCAGAATCTGAAGCTGGTCGCCTGCCGGGTTGCGGCTCACCTGGTCCTGCAGTATGGCGCGCTCAGCGAAAAACACGCCCGCCTTGCGCTCGAGTACCTGTCGCACGCCGTCTTCATAGCTCGAGGCGGTAATCACATTCGCCGACAGCTGAAATGTCCCCATGCGTTCTGCGAGCCAGAGTTGCGTGGGCGAGTGCTCAACCGTCGAAAACGTCTGCGCGTTCAGGAGCTGCGCGGGAGATGCGCGCCAGATCGGCCGGTCCGATCTGTTAGACCCGCTCAGCACTTCCTTCAGGCCAGCGGGCGCGTCGGCGCGTGTCAGCGCGGCAAGGCCCCCCGGATAGACTGGAATGGAGTAACTGATGTACTGGCGCCCCGTTAGCGTCTCGGCGTCGGCGCATAGCAAGTCGATGCGATGGTCCTGCAGCGCACGGTAGCGCTCCTCTGGTTTCACGACGGTCCAGTTCACGGCCAGCGCGGGCAACGACAGATCGGCCTTCACCTTGTCGGCGATCTTCCTGCACAGCGCCACGGCGTACCCATCAGCTTGGCCCTCGCTATTCTGGAACGCATAGGGGCGTGCATCGGCGACGTACCCAATGTTCATCTTGCCCGACTGCCTGATCCGGGCCAGCGCGCCCGTCGTGGCCGTTGGAGCAGCAACTGCGGCTTCGGCGGCGTGAGCATGGCGCGGCCAGGGCGCAGACAGGACAACGAACGCGATGATGCTGGCGGCAAGAATTGCGGGCTTGCCCGCCTTTGCCGCGCTCCCTGCGCGGCGGGCAGCCATGAACCCATAGATGACGTAGCCGATGGCCAGCACCAGCATCCCGCCCAGCACGGCGTCCTTGCCGGATGCATAGAGCGCGTAAATGGAGTAGACCATCGCGACGACTGTTACCACTGCGTTGCGCCGGTACGTGGCGGCTTCGGTGCCAGCCTCGCGCATCATCACGAACAGGGCCGAGAGGGAAATGATGTAGGGCAGGACATTGGTGACCACCGCCAGGTTCACCAGCGCGGCGAACTGTTCCGCGAGATTTGGCGAGATCGTTGAAAGCGCCATCAGTGACTGGACGATGGCCATGATGACCATGCCGGGAATGGGCGCGCCTGTCCGGTTGGCTTTGCTGAAAACCGGCAGAAACATGTTGCTGTCGGCGGCATCTTTCGCGGTCTGCGCCAGCGTGAACTGCCAGCCGAGCAGCGACCCGACACACGCCATCGCCGCGAGTGCCATCACGATGGAGCCGATCGCGGGGGTGAACATATGCGCGAACGCAAGGCCAAATGGCCCCGTTGATTTCGCGAGATAGTCATTGGGCACGATGCCCTGGATCACTGTGGTTGACAGCACGTAGATGACTGCGGCGCCGAGTGTGCCGAACAGGCAGGCGAGCGGCACGTCGCGTTTCGGATTCTCGACGGCCGACGAGTTCTGCACCGCCGACTCCATGCCGAGAAATGCCCAAAGCGTCAGGGAAATGCTCGAGCCCATGCCTTCCAGCAGGCTCATCCCCTTGGGGTTCCAGGCTGCCGCGAAATAGCTGGGGTTAAACCAGAACCACCCTGCGATGGACATGAACCCCACGGGCAGGATGACGCCCCAGACTGTCACGGAGCCAATGCGCCCTGTCAGCTTTGGACCGCCGAAGTTGGCAACCGTGGTGATCCACAGCAGTGCAATAACACCGATGCAAGTCGCGACCGGCGACTGCGTCAAGGCAGGAAAGAACCCTGCGAGATAGCCGAGCGCCGAGCTGGCAACCGCGACGTTTGCAATCGCTACGGACAGGAAGTACAGAAAAAAACCTGAAAGTAGCCGGCTTTTCCATAGGCATCCTCAGCGTAGGCTGCCATGCCTCCGGCACGCTGGTTCAGGATACCCGCCTGTGCAAAGCCATAGGCGATGGCCATCGAACCTATGGCCGTCACAATCCACGACAGCAACGAGATCGCGCCGACTTTCGCCATATTGGATGGCAACATGATGATGCCGGAGCCCATCATGTTGACGGTCACGATGAACGTCAGTTGCACGACGTTCATCTTCTTCAGCTGGTCATTCATGGCGCTCACCTCCTTGGTGAACTTGGTCGCCTACTCGTGAACCACGTATGTATAGAACCGGATACGACCGTCTTCCCGCTCCTGAAAAACGCCTTGCACTTCATAGTTGAACCCCGGGAAACGGTTGAACGATTCCTGGAACGCCATGAAGTAATCGAGCATCGGTTGCGCACGTTCGTCCCAGCGTTCGCCGGGGAGTACGACGCCGATACCCGGTGGATAGATCAGTGCGAGCGTCGCGGAGATGCGGTTTCGCGCACTATCGAGCGGGACATAGTCAACTTGGTTCGCGACGAGTGCTTCGTACGCGTCTTGCGGCGACATCGCCAGTTCCGGGAAACTTGACGCCCGGAAGCACAGCCGCTGCAGGTTCTTGACGTTGGCCTCGCGATAAAAGCCATGCATCTCGTTGCAGATCTGACGAAGCGAGTAACCCGCGTAGCGCTCGCCATGCGCCGCATAGAGCGTGGGCAGCACCTCTGCGAGCGGTGCGTCGCGGTCCCACAGGTTCTTGAACTTGACCAGACGCGCGATTAGTGTGTTCAGCTTGCTTTCGTCCTCTGCTGGTGTCATCAGGAAGAGGATGCTGTTCAGATCGCATTTTTCGGGGACGATGCCTTCCTCTCGCAGATAGTTGGCCACGACCGTCGCCGGCACACCGAAGTCCAGATAGTCCCCCGTCTTACGGTCGATACCGGGCGTCAGGAGGGTCAGTTTGTTCGGGTCGACCATGACGTAGCCGTGCGCATAGCCCGAATAGCCGTGCCATTTCGCATCCGGGCGGAATTCCCAGCACTGCTGCTCGTGCTTGATGACCTCGGTAGGAAGGTCCTCCCACGGTACGTTTGCCACATCGTGCGTGAAGTTCGAATTGTGGATATCGACGACGTCAGGAACGAATGGATCGAAGAACCACTGCTCTTGAGCCGTCTTGCCGACCTGAGCATAGTGATGGACGAACTGACGAAACTTCTTGCGCGCCTCGATAGCCAGGTCGATACATCCATCCCATAGCATTTCGCCAGCCTTACCCTCGTGGACCTTTGCATTGACGTCCAGCGACGCGAAGAGGGGATAGAACGGCGAGGTACTGGCGTAGATCAGGAAGGACTCGTTGAAGCGCTTGTGTTCGATGTAACGCTGCTGGCCGCGGATATGATCATCGCGTTTGTGGATCTGCGAGGCCTGGGAGAAGCCGGCACCCTGCTTGTGGACCGACTGCGTCGAGAACAAGCCCGGCATCTCGGGCGTCAGTTCATTTAGCCGCATCGGACTGTGATTGTCGAATAGAGGATGAAAAGCGTTGTAGCCGATCCATGCCTCGTCCCAGAGGACGTAATCGCACAGGTGACCGATTTTCTCCAGGACCTTGTGTACGTTGTAGACCGTTCCGTCATAGGTGGCGAGCTGGATGCACGCGAGCCGGAACGGGCGCTGCGCCGTGCTGCGGTCGGGATCCGCCACAAGCGGATTGGTGCGGATCTGCTCGCGCAGATAGTCCTCATCCCACGCCGACCAGTCGACCGCGCCGATCATGCCGAAAGCGTTGCGCGCAGTCGGCAGGAAGATCGGAATGGCACCCGCCTGGACAAGCGCACCCTGATGCAGGGACTTGTGATTGTTACGGTCGAACAGCACGAGGTCGCCACGCCTGAGCACCGCACCCGTCACGATCTTGTTCGAGGTGCTGGTACCGTTAAGGACGAAATAGGTCTGGTCCGCGCCAAATACGGCCGCAGCGTGACGCTCCGCATCGGCAGCGGCGCCTTCGTGAATCAGCAGATCGCCGAGGTCTACGTCTGCATTGCACAAATCATTGCGAAAGATGCTTTCACCGAAGTGTTTGAAGAAAAGTTGCCCCGCGGGCGATTTTCGGTAGAACTGTCCGCCTTGGTGTCCAGGACAGTCAAACGCGATATTGGCCTCGGCGTCGTAGCTGACGAGGCCGCCAAAGAAGGGGGGCAGCAGGCTCATGCCGTACTTGATCAGGCTTGCCGTAACCTGCCTTGCGTAAAATGTGGGTGTTTGCTGGCCGAGGTAGATATAGCCGTCGATTTCGCCTAACCCGCCATCTACGGCGAGGTTTGAAAGCCGGTGCGAATTGGAGAGCGCCCAGAGCGGTGTGCGAAAACCGAGCGAACGCACCGCCAGCGCCAAGCCCCGAGCCCCCGCGAGGCGCTCGCCGTCCAGAAGCACAATGTAGGCGCCAACGTCTGCGTCTTCGTTCACGTCCCGCCTGAGATTGCTTGAAATTTCGACACGGAAGTTTTCCGTTGAGATTTCGGCAAGTAGTTCTCTCGTCTGCGCATCGTCGGCATCTACTATCGCCACGATCTTCAGCAGCTTATGAAAAGGGATTGGGATAGTCGGTGCCTTTAGCGAGATCGGATTCACGTTTGATATCCTCTTCATGCGCCTTATCCAGGCGTCTGGCATCCCGTCCGTTGTCAGTGCGTACTGCTAGCGCGCGATACGGATTGTGACGGCGTTCATCCTGGCAGGTTGATTGCTGGACGATACAGGCGGTGAATCAGTATAAGAATTCAGGCGTACTGTCAATATAGGACTTTAGTCCGACCCCCGCGGCCGGTTTACCCGACTAGTCTGAAGCGGCGGGACGCGCGCGAATGTTCCGCTTCCTTGCAGCTTCGTGCTGCACCGCACCGCTAGTATTCGCTACTTCCGAATAGGCGGTAAGCCGTTGCGTTCGACCGGTGGAGGCAGGATGCTGAACCAGTTTACCGAGACCATTCTTTATCTTGTAGCCGGCCTGTTCCCGATTATCAATCCGCCAGCGGCCGGATTCTTTATCCTTGGCCTGGTGCCGCACGCGTCGCCGGCTGAGCGGGCCTGGCTGGCCAAAAGCATTTCCCTCAATAGCCTGATCGTTTTGATTTTGGCGCTCTCGATTGGTGCCTACGTGCTACAGTTTTTCGGCATATCGTTGCCAGTACTGCGAGTGGCTGGCGGAGCGGTGATTGCGTTCGCAGGCTGGGGTCTGCTGCACACGCGAGCGGATGCGGAACGCGAAGCGGAACAACAGGCGGCCACGGACTCAGTCCAGGAGGCATTGCTGCGTGCGAAAGCCTTTTATCCACTGACGCTTCCAATTACTGTTGGCCCCGGGTCGATCGCCGTCGCGATTGCACTCGGAACGGCCAGGCCCCGGACCGGCGTCCCGCTCGTCAACCTTGCTGGGGCGGCAGTCGGAATGCTCATCCTGTGGTGCAGCATCTACGTTTGCGTCCGCTTTGCAGCAAACGTCGAAAGGTTTCTAGGTCCCGTGGGCACTGATGTTGCCAGGCGCCTCTTCGCTTTTGTGCTCTTCTGCATCGGCGTTCAGGTCCTGTGGCTGGGTTTGGATGATTTGCTTGAATCGGTACCTTTGTGGGTACGTTTCAAATGACACATCGCATGTAAGAGAAATTCCGTGAAGCAGGTCAACTTTCCATGGATCACTAACGGTAGTGGGGGTGGAAGTGGCTACTACTGTCTGACCAATACGGGGCGGTATGCCGACGGGCAAGCGATCTGTTGCCAGTTGTACATCCGGGATCGTGTGATTAAAGCGTACCGGTTACTGGCTGGCCGTCCTGCCGGACGCATTTAAAACCGAAATTGCTTTGAACGGACACTTTCGACCTCGTCGAAGCAGCAAAGACGATCGGCAGCATCTTCAACCGTTGCCGTAGTGGTCACGAAAGAGAAGGTCAATATGGCCCACGCTTCTCGGCATGGACCAGTTCAATGAACTCGCGTTGCGCTTGAGTTCGACCTTAGCCACCCTGTATCGACGCAAATTCACTAGCGTAGGCACTCCACAGGCCTGCTGGCCGCTCGCTCGACAATCAACAGGAATCCTGCTTATTCCGCATTGGTCTGCACCCACGTCGTCAACTTGACAATGCCACAGAACAAATCTTGAGGGATGAAAAAAGCGGGCCACGTTGTGCGGAGCCCGCTTTGCCTGCTGAAGACTAGCTCTGGACGAACGCAAGCAAATCCGCGTTCAAAAGTTCTGCATTCACTGTCAGCATACCGTGTGACAAACCCGGGTAGGTTTTCAACGTCCCCGACTTCAGCAGCTTGATTGACTTTAGCGCGGCGTCTGCGATTGGGACAATCTGGTCGTCTTCGCCATGCAGGACGAGCGTCGGAACAGAGATGGCTTTCAGGTCTTCCGTTTGGTCCGTCTCTGAAAACGCTTTGATGCCTTCGTAATGCGCGTGAGCACTTCCCATCATTCCTTGACGCCACCAATTCCGGATGACGCCCTGATGCACGGTTGCGCCTTGTCGGTTGAAACCATAGAAGGGTCCGGTCGGAACGTCCAGGAAGAATTGGGCGCGGTTTTCGGCAAGCGCTTTCCGGAATCCATCGAAGACATCGATAGGCAAACCTTCAGGGTTGTCTCTCGTTTGCACCATCAGAGGCGGAACCGCGCTCACAAGTACGGCCTTGGCGACACGCCCGGCTGGTTGCCCATGCCTGGCGACATAGCGGGCGACCTCTCCGCCACCGGTCGAGTGCCCAATATGCACAGCGTTCGTCAGGTCTAGCGCTTCGACGACAGCGAAGGCGTCTGCCGCATAGTGGTCCATGTCATGACCATCTGATACTTGTGCCGAGCGTCCGTGCCCACGCCGGTCGTGCGCGATAACACGGTAGCCCTTCTGCAAGAAGAACAGCATTTGCGCGTCCCAGTCGTCGGAGGATAGCGGCCAGCCATGATGGAAGACGACGGGTTGAGCATCTTTGCTTCCCCAGTCTTTGTAGAAGATTTCGACGTTATCTTTGGTCGTAACGAAAGGCATGGAATCCTCGCTCTGGTAAGTGCACGGGCGCATGAATGCAAGGACAGACGCACAGTTTTTGTGCGGCTCCGACGTCTTGCAGCGAAACGAGAGACAGCGTCCTCAACTTGACGCACAAGGTGGGCTCTGGGTGATGGCGCAAGGAATGGCACATCGCAGGGGCCGATGGATATTGCGGAGCGACTGTCTGATGACGTTCTACCAGGCAGCCAGCTCGCGATCACCCAAGTCTGTCTTCGCAAGGACCAACAATACACGCTTCCCATTGCGGCTGGCACGAAGTCGTCCAGCGAAGCTGTGTCAGCGGAATTAGAGAAGCTAAGCCAACTTCCAGCGACGATTGCGAACTTTGACCAGCATAAAGCGCGCCATTGGGTTGATCTGCAGTTCGAACGCGGCCTTTACGTCGAATCCGAGTGCGTGAATGAGCGCTGCTCGAATAACCGAAGCATGGGTGATCGCAATTAGACTGCCTTCCCCGGTCAGAGAATCAATCCAGCGTCCCATCCTGCTTTGCAGTTCATGCAGCGTATCTCCGCCGTGCGGCGCGCTGGCGGGATCGCTCAGCCAGGCATGCAGTGAGACGGGATCATGTTCCGCCAGATCCGATAGCCGCATGCCGCGCCATCTCCCGTAATCCATATCGGCAAGCGCGGGCTCGATGGTCGCACTCAGGCCCAAGGTCTCGGCGGTTTCGATCGCGCATCGCATGGGGCTGCTCAACACGCGAGCGAATGGCGGACGGTCCCAGTATTCGAGAAATTTCACCGCTTCGGATCGCCCCCTGGCATCCAGCGGATCATCGTTCGGGAAAGTACCTGTTCGCATGGCCCGCGTAGACGCATGGGCGATCAAGGCAAGGGCGAGGCTCATGATCGGGTGCGCTTCCATGGCGGCGTGGCAGGGCGCGAGGTTTCTTCCGCAAGGCTATCGTGCGTATAATCCACTCGTGCGAAGAGTGGAAGCCGGTGCAAAGCCGGCGCGGCCGCGCCACTGTATTCGGTGCTGTTTTCAGATACCGCAAGCCAGACCCTTCTTCGTGCCATGTCTTTAAACCATTCGTTGGGGCGCGATTCCCCCAGAGGTTCCATTATGAGCGAAGCCATTCTGAAGCCGGTTGCCATGCCGGCTCCGATTTCTGTCAAGGAACTGCTGCCGTGGGTCATCTTCGGTGGCCTGATGTTGCTGCTGGCCATCTATTTCGTCGGCGCCGAACAAGGCGCGATGTCGATCTTCCCGGGCATGTACATCCACGAATTCGTGCACGACGGGCGCCACCTTCTCGGTTTCCCCTGTCACTGAAGGGGGGCGCATGGTCGGAAAGCTGCTTGTGCGCGGCATGCTTGCAGGCATCGCCGCGGGACTTCTCACGTTCGGTTTTGCCAGGATCGTGGGTGAACCCCAGATGGATCGGGCGATTTCCTTCGCGGAAAAACTCGACGCCGCAAAGGGCGAAGCGCCTGATCCCGAACTGGTGAGCCGCCATACGCAAGCCGGCATCGGTTTGCTAACAGGTGTCGTGACCTTTGGTGCGGCAATCGGCGGGCTGTTTTCGCTGACGTTCGCATATGTGTACGGTCGAGTCCGGCTGCCTGCACGGCAGTTGTCGGCATGGCTTGCCGCGGCCTCGTTTATCGCTCTCGTCATCGTTCCAAACATAAAGTATCCGGCTAACCCGCCATCGGTCGGCGATCCGGACACGATTGGATTCCGGACGGGACTCTTCTTCCTGATGATCGCGATTTCGATTGCCGTAATGGTTTTCTCGCTCAAGATTCGTCGCGCGTTGCTTGCGCATCTCGGCGGCTGGAACGCTTCGATCGTCGGCGGACTTGCATTCATCGTCATCATCGCTGCCATTCAGTTGGCAATGCCGACTATCAATGAAGTGCCGCTGGAATTCCCGGCTGTCGCGCTCTGGAATTTCCGGTTGGCCGCAATTGGCATGCAAGTCATCATGTGGGCGACGATCGGGCTGCTGTTCGGTGCGCTGGTTGAGCGCTACGAACGGTCCGCATCGCGCGCGTAACGTGAGCGTGGCGCGCCGTTCAGCCCATGCAGCCCCACAGGGCATCGAGATCGACGCTCGCAGCCACTGCGTCGGCGAGCCGGTCAATGGATGCGAGCCTGCGCGCGTCATGATCGACGCGCTCCACATGGCCAAGCCCCGCCCAGCGAAGCAGCGCCGTGCAGGCGTCAGGCGAATCGAACAGGCCGTGCAGGTAGGTTGCCAGAATCTGGCCGTCTTCGGAGAGCGCGCCGTCGGCGCGCGTTGCGTGGCCGTTGGAGAGGCGCAGCGCGGGGCGGGACAAGGCCGGGCCTTCGGTGACACCCATATGAATTTCGTATCCGCGTACCGGTGCTGATCCGTCTACGAGGAGTGTGCCGGCAGTGTTGACGAGCTGCTTGTGCGGTTCGAGCGTCGTGACGTAGTCGAGCAGCCCAAGCCCCGCCGTGCGCGTTACCGGGCTTTCAATGCCGAGCGGATCGTGCAATTCCTTCCCGAGCATCTGCAGCCCGCCGCAGACCCCGATCAGCTTGCCACCGTAGCGCAGATGACGACGCAGATGTGTGTCCCAACCGTGTTCGCGCAACCAGGCGAGATCGCGCTGGACGCTCTTGCTGCCCGGCAGGATCACGAGATCCGCCGCCGGGAGCGGCTCGCCCGCACGAACAAAGCGGAAATCGACTTGCGGATGCGCACGTAGTGGATCGAAGTCAGTGTGGTTGCTGATGCGCGGCAGTGCCGGCACGACGACGCGCAGCACCTCGCCGGCACCCACATCTTTATGGCTCTGTTTCGGCAGCATGTCTTCGGCGTCGAGCCACAAACCCGGGACGAACGGCACCACACCGAACACGGGCTTGTTCATTTGTGCTGCGACCCAGTCGATACCGGGTTTCAGCAGTGCCACGTCGCCTCGAAACTTATTGATGACGATGCCTTTCACCAGCGCGCGTTCATTTTCGGGCAGGCAGGCCAGCGTGCCGAGAATCTGCGCGAACACGCCGCCGCGATCGATGTCCGCGACCAGCACGACTGGACAGCCAACGGCGGTGGCGAACCCCATGTTGGCGATATCGCCCTGACGCAGGTTGACCTCGGCCGGGCTGCCGGCGCCTTCGACCAGCACGAGATCGCTTTTCGCCTTCAGGCGATCGTACGATTCGAGCACTGCCTGCATCGCGATGGGCTTGTAGTGGTGATAGGCCCGCGCATCGAGATTGCCGCGCGAATGACCTTGCACGATGACTTGCGAACCGGTATCGCTGTTCGGCTTGAGCAGGACCGGGTTCATGTCGACTTCGGGAGCGACGCCGGCGGCGAGTGCCTGCCAGGCCTGCGCGCGGCCGATTTCTCCGCCGTCGATGGTCACTGCGCTGTTGAGCGACATGTTCTGCGGCTTGAACGGGGCGACCCGCTTGCCTTCACGCGTGGCAATCCGGCAAAGCGCCCCGACGAGGGTGCTCTTTCCGGAGTCGGAGCTCGTCCCCTGGATCATCAACGTTTTGGCCATGTCGCTTACGTGAACAGTGTGGAATCGCCGCGCCGGGATTGCCGAATCTATTACGGCGCAGGGGCGGGGCCGTATTATGTCACCCGCGGTTGGCAGTCTCAACATCGCGTGCGGCGGGGCGGCCTGGTACCATGGCGTGCTGGCCAGCGCTTCCGCGATTTTCTGAATACCTATGCTCAATCTCGATCACGCAACACAAGTGCCGCACGGCGGCAATCTCGGCGAGGCTGCTCGCCGGTATGGCATCGCCCGGGAAAACTGGCTCGACCTTTCGACGGGGATCAATCCCGACGGCTATCCGGTGCCGCCCGTCGATCCGCAGGCATGGCTCAGGTTGCCCGACGACGACGACGATCTGGAGGTCATCGCTGCCGCGCATTATGGTGCGCGAGAGGCGCTCGCCGTGGCAGGCACACAGGCAGCGATCCGGATGCTGCCGGCGGTTCTTCCCAAGGGGCGTATCGGCGTCGGGCTGCTCACGTATGGGGAATACGCGCCTGCCTGCGAGCGCGCGGGGTTTCCCGTCGATCGTTTCGTCACGCGGGACATTGCCGACCTCGGCGGCGCAGCGTCTTTTGTACTGGAACCGGGGAGGCCGCTGCCAGCGGATCTGAAGCATCTGGTTCTCGTCAATCCGAACAACCCGGGAGCCGAGCGGTTCACGCCGGACGTCATCATGGGCTGGCATGAGGAACTCGCGGTGCGTGACGGTACGCTGGTGGTCGACGAGGCTTTTGTCGAGGCGATGCCGGAACTCAGCGTGGCGAAGTTCGCTGATCGTGGCGGGCTGATCGTGCTGCGCTCGATTGGCAAGTTTTTCGGGCTGGCTGGTGCGCGAGTGGGTTTCGTGCTGGCGGATAAGGACGTCATTCGGGCTATGCGTAGCCTGCGTGGTCCGTGGAGCGTAAGCGGGCCTGCGCGCATCGTGACGCGCGCCGCGATGCTGGATACGGACTGGCAGACGCAAACGCGGGCCAGTCTCGCGGCTGCGGGAGAGCGGCTTGCGGATTTGCTCGGGGAATTTTTCCCGGTGGTGCGGCACACACCGCTCTTCGCGTGGGTGCGCGATGAGCGTGCGCCACAGTGGCAGGATGGATTGGCCCGTCATGCCGTGTGGACACGGAGGTTCGACGTCGTCCGGGGGCTGCGCTTCGGCCTGCCCGCGGACGAATCGGGATGGGCGCGGCTCGATGCTGCGCTGCGCGCGGTAAGCCGCGAAGTGAATGCGGGTGGGGTGTGATGGAAAACGTCGAACAACCGCCGCGCCTGAGTCTCGAGCAAAAGATCGAACAAGCGAAAACGCAGCGTCCGGTCGGTTCCCCGTGCATCGATGTTTGCCGGTTGAACCCGCAGAGCGGTTATTGCGAAGGCTGTCTGCGCAACAGAGCCGAAATACGGGCATGGAAAACGATGGACGATCCGGACAGGCTCGCGCTGCTCGACGAGCTCGCAACGAGGGCTGGCTGACCCCGGCGCGCAACGTATTCTGGATCGCGCAGGCCACCGGGCACGGCAGACCGCCGTCCGTGCGGTTTCGTTAAAAGGGCTTGCCGCAAAAAAGCGCCGCCGCGAGGGCAGGGTTGGACGGCCAGTATCCATGCATGTAGCTTGCGACGATCGCGCCCGAGCGGAATACCGGCTCGCCGGGCGCGCCGGTCTGCGCGCGGGTGGCGTGGCTTTCGGGTTGCAGGGGAGTCGTCATGCTGGAATAGTGGAACGTGTGGCCTGTTAGCACTCCAAACTTCGTTTCGAGCGCCTGCATACCGAGCGAGACCAGCCGTTTCTGTATCGCCGCCCGTCCCGGCAATAGCCCGAGCATCGGTGTCGAGCGATCTTCGGTATCGGTCAGCTCGTCGAGCAGATACAGCATGCCGCCGCATTCGGCAACCACAGGCTTGCCGGCCGTTGCATGGCCGCGGATGCTGGCGGCGGTTATTACATTGCCCGCCAGCGTAGCGGCATGAAGCTCGGGGTAGCCGCCGGGCAGATACAGCGCATCGGCATGACTTGGGACGGGTTCGTTTGCCAGCGGCGAGAAAAACGCGACGCGCGCCCCCAGGCTTTCCAGCAGACTCACGTTCGCTGGATAGATGAACGAGAAGGCTGCGTCCCGAGCGATGGCGATCCGCTTTCCTTCGAGCAGCCGTGGCTGCGCGTGGTGACTATCGTGCGGCGCTGCATCGAACGAAACGGCCGCGGGCAATTCGGCCAGCGCCGTATCGGCGAGTGCCTGGGCCGTGAAGGCAATACGCGATTCGAGCTGATCGATTTCACCAGCCTGATGAAGCCCCAGATGCCGTTCCGGCAGCGCCATCTGCGCGGATGGGGCGAGATGCCCCAGCCAGCGCAGCCCGTCGGGCATGCCCGCCTGGATCATCTGCGCGTGACGCGCCGAACTGACATGATTGGCCAGCACGCCGTGTATCGCCACATCCGAACGGTAATGCGCAAGACCGAATGCGACGGCGCCGAACGTCTGCGCCATCGACTTCGCCGAAATCACGGCGACGACGGGCACGCCGAATCTGGCTGCGAGATCGGCGCTGCTGGGTGTGCCGTCGAAGAGTCCCATCACGCCTTCGATCAGGATGAGATCCGCCTGCGCAGCGGCCTCGGCCAGCAGCCGGCGGCAGCCGTCTTCGCCTGCCATCCAGAGATCGAGCGACTGGACTGGGGCGCCGCTTGCGTGCTCCAGGATCATCGGGTCGAGGAAGTCAGGCCCCGTCTTGAAGACCCGCACGCGCCGGCCGAGCTGGCGGTGCAGCAGTGCAAGGCCCGCCGTGATCGTGGTCTTTCCCTGGCCGGAGGCGGGCGCGCTGACGAGCAGCGCTGGACAAGACGGCATGGTTAGAACTCCACACCTTTCTGCGCCTTGACGCCCTGCTCCTTATACGGATGCTTCACGAGGCGCATTTCCGTGACGAGATCGGCTGCCTCGATGAGCGCATCGGGCGCGTGGCGGCCGGTGACTACGACATGCTGCTCCGGGCCACGCGCGGTCAGCACAGCGAGCACTTCATCGAGCGGCAGGTATTCGTACTTGAGGACGGTATTGAGTTCGTCGAGGATCACCATCCGGTAGTTGCCGCTCTGGATCATTGCGACGGCCTGGTCCCAGCCCTTGCGGGCCGTGGCGATGTCGGCCTCGCGGTTCTGCGTGTTCCATGTATAGCCATCACCCATCGTGACGAAATCGCACATCGGATGTGCGCCGAGGAAATCACGCTCGGACGTATGCAGCGCGCCCTTGATGAACTGCACGACGCCGAGACGCTCGTTGTGGCCCAGCATTCGCACCGCCATGCCAAAAGCCGCCGTGCTCTTGCCTTTGCCATTGCCGGTATGGACGATCAGCAGGCCTTTTTCGTGCGTGGCGGCAGCCTGTTTCTTTTCGTGCCCTTCGCGGCGGCGTTGAGTCATGCGCAGATGGGATTCGCTATCGGTCTTCATGATGTCCTTGTTTGTTGTCTGTGTGATCCGGCTGCATCGGGTGCATTGGGGTTAGCGTGCCAATGGCAACCGTGACGCCATCGAGCGCGAGCTTGCCGCGTAGCAGCCGGGCGCCGGGGGCAGCGAGCAGCGCACAAGGTTCGCATACCCCGTCGACGCCGAGTTTCTCGCGTGCAACTGGCGAACGCGCGAGCAACGGATTTTCGTCGAGACAGGTGCTGATTTGCTCCGCCGGGACGGCGACCAGCGGCATCCGATGCTGTTCGCAGAACGCCAGCAGGGCCGCCTCATGCGCTTTGTCTTGCAGTGTGGCCACGCACATGACTTCGGCCATGTCGCCTGATTCCAGCCTCCCAAGTGCCATCCGGACGGCGGCCTCGATCTGGCCGGATGTCACATCGCGCCGGAAGCCCAGGCCGATGGTCAACAGACCCGGTCGCCGCCCTGTAGCGGGCAGGGCATCGGTGCGCGTCGGCGACGCCCCTTTGCCGGTCACCAGAATCGCCGGGGAACCGGGGTTGCCGGAAGGAGCATGCATATTTCGGAGGTGTCGAAAAGGGATGAAACGTTGCCTGTCCCTGAACGACAGGCAAATAGCCGGAAATCTCTTTTTTCACGATACCACACGCCCGCGGCAAGTCCCGAGGCTCGCCTGTTTCTTGACTGGCGCGCACGCGGCACCTACACTCCCGGCTAATCTGGTGCTCGCGCACGCGTTCCGACGTGCGCAGTTAAACGGGAAACAGCGGTTCGATGCAGCGATGCGCTGCGGCGACCCCACCTGTGCTGCCCCCGCAACGGTAAGCGAACGTGTCGCTTGAGAGCGACACACGGCCGACTTCTACACATGCGTGCCACGTATGTGCAAGACCACTGCGCTCAACGCCTGTCCATCCACAGGTTGCGCGGGAAGGTGAAGCGGCTTTTCGCCAGCCCGGAGACCGGCCGGAGAAGACGACACGCGCTGCGGGTAGGCGGCGCGCTGCCGAACCGTCACATTCGTCGCGCGTTTTCGTCACGCGCTTTCGTCACGCATCCACCGCGAAGAGCCGCGAATACGGATGGAATATTCCGCTTCGCCCCTTGCCCCAAGCCTCGTGCCTGCAACTGCACGGGCGCGATGATGCACGCGACCACCGCCATCGAGACCTTTCATGTCCACCTCCATGCGCAAGATTCCCGTGACCGTCATCACGGGCTTTCTCGGCAGCGGCAAGACCACGCTGCTGCGTCACATCCTGTCCAATGCGAACGGCCTGCGCGTCGCCGTGATCGTCAACGAATTCGGCGAACTCGGGATCGACGGCGAAATTCTCAAGGGTTGCGGGATCGGGTGCGATGAATCCGGCGAGGAGACCGAAGGCCAACTGTACGAGTTGGCGAACGGATGCCTGTGCTGCACCGTGCAGGAAGAGTTTTTCCCGGTCATGGAAGCGCTCGTCGAGCGGCGCGACCAGATCGACCACGTGCTGATCGAGACGTCGGGGCTCGCATTGCCCAAACCGCTCGTGCAGGCGTTCAACTGGCCGTCGATCCGCAGCAGCTTCACGGTCGATGCGGTGGTCACGGTCGTGGACGGCCCGGCAGCCGCGAGCGGGCAGTTCGCCGAAGATCCCGAGGCCGTGGACGAACAGCGCAAGGCCGATCCGAATCTCGATCATGAATCGCCGCTGCACGAGCTGTTCGAGGACCAGTTGAGCGCGGCGGATCTCGTCGTGCTCAACAAGACCGATCTCCTCGATGGCGCGCAGCAGGCGGCCGTGGTCGCGTTGATCCGCGAAGACGTTCCCGCGCATGTGAAGATCGTCCCTGCCCACAATGGCCGGCTCGATCTGCCGGTGCTGCTCGGCCTGAACTCGGCGTCCGAGGAGACGATCGATCAGCGCCACGATCATCACGGTTCGGCGCACGATGCCGATCACCATCACGACGATTTCGACTCGGTTGTCGTGTCGGGCGCACCTGCATCGCGCGACGCCGCAATCGCCGCGTTGCGGCAGTTGGTCGAGCACCACACGATCTATCGCGCGAAGGGTTTCGCGGCGCTGCCGGGCGCACCGATGCGTCTCGTGATCCAGGGTGTGGGCGCGCGCTTCGACAGCTATTTCGATCGCCGCTGGCGCGATGACGAAGCGCGTACGAGCCGCTTCGTCCTGATCGGCGAGGATCTGGATCAAGCGGTGCTTCAGCGCGCGTTCGACGCGGCGCTGGATGCCGCGCTTGATGCCGCATCAGGCGCGCAATCCGTCGCCGCGCCGGCCTGAGCGCATTCACGGCAGGCATCGCATGCACCTGTTGCGAACGGTCCCGGGCGGCTTCGTCGACGACACGGCGGGCGTGATCCGCATCGATCAACGTCCGGCCGACATCGTCGTGCTCAGCTCGGCGGATACGACGCTGTCGCTGCTGGCGAGCGTCGTCGAGCGGCTCGGGCCGGATTTTCCGAGCCTGAGGCTCGCGAACGTCACCTGGCTGCGCCAGCCTGCTTCGGTCGATTTTTACGTCGACGACGTGCTGCAGCATGCGCGCGTCGTGGTGGTCGATCACCTCGGCGGAGAGGCTTACTGGCCCTACGGCATCGAGCGGGTCGTCGATCTCGCGGAAAAACGCGGACAGATGCTCGTGATGTTCTCGGGCGACCTCCAGGAAGATCCGAACCTGATCGCGCAAAGCACGGCCAGTCCCGCGTTCTGCACACGCCTGTGGCGATACCTGCGCGAGGGCGGACCGGCCAACGCCGAGGCCTTCATGCGCGCGATTGCCTGGCATGCGCTCGACTGGGGCGACGAACCGGCCTTGCCGATGCCGGTGCCCAATGCAGTGCTCTACCATCCCGAACGCGATACGCCAACGGCCGCCGACTGGCAGGCCCGCTGGCAGGCCACGGCGCCTGTGGTGGCGATCCTCTTTTATCGCGCGCATCTGCAGGCCGCGAACACGGCCGTATTCGATGCGCTCATCGATGCGCTGGAGGCACGCGGGCTGAATCCGCTGCCGATTGCGATCACCTCGCTCAAGGACGCCGTGAGCCGCGATGTCGTTGCGCGGCTGTGCGACGAGCATGACGTTAGGCTGGTGCTCAACACGACGGCCTTCGCGGCATCGACGCCGGACGATCCGGAGCAGTTGCCCGTATTCGGTGTGGACGCGCCGGTTTTGCAGGTCATCCTGAGCGGCGGGAATCGCGACCATTGGATCAAGGACAATCAAGGTCTCAATTCGCGCGATATCGCCATGCATGTGGCGCTGCCCGAAGTGGACGGCCGCATCATTACGCGGGCGATCAGTTTCAAGGGGCTCGCGTATCGTTGTCCCCACACCGAAGTCGATGTCGTGCGCTACCAGCCGGACATGGAGCGTGTCGCGTTCGTTGCGGAGCTGAGCCGGCGCTGGTGCCGGTTGCGCAGCCTGCGCAACGACGAAAAGCGGCTGGCCCTCGTGCTGGCCAATTACCCGGTCAGCGAGGGGCGCATCGGCAATGGCGTGGGGCTCGACACACCTGCCTCGGTCGTCGAGATCCTGAGATCGCTGCGCGAGCAGGGTTATCGCGTCGATGCCTTGCCCGAAGACGGCGATGCGCTGATGACCCGACTCACGCAGGGCGTGACCAACGATCCGGAGGTGCGCGATCTGCGTCCGGCATTGCAGAGCCTGCCGCTCGACGATTATCTGAGGTCGTTCGCGGCACTGCCCGTCGAAGTACGCGACGCGTTGAACGCGCGCTGGGGCCCGCCGGAAAACGACCCGACGGTTCGCCAGGGACGCTTCATGATCGCCGGCTGGCGCTGCGCTCGCGTGTTCATCGGCATCCAGCCGTCGCGCTCGCGCGTGGCGGGCGACTACGCGAGCTACCACGACGCCGATCTCGTTCCGCCGCATGCTTACCTGGCGTTCTACTTCTGGTTGCGCGAGATTTTCGGTGTCGATGCGCTCGTGCACGTCGGCAAGCACGGCAGCCTCGAATGGCTGCCGGGCAAGAGCGTCGCGCTCAGCGACAGTTGCTGGCCCGACCTGACGCTCGGGCCGATGCCGCACCTCTATCCGTTCATCGTCAACGATCCGGGCGAGGGGAGCCAGGCGAAACGGCGGGCGCAGGCCGTCATCATCGATCATTTGATGCCGCCACTGACGCGCGCCGAGTCCTATGGCCCGTTGCAGGATCTGGAGCGGCAGGTCGATGAATATTACGAGGCGCTGATGGTCGATGCGCGTCGTGCGAAGCTGCTGCGAGGCACCATCCTCGATACGATCGTCAAGCACCGTCTGCACGAAGAGCTGAGTCTTTCGAAGCCGCGCGGACAGGACGAGGAAGACGAGTTGCTCACGCGCGTCGATGCCTGGTTATGCGAATTGAAGGAAGCGCAGATTCGCGATGGCTTGCACGTGTTCGGCCGTTCGCCTGCCGGGCGCGAGCGACGCGACACGCTGCTTGCGCTGATGCGCTTTCCGGTCGGCGATGGAAAAGGCGGCAATGCCGGGCTGATCGATGCACTTGCGAAAGACTTGGGCATCGCCCGGCTATTCGATCCGCTGACGGCCGAATGGTCCGCGCCGTGGACCGGGCCGCGTCCCGCGCTGTTGGCGCAGGTAAGCGATGCGCCGTGGCGGCATAACGGCGATACGCGCGAGCGCCTCGAATTGCTGGCGGCGAAGCTGCTTGACGACCTGGATGGAGATACGCCTGGTCCCGCGCTGAATCAACACGCGTTCACGCATGCGTCGGCGGTGCTGGAGCGCGCATTCGCAGATGTCCTGCCGCGCCTCGATGCTTGCGGCCATGAAGAGCTTCGTCACCTCACGCGCGGCCTCGAAGGCCGCTTCGTTCCACCGGGGCCGAGCGGGTCGCCGTCGCGTGGCCGGCCTGACGTGCTGCCTACCGGACGCAATTTCTATTCGGTCGATACACGCGCGATTCCCACGCAGGCAGCATGGGCGCTCGGCGTGAAATCGGCAGGATCACTAATCGAGCGCCATTTGCAGGAGCACGGCGATTATCCGCGCGCGATCGGCTTGTCGGTGTGGGGCACGGCGACGATGCGAACCGGCGGCGACGACATCGCGCAGGCGTTCGCGCTGCTCGGCGTGCGCCCGAAGTGGGCGCCCGGCAGCCACCGCGTGACGGACTTCGAGATCATGCCGTCGAGTGCGCTCGGCCGGCCGCGTATCGACGTGATGCTGCGCGTATCGGGATTCTTCCGCGATGCTTTCGCAAACGTGATGCACATGTTCGACGCCGCGGTGCAGGCGGTGGCCGAACTCGACGACGAACCGGAAGATGTCAATCCGGTCCGCGCGCGCGTGCTGCGCGAGCGGGATGCCTGGGTCGCGCGCGGGCTGGACCAGCAGGAAGCGCGCCGCCGGGCGGGTTGGCGGGTGTTCAGCTCGAAGCCGGGGGCGTACGGCGCCGGGCTGCAACAGATGATCGACGAGGGCGACTGGCAGACCGACGCGGATCTGGCGCGCGCGTACCGCGAGTGGGGCAGCTATGCGTATGCGCAGACCAGCGCGGGCGAGCACGCGCCGGCGGCGTTCGCGACGCGGCTCGCAAGCGTCGATGTGGTGCTCCAGAACCAGGATAACCGCGAGCACGACGTTCTCGATTCGAACGATTATTACCAGTTCCAGGGGGGCATGGCTGCGGCCGTGCGGCATTTCTCCGGACAGCAGCCGCAGATTTACCACGCCGATCACAGCAACCCGGATGCACCGCGTGTGCGGCCCTTGAGCGAAGAGATCGCTCGCGTGATCCGGTCGCGCGTGGTCAATCCAAAATGGCTCGACGGCGTCAAGCGACACGGCTACAAGGGTGCTGCCGAAATTGCCGCGACAGTCGATTATCTGTTCGGTTACGACGCCACGGCTCGCGTGATTTCCGATCACCAGTACGCGCTCGTGACCGATGCCTGCGTCAACGATGACGACACGCGGGCATTCATGCAGCGGCACAATCCTCACGCGCTGCGCTCGGTTTGCGAGCGGTTGCTCGAAGCAATCGGGCGCGGCCTGTGGCAGGAGCCCGGCGACTACCGCGCAAAGATCGAAGAACACCTGCTGGCCGCCGAGCAGCAGATTGAGGAGAAGCTACAGTGAGTCAGATGCAGTCGATATCCACGGCGATGCCGCAGCCGTTTCCGCTCACTGCACTGATTGGGCAGGACGCGTTGCGCGAGGCACTGCTGCTGGCAGCGGTCGATCCGTCGATCGGCGGTGTACTGATCAGCGGGCCGCGAGGCACGGCGAAATCGACCGCAGCGCGCTCGCTGGCGGATCTGCTGCCGGACGGCCACTTCGTGACGCTGCCGTTGGGGGCGAGCGAAGACCGCCTGGTTGGCACACTCGACCTCGACCTGGTGCTGCGAGGCGGCGCGCTGAAGTTTTCGCCGGGGCTGCTCGCGCGTGCGCATAACGGCGTGCTTTACGTCGACGAGGTGAACCTGCTGGCCGATGGGCTCGTCGATGTCGTGCTCGATGCGGCCGCGAGCGGCATCAACGTGGTCGAGCGCGATGGGGTCTCGCACAGTCATGCCGCGCGGTTCGTGCTGATCGGGACGATGAATCCCGAAGAAGGCGAGTTGCGTCCGCAGTTGCTGGATCGCTTCGGCTTGATGGTGCAGCTCGAAAACTGCTTCGATGCACAGATCCGGCAGCAGATCGTCCGCACGCGCATGGCGTTCGATCTCGATCCCGAGGCGTTTCGCCAAACATATGCAACGGCACAGCTGCAACTGGCGCAGCAGATTCGCGCGGCGCGCGCGGCGTTGTCGGGGCTGACGTTTGCCGACGAAGTGCACGAGACGGTTAGCGCACGCTGCATCGAAGCCCGCGTCGATGGGTTGCGGGCCGATCTGGTGATGCTGCGCGCCGCGCGGGCGCTGGCGGCGCTGGAGGCGGCGCTCGTCGTGACCGGCGCACACGTCGACCGCGTTGCGGAACTGGTGCTGTGCCACCGGCGGCGCGAACAGTCGCCGGATGCGCGTCCGGCGGATTCCGGTGGCCAGTCCGATGTGCGGCGTGAGGATGACCGCGAAGGCGGGCAGTCTGCAAGACCGGACGCCGCATCTGCGATGGAACCCCGCCGCGCTGACGACGCGGACTGGGGCTATCTGCCGCCCGAACCGGCGGGCATCACGCGCGTGAAGGACGTCATCCCGCTTTCAATAAAAAAACGCTGATCCATCGGAAGGGCGCCACCGCTGATTCCAGCGGGTTCCGATGGATGCCAGGCCTTCCCGGCACGCACGCGGCCGCGCGCCGCGCAGCGCCTGGTGAGCCACGTGAGCCAGGCGCGCGCGGACAGCGCATTGCATGGCCAGCGACGCTCGCCCGCAAGGGGCGCTCGCCGCTGCATGCGGATCATCTGCGCTTCGTGCGCCACGAGTCGGCGGATGGCACGCTGCATTGCTTCCTGCTCGACTGTTCGGCGTCGATGCTCGGCGGCGGGCGTCTCGCACGCGCCAAAGGACTGCTCTTGGCATGCTTCGATCGTGCCGCGGCCGGGCGCGAAGAGGTCTCGCTGATTTCATTCGGCGGAGGGCGCGCCGATGTGCGCTTCGGGCCCGCCGTCCCGCGCTGGTGGAACGAGCGCTGGATACAGCCGGTGGGCGGGGGCGGCGGCACGCCATTCGCGCTCGGCGTTGCGACGGCCGCGGGTCTGCTGGCGCGTGCGAAGCGGCGCAAGCCATCTCAGCAACGGGTGTTATGGGTAGTGAGCGACGCACGCACCCGGGAACAGCCCGCCAGACCGCCGGCTGCGGATCGGGTGGTGGTGATCGACTGCGCTCAGGGAGCGGCGGGGCGAGGTCTGCAACTCGCCCGCGCATGGGGTGCGGACTACCTGCTGCCGGAGGACCTGGTGGTCATTTCATGAGCGTGCGCGTGTGCGCATTCCTCACGCTTCATACCATCGCGGCGTGTAGATCCATTCCCCGTTAGCTCCGCCCGCAATGCCGCGTGTCGTGGACGAACCGACGATGACCATCGTCCGCATGTCCACCTGTGCGGATTGCAGCTCGCCAAGCGTCGTCGTGGTCAGCGCTTCGCCGGGACGGCCAATGTCCCGGCCAAGCACGACGCGGGTGGCGGGCGAGCGCTGCTCACGCACGATCTCGAGGGCCCGGTCGAGCTGCCACGGTCTGGCTCGCGATATCGGGTTGTAGAGCGCCATCACGAGATCCGCTTCGGCCGCGTGGCGCAGGCGGCTTTCGATGATGCTCCACGGCTTCAAATTGTCGGACAGCGACAGCACGCAAAAGTCGTGTCCAAGCGGCGCGCCTGCCTTGGCCGCAGTGGCCATCGCGGCGGAGATGCCCGGGACGATGCGCAGATCGACGGTTTTCCAGCGCGCATCGCTGCTCGTGTCGAGTGCTTCGAAGACGGCTGCGGCCATCGCGAACACGCCCGGGTCCCCCGACGACACCACGACAACCTGCCTGCCTTCGCAGGCCAGTTCGAACGCGTGGCGCGCACGCAGCAGTTCCTCCCGGTTGTCGGTGCAGTGCAGGCGTTGCTCGTCGCGAAACGGGCCGGCCATCTTCACGTAGGTTTCATAGCCGAGGATATCGGTCGCAGCATCCAGCGCCGCGCGCGCGTCGGGGGCCATGAGCCCTGCGCTGCCGGGCCCAAGCCCGACCACGCTCAGACGGCCCCGGCAACGGCCGATTCGCGAGGGGGCGACAGGCATGGGAGCGACCGCGAGCGTCACGCCGCTGGCATGAGCACGGATCTCGTATCGCGGGGTCGTCGAGTCCGCCAGCATGTGGGCAACGTTCGGAACGCCATCGGCGAATCGAAGAGGAATGCTGAGCGATGACGCCGCCGCTTCCAGCAACGGGTCGCCCATCCGTGAAGCAGGAGCCAGCAGTGCCGCGAGCGCATCCGGCGCCAGCCCATGCGCCGCCATGGCTTCGGCAATGGCGGCCGCGCTGCACGCTTGCGTTTCCGTTTCCGGCACGCAAGCCACAACGCTGCGCGGATGGATGACGAGTTCGCCGCGCCTGCTTTCTGTCGCGCGCGGCGTGACCCGGATCGTGAGCGCGGCCCGCTCGTCTTTGGGAATCGGCGCGTCGTCCAGCCACGGCGCAGCGCCCTCGATACGCACGCCTTCGCCAGCAAGCAGATCGGACACGAAATGCTTGCCCTGATCGAGATCGGCGAGCACATAGCCCTCCGGCGGATCGAGCAGACAGGTGCCGAATCGCAATTCGCCGCTCGTCGTGATGGCAGGCGCCACGTCGAGCGCCTGCGCGATCTTGCGGGCCAGCGTGTTGACGCCCGCCAGTCCGCCGAGCAGGGGGACGACCGCGCTGCCGTCCTCGGCCACGGCCAGCACGGGCGGCTCGGCGCCCTTGTTGGCGAGCATCGGCGCGAGGCAGCGGATCACGATGCCAGCCGCACAGAGCGCGATGATCGGCACGCCTTGCGCATAGAGCGTCTGTAGATGTTCGCCCAGTTGCGTGAAGGCGATATCGGCTTCGCCTTCGACTCGCGGCAGCAGCCCGTGGATCGACGCGCCGGGGCACGCATTCTTGATGCGTCGTGCCACCGGCAATGCGCTGCGCCCGAGCACGACGAGTACGGGCGGCGTGGTATTCATCCCTGCCATTTCTGCCCCGGCACAACGAGTAGCGAGAAGTACGGCGAAGCCATCGGGTCGACAAGCGCCAGCGGCACGATCCGCTGGTTCGGCATGGTGGCGCGCTCGACGTACAGTGCGCGGCTCGCGAGCCCCAGCTCATCGAGCACGCGGCGGACTTTGGCGAAGTTGCGGCCGAGCTTCATGATCACGGCGGCGTCGGTTTGCGCGAGCTTGCTGCGCAGTTCGTCCTCGGACATGACGCCTGAGAGGATGGCGAGGCTCTGGTTGCGATAGACGAGCGGCGTGCCGAGCACCGCGGTTCCGCCAAGCATGGAGCAGACGCCAGGCACGACTTCGACGCGAAACTGGCCGGCCAGCCGGTCGTGCAGGTACATGTAAGAACCGTAGAAGAACGGATCGCCTTCGCATACGACGGCTACGTCGCGGCCCGCATCCAGGTGCTCGCCGATCACGGCTGCCGCCGTATCGTAGAAGTCGGCGATGATCGTCTCGTACGACAACGGCGGCTCCAGTGCCTCGGTTGTGACCGGATAGACGAGCGGCAGCCGGATTTGCACGCCGTCGAGGTGCGATTCGACGATGCTGAACGCGTTGCCTTTCTTGCCCTTGGCCACGAAGTAGGCGACGACAGGCGCCGCCTTGAGCAGACGGAGTGCCTTGAGCGTCAGCAGTTCCGGATCGCCGGGCCCGACGCCGATGCCAAAGAGTTGCCCACGGTTGTTCATCATTCGATTTCCGATGCCAGGGCGTTGACGGCGGCGGCGGCCATGGCGCTGCCGCCGCGCCGGCCTTCGACGATCACGTAGGGGACGCCGCGGCTGTTGGCGGCGAGCGCGGCCTTCGATTCCGCCGCACCGACGAATCCCACGGGAAAGCCGAGGATCAGCGCCGGGCGCGGCGCGCCGGCGTCGAGCATGTCGAGCAGGTGGAACAGGGCGGTGGGTGCGTTGCCGATTGCGACGACGCTGCCTTTGAGCTTCGAACGCCAGAGTTCGAGCGCCGCCGCCGAGCGCGTGTTGCCGATCGTGCGCGCGAGCTGCGGCACGGCGGGGTCGCCGAGCGTGCACACCACGTCGTTGGCAGCGGGCAAACGCGCGCGCGTGACCCCTTCCGCAACCATGCGCGCATCGCAGAGGATCGGCGCGCCGCCAGCAAGCGCGTCGCGGCCGGCTGCGCCCGCGCCATCGGAGAAACGCAATGCCTCGACGATATCGACCATCCCGCACGCGTGAATCACGCGAACGGCGAGTTTTTCAAGGTCGGGCGGGATGCGGGACAGATCGGCTTCGGCGCGTATCGTTGCGAACGACTGGCGGTAGATGGCTTGTCCGTCGCGAACGTAGTCAGTCATCAAGTGTGCTCCGGGCGGCAGCGCCTAGCAGTTGGGCGGCCGCTTCGAGGGTCAGGTTTGTGCCGATGCGCACGCCAAAGCGTGCGGCGACATCGGACGTGGTCAGGGGCGCGCAGGCAGGCAACGGCTCCTGGCGATAGAGGTCATAACGTCCCGCTTCGACGGCCAGCAGCGTGTACGGCGCACAGTGCGCCGCCGCGCACGAACGCGGGCAGCCGCTCAGATGAACGTCGACGCCATCGGGTAGCCGTTGCGCGAGATCGAGCGCGTCGCGCTTGGTGTCGGCGAGCCCTTTCGTGCAGCCTGTCGAGCCCGCGCATGCGATGAGCCGCGCGAGCGGCGCCTGAGCATCGAGCAGGAAGCCGAGCGATGCGAGGCGCTGTTTGGCATCCGCGACAGCAGCGGCTGGCACATCGGGTATCAGCACGCTTTGCCATGGCGTCAACCTGAACGTGCCGTTGCCGTATTCCTCTGCAAGCATCGGGAGGGCGCGCAGACCGTGCGTATCGATACGGCCCAGCGGCGGCTGGCCGCCGACATGCCACAGGCGGGCATCGCGTTGCCGCCAGGCGCCGAATCGGCGGCCGGGGTCGGCGGGGGCGCGACGCCATGCGCAAATCGTGGAATCGCATCGCAGTTCGATGGCTGCGCGGGTGGCGGCGCGGGTCACGATGTCCGCACCGGACAGCCGGCGCAGAAGGTCGCGCATGCGGTTCTCGTCGGGCGCGGCGACGTCGAGAAACGTGTGCAGCAGCGCCATGATCATGGCGGGGAGATCGCGCGCGCGAACCGCAGCCAGTGCGGGGTTTGCTGCAGTGTCCTGCAGCGCAGTCGGCTGCCCCGCAAGGCCGATGGCGAACCACGGTTCGTCATCGGCTTTCGCTTCCATTGCAGCGAACCAGAGATCATGCGGATGATCGAGCGCGGCGAGACGCTCGCCGCCGTCCAGCAGCAAGCAAAACTTGGGGGACAGCGCAGCAAGACGCGGCTCGCTTTGCAGCAGGACAAGGATCTCCCGTGCGAGCGGTTGCGTGTCGCACAAGGCGTATTCGTCGATGCCGGCGCCTGGGCTCAGCAGCAGATTGCGCACGTCGTCGGCTACCGTTGCCTGCCATGCGGCCTGCGCGGCCGGAATTTGCGGCCCGAGGCCTGCATCGCGCAGTCGCCGGCTCAGTTCGGCTTCATGCCCCGATTTCACGCCGCGCAATTGCAGGTTGGCGCGATTCGTCAGCTCGACGATTCCCGACGCATGCGCCTCGGCTGCATCGGCGATGGCGAGCGCCTGCGCCGCGTGCAGCACGCCGCCAGGCAGCTTGACGCGACACAGCCCGCCGTCGCGCGCAGCGACGATGCGCGACAACGCAGGGCAGGCCGATGGCCGTAACGAAGGCAGTGAAACGTGGCTCAAGGTTCAACGAAGTTGGCGTCGTACGACTGCCACGTTGTCTCGACAGGGAGAGAACGCGCACCGGTACACCCCGCCCGGTGAGGGCTTGCACGATCGATGGGCCGGCAGGTCTCCTGGCTCGCAGGTCGTCGTCCGCACCGGCCTTCCCGGTTCTCCAGTGGCACCCTGGGGGTGTGGACTCGCTGCTTACAGTTGCGGGGGCAGCCACAGCTTCAACTGTGTTCCCTTGAAGCCCCGAAGGGCACCGGCAAAGCGGTATTATGCCTTTTTTCAGGACGGCCTCGAAACGCGCAGGTGTCACGGATAGCGGATGACGAACGGGAGTGTGATGGGTTGCTGGCTGACGATTGTGGGCATCGGCGAGGACGGTTTCGCGGGTTTGGGGCGTGCGGCCCGGCGAGCGTTGCTGGATGCCGGGGTTGTCATCGGCGGCGAACGGCATCTGGCCATGCTGCCCGCGCGGATTCGCGCACGCCGGCAAGCGTGGCCGAAACCGTTCGATATCGGCAGCATCGAGTCGCATCGCGGCACGCCGGTCTGCGTGCTGGCAAGCGGCGATCCGATGATGTTCGGCGTGGGGGCCACGCTTGCGCGTGTTGTCCCGCCTGATCAGATGCGCGTGATTTCCAGCCCGTCTTCGTTATCGCTCGCGGCGGCGCGTCTTGGCTGGCCGTTGCAGGATGTCGAGACAGTTTCTCTCGTGAACCGGCCCATCGCCGTGCTGAATGCGCATTTGCGTGAGGGCGCGCGCGTGCTGGTGCTGAGCCGGGACAGCGCAACGCCGTCCGCGATCGCTGGACTGCTGAACGAGCGCGGATTCGGCGCGACCGAAATGGCGGTCTTCGAAAATCTCGGTGGACCGCGCGAGAAGCGCCTGCATCTGCGCGCAGACGCATGGCAGGACACGTCGATCGGCGCGCTGAACATCGTGGCGCTGACCTGTCACGCTTGCCCTACGCCAGGGGGGCAAGGGGGCCGGTCGCTGCCGCTGACACATGGCCTGCCGGACGATGCTTTCCAGCACGACGGCCAGTTGACCAAGCGCGATGTGCGCGCGATCACGCTTGCGCGCCTTGCTCCATTTCCCGGCGCCTTGCTGTGGGATGTTGGGGCAGGGTGCGGATCGATCGGCATCGAATGGATGCGGGCGCATCCGGCGTGCCGTGCCATCGCGATCGAGTCGGATGCGCGCAGGCAGGCTTTCATTTCACACAACCGCGACGCGCTCGGTGTGCCGGATCTGCAACTGGTGGCGGGCCGGGCGCCCGATGCGCTGGCGGGACTGCCGGCTCCCGATGCGGTGTTCATCGGCGGTGGCGTGACCGTACCGGGGGTGCTCGATGCGTGCTGGGCGACGCTGCGCGATGGCGGCCGGCTGGTGGCCAATGCCGTCACGCTCCAGGGCGAGGCGGTGCTGATCGACTGGCGCAACCGCCATGGCGGCACGCTGACGCGCGTTGCGCTGAGCGAGGCTCAGCCGCTCGGCGGTTTCGATACGTGGCGCGCCGCCTTGCCGATTACGTTGCTGGACGTGACGAAATCCGCTACGGCCCGGGCCGCGGCAGAGGCACAGCCGTGACGATGCGCGACGAAACGCCGGAAGCGCCGCGTCCGCTGCGCAGCGGCTATACGACGGGCAGCTGCGCGACGGCTACGTCGCTGGCGGCTGCGCGTCTGTTGCTGGGCGGCCTTTGCACCGATGTCGTCCAGATCGTGCTGCCGAAAGGCCAGCATGTGCCGATGCCGCTCGCGTTCTGCCGCTTCATCAATGGCCGCGATGCGGCGGATGGCGCGGAAGCCGGAACGGTCAAGGATGCCGGCGACGATCCCGATGTCACGCACGGCGCGGTCGTGTTCGCCCGAGTGCAATTGAGCGCGGAGCCGGGCGTGCGGTTTCATGCCGGCCCCGGCGTGGGCACCGTTACGCGCGCCGGTTTGACCTTGCCGGTCGGCGAGCCGGCCATCAATCCGGTGCCGCGCCAGATGATGTGCGAGCACCTTGCGGGCCTCGCGGCCGAATATGGATACGCGGGCGGTTTCGAGGTCACGATCGGCGTCGAGGGCGGTGAGGCGCTGGCGCTCAAGACGATGAATCCGCGCCTGGGCATCATCGGCGGGTTATCGATCCTCGGTACGACCGGCATCGTGCGGCCGTTTTCGTGCTCGGCCTATATTGCGTCGATCCATCAGGGCATCGACGTTGCCAGGGCCAATGGCTACCGGCATATTGCCGCCTGCACCGGTAACGCGAGCGAGGACGCGATGCGCGCGCATTACGGCCTGCCCGACATCGCGTTGATCGAGATGGGGGATTTCGTCGGTGCCGTGCTCAAGCACCTGCGCCGCGCGCCGGTCGAGAAGCTGAGCCTGTGCGGCGGTTTCGGCAAGCTGAGCAAGCTGGCGGCGGGTCATCTCGACCTGCATAGCCGCAGCTCGAGCATCGACTTGCCGCTGCTCGCGCAATGGGCGGCGGAATCGGGCGCCGATGACACCTTGCAGAACGAGATCCGCGCGGCCAATACGAGCCAGCAGGCGCTGGCGATGGCGACGCAGCGCGGCATTGCGCTCGGCGATATCGTGTGCCGCCATGCTCTGCGCGTCGCACAAGGGATCGTGCCGCCCGGCGTTAGCGTCGAAGTGTTTGCGATCGACCGCGTCGGGAATTTCGTCGGAGTCGCGCAATGACCCGGATTCTGCTGCTGGGCGGCACCGGGGACGCGCTGAAGATCGCACAGCGGCTCGGGCCGGGCGATGTGTACAGCCTGGCCGGATTGGGCAGGGTGCCGCAGGATCTCGCGTGCGAGGTTCGCGTCGGCGGCTTTGGCGGAGCCGAAGGGCTGGCCCGGTATGTCGACGATCAGCGCATCGGCCTGATCGTCGATGCCACGCATCCGTACGCGGCGCGTATCAGCGCGAATGGGGCGCGTGCGAGCCGGCTTGCGGGTGTGCCGTGCTGGGCGCTGCGTCGTCCGGCCTGGCAGCCGCAATCCGGTGATGACTGGCGTTTCGTGAACGGATGGAGCGAGCTGTGCAGCGAGCTTGCCGGATTTTCGCGCCCGCTGTTCACGCTGGGACGCGAGCCGCTGTTGCATCTCGACGAGATCCCCGCGCATCAACACTGGACGATTCGCTGCCTCGACGATCACCCGGGTAACGCCCGGGCGCGGGTGATCGGCGTGCGCGGTCCGTTCACGCATGAGGGCGAGCGGGCGCTGTTCGATGCCGGCGGAATCGATGTCGTGGTCAGCAAGAACAGCGGCGGCGCGGCGACCGAGGCGAAACTGGAGGTGGCGCGCGAGCGCGGGCTGCCGGTCGTGATGCTGGCACGCCCGCTTTTGCCCGAGGTCGATCGCGCGTTCGACACGATCGAAGTCCTGCTTGCCGAAATAGAGACGTTGCGGACCGTCGCGACTGTCCGTACCATCCGCCCCGGCTTATGACGGAGTGAGGCATGACGGTTTACTTTATCGGCGCAGGACCCGGCGATCCTGAACTTGTAACGGTCAAGGGCCAGCGCCTGATCCGCAGCTGTCCCGTGATTCTCTATGCGGGCTCGCTCGTTCCGGACGCGGTACTGGACGGCCATCAGGCGGGGCTCGTCGTGAACACGGCCGACCTCGATCTCGATGCGATCGTTCAGTTGCTCGCCGACGCGCACGCGAAAGGGCAAGACGTCGCGCGCGTGCATTCCGGCGACCCATCGCTTTATGGCGCTATCGGCGAGCAGATGCGCCGTATCCGGGCGCTGGGCATCCCCTATGAGATCGTGCCGGGGGTAACGGCAACGGCGGCCTGCGCGGCGACGCTCGGCTGCGAACTGACGCTGCCGGGCGTATCGCAGACGCTGATTCTGACCCGCTACGCGACGAAGACCGCGATGCCCGAGGGCGAGGGTCTGGCCGATCTGGCCCGGCATCGGTCCACCATGGCGATCCATCTGGGTGTCCGGCACCTCGCGAAAATCGTCGCGGAATTGCTGCCGCACTACGGCAGTGATTGCCCGATTGCCGTTGTTTACCGCGCGAGTTGGCCGGACGAGGAACGCGTGACGGGCACCCTGGCCGATATCGTCGGCAAGGTGCAGCAGACCGATATCGAGCGTACTGCCCTGATTCTGGTCGGACGTGTGCTGGCCGCAGAAGGATTTGCCGATTCGTCTTTGTACGCGCCGGCCTGATCGTTACGCGCGGCCGATCTTTCCTTTAATTCATGAATCGGTCGCGCAAAGCCGCAATCTATAGCCGCTCGATCAGACGTGCGTCGCCGTGTTCGCAGTACTCATGGCATGCCGCGCGTGCAGCGTTGGCCGCTCCATGCACGAAAAGCGGTGCATCCGCGCGCCGCGACATCGACACCACGATCGACGGCGGCGAAGGCTGCAATGGCAGCTCGACCACTTCGCCACGCGCGATCAGATCGTCGACGAACAGACGCGGAATCGCCGCCACGCCGAAGCCGTCGCGTACCAGTTGCACGATCACCGAAATCGACGGCGAACCGGTGATGCGCGTATCCGCGAGCGGCACGCCGTTGGCGAGCGCGAGTTTGCCGACGATGTCCTCCAGCGCGCGATGCGGTGCCGTCCCGCGCCCGAACGTCAAAATCGGATGACGCAGCACGCGCTTCGCGAGTCCACTGCGCGAAAGCGGTAGCAGCCCCGCGCGCGCTATCCAGTGCACGGGATAATTCGCGAGCGCATCACACACCACGGATTCTTCGTCACTGCCTTCCACGCGGATGATGAGATCGAGTTCGCCTGCCATCAATCGCCGCTGCAAGACCACACTCACATCTACCGCCAGTTCCACTTCGAGCTGCGGAAAGTCGTTCGAGAGTCGCCGCATGTAATCGGCGAGCCAGCTATGCACGACCGTCTCGATCACGCCGAGCCGCAGTTTGCCGCGCATCGCGCCTTCATGCGACGCAGCGGCCTGCAACTGACGCGTCGCCTCGACCACGGCTTTGGCATAGCCGAGCAGATATTCGCCGTTCGGCGTGAGCCGGAATTCGCGGCTCTCGCGATCGACGAGCGCGGTGTGCAATTCGTCTTCCAGTGCCTTCAGGCGCTGCGAGATCGCGGCAGGCGTGGCGTGCAATGCCGTCGCGGTGGTCCGGAAGCTGCGCAGTTTGGCGAGCGTGACGAAGGTTTCGAGAAAGCGAGTGTTCATAGCCCAAATATGGCCGTTGCCAGTGGCTCAAACCGCTCCAGAAAAACTCAACATGACTAGGGGAAACCCGCGATTCCGTTAAGAAATTCTATCCGCCGGAGGCAAAGAAAACTAGTTGGCGTCAAAAAACCTTCTTTTCTATGCTTCGCTTGACGGTAAGTAAAACGCATCGCCACCGCCGATAAACCGACGCAAATCCACCAGAGCACCGCTGACACCATGACTCCATTCGAATTTCGCCAGGCCGTACGCCATCGCGACTTCCGTGGCCCGACGGCCGGACACTGCGGCGACTATGCGCAAGCCAATCTCGCGATCCTGCCGGCCGCGTACGCGCACGATTTCCTGCGCTTTTGTCATGCGAATCCGAAACCGTGCCCGCTGCTCGGCGTGGGGGAGCCCGGCGACTTCCGCGTGCCGATGCTCGGGCGCGACATCGACATCCGCACCGACGTCCCCGCGTACAACGTCTATCGCGACGGCCATCTGAGCGAGTGCGTCGAATCGATTGAAGCGCTCTGGCAAGACGATTTCGTCGTCTTCGCGCTGGGTTGTTCGTTTTCGTTCGAGCATATGCTCGCGAAGGAAGGCATCGGCCTGCGCCACGTCGAGGAAGGCCGCAACGTGCCGATGTACCGAACCCATATTCCCAACCAGCGCGCGGGTGTGTTCGGCGGAGAACTCGTTGTGTCAATGCGGCCGCTGCGCGGCGCCGACGCGATTCGCGCCGTGCAGATCACGAGCCGCTTTCCGGGCGTGCATGGCGCCCCCGTGCATATCGGCGATCCGGCCGAACTTGGCATTGCCGATCTCGCGCACCCCGAGTTCGGTGACGCGGTGACGATCCGCCCGGGCGAACTGCCTGTCTATTGGGCTTGCGGTGTGACGCCGCAAACCGCGCTGATGGCCGCGAAGCTGCCGCTCGCGATCGCGCATGCGCCCGGCCATATGCTGATGACGGATATCACCAACACGTCGCTCGCTATTTTCTGATCTTCCGGCGGCGCGCGCCGCGCCGCCGCACGACACGCGATTCACAACACCCTGAAGCCATCCGGCCGCGCAGCCCGGAGGGAATGACGCATCCCTACGCTCATGCGTGGCTTCAACCGTTACCCATGCGTCTATCCATAGGAGCAGCAGATGGACAGCAAGACATACACGGCAAGCGTGGACGATGCCGCCGACATGCAGTCGACCACCGCAAGCCCGCAACTTTCCTGGTACGCCGAAGCGGGCCCGCGCGCACGGCGCGCGTTCTGGAGTTGCAAGATCGGCTACATGCTCGACGGCATGGACACGCAAATGCTGTCCTTCGTTATCCCGACGCTCGTCGCCACCTGGGGCATCTCACTCGCGGACGCGGGCTTTATCGGCACCATGACGCTGCTTTCCTCCGCGCTTGGCGGCTGGATCGCGGGGATTCTCTCGGATCGCATCGGCCGCGTGCGCACGTTGCAGCTTACCGTCCTGTGGTTTGCGGTATTTACGGGCTTGTGCGGCCTCGCCCAGAACTACGGCCAGTTACTCGCGGCTCGGGCATTGATGGGCTTCGGCTTCGGCGGCGAGTGGACGGCGGGCGCGGTGCTGATCGGCGAAGTGATCCGCGCCCGCGACCGCGGCAAGGCGGTCGGTCTCGTTCAGTCGGGCTGGGCGCTCGGCTGGGGCATCGCGGCCCTGCTCTACGCGGTGCTGTTCTCCGCGTTGGCCCCTGAGATCGCTTGGCGTGCGCTGTTTCTGATCGGACTCGTGCCGGCTCTCCTCGTGCTCGTGATTCGCCGCTACGTGAAGGAGCCCGAAGTATTCGAGCAGGCCAAGGTCCATCAGCGGGACACCAACGACACACCGCGCTTCACCGAGATCTTCTCGCCGAAACTGCTCTCCACGACGCTGCGCGCCGCGCTGCTCACGACAGGCGCGCAAGGCGGCTACTACGCGATCACGACCTGGCTGCCGACCTTCCTCAAGACCGAACGTCATCTTACGGTGATGGGCACGGGCGGCTATCTGGCGATGATCATCGCCGGCTCATACGCGGGCTACCTGTGCAGCGCATGGCTCACGGACCGCCTCGGACGCAAGCCCAACTTCATTTTGTTCGCGGCAGGCTCAATGGCGATCGCCTTCGCCTACACGTCGTTGCCGCTCACGAACGCATCGATGTTGTGGCTCGGCTTTCCGCTCGGCTTTTTCGCGTCGGGCATCTTCTCCGGCATGGGCGCGTTTCTCACCGAACTCTTTCCGACGCGTGTGCGTGGCTCAGGCCAGGGGTTTTGCTACAACGTCGGCCGCGCGATCGGGGCCCTGTTTCCGGTGCTGATTGGCGCTATGTCGAATCGCTTCGGCCTCGGCGCGAGCATCGGCATGTTCGCCGTGGCCGCGTATGGCGTGCTGATCGTCGCGGCGCTCACGCTGCCTGAAACGCGCGGCCGCGAACTCGAATCGGCCTGAATTGCACCTTGCGTATTCCATTACCCCTTTCGCATCACGACGACACAATGAATCACGATCACGCATCCGACGTTTGCACCGCTTCCCGCTGGCAGTTCTGGATCGACCGCGGAGGCACGTTCACCGACATCGTCGCGCGCCGCCCGAATGGCACGCTCACCACGCACAAGCTGCTCTCCGAAAATCCGGAGCAGTACCAGGACGCGGCTGTCGCAGGGATTCGCCATTTGCTTGGCCTGCGAGCCGGAGAACCCATTACGCCGCGCGACGTCGAGATGGTGAAGATGGGCACGACGGTGGCGACCAATGCGCTGCTCGAACGCAAGGGCGAGCCCGTCGCGCTCGTGACCACGCGCGGCTTTCGCGACGTATTGCGCATCGCGTACCAGAATCGTCCCCGCCTGTTCGATCTCGACATCGCATTGCCGGAAGCACTCTACGAATGCGTGGTGGAAATCGACGAGCGCGTGAGCGCGCAAGGCGAGGTGGTCGTCCCGCTCGAACGCGCGGCTGCGGAGCGCGCGCTGCGAGAGGTCTACGACAAGGGCATCCGCGCGCTCGCCATCGTGCTGGTTCACGGTTATCGCTACACGTCGCATGAAAGCGGGCTTGCGGAGTTGGCGCGCCGCATCGGCTTCACGCAGATCTCGGTTTCCCACGAAGTCTCGCCGTTAATGAAGATGGTCTCGCGCGGCGATACAACCGTGGTGGATGCCTATCTGTCGCCGATCCTGCGCCGATATGTGGATCAGGTCGCCGGCGAGATGCCGGGCGTGAACCTGCAGTTCATGCAAAGCAGCGGCGGACTGACACGCGCCGACGTATTCCAGGGCAAGGATGCAATTCTTTCCGGTCCGGCCGGCGGTATCGTCGGCATGGTGCGCGCGGCACAGGCAGCGGGCTTCGATCGTGTCATCGGCTTCGACATGGGGGGCACATCGACGGACGTATCGCACTTCAACGGTGAGTTCGAGCGCGTATTCGAAACGCAGGTGGCGGGCGTGCGCATGCGCGCGCCGATGATGAGCATCCATACCGTGGCGGCAGGAGGGGGATCGGTGCTCGGTTTCGACGGCGCCCGGTTGCGGGTCGGCCCCGACTCGGCGGGCGCTAATCCTGGCCCTGCTGCGTACCGGCGCGGCGGCCCGCTCGCGGTCACCGACTGCAATGTGATGCTCGGCAAGATTCAGCCCGACTATTTTCCGTGCGTATTCGGTCCGCACGCGAACGAGCCGCTCGATCGCGGCATCGTCACTGAACGCTTTCAGGCACTCGCCGATGAAATCTTCGCGGCTACAGGGCAGCGTCGCACGCCAGAAGAACTTGCGGAAGGTTATCTGGAGATCGCCATTGGCAGCATGGCGAATGCGATCAAGAAGATTTCCGTGCAGCGCGGTCACGACGTCTCGCAGTACGTGCTGACGACTTTTGGCGGCGCGGGCGGCCAGCATGCGTGCGGTGTCGCCGACGCGCTTGGCATGACGCAGGTGTTCGCACATCCGCTCGCGGGCGTGCTCTCCGCTTACGGGATGGGGCTCGCGGATCAGACCGCAATGCGCGAGCGAGCGCTCGAAATCGCGCTCGACGAGTCTTCGCTTGCGACGCTGGAAGCCGCGCTTGATGCGCTTGCAGACGAGGCCACCAGTGCACTGCTCGATCAGGGCGTGGACGCCGCGCGCATCACGACTGAGAGACGCGTCCATCTGCGCTATCAGGGCACCGATTCGACGCTTTCAGTGTCGGCGGGCAGCGTCGAGGCGATGCGCACCGCCTTCGAAGCGGCGTATCGTCAACGCTATGCGTTTTTGATGACAGATACCCCCCTCGTCGCGGAGCTCGCTTCCGTCGAAGCAATCGGCCGCTCGGATGCACCCGTCGATGTTGGCGCTGTGCCACCGCGCGCGGCGGGCGAAGCGCCGCGCGCGCAAACGGTCGTGCGCATGTATTCGGGAGGCGGCTGGCACGACGCATCGCTCTACCAGCGCGAGACGCTCTGCGCAGGCGACGTGCTCGACGGTCCGGCGATCATTGCAGAGAAGAATGGCACGACCGTGGTCGAGCCGGGATGGGAGGCAGCGCTGACTACGCAGGGTAACGTGGTGATGACACGCGTACAACCGCTGCCGACGCGCCGCTCGATCGGCACCGAGGCTGATCCGGTGCGCCTCGAGATCTTCAACAATCTGTTCATGTCGATTGCCGAGCAGATGGGGTTGCGTCTGCAGAATACGGCGTATTCGGTGAACATCAAGGAGCGTCTCGACTTCTCGTGCGCGATCTTCGATGCCGCGGGCAATCTGATTGCGAACGCGCCGCACATGCCCGTGCATCTCGGATCGATGGGCGAGAGCATCAAGACCGTCATCGAGCGAAATCGCGGTGCGATGCGAGACGGCGATGTGTTCATGCTCAACGATCCCTATCACGGCGGCACGCATTTGCCCGACGTGACCGTCATTACGCCCGTGTTTGCCGACGATTCGACCGATCCGCTCTTCTATGTCGGCTCGCGAGGACATCATGCCGATATTGGCGGAGTCACGCCCGGATCGATGCCCGCCGCCTCATCGCATATCGAGGAAGAGGGCGTGTTGATCGATAACTGGCGACTCGTATCGGCGGGTGTGCTGCGCGACGCCGAAACGCGCGCGCTGCTTGCGTCCGGGCGCTATCCGGCGCGCAACGTCGCGCAGAACATGGCCGATCTGCGCGCGCAAATCGCAGCAAACCAGAAGGGAGTGGACGAGCTGCGCCGCCTGGTCGCCCATTCCGGCCGCGACGTGGTGCTCGCCTTCATGCAGCACGTTCAGGACAACGCGGAAGAAGCGGTGCGCCGCGTGATCGGCGCGCTCAAGGACGGTGCGTACCGCTACGAACTCGATAACGGCGCGGTGATCGAAGTCGCCGTTCGCGTCGACGCAGCGACACGCAGCGCGACCGTCGACTTCAGCGGAACGTCCGCGCAACTGCCGAACAACTTCAACGCGCCGAAGGCGGTCTGCATGGCTGCGGTGCTATACGTGTTCCGCACGCTCGTTGGCGACGATATCCCGCTCAACGCGGGTTGCCTGAAGCCTCTTTCGGTGATTGTTCCGGACGGCTCGATGCTCAGTCCGGTTTATCCGGCGGCGGTGGTCTCAGGAAACGTGGAGACATCGTCCGCGATCACGAATGCACTCTATGGTGCACTGGGCATCGTGGCATCGAGTCAGGGCACGATGAACAACTTCACGTTCGGCGACGCTCGCTACCAGTACTACGAGACGATTGCAGGCGGCAGCGGTGCGGGCGAGGGCTTCTGCGGCGTCGACGCGGTACAGACGCACATGACCAACTCGCGCCTGACCGACCCCGAAGTGCTCGAATGGCGCTATCCCGTGCGACTCGAATCTCACCTGATCCGCGAAGGGTCGGGCGGCGAAGGACGTTGGCGCGGTGGTAACGGTGCGATTCGGCGCATCCGCTTTCTCGCGCCGATGACGGCCTCAATTCTCTCGAACAACCGCCTTCACGCGCCATTCGGCGCTGCGGGTGGACGTGCGGGAAGACGGGGCAGCAATCGCGTCGAGCGCGCGGACGGCGATGTGGTCGCATTGGGCCACATTGCGAGCGTCGAGATGGGGGCGGGCGATGTGTTCGTGGTGGAAACGCCCGGTGGCGGCGGTTTCGGTAAGCCGTAAGCGCGTTGCCGCGGGCCGTGCGTGCGGCGCGGCCCAGCGGTCGACTGGCAACCCCGTTCAGCGGTATTGGACGCAAGCGGGGAAAAGCGCTCTCTCTATAAGGATAGGAGTACCGATCCAACCAGTCATCGAGCATAGGGTCGAGACGTTCTCGCTTCACGATCGGCAGATCTCCATGCACGCTGACGAGTGACGTCGAACTATTTTTATCCGTCACGCATCGCTTCGATTTATTTTTCGCGGACAACGGATTTTTTTCTGGTAGAAAGCTATACGTAAGGATTGAGCGGAGCCACCGCTCTGAATGGAGCCTCGACTCATGAATCTTCCGAAACGTATGCTTGTAGCCAATGTCGCCTGGGCGCAGGAAATCGCCCGGCGCGATCCGCATTTTTTCAGCGCGCTTGCCGCCGGGCAGAAGCCGCAAGTGCTCTGGATCGGCTGCTCCGACAGCCGCGTGCCCGCCGAAAGCGTCACGCATTGCGCGCCGGGCGATTTGTTCGTTCACCGCAACATCGCGAACCTGTTTCATCCCGACGACGACAACACCATGAGCGTGCTCGAATACGCCGTGCGTGTACTGCGGGTCGCGCACATCATCGTGTGCGGGCATTACGGCTGCGGCGGCGTGCGCGCCTCGCTGCTGCCGCCCGCCGACGCGCTGCCCCACGTGAACCGCCGCATCGAGCCGCTTTGCGCGCTCGTGCGCGCGCATCGCGCAGCGCTCGAGTGCCTGCCGTCGGAAGAAGCGCGTGTGAACCGCGTTGCCGAGTTGAGCGTGATCGAGCAGGTGCGTCTGCTGCGCGAGCATCCGCTCGTGCGCGAGAGCGCGCCCGCGCCGCTCGTGCACGGCTGGATCTTTTCGCTCGGCGACGGGCAGTTGCGCGAACTCGCGTCGGGCTACGACCCCCAAACCGCGGTGGCCGTCGCCGCGGCCTGAGCCATTCGTCCGGGATGGCCGGACACACATATGCCGTGCGGCGCAGCTCGCCCATTGCGTGAGCGCATTCGCCGAATCTTCTACCTTCCTTTACTTCGTGCTTCCGTCATGACTTCGAGAGCTTCTCTGTCCGCGCTTGCGCGCGACCTCGCCGCTGGTACCGTTGTCTTTCTCGTCGCGCTGCCGTTGTGCCTCGGCATTGCCAGAGCATCCGGCGCCGCGCCGCTGGCCGGTCTCGTGTCCGGCATCGTCGGCGGCATCGTCGTGGCTGCGCTCAGCGGTTCGCGCCTGAGTGTCAGCGGTCCCGCCGCCGGACTCGTCGTGATAGTCGTGGACGGCATCGCGCGTCTCGGCGGTTTCTCAGCATTCCTGATTGCGGTATTGCTATCGGGCGTTCTGCAGTTCGGCTTCGGCATGCTGAAGGCGGGGCGGCTCGCCTCCTATGTGCCCACGCCCGTCATCAAGGGCATGCTCGCGGCCATTGGCTTGCTGCTGGTCATAAAGCAGGTGCCGCTCGCGCTGGGGCTGACGACCGGCCAAGGCTCCGAATCGTTGATGAGCGCGCTTGCCTCGATCTCGCCCGTCGTCTGCGTGGTTGCCGCGCTTTCGCTCGCGATTCTCGCGGCGTGGGATGCCCCCGCCCTGAGACGCTTCGCGCTCGTGCGGCTCGTGCCCGCGCCGCTCGTCGTCGTGGTCGCCGGCGTGGGCGCCACGCTCATTTGCAGCGCGTTCGGCCCTGCGTTTGCGTTGCCGGTCGAACAACGCGTGGCGCTGCCCGCCATCGAATCGTTCGCGGCGCTCGGCGCTGCCCTGCAATTCGGCGAGTTCGAACCGAGCCTCGCGCATTTCGCCGACCCGGACATCTGGATCGTGGCGTTGACGCTCGCTGTCGTCGCCAGCCTCGAAACGCTGCTGAGTCTCGAAGCCGTCGAACAGATCGACCCGCAGCGGCGCGCCGCGCCGCCGAACCGCGAACTCAAGGCGCAGGGCGTCGGCAATATCGTGGCGGGCGCCATCGGCGGGCTGCCCATCACGTCGGTCATCGTGCGCAGTTCGGCGAACGTGCACGCCGGCGCGCAAAGCCGGCTCTCCGCGATCGTGCATGGCGTGCTTTTGCTCGTGAGCGTGTTCGCGCTCACCGATGTGATCAACCTGATTCCGCTCGCGAGCCTCGCGGCCATCCTCATTCATACCGGCGTCAAGCTCGCGAAACCCTCGTTGTTCATCGCGCTCGCGAAACAGGGCGCGGCGCCGTTCGGGCCATTCATCGTCACGATCGCCGGCGTGCTCGCCACCGATCTGCTCACCGGCATCGTGCTCGGCGTGCTGTGCAGCGCCGGGCTCGCGCTGTGGGCGAATCTGCATCGGCCGATCGCGCTCGCGCGGCATGATGACCATTTCCTGGTGTCGTTTCGCAAGGATGTGTCGTTTCTCGGCAAGGTGCCGCTCAAGCAGATGCTGGCCCTCATTCCGGACCGCGCGACGGTGATCGTCGACACCACGCGCGCCGACTTTATCGATCACGACGTGCGCGAACTGCTGGAGCGCTTCGTTGCAGATGCGCCGCTGCGCTCGATCGCCGTGGAAGTGCGCCATGCCGCAGGCGTGCTTGCGCCGGCAACGCGTTCAGGCGTCTGAACGCGCGACGAACGCCGACGAGTGCCGACGAGTGCCGACGACGAAACGTATCGTGTGCCGATCAAAGCCGCTTCCGCTCAAAGCCTCGACAATGGCAACCCGGAACTCGGGGCGGATGGGTACGCACGGACATGGGCGGGCCTGTGGTGACCGCGGAGCGTGCCACGTCATCGCGCAGGCGTTACACTGAAGTGATTGTTCGGATCGCGGCGACAGGAGGAAGCCATGACTGACCTCGGCCCGGAAAGCACGTTCAGGGGATTGCCTCTGACTCCTGAACAGGATGCTGAAGTGAGGCATTACATCAAGGTGAAAAAGCAGCACCACCTGCCATGGGATACCCCCGAATTGCGTGCGATGATCAGGGAGATGATCCGGCCCCCTGAGGTTGCCGACGAGGAGTGGGAGCGCGAGGCAGACGACGCGCGGGCGACCGCCGAGCGCGCCAGGGCTTCCATAGACGAGGCAATGGAGCCGTTCGAGGCGAGCGAGGAATGGCGCGCGGCCGTCGACTCGGAAAACATGAAGCACCCCAACGGGTGAGCGGGCGTCGCACAGACGGAGACCACGGTGGCCCAATTCCCACCTTCGAACCAGGAGCCTGCTGCAGAAGGCGCACGCACATCGGTCTCGCGTCGAGCGAGGCTTTGGGTCATCTGCGGGGGCATCGGCGTTTTGCTCGTGAGCCTGTTGGTGGTGTTCAGCCCGTTTCGGGAAAAGCTGGATCAACGGGCGCTGAGCGATCTCGGATTTTTCACGGGCGCGTGCAATGACGCTGGCGATTCAGCGCTCGCAAGCGAGTCCGAATGCGTGGCATTGCGGGCCAAGTCGGCATTGACGACGTCTCAGCTCGCCGCTGCGGTTCCGCATTTAGCCAGGCTTGACCGCAAACTCGAGTTGAGTCTCGCGGACACCGAGGTCGACAGCGTCGACTCGCTGAAAGACCTGAACGATGTGGAATCGCTCGACCTCACGGGCACGCCGGTCTGGAACATCGACGCGCTAAAGGACATGCGCTCCCTGAAAAGACTCGTGATACACCGCACCCAGGTCCAGAACATCGAGGCGGTCAAAGAACTGACGAGTCTGCAATCGCTCAATCTCTGGGATACCCGCGTGTCGAATCTCGACGCGCTGAAGGACTTGACCGACCTGCGGCAACTCGATCTCCGCGATACGCAGGTTCGGGACCTCGATACGCTGGCGAAGCTGCCTCACCTCGAAGCACTCAAACTGGGTGGCGCGAGGAACGTCAGGAATATCAAGCCGCTCGGCCAGTTGAGCACGTTGAAAATACTCGATCTCAACGAGACACAAGTCGAGCGCCTGGACCCCTTGAATGATCTGCACGATCTGCAGGCGCTCTATCTCGCGAATACGCCCGTCCGCGACATCGACGTGTTGACGCACATGCCCGATCTCAGGACGCTCGTGCTCGACGGCTCCAAGGTCGAGAATCTCGACGCGCTGCGAGGATTGCCCCAGTTGGACACACTCGTTCTTGCCCGCACGCCCGTCACGAACATCGATGCGCTAAAGGGCCTGACGAGTCTGCAAAGACTCAATCTCTCCGACACCAGCGTCGAAAACATCGATGCACTGAGCAATCTAAAGAACCTTCGAACGCTCAATCTGTTTCGCACCGACGTTCAGGACATCGATGCGCTGAAGGGGCTCAAGGGTCTGCGAGAGCTCTATCTCGCCAACGCCCCGGTCAAGGACGTCGACGTACTGAAAGGCCTGACCGGGCTGCGCGAGCTCGTTCTCTATGGCACCAAGGTCACGAACGTCGACGACCTCAAAACGGCTTTGCCCAACACTCGAATTGTCTGGTGACGACCCGCAGCCGGCAGATGCGCAAGCAATGCTGCGAGCGCATCTGGTGCCATTCATCCGTTTCCACGGACCGGTGCGCGTTGGCGCTTTGCAAAACCCGCACCTTCTCGCATGGCTTCAGCGATTGCGTCGCGCACGCAAGCGGCAAGTAATCCGGAAGCGCGCGTGTGCGCCACGCGAGCCGGCCACGCGAGGACAAGCGGCTGGATGACGGTGGCCTCACGTATCGGCCGCTCGACAACGAGCGGCGTCTGCGCAACCGTCGGACTTTGCGTGATCAGCAGCGACACCCCGAGACCGTTCGCCACCATTGCACGCACGAGTTCGATGGACGTCGCACGATATCGCACGTCTGGCGAGAGACCAAGCTGCCAGAACGGCGCCATCAAAAAATCGCGACTCTGCGGCAGATCGATCTGGATAAAAGGCTCGGCGGCCAGTTCGTGCAGCGAGACCGCGCGACGGCGCTTCGCCAGTGGCGAGTCGCCCGGCAGGATCGCATAGGGTTTGAGTTCGGCGAGGCATTCGCGCTCGATATCGCCGGGCAGGCCCACGTCATACATGAGCGCGAAATCGATCACACGCTTGTGCAGCCATTCGTCGAGTTGCGCGAGATCGCCCTCCCGGAACTGGACGGTGAGACCTGGAAAGCGCGACTGCGCGAGCTTGAGCAAGCGAGGGAGGTAGACGGGCGCGATGGTGCGAAACACGCCGATCTGCACGAGACCGCGATCGCCTTCACCCACATCGTCGGTTGCAAACGCGGCGGCCGACGCGAGCAGGTGCCGTGCCTCATCCAGCTTGCGCCGGCCGAATTGCGTGAGCGTCATACGCGTGCCGGCTCCGCGCGTGAATAGCGGCGCGTCGAATAGCGTTTCCAGTTCGCGGATCGCCACGGAGATGGAGGGTTGCGAGACGTTCAACTGTTTCGCGGCGGTCGTCGTGCTCCCCGTCTCGGCGGCAGTCACGAAGTAGCGCAGGAGCCTGAGCGACAAAGCCATAGGTTTTTCGTATAGCAGCTAATTTATTCCAGTATTTTATCTTATTGCATGGGCGGATCAGAATCAGCTCACCAGCCGAACGGGTTGGCTGTTCTGGAGGAAGACGCTGTGACACTGCCCGCGCTGCCGCTCGACGGCATTCGTGTGATCGACTTTTCCCGCGTGCTCGCGGGGCCGCTATGCTCTGCGCTATTGGGGGACCTGGGCGCCGAGGTGATCAAGATCGAGCCGCCCGCTGGCGACGACTACCGCGCAATCGGCCCGTTTTCCGCGGGGGAGAGCGGGCTCTTCCATGCGATGAACCGCAACAAGCAAAGCGTCGTCATCGACTTGAAGCACGACGAAGGCCGCGCGCTTGCGCAGTCGCTCTGTGCGCAGGCCGACGTGGTGGTGGAGAACTTCCGGCCAGGCGTGGCGGGGCGGCTCGGCATTGGCTACGAGGAACTCTCCGCGCGCAATCCCGCGCTCGTCTACGCAAGCGTTTCAGGTTTCGGCCAGACCGGACCCGAATCGCATCGGGCCGCGTACGACATCATCCTGCAAGCCATGTGCGGACTCATGGATGCGACCGGTTCGCCCGACGGCGCACCGACGCTGGTGGGCGATTCGATCTCGGATGCGGTCAGCGGAATTTTCGCCTCGTGGGGCGTGCTGGCAGCACTGGTGGCGCGCGAGCGCACGGGCAAGGGCACGCACGTGGATGTGGCGATGTTCGACGCAACGCTGAGCCTCACCGCAGGCATGGTCGCGCGCTACGCGACGACCGGCGTCGCGCCGCGGCGCGTGGGTAACCGGCACGCGTCGTCCGCGCCATTCGGTGCCTATCGCGCGAAAGACGGCTACTTCGTGGTGGCCGTGCTCAACAACCGCTTGTTCGAGCGTTTCGCTCATGCGACAGGTCAACCCGAACTCATCGGCGATGCGCGCTTTATCGACGATGCCACGCGCAGCGAAAACGAAGCCGCGTTGCGAGTGTTCATCGAGTCGTGGTCAGAACTCCGTAGCATTGCAGAGGTGAGCGCGCAGCTGAGCGAGGCGGGTATTCCCGTTGCGCCCATCCAGAACATCAGCGAAGCGCTGGAGAGCGAGCAGGCGCGCGAGCGTGGACTGCTGATCGAAACGAAGGCCGCCAGCGGCGGCACACTGCGCTTGCCGCGGCAACCGGTTCGCTTCTCGGCGTGGCCCGCCACGCGAACCACGCGTGCCCCCGAGCTTGGGGAGCATACGCAGGCGGTGCTCGAGAGATACCTTGGTTTGGACCATGAACGCATCGCCGGCTTGCGCGATGGCGGCGTGCTCGGCCAGGCTGCGGGAATGGTGAAATACGCTAAATAATCAGGATGACGAACATGTATAAACGAATGGGTGTTACCGAAGCCGATGTGGAAATCGCGGAAGCCATCCGCCGATTCGCGCACGCGGAGCTGGCGCCTCACGCGGCGCAAATCGACCGCGAGGAAATTTCCACGACGCGCTATGTTCCTGCGCTCGCCGATCTCGGCGTGATGGGCATGAATCTGCCCGAGCGTTGGGGCGGCGTCGGCGCATCGCCTGCCGCGATCATTCTCGCGCTGGCCGAGATCGCGGCTGCGTGTGCGTCGACTTCATCCATGATCGGTGCTCACTATCTTGCGACCGATTCGATCCTGATCGGCGGCGACGATGCACTGCGCGCGCGATATCTGCGTGACGCGGCGACCGGCGTAAAGCTTGGCGCATTCGCGCTGACGGAACCGCAAGCCGGCTCGAATCCGGCTGGCATGACGACGCATGCAGTGCGCGAGGGCGACGGCTATCGATTGCGCGGCGTGAAGCATTTCATTTCGAACGCGGCGGCTGCCCAGTTCATCGTGGTCTATGCCAAGACCGCGCCCGAACTCGGCACAAGGGGAATCAGTGCTTTCGTGGTCGACCGCGATACGCCGGGCGTATCGGTGTCGTCCGCCGAAATGCTGATGGGCATTCGCGGTGCGCCCGCCCATGAAGTCGCGCTCGACTGCCATGTGCCGGCCGCGAACCGGTTGGGCGACGAAGGCACCGGTTTTCGCACCGCCATGAAAGTGCTCGACAACAGCCGCCTCGACGTGGCGGCAACGAGTTTGGGCCTTGCCGAAGCGGCGCTCGCGGATGCCGTGGAGTGGGCAAAGACGCGGCACGTCGGCAACGAGCCGCTGGCGGCGAGGCAAGGCTTGCAATGGAAATTTGCCGACATGAAAACGCAGCTCGAAGCGGCGTGGCTTCTGACGCTTCAGGCGGCCACGCGGCGCGCGGCAGGCGAGCCGTTCACGGACGCGGCTTCGATGGCAAAGCTCTATGCGTCGGAGATGGTGGGGTTCATCACCGACACCGCACTGCAAATGCACGGTGGCTACGGCTTCACGCGCGAGATGCGGATCGAGCGACTGGTGCGCGATGCGCGGATTCTGCGCATCTACGAGGGCTCATCGGAGATTCAGCGCACGGTCATCGCCCGGTCCGTTCTGGCGTGACGACAATCTGTGAAAGGAGTGAGAGAGTGAAAGTGCTGGTGGCGGTGAAGCGCGTTGTCGATGCCAACGTCAAAGTGGGCGTGAAGTCGGACGGTACGGGCATCGACATTGCGAACGTAAAAATGTCGATGAACCCATTCGATGAAATTGCGGTTGAGGAAGCCGTGAGGCTGAAGGAATCGGGTGTGGCTGGCGAGGTGGTGGTGGTCTCCTGCGGTAGTGCGCCAGCGCAGGAAACATTGCGCACGGCGCTGGCGATGGGCGCGGACCGCGCGATCCTCGTCGAAGCGGACGTGGACCTGCAGCCCCTGGCCGTGGCGAAGCTGCTCAAGGCACTGGTGGACAAGGAGCAGCCGCAGATGGTGATGCTCGGCAAGCAGGCCATCGACGACGATTCGAACCAGACGGGGCAGATGCTCGCCGCGCTGGCGGGTCTGCCGCAGGCGACGTTTGCGTCGAAGGTGGCGGTGGCGGAGGGCAGAGCGACCGTGTCGCGCGAAGTGGATGGCGGCGCGGAGGTGCTGTCGCTGACCTTGCCCGCTGTCGTCACGACCGATCTGCGCCTGAATGAGCCGCGCTATGTGACGTTGCCGAACATCATGAAGGCGAAAAAGAAGCCGCTGGAAATCCTCAGGCCCGAAGCCCTGAGCGTCGACGTCACGCCGCGCCTTACAACGCTAAAGGTCTGCGAGCCGCCAAAGCGGGCGGCGGGGGTGAAGGTGGCGGATGTGGAGACGCTGGTGGAGAAGCTCAAGACCGAAGCCAGAGTGCTTTGATCGACGAACGCGAGGAGAGGAGAGACATGACAATACTGGTAATTGCCGAGCACGATAACGCGTCGATCAAGGCCGCGACGCTGAACACCATGGCTGCCGCAAGGGAGATTGGCGGCGAGATTCATGTGCTGGTGGCGGGGCATGGGGCGCAGGGCGCCGCCCAGGCGGCTGCAAAGATGGCTGGCTGTGCGAAGGTGTTGCTTGCAGACGCACCGCAACTGGCCGAAGGCCTTGCGGAAAATGTTGAAGCAACCGTGCTGAGCATTGCGAACGATTACTCGCATATCCTGGCTCCCGCAACGGCTTGGGGCAAGAATATCGCCCCGCGCATTGCGGCGAAGCTCGATGTTGCGCAGATCAGCGACATCACGGCGGTCGTTTCCGCGGATACGTTCGAGCGGCCGATATATGCAGGCAATGCGGTCGCGACCGTGCAATCTGCTGATCCCACCAGGGTGATCACCGTGCGAGCGACGAGCTTCGACCCGGTGGCAGCGCAAGGCGCTTTTGCGGAAGTCGAGAGAATCGACGCCGCGGCCGATGCCGGCATTTCGCGGTTCGTAAGCCGTGAGGTGACGAGGCTGGACCGCCCGGAGCTGACATCGGCGAACATCGTCGTGTCGGGCGGCCGGGGCCTCGGCAGTGGCGAGAACTACACGAAGGTGCTCGAGCCGCTCGCCGACAAGCTTGGCGCGGCATTAGGCGCATCGCGCGCAGCCGTCGATGCTGGCTATGTCCCGAACGACTATCAGGTGGGCCAGACGGGCAAAATCGTCGCGCCGCAGTTGTACGTCGCAGTCGGCATTTCAGGTGCGATTCAACACTTGGCCGGCATGAAGGACTCGAAGGTCATAGTCGCGATCAACAGCGATGAAGACGCTCCGATCTTCGGCGTGGCCGACTATGGCGTCGTAGGCGATCTGAACGTGATCGTGCCCACGCTTGCCGCACAGCTCTGAACCCCAATTGCCGGTTTTGTTAACGCTTCGCACGCCGCACGAAAAGTGCGGCGCGCAGGCACGCAGCACTTCCCTTACGAAAGAGGAGCGCAATGATGGACTGCACCGCAGCGCGTAGTGAAAGAGCCACGCTGGTCGAGCGGCGTTCGATCGACTACATTCCCGAAGCCGAGCGTCACGGCAATCTGTTCAGCCAGTTCACCCTCTGGTTCGGCGCGAACCTCCAGATTACAGCCGTCGTGGTCGGCGCACTCGCCGTCGTGCTGGGCGGCGACGTATTCTGGTCGCTGGTCGGACTGCTTGTTGGACAGATACTTGGCGGTGCCGTAATGGCGTTGCACGGCGCTCAAGGTCCCAAGCTCGGTTTGCCGCAGATGATTTCGAGTCGCGTGCAATTCGGCGTTTATGGCGCGATTATTCCGCTCGCCCTGGTCTGCGTGATGTACGTGGGGTTCTCGGCGGGGGGCACGGTTCTCGCCGGTCAGGCGATCGGCGAATTGCTGGGCGTGAGCGATACCATAGCAATCCTGATTTTTTCATCCATCGTGATTCTGCTTACGGGGCTGGGGTATCGAATCATTCACGCCATGGGCCGCGTATCGAGCATCGTCGGCACGCTCGCCTTCCTGTATCTGTTTGTGAGCCTGCTCAATGGTCATGCGTGGAGCACACTGCTCGCCAACCGTCACTTCACGGTAGCGTCATTCCTGCTCGCCGTTTCGTTATCGGCATCGTGGCAAATCGCGTATGGCCCTTATGTAGCCGACTATTCGCGCTATCTGCCGAAATCCGTTTCGGTATTCAGGACATTCCTGGCGGTCTTTTGTGGCACGGTGACCGGCGCGCAAGTGTCCATGACGTTTGGCGTGCTCGCGGCCGCGCTCGCCGGCAGCCGTTTCGCCGGGCACGAAGTGGCGTTTATCGTCGGCCTTGGCGCAACGGGAATCATCGCCGCGGTTCTTTACTTCACGATTGCGCTCGGGAAGCTCACCATCACAACGCTCAACGCGTACGGCAGCGTGATGTCAGTGACGACGATCGTCACCGGTCTGCGACAGCGCCGGGAAATATCTCACGGTGCGCGGCTCGCATTTGTGATTCTCTCGGTAGGCATATCGAGTGCGCTCGCGCTCGCTGGACAGCATACGTTCCTGAAGGCGTTCTCATCGTTCCTGCTCTTCCTTCTGGTGTTCTTCACGCCGTGGAGCGCGATCAATCTCGTGGACTACTACTGGGTGACGCGCGAGCGCTATGATGTGCCGGCGCTCTTTGATGCGAATGGCCGCTATGGGCGCTGGAATACGGTCGGTATTGCCGTGTATGTCGTGGGCGTGCTGGTGCAGATGCCCTTCGTCGCTACCGGGTTTTATACGGGCCGCTGGGTCAACGCGCTCGGCGGCGTCGATATCTCATGGATCGTCGGCATCATCGTGCCTGGCGCACTGTACTACGCGGTGACGCGTCTCGTGCAGCCGCGTATGCCCAACGAGCTTATCCTGCCCGATACGGTTGGCGACGCGTGAAAGTGCGAAGGGTGGCGCCGCGCCAAGAAGGGATGTGAGGGTGATGCATATTACGCAGCCCGCGCTTCCCTCCTGCCGATCTTGTTCGGTATCTCGACCCGGAGCAAACGGTCGAGTTTGGCGGAACATTGCAGGTAATGCTGACGGCACACCGAGCTCATTTGCTCATCGTAAATTCGGACGATGTCCTGCGTTAATCGGATGGCGTCGTCGCTCAGGCTCCAGTCGCCGGTTGCGTAGGCGTGTTCGGCAGCAGCCTCTAATGCCCCTTCGGCATCGCAATACAGTTCGTAGGCGGCGTCTCCATACCCGTCCTGCCATAGCAGGTACGAAAGATAGGTCATCCGGATGAGCTGGAAAAGCTGATGCCGGTTTCCCTGGCCGGCGCGGCACACCGCGAAAGCCAGATGCGCTGTGAGCGACGCATCCCTGACGTATGCCATCGGCAAGGGAAGCAGCATGGCCTTTTGAGAGAACTTGCGATTAGGCTTCATTTCCTGGGCGGGTCTTCATGGCGTCATGATCTCGAATCGATAGGCGATTTCAACGGGTGTGCCCGGTTCGAGCGAGACCGTGGTGGGAATCCCTCTGGCATTGATCGGGTTGTCCGCCATCGACGGGCGGCAGCCGAGTTCGAATGCGCTGGCCACGGGCTCGACGCCCAGGCACAGGTTGCGGCCGTTCCAAGGGCTGTAAGTGCGGCCGCGATTGCTGATCCACAGGAGCAGTGATGGGAGCACGGAGGCGTCCCAGCTCAGGCGATATGCAAGCCCGGACGCCTCATTCTTCAGGATGACGAAACCATCGACGCCGCAAAGCTGGATGATCTCTTCCGTATCGTGCGCGAAGGGAAAGCGATCGAACGCTGCGGTTCCCCCGGCGCGCAGCGGTACGCGATCGAGCTGCTCGAACATCGCGCCAGGGGCGGCGCGCGATACGCCGGGTTCGGGGCCGCCCGGGTGGACAACGCCAAAGCTAAACGCGCCCGGGTCGATCTGCAAGGCGCCGGCCATCGACGGCAAGGCCAGATTCGGATGCAGTCCTATCGGCCGTCGCGTCTTGCGGCGGGCTTCGACCTTCACGGAAAAGTCGATTGCGGGGCCATCGGGGTCGGCGCGAATGACGCGAACGACACGGGCGATCGACGACTCGCGCGGATACTCGAGCGCGATCTCGATCGACAGGTCGGTCTGGCGCACGAGGGTCCATTCGCCCACGCAGACATAACCGTGCAGCAGGTCATCGCTCGCATCGAGCGGATCATCGGGTTCGTCGACCGACGCGGCGAGGCTCTTCTGCCAGCTTGGCACGACCGCCTCGGCGGACCACGGCACCCCAAACGGAACGCAGGGAAATTCGCTTCTTAGCTGGCCGAGGAGTCCCGCCTGCGCGGGTGTTTCATCGTCGAGCCACGGGGCTTCGTAGAACGGCGCGACGCGCTGCTCGCCGCTGCGTAGCGAAACGCCGCCGAGCATGCCGCCCCTTGCGTGGACGTCAAGGGAGCCGTGAGGCCATTCGAGGTGCCAGATTTTATCCATGCCCATGTGCTGAAGAGGAAAGGGGAGAGCGTCGTGCCTGATCAGTTTTCTTCTTCCGGCCAGCAGGTGTTGTGGCGTGCGAGCAGCGCGCTGGCCGCCGCCGGTCCCCATGTGCCTGCCGCGTAGGGTTTCGGCAGGCTTGCCTGCGTAGCCCAGTCTTCGATGATCGGGGCGACCCAGCGCCATGCCGCCTCCTGTTCGTCGCGCCGCACGAAGAGGGCCAGCCGCCCGCCGATCACATCGAGCAGCAAGCGCTGATAAGCCTCCATCCGGTTCTGCTGGAAGAATTGATCGAAGGCGAGATCCAGGTGCACGCCTTGCAGCGTCATGCCCATGCCCGGCTGCTTGGCGAGGGCGCTCAGGCGAATCGATTCGTTAGGCTGCAAGCGAATGGTCAGCCGGTTCGAACCCGGACGCAAGGCCGTCGGGCCCAGCGCCGAGTGCGGCACCGGCCGGAAGTTGACGACAATTTCAGCGATGCGGCCCGCGAGCCGTTTGCCAGTGCGCAGGAAGAATGGCACGCCTGCCCAGCGCCAGTTTTCCACCTCCGCTTTCAACGCAACGAAAGTCTCGGTCGAACTGCCTTGCCTGACACCCGTTTCCGCGTGATAGGCGCAGACCGACGTGTTCTTGATGGCGCCCGCGTGATATTGGCCGCGGACCACGTTCTGCCGGATGTCGTCGCCGAGCACCGGTTTGAGCGCGCGCAGCACGCGCAGTTTCTCGTCGCGCACCGCGTCGGCGTCCATGGACCGTGGCGGCTCCATCGCGATGATGGAAAGCAGTTGCAGCAGGTGGTTCTGCACCATGTCGCGCATCGCGCCTGTCTGATCGTAGAATTGGCCGCGGCTTTCGACGCCCAGTTCCTCGGCTACGGTGATTTGAATGCTCTCGACCCATTCGCGGCGCCATAATGGTTCGAACAACGAATTGCCAAACCGAAGCGCGAGCAGATTCTGGACCGCTTCCTTGCCGAGGTAGTGGTCGATCCGATAGATCTGGTCTTCGTCGAAGATCTCGCCCACTGCATCGTTGATCGCATTGGACGATTCCAGATCGTATCCGAGCGGCTTTTCCAGCACGATGCGCGAGCCTTCGGTGAGCCCCGCCGACGCCAGCGCGCGGCAGATCGGCACGAACAGGGCAGGCCCCGTTGCCAGATAGAAAATGCGCCGGCCGCTTGTCGTAGCTGGCGTATCGCGCAGCGCGGCGTACGTTTGCGGCTGACTCGCGTCGAGCATGACGTAGACGATGCGTTCGAGAAAACTTCGCCATACTGAATCTTCGATCGGAGCGCCCGCAATGTGGGGCTTCACGTGCTCGCGTACCCATCGCAGATAGCCGCCCGTATCCAGGGCGGTCTGCGCAACGGCGACGATCTGGCCATCGGGCGCGAGCAGGCCGTCGCGGTGCGCCGCGAAGAGGGCAGGCAAGATCTTGCGCATCGCCAGATCGCCGGTTCCGCCGAACAGGACGAAGGCGAAGGGTGGTTGGTCAGGCCCGCGGGTAGTTCGTTTCGTCATGGCGTTCAAGGCGTTCAGAGTTGGAGATCGAGACAAGGACTCGCGGATTCGGCCAGCGCAGCCACGTCGTCCAGCTGCGGGGCATAGGCGCCTTCCCGCGCGCACGTTACCGCGGCGCATGCGGCGGAAAACGCCAGATGAGCGGCCAGCGGTGCATCGGGCCGCATGAGCAGACTTGCGAGCCATCCGCCAAAGCAGGCGTCGCCGCAGCCGACGGTGTCGACCACCTGTGTCGCGAACGCCGGCTGAAACAGCGCCTCCTGCGCCGTGAACAGTTGCATCCCCTCGGCGCCGCGCGTCAGGAGGATTGACGCTGTGGGAGCCCACTCGCGCAGTTGCGCGAGTGCGCTGGCCTCGTCCAGCTCCGGAAGCAGGCCCTGCAGATCCTCGTCGGAGACCTTGATATAGCTGGCCAGCCCGGCCATGCGGCGCAGCGTGCTCCGGTAGGCGGGGCCGGCCATCAAATCGCGGTAGTTCGGATCAAACGAGATCCGCTTGCCGGCCGCATGGGCGGCCTCTGCCATCTCCAGAAGGTGCGCGGCCAGCGGCTGCCGGACCAGGCTGAGCGAGCCGAAGTGAACGATCTGCGCCGCGTCCAGCCAGCCAGCAGGCAAGGCCTGGGCGTCGAAGGCGAGGTCGGCGCTGTTTTCGCCGATAAAGAAATACTGCGGCGGGTGCTTCGAGACCACCATGGCGAGCAACGGCGCGTGGTCGACCTGGCGGGTGAAGCGCATGTCGAGCCCCGCCTCCCGGCTTTTCTGCATCAGCTCGTCGCCGAAGGTGTCGCGGCTGACGGTGCCGGCGAAACCGGTGGATACGCCCAGGCGCGCGCCCACGCGGGCGACGTTCCAGCACGATCCGCCGGGCGCGCTGCGCCAGCGCTGGTTGTCTTCGCGGATAAAGTCGGTCAGTGCTTCGCCGAACACGACCAGTTTGGGGAGATTCGTCGTCATTCGAATGAACTCAGTTGACCCGATGATTTGCCGATGCCGCCGGTTGTTTGCGTCGCTCCCTGAAGCGGCCGATCAGACCGTTGGTAGAGCCGTCATGAGCGAGTTCGCTGCCCGGTTGCGCGACTTCGCCCTCGATCGTCACGGCGAGCCGCTTGCCGAGCTCCACCCCCCATTGATCGAATGAGTTGATGTTCCAGATCGTCCCTTGCACGAACACCTTGTGCTCGTACAGCGCGAGCAATGCGCCGAGGGAGGCCGGGTCGAGCTTGTCCAGGCAAATCGTATTGGTCGGGCGATTGCCGTCGAAATTGCGATGCGGCTCGTTTGCGGCCGGCGAGCCATTCATCAGCGCTTCGGATTGCGCGAAGCAATTGGCGAGCAGAATCTCGTGATGGGCGTCGAGCGCATGATGTGGCTGCATGCAGACGATGAAGTCCGCCGGGATCAATGCGGTCCCCTGGTGCAGCAACTGGAAGAACGCATGCTGGCCGTTGGTGCCGGGCTCGCCCCAGATGACGGGCCCGGTCGCATAGTCGACACGTTCGCCTTCAAGCGTGACGGACTTGCCGTTGCTCTCCATGTCGAGCTGCTGCAAATACGCAGGCAGTCGGTGCAGATAGCGGTCGTACGGTGCGATCAAGTGGCTCGTCGCGCCAAAGAAGTTGATGTGCCAGATGCCGATCAATGCGAGCAGCACCGGCAGGTTGTGCGCGAGCGGCGCCTCGAAGAAGTGCCTGTCCATCGCATGAGCGCCGCCGAGCATCGCCTCGAAGCCGTCCATGCCGATCGCGAGCGCGATGGGCAGCCCGATCGCGGACCAGAGCGAATATCGGCCGCCCACCCAGTCCCAGAACTCGAACATGTTGTCCGTATCGATGCCGAACGCGGCAACGGCTTCGGCATGCGTGGAAACGGCCACGAAGTGCTTCGCGACGGCCGTTTCGGGCGCGCCGCTCGCCAGCAGCCACGCGCGTGCGGTTTGGGCATTGACGAGCGTCTCGCGGGTGGTAAAGGTTTTCGACGCCACGACGAAGAGCGTCGTTTCCGGATCGACGCTGCGCAGCACCTCGGCGATATCGGCGCCGTCTACGTTGGACACGAAGTGCATCGTCAACGCTTCGTGCGCGTACGGTTTCAGTGCTTCGCAGACCATGCGTGGCCCGAGATCCGAGCCGCCAATGCCGATGTTCACCACATCGGTTATCGCACGGCCGGTGTAGCCGCGCCACGTGCCCTCGCGCACGGCATCCGTAAAGCGGCGCATTTTTTCCAGCACTGCCGATACTTCGGGAACCACGTCCTTGCCGTCCACCGGAATCGGCATGGCGCTGCGTTCGCGTAGCGCAACGTGCAGGACCGGCCGGTTTTCGGTGGTGTTGATCCGCTCGCCCGCGAACATGGCGCGCCGCCGTTCTTCCACACCCATGTCGCGCGCGAGCGCGCAAAGCAGCTCGAGCGTTTCGGCGGTGACCAGATTCTTCGAGTAATCGACGTAAAGGCCGGCGGCTTCCAGCGAGAAATGGGCAACGCGATCTGGATCGTCGGCGAACAGCTCGCTGATCGAACCGTGAGCGACGCGGGTGCGATGCGCGGCGAGCGCGCGCCAGGCGGGTGACTGGGTCAGTTCAGGCACGGTCGGTTTGGACATTTATTACCTTGGCAACGTGAAGAAAGTTGGTCGTGCCGACCACGCCAAAAGGCATGCCGGAGGCGATGACGACGAAATCGCCCGCCTGCGCGAAGGCTTCGCGCCGAGCGATCGCGCAGGCTTTGTCCACCATGTCAGGCACGTCGCGGACGCTCTCGTTGGCATGCACGGGATGCACGCCCCAGACGAGCGCCATGCGGCGTGCGGTGGCGAGCTCCGGAGTCAGGCTCAGCACCGGCACCACGGGCCGCTCCCGTGCTGCGCGCAGGCTGGTATAGCCCGATCGCGTGTAGGTGGCGATGGCCGCCACCGGTAGCAGGTTTGCGGTCTGCCGCAGGGCGAGGCAGATCGCATCGGCGACAGCGGCCTGCGGCGCGGTGTGGGATGCGTCGATCGCGCTGCGGTAGTCCGGATCGGACTCCACCTCGGCGATGATGCGGTCCATCATCGCCACCGCCTCGCGCGGGTATTTGCCGGACGCGGACTCGGCCGACAGCATCACCGCGTCCGCGCCGTCGTACACCGCGTTCGCCACGTCCGAGGCTTCAGCGCGAGTCGGGACCGGCGCGCCGATCATCGATTCGAGCATCTGCGTGGCGACGACGACCGGCTTGCCGGCGGCGCGGCAGGCCCTGACGATCTGTTTCTGGATTCTCGGCACTTGTTCAGCGGGCAGTTCGACCCCTAGGTCACCACGCGCGACCATGATCGCGTCTGCCGTATCGACAATCGCGTCGAGCGAGTCGATTGCCGCCGGTTTCTCCAGTTTGGCCAGCACGAAGGCGCGCCCCTGAACGATCGCCTTCACCTCCTGCACGTCCTCGGGCCTTTGCACAAACGACAGCGCGACCCAATCGATGCCAAGTGTCAGACCGAACTCGAGGTCGGCGCGATCTTTGGGTGTCATAGCCGGAATGGGCAGCAGCACTGAAGGTACGTTCACGCCCTTGCGATCCGATATCGTGCCGCCGGTGATGACTTGCGTGTCGGCGAAGTCCGGTCCGAAGCTCAGGACCTTCAAACGCACCTTGCCGTCGTCGACCAGCAATTCCGTGCCGGTCTCGAGCGCCGCGAAGATTTCCGGGTGCAGCAGCGGCGCGCGCGTGGCGTCGCCCGGGGCAGGGTCCAGGTCGACGCGAAACGCCGCGCCGGCCTCGAGCGTGACCGGACCATTGGCGAGCGTGCCGATACGGAGCTTCGGGCCCTGAAGATCGAGCAGCACGGCGACGGGCCGCCCCGTATCGCGCTCGACACGGCGGATGATTTCGAGCCGCTCCTGGTGCTGCGCGTGCGTGCCGTGGCTGAAGTTGAGCCGGAACACATCGGCGCCGGCATCGAACAGGGCGCGCACCGTGCTCAGGTCGGAACTCGACGGTCCCAGCGTGGCGACGATCTTGGCATTACGTTTTCGACGCATCATGCTCGCTCCGCTTAAAAGATGAAGTCGGTGTTGATGAACTTCGATTGATGCTCGCGAACAATGGTGTTGAGCAGTGCCTTGTTCGACTCGGTCAGTTTGGCCGCGATCATCGAACGGATCGAGAACGCGCGCAGCGCGTCGCTGACCGAGAGCGTGCCTTCCGCCGAATCCTTGCGCCCGGCGAAGGGGAACACGTCCGGCCCGCGCTGGCACTGGCAGTTGATATTCACGCGGCAAACCTGATTGACGAGCGGATCCACCAGCGCACCGATCTGGGCGGTGTCGGTCCCGAAAATGCTCACCTGCTGGCCGTGATCGGAAGTAATCACGTAGTCGAGCGCCTCCTCCACGGAGTCGAAGCTCATCACGGGGACGACTGGACCGAACTGCTCCTCCCGGTACAGCTTCATACCCTCCCGCACGGGGTAGACGACAGCCGGATTGAAGAGCGTGCTGCAGAAATCACCGCCGCCCTCGTTGACGACACGCGCACCCTTTGCCACGGCGTCTTCGATCGCCTCTGTCATGTAGGCGGTGCGATGCGGTCCGGGCAAGGGCGTGATCTGCACGCCGGCTTCCCAGGGCATGCCCATCTTGAGCCGCGCCAGTTCAGCGGTGAAGCGCTCGAGAAACGCATCGACGACGCTGCTATGCACGATCAGCATTTTGAGGGCCGTGCAGCGCTGTCCGTTGAACGACAGCGCGCCGAGCAGACATTCCTTGACGGCGAGATCGAGGTCGGCGTCGCGCAGCACGATGGCCGCGTTTTTCGCATCGAGCCCCAACACCGCGCGCAGGCGGTGCGACTTCGGGTGCTGCTTTTTCAAATGGTCCGCAACGCGGCTTGAGCCAATCAATGCCAGCACGTTGATCTTGCCTGAGGCCAGCATGCGTGGCACCACCAGCTGACCCGGTGCATAGATGGTGTTGACCACGCCGGGCGGAAACGCGTCGCGAAAGACTTCGAGCAGCGGCTCGAACAGCAGGGTGCCGTATTGCGGCGGCTTGAGGACCACCGTGTTGCCCATGAGCAAGGCCGGGATCAGGGTGCAGAACGTCTCGTTGAGCGGGTAGTTATACGGTCCCATGCACAGCACCACGCCGAGCGGCGTGCGGCGGACCTGGCCAATGGTTCCCTCGACGACCATGAATCGCGAATGGTCGTTTTCCACGTCCTTGAGCGCCTCGATCGTGGCCTGGATGTACTCGATGGTGCGATCGAATTCCTTGCGCGAGTCGGCGAGGCTCTTGCCGATTTCCCACATGAGCAGGGTGACGATCGACTGGCGGCGCTCGACCATGCCTTTCACGAACGCCTGCATGCAGGCGATGCGGCCAGCAACCGTCATCGTCGGCCATTGGCCCCGGCCGTTGTCGTAAGCGGCGACCGCGGCATCCAGCGCGGCATCGCTCTGCGCTTCGCCCATCAGCGGATAACTGCCGATCTCCACCTGGCTCACGTCGCCGGTTGCCGCGTCGCGTGTGCAGACGGGCGACAGCACGGTTTTACAGGGGCCGTCCCATACCCGGATCTGGCCGCCAGTCAGGAAACCGCGCTGATGAACGGGAGCGGTAAGCCGGTGTTCCGGCGGAATTTCGTCGACTGTGGGGAAATTCCGGGCGAGCGCGTGGTGTCCGGTCGTCATGAGAGCTCCAGGGTCTGTGGGGACATTCATTAAGATGCTGTGCAAATAGCGGGGAAGAAGCAGGTCCTGAAAAAAATAGGTAGTACTATTGATGGCAGTACCGGGTTGCCCCTTGATCCTTGCAGGGGCAACGCCGGTTGAATTTGCTCAGTGCTGCGACGACCAGCCCTTGTAGCTGCTGATGTTGTCGCGCGTGATGAGCTGCGGCGTCATCTGAATCATCGGATTCGCGGGCTTCTTGCCGTTCATGATGTCGTAGCCCACCTGCACCGCCGTTTGCGCCATCTTCCACGGATCCTGGCTGGCGGAAGCCTGTACCATCGTGTCGGTCTTGAGCGCCGTTTCGATATCGGGCGCGCCATCCACCGAGGTAATCACGATGCCGGTGCGGTTCAACTGCTTCGCGGCCAGGTCGCTGCCCACGGCCTGCGGGTCATTGATGGTGAACACGCCGGCCACTTGCGGGAAGCGCGTGAGATAGCCCTGCATCGTGTTCATGCCGCCTTCGCGCGAGCCCTTGCCATCCTGGTCGTCGGAGAGAATCTTGATGCCCGGCGACTTCGCGAGCACCTGCTTGCAGCCGTTCACGCGGTCAATCACGGCCGAGACCTGCGGGCCGTTTTCGATGATCACGTTGCCCTTGCCGTTGATCTTTTTCGCCAGGTATTCACACGAGATCTGGCCGGCCTTCACGTTGTCGGTTTGCACGGTGGCGTCGGCGCCTGCTGCGGCCACATCCACGGCCACCACCACGATGCCCGCGGCGCGCGCCTTTTTCACAGCCGGTTCGATTGCTTTCGGATCGGAGGCGTTTATCAGGATCATGTCGACGTGCGCCGAGATGAAGTTGTCGATCTGCGTGAACTGCTTGTTCAGGTCATAGTCGGCCGAGACGGCTGTGACTTTCGCGTTCGGATTGAGCTGTTTCGCCTTCGCTTCGGCACCCTTCACAATGGTCACAAAGTAAGGATTGCCAAGCGAGCCCACGGTGATGCCGATCGACTTCAGTTGCTTGTCGGCGGCATGCGCGCCTTGCAGCGCGAAACCGAGCGCCAGTGCGGCAGTGGCGCGAACCGCGAAAGCAGCCTTTTTCTTGAACATAACGTTGTCTCCAGAGGGGTCCGGTTGGTGTGTGCCATGCAGTGCGGGTGCAGGAGGACCGCCTGCGCCCGCTTTTTTAAGCCGATTTGAAGCCGCTTATGAAGCCGGCAAGGCGTTTCAGGTACGCGCCGAGCCGCGCTGGCGATAACGGTCGAGCGCCACGGCGCCCACGATCACGAGGCCCTTGATGATGTATTGCCAGATGTCCGAGACGCCCAGCAGCACGAGGCCGTTCGAGAGCACCGCGATAATGAGCGCGCCAATCAGCGTGCCGACGATCGAGCCCACGCCGCCCACGAAGCTCGTGCCGCCCAGGATCACCGCCGCGATGGCGTCGAGTTCGTACGACTGGCCGAGTTGCAGGCCGTTCGCGGCGTAGAGGCGCGCGGCCGACATCACCGCGCCCAAACCGGCGAGCAGGCCCGAGACCGCATAGACGAACATCTCGATGCCCCAGACCTTGATGCCCGAGAGACGCGCGGCTTCGGGGTTGCCGCCCACCGAATAGATATGCAGGCCGAGCACCGTGCGGCGCAGCACGAACCACGAAACGGCCACCACCACGAGCGCGATGATCACGAGCCAGGGCACGCCGAACACCGTGCCGTTGCCGATGAAGGCGAACGAGAGTTGCGGATTGAAGATCGTGGTGTCGTGACCCATGAGGCGCGCGATGCCGCGCACCGCCGTAAGCGAGCCGAGCGTGACGATGAAGGGCGGCAGGCGCAGCAGCGAGATCAGCGCGCCGTTGACGATGCCAAAGCCAAGACCTACGCCCAGCGCGGCGGGAATGCCCAGCCAGCCCCAGCCCGGGACGGTGGAGCAGAGCATGGCCGCGACCGCCGATGCGGCGAGGATCGAGCCCACCGAGAGGTCGATGCCGCCCGTGAGAATCACGAAGGTCATGCCCGCGGCGAGCACGATGTTGATCGACGCCTGCTGCGTGACGATCGAGAGGTTCTGGAACGTGGCAAAGCCATCGGTCAGGAATCCGAAGCCAATGCATAGCAGCACGAGCACGGGCAGCATGCCGGCCGTGCGCATGAAGGATTTCATGCGGGCGCGATGGCCGTCGAGCGCCGTGCTGCCGGAGGTGGCCTGCGCAGGCTGCGCTGCAGCGCCGTGGCGGGGAAGAATGCTCTTCATGATGTCGTGCTCCTCAATATCTCTTCGACTTGTGCGTCGGAATCAGGCGGCCTCGCCCAGCGCGCCCTGCGAGCCGGTGGCGAGTTCGATGATGGCTTCCTGGGTGATGGGCTGGCCGGTGTAGCCGCCCAGCTCTCCGGCGAATACGCCTTCGCGCATGACGAGCACGCGGTCGGCCACGCCGATGATCTCGGGCAGTTCGCTCGAAATCACGATGATGCCCACGCCGGTCTTGGCGAGGTCGTTGATGATGCGGTAAATCTCTGACTTCGCGCCGATGTCCACGCCGCGCGTCGGTTCGTCGAGTATCAGCACGCGCGGTTTGGTTTCCAGCAGCCGTGAGAGCAGCACCTTCTGCTGGTTGCCSCCCGAGAGCGCACCCACGTTCACGCGCGGGCTCGGCACGCGAATCGAGAGCGCGCGAATCGAATCTTTCGCGCGCGACGCGCCGCGCGCGAGGTCGAGCACGCCGAAGCGCGCATCGCGTCCGGCCACGGCCACGTTGATGTTGTCGCGCACGCTCATGTCGAGAAAGAGGCCCTGATGCTTGCGGTCCTCGGTCAGATAGACGAGGCCCGCTTCGATGGCGTCGCGCGGCCCGTGTACGTGGAGCTTGCGGCCGTCGATGGCAATCTCTCCGCGCACGCGCTGCTCCGCGCCGTAAATCAGGCGCGCAAGCTCGGTGCGGCCCGCGCCCACGAGGCCTGCAATGCCGAGCACTTCGCCCGAATGCAGATCGAGGCTGCAGCCGCGCACGCGGTGGTGATCGGCGACATCGCGCACGGTAAGCACGACGTGGCCCGGATCGTAGGGTGCGTGCTCTTTCTTGTAGAACCCCGAAATATCGCGGCCCACCATCATGCTCACGAGACTTTCCGCGTTGAGCTCGTCGCGCATCAGCGTGCCGACGTAGCTGCCGTCGCGCAGCACGGACACGCGGTCGGAGAGCTCGTAGATCTCGGCCATGCGGTGGCTGATGTAGATGATCGCGAGCCCTTCCTCGCGCAACTGGCGGATCAGCTTGAAGAGGCGCTCGGTTTCGCGCGAGGAGAGCGGCGTGGTGGGCTCGTCCATCACGATGATGCGCGCGTCGCTGTGCACGGCGCGTGCGATTTCCACCAGCTGGCGCTCGGCGATGGAGAGCGAGCCCACCAGCGTCGCGGGGCCGAAGCTCGCGCCCAGACGCTTGAGCACGTCTTCGCAGCCGCGCTCCATGGCGGCGCGGTCGACCATGCCGAAGCGGCGGCCGCCGCGGCGCAACTCGCGCCCGGCGTGAATGTTTTCGGCAACGGAAAGATTCGGCGCGAGACTCAGCTCCTGGTAGATCACGGCCACGCCCAGCTCGCGCGCGGCGAGCGGGCCGTCGATCACGACCGGCTTGCCGTCGAGCACGATTTCGCCGCCGGCGTCGGCCTGATACGCGCCCGAGAGAATCTTCATGAGCGTGGATTTGCCCGCGCCGTTCTCGCCCATCAGCGAATGCACTTCGCCGGGCCAGACCGAGAGGCGCACCTGGTTGAGCGCGCGCACGCCGGGAAACGTCTTGCTGATGCCGCGCATTTCCAGCAGCGGGGGCGTCGATTCAGAGCGCGACATGGCTCTCCTCCTGCGCTTGTACGTTGGTTTGTGCGCCGGCGCCCATCAGGATGCCCGCACGCGGCGAAAAGTTGAAGAACATGGGCAGCGTGGCGGCGCCCAGCGCCCCCGCGTCGGGGCCGAAGGTGCCGCGCACCAGCGTGGGCGTGCCGCGCGCCTCGGGCGCGATGGCCGCCACGGCCACGCGCAGGCGCTGCATGAGCATGTCGATGAGGCCCGCGTCCACGTCGGCGTCGAGCACCACGGCCGGCACGTCGAGCACGCACAGCGCGGAGCGCAGCGCGGGCGCGAGCGCGTCGATGCAGTCGTCGAGCCATTCCTCGACGGCCCGATGGCCGCGCGCGATACACGCTTCGAGATCGGCGCGGTTGTCGACTTTCTCGCCGTGGTACTGCAGATGGCGGCGCAGCGCGATGAGCGAGGCGCGCGAAAGCAGGATGTCCCATTTGCCGGCGGGCTTGTGCGCCGAGGGCAGGGCGCTCGGCGGCACAGGCATCACGGCGAAGTCGCCCGCGTTGCCGTTGAGGCCGCGCACGCAGTCGCCGTCAATCGCAATGCCGCCGCCGATGGCCGCGCCGAGAAAGAGATARAGGAAGTCGTCGCGCTGGCGCCCGCAGCCGTAGAAGATCTCGGCGATGGCGGCGGCGTTGCCGTCGTTTTCGCTGAACACGGGCAGCCCGAGCGCGCGGCCCAGATCGCTTGCGAAATCGACGTCGTTCCAGACGCGGAATGCTTCGGCGGGCAGGCCCAGCTCGCTCAGCCAGCTGCCGAGGTTGTACGGCTGCGCCACGCCAATGCCGGCAAGACGGTTGCGTTCGGATTTGTCAAGCAATCCTGAGAGTTCGCGAATATCCCGCTGGACGATTTCCTGCGCGAGCGGCGGTGCGGGGAGCAGCATGTCGTGCGAGCGGCGCCCGATCATCCGGCCCGCGAAGTCCACGAGCACGGTTTCGATGTTGGTCCGGTCCAGGCGCACGCCGATGGCGAACGCGCCGCGCGGCGCGAGGCGCAGCAGCGAGGCGGGCTGGCCGCGGCCGCCGTCCAGACGCCGGCCGCTCATCTCGATCAGGCCGTTCTCCGTGAGCGAGGTGATGATGCTGCCCACCGCCGTGCTGGTGAGATTGGCGAGGCGGGCGAGATCGGCCTTCGAGGCCTCGCCGGCGCGCCGCAGCGCCTGCAGCAGCAGGCGCTCGTTGAAGCGGCGGACATTGGCCGAGTTGCTGCCCTGGCCGACATGCGGACTTCTCACGGGTCTCCTCCAGTGACGCCAGCGGTTCGATGCAACGGTGCTGGCGACTAAATAAATCAAGTTGATTTATTTAATTCCGGAAAGCGTTCTGTGTCAGCCTGGGGAAATCCCGGTTGCCCTATAGTCGACACATCTTTCTTCTGAGCTATGCTTTCCTTGCTTTCAACGGCTTTCATCCGTGTGCGCCGATCGTGCACGGTGCGCATAGGCACACACAGGAACAGGAACGTCATGGCATACATGCTGCTCATTGCAGAACCGCGCGGCCAGCGGGACACGCGCACGCAGGCCGAAGGCGAGGCGCTCTACGCGCGCATGCTGCGCTTCGCCGACGATCTCGCCGCGCGCGGCGTGTTGATCGACGCGCAATCGCTCGTCTCCGACAAGGAGGCCGCCCGCGTGCAGGTGCGCGAAGGGCGGGCCAGCGTACTCGACGGGCCATTCACTGAAGTTAAGGAAATGGTAGGCGGTTTTTTTCTGATTAACTGCGCAACGCGCGCAGAGGCGCTCGCCATCGCGCGCGAATGCCCGGCTGCGGAGTGGGCGAGCGTGGAAGTGCGGGAGCTTGGTCCGTGCTTTCGCTAGTCAACAGAGTCCGATGGGCGCTATCGGCCTAAGTATTTTCCCTGGGTCAGTAAAAAAATATTCAACCGATGTCGATTTGCACGGACGTTGCGCGTCGTGTGAATGAGCGCATCGAAACGATGACGCTTCCTTCACCCCCCATCTGCATGGAGACAGGAGAAAGCAATGCGATTCATGATCATGGTGCGCGCCAACGCGCTGAGCGAATCGGACGAGACCCCCAACGACCCGGAGATGTTCGCCCAGATGGCCACCTATCACGAAGAACTGGCCAAGGCGGGCGTGCTGCTTGACGCCTCGGGCCTGCACCCGAGCTCGCGCGGCTTTCGCGTGCGCTACACCGACGGCAAGCCCGCCATCGTCGATGGCCCATTCGCCGAGACGAAGGAACTCATTGCCGGTTACACGCTGATCCAGGTGCGCTCGCGCGACGAAGCGCTCGAATGGGCGCGGCGTTTCCCAGCGCCGTTCGGCAAGCACACGGATGGCGAAATCGAAGTGCGCCAACTCTATGAACTCGAAGACTTCGCCCCGTGCGAGGGCATCGAACGTTTTGGCGCGCTCCTCGAAAAAGAGCGCAACGCCAAATAAGCGATTTATTCTGCAATCCAGACGATATCGATAAAGGAAACCATCATGCACAAGCATATTTTCGTCAATCTGGGCGTGCGCGACCTGAAGCGCTCGATGGACTTCTTCGGCAAGGTCGGCTTCACGTTCGAGCCTAAATTCACCAATGACAAGGCCGCCTGCATGGTAATCGGCGAGAACATCTTCGCAATGCTGCTCACCACCGATTTCATGCGCACTTTCACCGACAAGGCGCTCGTCGATGCGCGCGAGCAGACCGAAGTGCTCGTGTGTCTTTCGTGCGAGTCGCGGGACGAAGTGAACGCGCTGGTGGAGAAGGCGCTGGCCGCGGGCGGCAGCTCGAAGCGCCCGCCCATGGATTGCGGCGACGCCATGTACGGCCGCAGCTTCGAAGACCCCGACGGCCATATCTGGGAGCTCATGTACATGTCGCCGGAAGCGGTCGAGAAAGGCGCGCACGGTTCGTGATGCACGAGGCGCGTCGCGAGTATGACGATGCAGCCGGCCAGGCGGCCGGCGAGGTGGCGACCCACCGCGCGATTGCCGCTGTTTGGCGTATCGAATCGGCCAGGGTGATCGCCCACGCCGCCCGCCTGCTGGGCGACGTGGGACTCGCCGAGGACGCCGCGCAGGACGCGCTGGTCGCGGCGCTCGAAAACTGGCCCGCGAGCGGCATCCCCGCCAATCCGGGAGCATGGCTCATGACCGCAGCGAAGCACCGCGCGCTCGACCGCTTGCGGCGGGCCGCCTCGCATGCGCGCGCGCACGAAGCGCTGGGCGCCGATCTCGAAGCGCTCGAAGCGCATTTCGCGCCTGATTTCGTCGATGCACTGGATGCGGCGCGCGAAGACGACATAGGCGACGACCTGCTGCGGTTACTGTTCGTGGCCAGTCATCCGGTGCTGCCGCGCGAGGGGCGTGTGGCGCTTACCTTGCGGCTCCTGGGCGGGCTGACCACGGGCGAGATTGCGCGCGCGTTTCTCGTGGCCGAGGCCACCGTCGCGCAGCGCATCGTGCGCGCGAAGCGCACGCTGGCGGAGGCAAAGGTGCCGTTCGAAGTGCCGGACAAGGCCGCGCGCGCAGCGCGGCTTGATTCGGTGTTCGAAGTTATTTATTTGATTTTCAACGAGGGTTATGCGGCGACGGCGGGCGCGAACTGGATGCGGCCGGCGCTTTGTGAAGAGGCGCTGCGCCTCGCCCGCATGCTGGCCGAACTGGCGCCCGAGGAGTCCGAGGCGCATGGGCTTGCCGCACTGCTGGAATTGCAGGCGTCGCGATTGCCTGCGCGCGTGGACCGCCAAGGCCGCGCGGTGCTGCTCGCCGACCAGAACCGTGCGCGTTGGGATGCGTTGCTGATCCGCCGAGGTCTCGCCGCGCTTGCGCGCGCTGAGCAGTGTGCGACGAGTTTGGCCGGGGAGCGATCCGCAGCGCGGCCGGGCGTTAGCCCGGATGCGGGATCGGCGCAACGAGAGGCTGATGCGGCGCTCGGACCTTATGCGCTGCAAGCCGCGCTCGCCGCGTGCCATGCGCGTGCGCCGAGCACGCAGGAAACTGACTGGGCGCGCATCGTCGCGCTCTACGATGCGTTGCTGCGCATCGCGCCGTCTCCCGTGGTGCAGCTCAATCGTGCTGTGGCGGTGAGCATGGCCCATGGGCCGCAGGCCGCGCTCGTCATCGTCGATGAGTTACGCGAGGAGCCGGCCTTGCGCCACTATCCCTGGCTGCCTGCCACGCGCGGCGATCTGCTTGCGAAGCTGGGCCGCGCCGACGAGGCGCGCGCCGAGTTCGAGCGCGCCGCCGCGCTCACGCTGAATGCGCGCGATCGTGAGGTGCTGCTGGAACGGGCGAAGACAGTGGGTGACCGGAAGGGGGTATGGGCATCCGGAAAAACGCCTGATGCCCCATAAATTTGGCAAATCACGCGTTTTCGGCCAATTTATGGGGCATCCAAGTCCATTTACTCGCAGACGACGGCGGGCTCTTTTCCGAGCGCATGGGTGTCTCGCGCGAGACATTACGTCGACTGGAGAACGGCGACCCGACGATTGCCATGGGCACGTCCATGCGTGTCCTGCGTGTACTGGGGCTGGATGGCAACATCGGAGTCCTTATCCAGGCTTAGAGCGTGACTCGAAGCTGGCGCGTCTAAACATTGCGCGGCGCAATGCGCTCCCCTGGCATCAGCTCATAAGGATCTTTCCAGCCTGGCAGATTCGCGATTCGCTGCGCCCAGCGCGCGATGTTCGGATAAGCGGAGGGAAGATCGAAGCCTGTTTCCTCAGCCGGATAGAACACGTATCCCGCAAGCGAGAGATCGGCGATGGTGGGCCGTTTCCCCACGATGTATTCGTTCTGCGCGAGATGCGTTTCGACTATCGAATACGCGGCCTCGGCCCGGCCCTTCAAGAACTTCTGGACTTCGGGATGCTGAGGCGTCGTGGCGAACGAGCGAAAGTAGCGATAGGTGGCAATATAGCTGGTGAACTTGTGGTTATCGAACAAGATCCACCGCAAGATCTCGCGCTTCTCGTTCTCGTTTTGCGCGGCAAACGTGCCGAGGCGATCGGCGAGGTAGTCGAGAATCACGCCCGATTGCGTCAGCGTGTTGCCGGCATGTTCGAGAACCGGCACTTCGCCCATTTCATTGGTGCTTGCGCGCCAGTCCGCGCCGCGGGTTTGTCCGTGGAAGAAGTCGACGAACACCGGCTCCCAGTCGACGCCCGAGCAGGCGAGCATCAGCGCCACTTTGTACGCGTTGCCCGATTGCGCAAAGCAATGCAGCTTGTATTCCTTGCTCATGATAGTCCTCGGGGGTGTGTCCTTGTGTTGTGCCATCGGCAGCGTAGCAGCAAACCGGCACGCTGTACGAATGCGGCGTCAGCGCAGCGAGCAACTGAGCCAATGCGCAATGCGCATGCCGTCGAGGCGCGAGCCTTCGGCGCTTGCGCTGTCGAGCATGACGACAATCACGGGGCGTCGCCCATGCACCATCACGCGCATGACCATGTTGTGCCCCGACTCGTTGATGAAGCCTGTTTTCTGCAGGCTCGCCTGGACGCGGTTGTAGCGCACGAGGCGGTTGGTGTTCACGTACAGGAGTTTTCTGGGGGCGGTGAACACGAACTGCTGTTTGTCGGTCGAGTAGCGGCGGATCAGCGGATAGCCATTGGCGGCGCGTACGAGCCGCGCAAGCTCGCGCGCGGTGGAGACGTTCTGCGGCGAGAGACCCGAAGCGTTGACGAAATGCGTGTGCGGCATGCGGAGGTCGCGCGCTTTGGCATTCATTGCCGCCACGAATGCGGAGCGCCCGCCCGGATAGTCGCGCGAAAGGGCCGCTGCCGCGCGGTTCTCCGAAGACATCAGTGCGATATGGAGCATGTCGGCGCGAGAGAGGCTCGAGCCCACCGGGAGCCGGGAATGTGTGAACTTGAGCGTGTCGAGGTCGGCGTCGGTCACGGCAAGGTGGCGCGCTAGCGGCGCGTCGTGTTGATCGAGCCAGACCACGGCGGTCATCAGCTTCGAGACCGATGCGATGGGGGCGACGGCGTCGGCGTTGCGCGCGTAGAGCGGCGTGCGGTTTTTTTCATCGACGACATAGACCGAGCGTGAGAAGAGCTTTCCGCGCGAGGCCGGCGTGAAGCCGCAGCGCGCGATCAGGCGCGGGACGGCCGTGCATGCCGTGCGGGTTGCGCCCGCGTGTGTCGTGCGCGCGGCGTGCCGGCTATTTGCTGCCCGCGGCGGACGCGACGTATGCGGTGCGGCTTTTACCTTTGGCCGCTTTGCGTGGCGTTTCGCATCGGACGCTTCGCCGCTCGCCAGGGCCGGCGACGTGCGTTGCGCGGAGCGTCGCTTGCGCGTGATCTTTTTCTTTTTAACGGGCGCCTGGGTGCGCATTTCGGTGTGATGCGGCTGTGGCGTGGCGGCGAAGGCGACCGTTGCGGTCAGGCTCGCAATGAGCAGGGCACAGAGAACAAATGGGAATCGGGAAAGGGAAATCACCGGCGGACGCAATCGAAGCTTGAGTACGGATGAGTTGAATACCCAGGCGAGTTTCGGGCGTGAATTTCGCATCGAATGGGATATGGGCCTGGAGGTACGAGTCCGCGCCATGGTGCGCGCGAGGCCTCGATGGTACAGGTACATTGCTGCGCGGGGCAGTTTGTTGGTGACCGCGTCGTTCGCAGGCGCCGCCGCGTGCGAGCCGCTCAATGGCAAGGCGCGGATCGGAAGTATCATGCTGGTTTGCGCTGCAGCGCACCCAACAAGACAATTCAATTCTGGTCCGGCCGCCTGGCCGCTTATTCACGCATGCAACTCACGGGCTCGACAGTCCCTATTTCTCTCGTACGCGGTTTTCTTGCTGCCGCCCAGGCGCGGCCGGAAGTCGTTGGCCACTATCTGGAGCAGGCCGGCATTCCCGCCGAACTGCTCGACGAACTCGGCGCGCGCGTGACGGAGGAGCAGTTCTCCACGCTCTACCGCTTGCTCGCCATCGAGCTCGACGACGAAATGCCGGGCATCTTCAGCCGCCCGTTTCGGAGCGGCACACTGAAATTCCTCTGCCTGAGCCTGCTGGATGCACGCAACCTCGAAACTGCGCTGCATCGCTTCGGCCAGTTCTTCCATATCGTGCTCGACGACTTCCGGCTCGAATCGCGCCGCAGCGAACTCGTGGCCCAGGTCGAATTGCGCCCGCATGCCGCGTTCGGGCCTATCGGTCCGCTCGGCCAGGAGTTGATGCTCAAGTTGGCGCACGGCGTGTCGTCCTGGTTGATCGGCCAGAAGATCCCGCTGCTGCAGGTCGAGCTGGCTTGTGCGCGGCAGCCGCACGCGCTCGATCACCGCTACTTCTTCTCCTGCCCGGTGCGTTTCGGCTGCGAGACTGCGCTGTTCCGCTTCAGCGCCGCCTACCTCGACATGCCGATTCGGCAGAGCAAGCGCAATCTCCGGCAGTTTCTCGAGCGCTCGCCCGGCGAGTGGATTTTCGAGTCCTTCAGCGAGCAACTCGTGAGCCATCAGGTGCGCCAGTATCTGGCCAGCACGCTGCCCGATCTGCCGACCATCGAGGCGGCGTCCATGCATTTGCATTGCTCGGTGCGCACGCTGTGCCGGCGGCTCGCGGCCGAAGACACGTCGTTTCAGGTGCTCAAGGACGACTTGCGGCGCGACGTGGCGATCCAGCGCCTTACCGATACGCAGGACACCATCGCCGCGATCGGCGCCGATATCGGTTTCGACGATCCCAGCGCCTTTCATCGCGCCTTTCGTCACTGGACCGGCAGCACGCCCGGCACCTATCGCGGGCGGCCCTGAAGAGCGCGTCCAGGTTTGAACAGTCGCGGGTGCGATTCCTGCTGCTCGAGTGTCCGATTTTGCACTCGATACGCACCGACCCGATACTGAACCCCAACGCGGTCTCCATGCGGATTTCACGCCGGAAATGGCCCCCCGCCGTCAGGGGGGCGTGTGCGCCGAAGACACCAGGTTCAACCCTGGTCCCCCGAACTTCCCAGCGAAATCCGGCGGGGCGTGGCAAGATTTGTCACTAGATGGGCCGGTTTGGACAGTTTCGCGGGCGGGTTTTGCGGCTACGATCCAACGGACATCGCCTCTGGTGCGCCGGCTCCACAGCCAGCACGCGCCGCGGCTCCCGAGATCCACGCGTTAAAAAGGGTTCGCCATGAGCTTTACTGCCCCCGTCAAAGACATGTTGTTCGTGCTGAAAGAGCTGGCCGGCATCGACGAAGTCGCCACCTTGCCCGGTTTCGAAGATGCCGGCTTCGACACCGCCCAGGCGGTGCTGGAGGAAGCGGCGAAGCTGTGCGGGGAAGTGCTCGCGCCGCTGAACGTGGAAGGCGACCGCACGCCGAGCAGCTGGCATGACGGCGAAGTCACGGCCTCGCCGGGCTTCAAGGCGGCGTTCGAGCAGTTCGCCGAAGGCGGCTGGCAGGGTTTGCAACACCCCGCCGAGTTCGGCGGCCAGGAGTTGCCGAAGCTGATCGGCACGCCCTGCAATGAAATGGTCAACGCCGCGAACCTGTCGTTCGCGCTGTGCCCGCTCCTGACCGATGGCGCGATCGAGGCGCTGCTGACCGCCGGCACCGAAGAGCAAAAGGCCCGCTACGTGCCGAAGCTCATTTCGGGCGAGTGGACCGGCACGATGAACCTGACCGAGCCGCAGGCCGGCTCCGACCTCGCTCTCGTACGCTCGCGCGCAGAGCCGCAGGCCGACGGCTCGTACCGCGTCTTCGGCACGAAGATTTTCATCACGTGGGGCGAGCACGACATGGCGAAGAACATCGTCCACCTCGTGCTGGCGCGCGTGCCGAACGCACCCGAAGGCGTGAAGGGCATTTCGCTCTTCATCGTGCCGAAGTTCCTCGTCAACGAAGACGGCAGCCTCGGCGCGCGCAACGACGTGCATTGCGTATCGATCGAACACAAGCTGGGCATCAAGGCGAGCCCGACGGCCGTGCTCCAGTACGGCGACAACGGCGGCGCGATCGGCTATCTCGTGGGCGAAGAGAATCGCGGCCTCGAATATATGTTCGTCATGATGAACGCGGCGCGTTTCGGCGTGGGCACGCAGGGTGTGGCGATTGCCGAGCGTGCGTACCAGCAGGCGGCGGCGTTCTCCAAGGAGCGCGTTCAGAGCCGTCCGGTGGATGGCTCGGCGAAGCAGTCGGTGACCATCGTGCAGCACCCCGACGTGCGCCGCATGCTCGCCACCATGCGTTCGATGACCGAGGGCGCGCGTGCGCTCGCCTATGTCGCGGCGGGTCACTGCGATGTCGCGCATCGTCATCCGGACGAAGCCGTGCGCGCGTATCATCAGGCGGTCTACGAATTCCTCGTGCCGATCGTGAAGGGCTGGAGCACCGAGATGGCCAACGAGGTCACGAGCCTTGGCGTGCAGGTGCATGGCGGCATGGGCTTCATCGAAGAAACGGGCGCGGCGCAGCACTATCGCGACGCACGCATTCTCGCGATCTACGAAGGCACCACGGCAATCCAGGCAAATGACCTGATCGGCCGCAAGACGGTGCGTGACGGCGGCGCGGTCGCGAAGGCGCTGCTCGGCGAAGTGGCGAAGACGATCGAATCGCTCGCCCAGGCCGATGGCGCGGAAGCCGCTTCGTTGCGCACGCAACTTGAACAAGGCGCGCAGGCACTCTCGCGAGTCGTGGACTTCATGATCGAGAACGTCAAGCGCGATCCGAACGGCACGTTCATGGGCAGCGTTCCTTATCTGAAACTCGCGGGCATTGTGCTGTGCGGTTGGCAGCAGGGGCGCGCGTTGCTCGCGGCGCAGCGCAATCTCGCCGACGATCCGTCGTTTTACGGCGCGAAGATCGCCATGGCGCAGTTCTATGGCGATCATGTCCTCTCGCAGGCCAATGGCCTCGCGACGGCAGCGCTGGGTGCACGCGGCGCGCAGGGCGTGCTGGCACTCACGGAAGAGCAGTTCTGATACCGGCCTGATGCCGGCCGAAACAGGAAACGCAGCATGAATACGAACGATTTGATCGCAGCAACATGGGCGTCGGCAAGGATGGCGAGCCTACCGAGAACTTCCAGCTCGGCATGGAACTGCATGCCAAGTACACGCTGTTCTGCGAAGGCTGCCGGGGTCATCTTGGCCGCCAGTTGAACGAGCATTTCAAGCTCGGCAAGGACGCGGATCCGCAGGTGTACGGCATCGGCATCAAGGAACTGTGGGAGATCGATCCGGCCAAGCACAAGCCGGGCCTCGTGATCCATACGGCGGGCTGGCCGCTCGAAAAGGACACCTACGGCGGCTCGTTCCTCTATCACACTGAAAATAACCAGGTGATGGTGGGTTTCGTCGTCGGCCTTGCGTACCAGAATCCGTACCTCTCGCCGTTCGAGGAATTCCAGCGCTACAAGACGCACCCGGCGATCCGCAAGTATCTGGAAGGCGGCAAGCGCGTTTCGTACGGCGCACGCGCGATGACGGCGGGCGGTCTGATGTCGCTGCCGAAGCTCGTGTTCCCGGGCGGCGCACTCGTAGGCGACGATGCGGGCTTCCTGAACGCGGCGCGCATCAAGGGCAGCCATGCGGCGATCAAGACCGGCATGCTGGCAGCGGAAGCGGCGTTCGACGCGGTGCAGGCCGGCCGTCAAAGCGATGAACTCGCGGCCTATCCGGAAGCGTTCAAGCAGTCGTGGCTTTACACGGAGCTGCACAAGGCGCGCAACTTCAAGCAGTGGATGAGCAAGGGCCTGTACCTGGGCACGCTGATGGTGGGTGTCGAACAGAAGCTGCTGGGTGGCAATGTGCCGTGGACGCTGCATCACCAGCACCGCGATCACGAGATGCTCAAGCCGGCGTCGCAATGCAAGCCCATCGAGTACCCGAAGCCCGATGGCAAGCTCACGTTCGACCGCCTTTCTTCGGTGTTTATTTCCAATACGAATCACGAAGAGAATCAGCCCGCGCATTTGACGTTGAAAGACGCAACGGTGCCGGTCGGCATCAACCTGAAAACCTATGCGGGACCCGAAGCGCGCTTCTGCCCGGCAGGTGTTTACGAATTTGTCAAAGTCGATTCAGACGAGGATCGCCTGCAGATCAACGCGCAGAATTGCGTACACTGCAAGACCTGCGACATCAAGGATCCGACGCAGAACATCGTGTGGGTCACGCCCGAAGGCGGCGGCGGCCCCAATTATCCGAATATGTAATGCCCGTGGCGTAATCGCGAGCGAGCCAATGAACAAGGAACGCAAATGAGCAAAGAAGTCGTGGTGGTAGGCGGTGTGCGAACCGCAATCGGCAAATTCGGCGGCAGCCTGAAGGATTTCGCGCCCACCGAGCTCGGCGCGATCGTGCTGCGCGAGCTGCTCGCGCGTAGCGAGGTCAAGCCCGAAGACGTGGGCCACGTGGTGTTCGGCAATGTGATCACCACCGAGCCGAAGGATCTCTATCTCTCGCGCGTTGCGGCCATCAATGCGGGCATTCCCGAGTCGACGCCGGCTTTCAACGTGAACCGCCTCTGCGGCTCGGGCTTGCAGGCCGTCGTTTCGGCTGCGCAGACCATTTTGCTGGGCGACGCCGATGTCGCGATCGGTGCGGGCGCGGAGAACATGAGCCGCGCGCCGTATACCGCACCCGACATGCGCTTTGGCGCACGCATGGGTGACGCGCGTTTCGTCGACATGATGCTCGGCGCGCTTCACGACCCGTTCAATACGGTGCACATGGGCGTGACCGCCGAAAACGTCGCGCGCAAGTTCGACATTTCGCGTGAGCGTCAGGATGCGCTGGCGCTCGAATCGCATCAGCGCGCGGCGCGTGCGATCGCCGAAGGCCGTTTCGCGAGCCAGATCGTGCCCGTTACGCAAAAGGTGCGGGGCCGTGAAGTCGTGTTCGACACCGACGAGCATCTGCGCACCGACGCAACGATCGAAGACTTCTCGAAGCTCAAGCCCGTCTTCGCAAAAGAGAACGGCACCGTGACGGCCGGCAACGCTTCGGGCATCAACGACGCGGCCGCGGCCGTGCTGCTGATGTCGCGCGAAGCTGCCGAGCAGCGCGGCGTCAAGCCGATGGCGCGACTCGTGGCGTACGGGCACGCGGGCGTTGATCCGCTGCACATGGGCATTGGCCCAGTGCCGGCCTCGCGCCTCGCGCTGCAGCGCGCGGGCCTGCGCGTCGAAGACCTCGACGTGATCGAATCCAACGAAGCCTTCGCGGCCCAGGCGTGCGCGGTGACGCAGGAACTCGGCCTCGATCCGGCCAAGGTCAACCCGAACGGCTCGGGCATCTCGCTCGGTCATCCGATTGGCGCGACGGGTGCGCTGATCACCGTGAAGGCGCTGCACGAGTTGCAGCGCATCGGCGGTCGCTATGCGCTGGTGACGATGTGCATCGGCGGCGGCCAGGGCATTGCGGCGATCTTCGAGAACCTCGCTTAAGGTTCAGAGCGGGTTCAAAACGGGTTCGATAAGGACTCGAAAACGCATCGATAGTGCCGGCGCGCCTCGTCGATTGAACGCGGCGCGCCTTTGTAGTTGCGACTTGTGATTGATACACCGACTGTTAGGGACCGCCATGCACGACCAGGCTAGCGAAGCAATGTCATCGGCTTATGCCTACCCCCTCTTGATCAAGCATCTGCTGCGCACGCCGATGGCGCACGCGCCGAATCAGGAGATCGTCTACCGGGGCAAGGTCCGCATGACCTACACCCAGCTTCAGGAGCGCATCGCGCGACTCGCGAACGGCCTGCAACGGCTTGGCGTGGAGCACGGCACCACGGTCGGGGTGATGGACTGGGACAGCCATCGCTATCTGGAATGTTACTTTGCAGTGCCGATGATGGGCGCCGTGCTGCAGACAGTGAACATTCGTCTTTCGCAGGCCGAGATCGCCTATACGATCAATCATGCGGGCGCACAAGTGCTGCTCGTCAACGCGGATTTCCTGCCGGTGCTGGCGGCGATTCGCGACAAGCTCGAACACGTGCGCGCGATCGTGCTGATCGACGACGAAGGCAATGGGGCGGCCTCGTCCGGGATCGAATTCGCCGATGAGTACGAGCATCTGCTCGAGACCAGCGACACGCGCTTCGACTTCCCCGACTTCGACGAAAACACGCGCGCCACGACGTTCTACACCACGGGCACCACGGGTTTGCCCAAGGGCGTGTATTTTTCGCATCGGCAACTGGTGCTGCACACCATCACGGGAATGGCGGCGCTGGCGAGCCCCGCATCGGGCCAGCGCTTCCATCGCGGCGACGTCTACATGCCGCTCACGCCGATGTTCCATGTGCACGCTTGGGGCATCCCGTACATCGCGACCGTGATGGGCGTGAAGCAGGTGTATCCGGGCCGCTATGTGCCGGACCGGATCGTCGAGCTGATGCGCGACGAAGGCGTGACCTTCTCGCATTGCGTGGGCACGATTCTGCACATGCTGCTGAGCTGCCCGCAGGCCAAGACTGCCGACTTCAGCAAATGGACGGTCGTGATCGGCGGCGGGGCGCTGCCGCATGGTCTCGCGCGCACCGCGCTGGAGCGCGGCATCGATGTCTTCACGGGTTACGGCATGTCCGAGACGTGTCCGTTGCTCACGCTGGCGCAGTTGAAGCCAGCCGCCGAGCCTCGCGACATCGACGAGGAAGTCAGTCTGCGCTGCCGCACGGGTCTTCCGGTGCCGCTCGTGGACCTGCGCATCGTCGACGACGAAATGCAGGATCTCCCGCACGATGGCGTGGCGAGCGGCGAAGTGGTCGTGCGCGCGCCCTGGCTCACGCAGGGTTATCTGCACAATCCCGAAGCCTCCGAGCAGTTGTGGGAGGGCGGCTACCTGCATACGCAGGATGTGGCGCGCATCGGCACGGATGGCTATCTGCAGATCACGGACCGCATCAAGGACGTGATCAAGTCGGGTGGCGAGTGGGTTTCGTCGCTGGAGATCGAGAGCCTGATCTCGCAGCATCCCGCCGTGGCCGAAGTGGCGGTCATCGGCATCAAGAACGAGAAGTGGGGCGAGCGCCCGGCGGCCGTGGTCGTGCTGCGTCCGGAGTATGGCGCGCCGGTGAGCGAAGACGAAATCAAGCAGCATGTCCTGCGCTTCAGCGAAACCGGGCAGATCTCGAAGTATGCGGTGCCGGAAGTCGTCAAGTTCGTCGACGCGCTGGAGAAGACCAGCGTGGGCAAGATGAACAAGAAGTGGCTGCGCGAGAACTTCGACTGAGGTGACGGCTTCGTTCGCGAAGACGCACGATGAAGCACGACAACTCGCGATGACTCGAAAAATACTGGTAAGCGCGTGCTTGCTCGGCAGTCCGGTACGTTATAACGGCGCGGCAAAAACGCTCGTCCACCCGGCGCTCGATGCCTGGCGGCGCGAGGGGCGCGTCGTATCCGTCTGTCCGGAGTTGAGCGGGGGATTCGGCGTGCCTCGTTCGGCCGCCGAAATTGCCCGCGCACAGTCGGGCGAGGCTGTCCTTGCGGGCGCGGCGCGCGTGGTCGACGTCGCGGGCGCCGATGTCACCGCGCTTTTTCTCGCCGGTGCGCAGGCGGCGCTGGAACTCGCGCGCGAGCACGATTGCCGCTTCGCATTGCTGATCGACGGGAGTCCATCGTGCGGCAGCCGCTTCATCCACGACGGGAGTTTCTCGGGCCAGCGCCGCGCCGGGGCAGGGGTGACCGCTGCGTTGTTGCGCCAGCACGGCATCGAAGTCTTCGCGGATTCGGAAATCGACGCACTCAATGCGCGGCTGGCGCGCGAAGGCTGATTCCCAAACTCAGCCAGACGTAATTGGCACCGATCTTGGGGCGAATACAATCATCGCTCGCAATGAGATCCCCTGGCGCTTGATGACACCGATTAAATTCGTTCTTCGCTACACCGCTATTCCGTTCACAGCAATTGTGGCAGTCGTTATCTGGGCTGCGGTGCCCTCCTCGAAGGAAGTCGATGCAAGGCAGTACGCGGCGTTGTCGCGTGCCTATACGAGCTTTCCGGTTGCGTTCCGGCGTGAAATCTCTGATGCGATGGATCACGGACGGATCAGCGACTGGCGGTATCAGACGCTGGTTCGCGACTCGCTCGCCAACGGCGTGGCGCTCGATTGGCCGACATCTGGCGTGGACGAACTCGCGCTGGAGCGGCAAAAGCTGGGGGCATTGATTCACGCGGATCCTGATCTTCCAAAGCCTTGATGTTGTTCGCCAGCGTGAGGTAGGAATTCAACGTTTTACGTTGTATTATTCACCATCGAATTGATTCTGCCCCTTCTCGCCATGTCCGACGCCACGCTCGATGAAGTCCGTCTTGCCGCCGAAATCGAGCGGCTCAAGAGCGAATTTCCCAAAACCCGCGAACTTTATCGCGAAGTGTGCGCGCTGCTGTTCTTTCGTTTCGGCGTTACGCCTACCGCCAACCGGCTTTATCAACTCGTGCGGCGGGGCAGCATGGGCACGCCCACGGCGGTGCTGTCCGAATTCTGGGCCGAGTTGCGCGAGAAAAGCCGCGTGCGCATCGAGCACGCGGACTTGCCGGAAGAACTGCAGGGCGCGGCGGGCGAACTTGTGGCCGCGCTCTGGACGCGCGCCACGGCAGCCGCGCAGGACGCGCTGGAGGCGCTGCGCGTAGAGGTCGAGCAGGCGCGACAGGCGGCCCAGGCATCCGTTACCGCCATGGAGGGCGATCTCGCGCGCACCGAGACGGCGCTCGAGCAACGCACGAGCGCATTGCTCGCGGCGCAGGTGCGTATCCAGGAGTTGGAGCAGGCACAGGCCGCTGCCGCCGCCACGCGCAACGCGCTGGAGCGCGAAGTCGAGCGGCTGCAGCAGGATGGCCGTGAGCGCGATGGCGCGCTCGCGCAGGCACGCGCCGATTTCGCCGTCGAACTCGACAAGCTTCGTGCCGGAGCGGAGTTGGCCGAAACCCGCTTGCAGGCCGCGGAAAAGCGCGCGCTGCTTGAAATCGAGCGCGAGCGCTCGGCCAGTGCGCGCTTGCAGCGCGAACTCGAGGCGTCCAGCAAACGCACTGCGCGGGCCGAAGAAAGCGCGCGGGCGGAGATTCAATCGCTGCAGGGGCAGCTTGGCGATTTGCGGCACCAGGCGGGCATGCAGGAAGGGCGTCTGGAGGCGCTGCGCGCGGCGCATGCGGCGCAGACGCGGGAACTCGATGCGCTGCGCAAGAAGGCAGGTGAGGGCAGTGGTACGGGCAAGGCCGCCGGTGCGGCGCCGGCACAGCGCGTGCAGCGGCGCACGGGGCGTTCCGCGGATACCCCGGCGAAGCCGCTGCGCCCCGCACGCAAGACGATCGCGAGAAAGTGACGCGAGAAAGTGAAACTGCGGCGCGAATCTAGCATAGGCCGGGTTCGCGCGCTGGCCCTGGGTGAATGCGTTTTACTGGGCCGACTCATGGAGCCACAGCTTCGCCGTGTAATCGGCATCCGAATCCAGGCGAGGAGATGCCAAGGATGTCCGATACCGTTCCCGCCAATGGCAAGGCGCCGTCGCCGCGTACGCGGGTGCGCCGTTGCGTTTGCTGCTCAATGGCTTTCCACCAGTGGGAACTGGTCTATCAGCAGACGCCACGCTGAAGACTAATCCAGTCCGACACTGCGATGCTGCAGACGTAGTCTTCCGGGTGGTTCGAAGTACGTACCAAAGCGCACCAGACCTTTCTTGCTGAGATGGCAGGTCATCTCGAAGCTCACCAGCACGCCGGGATCCTTGTTCTCCAGGATGGTGATGTCGACCGAGCGGATGCGCGGCTCATACTTGACCAGGGTGAGTTGCATCTGGTCACGCAGTTGATGCGCCGAAGCCGGCAGTGCCTTGTAGATGTTCGTGAGATCGGGCAGGCGAATCTGTGCCGGCTGGACTCCGCTGGCCATGCGCGTGAGCAGCTCGCGCGACACGGCGGGCAGCACCTGCTGGTTCAAGAACGCGTCGACGTTACGCGCGCCCGAATGCCGGTCGAGGCACACCTGCGCCATGGCCCCGATCAGCGAGTCGTCGCAGGCCAGCGAGATTTCGTGTTGCCTCAGCAGGCGCGTGGCCACCTTCGCGAGCTTCAGGCGCACGATACGCGCGAGTGCATCGACGTCGAGCGGGCGGTACACCAGTGTCCGGAATCGCGCGAGCAGCGCCGGCTGGAAGTGCGCGAGCAGTTCGGGCCGGATGGCGTCCAGTAGCGCCGTCTGCGCGATTGGCGGCGTGTCGAGCACAGCCTCGATGATCTGCGCGCTGCCTAGATTGGATGTCATCAGGATCACGCAGTTGCGGAAATTGATTTCTCGTCCTTCACCATCGCGCATGGTGCCCCGGTCGAATACCTGGTAGAACAGGTCCTGGACGTCGCGATGGGCCTTCTCCACCTCGTCGAGCAGCACGACGCTGTAAGGACGCTGGCGCACAGCCTCGGTGAGCACACCGCCGCGGCCGTAGCCAACGTAACCCGGCGGCGAGCCCTTGAGCTGTGAAACCGTGTGTGCTTCCTGATACTCCGCCATGTTGATCGTCGTGAGCGCCGCTTCGCCTCCGAACAGCACGTCGGCGAGTGCGAGCGCAGTCTCGGTTTTGCCTACACCCGAGGGGCCGGCGAGGAGGAACACGCCCAGTGGCGCATCTTCGCCCTTGAGCCCCGCCTTGGCGGTGCGCAGACTCTCGGCCAGCGCGCCCAGTGCATCATCCTGGGCCACCACGCGTTCGCCCAGTTGCGCTTCGAGGGTAAGCAGGCTCTGTACTTCATCCTCGACCAGGTTGCCGACGGGCACGCCCGTCCATTCGGCCACGACGCGCGCAATCGCCTGGGCGTCGACGTCGGCGAAGATCAGCGGGGTTCTGCCCTGGGCGTGGGCGAGGGATTCACGTGCGCGCGCGAGTTCCGCCGCGTTGCGCGCTTCAGGCGCTGTTTCCCGCTGGGCCTGAATGGCGCGCACGAGCACGAGCTCGGTGTCATAGCGTGTTTGCAGCGCGGTGAGCGCCGCCTGGGCATTTAGGCGCGCCGTGTCCAGCGCTTCACAGCGTTCAGGCGATGCGTCGATGCCCGCCTGGCGATCGGATTCGAGCGTGGCGCGTTCAAGCTCGATCGCGGCGAGCGCAGCGCGTGCGCGCTGCAACTCGGACGGTGGGGATTCGAGTCCCATGCGTATGCGCGCGGCCGCGGTGTCGATCAAATCGACGGCCTTGTCGGGCAACTGGCGCGCGGGAATGTAGCGTCGCGAGAGCTTGACGGCGGCCACGAGCGCTTCGTCGCGCACGTGTACGTTGTGGTACGTGGCGTAACGCTCTTTCAGGCCGCGCAGCATCAGGCAGGCGGCTTCATCGTCGGGTTCCTCGATCTTGATCATCTGGAAGCGCCGCTCAAGCGCCGCGTCGCGCTCGAAATATTCTTTGTATTCCGACCAGGTGGTGGCCGCGATCGTGCGCAACTCGCCGCGCGCGAGCGCGGGCTTGAGCAGGTTGGCCGCATCCGCGCCGCCCGCGGCATTGCCGGCTCCGATCAGCATATGGGCTTCGTCGATAAAGAGCAGGATCGGCACGGCCGAAGCCTGGACTTCGTCGATGACGGTTTTCAGGCGCTGCTCGAATTCGCCCTTTACGCCGGCGCCGGCTTGCAGGAGGCCGAGATCGAGCGTGAGGATGCGCACGTCACGGATCACGTTCGGCACGGTGCCCTCACGCCCCTGGACGGTCACCGAACCCTTGATGTCCGCGCCGCCGTCGTCCTTGAGCCACATATAGGACGGAATCGCCATATTCACTACTCCTGTTTCGTACTGCTTACTACGCCCGGGGCAGGATGCCGGGCATCACAATCCCGAAGCGGCTGCCTCGGGGGCTAATGGTTACCCGGCATCGCGAATACAGACGACGCACTGGCTATCTGGAAAAGACACTGGGCGACGTCCGATCTTCGGCCGGCTCTGGCCCGCATCCTGCCGGAGACTCCCGATCTCATGTATGTGGATGCGTGGCTTGACCGGCTCAACCGGAGGCTCGATGAGGAGGCAAGGCTTCTGGTCGGCGTCCGGCTGAATGCGGTTCATCAGGCGCTTCCACCTGACGGAAGTGCGGAAGCAGTTGTTGGGCTTCTTCTCGTCCCTGAAGCTGCATGCCGAAGGTTCAATCTCGCGCCTGCCGTCATGCTACATCGACCGAATGGAATGGCTAATTGTTCAGTCAACGAAGCCCTCTCACGTGCCTTGCAGTGGGGACGCGTCGAGCCAGGTGAAGTCAAGCGGATCTGGCAAGGTGGACTTGATGCATCTTCGGCGAATGCTGCAACCAAAGCCACAGTTCAGGCGGGTATTGCTACGAAGCTCACCAGCATCGACTACCTGGTCGGCAATGCAGGGGAGGTTGCGCCGTGGCTTAACGTAGCGTGTGCGACCCGATCAGTTGTCGAGGAAAACGCGCCGCAACTCGTTGTGACAGCGGGTAAAGGTGGCGAATGCTTTTCGGTCATTCGAAACGTCAAGTAGAGCAAACCTTGTGCGAGCGATCCGATGAGCATGGTGGTCATAGCGGAGCGATACGACGCTCCATTCCAGGTGCAACTTGGGAGGGCAAATCTTGGTCCGCAGGTATGACATTCTGAAAGGCGACCGAACAACGGCAGACGGGACTGTGATGGGAGGCGATCCCAAAGACAGGGTCGGCGATCGTGAGCAGGCTTATGAGCAGGATGATGTCTGGTGTCCTGAATGCCAGTCGATGGGGCGTATCGTGTGCGACGGGCCGCGCTGGCCGAACAAGGGGCCAGACGGAAGGGAGGGTGCACTCAGCGATGACCTTTGTGTGTGCAAATGCGATCCACCACCACGTCTGCTTCCCTCGCAAAACTCGTCTTACGTCGATTGCTGAGCGAATGCGACGGGCAACGCGTCAATCTCCCCGGCAGCAGTAAATGAAGGGGGTTGGCTGCTACCGGAATATCGGAAATCACTTTTCAGTTTTTATCAGAATATGCTGCGCAAGTTCCGGATCGACGTTCTGAGCGTCCTCATACTGGTTGTCCTGCCCGGATTGCTGATCTGGTTCAGGGGCGACTCATGGCTGGGTCTGCATTCTGCCGAAAAGCGTGCTGGATGGATTGTCGCTCTTTGCATCGTCTTTGTTCTGCTGTTCCTGTGGTTCAGTTTCGATGCTTCGTCGCGCCCGGCCGTGGCCGCAAGGCGAGTCCGATATTGGGTCCTGCAACAGTTGAATCTGTCTTCCGGGCAACCTGATGACGCTACATCAGCAGAGCGTACACGGGCGGCAGCGCTGCGGAGCGGCCTGCGGGATCGCCATGGGTGGCGCTGGAATTACCGCGAGCGCTGGATCGTCATCGCGGGCGACACGCCGCTTGTCAAGCGGATCGCGCCGGGGCTGACCGAAAAAGGATACGCGTTCACGGGAGACATCGTCCTGCTGCATGCCACCCAGACCACCGATACGCTTGAAACGGAGTGGCTTGGCCAGATTCGCCGCCTGCGACGCCGGTGTCCCGTGGATGCCATTGTGGCTGTAGCGCGCGCGCATGACGGTCCCCGCATGCGGGCCGAAGCCGACAGGCTGGCCCAGCGTCTTGCCCGTCATGCGCGTGCATTGCGTTGGGCGGCACCTGTCTATCTGCTGAACGCAACAGAGTTTGATGAAGGGGATCCCACGATTCCCGACGATCCCATTGGCTTTACCTGGTCGGCGCCGCGCGTGCATGAAGAAGACGTCGACCGCTCGCTGCGCAGCCTGTCGCACAACCTCGCCGATGCCGGAGTGGCGCGCCTGATCAACAGTCATGCGGACCGTTATCCAGCGCTGCTCTCGCGCCACATCGACGAGCGGCGGACGGATCTGATCGCGCTGGTTGCGCAGATCGCCCAGTCGCGTTACTGGAGGCATGCCGTCCACGGACTCGTCTTTGCTCCGTTGTTCCGGGCACGCGAGGCGGCGGGTACCCGCCCACCGGTGACCGCTTCCAGTGGCGTGTGCTCTCGCATCTGGCGCCGAACTTTCTTTCGATGATGAACGCCGAGGTGTTGCGCGGCGCGCTCGCGCTCTACGACTGGACCAACGACGAGCTGAACAGCCGGCGTCTCGCCGGCATTCTCTGGGTCTCGCAGGAACTGCTTGAGGAAGTGTCGGGCGGCTCGGTGGAGCGCGGTGTGCTGATCGAAGTGACGCTCGACTCGCACGCGTTTGCGGGCGAGGGCGACGTCATGCTTTTCGGCGAGATGCTGCATCGCTTTTTCGAACTCTACGCTGAGATCAATCTCTTCACGAAACTGTCGATCGTGAGTCTGCCATCGCAGACGCGCACGCTCTGGCCGCGCAGCAAGACGTACAGGGTGCCGCTATGAAACGCGCAGACTGGCCCGAACTGGAGCCGCTGGTTGCGTCACTGCTCGCGCGAGCGCCGCGCATGAGCTTCATGCAGCTATGCCGGATGCTGGAGCAGCGCATGCCCGATGGTGCCGGGTTCGGCACGCAGGACGGGCTTGCTGGCGAGCCTGTGCGATTCCGTCCGCGCCCGCGCATGGGTTTTCCGGCGGGCGAGATCGCCTCGATCGAATTCGACGAAGAACGCCCCGGCGCGCCGCCCACCATCCGCACGACCTTCATGGGACTGTACGGCGTGGACGCGGCGATGCCGCCGCACCTGATCGACGACATCGCGTTGCGCGAGGAAGGGTATGAGGCGGTTGAGGCCTTTCTCGACCAGTACAACCATCGCACGGTCACGCTGTTCTATCGGGCCTGGAAGAAATATCGCTACCCGGAGAGTTTTCGTCCGGGGGGAGCCGACGAGCATTCGCGCTACCTGCTCAATCTGGGTGGCTTTGGCTGGGGCGACAAACCCGCGCGCGCCGGCCTCCCGGATTCACGCATGCTGGCGCTGCTGGGGCTGCTGATCCAGCATACGCGCACGGCGGAGGGGCTCTCGGGGGTGATCGCACTGGCCGTCCCGGGTGTCGAGGTGCGCGTCGATGAGTTTTATCCGGCGCGGGCAAATGCCGGTACGCCGGTGCCATTGACCTCCCGGCCGACAGCGGGCCGGTCTACTCGCGAGGTCACTTCCCCCGCTTGCCGGAGGGGACTGGGTGCGGGCTACGTGCTCGGCAAGCGCCTCGCGTATCGCAGCCGCGCGGTGCGTGTCACCTTGCGTCCGGCCAACGCGCAGCAGGCGCATGATCTGCTGCCTGGCGGCTGGCTGCACCGCGAGGTAAAGGCCTTCGTGCAGCTCTATATCGGCGAGAAGGCCGACGTCCATCTGCGCATGCAACTGTCGACGCGCCTGGTGCCGGCGCCAGCCGTCGCCACGGTGCATGAAACCACGGCACCGCGTCTCGGTTGGACCACAGTCTTACCCGCCGAAGAGGAGCGCATGATCACCATCGCGCTTGGCGTGCACGAAGCCATTCCGGCGCCTGCGCCGAATCCCTACCTGACGCTCCCGACATCACAGACACCTCGCCATGCCTGAACTTCTCAGCCGTTCCCGCCGCCTCGCCGCGGCGAGCATCACGGTCGCCATTGCGGCCGCGCCCGCTCTCCTGCCCACGGTTCTGCTTTCGGGCTGTGGCGTGTGGCAGGGCGTATCCGATACCACGTCGGCGGCCTGGCACGCCGTCTTTTACCGCAAGGTCAAGGTGCTCAACGTGGACCTCGCCGCACGCGAAGGGCTTAATCTCGATGATGCCGGCAAGGCGAACTCCGTGGCCGTGCGCGTCTATCAACTCAGGGACCGCAAGAGTTTCGATGCCGCGTCCTACGACGATCTGCTCAAGAACGACCGTACGGTGCTTGCGCAGGATCTCGCCGACAGCATGGCCGTGGTCGTGAACCCGGGTGCATCGTCGAGTCTCACGCAGCCGATGAAAACGGAGACGAACTACGTGGCGATCATCGCACTCGTCAGGCAGCCGGGTACAGACGGTGCATGGCGACGCGTGATCTCGACAAAGAACCTCGATCCTGAGAAGCCGTTGAAGCTCGAACTGGTGGCGAGCCGTCTGCAGTCACCCGATGACGCCACGGCTACTTCGACTACCACAACTGCATCGAAGTGATGCCGGCTGTGTGGCTCGATGTCTTGAATGCCTGGCACTTGGCGTTGGGCTCGTTGATCGGCGTTGCCCTAAAGATGCGTCAACGTCTTTGCCAGCGCCGACGTCGCGGCCACATCGCCGGAATTCATCGCCACGCCTCCTGTCGACAGGACCTTGTTGACATCGGTGGGATTGGCGGCCGCCAGTTGCCCGATCGTGGTGATGCCGCCTTTGCTCAACGCGGCGGCGGCGCTCGATGACAAGCCGGGCAGGTTGGTGACCGGCGCACTGGACGCCGCACCGGCCGCTCCCTGAACGCCAAGCGCCGCATGAACGACGTCGCTACCGCCCGACGAACGAATCGCGCCAGCCTGGCGCTCGGAGAGGTCTGACACCAGCGCGTCCGAGTTCGTAAACGAAGCTGTATCTGGAAGAATGCTCACGGCGTCCGCCACGGTCATGCCGTTGTCGAGCGTTTGCGTCCCGTAGTTCTTGACCAGGTCGGCCTTGCTGACCGTCTTGCCGCCAAATTGCTGGAGGAATTGCGGATTCGACGACATGAACTTCGCGAGACTCGCGGGGCCCGACACGCGCGGATCGCTGGCGGGGTTCGACGGCGTCGGCGTTACGTTCGGCAGCATGATGGTGCCCTGGCTGGTCTGCCAGACGGCGACGTCCTTGTCGAAATACTTCGTTGAGCCAACGAAATGAGCATTCGTGGCGTCGAACGGCGGGATGAAGGACACCGGGGGGAAGCTCGGCGGCTCGTAGCTCGCGCGCCTCTGCGCGAGGTTGAACAGATCTGCGTTGATCAGATTGATCTGGGTCCGAATCTCGTCGAGCAGGCTGCGGATCTCGGCGCGCATGTTGGCGAGGCACGCGAACACCTTGCCGAGGTCTGTGCGCACTGCTGCAAAGTCCTGCTCGATCTTGTGCAGGCGCGAGTTGAAACCCTCTTCCCCTGCCGTTTGCTGGGCCTGCACCACGCTCTCGCCGTCCACCCAGTCCGTGTGGTGGAAGGCCGGCGTGAAGGTCTCGACGCAGTCCGTCTCGACAGCCGGGAAATCGGTCTGATAGTTGAAGACGCGCTGCTGCCGCGCGCCTTGCTGGATCAGCCAGTTGCCGAGGATGATCGATGCTTCCGAATCGCCAACGCCCGTATCCCGAATGGACTTCATCACATCGGAGATCGCCATTCCATCGAGTTGTAGTGTATCGACAGCCATTTCGGTCTCCTATGCGCCGGTGTCGGCGGCGGGCAGTGGCGGAACGACGAGACCGCGATGGCGGTCTTGCCGGAATGGGCGGAACGTGCGCGCGGCGCTGGGCGGGAGCGGATCGGCGTGGCCGTCGCCGTTCAGGTCGACGCCGCTCTGGCGCAGCGTGAAGGTATTGACCAGCACGCCTATCGGCAGGATCTCCCCGAGCGTGTTCATCAGGTACTCGTACTGGGGGATCGTGAGCAGGGTGCCGTTCGGCACGCTGGCGCGGAATTCGTACGGGTCATTCAGGCCCGGCCGTCGCGCGTAGCCGAGCACCACGACCGCCGTGAGTCCGGCCGTTGCGGAGGTGAAGACGGTCCGGCTGCCGATCGGCTTGACCTGGCCGCCGCTGCCCGTGAGCGGGACGGTGTACCAGCGAAAGCCGACCGAGCGGCGATCGGAGAGATTCACGCCCGCGCCGGGCAGGCCGATTGCACCGATGGTCAGGATTACGCGGTGGTCGGTGGTGGTGAGCGGCAGCGCCGAGGCGAGTCCGTTCGCCGCGAAGAGGCCGACCAGCCGCTTGAGGTCGCCGGCGGCCGATGGCGTGCCGGCCAGCACCGCCGAGGCCAGCGCGGCCGGCAGGGCGATCGTGGTGACCAGTTCCGGCGGGAGCGCCTCGAGCTGCGCGACGATGGGCGCGGGCGCCGTGAGATCGGCGAGGCCGGCGGCCCGGAACACGGCGAGCGGCGGGTCGGCCGCCGCGTGAGGCGCGGCGGCGTTCCATGCGGTGGTGGCATCGACGGCCGATAGCGCGGCCCACGCGGTGCCGCCGGACGCCGTCCATTGCGCGAGCGTGGCCGCCAGGCCATCGTGGATCACGACATTCGCCGCCGGGTCGCCCGGCGCCTGGTAAGCGGCTTGCAGCGTGGCCGATGCGTTCACGGCGGCGTTGGCCGGCCCGGCGATCACGAGCCCGAACGCGGGCAGATGCGAAACGTAGAGCGTTGCGGCGTCGACCGCATAGACGGTCTGCAGGCCGCACGCATTCAGGAACCACGCACCGGCGGGATCGGTCGCGGATGATACCGGCGTCATCGTGCCCACGAGCGCCGCAAGTTCGGCGTCGGCGATGGCCGGCGGGTGGGCGACGGCTGCCGCGAGCGCGTCGAGGTCTGCTGCTGCGGGCGGCTTGAGGTCGACGCCGAGCCCGAGCTGATAGCGGCTGTTCGCGGCGCCATCCTGCGCGCGCGTGACGCTCCAGTGCGCGGCCTGGCCGAGCGCGCGCCGGCAGCGCCCGACACGATCGAGCGCCGATGCGAGCAGCGGCGCCAGCGCGGCCTGAGCCGGAAAATCGAAGCTCTGGCGCAGGCTCGCGCGCAAGGTCTCGACGCTCGCGCGGCGTTCCGTCGACAGCGCCCGCGCCAGATGAACGCCATTCGCCGTCGGCTCGTCCTGCGGCCAGATCAGATGGACCGCGCGAACGTAAGCGAGGAAGTTCGTGCGCACCGCGTCGCTGCCCGTGCTGATCAGATGGACCGCGACCGCGAACGGATTGACCCGTTCGTCGATCTGGAAGCGCGCCTGCACCCCCAGGCCGGCGAGGAGCCCCGCATTGGGCGCGCTGGGCAAGCCGGGGCCGTTCAGTGCTTCGTCGAGTCGCGCGCGGGTCGCGCGCAGGAATGGCCTGAACAGGGCGAGCCGGCGACGGTAATTGTCGTCGGGTTCCGGAACCGGTGCGCCGCCGGCATCGGTCCAGGGCTGGAGAACGATGTGCCCCGCATCGGCGGCGAGCCGGTCGGCGAGACGCGGCACGGCCACTTCCGCGCCCACGCGGTCGAGCGCGTCGCCTGCCGCGCCGGCCAGTTGCCGCATCGCGGCCAATTCGCGCGCCTGACGTCGGATCGTGTGTTTCTCGGCCGAAAGCGCGTAGAGGAGCCGGCCGAAGATCCCTTCGATCAATTGAAGCTGGATCAGGTTCGCGATCTGATTGGCGGCGATGGCGCTCGTCGTGCCATCGGCCGCTATGGCGGCTAGCGTGAGCACGAGCGTGAACGGCGCGGCTGTCCGGACGTCCGGATCGACCGTCGGCAGATGGAGCGGCACGAACGCGCCAGCTTCGGTCCACGGGGCGAATACAGCGGTGCTGAAGCTTGCCGGCGCGTTGCCCGGAAGCAGCACGGCGCTGACCTGCAGACCGCTTGCGCCGAGCGCGGCGGCCGGCGCGACGACGAGCAGCGGGTCGCGGGTCACGTCGGGAATCGCCGCGTGGCCCGTGGCGTCGCACGCGATGTCCCGCACCTGCGCGCCGCCCGCGAACGGCGCGGTGAGATTCGCGAACATATTGCCTTGCGACGCCGCCGCCCAGCGGTCGGGCTTCAGAATGTCAGCCATGGCGCCTCCTTGCGGCGCAGCGTTCGCGCGTGGCCCATCTCGGCGGTTGCGCGTCTCATATGATCGTCAGCATCGTTGCGGTGTCCACGAAATCGGCCACCTGGTTGATCGCCAGATCGATGTTCAGACCGCAGCCGGGCCCGGCGGGGCCGTTCGTCGGCGCCTGGGTGAAGTCGATGTTTTCCATCGCGGGCGGATAGCGGAGCAGCATGACGTTCTGGACATCGGTGATGCCGGGCTCGCTCATCATGGCCCAGATCACTTCCGAAACTCGCACCGGCTCGCCGAACGACAGGCTGTCGATGTAGCGGCGCAGCCGTTCGTTGAGCCGCGCCTTCAGCGCCTGGGCCGGAGCCGATGCGTTGACGGACGCCTTCGAGCCGAACGGCATCGGAATTCCGCGCACGACCAGGTCCGCGTTCACACAGATGCCGATCTGCTCGGCCTGCTGCACCTGCGGGAAGATACCGATCGGGCGCAGATCCTCGATGGCCGTGAGCACCGAGGCTTCGAGGCCGTCGGGCCCGTCCCAGATTGCCGAATCCGTGGGCGATACGAGTACGGTGAAATAGTAAGGATTCCCGAGGTCGCGCTCGCTGCCGAACACGCGCTCGACAAAGTTGAAGTTTCCGAAGATCGACTGGTTGATGTCGAGCCCGCCCCACGCGTCGCGGATCAGCGCCTGGCGCACGCCCGGCACGAGCGACACCGCGATCTGGATCGCGTCGACGGTCCAGATCGAGCGCGGCGCGCGCAGCAGCATCGAGCGGTAGCGCGCGTCGGGCCATTGCAGTTCGCCGCCGGTCAGCTTCTCGCTGTGCGTGATGCTGATGAGTTCCTTGTTCGCGGCTTCTTCGGCGGCCCGCAAATCGGCGAGCTTCGTGTCGTACGGATTCCAGCGGTCGATTCGCTGCGGATGGCTGCCATCCGCTGCCGTGACAGCTGGGTCGAGATTGTGCGAAGGCCCCGGGTAGAACGCGACGACGGCGATATCGGCCTGCGGGCTCGCGGCGGTGATCGTCGCCGATTCGTCGGTCGCGACGTGATGCCCGCCCGGTGTCAGCAGCCGCGCGCCGCGCGGGATCGTGATCTGCGCGAAGCCGGCCGGCAACGTGCCTGTGAGCTTCAGCGTGATCTTGCCGGTCGCCTCCAGCCAGGGCCGCGGCAGGCCGAGTTCCGCGCCGAGGCTGCTCAATGCCTGGCCCTCGGCCGACACCACGAACATGTTGTCGTAGATCGCGCCGAGCGCCGTCCAGGTGCGGGCGTCTTCCAGCGCCGCGACCTCGAAGAGCTTGCGCACGACCGAGCCCGAGGTGAGGTCGAGGTCGGTGCCGAACAGCGCGCGGCCAAGCGCGAGCTTTTCGGCGAGCAGTCGCGCGAACGGCTTCGCGTAGAACCCTTGCGGCGTGACGCCGTAAGGGGCCGCGCTGGTCGTCCGGATCACGGACGCGTCCACCGCCAGCACGTCGGCGGTGTCGATACTGGTGGGGTTCTGGTCAGCCATTCGTCGTCACCTGGCCCGCGCCGAGCGCGATTTGATCGATATTCACCGAGTACGTATCGCCCGAGAGCGTCTCGAACGCTACGCGCACATCGAGGATGCGGCTGCCGGCCGTGATGGGGTCGAGGCGGCCATCTTCGAGCTTGACGTCGACGATGCGCCGGATGCGCGGGTCGGCGCGCAGCACCTTGATGACCGCGATGCGAATGCGCTCGCGCATCAGGACCGGGTTGGTCTCCTCGGCGATGGCGTTGATGCCGTCGAAGCCGTAGCCGACGTTGAACAGGTCGCTGCCGAGCGCGGTGGTCAGCGCGATGGACAGCGACTGGCCCAGGTTGTCGATCAGCTCGACGCACGCGAGATCGAGCAGGCCGTTCGTGGTCACGAAGCGGATGTCGCGTCCGATATCGGCGTTGGCTTCGGCTGGGGCGCACGCAATGCCCCAGCCCAGCACCCTGCGCCGCAACGGGTCTTTCTGTTGGTCGGTCATCGGTCCTCCCTGAGGGGTGCCCTGACGTACGTCCGTGTGCTTGCCTGTGGTCTGCCGCTAGCTGGCGGTGAGTTTCGTTTGCCCGGCGATGCCCGCGAGCAATTGTTGCGGGGTGGTCTTGGCCACCATGCCGTCCGTGGTGCCCGCCAGCGTGTCGAGCATCACCGGCTGGCTGTCGGCCTGAAGCTTGCCAGCGGGGCCGCCGGTCACCGAGGCGACCGTCGTGCATGGCTTCGCGGTCGGGCCGGACGCATCGGAAGCGGGCGGCGTCGAGCATCCCGCGATCGACTGGCCCGCAATGCCGCTTTGAAGCAAAACGGCCGCGCCGTTCACCTGCAGCTTCGTGGAGCTCGATGTCGATACGTTGCCCGCGTGACCGCAGGTCACGTTGCTCGCAGTGGTTAGCACTCCAGACATGGCGATGCTCCTCAATGAACGTTCATGTTGGACTTCACCTGAACATCGACGCTGTTCGCTTTCATCGTGATGGTCCCGTCCCCGGCGTCGATGGTGATGTTCTTCGCCGTGATGGTCACGCTGCCGTCCTGCTTCATGACGATCGACGATTGCCCGCTGGTGTGCTCGATCGTCACCGAGCCCTGGTTTTTTTGCTCCGGCCGGTCGGGCCGCTTGCCTGCGTTCCCGAGATGGTCGCTGCCCACTCGCACCGTGAGTTCGCCGACCTCGATGATCCGGTTGCCGTCGGCGTCGATCAGGTCGTTCGTGACCTTGCCGGCGTACTCGGCGGGCGTTTTCGTGTCGTCCACCTGGCTGCGGTTTCCCTGGTCGACGCCGGCGGGCAGCGTCAGCCAGTAGTCGCCGGGCTGCGATGCCGGCCCGTGCCCCGATGTCCACAATGCGCCGATGTCCACGGGATCTTCGGCGCGGCCGTTGCGATGCGCGAGCACCACGCGCGTGCCGGGGTAGCGCGGCAGCACCAGCCCGCATTTGCCCCACGCGAATGGCGACGCGTAGCTCACGCCTTCGAGCGGCGCGGGGGTATCGCGCCGGATGTCGAGGCGCCGGGCCTGATTGGCGCGCCCGTCCGGATCCACGAGGCCGCGAAACACACGCTCGGTCTGGCCCGGCGGCTCGGCCGAGCCGCCGCCGGACGGATGAAAGCCGCGCACCTCGCCGATGTCGACGCTGCGCGGCGTTTGCGCGCCTTCGCGCACTGCCTGGCGGATCGCGGAAGCTGCCGATGCGGCGCCATCCGAGCGGGCGCCTGTGGTGCCCGTCGTGCGGCCCGGCGTATGTGCGCCCGCGCCGGATGCGGTATCCCACGGCTGCGACAGGTCGGCGATCTCGACGCCCGTTACGGTCGTGACGAAACCGGTCGCCCGGCCGAGCGCGTGCGTCACAGAGGTCACGTAAAGATTGACCGGATGCGTGATCGTGTCCGCGCCCATGCCGGGAAGAATCGAACCGGCGAACGCGCCGCCGAGCAGCGAATCCAGAAAGCCCGGCTGGGTCTTCATTTCGTCTGGGGGGCTGTCGAAGGTCGCCATGTCGCCTGGCTTGATATCGGGCCGGCCCTTGAGCGTGAGCTTGAACTGGCGGCGTTTGGGGGCAGGGGCGGTGGCGGGCGTGGTCGAGTCCGGGGAAGCGTCCGGATCGGCTTGCACCGGGTCGAGCGTTTCGGTGCCGAGCAGTCCGCTGCCGAGCGTCAGCGGCTTCGAGTCGCCATCGAGCGGGAATTGACGGACTCCGAAATAGAGCGTGCCGTTGCGGATCACCATCAGGCCGCGCCCGTACTTGCCGCTTGCGTGCTCCATCCTGGTCGCGAGGTCCGTGAGCGCGGCGGCATAGGTGCCGCCCGAGTCGATCGATATCTGTTCGTCGCCGGGACTCGTTCCGGCGCTGCCGCCTGAACTGCTAGTTGCACTACCGCTTGAATTGCCGCTCGCCGTCGGCATCGAGCCATCGGCGCCGAAGCCCTGCAACTGGATGTCGATGCCCGTGCGCTGCCCGATCGTCGTGACCGCATCGCTGAGCTTGTTGCCGCTCACCGGCTGCGCGATCCGCATCGTCGCGAGGTTTTGATAGACGCGCTCCTTGCACTCGATGGTCGCTTCGTAGCGGCGCACGCCCGCCGTGCGCGTCACCTTGACGATACGCAGCACCGAAACCAGCGACGACGCCATCGACGAAGGATCGAAGCGCCCAAGGGTGTCGGTCAGGCCGCCGAGGTTGGCGAGATAGCCCAGCGGGCTCGCGTTCGCGTCGATCCAATACAGGTAGAGCTGCGCGACCGTCGGCTGCGACGCCGCGCCGGTCTGGGCGATTGTCGCGTAATCGGCGTCGGTCATGCCTTCGATCGTGATCGAACATGCGCCGGCTTCGAGCCCGGCCGGCAGCGTTGCGCTCAGCCGCGCTTCGTAGTCGGCCGAGCACACGGTCAGCACGGCGGGCGCGGTTGAGATCTTGCCGTTCACTTCCGTGTGGAACGTGAGCGCCCAGCCGGACGCGTTGCCGATCATCACCTGGTTCGCAGACAGCGTCGGGAGGCTCATCGCAAGACCCTCGGGATCGTGATGCGCAGCCGGTCGTAGAGCGCCTGCGCGAGGTTCAGGCTGACCACCGAGCGCATCGTGATGCTCGGCGGCAGACGCAGGCGCAGGAAGGGGTTGAGCGGCACCGGCCCGAAGGTCTGCACGCCCGTGTCGTTGCGGCGCCACGCGAGCGTGAGCGTCGAGCCGTAGTCGCCTGGGCCGATCATCGAGCCCGCGCGCAGATCCCACGACAGCACCGATACTTCGAGACGTCCCGCTGTGCCGCCGCCGTCGGCGGGCACGCTGAACGTCGCGCCGGCCGTGAGCGGGATCGACGCCACGTTGGTGCCGCCGCGCTGGATCAGCAGCCGCGCGGTCGAGCGCTCGACATTGCAGACCGGCGCGCTCGCAGCAGGATTGGCGGCCGGATCGCATGGATCCGTCTGCACGGTGCTGGCCGACACCACGGCGGCCGGGTCTGGCTGTTGCCATTCGCCGCCAAGGCCGGTGGGCACCGCGAGCACGGCGGTGAAGTCGGCGTCGAGCGTGATGGGCTGCGGAATGCCGGTCATGATTTTCTGCGCGAGCGTCGCGAAGCCGTCGGGGGCGGCCGGCGGGTCGGCGGGCGTCAGATAACGGTCGACGGGGATGGGCGGCGCAGGCATGGTCAGTTCCCTCCGACGTCCATCAGTGCGCCCACGCCGACGCTCGCGAGATCGAGCAGCTTGCCGAGCGCGCCGGGCAGCGGCATGTAGGCAAGCTGGATCGACACGTCGAGCGCTTCGCGTTTGGTCGTGCTGGCCGTGAAGGTCAGCGACTGGATCTGCATGTCGGTGCGAATCGTCATCGCGGTGATCAGGATCAGGCCCGACACCTTGCCGCCCGTGAACGAGCCGAGCGCCGTGCCGCGCTTGCTCGACTCGGCCAGCGTTTCGAGCGCGAGCTTCCACGCGAAACGCTCCATGCCGACCAGCACGCCGGTCAGGTCGATAGTGTCGTCGTGCACGCCCACGATCGCCCGCGCGCCGGTGGAGCCGATCGGCGGCAGGTGGTAGGTCTCTGTGAGCTTCATCGTCGTGACGGCCCAGATCGGAATCGGCAGGATGCCGTCCGAGATGATCGCCGACGGGATGTTCGCGTAGTTCTGGTAGCTGGAGGCCATCTATATCCTCCCGGTTGCTTCTTGCAGTAACGCGGCGATCGCTTCGTGCACGGCCGCGGGCGTGCCTTCTTCTGTTTCCACCGACCACGACACTTGCTCCGGCTCGAAACCGAGGGCGCTCGCGCAGTGAGAGAACGCTTCGATTACGCTACGCCGGTTGCGCTCCACCACGTCCGTCGGCTGTTGGCCGGATGGCCTGCCTTCGTCGTCGAAGCGCGGGAGCTGGCCGCTCAGCGGGTAGCCGAGCATCGGAAAGCGCAGGCGGATCTCGCGCCAGTTCGCCTGCCAATGGAGGCTGACGTAGGCAAGCGTGAGCAGAATCGGCGGCTGACCGGCGGTGTCCACAGCCGCGACGCGGCCGTACCAGGCCGGCTCGGCAGACACGTCCGGCTCGACGAAGCGCAGGCCGCCGATCAACTGCACCGCATAGCGATCTCCGGCGGGAAGGCGATCGAAAACGTCAGGCGTCACTGCGGCATGTCCGTCAAGCTTCGTGACTGGCCACTGCGCGACCGTCTCGCCGGTCCAGGGGGCGGCGTCGCGATCGGGCGAAGCGGAGGGCGGCCAGCAGAACGGCTCCCCGGAAACGGCCGCGCGGCACTCCATCGGCAGAAAGACCTCCGGGGACCAGCGCTCCACGAGGCGACGGAGGATCCCGGTCGGATCGCTGGCCGGACCGCCTGTCGATGGAAGCTCCAATATCAGGTCTATTGCGTGCATCGTCTCGTCCCGCAAGGTTTCGTCGGTCAGGGTGTCCAGGTGTGAACCAAGGCGCCCTGCGAATTGTAGAAGCGAATCCGGCTGATATTCGTCCAGCCCGCGTTATCGCGGATCACGCGGTCCAGAAACGGCGCGAGCGAGCCGTCCGCCTGCATTTGCGCGAGCAGAGCGTCATAGGAGAAGCTATCCACAGATGGGTCGATGCGCACGTCGATCTCCCTGCGCAACCAGCGAATCCCCCCGCGCCTGGCATAGATGCCGCCGGCGGCGTATTCGTCGATCTTGTGGCTGAGACTGGCGCTATTCAAGTTCCGCTGAAGCGAACTGAGCGGATCGGCACGGTCGACCGTGGGAATGCGCGTGGCCACCGACTCGCGGCCGATGGTTTGCCCGGTGTCGGTCGTGAGCAGGACGTCCGGACCTCTCTCGCCTTCACCGGCCACTTCCACGCTAGCCACATTGACATCGGCAGGCAGCGTCAGCATGGTTTGCGCCTGAGCCGGCGAGACGTTGTCGCCCAGCAGCCTCACATACGCGCGCGCTTCCTCAGCCGCGGACGGGAAGGTCGTGGCCCTGGCCCCGGCGCCGACCGTGCGGGTCGGGAATCCCGACTGGCCGATATCGGCGGCGATCTGGTCGATTTCGGCGATCGGCGTCGGTCCGCGTGTCGTCACCGACTGGAGCGCCTGGATCAGGTCGGTCATCTCGAAGCGCTGCAGGGTGCCGCCGCTCAGCGCGCGCACGCGCGCGAGGAGCCGGCCGAGCGCGTCGATCGCCGCGCCTTCGTGGCCCGGGTAGCGGCCCACGAAGTTCCGGAAAGGCGTGCGATTGGCGCGCTGGCGCAGCATTTCCATCACTTCGTCATGACGTATGATGGCCTCGGCGTGTCCCAGTTCGTTCCAGTACGGCAGGTCGTCCCGATACAACCCGCGCAGCGCCGCGTCGAAGCGCGCGCCCGTGAGCCGCTGGAATTCCTGCACGGTCATGCCCGAGCGTTCGACGTAGACGTTGTCGAGCGCGCGCTGGAGTTCCGCGTCGAGCGTCAGATGCTGCTGCAACACGAACAGCAGCGAGTCCGGCGGAACCCGGTTGCCGGCCCGCAGCAGCGTGGCGACCGCGAGATCCTGCTGGTCTTGCGAGAAGGCGCGCAGCGCTCCTGCGAAGGCATCGAGACCGGCCACCGCCTCGGCAATCGTGGCGCCGAACGGGCCATGCGCGGCCGCGAGCGTGCGGAACGAGTCAAGCCCGTTGCGGCCGATGAAATCGAGCGCGTGCGGCGCGCTCGCCAACGGTTCGAGAAAACCGTCCTGCGCAAGCTGGTTGACGATTTCCTGGCGCTGCGCGCCGAGCCAGCGTAGGTAGCCGGGCGCATCGGCGGCCGGGATCGCGCGCATCAATGTATCGGCCGCCGCCGACTCCAGCGCGCCGTACAGGCGGTCGAGTCCCTCGCCAACGCCAGCATTCAAGCCGCCTTTTTCGAGCGCCTGAGCGACGCCTTCCGGCGTTACGAGTTGCTCCGGACGACGAAGTATTTCCAGCGCCGCGATCTGCTGTTCGTCGGCAAAGGGCGCGAGCCGGCCGAGGAAGGCCTCGCAATCGGCGGCCGAAAGCCGGAACGACGGACCGGCGAGCACGTCCCAGATGCGGTTGATGTCGCCAGCCGTCAGGTGATGCAGCAGATTAGGCGACGACGCCAGACCGTCGAGCTGCCCGCCGCCGATCAGCGCACCCGCGCGTTCGTCGGTAAGCCGCCCGAGCGCGTTCAGCAGTTTCTGCGCGCGGCCTTTGTCGACCGCCACCCGGTTCAGGAACGCCAGCAGTTCCTCCTGCGACATGCGCGCCGCGCCGGACTCGGTCGTCGACAACAGCCGTTCGAGCCCGTCGGTCTCGACTGGACCCATGCCGATGTCGGCGAGTTCGAACACCCGGCGGAACATCGAGAACTCGAAGCGCCGCCCGATGCTGCCGAGGCTCAGCCCTTCGCCGAGCGTCGCCATGCGCTCGCGCAGGCCGGTGATGATCGTCTGGACGCTCGACTCTTCGAGGAAGGTCGCGAGACGCTGGCGGATCGCAGACAGCGCCTGCGAGATCTCGGCCGCGTAGCGGGCCGGCGAGACGCCTGATCGACGGATCACGGCGATGGCCTCGTCGGCGGTGTTCAGCACGGTTTGCCCGCCGACCCGGAACGCGCCCTGCAGCGCCGGGCCGATCACGAACTCGCCGAACAGCCCGAACACGGCGCCCATCGTCATGCCGCGCACGTATTGGCCGAGGCTCGGCCCCGGCCCATCGTGCAGCAGGCTGTCGGCGAGGCCATGCGAGAACACCACTGCGCCGCCGCCGAGCGACCCGCCGACGATGCCCACGAACAGCCGTTCCGCGACCCAGCCGCCGACGATTTGCGGCATCGTCGCGCGCCCGATGCGCAGTGCGATCGCGCGCCCGCCGATGCCCGCGAAGCGGAAGGTCAGCGCGAACAGATAGCCGTCGATCGCCGCCATCACGAAGCCTTCGAGGCTGTAGTGCTTCGCGGTCGCGAGATAGAGGATCTCCGAGACGACCACCGAGGTCAGCACGGCCCCCGTGCCGCCGGCCGCCTCGACCAGCGCGGTGACGATGCCGGCTTCCCACGCGACGGCAATCACCGCGATGCCGCCGATCACGAGCCCGACCGTCTCCAGGCGGTCGCCCATGCGGCCCAGATCCCAGCCGAACAGGAGCCACTCGAATTCGAGTTCCGTGGACGTGCGGCTCGTGCCGGGAAGATCGGTCCAGTTCGCTTCGCCTTCGATCTTCTGGACCATGTTGAAGGTCACGTTGTAGCGCTCGATGCCGCGGTCGACGACAAACTCGATCGCGGTCACGCGCAATGACGTGATCTGGGTGACGGTTTCGAAGTCGTCGTTCGAGAGGTGGATTGCGGCTACCGCGCGGTTGATCGCTTCGTTCGCGAACTCCTGGTTGTTGAAGTCCTTCGCAACCCGGCCGGCCATGATGTCCGCGAGCAGTTGATTGGCCGCGGTCTCCAGCGCGGCGTCGAACTCGGCGCGCCGTTCTTCGCGCAGGTGCTTCACGCGCGCGTGCGATGCATAGTCGGCGTACGCGTCGGCGACCACGCCGTTGCGTGCCACGCGCCGCTCGGCGTCGTGGAACAGCCACATCGCGCCGGTATCGGGGAAGTAGGCGTTCCTGAGCGCCGCGCGCGTTGCGTTGTTGTAGTCGCTGCGCATCTGGCTGATGCGCGGATGCGCGTTGTAGCGCGCCGACGTCGTGGCCGCCTGGATGAAATGCAGGGCGGCGTCGCCGCGCGTGCTCGCCATTTTGTCCAGCAGCGCATCGAACCACCGGCCGCCTTCACGCCGCTCTAGCGCCTCCATGATGAGGTCGAACATCGTGAGGCGCCCGGCCCCGCTGGCGCGCGCCCCGAGGTCGCTGGTGCAGAGCGCGTCGAGTCTGCTCCACCACGGGATTTCAGCCAGCGAATCGCCTTGCGGATAGCTGCCGAGCAGCGCGACGATGGCCTCCGCGATCTGCTCGGCCCGCGCACGATGGCCGACCGCGAACTGCTGGTCCTCGCTCAGCGCGAAGGTCGCGGACAGCAGCGCGCCGCGCCAGCCGACTCGCCAGCGGCCCCAGCGGCTGTCCGCATCGAGCGCCAGCGTGGCCGGGGTCGTCAACGGCGTGACGGTTGTGCGCACAACGTCAGGCAGCGTGTCCAGGGTGTCCTGGTTGAGCAGGCGGAGGTCGCGCTTGCGGTAGGCGAGCGAGCCGGCGGGCGGCAGCGCGTCGCGCATCTCGACGAGCTGCTGCAGCGTCGGCGGAAGCACCGGCGCGGTGACTTCGACCGGTGCCACGTGCAGTGTCGTCGTTTCGTCGCCCATCGCGGCGATGAAGTCGGGCCATGACACGCCCAGCGCATCGCGAAACCCGTCCTGGTAGACGAGGAACTCCAGGTCGCGGTTGCGGACCTCGACGTCGACCGGCGTGCCGGGCCGCGCATAGGTCTCCAGAGAGATGGTCGGCAGGACCATCATCGTGAAGATGACCTGCGCGCCGGGCATCAGATAGACCTCGCCGCCGTAGATTCTGAGGTAGCGGCCGTTGCTTCTCAGGTCGGGTGTGGCGCCCGCAACGAGATTGTCTTGATCGAGTTCGATCACGCGCTGCCGGTCTCGCTCGGACAGGTTGATCACCCAGAACCCGTCTTCGCGTCCGGGGTGCGCACGGCTCAGCTCCAACGCGCGAGCGGACAGTTCCGCCGAGAGATCGTCGCGCCGGTACGGACGGTCGACCCGCACGACCCACAGCGAGACCCATTTCAGCTGCTCCTCGTAGTCCGCGTAGAGCGTGGCGTAATCGGCAGTGCGGTCGTGGATGGAGGTGTCGAGGAACGCGAGGTATTCGCCGACCTTGGCGTGAAAATTAATGCTTGTCAGCGTTTGCCAGCCGCGCCACGGCCGCCGGCGCAAGCGCGCGCCCGTTGCCGTCGTGGCTGAGGTTGTCGCCTGCGTGCGCGCCGAGCGCTGGATCACGCGCGCGAGGCGCGCTTCGGTATCCTGACGGGTTTCGGCCGGGACGCTGCGCAGGTTCGCGCCGCGCCACAGGAAAGTCGGGTCGTGCACGACGATGGCCGAAGGATCCCCGGAGCGCGCCGTTGCCGCCGACGAGCGCCGCATTGCGCGCGCCATCGCCGCCGCGAGCGCGGCGTCGAGGTCGGCCGGGCGATGCTCGATCGCATCGAGGTCCACAGACAAACGCACCGGGATGTTGACGTTGATCCGCATACGCGCAAAGAAGCGGGTATCAGCCGGTCAGCTCGCGGGCGAGCCGTTCCAGCGTGGCGTGAATCAGGCGGTCCTCGTCGACGGCCGCCACCGTGTTGCGGACCTCGATCTCCACCGGGAAGTGGTAGTGCACCTCCGGCGGGCCGCTGCCGCTCGCCTCGTCCGCTTCGGAACCGAGCGACCAGCCGATCGAATGGCCGTCGTGCACGAGCGTTCCCGAGGTCGGATCTGGCGTGTCGTGTCCGTTGGGCATGATGGGTTGCTCCGGGCGGGGCTAGGGCAGCGTCGCGGTGGCGTTGCTCTTGTCTGTCTCGGCCGCGCCAAGACAGAAGCCGGAGAACGTCGCCGTGGGCGCGCCCGTCACGGTTGCGGTGGAAGGCACCGCGCTCGTGATGACGCAGTTGCTCATCACCACCGATGCGTACGCCCAGTCGTTGCCGTTCATCGATTCCTGCAGCGTGACGTCGAACGGCGTGCGTTTGATCGCCAGCGTGGTGAGCTCCGCGGCAACCGTGCCGATGGCCTTCACCGTCATCGAGAACGTCATCGACTGCGGCGAATAGATCACGCCGATGTGCGTATGCTCGATCGAGTGCAGCGGCTCCGCGGTGAGCGTGAAGGTGGGCGTGAACGAATCGATCGGCGTGATCGTACGGGTCTGGTTGTTCGCCGTATAGGACACGGCCAGCCGGGTGTTCCAGTCGGGCATGTTGGGCTCCTCTTCGTATAGGAAGCGCGGATGGGAAGCGGTCGGTCAAAAACTCGGCGCCAGCGTGACGCGAAGCTGGTGCACCGCCGGACCGTAGGTGATCGACACAAACACGTCGACGGTCCGGTTCGCGCGCGCGGTCACGACCAGTGCGCTGTCCGTCGCGCTCCAGGCCGACTCGGGCGTCATGAGGATGTTCAACACCGGAATCGTGGTCGAGTAGTCGTCAATCACGGCGGCGTTGACGAGCGGCCCGAGAATCGCGTCGATGCGCACCTTGACCTGCGTGAGGCCCGCCTTGGTGATGCGCGAGTCGCCGATCAGTCCGATCAGGCCCGCCTTGAGCCGGAAATCGATGTCGTCGAGCACGCGTACGATGTCGATGTAGAGCAGGCTCGCGTCGGTTGTGTAGCAGCGGCCCTCGCCAAAGTAGAAGCCGCCGCCGACGATCAGCGAAGGTTGGATGATCGGCACGATGCCGGCCTCCGAGAGGCCTTTGATTTCGCTCGGCCCGTACTGGCTGGCGGTCGGCACGCTGACACCGCGCACCTGCTTGAGCACCATCGAGACCTGCGGCGCATAGCCGGCGATTGCGCCGGTGGCGGCCGCGGCGACGTCGACCGCCGCGCCGCGCGCGGCCACCAGCACCATGCGGCTGGAGTCGCTCTTGAGCGGCGTGGCCGTGGCGTCGATGTCGTGAACGTAAGTGGGCGACTTCGCGGTCGCCGGGTTGACCATCGCCACGCCGAGCCGCTTCTGGCCTTGCGACGACATGGTCTCGACATGCGCCTTGAGCGCGAGCAGGTTAGTCGGCGGATTGCCGCCGGCGGCGGGCACGCCCACGTCGGTTTCGTTCGCGAGGCAGACGAAGTCCACGTCGTCCGCGGCTTCTAGCGACGCCAGCGCGCCGGCGTAGTCGTTGCCGTTCACCTTGACGCCGTATACCTTCGACGGCGTCGGGCTTTGCAGCATCGCGAGCTTGAGCGAGGTCGACAGCGTCGTGTCGGCCACGCTGCCGTCGCCATTGACCTTCGCGAAGTGCTGGGACACATCGGATGCCGTGTCCACGACGGTCGGCATGTCGAATGCCGCATCGCCGCCGTCTGCGCCGGCGGGGGTCTTGCCAACGATGGCGATCACGCCGGGCGAGCGCTGCGCGATGGGCATCAGCGCGGACGTATCGATGTTGACCAGGATGAAGGGAAACGCCGCAGGGACGGTTGCTGACATAAGTTGCTCCTTTGATGTCAGTTCTGAACACGAAACGGGCGATCCATGCCGGCCCGGGGAAACTTCGCAATGCCAGGTTTATCCAGGTTTATCTGTTCATATCGATATGGATTGCTAACATGGTTTCTCAAACCGCGGCGAGGCCAATTCCCTGTAGCACCAGCCAGCCGGCGGCGGCCGTGCGCCGCGCGGCTCGCGCGGCGTCCGCGGCCATGCCAGCGGTGGCGCCAGGCCAGCCTGCGTCGTCGAATGCCGCAGCCGGCACGATCCAGGTGATCGGCAGCGGCTCGCGGATTGGCAAACTGGCGTCTACCGCGCGGGTAAGGCCCATCTGGCCGAGCTGCTGCCGAACGATCCGCGATTCCGTGAGCAGGTCGCCGACCGAAAAGCCCACGTCGCGGATCAACAGCGCGGTGCCGATCGGCAACGGCTCGGGCAGCGACGGCACCTCGTTGGGCGGCGAAAAAGTGATCTGCAGGGGCCAGGCGTGGAGCACGCCGCGCAGGTTCGTGATCAGGTCGCTCACGGATGACGCGCCGTTCTCGTGCAGCCACTGGTCGAGCAGCGCGCCGGTCATCAGGTCGGGCTGTGCGAACGCCGCGCGCAGATGCGTTAGCAAGCGCGTGCGTCGTTCGGTTTCGAGCGCGGCCGGATCGCCGGGCAGCGCGCCGAGTGCGGCCACGATCTCCGCATCGATGTGTCCAGCATCAACCACGTTGCCGCGTGCGGCGCTCACATGTCCGGTAGGGGGCGTCGAGCGGGCGATGATCGAGCCGCGCCAGAATGCATCCACGCGAATCGCGCTTTCGCCGAGCCCGGACAGCACGAACTGCGAGTCGGTGCGCTCGCCCGTTGTCGAGCGTCCCCAGTATCCCTCGAGGGTGGCGACGCGCGGGACCGCAAGGCCGAGCTGGATATCGTCGAAGACCGCGCTGTACGGTCCTTGAATCGGCATCGCGCTGGTGTCGTAAGCCGTCGATGCGATTTGCGCGAGGCTGTCGTTGTCGAACACGCCGCCGCGCGCCGCCGGATCAGCGAGCCTGATGAGGATCGTATCGACGAAGTTCACGCTGGCGCCCCTTCTTCGCTAGCCTGCAGACAATCGTGGCACTACGATGAAAACAGACCGCATTGTTTTGAATTGAAATTCAAAAGGCTTTGCCGTGCGTTGAGCGTAGACGATGGGGGAATCTTGTCAAGAAACAGCACGATTGTGGATTGGCCATTCTCCAGTCGTGACGCGCCGTGCGCGTGATTCGTCCGATGACGTTTATTTAAGCGTCTCAGTATCGAATGTTTATTCACGTTCGAAAAGGTGAAAGCTTTTTAACCAAACTCGAAAACAAACTTTGGTATCCGAAACGTGATTGCGCGAGAGGACAGATGAAGATGCGTTTTGCATGTTCAAAGTTTTTCCTGCTGTCATCGGTTGCGTTGCTGATTACCGCTGGTAATCGCAGAAGAGGTAGATATCGGTGCGCTTCGCGAGGAAGTAGTCCACACCGATCTGCACCGCGCCCCAGTGCGGCGCGCGAGCATAGCGAGTCGTAGCGAGTTGTAGCGAGTTGTAGCGATAACTGCCGAACACGTGCGCGAACGCCTTGCATGGGGTTGCAGTCATTGTTCTTTCTGATGGTGGTGGGAATACATTGACAGCGGCGCTACGACTGGTAATCCGAAAGATATCTGGCAGGAAAAGCGATTCGATTGTCACGGGACGGGCAGGCCGTCCCGGTGCGGATTACGAACCCTTAACAAAATGAACGAAGGGGTTGTTAACCCGCGATGAATGCTATCGACCTTTTCATTGTTTCGACGGCGAAAAGGACATGGCCCATCCGCTCGCTGGCGCGACGGTGGAGTGCTGGCATGCGAACTCGAAGGGCTTCTATTCACACTTCGATCCGACGGGCGCACAGAGCGATTTCAAACTGCGCGGCGCAGTGAGGACGGGCGCGGACGGCAAATACGAGTTCCGCACGCTCATGCCCGTTGGCTATGGCTGCCCACCGCGCGGCGCGACGATCAATCGGCTGCGCAGGGCCACTGCGGCGTAACGTCGAAGCCAGAAAGCCCGAAAAGACGATTGCATCCGTGAAATTGTCGTGCTACTTTTTCATGAAATTATACAGATAGAATTTCACGGATGCCGCCATGTTCGTCGAATCGACCCGTCATGTGGAGAGTTATTACGCCCGCACGCTGCCCGGCGAGGCGCCCAAGCGCCCGGCCCTGGTGGGCGAGTGCGATGCCGATGTCCTGATCGTCGGCGCGGGTTTCAGCGGGTTGCATACGGCGTTGCGCCTGGCGCTCGCGGGCCGGCGCGTGGTGGTCGTGGAGGCGAGCCGCGTGGCATGGGCCGCGTCCGGACGCAACGGCGGGCAGGCGCTGCTCGGCTGGTCGTGCGACATGGGGCCACTCGAGCAGTCGCTCGGACTTGAAGGCGCGCGCGAGCTATGGGAAAGCATGCGCTGGGCGGCGCGCGAGGTGCGCGAACTGCCCGTACGCCACGGTTTCGACATCGACTACCGGCCCGGCAGCCTCTGGACCGCCGTGAAGCGCAACCGCATTGCGATGCTGGAAGAGGCACGCGACGAAGCCGCGCGCAAATGGGGCTACGACGCGTTGCGCGTCATCACCGAGCCCGACATGCCCGCATGGGTGGGCAGCCCGCGCTATCTCGCGGCGCTTTTCGATCCCGAGGCCGGCCACCTCAATCCGCTCAAGCTTGCGCTGGGCATTGCCTCTGCCATCGAGCGCGCGGGCGGGCGCATCTTCGAGCAAACCCGTGTGCAGCAATGGCGCGAAACGCCAACGGGTTTCGTCGCGACTACGTCCCACGGCCGGATTCGCGCGGGCACGCTCGTGCTTGCCTGCAACGCCTATATCGACCGGCTCGACCGCGAGCTTGCGCGCCGCGTCCTGCCGGTCGGCACGTATCAGGTGGCGACCGCACCGCTCGACCCGCAACTCGCGCATACGCTCTTGCCGCGCAATAGTTGCGTGATCGACAATCAGTTCGTTCCCGACTACTTCCGGCTGAGCCCCGACCATCGGCTGCTGTTCGGCGGCGCATGCACGTATCTCGGCGGCATTCCCAAAGACATTCGCGCCTCGATCCGGCCGAGCCTCGAACGCGTTTTCCCGCAACTGTGCGGCGTCGAACTCGAATACGCGTGGGGCGGCCATATCGACATCAGTATCCGGCGCACGCCGGACGTGGGGCACGCGCGCGGGCGCTACTGGCTCCAGGGTTTCTCGGGGCATGGCGTGCTGCCGACGCTGGCCGCGGCGCGCGCCGTGTCCGATGCGATCCTCGGCGACACGCGCTTGCTCTCGCGCTACGAGGCCATCCATAATCCGCGTTTCCCGGGCGGCGACGCGCTGGCCGCGCCGCTCGAAGCGCTCGGCAAGCTCTGGTATCGCATGCGCGACGTGGTCTGACTGAGGTATCCGGCATGGACAAGGAAGAAGAGATAGAGGGCCTCGCGATCCTCATTCGCGATCTGCGCAAGCACAAGAAGGTAACGCTGGCCGATCTCGCGCAGCGGATCGGGCGTTCGGTGGGTTTTCTCTCGCAGGTCGAGCGCGGCAAGTCGCGGCCCACGGTCGCCGATCTCACCGCCATCGGCGAAGCGCTGCAAACGCCCACCACGTACTTCTACAGCGTGAGCAAGCCGCGCGCGCTGCCATGGGTCACGCGACCCGGCGAGCGGCGCACGCTTTACTACGGCGGCGGCATTACCGATGTGCTGGTTTCGCCGAGCATGTCGTCGGGTTTCTCGATGCTGGAGAGCCTGCTGGAGCCGGGCGCGACGAGCGGCGAGCGTCCCGTGGACGATAGCGACGAGCAGGGCGGTTTCGTGCTCGAAGGCGAACTCACGATCTGGCTCGATGGCGAGGATGAGGAGGTCACGCTCAAAGCCGGCGACAGCTTTCAACTGCCGGCCCGCTGCCGCTTCAGTTACGCGAACTGCTCGGACAAGGACGCGCGCGTGCTTTGGGTGTTTACCTGAGGCCCGATTCGATGCCTGCCTGATATGAAGCTAGCGGAGATACGCGCCTTGCCGGCGCGCGTGCTTCCATAATGATTTGGAATCCGTATTAAATAGCAGGTCCAACCCTGGTCCACCCTGGTCCACCATTTCCCGCTAAAGAGGAATTCGACGTGAGCACCACCGCAACTGACCTCGTGAGCGAAGTACGCGCCTTTCGCGCGGCTCATCCCGACGTGCAATACGTCGACTTGATCTGCCTCGACATCCCCGGGCATTTCTACGGCAAGCGCTATCCCATCGCCATGCTCGAAAAAGTGGCGGCCGGCGCGCTGCTCAAGCTGCCGCAAAACTGCATCCTGCTCGGTGCGCAGGGCGGGGTGTATCCGATCGGCGAGTACTGCTTCCACGACGGCGATCCCGATGTGCCGCGTCGCCTGGTGTCCGGCACGCTCAGGCGGGTGCGCTGGGAGCAGCCGCCGCTCGCGCAGATGCTGATTACCTCGGACGGCACCGCCACGCCCATCGGCTTCGAACCGCGCCAGGTGCTCGCACGCGTGCTCGATCGTTTTGCAAAGCGCGGGCTGAAGGCCGTGGTCGCGTTCGAACTGGAGTTCTATCTGTTCGATGCTAAGCTGAGCGAAGGGCTGCCCAGGCACGCACGCGATCCACTATGCGATGACGAAGACAATCAGCCGAACATGCATATCGAGCGCCTTTCGCGTTTCGCGCCCGTGCTGCACGAGATGGTAGAGGCCGCGCGTGAGCAAGGTGTGGACGCAACGGTCATCACCGCCGAGTTGGGGCCGGGGCAGTTCGAAATCAACTTCGGCCATTGCGACGACGCCTTGCGCGCGGCGGACTGGTCGGCGCTCTTTTGCCGGAGCACGCGCGGCGTGGCACTGCGGCACGGCTATCGGGCGAGCTTCATGTCGAAGCCATTTCTCGACGCGCCCGGCAGCGGCATGCACGTGCATGTGAGCCTTTACGACGAGGCGGGCCGCAACGTGCTCGCCGCGCGAGAGCAGCGCGCGTTGCGTCATGCGGTGGCGGGCTGTCTTGCGCTGCTTCCGCATTGCATGCCAATCTTCGCGCCCAATCACAATGCGTTCCGGCGCTACGGCGCGATGGTCAACGCGGCAAGCCGGGCGAGTTGGGGGTTCGAGGACCGCGATGCGTGCATCCGCATTCCCGAGTCCGATGAAGCAAATCTGCGCATCGAGCACCGGCTCGCGGGCGCGGACGCCAATCCGTATCTCGTGCTCGCGGCCATTCTCGCGGGCATCGAACATGGCCTGGAAGCGGGCCGCGAACCGATCGCGTCGCTCAATCAAGACCGCACGAGCGGTGTCGATTTTCCATGTGACATGCTGTCGGCCGTGGCCGCCATGCGCGGGCATGCCGGGGTGCGCGAGGGGCTCGGCGACGATTTCACGATGGTTTATTGTGAAAATAAACGCCAGGACCACCTCGATTTTATGAATTCGATCGGTGCGCGGGAATATCGCTGGTTTTTGTAAAATGACGCCAAATAGTGACAAAATCGGCGAGAAAATCGCTTGCAGGAATCATTCCCGGGAGTCGTCCGGCCTGTAAGCCCCGTGCGCTTTGCGTTTCGATATGCAACGTAATTTGCCTGTTTGGCCCGTGTGAGGTAGGGTATGCAGGTTTTCTCAACTCAACACAGGTAGCAGATGAACAAACAGGAACTCATTGACGCAGTCGCCGCAAGCACGGGCGAGACCAAGGCAGCCACCGGAGCCGCAATCGACGCGATCCTCGAAGTGGTCACCAAGGCGGTCACGTCGGGCGATTCCGTGCAACTCGTCGGCTTCGGTTCGTTCTCGACCGGCCAGCGTGCTGCCCGCGTGGGCCGCAACCCGGCAACGGGTGCGGAAATCCAGATCGCCGCGGCAAAGACGGTGAAGTTCACGGCCGGCAAGGCATTCAAGGACGCCGTCAACGCGTCGTGATGCTGGCCGCCGCCGCACGCGGCACGAACCGGAAAGCCGGCGGGGCAGCGAGTGTCTGTTCCCGCCGTCTTGCTGATCGTGCGGTGGGTTGCGGTGGCGAAGCGCATCGTAAGCCGGGAGCAGGGCGCATCAAGCCTTGCTCCCGGTAAGTTTTTTTCAGCGCCAATTCGCCAGAATATCGATCTGGTTATTTCAGTTCATTACAGCGTTTTCGCTTCCCGCGTGGGCGTGAAGGTGTCGCGCTCGCGTTGAATTCATACGCCTTTATTGGCTACCGGGTGATCCTGGCTCGTGTCGCACACATCAGCCACAGCACCCGCAACGTTCGCGCCAGTGCGCTGCGAATCGTTGCGCCGCCGTTTGGCCTCATACATGGCTGCGTCCGCGGCGCGCAACATCGCTTCCACGCTTTCGCCTTCCTCGCAGCTTTGCCAGCCCAGCGAAAAACTCAATCGCGGTCCGCCGTAGAACTGGTTGTTCAATTCGACCAGTTTCGTGATGCTTTCTGCAACCACTTCGGCGTCGCGCGGGCCGCTGCCAGCCAGCAGCACCACGAATTCGTCGCCGCCGATGCGCGCGGCGTGGTAAGGCTTTTGAATCGCTTTCGTCAGCACCTCGCCTGCGCGGCGTAGCAACGCGTCGCCGGCGGCGTGGCCCAACTGGTCATTGACGGCCTTCAGGTTGTCCATGTCCACGACGATCGCGCTCACCGGGAACGGCCCCTTGCGCTGCAAGCGATTTATTTCGTCCACGTAGAACGAGCGGTTCTTCAACTTCGTGAGCACATCGTGCTTGCCGAGGAATTCGAGGTAGGCTTCGGCCTTCTTGCGCGCGGTGATGTCGGTGAGCGCGAGCAGTACGAGATCCCAGGACTCCTCGTGGCCGGGAAACACCGAGAATTGCAGATGCACGTTGAGCGCGCTGCCATCGAGTGCGTAATTGACGACTTCGCGCTGCTGGAAGAGGCGGCCTTCCCATAGATCGAGGAGCTGCTCGCGAAAATGCGGGCGCATGTCGTCGCGGAACACCTCGGGCAGGCGTGAGAGCAGCGTGTCCTTGTCGGGCGCGCGATACATGCCGAGTGTGTAGTGATTGACGTCGATTACCTGGATCTCGCTCATGCAGCGCTCGACGAACTCGGGGTGCACGTCGGTAAACGTCCTGAAATCGACGATGCCTTGCATGCGCACTTCGTCCAGCAGTTGGCGAATAGCCGTGAAATTTTCCACCCACAGCGATACGGGCGCGTGCTCGAAGATGCCGTGCGCGTACTGCTCGCTCATGGCGGCGCGATGTCGTGCATCCTCTAGCGCGGAGACGTCTTCGATCGAGACGAGCACGCGGCTCCAGTCGCCTTCATGACCGGGGAGAATCACGCCGCGCAGCAGGATGTCCATGCGCCGGCCGCCGAGCGTATAGTTCACGCTCTTGCTCTGGAACGTCGTGCGGCCTTGCCACATTTGCTCGAGTTTGCCCACGTGCGCCTGGAACATGTCGTCGCGCAGCACGTCGGCGAGACGCGCGGTGAGTTCCTCATGACTGCGCGCGCCGTAAAGCGCGAGTGTATGCTGGTTCACCTTCAGCACGCGGATGCAGGCCGAGCATTCGGCTACGCGGCGCGGGTCTTCTTCGAGCCACGCCCGCAGATTCGTGACGCCCGCTTCGCGCCACCGCTCGAACAGGGCGCGCAACTGGCTGTAGTCTTCGAGCCAAAGCGAGGTGGGTGTGACGTCGAAGAAGTCGAGCAGGTCGACGCCCATGGTGGCAAAGCTGGCGGCGGTTGCCTGTGTGCCTTGTTGCATGTTTCGTGCGTTGAGATGGGGATGGCGGGAGCGCGGGCGGCGCGGCGGATAAACCGCATCCTACCCGAATACCGGGCGCATGAAACTGCGTTCGTAGCTGACTATGCAACGTGTATCGTTTGCGTATTGAAAGGCTGCCTGGCAGGCGGGGTCGCTTTGCGATTGCGTCCGGTAAGCTTCGTACGCGGCGAGGCTCGAAAACGAGAACAGGGCGAGCGCGATGTTATTGGCGCCTTACGAGGGCAGGAAATAGCCGTGATGCTGGCCGCCGAATTTCTCGACGAGCGGGATCCACATCTTTGCGTAGGCTTCGAATTCGGCCAGGCGGTAGGGGTCGATAACGTAGCGCAGGGAGCAGGTGATCATGGCCTGAGTGATGGGTCAGAGGATGAGTGAAGAACGAGTGTAGCGGAGCACGGGAAAGCGCGAGAGGCCGCGCTTGCCGTGCATGTGAACTTAAACCACGGCTTCGCATGCAGCCAGTTCAAACCCTTCGTCCAGCCACCCGGTGACACCGCCGGTCATGATCTTGACGGGGCGTCCGAGCCTGGCGAGCCGGATTGCACCACGTATTGCACCGTTGCAATGCGGGCCCGCACAATAGGTCACGAAGAGCGTGTCCAGCGGATAGCCTTCGAGCTTCGAAGCGACGATCTTTCCATGCGGCAGATTTACCGCCCCTCGCACGTGACCGCGCGCAAAATGTGCCGGACCGCGAACGTCAAGCAGGACGAAGTCCGCTGAGGAGGCGCCGCGGGACAACGCGGCGTGTACGTCGGCGCAATCGGTTTCGAAGGCGAGCAATGCGCTGAAATGGGCGAGTGCCTCGGCGCTCGGTGCTGCAGGGACTTCGGATACGGCTGACATATCTGCTTCCTTGTCGTGGTGTCGATGCCCTGATTTTCTCGCGCCGCACCGTGGCTCCGACAGTGGCGCGATCGACAATTTCCGGTAACATCGCGCCATGTCCGATTCCACTTCTCATCTCGTTGTCGCGCTCGCTTACGACCGCCTTTGCACTTTCGAATTCGGTTGTGTGACGGAGTTTTTCGCGCTCGAGCGGCCGGAGCTCGACGTTGCGTGGTATCGCTTCGCAGTATGTGCCGCCGAGAGCGGTCCACTACGCGCGGCGGGCGGCATTACCGTGTCCGCACCCTATACGCTGGCGATGCTCGATCGCGCGCAAACGATCGTGATACCGGGCTGGCGCGATGCCGATGAGCATCCGCCCGAAGCGCTGCTCAGGAAACTGCGCGCCGCGTACGCGCGCGGGGCGCGGCTATGCTCGATCTGTTCGGGTGTGTTCGTGCTTGCCGCAGCGGGTGTGCTCGACGGTAAACGGGTAACCACGCATTGGCGTTACGCAGAACGGTTGCAGCAGCGCTATCCGCAACTGCATGTCGAACCGGACGCGCTTTATATCGATGAAGGGCAGGTGTTGACCTCGGCGGGATCGGCGGCAGGCATCGACATGCTGCTGCATCTGGTGCGCCGCGATCACGGCGCAGCGGTAGCCAATCGTGTGGCGCAACGACTGGTCGTCCCACCGCATCGGGACGGCGGCCAGGCGCAGTTCGTGCCGCGCCCGATGCCTCGCGATGAAAGTAGTCCGCTCGCGAGGCTGATGGATTGGGTGCGCGCGAATCCGCGCCTCGATCATAGCGTGGCTTCGCTCGCTGCACGCGCTGCGATGAGCACGCGCACTCTGCAACGGCAGTTTCTCGATGCAACGGGAATGGGACCTTATGCGTGGGTGGTGCGCGAGCGCGTGAATCTCGCGCGCGATCTGCTCGAATCGCGGCCGAACTTACCCATGGACCGCGTGGCGGATCTGGCGGGCTTCGGCTCCGAGGAGTCACTGCGGCGGCATTTCCGGCGCATCGCGCTTACGAGTCCCGCTGCATATCGTGAGCAGTTCGCGCACGACACACGGGGCAAGCGGCCGCATGCATCAAGTGCAAAGCGGCCCGCTTCCCCGCTGGGGTGAGCATCCGCTATTGCATCAGTACTCCAGAGCAATTTTCCCGAAGTGCCCACCCGCCTGTTGCAGCCGGAACGCATCGGCGATTGCCTCTAGCGCGAACGAACGGTCGATCACGGGCTTGATGCCGGTAGCGTCGATGGCGCGCACAAGTTCGATTTGATGCTGCCGGTTTCCAACGATCAACCCTTCCAGGCGCTGCTGCCGGCGCATCATCGTGCCGGTGGGCACCGGGCCCGCGATACCGGTCAGCACGCCGATCAACGCAATATGCCCGCCAACGCGCGTAGCCAGAATGGACTGTTCGAGCGTGCCAGGTCCACCGACCTCCACCACGTGATCGACGCCGCGGCCGTTCGTGAATTCCAGCACTTTGGTTGCCCATTGCGGCTCGCTGCGATAGTTGATCGTGTGGTCCGCGCCGAGTTGCAGCGCACGCTCGAGCTTTTCGTCGGATGACGAGGTGGCGATCACGGTCGCGCCCATCGCCTTGGCAAGTTGCAGCGCGAAGATCGACACGCCGCCCGTGCCCAGCACCAGTACCGTCTCGCTGGCCTTGAGCGAGCCGTTCACAACCAGCGCACGCCAGGCGGTCAGCCCCGCCGTGGTGAGCGTGGCCGCTTCGGCGTGGCTGTAGCCGCGCGGGCTGTGCGTGAACGCCGTGGCGGGCGCGATCACGGCCTCGCGCGCGTAGCCATCCACGCCGTCGCCGGGTGTGGTGGAGAAGTCGGCAAGGGTGGGCTCGCCGTCGAGCCATGACGGGAAAAACGTGGACACCACGTGATCGCCCACAGCGAATTCACTCACGCCCGGACCCACGGCTTCGACCACGCCCGCGCCGTCGGACATGGGGATGCGCCCGTCGGCGGCGCCCATCTTCCCGAGCACGACGCCCAGGTCATGGTAGTTCAGCGAACTGGCGTGCAGGCGCACGCGGATCTCCCCAGCCTGCGGCTCGCCTGGCGGGGCGAGATCCACGAGCTTGAGATTGTCGAGCCCGGCGGGCGCGATCAGCTGGATGGCTTTCATGACGATCTCCTGTACGTGCCGCTGCGCGGCGTCGTGAGTGTTGGCGAGCTTGCCGTTGCAGGCAACAGACGAAGCATAGACGCGTGCGCACGAGCGAGCTTGCGAATATGTCCGCCTGACAGACATTGGTGCTGCGGTGGCGAGCACTTTCCCGAATCGTTTACGTTTGACTAAATGATTAGCTATTGACAAATAAATTATGCCGCTCCTATGATGCGCTCACGGTAGTCGCACGGGCTCGGCGGCGCAGCAGTCATCCGCACCTGAATCCTTGATGCCGTATAGGAGATTTACCGAGTCATTTCGAAGGCGCGTCAGACGCCACTAAACGGAGATCCGCGCGGCGCGGGTTTTCGAAAAAATCTGGAGACAGGCACATGCCACAATCGATCATCACGGACCGCGCATCCGACCCCACGCTCGCGCCGTCCGCCGTCGCTTCCCCGACCAGCGACGACCTGCTGTACCGCAAAGTCTCGTGGCACGTCATTCCGTTTCTGTTCGTCTGCTACGTCGTTTCGTTTCTCGACCGCATCAACATCGGCTTCGCGCAGTTGCAGATGAAGCACGACCTCGGCTTCAGCGACGCGATGTACGGCCTCGGCGCAGCCATTTTCTATGTGGGATACGTGCTATGTGAGGTGCCGAGCAATTTGCTCCTCGCACGTTTTGGCGCGCGCCGCACGTTCATGCGCATCATGCTGCTCTGGGGCGTCGCTTCGACCTGCATGATGTTCGTGCATACGCCCACGCACTTTTACGTGCTGCGTTTCCTGCTTGGCGTGTTCGAGGCGGGTTTCTTCCCTGGTATCGTGCTGTACCTGACCTACTGGTTTCCGCCGCGCCGCCGTGCTGCGGTGCTTTCGATCTTTTTTGCCGGCGTCGCGGTGGCGGGCGTGCTGGGCGGGCTCGTCTCCGGGTGGATCATGCGCGACATGGGCGGCGTCATGGGGATGGAGGGCTGGCGCTGGATGTTCGCGATCGAGGGCCTGCCCGCTGTGCTGCTGGGCCTCATGGCGGCGTTCTGGCTCGTCGACGGTCCGGAGCAGGCACGCTGGCTCAGCGATTCAGAAAAAGATCACTTGCTCGCGCAGCGCGATGGAGCGACGCTGGTCCCGAGCACGGCCAGGCACGCCAAGACGCCGTCACATTCGTTCGGCGCTGCGCTGCGCAATCCACGTGTCTATCTGTTCGCGTTCATCTATTTTTCGCTGACCTGCGCATCGCTCACGCTCAACTTCTGGATGCCGTTGATGATTCGCGACTTCGGCGTGCATGACGTGCTGGCGATCAGCCTCTATACGGTGATTCCGAACGCGATAGGCGCCGTGGGCCTCATGCTGATCGCGCGCCGCTCGGATCGACGCGGCGAGCGCCGCTGGCATTTCGCAGCGTGCACCATCGGCGGCGGCGTGGCGCTTTCGCTGCTCACGCTGCACCTGGCGAGCTTTGCCGCGATGATGGCGATTCTCTCGCTCGCAGCCGTGCTGATCTTCGCCGCGCTGCCGATTTTCTGGGCCGTGCCGCCTGCCTACCTGACGGGCAAGACCGCAGCTGCCGGCATCGCGCTCATCAGCAGTATCGGCATTACGAGCGGAATCGTGAGCCCGTGGGCGATCGGGCTCATCAAGGTGCATACGGGCAGCATGGACAACGCGCTCTATGTGCTCGCTGCGCTGCTGGTGGCGAGCGGCGTGGCGTTGCTGATAGGGGTGCCCGCTGCGCAAAAGACGCGTTGAGCGTGGGCGGACGGCGCTTCGAGAATCCCCTCGGGCGCCGTTTTGTTTTGTTCAGGCGTCCAGTTCTTCTATGGAGTCCACCCGGTCGTGATAGAAGGCCAGGTGGTCCTTGATTGGCGCGACTGCGTCATGCGGCGACTCGTAGGTCCACACCGCGTTGATCGAGCGTTCGCCGCCCGGCACGATCGAGTAGTAGCTGCAGTTGCCTTTGTAGGGACAATACGTGGCATGGTCGGTTCGCGCGAGCAGCGACATGTCGGCGTCTTCGCGCGGCACGTAGAACACGGCCGGATAGTTCGCTTCGCGCAGCATCAACGCCCGTCGCGTATCGGCGACGGTCTTGCCCGCGACCTTCACGATCACGCGCAATGGAGAGGGCTCGATCGTGATGGGATGGTCCGGGCCAGGAATCTTCACGGTTTTCGTGTGCATGGCGGCACTCCTTGCAGGCATGAAGCGGGAGGGCGGAGCCGGCTGATGCGGCTCGGCCGACGCCTTGCAGTGTAGGGCGAAAACCGAGCGACTCGTGGAAGGCGCGCCGCTTTTCCCGGTTTGCCGCCTGCGCTTGCGTTCCCTCCAGCTCATGAAATTCGCCACGGCGGCCGCAATGAAGGTGATGAACGTGGAGGTGGATGACGTGATGAGCATCCTTTCCTGAGGTTTCAGTGACGGCGTTGCGCGTTGCGATCGGGAAGCGGACGTGAACGGCGTGGCCAGCGCGCGTGCCGACAGGTTTTGCGACGCGCCTTCAGACGGTACGGCGGTGACTTGCGGAGTGTGAGTCACCGTCTTGTAACGCACGAAAAGAGCGGCGGTCACACAAAAGAAGCCGACGAAGAGCCCGAGGAACAACCGACAAAACAACTCCAGCCTGGTGGTGTTTCCCATGTCTGGCTCCCTCGTCTTCCACGGTTTCCGCCCATCTATACTGCACCGGAAACATGCGCAGCGCTCATGTCTGACATGAAAGGCCGGAGGGCAAACAAGGCTCCGAATCGGCACGATCAAGCGAGGACCCTCGCGACGCGCACATCCGGGAGTTCAAGAGTGCAGGCCAAACATCCCGCGCCAGACCGCGCTGAAGAAGTCCACAGGGGTGCGCTCGGCGCTCGCACGAGGCTCGTCACCACGCGCGCGCTCCACAGCGGCTTGCGGCCTTGCCTCCTGCGCCTCGCTGGCATCGCTTGACGTAGCTTCCTCACCTTGCTCGTTCGGCGATGTCCGCTCCTGGCGCGACAAATGCAGCGCGACCGCGCCATCCGCAATACGCCCGGCAAGCTGCGATTCGCAATCGTGCGCGAGCAACACGCCGAAGACGACGTCGCGATTGTGGCCTTGTTCGGCAAAGCGCATGGCGACGGCCACGTGCCGCGCGTACTCCGCGTCGCGAACCGCCTGCGCACGCGCCGCTTCCTCGTCCCGCTCCCTTGCGAGGCGACTCATCTCCTCGGCGTACACCGCGTCGTAGACACGGCGCTGCTCAGGATCGGAAAGGATCGCGTAGGCTTCCTTGAGTTCCTGGAACTCAGCATGCGCGGACGCTTCGCGCCCCACGTTGCGATCCGGGTGCACTTTCATCGCGGCCCGCCGGTAGGCGCGTTTGATTTCCGCGTCGCTCACGTCTGCGTGGACGTTCAACAAGTCGTACAACGTCGCCATGGCTCACATAGATTGAAGTGGAGTCACGTCGATCGTAGCATGCGGCACACTTCCAACGGAGCGGCTGCCGATTGTGAACGTTGCAATCTCAGTCGTCGAATTTTTCGGCCTGGAGCGCCTCGTCCAAATCCGTGATCCACGGGGCGAAATGGTCGTGGCACGAGCCAGGCGGCGAGCGGAGCGCTCAGCGGATGGAAGAGGGATGCTTCGCGAGCGGCGTGACGTGCATCGTCATGTACGGGAAGAGCGGCAGCCCGGAAAGCAGCGTGTGCAGTTCGTCGTTCGATTCCACGTCAAACAGGCTGTAGTTCGCGTATTCGCCCACGATGCGATACAGCGCCAGCCATTTGCCCTGACGTTGCAGGTCCTGCGAATAAGCCTTCTCGCGCGCCTTGATTTCCTCGGCCTGCCCGGCGGGCATATCGGCGGGAATGTGCACGTCCATACGTACCATGAAAAGCATGTTCTGTCCTCGGTGGATTTTATTAATCAGGAAGCCAAAATACTCGTGGATGGTTACTTGCGGCGATAGTGAGCGAGCTTGTCTTCGTCGATTGCGATGCCAAGCCCGGGGCCTGCCGGCAAATGCAGGCAGAAGTCGCGATAGGCAGGCCGCTCGATCACGATATCGTCCTTCACGAGCAGCGGTCCGAACAATTCCGTGCCCCACGCGAGCCTTGGCAGCGTCGCGAAGCAATGCGCCGCCGCGAGCGTGCCCACGCTGCCTTCGAGCATCGTGCCGCCGTAGAGCGCCATGCCGCCCGCGTCGCCCACGGCGGCCGTGCGCAGCGTGCCATAGAGACCGCCCGATTTCATGATCTTCAGCGCGAACACATCGGCGCATGCACCGCGCACGAGGTCGAGCGCGTCTTCGGGGCCCATCAGCGTTTCGTCGGCCATGATCGGGACCACGAAGCGTGCGGCAAGCCGCGCCAGTGCCGCGCGCTGTTCGCGCGGCACTGGCTGCTCGATCAGGTCGATGCCCGCTGCTTCGAGCATGGCGATGCCGGTTGCCGCATCGGCTTCGTTCCAGGCCTGATTGACGTCCACGGTCACGCGCGCCCGGTCGCCCAGCGCGCGCTTGATGGCCGAGACGTGTGCCACGTCTTCGCGCACGCTGCGCCGGCCGATCTTGAGCTTGAAGGTGTCGTGGCGGCGCTCGCCGAGCCAGCGTTCGGCTTCGTCGATATCGCGCTGCGTGTCGCCGCTCGCGAGTGTCCACAGCGTAGGCAAGGCAGTGCGCACCGCGCCGCCGAGCAGCGTGGAGACCGGCACGCCAAGACGCTTGCCCTGAGCATCGAGCAGTGCCGTTTCCAGCGCGCATTTCGCGAAGCGGTTGCCGCGCGCGACCTTGTCCAGCCGCGCCATGGCCGCGTGAATATTGGTTGCGTCCACGCCTTTGAGCGCGGGCGCGAGATAGGTGTCGATGGTGAGCTTGATGCCTTCGGGGCTTTCGTCGCCATACGAGAGGCCGCCGATCGTGGTGGCCTCGCCGATGCCTTCGACGCCGTCGCTGCAGCGCAATCGGACGATCACGAGCGTCTGCTGCTGCATGGTGGCCATGGCGAGCTGGTGCGCGCGAATGGTCGGCAGATCCACGAGGATCGCTTCAATGGAGCTGATGGTTGCGTTCATACCTGGCAGATTGGATCAAGTGAGTTGACCCGAGTATGCAGGCCGCGCGGGCCGTGTGTCCAACACCGAAAATGTCTGAATCGATACTTGCCAGGTATGGCGCCGGTGGCGCATGCGCATTGAATGGCGCGAGGGTTTAACGCTCGGGCGGCGCGAGGTGCTCCATTTTCTCTTCCGCGTAGAGCACGTAGATGAGATCGAGCATGCGGCGCACATCCTCGGATTCATCGAGCATGCGCGTGCTCATGATGATGGGCGATACAAGCTTGGCATCGTCGAGATCCTTGTACGACACGTCATCGCGCTTCAAGCCATAGACGCTGCTCGGCACGATCGAAATGCCTTCGCCGGCCGCCACGAGCCCGAGTGCGATCTGCAGTTCGCGCGCCTCGTAAATGTGCTGGGGTTCGAGCGCACGGTCGTGAAAGGCCGCGAGCACCTGGTCGGCGTAACTGGGACGCGGGTGCTTCGGGTAAATGATGACGGTCTCGTTGACGAGCTCGCGCAGCGAAAGCGTGGGTTTGGCGCCGATGAGCGGATGTCCGAGCGGCAGCGCGACGATCAGGCGTTCCTCACGCAGCACCACGCGGCGAATGCTCGGATCCTCCAGACGAATGCGCCCGAACCCCACGTCGATGCGGCCTTCCTTGAGCGCCTGAATCTGGTCTGTCGTCGACATTTCGGTGAGGCTCAATTCGACTGCGGCATTCTCCTGACGATAGCGGCGGATGATTTTCGGCAGCATGCCGTAAAGCGTCGAGCCGACGAAACCCACCGAAAGACTGCGCTCGATCTTGCCCACGCGCCGCGTCATGGATTCCAGCTCGGCCGACTGCGCCAGCAATTGCACCGCGTGCTGATAAAAGAAGCGGCCGGTGTCGGTGAGCTTGAGCGGGCGCGAGTCGCGCTCGAAAAGTTGCACGCCCAGCATTTCCTCGAGCTGCTGGATCTGCCGCGAAAGCGGCGGCTGTGCAATATGCAGCCGCTGGGCGGCCCGCGTGAAATTGCGCTCTTCGGCCACGGCCACGAAGTAGCGCAGGTGTCTCAGCTCCATGTTCATACCTGCCGGATATGATCCTGATACTAATTCAGTGTTGGACGCGCCTGCTGCCCTACAACTATGCTTCTCTCACAGCATTCGACGCCATTCATTATACCTTCGGAGCATAAAAACTCCGGCACGATTGAAGCGGCAAGCAATGCCCGAGATATTTTCCCTGAGATAAAGAAGTGGAGACAGTAGCCATGAGCGCGAAGGTATTCGACACCCAGGAAGTGCAAGACCTGCTGAAAGCAGCCACCAACCTTGGCGGCCCGAACGGCAATCCCCGCTTCAAGCTGATTCTCAATCGTCTGCTGGGCGATTTGTTCAAAGCCATCGACGATCTCGACATTTCGCCCGATGAGGTCTGGGCCGGCATTCACTATTTGAACAAGCTCGGCAAGGATGGGGAAGCGGCGCTTCTCGCTGCGGGCCTCGGCCTCGAGAAGTACCTGGACATCCGCATGGATGCAGCGGACAAGGCTGCTGGCATCGAAGGCGGCACGCCGCGCACCATCGAAGGCCCGCTGTATGTCGCCGGCGCGACATTGCGCGATGGCGTTTCGAAAATCGACATCAATCCCGACGCGGACGCAGGCCCGCTCATTATTCACGGCACGGTTACCGGTCCGGATGGAAAGCCGGTCGCGGGCGCCGTTGTGGAATGCTGGCACGCCAATTCGAAGGGCTTTTATTCGCACTTCGACCCGACCGGCGCACAAAGCGACTTCAACCTGCGCGGCGCAGTGAAGACCGGCGCCGACGGCAAATACGAATTCCGCACGCTGATGCCGGTGGGCTACGGCTGTCCTCCGCAGGGCGCAACTCAGCAACTTCTCGACGAAATTGCCCGTCACGGAAATCGTCCCGCGCACGTGCACTTCTTCGTTACCAGCGAGAACCATCGCAAGCTCACGACGCAATTCAATATCGAAGGCGATCCGCTGATCTGGGACGACTTCGCCTACGCCACACGTGAGGAACTGATTCCTCACGTCGTCGAGAAAACCGGCGGTACGGCATTGGGCCTGAAGAGCGATACGTATAAGGACATCGAGTTCAACCTCGCACTGACCACGCTGGTGCAGGGCAAGGACAACCAGATCGTCAATCGCCCGCGCGTTTCAGCCACAGCGTAATGCCCCAACATCTCGCTGTGACGGCGGCCGGATAACGCCGCCGCCATAGCGGAATCCCGCAAGAATCATTCGATACCGATGCGCGAGTGCTGTGCAGGGGCCAGTTCGCGTTCACGGAGAGGAACCATGTCCGCCATTATCGACAAAGCCAACGAACTGGATCATCTGCTCGCTACCGCGGTGCAGGACGACAAAGAGGCCGGTATATTCCGTTGCCGCCGAGATATTTTCACCAACGCCGATTTGTTCGAGTTGGAGATGAAACACATCTTCGAGAGCAATTGGGTGTACCTCGCGCACGAAAGCCAGATTCCGAACAACAACGATTACTACACCACGTGGATTGGCCGCCAGCCCGTGGTCATCACGCGCGACAAGACCGGCGAGCTCAATGCTGTCATCAATGCCTGCGCGCACAAGGGTGCGATGCTGTGCCGGCGCAAGCATGGCAACAAGGGCAGCTTCACTTGCCCGTTCCACGGCTGGACTTTTTCCAATACCGGCAAGCTGTTGAAGGTCAAGGACGAAAAGACCACCGAATATCCCGTGCAATTCAATACGCACGGCTCGCACGATCTGAAGAAGGTTGCGCGCTTCCAGAACTACCGTGGCTTCCTGTTCGGCAGTCTCAATGCAGATGCCGTGCCGCTCGAAGACTACCTTGGTGAAGCCCGCGTGATCATCGACCAGATTGTCGACCAGGCGCCGGAAGGTCTCGAAGTGCTGCGCGGCAATTCCTCGTACATCTACGAGGGCAACTGGAAGATGCAGATGGAGAACGGCTGCGACGGTTATCACGTCAGCACCGTTCATTGGAACTACGCGGCCACGATGGGACGCCGCAAGGAAGACGGCACCCAGGCCGTGGATGCGAATAGCTGGAGCAAATCCGTGGCCGGCGTCTATGGCTTCGACTACGGGCACATCCTGTTGTGGACGCAAACGATGAACCCCGAAGTGCGGCCGGTTTATCGGCAGCGAGACGAAATCAAGGCACGCGTGGGCGAGGTGAAGGCGGACTTCATCGTCAATCAGACGCGCAATCTCTGCCTGTATCCGAATGTGTTCCTGATGGATCAGTTCAGCACGCAAATTCGTGTCGTGCGTCCGATCAGTGTGGATAAAACCGAAGTCTCCATTTTCTGCTTCGCGCCGAAGGGCGAGAGCGCCGCCGACCGCGCGACGCGCATTCGCCAGTACGAAGACTTCTTCAACGTCTCCGGCATGGGGACCGCCGACGATCTGGAAGAGTTCCGCGCGTGCCAGAACGGTTACGCGGGCATTACGGCGATGTGGAACGACCTCTCGCGCGGTGCGCCGCTGTGGGTCGAAGGCCCGGACGAGAACGCCAGCAAGATGGGACTGAAGCCGCTCATTTCGGGCGAGCGCAGCGAAGACGAGGGCTTGTTCGTGTGTCAGCACGAATACTGGGTGCGCGTGATGCGTGACGCGCTGAAAAAGGAACAGCAAGGGGCGCAGGCATGAGCTTCGATTACCGGAAAATTTGCGCCGCGCTCTACCGTGAAGCGCGGCTCCTGGACGACCGCCAGTGGGACGAATGGCTCGCCTGCTATGCGGACGACGTCACGTACTGGATGCCCGCATGGGACGACGACGACCAGTTGACCGACGACCACGAAAGCCAGATCTCGCTGATGTATTACCCCGATAAGGGCGGACTCGAGGATCGCGTGTTTCGTATCAAGACCGAGCGCAGCGGCGCTTCGACGCCCGAACCGCGCACGACTCACAACGTCACGAACGTTGAAGTGCTGGCCGAACGCGAAAACGAAGTGGACGTGCGCTACAACTTTCACACGCTGAGCCACCGCTACAAGGTGAATGACCAATATTTCGGCACGATGTTCGTGACCTTGCGAAAAGCTGGCGACGACTTGCTGATCGCATACAAGAAGATCGTGTTGAAAAACGACTATATCCGGCAGGTTCTCGACATCTACCACGTTTGATGTCGGATTCCGGGTCATCAGAGACAGGTATCAGAGGCAGTGGAGGAGGTTCCCATGTCCAGTTTCAAGGTTGCACTGAATTTCGAGGACGGCGTTACCCGTTTCATCGACTGCAAGGCGGGTGAGAAGGTGCTCGACGCTGCCTTTCGCGCGAAGATCAATCTCCCGATGGATTGTTCCGATGGCGTTTGCGGTACCTGCAAGTGCCGCGCGGAGAGCGGCAGCTACGATCTCGGCGACGATTACATCGAAGACGCGCTGACCGAGGACGAAAAGAACGGCGGTCTCGTGCTGACCTGCCAGATGGTGCCGCAAAGCGATTGCGTGATTGCGGTTCCCACTTCGTCGTCCGCGTGCAAGACGGGGCACGCCAAATTCGCTGCAACGGTATCGAAGGTCGAGCAGCACAACGATGCAGCCGTCGTGCTCGAAATGAATGTGGACGCGAATGCTCCGGTGTTCCTGCCAGGACAATACGTGAACATCGACGTTCCCGGCAGCGGGCAGCATCGCTCGTATTCGTTTTCATCGGCGCCGGGCGAAGCGAAAATCAGCTTCCTCATCAAGAAGATTCCCGGCGGCGTGATGAGCACGTGGCTGGAATCGGCACAGCCTGGCGAAAAGCTGGAGTTGCATGGGCCACTCGGCAGTTTTTATCTGCGTGACTTGCAGCGTCCGTTGCTGTTCCTTGCCGGCGGCACGGGCCTCGCGCCGTTCCTCTCGATGCTCGAAGTGCTGGCGCGCACGAACCCGCAACAGAAGGTGCATCTGATTTACGGCGTCACGCGCGATCTCGATCTGGTGCAGGTGGAAGAGATCGAGGCGTATGTGGCGAAGCTGCCGAATTTCAGCTATGCGACGGTCGTGGCCGAAGCGGAGTCGAATCATCCGCGCAAGGGCTGGGTCACACAGCACATTCCGGCCGATGCGCTGAACGACGGCGATGTGGACGTGTACCTGTGCGGGCCGCCGCCGATGGTCGACGCCGTGCGCAAGTATTTCGACGACGAGGGCGTGAAGCCAAACAGCTTCCACTACGAGAAGTTCACACCCAACGCATCGGCGAAGGCGGCATGAACATGCAACGATTCACAGATAAGGTCATCGTCGTCACCGGCGCCGCGCAGGGCATCGGGCGGGGCGTGGCGCTGCGTGCGGCTGCCGAGGGTGGCAAGGTAATTTTTGTCGATCGGGCCGATTTTGTTTCGGAAGTCGCAGCGGAAGCCAAGGGCGCCGAGACTGCAGGATTCGTCGCCGATCTGGAGACGTACGCGGGTGCGCAAGCGGCGATGGAGTTTGCCGCCCAGAAATTCGGTCGCATCGACATTCTTATCAATTGCGTGGGCGGTGCGATTCGCATGCGTCCGTTCGCCGAATTCGAACCGGCACAGATCGACGCGGAAATTCGCCGCTCGCTGATGCCCACGCTGTATACGTGTCACGCGGTGCTGCCGCATATGCTTGCACGTGGCGGCGGCACCATCGTCAACGTTTCGTCGAACGCGACGCGCGGTATTCGTCGCGTGCCGTACTCGGCTGCGAAGGGCGGTGTCAATGCGCTCACGCAATCGCTCGCGATGGAATATGCCTGGCACAATATCCGAGTGGTCGCGAGCGCGCCGGGCGGCACCAGTGCGCCGCCGCGCCGGGTTCCGCGCAATGCGGCCGGCGACACCGAGCAGGAACAGATGTGGATGAACGAAGCGGTGCAGCAGGTGACCGAATCGACGTTCTTCAAGCGCTACGGCACGCTCGACGAGCAGATCGCGCCGATTCTCTTTCTGGCATCGGACGAGGCCAGCTATATCACAGGAGCCGTGTTGCCGGTCGCGGGCGGAGACAACGGCTGACCCACGAGTGTCCGAGCGTCATTTACACGACACTAGTTGAAATTTTCAACTAAATAACTATACTCCCATGCGTCGCCGTCTTGCCGGTGACGCCATGGGAGTACGCGCTTGTCCACAGGACTCTATTCCGGTTTTCTCACCTTCAGGCTCGATCTCGCGAGCGCGCTCCTGAGCGAGCGCGCCAACGCCGTCTACCGCGAGCGCTGGGGCCTCGACGTGCGCGCGCTGCGCGTGCTGCGGCTCGTTTGCGCCGAGGCTGGCATCACGCCCAAAGCCGTCTCGCAGCGCGCCCTGATCGAAAAAACCCTGCTCTCCAAAACGTTGGCTGAACTGCAAGCGCGCGGCCTGATCGTTCGCGACACGCATGCTCAGGACCGTCGCAGCGTCGCACTGAGCGGCACGCCCGAAGGCGTGAAGGTGGCGCGGGCATCGGCGAAGGCTGGCGCCGCGCTCGAAGCCGAACTCTCGGCCGCCCTCGCGCTTGGCGAGCGCAAGACGCTTGACCGCCTGCTGGAAAAACTTTCGGGTAGTTTGCTGGGGAGCGCCACCGGCGCAACCTGACAAGCTGCCAACAAGGAGTGACTCATGCCCAATCTGGCTTCATCGTTCTCACCCGCCATCGACGCGCTTTTGCCCGAACTTGAATCGATCTACAAGGATCTGCACGCGCACCCCGAACTCTCGATGCAGGAATTCCGCACTGCGCAAATCGTGGCCGATTATGTGGAGAAGCTCGGCTTCGAAGTCGCGCGCGAAGTTGGCGTGACCGGCGTGGTGGCGCTGCTGCGCAACGGCGCGGGGCCGGTGGTGATGCTGCGCGCCGACATGGACGCGCTACCCGTGACCGAGTCCACGGGTTTGCCCTATGCGAGCAAGGTCACCGTGAAGGACGAGGACGGCATGCAGGTGGGTGTCGCGCACGCTTGCGGCCACGACATGCACGTGACCTGGCTGCTGGGCGCCGCGCGTCTGATGGCGGAGCATCGCGACGCCTGGCGCGGCACGCTCATGGCCGTGTTCCAGCCCGGCGAGGAAGTGGGGCGCGGCGCGCGCAGCATGGTCGACGACGGCATGATCGCGCGCTTTCCGAAGCCCGACGTCATCCTCGGTCAGCACGTGATGGTGGGCTCCGCAGGCACGGTCGGGTATCGCAGCGGCACGATCCTCTCGGCCGGCGACAGCATCAAGGTGAAACTCTTCGGCCGCGGCTCGCATGGTTCGCAGCCGCAGACGTCGATCGATCCCGTGATCATGGCGGCGTCCACCACGTTGCGCCTGCAGACCATTGTTTCGCGCGAGATTGCGCCGAGCGATCGCGCTGTGCTCACGGTCGGTTCATTGCAGGCGGGCACGAAGGAAAACATCATTCCCGACGATGCCACGCTCAAGCTCAATGTGCGCACGTACGACGAGGACGTGCGCGAGTACATGCTCGGCGCGATCCGGCGCATTTGCTGTGCGGAATGCGCGGCGTCGAACGCACCGCGCGAGCCCGAATTCACCACGATCTCGAGCCTCCCGCTCACCGTGAACGACGACGCCACGACCGCGCGCCTGCGCACGGCATTCGAAGCGCACTTTGGCGAGCGCGCCTATGAAACGCAGCCTGCGGCAGCCAGCGAGGACTTCAGCGTGTTTGGCCGCGAATGGGGTGTGCCGTACGCCTTCTGGTTCGTCGGCGGCACCGATCCCGAGATCTACGCGAAAGCCAAAGCGGCGAAGAAGATCAACGAGATTCCGAGCAATCACTCGCCGTTGTTCGCGCCGGTTATCGACATGACGTTGCGCGCAGGGATCGAAGCGATGCTGTGCGCCGCCGGCGCGTGGCTCGGTCGCGAGAAGCAGAGCGAACGCACAACCGGACAGGAAAGCGAGGCAGCGTGAGTGCAGTACTGGGTGCGCACGTCGGTGCGCATATGAACGCCCATACGGCGTACACGGTCCTCGATCTGGTCGGCACCTTCGCGTTCGCGATTTCGGGCGCCGTGGCCGCGCGGCAGCGGCGGCTCGATCTGTTCGGCATTATCGTCGTTACCTTCATGGTGGCTTGCGGCGGCGGCATCGTGCGCGATGTGAGCATCGGCGCGATCCCGCCAGCGGGGCTGTCCAACTGGGCGTATCTGGCGGTGTCGCTGCTCGCGGCGGCGCTCACCATTGCCGCCTATCCGAAAGTGCGGCGGCTGCGCCATCCGGTGCTGTTCTTCGATGCGATCGGGCTGGGACTGTTCGCGGTATCGGGTGCGCAGAAGGCGTGGATCTGGACCAACAGCGCGGAGACGGCGATCCTGCTCGGCATGGTGAGCGCAGTGGGCGGCGGCGTGCTGCGCGACATTCTGCTTTCGCGCGTGCCCGCGATTCTGGAGCGCGAGATCTATGCGTCGGCAGCACTGCTGGGCGCAGCATTGCAGATCGGACTCAACGTAGCCGAGTGGTCGTCGTCCTGGACGCCTTGGGTTGCGACCGCGGCCTGTGTGACGCTGCGGCTCGCGGCATTGCACTTCGGCTGGCGCCTGCCGGTGTTTCATACGCGGGAAGGCGCGAAGCGTACGCGCACCAATCCAGCCGACGACCCGCAGAACGGACTGTAGCGCGTTCAAGGGCGGATGAAGCGCCGCCGTCCATGCCGCGCATTATCGCGGAGCGCAGCGAAAATGCATTCGCTTCAATGACGCGCTATATTTTTCAAGACGCAGTGCGGCTGGACCGGTGTGCATCGAACGATGTCTGGCCGCCGGTGCTGCGTGAAGCATCCCCAGCGGTACGGAAAATCGAAGCAAGAAATCCACCTGGGAGCTGCGATGAGAAAAATGCAACTGGGCGCGTGTGTCTTGCTCGCAGCCAGCACGGCTGCCTCGGCACAATCTAGCGTGACGCTGTACGGCCGCGTCGACGGCGGCATCGAATACCTGAACCATATCGCCGACGGCAAAGGCGGCAGTTCGAGCCGCTGGAGCGCGGAAGGCGGCGATTGGGGCACCAGCATGTTCGGCCTCAAGGGCACCGAGGATCTGGGCGGCGGCACCAGCGCGCTGTTCGACCTCGAAACCGCCGTGCAGATCATGAACGGCACTACAGGCGGCGGCCGCCTGTTCTCGCGCCGCGCCTATGTCGGCATGAAGAACGAGACGTGGGGCCAGTTGCAGGCGGGCCGTAATCTCTTCATCGACAGTGATGGCGTATGGGAATTCGATCCGTTCGTGCAGCAGGCGGTGTCGTCGGCTTCGCTCGTGCGCGGCCGCAACTGGCAGCAGACCAGCAACAATGTCGAATATCACAGCCCTGTCTGGAACGGCTTCGACGTGCAGGGGCAATATGCGTTCGGTAATCAGCCGGGCTCATGGAATAGCGGTGCACCGGGCGAATTCGGCCGCTCGGACGGCATCATGCTTTCGTATCACTCGCCGCTCTTCGACGTGCGCGGCATCTATGACGAACTGCGCGACCAGAACGGCCGCCTTTCGAACATCTTCACCGCCTCGCGCGAGTATTTCGCGGGCGGCAATCTGCGCGTGCAGAAGTTCAAGATTCAGGCTGCCTACACGCACTATTCCGCGCCCGACTCGCCCGTGGGCGTGGCGCATAGCGCCGACCACTACTGGCTGGGCGCGACTTACCAGGCCACGCCGCGCTGGGCCATGACGGCGGCGGGTTTCTACATTCACGTGGGCGAGGGTGGTGGCGATGCCGCGCATGATCCGTCGAGCCATGCCATGCTCTATGCACTCGGGACGACTTACAACCTGAGCACGCGCACGTTCCTTTACGGCACCGTTGCGTACGTGAACAACAGCAAGAACGGTACCTTTTCGGTGTTCGCCACGCCGCGCGATTCGAGCTCGCCCACGAGCCCGATGGCCGGCGAGTCGCAGACTGGAGCGTACATCGGCATGATGCACGTGTTCTGATCAGGAGCGGTGAAAGCGGCGCCCTCAAACGGAGGTTGAGAACATCATGTCCAGGCAACCTGCATCGTCGACGTCGCTCGGAGTTATCGGCGGCATTACGCTAGTTTTCACTTCGCTTACGGCGCTCTACCTACTGATCGGCGGCGCATGGCTGCTTTCGCTCGGCGGTTCCCCGTACTACGTGGTGACCGGCGTCGTGCTGCTCGGCGTGACGTGGCTGTTGTTCCGGCGCAGTCCCGCCGCGCTCGTGCTCTATGCGCTCGTGCTGGTGGGCACGGCACTCTGGTCGCTCTGGGAGTCGGGCCCCGACTTCTGGGCGCTCGCGCCGCGCTCCGGCGTGCTGGTCGTCTTTGGCGTATGGCTGCTGTTGCTCGTGAGCGGGCGGCTTGAAGGCGCGAGGAAGCCTGGCGTGAGCGCGCTCGCAGGCGCACTTGTGATCTGGGCGGGCGTGCTGGTCTACGCGTGCTTCAACGATCCGCAGACGATCAACGGCACGTTCGGCGCATCGGCTGGCACGACACCTGCTGCGAATCCCGACGGCATCGATCCTTCCGACTGGCCCGCGTACGGGCGCACCCAGGAAGGCACACGCTATTCGCCGCTGCAACAGATCACGCCGGAAAACGTGAAGAACCTGCAGGTAGCGTGGACCTTCCGCACGGGCGACATGAAAGGTCCGAAGGATCCGGTCGAGATCACCAATGAGGTCACGCCGCTGAAGATCGGCAATCTGCTCTATCTGTGCTCGCCGCACCAGAAGCTTTTTGCGCTCGACGCGCAGACGGGCGAGCTCAAGTGGACATTCGATCCGAAGCTGCAAGCCGATCCGTCGTTTCAGCACGTGACCTGCCGCGGCGTGTCGTACATCGATCTCGCGGCGAATGCGGCCGCAACGCCTGCGGCCGCCGCGAGCGACGTTGCAGCCGGCGCTTCGTCCGCGCAAGCCGCGGCATCGGACGCCGTAGCCGCTTCGTCGACGCTGGGTGCTGCGCCCGCGAGCGACGCAGCCGCATCGGCCAGTCAAGCGGCAGCGCCTGCGAGTGATGCCACCGCGGCCGTTCCGGCCGCGCCATCCGCCACCGCATCGGCAAACGGCGCCTGCACGCGCCGCATCCTGCTGCCCGTGAACGACGGCCACCTCTACGCGCTCGACGCGATCACGGGCGAGCGCTGCGCGGGCTTCGCCAACAACGGCGACCTCGATCTGCAGCACGCGATGCCGGTCAATACGCCGGGCATGTACGAGCCCACCTCGCCGCCGGTCGTCACGAACAAGGTGATCGTCATGACGGGCGCGGTGGAGGACAACTTCTCGAACCGCGAACCGTCGGGCGTGATCCGCGGCTTCGACGTGCGCACGGGCGAACTGCTCTGGGTGTTCGACACGGGCGCGGAGGATCCAAACAAGATTCCAGGCCCGGGCGAGCATTACACGTGGAATTCGCCGAACTCGTGGGCGCCCGCCGCCTACGACGCGAAGCTCGACATCGTCTATCTGCCGATGGGCGTGAAGACGCCGGACATCTGGGGCGGCGACCGCACGCCGCTGATGGAGCGCTACGCGAGCGGCATCCTGGCGCTGCATGCGTCCACGGGCAAGCTCGCCTGGTTCTACCAGACCGCGCACCACGACCTGTGGGACATGGACATGCCCTCGCAGCCCACGCTCGACAACATCACCGACAAGAACGGCAAGACCGTGCCGGTGGTGTACGGCCCTGCGAAGACGGGCAATCTGTTCGTGCTCGACCGCCGCACCGGCGAGCCCGTTGTGCCGGCGCCCGAAATGCCGGTGCCGCAGGGCGCGGCGCCCGGCGACCACGTCTCGCCGACGCAACCGTTCTCCGAGCTCACGTTCCGCCCGAAGAAGCTGCTCACCGACGCCGACATGTGGGGCGCCACGATGTACGATCAGCTCGTATGCCGCGTGATGTTCCACAAGCTGCGCTACGAAGGCACCTTCACGCCGCCTTCGCTGCAAGGCACGCTGGTGTTCCCGGGCAACCTCGGGATGTTCGAGTGGGGCGGCATTGCCGTCGATACGGACCGCCAGATCGCCATCGCCAACCCGATTGCGCTGCCGTTCGTCTCGCGGCTGATCCCGCGCGGACCGGGCAACCCGATGGAGCCGGAGCCGGGCGCCAAGGGCAGCGGCACGGAGTCGGGCATCCAGCCGCAATACGGCGTGCCCTATGGCGTGACGCTCAACCCGTTCCTCTCGCCGTTCGGCCTGCCGTGCAAGCAGCCGGCATGGGGCTACATGGCCGCGATCGATTTGAAGACCAACGAGATCGTGTGGAAGAAGCGCATCGGCACGGTGCGTGACAGCTCGCCGATCCCGCTGCCGTTCAAGATGGGCATGCCGATGCTGGGTGGCCCGATCGTCACGGCGGGCGGTGTGGCGTTCATCGGCGCGACGGCGGACAACTATATCCGCGCGTTCGACGTGAACACCGGCAAGGAAATCTGGCGCGCCCGTCTGCCGGCAGGCGGCCAGGCCACGCCGATGAGCTATTCGGTCGACGGGCGGCAGTACGTGGTGATCGCGGCTGGCGGGCACGGCTCGTTCGGCACGAAGCTCGGCGACTATGTGATCGCCTACGCGTTGCCGAAGTAACGCGTGCGGCTTCGTGTGCGGTCCCGGGCGTGGTTTCGCGCCCGCTTTGGCGAACGGAGCGCGCCGCGAGGCGCGCTCGTTGCGTTCGTCTCGCTGGTCTTGCTCTTTGTGCTGGCGGCGCATGTACGGGACGCGCATGCGCAAAGCACCGTCACGCTCTACGGCTTGCTCGACACGAGCATCGAAGTCACCAACCCCGGCGCGGGCTGGGTCGCGCGCATGGACTCGGGCGCGTATCGCGGCTCGCGCATGGGCCTGCGCGGCGCCGAGGACATCGGCAACGGCGTGCAGATTCTGTTCGCCCTCGAGAACGGCTTCGGCTCGAACGATGGCACATTCGCGGTGCCGAACACGGTTTTCAACCGCCAGGCGTGGATCGGCCTGGGCACGCAATACGGGACGCTGCGCATGGGCCGCCAGTACTCGCCCATCTACATCCCGTTCAAGGGCGAGCTCGATGCGTTCGGCGCGGGCACCATCGCTTCGGGGCTCAACAATCTCTCGAAGATCACGCCGTACGTGAGCAATGCCATCACTTATCTCTCGCCCGAATTCCACGGCTTCTCGACGACGCTCATGATCGCGCTGCGCAATGCGAGCGATGGCGATGGCAACGGCATCGCGGGAAACATCGAAACCTTCGACTACCAAAACGGCCCGTTCCGTATTTCATACGCGCACCAGCAAACGCATGGCAATGGCGCGCTGCGTGCGAACCTCGGCGGCGTTTCGTATGTATATGGCCCGGTCACGGGGTTTATCTCGTTCTTCAACGGCGATGGCGGCACGCCGCGCTATCACAACGACGGTGTGTCGGTATCGGCGCGCTATGCGGTGAGCGCGCGTTTTCGCGCTTCGCTCGGCTACACCTATATGCGCGACCGCTCCGGCGGCGACAACGACGCCGACCAGTTCAGCGCGGCGTGCGAGTACGACGTCTCCAGGCGCGTATTGCTTTACGCGAGCGCCGGCTGGCTGCGCAATCACGGGCAAGGCGAAATGACGCTTCGCGGCGTGAGCGTCGCCGGCCTCCCGCCATCGTGGCCGGGCGCAACAGTGCGCGGCGTGCAGTTCGGGATGATCGACCGGTTCTAGGCGCCGGCCTTCGCAGCGCGCGCGTTGCGCTTTCTGCGCGGCCCGGTCGAGTCGCGCATGATCAGCGCGGGCGCGGGCGCGATCACCATCGAAGGCCCCTGCAAGGGTTCGTCGATCAGGCGAATGAGGCTGCGTATCGACAATGCCGCCGAGGCCTCGGTCTGGATCGCAACGGTGGTGAGCGCGGGGCGCACCTGGTGAGCGAGAGCGATGTCGGTGATGCCGATCACCGAGACATCGCCCGGCACCGCATGCCCCATGCCGACCAGCGCCTGGATCGCGCCAATCGCAAGCAGGTCGTTCGTCGCGAAGATTGCCGTGAGCCCGGGATGAGTCGCCATCAGCGTCATGCATGCTTCGTATCCCGAATCGATTGAATCGCGCACCACCATTTCCACCGTGGCGCGCACCACGCCGCCCGCCGCGAGCGCGGTGCGAAAACCGTTCGAGCGCGCATCCTGCAAACCGCCGCAGCCGTCGCCGATCAACATGCCGATGTTGCGATGCCCGAGCCCGAGCAGATGCTGTGCCGCGAGCGCGCCGGCCTGCGCGAAGTCGACGGCCACGCAGGGCAGGGCCGGCGGCTTCTCGGGGTGCTCCCACATCGCCAGCAGGATTGGGGCGCTGCGCATGGCGGCGATGCATAGCTCGTTCATGGCCGTGTCGGTGTTCATCACGAGCACGCCGTCCACCAGGGTGCCCGCGATCTGGTTCAGGTAGGCGCGCCCGATTTGCGCGTCGTCGTCGGTATTGCAGACCATCAGGAAATAGCCGGCCTGGCGCGCGGCGCGCTCGGCCGCGACTACGAACTCGGGATAAAACGGGTTGGCGATGTTCGAGAGCATCAGCGCGAGCGTGGACGAGCGGCCCTGCGCGAGCGCGCGCGCGTTGAGGTTCGGCCGATAGCCCAGTTCCGCGATGGCTTTGAGCACGCGCTCCGCCGTCTCCGGCCGAACCTTCTCGCGATTGCGCAGCACGTTCGAGACGGTGGCGGCGGTGACGCGCGCACGCCGCGCGACTTCTGACAAAGTGACCATGTGCTGCCTTTTCTCGCCGTCGTTTAGCCGCTATTTCCCATATTCAGGGACGGCGACTCAAATGTTGCAATCCGCCGCGGGGATTGATAATTTTCGTGCACACCCAGCCGGGAATCGATCAGCGCGCGGCAGGACCGTGCAGAAATTTAAGCGGTTAAATACCCGTCGCGCAAGTCCCCCGGCTAAATTTGTGGCTAAAAATTTAAGCGCTTAAATCCGGCGGGCCGCGATAACGAATTGGAGGAGACGAATCCATGGCGATGATCCAGTTGACGAACGTCGGCAAGCAATACGGCGAGCACGCGCCCGTGATCCGGCGTGTCGATCTCGACATCGGCCATCACGAATTCTGCGTGTTCCTTGGCCCTTCGGGCTGCGGGAAGTCCACGCTCCTGCGCATGATCGCGGGTCTCGAAGACCTGAGCGAAGGGGAGCTGCGTATCGGCGGCCGGGTGGTCAACGAGGTGAGCGCAGCCGAGCGCGGCGTGGCGATGGTGTTCCAGAGTTACGCGCTCTTCCCGCACATGACGGTGTTCGAAAACATGGCGTTCGGCCTGAAGATCGCCAAGGTGCCGAAGGCCGAAATCGAGCGCCGCGTGCGCGCCGCCGCAAGCAGCCTGCAACTCGAAGCGCTGCTCGACCGGCACCCGAAGGCGCTTTCGGGCGGACAGCGTCAGCGCGTGGCCATCGGGCGCGCGATCGTGCGCGAGCCAGGCGTGTTCCTTTTCGACGAGCCGCTCTCGAACCTCGACGCCGCATTGCGCAGCCACACCCGCGTGGAGATTGCACGCCTGCATCAGCGCTTCGAAAACGCGAGCGTGGTCTACGTCACGCACGACCAGGTGGAGGCGATGACGCTGGCGGACCGCATCGTGCTGCTGCATGCGGGCGCGGAAATGGAGCGCCACGGCAGCGTGGCGCAGAGCGGGGCGCCGCTCGAGCTCTATCACCATCCGAAGTCGCGTTTTGTGGCTGGTTTTATCGGCTCGCCGCGCATGAATTTCATCGATGGCCAAGTGGATTCGGTAGAAGACTCTGGCGTGCGAGTGACGCTTGCGAGCGGCGAGCTGCTGCACGCCAGCGTGGACGGGCGCGGCCTGCAACGCGGCGAGCGCGTGACGCTGGGCGTGCGGCCCGAGCATTTGCGTCTCGATGGCGACGGCCAGTCGATCGCTTGCACGACAGTGCTGGCCGAGCGTCTTGGCGAGCACAGCTACCTGCACGCCGATCATGCGGCGGGCACGCTCGTGGCGAAAGCTCCCGGCGATACGCCCGTTGGCGTGGGCGAGCGGCTGCGCGTACGCGTGCCCGCCGAAGCTTGCCATCTGTTCGAGCAAAGCGGTGCGGCGCGGCGGCGCTTGACCGTCACGAATGCGCCGGGGGTGCCGTTGATAGCGGCGGCCTGAGCGCGGCGGTGCATGAGAAACAATGAATCGATTTCACCCCGCCGCAAGAGCGGGTCGGCACGACCGGCGGCAGCCCGCTGCCGGACACGAAAGTCAAACCAGGCAGCAAGACAGGAGACAACCGATGTTTGCACAGCGTTTTCGTACCCGCTTTCGCAACTTGAGCACTCTGGCGCGGACCACGGCCGCCGTGGCTGCGGTGGCCGTGGTGGCAGGCTCGTTCGCGAGCGGCGTGGCCGATGCCGCGACGCTCACCGTCAACGTTGCTGCGCGCGGCAACCAGCGCTCGACCTGGCAGGACGCCTTTGACAAGTTCAAGAAGGCCAATCCCGACGTCGATCTCAAGGTGTCCTATATCACCGAAGAAGCCTACAAGGTGCAGATGAGCGGCTGGCTCGCCACCGATCCGCCCGACGTGGTCTCCTGGCACGACGGCGAGCGCATGGCCTATTACGCGCAGCGCGGTTTGCTGGAGGACCTCTCGGCCGACTGGGCGAAGAACGGCTGGAATGAACAGTACGCATCGGTGAAGGAGCCTTCGACCTACAAAGGCAAGCAGTATGCGGCGCCGCTAGGCTACGACGCGTATGGCTTTTTCTATCGCAAGGACCTGTTCCAGAAGGCTGGCATAAAGGCCGAGCCGAAAACATGGAACGAGTTTCTCGACGCCTGCAAGAAACTCAAGGCGAGCGGCGTGCAGCCCATTGCCGTGGCCGCGCGCGATAGCTGGACGCTGGCCGCATGGTTCGACTATCTCGACCTGCGCATCAACGGCAACGCGTTTCACCAGCAATTGATGGCCGGCGAGATTCCCTATACCGACGCGCGCGTCAAAAAAGTTTTCACCGCCTGGAAGACGCTGATCGACAGCCACTACTTCATGGACAACGCATTGTCCTACGACGTCGATTCGATCGCGCCGGTGCTCGTGAACGGCAAGGCCGCGATGATGCTGATGGGCACGTTCTTCTCCGCGAGCTTTCCGGCCAGCATGAAGCAGGACGTGGGCTTTTTCCGCTTTCCGGTGATCGACGCCAGCGTGCCGATGGCCGAGGACGGCCCGGTCAACGTGCTGCTGATTCCCGCCAAGGCGAAGAACAAGGCCGATGCGCGGCGCTTGCTGGCATTCATGGAAACCCCGCAAATCAACGCGGATCTCGCACGCGGCTGGGGCACGCTGCCGTCGAACAACAAGGCGCCCGAGCCTGAGGACGCCATCTCGAAGGTGGGCTTCCAGACGCTCTCGAACACGCGCGGCGGCATTGCGCAGTTCTACGACCGCGACATGCAAAAGGAGATGGCCGACGAGGGCATGAAGGCGATGCAGCAGTTCTACAGCGATCCGTCGCAGATCGATGCGCTGCTCGCACGCCTCGAAACCACGCGTCAGCGCATCTATCACAAGTAAGCGCCGCACGCGCCGGCGGTTAGTCCGCTGGCGCGCGATGACGGCATTTTACATCGTTCGTATTGCGTAATGTCTCGCGAGAACTCATCTATGTCCGACACAATGGCGCGCCCCTTTACGGCGTCGCGAACGCACCGCGCGTCCACGGCGCGCCGCCAGCAGAATCGCGCCGCGCTCTTGTTCCTGCTGCCCGGTTGCGTGCTATTCACCCTGTGCGTGATCTACCCGATCTTCAGCAGCATCACCCTGAGCTTCTACAACTGGGACGGCATGACCGCGAAGACCTTCGTGGGACTCGCGAACTATGTCGAACTGTTCCACACCGATACGTTCTACACGGCGCTCAAGAACAACCTGCTGTGGCTCGTGTTGTTCCTGCTCGCGCCGCCGTTCGGGTTGCTGTTCGCGTTGTACCTCAATCAACGCGTGCGCGGCATCCGCCTTGTGAAATCGCTGTTTTTTGCGCCTTTCGTGCTTTCGGGCGTGGTGGTCGGTCTCGTGTTCTCGTGGTTCTACGACCCTACATTCGGCCTGCTGCGCCTGATCATGGGCCATGGCGTGCCGGTGTTGGGCGACCCGAAGCTCGTCACGTTGGGCATCATCTTCGCCGCGCTGTGGCCGCAAACGCCATTTTGCATGGTGCTCTATCTCACCGGCCTCACGTCGATCAATCCCGAGATCGTGGAGGCCGCGCGCATGGAAGGCGCGACGGGCTGGCGCCTTTTCTGGCACGTGGTCTTGCCGCAGCTTCGCCCGGTCACCTTCATGGCGATCGTGCTGACCGTGATTGGCGCGCTGCGCAGCTTCGACCTCATCGCGGTGATGAGCGGAGGCGGTCCATTCGACAGCTCGACCGTGCTGGCATTTTTCATGTATGACCAGGCGATCAAGTACTACCGCGAAGGCTATTCGGCGTCGATTGCCGTGGTGCTGTTCGCCATCATGCTTGTGTACATCGTGTTCCACCTGCGCCGCATGCTGCGCGAAGAACGCTGAAATCGACGGAGTCATTGCCCATGTATCCGCTTCCCGTAGAACGCTGGAAACCCGCGAGCCGCACGCTCTACAAAATCTCGCTGCCGATTACGCTGATCGTCTGGCTGCTGCCGATGCTCGCGGTGCTGCTCACGTCCACCCGCTCCACCGACGAACTGCAGCAAGGCGATTACTGGGGCTGGCCGAAGCATTTCGCCCTGTTCGAAAACTACGGCACGGCGCTCACGCAAACGCCCATGCTTCACTATTTCGCCAACAGTCTGTTGATTACCGTACCTTCGGTGATCGGCGCGATTGCGCTGGCTTCGATGGCGGGCTTCGCGCTTTCTACCTACCGGTTTCGCGGCAACACGGCCGTGCTGTTCGCCTTCGTCGCGGGCAACTTCGTCCCTATCCAGATTCTCATGATTCCGGTGCGCGACATGGCGCTGCGCTTCGGGCTCTACAACACGGTTTGGGCGCTCATCATCTTTCATGTTTCATTCCAGGCCGGTTTTTGCACGCTCTTTCTGCGCAATTTCATCAAGCAACTGCCGTTCGAGCTGATCGAGGCGGCGCGCGTGGAAGGCGCCAGCGAGTGGACCATTTACTGGCGCATCGTGATGCCGCTGGTGCGGCCCGCGCTCGCCGCACTCGGCATCCTCGTTTTTACGTTCGTCTGGAACGACTACTTCTGGGCGCTGTGCCTCACGCAAGGCGACGACGCCGCGCCGATCACCGTGGGCGTGGCCGCGCTCAAGGGGCAGTGGACCACCGCATGGAACCTCGTTGCCGCCGGCTCGGTGCTCGCGGCGCTGCCTTCCGTGCTGATGTTCTTCGCCATGCAGAAACACTTTGTCGCGGGACTGACCTTCGGCGCGAGCAAGGGCTGATCTCCCCCCCTGCGAGCGCCGAAGGTCCTTTTTCTAGTCGTCTCGATTGCTTCTCTGTTCTGAACTGGATTTTTTACTCATGCAAATCGGTGTCTGCTACTACCCCGAACAATGGCCGCGCTCGATGTGGGCCAACGACGCACGCCGCATGGCCGAACTGGGCATCACGCACGTGCGCATAGCCGAATTCGCCTGGAGCCGGATGGAGCCGCGCGCGGGCGTCCATGATTGGGAATGGCTCGATGAGGCGATCGAGACGCTGGCCGCGCAAGGCCTGAAGCTCGTGCTCGGCACACCCACGGCTGCGCCGCCGATGTGGCTCATCGAGCGTCATCCCGAGATCTTGCCCGTGCGCGCAGACGGTACGCGCTGGAATCAGGGATCGCGCCGGCATTACGACATTGCTTCTGATATTTATCGTCAGGAATGCGTACGGATTACCGAGGCGATGGCACAGCGCTACGGCAAGCATCCCGCCGTGGTGGCATGGCAGACCGACAACGAACTCGGCTGCCACGAAACCGTGCCGAGCTATTCGCCCGCCGCGCTGCGGCGCTTTCGGGCGTGGCTGCAGCAGCGCTACGGTACCGTGGAGGCGCTGAACACCGCGTGGGGCAATGTGTTCTGGAGCATGGAGTATCCGTCGTTCGAGCAGGTCGGGCTGCCGGTGCTCACGCCTACCGACGCCAATCCTTCACACCTGCTGGACTTCCGTCGCTACATGTCGGACGAGGTGGCGAGCTTCCATCGCGAACAGGCGGATGTGCTGCGCCGCCATGCGCCCCACGCGGACGTGTTGCACAACTTCATGGGTTTTTTCACGACCTTCGATCACTACCGCTTCGCGGCGGATAAGGCCATCGATGTCGCAACCTGGGATAGCTATCCGATTGCGCGCACCGAGTCGATTGGCTTGCCCGACGCGCAGAAGGCCCGTTATGCGCGCACCGCGCATCCGGACGTCTCGGCGTTTGACCACGACCGCTATCGCGGCGTTGGCGCTGGCCGCTTCTGGGTGATGGAGCAGCAGGCGGGACCGGTCAACTGGGCGGCCTGGAACCCGGTGCCGGCGCCCGGCATGGTGCGTCTGTGGGCCTACGAGGCCTTCGCGCACGGTGCCGAACTCGTTTCGTATTTCCGTTGGCGTCAGTGCCCGTATGCACAGGAGCAGATGCATTCCGGCTTGAATCTGCCGAACGACGAGCTTTCGCCGGGCGGCAAGGAGGTGGCGCAGGCCACGCGTGAGATTGCGGGGACCGAGGCGCTGCGTTCGCTCGCGCCCACGGAGCGCGCCGCGGTCGCGCTCGTGTTCGACTACGAAACGCAATGGATCTTCGAGATCCAGCGTCACGGTGCGGGCTTCGATTATCAGACGCTCGCGTTCGACTATTACAGCGCGCTGCGCGAGCAAGGGTTCGACGTGGACATCGTTTCGCGTCACGCGGATCTTTCGGCATACCGACTCGTGGTGGTACCGTCGCTGGCGGTGATCGACAATGCATTTGTCGCGCAGATCGAACGTAGCGACGCGCACTGGGTGATCGGGCCGCGCAGCGGTTCGAAGACGACGAACTTCGCCATTCCAGACACGCTGCCGCCCGGCGCGTTGCAGCGTGTGCTGCCGTTCCAGGTGCTGGAGGCCGAGTCGCTGCGGCCCACGCTCGCGCCCGCAATCTCCATCGGCGAAGCGAGCGGAACTGCGATTCACTGGCGCGAGCACGTGCGGCCGAACGACGGCGCACGCGTCGATGCCCGATTCGACGACGGCTGGCCCGCGCTCGTTTCGCGGGGCCGCGTGCGCTACGTGGCTGCGTGGCTTACTCACGGCTTGCATTACGCCGTGCTCGGCGATGCCGCGCGAGCGTCGGGACTCGTGCCGCAAGCGCTGCCGGAGGGCCTGCGTCTTGCGCGGCGCGGCGGGCTGACCTTCGCATTCAACTTCGGCGATACGCGCGTGCAGGCCCCGGCGCCTGCACGCGCGCAATTCGTGCTCGGAGAAGCCGCGCTCTGCACGGGTGACGTATGCGCCTGGCGCGACCCGCACTGAGCGCGCCATAGCAATATTCGACACCACGCCGTCCATCGCCGCGACGGCGCCATGCTTCGCATCAGCAAGCGGACCGCCGCAACGCCTGCACGGTCCGCCACAACCCACGGAGGAGCACAGATGAATAGAAGAGAGATGCTGTCCTTGCTGGCCGGTACCGCGCTTGCATCGGGTATGGGCGCTTCGTTTTCTTCGGCGGCGCTCGCCGCCGGGTCGAAGGGAGAGGATGGGGCAGCGGGAGCGGGCGAGCGCTTTGCCATGGGGGCGGACCTCTCGACATTGCTGGAACTAGAGGCGAACGGCGCGCGCTTCTACGACCACGGCAAGGCCGACGACTGCCTGCACATCTTCAAGCGCCACGGCCTGGACGCCATCCGCATCAAAGTCTGGAACGACCCTGGCAATCCTGATTATTTCCCCGCGGACCAAAGCCCGAAGACTGGATACAACAACGCGCAGCATGTGCGCGTGCTTGCCCGGCGCGCGGCCGAACTGGGATTGCGGGTGCTGATCGACTTCCACTACAGCGACTGGTGGGCCGACCCCGGCAAGCAGTACCCGCCGCATGCGTGGGCGGGCAAGAATCTCGCGCAGACCTGCGATCTGCTCGCCGACTACACCTCCAGCGTGCTGCGCATGCTGCGCGAGGACGGCGTGCGGCCCGAATGGGTGCAAACCGGCAACGAGATCACGGGCGGTATGCTCTGGCCGCTCGGCAAGTACGACCAGTGGGACAATCTCGCGACGCTGCTGAAAACGGCGCACGATGCCGTGAAGTCAGTCGACTCGCGAATCAAGCACATGCTGCATATCGACAGCGGCGGCAATAACGCCACAAGTCGCTGGTGGTTCGACAGCGCGGTGCAGCGCGGCGTGAGTTTTGACCTGATCGGCCTCTCGTACTACCCGCAGTGGCAGGGTTCGCTCGACGACCTGCAGAACAACGCGAACGATCTCGCGACGCGTTACGGCAAGGACATTGTCGTGGTCGAGACCGCCTACCCGTGGACCACGAGCGACGGCGATTCCGAACCTGACACGATGACCAACACCGGCACGCTCACGTTTGCGCCCACGCCCGAGGGGCAAGCGCAATTTTTTGCAGCGCTTACGAAGGTCGTGAAGGGGATTCCCAACGGGCGTGGCAAGGGCGTTTTCTGGTGGGAGCCCGAATGGATACCCACGCCCAATGTGGGCTGGAAAGTGGGGACGGGCGATCAGTGGGACAACAACACACTATTCGACTTCCAGGGGCGCGCGTTGTCGTCCATCGACGTATTCAAGCTAAACCGGTGACGATGCTGGCTGGCTGTTGCGTGTCTGGCCCAACTCGAACGAGAAGTCGAGGCCTACTGCCGGCCGCCTGCGCCCATAGCCGCCGTCGATGAAAGGCATCACGCGCGGCGGCGGCGCCTTCGATTTTCCGGATGAATCGGGTTGGGGAAGGGTGAGATTGTCGACCCTGGCGCTGTCGAGGACGTTGCGCGCGGCCTTGATCGAAACGCTGGAGCCGTTGAAAAACGCTCCGCTAAGGGCGCCGCCCGCGGCGCCGGCTTCCTGCGCCTGAGCAAGCGCCGGAGCCAATAGCGCTGCGCACGCGATCATCGCGTACAGCGTCAATTGCCTCGTATTGCTAAACGAATCCACCACATGTCTCCTGAAAGCCGGGAAGCGCTGGCAGCGGAGCTGCTCCGGCAGATTCGACTTTACGCCGGGAGTATACGAGTCCATTAAACGAAATGCAGTCATTTCAGGCGTTAATTGTCGCTTTCCCGCAACCGGTATTCGAGCCCCGTAAATGGAACAGCGCACCGGCAAATGTGGCACTAAAAATGCTGCGATGCGGCGCGCCACGCCATTCAGCACCGCACGCGAAGCGCACATCCAGACCCTTTCCAGCGTGAGGCCGGTGCATAATGGACTCCCGCCGATGCAGTCCATGGCCGTCCTTTCTGGAGTCCGCCATGCAAGTGAGAAACGAGGAATTCGTCACCCATCTGCTCTCCGATCTAGTGGAATTCGCGTGTGAGCGTTTACCCGAATCCACTTTCCAGATCGTCGAACCTTTTCTGAGGCATTACTACGACTTCGTCGACGCCGAAGACCTGCGCAGCCGCAGCGTGGCCGATCTTTACGGCGCCGCCATGGCGCACTGGCAAGCGGCGCAGCGCTTCGTGCCGGGCAGCGAGCGCATGCGCGTCTACAACCCGATCCTCGAGCAGCACGGCTGGCACTCCGACCACACGGTGATCGAGATCGTCAACGACGACATGCCGTTTCTCGTCGACTCGGTCTCCATGGCCGTCAACAAGCTCGGGCTCGCGCTGCATTCGGTGATGCATCCGGTGTTTCGGATCTGGCGCGGCAAGGATGGCGCAATCGTGCGGGTGGACGTGGGCGGCGCGGGCGCGGACGATGGTCAATCGCAGCTCGCCTCGTTCATCCATTTCGAAGTCGACCGCTGCGGCGATGCAGCAAAACTCGAAGAATTACGCAGTTCCATCGCCAAGGTGCTAGGCGATGTGCGCGCTGCGGTTGAGGACTGGCCGAAGATCGTGGAGGTGGTGCGCGCCACGATCAAGAGCATGAAGGCGCGCGAAAGCAGCGCCGAAGACGTCGAATCGCGCGCGTTTCTCGAATGGATGGCGGCCGACCATTTCACGTTCCTCGGCCAGCGCGACTACGCGCTCGTCGAGCATGGCGACGGCTTCGCCCTGCGCGGCGTGGAAGGCTCGGGCCTCGGCATCCTGCGCGAGTCGCTGCGCGTGCCCGGCGCGCCCGACGTTACCCCGCTGCCCAGCGCGGCGACGGAAATCGTCGCGGGCGCGTGGCCCATCTTCCTGACCAAGGCGAACTCGCGCGCAACCGTGCACCGCCCCGGCTATCTCGACTATGTGGGCGTAAAGCTCGTGGGGCAGGACGGCAAGGTGTGCGGCGAGCGGCGCTTCTTGGGGCTCTACACCTCCACGGCCTACATGGTTTCCAGTTCCGAAATCCCCATCGTGCGCCGCAAATGCGCAAACATCGTGCGGCGTGCGGGTTTCCTGCCCAAAGGGCACCTGGGCAAATCGCTCGTCACCGTGCTCGAAACCTGGCCGCGCGACGAACTCTTCCAGGCCGACGAAGACGACCTTTTCGATGTCGCCATGGGCGTGTTGCGCTTGCAGGAACACCAGCGCACGCGTCTGTTCGTGCGGCGCGACCGCTTCGACCGTTTCGTGTCCTGCCTCGTGTACGTTTCGCGCGACAAGTACAACACGGATCTGCGCCTGCGGGTTGCAAATCTGCTCAAGGAAGCGTTCAACGGCGAATCGGTGGAATTCACACCGCTGCTTTCCGAGTCGGCGCTCGCGCGCATTCATTTCGTAGTCCATTCGAAAACCGGCACGATGCCGCAAGTGGACACACGCGAGCTGGAGGCGCGGCTCGTTCAGGTCACGCGGCGCTGGCAGGACGATCTGGCCGACGCTTTGCTCGACGCATTCGGCGAAGAGCAGGGCACGCGGCTCCTGCGCCGCTACGCCGATTCGTTTCCCGCTGGCTACCGCGACGACTATCCGGCGCGCACGGCGGTGCGCGATATCGATCTGATCGAGCGCGTGCAGGGCACGCGGCGCATTGCCATGAATCTCTACCGGCCCATCGAATCCGGACCGCGCGCGTTCCGCTTCAAGGTGTACTGCACGGGCGAAGCCATCGCGCTGTCGCGCAGCCTGCCGATGCTCGAACATCTGGGCGTGCGCGTGGATGAAGAGCGGCCATACGTCATCGAAGCGCCAGGCTGCGACCCTGCCTGGGTGCACGATTTCGGCCTCGAACTCGCAGATGACGCGGAGTTCGACATCGAACGCGTGAAAGACCTGTTCGAAGACGCATTCGAAGCCGTGTGGACCGCGCGCATCGAGAACGACGACTTCAATCGCCTCGTGCTGCGCGCCTATTTGAGCGCTCGCGAAGTCACCATTCTGCGCGCGTATGCGAAGTATCTGCGCCAGGTGGGATCGACGTTCAGCGACGCCTATATCGAGCGCGCGCTCACTGGCAACCCGGCCATCGCGCGCCAGCTCGTCGAGTTGTTCGTCATCCGCTTCGATCCCGTGGTCGACGATGTGGGAGAAGCGCGTGAAGCGCGCGCCGAGCGCGCGCTCAAAGCCATCGAAAGCGCGCTGGACCAGGTGCCCAATCTCGACGAAGACCGCATACTCAGGCAATTTCTGGGCGTCATCAACGCGACGCAGCGCACCAACTATTACCGTCGCGATGCGGACGGCGCGCCGCTTGCGTCACTGTCGTTCAAGTTCAATCCGGCAAAAGTGCCCGGGCTGCCCGAGCCCAAGCCGATGTTCGAGATCTGGGTCTACTCGCCGCGTGTGGAAGGCGTGCACCTGCGCGGCGGCCGGGTTGCGCGCGGCGGCCTGCGCTGGTCCGACCGGCGCGAGGATTTCCGCACCGAGGTGCTCGGCCTCATGAAGGCGCAGATGGTGAAGAACGTGGTGATCGTGCCGGTGGGCTCGAAGGGCGGCTTCGTGGTGAAGAATCCGCCGCCGCTCACCGACCGCGAAGCGTGGATGCGCGAAGGCGTGGCGTGCTATCAGACCTTCCTGCGCGGCCTGCTCGATCTCACCGACAACCTCGTGAACAACGCGATCGTACCGCCGCCCGACGTGGTGCGCCACGACCCCGACGATCCGTATCTGGTGGTCGCGGCGGACAAGGGCACCGCGACCTTCTCCGACTACGCCAACGCAATTTCGCACGAATACGGCTTCTGGCTCGACGACGCCTTTGCTTCGGGCGGCTCGGTGGGCTACGACCACAAGAAGATGGCGATCACGGCGCGCGGCGCGTGGGAATCGGTCAAGCGGCACTTCCGCGAGATGGGCGTGGATACGCAGTCGACCGACTTCACCGTGGTCGGTATCGGCGACATGTCTGGCGACGTGTTCGGCAACGGCATGCTGCTCTCGCCGCATATCAAGCTTGTTGCCGCGTTCGATCATCGGCATATCTTTCTCGACCCCAATCCCGATCCGGCAACGAGCTTCGCGGAACGCAGCCGGCTCTTCGCGCTCGAGCGCTCGAGCTGGGCCGACTACGATCCCGCAGCCATTTCGGCGGGCGGCGGCGTGTTCGCGCGCACCGTGAAGACCATTCCGCTGTCGTCCGCCGTGCAAAGCGCGCTTGGCATCGAAGCGGCCTCGCTTCCGCCAACCGAATTGATTCGCGCGATATTGCTTGCGCCGGTCGATCTGCTCTACAACGGCGGCATTGGCACCTATGTGAAGGCCGCACGCGAGACACACGCCCAGGTAGGCGACAAGGCGAACGACGCAGTGCGCGTGAACGGCGCGGAACTGCGCTGCAAGGTAGTGGGCGAGGGTGGCAACCTGGGCGTCACGCAGTTCGGCCGCATCGAATTCGCCCAGCGCGGCGGGCGCATCAATACCGACGCCATTGACAATTCAGCGGGCGTCGACTGTTCGGACCACGAAGTCAACATCAAGATCCTGCTCGGCCTCGTGGTGGCCGATGGCGAGATGACCATGAAGCAGCGCAATACGCTGCTCGCCGACATGACTGATGAGGTAGGGTTGCTCGTGCTCAGCGACAACTACTACCAGACCCAGGCGCTCTCGATTGCCGGGCGCTACAGCGCGGAACTACTCGACGCGGAAACGCGGCTCATGCGCTGGCTCGAACGCGCTGGCCGCCTGAACCGCGCCATCGAGTTCCTGCCGACCGACGATGAAATCGCGGAACGCCAGGCCGCGAAGCTCGGCCTCACGTCGCCCGAGCGCGCCGTGCTGCTCGCCTACAGCAAAATGTGGCTCTACGACGCGCTGCTCGAGTCGAACGTGCCGGAAGATCCGCTCGTTGCCAACTTACTGATCGATTATTTTCCGAAGCCGCTGCAGCAGCGCTACAGCGAACCGATGCAGCGCCATCCGCTGCGCCGGGAGATTCTCGCGACCCATCTGACGAACGCACTCGTGAACCGCGTGGGCTGCGCGTTCGTGCATCGCCTGATGGAAGAAACCGACGTCCAGCCCGGCGACATCGTGCGCGCATGCATTATGGCGCGCGACGTGTTCGACCTGAACGATGTGTGGCGAGACATCGACGCGCTCGACAATCGCGTGCCCGACGACGTGCAGGCACGCATGTTCGTCGACGTTGCGCGGCTGCTCGAACGCGCTGCGCTCTGGTTCCTGCGGCATCTGCAGGCGGGCGCGGTGGACAGCGAAGGCGCGTTGCTCGCGCGTTGCCGCGACGCGGCGCAGCGGCTCGCGCCGCAATTGCCGGCGCTGTTGCCCGCTGGCGATCTCGAAGCGTTGTCGGCGCGCCAGGCGGCGCTCGTGAACGCGGGCGTGGAAAGCGCGTTGGCGGTGCGTGTGGCCAGCGGTGAAATTTCCATCGCGCTGCTCGATATCGCCGATGTGGCGGCGGCGTGCGACCGGCCGCTCGAGCACGTGGCGGCAGCGTATTTCGCGCTGGACATGCGCCTGAACTACGGCTGGATCGGAGAACGCGCGGCGGCACTGCCTACGCCCACGCACTGGGACACGATGGCGCGTGCAGCCGCGCTTGCGGAGGTGGCGCGCCTCAAGCGCGCGCTCACCACGAACGCGCTTGCCGCCGCGCCAGACAGCGCCGATGCGCAAGCCCTCGTGGATGCCTGGTGCGAACAGCACGAGGCCGCGCTCGAACGTTACGGACACCTGCTCACGGAGTTGCGTGCGACGAGCGGCGTGAGCCTTGCCGTGCTGCTGGTAATCGTGCGCGCGATGGCGGCGCTGGAGCGATCTTGAGGTGCTAGACAACTCGCGGGAACCGTCGGCTCAATGCGGGTGGTTCCCGTGAAGCATTCTCGAATTGGCGCTGCGCCAGTCAATCAAGCCGACCGCATTTTATAATCGGAATTCAATGTAAATCCACATCCAAATTATTTCGATAACTAATAAATATGGATCGTCGGCGGAATCTATGGGTGAATTATTGTGCGCGGCTAGCCGGGTGAAGCTCGATCCCGATACTTATAGAGCTTGCGACATGTTGCATCGAAGGAAAGACCTTGCCCTCGAAAAACGTATCCCTTGCTGAGAGTGTGTAAAACTCAGTGAAGGAGGAAGGAATGATGGGCAACCCGAGAGCGCGGTACACATTGGAATTCAAGATTGAAGCGGTGCGCATGGTGCGTAATGGCCAGAGCCAGGCGGCGACGGCGAAGATTCTGGGCATCAGTACGCAGACGCTGAATGCATGGATCAAGGCCGACGATGCGGGCAAGCTCAATGGGGCGGGCAAACAGGTGTCGGCCGAGCAGATGGAAATTGCCCGGCTGCGCGCCGAGTTGGCCCGCGTGAAGATGGAGCGCGATATCCTGGGAAAAGCGACGGCGTACTTCGCGAAGGGGTCGGTGTGAAGTACGCGTGGATCGAACGACACAGCCGGCAATGGCCGGTTTCCGTAGCCTGCCAGGCGCTGGGCGTCAGCCCCAGTGGCTATCACCGACGCAAGGCTGTTGATGTCGATCCCGAGCGGCCGCGCCAACGCATTAGCAACGACGCACTGCTGGTCCACATCCGTGCCGTGTACGCCGAATCCAAAGGCGAATACGGCTGGCCGCGCGTCTGGAAAAAGCTGCTGGCTCAAGGCATCCGCGTGAGCAAGGACCGGGTTCAACGGCTCATGAAACTGCATGGCGTCAAGGCGCGCACCAAGCGCCGGTTCAAGGCCACGACCGATAGCAGACACAATCTGCCGGTCGCGCCGAACCTGCTGCAGCGTGAGTTCTCGCCGGCCAGGCCTGATCTGGTCTGGACGACAGACATCACGTACCTCTGGACCGACGAGGGCTGGTTGTACCTCACCGTCATCCTGGACCTGTTCAGCCGTCAGGTCGTGGGCTGGTCGCTCAAGCCGCACATGCGCACCGAGCTGGTTTCTGACGCGTTGCGTATGGCGTGGTTCCGCCGTCGCCCCGAGGTCGGCCTGATCCTGCACAGCGACCGTGGGAGCCAATATTGCAGCGATGAATTCCAGACCCTGCTCAAGGGCTACGGCATGCGTTGTTCGATGAGCCGCAAGGCCAATTGCTGGGACAATTCGCCCACCGAGAGCCTGTGGGGATCGCTCAAGCAAGCGCGCATTCACGGCCGGCGCTTTGCGACGCGTCGCGAGGCGATGGACGAGGTGATTGATTGGTTGAGCTTCTACAATCATGGGCGTCTGCACTCGACGTTGAACTACGTCAGTCCTATGCAGTTCGAGAGAAGTTGGTACGCTGCACAGCGACAGCAGGCGGCATAACGAACGCTCAGTTAGCGGATACGAAATTCGCGGGCAACCTCACGGCCGGCGCTTTGCGACGCGTCGCGAGGCGATGGACGAGGTGATTGATTGGTTGAGCTTCTACAATCATGGGCGTCTGCACTCGACGTTGAACTACGTCAGTCCTATGCAGTTCGAGAGAAGTTGGTACGCTGCACAGCGACAGCAGGCGGCATAACGAACGCTCAGTTAGCGGATACGAAATTCGCGGGCAACCTCAGAATCCTGTTCGGACTCGGAGATAGCTGGCCAAATGAGGGGTCCGCCATCTTCTTCGATGAGTTCGTCCAGGAGGGTTTCCACCGGGAGGGCAAGGCGATCGGGATCTTCATGGCGGCTTCGAATCATTTCGCCGCCGAGCATCCAGATGTGATCGCGGTGCCGAAGCAATGTCTTGCGTGCGTATCCCAAGGTCAGGAGATAGCGGCCCCTGAATCCCCGGTCGAGGATGTGCTGGATGACTTCAATGAGGCAGCGATTTTCACGCTGATTGTGCATGGCATCCGTGGCGATGGCGTAGACGCGGTCGCCACCTTGCCGGTCATGGCCGAATGTGGTGGCAAGTCCCGTAGCACGCCAGTCCATGCCAGGCTTTGAGCCATTGCCCCAGTCGGTCAGCTCTGCCGCTTCGTCCAGTGCGGAGCACAGGCAGTATCGTGCCTTTTCGATGTGTTCCGCAGGCAGCCTGAGTTCACCGCAGACTTTCCCGAACATCCGGAGGTGCTGTACCAGCCACAGCCGATACCGGGCAACACCGGCCGGATGGAGTTCGGCGGGCGTATTCGCAAGTGCATCCAGCAGCGGGCGCGCGGCTTCGAGCAGGGGATTGGCTGCGCCTTCGGCCGCGCGCACGCGTGCGCGATACGACACCACAGGATCGGCGTCATATCGCGGTTCTGGCGAGGCGGTTGTCGCGCTCATGGGATCGTATCCGGAGATGGGCTCGATCAATGCGGGCTGGCTGGCGCCATGGGAAGCCCCGCGGCAGGCAGGCCCGGCGGCGGTCCGCTGTCGGCGAGACCAAATACCGGCATCGAGCTTGGGCAGCGGAACGTTCTCAGGACATCGCTGGTGAGCGGGTTGGCAACGCTACCGGTGCTGTCGATATCGAGCACGGCCTTGCGCCCGTCAAAATCGAAGGCCACGCGTGTCTTTCCCGGTGTGGCCGTCTCCACGACGTGCCCCTTTGCCAGCAGGCGCATCAAGGCCCAGGGACCATCGGTTGAGATCGTCGAAGTGTCGGGACGGATACGCGGGTTCGCTCGCCCGTTACGCGGTGTTCAACACGGACCTGCGCGACACCAACTCGGTCGGCCAGGGCTCACAGAAAATCCAGCTGTCCAACCTGCGGCTGCGTCTCGTGCCCGAAAAGGAAATGACCGATGCATGGATCGGTCTTGCGCTCACGCGTGTCAAGACCATCCGCGCCGACGGCAGCATTGTGCTCGACGACACCCTCGTGCCGCCTGTCTCAGCCTACGGCGCAAGCAGCCTGCTCGAGAGCTGGCTTGCGAAAATCCATGACCTCACCCGTCTGCGTGCCACGGCGCTCGCGCAGCGTCTGACCGGTGCAGACGGCAAGGCCGGCACCGCGGCCGAGGTGTCGGACTACCTGCTGCTGCAAACACTCAACCGCTACGAACCGCTGTTACAGCATCTGCGGCGCGTGCCGACCACGTCGCCCGCGGACCTCTATGCCCTGCTCATCAGCATGGCGGGCGAGCTGTCAACTTATGTCCGCACCACGACGCGCCGGCCTCTCGATTCGCATCCGGCATACCAGCACACGGCACCGCACCTGTGTCTGAAGCCGGTCGTCGATGACACCCACCAGCTGCTCAACGCCGTACTCGTTCGCAGCGCGCAGAGCATCGAACTGACGGATGCCGGCTACGGCATGCGCAATGCCGTGGTGGATCCGGCGGAAATGCATGGGTTCACCTCGGTCGTGCTCGCGGTCAGCGCCGCGATGCCGCCCGATACGCTGCAGCAGCAGTTCGCTGCACAGGCCAAGGTCGGTCCCTCCGAACGCCTGCCTGATCTCGTGCGGGGTCACCTGCCAGGTATCACGCTGCAGGCATTGCCGGTGCCACCGCGGCAGATCCCGTTCAATGCGGGCTACATCTACTACGAACTCTCACGCGCCGGTCAGCTCTGGGAAGACGTCGAACGCCGTGGCGGTCTGGCGCTGCACATTGCGGGGGAATTCCCTTCGCTGAAGCTCGAATTGTGGGGCATTCGCGGGTAACGACGGGCATGACAAAGGGCACCACAAAGGGCAACAGCGTGCCCGGCCCGACCTGAAAAGCAGACAAGGAAATGCAGGAATGCCACAGGCAACGATAGATCCGGTGGGGCAAGTCCCGGACGTCAACGAAATCCAGGCAACGCCCCGCCGCGAATTGCCGCCCGGCGAGTCTCTCACGACACGTCTTGCGGCCATCAAGGCCGCGGACAATCCGTTGCTTGAGGCCGCGCGCCCCCTGCTGCGGGCGCTGGCTGACATGCCGGAGCATCTCGATCATGAGCGGGTTGAGCAACTGCGCGACCTGCTGGAGCAGGAAGTGCGTGCCTTCCAGAAGCTGTGCGAGCAGACCAGCATCCGGCGGGACCACATGCTCGGCGCCCGCTACTGCCTGTGTACCGCCATCGACGAGGCGGCCATGCAGACCACCTGGGGCAAGAACAGCAAGATGCCCGTACAGCCCGGGCTGAGTCAGCGTGGAAAGGATGCGGGTGTGGCAGCCTCGGGTATGAACACCCACGACGCGGGTGTTGAATGGGTGACCCGTGGGATGGCCACGATCTTCCACGAAGACCGGCAGGGCGGTGACAAGGTCTACCTCCTCATCGGCCGGCTGATGTCCGATCCGCAGGAGCATCTTGACCTGCTCGAAGTGATCTACCGCATCCTGAGCCTGGGCTTCGAAGGCCGCTACCGTTTTGAAGCGGGCGGCCACCGCAAGCACGAAGCGGTGCGTCAGCGCATCTACAACGAAATCATGGCGAGGCGCGGCATCGTGCCCGTCGCCCTTTCGCCGCACTGGCAGTCCGACGTCAAGGGTCGACGAGCGTCGTTCTACGACTTCCCGGTGTGGATCACGGTAGCCCTGCTTTCGATCATCCTGCTTGGCTGCTTCGGCTGGTTCAAGTATGAACTGCTGGGTCGCAGCGCTGAGGTCCAGAAGCAGATTGCCGACATTGGACACATGACGCCGCCACCGGCGCCACCGGTCCTTCATCTGAAGACGCTGCTCAAGGACGAAATTGCCGCGGGCCCGGTCAGTGTTGACGAAGACACGCATCACAGTTCGGTGACGTTCCGCGGCGATTCGATGTTCCCGCCCGGGGGTGTTTCCGTCAAGGCGACGATGGGCCCGCTCATCGCGAAGATTGCTGCCGAGATTGCCAGGGTACCCGGCAAGGTTTCGGTGCTCGGCTATACCGACAACGTGCCGATCCGAAGCCGCCAGTTTGCATCGAATGACGCATTGTCCGAAGAGCGCGCCACGCAGGTCATGCAGATGTTGCAGGCCGCAGGTGTGCCGGCAAGCCGCCTGGAGGCCATTGGCAAGGGCGACGCCGACCCGGTGGCTGACAACAGCACGCCCCAGGGTCGTGCACAGAACCGACGTGTCGAAATCACGGTCGCGGAATAACGGAACCATGAAAGCAGTCTGCATCCAGGCATGAAAAAATTCCTGTCGTTTCTGGTCTCGCGCCAATTCCTCGCCTTTCTCGCGCTGATTGTTGTCGCGCTGGTGATCTGGTTTGTCGGACCCTTTGTCGCATTCGGCGGCCTGAAGCCGCTCGCAGGCGCAGGCATGCGTGTGCTCGTCATCGCGCTGCTGCTCGCGGGCGTCCTGCTCTGGCTGGTCCGCTGGTCAACCAGCCCGGTCGTCGTGGCGTTGCTGTGCCTGCTGATCTGGTACGCGACGCCGCTGCTCACGTTTGGCAAGGCCCAGCCCTTCGCGCCGGAGTCGGCACGCATCATCGCCATCGCGGTCGTGCTGTTCATTTTCGCCGTGTACTGGCTCTTCCGCCTCTGGCAGGAGATGAAGAGCAACCGTTCGCTGGTCGACCGGATGCTGACGTTCGGTGGCAAGAAGGAACCGTCGCCTGCCGCAGCACAGCTGAAAGAGGTCGGCGGCATCGTGGCAGACGCCCTCGCCCGCCTGAAGGCGATGCGAACCGGTGCGCGCGGGATCGGACGTCTTTTCCAGGGCAAACGCTACCTGTACGAATTGCCGTGGTATATCGCGCTCGGCTCGAAGTCTTCGGGCAAGACAAGCGCCCTGCTGAACGCGGGTCTCGCGTTCCCGGTTGCCGAACAGATGCAGCGTGCCGCAGGCGCCGCGCAGAAGCCAACTGCCAACGTCGACTGGTGGCTCACCAACGATGCGGTGCTGATCGACACGGCTGCCCAAGTACGACACTACTACTTTGCTCTTACACAAAATGTCCCGGCCAGATACAGATGTCCGACTCCCGGCTCAATAGAAATGTCCGGTTTTAATGAGGTTTGCTTCTGTCTTTCCCGGGTTTTATCTCCTTTCCGTGTTGAAGGATAGCGTCTGAAGCAGCAGGGCGTTTGTGTCCATTCAGCGAGCCCTGGCAGTCCGCCGGACAGGTTTTGAATCTGGCTTTGGCGCC
>NZ_JTDB02000007.1 GCF_000785435.2 Paraburkholderia sacchari | reverse complement strand
GGCGCCAAAGCCAGATTCAAAACCTGTCCGGCGGACTGCCAGGGCTCGCTGAATGGACACAAACGCCCTGCTGCTTCAGACGCTATCCTTCAACACGGAAAGGAGATAAAACCCGGGAAAGACAGAAGCAAACCTCATTAAAACCGGACATTTCTATTGAGCCGGGAGTCGGACATCTGTATCTGGCCGGGACATTTTGGTGTAGTGGGAAGGCGCGAAGGTCGCGCTCGCGCATAACGTCGGTCTCGGCGGCGCTTATGTGGTGACGGTTTACAAGTCGGCCTGAACTGGCCTCTGCGTAGACCTGAGCGGGCCTTGCATTTTGTGCCCTCGCTCGCGCGCCGCTTTCCAGCCGTTGCCGAACGGACTAGCATAGGAATTTCGGTGGCAAAGGAGACGACCATGGCTACGTATGCTGTCGATGGCGTGCGCATCAGCACTTCAACGGACCGCGTGACGCACGTGCGCTGGGCGCCAATCGACCCTCACTCCCATGACTGGCTCTCGCCGCCCAAAATCTCCGAGGTGGCCGACGTCGCGAACGGCCTGCGCTCGGGCGCGGTGGTGTATTCCGTGTTCACGCTGGGCGGCATGAAATTCCTCGGGCCGAAGATCAAGGCGGTTCCCCACCCCAATGGCATCGACGGAATCGATATGGAGGTCCCGGACGGTAGCGTCGAAAAATCGATGGACGACCTGCCGCGCATCTAGGCCGGCGCGCATGCGCGCCCGTGCGAACCGATAAAATAGCGGAGTGCGCTTGCCGGCGCACAAGCTGCGCAGGGCCGACGGCCAGGCGCCGTGCTCTCCACTCCGCTATTCAACGCATTGCGCCATGGCCCGCATCGAACTCCATTTTCCCGAAGACCAGTTTTACTACTCGACCCATCTCACGGTGCGCGTCACTGACATCAATTCGGCCAACCACCTCGCGAACGATTCGATGATCTCGATGATTTCCGAGGCGCGTGCACGCTTTCTCTTCGATGCCGGCATCGAGGACATGAAGGACGCCCACACCAGCATCATCGTCACCGACCTCGCGACCACGTACCGCGCCGAAGCCTATGCGCGCGACCAACTGTGCTTCGAGGTCGGCATCATGGATTTCAACCGCTACGGCGGCGACATTATTTTCCGCATCACGCGGCCCTCGGACGGCGCCCTGATCGCAATGGCTAAATCGGGGTTTGTTTTCTTCGACTACGAGGCGAAGAAAGTCGTGCCGATGCCGGAGGCATTCCGCGCGAAATTTCCGGGCGTCAACTCGCTTGCCTGAAGTGAATCCGCGATCAGTCTGTACCGACTGCGAACTGAAATGCCGGTTCAGCGCGGTTGAAACGCAATGAGCGCCATGCCGGCCAGCGCAAGCGCCATGCCGGCATAGTCCCACGCGCTCGGCCGGATGGCTTCCACGCCCCACAGCCATAGCATCGCCACACACACGTACACACCGCCATAGGCGGCGTAGGTGCGCCCCGCCGCGCTCGGATGCAGCGTGAGCAGCCATGCGAACAGCGCGAGAGATGCGGCGGCCGGCACGAGCAGCCAGGCGCTCGCGCCTTCGCGCAGCCAGCGATACGGCAGATAGCAGCCGACGATTTCGGCAAGCGCGGTGGCAACGAACAGCAGGAACGTCTTCATCGATGGCACAAATACTGCAAAGGGTCGAGGGGCTCATGGTAGCGCACGCGGACAATAAGTAGTAAAAGCACCGAATACGCGAGTCATGCTCACCGATTCTTTTTCGATCTGGAAGGTTGATTATCTTCGTTTCGAAAATATTGCAAACAATTGTGCCAGATACCGGCGCAATCATTGGCGCGCTGGATTTTCCCGCGCATGCAGAACGCATTATCTGCCACGACATTAGTCAATTCATCTTAAATGTGAGATTGAATTCATTTTTAATCGGTGAATAATTATTTTCCGAAACATCGTTTAAAAAGGTTATTAACCGACAAGGAAAATCATGAAGACCGCCATCCACGCCAAATGCGCTGCCGCCGCACTCGTACTTGCCGCCACCGCCCTGCCCGCGAGTATCGTTTTAGCCGCCGGCGAAGGCGCCGCGCCCGCCACGTCCGCCGCCACGTCCGCCGCCGCCGCCGCGTCGGCAGCGTTGCCGCGCGTGGCCGTGCTCGCCACAGGGGGCACGATCGCGGGTCAGGCTGACGCGCGCGCAGCCAACGCCTACAACGCGGGCGCGGTGGGCGCGCAGCAGCTCGTGCAGGCCGTGCCGGGAATCGAAAAGCTCGCCCATCTGAGCACCGAGCAGGTGGCGTCCATCGGTTCGCAGGACATGAACGACAAGGTCTGGTTCACGCTCGCGCGGCGCATCCAGGAGATCTTCGACCGCAATGAAGCCGATGCCGTCGTCATCACGCACGGCACGGACACGCTCGAAGAAACGGCCTTCTTCCTCGACAACGTGCTGCGCACCGACAAGCCCCTCGTGCTGGTGGGCTCCATGCGCCCCTCCACGGCCACCAGCGCCGACGGCCCGAGCAATCTGTACGAAGCCGTCGAAGTGGCGGCCAGCCCCGCGGCGCGTGGGCGCGGCGTGATGGTGGTGCTCAACGACACGATCCAGTCGGCGCGCGCGACCACCAAGACCAACACTACGAGTGTGCAAACTTTCGTTTCGCCGAACAGCGGGCCGATCGGCTACGTCGATCCCGCAAGCGTGCGCTTCCTCGCGCCAGCGGTTCAGTTCGACAGCCACAAATATGCGCTGCCTTCGGGCGAGCAACTGCCGCGCGTGGAAATCGTCTACGCGCACGCGAACATGGACAGCGTGCAGATCGACAACGCCATCGCCAACAAGGCGAAAGGCATCGTGCTGGCGGGCGTGGGCGACGGCAACACGTCGAAGCCGGCAATCGAGGCGCTCCAGCGCGCCGCGAAGCAAGGGATCGTGGTGGTGCGCGCTTCGCGCGTGGGCTCGGGATTCGTGAACCGCAATGTCGAAGTGAACGACGACACGAGCGGCTTCGTCGTCTCGCTCGACTTGAATCCGCAGAAGGCGCGCGTGCTCACGCAATTGCTGATCGCCAACGGCATCATCTCGCCCGCGCAGGTGCAGAAGGCGTTCGCAGCGACCTGGTGAGCATTCAGCGCAATTCAACGCAACTCAAGGGCGTTCGCCGCGCGCGAGGCGCGTTTCGATTTCCGTGACCACGGGCAGCAGATCGGCCACGCTGTCGATCACGTAATGGGCGCCTGCAGCGCGCAGGCGTTTCGTGGCGGCATCGCGGCGCTGGGCGAATTCTTCGGGCGGGAGCGCACGAACCTCTTCTTCGGTGAGGCCGAATGCATTGCCGCTGACGGCCACGCCCACGGTCCACGTGCCGCCGTTGATGCCCTCTTCGATGCCGACCTCGGTGTCGTCAACCTTGATCGCTTCGCGCGCGCGCCACACGCCGAGCTGCGGCAGCGTGCGGTAGATCATGTACGGCGCGGGGCGGCCTTCAGGCGTGTCGCCGGTGCACACGATGCTGTCCGCGGCAAAGCCCTGTTCGGCAGCGCCAGGCACGATCCGGTCGATGATTTCGCGCGTGTAGCCCGTGGTCGAGCCAATGCGCACGCCGTCCGCGCGCAGTTGCGCGGTCACGGCCGCCACGCCCGGAATCACGTCGCTGTATTGCGCGGCCACGGCCACGTTCTTCGGCACGAAGACGTCATAAACCGCGTCGATATCGGCCTCGCCGGGCGCACGGCCGTGGCGGGCTTCCCATGCCCTGGCGACGCGCGGCAACGCCATCAGCGCCGCAATGTGCGGCCGCTTGGCCATGCCCATCGGACCGCGCGCTTCTTCGATCGTGATCGGCACGCCGAACTCCGCGAAAGTCTCCACGAACGCGCCCATCGGCGCACGCGAGCCATAGTCGACTACGGTGCCGGCCCAGTCGAAGATCACTGCCTTGACGTATTTCATTTCTGTATATCCTGATGTTGCACTGATAATGCGCTGCCAATAAATGCGTGTTTCTGAATGCTCGAATGGGTCAATCGCGGGCTTCAGGCCGCGAGCGCTTGGCGGGCCTCGAGCGCGACATGCGCTGGCGCGCCGCTCGGCACGCCGAGCGTGTTTAACGCCGCGCCGCACGCCTGCACGACGCGCCGCATGACCGCTTCGTCGAGCGCGCCGATGCAGCCGATGCGGAAACTCTCGACGCTCGTGAGCTTGCCCGGATAGATGATGAAACCCTGCTCTTTCATCAGTTCGTAGAAGCGCTCGAAGCTGAAGCGCGGATGATCGGGCGAAAAGAACGTAACGATGATGGGCGAGCGCCACGCTTCGGTCAGCAGCGGCTCGAAACCGAGCGCACGCATGCCTTCGACCATCACGTCGCGGTTGCGCGTGTAGCGCGCGAGACGTCCCGGCTGCCCGCCTTCTGCCTTGTGCAGGCGCAGCGCCTCGATGAACGCGGCCACGGCGTGCGTGGGCGGCGTGAAGCGCCACTGGCCGGTGCGGTTCATGGCGTCCCACTGGTCGTACAGGTCGAGCGCGAGCGAGTGGCTGTTGCCCTTCGCGGCCGCGAGGGCGGCCTTCTTTGCGATGACGAAGCCGAAGCCCGGCACGCCCTCGATGCACTTGTTCGCCGACGAAACGAACGCCTCGCACGGCAGCGTGCGCACGTCGAGCGGCACGGCGCCGAATGCGCTCATCGAGTCGATCAGCAGGCGCCGGCCATGGCGCGCCGTGACCGCGGCAATGTCCTCGACCGGGTTGAGAATGCCGGAGCTCGTTTCGCAGTGCACAACGACGACATGCGTGATGTCGGCGTGCTCGACCAGCAGGCGCTCGACGTCGGCGGCGCGCGCCGGCAAATAGTCGCCCGTATCGTGAACGGTCTGGCGGCGGCCCAGATAGCGCAGCGTGGTGGCAATGCGCTTGCCGTAGGCGCCGTTGGAGAGCACGAGCGCGTGGCCGTCGCGCGGCACGAAGCTGCCGAGCATCGCCTCGACGCAGTAGCTGCCACTGCCCTGCAGCGGCACGCAATCGTATTCGCCGTTTGCGTCGGCGGCGCTGCAGCCGGCGATCTCCAGCAGCGCACGGCGCAGATGCGCGGTCATGGCGCGGAAATCGGCGTCCCACGAACCCCAGTCGCGCAGCATCGCGGCTTTAGTCGTTGCGGCCGTGGTCAACGGGCCGGGGGTCAGCAGGTACGGGTCTGCGGCGGCGGTCATGCGGCTGCTCCAGTCGGTGTTCAGCAATGTTCAGCAAGTCGGCGCATACATTACTGCGGTGCAGCACATAGGTAAAATCGATATAATCGATGTTGATATCGCAAAAAGTTATGCCAAGGCGTATCTGCGCAATCGATTCCCTTGCCTGCATTTGCCCCACGCTCCCCCCGGAGTCCCAAATCATGCAGTACGCCCAGTTGCGAGCCTTTCATGCCGTTGCCGAGCACGGTGGTTTCTCGCGCGCCGCACAGGCGCTCTCGCTCACCCAGCCGGCCATCTCCGACCACGTGCGGCGGCTCGAATCCGACTACGGCGTAAAGCTTTTCGAGCGCGCGCCGCGCGGCGTCGAACTCACCGATCTCGGGCGGCGGCTCTACGCGGTGACGCGCCAGATGGTGGGCTGCGAGCGCGACGCGCGACGCCTGCTGGAAGCGGCCGGCGCGCTGGAGTCCGGCGAACTCGCGCTGGTGGCCGACGCGCCGGACCTTGCCGTCAAGCTAATCGGCGCGTTTCGGCGCCGCTATCCGGGCGTGGTGGTGAAACTCGCCATCGCGAACGCCACCGAATGCATGCGGCGCGTGCTGTCGAGCGAAGTGGACGCCGCGATCACGGCGGCACACCAGGTGCACAGCCGTCTGCAATCGCGCGTGCTGCGCGAGGACCCGCTGGTCGCGGTCGTGCCCGCCGAGAGCCCGGCGGCGAAGAAGCGCCGCATCACCTATGAAGAGCTCGTGCGCGAGCCCATGATCTTCCGCGAAGCGCATTCGGTCACGCAGCAGCTGCTCGAAGCGGAGCTGGTGCGCAAGGGGCTCCAGGTGGAGCCCGTGCTTTACGTGGATGGCCGCGAGGCGCTCCAGACCGCGATTGCCCAGGGCGTGGGCGCGGGGGTCATTGCGGGCGCGGAATTCGGCGAATCGCGGCGGATTCGCGCGATTGCGCTCGTCGATTGCCAGGTGCGAATGGTGGAGACGCTGGTGCGGCTCGCCGAACCTTCGTCGTCGAATCTACTCGATGCGCTTTTTGCCGTGCCGCTCGATTGAGCGGCTGCACGGTCAAAACTCAATCAGGACACGACGATGTCGGCCCCCACTTCGTGCAGCAGGTCGCGCAGCGTTTCCGCCTGCTCCATGCGCGCGCCACGCCGCAAATGAATGCGCAGCGTGCGGCCCGCGATGCCGTCGATGGGCCGTGAGAGCGTGAGTTCCAGCGCGAGCCCGAAGCCATCGGGCGCGTCGGCTTCGGCGGGCTCCACGACGCGTGGCGCGAAACTGGCCAGACAAGCCGTTGAAGAGCGGGAAGAAGAACAGGTGGATTCGGACATGGCGCGGACCTCGTCGGTGAAAGGTTCGAGGTCATCGTATCCATGCCAATGCGCCGCGCCAAACGACAAATCGGCGTATGCAAATGACCGGGCGGCGGGAGACGATTTCGCGAGGTGCGCAATGGTGCGTTCCGCGCCGTTCCGCTCCCGAACGGGTCCGGGCCGCGCGAAATGGACACACGCGGACACACGCGGACGCCCGCGGACACACTTGAACGCTCGCGCCAGGACTGTGCGTGGCACACTGAAAGAACCGTTCCGTTTCAACTTTGCATGGCACAGGAGCCGCTCATGGAACGTCCCTTCACCGATCGCCGCGAGGCCGGGCAAATGCTCGCCGCACAACTCGCGCCCTACGCCGGGCGCCGCGACATCGTCGTGCTCGCGCTGCCACGCGGTGGCGTGCCGGTCGCGTATGAAGTGGCCAAGGCCCTGCGCGCGCCGCTCGACGTGCTGCCCGTGTGCAAGCTCGGTACGCCGTGGCAGCCCGAGCTCGCCATGGGCGCGATCTCGTCGAACGGCGCGCAATTCGTCGACGCTGCGCTAGTCCGCGAAGCCGGCGTAAGCGAGGCGCAATTGCAGGGCGTGCTCTCGCTCGCCCGCATCGAGCTGGGCCGGCGCGAGGCGCGTTACCGCGGTGCGCGCGCCGCCGTGCCGGTGGCCGGACGCGTGGTGCTGCTGGTCGACGACGGCATGGCCACGGGCGCTTCGCTCAAGGCCGCCGCGCGGGCCCTCGCATCGCTCGGGCCGGCGCGCATCATCGCGGCGTTGCCGGTGGCGCCGGCCGGTGCGCGCGCACGGCTCGCGGGCGCCGTCGACGATTTCGTCTGCGTGCAGACGCCCTCATCGTTCATGAGCGTGGGCCAGTTCTATTTCGACTTCGCCCAGGTCGACGAGGACACCGTGCGCGATTTGCTCGACCGCGCGGCCATGCCGTAACCGATCGCAACGCCCAGCGCCCGCGCCGCCGCATGCCCGCGTTCAGCGCACCGGGTTGGCCGCTTTCTCTCCCACTACGGTCTGCCAGGGCCGCACGCGCCACGACTTTACGAGGCCGGCCTTCACATAGGGATCGTTGCGCGCGAACGCTTCGGCGGCCGCCGGGGTCTCGCCCTGGAAGAGCAGCAACGCCTCGTCCACGGGCTCCGCAACCGCCCCCGCGAGCAGCAGCTCGCCGCGCTCCGCCGCCGCCCACGCAAGCGCCAGGTGCTCGTTGCGATGCTCGGCGCGCCGCTCGAGATAATCGTCGACGAGTTCGTACATCAAGAGGTAATGCATGGTCGATCTCCAGTCTCAGGTGTGCATACCGCGCATTGTGCCTGAGCGTGCGTCAACCGAACTCACCCACAGTTCGTTTTCAGGTTGGCTTTGCCATAATGGTTGCGGCGATGGGCAATGATGGGCCGGATGGGCCGCCTGCTCGCACGACTAACGACAACGTCGATATCCCATGGGAGTGAACGATGAAGATGCAATCCGTCATTGCTGCAATCGTGCTGAGCGGCGCACTGGCCGCACCGGCGTTCGCACAGACCGCCGCACCCGCAGCAGCGGCTTCCGCGGCCGCGAGCCCGAATAGCCAGCAGAACAAGATGAAGACCTGCAACACGCAGGCCGGCGACAAGAAAGGCGACGAGCGCAAGGCTTTTATGAAGCAATGCCTTTCCGCAGCCGGCGTGTCCCCCACGATGTCGCAGCAGGAGCGCATGAAGGCGTGCAACACCCAGGCCGGCGACAAGAAGGGCGACGACCGCAAGGCCTTCATGAAGCAGTGCCTCTCGACCAAGAGCTGATCCGCCACTCGGCCGAATCTTGATCGACGCGGTTCGAAGCACAGGGTTTGCCCCTGCCGCTGCTTCACCGCAGCACGCCCCCTTGCGCGACGCGCCGCAGCCTATGCTGCGGCGCGTCGTTTTTCATGCTGCACCGCACTTCAACCAATTGCCTGTCCGCTTGCATCCCGCGCCCTCTCGGCGTTGCGCCCGAGCGCGATTTTTCTTCTATGATGGCTGCAGCGGCGCCCTTTTCCTGATACGCAATCGCACAGACGCCATCGGGCCGCCGAATGAAGCTTGAAGCCGGAGTGATGCCTGTCGCATCGTACGGAGGCGCGGATGGCATGGAAGCACAAGAACCGCTGGTTTCGCCGCTGGCTGGTGGTGATCGTTTTCTGGCTCGTGCCGGTGATGATCATTGTGGTGCGCGAGGCCCAGGACGAGATGGCCTACAACCGCGCGGATCTGCAGCGCACCCTCTCCAACTGGACTTTCACCGACGCCGAGCGGGCCGCGGGCGCGCCGCTGCATTGCCAGGGGACGCCTGAACGGGCACGCACGCTGGGCTGCCCTGCCGCCGTGCTCGCGGAAAACGCCCCGGCTCACCAGGCTGCGCTCGACGAATATGCCACGCGGCGCGCCACGCTCATGAGCTATCTGTGGCATGCATTCGTCGGCTACTGGGTCGTGCCGGCTGCAGCCCTGCTCGCCATCGGCATCGTTCTGGGTGCCGTGCGCCGCGCGCTGCGACGCCCTCCCGCCGCGAAGCCCGTGCCAGAACACTGACGCGCATCTTGACGATGCGCCATCTTGAACTGGCAAATCTGGACCCTGTGTTATAAGAGCGAAAGCTGATTCCGCCATTGGCAAAATGCCATGACGGCACGGCTTCAGGCTATTTCGGATATCCCGGAACACAGAACGGAGAACAACATGCAAGGACGCCGTTTCATCCTTAAGGCTTCGGTTGCAATCGCGCTTGCCAGCGCAGCGCTCGCAGGCTGCTCGACCACCGGCAACACGCCCCCGACGGAACAAACCAACGACGCGAAACGCCAGGCGATCGACGCGAGCGTCGACGGCACGATGTCGCGGCTCTACCAGACCGTGCCCGGCGCGCGCGAGCTCGTAGGCAAGGCGCGTGGCGTGCTGGTCTTCCCGCAGGTGACTCAGGCAGGGATCGGCATTGGCGGCGAGCACGGCGACGGCGCACTGCGCGTCGGCGGCAGCACTGTTGGCTACTACAGCACCACGGGCGCCTCGGTGGGCGCAACGCTCGGCATGCAATCGAAGTCGGTCATCTACCTGTTCATGACGCAGGAAGCACTCGACAAATTCCGCAATTCGAGCGGTTGGGCGGCAGGCGGCGACGCGTCGGTCGCGATCGCGAAGGTCGGTGCGAACGGCACAATCGACACCACCACGGGCACCAAGCCCGTGGAAGTCTTCGTACTCACCAACAGCGGCCTGATCGGCGACCTCTCGCTCGGCACGACCAAGATCTCCCCGCTGAAGCTGTAAATTTCACGCATTCACGAGCATGTCGGGCGCCCGGGCCTTCGTCTAAAGGCTGCCCGGGCGGCTGGCGGCACCGGCCGCCGCTCAGCTCGTGGACGTGTCGATCACCTTGAAGCGCGAACGCTTGTTCGCGCGTATCACCGCCTGATACGCCTCGATATACTGCTGCGCCATGCTGTGCGACGTGAAGCGCTCTTCGAAGCGCCGCCGCACGCCGGCGCGCGACACGCGTGAAAGCCGGTTCACGGCCGCCACGGCGCCAATCTCGTCCTCGACGATAAATCCCGAAACGCCCTCATCCACCACTTCCGGCACCGAGCCGCGATTGAACGCGATCACGGGCGTGCCGCACGCCATCGCCTCGATCATCACCAGCCCGAACGGCTCGGGCCAGTCGATCGGGAACAGCAGCGCATGCGCACCGGAGAGAAATTCGGCCTTCTGGCTGTCGTTGATCTCGCCGACGAACTCCACATTCGGGAGTGCGAACAGTGGCTTGATCTCGCGTTCGAAATACTCGCGGTCGGCCTCGTCGACTTTGGCGGCGATGCGGATCGGCAAGCCGCAGCGCTGGGCAATGCGAATCGCGGTGTCCACACGCTTCTCGGGCGAGATGCGGCCGAGAAACGCAAGATAGCGCTGCTCCACGGGCTGCGGCGTATAGAGCGCCTCGGGCAGGCCGTGATAGACGGTCCGGAGCCATTTGGCCTGCGGCATCGGCTGGCGCTGCGCGTTCGAGATCGATATGACCGGCGCCGTGTTGAACGTGTCGAACACCGGCTGCTGTTCCGGCAAGTCCAGACGACCGTGCAGCGTGGTCACGAATGGCGTTTCCTGGCGCTTGAACACCGAAAACGAGTAGTAATCCATATGGAAATGCAGTACGTCGAACTGGTCGGCCTGGCGGCGCACCATTTCCATCAGCAGCATGTGAGGCGCGATCCGGTCGCGAATGCCGGGGTCGAGGCGCAGCGCGCGCGGCCACACGGGTTCGAGCTTCGCACGCGTTTGCGAATCGCCGCTTGCGAACAGCGTCACGTCGTGTCCGAGCTCGACCAGCGCCTCGGTGATATACGACACGGCGCGCTCGGTGCCGCCGTAGAGCTTGGGCGGCACTGATTCGGTCAGCGGGGCGATCTGCGCAATTCTCATTGAATGTCTCCTTCGTGTTCGGTGCTCGCACGCGGGGAATTCCGCCAGGCGGTTCGAGCCATTTTAAAGGAAGCCCAGTATTGCAATCGCGTCCCTCAATTATCGAAGGGACAGACTCGAGGAGGACGCGATCGGGCGGCTCGCAGCGCGGCGCACCTGGCCATTATTCGCCTTGCGCGGCGCCCACGCTGCGAGTATTTCAATTGCTATATGGACTTACACGTCGAAACATCCTGCGGAGCGCCCCAGGCAGTGCGTCTGGGCGGTGCGCCCGAGGCAATTTAGCGCGACGGCCATTTCCACGCCGGCACATCGAGCGAATCGGCGTCGGCGAGCGCCGTCGCGCCGAGGCGTCGCTCGAGCACGATCGACTGGCTGCCCGCCTCGCGCTCGAGCGCGGCGACGAGCCGCGCCGCGTGCGAAACGACCAGTACCTGCGAGTGCGCCGAGGCGCGCGCGATGAGCCGTGCGAGCGACGGCAGCAGGTCCGGGTGCAAGCTCGTCTCCGGCTCGTCGAGCACGAGCAGCGCGGGTGGCCGCGGGCTCAACAGCGCAGCGGCGAGCAAGAGATAGCGCAGTGTGCCGTCCGAAAGTTCGGCGCCGCGCAACGGCCGCAGCAGCCCCTCCTGACGCAGCGCGACTTCGAAGCGCCCTTCGTGGTTGACGATCTCGACGCGCGCGCCCGGAAACGCATCGCCGATCGCCGTGTCGAGCGCGCCGGCATCGCCAATCTCGCGGATCGTCTGCAGCGCGGCGGCAAGATTGGCGCCATCGTCGGACAGCACCGGCGAATGCGTGCCGATCTGCACCTGGCGCGCGGGCGCGTGCTCGTCGGTGCGGAAGTGGTCGTAGAAGCGCCACGAACGGATCTGCTCGCGCACCGCGATCATCTCCGGCGCGCTGCGCGGGTCGGCGAACTCCGTCATCATGCTGTCGAAGCTCGCCACGGGTTGCGCGAGCGTCGTCCACTCGCCTTGCGCTTCCTCGTCGCGAATGCGGATCATGGCCCCCTGGCGGTCGACGAGCAAAGTCGATGGTCGCAGCAGCGGCCCGCCCCAGATGCATTCGCGCTTGATGACCGGGTCCAGCGAGAACTGCGAGGAGCCGGGCACCGGCAAGCCCAGGTCGATCGCATAGCCGAAGGTTTCGCTCGCGAAGCCGAGCTTGAGGCTCACGGCGTCTTTGCGCACCGTGCCCTGCACTGCGTAGTTGCCCGTGGCGACCGCGCGCGAAAAGCGTTCGGGACCGGCCCAAAGCGTCGATTGCAAGCCACCCTCGCGCGCGAGCGATGGAATCACGCCACCGCGCGCGGTCAACGCGAGCAGGCGCAGCGCCCGGTAGAGATTGGACTTGCCGCTGCCGTTCGGCCCGGTGATGACGTTCAGCGGCCCGAGCGGCACGATGAGTTCGCGCAGCGAGCGGTAGTTGGCGATGGCGAGGGTCGAGAGCATGAGCCGTAGCAAGCGCGCACGAGCGCGGGTTGAGCCAGCGCCCGATGATACGCAATCAGGCGCGGCTCGCGCCATCTCCATACTCGGCCAGTCAGCGCGGCTGCGGCACGGCCGCGAGATCGGAGAGAAAACGGTCGCGCCAGACCCCCAGATCGTTGCGGCGCAGCGCTTCCATGTTGGTCAGGTAACGCGCCTTGCGCTCTTCGAGCGGCATCGACAGCGCGCGCCCGAGCGCCTCCGACATGCCCGCCGCATCGTGAGGATTCACGAGCAGCGCCCCCGTTAGCTCGGCCGCCGCGCCCGCGAAGATCGACAGCACGAGCACGCCGGGATCGTCGGGATTCTGCGCGGCCACGTACTCCTTCGCGACCAGGTTCATGCCATCGTGCAGCGGTGTGACATAGCCCACCTGCGACTCGCGAAAGAGCGACATCAGCTTCCAGCGGTCGTATTGCTGGCTCAGGTAGCGGATCGGCGTGTAGTCGAGGCCCGAATAGCGCCCGTTTATGCGTCCGGCCTCGCGCTCCAGTTCCTCGCGGATGATCTTGTAGCTTGCCACGTCGGAGCGCGTGGGCGGCGCGATCTGCACAAGCGTGACCTTGCCGCGCCATTCGGGCGAATGCTCGAGCAATTGCTCGAAGGCGTGAAAGCGCTCGACGAGCCCCTTCGAATAATCGAGCCGGTCCACGCTCATCACGAGCTTGCGCCCTTCGAGGCTCTGCTTGAGATCGAGCACATGCTGGCGGCTCTCATAGCGCGCAGCCTGCTCGGCGATCTCGTCGGGAAACACGCCGATGCGGTAGACGCCCGTGCGCAGCGTGCGGCCGTAGGCCTCCACGTCGCCCGCTTCGTTGTTTTCGCCATGCTCGCGCACCACGCCCTTCGCGGTGCGCACGATGTAATCGTGAAACGCCTGCTGGTCGTTGCGCGTCTGGAAGCCGAGCAGGTCGTAGCAGCAAAGCGACCGCACAAGTTCATCGTGCGGCGGAATCGTCTGCAGCACCTGGGGCGAAGGAAACGGAATATGGAGGAAAAAGCCGATACGATTGCGCACGCCCTCGGCGCGCAGCGCTTCGGCGAACGGAATCAGGTGGTAGTCGTGGACCCAGATCCTGTCGTCGGGCTGGATCAGCTTGATGAGCTTGTGCGCGAGCCACGCGTTCACGCGCCGGTAGCCGGCGTATTCGTCGCGCTCATAGCGCGCGAGATCGTTGCGATAGTGGAACACTGGCCACAGCGTGGCATTCGAGAAACCGCGGTAATACTGGTCGTAGTCTTTTTTTGTGAGCCCGACTGTCGCGAACGTGACATGACCCTCCCCCGCGAGCGTCGGGCCCGCGTTGGCCACCGTCTCGCTTACGACGTCGCCGCTCCAGCCAAACCACACTCCTCCTGCGTCCTTGAGCGCCCCGAACACGCCGACGGCGAGCCCCCCTGCGGACCCCCTGGCCTCCGTGGGCGTAGCCACCCGGTTCGAGACGACTATCAGTCTGGCCATCGAAATATGTCTCCTCCGTTTGCTCCGGCAACCAGATACCCCAGCAAGGGGCATGCCACGATACTGGCCGAGCCTGCGGGCTCGCCGGTCCGGCCGCCGTTCGGGAAGATCGTGAGCGCGGCGCAAGGCAACAGGACCTAATGTCACGCTACGTGAATGCGCGTAAAGATGCGCTAAAGAATGCGGTCGGCCAGGTCGGGCCGCTCAGGAAAGATTCAAGCAGACGGCTTGACGCAATGTCGGTTTTCGGCGCGATTGCCGGCCCGGCTCAGCGCCCCGTCAATTGCCGGTCTTGCAAGGAAACGCCTTGCCGAGCCCGAGCGAGACGGCCGTACTGGCGTTGTAGCCGGCGACGTTCGGGTTATCGGCGATGTATTTGCGCACGGCGTCGGTGAGTTGCGCCGAGCGGGCTTCCTGCGGCAGACAGAAATATTGGCCGACGCGCGGGCCGGTTGTGCCGCCAATGGCGTCGATGGTATTGAAAATGCCGTCGGCGGCGCCTTCGATATAAGCCGCGCATGCGCTGCGCGACGCCACGTCAGTCTTCGAGCACAGCCGGTTCAGATCGGAGGCGGTAAAGGCAAAAGCCGAAATCGGCACAGCGAGCGCGCCGGCGCAGATCAGAGCCCGCAGCATGATTCTCCTTGATTCGTCGCTTGATTCGTCGTCGGGGGCAGCGTTTGCCGCACCGCGAGCCGCCCGCTGGCGGCCGGCGGCAACCCCGGTATTGTGCACTGTTTTAGGGGCGCGTCGTGCGGCTCTTCTGCGAAAGAGCTTGCGCGAATGCACCCGACGGCCAGAGCGCCCGCAGCGGGGTTACTGCGTCGTCTGGCCCATGCGCGCCGAGAGCTCCTTGATCGCGTCAGGCGCCTTGTACTGCTTGGCGAAATCGAGTGCGTTCATGCCGATCTGGTTCTTCGCGTTCAGATTGGCGCCGTGGTCGAGCAGCAGTTTCGCGGTGCTCATATGGTCTCCGCGCGCGGCCATCATGAGCGGAGTCGTGCCGTTGGGCGACAGCGAGTTGACGTCGGCCGAATAGCCGACCAGCAGTTTCACCACGTCGTCGTGGCCGTTCGCGGCGGCGTAGTGCAGCGGCGTCCAGCCCTGCTTGTTCACTTCGGCGCCCTTGGTGATGAGCAGCTTTACGAGATCCATGTCGCCGTTGAGCGAGGCCAGCATCAGCGCGTTCTCGCCCGACTTGTCCTCGGCGGCGATGTTGATCTTCGGATTGTCGAGCAGCACTGCCGCAACCTTGTCCGACTTCTCGCGCGCGGCCAGCACGAGCAGCGGCATGCCCTGGCTATCCGTGGCGTTCGGGTCCATGCCGTTCGCGAGGTCCTTGGCGACACCCTTGGCGTCGTCGAACTTTACGTCCTTCACGAGCGAATCGATCGATGCGGCGTGAACCGGCGCGCTTGCCAGGAAGGCGGCGCTCATGCCGATGGCGAGCGCGGCGGCGATGCGGCGCACGCTGGTGGCGCGCGTGGCTTGGACGGTGGACGTGTGCGGATTCGAGTTCATGTCAGGCCTTAACGTTATTCGATATCTAATTGATAAAAAACGATAAATCAAAATCGACTACTGGCGGATCATGATTCAGGCCGAGGCCGGAATCTTGAAAAGCCGGAAAAAATTCTGCGTGGTGGCAGCGCCGAGTTCGGCGTCCGGCAATCCGCGTTGCTGGGCGATGAATCTTCCGACATGGCTAACGTACGCAGGTTCATTGGGTTTGCCGCGATATGGCACTGGCGCAAGATAGGGCGAATCCGTTTCGATCAGCAAGCGCTCGAGCGGCACGCGGCGCGCAACCTCCTGAACGTCGGTCGCGCTCTTGAACGTCACGATGCCCGAAAGGGAGATGAAAAAATTCTGCGCGAGGGCGCGCTCAGCGACCGCCCAGGGCTCCGTGAAACAGTGCATCACGCCGCCGGGTTCGCCCGCGCGCTCTTCTTCCATGATGCGCAGCGTGTCGTCCGACGCCGCGCGCGTATGGATGATGAGCGGCTTGCCCGTGGCGTGCGCGGCGCGGATATGGACGCGAAAGCGCTCGCGCTGCCACTCCATGTCCTCGATCGTGCGCTCGCCGAGCCGATAGTAATCGAGCCCCGTTTCGCCGATCGCCACGACCTTCGGGTGCTGCGCCAGTTCCACGAGATCCGCGACGCTGGGCTCCCGGACGTTCTCGTGATCGGGATGCACGCCCACCGAAGCGTAGACGTTCTCGTAGCGGCTCGCGATGTCGAGCACCGAGGGCAGCGTCTCCAGGTCGACCGAGACGCACAGCGCATGCGTGACAGCCTGCGCGCGCATGTTCTCGAGCACCTCGGGCAGCCGGTCGGCGAGGCCTTCGAAGTTGATGTGGCAATGTGAATCGACAAACATGGCGGTCCTGCGATGGGGTTACGGATAAGGCTGACTGCGCGGAATCTACGGAAATGCGCAACGAAAATTCAGGCCTGCAGCTCAGGCTGCAAGCCGCTTGCCGAGGATCACGAGGTCGCGCTCTACACTGTCGAGCACGGCCACGCGAGGCAGCGTCCCCCACGCCTCGAAGCCGAAGCCGTGAAAGAGCCGCACGCTCGGCTCATTGTGGCCGAACACGAAGCCGAGCACCGTGTGGATGTCCAGCCCTGGCGCGGCATCGAGCGCGGCGGCCAGACGCGCTCGGAACACGTCTCAGGCGAACATTTCACGATAGCCGAGAAACAGCTCCTCGAATACGAGGCGCGCATTCAGCGGATGGTTTTCCACGGCACGCTGACGCGTCACGGACTTCAGGTAACGGGCGAGCGCTGGCGCATCCAGATTCGCCGCGCAGCGCGTGAGCGCCGCCGCCGACTGCGGGTAGTAGCGCGGCCGGCCTGCCGTGCGCTCGGCCAGCAGGTCGTAGACCCAGCGCTGCAGCCAGCCGAGCACGAGCGGCACCGGCAGCTTCTGGAGGGTCTCGCCGCAGGCGAAGGCGTCGCATGCCGCACCCGCCGCGAGCTGGCCGAGGGTCCAGTCGCGCAGCGCGCGATTGTCGTCCTGCGAGAGCGCGAGCGCTGCAAGCGGCGCGCCTCCCGCTTCCGCGAGCAGGCTGGCCGGGTCGGCCACGCCCTGCTTCGCGAGCCACGCTTGCGCTTCCTCCGGCGCAGGCGTGCTCATCGGCCACTGGCGGCAACGGCTGATGATGGTGGGCAGCAGCCGGTCGATGCGTGCCGAAACCAGCAGGAACACCACGCCGGCGGGCGGCTCTTCGAGCGTCTTCAGCAGCGCGTTCGCGGCAGCAACATTGAGCGCCTCGGCCGGATACAGCACGACCACACGCAGGCCGCCGCGATGCGAGCCCACGCCCGTGAAATCGAGCAGCGCGCGCACCTGCTCGATGCGTATTTCCTTGCTGGGCGCACGGGTCTTTTTGCCCTCGTCCGCGTCGACTTTATCGGCCTTGGCGTCTTCCTTGTCCTCGGCGCCCGCCTGGCCTGCGAGGCCGGCCAGCGCCTCGGGGAGCACGATGCGGTAGTCGGGATGGTTGCCTTGGGCGAACCAGGTGCAAGCCGGACACGCGCCGCATGGCTGGCCATCGGCCTGCGGCGACTCGCACAGCAGCCCCTTCGCCAGATGCTGCGCGAACTGGAGCTTGCCGATGCCCGCCTGGCCATGCAGCAGCAGTGCGTGCGGCCAATGGCTGCGCAACTGCTGGAGGCGCTCCCAGTCGCCCGATTGCCACGGATAGATCATGTTTTAAATCAATCTGTTAAGCGGTATTTTAGAAAACTCACATGAACTTGATCGAGCATCATAAGCGTTTCGAATAACGCTTTTTGCTCAAAGCGTTGCGATGACTTTTTCGAGCTTCTCACGAATTTCTTCGATGCTCTGCGAAGAGTCGACGATCGCGAAGCGGTACGGCGCTTCCTCGGCACGGCGCAGATACTCGGCGCGGGTGCGCGCGAAGAACGCGTCGGTTTCGCTCTCGAAGCGATCCGGCTCGCGCGCGGCACCGCGGCGCTCGCTGGCGGTATCGGGCGCGATGTCGAACAGCACGGTCAGATCGGGCTGAAATCCGCCCTGCACCCAGCGTTCGAGCGCTTCGAGCTTGTCGCGCGGCAAGCCCCGGCCGCCGCCCTGGTAGGCGAAAGTGGCGTCGGTGAAACGGTCCGATAGCACCCAGTCGCCGCGCACCAGCGCAGGCTCGATCACGCGTGCGAGGTGTTCGCGGCGCGCGGCGAACATCAGCAACGCCTCGGTTTCGAGGTCCATCGGCTCGTGCAGCAGGATCTCGCGCAGCTTTTCGCCCAGCGGCGTGCCGCCGGGTTCCCGCGTCATGACCACCGAGCGGCCCGAGGCGCCCAGCTTCTGTTCGAGCTGCTCGCGAAACCACGCCAGATGCGTGGTCTTGCCCGCGCCGTCGATGCCCTCGAACGTGATGAATCGGCCCCGCGCCATTTAATTACCCCGGATGTACTTGTCGACGGCCTTGTTGTGGTCGACGAGATTGTCAGAAAAAACGCTGCTGCCATCGCCACGCGCCACGAAATACAGCGCTGTGGTCGACGCAGGATTGAGCGCAGCCTGCAGGGCGGCGGCGCCCGGCAGTGCAATTGGCGTCGGCGGCAACCCCGGACGCAGGTAGGTATTGTAGATAGTGTTGGTCTGCAAATCGCTCTTGTGCAGCCGCCCCGTGTAGTTCGCCCCGAGCCCGTAAATGATCGACGGATCGGTCTGCAACGGCATGCCCGCCTTGAGCCGGTTCGCGAACACAGCCGCCACGAGCGGACGGTCGCCGGCCTTGCCGGTCTCCTTCTCGACCAGCGAGGCCAGCGTGAGCGCCTCATAGGGCGACTTCAGCGGCAAGCCTTGTGCACGCGCAGCCCACGCCTCGTTCAGATGCGTCTGCATGAGCTTGTAGGCGCGGCGGTAAACGTCCAGATCGCTCGACCCCTTGTCGAACAAATAGGTGTCAGGGAAGAACAGGCCTTCGCCGCTGCCCTGCGGCGCGGCGGGCGCGCCGATCGCGGCGAGCAGTTGGGCGTCGCTCATGCCGGCGGTTTCGTGACGCAGCGCCGGGTTCGTGTCGAGCTCGTCGCGCATGCGCTTGAAGGTCCAGCCTTCGATGATGGTCGCGACGGACTCGTTGACGTCGCCGAGCGCCATCTTCTGCAGCACCTCATAGGGCGTGACGCCGGCCTTGAATTCGTAATTACCGGACTTGAGCTGGCTTTGCAGGCCGAGCACGCGTGTCATCAGCACGAACAATTCGGTCTGGATGGGCACGCCGCCACGCCGCAACTGGGTGGTGACGCTGCGTACGGAGCTGTGCGGCTTGATGGTGACATCGAGTTGCGGGACGGCGAGCGCCACGGGCGAGGTCGCCCAGCGCCAGACGCCACCCGCTGCGACGGCGCCAAGCACGACGAGGCCGGCGCCGGCAACAAGGCATTTCTTGAGGAGGGACATGCGTAACGTGACTCAGGCGGACCTCATATAATAACTGCTTGCCCTCGCCAAAGTCAGGATTGACTGTTCCCCGAATCCATGAACGCTCCGCTCGCATCCCACGACACGCCTTCCCCCGATACACATACCATCGCGGCGCCTGCCGCCGCAGCGCCGGCTGCCGATGATTTCGACGCCGTCCTCAAGGGAGGCGCCTGGGCGATCCTGCCGCAATTCGGCGTGATCGACGCCAATGGCGACGACGCAGCCAGCTTCCTGCACAGCCAGCTCACGAACGACATCCAGCATCTGGACGTGACCGGCGCGCGCCTCGCCGGCTACTGCTCGCCCAAGGGCCGCCTGCTTGCCTCCTTCCTCACGTGGAAGACCGGCGACACAATACGCCTGCTGGTTTCGAAGGATGTCCAGGCGAGCGTGCAAAAGCGCCTCTCGATGTTCGTACTGCGCGCCAAGGCCAAGCTCACCGACGACAGCGACAAACTGCTCGTGGTGGGCCTCGCGGGCGACGTGCGCGGCGCGCTCGCGCGCGTGTTCGACGCGCTGCCCGACGGCGTGCACGTGAAGGTGGACGATCCCGCCGGCACGCTGATCCGCATGCCCGATGCGCTCGGGCGCCTGCGCTATCTGTGGGTCGGTCCGAAGGACGCCGTGGAGGCGAAGCTCGCTACGCTCCAGGACGCGCTCAAGCCCGTCTCGCCCGCGGTTTGGGACTGGCTCGACATCCGCGCGGGCGAACCGCGCATCACTCAGGCCGTGAGCGAGCAATTCGTCCCGCAGATGGTCAACTACGACGTACTCGGCGGCGTGAACTTCAAGAAGGGCTGCTATCCGGGCCAGGAAATCGTGGCGCGCAGCCAGTATCGCGGCACGATCAAGCGCCGCACCGCGCTCGCGAGCGTCGCGGCCGGAACCGACGCCGCGCGCGCCGGGGCCGAACTGTTCCACTCCGACGACCCGAGCCAGCCGTGCGGCATGATCGTGAACGCGGCGGCGGCGCCCGAAGGCGTCGTCGATCTGCTCGCGGAGATCAAGCTCGCGGCGCTCGAATCGGGCAGCGTGCATCTGGGCGCCGCGGACGGCCCCGCACTGCGCATCCTGCCGCTGCCGTACGCGCTGCCTTCCGAGATTTGACGGCTTGGCAAGGAGTCCTGTGACGACGCCGTTCGTGCCGCGCCTCGTTTTTGCCGGTCGCAGCCGAGGCCGCACGCGATGTGCCTGATCGTCTTCGACTGGCGGCCGCACGCGACCGATGGCGCGCTCTTCACGCTCGCCGCTAACCGCGACGAGTTCCTGCGCCGCACCGCCGACCCCATGCATTGGTGGCAAGACGCGCCGGACGTACTCGCAGGCCGCGATCTCGTGGGCGGCGGCACCTGGCTAGGCATGACGCGTGGCGGCCGTTTCGCGGCGCTCACCAACTACCGCGCGCCGCACGAAATGCGCCCCGATGCGCCCACGCGCGGCACGCTCGTTTCGCGCTGGCTGACGGCCGGTTCCGAAGGCGCCGTGCCCGATGTCCCCGATACCCCGCTAGCCTATCTCGCCGAAGTCGCGCGCGACGGCGAAATGTATAACGGCTTCAACCTGGTCGTCGGCGACTGGAAGCGGCGCGAGCTTGCCTGGTACTGCAACCGCGGCGAGCGCATGCCCGCGCTGCTGCCCGAGGGCACGCACGGCATCTCCAACGCGGTGCTCGACACGCCGTGGCCGAAGCTCGTGCGCAAGCGCGCCGGGCTTGCCGCACTCGCGGCGGATGGCCCCGACGTGCCGCTCGAACGCCTGACCGAATTGATGCGCGACCCGCGCATCGCGCTCGACAGCGAATTGCCCGCGACCGGCATTCCGCTCGAGCGCGAGCGCGCGCTTTCGGCGGCATTCATCGAGACGCCCGATTACGGCACACGCGGCACGACGACGCTGCGCGTGCGCGTGAATGGCAACCTGCTGAGCGTGGAAGCCAGCGAGCGCAGCGACGATGACGGCTCGCACCGCATCACGCGGCCCGGCGCATTCGAGCGCTACGAACGCTTCACGGTAAGCGCGGCGTGTTGAAGCCGGGCGGCCTCCCGCCTTGCCGCCCCACCCGCCTCATCAATCGTCGATGCCGAACGCCGCGCGCAACGCCTGCGCGGCCAGCGCGTGCCCGCGGCGCGCATCTTCCACAAAGCCGCCCATCTTGAAGAACTCGTGGATCATGCCGGGAAAGCGCACGAGCGTGACCTCGTTGCCCGCCGCGAGCAGCTTCTGCGCATAGGCTTCGTCCTCATCGACGAGCGGATCAAACTCCGCTGCCGCGATCCACGCCGGCGCCACGCCGTGAAAATCGGGCGCGCCATGCGTGCCGTCGAGCGGCGCGAAACGCCAGTCGTCGCGATCGGACGCATCACGCACGTAGTGATTGAAGAACCATTGCACGGTGGGCTCCGTGAGCAGGTAGCCGGCGGCGAGGCGCTTGTGCGACGCCGTTTGCTGATGCGAGCCCGTGCCCGGATAGATCAGCAGTTGCAGCACTGCGGGCATGCCCGCGTCGCGTGCGAGCACCGCGCACACCGTCGCGAGCGTGCCGCCCGCGCTGTCGCCGCCCAGTGCAATCCGTGCCTCATCGATCGCGAATTCGGCCGCGTGCGCGTGCAGCCATGCATAGGCGTCGAACGCGTCGTTTACGGCGGTAGGGAACTTGTGTTCGGGCGCAAGCCGGTAATCGACCGAAAGCACCGCGCAACGTGCGTCGCGCGCGAACATGCGGCACAAGGCGTCGTGCGTGTCGACGCTGCCCACGGTAAAGCCGCCGCCGTGGAAATAGACGAGCGCGGGCAACGGTTTGGACCACTGCGGCTCGACCGGCAGATAGAGCCGCGCGCGGATCGTCTCGCCATCGCGCGTCGGCACCCGCAGGTCTTCGACCGAGTGCATCGGCGCGGAAGCGATTTCCAGCACCGATGCGCTCTTTTCATACGACGCCCGAGCTTGCTGCGGCGTCATTTCGTGGTAAGGCGTGCGGCCCGCGCGGGCCACCATGTCGAGCACTAAAGCGATCTTCGCGTTGAGCGTCATGAGTCTGTCGAATGAGGTTCCGCTCGAACGCCGGTCGATGCCCGCAGGGATATCGTCAAGCCTGCGCGTTCTTCACTTCGGGTTTGAGCGAGAGCGGATCGGTGGGATTGCGCAACGTCTCGATGTCTTCGTGACGCAGTTTCACGGAAGGGAGTATGCCCGGATGCGTGAGGATGTAGAAGCGCCCTTCGCGCACCGCATCGAAAGTGATTTTCGCGACATCGTCAGCCGTGAGACGGCCCGAGCGCACCGCGCGCTGCAATTGCAGATCGGCGGCCTGCTGTGAGCGTGTGGGGGGCGCCTCGTTGCGCATATCGTCGGGGCGGTTGCGCTCGGCGTTGGCAATGCCCGTCGGCACGAAGGCGGGGCACAAGAGCGAGCAACTCACCTCCGTGCTGACGTTGCGGAGGTCGTGGTAAAGCGTCTCGGTGAGCGCGACCACGGCGTGCTTGGACGCGTTATAGACGCCCATTGCGGGCGGCGCGAGCAGCCCCGCCACCGAGGCCGTGTTGACGATGTGCGCGCGCTCGCCCTGCTTGAGCATGATGGGTGTGAAGCTGCGCAAACCGTTCGCGACACCCATCACATTCACGCCGAACACCCAGTCCCAGTCCCGCGCGCTGCTTTCCCACACGAAGCCGCCGCTGCCCACGCCGGCATTGTTGAAGAGCAGATGGACCTTGCCATACGCGTCCAGCGCCGCCTGCGCGAGCGCGTCCACCTGTGCCGGGTCACGCACGTCGGTGCGCAAACCGGTTGCCTGTGTGCCCTGGTCGCGCAGCCCCTGAACGGTTTCCCCGAGCGCGAGCGCATCCACGTCCGTAAGCACGAGCTTCATGCCGAGCGACGCGGCCTGCTGCGCGAACGCGCGGCCAAAGCCGCTCGCCGCGCCGGTAATGACGGCCACCCGGCCTTCGAATTGAAACGGGTCAGACATTGCGCTCCCTCACCTGGTCGTAAATTCTGCAAAGACGTCAAACGAGCTTGACGAGCTGTTTGCCGAAGTTCTGCCCCTTGAGCATGCCAAGGAATGCCGTGGGCGCGTTTTCGAGGCCTTCGGCAATGCTCTCGCGATAGACCAGTTGCTGGTTCGCGACCAGCGTACCGAGTTCGGTGAGCGCTTTCGGCCACACGTCCAGATGCTCGGTCACGATGAAGCCCTGCACCAAAAGACGTTGCGTGAGCAACAGTTGCGGGTGCTTGAGCGGAATCGGCTCGCCGTCGTAGCCCGCGATCATGCCGCACAACGCGATACGCCCGCCGGCATTCATGCGCGCGAGCGTGGCGTTGAGCACGTCGCCGCCCACGTTCTCGAAGTAACCGTCCACGCCCTGCGGGGTTGCGGCCTTAAGCTGCTGGTAGAGATCGCCAGCCTTGTAATCGACACATGCGTCGAAGCCGAGCGTCTCCACGACATAGCGGCACTTTTCCGCGCCGCCCGCGATGCCCACTGCGCGGCAGCCCGCCCGCTTCGCAAGCTGGCCCACGACGCTGCCCACCGCGCCGCTCGCCGCGCTCACCACCACGGTCTGGCCGGCCTGCGGCGCGATGATGCGGTTCAGCCCGTACCAGGCCGTGACGCCCGGCATGCCCACCGGCCCCAGATACGCGGCCAACGGTACGTGCTTCGTATCGACGACATGCAAATCGCTGCCGTCCGAAGTGCCGTATTCCTGCCAGCCGGCCATGCCAACCACTTTGTCGCCGACCTTGAACTTGCGGTTGAGCGATTCGACCACTTCGCCCGCCGTGCCGCCGATCATTACCTCATTGAGCGGCTGCGGCGCCGCATACGATTTGCTGTCGTTCATGCGGCCGCGCATGTACGGATCGAGCGAAAGCCAGTGATTGCGCACGCGCACTTGCCCTTCGGCGAGCGGCGCGAGCGGCGTTTCGACGAGACGGAAGTTATCGACGCTGGCCGCGCCTTCCGGTCGCGAGACGAGCAGGAACTGACGATTGGTTTGAGTCATGGCGTTGGGGGGTGTCGTCGCGGCTTGCGCCGCGCGGGTTGGGAGCGGAATGGGATCGCATGCGCACATGCGCACGCACATGAAATGCAAACACGCACGTGGCTTGCGTGCCCGGCGCAGATCAGGCGCGGCGTTCAGCCGTCGCTCGGACCGGGTTTTGCGTTCGGGTCGCTGCGCAGGCGCTGACGCGTCACGTCGCGGCCCACCGCGAGGCGGCGCATGTATTTGAAGGTGCCGAGCGCCTTCGCCACGAAGTGCCCTTCGCTGTCGCGAATCTCGCCTTCGCAATAGGCCATCGTGGTCGAGCGGTGCAGCACGCGGCCATACGCGCGCAACTCGCCGCGGCCGGGCTGCATGAAGTTCACTTTCATTTCGACAGTGACGACGCCCACACCGTCGGCGGCGACGCTGCGCGCGGCCATCGCGAGCGCGATGTCGGCGAGCGTCATGGTCACGCCGCCGTGCGCGACGTCCCAGGTATTCATATGGCGCTCGGCCAGCGAAAGCAGCACTTCGCTCGCGCCGTCACGCGCGCTCACGAGTTGCGCGCCGAGATGATCGACGAACGGGCTTTCGATGATGGGCTGCTGGCTCGATGGGTCGCCCTGCGTTGTATCCGTGGTACCGGTCATGGTTGCGCTCGAATTTTCCACAATCTTCAGAGCACGTAATCGACGCACTGGCGCGCCTCGACCACGCGCCTGGCGAAGTCCTTCACGATCTGGTGGTCGGGGTGATCCTGGTAGGCGTCGAGCGCGGCCTGGTCGACAAAGTCGGAGAGAAGCACGATGTCGAACGTCGATGCGAGGCCAGGCTCGGCGAGACCGGCTTCGAGACGCAACGTGCCCGGCACGAGATTGCGGCAGCCTTCGAGCATCGTCTTGAACTTCGCGAGGTTTTCGGCGCGCGTTGCGCCCTCCGCTGAGTCCTTGAACTTCCACATCACGATATGACGAATCACGTGTTCCCCTTTTCAGTCAGTCTTGAACGGCGGACGCGCCACGCGGGCGCAATCCAGCCGTCATGATACCTGCCTGGACTAGCGCGCGATCAGGCGATTTCGAACAGCCCCGCCGCGCCCTGCCCGCCGCCGATGCACATTGTCACCACCACGAACTTCGCGCCACGGCGCTTGCCTTCGATGAGCGCATGGCCCGTGAGACGCGCGCCCGAGACCCCGTACGGATGCCCGACCGCTATCGCGCCGCCGTTCACGTTCAGGCGATCGGCGGGAATGCCGAGCTTGTCGCGGCAGTAGAGCACCTGCACCGCGAACGCTTCGTTCAGTTCCCACAGGCCGATGTCTTCCACCTTGAGCCCTGCCTGCTTGAGCAGCTTGGGCACCGCGAACACGGGGCCAATGCCCATTTCGTCGGGCTCGCAGCCAGCCACGGCGAAGCCGCGGAAAATGCCGAGCGGCTGCAGCCCTTCGCGCTCGGCCACCTTCGCGTTCATCACCACGCAGGCGCTCGCGCCGTCCGAGAACTGGCTCGCGTTGCCTGCCGTGATCACGCCGCCCGGCATTGCCGTGCGGATCTTCGACACGCCTTCGAGCGTGGTGTCGGCGCGAATGCCTTCATCGGCGGCAATCGTCACTTCCTTCGTGACGAGTTGGCCCGAAGCCTTGTCGGCCACACCGGCGAGCACCGTCATCGGCACGATTTCATCGTTGAAGAGGCCCGCGGCCTGAGCCGCTGCCGCACGCAGTTGCGACTGCACGCCGTACTCGTCCTGACGCTCTTTGGAGATCTCATAGCGCTTCGCGACGTTCTCGGCGGTCTGTAGCATGCTCCAGTAGATTTCGGGCTTATGCTGGCTGAGCCAGCCTTCGGCCATCATGTGGCGGTTCATCTCGTTCTGCACGCACGAGATGGATTCCACGCCACCGGCGACGAACACATCGCCCTCGCCCGCAATCACGCGCTGCGCGGCCAGCGCAATCGTCTGGAGTCCGGACGAACAAAAACGATTTACGGTCATGCCCGGCACCGAGACCGGCAGGCCCGCGCGCAGCGCGATCTGGCGCGCGATGTTGACGCCCGTGGCGCCCTCTGGGTTCGCGCAGCCCATGATCACGTCTTCGATGCGTGCGGGGTCGATCTTCGCACGCTCGACAGCCGCTTGCGTGACATGGCCGCCAAGCGTGGCGCCATGAGTCATGTTGAACGCGCCCTTCCACGATTTGGCGAGGCCCGTGCGGGCGGTAGAAACGATTACGGCATCAGTCATGGATGTCTCCAGTTGATCGGAGCGACTCGGTCCGATCCCTTGCGAATGTGTTGATCCTGCGATTCAGTTTGGCTTCGAACGTTCATCAGACCGCGCCGGCCAGCACCTCGGCCATTTGCGCGCGCTTCACGCCCGCTGCGCTCAACTGCTGCCACGCGGCGGCGAGCGAGCCGTTCATGTCGATGGCGCGCGAGGCGTCTTCGATCAGCACCGTCTCGAAGCCTGCGGCGCGCGCATCGAGCGCGGACCACGCGACGCAATAGTCGGTCGCAAGGCCGCAGCAGTAGACGCGCTTCACGCCCGTGTCGCGCAGATAGCCCGCGAGCCCGGTAGGCGTCGTGCGGTCGGCTTCGAGAAACGCCGAGTAGCTGTCGACATTTGCGTGATGCCCCTTGCGGATGATCGCGCGCGCGTGCGGCACGGCGAGATCGCGATGCAGCGCGGCGCCTTCGGTGCCCTGCACGCAATGCGTTGGCCACAGCACCTGCTCGCCGTAAGGCAGCGCGATCGTCTCGAAGGGCTTGCGCCCCGCGTGCCCGGCCGCGAACGACACGTGCTGCGCCGGGTGCCAGTCCTGCGTGAGCACCACGTGCAGAAAGTCTTGCGCGAGCCGGTTTGCAAGCGGCACGACTTCGTCGCCGTGTGCGACGGCAAGCGCCCCGCCCGGCATGAAGTCGTATTGCAGGTCGATCAGCAGGAGCACGTGTTCAGCGCTTCTCATGATGTTCGTCCGAATGTATGTCTGGGTACTTAGTTGAACGTACCGCCCGTTTCGGCCAGTTCTTCGACCGACGAGGCGATCTGCCATGCGTCGCCGTTCGGCTGCTGCGCATAGCGGCGGATCGCGCGCGCCACGTTGTAGAGGCCGACCGCATCCGCGTAGAGCATGGGGCCGCCGCGCCACAGCGGGAAGCCGTAGCCCGTGAGATAGACCATGTCGATGTCCGACGCCTTCGACGCGATGCCCTCTTCGAGGATCTTCGCGCCCTCGTTCACCAGCGCGTACACGAGGCGCTCGACGATTTCCTCGTCGCTGATCTTGCGGCGCTCGACGCCCACTTCCTTCGAGTACGCGACGATCATGTCGTCCACGAGCTTCGAAGGCAGCGCGTTGCGCTCGCCAGCCTTGTAGTCGTACCAGCCCGCGCCGGTCTTCTGGCCGAAGCGGCCCTGTTCGCACAGGCGGTCGGCGACCTTCGAATACTGGATCTCCGGCTTTTCCTGGTAGCGGCGCTTGCGGATCGCCCAGCCGATGTCGTTGCCAGCGAGATCGCTCATGCGGAACGGGCCCATCGCGAAGCCGAATTTTTCGATCGCGCGATCGACCTGCGCGGGCAACGCGCCTTCTTCGAGCATGTAAAGCGCCTGGCGGATGTACTGCTCGATCATGCGGTTGCCGATGAAGCCATCGCACACGCCGGACACCACGGCCGTCTTGCGGATCTTCTTCGCGACTTGCATGACCGTGGCGAGCACGCCCTTGGCCGTTTCCTTGCCGCGCACGACTTCGAGCAGCTTCATCACGTTGGCAGGACTAAAGAAGTGCAGACCCACCACGTCCTGCGGACGCTTCGTGAACGCCGCGATCTTGTCCACGTCGAGCGTCGAGGTGTTCGACGCGAGAATCGCGCCCGGCTTCGCGACTTCGTCGAGACGTTTGAACACCTGCTCCTTCACGCCGAGCTCTTCGAACACGGCTTCGATGACGAGATCGGCGTGCTTGAGATCGTCATACGAAAGCGTCGGGCGGATCAGCGCCATGCGCGCTTCGAGCTTTTCCGCCGTGAGCTTGCCTTTCTTGACCTGCGCTTCGTAGTTCTTGCGAATCGTCGCGAGGCCGCGATCGAGCGCTTCCTGCTTCGTTTCGAGCAGCGTGACCGGCACGCCCGCGTTGAGGAAGTTCATGGCGATGCCGCCGCCCATGGTCCCCGCGCCAATGACCGCCACCTGCTGGACTTCGCGCGTGGGCGTGCTCGAAGGCACGTCGGGGACCTTGCTCGCGGCGCGCTCGCCGAAGAACGCGTGGCGCAGCGCCCGGCTTTCCGGCGTCTGCACGAGTTCGACGAAGCATTCGCGCTCGAATGCGAGCCCCTTATCGAAACCCTGCTTCACGCCCGCGGCGATGGCGTCCACGCACTTCAGCGGCGCCGGATAATTCTTCGACATTGCCGCAACGGTATTGCGCGAGAATTGCAGGAAACCTTCGGCATTCGCGTGCTCGATCTTGCGGTTGCGTACGAGCGGATGCGGGCCCGGCTTGCTGGCGGCCTGGCGCGCGAACGCGATCGCCTCTTCGAGCAGATCGCCTTGTGCCATGGCATCGAAAAGACCCGCATTCGCGAGCTTTTCCGAGAGCACGGGCGTGCCGCTCACGATCATGTTGAGCGCGGCTTCAAGGCCAATCGCGCGCGGCAGGCGCTGCGTGCCGCCCGCGCCGGGCAGAATGCCGAGCTTCACCTCGGGCAGCGCGATCTGCGCGCCGGATGCCGCCATGCGGTAGTGCGCGCCGAGCGCGAGTTCGAGCCCGCCGCCCATCGCCACTCCATGAATCGCGGCTATGACGGGCTTGGCACTCTTCTCGACTTCCTTTATGACAGTGTGGAGCGTGGGCTCCTGAGTCGCCTTGGGAGTGTTGAATTCGGTGATGTCGGCGCCGCCCGAGAACACCTTGCCTGCGCCGGCAATCACGATGGCCGAAACAGCCGGATCGCTGTTGGCGCGCGCCAGTCCTTCGACGATGCCGGCCCGGGTCGAATGCCCCAGCCCGTTGACGGGCGGATTGTTGAGCGTAATGACGGCGACGCCGTCGCGAGTCGTGTAATCCACTGCCATTTGCCTGCCTCCGTGCTTGCGAGCCGCGTTGTGCCTCGCGGGAGCCATCTGACTCGCCCGCACACGCGCCGGCCGCTTCATTGTCCGGCATTCCCGGTTCACACGCAGAATACCGAAAAAAGAACGTTCGTTCAATTTTTTGCTGCGCACAAGGCATCGGGGTTTGTACCAATCCTCTGCCTCATGCGCGAAAGCGGGCCGGCCAAAAAAAACGCAGCCAGTGGGCTGCGCTTCGTTCGGATGCATCTGGTGCGCTAGATCGGTTTGGTCGGGCACTGATCGCCCGCCTCCAGCGCACCCGGCAGCACATGATCGCGAAACCGCTCGCGCAGCTTGAGCTTCTGCAGCTTGCCGGTGGCCGTGTGCGGGAGTTCGTCGACGAACACCACGTCGTCGGGCAGCCACCACTTCACCACCTTGCCTTCGAAGAACGCCAGCAGTTGCTCGCGCGTGACTTCGGCGCCCGGCTTCTTCACCGCGACGATCAACGGCCGCTCGGTCCAGCGCGGATGCGCGCAGGCGATGCAGGCTGCCTCTGCGATGGCCGGATGCGCCACCGCGATGTTCTCGAGCTCGATCGAGCTGATCCACTCGCCGCCCGACTTGATCACGTCCTTGCTGCGATCGGTGATTTGCAGGAAGCCATCGGGGTCGATGGTCGCGACATCGCCGGTCGGGAACCAGCCGTCCACGAGCGGCGTGCCGCTGTCCTGCCTGAAATAGCGGTCGATGACCCACGGCCCGCGCACATACAGGTCGCCGAACGCCACGCCGTCCCAGGGCAGCTCGCGGCCATCGTCGCCGACGATTTTCATGTCGACGCCGAAGATCACGCGCCCCTGCTTTTCGAGCAGCGCGCGCCGCGCCTCGGGCGGGCGCTGCGACTGCTCCCAGTTCAGCTTCGAAAGCGTGCCGAGCGGCGACATCTCGGTCATGCCCCACGCGTGGATCACCTGCACGCCGTAGTCGTCCTCGAAGCTGCGCAGCATGGCCGGCGGGCATGCCGAGCCGCCGATCACCGTGCGATTGAGCGTGGAAAACTTCACGCCCGCCTCGCGCATGTACGCGAGCAGGCCGAGCCATACCGTAGGCACGCCGGCCGAGCAGGTCACGCCCTCCGCTTCCATGAGTTCGTAGAGCGACTTGCCGTCGAGATCCTTGCCGGGCAGCACGAGTTTCGTGCCGGCGAGCGGCGCCGCGTGCGGCACGCCCCACGCATTCACATGGAACATCGGCACGACCGGCAGCATGGCGTCGCGCGCGGAGAATCCCATTGCATCGGGCATCGACGCACCATAAGCGTGCAGCACTGCCGAGCGGTGCGTATAGAGCGCGCCCTTCGGATTGCCTGTAGTGCCCGAGGTGTAGCAGAGATTCGATGCGCTGCGCTCATCGAACAAGGGCCATGCGAAGCGACCGTCCTGCGCCGCGAGCAGCGTTTCGTAGCTGAGCACCGGCGTTTGCATGGCCGGCAGGTGCGCCTCGTCGCATAGCGCGATCCAGCCGCGCACCTGCGGGCATTGCGGCGCGAGCGTGTCGACGAGCGCGGCGAAGGTGATGTCGAACAGCACGTAGCGATCGTCGGCGTGATTGACGATCCAGGCGATCTGCTCGGGAAAGAGGCGCGGGTTGATGGTATGGCACACCGCACCGAAACCGGCCACGCCGTAGTAGGCCTCCAGGTGCCGATAACCGTTCCACGCCAGCGTGGCGATACGCTCGCCAGGCTCGACACCCAGCGCGATGAGTGCCTGGGCGAGCTGCTTCGAACGCACTTCGCATTCGCGATACGTATAGCGATGCAGGTCGCCTTCGATGCGCCGCGAAACGATCTGGGTGCTGCCGTGATGGCGCGCCGCGTGCGCGATCAACGACGACACGAGAAGCGGCACATCCATCATGTGCCCCAACAGCGGCGCGTTCGTCGCGGTCATGGTCAGCGGTCTCCTCGACTCGAATGCCAGATCATTCTTGTATGGGATGGCGTGGTGCCCGGCGGCCTCGGCGCGGCATGCAAAATGCCGCAACAGCGCGGGCGGCGCGTGTCGGCGCGCCTTCTGCACGCCTGCCGGCGCGGACTTACAATATCGGCTATTCAACAGGCGCTCAACATGTCGTTTTCACCAGGCCAAACCGATTCCTCACATGGCGGCTCGACCGCCCCGCGCGCGCCGGCAAGCGGCCCGCTCGCCGACTTCGAACGCGCGCTCGGCGTGCCGCGCGACGACACGTTCGCGGCCCTTGGCGCGACCTTTCATACGCGGCTGCCCGGTGCGCCGCTGCCAGCGCCCTATGTGGTCGGTTTCTCGAAAGAGACGGCCGCGCTGCTCGGACTCGATGCGTCGGCGGTGGCCGATCCGGCATTCGCCGAGTATTTCAGCGGCAACTTCACGCGCGAACGCCCGCCTTCGACGATGTCGTATGCAAGCGTCTATTCGGGGCACCAGTTCGGCGTCTGGGCCGGCCAGCTAGGCGACGGCCGCGCGCTCATGCTCGGCGAGATCGAGCACGCAGGCAAGCGCCTCGAAGTGCAGCTCAAGGGCGCAGGACGCACACCATATTCGCGAATGGGCGACGGCCGCGCGGTGCTGCGCTCGTCGATCCGCGAATTCCTGTGCTCCGAGGCCATGCATCACCTCGGCATTCCCACCACGCGCGCGCTGACCGTGACCGGCTCCGAACAGCCGGTGCGGCGCGAAGAACTTGAAACCGCCGCAGTCGTCACGCGCGTGTCGCCAAGTTTCGTGCGCTTCGGCCACTTCGAGCACTTCTATTCGCACGACAATGTCGAGGCGCTGCGCGCGCTTGCGGATCACGTGATCGGCCGCTTTTACCCGCATCTGCGCGAAGCCGACGATCCATATCTCGGCCTGCTCGACGAAGCGGTGCGCAGCACGGCCGCGCTGATGGTCGAGTGGCAGGCCGTGGGCTTTTGCCATGGCGTGATGAACACCGACAACATGTCGATCCTCGGCCTCACCATCGACTATGGCCCGTTCGGCTTCATCGACGGCTTCGACGCGAATCACATCTGCAATCACTCGGATTCGCAGGGCCGCTACGCCTACCGCATGCAGCCGCAGATCGCGTACTGGAATCTGTTCTGCCTCGCGCAAGCGCTGCTGCCGCTCTTCGGCGCGCACTACGAGATCGCCGACGAAAAAGCGCGCGGCGAACGTTGCGTGGCCGACGCACAAGCGGTGCTCGAGCGCTTCAAAGGGCACTTCGCACCCGCGCTGGAAGCGCGCATGCGCGCGAAGCTCGGCCTCGAGCACGCGCACGAAGGCGACGACGCACTCGCGGATCGCCTCTTCGAAATCATGCATGCGAACCGCGCCGACTTCACGCTGACGTTCCGGAATCTCGCACGCGTTTCGAAGCGCGACGCGCACGGCGACACGTCCGTGCGCGATCTGTTCCTCGATCGCGCCGCCTTCGATGCCTGGGCACTCGACTATCGCGCGCGCCTCGCACGCGAAACGCGCGACGACGCGGCGCGCGCCGCGGCGATGAATCGCGTGAACCCGAAATACGTGCTGCGCAACCACCTCGCGCAAACCGCGATCGAGCGTGCCGCACAGAAGGACTTCAGCGCAGTCGAACGGCTCGCGAACGTGCTCAAGCGCCCGTTCGACGAGCAACCCGAGCACGAAGCCTACGCCGCGTTGCCGCCCGATTGGGCCAGTTCGCTCGAAGTCAGTTGCTCTTCGTGAGCGAGCCCTCATCTACGGCCCGCACATCGCACGCCCCGCGCATTTGCCCTTAACAGGAAACCGACATGAGCCAGGACGATCACAACTCCGACGCGTACCCCGGTCACAAGAGCGACGCCGAATGGCGCGAGCAGCTCTCGGACACGCAATACCAGGTCACGCGCCACGCAGCCACCGAACGCCCCTTCACGGGCAAGTACTGGGATCACACCGAGCGCGGCGTATACGACTGCGTGTGCTGCGGCACGCCGCTCTTCGAGTCGGACACGAAATTCGACGCCGGCTGTGGCTGGCCCAGCTACTTCCGTCCGATCGACGGCGAAGTGATCGAGGAGCGCACCGACCGCTCGCACGGCATGCTGCGCATCGAAGTGCGCTGCAAGAACTGCGGCGCGCACCTGGGGCATGTGTTCGAGGACGGTCCGGCCCCAACCGGCCTTCGGTATTGCATCAATTCGGCTGCGCTACAATTCGAGCCCAAGTGAACGCGAGCGAAGCACGCTCGCGCGGGGTGTGACGCGTGATTAAACGCGTCGCGCCCTCTTTTTTGCGGCTCATTTTGCCAATTTCCAGGCCGATATGAAATTTCTGTTTGATCTGTTCCCGATCATCCTGTTCTTCGTCACCTTCAAGGTGTGGGGCATCTTCACGGCCACAGCCGTTGCGATCGTCGCAACGCTCGCGCAGATCGCGTGGGTCGCCTTCCGCCATCGCAAGGTCGACCCCATGCTGTGGCTGAGTCTGGGTATCGTCGTCGTGTTCGGCGGCGCCACGCTCATGCTGCACGACGAGACCTTCATCAAGTGGAAGCCCACGGTCCTCTACTGGGCCTTCTCGGTCGTGCTGCTGGTCTCGCAGGTCGCGTTCGGCAAGAACCTCATCGAAGCGATGATGGGCAAGCAGATCACCTTGCCGCCACGAATCTGGACGCAGTTGAACTTCATCTGGTCGATCTTCTTCGCGCTGCTCGGCATCCTCAATCTGTTCGTCGCGTACCATTTCTCCACCGATGCGTGGGTCGACTTCAAGCTCTTTGGCGCGACGGGCATTCTGGTCGTGTTCATCGTCGGCCAGAGCCTGTGGCTCTCGCGTTACATGAAGGAAGAAGAATGAGCGACGTTTTTCTCCACGCCAGCCCTGCGGAACGCATGGCGCTGATCGAATCGCGCCTTTCTGCGGCGCTCGCACCCGTCGAATCGATCGCCGTGCGCGACGACAGCGCACTGCATGCGGGCCATGCCGGCGCCGCCGCTGGCGGCCACTATCACGTCACGATCGTTGCGGCCGCATTCGCGGGGAAAGCCCGCGTGGCAAGGCATCGCATGGTGTATGATGCGCTGGCCGAAGCCATGCAGCGCGGCATTCACGCGCTCGCAATCACCGCGCTCACGCCCGAAGAGGCGGCAGCGCAGCCCCGATAACGCTAATCCCATTTTTTAGTTCGCCCCTCAGGATTTTTCGATGACCTTGAAGAAAACCCGTCTTTGGGTGTTGCTGGCTGCGTTCGCGGCGGCTCCCGCCTTTGCGCAGAACGTTGCCGTCGTGAATGGCACGCCGATTCCGAAGTCGCAGGCCGATGCGCTGGTCGCCCAGGTCGTGGCCCAGGGCCAGCAAGACACGCCGGACCTGGAAAAGGCCGTGCGTGAGGAACTCATCAATCGCCAGGTGCTGATGCAGGAAGCGGCGCGCGTCGGGATTCCGAACCGTCCGGCCGTGAAGGCCCAACTGGCGATGGCGCAGCAACAGGTCGTCCTGCATGCATGGATCGAGGACTTCCTCAGGAGCAACCCGCCCAGCGACGCCGAAGTCAAGGCCATGTACGACAAGCTCACGCAAGGCGCGGCCGGCAAGGAATATCACCTGCATCACATCCTCGTGGACAACGAGCAGCAGGCGAAGGACCTGATCGCGAAGATCAAGGGCGGCGCGAGCTTCGAAGACCTCGCTAAGCAATACTCGAAGGACCCGGGTTCGGCGAAGAACGGCGGCGATCTCGACTGGTCGGACCCGAAGGCCTACGTGCCGGAATTCGCCGACGCCGCAACGCATCTGCAAAAAGGCCAGGTCACCGATGCGCCGGTGCACACGCAATTCGGCTGGCACATCATCCGCGTGGACGACATTCGCGCCATCGCGCCGCCGCCGCTCGAGCAAGTGCGCCCGCAGATCGTGCAGCAACTTCAGCAGCAAAAGCTGCTCGCGTTCGAAAAGCAACTGCGCGACAAGGCGAAGATTCAGTAAGGGCCGATTGCAGCTTCTTTGCTTGCTGCGAAAAGAGAAACCCCGCGACCTGCGAAGGCGCGGGGTTTTTTGTTGCCCAATTCGGGCGCGACGCACGAGTGATGGATAACAGCGCTGCTACTTCTGCGGCGCATTCAACTGGTAACTCGTGCTGCGCCCGCCACCATCGGCCCGGCGCAGCACACCGCGTGCGAGCAGGTCGTTGATATCGCGTAGAGCGGTATCGGATGAACACTTGGCGATGGCCGCCCATTTGCCGCTGGTAAGCTTGCCGTCAAACCCATCGAGCAGTTTATTGAGCAACTTGACCTGCCGCTCATTGAACGGCGTTGTGGCCCAGTGGCGCCAGAAATTCGCTTTGGCCAGCACGGTATCGAGTGTGAACTGCGCCTGATCGATGGCACGATGCAGCGCATCGAGAAACCACGCGAGCCATTCCGTGACATCCATCGATCGCTTTTGCGTGCGCTCCAGGATGTCGTAATACGCCTTGCGCTCGCGCTGGATCTGCGCCGACAAACTGTAGAAACGTTGTGGACTGTCATCCGCGCGCGCGAGCAGCAAATCCCCAATCGCTCTTGCCACCCGGCCATTGCCATCGTCGAACGGGTGCAACGTGACGAACCATAGATGGCCGAGCGCCGCCCTGATCAGCGGCGGATCGTTCGCGGGGCCATTGAGCCAATCGAGAAAGCGGCTCGTTTCAGCTTCCAGGCGGTCCGCTGGCGGCGCTTCGAAATGAACCCGCTGACGGCCAATCGGACCGGACACTACCTGCATGGGCCCCCTGGCATCGTCGCGCCATGCGCCGACACTAATCCGCGATAGACCCGCGTAGCCTGTCGGGAACAACGCAGCGTGCCACCCGAACAGTCGCTCTTTCGTAACCGGCGACTGGCTGCTGGCAGTCGCGTCGAGCACCATCTCGACCACGCCTTCGACGTGGCGATCCACTGGCGCGAGCGCGCCGATGTCAACGCCCAGCCGCCGCGCGATTGACGAGCGCACCGAGGCGACATTGAGCTGCTCGCCCTCGATCTCGCTTGTCTTGACCACGTCCTCGGTCAAGGCTGCGAGACTGGCCTGATCGCGCAACGCCATGCCGACATCGGCCAGACGCCCGGCCAACAAGCCTTGGACATGGCTCGCCGCGGCCAGGGGCTCGGCCAGCTTCGCCAAGTCGTAGCGCCAGACGGGCCAGTCATTGGCTCGCCAGATATAGGTGTAATCGCCGCTATTCATGCGGCGATTATGAGCTGTATTCGCCGTATCGACAAGTCTTTCACCGCGTAAAGTGCGGCGAATAACGACCGTATTCACCGCAAGCCGACACCTGATGCCGCCCAAACGCGAAGGCCCCGGCCACGCCCCACTTCTGGGCGTGGCCGGGGCCTCTCGACCTCGACCGTGCCGTCAGCGCTTCGGCCGAACGGCAGCGCAGCTTCGGCTTAACCGAGCCACTTGCGCGCGTTCTGGAACGCACGCAGCCACGGGCTCGCCTCGCCCCAACCTTCGGGGTGCCAGCTCATCGTCACGGTGCGTTGCACGCGCTCGGTGTGCGGCATCAGCACGGTGAAGCGGCCATCGGGCGTCGTGACCGAGGTGATGCCCTGCGGCGAGCCGTTCGGGTTGAACGGATAGCCTTCGGTCGGCTGGCCGCGGTGGTCGACGTAGCGCATCGCCACGGCCACCTTCGAGAGGTTGCCCTGCTGCGAGAAGTCGGCGAAGCCTTCGCCGTGCGCGACCGCAACTGGAATGCGCGAGCCTTCCATGCCGTTGAAGAAGATCGACGGCGAGTTCTGCACTTCCGCGAGCGAGAAGCGCGCTTCGAACTGCTCCGACTTGTTGCGCGTGAACTTCGGCCAGGCCTCGGCGCCGGGAATCATCGAAGCCAGGCTCGACAGCATCTGGCAACCGTTGCAGATACCGAGCGCAAAGGTGTCCTGACGCGCGAAGAACGCCGCGAACATGTCCGCGAGCTTCGCGTTGAAGCGGATCGTCTTGGCCCAGCCCTCGCCCGCGCCCAGCACGTCGCCATACGAGAAGCCACCGCAGGCCACCGCGCCTGCGAAGTCGGCGAGCGTGGCGCGGCCTTCGAGCAGGTCGCTCATGTGCACGTCGTGCACATCGAAGCCCGCGCGGTCGAATGCATAAGCCGTTTCGAGGTGCGAGTTCACGCCCTGCTCGCGCAGGACCGCCACGCGCGGACGTGCGCCCTTGCCGATGAACGGCGCGGCCACATCTTCTGCCGGATCGAAGGTGAGATGCGGCTGCATGCCCGGATCGGCGGCGTCGAGCAGCGCGTCGTATTCGGCGTCGGCGCACGCGGGGTTATCGCGCAGGCGCGCAATGCGCCAGCTCACTTCGCTCCACACGCGATGCAATTCGGCTCGCGGCGCTTCGTAGATGCGCTTGGCGTCGCGATAAATTTCGATCGAGTCGCGGTTATTCGGCGAGCCGATCACATGCGAGCACGCCGAGAGACCGTGTTGACGCAGCACCGCGAACACGGCGTCGCGCTGCTGCGCCGGCACCTGGATCACGGCGCCCAGTTCTTCCGAGAACAGCGCGCGCAGCGTGCGGTCTTCGCGGCGGCCGCTCGTCTGCTTCGCCCAGTCCTTCGCATCGCCGTAATCGGACTCGTGCTCGCTGTCGAGCGCGAGCATGTCGACGTTCAGCGTGACGCCCGTGTGGCCAGCAAAGGCCATTTCGCAGACGGTCGCCCACAGGCCGCCGTCCGAGCGGTCGTGGTACGCGAGCACTTGCTCGTTCGCGTTGAGCTGCTGGATCGCCGAGAAGAACTGCTTGAGGTCTTCGGCGCTGTCCACATCAGGCACGGCGTCGCCCACCTGCTGCGTGACTTGCGCGAAGATGCTGCCGCCGAGGCGGTTCTTGCCACGGCCCAGATCGATCGCGATCAGCACCGATTCGCCCACTTCGTCGGCGCGGCGCAGTTGCGGCGTGAGGTGGCGGCGCACGTCCTCGACCGGCGCAAACGCGGAAATGATGAGCGAAACCGGCGCGACCACTTCCTTCGCCACGCCTTCTTCGTTCCACTTCGTGCGCATCGAGAGCGAATCCTTACCCACCGGAATGCCGATGCCGAGCGCCGGGCACAGTTCCATGCCGATCGCCTTCACCGTGTCGTAGAGCGCGGCGTCCTCACCCGGCGCGCCGCACGCGGCCATCCAGTTCGCCGAAAGCTTGAGCTTGTCGAGCGAGAGGATGGGTGCGCTGGCGATGTTGGTGATCGCCTCGCCCACGGCCATGCGGCCCGAGGCGGGCGCATCGATCACGGCGAGCGGCGTGCGCTCGGCCATCGTCATCGCTTCGCCCTTGTAGCCGGCGTAGTCGAGCGCCGTGATCGCGCAGTCGGCCACCGGCACCTGCCACGGGCCGACCATCTGGTCGCGCACCGTCGTGCCGCCCACCGAGCGGTCGCCGATGGTGATGAGGAAGGACTTGCTGCCGACCGTCGGATTGCGCAGCACGCTCTTTGCGACTTCGTCGAGCGAGATGCCCGTGACTTCGACCGGCGTGAGCGGCACGCTCGCGTGCTCGACGTTGCGGTGCATGCGCGGCGGCTTGCCGAGCAGGATGTCCATCGGCATATCGACGGGCTGGTGGCCGCCGTTCGCCGCAAGCGCCGCTTCGTCGGTATCGATCAGCTTCAGTTCGCGTTCGTCGGTGGCCACGCCCACCACGGCGAACGGGCAGCGCTCGCGCTTGCAGATCGCTTCGAACATTGGCAGATCGGCGGGCGCAATCGCGAGAACGTAACGCTCCTGCGATTCGTTCGACCAGATCTCGCGCGGCGAGAGGCCCGACTCCTCGAGTTGCACCTTGCGCAGTTCGAAGCGTGCGCCCTTGTCGGCGCCGTCGACGAGTTCGGGGAACGCGTTCGAGAGGCCGCCCGCGCCCACGTCGTGAATCGACAGGATCGGATTGGCAACGCCCAGCTGCCAGCATCCGTTGATGACTTCCTGCGCGCGGCGCTCGATTTCCGGGTTGCCGCGCTGCACCGAGTCGAAGTCGAGCTCGGCCGTGTTGGTGCCCGTGGCCATCGAGCTGGCCGCGCCGCCGCCCATGCCGATGCGCATGCCGGGGCCGCCGATCTGGATCAGCAGCGTGCCCGCGGGCAGGTCCTGCTTGTGCGTGAGCGTCGCGCTGATGTTGCCGATGCCGCCCGCAATCATGATTGGCTTGTGATAGCCGCGCACGGTGCCCGCGACGTTTTGCTCGTAGGTGCGGAAGTAACCGCCGAGGTTCGGACGGCCGAATTCGTTGTTGAACGCAGCGCCGCCGAGCGGGCCGTCGATCATGATCTGCAGCGGCGAGGCGATGCGGTCCGGGCGGCCATAGGTCTGCGCTTCATCGGCGGGATTGCGGTGCGCGAGCGGCGTGGCCGCGTCGCGGGCGTTCTCCCACGTCTCGCGCGCGTCCGGCAAATCGAGGTTCGAGACCGTGAAGCCCGTGAGGCCGGCCTTCGGACGCGCACCGCGGCCCGTTGCGCCTTCGTCGCGGATTTCGCCGCCCGAGCCCGTGGCTGCGCCCGCGAACGGCGAGATCGCGGTCGGGTGGTTGTGCGTCTCCACCTTCATCAGCGTGTGCGTGAGTTCGGTGTGGCGGCCGTACTGCTCGCCCGGCGCGCCTTCCGCGCCGCTCTTGCGCGGGAACCAGCGCTCGGCCACCGCGCCTTCCATGATCGACGAGTTGTCCGAGTACGCGACGATCGTGCCCTGCGGGCTCACCTTCTCGGTGTTGCGGATCATCGCGAAGAGCGACAGGTCCTGGTCCTCGCCGTCGATCGTCCAGCTCGCGTTGAAGATCTTGTGGCGGCAGTGCTCGCTGTTGGCCTGCGCGAACATCATCAGTTCGACGTCGGTCGGGTTGCGCCCGAGCTTCGTGAAGTTGTCGACGAGGTAGTCGATTTCGTCGTCGGCGAGCGCGAGGCCCAGTTCGCCATTGGCCGTTTCAAGCGCCTTGCGGCCATGGCCGAGCACGTCGACGGTCTGCATCGGGCGCGCCGGCAGTTCGTCGAACAGATGCAGCGCCTGGTCGCGCGAAGCGGCCACGCTCTCGGTCATACGGTCGTGCAGCGCGGCCGCGACGGCGGCGTGTGCCTCGTCCGACAGGGTTTTCTTGCCGCCCAGCAGGCCGCTCTTGAGGATCACCGTGTACTCGACGCCGCGCTCGATGCGGCGCACCTGCTCGAGGCCGCAGTGATGCGCGATGTCGGTGGCCTTGCTCGCCCACGGCGACACCGTGCCGAAGCGCGGCACGACGAGGAATGTGACCGCGCTGCCGCGCTCCTGCGGGGCCGCGAACGGCGCGCCGTAGTGCATCAGCGCTTCGATCTTCGCGCTGTCGTCAGGGACAAGCGGCGTGGCCGAGTTGACGAAGTGCAGATACTGGCCGTGGACGCCGACGATATGAGCGTCGATACGCTGGAGCGTTTCGAGCAGGCGGGTCTGACGGAAGTCGGAAAGGGCCGAAGCACCGGGGAAACACGAGAAGTGGGCCATGGACTGGGGCGTTGCGTCGAGATTACGTCTGGGTTGCGTCGGAATTGCGTTGCGCCATCGCCTTTCACGGGCGTCTCGCGGGGTGGCGAAGCGCCGCACACAGGCGATGACGTCGGGCCGACGTCGGGCGATGGGGAGACCGCGATTATAACCCGGAAGACCCCGCCTGGCCGAGCCGCGAGGCGGGAGCGCAGCGCGTGCCGGGCCCCGGCGGGCTTCCGGCGGCTGCGTTCGCGCGAGGTCCGGCGCTCCGGCCACCAGCGCCGGCCGCCTGCGTAACGGCGCTTGGCAACGCGCATGGCAAGCGGGACGGTTTGGCTGCTATGATTGCGTGTTTCACCCGATCGGCGCGATTGCCCGCGCCGCATGCCTCACCCCCATCGGCACGGCGCCCTCGCCCTTCGGCGCGCCGTCTGCCAGCAGATCAAATCGTCATGGATGTCATCGTCATTGGCGGCGGAATCGCCGGCGTCGCCACCGCCTATCAGTTGCGCGCGGCGGGCCATCGCGTCTGCGTGGTCGAGCGCCACGCCACCGTCGCGCAAGGCGCGAGCTACGGCCATAGCGGCGTCGTGCTGCCCACGCCGCTCGACGTCTGGTTCGGGCCTACTTTTCTGCGCAACGGCCGGCAGTCGTCGGGCGGTGTGATCTGCAAGACCGGCTTCACCGGACACGCACGCAGCTTCGTGAAGCGCCTCGCGTCCCTGCACGGCTCCGAAGCCTTCGCCGCGCGCTACACGCTCCTGCGTCCGCTGATCGAATCGGCGCAAAACGCGCTGGACGAGGCCGAAGGCCGCTTCGAGCTCGAGTACGAGCAGCGCGAAGGCCTGCTCTATCTCGTGCGCGGCAGCGACGAGTGGTCGCTTACGCAACCCGCGCTCGAATTGCTGCGCCAATTCGAGATCCCGCATCACGTGCTCACGCCGCACGAATGCGTGGCATCCGAACATACGATTCCCACCGATCCGCCGTTCGCGGGCGCTATCCGTTTCGACGAGGCGCGCGTGGCCAACTGCCCGCTCTTCGTCAAGCAGCTCAAGCAGGTGCTCGATACGATGGGCGGCGTGCAATTCCAGACCGGACGCACCGTCAGCGCGATCCGCCTCGAAAACACGCGCGCAGCCGTGGAACTCTCGCCGCGCCCTGACGACGCCACGCGCAAACGCGAAGTCGAAGTCATTTCCGCCGATGCCGTGGTTGTCGCGGCCGGCGCGCAAACGCCAAAGCTGCTCGCGCCGCTTGGTTTCAAGCTGCCGTTCTATCCCGTGCGGGTGCACACGCTGAACGCGCCGGTCGCACACGAGGAATGCGTGCCGCATTCGACGCTGGTCGATGTGGCGCGGCGCATCGCGATCACGCGCACGAACCACCGGCTGCGCATTTCGGGCGGCGCGGTGCTCCAGCGCGTGAAGGAACTCGACGAAGCGCTGCCCGAACCACTCACCGAAGAAGCCCTCGCCCTGCTCGGCGAGGCTTCGCGCGATTGGGCGCCGGGCGCCGCGCGCATTTCGGCAGCGCTCGCGTGGGAAGGCATGAAATTGCTCTCCGCCGACGGCATGCCGGCAGCAGGCAACGCCGGGCATGCGCGCCTCTACGTCAACGCGGGCCATGGCCCGGCCGGCTGGGCGCTCGCGCTGGGCTCGGCTCGCCTGATCGCCGCACAGATTTCGGGCACCGCGCCCGATCTGCCCGCCGAGACCGTCGCGGCGCTCTGGCCCGGACGCGACTGACACGCGACCGACACGCGACTGAGGCGCGAGCCAACGCCTGGCGCGCGCCGCTCGGGTATCGTTGCACTGTCGAACTCCCGCACGTGCCGCAGCCCCCTGCGGCCGCCATCGCCGCCATGACAGACGCCACGCCTACCCCGCCGCTCCCTCTTCCAGCTCTCGCGCTCGTCAATCCGCATGATCGGGCCGTGCCGCTGCTCACTGTCGCGCAGTTGCGCGCAGCCGAAACCGCCGCTCAGGCCGCCCTGCCCGTGCACACGCTGATGGCGCGCGCGGGCGCCGCTGCGGCGCATTTCCTGCGCGAGCAGATTGCGCATGCGCCGTCGCCGGCCAGCGTGAAGCCCGTCTGGTTCGCCGCCGGCCCCGGCAACAACGGCGGCGATGCGCTGGTGACCGCTGCCGAACTCAAGCGCGCGGGGATTGCCGTCGAAGTCTGCATGCCGCTCGAAGTGAAGCCTGCCGACGCGCGCTGGGCGCTCGCGGAGGCGCACGCGGCCGGCGTGCCGATCACCGCCACGCCGCCGGAATCGTTCGATGCCTATGGCTGGCTCGTCGATGGTCTGTTCGGCATCGGCCTCGCCCGCGCGCTGGACGGCGTGTTCGGCGCGCTGGCGCAGCGGTTCGCGGCGCGCGCGCGCAGCCACGGCCATGTGCTCGCGCTCGACGTGCCAAGCGGCCTCGACAGCGACACCGGCAATCCGGTCGGCAACGGCCCGGCTGTGCGTGCAACCCATACCGTCACCTTCATCGCAGCGAAGCCCGGGCTTTATACGGGCGCGGGCCGCGATTGCGCCGGCGCTGTGAGTGTGGCGCCGATTGGACTGAATGCGGGGCTGAATGCGGGGCTGAATGCGGGCCTGACTGCGGGGCTGCATGCGGGGCTGAATGCGGGGCTGAATGCGGGCATCGACACACCCACTGAAGCACTCTCCGCGTGGCTCAACGCCCCGGCACTGTTCAGCGCAGCCATGCCCGCGCGCGACTTCGCCACCCACAAAGGCAGCTTCGGCACGCTCGCCGTCGTGGGCGGCGACACGGGCATGTGCGGCGCACCGATCCTCGCCGCGCGCGCCGCGCTGCTCGCGGGCGCGGGCAAGGTCCACGTGGGCTTCCTCGGCAACGACGCGCCGCCCTACGATGCGCCGCATCCCGAGTTGATGCTGCACAACGCCGGCAAGCTCGCGCTCGACACGATGAGCGCGGTCGCGGCCGGTTGCGGGATGGGCGGGAGCGCTTCGGCGCGGCAACTCGTCGACCGGATCCTGCAACTCGATGTCCCGGTGCTGCTCGACGCGGATGCCCTCAATCTCGTCGCCCGCGACATCGTGCTGGCCGGACGCGTGGCCGAGCACTTGCGCGTACATGGCGCGCCATGCGTGCTCACCCCGCACCCGCTCGAAGCCGCGCGCCTGCTGGGCACGGATACGGCGGCCGTGCAGCGCGACCGTCTCGCCGCGGCGCGCGCGCTCGCTGCGCATTACGCGGCGGTAGTCGTACTCAAGGGCAGCGGCACGGTCATTGCCTCGCCGGATGGCCGCATCGCCGTGAACCCCACCGGCAACGCGGCGCTCGCCACCGGCGGCACCGGCGACGTGCTCGGCGGTCTGATCGGCGCTTTGCTTGCACAGCGCCTGCCGCCCTGGGAGGCGGCGCTGGCGGGCGTCTACCTGCACGGCCTCGCCGCCGATACGCTCGTTGCCGAGGGTGAAGGCCCCGTCGGCCTCGCGGCGGGCGAACTCGCTGCCGTGATCCGGCGCCTGATGAACCGCCTGTTTTACGCCGCGAAAGACTGATCAAAGCCTCGCCGGAGACTTGACGAGGCACGCGGCTTGCTGCTGCTCCCGGCGACCCGCGCGATGCTGCTCATCGACGCGCGGCCCCGCTATACTGGTCCCTCGCGCTGCTCACCGGCAGCGCGCTTGCCCGCAGCGCGCGATGCGCGCGTCGCGCCCGACCGGCGCGGCGCCCTCCGCCGCCCTCCATTCGTTTTCCCTCGCTAGACGAACATGACGAATTCGCTTCCTGCCTGGTCCGCGCTACAGACGCACTACGAACAGATCCGCAACGAACAGATGCGCGACTGGTTCGCACCCGCCAACGACCCCGCGCCGACCCGCGCCGAACGCTATACCTACGCGGGCGGCGGCCTCGCAGCCGACCTCTCGAAGAACCGCATCAACGACGCCACGCTGAAACTGCTCGTGCAGCTCGCGCGTGAAGCCGGCGTCGAAAAGCGCCGCGATGCGATGTTCGCGGGCGACGTCGTCAATCCGACCGAAGGCCGCGCCGCGCTGCACACGGCGCTGCGCGCCACCGAGCCGAACGCGCCGTTCCACGCACAGATCCTCGCCGAAAAAGCGAAGATGGCGAAGTTCGCCGACGCCGTGCGCAGCGGCGCATGGACCGGCTACACCGGCAAGCGCATCCGCCACGTAGTGAACATCGGCATCGGCGGCTCGGATCTCGGTCCCAAGATGGTCGTGCATGCGCTCAAGCACCTCGAAACGCCTGAGATCAGCTCGCACTTCGTCTCGAACGTCGACGGCGCCGACCTCTGGCGCGTAATCGAAGACATCGATCCCGAGGAAACGCTCGCGATCATCGTCTCGAAGACCTTCACCACGCTCGAAACCATGACGAACGCGCATTCGATGCGCGATTGGTTCATCAAGCACGGCTGCCCGGAAAGCGCGCTGGCCAGGCACTTCGTGGGCGTCTCGGCGAACCCCGCCGAAGTCGTGAAGTTCGGCATCGCCAGGGACAACGTGTTCGAGATGTGGGACTGGGTGGGCGGCCGCTACTCGCTGTGGTCGGCGGTGGGCCTCTCGATCATGATCGCCATCGGGCCGCAACAGTTCGACGAACTGCTCGCGGGCGCCCATGACATGGACGAGCATTTCCGCACGGCGCCGCTCGAAAAGAATCTTCCTGTGCTGCTCGGCATGATCGGCATCTGGTATCGCAACTTTTTCGGCTCGCAGAGCTATCTGGTTGCGCCGTACTCCGAAGCATTGCACTACCTGCCCTCGTACCTGCAACAGCTCGAAATGGAGAGCAACGGCAAGCAGGCGCGTCTGGACGGCAAGTTCGTCGATTACGCCACCTCGGCCATCACGTGGGGCGAGCCCGGTACGAACGGGCAGCACGCGTTCTTCCAGATGCTGCACCAGGGCACGACGATCGTGCCGATCGACTTTATCGCCGTGCTCACGCCCGAGCATCCGCTAGCCGATCATCACCCGAAGCTGCTCGCCAACTGCTTCGCGCAGAGCGAGGCGATGATGCTCGGGCGCACCGAGGAAGAAGCGAAGAAGATCGCCGGTCCGGACAAGCCTGAACTCGTGCCGCACATCATGTTCCCCGGCAACCGCCCGACCACGACGCTGCTTGTCGACGCGCTCACGGCGCGCTCGCTCGGCGCGCTGATCGCGCTGTACGAGCACAAGGTGCTGGTGCAGGCCTCGGTCTGGGACATTAACCCGTTCGATCAGTGGGGCGTGGAACTCGGCAAGATTCTCGGCAAGGTGGTCGAGGCCGACCTCATGGCCGCGAGCGCCGCCGTGAAAACGCACGATTCGTCGACGGCCGCGCTGATTGCGCGGGCGCGCGCCGCGCTCAAGCGTTAAGAGCGCAGCTTAGACGCGGCCCGCCTCGGGCGCTTCGTGCACATCCTCCGGGTTGTCGGCATGAAGCGCATTCGGCACGCGGCGGCCCGCTTCGATCGTCACCATCGCATCGCAGCGGCGCGCGAGATCGACATCGTGCGTGACGAGCACGAGCGTCGCGCCGCCACTTGCACGACTGCCAGCGCCGCCGCTCGAACGATTGAGCTCGAACATCAGGTCGATGACGGCATGCCCCGTCGCGGCATCGAGACTGCCGGTGGGTTCGTCGGCGAACAGCACGGCCGGCTGCGTGACGAACGCCCGGGCCAGCGCCACGCGCTGCTGCTCGCCGCCCGACAGCAGCTTGGGATAGTGAGCGGTGCGCTGCCCGAGCCCTACGCGCTCCAGCAGTGCACGGGCGCGCGCAAAAGCTTCGCGCGTCGTGATGCCGCCTTGCAGTTCGAGCGGTAGCGCAACATTCTCCAGCGCGCTCAGATGCGGCATCAACTGGAACGACTGAAACACGAAGCCCACCGAACCGTTGCGCAGCGCTGCGCGCTGATCCTCGGCCATGCCGGTAAGCTCATGACCGAGCAGGCGAACCGAGCCGGCGCTGGCGCTGTCCAATCCGGCCAGAAGGCCGAGCAGCGTCGACTTGCCCGAACCCGACGCGCCCACGATCGCCACGCTGCTGCCCGCGTGCACGGTCAGGTCAATGCCGTCGAGGATCGTCAGTTCGCCGGTCGCATCGGTGACCCGCTTGCACAGACCCCGCACTTCGATGACTGGATCGCTATTCATTCGCACATGATGAAGCAAAGATTCGCCGCCTGGGTGCGGCACGGCACGGCGGCCGCTGCGCTCCGCGCTACCCTAGATACCCCTGTCGCCCGCTTCGCCGCTTTCACGGCTGCGGCTGTACTCGGCCTCGCCGCTACCGCGACACTGCCCGGCGGCTCGCATGACGTGCTCGCGGCCACGGCGCCCGCGGCTCAGCCCACGCCGGCGAAACCTGTTATCGCCGTGCTGGGCGACAGCCTCTCGGCCGAATACGGCCTGCCGCGCGACACGGGCTGGGTCGCGCTGCTGCGCCAGCGGCTTGCCACCGAGCGAATCGATTATAGCGTCGCGAATGCGAGCATCAGCGGCGACACGACGAGCGGCGGGCTCGCCCGCCTGCCGCTCGTGATGCAGCGGATGAAACCCTCGATCGTGATCGTCGAGCTTGGCGCGAACGACGCGCTGCGCGGCGTCCCGCTCACGACAACACAGGGCAACCTGCGCGCGATCATCGGCCAGATCCGCAAGGGCAACGCACAGCCCGTGCTGGTGGGCATGTACGTGCCGCCCAATTACGGCCCCGACTATACCCGCGCGTTCCACGGACTCTATGTGCAGCTTTCGAACGAGCTGCACGTGCCGCTGGTGCCGTTCCTGCTGGCCGGCCTCGCCGATAAACCCAATCTCTTTCAGTCCGACCAAATGCATCCGAACGAGCAGGCACAGGCCTTGCTCCTCGAAAACGTGTGGCCGACTCTCAAGCCTCTACTCGGCGGCGGCGCGAAACGCTGACGGCGCAACACCCGCACATACGAGACACGCAACAGCCTTGCCGCGTGCCGTGCGTGTTGCCGTCACGCTTGCCGCGTGCCGGGCCACGACTTTGCACCGGACGAGCGGCTTTCGTCTGTTTCCCGACTGACCCGACTGAAGGGAGAAAACGTGAAATTTTTACCTTTGATTGCCATTACGGCCACCCTTGCAGCCTGCGCCAATCAGCCGATGCCAAGCGGCACGCAATCGGTGGGCACCAGCCAACAACCGCCCGCGGCCGTTGCGCAATGCATTGCCAAGAAGTGGGCCGACAAATCGCAGCAGCAAGTCGTCCAGCAGAGCGTCCTCGCTAATGACCAGGCTGTCGACGTGTACGTGCCCGGTCAGCAGCCGCCCAACGGTGCGGCCGCAACGGTGCGGCCGGCATGGAACGCCAGCGCGAAAACGTGGGTGGGCATGCGCGCCGGTGGCGGAGCCGGCGGCGACACGAGCGACATCAGCGCCTGCCTCTGAGTGCCAATGCATGCACGCGCAATGCATCAGTCGCGTCGCGAGCGCCCAAGCAAAAGCCCCGCATCCGCGGGGCTTTTTTTGCACTTGTGCGCTTTGGCTTGAAGCCGGCTGCGGAGCTTACTGCCCGTCGCCATCGCCAGACTGGCTGGCTGCATTCAGAGAGCCGTACAGCTTGACCTTGGAGCGGTCGCGCAGCGCATCGAGATAAGCCTGCGTTTCCGACTGACCGCTCACGCCCGCGAGTTGCTGTTGCGCGGCTGCGAGACGCGGGCCATCGGCGGCCTGGCCATTGTTCACGCTGTTCACGCGATAGATTGCGTAGCCGTTATCGCCCAGATCGACGCCCACATACGCGGGCAGCTTCTTCGGGTCAGCCTTGAATACGGCCGAAAGCGCGTTGGGCGGCAGGCCCTGCGCATCGTTGCGCGTCACCTTGAGCGCCGACGAGAAGCCATCGGTCGCCTTCGACTTCTGCAGATTAGCGAGCTTCGCCTCGCCTTCCTTGCGCGCCTGCTCGCCTGCTTGCTGCGCGACCACCTTCTGGCGCACGGCGTCCTTGACCGCTGCGAGCGCGGGCACGGCGGCCGGCTGGAAGTTCGTCACGCGCGCGGAGATCAGCGTGTTGCTGCCGACGTCAATTGCCTGCGTGTTGTTGTGCTGGCTCACCGAATCGGTCGCGAACACCGCGTCGAGGAACTTCGGGTTGTTCAGCGGGTTGTCCTGCGGCAGTGCGGGATTCGGCTTCGGCGTGACTGTGGCTGTCTGAATCGTGAGCTTGTACTTGTCGGCGGCCGCCTGGAGGCTCTTCGACTGCTCGTAGACCGTCGACGTGAAACCTTCGGTCGCGTCGGCAAGCAGCTTCGCGGCCTGCTGTGCCTTCACGTCGTTAGCGATCTGACCTTTCACTTCGTCGAACGACCTCGTCACCGACGGCTTGATATCAGTCACCTTGACGATGTGATAGCCGAAGTCCGACTGGATCACACCGCTGATTTCGTCCTTCTTGAGCTTGAAGACCGCGTCGTCGAACGCCTGGCCGCCGGCGATCATGCCCGGACCGAAGTAGCCGAGATCGCCGCCCTTCGAGGCCGACCCCGGGTCCTGCGAGTCCTTCTGGGCGATCTGTGCGAACTGGTCGGGATGCGCCTTGACTTCGGCCAGAATCTGCTCGGCCTTCTGCTTGGCGGCCGTGCGGTCCGCGGCGCTCGCATCCTTCGCGACCGTGATCAGAATATGGCTTGCCCGCACTTCTTCCTGCGTCTTGAAGTGCGTGATGTTTTCGTCGTAGTACTTTTTGAGATCGGCGTCGCTGGGATTGACCGAAGCCGCGACCGTTGCGGCCGACAGCACCAGATACTGGATCTGCGCCGTGGCCGGCGTGGCGAAGTCGTTCTTGTGCGCGTCGTAGTACGCCTGCAGCTGCGCATCGGTCGGATTGACCTTCGGCGCATAGTCGTTCGCACGGAACGCGAGACCTTGCACTTCACGCTGCTGCCCGGAAAGCTCGGTGAGCTGCTGCGCGAGCGCCTTCGGCGTGAACGCGCTGCTCACCAGCGCCGCCGGCAACTGCTGCATGGCAAGGCTATAGCGCACGCGCTCGTCGTACTGCTCGGGCGTCATGCCCTGCATCGCGAGCAATTGCTTGTACTTGTCGAGATCGATCGAACCATCGGCTTTCTTCAACGACGAGATGACGGGGTCCGACAGCAAGGTGCGGCGCACCGCATCGTCCGAAGCCGTCAGATGCAGGCGCTGGACTTCGTCCACGAGCACGCGCTGCTGAATGAGGCCGTCGAGGATGTCCTTGCGGCGCTGCGGCGTGTCGAACGTGCTAGCGTCGAAGCGCGCGCCCATGATCTGCCGCGCCTGGTCCATCTGCTGACGCGCGGCGCCGTCGAATTCGGCACGAGTAATTTTGTGACCGTTGACGCTCGCAACGTTCGCGCTTTCGTCAAAAAAGCCGCGGAAGCCTTGAATGCCGACGAAGCCGAGACCTGGCAGAATCACCAGCATCAGCATCATCATCATCAGTCGTTTGTGATTGCGGAAAAAGTCGAGCATGCGTGACCAAGCGTTGGAGGGCGCCTAAAAATGGAACGCCCGATATTACAACAGCGGCCAACAAAAAAGGCGAACCGGAGTTCGCCTTCTTGCTGATAGATCTGGCGGAGCGGACGGGACTCGAACCCGCGACCCCCGGCGTGACAGGCCGGTATTCTAACCGACTGAACTACCGCTCCGTGCTGGTGTACTGCCGCGCTGCATTTTGCGCTGCTGCTGCACTGCATCTCGCTTGCCGCAAGATGTGTCATGCGAATCTGAAGCTGTGGTGGGTGCTGAGAGGCTCGAACTCCCGACCTACGCCTTGTAAGGGCGCCGCTCTACCAACTGAGCTAAGCACCCAGCTTCACGACTCTCGCGCATCGCATATTTCTGCTGCGCTTTTTACTGCGCCGCTCATCAAGCAGCGAGCCCATTAGTCTAACGCATCTTCACCGACTTTTTCAAGCCCCAATTCAGGAACCGGTACGATTTTGATTTCGATCCGTTCAACGTCAACGAACCTAACGGAGACGGACGCGCATCAAACAAAAACCCGCGGACACTGCCGCGGGTTTTTTGGTATCGAGCGTTCCAGCGAGCCGCACCATCAGCGCGGCTCACACGAAGCTCAATGCTTGACCACTTCGGTCGCGCCGGCTTCCTTCGTTTCGGCAGCAACAGGCGCTTTCGCGTCGTCGGCCTTCACTTCTTCTTCCGGCAGCGGCTGCGGCACACGTTCGAGCGCGAGTTCGAGCACCTTGTCGATCCAACGGACCGGCACGATCTCGATCGAGTTCTTCACGTTGTCCGGAATCTCGGTGAGATCCTTGACGTTCTCTTCCGGGATCAGCACGAGCTTGATGCCGCCGCGATGCGCCGCGAGCAACTTCTCCTTCAGCCCGCCGATCGGCAGCACTTCGCCGCGCAGCGTGATTTCACCCGTCATTGCGACATCGGCGCGCACCGGGATGCCCGTGAGCACGGACACCAGCGCCGTCGTCATCGCACCGCCCGCGGACGGACCGTCCTTCGGCGTCGCGCCTTCGGGCACGTGAATGTGGATGTCCTGCTTCTCGAACGCCTCGTCCTTGATACCGAGACGACGCGAACGCGAACGCACCACCGAGCGTGCCGCTTCGACCGATTCCTTCATGACGTCGCCGAGCGAACCCGTGCGGATCACGTTGCCCTTGCCGGGCATGACCGCGGCTTCGATCGTGAGCAGATCGCCGCCCACTTCCGTCCACGCGAGACCCGTGACCTGGCCGATCTGGTTTTCCTTCGCAGCCAGACCGAAGTCGTACTTGCGCACGCCAAGGAAGGTGTCGAGGTTGGCGCTGTCCACCGTGACGGCCTTGTCGGCCTTCTTCAGCAGCAGCATCTTCACGACCTTGCGGCAGATCTTCGAGATTTCACGCTCGAGCGAACGCACGCCCGCTTCACGCGTGTAATACCGAATGATGTCGCGGATCGCGCCTTCGGTCACCTCGATCTCGCCTTGCTTCAGGCCGTTGTTCTTCTTCTGCTTGGGCAGAAGATAGCGCTGGGCGATGCTGACCTTCTCGTCTTCCGTGTAGCCCGAGAGGCGGATGACTTCCATGCGGTCGAGCAGCGGCGGCGGAATGTTCAGCGAGTTCGACGTGGCGACGAACATCACATCGGAGAGGTCGAAATCGACTTCGATGTAGTGATCGGCGAACGTGTGGTTCTGCTCCGGATCGAGCACTTCGAGCAGCGCCGAAGAAGGATCGCCACGGAAATCCATGCCCATCTTGTCGACTTCGTCGAGCAGGAAGAGCGGATTGCGCACACCAACCTTGGTCAGGCTCTGCAGGATCTTGCCCGGCATCGAACCGATATACGTACGACGGTGGCCGCGGATCTCGGCTTCGTCACGCACGCCGCCCAGCGCCATGCGCACGAACTTGCGGTTCGTTGCGCGCGCAATCGACTGGCCGAGCGAGGTCTTGCCCACGCCCGGAGGGCCGACCAGGCAAAGGATAGGCGCCTTGACCTTGTCCACGCGTTGCTGGACCGCGAGATACTCGAGAATGCGTTCCTTCACTTTCTCGAGACCGAAGTGGTCTTCGTCGAGCACGGTTTCGGCGTTCGAGAGGTCGTTGTTGACCTTGCTCTTTTTGCGCCACGGCAAACCGATCAGCGTGTCGATGTAATTGCGCACGACGGTGGCTTCGGCCGACATCGGCGACATCAGCTTGAGTTTCTTGAGTTCGGCGTCTGCCTTCTTCTTGGCTTCCTTGGGCATGCGCGCGGCGGTGATGCGCTTCTCGAGTTCTTCGAGATCGGCACCCTCTTCGCCTTCGCCCAGTTCCTTCTGGATAGCCTTGACCTGCTCGTTCAGGTAGTACTCGCGCTGGCTCTTTTCCATCTGGCGCTTGACGCGGCCACGGATGCGCTTCTCCACCTGGAGAATGTCGATCTCGGCTTCGAGCTGCGCGAGCAGGTGCTCCAGACGCTCCACGACCGGGAACATCTCGAGAATGTGCTGCTTCTGGTCGAGCTTGAGCGGCAGATGCGCGGCGATGGTGTCGGCAAGACGACCGGCCTCGTCGATACCCGACAGCGAGGTCAGGATCTCCGGCGGGATCTTCTTGTTCAGCTTCACGTACTGGTCGAACTGCGAAACGATCGCACGGCGCAGCGCTTCGGTTTCGGCGCTATCGGCGTGATCGGGTTCGAGCGGCATGACCTCGCACGAGAACTGCGTTTCCTGCTCTTCAATGGAAAGCGTTTTCGCGCGCTGCAAGCCTTCCACGAGCACCTTCACGGTGCCGTCGGGCAGCTTGAGCATTTGCAGGATGTTGGCGATACACCCTACTTCGTACATGTCTTTTTCGGTCGGCTCATCCTTGGCGGCAGTCTTTTGCGCGACGAGCATGATGTGCTTGCCGCCTTCCATTGCCGCTTCGAGGGCCTTGATCGATTTGGGCCGGCCCACGAAAAGGGGAATCACCATATGCGGGAAAACTACAACGTCTCGCAGCGGCAGCAGCGGGAGCGTGGTGCGTTCCGGCGGGAGGAGTTGGGTTCCTGACATTTCATTTCCCCATGAGTGGAATCAATTGTTCGGTAAGTGAGGCCATAAGAGTCGATTGCAAGCCTCGCGCAAGTGGGAAAAGTTCAGTGACTCCAAAAAAGTGCGCCATCGACCACAAGATAAACGAAAAAGCCGTTCATCCTATTGCATGAACGGCTTTTTCCCGGAACTCTTTAGCCGATCATCACCATCAGTTCGAGCCAGAAACCTTTGGCGCGTCTTCGTAGATCAGCAGCGGTTTGCCGTCGCCGTCGATCACATTGTCGTCGATGATGACCTTGCTCACACCCTTCATGGCCGGCAGCTCGTACATCACGTCGAGCAAGGCCTGCTCCAGGATCGAGCGCAGCCCCCGGGCGCCGGTCTTGCGGCGGATCGCCTTGCGGGCGACGGCCTGCAACGCAGCCGGACGGATCTCGAGTTCCACGCGCTCCATGTTGAAGAGCTTGTGATACTGCTTGACGAGCGCATTCTTCGGCTCGACCAGAATCTTCATGAGCGCGGCTTCGTCGAGCTTGCCGAGCGTCGCGACCACCGGCAGACGGCCAATCAGTTCCGGAATCAGGCCGAACTTGATCAGGTCTTCCGGCTCCGTTTCGCGCAGCACTTCGCCCGTGTCGCGTTCCTGCTTGCTCTTCACGCTCGCGCCGAAACCGATGCCGGTCTTCTCGGTACGATCAGTGATGACTTTCTCCAGACCGTCGAACGCGCCGCCGCAAATGAACAGAATATTGGTCGTGTCGACCTGGATGAAATCCTGGTTCGGATGCTTGCGGCCGCCCTGCGGCGGCACCGAGGCCATCGTGCCCTCGACGAGCTTGAGCAGCGCCTGCTGTACGCCTTCGCCCGACACGTCGCGCGTGATCGACGGGTTATCAGACTTGCGGCTGATCTTGTCGATTTCATCGATATAGACGATGCCGCGCTGGGCCTTGTCGACCTCGTAATTGCAGTTCTGCAGCAGCTTCTGAATGATGTTTTCGACGTCTTCGCCCACGTAGCCGGCTTCGGTCAGCGTGGTGGCGTCCGCGATCACGAACGGCACGTTCAGAAGGCGCGCGAGCGTCTGCGCGAGCAGCGTCTTGCCCGAGCCCGTGGGCCCGATCAGCAGGATGTTGCTCTTGGACAGCTCGACGTCATCCTTCTTGTCGAGATGCTTCAGACGTTTGTAGTGGTTGTACACCGCCACCGCGAGGATCTTCTTCGCGCGCTCCTGACCAATCACGTACTGGTCGAGAATGTCACGGATCTCCTGCGGGCTCGGTAGGTCCGAGCGCGACAGCGCAGCGTCGATGCCGGCACCGGCGGCCTCGTCGCGAATGATCTCGTTGCACAAGTCGATGCATTCATCGCAGATGAATACCGACGGGCCAGCAATCAGTTTTTTCACTTCATGCTGGCTTTTGCCGCAAAACGAGCAATACAACAGCTTTTCGCTGTTAGAACCTTTCTTGTCCGCCATGAATAAATGAGCCTCCGGACACTCTGTTACATGATACGCCGTTTCCCCCGGACGCCGCCGGGGGGCGCGTGAACCGCTTGCTGTGACGGCGTTGGCCGCAGGCCGCGAAGCGCGTTTGCCGATTATTTCACATGGTCCGCGCGCCCGTGGCTATCCCGTATTTCACGGGGATCGCGCACGCTGCGAGCGGGCCTCAGTTGGTACCCTTCAGCTGACACCTCAACTGGCTGGCACCATTAACTGGCAATAAAATGCCAGCAAAAACGCGCGCCGGATCAGGGACGCTTGTGCAGCACCTGGTCGACGAGGCCGTACGCCTGCGCATCGTCGCCCGACATGAAGTTATCGCGGTCGGTGTCGCGCGCGATGCGCTCAACCGGCTGACCCGTGTGCGTGGCGAGCAGCTGGTTCAGACGCTCCTTCAGGTACAGGATCTCGCGCGCCTGGATTTCGATATCCGACGCCTGGCCGCGTGCGCCGCCGAGCGGCTGGTGAATCATCACGCGCGAGTTCGGCAGCGCAAAGCGCTTGCCCTTCGCGCCCGACGCGAGCAGGAACGCACCCATGCTGGCCGCGAGCCCCATGCAAAGGGTCGAAACGTCGGGCTTGATGAACTGCATCGTGTCGTAGATCGCCATGCCAGCCGAAACCGAACCGCCCGGGCTGTTGATGTACAGGCTGATGTCCTTGTCAGGATTTTCGCTTTCGAGAAACAGCAACTGCGCGACAACGAGATTCGCGGTCTGGTCGTTCACTTCGCCGACCAGGAACACCACACGCTCCTTGAGCAGGCGCGAGTAGATGTCATAAGAGCGCTCCCCGCGGCCGCTCGTTTCCACGACGATCGGCACGAGCCCGAGCGCCTGCGGATCGAAATCCCGCGAGGCGTGGGAGGTCAACGTGTCCAGCGATTGAGCGCGAATGGTCATGCGGTGCATCCTTGTCTGGAAGAGTTGTTCTGGTAACCCTGATAATGCTCAATGGCGACGGACCCTGCAAAAATCAACCACACGGTCAATGTGGCTAAATTCTGCGGATACAAAAACGGCGTGCTGGCCGTCGGTCGCTCCGACAGCCGGCACGCCGTAGCGGGCAGATTTAAGCCTGCGCCGTTGCGCTTGCCAGTTCTTCGAAGCTCACCAGCTTGTCCGTCACCTTGGCCTTGCCGAGCACGAAGTCCACGACGTTCGATTCGACGACGTAGGCTTCCATTTCGGCGAGGCGTTGCTGGTTCGAATAATACCAGCGCACGACTTCCTTCGGGTCTTCGTAGCTTTTCGCGAATTCGTCGACTTCAGCGCGGATCTGCTCCGGCTTCGCTTCGAGGTTGTTCGCCTTCACGAGTTCGGCCAGGACGAGGCCGAGCTTCACGCGGCGCTCGGCTTGTTCCTTGAACATTTCGGCCGGGATCGGTGCGTCCTTCGCGTTGGGCACGCCGCGCTGCGCGAGGTCGGCGCGCGCCATTTCGACGAGGCGCTGCTGGTCTTGTTCGACGAGCGCATTCGGCACGTCGAGTTCGGCGATCTTCAGGAGCGCGTCCATGACCTGGTTCTTGACGATGGCCTGGGTGCGGCGCTTCGCTTCGCGCTCGAGGTTCTCCTTGATCTCGGCGCGCATCTTCACGAGGTCGCCGTCGGCGATGCCGAGCGACTTCGCGAATTCAGCGTCGATCTCCGGCAGGTGCGGCCACTCGATCTGCTGCATCGTGATCGTGAACTTCGCGGTCTTGCCGGCGACTTCCTTGCCGTGGTAGTCCTCGGGGAACGCGAGGTCGAATTCGCGCGACTCGCCTTTCTTCAGGCCGATTGCCGCCTTTTCAAATTCCGGCAGCATGCGCCCTTCGCCCAGCACGAATGCGAAGCCTTCGGCGCTGCCGCCCGGGAATGCGACGTCGTCGATCTTGCCGAGGAAGTCGACCGTCACGCGGTCGCCTTCCTTCGCTGCGGTGTCGGCGCCGCCGTCACCGTGCTCGCCTGCTTCGCCGCGTGCGTGGTAGTGCACGCGCTGCTTGCGCAGGATGTCCAGCGTGCGGTCGATTTCGGCTTCGGTGATGTTGGTGGTCGTGCGCTCGATTTCGGCGCTCGCGACGTCGCCCAGCGACACTTCCGGATAGACCTCGAAAGTCGCGTCGAACGCGTAATCGCCCTCGGCAGCTTCGACCTTCGGCGCGAAGCTCGGCTGGCCTGCAACGCGCAGGTTTTCGGCGCGGCTGATGTCGAAGAACTCCTTGCCGACCTTGTCGCTCAGGACTTCGGCTTCAACCTGGCCCGAGTACTGCTGCGTGACCATCTTGAGCGGCACCTTGCCCGGGCGGAAGCCCGGCATGCGCACGTTCTTCGCGAGTTGGCGGATGCGCGAGTCGACTTCTTTCTGCACGGCGTCCTTCGGCAGGGAAATCGTCACGCGGCGTTCGAGCTTGCCGAGGTTTTCTACAACGTTAGCCATGGCTTCAATCGTCCTAAAATTGTTCGAGCGTTTCAGTAATCTTTGCTGCCGCAGTCCGATGGGTCACCCGCATCGCTTGCGTCTCGCCTGTGCCTCGTCGGCGCCGCCGGCTTGCGCCCGACCGGGATACGGGGCGGCGCCCTTTGCGGGATCCGCGAGACCCATTCCGCTACCAATCGGCCAAATTGGGCCGGATCGAGCAGTTTGCCGTGCGGTTCCGTCAAAAGAGCCGGGTATTTTAGCAAACTATTGCCGCACTCAAATGGAATTGCCGCTCCCGCCGGAAGATGACGGCGGGCAAGACCCGAAAATGGCCGGAAAACCGCCACGTGGCGGCCGTGAACCCGCCATGATGCGGCCAGATTTCGCGCGCAGGCATGCCGTTGCGATGCGTGCTATCTCGCCAGAGGTATCCAGCAGTCCCCTGACCACTGGTAAGCTAGCGCTCGCGCCGGACGCCCCGCCGGCAACAGCCTTTGCCAACACAACTCTTCCAGTCGAGACACCATGCCCAACCAGTCGTTTGCTGACGCACCCGTCGTCGTCATTGCTCCCGATTCTTTCAAAGGCTCGCTCAGCGCGGATGGGGTCGCCGCCGCGATCGCCGATGGCATTCGCCGCGCCCGCGCCGACGCCGATATCCGCATCTGCCCGATGGCCGACGGCGGCGAAGGCACGCTCGACGCGATGCTCAGCGTAGGCGGCGAGCGCCGCGTGATCAATGTGGAAGGCGCGGCCGGCGCACGGCGCGACGCCGCGGTTGGCCTGTTGAACGATGGCAGCGCCGTCGTCGAAACCGCCGAGATCGTCGGCATCACCGACCCGGTGGGCATGGGCGTGCCGGTCGACGCGCGCAGCACGCGCGGCATGGGCGAAGCGATTCGCGCACTGCTCGACGAAGGCGTGCGCCGCTTCTATGTCGCGCTCGGCGGCAGCAGCACGAACGATGCCGGCGCAGGCCTTCTCGTGGGTCTCGGCCTGCAGTTGTTCGACGCCAGCGGCAATGCGCTCGCACCCACGCCGCAGGCGTTGGCGCAAGTCGCGAGAGTAGACGTCTCCGGACTCGACGCACGGCTTCACGAAGCCAGCTTCGTGGCGATGTCGGACGTCGACAATCCGCTCAATGGCGATCACGGCGCAACCGCCGTGTTCGGCCCGCAAAAAGGCGTGAAGCCCGAACAGGTCGCGACGATCGACGCCGCCCTCGTGCGTTTCGCCGATCTGCTCGAAGCGGCGCTCGGTCGCAGCGCGCGCAGCGAAGCAGGTGCGGGCGCCGCAGGCGGTCTCGGCTTTGCGCTGCGCATGCTCGGCGCGACTTTCGAGCCCGGCGCCGAAGTCGTCGCGCGCACGATCGGCCTCGACGATGCGCTCGCGGGCGCGCACTGGCTCATCACTGGCGAAGGCCGCTCCGACGTGCAAACGCTGCACGGCAAGGCGCCCTTCATCGCGTGCCGCCATGCACAGGCCGCCGGCGTGCCGGCCACGCTGCTGTCGGGCGCGGTCGACCCCGCCGCCCTGCCGCGTCTTGCCGAACACTTCAGCGGCTGCTTCTCGCCCGCGCCGGGCCCGATCACGCTCGACACGGCCATCCGCGAAGCCGCCACACTGCTCGCGAACGAAGCAGAGCAACTCACGCGCCTCAAGTACGGTTCGCGCGGCGCTTAACGCACCGTATAACGCGCAACAAAGCGGAAAATTCGTCTGACTTTAGTTGCGCGTTCTCATCGGGTTTCGCAGTAAGCGATTAATAGATCCGTAGGCCCGTCAGGATAGGCCTACGAGGGTTCTTGCGCGTTGACCCGGACGCTGGTTGAGGCAACAATCATGATACGCGCGGCATGATCGCGCGGACCTCACGCGACCAGACCAGGACGACCATGAAGGCAAGCAAAGCCGGACTCGAACAATTTCTGACCTATCGGCTCCACGTCCTCAACAAGCTTTCCGAACGCGGTGCGAGCGAGCGTTACCAGACGAAGCTCGGCATCACGCTGCCGGAGGCACGTCTCATTGCTGCTGTCGGCGCGTTCGGCCCGTTTTCCGTGATGGAACTCGCGCGCCACGCGAATCTCGACAAGAGCCAGGCCAGTCGCGCCGCTGAGGCATTGATGCGCCGCGGCCTCATGCAACGCGACGCCAGCGAGGAAGATGGGCGCCTCGTACTCGTTTCGCTCACAACCGACGGACGCGCGCTCTATCGCAAGGTCATGCCCGTTGCGCGCAAGTGGAACGTGGACCTGTTCGCCTGCCTCGACGAGAAGGAACGCGAGTTGCTCAACCGGGCGCTGGAGAAAGTCATTGCCGCGGCCCAGGAAGACTCGTGACGCGGCACCCGCGATAAATGAAATAGATGGGCCGTGCGCATGATCGCGCGCCGGTGCATCAAACAAAAAGGCCACGTACCCAGAGGTACGTGGCCTTTGCTTTTGGTGCGTGAGGCCGGACTCGAACCGGCACACCCTTGCGGGCGTCAGGACCTAAACCTGGTGCGTCTACCAATTTCGCCACTCACGCGAATTCCTTGCATGGCGGGACCGCTGCGAGCTCACGTGAGTGTGGGACGTGGGATACATCGCGTGCGATACAAACCTGCACTGCGCCCCCGGCGGCTGGATAAGCCACCCGCAAAGCGCAAGCGCGAGATTCTAACTGATTGCCTTGCGCTTGTCTGCACCCTGGATGCGCATCCGGCCTCCCCCGATCGGCCCGCCCCAAACAAGCGCCGGTGCTAGAATCGCCGCTCCGCAGCGACTTGCTCCGTGCGCCCCTCTGGGACGCCAGCGAATCCACGCCTCTCCTCGCCCCCGAACGCCGTGAATTTCGACGAATACTGCCTGCAAAAGGCGGCCCCGCCCGGATCGAGCACCTACTACGCACTGCGCCAGGCAGGCGCCGCCCATCAGCCGCTGCTCGCCGCCCTGTTCGCGCTGCGCCGCGAACTCGAGGAAACCGCCAAGGAAACGAGCGACCCCACGGTCGGTCGCACCAAGCTTGCATGGTGGCAAAAAGAACTGGCAGCGCTCGCTGCCGGCAGCGCATCGCACCCCGTAACCCAGGCGCTCGCGCACCATCTGGACGGCACGGCAGCAGTCTATCCGCTGCTTCAGCAGTTGCTTGCCGGCTTCGAAATGGACTTCGAGCAGGCGCGCTACCTCGATTTGCCGAACCTGCGCCGTTATATCGATGGCGTGGGCGGCACCTTCGCGACGCTCGTGGCCCAGGTCGGCGCACGCACGGATGAAGCTCGCGCGAGCGCCGCGCGCTGGGCCGCGCCGCTTGGCAATGCGCTGATGCTTGCGCAATTCGTGCCCGAGATCGGCAACGATGCGCGCCATGGCCGCATCTACGTACCGATCGACGAATTGCAGCGCTACAACGTCACCGCTGCCGATCTGATCAACCGCCGCTACAGCGGCGAATTCACGGAGCTCATGCAGTTCCAGACCGCGCGCGCGCGCGAAACCGTGAAGGCCGCGCTCGATGCGATTCCCGTTGCGGAGCGCCGCCATCAGCGCACCTTGCGCGCGCTCGCAGCGCTCGAACTTGCCTTGCTCGATGAAGTGGAACGCGAAGGCTTTCAGGTGCTGCATCAGCAGATCGTGATTACGCCAATTCGCAAGCTCTGGATCGCCTGGCGCGCTGCACGCCGCGCCTGATTGCCCACTGCCCCGGCCGGCGCCCATGCCCATGCCGGCGCAGAAACGCTAGCGCTATGCGCGCAGCAACGGCAGCGTGTCGAAGCGTTGCTGCAGCACCGTTTGCGCATCGAGCCCCCACCAGTTCGCCAGCACCGTCGCGTATATCTGCCTGAAGTCGACGGCAACCGGCAAATTGCCGTTGCCGTCGAGCCGCGCGAGCTGCGGCGCCTCGCCATGAAGTCCGCCCGCAACCCGCCCGCCCGCGACGAAATGCGCGGACGCCGTGCCGTGATCCGTGCCACGGCTCTGGTTCTCGCGCACGCGCCGCCCGAACTCGGCATAGGTGACGATCAGCGTGCGGTCCCAGCGCCCCATCTCGACGAGCGCCGCACGCATCGCCACCATCCCCGCCGCGAACTGGCGCAATAGATCCGCATGCCGCTGCGGCTGGTTTTGATGCGTGTCGAAGCCGTTGAGCGTGAGGCGGATCACGGCCACGCCCTGCCCCGGCACCGGCGCGGGCCCGCCTTGCGCGCTGGCCATGGTTTCGCCCGAGGCCAGCGCCTGCATCGCAGTTTTCACCGAAGTGCCGAACGCGCCCCCCGGAAACGCGGTCTTCAGCACGTACTGGCCGGGACGCGGCCGCAACTGGTCGGCGGCATGGACGATTTCGTTCTCGACATCGAGGATATGGGCGAGCGCCGGATTGCGTTCCTTGAGCGCAACCGGCGTGACGAGCCGCGAGGCGCGCGCGAACTGCGCGGGATTGACGAGCGCGACGGCGTGCGCGCCATTCGCGAGCGGCCCCATCTCGGCGCTGCCGAGCACGAGGCCATCGGCCGCGAAGCCCTTCGGGACGGGCGCGCTCCCGAACGCGCGGGTGAGCCAGCCTTCGCGCAGGTATTGGTCTGCGTTGGACGCCGTGTCCCAGATCTCGATCGAGCGGAAATGCGAAAGATTCGGCTGCGCGTAGCTCACGCCCTGCACAATGGCGAGTTCGTGTTCGCGCCACATCGGCATGAGCGGCGCAAGCGCGGGATGCAGCGCTGTGCGTTCGTCGAGCTGGATCGCATCGTCGCGGCGCACGCCGATGTTGGCGCGATAGCGGTAATAGAGCGGATCCGCGAACGGCACGACGGTATTCAACCCGTCGTTGCCACCTTTGAGTTCGATGAGAATCAGCAGATTGTCGTAGCCGCTCGCGTGACGCTGCGCGGCGATGGCGCCTTGCGCATGCGCCGCTCCGGGCAGCCACTGTGCAGCGCCCGTGGCCGTCATCGCGGCTGCGGCGGCCAGAAAGTCGCGCCGCTTCATGCCACGCCTCGCTGGCCCAGACGACGCCATGCCGTGCCGCGATTTTCGTGGCGACCGGTGCTTCTATGGATGCTTCTATCGTGATTGCTGGCGTTCATTTCAATCGCTCGCTGCAAGCGTCATTGGATCACTTCTACCGGGTCACTTCAACTGATAGACCGGGTCCATCAGGAGTGCTTCGAGATACGCTCCCGCATTGCTGCCCGCAGCGATTGCGTCGACGGGTGCGAGCGGCAGCACCGCGTGCTGCATCTGCAACTGGGCGGACAAACCGGGTACGGCGTCGGCCGTTACGCCGAAGTGCCCGAGCCAGCCGTCCAGATCGAAGCGCATGCCGCCTGGCATCGCGCCGCCCATGCGCGGGCGCGCGGTCTCGGTTGCGCGAAAAAGCTGCTCGACGAACTGCTTGCGCGCCAGCAGCGTCGCGCTGTTGATCCACATCGTGCCGCCGGGCCAGCCCTTCACGTTCGGCGGATAAAACAAATTCTCGCCGAGCGCGGCCGAGGTACGCGCGAACATCGTCGTATTTGCGTAGCTCACCTCGAAGCGGCGCACGGTGCCCGCGATGAATTCGACTGGCGAGCTCACCAGCACCCCGCGATTGCGCTCGTCCCAGAACTCGGGCGTGACGAGCAGCGCGCCGAGCGCCGCCTTGATGTCGTAGCCGCTCGTGCGAAAGCGCGCGGCCACTGCGTCGAGCCGCGCCGGGTCCGGCGCATCCGAAACGAATTCGCGCCATAGCTTGGCCGCCACGAAGCTCGCGGTCCGCGGCTCGCCCAGCAGGATGTCGAGTACGGCGTCGCCGTCGAAGGGGCCGCTCGTGCCCAGCACGGTCTTTACACCGTCGTCGTGCTGCGCCGGACGCCAGACGTAGCGCCGCGTGTCGGCGTCGACGCCCCAGCCCGTGTAGGCACGCGCCGCCTCGGTCACGTCCTGCTGCGAATACTGCCCTTCGCCCAGCGTGAAGAGCTCCATGACCTCGCGAGCGAAGTTCTCGTTCGGCTTGCCATTGCGGTTGCTCGCGCCGTCGAGATACAGCAGCATCGCCGGATCCTTCGCGACTTCGTGCAGCAGCGTCGCGAAACTGCCCAGTGCGTTGCGTCTCAGCAGCGCATTTTGCTGCGCCATCAGCGATGGCTCGCCCACCTTGTCCTGACCCGACGTGAAATGGTTGTGCCAGAAGAGCGTCATGCGCTCGGTGAGCGGCGACGGCGTGACGAGCATTTCGCGCATCCACCAGGCGCGCAGTTCATCGTAGTGCAGGCGATGTTGGCGCTGTGCGTCGCGGCGCGCCTCGGGCGTCAAGGCATCGCGCTGCGCGCGGGTCAGCGGAGGATCGGCGGTCCACGCAGGCAGCGGCGTCACGGCGTCGGTGCGCGCCGTCGCCAGCAAGCGCCCGACGGCCGCTACGCGCGTGAGCCCGACGTAAGGCGCGATCTCGGCGGGCGCCGGCGCGAAGCCAGTGCGGATGAGCAGATGCGTGGCGTCGTCGGCGTCGAGGAGTGCCGTGTCCGGACCCGCGTCGACCGCCGGTGAACTTGCCGCGCCGTGACGGCGCGGATGGCGCGCCGGTGGAACCGATGCAGGTCGTTGCGTGACTGACATGGAACTGAAACACGCAGGTTCGGCCCGCGCGCCCCCAGGAAACGACGGTAACGAACTAACGATGGACGCGCCGCCTCTGTTGACGGCGCAATTGCTACAGGATTTTTCAGCGATGTGGAGAAGCGTCATTAACGACGCATGGGCAGGCAGCCCGATCAGCGCTTGTAGAGTTCGCGCACGGCGTCTTCGATGTGCTGGCGCAGGAGGCGGCGCTCGTCGGGCGTCATATGGCCGTCGCGCCGGCGCTGGTCGAGATCGGAGGGAACCGCGGCCCGCTGCGTGATGTCAGACGCAGGGCCGGCCGGCGTGTCGGCCCGCAGCTTGCGGGCAGGCTGCTTCGCACCGGTGCGGCGAGTGGGCGCGGCGGATGCCTGAGAACCGTCCGGGAACGTCTGGGCATGGACCGGCGCCGTGTTCAATGCAGCCACGACACCACTGGCCAACGCCAGTGCAATCATGTTATGGCGCATTGTTGGCCTGACCCCTCCCATCGTTTTGTTCCCTTCTTGACGCGGCAAACGGCTACCTCGAATTCATGTACGGACCCGGCTCGATACGGGCACTGGTTCGAAATTCGAATGAAGTATCTAACGAATGGCCGCTTTACGCAAAGAAGTCTATCTGTCAGGGCTTGAGCCCGTGCCACAGCATGGGTAAATTTTGTAACTGACTGTAACCTGATAATTGTTGCAAACTCGCACTACAACTCAATCGCGCTAAGATGCCAGGCATGGAAACCAAGAACCCGTCCAAAATTCTCGTTGTCGACGACGACCCGCGGCTGCGGGACCTGCTGCGCCGCTATCTCGGCGAACAGGGCTTTAACGTCTATGTGGCAGAAAACGCGCCCGCCATGAACAAGCTGTGGGTGCGCGAACGTTTCGACCTGCTGGTGCTCGACCTCATGCTGCCAGGCGAAGACGGCCTGTCCATCTGCCGGCGCCTGCGCGGCAGCAACGATCGCACGCCCATCATCATGCTCACCGCCAAGGGCGAGGATGTGGATCGCATCGTTGGCCTCGAAATGGGTGCCGACGATTACCTGCCGAAGCCCTTCAACCCGCGCGAGCTGGTTGCGCGCATTCATGCGGTGCTGCGTCGCCAGGCACCGTCCGAGCTGCCTGGCGCGCCCTCGGAAACCACTGAGGTGTTCGAGTTCGGCGAATTCGCGCTGAACCTCGCCACCCGCACGCTCACCAAGGCCGGCCAGGAAATTCCGCTCACCACGGGCGAATTCTCGGTGCTCAAGGTATTCGCGCGCCATCCGCGCCAGCCGCTCTCGCGCGAAAAGCTCATGGAGCTCGCGCGCGGCCGGGAATACGAGGTGTTCGACCGCAGCCTCGACGTGCAGATCTCACGTCTGCGCAAGCTGATCGAGCCGGACCCGGGCAGCCCGCGCTTCATCCAGACGGTCTGGGGCCTCGGCTACGTGTTCATTCCCGACGGCGCGGCCTGATACTCGACGGGGTCTAGTTGTCTGCACTGCCTTTGTTGAAACGGGAAGGGTCCATGCGGATTGACCGGCGTTTGCTGACGCTCGCGTTTGGCGATCTGTTCTGGCGCACCTTCCTGCTGATCGCCCTTCTCATCGCGGTCAGTCTCGCCGCGTGGTTCCAGAGCTTTCGGGTGATCGAGCGCGAGCCGCGTGCGCAGCGCGTGGCGCTCCAGCTCGTCGCCGTCGTCAAGCTCACGCGCACCGCGCTGCTCTATTCCGATCCCGATCTGCGCCGCGCCCTGCTCCAGGACCTGGAGAGCAACGAGGGCGTGCGCGTTTACCCGCGCGAAGCCACCGACAAATACAAGCTTCAGCCTGACGAGTCGCTCAATCGGCTGATCGAGCACGACATCCGCGGGCGTCTTGGCGACGACACCGTGATTGCGCAGTCCGTGAACGGCATTCCCGGTGTCTGGATCAGCTTCAAGATCGACGACGACGATTACTGGGTTGCGCTCGATCGCGACCAGCTCGACAGCGTCACGGGCCTCCAGTGGGTCGGCTGGGGCGTGTCCGCGCTCGCGCTCTCGCTGTTCGGCGCGGCATTCATCACGAGTCTCGTGAACCGGCCGTTCGCGCGGCTCGCCATGTCCGCGCGCATGGTGGGTTCGGGGCAATCGCCCGCGAAGCTGCCCGAAAGCGGCATGGGCGTGGCCGCCGAGACCAATCGCTCGTTCAACCAGATGGTGCGCGACCTCGAGCAGCTGGAGGCCGATCGGGCGCTCATGCTCGCCGGTATCTCGCACGATCTGCGCACGCCGCTCGCGCGGCTGCGGCTGGAAACGGAAATGAGTCCGTCCGACCAGGCGACCAAGGACGCGATGATCGACGACATCGAGCAGATGGACATGATCATCGGCCGTTTCCTCGACTATGCGCGGCCCGTGCAACGCATGCCCGAGCGCGTCGACCTGTCGGTCATCGCGAGCGAAATGGCCGCGCGCATGGCCAGCGAGGACGGCGTGCGCCTCATCACGCGCCTCGCGCCCACGGCCGTGATCGAAGCCGACGACACCGACATGCGCCGCGTGTTGGGCAATCTGATCGAAAACGCGCGCAAGTACGGTTTGAGCGAGTCCGACGGCATTCCGCACATCATGCTGGAAACGCGCGTCTCGCATTCGCGTGTGGAGCTTTCGGTGGTCGACGAAGGCCCTGGCATTCCCGAAGACCAGCTGCCGCTCGTCACGCGGCCGTTCTATCGCGTCGACAGCGCCCGCACCCAGGCCAACGGCACGGGCCTCGGCATGGCCATCGTGCAGCGCCTCGTGGGCCGTTATCGCGGCGCGCTGCGCCTGCGCAATCGCGCGCCCGGGCCCGGTCTCGAAGTCACCATCGAATTTCCGCTCGCCAAGGGCGCCTGAGCCCCCCGTCGTTGCCCCTGCCCCCGCGCACGCCGGTGGCACGCGCCCTCCACCCCTGCCACAATTAGCGAAAGCATCGGGCCATGAGGCGCGCGCACGGGGCGCGCGTGCGCCCCGCGTTCAAGGAGCGACGCCATGAAAACCGTTGGCGACAAACTCGAAGCCTTCACTGTCACCGCCGCGAAACCCGGCTTCAACCAGCCCGAAGAAAACGGCGAATCCGCATTCATGGAATTCACCGAGCGCAGCTTTCCCGACAAGTGGAAAGTGATCTACTTCTATCCGAAAGATTTCACGACGGTCTGCCCGACCGAGATCACGGCATTCGCTCAGTTGCACAAAGAGTTCGAAGACCGCGAGACCGTGCTGTTGGGCGGCAGTTGCGACAACGAATACGTGAAACTCGCGTGGCGGCGCGAGAACAAGGCGCTCGACCGGCTGAACCACTATGCCTTCGGCGACGTAAAGGGCGAGTTGATCGACCAGCTCGGCATTCGCGACCAGGAAGCGGGCGTAGCGCTGCGGGCGACGTTCATCGTCGATCCGGATAATGTCATTCAGCACGTCACGGTGAACAATTTGAGCGTCGGGCGCAGCGCCGCCGAAATCCTGCGCGTGCTCGACGGGCTGCAAACCGGCGAACTCTGCCCGAGCGACCGCGAGGTGGGCGGCGCGACGTTCTGAAATGCGTGTGTGTGTGGAAAGCCGCGTGGGTCGCTCGCCAGGAGCGGCTCAGCGCGCCTTGCTCAAGTCCGCCCGGCGGCCGCGCGCGCAGGCAGGCGGCTGCGGATTGCCGTGGCGAGCGGCTCCTTCCACTCGAGCACGCGCTTTTCCAGCAACTGCCACGACAGATGCGCAAGCAATACCGAAAGCGCGAACTGCATGACGAGCGACATCAGGTCCTGCGCAAGTGGCGGCACATGCAAGCTTGCATAGAACGCCGGGGCCTCGCCCAGACGCGACGGCACCAGATTGTGGAACAGATAGAACCCGTAGCTGATGGTACCCAGATACGCGAGGGGCCTCGCTTCGAGCGCGCTCACGAGCGCGCTGTCCTGCCGTCGCACGAGCCATAGAAATACGGCGCAGAGCGAAAGCGCGAGGCCGATATCGAGCAAGCCGGGCAAGACGGCGCGCTGTGCCGCTTCGCAGGTGTCGCAATCGGCGCGCGCAAGCGCGAATGTCACGAGACTCGCGCATGCGAGCACAAACCAGACGCCGCTTCGCACCCTCCCCTCGATGGGCACGCGAGCGCGGCCAATCGACAAGATAGCCAGCACGCCGCCGAGCGCGAGCAAGGCGAAATTCCACGGCGAGAATGCATAGACGAGCGGCTCGATCGCTCCGGTGGCATAAAGCACGAGATGCGCGAGCGCCGCGCAGCAGATCATGACGATGCATATCGCCAGATGATATGAAGCGCGCGTGAACAGCAGCGCGAACGGTGCGATCAGATAGAACTGCTGCTCGACCGCGAGGCTCCAGAAATGCGAGACCGAGCCCGGCCATCCATCATGGACGATGCCGATCCAGAAATTGGAGAGGAATACGTAATGCCAGGCGAGCCCGAGATTCACATCGCGTTGATAAAAGAACGCATGTGCGATCGTGAGTGCGATGAGCAGCAAATAATAGACTGGGAAGATGCGCAACGTGCGCTTGACGAAGAATACATAAAGCACCGCATCACGGCGCGCTGTGCGTTGTTCGACGCGCAGGCGGTTGCGATGCAGTTCGCCGATGATGAGATAACCGCTGATAAGGAAGAACAGCCACACGCCGATCTTGCCTGCGTCGATTGCATCGACGTGCGCCTTGTGCGACAGGAACACCAGCATCACGGCCAGTGCCCGGAGACCGTCGAGGCCTTTCACGCGTCTTTCGAGTCCCGTCATGAACCTTTCCGCTTCCGGTGCGACTTGATACGGCTTCAGTATGCGGCGAAAAAAACGGAAATTAATCGACAATAAAAACGAGGGCGGTGATTGCAGATGCAATCACCGCCCTCGTTATGGCAGCAGGCACACGGCCTGCTAAGCGCGCGTGAGCAGCACAACCGCCTGCGCTTCGATGCCTTCGCCACGGCCCAGATAGCCGAGCTTCTCGTTGGTTTTTGCCTTCACGTTCACGCGATCGAGCGGCAGTTGCAGATCTTCCGCAATGCATGCGCGCATCGCTTCGATATGCGGCGCAAGCTTCGGCGCCTGCGCAATCACGGTGGTGTCCACGTTCACGAGCGTGAAGCCCGCCTCCTGCACGCGGCGCAGGCACTCGCGCAGCAGCACGCGGCTGTTCGCGCCGTAGAACTGCTTGTCGGTGTCCGGGAAATGGCGGCCGATGTCGCCGAGCGCAGCGGCGCCGAACAGCGCATCGGTGATCGCGTGCAGGAGTACGTCGGCGTCCGAGTGGCCGAGCAGCCCGCGCTCGTAAGGCACGGTCACGCCGCCAATGACGAGCGGACGTCCCGGCACGAGCGCGTGCACGTCATAGCCTTGTCCGATTCTGATATCCATATGTGAAGTGTTCCGTGTAACTCAGTTTCCAGGATTGCGGCTGAGAATGGCTTCGGCGAGTGCGAAGTCTTCCGGGTAGGTCACCTTGAAGTTGCGCAGGCTGCCCTGCACGAGCCGCGGCGAATGGCCGAGCCATTCGATGGCGCTCGCTTCGTCGGTGAGATCGTGGCCGTCTTGCTGCGCGCGCTCGATCGCCGTGCGCAGCATGCCGATGCGGAACATTTGCGGGGTCTGGGCCTGCCAGAGGCCGTCGCGCGCTTGCGTGCGCTCGATGCGCGGGCCGCCCGGCACGTGCTGGGGCGCGACGCGCTTGAGCGTGTCGGCGACGGGCAGCGCCATGATGCCGCCTACGGGGTCGTCCTTGAGCGCATCGACGAGCGAGCGGATCAACGCGGGCGTGATGCCGGGGCGCGCGGCGTCGTGCACGAGCACCCAATCGTCGTCGGTGGCGCCGAACTCGGCCAGCGCGATCAGGCCGTTGTAGACCGACGCCTGGCGCGACGCCCCGCCCTTGCGGCGCACCGCGAAGCGCAGGCCGGCGAAGCGGCGCGCGTCGAAATGGTTATCGTCGGGAGAAATAACCACGAGCGTCTGGGTGAATTCGCTGCAGGCGTCGAATGCCGCAAGCGTATAGTGCAGAAGTTCGTGTCCGGCGACCGCCCGATATTGTTTGGGCATCGCCGATCCCGAGCGGCTGCCGGTGCCGGCACAGGGGATCAGGGCAAAAAGGCGTGAGGTCACAGTATTGCGGGCCGCATGAGTCAAAGTAAAGGACGGATTTTATAATAGGTCCTTTGACCATACGTCAGCCGTTCGCTCTGGCCCCTCGGCCTGCGCCGCAACCGGCGCTGGCGGGCGTGGTGGGCGTGGCGGATACGTCGCCCGCCCTTCGCCAGGCCGCGCCCCTTTACCTTACGAATGACTGTCGCTCACCGGATCGCATGCGCGCTGCACCGCGCGCCCCGCTACTGACACATAACCGACGCATACGATAAGCAGCGCCTCGCCACTCTGTTGCCCCCTATGTCCGATATCGCCGCACCCCAGCAGTCGCCGTCTTCGTCCCCGTCTCCGGTCGCCATCGTCAAACCGGGGCAGCGCTTTGCCTTCGACGGCACGCACGGCTCGTCCGATGCGCTCCTGATCGCCCGCTATCGCGAGGCTTCGCGCGCGAGCGCGCCGGGCGCGCCTTTGCTCGCGGTAATCTGCGCGAGCGCCGTGGACGCCCAGCGCCTCGCCCAGGAGATCCCGTTCTTCGCGCCCGATGCGCGCGTGCGCCTGCTGCCCGACTGGGAAACGCTGCCCTACGACACGTTCTCGCCGCACCAGGACCTCGTGTCCGAGCGCCTCGCGACGCTGCACGATCTCGGCGAAGGCCGCTGCGACATCCTCATCGTCCCGGCCACGACCGCGCTCTACCGCATGCCGCCCGCGTCGTTTCTCGCGGCCTATACGTTCTCGTTTGCACAAGGCGAGCGCCTCGACGAAGCAAAGCTCAAATCGCAGCTCACGCTGGCGGGCTACGAGCACGTGAGCCAGGTCGTGCGACCCGGCGAATACTGCGTGCGCGGCTCGCTGATCGACCTGTTCCCGATGGGCTCGCCGCTGCCGTACCGCATCGACCTCTTCGACGATCAAGTCGATTCGATCCGCGCGTTCGACCCCGACAACCAGCGCAGCCTCTATCCGGTCAAGGACGTCCGCCTCTTGCCGGGCCGCGAGTTTCCATTCGACGAGGCCGCGCGCACGGCATTTCGCAGCCGCTGGCGCGAGGTGTTCGAAGGCGATCCGAGCCGCGCGTCCATCTACAAGGACATCGGCAACGGCGTGCCGTCCGCAGGCATCGAGTACTACCTGCCGCTCTTCTTCGAAGAGACGGCCACGCTGTTCCACTATCTGCCCGAAAATGCGCAGCTGGTGTTTTCGGGCGACCTCGACGCCTCGATCCGCCGCTTCACCGCCGATACCAAACAGCGCCACAACTTCCTCGCGCACGACCGCGAGCGGCCGATCCTTGAGCCGCAGCGCCTGTTCCTGACCGACGAGGACTTCTTCACGCTCGCCAAGCCGTTCGCGCGCCTCGCGCTGCCGGCCGCAAGCGCGGGCGGCTGGGCCAACGCGCTGCCGAGCCTCGCGATCGACCGTCACGCCGACGACCCGCTCGCCGCGCTGCGCGATTATCTGAACGCCACGAAGAACCGCGTGCTGTTCGCGGTGGAGTCGGCGGGACGGCGCGAGACCATCGCGCAACTGCTGGCCGAGAACCATCTGCGCCCCACGTCCGCGGACAGCTACGCAGACTGGCTCGGCAGCGATGAGCGTTTCGCGCTGGGCGTGGCGCCGCTCTCGACCGGCTTCGCGCTGCCCGGCGAAGGTCTCGCGATCATCACCGAAAGCGAGCTCTATGGCCCGCTCGCGCGCCGCGCGGGACGCCGCCGCCAGGAACAGGCGAGCAACGTCGATTCGATGGTGCGCGACCTCTCCGAGCTCAAGGTGGGCGACCCCGTCGTGCACGCTCAGCACGGCATCGGCCGCTACCACGGGCTCGTGACGATGGACCTCGGCGAAGGCGACACCGAGTTTCTGCACCTCGAATACGCCAGCGCGAGCAAGCTCTACGTGCCGGTCTCGCAGCTGCACGTGATTTCGCGCTATAGCGGCGCCGATCCGGAAAGCGCGCCGCTGCACGCGCTCGGCTCGGGCCAATGGGAAAAGGCGCGCCGCAAGGCCGCGCAGCAGATCCGCGACACCGCTGCCGAGCTGCTCAACCTCTACGCGCGCCGCGCCGCGCGCGAGGGCCACGCGTTCGCGCTCGAACCGCGCGACTATGTGAAATTCGCGGAGAGCTTCGGCTTCGAGGAAACGCCCGACCAGGCGGCGGCCATCGCGGCCGTGATCGGCGACATGACGAGCGGCAAGCCCATGGACCGCCTCGTGTGCGGCGATGTGGGCTTCGGCAAGACCGAAGTGGCGCTGCGCGCTGCGTTCATCGCCGTGATGGGCGGCAAGCAGGTAGCGATCCTCTCGCCCACCACGCTGCTCGCGGAGCAGCACACGCAAACCTTCACCGACCGCTTCGCCGACTGGCCCGTGCGCATCGCCGAGCTTTCGCGCTTCAAGTCCGCGAAGGAAGTGAGCAGCGCGATTCAGCAGATCAACGAGGGCAGCGTCGACATCGTGATCGGCACGCACAAGCTGTTGTCGTCCGATGTGCAGTTCAAGCGCCTCGGGCTCGTGATCATCGACGAGGAGCATCGTTTCGGCGTGCGCCAGAAGGAGGCGCTGAAGGCACTGCGAGCAGAAGTGGACGTGCTCACGCTCACCGCCACACCGATTCCGCGCACGCTCGGCATGGCGCTCGAAGGCCTGCGCGACTTCTCCGTGATCGCGACCGCGCCGCAAAAGCGCCTCGCCATCAAGACCTTCGTGCGCCGCGAGGAAGACAGCGTGATTCGCGAAGCCATGCTGCGCGAGCTCAAGCGCGGCGGCCAGGTTTATTTCCTGCACAACGAAGTCGAAACCATCGAGAATCGCCGCGCGATGCTCGAAGCGCTCGTGCCCGAGGCGCGCATTGCGGTCGCGCACGGCCAGATGCACGAGCGCGAACTCGAAGCCGTGATGCGCGATTTCGTGGCGCAGCGCGCGAACGTGCTGCTGTGCACGACCATCATCGAGACCGGCATCGACGTGCCGACCGCGAACACCATCCTCATTCACCGCTCCGACAAATTCGGCCTCGCGCAATTGCACCAACTGCGCGGCCGCGTCGGGCGCTCGCACCACCAGGCTTATGCGTACTTGCTCGTGCACGACCCGCAGGGCCTCACGAAGCAGGCGCAGCGCCGTCTCGAAGCGATTCAGCAGATGGAGGAACTGGGCGCGGGCTTCTATCTCGCGATGCACGACCTCGAAATCCGCGGCACGGGCGAAGTGCTCGGCGACAAGCAGTCGGGCGAAATCCACGAGATCGGCTTCCAGCTTTACACCGACATGCTCAACGACGCCGTGAAGGCGCTCAAGGATGGCCGCGAGCCCGATCTGAACGCGCCGCTCGCCGCGACCACGGAGATCAATTTGCATGCGCCCGCAATCTTGCCGGCCGACTATTGCGGCGATGTCCAGGAGCGCCTGTCGCTCTACAAGCGCCTTGCGAACTGCGAGCACGACGATTCGATCGACGGCATTCAGGAGGAGCTAATCGACCGCTTCGGCAAGATGCCGCCGCAGGCGCATGCGCTGATCGAAACGCATCGGCTGCGCCTCGCGGCCAAGCCGCTCGGCATCACCAAGATCGACGCGGGCGAGGCCGTGATCGGGCTGCAGTTCGTGCCGAATCCGCCCATCGACGCCATGCGCATCATCGAAATGGTGCAGAAGCACAAGCACGTCAAGCTCGCGGGCCAGGACAAGCTGCGCATCGAATCGCGCAGCCCCGACCTCGCCGTGCGCGTGGCGACGGTCAAGGAGACGCTGCGCGCGCTCGGCGCGCCGGCGCGGGCAGCGGCACGCTGAATACGCCCCGGCGCGGGGCGCATATTGCACCGCGCCATCGCACGCCCGGGCCGCTTCGGCCCGGGCGTTTTGGCTTGAGCGGTCCTTTTTGGGTAATATGGATAGACAAGCAAGCTGGAGTCCATCATGACCATCGCCGCTGAATCAGCGCAGTCGTCCCTCCCTGCCTCCCTTCCCGCCGCGCTCCCCTGGGTCACCCGTCTCGTGTCGATGGATACGGTCAGCCGCCATCCGAATCTCGGGCTGATCGAGACCGTGCGCGACGACCTGCGCGCGCGCGGCATCGAATCGACGCTCACCTATGGCCACAACGGCAAATGGGCCAACCTGTTCGCCACCTTGCCCGCGCACGACGGCTCGACCGATGGCGGCATCGTGCTCTCGGGCCACACCGATGTGGTGCCCGTCGACGGCCAGAAGTGGGACAGCGCCCCGTTCAAGCCCGAGATCCGCGACGGCCTGCTCTATGGACGCGGCACTTGCGACATGAAGGGCTTTATCGGCACGGCGCTTTCGCTCGTGCCCGAGATCCAGCAGATCAAGCTCGCGAAGCCGCTGCATCTCGCGCTCTCGTTCGACGAGGAAGTCGGCTGCGTCGGCGCCCCGCTCATGATCGAAGATCTCGTCAGGCGCGGCGTGAAGCCCGAGGGCTGCATCGTTGGCGAACCCACGAGCATGCGCCCGATCGTGGCGCACAAGGGCATCAACGCGTATCAATGCTGCGTGCGCGGGCATGCGGCACATTCGTCGCTCACGCCGCGCGGCCTGAATGCCATCGAATACGCTGCGCGCCTGATCTGCCATATCCGCGACATCGCCGACGAGTTCCGCGCGAAGGGCCCGTTCGACGAGCTCTACGACGTGCCGTTCACGACCGCGCAAACCAGCACGATCGAAGGCGGCAACGCAATCAACACAGTGCCGGCCGAATGCCTCTTCGCCTTCGAATTCCGCAACCTGCCCACGCTCGACCCCGACGCGATCTTCGCGCGCATCGAGCAATACGCGCGCGAGACGCTCGTGCCGAAGATGCAGCGCGAAAACGCGGCGGGCGCGATCGAGTTCATGAAAATCGCTGCCGCGCCGGGACTCGACGACAGCGAGCAGGCGGCGATCACCCAGCTCGTGCGCGCGCTCACCGCCGACCGCACGCGCCGCAAGGTGGCGTACGGCACCGAAGCGGGCCTCTTCGCGCGCGCCGGCGTTCCGAGCGTGGTGTGCGGCCCGGGCGACATCGAGCAGGCGCACAAGCCCAACGAATTCGTCTCGCTGGACCAGCTCGCGGCATGCGAGGGCTTCCTGCGCAAGCTCGTGCACGGCCTATCGGTCGAGGCGCAAGCGCAGTAGTCTTCGCAATCGTCATCGAGGCAGCCCTCTTCAACACACTCGTCCCGCGCGCAGGTCCAACGCCATGTCAACCGCCACGCCGCTGCCCACCGATCGCACGATCGACGGCGAAGCCATTCCAACGCTCGACGAGATCGCCTCGCAGCACTTCTCGCTGGCGCCGTGGGTGCTGCGCACACCGGTGTTCGACCGCCACGACCTGCCTTCGCTCGGCAACACGCACGTCAATTTCAAGTTCGAACTGCTGCAGGCGGGCGGCAGCTTCAAGGTGCGCGGCGCGTTCACGCACCTGCTCGCGCTCAGCGCGGCGCAGCGCAGCGCGGGCGTCACCTGCGTCTCGGGCGGCAATCATGCGATCGCGGTCGCGTATGCGGCGAAGCGGCTTGGCATCGGCGTGAAAGTCGTGCTCTTTCGCACCGCGAGTGAAGCACGAGTCGAGCAGTGCCGCCGGCTGGGAGCTGAAATCGTGCGGGCCAACGACAGCCGCGAGGCCTTCGAGATCGTGCGCCGCATCGAGGCCGAGGAAGGCCGCTATTTCGTGCATCCGTTCAACGGCTATCGCACGGTGCTCGGCACCGCGACGCTCGGCTACGAATGGGCGACCCAGGCACCCGATCTCGACGCCGTGATCGTGCCGATCGGCGGCGGCGGGCTGGCCGCGGGCGTGGCTACGGCGCTGCGCCTCGCCAACCCGCGCGTGCGCGTCTACGGCGTGGAGCCAGAGGGCGCCGACGTAATGAGCCGCAGCTTCGCGGCAAATCACACGATACGCATGACCCACATGCAGACGATTGCGGACTCACTCATGTCGCCGCATACCGAGCAATACAGCTATACGCTATGCCGCCGTCACATCGAGCGCGTCGTCACGGTCTCCGACGACGCGCTGCGCGCGGCGATGCGCCTGCTCTTTGACGAGCTGAAGCTCGCCGTCGAGCCGGCCTGCGCAACGGCCACCGCGGGCCTCTACGGGCCGCTGCGCGACACGCTGGAGGGCAAGCGCGTGGGTGTCCTGCTGTGCGGGACCAATACGGATCCGCAACGCTTTAGCGAGCAGATCGAGCAGGCCCACTGAGGCCACGCCACGCCCAAGGGGCTATCGACACAATGTTATGCAGTGTCAAATCGCTACCGCATTGCGGATGCGTTCGTTATCATTGCGCCGTTGTGCCCATTGCGCCGTTGTGCCCATTGCGCCGTTGTGCCCCCGGCCCGTCCCGCCCCCGTTCAAGGAGAGCCTGCTCATGAGCATCATCAAGGAGTTCAAGGAGTTTGCCGTCAAAGGCAATGTGATGGATCTGGCAGTCGGTGTGATCATCGGCGGCGCCTTCTCGACCATCGTCAACTCGGTCGTGAAGGATCTCATCATGCCGGTGATTGGCGTGGTTACGGGCGGTCTCGACTTCTCGAACCTGTTCGTCCGGCTCGGCCACATCCCCGATACCTTCAAGGGCAATCCCGACTCCTACAAGGATCTGCAAACCGCCGGCGTGGCCGTGTTTGGCTACGGTGCGTTCATCACGGCGCTGATCAACTTCGTGATCCTCGCTTTCATCATCTTTCTGATGGTGAAGTTCGTGAACAAGCTGCGCCAGGCGGAACCGCCCGCGCCGGCCGCGCCGCCGCCCACGCCCGAAGACGTGTTGCTGCTGCGCGAGATTCGCGACTCGCTCAAGAAGTAAGCCCAAGAAGTAAGATAGTCAGCAAAAAAGCCCGCTTCGCGGCTTTTTTGCGTCCTCGCAGGCCATGCTCAGGCCGCTGATGTATCGCCTGCGCGCTGTATCACCGTCGCTTCGATCAAGCGCTCGAGCTGATCGAAATTCACGGGCTTCGTGAGATGCGCGGTGAAGCCGGCTTCGAGACTGCGGCGCACGTCGTCGTCAGTGCCGAAGCCGGTGAGCGCGATGGCCGGCGCCGCCGACTCCTTGCGGAATGCACGGATGAAGTCGATGCCCGAGCCGTCCGGCAATCCGATATCGCTCACTACCAGATCGAAGCGCTGCGCAGCCGAGAGCGCGAGCGCGCCGGCCACGCTCGCGGCCACCGAAACTTCGTGGCCAAGTGCGCGGATCAGTTGCGACATGACTTCGGCCGTATCGTCGTGGTCCTCGATCAGGAGGATGTCGAGCGCGCCCGCACGGTGCGGCTCGCTGTCGTCCGCGGGGCATGCGACGCCCGAGCCGGGCGCCGCGGTCGGCAGCACGATCGTGAAGGTCGCACCGCAGTGCGAGCCCGGGCTCTTCGCGCTCACGGTGCCGCCATGCGCCTCGGTCAGCGCCTTCGTCACCGCGAGTCCAAGGCCGAGGCCGCCGAACTGCCGCGTCATGTTGTGGCTGCCCTGCTCGAAGGCGTGAAAGAGCTTGCCGATCTGGTCAGGGGCGATGCCGATGCCGGTGTCCTCGACTTCGATCACCACATGCATGCGCTCATCGCGCGTGCGCACGTAAATATGGCCGCCGTCGGGCGTGAATTTCGCCGCGTTGCGCACGAGATTCCAGAACATCTGCTGCATGCGCGCGCGGTCGCCGCGCACGTAGTGATGCTGCGCCAGTCGCTCGACGTGCACGTCCTGCTGCTTGATCTGGATTTCGCTATGAAAGAGTTCTAGCACCGCGTCGATCACCTCATGCACGTCGACCGTGTCGAGCGTGAGGCTCAGCTTGCCGTTCGCCACGCGCGTGAGATCGAGCAGATCGTCGATCAGGCGCGCCTCGAGTTCGATATTGCGGCGGATCATCAGCACGCCTGCGCGCGCGGCATCGGGCAAGCCGTCGATCTGTTCGAGCAGGCGCGTGCCGGCCAGCACCGGCGTGAGCGGCGTGCGCAACTCGTGCGAAAGCATCGCCAGAAAGCGATCCTTTGCGCGATTGGCCTCTTCAGCCGCCTGACGCGCGGCCTGCTCCGAGGCCAGCAGCAACTCGCGCTCTTCGTTCGATTCGCGCTGAGCATGGATGTCGGTGCAACTGCCGAACCACTTGTTGACGCCGCCGCGCGGATCGCGCATCGCAACGATTCGGACATCGAACCATCGATATGCGCCGTCGTGGCGAAGAATGCGCAGTTCGTGCCGGTAATCGTCGTTGGCGGTGCGCACGGCTTTGAGCCAGGTGTCGCGAATCTCGTCGCGGTCGTCCGGATGCACGGCGTCGAGCCACGCGAGGCCGTGCGTCGTGTCGGCGTCGATGCCCGTGTATTCGCGCCATTGCTTCGAAAGAAAATCGCACTCGCCGTCCGCGCGGCAGGTGAACACGAGGTGCGGCAGCGCCTCGGACAGCGTGCGGTAATGCTCTTCGCGATCGCGCAGGAGCAGCGCCTCGTCGGAGGCACGCTGCAGCGCGACCTGTGCGAGCACGCGTGCCACCGCTTCGGGCAAGTAGTCGAGGTAATCGCCCGACTTCGGCACCACGTCGGAGACGCCCGCGCGCAGCGCGGCGATCACGCGCGATTCGTCGGTGAAGCCGGTGACGAGTATCGCCGGCACACGCACGTCTTCGGCACGCAGGCGCCGAAAAAAGTCGAGCCCGGTCTCGGCGCCGTCCAATTGGTAATCGAGCACGAGCACGTCTGGCGTGCGCGCCGCGAGCACCGCGCGCGCCTCGCCAACGCCCGTGCAGGTATCCACGCGCGCGCCGGCCCGCACTAGCGATTTGCGCGCGAGCCGCAGAATACCTTCGTCATCGTCGACGACGAGCACGTGCGCGCCCGCCAACATCGGCGCCCCTTCGTTCAAGTCATTTATGCCGTTCATGCCGCTCATGCGTCGAGCATCCCTTGTGACTGGCGCCGCGCCGCTGACTCGCGCGGTATCGATATTGTCGTGGTGATCCTGCGTGAATCGAAAACATCACGGACGCAAAAAACGATGCCCCGGTGGCAACTTGACGACCTGGAGAAAAAATCCGAGCCGCCGCACCGCCTCGATGAATGCGTCATATTCGACAGGCTTCGTGATGTACACATTGCAGCCCAGTTCGTAACAACGCTCGATCTCGCGCGGATCGTCGGTCGTGGTGAGCACGATCACCGGCACCGAAGCGGTCACGGGATCGGCCTTCAACCGCCGCAGCACTTCGAAGCCGTCCACGCGCGGCATGCGCAGATCGAGTAGCACGACGAAATTCGCCAGTTCTTCTCGCGACGGGTAATTCGACGCTGCAACCGTGTCAGCGCCCGGCGCGCCGAAGAAGTAATCGAGCGCCTCCTGGCCGTCGCGAAAACGCAAAAAGCCGTTGGACACGCCCGAGCGCCGCAGGTTGCGTTCGACCAGCGTGGCATGCCCATCGTCGTCTTCGATCAGCACGATGCTCACGCGCCGCCCGGGCTCGCCACGTTCGGCCGGGAGGGCGGCTCGCGCACCGCCATGGTGCGGATCCGGCTGCGCCGCTGCGCTGTCGTCCGCCTTATTTTCAGCCATCTCTCCCTCCCTCATAACGCTCTCCGACGTTTCCTCATGCGATTCAATGGTCGTGTCCTCATGCCGCACGCAGCGGCTCGTCGGGCAGCGCAACGAAGAAGGTGGAGCCCGCGCCTTGCGTCGACTCGACCCAGATGCGTCCGCCATGGCGCTCCGCAATGCGGCGCGCGAGCGCGAGCCCCGTGCCCTGCCCGTCCGACTCGCCGCCGTGCAGGCGCTGGAACGCGCGAAAGAGCTTGGGCAGATACGCCGACGGGATTCCGACGCCATTGTCGCGCACATAGTAGGTCCGCGTGCGTGTGCCCGATATGCGCGAGGTATCGCCGGCGACGTCGGACAGTGTGGCGGACGACGTGGAGGACAGCGCCGCACTACGATCCGCGCCCTCGCCCGGCTCCAGTGCGCCGATTTCCACATGCCCGGGCCGCGCCGGATCGAGATGACGCAAGGCGTTGTCGATCAGGTTGCCGAAGATCTGCTCGAGCGCCGCGGGGTCGCCCCATGCAGGCGGCAGCTCGCGCACCTCGATGCGCGCCTGCTGCGCGAGCCCCGCTGCGAGACCGGCGAGCGCACGCTCGACAATCCGCCCCACATTCACGCGCTGCCAGCGGTACTCGAGTCGCCCGGCGCGCGACATGCGCAACAGCGCATCGATGATGGAGGCCGCGCGCGCCACGGCCTGGCGCAGGAATTGCAGCGACTCTTCGACATCGCCTTCGAGCAACTCCACCATATGCTGGCGCTCGTTAGCCGGCAGATCGGCCAGATCGATCTGCTCGCGCAGATCGCCGCACGAAACCTGCAATTCCTTCGAAAAGCCTTGCAGATTCACGAGCGGCGAGCGAAGGTCGTGCGAGACGCTGTAGATGAACATCTCGTTGTCCTGGCTCTCCTGGCGCAAGTTGTCGTTGGCGGCGGCGAGGTCCGCGGCGCGCTCCTGCAATTGCGCCTTGAGCGCGGTCTGTTCATGCTCGGCTTCGGCGAGGCGCCGGCTCGTCTGGTTGAGCACGGCGTCGAGCGAGGCAATTTCATCGTTGCCGGCAAGCGGCGGCGCGAGCGCCACGCCAACGCCGAGCCGTTGCGCATTGGCGCTCAGCGCGGCAAGGCGCACGCCCACATTGCGCGCGAACACGACGGCGGTGGCGGCCCAGATCAACATCGACCCGACGACCGCGAAGATGAGCGCATCCTGCTGCCGCTCGCGGCTCTTGCGCAGCGAGGCGCTGCGTGCTTCGTCAAAGCGCGTTTGCTCCGCGATGAACGCATCCAGCTCGCTACGCACCGCGTCGATTTCCGGCGGCAGGCCGACGCCGCCCGTATAGGCGAAGCCGCCGGCCTCACTGGCGCGCAGCGCGTCGGCCACCTTGCTGCAGCGCGCGCGCCACATCCGCGCATAATCGTTGATGCGCTGGATGCGCGCGAGTTGCGTGGGGTTGTCGCCCACCATATGCGCGAGCAGCCCGATGCGGTCGGAGAATTCGGCCCAGACGGCGCGACGGTCGATGAACGATGGATCTTCGAGCACGATCGCCGTGCGTACCCGCGCGGCCTCGCGCAACAGTGGATGGGCGAGGCCCGCGGCCTGCCAGAGAATCTGCTTGCTGTTCTCGGCGCTCTTCGCGGCCTGGGCGGCCTCGCCTTGCGTATCGAATACGATGCCGAGCAGCGCGAGCTCGATTGCGCTCGGTATCGCGATCAGCAAAAGCCCCTTGGCGAACAGTTTCATGTCTGTCTGATTGGATGCCGCTCAGGGCCGCGCTTGCGCGCCGGACCTCCCCGCCCGGCCACCCCAGGCCAGGTCCCTCGCGTGCCGCGAAAAGGCCGCGCCGCCCGTGCCAAATCATTATCCCCGGTAGATTATGAGATTACAACGTATGTGGTGACCCGCACCACCTAGTGAGAAAAGCGGGCATTTTCCGGAGAAATCGTCACACCGCGCGCGCGTGCAGGTCTATTATTGAGACCGGAGATAAGTAATGGTAGCGAGAGAGCGCCGGGATACCTACATGAGCGCGACGTGTGGTCCGGCATGGCGTTTGCCTGACACAACGAGGATGTCGACAGGGTCCTCACGGGCCTGAGTCCTCGTGAATCCGGCAAATCGGTATGCATGTGGGATCGACGTGCGGCGCACCAGTCCGGGAGTGGTCGCATGGGAACGCTGCGTATTTTGCAATCCACCTTTTTCAGGCGAATTTTTATGTCTTTCCCGAAAAAGCGTAAACGCATCAGGGCGGATGGCGACGAGTCGTTTCTCGCCGTACTCAGCCACTTCAAGCCGTTTGGTCAACTCGACACCAAGATCGCACGCGCACGCGCGCAGGACGAGCCGGTGCTCTATGCACACGTGCTGCCTGGGCTGGACGTGCTGTTATGCAGCGTCCGCGGTGCGCATCCGCCCTATCCCGGCACGAGTGAATTGCGCCGGCGCTGCATCGAATCGATCGCGCATGCGCTCGAGCAGCCGATCGAAGGGCTAGAGAACGGCGGCTACTGGTACGAGGCCGACGGCTTCGGCTTCCTCGTGTTCGCGAGCCGGGCACGCGGGCGAATCCTGCCCGAGTTCGGCGGAAGCCGCTCTGGCATCAGCTTGCGGCACGCGGCTCGCCGCCAGGACACCACGGGCGATCCGGCACCGCGCCAACAGTTGCGCTGAGCTATTCTGAACAACGCCCGACGCCCAAGCGTCGGGCGTTGTCGTATCTGCGTGTATCTGCGCGGCTGAAATTCGCCGGCCATCTCATCTGCCTCAACTGCCCTTGTACAGACCCTGCGTGCCGGTGGGCGCGGCGTCGCCATGCGTCACCGGCGGCGAGACCACCTTCGCCCCGCTGGCGGGCGGCGGCAAGGCTTGCATTTTCTGGCCCGGCGGTGGTGCGGCCGGACGCTGGCGGATCTGCGCGAACAACTGATCGCACGGTAACGGCTTGTTGTTGCTCGGCGCGACGAGCGGCAAGAGCGCCATGAACGGGTTGATGAGCCCGAGCCCCACCATGGCGCCGCCGCGCAGCGCGAGCGCTGCGGCGTCCACGCCCACATGCGGATTCTGGAACGTACCCTTCACGTAGAGCGGCGAGCGCAACGAGAACACCCGGAAACCTTTGGTGTGCGGATGCACCCTCATGTTCATCGATTCGTCGCGCAGATCGATGGGGCCATCGATGTCGATCACTGCGTCGTCGGTGTCCAGCGCGAACACGCGTGGATCGAGCACGCCGTTGGTCGCAACGAAATCCGCCGCCGCGCAATTGATGTTCACATCGCGGGTTCCGAACAGCTTTTCGTAGACCACATTGGCCACATTCAGGCCCGCCGCTTCCATCAGCAGGCGGCTGATGGTGCCTTGCGTGACCAGCGCCTTCACCTCGCCGTTGGAGGTGGCCGCGAGCGCCGCCGGCGAATTGCCGGTCGCGGAAAGCGAAGCGTCGCCGTTGATTTCGCCGAGCGCCGACTRCATCGATTTGAACTTCGGGAACAGTTCCTTGAGCTTCAGGTGGCGCGCGGAAACGGTGCCGCGCGCCTTGAGCGGCTCGCCACTGCCATCGAGCGAGAGCCGCGTGGCGAACGTGCCGCCCGCCACGCCGAATTGCAGGGGTTCAAACTTGAGCACGCCATCGGTCAGGATCACGTGCGTGTGGAGGTCCTGGATCGGCAGGCTGCCCTGCTTGATGATGCTTTTGCCGGTGAACTTCACGTCGGCGTCGATGGACGTCCAGCGATCGGTCTTGAACGGCTCGGCGGGGATCACGCGGCCTGCAGGCTGCCTGACCGTGTCGCCACGCTTCTTCTTGCTAGCCTTACTGTCCGCGCCGATGATCGGCGCCAGATCCGAGAACTGCAGCAGGTTCGACACGAGGTCGCCGGAGAGCAGCGGGCGCGGCTGGCGCTGCTCGTACACGAACGTGCCGTTCAGGTCGCTGCCACCCACACGGCCCGTGAAATTCTCGTAGCGGAACACGCTCGCGCCGCGATGGAACTGGCCGACGAAACGCCCTTCGGTTGCGTAAGGCGGCGTTTCAGGCAGCGTCACGCCGGTCAGACTGTACAGATGCGCCATGCTCTGGCCTTGCAACCAGAGGCGCAAATCGACGGCGGCGAGGTGCATGGGGTCGGTAAGCGTGCCGACCAGCGCGATATGCATGTCGCCGGAACGCACGTCGGCCTGAAGCGGGAACGGCCGCTTTGCGTCTTGCAGCGCAAGCACGCCGCCGAACTTGCCGTCGCCCGAGACCGGCGTCTTGTTGTAGGTGCCCTTGAGGGTCCAGCCGATCGCGTAGAACGGCTCGCTCGGCCTGCGAGCTGCGGGCGCGCTTGCGGCGCTTGCGGCACTGGTGGCACTAACGGCGCTCGCAGCGGATGCAGCGCTGGCGGCCGCCGCCTCGGAGGCGTGCGCCTTCTGCGCCTGCTGCGCGAGCCGGTTCGCGCCCGCGCGCCCGATCATCTCGGCGGAACCCTGGCGCGATGCCGCCTCCTGCTGAGCCATCACCTCGCCGATCGGAATCCCCTTGCCGAGCAGGGTCACGGCGATCTTCACATCGGTTTTCGTCTGCTGGTCGCTCACCGCGATATTGCCGCTGGAGAACGTGATGTCGTGCAGATCGAGCTTCCACGTGGAAGGCCCGCCCGACGACGCCAGCTTGAAGGTCCAGTTGTTGCGCCCGTCGGCGAGGCGTTCGATATCGACGGCCGGATTCTCGAGGTGAATCGCCGGAATCACAATGTCGTGCGCGAGCAGCGGCAGCACGGCCACATCGAAATCGATCGCGTCGAGCGTGGCGAAGTGCGGCGTCTGGGTCCAGTCGGGGTTTGCCACTTCGATTCGCGAGGCCGAGAAGCGCGGCCACGGCACCCAGGCGCGCCAGCCCGTTTCGTTCGGCGGCCGGCGCCAGCCCACCTTGAGGTCGCCGACAATGGCGAACGGCCGACCGATAGCTTGCGTCACCTTTTCATTGACAAAGGGTCTGGCGCGATTCCAGTCGAAGGTATAGATGAATACGCCAAGCCCGGCAACCAGCACCACGACAACGGCCGCGAGCCATGCGAAGATCCTGGCGAGCGTGCGGCCCAAGCCGTGGGATTGCCGTGACGTCATGCGCACTCCATGTTATCCATTGTTGTTTCGCCAACGATGACGCAGCACCTGGCGTGCCTGATGGCTGCTCACTTTGTCTGTAATACTCCGATGACTCATCAAAACGATTCGCGCCGGGCCGGCGTTGACCTGAAGTCCAGCGCGCCGCTCATCGAAGCAAGACGCATCACGCGCCGCGACGTCCAGCGCGACCAGGTCTTGCTACAGTCCACCGATTTCGCGCTTCACGCGGGTCAACGCATTGTGCTCACGGGACCATCCGGATCGGGCAAGAGCGTATTCCTGCGCGCGCTCGCGCTGCTCGATCCGCTCGACGGCGGCACCCTGCACTGGCATGGCCAACCGATCGCGCCCGCGCGGATTCCGCACTACCGGCGTCACATTGCCTACGTGCGGCAACGGCCCGCGCTGATCGACGGCACGGTGGAAGACAACCTGCGCTATCCGTTTTCGCTCGCGGTCTATCGTGACACAGCCTTCGACGCTGCACGCGCGCGTGCGCTCTTCGACGCAGCAGGCCGAGGGTCCGGATTCCTCGCGCGCGAGACGGCGGAGCTATCCGGCGGCGAAGCGCAGATCGTGGCGCTCGTGCGCGTGCTGCAACTCGATCCCGAAGCGCTGCTGCTCGACGAACCCACCGCCTCGCTCGATCCCGAATCCGCGCGTGCGGTCGAAACGCTGATCGCACAATGGTTCGAACACGATCGCACCGCCCGCGCGACAGTCTGGGTCTCGCACGATCCCGTGCAGGCGCAACGCGTGGGCGAGCGCCACATCACGATGCGCGCAGGCGTGCTCGACGAGCCCGCCGCCACGCACGCCGCACTGGGAGCCCTGCGATGAACCCCGGCGTGCTGCAGAACCTCGGCATCGGCGACGTCGCCATCGCGGCGCTGCTGGTGTTCGTCAACGGCGCCATTTCGGTGCTGCTCAAGCTCGACCTCGAACGCAAGCTTGCATGGGCCGCCGTGCGCACCGTGGTGCAGTTGCTCGCGATTGGCTACGTGCTCGGTTGGGTGTTCGCGTTCAACCGCTGGTACGCGGTGCTGCCGCTCATGGCGTTGATGACGCTCATCGCCGGCATTGCGGGCTCGCAGCGCGGCGCGCGCACCTATCTGGGCCAGCGCCTGGACAGCATCGTGTCGATATGGATCAGCGCGTGGCTCGTGGCGGCGGTAGGGCTTTTCGTGGTGATCCGCATTCGGCCATGGTACGAGCCGCAATATGCGATACCGATCCTCGGCATGATTCTCGGCAATACGCTCACGGGTGTGTCGCTCGGCGTCGAGCGCATGATGCAGGAGCTCACTGCGCGCCGCGACCGTGTGGAAAGCGCCCTTGCGCTCGGCGCCACGCGCTGGGAGGCGGCCCAGGCGAGCGCGCGCGAGGCCGTGCGCGCGGGCATGATCCCGACGCTGAACCAGATGGCCGTGGTGGGTGTGGTGAGCCTGCCCGGCATGATGACGGGACAGGTGCTCGCGGGACAATCGCCGCTGCAGGCGGTGCGCTATCAGATCGTGATCATGTTCCTCATCGCGGCATCGTCGGCGCTGGGCACCGTGGGCGCTGTCGTGCTCGCGTACCGGCGGCTTTTTTCGGCCGAGCATTGCTTCCTGGCCGCGCGGCTCATCGAGCGGGAAGCCCGCACGAAAGCGCGCGCGTGACGTCTCGGTCATGAGTCGCCTTGACGGCGCGCGGTGCACGTGTCGTCCAAGGCTTCCTGCCACCCGGCGCTACCGCAACGCAGGTCTGGTTTCGAACGCAGCCAACTAGCGTTGCGCCGAAACGCTCAACTGCGTGCCGTCGCTGAGTGTGAGCGTTTTGGCCGTGCCGTTGGTGGGCATCGAGAAGTGCAGCACCTCGCTATGGGCGACCACTTCGGGACATTGCGCGCCGGCGGCCGATTTGCCGGTGCGCGGCGCCTGGGCCCGGAAGCTCACCTGGACATTCGCCGTGCCGTCCGCCGCTACGATAGGCGCGAGCCGCACCTGCGTCTGGCGCACCATCGCCCCGTTCGCGTCGAGCGGCAGCGAGGCGTAATCGGGACAACTCTGCGCCGCCGGCACCGCGCCGCCTGGCGGCGTGGTGCGCCAGGTAAAGTCATCGGTGTCGCCCGAACGCAGCGTGCGGGTTTCCTGCGAGTTGCCGTAGAGCTTCGACGTGACCTTGACCGTGTACCGAATCGGGCCATCGGGCGGCGTCTTCGACGTCACCTTGATCGGGGGCGAGGCCAGTGCCGGCAGCGCGATCGCGCAAGACAGGGCAACGGCAACACGAACGAGCGCCGCGCGAGTGCGGCTGGGACGGCTGGAGCTGCTGCAAGGCATGCGTCACCTCCTGGCGGGAGCTGCCGCGGCCGCGATCGACGCGGTGCGGGCAGCACGTGGCGGAACTTCTACTGTCAGTCTAGCGCGACACGCGAAGCCTTGCGCCGGACGATGACGTCGGCGTGACCAGGTTTTATCCGGCTTGCCAGGCCGCGCATTTTGTTAGCAATGCGCAATGTGCTGTCGTGCAGCGCGAAGCGTGCCCCATCGCCTGACGCCTAAGCAGCGCCCTGCTCCAGCCGCAACGTGAGCTCGCTGCTTACCGACTGGCGCACCCGCGCATAATTTGCCCACGGGTCCGAGCATTTGACGTGCGCCAGACGCGCGTCGATATTCGCGAGCGTCCATTGTGCGCCGCCCGTTGTATCGGCGAGTTCGTCCCACGCGATCGGCACCGAGACGCCCATGCCGGGCCGCGCGCGCACGCCATAGGCAACCGCCGTGCTGGCGCCGCGCACATTGCGCAGATAGTCGACGAAAATCTTTTTCTTGCGATGCTCGGGGCCCATGGTCGCCGTGAACTGCGTGGGCCAGCCCGAGGCAAGCCGCTGCGCCACGGCGCGCGCGAAAGCCTTCGCTTCGTCCCAGCCCGTGCCGTGCACGAGCGGCACGACGATATGCAGCCCCTTGCCGCCGCTCGTCTTGCAAAACGCATCGAGACCGAGATCGGCGAGCATCACGCGCGTAAGCTGCGCGGCCTCGATCATGCGGTCCCAGTCGAGTGCGGGATCGGGATCGAGGTCGAGTACGATGCGATCGGGCGCTTCGATATCAGCGGTGACGGCATTCCATGTGTGCAGCTCGATCGCGTCCATCTGCGCGACGTGCACGAGCGCTTCGAGCGAATCAATGCTGAGCACCGGCGGATGGCCGGGATCGAGACCTTCGTGTTGCGTGACCTCGGGAATCGGCGCGCGCGCGCTGTGGCGCTGGAAGAAAAGCTCGCCGCCGAGACCTTGCGGTGCGCGCACGAGCGATACCGGTCGATCGCGCAAGTGCGGCAGCAGCCAGGGCGCGGCGCGCGCGTAGTAGCGCACGAGGTCGAGCTTGCGAGTGCCGCTGTCGACATCGATGACGCGGCGCGCGCTGGTGATGCGTATGCCGGCGACTTCGCCGATCGTGCCATGACGGCCCGAAGAGGTTCGCGGAGATCGAGGCGCGCGAGGCATGGCGGTACGCGGCACGCGCTGGGTGGTCACGTTAGGCGCGCTGGGCGCGGTTTGCGCTGCGCTGTCCGCAGCCTCGGCCCGCGCGCCGGTCGGCGTTCGGGCGGCGCCCGCCTGGGCATTGTGAGCGTCCTGCATACCGGTTCCCCTTGCGCCCTTGCAGGGCGCATGCGACGCATCGCACGGCACAAGCCGCAAATCACGATGCGCTCGGTTGACGGCATGCGGCGACCGTCCCCCGGCAGGCGCCGCACGAGCTTTCATTGTGCCTAAAAAGACGGCTTTCGTCTCTGTAAGCTGTGAACCGGGCCGCGCGCCGGCATCGAAACGGTACAATTCGCCTTTTGACGCCGTGCTTCGGCCGGAACGACCGGTCCTTGCACCCTTTTTATCGATACCCATTCGATATCCATTCGATCTTCCGCCGTTTCCGGGGCGCCATCCCGGAATCCCGGCACCGTTCACGTCATGAATCTCGTCATCCAGAGCCCCGCTCCGCTGCAAGCCGTCCACCACAAGCCACTGCTCGCACTCGCGCGCGGCAGCCGCCTCGTGCCGATCGACGCGCATGCGATCCGTATCGAAGACGCCGCGCCCGCGCAGCACCCGGACCTCGACGTCTATTGCGGGACGCATCAGCTCGATTTCGCGTTCATCGAGCCGGACCGCACGCTTGCCGGCTTCGGGCTCGTCGCCATGGACATGGACTCGACGCTCATCACGATCGAATGCATCGATGAAATCGCCGACTTCTGCGGCCTGAAAGCCGAAGTTGCGGCGATCACCGAGGCGGCGATGCGCGGCGAGATCAAGGACTTCAACGAAAGCCTCACGCGCCGTGTCGCGCTGCTCAAGGGGCTCGACGCGAGCGCGCTGGAACGCGTCTATGAAGAGCGCTTGCAGCTTTCACCCGGCGCCGAAAAAATGCTCGCCGGCGCAAAGGCCGCGGGCCTGAAAACGCTGCTGGTTTCGGGCGGTTTCACGTTCTTCACCGAGCGGCTGAAAGCGCGGCTCGGCCTCGACTTCACGCGCGCGAACACGCTTGATATCGTCGACGGCAAGCTCACTGGCCGCGTCGTGGGCGAGATAGTCAATGCGGAGGTGAAGGCGCGCACACTGGTCGAAACCTGCGCGCAGATCGGCGTCGAGCCGCGCCGCGCGATTGCCATGGGCGACGGCTCGAACGACCTGAAAATGATGGCCGAAGCGGGTCTTTCGGTTGCGTTCCGCGCGAAGCCCGTGGTGCGCGAGTCGGCGAGCGTCGCGTTCAATTTCGTCGGCCTCGACGGCTTGCTGCGGCTCTTCTGAAGCGCCTCAAACGTGCCTCGACGTGCCGCGCAAGCGGCACGCGCGCTGCTGAAACGACAACGGCCGTGTCTGTCCCGGGATAGAACCCCGGCGACAGGCGCGGCCGTTTCGTTATGGCGCTATTCCTGCGGGCCGCGCACCGATGCGCCGCCTTCGAGCGTCGCGAGCGCGCGTTCGAGGTCGGCGCGCAGGTCGGCTTCGTCCTCGAGGCCAATGTAGAAGCGCACCAGCGTGCCGCGATGCGGCCAGCTCGCCTCCGTGCGCATCGACGCGATGTCGTAGGGCATCGCGAGGCTGTGCGCCCCGCCCCAGCTCCAGCCAAGCGAGAAAAGCTCGAGCGATTCGCAGAACGTATCGACTTGCGCGGGGCTGTAACGTTCGTCGAACACCACCGAGAACAAACCGCCCGCACCAGTGAAATCGCGCTTGTAGAACTCGTGGCCCGGACAATCGGCGAATGCGGGATGCAGCATCGCGGCGATCTCGGCGCGCGACTTCAGCCACGTCGCGAGCGCGAGCGCGGTGCGGTCGTGTGTCTCGAAGCGCGCCTTCATGCTCGGCAGGCCGCGCAGAACGAGCGAGCAGTCATCCGACGAGACGCCGATACCCAGCCGCATGCGCGCCGCCTTCAGCTTCAGATGCAGCTCGCGGTCCCGCGTGATCGTTGCGCCCATCAGGACGTCGCTGCCGCCCGACTGGTACTTCGTGAGCGCCTGCACCGAGATGTCGATGCCATGCTCGAACGGCTTGAACGCAAGGCCCGCCGACCACGTGTTGTCGATCGCCGTGACGACGTTGCGCGCGCGCGCAGCCGCAGTGATTGCACGCACATCGGGCACTTCCATCGTCACCGAGCCGGGTGCTTCAAGCCAGATCAGCTTCGTCTCGGTGCGGATCAGCTCGGCGATGCCCGCGCCGATCATCGGATCGTAGTAGCGCGCCGTCAGGCCGAAATCGCGTGCGAGCCAATCGCCGTGATCGCGGTTCGGCGAATAGACATTATCGGGAATCAACACGTCGTCGCCAGCCTTCAGGAGACCGAAGTACACGTTCGAGATGGCCGAGAGGCCGGACGGCTGCAACAGCGCATGCTCGCCGCCCTCGATGGCGGCAAGACGCTGCGTGAGCATCGAAGACGTGGGCGTCGCGTGCAGGCCGTAGCGCCATTGCGCGTCGTTGCGCCAGTCGAGCGCGCGCACCGACTTGAGGTCGGGGAACACGACTGTCGACGCTCGCGTGACGGGCGCGGCGAACGACTCGAAACCGGGCGTGATGTCTTCTTCGGGGTGAACGATGCGTGTCTGCAGCGCGTGGCTAGGTTCGGATTTCTTCATGTCGGATTGGATGGCAAGCGGTAAATGCGCTGGGGGTAGGTGGCGCGAGGCTCCTCAGGGCGAGTTCGACAACGAAGCAAACCGGGAGCCGCGACGCGCGCCGCATGCAGAAGATTAACACCAGCGCCAGCCAGGCTCACCGCGGCGGCCCAGCGCCTGCGCTTTCGCGCAGGGCGCGCCATGCGGTGCGCGCGTTATTGCACGTTATTGCACGAAATTACGCGTTATTCGCCGGTCACGAGATTGCCGACGCCGTTCACGGCCTGGCCGCCTTTCGCGGCGGAATGGGCCACCGCGGGCGCAGATGCTCCTGCGCCAAGCGGCTTCAGATCGAACGGCTGAGGATTCGAGTCGTCGATTTCCATGCGCTCGCCCGAGATCGAGCCATCGTCTGCGAACGTGCCGACCCAGTTGCCCGTGATGCGCGAACCGTCGTCCGACTCTTCCGCTTCGAGCGTGGTGCCGGTGCGGTCGCCCGCAATCAGCACAACCTCGCCCGTATCGGTGAATTGATATTCGCCATGCACGCCGGTCTTGTCGTCCGGGTCGTCGGTCTTGGCGCCGAGCCGCATCACGATCGGACGCTTGCCGAGCGTGCCCGCGTATTGCGGAAGCCTGGCGAATTCCGGGCTCGGCTTGAGCAACGAATGCGCTTGCTCCGGCGCGGCCGAGGCATTCGACGCATCGCTCGATGCACTGCCGCCCGCGGCGCAGGCCGCGAACGGCAACGCAAGCGCTGCCGCCGCGAAGCACACGCAGCCATACCGCCGCACGAGATTCGAAATGCTCGTCACTTTCGAGGCCGACGCTTCCATTAAATCCCGTCCTTCGTGGCGAGCATGCGTTCGACATCGTCGCGGCGCGGAATCGGCGCAACGGCGCCAAACCCGAGCGTCGACAGCGCGGCTGCCGCGTTTGCGTATTGCGCCGCCGCGAACGGGTCGTCGCCGGCCACGATCCGGGCGATGAACGCGCCGCCAAAGCAGTCGCCCGCGCCGGTGGCGTCGACAGCCGCTACGACGCGGCCCGGCACGAGACGGCGCTCATGCGGCGTAGCCACATAAGAGCCCTCCTTCCCGAGCTTCAGCGCGACGACGCGCGAACCGAGCGAGAGCAGACGGTCGACAATCGCATCGCGATCGTCCAGGCCGGTCAGCGCCGCGACATCGTCCCAGCTGGGCAGACAGATATCGGTGACACGCAGCACCTCGGTCATGACCGCGCGGGCACGCGCGAGCGGCCAGAGCTTCAGGCGCAGGTTCGTATCGAAGCTCACCTGCACGCCATTCGCGCGTGCATGATCGATGGCCGCGAACGCCGCGTCGCAGGCGGCGTCGCCGATCGCCACGCTGATGCCCGACAGATGCAGCACGCGCGCGGCAGCCAGCGCGTCGAGCGGCAGATCGCGCGCCGCGTAGCGGCTCGCCGCCGAACCCTTGCGCAGGTAATCGAAGGCATGGCCGTCGGGGCCGTGCGAGACGAAGTACACGCCGGTCGGCGCGCTGGCGTCGACCCGCACCATCGAAGTATCGACGCCCTCGCTCGTCCACAGATCGAGCAGCAGACGCCCGAACTGATCGTCACCCACCGCCGAAACAAAGCCCGTGCGCACGCCCTGGCGCGCCGCCGCGATGGCGAAGTTCGAGGTATCGCCGCCGAAACCCTGCAGATACTGGGGCTTGCCTTTCTCGGCCTGATTGAATTCGATCATGGCCTCGCCATAGGCGAGAACTTCCGGCGCCGGGTGTGCCATGCCGATCAGACCTCGCCCCAGAGATCGTGTCCGTCGGCGCCGGTGATCTTCACCGAAACGAAGTCGCCGACCTTGTAGCGCTTCGAAGCCTTGGTCGCGGGCGCGACGTAGACCACGCCGTCGATCTCGGGCGCGTCCGCCGCCGTGCGGCCGATGCCGCCGTCGGGGTTGATCTCGTCGATGAGCACCTTGAGCGTCTTGCCGACCTTGCGCTGGATGCGCTTGGCCGACACTTCCTCGGCCACTTCCATGAAGCGCGCGCGGCGTCCCTCGCGCACTTCGTCGGGCAGCGCGCCATCGAGCTCGTTGGCGCTCGCGCCTTCGACCGGCGAGTAGGCGAAGCAGCCCACCCGGTCGAGCTCGGCTTCGCGGATAAAGTCGAGCAGCGTCTCGAACTGCTCTTCGGTCTCGCCGGGGAAGCCCGCGATGAAGGTGCTTCGAATTGTGAGGTCCGGACACATTTCGCGCCACGCCTTGACGCGCTCCATCACCTTCTCCGCGTTCGCGGGGCGCTTCATGCGCTTGAGCACCTCGGGGTGCGCGTGCTGGAACGGCACGTCGAGGTACGGCAGCACGTGTCCCTTGAACGGACCTTCCGCCATGAGCGGAATGACCTCGTCCACGCTCGGGTACGGGTACACGTAGTGCAGCCGCACCCACGCGCCGTACTGCGCGGCCAGCTCGCCGAGCGCGGCGACCAGATCGGTCATGCGCGTCTTGATGGGCTTGCCGTTCCAGAAGCCGGTGCGGTATTTCACATCGACGCCATAGGCGCTCGTGTCCTGCGAAATGACGAGCAGCTCCTTCACGCCCGACTTGAAGAGGTTCTCCGCCTCGAGCATGACTTCCGCAACCGGACGCGAGACGAGGTCGCCGCGCATCGACGGGATGATGCAGAACGTGCAGCGGTGATTGCAGCCTTCGGAAATCTTGAGATACGCGTAGTGACGCGGCGTGAGCTTCACGCCCGCCGGCGGCACGAGATCGACGAACGGATCGTGCGGCTTGGGCAGATGGCTGTGAACCGCCTGCATGACTTCGCCCACGGCGTGCGGCCCCGTCACGGCCAGCACCTTGGGGTGCACTTCCTCGATGAGATTCGAGCCGCTCGCGCTCGCCTTCGCGCCCAGACACCCGGTGACGATCACCTTGCCGTTTTCGTTGAGCGCCTCGCCAATGGCGTCGAGACTCTCCTGCACGGCTTCGTCGATAAACCCGCAGGTATTGACCACGACCAGATCGGCGCCGTCATATGACCCCGAAATTTCGTAACCCTCGGCGCGCAGCTGGGTGAGGATCTGCTCCGAGTCGACGAGCGCTTTGGGGCAGCCAAGGGAAACCATGCCTACGCGCGGCGCAGGATTGCGGGAGGTCGTTGATTCAACAGGGTTTTTCACGTGTACGTCCGGATGTGGGGCGCACGGCGAAGAATGCGCCGCGCGAAATCAAGCCAATCCGCCATTTTACCCGTTTGGCGTATCGAGCGGCGCGCGGGTCGAGCCAACCGGCGCCGCGCAAACGCTGTTGCGCGTCGCCGAGCGCCATCCGGAAGCACTGTGCAATCTGAAAACCGCCCGAGCTTACTTCTTCTCGTTTTCGCCGCTGCCGCCCTCGTTCGTGCCTTGCGCGGGCGAGCCAGGCGTTACGGGCTTGAACGGAAAGCTGCTGAACATGTTCTTGGCCTGGTTCTGCATCTGCTCCTGCATCTGCACGAACATGTTCTTCGATTGCTCGATGTAGCTGGTCATCATGCCCTGCATCATCGGCGCCTGCATGTTCATGAACTGCGACCAGACCTCGGGGTTCATCGCGTTGCCTTCGTAAAGGTTCTTCGACTGATCGGCGAGTTTGTTCTGGATGTCGATGAACGCCTGGATATTCTTTTCCAGGTACGTGCCCATCATGCCCTGCATCGCATGCCCGTAGAAACGGATGATCTGCGAGAGCATCGACGACGAGAACATCGGCAGACCGCCGCTCTCCTCTTCCAGAATGATCTGCAGCAAGATGCTGCGCGTGAGGTCTTCGTTGCTCTTAGCATCGATAACCTTGAACTCCTCCTGATCGAGCACGAGTTGCTTCACGTCGGTCAACGTGATGTAGGTGCTCGTCTCCGTGTCGTACAGCCGACGGTTCGGATATTTTTTGATCAGCCGTTCGGCGGTCTTCTTTGTAGTCGTCATGTGTCGCCCTTGTAAGCGCCAACGCGCGACGGCCAATCCCGTCGCGCGCTGCGCTGTCTTCCAGCCCGGAGGCGGAGCCTGCCCCGGCGTGCAAACAGGCCCGCCGCCGCCGTCGATCCCTGCGTTGCCGCGCGCCCCTGTCACGCACGCGGCGGCGCGCGGGATCAGCCCATGTGCAACCCGCCGTTCAGCGAGAAGTCAGCACCGGTTGAGAAGCCCGACTCATCCGAGGCGAGCCATGCGACGATCGAGGCGATTTCCTCGGGAGCGCCGAGACGGCGCACGGGGATGGTCGCGACGATCTTTTCCAGCACGTCGGGACGAATCGACTTCACCATGTCCGTGCCGATGTAGCCGGGCGAAACGGTGTTGACCGTCACGCCCTTGGTGGCCACTTCCTGCGCGAGCGACATCGTGAAGCCGTGAATCCCGGCCTTGGCCGTCGAATAGTTCGTTTGCCCGAACTGGCCCTTCTGGCCGTTCACCGACGAGATATTGATGATGCGGCCCCAGCCGCGCTCGACCATGCCGTCGATCACCTGCTTCGTGACGTTGAAGAGGCTCGTCAGATTGGTATCGATCACGGCGGTCCAGTCTTCGCGCGTCATCTTGCGGAACACCACATCACGCGTGATGCCGGCGTTGTTGACGAGCACGTCGACCTCGCCCACTTCGGCCTTGACCTTGTCGAACGCCTGTTTCGTCGAATCCCAGTCGCCAACATTGCCTTCCGAGGCGACGAAGTCGAAGCCCAGCGCCTTCTGATCTTCGAGCCATTTGGCGCGGCGCGGCGAGTTCGGTCCGCAACCCGCGACTACCTTGAAGCCCTGCTTCGCGAGGCGCTGGCAGATTCCGGTTCCGATGCCGCCCATTCCGCCCGTGACATACGCAATACGTTGTGACATAAACCACACTCCATTATCGTTTTCCGGAGCGCCGACCGACGGCCCCGACCTCGCTTCCGATCCGTTGCTGCCGCGACCGGGCTGCGCTCAATCGTGTTCAATCAAGCTCAAGCGCGCTCGAGCGCAAGCGCCACGCCCATGCCGCCGCCGATGCACAGCGAGGCCAGACCGCGCTTTGCGTCGCGGCGCTGCATCTCGTGCAGCAGCGTCACCAGAATCCGGCAGCCCGATGCGCCAATCGGGTGACCGATCGCAATCGCCCCGCCGTTCACGTTGATCTTCGACGTGTCCCAGCCCATCTGCTTGTTCACCGCGAGCGCCTGCGCCGCGAACGCCTCGTTGATCTCCATGAGATCGAGGTCGCCCGCCGACCAGCCCGCACGCTCCAGGCAGCGCTTCGATGCCGGCACCGGGCCCATGCCCATCACCTTCGGATCCACGCCGCCGGCCGCGTACGCCTTGATGCGCGCAAGCGGCGTGAGGCCCAGCGCCTCGGCCTTCTTCGCCGACATCACCAGCACCGCCGCCGCGCCGTCGTTCAGACCCGATGCGTTCGCCGCCGTCACCGTGCCTTCCTTCGAGAACGCCGGCTTCAGGCCCGCGAGCGATTCCGCCGTCACGCCATGGCGCACGAATTCGTCGGTCTTGAACACCAGCGGGTCGCCCTTGCGCTGCGGGATTTCCACCGGCACGATTTCCGCGTCGAAGCGGCCCGCCTTCTGCGCGGCTTCCGCCTTGTTCTGCGAGAGCGCCGCGAACGCGTCCTGCTCTTCGCGCGTGATGCCGTATTCCTTCGCCACGTTTTCCGCGGTCACGCCCATGTGGTACTGGTTATAAACGTCCCACAGACCATCGACGATCATGGTGTCGACGAGCTTCGTGTCGCCCATGCGGAAGCCGTCGCGCGAGCCCGGCAGCACGTGCGGCGCCGCGCTCATGTTCTCCTGGCCGCCGGCCACGACGATCTCCGAGTCGCCCGCGATAATCGCGTTGGCCGCGAGCATCACGGCCTTCAGGCCCGAGCCGCACACCTTGTTGATCGTCATGGCGGGCACCGCTGCAGGCAGCCCGGCCTTGATCGACGCCTGGCGCGCAACGTTCTGGCCCGAACCCGCGGTCAGCACCTGACCCATGATCACGTCGCTTACCTGCTCGGGCTTCACGCCCGCGCGCTCCAGCGCTGCCTTGATGACCAGCGCGCCCAGATCGGGCGCGGCAATCTTTGCCAGCGAACCGCCGAATTTGCCCACCGCGGTGCGCGCGGCCGAAACGATCACAATGTCAGTCATTTTCAGTTCCTCCAGGCGGCGGGAAGTTGCGATAGCCACCTGCCCGTCACGTTAAAAACCTTTCACCACGCATCGCCGCGGCACTCGCGGCGCACGCTTCGAAGCCCATTCAGTCCGCGCTTCACTCCACGCTTTGGCCGCCTCAGTCGCGCTGCTGCACGTAGCGCCCAGGCGCGGGCTCGATCTCGGGAAACTCCGCCGAGCCCGGCTGCGCACGCGGCTTCACCTTCTTGCCGCCGAACTGGTCGAGCCATTCGATCCAGGTCGGCCACCAGCTGCCGGGCTTTTCCTCGGCATCGGCGAACCACTCGTCTGCAACGCCTGGCAAGTGCTTCGCATCGGTTTCGACGCTCCAGTAGCTGCGCTTGTTTTTCGAAGCCGGATTGATCACGCCGGCGATATGCCCTGACGCGCCCAGCACGAACTTGAGCGGCCCCGAAAGCAGCGGCACCGAAGCATAGGCGCTGCGCCACGGCACGATATGATCTTCGCGCGAGCCATAGATGAAGGTCGGCACATCAATGCGCGAAAGATCCACTTCCTCGCCGCACACGGTGAGCGCGCCAGGCTCGCGCAACTTGTTCTCGAGATACGTATTGCGCAAATACCACGCATACATGGGACCCGGCAAGCTCGTCGAGTCGCTGTTCCAGTACAGCAGATCGAACGCGGCAGGCGTGCGGCCCTTCAGGTAATTGTCGACGACGTAGTTCCAGACCAGATCGTTCGGGCGCAGGAACGAGAACGTGTTCGCGAACTCGACGCCGCGCATCAGCCCCGGCGTGCCGCCGTTCTTGCCGCCAATGGTCTGCTCGCGCATCTGCACGTGCGCCTCGTCGATGAACACGTCGAGCACGCCCGTATCGGAGAAGTCGAGCATCGTCGTGAGCAGCGTCATCGACGCTGCGGGATGCTCGCCGCGCGCAGCCGCGACGGCCAGCGCCGTGGCGAGCAGCGTGCCGCCCACGCAGAAGCCGAGCGTGTTGATCTGCTCGCGCCCGCTGATGCTGCGCGTCGTCTCGATCGCAGTAAGCACGCCCTCTTCGATGTAGTCGTCCCAGCCTTTATGGGCAATCGACGCGTCGCCGTTGTGCCAGGAGACGAGGAACACCTGCTGGCCCTGCTCCAGCGCGTATGCGACCAGCGAATTCTCGGGTTGCAGATCGAGAATGTAGTACTTGTTGATGCACGGCGGCACGAGCAGCAGCGGCCGCTCGTGCACGGTCGCCGTGCGCGGCTTGTACTGGATGAGCTGGAACAGCTCGTTCTCGAACACCACCGAGCCTTCGGTGTTAGCGAGATTGCGGCCCACCACGAAGCGCGATTCGTCGGTTTGCGAAATCTTGCCGCGCGACATGTCGCCGAGCAGATTCATCACGCCCTGGCGCAGGCTCTCGCCGTGACTTTCGAGCAGCGCGTGCTGCGCCTCGGGGTTGAGCGCGAGAAAATTGCTGGGCGACGCAGCCGCCGTCCATTGCTGAACCGCGAAGCGGATGCGCTCGCGCGTTTTTGCATCGGTTTCGATGGCGTCGACCATCTCATGCAGGTAACGCGCATTGAGCAGATACCACGCCGCCGTGAACGCATAGGCCGGCGTGGCCTTCCACGCGTCCGCGTTGAAGCGACGATCCTTGAGTTCGGGGGCCTTGGGCGAAGCAGCAGACGCCTCGCGCAACAGTTCGAGTGCATCGCGCGAGTACTCGGCCTGCAAATGCTGCAAACGCGTAGGCTCGATCGAGGCCGATGGTAGCTTGAACGCCTCGAGCGCGCCCAAAGCGGAACGCATCGCGGTGGGATTCATTGCGGCGTTGAACGCCGCCTGAACGGGATTCGGCGCGGCGCTCGCGGCACCGTTGGCCATACCAGGCCAGAATGCGCCGGGTTGCCCCGCCGCCTGGCCCCAGTGCTGCATACCCGATTGCTGCGCGGCATCCATGGCGCTGCGCCATGCCTGCGTCCACGCATCAAGCATCTGTTGCATGCCAGCAGCGTCCGGTGTGAATTTCGGAATGAAAGACTGTGCACCGTCGGTTGAAGCGCCCGTACCCGGGGTTGTCGAGGAACGTTGAGATGCCGTCATGCCTGCTTTTGACCGATGTGTCCCGGAGGACTGGTTGAGAGGCAGGTGGTCCGCTTGCGGTGCACTGCTGCCATGTGCGCCCGGTCGCGTCCTGTCCCGTAGGTGAGGGACATTCTTGCTCCCCACTGCAAAGCGTGTCAATGCTTGTGCCCGATTTTGCCGCAGTGCGATATTTTTTTTATTATCGTTTTCCCGATGTAAGCCATTCTTAAATTGGCTGACACAATGCACCGCGCACGATGCTGCAAAAAAAAGCGCCGTGCGCGCAAGTGCTTGCAGTGCAATGCAGGAATCGCCCGACTGATTTGAATCGCATGAAGTACGGCGTTTGGCGCCGACCGTGCAGTGCAGCAAAATATGGCGGTTCGGGACTTAAAACCGGTGTTCGAAAGTTCAGCAGGAAGCCTGCGGATTTGAAATAACGGAGCGGCTCCCCACTGCAAGATTCAAGGCGTAAGCCAGATGAGCGCCGCCATTCGGCCAGTCACGCGTTCGCGGCGATAGGAAAAGAACCGTTCGCGATCGGTAAAAGTGCACATTCCCCCGCCGCTGATATGCGTCACGCCGATTTCAGCAAGCCGCAGGCGCGCGAGGCAGCCCAGATCAGCGAGATACTTGCCAGGCACCTCGGGGCGCGGCACAAATGCCGCTTCTGTGCCGACGCGCACGGCATCGCGCCGGGCACCATCGATGGCCTCGGCGTGATCCATGAACGCGGCGCGCACATCCTCCCCCACTTCGAACGCCTTCGGGCCGATTGCGGGCCCAAGGTACGCGTGCAGTTCGCTCGCGGCACAGCCCGCGAGCGCGGCCACGCGTTGCGCAGTTTTCTCGATGACCCCCGCAGCGAGCCCGCGCCATCCCGCATGCGCCGCGCCTACGGCCCGCCCCGCGCCATCGCAAAGCAGCACGGGCATGCAGTCGGCGACCATCACCGCGCAGGCGATGCCCCGCTGGCCGGTCACGCTCGCATCGGCTTCGAGCAGGGTACCCGCGCGAGCGGACTCGAGGGCAGCTGCCGCGTCGACCACCACTGGCCCGTGAACTTGCTTCAGCCATGCCGCCGGCACGCCCGCCCAGGCGAGCAGGCGCGAGCGATTGGCCTCGACGTGCTCCAGATCGTCGCCGGACAAACGGCCCAGGTTCAGGCCGCACGGCAGCTCCACACCGCCTTCGCTCGCCGCATCCGCCAAGGACGCCGCATCTGCCCGCCAACGGCCGAACGGCGGCAAGCTCACGCCGCCGTTACGCGTGGTCACGATCGCGCGCACGCGCGGCGCCACATGCCACTCCGGTTGCAGCAAATCGGCGGAAGTCAGTTCCGGGCAGGTCGTAGTCATACCGGCTGGTTCTCCTCGTCATCTTCGCCTTCGTCATCTTCTTCGTCGTAGTCGTAATCGTCTTCGTCGCTGCCGATCACGTAGCCCTCGTCGGTGTACGCGCTATCGAACATCTCGTCGTCGAAGCCGTGTTCGTCCTCGCCCTCTTCGCGGCCGAAGCCAAGCGCTTCGATCAGCGCGTCCATGTCGTCGGGCACCTCCGCGCGCCATTGCATCGCGCGGCGCGTGACCGGATGGATCAGGCCGAGACGCCACGCGTGCAGCGCCTGGCGCGCAAAGCCGCCGGGCAGCGCGGCGACCGAGCGCTTGCCGCGTGCGTGCCCGTAGACCGGATCGCCGAGCAGCGGATGGCCGATGGCCGCGCAATGCACGCGGATCTGGTGCGTGCGCCCGGTCTCCAGGTCGCAATGGATCGCGCTCACGGGCTGGTTGTGCCAGAGGGTTTTGTCGATGCGCCGGAAGTGCGTGCGCGCGGGCTTGCCCGAGGCGCCCGACACGACCGCCATGCGCGTGCGCTCGCGCGGGTCGCGACCGATGGGCGCGTCAATCGTGCCCTCATCGCGAATATTGCCCCACACGAGCGCGAGATAGCGGCGCTTGACTGTGCGCGCCTGCAGTTGGCGCACGAGATCGGTCTGCGCTTCGAGCGTGCGCGCGACCACCATCAGCCCCGAAGTTTCCTTGTCGAGCCGATGCACGATGCCCGCGCGCGGCAGGCCCGCCGCCGCTTCGCCGTAGCGGTGCAGCAAGCCATTGAGGATCGTGCCGCTCCAGTTGCCGGCGGCCGGATGCACCACGAGCCCGGCGGGCTTGTTGATCACGACGATGGCGTCGTCTTCGTAGACGACATCGAGCGGCAGCGGCTCGGGGGTGAACGCGAGCTGTTCGGGCAGCAGATCGGGCACGAGTTCGATGAGCGCACCCAGCGGCACCGGCTGGCGCACCTTGGCCGGCTTGCCGTCGACGCGCACGCGCTGCTCCTCGATCCAGCCTTGCAGACGGCTGCGCGAAAACTCAGGAAACACTTTGGCGAGCACTTTGTCGAGCCGCTCGCCGGCAAGCTCGTCGGGCACCTCGACGCGGCGCGCTTCCTGCTCCTGCTGGGCGCGGCGTGTGCGCGGCGCGGCGGCGGACGCGCCGCCAATGGGGGCGTCATCGCGCGCCTGGCCGGCTGCTGCGTCATTGGGCTCATCGCCCAGGCTATAATCGCTGATGCTGTTTTGGGCGCCGGGAGCGCCGGCCCCCCGAATAACTGAACGGGTCATTGAGTCTGGGTCACCTGTGGACCTGTAGCTGGACTGGATAAATGCGAGCCTTGAACACGATTACGAAACTGGCCCAAGAAACAATGGCCCGAAACGCTACGCGCACGGCGCGAGCACGAACGCTCGGCAAAATTGGCAACGTTATTCGCATTGCCGCCTGCGGTGCCGCGCTCGCCGTGGTCGCGGCCTGCCACGGCCTGCCGCAAAAAACGGACGAAACGGCAACGTGGAATAACAACAAATTATATACGGAGGCCCAGGACGCGCTCTCCGGCGGCGACTGGGGCAAATGCGCGAAATACTTCGAGCAACTCGAAGGCCGCGACCCGTTCGGCCGCTTCGCTCAGCAGGCGCAGATCAACGTCGCCTACTGCAGCTGGAAGGATAACGAGAACGATGCCGCCGACCAGGCCATCAACCGTTTCATCCAGTTGCACCCCGATCATCCGGACATTGCCTACGCGTACTATCTGAAGGGCATGATCCACTTCAACGACGACCTCGGTCTGTTCGGCCGCTTCTCTGGCCAGGACATGAGCGAGCGCGATCCGAAGTCGCTGCGCGAGTCGTATGACGCGTTCAAGGTCGTCGTGGACAGGTTCCCGAAGAGCAAGTACGCGCCGGACGCAGCACAGCGCATGCGCTATATCGTGAACGCCCTCGCCTCGCACGAAGTGCACGCGGCCGACTACTACTACCGTCGCGGCGCCTACGTGGCGGCGATCAATCGCGCGCAGCTGGCGATCCAGGACTACAAGAGCGCACCGGCAATCGAGGACGCCCTGCACATCATGATCCTCTCATATCAGAAGCTGAACCAGCCGCAGATGGCCGAGGATACCCGCCGCGTGCTCGCCGCCACGTTCCCGGACAGCCCGTACATCACGGGCCACGCGCGCGCCGGCAAGGAGAACAAGCCGTGGTACCAGATCTGGTAAGCGCCGCTTCGGCCCAGTCGGTCCAATAAAAAATCGCACGGAAATCCGTGGCGATTTTTTTTGCCGCTATCGATTGTCGAGCCGCTGGAAAAGGCGCCGGAGGCGCCGTCCTCGTTCAGTCGCGCTCGAACAACGCGATCGACTCGACGTGCGACGTATGCGGAAACATGTTGACCACGCCCGCGCCCTTTAGCCGGTAACCCGCTTCGTTCACGAGCACGCCCGCGTCGCGCGCGAGCGTCGCCGGACTGCACGACACGTAGACGATGCGCGTGGGCAACGGCCCCTCGCCGCTCTTCGCGATCTCGGCCAGCGCCTGCGACACCGCAAGCGCACCTTCGCGCGGCGGATCGATCAGGAATTTGTCGAAGGCGCCGAGCGCCCGAAGATCGTCGGCAGTGACTTCGAACAGATTGCGGCACGCAAACGACGTATGGCCGTCCACGCCATTGGCACGCGCGTTTTCGAGTGCGCGCGCCGTCAGCGTATCGCTGCCCTCGATGCCCACCACTTCGCGTGCGAGACGCGCGAGCGGCAGCGTGAAGTTGCCGATGCCGCAGAACAGGTCGAGCACGCGGTCGCCCGCCTCGGGTGCGAGCAGGCGCAGCGCGCGTCCTACGAGCACGCGGTTGATCTGGTGATTGACCTGAGTGAAATCCGTCGGCTTGAACGGCATGCGGATATCGAACTCGGGCAACGTGTAGTCGAGCGCCTTGTCGAGCGGATAGAACGGAAACACCGTATCCGGACCCTTGGGCTGCAGCCAGAACTGCACGTTGTGCAAGTCGGCGAAGGTGCGCAGCAAGTCTTCGTCGGCGGCGGTGAGCGGCTCGAGGATGCGCAGGACCAGCGCCGTCACGCTCGAACCGACGGCCAGTTCGATCTGCGGCATGCGATCGCGAATCGACAGCGCCTCGACCAGCCGACGCAGCGGCACGAGCATGGCCGAGACATGCGGCGGCAGGACCTCGCAACTCGTCATGTCGGCGACATAGCTGCTCTTGCGTTCGTGGAACCCCACCAGCACGCCGCCCTTCTTCGGCACATTGCGCACGGTCAGGCGCGCACGGTAGCGGTAACCCCACGACGGCCCGTGGATCGGCCGGAACATCGTTTCAGCACGCACCTTCGAGAGATGCATGAGATTGTCTTCGAGCACGCGCTGCTTGACGGCAATCTGGGCGCGCACGTCCAGATGCTGCATCGAGCAGCCGCCGCAGGTGCCGAAGAACTGGCACTGCGGCCTCGTACGAATCGCACTCTCGCGCAGCACGTTCACGACCTGAGCCTGCTCGAAGCTCGGCTTCTTGCGGTAGCTCAAATATGTGACCTGTTCGCCCGGCAACGCGCCCTCGACGAAGATCACCTTGCCGGGTTCGCCCGTTTCGGTGACGGTACGGCCCACGCCACGCGCCTCCATGTCGAGGGACTCGATTTCCAGAATCGGGGCATGAGCAACCGACGCTTCGATGGATGCGCGTTTCTCGGCACGGCGCTCGCGCTTGCTGAGCTTCTTCGCGGGCACGGGCATGGAAGCAGCGGCAACGGATTCGGCACGGCCAGTTTCGGCACGGCCAGTTTCGGCTTGAGGGTCGGGGGCAGCTTGAGACACCAGCGGGTTCCTGACAGACAGACAGTGAGGGGAATTTTTCAGGCGAAGGCGAGATTGTAGTCGATTCGGCGTCGACTCCCTACGCGCGCTGCGACACGCCCCCGCTCACGCTGCACTCGCACTTTCAAACTAATCCCATACCCGGCGCGGACATCGGTCAGTACGATGTTTCTCACGATGTGCCATATGAGGCCTGCGCCCGAAACCCGACATCATGGACATACTCCTCTCCGATCAAGGCTTTGCGATACCGCTGGCCATACTTTGTACCGCGATTGTATTGCTCACCCCTTCTCTGGAAGCGCCGCCTCGTCGCGCCATGGCGCGGCGCCGCTCGTATGCGGTCGCCGCAATCATGCCATGCAGTTCGTTCGTGATGATCGGCCTCATTTATCTCATCGTCCGCTTCGTATTCGATTGATTCGATTGATTCGATTGAGTAGCGGGTAAGCAGCCCCTGCGCGCACGCGATGCTTTGGATTCCCTGGCACGTTGAATTGAGACGAATCCGATAGAAAACCTTGCACCGGGAGCGTACAGATAGCGCACCCATCATGATCTTCTAGTTTGAAATGAACAAACTGCTTTATGCGATGCTGGTCGCGACTGTTCTCGGTGCGAACGCCTGCATCTCGCCAACGCCGGCTCCTGATGTGACGATGTCCTCCGTCACGCGGAGCATGACGCAAACCGAAGTCACCAGGCGCATCGGACCACCCGATCGCATATTTGGCGAAAACGGCAACGAGTGCTACCAGTATGCGCTCGGCGATTACGGGAAGGTCCCGTTCGCCGTGTATTTCAAGCAGCGCGCCGTGTCGGCGACCGCGCACGGGAAATGCGACTTGGGCCTGGTGCGCCGGGCAGCCGGGCCCGCCGTGGCCTATCATTCATCCGATTACGCGGTCATGCGCCGATAATCCGCTCGCGATCATCCCGGAGTCCGGCGCCCCGGCCGTTCAATGATGCGTGAACTGGAGCCGGTCATGAAACTCGTTAGCTGGAACGTGCAGTGGGGACGCGACGCATCAGGTGTCGTGGATCTCGGGCGCACGGTGCGCGAAGCCCGCCGCCTCGCCGATTTCGACATCCTGTGCATGCAGGAAATCACGCGAGGCTTTCACGCGCTGCCGGGCGGCCCCGGCAACGACCAGTTCGCCGAACTGGCAACGCTTCTACCCGGCTTCACGGTAATCGAAGCAATCGGTGCCGACTTAGGTGCCGATTTAGGTGTCGATCCGGCCACTGCGCCGGACACGGGCCCCGCAGCGCGCCGGCAGTTCGGCAATGCGATCGCCACCCGCCTGCCTGTCGCCCAGGTATTCCGCCATCTGCTGCCCTGGCCCGCCGATCCTGCCGCGCCGTCGATGCAGCGCGTCGCGCTCGAAGCGGTGCTCGATGTGTCCGGCGCGACGTCATCGGGCGGCGCATTGCGCGTGCTCGTGACACACCTGGAGTTCTATTCGGTGCACCAACGGCTCGCGCAGGTCGATGCGCTTCGGCAACTGCAGCAGGAGGCCACCGCCCACGCGGCGCACCCCGCCCCCGCCGAGAACGCCGAAGGACCGTTCGCTCGTACCGTGCGACCGGTGAGTGCAATTGTCTGCGGAGATTTCAACAGCGCGTTCGGCAGCGCCGCATACGCGCGCATGCTCGAACCGCTTGCCGGCAGTCCCGCGTTCGTCGATGCCTGGACTGCGCTGCATCCCGGCATGACGCCGCCGCCCACGGCGGGCGTCTTCGACACCGTGCAATGGTCCGACGGGCCGCTCGCCTGCGACTTCGTGTTCGTCACCGAGGATTTGCGCGGACGGCTCAAGTACTGCGAGATCGACGGCGCCACCGAGGCGTCCGATCATCAGCCGATCGTGCTCGAACTGGACTAACCAACCAGGCTAACTACGCCGGCGCTCACTGGCCGAACGCGTCCAGATATTCCTTCCAGTGCGCCGCGGGCTCGGCCGTGAGCGACTGCTTCACGAACTCGATTTCGTCGTCGTATTCGCGCTCGGTGAAACCGCCGCGCATCTTCTGGAAGCGGCAATAGAGCAGATACGTGTTGACCACGTCGGTTTCACAGTAGTTGCGGATTTCCTCGATGCGCCCCTGCTGGAACGACGTCCACACCTGACCGCCGTCCATCCCGAGCTTGCCCGGAAAGCCGCACAGTTTCGCGAGCGCATCGAGCGGCGCGCTGGCGCGCGGCTGATACATGGCGAGCAGGTCCATCAGGTCGGTGTGACGCGAGTGGTAACGGCTGATGTAGTTGTTCCACTTGAAGTCGCGCTCCTCCTCGCCCATTTCCCAGTAGCGCACGGCACGTATGCCGTGCACCAGCGCCCGGTAGTGCAGCACCGGCAGGTCGAAGCCGCCGCCGTTCCACGAAACGAGTTGCGGCGTGTACTTCTCGATGGTGCGATAAAACGAGTCGATCAGCTTTGCTTCGCCGTCCTCGGGCGTGCCTAGCGAGCGCACGCGAAAGCCCTGCCCATCACGGAACACGCACGAAATCGCGGCCACGCGCTGCAGATGATGCGGCAGGAAATCGCTGCCGGTTTTCTCGCGGCGCGCGGCGAATGCGTGCTCGGCCACTTCGGCGTCGGAGAGCGAGGCGGGCAGATCTTCGAGGCGGCGAATGCCGTCGACATCGGGAATCGTCTCGATGTCGAATACAAGTACAGGAACTGTCATTCAGGTCGACTGCGAGGTGGACTGCGAGGGTTTTATAGAACAGCGTCCTTGCGCACGCCGTTCGAAGCGAAAAAGCGCTTGAGGCGCACCAGCGCTTCTTGCTGGATTTGCCGCACACGCTCGCGGGTGAGGCCCATTTCATCGGCCAGCTCTTCGAGCGTGGCGGGCTCGATATGGTTCAGTCCAAAGCGCCGCTCGATAACATGGCGATGCTTGTCCGAGAGCCGGCCGAGCCAGGCGCGCGTGAGCGTCTCGAGCTCGCGATGCTGCACCTCGGCGTCGGGCGACTGGCTCTGGTCGTCCGAGAGCAGATCGAGCAGGCTGCTTGCCGGATCGAGGTCAAGCGGCGCATCGAGCGAAGCGGTGTGTTCGTTGAGCGCGAGGATGTCGGTGACTTCCTCGGTGGTTTTGCCGGTGAGATAGGCGATGTCGTCGATGCTCGCGTCGCGCCGGTCGGACGCCGAGTCGGCGTTCAGCGAATTCTTCTCCAGATGGCGCTTCGCGCGCAGCACCTGATTGAGTTCGCGAATCACGTGCACCGGCAGGCGCACCGTGCGCGCCTGGTTCATGATCGCGCGCTCGATGCTCTGGCGGATCCACCAGGTGGCATAGGTCGAAAAGCGGAAGCCACGCGTGGGATCGAATTTCTCGATCGCGTGCATCAGGCCGAGGTTGCCTTCCTCGATCAGGTCGAGCAGCGGCACGCCACGGTTCAGATAGCCCTTCGCAATGCTGACGACGAGACGCAGATTGCGCTCGATCATGACCTGCCGCGCCTCGAATTCGCCGGCCTTGGCAAGGCGCGAGTAGCGCTGCTCTTCCTCGACGGTGAGCAGCGGCTTCACGCTGATCCGGTTCAGATAATGCTGGATGGTGTCGGCCGTGAGTTCGGCCTGCAAGATCGCGCGGAAGTCGTCCGCATCGGACGGCGCTTCCGCTGCTTCTTCGTTTTCGCGCCCCCCCTCTTCCGAGGCGGACTCGCGCTCGTCGAACTCGCGTGCGTTCTCGAGTTCTTCGTCGTCGCCCTGCCGAGCGCCGTCCTCCACCGAAACCTGGGCGGCTTGACTGTCAGACTCGGACTGCTGCAGACGGCGCTTCGATTTCGGCATAGTCGGCTCGCTTTATTGCGGCGGCAAGTATTTCATAGGGTCGACGGGCTTGCCCTGACGGCGTACTTCGAAATGCAGCATCACGCGGTCCGAATCGGTATTACCCATCTCGGCAATTTTCTGACCCTTCGTGACCGCATCTCCTTCTTTTACCATCAAAGCCCGGTTGTGTGCGTACGCTGTCAAAAACGTCGCGTCATGCTTGATGATAATGAGATTGCCGTAACCGCGCAGCCCATTTCCGGCATAAACCACTCGTCCATCACCCGCTGCCTTGACAGGGTCACCAGTTGCACCGCCGATATTGATGCCTTTGTTCTTCGCATCGTCGAAGCGGTTGAGCACCGGGCCGCGCACCGGCCACGCAAGCGACACGCTGCCGGGCGCTGCGGCCGTGTCGCTGCCGCTCGCCTGCGGCGGCACGGCCGCAACGGGTGGCGTTGCGCTCGCGCCCGATCCGTATATCGGCGGCATGGCGGACGAGCCCGGCTGTGCGCCCGGCGCTGGCGCTGCGACAGCCCCCGGCGCGCTGCTCGCACCATTCGGCGGCGCGACACGCAGCAACTGATCGACTTCAATCTGATTCGGATTGGTGAGATTGTTCCAGGTGGCGACGTCGCGGTAGTTCTGACCGTTTTCGAGCGCAATCCTATACAGAGTGTCGCCCGGCTTCACCCGGTAGTATCCCGGAGGCGGCGGCCCGAGCGGCGCTGCTGGCTGTGCGCCCGCCGTCCCGAGCGGCGCGGTGCGGTCTACGACAGGTGCGTTGTCGAGGCGCGTCGCACAGGCCGTCAGCAGGCAGAGCGCGATGACCGAAGCCCCATTACGGGCTGCGGTCAGGTCGATATTCAAGCGTTTTCTTTGCATCGCGCGCAACATACTCATCGGTTTCAAATCACTCCGGATTTTAAAGGGACAAAGAAAACGCGATCAAGCCGCGACTCCCGCCACTGCGCAGGCCCCGTGCGCTCGACGAGCGTGAGCACCTGGGTCGTCTCGCCCTGCTCCGCGACAGGCGCGACGAGCCGTCCGCCAATGGCAAGCTGTTCGAGCAGCGCCTGCGGCACCTCGAAGCCGGCGGCGGCGATTACGATCGCGTCGAACGGCCCCGCCGACGGCAAACCGAGCCGTCCGTCGCCGTAGTGCAAACGGATGTTCGGGATGCGCAGCGGGCGCAGGTTCGTTTTCGCGCGCTCGTATAACGGCTTGATGCGTTCAATGGAATACACATCGCGTGCAATCCGGCTCAGCACCGCGGCCTGATAGCCGCAGCCGGTGCCGATTTCGAGCACGCGCTCGAGGTTGCGGCCCGCGCCCGCGAGTTCGAGCATGCGGGCGACGACCGAGGGCTTCGAAATGGTCTGGTGATGGCCGATCGGCAACGCCGCATCTTCGTAGGCCTGGGTCGCGAGGCCTGGGTCGACGAACATGTGGCGCGGCACACCCGCAATGGCCTGTAGCACGCGCGGGTCGGCAATGCCATTCGCACGCAGGCGTTCGACCATGCGTTCGCGAACCCGTTCCGAAGTCAGCGCGTGCGCGCCGTTGAGCGCGACGCCGGGCGCCCCCGAGCTGGGCGCCGCACCCGGGCGCGCGTTGGCCGCAGGCCGCGCTTGACCGTTTCTGGCCACGGACGTGGCGACAGGAAAAGATGCCGCGGGGCGCGGCACCGGTTCGCTGCGGCGCACCTCGGATTTGCGCGCAGGCGACGCTGCGGCATGCACTGCCCCGGGCGCTTTTGCGGGTTGAATGCCGTGCGTGGCGGCCGACGAACCTGGCGTGTTCTTCACGCCCGGCAAGCCCTTGACGCCAGCGTTTTTCGCAGGCGCGGCTTTCGCGACGGGGTTGACCGCCCGCTTCGCTGCGCCTGAAACACCTGGCTGGCCCGCGCGCCCGAGCGGCGCGCGCGCCTCGCCCGGCCGCCCATCGTGACGATCCTGGCCGTCGTGACGCCGCGGCTCGCGCACGAGATCCGCGAGACCGAGCGGGAAACGCTTCGTGCGCTCGCCCGTCATGAAGCGCTGCCGCCCTGACGCACCCATTCGTGCGTCGCCGGCAACATCTGCGTGTGTGTGAGGTCGAGTTGCAGCGGCGTAATCGACACATGACCGTGCGACACCGCATGAAAGTCCGTGCCCTCGCTCGCGTCGCGCGCGCTGCCCGAAGGGCCGATCCAGTAGATCGGCTCGCCGCGCGGATTGGTTTCGCGGATCACGGGCTGCGAAGGATGACGTTTGCCCAGACGCGTGACACGCCATTCGCCGAGTTCGTCGTATGGCAGATTGGGAATGTTGACGTTGAGCAGCGGATTGCCCGGCAGCGGATTCGCCAGATAATGCGCGACGATGTCGGCCGCCACGCGCGCGGCGGAATCGAGATGCGCCCAGTCTTTGTCGACGAGCGAGAACGCAATGGCCGGCATGCCGAACATGATGCCTTCGGTGGCCGCGGCGACCGTACCCGAATACAGCGTGTCCTCGCCCATGTTCTGACCGTTGTTGATGCCGGAGACCACGAGATCAGGCTTGTGATCGAGCATGCCCGTGAGCGCGATATGCACGGAGTCGGTGGGCGTGCCGTTCACGTAATAGAAACCTGTGCTCGCCGAGCGCAGCACCGAGAGCGGGCGCCACAGCGTGAGCGAGTTGGAAGCGGCGCTGCAGTTCTGCTCGGGCGCCATTACCGTGATCTCGCCGAGCGGCTTGAGCGCTTCGTAGAGCGCGGCAAGGCCGGGCGCGAGATAACCGTCGTCGTTGCTGATCAGGATTCGCATCCGCCGATTGTAACCGAGGAAAGAAGGCAGGCGAACGACACGCCGGTATGCGCCCGCCGCTGCGCACGAGCTGATTCGCGCCACATTCCGGCGCGTGCAGGGAATCTTGCGCGCGACGCTCTTCGCCCCGTTTTTCTTCCGTTTTTCTTCCGCTTCTCGCACCCGTTGCGCGATCTTTTCCGGCCGCGCGCGGACTGGATCGATAACCGGCACGCAGACATAAATGCACGATCGTTCGCATAAACCGGGATTGCCGTACACTGTGGCGCTGAGCTTTATCCATGACCGCCCTACCGGAACGACAAAAGACAGGAGACACGATGCGCGCAATCCGCTGCAACCAGTACGGCCCGCCCGAAACGCTCACCCTCGAAGACCTGCCTGACCTCGTGCCAGGCGCGGGCCAGGTGGTGATCGACGTGAAGGCGGCTGCCGTTAACTTCCCGGACGTCCTGATCATCGAGAACAAATATCAGGTCAAGCCCCCGCTGCCGTTCACGCCGGGCGCCGAGGTCGCCGGCATCGTGCGAGCCGCCGGCGAGGGCGTGGCGCTCGCGCCCGGCATGCGCGTGGTCGCCTATGTGGGCAACGGCGGGTTCGCGGAGCAGGCGCTTGCCGATGCCGCCGCCTGCGTGCCGCTGCCCGAAGGCGCCGATTTCGCCACTGCGGCCGCCTTCACGCTCGCCTACGGCACCTCGCATCACGCCGTGGTCGACCGCGCCGCGCTGCGCGCCGGCGAAACGGTGCTCGTGCTCGGCGCGGCGGGCGGCGTGGGTCTGGCTGCGGTGGAGATCGGCAAGGCGTTGGGTGCGCGCGTGATCGCAGCGGCATCGAGCGACGAAAAGCTCGAGGTCTGCCGCCGCTTCGGCGCCGACGCCACCATCAACTACAGCACCGAGGACCTGCGCGAGCGCATCAAGACGCTCACCGACGGCAAGGGTCCCGACGTGATCTACGACCCGGTCGGCGGCATTTATGCGGAGCCGGCGTTTCGCAGCATCGGCTGGCGCGGCCGCTATCTCGTGGTCGGCTTCGCCAACGGCGAAATCCCGAGGCTGCCGTTGAACCTCACGCTGCTCAAGGGTGCGAGTATTGTCGGCGTGTTCTGGGGCGATTTCGCGCGCCGCGAGCCGCAGCGCAATGCAGCGGCCTTCGCGCAGATGGTGGGCTGGATCGGCGAGGGCAAGCTCAAGCCCTATGTCTCGAAGCGTTACGCACTCGCCGACACCGCGCAGGCGCTCAAGGACATGGCCTCGCGCAAGGTGACGGGGAAGATCGTGATCGAGCCCTGACCGGCGCGGCGCGTTACGCTTGTAAACGAGAAAAAGGCTCGCGATGCGCGAGCCTTTTTCAAATTTTCAGCGCTGCAATAACCACCGCGCCGCTAGACGATTTGTTGCGCGTGCAACTGTGCGATGCGCTCCGCGTCATAACCGAGCGAGCGCAAGACTTCGTCGGTGTGCTCGCCCAGTTCGGGGCCGAGCCAGCGCGTGTCGCCCGGCGTCGCCGAGAGCTTGGGCGTGACCGCCGGCAGCGCGATATCGACACCCTCGCCCTCCTGCGCATCCTTCTTCTGCCAGCGGAACTGCTGGATCATCTGGCGCGCGGCAAACTGCGGATCGGTGAACATGTCGGCCACCGTGTAGATGCGGCCCACGGGCACGTCGGCGGCATTGAGCACGTCGAGCGCTTCGTCGATGGAGCGCGTCGCGAGCCACTGCGCGATCGCGCCATCGATCTCCGCCGTGCGCGGCACACGGCCGTCGTTGTGCGCGAGGCCAGGATCGTTGGCGAGGTCGTCGCGATCGATCGCCGTCATGAGACGCTTGAAGATCGGATCGCTGTTGCCGCCGATCACGATGCTGCCGTCGCGGCACGGATACGTGTTCGACGGCACGATGCCCGGCAGCGAGGCGCCGGTGCGCTCGCGCACCATGCCGTACACGCCGTACTCGGGCACCACGCTCTCCATCATGTTGAACACGGCCTCGTAGAGCGCGACGTCGACGATCTGGCCGCTGCCGCCGTTCATGTTGCGATGATGAAGCGCCATCATTGCGCCGATCACGCCGTGCAGCGCCGCGATCGAGTCGCCGATCGAAATGCCGATGCGCGGCGGCGGCAGTTCTGGATAGCCGGTGATATGGCGCAACCCGCCCATCGACTCGGCGATCGCGCCAAAGCCTGGACGATCGCGATACGGGCCGGTCTGGCCATAACCCGAAAGCCGCACCATCACGAGACCGGGGTTCTCCTTCGAGAGCACGTCGTAGCCGAGCCCGAGCTTTTCGAGCAGGCCAGGCCGGAAGTTCTCGATAACGATATCGGCTTCTTTCGCGAGCCGGCGCACGATCTCCTTGCCTTCCTCGGCCTTGAGATTGATCGTCACCGACTTCTTGTTGCGTGCCTGCACCGCCCACCAGAGCGAGGTGCCGCCCACTTCGGGATAGAGCTTGCGCCACTTGCGCAGCGGGTCGCCGCCCTTCGGGTCCTCGATCTTGATGACCTCGGCGCCGAATTCGCCAAGAAAGCGCGCTGCGAACGGGCCTGCGATCAGCGTGCCGAGTTCGAGCACTTTGACGCCTGCAAGCGGGCCGGCTGGTTTCGCAGCGGATTCGGGGGAAGAGGCTGCGCTCATGAGTCTCCTTTGGTGTTCTGCTTGTCGGCGCGGCGCTACATCGAGCGCCGGTCGAGCATTGCGCGGGCAATGGTGCCCGCGTCGACGTATTCCAGTTCTCCGCCCACCGGCACGCCACGCGCGAGGCGCGTGACGGCGAGGCCCCGCGCCTTGAGCGTCTGGCCGAGGTAGTGCGCGGTGGCCTCGCCCTCATTGGTAAAATTGGTTGCGAGAACAACCTCCTTGACGATGCCATCGGAGGCGCGCTTCACGAGGCGATCAAAATGAATTTCCTTGGGACCGATACCGTCCAGCGGACTCAGATGCCCCATCAGCACGAAATACAGCCCGCGATAAGTCATGGTCTGCTCGAGCATGATCTGGTCGGCGGGCGTCTCCACGACGCACAGGAGCGTGGGATCGCGCTCATCGTCGAGGCATGTTTCGCAGACCTGAGCTTCGGTGAAGGTGTTGCACTTCTCGCAATGCTTCAGGTGGTCGGTTGCGAACAAAAGCGCGCGGCCGAGCTTTTCAGCGCCGTCGCGGTCATGCTGCATCAGGTGATAAGCCATGCGCTGCGCCGACTTCGGCCCGACACCGGGCAACACGCGCAGCGCCTCGACGAGCGCCGCCAGGGCGGAAGGTTGTTTCATGCGGATTCAGCGTGGCAATGCATGAGCGTGCGCGGCGGCCGGCAAAGCCGTCGCGCACGAGGCTGCGCGCGGCCACCGGGCCGCGCGGCGCGCCTGCTTTAGAACGGCAGCTTGAAGCCCGGCGGCAGCGGCAGACCGGCGGTCATGCCGCCCATCTTTTCCTGCGACGTGGCTTCGGCTTTGCGCACGGCGTCGTTGAACGCAGCGGCGACGAGGTCTTCGAGCATGTCCTTGTCGTCGGCGAGCAGGCTCGGATCGATCGACACGCGGCGCACGTCGTTGCGGCACGTCATCGTGACCTTGACGAGGCCGGCGCCTGCCTGACCCTCGACTTCGATCTGGGCAAGCTGCTCCTGCATCTTCTTCATGTTTTCCTGCATCTGCTGAGCTTGCTTCATGAGCCCGGCGAGTTGACCTTTCAACATTTCACTGCTCCTTCTGGATCATGTGTGATTCGTAAATGATGTGTTCGCACGCGCGGCGCCCGGAGCGCCGCGCGGCGTAATTCAATGGGCGGCCTGGTTGCCGCCCGTCGCGGCCTCGGGCGCGATCGGCCGGATCGAACCCGGCACGATGCTCGCGCCGAAGTCGCGAATCAATTGCTGCACGAAAGGATCGGCGCCGATCTCGCGCTCGGCGTCGCGCTGGCGCTCGGCGCGCGCGGCAGCATCCAGCGCGGCCGCGGTGCGGCGCGCGGGGCCGACCGTGACGTCGACCTCCACGGGCTTGCCGAGCCTCTCGGCCAACGCCATCTTGAGCTTGGCGACCTGCGAGGTTTCGGCGTACTGCGGCACCGGCACGCTGAGCTTGAGCACACCATCTTCGAGCGCGGTGAGTTCACTGTTGAACGCGAGCTGATACGAAATGCCCGTGAGCGGCAGCGTGGCGGCAAGCGCAGGCCAGTCGCCCGAAAAGCCGATGGCGTCGAGCGGGATGCCCGCAGGCAGCTTGCTTACGTCGACCACTGCCGCCGAAGTCGCGGCGGGAACGGCTGCGCGTGGCGCGGCGGACTCGCTCTCGTAAGCAGGCGCGAAATTGTCTTCGGATGCCGAGAAATAAGCGTCGTCGGCGCTGAGCGGCACGTAATCGTCGGGCGGGATGTCGTCCCAGGGCGGCGCACCCGACGCGTCCTGTCGCGGGTTCGATTCCCGCGCGGGCCGACGCGCCTGCGCTTCTTGCGCAGCCGCCGCGCGACGCGCGGGGTCGGGTGTCGGCACCTTCACTTCCGCGCGCGGCGCGGCTGCCTTCGGAGGCGCCGCGGGCGTTGTGGCCGGGGCCGCTGGCCGGGAACCGCGCTCGGTTGACACCCGCATGCCCTTGCTGCGCAGCACGTCGAGTGCGGCGCTCGCACCGCTGCGCGACGACGCCGCTACAGCGCGCGCCTCATGCATCTGAGGCTGTGACCCAGGCAGTACCCCAGGCGCAGCCGGCTCTGCGGCGACAGGCGCTACAGCGGACGCCGCCGCGGTTTGCACGTCGGCTTGCGCTTCCGGCTTTGCATCGTCGCCCGAAGCGGCCGTGGCGTCGTCTTCCCAAGGCGGCACGATGCGCACTTGTGCAACAGGCGCGGCGTCCACAACATTCGCCGCCGCAGAGTCAGCGGAATCGGTATGGACATCGTCGGCAACCGGCGATGCGGCGCTCTGCTTCGCGTCTTCAGCCACAACGGCACGAAGCGGCGTGCTCGCGACTTCAACCTGCGCCGGTTCAGCAAGCGGTGCGTCCGGCTTTGTCGGCGCGGCGACCTTCGGCTGAACAACAGCGCGCTCGGCGGACACAACGCCCGCCGCCGAAGTTGCCGTCTGTGTTGCCGTCTGCGCAGCCGCACGCACGCCCGCGCCTGCCGCAACCGGCCTCGAAACCGGCGCGCTGCCGACACTGCCCGCGCCCGCCGAAGGCTCGAACGCGAGCATGCGCAGCAGCGTCATGGTGAAGCCCGCGTACTCGTCGGGCGCAAGCCCGAGCTCGCTGCGCCCAAGCGTCGCAATCTGATAGAAAAGCTGCACCTGCTCCGCGCTCAACACGTCGGCGAAGCGGCGCAGATCGTCGGCCTCGGGCCATTCGTCGAGCACCGACGCCGGCGCGAATTGCGCCCACGCCACGCGATGGAACAAGCTCGCGAGATCTTGCAGCGCGGTCGAGAACGACAGGCTGCGCAGCGACATTTCGTCGGCGATCGCGAGTACCTGCGCACCGTCGCCTGCAATCAGGGCGTCGATCAAGCGAATCAGGTAGCTCTGGTCAAGCGCGCCGAGCATGCCGCGCACGGCTTCTTCCGTGACCTGATTGGCCGAATAGGCGATAGCCTGGTCAGTGAGCGAAAGCGCGTCGCGCATCGAGCCGTCCGCGGCGCGTGCGAGCAGGCGCAGCGCTTGCGGCTCGAACTCGACCTTCTCTTCGCCAAGAATATGCGTGAGATGCTCGACGATATTGGCGGCCGGCATCTGCTTCAGGTTGAACTGCAGACAGCGCGAGAGCACCGTGACCGGAATCTTCTGCGGGTCGGTGGTCGCGAGGATGAACTTGACGTGCGGCGGCGGCTCCTCAAGCGTCTTGAGCATCGCGTTGAACGCGTGGTTCGTGAGCATGTGCACTTCGTCGATCATGTAGACCTTGAAGCGCGCATCCACGGGCGCATAGACCGCGCGCTCGAGCAACGCCGCCATTTCGTCGACGCCCCGATTGCTCGCCGCGTCCATCTCGACATAATCGACGAAGCGGCCTTCGTCGATCTCCCTGCACGCGCGACACACGCCGCACGGCTTTGACGTCACGCCGGTCTCGCAATTGAGCGCCTTGGCGAAGATGCGCGAAAGCGTCGTCTTGCCCACGCCGCGCGTGCCCGTGAAGAGATACGCGTGATGCAGACGCCCGCCGTCGAGCGCATGCGTGAGCGCGCGCACCACGTGCTCCTGTCCGACGAGCGAAGCAAAATCCTTCGGTCGCCACTTGCGTGCGAGAACTTGATAGGTCATCTGGAAATTGTATCAGCAACGCCCGTGCGTCCAGATGGATTCGAAACGCGTCTCGCGTCGTCCGGACGGGCACGCCGAACCCCGGCCAAGGCACTGCCAGGAGATCGTTCTTGCAGGTTCTTGCGCCCCACTTCCCCGCAGGCAATTGGCATGCGTGCAACGTGCAAAAGCGGCACACTCAGCCACATTCGGCAAGACGACGCACTCAGGGAGAAACAACGAGGGGGAGAAGAAACAACGCGGAAGAAAAAAGGAAGGTGACGAGCCTGACCCTCGGCACTGGCGGAAAACGGCTGTGGCTGCTTCGTTCCCGACCTGACCAGGTTGACCGCCCCTCCATGCGAGGAGGCCCGTCACGGCGCATTCTAACATCGGTTGTACGGCATTGCGAATGCCGCATCGCAAAAAAGTCTTCAAAAGGCCCTGGACCAACGCGATGAGCGAGCCGGGATGAGCACATGAAAAACAGGCAGACGGATGCAAGACGACGCATCGCGTGCGCCCTCTTGCAAACACGCCCCGCATCGCCATATCGGCAATATGAGGTTCGGGAAATACCTTGAAATACCGGGAAACCCTGCTGCCGATATGCGTACTATCACCGTCGGCAACGCATAGGGATTTAGGCTACACTGGCGTCGACCGTTGCCTGGGCAGGCCCGGCGACCGTATCCCGGCGACCGTATCCCGGCGACCGCATCCGGTCCCGCCTGGCGAGGCCCTGGCCCCCGGATATATTTTGAGTTTTGGTGTATCGTGGCGAGCAATTCAATCAGCCTCGATCGTGAAGAGGTATTCATACAATGAGCGAACAAATCAAGCACATCAGCGACGCATCGTTCGAACAGGACGTCGTGAAATCCGACAAGCCCGTGCTGCTGGACTTCTGGGCCGAATGGTGCGGCCCCTGCAAGATGATCGCGCCGATTCTCGACGAGGTCGCGAAGGACTACGGCGACCGCCTCCAGATTGCGAAAATCAACGTTGACGAGCATCAATCGACGCCGGTGAAGTTCGGCGTGCGCGGCATCCCGACGCTGATCCTCTTCAAGAATGGCGCCGTTGCGGCACAGAAGGTCGGCGCACTCTCGAAGTCGCAGCTCACTGCATTCCTGGATAGCCACCTGTAATCAGGCGCTCCAACTCCCCGCCGCGCGAATGGGCGAACAGGCGGGCGAATCAAAGGTGCGTGTTGTCCACCGACAACACGCACCGTAAAAAACATGCTGAAACTTGCCACCGGGCTCCACTGGCGGCTTCCGGCGTGTGCTATGCTAGAATTCATAAAGCGTCTACCCGGCGCTCTTATATAAAGTTTCAAGCAAAAGTCCTTGAGCGGTTCCGCTCGCTTCTTTTCCCCCAGACTTCTTTTCGTCGCATCCTCCCCGACGGGTTCTCCGTATGCATCTTTCCGAGCTCAAGTCTCTGCACGTGTCCGAATTGATCGAGATGGCCAACGGCCTCGAGATCGAAAGTGCGAACCGCCTGCGCAAGCAGGAACTAATGTTCGCGATTCTCAAAAAGCGCGCCAAGACGGGCGAAACGATTTTCGGCGACGGCACGCTCGAAGTGCTGCCGGACGGCTTCGGTTTCCTGCGCTCGCCGGAAACCTCGTATCTCGCGAGCACGGACGATATCTATATCAGCCCGTCGCAGATCCGCCGCTTCAACCTGCACACCGGCGACACGATCGAAGGCGAAGTGCGCACGCCGAAGGACGGCGAACGCTACTTCGCGCTCGTGAAGGTGGACAAGGTCAATGGCCAGCCGCCCGAGGCCTCGAAGCACAAGATCATGTTCGAGAACCTCACGCCGCTGCACCCGAACAAGGTGCTGCTGCTCGAGCGCGAAATGCGCGGCGAGGAGAACGTGACGGGCCGCATCATTGACATGATCGCGCCCATCGGCAAGGGTCAACGCGGCCTGCTGGTCGCCTCGCCCAAGTCGGGCAAGACCGTGATGCTTCAGCACATCGCGCACGCCATCAAGCAGAATCACCCCGACGTGATCCTGTTCGTGCTGCTGATCGACGAACGTCCTGAAGAAGTGACCGAAATGCAGCGTTCGGTGGCGGGCGAAGTGATCGCCTCGACCTTCGACGAACCGGCCGCGCGCCACGTGCAAGTGGCAGAAATGGTGATCGAGAAGGCCAAGCGCCTGGTCGAAATGAAGCACGACGTGGTGATTCTGCTCGACTCCATCACGCGTCTCGCCCGTGCGTACAACACGGTTGTGCCCGCATCGGGCAAGGTGCTCACCGGCGGTGTGGACGCCAACGCGCTGCAACGTCCGAAGCGCTTCTTCGGCGCCGCGCGCAATATCGAGGAAGGCGGCTCGCTCACCATCATCGGCACGGCGCTGATCGAAACCGGCAGCCGCATGGACGACGTGATCTACGAAGAGTTCAAGGGCACCGGCAACATGGAAGTGCACCTTGAGCGCCGTCTCGCGGAAAAGCGCGTCTACCCGTCGATCAACCTGAACAAGTCGGGCACGCGCCGCGAAGAGCTGCTGATCAAGCCGGACATCCTCCAGAAGATCTGGGTGCTGCGCAAGTTCATCCACGACATGGACGAAGTCGAGGCCATGGAATTCCTGCTCGACAAGATTCGCCAGACGAAGAACAACTCCGAGTTCTTCGACATGATGCGTCGCGGCGGCTAAGGCCTCGCCCACCCTGCCCGTTTGATGTACCGCAAACGCCCGCACACGCGGGCGTTTGTCATTTCTGCTCAAGCCCGTTCAGCGTCAAACCTGTACGTGAACGTTCACGTTAAACTATAATCCGATCGTTACTCCACCGCCGCCACGCGGCTGCCCGCCGATGTCCAGGGATCCCAGCGCACTGTTGACAGTGCGAGACGCTGCCCAGCGGCTCAACGTCACGCCGCGCACGCTCAAGTACTACGAGGAACGCGGCCTCGTCACGCCCACGCGCAGCGAGGGCCGCTACCGCCTCTACGACGAACACGATCTCGAGCAATTTGCCCGCATTCTGCGACTGCGTGCGCTCGGCTTCTCGCTGCACGGCATTACCGAGATGCTCAAGCGCCCGCTTGAATCGCTCGACGACGGCCGCCGGCGCTACTCGCAGGAATCGCTGCAGCAGATTGCCGATGCACTCGCGCAGCAGATCGACACGCTAGACGCACGCATCGCCGCCGTGCGCCGCGAGTTGAGGGAAGCGCAGACGGTGCGCACCGAATTGGCCGGCGATCTCGACTATCTGCGGCGGCGCCTTGCTGGCGTGCCATCGGAGACGTTGATCGACGAGCGGCTTGCCGCCACGCGCCGGCGCAAGGAGGAGGCAAAGGAGGCAAAAGAAAGTGCCGGCGGGCGCAAACATGGGAGCGCTCGCGAATGAGCAGCGCCCCGAGCCGCGCACCGATCTTTGACGCCGCACGTCTACGAGGCGATTTTTTCCCCTGGGTGCTCGCGCTCGCGACCGGCCTCGACTACTACGACAACGCCATCTTTTCGTTCTTCACGAGCTATATCGCCGGAGGCATCAACGCTTCTCCCGACGAGCTCGTCTGGGCATCCAGCGCTTACGCCGTGTGCGCCGTGCTCGGCATCCTGCAGCAGCAATGGTGGGTCGAGCGCATCGGCTACCGCCGTTATGTGGGCGGGTGTCTGCTGCTCTACTCGGCGGGCGCGGTGGCGGCGGCGCTTTGCGAATCGTCGATCGAACTCGCCTTTGCGCGCGGTTTCCAGGGCTATTTCATTGGCCCGATGATGGGCACCTGCCGCATCCTCATTCAGATTTCCTTTACGCCGCAGCAGCGCCCCGTGGCGACGCGCGCATTCCTGATCCTGATCGTGCTGTCCAGCGCGCTCGCGCCACTCGCGGGCGGTTTTCTCGTTTCGCATTTCGACTGGCGCGCCCTCTTCGCGTTTTCCGCGCCGGCCGGCGTGCTCTATGCGGCGCTCGCCCTGCTCGCGCTGCCCGACGCCGGCCACGTGCTGCCCGAAGCGCGCGGCGATACGCATTTCTGGCCCTACATCATCTTTGCGCTTGCCCAAGGCGCGCTGCAGATCGCCATGCAGCAGGTGCGCTTCGCGCTCTTCAGCACCTCGCCCGGCACCATCTTGCTGAGCGTGGCCGGCATCGCGGCGCTCGCGTGGTTCGCCTGGCATCAGTGGCATCATCCGAAGCCGCTCATGCGACTGCACGCGCTGCGCGAAAAACCGTTTCGCGTCGGGCTGCTGCTCTACACGATCTATTACTACCAGAGCACGGCGCTCAGCTATCTGGTCTCGCGCTTTCTCGAAGGCGGGCTGAACTATCCGGTGGAAAATGCGGGGCGCCTCACTGGCATCACCTCGCTGATTTCGGCTTCGACGCTGTTCTTCTATTTCCGCTACGCGAAGTTCGTCACGCACAAGAAGTGGATCATCGTGCCGGGCTTCGTGCTGGCGGCGTTCATCTCGTTCTGGATGACGCGCCTCACGCCCGACACCAGCGAAAGCTGGCTCGTTTTCCCGCTGCTGCTGCGCGGCCTCCTGCTGCTCTTCATCGTGCTGCCGGTCGCGAACCTGACGTTCCGCATCTTCGACAACGAAGAGTTCACGCACGGATACCGCTTGAAAAACGTCGTCCGTCAGTTGACGATATCGTTCGCGACCGCAACGATTATCATCGTCGAGCAGCACAGACTGGCACTGCACCAGGCGCGGCTCGTGGAGTTCGTGAACCCGCTCAACCCGATCTTCCAGAGCATTTACGCCACGCTCTCGCACGCCTTCGAAGCGCTCGGCCGCTCGCCAGGCGAGGCCCACGGGCTCGCGCTCGCGCAGATGAGCCGGATGGTCGCGCAGCAGGCGAGCTTTCTGAGTTCGCTCGACGGGTTCTATTTCCTGATCGGCGTGGCCGTGTGCGGCGGGATTTTCGCGGCCTGGCAAAAGCAGATCGACTGAACTGAACGACACGTGAACGCACCCCGCATACACAACTGAGCGCACCGAGCGATGTTTTCGAAACTGACCCAATGGTTCGGCGCGCGCCGACGCGAAAAGGCGCTGCGCACCTACGCGATCGACGACGCGCTCTGGCAAACCACGCTCGCCGGACTGCCCTTCCTCTCGCACCTCGAAGCCGCCGATCTCGCGCGCCTGCGCGAACTCACGAGCCTCTTTCTCGCGCAAAAGGAATTTTCCACAGCCCACGAGCTCGAACTCACCGACCAGATCGCGGTTGCGATCGCGACGCAAGCGTCGCTGCCGGTGCTCAATCTTTCCCTCGATCTCTACAAGGGCTGGGTCGGCGTCACCGTCTATCCTGGCGAATTCGTGATCCGCAAGACGGTCGAGGACGAGGACGGCGTGGTGCACGAAGTCGAGCACGACGCGAGCGGCGAAGCATGGGAAGGCGGGCCGGTGATCCTCTCGTGGGAAGACGCGCAGATGACCGATGGCAGCGATGCCTACAACGTCGTGATCCACGAGTTCGCGCACAAGATCGACATGCTCACCGGCGAGGCCGACGGCCATCCGCCCCTTTTTCGCCGCTGGCACGCGCCGCTCGATGGCCAGGCTTGGGCCGACGTGTTCGATAACGCCTACGACCAGTTCTGCGACAAAGTGGATGCCGTGCCCGAGCGTCGCTGGTCGCGCTTCGAGCGCGATTCGCTGATCGACCCCTATGCCTCGGACCATCCGTCGGAATTTTTCGCTGTATGCAGCGAGGCGTTGTTCGTGAAACCCAAGGCATTCGAAGCCGAATATCCTGAGCTTTACCGGCTGCTCGCGTGCTATTACCGGCAGGATCCGGCCAAAGTGGGGGCGCTGGCCGCGCTGGCCGCTCCGCCCGCGTGAATCCCGCCTCGCGAGCCAGCAATAATTCGCCAACCGGCTGATTTTCTGGCATAATCGCCGTTTTTCGACCTTGGGCAAGTGGCTCGCGCCGAAACGACCTTCACAGTGAAGGCACGCGGGTTGGCTACCGCCAGATTTAAGGAAAAACCATGAAAGAAGGCATTCACCCGGATTACCGCGAAGTCCTGTTCATCGACGTTTCGAACGACTTCAAGTTCGTGACCCGCTCGACCATCCAGACGCGCGAAACCGCCGAATTCAACGGCAAGACCTACCCGCTCGCGAAGATCGAAGTGTCGTCGGAATCGCATCCGTTCTACACGGGCACGCAAAAGATCATGGACACGGCCGGCCGTGTCGAGAAGTTCAACAAGAAGTTCGGCGCACGCGCCTCGGGCAAGGCTGCAAAGTAAGCTTTCGAAGCGAACTTCGCGCACCGGCTCCAAGCCGGTCCCGCACAAAAAAGGGCAGCCTGCGCTGCCCTTTTTTATTGCCTGCACGGCGTTCGCGCTGGTCCGCGCCGTGACGCTCGCTGGCGCAGGCGGCTAGAATGCCGGATGCTCCCGACCGGCGGCGCACGACGGCACGTGCCGCGGCAGTTCCCGCGACCGCCCTAGGCATCGCCCCCTTGAGGCCACAACCGCCATTGGCGCGCCCCGGTCCGCTTACCCGAATTCCTTCGCATTGCATGAAGCCTGCCATTCGCCTGACCGCCTCCGCCACCAGCGCCCTGCCGCGCTGGCTGCTGCTGACCATCTGCATCATCTTCGCTTCGTTTGGCCTGTTCGGCCGCGACCCGTGGAAGAACGAGGATGCGGCCGGATTCGGCGTGATGTGGACGATGGCCGGCGGCACCACGCACGACTGGCTGATGCCGAACCTCGTCGGCAAATACATCACCGCGAATGGCCCGCTTGGCTACTGGCTCGGCGCCATCTGCATCCGCGCGTTAGCCCCCTGGGTCGACGCCAGCAACGCGGCTCGAGTGGCCACCGGCGTGCTGTTCTGCAGCGCGTGCGCCTTCGTCTGGTACGGCGCCTATCTGCTCGGCCGGCGCCCCGAAGTGCAGCCGTTCAAATACGCGTTTGGCGGCGAGCCCGAGCCGCGCGACTACGGCCGCACGCTCGGCGACGGCGCCCTGCTCATCCTGCTCGCCTGTTTCGGTCTGGCCGAGCGCGGCCACGAAACCACGCCGCAACTGATGCAGTTCATGGGCATCGCCATGCTGGTGTACGGCCTCGTTCGCGCCATCGACAAACCCATTCAGGGCGCACTCTGGTGGGGTCTCGCGCTCGGCGTGGTGATGCTTTCGAGCGGGCCCGTACTGGTGGGCGCGCTGCTCATCGGCACGCTCGTCATGCTCGTTTTCGCACCCGAGACGCGCTCGCGCTGGCTGCTCGTGGCCGGCTTGCCGGTCGCGCTCGTGGTGTCGCTCTCCTGGCCGATCGCCACGCTGCATCTCTATCCCACCGATGGCGTATGGTTCCTCGACCAGTGGGCGCGCACGAGCGTCAATGCCTTCGCGGGCCCGCCGGGCTCGGTGCTGCGCTACGCGGCAAAGAACCTGCCGCTCTTCACATGGCCGGCCTGGCCGCTCGCCATCTGGGCGTGGATGAGCTGGGCAGGGCTGCGGCGCGCACCGCATGTCGCGATTCCGCTCTCAGTCATCGTGCCGCTCCTGATCCTCGTGATCGTGCAGAGCCACGAGACCAACCTGCTCTTCATGCTGGTGCTGCCCGCGCTCTCGGTGCTCGCGACCTTCGCGCTGCCCACGCTCAAGCGCGGCACGATCAACGCCATCGACTGGTTCGCGGTGCTGAGTTTCACGATCCTCGGCACCTTCGTGTGGCTCGTCTGGCTCGCCAGCATGACCGGCTTCCCGGCGCCGCTCGCGCGCAACCTCGCGCGCCTCGTGCCCGGCTACGTGCCGCAATTCAAGATTCTGTCGTTCGTTTGCGCGGTGGCCGTGACCGTATGCTGGATCACGCTCGCGCACTGGCGCGTCGCGCGGCACCCGAAGGTGCTCTGGCGCAGCGTCGTTCTGTCTAGCGGCGGCACCACGCTGATGTGGGTGCTACTGATGACGCTCTGGCTACCGGTCGTCAATTACAGCCGGACCTACAAGGACGTCGCGCAGCAGATCGCCACGCATCTGCCGGACGACTACCAGTGCATTTCGCCCGTGCGCCTCGGCGACGCGCAGATCGCCACCTTCGCGTATTTCGGCAAGATGCATTTCTCGTTCGACGAGGACTGCGATGTGATCCTGCGCCAGGATACGCAGGACTACGGCGCACCGAGCCCGATGTCGAACTTCGCGTGGAAGCTCGTCTGGGAAGGCCGCCGCGCGGCCGACCGCGACGAGCGCTTCCGCCTATACGTGCGCATCGACCGCCCGCAGCCGCCGCTGAAGAAACGCATCTGGCGCAAGCGGCCCGACTGAGGCCCCGGTGACGACGACCTTCGCCGGCGACATCCGGCGCATCGCCACCCTCGCCTGGCCGGTGCTGGTCGGCCAGCTCGCGATCATCGCGTTCGGCGTAATCGACACCGCGATGGTGGGCCGCTATTCGGCGCTCGATCTCGCAGCGCTGGGGCTCGGTTCGTCGATCTATGTCTCGGTCTATATCGGCCTGACCGGAATACTTACCGCGCTGCAACCCGTCGCCGCGCAGCTCTATGGCGCGCGCAAGGACGTCGAGATCGGCCTCGAAGTGCGCCAGGCCTTTTGGCTCGCGCTCGTGCTGATGGTGGTCGGCTTCGCGATCCTGTATTTTCCCGGCCCGCTGCTGGACCTCGCGCGACCGCCCGAGGCGCTGCGCGAGCGCACCGTCGCCTATCTCAGGCTGCTTTCCTTCGGGCTGCCCGCGAGCCTCGCGTTCCGCATCTACAGCTCGCTTGCCAATGCCGTGAGCCGGCCGCGCCTCGTCATGTTCCTGCAGGTGGCCGCGCTCGCCATCAAGGTGCCGCTGAACACCTGGCTCATTTTCGGCGGGCTCGGCGTGCCTGCGCTGGGCGGCCCGGGCTGTGCGCTCGCGAGCACTGCGATCAACTGGGCGCTCGCCGTGTGCGCCGCCATCGCGCTCACGCGCATCGACGTATTCGCGCCGTTCGAAATCTTCAAGCACTTCTGCTGGCCCGAATGGAGGCGTCAGGCGGAACTGCTCAAGCTCGGCATTCCGATGGGGCTCTCGTATCTCATCGAAGTGACTTCGTACACCTTCATGGCGATCTTCATCGCGCGCCTCGGCACGACGACGCTCGCCGGCCATCAGATCGCCGGCAACATGGGCGCGGTGCTCTACATGACGCCGCTCTCGATCGGCGTGGCGACATCCACGCTGGTTGCGCAGGCACTGGGCGGCGCGCGCCCCGCCGAAGCACGCACGCTCGCGCGGCATGGTGTGATGACCGCGGTGGCGATCGCCTGCTGCTACGGTGCAATCGTGCTGGTGCTGCGGCCGCTGCTGATCAAGGGCTATACGCCGGACCCGGCCGTCGCCGTGGCGGCGATGCCGCTCGTGGCAATCGTCACGCTCTATCACGTATTCGACGCCCTGCAGATCACCACGGCATTCGCGCTTCGCGCCTACAAGGTTGCTGTGGTGCCCACGGTGATCTATGCCATCGCATTGTGGGGCGTGGGCCTCGGCGGCGGTTATGTGCTCGGCTTCAACGTGCCCGGTACCCTGCCCGAAGGGGCCACAGGCGCGCGTGGCTTCTGGATCGCCAATACGGCGAGCCTCGCGATTGCCGGCATTGGGCTCGTGGTCTATCTGTCGCTTGTCAGCAGGCGGTATCTGCGCGCGCAGGAATGAACATTTGCTGCTGGGCAACTGCCGAAGCAGATGCTCTGCTTCGGCAGTTAGTTGCAAATCAACCCATATCTTCACGCGCGAATGCCTGATTCCGCGCAGCCTCGACGGTTTGTGCCGCGTGATACGACGAACGCACGAGCGGCCCCGCCACGACTTCGCTGAACCCCATTGCGAGCCCTGCCTCGCGCAGCGCCGCAAACTCGTCTGGGTGCACATAGCGCCGTACCGGAAGGTGATAGCGCGACGGCGCGAGATACTGCCCGATCGTCAGCACTTCCACGCCGTGCTCGCGCAAATCGCGCATGGACTCGTGCAGTTCGGTGTCGGTCTCGCCCAGCCCGACCATGAGCCCCGACTTCGTGACCAGCGCCCCATGCGCGGCCTTAGCGCGCGCAAGCAGTTCAAGCGAGCCGCGATAGTCGGCGCCCGGCCGCGCCGCACGGTAAAGCGACGGCACGGTCTCGACGTTGTGATTGAACACATCGGGCCAGGCCTCCGAGAGCGCCTCGAGCGCACGATCGATGCGCCCGCGAAAGTCAGGCGTCAGCACCTCCACGCCGATGCCCGGCACGCGCTCGCGCACCCTGGCGATGCAGCTTGCGAAATGCGCCGCACCGCCGTCGCGCAAGTCGTCGCGGTCCACCGAGGTGATCACGACATGACGCAGTCCCAGGGCCGCGACCGCCGCGGCGAGGTGCACAGGCTCGTCTTCGTCGAGCGGCGCGGGCCGTCCGTGCGCAACGTCGCAAAACGGGCAGCGCCGCGTACACAGCCCGCCCATGATCATGAACGTGGCCGTGCGCTGCGCGAAGCATTCGCCGATGTTCGGGCACATCGCCTCCTCGCACACCGAATGCAAGCGGTGTTCGCGCAGCACGGCGGCGACCTCCGCGACCGTCGTGCTCATGAGCGGACGCGCGCGCAGCCAGGGCGGCTTGGGCAGCGCCGCCCCCTCGTCCGCCGGCACGATCTTCACGGGGATGCGCGCGAGCTTCTCGCGGCTACGCAAGCCATGCTGGCCAAGCGCGGTGTCGCCGGACGCGCCCGGCGATCGAGCGCCCTCCCGCACCGGTTCAATCGTGACGGCGTTCATGGTCAGCCTCCCGTCTCGAAGAACGCCTTGAGCACGCGATTGACCTCGGCGGCGGCTTCCATCTGCACCATATGCCCCTTGCCCGCGATCACCTCGATGCGCACCCCGGGCGACAAGCCTTGCGAGTGCTTGACCGGAATGATCTGGTCGGTCTCGCCCCAGATCACAAGCACCTTCGGCGCGAGCGTCGAAAGCCGGTCGCGGAATACGCGCCGCTGCGCGCCGCCCTCGAAGGCCTGCGCCGAGATCTTCTTCAGCGCATCCTGCACGCCTTCGAGCCGCTTGTACTTCACGAGGTCCTCCACGAGCTGGCGCGTGACCAATGCGGGATCGGCGAACAGCTTCACCACATGCGGCTTGAGCGCGTTACGGTTCGCCGCCGCGACGAAGCCTTCGATATACGCGCCGTCGATCTCGTCGCCGAGCCCCGCGCTGGCGATCAGCGCGAGCGAAGCAACGCGCGCGGGCACGCGTTCGGCTACCGTCATCGAGACCGCACCGCCCAGCGAATGCCCGACCAGATGTGCACGCTCGATCTTCTGCGCGTCGAGAAAATCGACCACGCTCTGCGCGAGTTCATCGAGCGCCCCACTCTCCACCGCTTTGCCCGATTCGCCGTGTCCCGGCAGATCGAGCGCCCACACCGTACGCTCCGTGGCGAGATCGGCATGATTGAAGAGCCAGTTGTTGAGGTCGCCGCCGAAGCCGTGGATCAGCACGACAGGCGTGCCGTCACCCTCGCCCAGCTTCAGATAGCGCAGCGTGCGCCCGCCGATTTGCGCCTTCTCCGGCTGCGGGCCGGCATCGGCGTCGCCAGCCTTCGCGGGCACGAAATCTCGCTGGAATTCGGCCACCGCCGCATCTATTTCAGCGTCCGCTTCTTCCACGCCCGCCACCACGCCGAGCAGCGCACCCACCGGCAGCGTGTCGCCTTCCTGCGCGATCTGCCGCCGCAGCACGCCGTCGAATGCGCACTCTACGCCCGACGCGATCTTGTCGGACTCGACGTCGAGCAATTCCTCCCCTTTGGCAACCTTGTCGCCGAGCGACTTGAGCCAGCCGTTTACCTGGCCCTGCTCCATCGAAAGGCCCCACTTGGGCATCGTGATCATGTGAATCGGCATGACTTCAGCTCCTTGCCGCGCGCACGGCATCGGCGATCTGCTGCGCAGAGGGAATGTAAAGGTCTTCGAGCGAGGCCGCGAACGGCACCGGCGTATGCGGCGCGGTCACCATACCGACCGGCGCCTTGAGATCGCGAAATGCCTTGTTTGCGACGAGCGCGGCGATATCGGTCGCGATTGAGCAGCGCGGGTTCGCCTCGTCGACGACCACGATGCGGCCCGTGCGGCTCACGCTCTCCAGAATGGTTTCCTCGTCGAGCGGCGAAGTCGTGCGCAAATCGATCACATCGGCTTCGATGCCGTCCTTGGCGAGCTGTTGCGCCGCATCGAGCGCGTAATGGACCATGCGCCCATAAGTGACGATGGTGACGTCGTCGCCGTCGCGCGCGATGTTGGCCTCGCCGAACGGAATCGAATACGACTCCTCAGGCACCTCGCCTTCCATCGTGTAGAGCAGCTTGTGCTCGCAGAAGATCACCGGGTCGTTGTCGCGAATGGCCTCGATCATGAGGCCCTTCGCGTCATAAGGCGTGGCCGGGCACACGACCTTGAGGCCCGGAATATGCGTGAACAGCGACGTGAGCATTTGCGAGTGCTGCGCCGCCGCGCGCAGTCCCGCGCCGTACATCGTGCGGATCACCACCGGCGTGACCGCCTTGCCGCCGAACATGTAGCGGAACTTCGCCGCCTGGTTGAAGATCTGGTCGAAGCACACGCCCATGAAGTCGATGAACATCAGCTCCGCCACCGGCCGCATCCCGCATGCCGCCGCGCCCACTGCCGCGCCGATAAAGCCGCCCTCCGAGAGCGGCGTGTCGAGCACGCGCCCCGGGAACTTGCCATAGAGGCCCTTAGTCACGCCGAGCACGCCGCCCCAGGCGTCCTGCTCGCCTGGCGAGCCCGCGCCGCCCGCGTTGTCCTCGCCCATCACGATCACGCTCTCGTCGCGCGCCATCTCCTGGGCGAGCGCTTCGTTGATCGCCTGCGAATAGGTGATTTTCCGTGCCATTTTCGTCTCCTTGATCTGGAATCCTGATTACCTGTGCGAATCGCGCTCAGGGATATGACACGTATACGTCGGTGAGCAGCGCCTCGGCGGCTGGCAGAGGCGCAGCCTTCGCCTTCGCCACCGCATCGTCGATCAGCGCGCCCACTTCGGCGTCCACCTTGCGCAGGTCGTCGGTGCTCGCGAGCTCCGCACGCACTACGCGCTCTTCGAAGCGCTTCAGACAGTCTTTTTCATCGCGCAGCTTCTGCACTTCGCCGGGTGCGCGGTAGGTCTGCGCATCGCCTTCGAAGTGGCCGTAATAGCGCGAGAGCTTCATTTCGACGAGCGTCGGGCCGCCACCGTTGCGCGCCCGCGCTACGGCCTCGCCGAGCGCCTCGTGCACGGCGAAGAAGTCGAAGCCGTCGACGATCACGCCCGGCATGCCGAATCCGTTGGCGCGGTCGGCGATGTTGTCGGCCGCAACCGACCACGTAGACGAGGTCGCTTCCGCATAGCCATTGTTCTCGGCGACGAAAATCACTGGCAGACGCCATACCGAAGCGAGATTCATCGACTCGAAGATCACGCCCTGGTTCGAGGCGCCATCGCCGAAAAAGCACACGCCCACGCCACCGGTTTTCTTTTGCTTCGCGGCGAGCGCCGCGCCACACGTGAGCGGACCGCCCGCGCCAACGATGCCGTTCGCGCCCAGCATGCCCTTCGAGAGGTCGGCAATATGCATCGAGCCGCCCTTGCCGCGGCACGAACCGGTGGCGCGGCCATAGATCTCGGCCATCATCTCGCGCACGTCCACGCCCTTCGCGATGCAATGGCCATGGCCACGGTGCGTGGTGGCGACGTAATCGTTGTCGTTCAAATGGCTCATGGTGCCGACGGCGGACGCCTCCTCGCCCGCATACAAATGCACGAAGCCCGGGATCTCGCCGGTCGCGAATTCGACGTGCAAGCGCTCCTCGAACTCGCGGATCGTGCGCATCGAGCGATACGCCGCGAGCAACTGCTCCTTGTTCAACGTCACAGACATGGTTGTCTCCTGTCGAGTTGTGATGACCACGGTGGTGATGCCTGCTGTTTCCGAAACGAACTGGGTAGGTGAAGTGGCTCCTTGATTGAAGAAAATTTGGGGATATCCAATGCAGCGCGCGCTATCCCGGCACCGCGCGCAACAACTGATGCGAGGCCGCGTAACGCAGGGTGCGTGCAACGTCCACGGTCACCGGCCCGCCCCAGTCGAGCGCGATTTCGTAGCGGTCGCCGCGCGCCGGTTCGATCTCGCGCTCGCCGTCGAAGGCGAGCGTGCCGTGATTCGCGTCGAGCGGCAGCGCCATGCCGACTTCGAGCCGCTGGCAGGTGCGCATCGTCAGGCGCTCGATGCGCCCCGGCGCGATGGGCGCGATGAGCGGCACGCCTTCGCCCTCGCCGCCTTGCGTGGAGTCCGATGCAAAGGTCATGTGCAGGCCGTGCGCGGCGTCGCGCCCGACCGGCGCCCATGCACCGCCGATCGACGCGAGCCCGATGCCGTCGGGCGGCGCAAAGGCCAGAAATAACGATTCGATATCCGAACTATCAGAAATCGCACGCGCGCCGATAAACGGCTGACGCGACACGCAGATGTCGACCAGCGCGATCTCCTCGCGGCCGCGACCCGGTCCTTCGACGCACCGCGCGACGAGGCGCTTATTGCGCGCAAGCGCGGTTTCGGCCGGCACGGCGCCGGTGGCGACGAGCGCGCCCGCGAGACCCGCGACCGTGGCTTCGCGCAACTCGGGAAACGCGTTGTTGGTGCCGGTGGAAAGCGCGAGCAACGGCGTATCGCCGCAATGCGCGGCAACCGCGCGATGCGTGCCGTCGCCGCCGAGCACGGCGATGAGCGCGACCCGCTCGCGAACCATATGCGCGACGCCCGTGTGCGTGTCGGCCACGCTCTCGCTGATCGGCAGATCGACGAATTCCACGGCGGGCCAGCGTTCGTGCCGCGCCACGGCCGCATGGGTTTCGAGCGCGCGCAGCACGAGCGCGGCCACGCCGGTGCGGTCGCGCAGCGTAAGCACGCGCTCGACTCCCAGCGCGCCAAGCCCCGCAAGCAGGCGCACGACCATGTTGGCCTTTTCCGCCGTCGGAAAGACCGAGGCGTGCGTGGTAAGACGGCGGATGTCGCGTCCCGAAGCGGGGTTCGCGATCACGCCTACGGTCACGGGCATCGTCACGATGCGTTGTCTCCTATGTGGAGGCGCATGCATGCGCCACCATTGCCGTGACTCTCTGCAAGCGCTGTGCCAACGCATTCGAATGACCTCCGATGTCCCGCCGAATGCCGTATCTACTGGCTTTGCGGTCGCGATGGAGACGCTTCAGCACGATCGTTCATGGCCCGCCCGGCGTCTCAGTCGCGACTGGACGCACGCGCCGCGCGAGACAAAACCGGTATCCGGCGACCGCAGCAGGCCCGCCGAGCCCCGCGCAACAAGCCTCGCGCCGGGTCTCAAGGTCGTCTCGTCATGCCCTGAGACGATTGTCTCGGCTGTCTCGCATGCTGCGCTGCGGTGTGATCGCAAGCCGCAGATGTGCTACAAAAAGACTCCCGCCGAGCTCTCCGAGCGCCGACGCCCCGCATCAGGAATCGTCTGGAATCGCCCATGCCCTACGCACTCGCGCCCACCCGCCACGCCGAACGCGTGCGCGGCGCCGTCGAAGGCCGGCTGCCCGCGCCGAACGACTCGCCGCGCCTCGTGTCGTCCTGGCAGCGCTCGTTCGAGCGTTATCAACTCGATCCAGGTTCGGTGATCGGCCCGCGCGTGCTAAGCGCCGCCGAGCTGCGCGAGATCCGCGATCGTGAGGAGGCTTTTTTGCGTGCCTCGGGCCAGTGCCTCACGCGCCTGCACGAGACCGTGCGCGACGCCGACTATTGCGTGATGCTCACCGACGCGCACGGCGTCACCATCGACTACCGCATCGACCGCGAGCGCCGCAACCATTTCAAGCACGCGGGGCTCTATATCGGCTCGTGCTGGTCGGAGAGCGAGGAAGGCACGTGCGGCATCGCGAGCGTGCTCACCGATCTCGCACCGATCACGGTGCACAAAACCGAGCATTTTCGCGCCGCATTCACGACGCTCACGTGCAGTGCCGCGCCCATCTTCGCGCCGGGCGGCGAGCTGATCGGCGTGCTCGACGCCTCCGCCGTGCAGTCGCCCGACAACCGCGACAGCCAGCGCATCGTCAATCAACTGGTGCGCCAGAGCGCGACGCTCATCGAAGACGGCTATTTCCTGCATCGCACCTCCGCGTGCTGGATTCTTTTCGGACACCAGAACCGCAACTATGTCGAGGCGCAGCCCGAACTGTTGATCGCCTTCGACGAGAACGGCAACGTGGCCGCCGCGAACCGCCGCGCGCGCGAATGCATTCCGGGGCTCGACGGCCCGCGCCATATCGACGAGATCTTCGATTCATCCCACGTGCAGTTGCGCGATATTGGCCGTATCGAAGCCATTGCGGCGCTGCGCCTGCGCGCGAACGGCGCCATGCTCTATGCGCGCATTCGCGCACCGCTCGGGCGCACCGGGTTCCCGGGCGCGGCGCGCGCATCGTCGCCGGCCGTGCACGGCGCAACGCCGCTGCGCAACGCGCGCGCTGACGACACGCACGACCACGGCGCGCTGGGCCCGTTCCTGCGCAGCGCGGATGCGCGCGTCGCCGAAAACGCGCGCATCGCGCAACGCGTGGCGGGCAAGCATTTGCCGGTGCTGCTGCTAGGCGAGACGGGCGCGGGCAAGGAAGTGTTTGCGCGTGCGATCCACGACGCGGGGCCGCGCCGCAACCGGCCGTTCATAGCGGTGAACTGCGGCGCGCTGCCCGAGTCGCTGATCGAGAGCGAACTCTTTGGCTACGCGCCGGGCGCGTTCACGGGCGCACGGCGTCACGGCGCGCGCGGCAAGATTGCCATGGCCGATGGCGGCACGCTCTTTCTCGACGAGATCGGCGACATGCCGCTCGCGCTGCAGACGCGCCTCTTGCGCGTGCTCGCCGAAGGCGAGGTGCTGCCGCTCGGGGGCGAAACGCCCACGCACGTCGACCTCGAAGTGATCTGCGCGACCCACCGCGACCTCGCGCAGATGGCCGCTTCGGGCACGTTTCGCGAAGACCTGTACTACCGGCTCTGCGGCGCGGTGCTCGTATTGCCGCCGCTGCGCGAGCGGCGCGATATCGCAGCGCTCATCGAATCGGTGTTCGCGGAAGAGGCGCAGGCGGCCGGCCGCCCGCTCGTGCTCGACGCCGATCTCGCCGCGCGGCTTGCGGCGTTCGCCTGGCCCGGCAACCTGCGCCAGTTGCGCAACGCCATGCGCTACGCATGCGCGGTATGCGATACGGTGCGCGTCGAGGCGCGGCACCTGAGCGGCGACCTCGCGGCACAACTGGCCGCGACCATCGCCCCAGCCGGCAACAAGGCGACCACTCCGGCGAACGGCGTGGCAAACAACGCGGCAAACAGCGCAACAAGCAGCAGCGACGACGAACGCGCGCGCATCGTCGCGGCGCTCACCGCGCATCGCTGGCGTCCCAATGCCGCCGCCGCGGCGCTAGGCATCTCGCGCGCGACGCTCTATCGGCGCATTGCGAAGCTCGGCATCGTCGGGCCGCATCGCGCCTGAAGCACGCGGCAAGCGCCATCTCAGTCGCCGTCGAATTGCACAGAAGTATTAAATATTGTGCGGCGCGATTGTATTGCCACGAAACCGTGGGTATAAATCGAGCGCTTCCCGTCCACGGATACGCCAACTGTCCTATCCTTGTTGCACAGCACTACCTGGTCGATGCGTCGTCCGTTCCCGGCTAACCGAAATGCCCTCAATGGAGTGATTGCCATGTTCAAGAAGTTACTGATGCTGTTCATCGCACTGGGTCTGTCGCTGTCTGCCGCTCTGGCGGCGGCTGTCGAAGTCAACACCGCCGATCAAGCCACGCTCGAATCCGTCAAGGGCATTGGTCCCGCCCACTCCAAGGCCATCATCGACGAACGCACCAAGAATGGCCCCTTCAAGGACGCCGACGATCTCGTGAACCGCGTCAAGGGCATCGGGCCGAAGTCGGTGCAGAACCTCGAAGCCGCGGGCCTCACGATCAACGGCTCGTCGGCGCCGCCGGCCGGCAAGAGCGTTGCGACGTCGAAGAGCAGCAAGAGCGCCGCTCCCGCTGCAACTGCTGCCGCCGGCACTACGCCCAATCCGATGACGGCCTCGCAAGCACCCGCTGCCACGACCGCGCCGCAAGCCGCGTCGGATGCGGGCGCAAGCAAGTCAAAGCACAAGAGCAAGAAGGACAAGGCAGCCGCAGAAGCAAGCGCGCCTGTAGCAGGCTCCGCCGCTGCGGCGCCGGGCGCTGCCTCGGACACCACGGCGAAGAAGTCCAAGAAGTCCAAGAAGTCCAAGAAGAGCAAGGCCGCTTCCGAGGCGGCTGCTTCGGGTGCTTGATTCGCGTACCGGATCTGGATTCCGGGTTTCGTTTTTCCGGCCGCGCTCCCCTGCGGCGGCCATCATTCAGAGAGATTGTCATGAGCCTGCTAGATTCCCTCGGTTCCCTGCTCGGTTCGTCGTCGCAGCAACAAGGCGGCGGCCAAGCCCAACTCCTCGCTGTCGCGATGGAATTCATCAACAACCAGCCGGGCGGACTGAACGGCCTGATCCAGAAGTTTCAGCAAGGCGGCCTCGGCGATGTCGTGCAGTCGTGGGTTAGCAACGGCGAGAATCAGGCGGTTTCGCCGGATCAACTCCACAACGCACTGGGTTCCGACGTGGTTTCGGGCCTCGCGCAAAAGGTCGGCATGCAGCCCGACCAGGTCAGCGGCCTGCTCGCACAGGTGCTGCCGCACGTGATCAACGCCGGCACACCGAACGGTGAAGTGCCGGCCGGCGGCCAGATCAATGCCGAGAGCGTGCTGGGCACGCTGGGCGGCCTCGCATCGCTGTTCGGCGGTGGGAACAAGCAGGCATAAGCGGGCATAAGCAGGCGCAAGCTGTCGCGCGCCACATGAAAAAAGGGCAACGGAAAAAAACTCCGTTGCCCTTTTTGTTTGCTGCTGCGCGTGCCTTGCGGCACGCGCTTCGCGCAGAGTGAACCGCGCCTTAGTGCACGACGCGTTCGAACACGAATTTGCCGTCTTCGACGTCGACCGGAATCACATCCTTCGGCCCGAACCTGCCCGCGAGGATCAGCTTGGCGACCGGATTTTCGATCTCCTGCTGGATCGCGCGCTTGAGCGGACGTGCGCCGAACAACGGATCGTAGCCAACCTCGGCGATCTTGGCGAGCGCCTCGTCCGACACCACCAGCTCCATATCGAGCTTGCTCAAACGCTCTTGCAGGCGCTGCAACTGGATCTTCGCAATCGACTCGATATTCGAGCGGTCGAGCGCATGGAACACCACGACTTCGTCGATCCGGTTCAGGAACTCAGGCCGGAACTGCTGCTTCACTTCGTTCCAGACGGCTTCCTTCACCGCTTCCTGCGGCTCGCCCGTCATCGACTGGATGAGGTGCGAACCAAGGTTCGACGTCATCACGATCACCGTGTTCTTGAAGTCGACGGTGCGTCCCTGGCCATCGGTCATGCGGCCGTCGTCGAGCACCTGCAGCAGCACGTTGAACACGTCCGGATGCGCTTTCTCGACTTCGTCGAGCAGGATCACGCTATACGGCTTGCGGCGCACGGCCTCGGTCAGATAGCCGCCCTCCTCGTAGCCCACGTATCCCGGCGGCGCACCGATCAGACGCGCGACGCTGTGCTTCTCCATGAACTCGCTCATGTCGATGCGGATCAGATGATCCTCCGAGTCGAACAGGAAGCCCGCGAGCGCCTTGCACACCTCGGTCTTGCCCACACCCGTAGGCCCAAGGAACAGGAACGAGCCGTAAGGCTTGTTCGGGTCCGCGAGACCGGCGCGCGAGCGGCGGATCGCATCGGCCACGGCGTTGATCGCCTCGTCCTGGCCCACCACGCGCTCGTGCAGCTTGTCTTCGATCAGCAACAGCTTTTCGCGCTCGCCCTGCATCATGCGCGAGACCGGAATGCCGGTCGAACGCGACACCACCTCGGCGATTTCCTCGGCGCCCACCTGGGTACGCAGGAGTCTGCGGCGTGTCGGGTTGTTCTGCTCGTCGGCCTCGGCCTGCGTGACCTGCTTCAGTTGCGACTCGAGCTGCGGAAGCTTGCCGTACTGCAACTCGGCAACCTTCTCGAGCTTGCCTTCGCGCTGGAACTTCGTGATCTCGGCGCGCACGCGATCGATTTCTTCCTTGATCTGCGCGCTACCCTGCACCGCCGCTTTCTCGGTGGTCCAGATCTCTTCGAGATCCTTATATTCGAGGCTCAGGCGGTCGATCTCTTCTTCGATCAGTTGCAGACGCTTTTGCGACGCTTCGTCCTTTTCCTTCTTGACGGCTTCGCGCTCGATCTTCAGCTGAATGAGACGACGGTCGAGCTTGTCCATCTCTTCGGGCTTCGAATCGATTTCCATCTTGATCTTCGAAGCGGCTTCGTCGATCAGGTCGATGGCCTTGTCCGGCAAGAAGCGATCGGTGATGTAGCGATGCGAGAGCTCCGCCGCCGCGACGATCGCCGGGTCGGTGATTTCCACGCCGTGGTGCAACTCGTACTTCTCCTGCAGACCGCGCAGGATGGCGATGGTCGCCTCGACCGACGGTTCATCGACGAGCACCTTCTGGAAGCGGCGCTCGAGCGCAGCATCCTTTTCGATGTACTTGCGATATTCGTCGAGCGTGGTCGCGCCGATGCAGTGCAGCTCGCCGCGCGAGAGCGCCGGCTTGAGCATGTTGCCCGCATCCATCGCGCCTTCGGCCTTGCCGGCACCCACCATCGTGTGGATTTCATCGATGAAAACGATGGTCTGGCCTTCGTCCTTCGCGATGTCATTGAGCACGGCCTTCAGGCGTTCTTCGAACTCGCCGCGATACTTCGCGCCCGCGAGCAGCGCCGCCATGTCGAGCGAGAGCACGCGCTTGCCCTTGAGCGTCTCCGGCACCTCGCCGTTGACGATGCGCTGCGCGAGGCCTTCGACGATGGCTGTCTTGCCCACGCCCGGCTCGCCGATCAGCACCGGGTTGTTCTTGGTGCGGCGCTGCAGGATCTGGATCGAGCGGCGAATTTCGTCGTCGCGGCCGATCACGGGATCGAGCTTGCCCGAACGCGCGCGCTCGGTCAGGTCGACGGTGTACTTCTTGAGCGCTTCACGCTGGCTTTCGGCGTCCTGGCTATGGACCTGCGCTCCGCCGCGCACCGCGACGATCGCCGCCTCGAGCGCCTTGCGCGTGAGGCCGTTCTTGCGCGCGATCTGGCCCGCGTCGCCCTTGTCCTCGGCGACCGCCAGCAAGAACATCTCGCTCGCAATATAGGTGTCGTTGAGCTTCTGCGCTTCCTTGTCGGCCTGATTCAGCAGACCCGTGAGTTCGCGGCCGACCTGCACGTTGCCGTCGGTGCCCTGCACCTGCGGCAAGCGGTTGATGGCGTCGTTGAGCGCGTTCTGCAATGCCTGAACCTGCACGCCCGCGCGCGACATGAGCGAGCGCGCCGAGCCGTCCTGTTGCGCGACGAGCGCCGCCAGCAGGTGGACTGGTTCGATGTATTGATTGTCGTGGCCGACGGCAAGGCTTTGTGCGTCGGCGAGCGCTTCCTGGAACTTGGTGGTGAGTTTGTCGACTCTCATTTAAAAGAGACCTCCAATTTTTTTAACTGTCACCAAATCTGAGGGGGGTTGCGCCGGTTTCAAGCGGGCATCGCGTAATTTTTTCCGATGCGCCTGTCCGGGGTTGGGCGAACGGCTGCACCGGCCTGCCGCGAAACGGCAGCCCGGCGCGGTATGCCGAAGCACTCTGTGAGGATAGACGCTACGAGGGGAAACTGCGTGCGCGAGCGACGGAGTCGCCACGCTTCGGCCTCAGTGGCCCCGTACACCTCAGTGTTCGCCTGGCGGCGCATGGCGCGTGGCGCGCGCGCGTGGCATCAGGATAACGGGGGCGAGGCCCAGCAAGCCGGTCAGTTCTCCGGCGGGCTGCGCCAGCTCGCCGATGGTATGCCGGTCCAGCTCGGCAAGGAACGCGTCGCGCGCCGCCGCCAGCGCGTGCCTGAGCCGGCATTGCGGCTCAATGACGCAGCTTCGGCGCTCGCCGTGCTCGTCGGGGAAACATCCGACCAGCGCAAAATCGCTCTCGGTCTGCCGCACCACCGCGCCGACGCTCAATTCGAGCGAATTCGACCCGAGCCGCAGGCCGCCGTTGCGGCCACGGATGGTATCGACCCAGCCCAGCTCGCCAAGACGCTGCACCACCTTCATCAGATGATTCTTCGAAATGCCGTAGGCATCCGAGATCTCCTGGATTGTCGAAAGCCCGTCGCGACGCAGCGCGAGATAGAGCATCACGCGCAGCGAATAATCGGTGTAGTCGGTCAGTCTCATGGTGCCAGGCTGTAGATGGGCGCGCGAGCGCGGAAGTCCATACGATAACATGCAAGGTGCATGCACGTTTTTGATCGCCTGGGTATTATGAGCGCTTCGATCAGCACTTCGCAAAATCATTCATTGCGTGGCGGCTCCGCGCCCCGCCCCCGGCTTTCGACATGACGCACTCCGACTCCAGCGCCGCTCCCGCGCGGCACGCCGCCCCCACCGAAGACAACATCCGCGAGCTCGTCTACGCGTTCTACGACCGTGTGCGCGCGGATGCCCTGCTCGGCCCTGTTTTCGAAGGCGTGCTCGCTGGCCGCTGGGACGAGCATCTGCCGAAAATGTGCCGCTTCTGGTCAAGTCTCGTGCTCGGCACGAAGACTTACCGCGGCAATGTGCAGCAGGCGCACGACCCGGTGCCGGGCGTCGAGCCGAAGCATTTTAGCCACTGGCTTTATCTGTTTCTCGACACGGTCCAGGCGCGTTACGAACCCGCCGCAGCCGTGCAGTTCATGGAGCCCGCGCTGCGCATCGCGCAAAGTCTGCAACTGAGCCGCTTCGGCTGGGATTACATGATTCCGCCCGAACAACAGGCCCTGCTCGACTCGATCGCCCCACGCCGCCGTCCGGCGGACCACGGCCACGATCTCCCCGCTCGCCTGGCTGGCGAGCCGTTTCCGGCCAAATTCGTCGGCCGTTCGATGGACGACAATGAGGACGAAGCCGCTCGCTCGCACTGAGCCGCCAACCACGTGTGTGCAGGACGCTCTAGGCTGTTAGTTGCACAATCGGCTTCAGTAGTGTTCGGGCCATAGTTCCGATATCTCAGGAATAATGGCGACTGGCAGCGCATTGGCGGCCATCATTCCGCAATGCTGGAACTATTTCGCGATCGACGGCGCGCTCAGTCTTCCTTCGCCGCATTCGTCGACGTCACGCCCCAGCGCGCAAGCGCCGCATCATCGCTCTCGCGCGCATCGACCCAGCGAGCGCCTTCCCCGGTCTCTTCCTTCTTCCAGAAAGGCGCTTCGGATTTCAGGTAGTCCATCACGAACTCGCACGACGCGAACGCATCGCCGCGATGCTTCGAGGTCGTCGCCACCAGCACGATCTGATCGAGCGGCGCGAGCCTCCCCACCCGATGGATGATCAGCACTTCGATGCCGGGCCAGCGCCGCTGCGCCTCGGCGACGATGCCCTCCAGCGCCTTCTCGGTCATGCCCGGATAGTGCTCGAGCTCCATGCCCGCGACCGTACTGCCGTCATTGATGTCGCGCACGGTCCCGACGAAGCACGCCACCGCGCCAATCGCCGGGTTGCTCGCACGCAGTTGCGCAACTTCGGTCGTCAGGTCGAAATCGCCGGTCTGAACACGTACTGGCATGGCTGCCCTCCTCGTCGCCCTTGGTGGTCCTGGTGAATCAACCGCCCGTGACCGGCGGGAAAAACGCCACTTCACAGCCGTCGGTGATACGCGTGGCCGCATCGGTCATGACATGGTTGCAGGCCATGCGCAGCGCACGCCCCTCCGCCAGCGTTTCCGCCCAGACGCCACCGCGCGCGCGCAGCCAGCCGCGCACGTCGCCGACCGTAACGATGCCCTCGGGCAGCGTGACCGACTCGTCGGCCACGCCCAGCGCCTCGCGCACGCTCGCAAAAAATTTCAACTGGATCTTCATCGGATGATGCTCAACTCAATACAACAATTCGGTGAAAGGGATGAAACGCACGGTCTCGCCCGCGCTGATCGCATGATTGGGCGGATTATCGATGAGGCCGTCGCCCCATACGGTCGAGGTCAGCACCGCCGAGCTCTGATTCGCGAACAGGTCGAGGCCGCCCGCCGGGTTCACGCGCGCGCGCAGGAATTCGTTACGGCGATCTGCCTTGGCCTGCGTGAAATCGGCGCGCAGCGAAAGCGCGCGCGGACTCACGTGCGTCGCGCCGGAAAGGCGCAGCAGGAACGGCCGCACGAACAGCAGGAAGGTGACGAAGCTCGACACCGGGTTGCCCGGCAGACCGATGAAGAACGCCTCATCGGCGGCAGCCTGCACGCCGCCCTGCGGCCGGCGCACCGCGCCGAACGCCAGCGGCTTGCCCGGCTTCATCGCGATCTGCCACATGTTGATGTGCCCTTCGGCCTCCACCGCCGGTCTCACGTGGTCTTCCTCGCCCACGGAAACGCCGCCCGAGGTCAGGATCAGGTCATGCTTCGCGGCGGCCTCGCGCAGCGTCGCGCGGGTGACGTCGAGCCGGTCCGGCACGATGCCGTAGTCAGTGACTTCGCAGCCGAGGTTGCGCAACAGGCCCGTCAGGGTGAAGCGGTTCGAGTTGTAGATCGCGCCCGGCCTGAGCGGCTCGCCCGGCATGGTCAACTCGTCGCCGGTGAAGAACACCGCAACTTTCACGCGGCGCGCGACCGTGAGCGTCGCGCAGCCCACCGACGCCGCCAGCCCGAGCGCCGCCGGCGTGAGCCGCGTGCCCGCGGGCAGGATCACCGACCCCTTCTTGATATCGGCGCCCTGAGCGGTGATCCACTCGCCGGCCTTCGGCGCATGCAGGATCGTCACTTCGCCGCCGGCCGTTTCGGTCTGCTCCTGCATCACCACGGCATCGGCGCCCGGAGGCACCGTCGCGCCCGTAAAAATTCGCGCCGCCGTGCCCGCCGCGAGCGGCTGCGGCGCATGTCCGGCGGGCACGCGCTGCGAAACCGGCAGGCGGCGGCTACCCTGCGCGAGATCGGCCACGCGCACCGCGTAACCGTCCATCGCGCTCGTGTGCATCGGCGGCACGTCGAGCGGCGAGACGACCTCGACCGCCAGCACGCGATTGAGCGCGTCGAAGGTCGACAGCGTCTCGGTGGCGCTGCCGGGCGCGGCATCGGTCAGGGGCCTGGCGGCGGCCAGCAAGGTGGCGAGCGCGTCGGCGGTCGAGAGCATCGGCGCGCGCGGCGCGGCGGCAGCGGAGGATGGCGATTGAGGCGTGGACATTGGCGGGAATGTTGGGCTTGACTGGACGCCGCGTGCGGCGTCTTCGACAGAAGTGGTCTGTCGATATTGTAGCGGCGAGGACGCGGCGTTGCGCCGCTACGCTTTATGCCACGGATTTTCAGCACCCTGGCCGCGAGCGCGACCAGGGTTCACCGGCCACTCAGCAGGCCATCAAAGCCCCGTATGAGCGGCGATGTAGTCCTTCACGCGCTGGGCATCGGCCGGCATGACTTCGAAGCGCTGCGGCAGCGCCTCCAGGCCTTCGAACGCCGCCGGGCGCTCGGCCTCGCGATCGAGCGCCTCGCGAATCGTCTCGCCGAACTTCACCGGCTGCGCGGTTTCGAGCACGATCATCGGCACGCCCGGCTGCAAGTGCTCGCGCGCGACCTTCACGCCGTCCGCGGTGTGCGTGTCGATCATGGTCTGATAGCGCGCGTACACGTCGCGGATCGTGGCGATGCGGTCGTCGTGGCTGCTGCGCCCCGACACGAAGCCGAATTGCTGCACGCGCACGAAATCGCCGCTGGCCGCGAGATCGAAACCACCCTTTTCCTCGACATCGCGGAACAGTTGCGTCACGCGCGCCGGATCGCGGCCGAGCAGGTCGTAGACGAAGCGCTCGAAGTTCGACGCCTTCGAGATGTCCATGCTCGGGCTGGTCGTGTGATACGTTTCGGCCGAGCCGCGCACGCGGTAGATGCCCGTGCGGAAGAATTCGTCGAGCACGTCGTTCTCGTTGGTGGCGACCACGAGCTTCTCGATCGGCAGGCCCATCATGCGCGCGATATGGCCTGCGCAGACGTTGCCGAAGTTGCCCGAGGGCACCGTGAACGAGACGCGCTCGTCGTTGCTCTTCGTGGCCGCGAAGTAGCCTGCGAAGTAGTAGACGACCTGGGCCACGACGCGCGCCCAGTTGATCGAATTGACCGTGCCGATCTTCTGCTGCGCCTTGTACGAGTGGTCGTTCGAGACGGCCTTGACGATGTCCTGGCAGTCGTCGAACACGCCTTCCACCGCGATATTGAAGATGTTCGGGTCCTGCAGGCTGAACATCTGCGCGGTCTGGAACGCGCTCATCTTCTTGTGCGGTGAGAGCATGAACACGCGCACGCCCTTCTTGCCGCGCATCGCATATTCAGCGGCGCTGCCGGTGTCGCCGGAAGTCGCGCCGAGAATGTTCAGCTGCTGCCCCGCCTTCGCGAGCGCGTACTCGAACAGGTTGCCGAGCAGCTGCATCGCCATGTCCTTGAACGCGAGCGTCGGGCCGTTCGAGAGTTCGAGCAGCGAGAGCTGCGCGCCGTTTTCCTCGCCGAGCGTGGTGAGCGGCGTGATCTTGCTCGCGTCCTCGCCATGGCGCACGTTGCAGTACGTGGCGGCGGTATAGGTGCGGCGCGTCAGGTCGCGCAGGTCCTCGGCGGGAATGTCGTCGCTGAACTTCGAGAGGACCTCGAACGCGAGGTCCGCGTACGAGAGGCCGCGCCAGCGCGCGAGTTCTTCCTTGCTAATCCGCGGGTATTCAGCCGGCAGATACAGGCCGCCGTCGCGCGCGAGGCCGCCCAGCAGGATGTCGGAAAACGAGTGATGCTCGCCGGCACCCGCGCCGCGCGTCGATACGTAGTTCATTGCCTTTGCCTTATTCAGCGCTTCAGTTCAGTCCTTCCATGCGCAGCTTCGTCACCGACGACTTCACGGTCGCCAGCTTCTCCACCTGCGCAATCGCCGCGTTGACGCGCTTCTCGACCGTCTCATGCGTGATCAGGATGATGTCGGTTTCCGCCTTGCCCTGTGCGTCGACCTGCTCCGATTCCTTCTGCAGCAGCGCGTCGATCGAAATGCCGCTGTCCGCAAGGATGCGCGTGATGTCGGCCATCACGCCGGTCTGGTCGGCCACGCGCAAACGCAGGTAGTAGCCGCTCGTGACTTCGTCGATCGGCAGGATCGGCGTGTTCGAGAGGCTGTCCGGCTGGAACGCCAGATGCGGCACGCGGTGCTCGGGGTCGGCCGTATGCAGGCGCGTGACATCGACGAGATCCGCTACCACGGCCGAGGCCGTCGGCTCCGAGCCCGCGCCCTTGCCGTAGTAGAGCGTCGTGCCCACGGCGTCGCCGTGCACGACCACCGCGTTCATCGCGCCTTCCACGTTTGCGAGCAGGCGCTTGGCCGGGATCAGCGTGGGGTGCGTGCGCAGCTCGATGCCCTTCTCCGTGCGGCGCGCGATGCCGAGCAGCTTGATGCGGTAGCCGAGTTCTTCCGCGTACTTGATGTCGATGGCGTCGAGCTTGCTGATGCCTTCCACGTAAGCCTTGTCGAACTGCACGGGCACGCCGAACGCGATCGCGCTCATGATCGTGGCCTTGTGCGCGGCGTCCACACCTTCGATGTCGAAGGTCGGATCGGCTTCGGCGTAGCCCAGCTCCTGCGCGGCCTTCAGCGCGGTCGCGAAGTCGAGGCCGCGCTCGCGCATTTCCGAGAGGATGTAGTTCGTGGTGCCGTTGATGATGCCCGCGATGTACTCGATGCGGTTGGCCGTGAGGCCTTCGCGCAGCGCCTTGATGATGGGAATGCCGCCCGCGACCGCCGCCTCGAACGCGACCATCACGCCCTTGGCGCTCGCCGCTTCGAAGATCTCGGTGCCATGGACCGCCAGCAGGGCCTTGTTCGCGGTGACCACGTGCTTGCCGTTGGCGATGGCGCGCAGCACGAGGTCCTTCGCAACGCCCGTGCCGCCGATCATTTCAGCGATGATCGAAATCGACGGGTCGTCGACGACCGCGTTGAAGTCGCTCGTGAGTTCGACCGTGCCGGCTTCGGCGCCGAGCGCCGCCGTGGCCTTGGCCGGGTTGCGCACGGCGATGCGCGCAACCTCGATGCCGCGGCCCGCGCGGCGTTTGATTTCTTCCTGGTTGCGGCGCAGTACCGTGAAGGTGCCGCTGCCCACCGTGCCGAAGCCCAAGAGACCTACTTTGATCGGTTCCATGCAGCGTGTGTTCGTCTAAGTGTTTAAAAGGAAAAGCGGTTGCGCCGCGCCGGAACATCGGCCGCGCGGCGCGCGTGGTGAATATGCCGGACGCGGCTCAGGTGCCGTGCCTCTGCCGATAGTTGTCGAGGAAACGCGCGATGCGGTTGATCGAATCGGTCAGGTCGTCGACGTTCGGCAGAAACACCACGCGGAAGTGGTCAGGCTGCTTCCAGTTGAAGCCCGTGCCCTGCACCAGCAAGACGCGCTCCGCGAGCAGCAGATCGAGAATGAACTGCTGGTCGTCCTCGATCGGATAAAGCTTCGGGTCGAGGCGCGGGAACATGTAGAGCGCCGCCTCGGGCTTCACGCAGGTCACGCCTGGAATGGCCGTGAGCATGTTGTAGGCGAGTTCGCGCTGGCGATACAGGCGCCCGCCCGGCTGGATCAGCTCGTTGATGCTCTGGTAGCCGCCCAGCGCCGTCTGGATCGCGTACTGGCCGGGCACGTTCGCGCACAGGCGCATCGAGGCCAGAATGCCCAGGCCCTCGGTATAGTCCTTCGAGCGGCGGCGGTTCTCGGCCGTCATGCCCGAGAGGAACATCCAGCCCGCGCGGTAACCGCACGCGCGATAGCTCTTCGACAGGCTGTTCAGCGTGACCGTGATGACGTCTTCGGACAGCGAGCCGAGCGCCGTGTGGCTCTTGCCGTCGTAGATGATCTTGTCGTAGACCTCGTCGGCGAAAATGATCAGGCCGTGCTCGCGCGCGATGGCCACGAGGCCGCGCAGCAGTTCGTCCGAGTACAGCGCGCCCGTGGGGTTGTTCGGGTTGATGACCACCAGCGCGCGCGTGTTCGGCGTGATCTTCGCGCGGATGTCGTCCAGATCCGGCATCCAGGCGTTCGACTCGTCGCAGATGTAATGCACGGGCGTGCCGCCCGACAGGCTCACCGCCGCCGTCCAGAGCGGGTAGTCGGGCGCCGGCAGCAGCACTTCGTCCTCGTCGTTCAGAAGCGCCTGCATCGCCATCACGATCAGCTCGGACGCGCCGTTGCCGATGTAGATGTCGTCGAGCTCGACGCCCTTCACGCCCTTTTGCTGCGCGTAATGCATGATCGCCTTGCGCGCGGCGAATACGCCCTTCGAGTCCGAATACCCCGAGGAGCCCGGCAGGTTCAGGATCATGTCCTGAATGACCTCGTCGGGCGCATCGAAACCGAACGGCGCGAGATTGCCGATATTCAGCTTGATGATGCGGTGGCCTTCTTCTTCGAGGCGCTTGGCATGCTCGAGCACCGGCCCCCGGATGTCGTAGCAAACGTTCTGCAGCTTGTTGGATTTGAGGATCGGTTTCACGGCGGGCGGTTGGTCCAAAAGCGTTTGATGTTTTCGGGGGCAGTCTGAAAAGCTGGATCGGGCTGCGACGGGGTTGATCGGCATAGACGACGCGCGGGGCTGCGGACCGCAAAGGGGGCGGCACACAATGCACGAATCATGGATTGTACGGTCTGGCAGCCAGCCTGCAGCTTGTGACTGCGTTCGCCCTTCGATGGATGATGACCCGGGCCGATGGGCTGATGCGGATGGCACAAGGCGCACTAACGGCGCACAACGGCGCACTAAAGGCGCACGCCATGCGCACACGGAAGGTCCACTGCCGGGGCCGGCGCTGGTCGCACCTTCGGCGCGCCTCTGAGCACGCCATCGGACCCTTTTGAGCAAGGCCCGTCGTCGCAGCCGCTAAAAAGTTATAATTTAGCGGATTTTGGCCGACTTCCGCAATGCGCACCAAGCCGCGCGCCTTTCGAACCGAGACCTTCCGGAACCGAAGTTTTGAAACTACACCAGGACTCCAGCGGCGCCCTGAACACCGTCACCGGTTACGGCGCCGATTACGTCGAAATCAATCTCGAACGCCATACCGGCAGCGTCATCGTGATGCCCGAGACGCCCGTCATGCCTTGGCCGGTCAGTGCGTTCGATGCCTTGAGCCCCGAACTTTTCGAAATGCTGCTGCCGCTCGCCCCCGAGGTCGTGGTGTTCGGCAGCGGCGACCGGCTGCGCTTTCCCCATCCGCGCCTGACTGCCGCGCTTGGCGCGAAGCGCATCGGTGTGGAGGCCATGGACTTCAAGGCCGCCTGCCGCACTTACAACATCCTGATGGCCGAAGGCCGGCGCGTGGCCGCCGCGCTCCTGATCGAATCCTGATTCAATCCTGACCGAAAGCAGGCGGTTTCGCAGCGCCTTAAGCCCGCCTTCAGGTAAGCCGGGCGCGCCGTAGTACACTTGCGCGCCGCGCGGGCGCTGCACGCCCGCCATGAGATCACGGGCGCAGCGCCGCCTGACCGACTGCAACATCAACAAGAACAGGCTGGAACCCATGAACGATACGCCCTCGCGGCTGCCGCTCAATCGCAGCGCAATCCTGCTCCTGATCGTCGCCCTCGCCGTCATCTGGTTCGTGCCGCTTGGCTGGCGCCATCTGGTGCCGAGCGACGAAGGCCGCTACGCCGAAATGGCGCGCGAAATGCTCGCTAGCGGCGACTGGATCACCCCGCGCTACAACGACTACAAGTATTTCGAGAAGCCGCCGCTGCAAACCTGGATGAATGCACTCACGTTCGCGTGGTTCGGCATCGGCGAATGGCAGGCGCGCCTCTACACGGCGCTCACGGGCTTCGCGGGCGTGCTGCTCATCGGCTTCACCGGCGCACGCGTCTTTAACGCCGCCACGGGCTTCTTCGCCGCGCTCGTGCTCGCTTGCGCACCGTACTGGAACCTGATGGGCCACTTCGACACGCTCGACATGGCCCTGTCGTTCTGGATGGAACTGACGCTTTGCGCGCTGTTGCTCGCCCAGCGCCCGAACCTGCCCACGCGCGCGGCGCGCCTGTGGATGTGGGTCTGCTGGGGGGCGATGGCGCTCGCGGTACTCTCGAAGGGCCTGATCGGCCTGATTCTGCCGGGCGCGGTGCTGGTGCTCTACACCGTGATCGCGCGCGACTGGGCGCTCTGGAAGCGCCTCTACCTCGTGAGCGGGCTGATCGTGTTCTTCGCGATCGTCTCGCCCTGGTTCGTGCTGGTGCAGCAGCGCAATCCCGAGTTCTTCAACTTCTTCTTCATCGTCCAGCAGTTCCAGCGCTATCTCACGCCCGCGCAGAACCGGCCCGGCCCGTTGTATTACTTTGTACCCGTGATGCTAGTGGGCTTCCTGCCGTGGCTCTCGGTGAGCGTGCAAAGCGTGCGCCACGCACTGCGCGCGCCGAAGCAGCCCAACGGCTTCGCCCCCGTCACGCTGATGCTGGTCTGGAGCGTGTTCATCTTCCTGTTCTTCAGCGCCTCGCACTCGAAGCTGCTGTCGTACACGCTGCCGATCGCGCCGCCGCTCGCGCTCGTCATCGGCCTGTATCTGCCGCTCATGACGCGCCCGCAGTGGAACCGCCATCTGGCGGGTTACGCGATGCTCGCCGTCGCGCTGATGGCCGGTTCCTTCGTGCTTACGCGCATCGGCGACTCGCGCAATCCGAACGCGCTCTATCGCGAGTTCCAGGTCTGGGTGTTCGCGGCCGCCGCGGTCGCCTTCATCGCCACCATGATCGGGCTGCGCCTGAACCGCGCGAAACGCACGCCCGAGACGGGCGCCAGCGCGCCGGCCGTGGCGCTCGGCGCCGCCTGGCTGCTGCTCGCGACCATCGCAGGCACCGGGCACGACGTGTTCGGCACGCTCAGCTCGGGCGCGCCGCTCGCGCCCGCGGTGCGCGCAGCCATCGCGAAACTGCCGCCGGACACGCCGTTCTACTCGGTGGGCGTGCTCGACCACACGATGCCCTTCTACGTGCGCCACCCGATGACGATGGTGCAAGTCACCGACGAACTGGCCTTCGGCATCTCCGAGGAGCCGCAAAAATGGGTGCCGACCATCGCGGAATGGGAGCAGCGCTGGAAAAGCGAGCGCTATGCGCTCGCGCTGCTGCCATCGGACCGCTACAACGAGCTGGCCGCCCAAGGTTTCCCGATGCAGGTGATCGCGCGCGACTCGCGCCGCGTGATCGTCGAGAAGCCGCAACCCTGATGCTTCCCCCTCTTGCGGCGGCCATGCCGCGCGCATAGGCGATAATGCTGGGCGCCGCCGCTGCGTGGAGCGTGGCGGCTGCGAATGACCGCTGCGAATTTCCGCTGCGAATGGCGGTTGTGAAGGCAGCCGCCCGCAGCCGCCGCCGTGGCGAACCCGTCCGCACGCCGGCCACTGCGCCGCCAGGGCAATCGGAGCGGGCCCGCCAGCCACGCGCCCACGGCAAATTCGCCCTAATTCACTTCGCGCCTCTATCAGGCCCCTATTAGCCATCCAACACGATGAATCCGATTTCCCTCATCTGCATCCTCGCCGGCGTCAGCCTGAATGCCTGTGCGCAACTGTTGCTGAAAGCCGGTGTCAATGCCGTTGGACACTTCGAATTCACCCGTGCGAACATCCTGCCCATTGGCTGGAAGCTGGCAACGCAACTGCCGATCATCGGCGGGCTCACTTGCTACGTGTTCAGCGTGGTCGTGTGGATCGTGGGACTCTCGCGCGTGGACGTCTCGATCGCCTATCCGATGCTCTCGCTCGGCTACGTGGTCAACGCGTTCGCAGCGTGGTATCTGTTCGGCGAGGTGCTGAGCGTGCAGCGCCTCGTTGGCATCGGCATCATCCTGATCGGCGTGTTCGTGCTCGCGCGCAGCTAATGACGCAGCGCACCGAAGCACGCCCGGGCACGCATCGAGGCGCCACTGTGCGTCTCTGGCATTCTTGCACCGCAGCCGAATTCCGATTTTTTCTGACGTTCTCACGAGCAAAGCACTCATGACCCAGTCAACCGCGCAGTCTTCCGTTCCGTTCCTGCCGTTCGTCAAGCCCGAAATCGACGAAGAAACCATCGCGGGCGTCGCCGACGTGCTGCGCTCGGGCTGGATTACGACCGGTCCGCAGAACCAGGCGTTCGAGGCCGCGCTCTCCGAGTACTGCGGCGGCCGCCCCGTGCGCACCTTCAACTCCGGCACCGCGACGCTCGAAATCGGCCTGCGCATTGCGGGCGTGGGCCCCGGCGACGAGGTCATCACCACGCCCGCCTCGTGGGTCGCAACCAGCAACGTGGTCTACGAAGTGGGCGCGACGCCGGTGTTCGCCGATATCGACCCCGTCACGCGCAACATCGACCTCGACAAGCTCGAAGCCGCCATCACGCCGCGCACGAAGGCGATCATCCCCGTCTATCTCGCCGGCCTGCCCGTCGACATGGACCGCCTCTACGCCATCGCCCGCCAGCACAAGCTGCGCGTGATCGAAGACGCGGCGCAGGCGTTCGGCTCGACGTGGGACGGCAAGCGCATCGGCGCGATCGGCGACATCGTCTCGTTCAGTTTCCACGCCAACAAGAACCTCACGTCGATCGAAGGCGGCGCGCTCGTGCTCAACAACGCGGACGAAGCCGAACTCGCCCGCAAGTACCGTCTGCAGGGCATCACGCGCACGGGCTTCGACGGCATGGACTGCGACGTGCTCGGCGGCAAGTACAATCTCACGGACGTGGCGGCACGCGTGGGCCTCGGCCAGCTCAAGCACATCCAGCGTTTCACCGAGCAGCGCCGCAAGCTCGCGCATGCCTATTTCACGGGCTTCGAGGGCAGCGCTGCCGTTAAGCTCGGCGTGGGCCTGCCGGTTGCGGACTTCACCAACAGCAACTGGCACATGTTCCAGATCACGCTGCCGCTCGAGAAGCTCACGCTCGACCGCGCGGGCTTCATGAAGCAGCTTCAGGAGCGCGGCATCGGCTCGGGCGTGCACTACCCGGCCATTCATCTGTTCACGCTCTATCGCGAGCGCGGCTTCCGTGCGGGCATGTTCCCGCACGCCGAGCGGTTCGGCGCGACCACGGTCACGCTGCCGCTCTTCACGCAGATGAGCGTCGCCGACGTGGCGCGGGTATGCCGCGCCGTCGACGACATCTGCACGCAGTACGCAGTCGGCGCCGCCGCCTGACCCGGCGCTTTACACGGGATTCAGGCACGCGGGTGCAGCAACCCAGGGGGACGCACCTGCTTGAGAGCGGCAATTTCGACGCCAATTACATGCATCACCAGAACGGAAAAGACGCACTCATGACTCAAACGGAACAACGCACCTTGACCCCGGAGTCGCCGGAAGTCTCGGTCATCATTCCGGTCTACAACGAGGAAGCGGGGCTCGCCGCGCTGTTCGCGCGCCTGTACCCGGCGCTCGACGCCCTCCGCACCTCGTACGAAATCATTTTCATCAACGACGGCAGCCGCGACCGCTCGGCCGCGATGCTCGCCGAGCAGTTCCGCGCCCGGCCCGACACCACGCGCGCGATCCTGCTCAACGGCAACTACGGCCAGCACATGGCGATTCTCGCGGGCTTCGAGCAGGCGCGCGGCGAAATCGTCATCACGCTCGACGCCGACCTGCAGAACCCGCCCGAGGAAATCGGCAAGCTCGTCGAGAAGATGCGCGAAGGCTACGACTACGTGGGCACCATCCGCATGCAGCGCCAGGACAGCCTGTGGCGCCGCAAGGCCTCGCAGATGATGAACCGCCTGCGCGAACGCATCACGCGCATCAAGATGACCGACCAGGGCTGCATGCTGCGCGCCTACAACCGTCACATCATCGACACGATCAACCGCTGCGGCGAGATCAACACCTTCATTCCCGCGCTCGCCTATACGTTCGCGCAGAACCCGGTGGAAGTCGATGTCGCGCACGAAGAACGCTTCGCGGGCGAATCGAAGTATTCGCTCTATAGCCTGATCCGCCTGAACTTCGACCTCGTGACCGGCTTCTCGGTAGTGCCGCTGCAGTGGCTCTCGTTCATCGGCGTGATTCTCTCGCTCGGCTCCGCGGGCCTCTTCATCTTGCTGCTGATTCGCCGCTTTATTCTCGGCGCGGAAGTGCAAGGCGTGTTCACACTGTTCGCCATCACGTTTTTCCTGCTCGGCGTGATCATCTTCGCGCTCGGCCTGCTCGGCGAATACATCGGCCGCATCTATCAGCAAGTGCGTGCGCGTCCGCGCTATCTCGTGCAGACGATCCTCGAAGAACGCAACGGCCGCGAAGTGGTGGGCGCGCCTCGCCAGGACGTCGTGCAGGGCGTGCAGGCGTCGCTCAATGTCGGCACCGGACCCGCCGCAAATCAGGACGCAAACCCTGGCACACAGCGAGGAGCCCAGTCATGAAGCCGCGCGCCGTCGTTTTCGCGTATCACAATGTGGGCGTGCGCTGCCTGCAGGTGCTGCTCGCGCGCGGCGTGGACGTCGCGCTCGTCGTCACTCACGAGGACAGCCCGACCGAAAACATCTGGTTCGGCAGCGTGAAGTCGGTGGCCGAGGAGCATGGCATCGACGTCATCACGCCCGCCGATCCGAAAAGCCACGAGCTGCGCGCAGCCGTTGCCGCCGCGCGGCCCGACTTCATCTTCTCGTTTTACTACCGGCACATGCTGCCGGTGGACCTGCTCGCGATCGCCGGGCGCGGTGCCTACAACATGCACGGCTCGCTGCTGCCGAAGTATCGCGGCCGCGTGCCCACGAACTGGGCCGTGCTCAAGGGCGAGACCGAGACCGGCGCGACGCTGCACGAGATGGCCGCCAAGCCCGATGCGGGCGCAATCATCGCGCAGACCCCTGTGCCGATCCTGCCCGACGACACCGCCGCGATGGTGTTCGACAAGGTGACGGTGGCCGCCGAGCAGACGCTCTGGCGTGTGCTGCCCGCGCTGATCGCGGGCGAGGCGCCGCATCTGCCGAACGATCTCTCGCATGGCAGCTACTACGGCGGGCGCAAGCCCGAAGACGGCCGCATCGATTTCACGCAGCGCGCCCAGGACGTCTACAACCTGATCCGCGCGGTCGCGCCGCCCTATCCCGGCGCGTTCGCCGACGTCGGCAGCGAGCGCTTCGTGATCTGCCGTGCGCGCCTCGTGCGGCCCGGCGCAGCGACGCCCGGCATATCGGGCCAATTGCCCCCGGGTATCCACGTAAGCGATAATGCGCTTTTCGCCGTCTGCGGCGACGGCCGCGCCATCGCGATCCACGAACTGCGGCGCCAGCACAATGGTCAAGAGACCATCGTTACCCCCGCCGCGTTCTCCGAACTCACTTCATCTGTCCCCCGTCCATGAAAAAAGTCCTGATCCTGGGTGTGAACGGCTTTATCGGCCATCACCTCTCCAAGCGCATCCTCGAAACCACGAACTGGGAAGTGTTCGGGATGGACATGCAGACGGACCGCCTCGGCGATCTCGTCAAGCATGAGCGGATGCACTTCTTCGAAGGCGACATCACGATCAACAAGGAGTGGGTCGAGTATCACGTCAAGAAGTGCGACGTGATACTGCCGCTGGTGGCGATCGCCACGCCCGCGACCTACGTGCAGCAGCCGCTGCGCGTGTTCGAACTCGACTTCGAGGCGAACCTGCCGATCGTGCGTTCGGCGGTGAAGTACCGCAAGCATCTGGTCTTCCCGTCGACCTCCGAGGTCTATGGCATGTGCTCGGACGAGCAGTTCGACCCGGACGCATCCGCTCTCACCTACGGCCCGATCAACAAGCCGCGCTGGATCTACGCGTGCTCCAAGCAGCTCATGGACCGCGTGATCTGGGGCTACGGCATGGAAGGCCTGAACTTCACGCTATTCCGTCCGTTCAACTGGATCGGACCGGGCCTCGACTCGATCTACACGCCGAAGGAAGGTTCGTCGCGCGTCGTCACGCAGTTCCTCGGCCATATCGTGCGCGGCGAGAACATCAGCCTCGTCGACGGCGGCGCACAAAAGCGCGCGTTCACCGACATCGACGACGGCATCGAAGCGCTCATGAAGATCATCGAGAACAAGGGCGGCGTCGCCACGGGCAAGATCTACAACATCGGCAACCCGACCAACAACTTCTCGGTGCGCGAACTCGCGCACAAGATGCTGGCGCTCGCTGCCGAGTTCCCCGAGTACGCCGACTCCGCAAAGAAGGTCCAGCTCGTCGAAACGTCGTCGGGCGCGTACTACGGCGCGGGCTATCAGGACGTGCAGAACCGCGTGCCGAAGATCGAGAACACGATGCAGGAACTCGGCTGGGCGCCGACGTCGACCTTCGACGAAGCGCTGCGCAAGATCTTCGAAGCGTACCGCGGCCACGTGGCCGAAGCACGCGCGCTGGTCGAGCAGCAATAAGCGAAGGACCCGCTCCTTGGCCCGCATCGTCCTGAAAATCGACGTCGACACGCTGCGCGGCACGCGCGAAGGCGTGCCGAATCTCGCCCGCATCTTCGATCGCTACAAGGCGCGCGCAACGTTCCTCTTCAGTCTCGGCCCGGACCACACGGGCTGGGCGCTGCGCCGCGTGTTCCGGCCGGGCTTTCTCAAGAAAGTCTCGCGCACGTCCGTGGTCGAGCACTACGGCGTCAAGCAACTGATGTACGGCGTGCTGCTGCCCGGCCCCGACATCGGCGTGCGCGCGGCTGCCGAGATGCGCGCGATCCACGAAGCCGGCTTCGAATGCGGCATTCACACGTGGGATCACGTCTACTGGCAGGACAACGTGCGCAGCCGCGAACCCGCCTGGACCGCGCGCGAGATGAACAAGAGCCACGAGCGCTTCACGCGGATCTTCGGCATCGCGCCCGTCACGCACGGCGCCGCCGGCTGGCAGATGAACGAGGCCGCGTTCGAGCAGATCGACACGTGGGGCATGAAGTACGCCTCGGACGGACGCGGGCATTCGCCCTATCGCCCCGTGGTGCGCGGGCGCACGCTCAACCACGTGCAGATGCCCACGACGCTGCCCACGCTTGACGAAGTGCTGGGCGTGGACGGCGTGGACATCGACAACGTCGCTGCGTGGCTGCTCAAGCGTACCGAGCGCAATCCGCATGACCAGGTGTTCACGCTGCATGCCGAGCTCGAAGGCCAGAAGCTCGCACCGGTGTTCGAGCAGCTGCTTGCCGGCTGGCGCGCGCAAGGCCATACCTTTGCCACGATGGGCGACTACCATGCGGCGCTGGACCCGGCTTCGCTGCCATCGTACCCTGTCACCTGGGGCGAGATCACCGGCCGCTCGGGCCAGTTGATCGTCCAGCCCGACTGAAATCCGCAGCAAGGCGATGCCGCGGCGCAGCGTGCACGAGACTGCGCCGCAGCGCCGATTCACGCGAATCGCGCCGCCCGTGCCAGCCCATAACAACAGGAGAGCCACGTGCCTGACGTGACCATCGCAGTCGACCAACCCGTTCCCGATTTCACCGCGCCCGCCACCGGCGGCGACTTCACGCTTTCGAGCCTCAAGGGCAACAAGGTCGTGCTGTACTTCTACCCGAAAGACAACACGCCAGGCTGCACGCGCGAAGGCATGGAGTTCCGCGACCTCTATCCGAAGTTCAAGAAGGCGGGCGCCACGATCGTGGGCGTCTCGCGCGACAGCGTGCGCTCGCACGAGAACTTCAAGACCAAGCTCGAATTGCCGTTTACTTTGGTATCGGATGGCGACGAAGCGCTCTGCTCGCTCTTCAACGTCATCAAAATGAAGAAAATGTATGGCAAAGAAGTGAGAGGAATCGAGCGCTCCACGTTCCTCATCGACGCCAGCGGCGTACTGCGCCAGGAGTGGCGCGGACTCAAGGTGCCGGGCCATGTCGAGGAGGTCCTGGAGGCTGTACAAGCGCTGTGAGGCGCGTTATATTGGGCTGCAATGAGTGCCTGTCCACCCCATTTTTTGTCGCATTTGCCACGCCCGCGCGGTCTTGAGAACGGTCACAGGATGACCGTTCCAGCGCATCCGGGGCAACGCGCCATTAAAGCAGTCAAGCCGCTTGCCTCGTCACCCGGGGCGGCGGCTTTTTTGTTTGTTTCTTTGTTTGCAGTCACTCCCTCCACGTCGCACCGGATTAGCGACCCGGCGCGCGTCAACGTCAAGGAGCCGATCGAAAAACAGGCGAACCGGCATTTTCAGACCTGAGCGCGCACCCGGCGCGGTCACGGCGGGTGCCTTACCCGGCACCCGCACGCCCCGCCAGAAAGCGCACCGTACGCGCACCGTACGGTCAACACCGCGACCACTCGACCCGAATTTTTCGAGGGACACCATGCCTTTGCCTACCCCCCCCAGCAAGCTCGGCAATCTGCTGCCGCCCGATGAGTACAAGGCGCGTGCCCGCACGACCCGCAGCACGCGCAAAGCGGCGAGCGAAAACGACGCCGCCGATGTCGCCGACTATGGCGCGGACAGCGTCGCCGAGCCGATGACACCCGCTGCCAACGCGGCGACCACGCTGCGCACCGTGCCCATGCACACCGCCAGCGCCGAACTCGCAGCGCTCGAACCGGTCGCACCGGCGCCGGTGCGAAAACGCAAGCAGCAAACTGCTGCGCTGCTGCAGCCGGTGCAAGCGCATGCCGAACCGCAAACCGAAACGCCTGCTGCACCTGCGGCACCCATGGCGCGCGGCGGCAAATCGCCTTCGGCCAAAACAGCAGGCGGCGGCACCGCGAGCGCTCCGCGCACGAGCACGAAAAAGCGCCTGCACCCCGAAGAGACCATGGAGGTCCAGAAGCTCTTCGTGCTCGATACGAACGTGCTGATGCACGATCCGACCTGCCTGTTCCGCTTCGAGGAGCATGACGTCTTCCTGCCGATGATGACGCTGGAAGAACTCGACAACCACAAGAAGGGCATGTCGGAAGTGGCGCGCAACGCGCGTCAGGTGAGCCGCACGCTCGATCAGCTCGTCGCCAACGCCGGCCCGATCTCGGAAGGCATCTCGCTCGACCGACTCGGCAGCCGCGAGGCGCTCGGGCGTCTGTACTTCCAGACCACGCTCACGCACATCGATCCGGTCGACGGCCTGCCCGAAGGCAAGGCCGACAACCAGATCCTCGGCGTCGTGCGCGCGCTCCAGCGCGACCGGCCGGACCACCTCGTCGTGCTGGTGTCGAAAGACATCAACATGCGCATCAAGGCGCACGCGCTCGGCCTGCCCGCCGAAGACTACTTCAACGACCAGGTCCTCGAAGACAAGGACCTGCTCTACTCGGGCATCCGTCCGCTGACACAGGACTTCTGGACCAAGCACGCCAAGGGCATGGAGTCGTGGCAGGACACCAAGACCGGCACGACGTACTACCGCGTGACGGGCCCCGAGTGCCTCTCGATGCTCGTGAACGAGTTCGTCTATCTGGAGCCTCAGAACGGCGAACCCGCGTTCCACGCGATCGTGCGCGAGCTCAACGGCAAGACGGCGCTGCTGCAAACGTTGCGCGACTACGGCCACCACAAGAACAACGTGTGGGGCATCACGGCGCGCAACCGCGAGCAGAACTTCGCGCTGAACCTGTTGATGAATCCCGAGATCGACTTCGTCACGCTGCTCGGCCAGGCCGGCACGGGCAAGACGCTCGTCGCGCTCGCGGCGGGACTCGCCCAGGTGCTCGACGACAAGCGCTACAACGAGATCATCGTGACGCGCGCGACGGTGCCGGTGGGCGAAGACATCGGCTTCCTGCCCGGCACCGAAGAGGAAAAGATGCAGCCGTGGATGGGCGCCTTCGACGACAACCTCGAAGTACTCCAGAAGACCGACGACGCCGCCGGCGAATGGGGGCGCGCCGCGACCCAGGAGCTGATCCGCTCACGCCTGAAAGTCAAAAGCATGAACTTCATGCGCGGCCGCACGTTCGTGGACAAGTATCTGATCATCGACGAGGCACAGAACCTGACGCCCAAGCAGATGAAAACGCTCGTCACGCGCGCCGGTCCGGGCACGAAGATCGTGTGTCTGGGCAACATCGCGCAGATCGATACGCCGTACCTGACCGAAGGCAGTTCCGGCCTCACCTACGTGGTCGACCGCTTCAAGGGCTGGGCGCATAGCGGCCACGTGACGCTCGCACGCGGCGAGCGCTCGCGTCTCGCCGATTACGCGTCAGACATTCTGTAAAGCCACGCTTGCCGCGCTTCGCGAAGCGCGGGACGCCACCCGAAGGACCGTATCCGGGCAACCGGATACGGTCTTTTTTTATTCGCCGAAGCACCGTTTGTGCGTGCCGAACCCGCAACAGGCCACGCGCGAACTTCAAGTAAGTTGTGAAGATTTCTTGCCGAAGCCATGTTCGGCGGGCTACCATCCGCTCATTACCGGTTTTCCCCAATGGCAAACGCCAGGCGTTTGTCTACTGCATTTTCATGCGGCGACTCTGGCTTCCCTTACTGATCGTGGTGTTTCTTGCAGCGTGTTCCAGCACGCCGCAGAAGACCTCGCACAGCGGCAGTTCGGGTTCGAGCGCCAATGCGTGGCGCACCAAGCCGCCGGGCTTCCCCAATTTCGTCGATCACAGCGTAGGGCGCGAGGAAATCTCCATCCAGGCGATGAGCCTCGTGGGCATTCCATACCGCTGGGGCGGCAATACGCCCGACAGCGGCTTCGATTGCAGCGGTCTGGTGAAATACGTGTTCGCGCGCTCGGCCCAAGTAGATCTGCCACGCACCACGGCCGATATCAGCCAGCGCGGCGAGGCCATCGATCCCGATGAAATCGCGGCTGGCGACCTCGTGTTCTTCAATACGACCGGCAGGCCGCACTCTCACGTAGGCATTTATGTCGGCAAGCTGCGCTTCGTCAATGCGCCGTCCACGGGTGGCACGGTGCGGCTCGACTACCTGACCAACCCGTACTGGGCCAAACATTTCGACGGCATTCGGCGCATGGCGCCAGCGAAGCGCGCCCCGACCACGCCGTTCGATACACCGACCTGGGAAGCCGCCACACCTGCGCCAGCCGCACAGGCGGCGGCTGTTGCGGCTGCGGCTCCCGCGCTTGGTCCGGCTCCAGCGGCGCCTTCAGCCTCGCGAACCAACGCCACCGCAACCGCCATGGCACCCGCCGCCACGCCGCCAGCACCGCGCGTTGCTATGGTGGATCAAAGCCGCTTGACGTCGACGCCGCAGCCCGCCTATGCCGGCAGCGCCGCGCCAGCCGATGCCTTCGAGCCGCCGCCTCCCGGCATGAGCGCAGCAGCACGCCAGGCCGCACAAGCGGGTTCGACGCCGATCGAGCCCGCATCGTCTTCAGATGCGCCCGCACAGATCATGCGGGCGTCGACGACCGGCGGCAGTGTCCCCGCCCCCACGCAATCGAGCGACGATCCGATCGCCCGCTTCGCCACCGGCTCGTTCTGAGCCGCGCGTCCGCAGCCGAACGCCCCAGCCGGGCCTTTGGCCGCGTGGCGTCCGCAACCCGCCAGCCCCTGGCCGAAAGGTCAATCAAAGACTTCGGCGGTTTCGCGCGCGCTGCGCGTCTGCTATCGTTTTGGGACTGTTTTTCACTTTCGCGCAGCGAGGCAGCGATGGAACTCGGACTCGGCAGCAAAGTGGTTCTGGTCACGGGCGGCAGCAAGGGAATCGGCCTCGCGTGCGCCCGCGCGTTCGCAAAGGAAGGCGCGAAAGTCGCGATCGTCTCGCGCGATCCCGCCAACCTGGCGCGCGCGCGCGAGCAACTGGCGAGCGAAGGGCTCCATATCCATCTCACGCGCGCCGACCTGCACGAGCCCCATAGCGCCGCCGACGTGGTCGAGGAAGTCACCACGGCCGTGGGGCCCATCGACATCCTCATCAACAGTGCGGGCGCCGCGCGCCGCTACGACCCGGAATCGCTCGACGCCGACGCGTTCAAGGCGACCATGGAAGCCAAGTACTTCCCGTACATCTACCCGCAGCAGGAGGTGCTGCGCCGCATGGTGGAACGCATCAAGGCTGGCGCGGCCCGGGAGCCGGGCGCGATCGTCAACATCATCGGGATGGGCGGCAAGTACGCAAGCGACATCCATATCGCGGGTGGCGCGGCGAATGCGGCGCTCATGCTCGCCACGGTGGGGCTGGCGCATTATCACGCGCGCTACGGCATCCGTATCAACGCGATCAACCCGGGCGCGACGCTCACCGAACGCCTGCAAGAGGCCTTGCAACTGGAAGCGGAACACGAAAGCGTCAGCGCCGAAGAGGCGCTCGCTCGCGGCGAGGCCAGGGTGCCGCTCGGGCGCTATGCGAAGCCGGAGGAAATCGCCGACGTTGCACTCTTTCTGGCGAGCCGCCGGGCCAGCTACGTGACCGGCGCGATCGTGCCGATGGACGGCTGCACAACGCCGATCATCTGATCCGCAGGCGGGCATGCTCAATCGGGCGATCGGGCCACGCCCAAACAAGAACGGCGCCCGAAGGCGCCGCGCTGTCCAACCTGTCCTGGCTGACCGACTTACAGCAACCGGTGACCGATCCACCAGCCTGCTGCTGCGAGCGTGGCCGAAGCCGGAATCGTCAGAATCCAGGCCCAGACGATGTTGCCCGCCACGCCCCAGCGCACGGCGCTGAGCTTCTGGGTCGCACCCACGCCGACGATCGCACCGGTGATCGTATGCGTCGTGGACACGGGAATGCCCAGCGCCGAAGCCGTGAAGAGCGTGAGCGCCCCGCCCGACTCCGCGCAGAAGCCGCCCACGGGCTTGAGCTTGGTGATTTTTTGACCCATGGTGCGCACGATCCGCCAGCCGCCGAACAGCGTGCCGATGCCCATCGACAGATAACAGCCGCCGATCACCCAGATGGGCGGAGCCGCTGCCGTTGCCGAGGCGTAGCCCGTTGCGATCAGCAGCATCCAGATGATGCCGATGGTCTTTTGCGCGTCGTTGCCGCCGTGGCCGAGGCTGTAGAGACCCGCGGAGATCAGCTGCAGACGCCGGAAACGCCGGTCCACCTTGCTTGGCGGCGTGCGGAAATACAGCCACGACACCGTGAGCATGAAGAACGAGCCCAGCACGAAGCCGAGCAGCGGCGAGATGAAGATGAAGGCAACGGTCTTCATGAGGCCGTCGAAGTTCAACGAGTGCCAGCCCGACTTGGCGAGCGCGGCCCCCACAAGCCCGCCGATCAGCGCGTGCGACGAGCTCGACGGAATGCCGTAGTACCAGGTGAGCACGTTCCAGCCGATCGCCCCCACGAGCGCGCCGAACACCACGTAGTGGTCGACGATATCGGGGTCGATGGTGCCCTTGCCCACCGTCTGCGCCACCTTCAGGTGGAAGACGAAATAGGCAATCACGTTGAACATGGCGGCGAACGCCACGGCCTGCTGCGGCTTGAGCACGCCCGTCGACACGACGGTGGCGATGGAATTCGCCGCGTCGTGAAAGCCGTTCATGAAGTCGAAGATGAGGGAGATGGCCACCAGTCCGACGACCACCCAGAGGGCGAGTTGTATCGAATGCATCGCGGTCCGCTCAGGCGTTCTCTAGCACGATGCCTTCGATGATGTTCGCGACATCCTCGCACTTGTCCGTGATCGCTTCGAGGATCTCGTAGATCGCCTTCAGCTTGATCAGCGTCTTGACATTGTCTTCCTCGCGGAAGAGCTTGGACATGGCCGCGCGCAGCAGCCGGTCCGCGTCCGATTCGAGGCGGTCGATGTCCTCGCACGCCTTCAGGATCTCGCGCGCCTGCTTCATGTCGGAGAGCAGCGCCACTGCCGCCTGCACGCGCTCGGCCGTGGCCGTGACCACGTGCGCGAGCTGGCTGGCCTCGGAGGTCACCGACTGCACGTCGTACAGCGAGATGGCCGTGGCGACGTCCTCCATGAGGTCGAGGCAGTCGTCCATCGTCGTGATCAGCTTGTGGATCTCGTCGCGGTCCAGCGGCGTGATGAAGGTCTTGTGCAGCAGGTCGATGGCTTCGTGCGTGAGCTTGTCGGCGGCCTTTTCGGCGGTCTGCACGTTCTGTTTATGAACTTCCGCATCAGCCAGATTGTCGATCAGGAGCTCGAGCTCGCGGGCTGCGGATACGATGCACTTTGCGTGCGCGTTGAAGATTTCGAAGAACTTGCCCTCAGTGGGCATGAATCGACCGAACATTGGAATCCCGGTAATTGGTCTCGGATCGCCGTCACAAAACGGCAAGATAGCCGTCATAAAACGGCGACATTGTATCGTCACGGGCTGGACGCCGCATGCATTCCGGGATGTCACAACATGGTTTGCGCCACTTTGGCGCAAGCCCGACCCCCGTTTCCCTGCGGAATCCCCGCTACTTCGCCTTACTCGCCGTAGAAGTTCTGCGCGCCGGCAAAATTGTCGAACTTCGTGTATTGGCCGTGGAACGTGAGTCGAACTGGCCCGATCGGACCATTACGCTGCTTACCGATGATGATCTCGGCAGTGCCTTTATCAGGGCTGTCGGGATTGTAGACTTCATCGCGGTAGATAAACAGAATGACGTCCGCATCCTGTTCGATGGCGCCCGATTCGCGCAGGTCGGACATGACCGGACGCTTGTTGGGACGCTGTTCGAGACCGCGGTTGAGCTGTGACAGCGCGATCACGGGCACGTCGAGCTCCTTCGCGAGACTCTTGAGCGAGCGCGAAATCTCCGAAATCTCTGTCGCGCGATTTTCGCCCGACGAAGAACCGCTCATCAGCTGGAGGTAATCGATGATGATGAGCCCGAGCTTGCCGCACTGGCGCGACAGACGCCGCGCGCGCGAGCGCAGCTCCATCGGGTTCAGGCCGCCGGTTTCGTCGATGAAGATTTGCGCCTCGCTCATTTTCTGCACAGCGTGCGTGAGCTTGGGCCAATCCTCGTCGGTGAGACGGCCCGTGCGCATACGATGCTGGTCCAGCCGCCCGACCGAACCGAGCATCCGCATGATGAGCTGCGTGCCCGGCATTTCCATCGAAAACACCGCGACCGGCAACCCGTACTCCACGGCCACGTATTCGCCAACGTTCATGGAAAATGCGGTTTTGCCCATCGACGGACGTCCCGCCACGATGATCAACTCTCCGCCGTGCATGCCCGAGGTCATGCGGTCGAGGTCGATGAACCCGGTGGGCGTGCCCGTCACGTCGCTCGGATTGGCCGTGTGGTAGAGCGTGTCGATGCGCTCGACCACCTGCGTGAGCAGCGGCCCGATTTCGAGGAAGCCCTGGGTGCCGCGCGCGCCGTCCTCGGCGATCGAGAACACCTTCGCCTCGGCTTCGTCGAGCAGTTGCCGCACTTCCTTGCCCTGGGGGTTGAAAGCATCGGCGGAAATTTCGTCGGCGACCGACACCAGGCGGCGCAGCACCGCGCGGTCGCGCACGATTTCGGCGTAGCGGCGAATGTTCGCGGCGCTCGGCGTGTTCTGCGCAAGCGCGTTCAGGTACGCGAGCCCGCCCACCTCCTCGGCCTTGCCCGAGGTGCCAAGCGCCTCGTACACGGTCACCACGTCGGCCGGGCGCGCGCCCGAAATCAGGCGACCGATATGTTCGAAGATGAGGCGGTGATCGTAGCGGTAGAAGTCGCTTTGCGAGAGGAAGTCGGCAATCCGGTCCCAGGCGCCGTTATCCAGCAGCAGGCCGCCGAGCACCGACTGTTCGGCCTCGATCGAATGCGGCGGGACTTTCAGCGATTCGAGTTGGGGGTCTTTCGGAGCGTTCATGGAGGGCAATTATCGGACAAGCCGGCTACCTGGAACAAGCAAAACGGCAGCAATTCGACGGCGCAGCGCCAGTACTTCAGAGGCGGCTGTGCGCACAACAAAAAAGGCAGAAGCCGCGGGGGGCTCCTGCCTTTTTTAATTTACAGCGCTCAAGCGGCCTGGCGGGTCGCCCCGCAGGCTGCCTGGATGCTTAGACGTGCTCGCCCAGCACCGACACCATGACGTCAACGAGGACGTCGGTGTGCAGCGAAACTTGCACCGGGTGGTCACCCACCATCTTCAGCGGGCCTTCCGGCAGACGCACTTGCGCCTTTTCCACTGCAAAGCCAACCTTGCCGAGCGCAACGGCGATGTCCGCGTTCGTGACCGAGCCGAACAGACGGCCGTCCACGCCAGCCTTCTGGCCGATCTGAACGGTCAGGCCGTTGAGCTTTTCGCCTTCGGCTTGAGCGGCTGCCAGCTTTTCAGCGGCGGCCTTTTCGAGTTCGGCGCGGCGAACTTCGAATTCAGCGATTGCGTCTTTCGTGGCACGGCGTGCCTTCTTGTTGGGGATCAGGAAGTTACGTGCGTAACCGTCCTTCACCTTGACGATGTCGCCGAGGTTACCCAGGTTGACGACTTTTTCCAGAAGAATGATCTGCATTCTATTGCTCCTTATCGCGTCGTCTTATTAGGCCTTGTGCTGGTCGGTGTACGGCATCAGCGCGAGGAAACGCGCGCGCTTGATAGCCGTGTCCAGCTGACGCTGATAGTGGGCCTTCGTACCCGTCAGACGAGCCGGCGTGATCTTGCCGTTTTCGCCGATGAAGTCCTTCAGCGTATCGAGGTCCTTGTAGTCGATCTGCTCGACGCCTGCAGCCGTGAAGCGGCAGAACTTCTTGCGCTTGAAGAGCGGGTTTTGTTGCTGACGACGCTTGTCGAATTTCTTACCAGTAGGGCGGGCCATGATTAGTCCTTTCCTGTGCCTTGCATTTCGGTGATGTGAAACACCAGGGTTCGCGCATTGCGGTGCTTTTTCGCCAGAAAACCGGTGAAGAGCGCTTCCACGCCCATTTCGCAGCTTTCGACGAGACCGCAGGCCTTGCCGGCCGCCACCGCGGGCATCGTGAGTTCGACGAAACGGGCAATGCCGGCTTCGACGACCTCCGTGCGGTGCTGCAACGTGACGCTTGCGATCGGAACGCCGGCGGGGGTGTACCGCACCGGTTCGCGTTCTACGACGCTAGCCGTAAGCTGCAGCCTGTTCACGGGACGAATTTAAGCAAATGAGTCAGGCAAATGAGCGTTGATCCTGGTGGCTTGTGTTATTAAGCCTGCGCTTCGGTCGGCTGGGCAGCCGCCTTCTTGGCTTCTTCGCGCTGCACTTCCTTCATCATCGGCGACGGGCCGGTTTCGGCCTTCTTCATCTTGACGATGAGGTGACGCAGAACAGCGTCGTTGAACTTGAATGCGTGTTCCAGCTCGTCGAGCGTGGTCTGGTCGCATTCGATGTTCATGCAGACGTAGTGAGCCTTCGCGAGTTTCTCGATCATGTAGGCCAGTTGACGACGGCCCCAGTCTTCGATGCGGTGGATCTGACCACCGTGCGACGTGATCGTGCTCTTGTAACGCTCGATCATCGCGGGCACTTGCTCGCTTTGATCGGGGTGCACGATGAATACGATTTCATAATGACGCATGAATCACTCCTTGTGGATTAAAGCCACCCGGGCGTCGGAACCGGTGCGGCAAGTGAGAAGCCGAAGATTGTAGCGCGATCTACCCCACTCATGCAACCGGAATTATGGTTTCGCGCAGCGTTTCGGGCATGTTTTCAAGGACTTGCGCGGCGACGCGTGCCCGCCGACGTCTCAGCCACTGCCGCTGCGGCTGTCCGCGAGCCGCGCGTCGAGCGCCGCGCGCAGGCCGGCGAGCGCGTCCGGGCCCGCATCGGTGACGGCCCACCAGGTCATGCCGGCGGCCTGCCAGCGGGCAAGCGAATAGCCTTCGCTAGCGCGAGGCGCGTCGGCCTCCGTCACCGGTCCCGCCACGCCGGGCGGGAATACATAGACGTCGATCACATGCTTGCGATAGCGGTAGACCAGCACCGCGACCCGTTCGCGCCCCACATAATCGAGGCGGCCGCCCGCGAGCGGGAAGCCTTGCGCCGAGAAGTCCTCAACGGGCGGCGCATAGTCGATGCGGCCGTTGAACCACGGCTTCACCGTATGGCGGTCGGTGGACACCACGTCGAGGTCGCGTCCCGAGATCTGCGCACGCACGTGGCTGGCCACGAGTTCCTCGACGAAAGCTCCACCGGCTGCCGGTTGGCGCAAATGCAAAACCGCCGCCACGCTCAGGATGCAAAGAACTACCACGGCGCCTGCAAACCCCGCGAGTCCCGCAGCAGGCGCGCCGGCCGTGCGCGCGCCGCCAGCGCCGTGGGCCGCCCCGCCAGTACCGCCCTCGCCCGCCGCACGCCCCCGCATGCCAGGCAACGGCCACCATCCGTGCAGCCAGCGGCGCCATGCGCCGGTTCGTGCCGGCTCCGCGTATCGGACGCTGTCCGAAATCGTCGGAGAGCTTTGCGCGGGCGGCAACGCCGCCACAATGCGCGCGGCCAAACTCTCCGGAGCCCGGTAGTAGGACGCCGCACGCGTCACACGGGAAATGGCCTCGACATTCGCAGCCGCGCTGCGGCATTGCGCGCAGCCAGCCAGATGCTCGCGCACGCGCCATTCGTCGGCGGCGGAAAGTTCACGGTCGACGCTCGCGTCGATCAGCGGGCGCGCTTCGTCACAGTTCATCAGGCGCCTCCGTGGCAGGACGTGGCACACACGGCCCCTGAGGCTCGCGCGCTCCGCCGTCGACGGCCGGCTCCTCCCGGAACCGGCCGTCGGATCCCCGGCCGGATGGTCTCCACGCTTTGCTGCTTGCCCCGAAATCTGCCTTGCTGGCTGCGTCATTGGCCCCGTTGTCGGCCATATTGCCCGCATCGCCGGTCGTCCTTTCAACCGTCTTTGCCGGCCCGGCCGCAGCATCACCGCTCCGCGCGTGCGCCGCCAGCATCGCGGCAAGGCGCTTGCGGCCCCGTGCGAGCCGCGACATCACCGTGCCCACCGGCACGTCGATGATCGCCGCGATCTCGCGATAACCGAACTCCTCCAGTTCGCGCAATACGAGCACCTCGCGGTACTCAACCGGCAGGCGCCGCAGCGCTTCCTGCACATGCCGCGCATCCTCGGCGCGGATCGCGAGCGCCTCCGGGTCGGCGCTGCCCGTGTCCCAGCCCTCCGGCGGCTGGTCGTCGCGCAACTCGTCGAACGGCGCCACTTCCTCCGCGCCCGCGCGCCGCCGCCACTCGTCGTACCAGACGCGCCGCACGATCGCGAGCAGCCAAGGCCGCGCGTGGTCGCCGCGAAACGCGTCGAAGAAGCGGAACGCCCGCAAAAAAGCTTCCTGCACAATGTCCTCAGCGTCGCCGGGGTTACGCGAGAGCCAGCGGGCGAGGTTGTACGCGGCGTCCAGATGCGGCAACGCCAGCGCCTGAAAACGGCGGCTGCGCTGCGCATCACCGGATCCCTCGTGCACTTCGTGCATCTCGTGCGCCCCGTTCGCGGATTCGCCCACGTCGTCCCCTCGCGCCTCATGGCTCATGGCTCATGGCTCACGGCGCGACCTCAACGCTCGCCGCTCGACACCGCGCACAACGCGCGCGCCGGCGCCGGTCTCGCTCATGCAATACCGGCACAGCGGTCAGTTTATTCCCGGGAAATGCGCGCGAAAACGAAAAATAAATCGGGAGTGCGCGGGCTGCAAACTCGGGCTCCGATCAAGCCACGCCGCTCCAGTACCCCGGCCGCGCGTAGACCTCTTTGAGGTAATCGATGAAATAGCGCACCCTCGCCGGCACATAGCGTTGCTGCGGGTACACGGCGAGGATGTCGTAGTCGGGCAGCGCGTACTCGTCGAGCACGGTCTCCAGTTCGCCGCGCGCGAGCTGCGCATCGATCTCCCACGTCGAACGCCAGCCAAGCCCGAGCCCTTCGGTGACCCAGCGGTGCAGCAGTTCGCCGTCGTTGCAGTCGAGCGTGCCGCCCACGCGCACGGTCGCGAGCTTGCCGTTGCGGCTGAAATACCAGCCACGGTTCTGGCCGCCCTGCAGATTGAACGCGAGACAATTGTGATTCGGCAGGTCTTCGAGCGTCTTCGGCTTGCCGTGCTTGCGAAAGTACTCAGGCGTGCCGCACACGACGCGCCGGTTCGTGGCGAGCTTCACCGCGACGAAATTCGGATCCACGGACCCGCCGATGCGAATCGACAGGTCGTAACCCTCGCGCACCAGATCGACCACTCGATCGGTCAGGTTGAACGAGACCTGGAGTTCGGGTTTGTCGGCGAGGAATGCGGGCGCGAGCGGCGCCACGTGCTTGCGCCCGAAGGCCGCCGGCGCCGAGACGATCAAATGTCCGTTGACCACGCGCCGTCCCGCGGACAGCTCGTTTTCGGCCTGTTCCCACTCCGACAGCAAGCCGCGGCAACGCTCGAGGAACGCGCTGCCCTCCTCGCTGACCACCAGCCGCCGCGTCGAGCGGTACATGAGTTTCACGCCGAGGCGCTTTTCGAGCGCGTCGATGCGCCGCCCGAGTATCACCGGCGAAACGCCCTCGGTCAGCGCGGCCGCCGCCAGGCTGCCCGCGTCTGCCACGCGCACAAAGGTTTCGATCTGCTTGAAGCGGTCCATTGCCTGCTCTCCTGTCCTGCACTGCCCGCGAAGCCGCACGCCCGAAAGCGCCGCCCCACGGCAATTCCATACTTTTTGTATCGGAATAAACAACCTGGGCTGATCTTATCAAACCTTTCTGGCACCTCTAAAGTGAGCCTCAATCGTTGTATCCAATGCCCGCCATCCCCATGGCGCAGCCCCTCAAAGCATTAGCAACATTCAGGAGACTTTTCATGGCCAAGATGAGAGCCGTCGACGCAGCCGTTCTGGTGCTCGAAAAAGAAGGCATCGACACCGCCTTTGGCGTGCCCGGCGCTGCAATCAACCCGTTCTACTCGGCGATGAAAAAAGCCGGCGGCATCACCCACGTGCTCGCCCGCCACGTCGAAGGCGCTTCGCACATGGCCGAAGGTTACACGCGTACCAACGCCGGCAACATCGGCGTGTGTATCGGCACCTCTGGCCCCGCTGGCACCGACATGATCACGGGCCTGTACTCCGCTTCGGCCGACTCGATTCCTATCCTCGCGATCACGGGTCAGGCACCGCGCGCGCGCCTGTACAAGGAAGACTTCCAGGCCGTCGACATCGAGTCGATCGCCAAGCCCGTCACGAAGTGGGCCGTCACCGTGCGTGAGCCGGCACTCGTGCCGCGCGTGTTCCAGCAGGCATTCCACCTGATGCGCTCGGGCCGTCCGGGTCCGGTGCTGGTCGACCTGCCGATCGACGTGCAGCTCGCCGAAATCGAATTCGACATCGACACGTACGAGCCGCTGCCGGTCTACAAGCCGCAAGCCACGCGCAAGCAGATCGAAGCCGCAATCGAACTCCTCAACGCCAGCGAAAAGCCGCTGATCGTCTCGGGCGGCGGCGTGCTCAACGCTGCGGCTGAAGACCTGCTCGTGCAGTTCGCTGAAATCGTGGGCGTGCCCGTGATCCCGACGCTGATGTCGTGGGGCGCGATTGCCGACGACCACCCGCTGATGGCCGGCATGGTCGGTCTGCAGACGTCGCACCGCTACGGCAACGCCACGATGCTCGCATCGGACTTCGTGCTCGGCATCGGCAACCGTTGGGCGAACCGCCACACGGGCAGCGTCGAGGTCTACACGAAGGGCCGCAAATTCGTGCACGTCGACATCGAGCCGACCCAGATTGGCCGCGTGTTCGGCCCGGATCTGGGCATCGTTTCGGACGCCAAGGCCGCGCTCGAACTGTTCGTCCAGGTCGCACAAGAGTGGAAGGCTGCGGGCAAGCTCAAGGACCGCAGCGCATGGGTCGCCGACTGCCAGGAACGCAAGCGCACGCTGCAGCGCAAGACGCACTTCGAAAACACGCCGATCAAGCCGCAGCGCGTGTACGAAGAAATGAACAAGGTGTTCGGCCGCGACACGTGCTACGTGAGCACGATCGGTCTCTCGCAGATCGCAGGCGCCCAGTTCCTGCACGTCTACAAGGCGCGCAACTGGATCAACTGCGGCCAGGCAGGCCCGCTCGGCTGGACGATTCCGGCAGCGCTCGGTGTGCGCGCAGCCGACCCGGCGCGCCCCATCGTGGCGCTCTCGGGCGACTACGACTTCCAGTTCATGATCGAAGAACTGGCAGCCGGCGCACAGTTCAAGCTGCCGTACGTCCACGTGCTCGTGAACAACTCGTACCTCGGTCTGATCCGCCAGGCACAGCGCGCGTTCGACATGGACTACTGCGTCCAGCTCGGCTTCGAGAACATCAACGCGCCTGAAATGAACGGCTACGGCGTCGATCACAAGACCGTGGTCGAAGGCCTCGGCTGCAAGGCACTGCGCGTGTTCAAGCCGGAAGAGATCGAGCCGGCGCTGAAGCAGGCACAAGCCATGGCCGCCGAGTTCAGCGTGCCGGTGGTGGTCGAAGTGATCCTCGAGCGTGTGACGAACATTTCGATGGGCGCCGAAATCGACGCGATCAACGAGTTCGAAGAGCTCGCCGAGAAGCCGGAGCACGCACCGACGGCGATCACCCCGCTGAACGCACTCGACTAAGCTCGAGCGCATTCAACCCAGCCTGAGCATCACCCAAGCAGGCCGCGCGTCCGGCATCGGCGCGCCGCCTGCCTGATTCCTTTTTACTGACCGACCAGCGAGACCCAGCACCATGCCAAAATTCGCCGCGAATCTCACCATGCTGTTTAACGAAGTGCCGTTCCTCGACCGCTTTGCCGCGGCAGCCGAGGCGGGCTTCGACGCAGTCGAATTCCTGTTCCCGTATCCGTTCAAGGCCGAGGAACTGGCCGAGCGCCTCGCCGCGCACAAGCTCAAGCTCGTGCTGCACAACCTGCCCGCCGGCAACTGGGAAGGCGGCGAGCGCGGCATTGCCTGCCTGCCCGAGCGCAAGGGCGAGTTCAAGGAAGGCGTCGGCCGTGCAATCGAGTACGCGAAAGCGCTGAACGTGCCGCAACTGAACTGCCTCGTGGGCATTCCCACGGCAGGCGTCGACCGCGACACCGCGCTTGCGACCATCGTCGAAAACCTGGGCTACGCCGCGGGCGAGCTCAAGCGCGAAGGCATCCGCCTGCTCGTCGAGCCGTGCAATTCGTACGACATCCCGGGCTTCGCGCTGAACCGTTCAGCCGAAGCGCTCGACGTGATCGCGAAGACCGGCTCGGACAATCTGTTCCTGCAGTACGACATCTATCACATGCAGCGCATGGAAGGCGAACTCGCCGCGACGATCAAGAAGCACTTCGCGAAGATCGCCCACATCCAGCTCGCCGACAACCCGGGCCGCAACGAGCCGGGCACGGGCGAGATCAACTACCCCTTCCTGTTCGATCTGCTCGACTCGCTCGGCTACGAAGGCTACATCGGCTGCGAGTACAAACCGCGCACGACGACCGTCGAAGGCCTCGGCTGGCTGCGCAGCGCGCAGCAACGCGCAGCTGAACTCGCCTGACCAGGTCGCGTCGACCACACACATCGAACCGCATTCGACTCAACGGAGACTTACAGATGGCAAAGATTGGTTTTATCGGCCTCGGCATCATGGGCTCGCACATGGCCCGCAACCTTCTGAAGGGCGGCCACGAACTCGTCGTGAACGGCAAGTTCCCGGTGCCTGAAGACCTCAGCAAGCAGGCCACCGTGGTCGCCGACTCGACGGCCGTCGCGCAGGCTTCGGACGTCATCATCCTGATGGTGCCGGACACCCCCGACGTCCAGAAGGTGCTGTTCGCCGAAGACGGCGTTGCGAAGGGCCTCTCGGCCGGCAAGCTCGTGATCGACATGAGCTCGATCTCGCCGATCGAAACGCAGGAGTTCGCCAAGCAGATCAACGCACTCGGCTGCGACTACCTCGACGCACCGGTTTCGGGCGGCGAAGTCGGCGCGCGCGAAGCGACGCTCACGATCATGGTCGGTGGCCCGGAGAAGTCGTTCGAAATCGCCAAGCCGCTGTTCGCGCTGATGGGCAAGAACATCTCGCTGATCGGCGAGAACGGCGCAGGCCAGACCACCAAGGTCGCGAACCAGATCATCGTCGCGCTGAACATCGAAGCCGTGGCGGAAGCCCTGCTGTTCGCAGCACGCTCGGGCGCCGATCCGGAGCGCGTTCGCCGTGCCCTGATGGGCGGCTTCGCTGCATCGCGCATTCTCGAAGTGCACGGCGAGCGCATGACCAAGCGCACGTTCGATCCGGGCTTCCGCATCGAACTGCACCAGAAGGACCTGAACCTCGCCATCGACGGCGCACGCAAGCTGGGCATCGCCCTGCCGCACACCGCCAGCGCACAGCAACTCTTCAGCGTGTGTGCAGCAAACGGCGGCAAGGCATGGGACCACTCGGCAATGGTCCGCGCGCTCGAGATCATGGCCAACTTCGAAATCACCGAAAGCAAGAAGGCTTAAATCAACGCCGCTCGAGTTGCTCCCGCGACTCGAAAGCGGCTTGATCGAGTCGTTCCGCAGTAGAGGCATTGCACGCGACACCCGCGCGCAATGCCTCGTTGAGATTTTGCAGCAAGCAGCATCCAGATTCCGGCTGGCGCGAACCATACGCGACGGCCACAAGTGGGGCGCTTCGTGGTGGCGGCAACCATCGCGGAGCAAATCGGGGCCGCTCTGGGCTGAGGGCGGCCAGTGGGGTCCGAAAGCGGCACTCGGTGACGGCGGGGAAGCCTTGGTCGGTCAGACGTCATCACCGGGTGTCCGCCTGTCGGATTGCGACACTCCATCAGCCAGCATGCATGCGGCGCGACAGCGCTCTCGTCTTCTACACACTCCCCACCCTGCTCTCGCGCAACGCCTGCCGCGCACTTCACACTCTTTAACGCTCGAACGCTGGACGTCCTCGCCCCTGCGTTTCTAGAATCGTGCTTTCATTCGTCTGTCATGCAGACGGCGCAAGGTGGACCCGCTACCCAATGCGTGGCTACCCAATCAATCCCAGCACGTGAGGAGTGTGATCGATGGGCATCATCAACTTCATCAAGGAAGCCGGCGAAAAACTGTTCGGCGCGGCCGCCGCTCCGGCTCAGGCCGCCGAAACCGCGGCTGCGCCAGCCGCGAATCTCGCCGATCTGAACCAGAAGGCCGGCGATGCAATCGCCGCCTATATCCGCTCGCAGGGCCTCGACGCCGACAATCTCGGCGTGACCTATGACGGCGTTTCGCACACGGTCACCGTCACGGGCAATGCCGTTGACCAGGCAACCAAGGAAAAGATTCTGGTGGCCGCCGGCAATGTCCAGAACGTGGACAAGGTCGACGACCAGATGAGCGTGACGAACCCCGCGCCCGAAGCACAGCATCACACCGTGGTCTCGGGTGACAACCTCTGGAAGATCGCCGAGAAGTACTACGGCAGCGGAGCGAAAAACGACGTCATTTTCCAGGCGAACACGCCGATGCTCAAGAGCCCGGACAAGATCTACCCGGGCCAGGTGCTCGTGATTCCGCCGCTGCAATAAGGCGCCGGGATGAAAATGAAACGGGCCTTGCGGAGCAATCCGCAAGGCCCGTTTGCATGGTTGCTGGCGTTTGGCGCTTATCGTTCAGTACGTATCGAACACGCGTTGCAACGCATCCTTCCCGCTCGTGCCCGCCGCAAGCGCGAGCATCAGCAGCACGCGCGCCTTGTAGGGGTTCAGCGTGCCCGCCGAGACGAAGCCGAGCGCATCGTCCTTCGCCGCACCGTTGTGCATCACGTGTCCCGACCCCACACGCGAAGCGCGCACCACGGCGACACCGCGCACCGCCGCTTCGGCAAGCGCCTGCTGCAGCGTGATGTGAATCGAGCCATTGCCGGTACCGGCCACGACGATGCCGTGCACACCCACGCTCACGAGCGCATCTACGGCGATGCGCGTGACGCCCGCGTAGCTCGTGACGATCTCCACCTGCGGCCATAGCCCGGCCGCATTGAAGGGCGCATCCACGGTATGGGGACGCAGCGCGCGCCGCTGGAATTCCACGCGAGCGTCCTGCACCCAGCCCAGCGCGCCGATCTCGGGCGACTGGAAGGCATCCACCGCATAGGTGCTGATCTTGACGACGTCGCGCGCGCAATGGATGCGGTTATTGAACGCCACCAGCACGCCCTGCCCGGCCGCCTGGCCGCTCGCCGCGAGCGCCACGGCATTGAGCAGGTTCAGCGGGCCGTCGGCGGAAAGCGCCGAGGCGGGGCGCATCGCCGCCGTGAGGATCACGGGCTTGGTGCTCTTGACCGTGAGATGCAGGAAATAGGCGGTTTCTTCGAGCGTATCGGTGCCATGCGTGATGACGACGGCATCGATGTCGTCGTCCGCGAGCAACTCGTTCACGCGCTGCGCGAGCGCGCTCCAGAGGGCGAACGACATGTCTTTACTGTCGACGCTCGCAACCTGCTCGGCATGGATCCGCGCGAGTGCGTTGAGACCCGGTACGGCTGCCAGCAGTTGCGCCACGCCGATCACGCCAGCCTGATAGCCGGCGGTATTGGCCGCGTCGGGCGCGGAGCCCGCGATGGTGCCGCCAGTGGCCAGCACGGCGACGCGTGGCAGCGACTGGGCGCCAGACGGGGTTTGGGGGGAAGTGGACGTATTCATGGCGGCGATTCTAAGCGAATCGCCGCTCGCCCCGAAATAGACAGAAGACCGGAGAACGACCGGGCCAGACGGTCCGGATGAAGCCCCCCCCTGCTTCAGACCGCCTCGCGCAACTGCCCCGCGATCTGCTGTTCGGTAAGCTGCGGCGCGAACATTTCAATCAGCTTGTAGGCGTACTGGCGCAGGAAGGCGCCCTTGCGCAGGCCCACGCGCGTCGTGCTGGCCTCGAACAGGTGCTGCGTGTCGAGCGCCACGAGCTCGCTGTCGCGCTTGGGGTCGTAAGCCATCGCCGCCACCACGCCCACGCCCATGCCCAGTTCGACGTAGGTCTTGATCACGTCCGCGTCGATGGCGGTCAGCACGACGTCCGGCACCGTGCCGGCCTTCGCGAACGCCTGGTCGATATGCGAGCGGCCCGTGAAATCCTGGTCGTAGGTGATGATCGGGAACTCGGCGATCTCCTCGAGCGTGAGGTTCTCGCGGCCCACGAGCGGATGCGTCTTCGGCACGACCACCACGTGATGCCACGAATAGCACGGGAACGTCACGATATCGGGGAAGCGGTCGAGCGCCTCCGTGGAGATGCCGATATCGGCCTCGCCGTTGATGATCATCTGCGCGATCTGCTGCGGATTGCCCTGGCGCAGCGCGAGATGCACCTTCGGAAACACTTCGCGGAACTGGTGCACGACCTTGGGCAGCGCGTAGCGCGCCTGGGTGTGCGTCGTGGCCACGACGAGATGGCCGCTGTCCTGATCGGCGAACTGGCGCGCCACGCGGCGCAGGTTCTCGGCGTCGAGCAGCATGCGCTCGATCAGCTGATGCACGGCCTTGCCCGGTTCGGTAAGGCCCGTGAGGCGCTTGCCGCGCCGAATGAAGATGTCGACGCCGAGTTCGTCCTCCAGATCCTTGATCTGCTTCGAGACGCCCGATTGCGACGTGTAGAGCACGTTCGCCACTTCGGTGAGGTTCATGTTCTGCCGGACGGCTTCACGCACGAAACGCAACTGCTGAAAATTCATGTTCTTCTCTCCGGAACTGCCAACCGCTTCTTTATCGATTATTCGTTATACGCCGATCATCAGGCGGGAAACACGCGCAGCCCGCGCGGCACCGCGGTCACGCCGTCGCCGGGCGCGAGGCTCAGCGCGCGCCACGTCTCGCGGTCGAGCTGCGCTTCCAGCACGCCGCCCGCGCGGCTTTCGAGTTCCACGCGCACCGCGCCGCCGAGCGTCACCACACGGCGCACGTCCACGACGATGCCGTCGCGATGCGCATCGGCCTCGCGATGCAGCACGATATCGTGCGGCCTCACATAGGCGAGCGCCGGGCCTTCGAAGCCGGCCTGCACGGCGATCGGCTGCGCCGCGCCGTCGGCCACGAACCCTTGTGCATCGACACGCCCATGCAAGCGGTTCGCCGCGCCGAGGAACTCGTACACGAACGCCGACTGCGGATGATCGTACACGTCCTGCGGGCTGCCGACCTGCTCCACATGCCCATGATTCATCACGACGATGCGGTCGGCCACTTCGAGCGCTTCTTCCTGGTCGTGCGTAACGAAGATCGTCGAGATATGCAGGTCGTCGTGAAGGCGCCGCAGCCAGCTGCGCAGTTCCTTGCGCACTTTCGCATCGAGCGCGCCGAACGGCTCGTCGAGCAGCAGCACTTTCGGCTCCACGGCAAGCGCGCGGGCCAGCGCGATGCGCTGGCGCTGGCCGCCAGAAAGCTCGGACGGATAGCGTTGCGCGAGCCAGTCGAGTTGCACGAGCTTGAGCAGCTCATGCACCTTCTCACGGATCTGCGCTTCGGAGGGACGCTCGTTGCGCGGCTTCACGCGCAGCCCGAACGCCACGTTCTCGAACACCGTCATATGACGGAACAGCGCGTAGTGCTGGAACACGAAGCCCACCTGGCGCTCGCGTGCGCCAACCGTCGCCACGTCCTGCCCCTGGAGCACGACCTGGCCTTCATCGGCATATTCGAGCCCCGCGATCACGCGCAGCAGCGTGGTCTTGCCACAGCCGGAAGGCCCGAGCAAGGCAACCAGCTCACCCGCCGGAAAGTCGAGCGAAACATTGTCGAGCGCCGTGAAGTCGCCGAAGCGCTTTTGCAGATTGCGAACGATGATGCCCATTTTTAGACCTCTCCCTGTTCAAGCGCGCGGCGCAACGCGCCTGCATGTTGTTGGCTATTCACGGCGCCTTGAGGCCCGGAAGCGCTGCGCGCGGCCGGCGGCCCCGCGAATGCCGGCACGTCGCCGGTATCGCGCAACTCGGCGGACAAGTGGCGCTCGGCCAGCAGCTTGAGCCCCAGCGTCACGAGCGCGAGCAACGCGAGCAGCGAGGCCACGGCAAACGCGGCCGCGAAGTTGTATTCGTTGTAGAGGATCTCGACATGCAGCGGCATCGTGTCGGTCTGGCCGCGAATATGTCCCGACACCACCGAAACCGCGCCGAATTCGCCCATCGCGCGCGCATTGCAGAGGATCACGCCGTACAGCAGACCCCAGCGGATGTTCGGCAGCGTCACGCGCCGGAACATCTGCCAGCCCGACGCGCCCAGCACGTGCGCAGCTTCTTCCTCGTCGGTGCCCTGAGCCTGCATCAGCGGAATCAGTTCGCGCGCGACGAACGGGAACGTTACGAAGATTGTCGCGAGCACGATGCCCGGCACCGCGAAGATGATCTGCACATTGTGGTCCGCGAGCCAGGGGCCGAGCCAGCCCTGCGCGCCGAACAACAGCACGTAAATGAGCCCTGAAATCACAGGCGAAACCGAAAACGGCAGGTCGATCAGCGTGGTGAGCAGCGCCTTGCCGCGGAACTCGAACTTGGCGATGGTCCACGACGCCGCGAGGCCGAACGCCAGATTGAGCGGCACGGCGATCGCGGCGGTGATCAGCGTGAGCTTGATCGCGGCGAGCGCGTCGGGGTCGGCGAGCGATTCGAAATAGAAGCCGATGCCCTTGCTCAACGCCTGCCAGAACACAGCGACGAGCGGCACCACCAGAAACAGTGCGAGGAACGCCAGCGCGATGCCGGTGAGGAGCCAGCGCACCCAGGGCGCCTCCGTTACGGAGTTCGGACGAGCCGCATGGCGGACTCGCGTACTGGTCGTGCTCATTGCGCACCCCCTGCCACAGCGGCCTGCGCCGGGTTCGGCGCACGCGAAGACGTAGCACGGCGGCTCGTACGCCGCTGCAAATACCACTGCAACGTGTTGATGAGCAACAGCATCACGAACGACACGCACAGCATCACCACGGCCAGCGCCGTCGCGCCCGCATAGTCGTATTGTTCGAGCTTCGTGATGATGAGCAGCGAGGTGATTTCCGACTTCATCGGCACATTGCCCGCGATGAAAATGACCGAGCCGTACTCGCCCAGCGCACGCGCGAAGGCGAGCGCAAAACCCGTGAGCAGCGCAGGCAATGCTGCCGGCAACACCACGCGGCGGAACGTGAGCCAGCGCGAAGCGCCCAGGCACGCGGCGGCCTCTTCCTGTTCGCGTTCGAACTCTTCGAGCACCGGCTGCACCGTGCGCACGACAAACGGCAAGCCGATGAACGTGAGCGCCACGAGCACGCCAAGCGGGGTAAATGCAACCTTGAGGCCGAGCGGCTGCAGGAACTGGCCAATCCACCCGTTGCCCGCATACACGGCGGCGAGCGAGATGCCTGCCACGGAAGTCGGCAGTGCGAACGGCAGATCGACGAGCGCATCGATCACGCGCTTGAACGGGAACGTGTAGCGCACCAGCACCCACGCGAGCAGGAAGCCGAACACCGCGTTGATGAGCGCCCCGCCAAGCGCCGAGAAAAACGTGAGGCGGTACGACGCGAGCACGCGCGGCGACGCCACCGCGCGCACGAACTGCGCCCAATCGAGCGTCGCGGTCTTGAGGAACGTGGCCGCAAGCGGAATGAGCACCACGAGGCTCAGATACGCCACCGTGATGCCGAGCGTCACGCCGAATCCCGGCAGCGCGCCTGGCTTCTGTAATCGAAACGTCGTCATGCTCTATCTCTTCACATGGGTTGCGCGGAGCGCCTCTCATCATGCGATGCATGCGAGACGCTGCGGCTAAAGGCGCGCCTCGTCGGGCGCGCCTTGTCTTTGTCGTTTGCGTTGCTTGCTGCGACCTGCTTTACTGCGGCTGATAAATCGAATCGAACACGCCGCCATCGGCGAAATGCGTCTTCTGCGCGTTGGCCCAGCCGCCGAACGCTTCATCGACCGTGTAGAGCTTGAGCTTCGGGAACTTCGCCGTGAGCGCCGCCGGCACCTTGTCCGAGCGCGGACGATAGAAGTTCTTTGCGGCAATCTCCTGGCCTTGCTCGCTATACAGGAACTGCAGATACGCCTGCGCCACCTTGCGCGTGCCGTGCTTGTCCACGACCTTGTCGACCACCGCAACCGGCGGCTCCGCAAGAATGCTGGCCGACGGCACCACGATTTCGAACTTGTCCGGCCCGAACTCCTTGAGCGAGAGGAATGCTTCGTTTTCCCAGGCGATCAGCACATCGCCGATATCGCGCTGCACGAAGCTGGTGGTCGCGCCGCGCGCGCCCGAGTCGAGCACGCCCGCGTTCTTGTAGAGCTTCGTGATGAACTCCTTCGCCTTCTGGACGTTGCCGCCCGGCTGGTGCGCCGCATAGGCCCAGGCCGCGAGGTAATTCCAGCGCGCGCCGCCCGAGGTCTTCGGATTGGGCGTGACGATCGAGACGCCGGGCTTCACGAGGTCGTCCCAGTCCTTGATGTGCTTCGGATTGCCCTTGCGCACGAGAAACACGATGGTCGAGGTGTACGGCGAGGCGTTGTCGGGCAAACGCTTTTGCCAGTCCTTCGCGATCAGCCCTTTATTGGCGAGCGCGTCGATGTCCCAGGCGAGCGCGAGCGTCACGACGTCGGCCTGCAGCCCGTCGAGCACCGAGCGCGCCTGAGCGCCCGAGCCGCCGTGCGACTGCTTGACGGTGAGCGTCTCGCCGCCCTTCGACTTCCACTCCTTGATAAAGGCCTCGTTGATGTCCTGATACAGCTCGCGCGTGGGATCGTAGGAGACGTTGAGCAGCGCCGCGTCCGCATGAGCCGCGGGCGTGAAGGCCGCCATGCCGACGAGCGGCGCCACGCCGATCACCAGTTTCGCCGCCAGTGTCCTGAACCATGCGCGCCCCGTAGTGCCTTGTTTCATCTGCTCTTTCTCCGTGTCGTCGTGCGCTTGAATGCGCTTTCGTGTGTCTGCGCGTGCCGTGCAGCAATCAATGAAGGCCAGTCTAGCGATTGGCTTACATTATTAAAAATGATGTTTTCTCATTTTTTAATACGCAAAAGTGGTAAAGACGGAGGAACTGGACGCTTGAGCAAGTTTTCGTCCGTGATTGCACCTGTCTGGGCGGGGGAAGCGCCGTCGCGACGCCATCCGGATGACAAAGTTCAAGTAACACTTGAAAAGCGGCGAGTACTGTATAAAAATACAGTCACCTGTTCAAACATACAGTAGCGCCATGACCAAACTCACCGCACGACAGCAGCAGGTTTTCGATCTGATCCGCCGCGCGATCGAGCGCACCGGCTTTCCGCCCACGCGCGCCGAAATCGCAGCCGAACTGGGCTTCAGCTCGGCGAACTCGGCTGAGGAGCATCTGCGCGCGCTGGCGCGCAAAGGTGTGATCGAGCTGGCTGCGGGCGCTTCGCGCGGCATCCGTCTCGTGCCCGGTCCAGGCGATCTGCCGCATCAATTCACGCTGCCGCACGCGGGCCTCATGCAGCTCTCGCTGCCGCTCGTGGGTCGCGTCGCGGCAGGTAGCCCGATCCTCGCTCAAGAGCACATTTCGCAGAACTACACCTGCGACCCGGCGCTTTTTTCGAGCCGGCCCGACTACCTGCTGAAGGTGCGCGGGCTGTCCATGCGCGACGCGGGCATCCTCGACGGCGACCTGCTCGCTGTGCAGAAAAAGAGCGAAGCAAAGGACGGCCAGATCATCGTGGCCCGCCTTGGCGACGACGTAACCGTGAAGCGCCTGAAGCGGCAGCGCAACGGCATCGAGCTGATCGCGGAGAACCCCGACTACGAGAATATTTTCGTCGCGGCCGGCAGCGCCGATTTCGCGCTCGAAGGCATTGCCGTTGGTCTGATCCGCCCCACCGAATTCTGATAAATCCGCCTGCGCATTTTCTGCGTATTTTCTGGAGAGAGTCATGGAACGCCTTGCCCGCCTGCTGCCCTTCCGTCAATTCGGCCGTCTGCGTCATTTGCGCGGGATTGCCTCGTGCGCCATGCGCGAGGCGCGCGCCTCGGCGGCGGCTCTCGGCCGGCAATGCGGCTACCAGATCAATGGCTCGCTCTTCGACGACATCGAACGAGAAGATGAAGCGCGCGCGCTGCCTTCGGCGCAGCCGGCCTTCGCACGCGTTTCGCTCAACAGCACGCTGAATGCGGAGCAGCCCGACCGCCGCGCACCGGTGCGCGTTTATCACGGCCAGTCACGGCTCATCATGGTGGGCACGATGGAGGCGGTATGTCGCGCCATCGACCGCTGCATCGCGGAACAACAGGCCGATGCGCCGGTCGCACTGGCAAAGTAATCCATAAAAGTGGGATCGTTTTTGATTGCGCGTGGTCAACACCCTGATTGAACACCTCGGGGTTGCACTGACTAATGACCGATACCCAAACGTATCCGCGCAAATCATCGAGCTGGAAGAAGCCCGTTGCAATCGCCGTCGCGGCGGTTGCGATCGTGGCGGCAGTGGGCTACGGCTATGCATCGCCATACATCGCCCTGAACCATCTCAAGGCAGCCGCCGACGCACGCGACGCGGCTGCACTGAACGAGTATGTCGACTACCCGGCGTTGCGCGTGAGCTTGAAGCAGCAGGTTGGCGAGATGCTGCAGCAACGCATGGAGGCCGCGCACGCCAGCAATCCGCTCATGCTGTTCGGCGCGATGATCGGCAATGCGCTGATCGGCCCGCTCGTGGACGCGTATGCGACGCCAGAGGGCGTGGCCGCGCTGCTTAGCGGCATGCCGCCGACCGGCAAGCCGGGGGAGCGGCCCGCACCTGTGCAGCCGTCTGAAGCGCCGCCGTCGTCACCATCGTCACAGCCGGGCCAATCGACGCCGCCCGCGCCCGGTAATCCGTCACCCCCGGCGCCATCGCCGCAATCACAGCAAGCGCAGCCGCGCGCGCAAACCTCGGCGGGCTATCGCAGTCTGAACACGTTCGCCGTTACGTGGCAACGCGGTGCGAACGGCGCCAATGGCGGCGAGCGCTATGCAGCCATCCTGCAGCGCCATGGGTTGTTTTCGTGGAAACTCGCCGCGGTGGAATTGAACGAACCGGATACCGGCAACGGCGCGAGTGCGTCGAACTGAGCAAGCCGTATTGAAACAACGGAACGAACCGCGAGAATTGCGGCGAGCCATCTACGTGGACGTGGTAGTGGCTCCACCGCTTTTCGCTGATTGACTGAGCGCCGCAATCGCCACAATAGCGCCCGGAAGCGGGTGAAGGCTCCTGGAAGGCGATTTGAAGCGGCTAAGCCGCCGCCTGCTGTTGCTGTTTTTCCTCGGCAGCCGAAGAGCAGGCCACCAGAATGCTGCACGTCACACGGTCGAGCAGCGGCGTATTGCCCGCACCCATCCACCAGCGCGACAGCCCGGTACGGCAGCGGTGCCCCACCACCACGAGATCGACGTGCAACTCGTTGGCGAGATTCGCAATCTCGTCGATCGGATGCCCGAACGCGAAGTGGCCCTGCGCACGCACGCCGCGCTCGGTCAGCCAGTCCACGCCTTCCTGCAGAATCTCGCGCGCCGTTTCTTCAAAACGCCCACATGCCACGTCGGTGAGCAAGCCCGCGCTTTGCGCGATTGTCGAGCGCATGTCGACCACCGAAAGCAAATGGGTCTCCGCATGCAGGTCCAACGCCAGATCCGCGCCGCAACGCAGTGCCTTGCGGCCTTCGCGCGAGCCGTCGTAACAAAGCAGAATTTTCTTGTAGCTCGCCATGATCGATTCTCCCTACCCGCCTGGAAACGCGGGTTACTTTCACATAATGGTGCGCCGCAATTCGACACGCAAGGGCTGGAAAACGCCAGGTTTGCGTGCACATGGATGGTGCAACAGCATGGGAAGGTGAACGCCCTATAATAGGCCGCCTTGCAATGCGCAATAGCCGCACAACCATGCCCGCCATCGAATTCGAGCAGGTGATCAAGCACTACGGAGACAGGACCGTCGTGAACGGCCTGTCGTTCGACGTTGTCCCCGGGGAATGCTTCGGGCTTCTCGGCCCCAACGGCGCGGGCAAGACCACTACATTGCGCATGCTGCTCGGCATCGTTTCGCCCGATGCCGGACGCATCAGCCTGTGCGGCGAACCGGTGCCCGCGCGTGCACGCCATGCGCGCGCACGCGTAGGCGTCGTGCCGCAGTTCGACAATCTCGATCCCGACTTCACGGTGCGCGAGAACCTGCTCGTGTTTGGCCGCTACTTCGGACTCTCGGCAAGCGAAACGCGCACGCTCGTTGCGCCGCTGCTCGAATTCGCCCGTCTGGAAAGCAAGGCCGATGCGCGCGTGGGCGAGCTTTCCGGCGGCATGCGCCGCCGTCTCACGCTGGCGCGCGCGCTCGTCAACGACCCCGACGTGCTGGTGATGGACGAACCCACCACGGGTCTCGACCCGCAGGCACGCCATCTAATCTGGGAGCGGCTGCGCTCGCTGCTCGCGCGCGGCAAGACGATCCTCCTCACGACGCATTTCATGGAGGAGGCCGAACGGCTTTGCAATCGCGTGTGCGTGATCGAGGAAGGCCGCAAGATTGCCGAGGGCCCGCCAAAGACGCTGATCGAATCGGAAATCGGCTGCGATGTGATCGAGATCTACGGGCCCGACCCAGTGGCGCTGCGCGACGAGCTTGCGCCGCTCGCCAAGCGCACGGAGATCAGCGGCGAAACGCTCTTCTGCTATGTCGATGAAGCCGCGCCCGTGCATGAGCTTTTGCGCCATCGCTCGGATTTGCGCTACCTGCATCGGCCCGCGAATCTCGAAGATGTGTTCCTGCGGCTCACGGGCCGCGAGATGCAGGATTAACATCGCCACCATGCAGACACGCACGCAAACTCCGCCGCCCACGCGCCCCGCCCCGTCTCCCATGCGCGCGCCGCGCGCGGCGCTGCCGTCGAACGCGACGCACTGGATCGCCGTGTGGCGGCGCAACTATCTTGTCTGGCGCAAGCTGGCGATCGCCTCGATGTTCGGCAATCTCGCCGACCCGATGATCTATCTGTTCGGCCTCGGCTTCGGGCTCGGGCTGATGGTGGGCCACGTCGACGGCGTCTCGTACATTGCGTTTCTCGCAGCAGGTACGGTGTCGTCCTCGGTGATGATGTCCGCGAGCTTCGAGTCGATGTACTCGGGTTTCTCGCGCATGCACGTGCAGCGCACATGGGAAGCGATCATGCACACGCCGCTCTCGCTCGGCGACGTGGTGCTCGGCGAGGTTGTCTGGGCCGCCAGCAAGTCGATGCTGTCGGGTGCGGCCATCATGATCGTGGCGGGCCTGCTCGGCTACGCGAGCTTTCCGTCGATGCTGCTCGCGCTGCCCGTGATCGCGCTCGCGGGCCTCGCATTCGCGAGTTGCGCGATGATCGTCACTGCGCTCGCGCCGTCCTATGACTTCTTCATGTTCTATCAGACGCTCGTGCTCACGCCGATGCTGCTGCTTTCCGGCGTGTTCTTTCCAATCACGCAGCTGCCCGCCGCCGCGCAACACGTCACGCTGATGCTGCCGCTCGCGCACGCCGTCGAGTTGATTCGCCCCGCCATGCTCGGACGCCCGATCGAGCACGCGGGACTGCATCTCGCCGTGCTCGTGCTCTACGTGGTGGTGCCCTTCGGCGTCGCCTCGATCCTGTTCCGGCGGCGCATGATGCGCTAACGCACGCGATTCGGAGAACGCTCAGTCTTCGTCGTCGCCCCACGGGATATCGACATCCGAAATGAACGCGACGGTCGCGAATGGGCCGCCCTCCTGGCGGCCGATCTTGCCGTCGGCGCGATGCCATTCGACGCGGAACTGCGTGGACTGCGACTGCGCAAGCAGGCGGATCGTGCGGATCTCCTCCGGGTCCGAGTCCTCGACCGGGCCATCGAGCGAAATCAGCAACTGCTGCGGCCAGAGGCCGTCGGCGGGATCGTAAATGCGGTCGCCATCGGGAATCGACGTGTGCGCCTCGACGCCGATGGTCGCCGACGCCTCCACAATCATCTTGCCGAGTGCGCGCAAAACCGCCGTTGCGCGAGCGGAGTTGGCCTGCCGGATGGCAAGGTCGCCCCGCGTCAGGGCCTGTTCGAGTTTCGGATTCGTCTTTTGCTTTGCCATGGCGGCTCCCGGGCCGCAGCCCTGTTCTGTGCGGACAGCCAGCTGGTTAGCCGGTAATCCGCCGTTGATGCGAGTCTCTTATCTTAGGGCCTGTTCACGCCGATGCGCACCAATTCGTGCGACCAGGCGCTACTAAAGCGCGCTAAAACCCCAGCGCGACCGTCGCCAGCCCCGCCACCACGCCGAACAGCACGACCACCGAGCCCACCAGCGCCAGCGTGCGCACCCGGAACGAGCCGGCCAGCATCGCGAACGAGGGCAGGCTCACGGGCGGCAGCGTCATCAGCAGCGCGCCCGCCGGCCCCACGCCCATGCCGAGCGCCAGCATCGCCTGAATGATCGGCACCTCGCCAGCGGTGGGGATCACGAACAGCATGCCGGCCACCGCGAACACAACGATCCAGCCAAGGCTGCTCGCGACCTCGGGGCCGATGTGCGGAAAGAGCCACGCACGCGCCGCGCCCAGCAACAGCACGAGCACGATGTATTCGGGCACGAGCCGCACCGCCATGCGCACGAACAGACGCAGCCAGCGCACGAGCGCATTGCCGCTTTCGGCTTGCTCCTGCGCGAACATCGCGAGCCGCACGTCGGCGGCGAGCGCCTCTTCGCGCGTCACCAGCCGGTTCGCGAGCCAGCCCAGGCCAAACACCATCAGCACGCCCAGCACGAGGCGCAGCGCGCTCCACTGCCAGCCCAGCACGAAGCCCATGAACACGAGCGTCGCGGGGTTGAGCACCGAGTTGCCGAGCCAGAACGCGATCGCCCCGCCCGGCGACGCATTGCGCGCGCGCAGCCCCGCCACGACCGGCGCGGCGCAGCACGTGCACATCATGCCGGGCACCGCGAGCAGACCGCCTGCCGCGACGCTGCCGAAACCATGGCGCCCCAGCGCGCGCGCAATCCACTGCGCGGGCAGCAGCGCCTGCACGCCCGAGCCGAGCAGCAGGCCCAGCACCATCGCCTGCCAGATCGCCTTGCCATAGGCCAAGGCATAGTCGATCGCGGCCGCGAACGACGGCTCAGGGGCGCTCGCCGCGCCGCCCATCAGGATGGACTTGCCGATCGAATGCGTGGCCTCGGCCGTGAATGCGCGGTGGTAGTACGGAAACCACTTCACATAGAACAGGCCGGCAACGGCCAGCAGAATGAAAAGGGGCCAACCCCACGAGGGCGGCGACTGTGGGGGATGTGCGTCGCGTGCGCTGGTCATTGTAGTAATACTCCGCTAAGGAGCTCGGGGCCGGATGATCCGGGGCGAGCAGGTCAAGCAAGGCGCGCCCATTGGAGCATCGGGCAAAACCAGATAGAACCGTGCAGCGCGCGCCGCATGATGCCAGCACGCGCAATGCTTGATCAAGCCAAATTCAAGGCGCGGGGCTGGATGTGCTTCGTGCAGCGCGTCGATCTGCGCGAGCGCTTCGGGCGAAGAATCGCGAAACTATCACGCCGGCCGATTTTTTTCAGGCGCCGTGAAATCCGCGCGCAAAGCAAAGCGCCGGGGTCCTGAGGACACCCGGCGCCCAAGCCACCCGATTGAAGGGCGGCGTTTCGGACCGCGAGAACTTAGTGGCCGAAAAACACTTGCTGCGAACGCGGCGTTTGATCGTTGCGGCTGCCCGACTGGGTGGACACGCTCGCGACACCGCCGTACGACGCGTCGACGCCTTGCTGCTGGGCACGCTCAGCGCTCACCGTCTGGGCGCTTTGGCCTTGTTGCGAAGCCGGCGCGCCAACGTCCGGACGATAGTGCGGCGCCGGGCCGTAACCGCTGGCGAACGCCGGAGCGGCGATGGAAGCGGAAGCTGCGACCAGCAGCGCTGCGATCAGTTTGGTCTTCATGGTGGACTCCAGTATCAGTTTCGATTGCGGTTCGGTGATGGCGCCGCGCCTGGGAGGTCGATGCCCATGAGCTGCGTCAGTGAGAGTCAGTGTAACTACCTACTATCGAAAAATAATCACGATATGCCGAATTTACTATTCCAACGCCGTAAACAATCGCCTCCGCCAGCTCTGGCGGGGCTCAGCGCCGAACAGCCCCTTAAAAGCCATCCAAAATTTCTGACGCGACGCACAATGCAGCGGGTGGATTACATAACACCTGAAGGGTCTTTCGCCTGGCCGAACGTACCGGAAGCGCTCCAACTAGCGCTCGCACAAAACACCCGGCCCACGCTGCCCGCATGCTGTAGCGCGAAATCGCTGGAACGCCCAGGAACTCGCTTGGGCGGGGTTGCGATAAAATAAAAGGTTGATCCACGCTTGTCGCGCTTTCTTGCGCACCGATTCGCCATGTCCACCCACCGTATCGCCAGTCCCCGCCGCGTGTCCGTTGCCCCGATGATGGATTGGACTGACCGCCACTGCCGCTCGCTGCACCGCTTCATCTCACGGCACACCTGGCTGTATACGGAGATGGTGACGACGGGCGCCCTGCTCCACGGCGACGTGCCGCGCCATCTTGCGTTCACGCCCGACGAAGCGCCGGTCGCGCTGCAACTGGGCGGCAGCGAGCCGGACGACCTCGCCCGGTCGGCCAAGCTCGGCGAGCAATGGGGCTACGACGAAATCAACCTGAACTGCGGCTGCCCGTCCGAGCGCGTCCAGCGCGGCGCTTTCGGCGCGTGCCTGATGAACGAGCCGCAGCTCGTGGCCGACTGCGTAAAAGCAATGCGCGACGCGGTTTCGGTGCCGGTCACGGTCAAGCATCGCATCGGCGTGGATGCGGTCGAGGACTACGCGTTCGTGCGCGATTTTGTCGGCACCATCGCGGATGCGGGTTGCACGGTTTTCATCGTCCATGCGCGCAACGCCATTCTCAAAGGCTTGAGCCCGAAGGAAAACCGCGAGATTCCGCCGCTCAAGTACGAATACGCCTGGCAGCTCAAGCGCGATTTTCCGCAGCTCGAAATCATCATTAACGGCGGCATCAAGACGCTCGACGAGGTGGCTTTGCACCTCGAGCACGTCGACGGCGTGATGCTCGGGCGCGAGGCTTACCACAACCCCTACGTGCTGGCCAGCGTCGACGCGCGTTTCTATGGCGCCAGCGAACCCGCGCCCACGCGCGACGACATCGAAGCGAAGCTCATGCAGTACTGCGCGAGTGAAGTGGCACGCGGCACGCACCTGGCCGCGATCACGCGCCACGCACTGGGGCTGTATCGCGGCGAAGCCGGCGCGCGCGGATGGCGGCGCGTGCTGTCGGACAACCGCAAGCTTGCCAAGGGCGACCTCGCAATCTTCGAGGAAGCGCGCGCCCACCTGCGCAGCCCCATGGAAGCGTCGCCTGCACTTTCTTCTGAAATATTTGAATAAAGGGGCTAGGCAAGTCCGATCCGCTATGTATATAATCCTGCTTCTTGATTGACGCCGCTCACAAAGCAGCGCTAGCGAGAAAGCAGTAACAGTGGTGGCTGTAGCTCAGTTGGTAGAGTCCAGGATTGTGATTCCTGTTGTCGTGGGTTCGAGTCCCATCAGCCACCCCAAGAATTCAAGCAAAAAGCCCAGTTCAAATGAACTGGGCTTTTTGCTTTCCGGCTTTCGAATACCGAATACCCCCGTATTCGCCATCAACCCAGCAAACGATCCGTCCCATGGAGTCCTTATGGATTCCATCGCACTACGGACCGCCTGGCGACTCGGCACCTCAGTGCCCAAAGCGACCTTCCCAGCATGCAGAATGAATAACTCAAGCCAATCTATTCACAAGCAATAATATGCAGGATGCCAAATCAATAAACTCGATAAAACCTATGCCATCCCACCGTCACCCGTGCGTAAAATCGCTTCCCGCAGCGAAATAAATCCAACAGCATGCAACCGACGACGGAAATATCGACACCATGGAAAAATGGCTCGAACGACGCTTCACGCTTTCTGGCCGCGCCACGCGGCGCGAGTACGCCATCACGATGGCGCTGTTCCTGATATTCGTTTATGCGCTCGACACTCTCATGCCCGAAGATGGTCTCGGCAATACGCTCCCGGCCGCGATTCTCGGCATGGTGATTGTGTGCGTGGCTTTCTGGGTTCCCATTGCCGCAATGGTGCGCCGGCTCCACGATATTGGCGTGAGCGGCTGGTGGTGGTGGTTGATAGCGATCGTGCCATTTGGCCAGATCGGTTTGGTGCTGCTGCTATTTGTCGGCCCCGATAAATTCAATGGAACACGCTTTTATCGGAATCCACGCAAAAGCGAAGCGAGCGCCTTCTGAGGCACGCACATGACCAGGCGGCGCCGTACCTGCAATGCGATAAACCTCATTGCGCCACACCGCCGTCAATCCACGCGCGCGCCGCCTCGAAACCCGCCTCGGCCGCCGCATGCTCGGTCGACCAGAGGCGGTCGATATGGACCAGTTGCCAGTCCGTTACCAGAGCGCCGGCCTTGAGCACGCGAAAGTGCGCCTTCACGCCCGTGAGCACCTGTTCGACCGCGACTTCGATGTCGTAGTCCTTGTAGCGCTCCTCGTAGTCGCCCATGTCGATGCCTTTCGGCTCCATGATCGTCTCTCCGTCGTGGTTGAGTGATCCATCCTCGCACTTCCACGCCGGGCGCACAACTCTCCGCGCGAGCCCCGAAGCCGCCCGCCGGCGATTCACAGGCGCGCGATCGACACCTCCGTCGACTTCACGAGCGCGACGACTTCCGAGCCGACCTTCAGTTCGAGTTCGTCGATCGAGCGCGTCGTGATAACCGAAGTGACCACGCCAAACGGTGTGTCGACGTCGACCTCCGATACCACCGGCCCACGGATGATCTCCTTGACCTTGCCGCGGAACTGGTTGCGCACGTTGATGGCGGAAATGCTCATTGATTCGGCTCCTGAAGTTGATAAACGAAAATCATTGGGTACGGATGCTTTGCCCCGCATTCACACCGCCCAGCGCACCTCGGCGGGGCGCAGGCCATAAGGCATTTCGTTGGCCCGGGGCGCATGCGCGCTCGCGGGCGTTTCGCTGCCCAGCACGCGCTGGAGCACGCGCTCTTCGATTCCGGCAAAGCGCGCGTCGGCGCGGGCGCGGGGGCGTTCGAGCGGCACGCGCTGGTCGAGTGCGATGCGGCCCTGCTCCACCAGCAGAATGCGGTCGCCCAGCGCAACGGCCTCATGCACGTCGTGGGTGACCAGCAACGCGGTAAAGCGGTGCTCGCGCCAAAGGCGCTCGATCAGCGCGTGCATTTCGATGCGCGTGAGCGCGTCGAGTGCGCCTAGCGGTTCGTCGAGCAGCAACAGACTCGGCCGGTGCACCAGCGCCCGCGCAAGCGCCACGCGCTGACGCTGCCCGCCCGAGAGCCGCGCGGGCCACTCGTCGGCGCGTGCAAGCAGTCCCACTTCATCGAGCACCGCGCGAGCGTCGTCGCGCGCACCGCGCCCAAGCCCAAGCATCACGTTCTGGAGCACCGTTTTCCACGGCAGGAGCCGTGCGTCCTGAAACATCATGCGCGTCTCGAGCGGCGCACCATGCTCGTCGCGTCGCGTCAGCTCGCCGGCATCGGGCGCTTCGAGCCCGGCTACGAGGCGCAGCAGCGTAGATTTCCCGCAGCCGCTTCGTCCCACGATCGCCACGAAGCTGCCACGTTCGATCGAGAGGTCGAAGCCGTCGAGCACCACGCGCTCGCCGTAGCGCTTGCCCACGCGGCGCAATTCGACGGCCGGGTCGTGCGCGCGCGCATCGCTGCGCGCCGTCGCCGTGTCTCTTGTTGCCGGCGCACGTCGATCCTGACCGCCGATGTGAGTGCGCTGCGCGCCATCCTGCTCGCCGGCCTCGTGCGCTTCGCGCTCCTGAGTGCGCGGCAATTCGATCTCGGCTTCGAGATCACGGCCCGCGACGCCGCCGAAATGAACCGCCAACGTGCTTGCGTTCATGCATCGCTCCCTTGTTGATAAGCGGGGTGCCAGCGCAGCGCGGCACGCTCGAGCCATTTGGCAAGCCAGTCGGCGAGCTTGCCGAGCGCGGCGTACAGCAGAATGCCGACCACCACCACATCGGTCTGAAGAAATTCGCGCGCGTTCATCGTCATGTAGCCGATGCCCGACTGCGCGGAAATCGTTTCCGCGACAATCAGCGTTACCCACATCAGCCCCAGCGCGAAGCGCACGCCCACCAGAATCGACGGCAGCGCGCCTGGCAGGATGACTTCGCGATAGAGCGCAAAGCCCCTGAGGCCATAGCTGCGCGCCATCTCGATGAGGTTCGCGTCCACCGAGCGGATGCCGTGAAAAGTATTCACATACACGGGGAAGAACACACCGAGCGCGACGAGAAACACCTTCGCCTGCTCTTCGATGCCGAACCAGAGGATCACGAGTGGAATCATCGCGAGCGCGGGAATATTGCGGATCATCTGGATGGTCGAATCGAGCGCGGTCTCCGCGGGCTTGAAGAGCCCGGTGGCAAGACCGAGCACGAGACCGATGCCGCCGCCGATCGCGAAACCCGAAATCGCGCGCAACGTGCTTACGCGCACGTCCTGCAGCATCTCGCCCGATTCGATGAGCGACCACGCGGCCTTCACGACCGCGAGCGGCTCGGGCAACACACGCGTGGAAAGCGCGCCGCTGCGCGCAGCCAGCTCCCACGCAGCCAGAATCGCGAGCGGCACGAGCCAGGGAGCGATGCGGGCGAGCGCCTTGCGTCCGACGAAGGCGAATGGCCGCCCGCTACGTGGGGCAATGGCCGAGCCGGCAGCAGTCACAGCGGATTGATTCATCGTTATGTCATCCTTATCATATTGCGCGGTTCGAGCGGTGAGGTATTCGCGTGCGCCGCCACTCGGAGGCCTGACGCGCTACTGCTTGCGAATCAGCTCTGGCTCACCTTCGGCAGATACTGATTGCCGACCACCTCGCCAAACGGACCCGAGATGGGACCACCCGATGTCTTCGTACGGCGCCCCGGCAACAGCGGGAACACGAGTTCGGCGAAGCGATAGGATTCCTCAAGATGAGGATATCCGGAGAGAATGAAGGTCTCGATGCCCAACTGCGCGTATTCCTTCATGCGCTCGGCAACCTGCTCCGGATTGCCGACCAGCGCTGTGCCCGCGCCGCCGCGCACCAGGCCTACCCCCGCCCACAGGTTCGGATATACCTCCAGTTCCTTGCGCGTGCCGCGCTTGCCGCCGTGCAGTTCGGCCATGCGGCGCTGGCCTTCCGAATCCATCTTGTTGAACGCGGCTTGCGCACGCGCGATGGTGTCGTCGTCGAGACGGCTGATGAGGCGCTCCGCCGCCGCCCATGCTTCCTCCTCGGTCTCACGCACGATCACGTGCATACGAATGCCGAAGCGGATCTTGCGGCCGTGCCGTTCGGCCCGTGCGCGGATATCGGCGATCTTCTTCGCGACGGCCTCGGGCGGTTCGCCCCATGTCAGATACGTATCGATGTGCGCGCCCGCCATGTCGTGCGCAGCCGGCGACGAGCCGCCGAACCACAGCGGCGGATGCGGATGCTGCACCGGCGGATAAAGCACCCTGCCGCCCTTCGAACTCAGGTGCTTGCCTTCGAAGTCGATTGCTTCGTTGGTATGCGAAGCTGCAAGCAGCTTGCGCCAGATATGCAGGAATTCGTCGGTGATTTCGTAGCGCGTGTCGTGATCGACGAACACACCGTCGCCTTCGAGTTCGGCGGCGTCGCCCCCGGTCACGACGTTGATCAGCAATCGTCCATTCGAAAGGCGATCGAAAGTCGCGGCCATGCGCGCGGAAAGCGCCGGCGACGAAAGCCCCGGGCGAATCGCGACGAGGAACTTCAGGCGCCGCGTCGCGGCAATCAGGCTCGATGCCACGACCCATGCGTCTTCGCATGAACGGCCCGTCGGCAGCAGAACGCCTTCATAGCCAAGCGTATCCGCCGCGACGGCCACTTGCTGGAAATAGGCGAGATCAGCGGCGCGCGCGCCTTCGGACGTCCCCAGATAACGGCTGTCGCCATGGGTCGGAATGAACCAGAACACATTCATGCATTGCTCCTGCTTTTGTTCGAGCCGTGAAACGAAAAAGTCCGGGGCGCGGGGCCACAGCGGCGGCGCCGTCGTCATGGGGACCCAGTCTAGGGATCGCCCTAAGCGTTTTGAACAATTTTTTTGAGCTTAGGTTTTCCAATTTCGTGCTTTACGCGACGCTTTAACATACACAGGGGCAATCACAGGCGCGGCGCGCCGATATAATGGCGCACACATCGACAATAATCCGGCCGGCCGCGCTTTTACGCCTTTTCATTTCAGGCATGCGCGGTCCGCGCCACGCAATCCTCGCGCCTCCTCATGCAAAAACTGATTTTGCCGTTCGTATCCGGCTTTCTGGCCTCACTGTTCTTTCGCGAGGCAACGCTCGCGCTGCTTCACGCGGCGCAAGTCATCGACGCCGCCGGTTTCTCCACCGAGCCGTTCGCCCCCATCGGCCTGCCCGAGTTCCTCGTCAATGCAATCTGGAGCGCGCTGTGGGCCATCCCGATGACGTGGCTGCTGCGCATCTCGCCGTCGCGCCCCGCGCCGTGGGTGCAGGCGTTCGTGTTCGGCGGCATCGTGCTCACGGCCGCCATGCTGTTCGTGGTCGATCCGCTGCGCGGCATCTGGCCGAGCGGCAACATGCTGCCGCGCGTCGCCATGGGCTTCGCGTCGAATGCGATCTGGGGCTGGGGCTCACTCGTGTTCATGCGCGCCTTCATGAGCGAAACCAGCGAAGACTGAACCGGCACCCGTGCGCGGCGCAAGAAACAGGCGCGCCGCGCGCGGTATCGGCTGACGGGTCCGGCAACGCCCCCCCGCAATCTGCTCGGCCCAATCGACATCGGGGAAAAAAACCAATGCGCGTCTCGGACATCGCCATACGTGCCGTGCCGCCCATCACGACGCCATTGATCAACGCGATATAAGGTTTCGGATAACTGAAGATTGCATGATTCGGACGGTTCTCCATGCTCACGCCCTTGGCTAACCACGCCCAGCAAAACTATGACGATGGGCCCTCCGGGTTTTTCTCCACGGCACGCGCGGGCGGCGGCACACCGCCAAGCCAGCCGCCGAGCCCGGCGTCGACGATAGGCGCCAACGACGCCTCATGCGCGAACCCCGGCCCGATCAGCGAAAACACCACGACGCCATGGAGCATCGCCCATAACGCGCGCGCGAGCAGCGCCGGCTCGCATTGCGCGCCGCTACGCAAATGCCCCGCGCTTGCAAGCGCTTCGAGCGCGTCGGCGAACAGATCCGCCACGCGCCCAGCTTCTTCGCAAGGCAGCATATCGCCGGGATTAGCAATCGCCGGAGATTCGCTCGCCGCCCGCGTTGCGGCGCGGCCCTTCGCGTGCGCGCCGGAACGGCCGCCCTCCCCCGGCTCCATGTACATGAGCCGGTAAGCCTCCTGATGCGCGCGCCCGAATGCGACATAAGCATGCGCCAGCGCATGAAGCCGCTCCCACGGGTCGCCGATCTGCGCACACGGTTCGAGATGCGCAAGCAACTGCGCAAAGCTCTCGCGTCCCAGCGCGCGGGCAATCTCGTCGCGGCTGTCGAAATGGAGGTAAAGCGAAGCCGGCGAATAGCCGACAGCCTCGGCAAGCTTGCGCATCGAAAGCGCATGCAGCCCGTCACGCGCCACGATGCGGCGCGCGGCATCCAGTATGCGTGCGCGCAGTGCCATGCGAAACGCAGTGGCGTCGGGGGCTTTCGGTTCAGCGGTGTTCATGGGAACAGCCTGGGCGCGATTATCGAGCCGGTGCGCCGGGATGGTACGACGCCGGCACGCGCAGCCTCATCAGGAAAGCAGACGGCCCGGTGGAAAATGGCCGCTTTTTAGCAGCACCGGCGTGCCGTTGCCAAGTTCCAGATGCGCGCGCGCCACGGCCTCGATGCGCGGGCGGCCCGCATCGAACGCCTGCATCCACGCGTCCCGTCCATCGGACAGCGCACCGAAATGATCCTCGAGCGCCTCGACCGAGATCGCGCAGGGCACGCGCGCACCGTCCACCAGCGCGGGAAACCCCACGGTGAGATTCACATCGTGCCAGGACGGCGCCTCGGAAGGGAAACGGATATCCATGTCCAGCCCCGTTGGAAAATCTGCTGAAAAAAAGCCGCGCCGGCGGGCGGCGGGACCGCGTCCCATGTTACTCGCTGCACGCCGCGACAGGGCCGATACATGACATCGGGCGCCGTGCAACCGCTAGACGAATGGGTACGGAACCTGCAACACTCAAACATGATCGGCGCGCAAGAAAAGCGCGGCATACAACCCTTTCACTATTGCAAGCTCGGCTTTGCATGAAGTGGAGCACCAGCCCCGCTCAACTGCGAAGCATGGGACCAGAGCAGGAGCGCTGCATGGGCCTGGAGTAAGTGCTAAAGCACTAACTCCAGGCCGACACAGGAGAACTATGGAATCGCACCGGAGAGGCCAATACTTCGAAGAAAACCGTGGGATATCCGAGCAACAGGCCGCGAGCCGCTGGTTCACTTACACACGGGAAAACGGCATCGAGATCTCGCGCGCGATCAGCCTGTGGGAAGACGCGGCCACGCCCGAAGGCGAACGTAGCCGCAAGACTATCGCGAGCAGCGGCATCCGCATCGTGCCGCCTGAATACTGAATAGCCTCGGTGTGATTCAGTGAGCCTGCATCTTTGAAAACAGATTCAACACGACCACACCGGCCACGATGAGCCCGAGGCCGAGCACGGCGGGCAAATCGGGCACCTGCTTGTAGAGCACCATCGCGACGAGCGTGATGAGCACGATGCCCACGCCGGACCAAACGGCATAGACCACGCCCACGGGCAGATTCTTGAGCGTAAGCGAGAGACAGTAGAACGCGACGCCATAACCGGCGACCACCACCGCCGACGGCACGATCCGCGAAAAACCCTCCGAAGCGCGCAGCGCGGACGTAGCAATGACTTCCGCGACGATGGCAACGACGAGAATGAGCCAGGGAGACATGCGCATTGCGTCAGGCCTTCGCAAGCGCGAGCTTGCTGTAGTCGGCGTCGAGGTGGGCGCACAGCGCCTCGACCACGAGCTCGTGATCGGCGCGCTGCGGCAGGCCCGAAACCGTCACCGAGCCGATCACGCCGGCACCCGCGACGGTCAGCGGAAACGCGCCGCCATGGGTGGCGTAATCCGCCACGGGCAGGCCGTTTTTCTCGGCGAGCGACGAGCCCGACTGCTGCACGCGCAAACCGATCGCATACGAACTGCGCCGGAAATGCTCGACCACGCGCGACTTGCGGCGCGCCCACTCGACGTTCTCGGGCGTCGCGCCGGCAAGCGCGCAGAAGAACTGTGGCAGGCCAAAGGTGCGCACGTCGATGACGACCGCGTGCGAACGCGCAACCGCAAGCTCGCGCAGCACGGTGCCGAGTTGCCAGGCGCGATCGGTGTCGAAACGGGGAAACACCAGCGCGTGCTCCTGCGCGGCTATCGATTGCAGATCGAGGGCGATATCCATATGAGAGGTTATGAGGGCAGAGTCAGAGGCAAAAAGATTGGGCGGATTGATCGAATTGGGCGGCTCGCCATTTCTGCTGCGGCAACCGGGCACACGATTCTAGCCTGGCGCCCTGTGCAAACGCCCCGGGCGCAGCCTCGCCCGCCCTGTCCGCAATGATTCTGCAATCGTCCAGAAGGGTGTTCGTTAATTATTGTTGCATCACCGCTATATTTACCCTATAATCTTTTTCTTTGACGGACGCGGGGTGGAGCAGTCTGGCAGCTCGTCGGGCTCATAACCCGAAGGTCGCAGGTTCAAATCCTGTCCCCGCAACCAAAGCCCATTGAGGCTTTTCGCAAAAACCGTCATGCCATCAAACCCGCTTCGGCGGGTTTTTTGTTGTCCAGCGAAATCCGTCCCGAGCACGGGGCGATATTTGGGGGACCGATCCATGAAGAAGCAAACATTCATCCGCCTGGCACTTGCCGCCGCATCTATCGGCTTGGCCAGCGCGGCAAACGCGACCGATGTCAACGTGGGCATCAACGTGGGGACCCCTGTTGTCCCTGTCGTGGTTGCGCCGCCACCTCCCGCCGCTATCGTCGTCACGCCGGGCTGGTATGGCGACCGCTATTGGGATGGCCGCCGTTACTGGGACCGCGACGACTGGGACAGGCACCACCATCACGACAAGGGCTGGCACTGCCCGCCCGGCCACGCCAAGAAAGGTGAATGCTAACCGGACGCCCGTCCGGTCACATGAAGAAACCCGGCCTCGCGCGCCGGGTTTTGTTTTTCTGGTACCCTCCGGCTTCACGCTTCACGCGGTCATTCCTGCCCTCTAATTCAACACAAATTAGGAAAAATCCGATATCGCGCTACGCGAAAAAGATCGCAATATCCTGAACAAGATATGGCGATCACCAACCGATTGCGTCAAGCTTGCAAGGATAACGATCTGCTAGTCGCGGAAAATCTTCCCCAAAGAGATTAACTCATGCTCAGCAATGATTTGGAGAGAATCAAATATTTCGCCAAACTGGCAAACGCATTTGATGAAACCCTGCTGAATATAAGAAGCCATATCGCCAACAACCCCGATGCACTTAGAGAACTCGCTTACGCCTTATACGAGAGCGATCGATTCGAGCAAACCCTGAGTGTGGCAATGCAAGGGCTTGCAATTGCGCCCGCACATCCCGTATTGCGTTACGATGCCGCAAGAGCATGCAGCATAACAGGCGACGTCGAGCAAAGTCGACAACATATCGAGATCGCAGTAAGCGTCCACAGCAAGAACCCCTATTTCCAAAGTCACTATGCCGATACGCTATTACGCCTCGGCGAATTCGAAGAAGGCTGGAAACGCAAAAAATGGTATTACCAGCTGCCCGGGATTGAAGAGAGCATGGTTCAGCTACCCTTTCCCAAGTGGTCGGGCGAATCGGTCGCTGGAAGCACAATTTTGCTTGTTGGCGAACAAGGACGCGGCGACGAAATTCAATTTTTAAGATTTGCGGAATGGTTGAACGAGAAAGGCGCAATAGTGGACGCGCTAGTGAGTGAGCCAATAGCACCATTGGCAAAATCCATGGCCAGCATCCGCGCTACCTACACTCGAATCCCACCGTGTTCTTATCAATACTGGTGCCATATAACCAGGGTCCCAGAATTCATGAATCTGGAACTTTCGATGCTTCCATATGCAACCGGGTATATATCGTCATCGCCGGAAAAGGACGACTTCTGGAATCACAGGATCAACGCGCTTACAGCCAGTAAAGCATCCAGACACAATATGAAAATTGGAGTGGTGTGGGAAGGCGGCCCCGCACACTCGCTCGATCGTTTCCGGTCGATCAGCCTGAATACATTTATCCCTCTTTTCACACTACCGGACGTGACGTGGTTTTCCTTGCAGAAAGGAAAAAGCGAGCAGGCAAGTCGCGCGCTTGAAGAGAATTTCGATATACACACGTTAGGCCCGGAAATCCATGACTTTACGGATACGCTATCAATACTCAATCAACTGGATTTGCTTATTTCCGTTGACACATCGGTCGCTCACCTCGCAGGCGCAGGAGGTACTCCTGTGTGGACGCTCGTACCGGCTTACGGCGATTGGCGATGGCTCACCCATAGAATGGACAGCCCCTGGTATCCGACCATGCGATTGTTTCGGCAACGCAAATTAGGAAACTGGATCGAGGTCGTCAGTGAAGTGAGGGACGCGTTACTGGCACGCACCCACCTCCTATACGGGGAATCCGCGCCGGCTCCCGTCGCCCCGCCTTGCGGTGATACACTCGCATCACCCATCCCCCTATCGTGCCCATGAAATTCTGCTCGACTTGTGGTCAGGCGGTCAGCCTGCTCGTTCCGCCCGGCGACAATCGCGAACGCTACGTCTGCGCGCACTGCGGCACCATCCACTACCAGAATCCGCGCAATGTGGTCGGCACCGTTCCCGTCTGGGAAGACAAGGTGCTGCTGTGCCGTCGCGCGATCGAGCCGCGCTACGGCTACTGGACGCTGCCCGCCGGCTTCATGGAGATGGGCGAGACGACCTCCGAAGCCGCCGCGCGCGAGACGCTCGAGGAAGCTGGCGCGCGCGTCGAGGTGCAGAACCTGTTCTCGTTGCTGAACGTGCCGCGCGTGCATCAGGTGCATCTGTTCTATCTCGCGCGCCTGCTCGACCTCGATATCGAAGCCGGCGAAGAGAGCCTCGAAGTGCGCCTCTTCGAAGAACACGAAATTCCGTGGGACGACATCGCGTTCCCCACCGTCGGCCAGACCCTGCGTTGCTTCTTCGCCGACCGCCAGTCGGGAAGCTATGGCCTGCACACGGGCGACGTCTTGCGCTCCCTGCGCGACGGCTGACTGCTTTTACGGCGATGGTGCCCTGGCTTTCGCCCGACGACCCGTTCCCGCCTGTCGAGCGCGCCCTTGGCGCGTCGAGCGGCGCGCCGGGCCTGCTTGCCGCAAGCGCCGACCTGCTGCCCTCGCGCCTCGTCGACGCCTATCGGCACGGCATTTTTCCGTGGTACTCGGACGGCCAGCCCGTGCTTTGGTGGAGCCCCGATCCGCGCATGATCCTGCGCCCCGACGAGTTCAAGGTTTCGCCCTCGTTCAGGAAAACGCTCAAGCGCGTGCTGCGCGATCCCGCGTGGGAAATCCGCGTCGACAACGACTTCCCCGCCGTGATGCGCGCCTGCGCGAACGCGCCGCGCCGTGGCCAGCGCGGCACCTGGATCACCTCCGACGTGGTCGACGCCTATTCGAGCCTGCATCGCATCGGCGATGCGCACAGCGTCGAAGCGTGGTTCGACGGCCAGCGCGTGGGCGGCCTCTATGGCGTCTCGCTCGGCAAGATGTTTTTCGGCGAATCGATGTTCGCCTCCATCACCGACGCCTCGAAAATCGCGCTCGCCGCGCTCGCCGCGCATCTGCGCCGCAACGGCGTCGAGCTGATCGACTGCCAGCAGAACACCGCCCATCTGGCTTCGCTGGGGGCGCGCGAAATCGGGCGCAAGGCGTTCATCGCGCATGTGCGCGCGACGGTAGGCACGGGCGCGATCGGCTGGCGTTTCGATAAAAGCGTGCTCGCCGATTGGGTCCGCCAGGGCCACGCCGACAATAGCGCCGTATCCGCGCTCTAAGACGCGCGCGAGCACGGGCCCACGCCCGTCACCCATGCCCGGCGGCGCGCAATTCGATAGATACGCGTCTGGCGTCAATGTTAGTATGCAAGGAGAAAACGTCGCATCCGCTGCGCGACGATCCGAACCGCTACGAGAGCTGCCAACGTGACGCATCCGAACGAGCTGCCGCTTTCACCGCTTTCCGCGCTGCAATTCTATGCAACGGCGCCCTACCCCTGCAGCTATCTGGAGGGGCGCATCGCGCGCTCGCAAGTGGCGACGCCCAGCCATCTCATCAACTCCGACGTCTACACCGATCTCGTGAAGGCGGGCTTCCGCCGCTCGGGCGTCTTCACGTACCGCCCCTATTGCGACGGCTGCCGCGCCTGCGTGCCGGTGCGCGTGCCGGTCGAGCGCTTCGCGCCGAACCGCACCCAGCGCCGCGCCTGGAAGCGTCATGGCGCACTCGTGGCGACGGTCGCGCCGCTCCATTACGACGAAGCGCATTACGCGCTCTACATGCGCTACCAGTCGGCGCGGCACGCGGGCGGCGGCATGGACCGCGACAGCCGCGACCAGTACGAGCAGTTCCTGCTGCAAAGCCGGATCAACTCGCGCCTCGTGGAATTTCGCGAGCCCGATGCGCAGCGCCCCGAAGAGCCCGGCACGCTGCGCATGGTGAGCATGATCGACATCCTCGGCGACGGGCTCTCCTCGGTCTACACCTTCTTCGAGCCCGACAGCCCGCACACGAGCTACGGCACCTACAACATCCTCTGGCAAATCGAGCAGGCGCGCAGTCTGCAACTGCCCTACGTCTATCTCGGGTACTGGATCCGCGAGAGCCCGAAAATGGCCTATAAAGCCCGCTTTCAGCCGCTCGAAGGCCTCTTCGACGGCCTCTGGTGCGCGCTCGGCCCCACGGGCGAAGCTGCCGAAAGCTAGCCCGCGAGCGGCGCCGCGGCAATCTTTCCCGTGCATGCGCCCGGCCCCTCCGCCGTTTGCGGCGAACGGCGCTGTGAACTGCGGGGTGAACTTTATCGCTAAAATAGCGGGTTCTCATTTTTTTGGCGCCCGCGCCTTTTCTCCGTGTTCAGCACCCTTTATCCGCTCGTCCGCGACCGGCTCTTCCGCATGGACGCCGAAGACGCCCACCACCTCTCCCTGCGCATGATCGGCGCTGCGGGCCGCACGGGCCTGGCAAGCCTCATCGCGCCGCGCGTGCCCGATTCGCCGCGCACCGTCATGGGCCTCACGTTCCGCAATCCGGTAGGACTCGCCGCGGGCCTCGACAAGGAAGGCGCCGCCATCGACGGATTCGCCGCGCTGGGCTTCGGCTTTATCGAAGTGGGCACAGTCACGCCGCGCCCGCAGCCGGGCAATCCGCGGCCGCGCATTTTCCGCCTGCCCGAGGCCGGCGGCATCATCAACCGGATGGGGTTCAACAATCAGGGCGTCGAGCAGTTCGTGAAGAACGTGCAGGCCGCGCGCTATCGCGGCATCCTCGGCCTGAACATCGGCAAGAACGCCGACACGCCGATCGAGCGCGCCGCCGACGACTACTTGTTCTGTCTCGAGCGCGTCTATCCGTTCGCGAGCTATGTGACGATCAACATCTCGTCGCCGAACACGAAGAATCTGCGCCAGCTGCAGGGAGGCGGCGAGCTCGACGCGCTGCTCGCGGCGCTCAAGGACAAGCAGCAGCGTCTCGCCGACATGCACGGCAAGCTCGTGCCGCTCGCGCTGAAGATCGCGCCCGATCTCGACGACGAGCAGATCAAGGAGATCGCCGACACGCTCCTGCGCCACCAGATCGAAGGCGTGATCGCGACGAATACGACGCTTTCGCGCGCGGCGGTCGATGGCCTGCCCAATGCGAACGAAACCGGCGGCCTCTCGGGCCGCCCGGTGTTCGAGGCTTCGAACGAGGTGATCCGCAAGCTGCGCGCCGAACTCGGCGAGCAGGTGCCGATCATCGGCGTAGGCGGCATTTTCTCGGGCGAAGATGCGCGTGCGAAGATCGCCGCGGGGGCGTCGCTCGTGCAGGTCTATACAGGTTTCATCTACCGCGGCCCGGCGCTCATTGCCGAATGCGCGCGGGCGCTGGCCTCGGGCCGCGCGTGAGGCTATAGTTTCAGGCCATGTGCGGCGCGTGGCGCGTATCGGGCCACGAACGCCGCAACAGAAGACAGCCGGCCTGGGGAGTCCTCGGGCTCGCTACAAAACCGCAGCAAAACAAGAGGAAAACAATGAAAGTCGCCTTGCTGAAAAAGCTCCTTGCGCTCGCACTCGCCGGCGCATCGTTCGTTGCAGCGAGCGCCCACGCCGAAGACCTGCTCGACCAGGCGAAGGCGCGCGGCACGCTGCGCATCGGTCTCGAAGGCACGTTCCCGCCGTTCAACTCGAAGGCGCCTAACGGCGAACTGGTTGGCTTTGACGTCGACATCGCCAAGGCCGTGGCCGCGAAGATGGGCCTGAAGCCCGAATTCGTCACGACCGAATGGAGCGGCATCATCGCGGGCCTGCAAGCCGGTAAATTCGACGTGATCGTCAACCAGGTGGGCGTCACCGACCAGCGCAAGGCCGCGCTCGACTTCTCGCCGGCCTACACGTACTCGGCCGCGCAGCTCATTCAGCGCAAGGACGACAAGCGCCAGTTCACGTCGCTCGAAGAGCTGAAGGGCAAGAAGCTCGGCGTGGGTCTGGGCACCAACTACATGGACATGGCGAAGTCGGTGCCGGGCATCGACGTGAAGACCTATCCCGGTGCGCCGGAATACCTGCGCGACCTCGCGGCCGGACGTCTGGACGCGGCGCTCAACGACCGCCTGATGCTCGCCTACCTGCTGAAGAACTCGCAGTTGCCGCTGCGCACGGGCGCGATGGTCGGCGCCGGCAACCCGTCGGCCATTCCGTTCAGGAAGGGTAATCCGAAGTTCGCCAAGGCCATCGACGAAACCATGGCGCAACTCGAAGCCGACGGCACCTTCACGAAGATCTCGGACAAGTGGTTCGGCATCGACGTGACCAAGCCGATCACGAAGTAACGATGCAAGTCACGGGGCCGCATCCCAGGGTGCCGTCCCCTGTTCTTATGGCTCGCCTCGCGAGCGCCTCAAATCCGCGACCCATCCGCGTCCTCCCATGCCCATCTCCTCGCTCATCATCCAGTCGCTGCCCGTGCTCGCGCAGGGCGCGGTGCTGACGGTCAAGTTCGCTGTCCTGTCGATGATCTTCGGGCTCGTCGGCGGTGCGGTGCTCGCGCTCATGGGCATCAGCTCGAACCGTGCGCTCGTGTTCATCGCGCGCGTGTACGTGAGCCTCATGCGCGGCACCCCGCTGCTCGTGCAGATCTTCGTGATTTACTACGGATTGCCGAGCATCGGCATCTCGCTCGACCCCACGCCTGCAGGTGTGATCGCGCTCTCCGCGAACGTCGCGGCCTATCTTTCCGAGAGCATGCGCGGCGCGATTCTCGGCATCCACAGCGGCCAGTGGCTCGCCGCCTATAGCCTGGGACTCTCGCGGCGCCAGACGCTGCGCTACGTGATCGCGCCACAGGCGCTGCGCATTGCGGTGCCGAGCCTCTCGAACAGCCTGATCAGCCTCATCAAGGACACGTCGCTCGTCTCGGTCATCACCGTGACCGAACTGCTGCGCAGCGCCCAGGAGATCATCGCTTCGACGTATCAGCCGCTGCCGCTCTATCTCGCGGCCGCCGCCGTCTACTGGGTGCTCTGCCAGGTGCTCGAGTGGATCCAGCACTGGTACGAAAAACGCCTGGCGTTGCCCGCGCGGCACTGAGTGGCGTCGAGCGGCGCTGAGCGTCACTCGCAGTCGAACCGCAAGCCGAGCGCCGCGCGAGCGGCATCGGCCATCGCGATCATGCGCCGCGAAGTCTCATGCGGCATGACCGGGCTCTCCAGCGCGCCGGCGCGCACCAGCTCGCAAAAGTGCGCAGTCTCGTAGTTCAGGCCGCCGCCTTCGAAGGGCTCGTCGAGTTCGACCGTGCGGCCGTCGACATAGCGGATCGTCGCGCGCACCGGGTTCCACCAGTTCGCATGAATCGTAACGTTGCCGAGCGGCCCGGCCAGCAGCGCATCGCCAAAGCCATGCAGGTCGAGCCCGCAAAAGAGCTGCGCGATACCGTTTTCGTGCTGGCAATTAAGGCTTGCAAACGTATCGACGCCCGTGACGCCCAGGCGCCCGAAGGTCTGCACCTCGCGCGGCGCACCCAGCCAGTCGACTGCCAGAAACATCTCGTACACGCCGATGTCGAGCAGCGCCCCGCCCGCGTGCTCGAACGAGAACGACGGATGATCGGCAGGAACGTTAGCCACCGAGCAGCCCGCGCGGACGAGACCCACGGGGCCGATAGGATCCGCTTGCAGATGCGCGCGCAAGGCGCGATAGAGCGGAAAGAACGGCGGCTTCATCGCCTCCATGAAGAGCCGTTGCGCGCGCCGCGCGGCGTCGATCACGCGTTCGAGTTGCCCGGCGTTCACCGTCGCGGGCTTTTCGCAGAGCACGTGCAGGCCCGCCTCCAGCGCCGCGACCGCAAAGTGCGCGTGGCTGTCCTGCAGCGTTGCGATGTAGACGGCGTCGACACCGCTCGCGAGCAGCGCCTCGAAACTCGCGCACGCAGCGGCGCCGCACTCCTGCGCGAGCGCCGCCGCCGGCGCCGCGCGGCGCGACCATACCGCGCCCACGCGCGCGCCTTGCACATGCGCCACGCCCTGTGCGAAACGCCGCGCGATGCGACCCGCGCCCACGATGCCCCAGGTTATCGCGGCCGAAGTGGCGCCGTTACTGGTTTCGCTGCCCTTCCCGGAATTGCCCATGCCTTGCCTCGTATCGCCGATTGCTTCGGTTGCGTGATTCTGCTCGCCGCACGCCGGACACCGGCCGCAGCGAAGCAAAGATACGCACGATACGGGCTTGCGCGCGCGCAGGCAACCGCGCAGTCAAGCACTCAGGCAACGAACGGGAAGCGTCAGCGCGTCTCGACGGCCTCCGGCGAAAGCGCGCTGTGAAGCTCGTCGGCGGTGAGTTCGATCATGGCCATCGCGGCCGCGCGCGCATCGTCGGGCGCACGTCGCTCGATCGCGTCGACCACGCCGCCGTGCGCGTTCACCACGTTGGTCCAACCGTCCTCGCGCTGGCTCAGGATGGGCCCCACGAGCGTGAGCGCGCCGCGAATGATCGCTGCCATCTGCTGATAGAACTGATTGCCGCTCGCGGCGAGAATGCGCGTGTGCAAAAGCGTATCGGCAGCTTCGCAACCCGCTTCGCCGGGACTCGTCTGGCGTAGCGCCTCGTAGGCCTCGCGAATGCCCGCGAGATCCGCCGCGCTCGCGCGCTCGGCTGCCAGCGCGCACGCGGCGGGCTCGATCAGCGCGCGGAACTCGATCACGTCGCGCAGAAAGTTCTTGTCCGGCTTCGCGCGAAAACGCCAGCTCACCACGTCTTCGTCGATCATGCGCCAGTCGCGCATGGGCCGGATGCGCGTGCCGATCTTCGGCCGCACGTCGAGCATGTGGCGCGCGAGCAGCATGGACAGCGCTTCGCGCATGACCGTGCGACTCACGTCGAACTCTTTGGACAAGACGTCCTGCGGCGGCAGGATCGCGCCATACCGTTCTTCGACGATGCCCGAAATCAGGCCGTCCATGACCTTGCTCACGAGTGAGCGTTCCTTGTTCCCCAGTTCCATGACCCTTCCCCCCCGATGCCGCGTAAGCGCGCCTGTATGACGGTTGCTGCGTGGGCCCTCGTGCTTCGTCGAACTTAGTCGTACGTTGCCATGCGAATTGCATCAACCGCCAGCCAGGATATCTCCTGACGCATGAATCACGCGGCAAACGCTCCGTTCGTCCCAGCTTTTTCCGAGTCTTGCCGAATTTTCCCGCCAGGCCCGTTGGTTTCCCGATTCTTGTGGTTTACAGTTTCTCGTTGTCGTTTTGTAAGCAGTCTGTATGGATCCCCCGTCTACTTTCGTGGCCATGCGAGCGCGTCTTCATGCTCTCCCGCACGCCCGTACTGATCGTCGAAACGCACGATGTCGTCCTCGCCGAGATAGCCGCCCGACTGCACTTCGATGATCTCGAGCGGTGTCTTGCCCGGGTTTTCGAGCCGGTGCTTCACGCCAAGTGGAATGTAGGTGGACTCGTTCTCCGAGATCAGGAACACTTCGTCGCCGCGCGTCACGCGCGCCGTGCCGCGCACGACGACCCAATGCTCGGCGCGGTGATGATGCATCTGCAACGAGAGCCGCCCGCCCGGCTTCACGACGATGCGCTTGACCTGGAAGCGCTCCCCGCGATCGACCGAGTCATAGCAGCCCCACGGCCGCTCGACGCGGCGGTGATGCTGCGCCTCCTCGCCGTGCTGCGCCTTGAGCTTGCCGACGATCGCCTTCACGCTCTGCACCCGGTCCTTGGCAGCGACCAGCACGGCATCGGCGGTCTCCACCACCACCACGCCGTGCACACCCACGCAGGCTACGAGCCGGCCATCGGAATGCGCGAAGCTCTCGGTCGAATCCTCGAACAGCACGCGCCCGCGCGCGACATTGCCGCTCGCATCCTTGTCGGAGACTTGCCAGACCGCGTCCCACGCGCCAACGTCGGACCAGCCCGCCACGAGCGGCACGACCACGCCCGCGAGAAGCGCGTCGGCGCCCACGGACTCCATCACCGCATAGTCGATCGAATCGCAGGGGCACGCCGCCAGCGCCGCCGCATCCAGATGAATCGCGCCGTCCGCATCGACACTCGCGCGTTCGAAGGCCTGCGCGCACTGCTCGGCGATGGCGGGCCGGCAACGGGCGATGGCCGCGAGCCACACCGAGGCCCGCACCACGAAAATGCCGCTGTTCCACCAGTAGTCGCCCGACGCGACGTAACGCGCGGCCACCTCGGCATCGGGTTTCTCGACGAAGCGTTCGATGGTGCGCGCGCCGCTCGCGCCAAGGGTCGGGCCGGCGCCGATGTAGCCGTAACCGGTCTCCACCCGTTGCGGCGGCACGCCAAGCGTGACGATCGCACCGCGCGCTGCGTAGATCACGGCGTCTTCCAGCGCGGCGGCAAACGCTGCCCGATCGGCGATCAGATGATCCGCCGGCATGGCGACCAGGATCGGGTCGCTATCGCTTTGCGGTGCTTTTGCCGGCGCGTTTGCCGATGCACCGTCCGGCGCGGCTTCCGTCGCTGTTTCCACCTCAGTTTTCACCGCGGTTTCCGCCGTTGCCTGCGCCGCGCATGCGGCGAGCGCAGCCACGGTGAGCGCCGGCGCGGTGTTGCGCGCGACCGGCTCGAACATGACGCGCGCCGCCATGCCGCTGCGGCCGAGCCGGTCGGCGGTCATGTGGCGCAGTTCCTCGCTGCTCACGACGAGCGGCGCGGCCTTGCGCACCGACGCGCCGCCACGCGCATACACATCATCGAGGCGGCGCACGGTGGCCTCGAGTAGCGACTCGCCGTCGAGCAGGTCGATCAGCTGCTTGGGGCAATGTTCGCGCGAAAGCGGCCATAACCGCGTTCCCGAACCGCCAGCCAGCACGACGGGCTGGACGACGAGTGCGACTTCGGGCTCATTGGCCGCGGCAATCAAGCCGGCCTGCGTAACGACCTGGTTCATGCACGAAGCTCCCCGTTCGGATATCCGGTCCCGGACGGGCGCGGCATCGCGTGCTGCCTTGCGCCCCCTGGGCATTCGGACTCCATTGGAGCAAAGCGCGGCGGGCGATTCTGTACGCATACCCACACTGATCGAGCAAGTTGCAGGCAGCAAGGCAAGGAGACATTTACGCACGCATGTGCGGTGAGAAAGCGGCCCGGCATCCATGTTTCAGGAGCGAACATTTCCGCGCGGATTGCCTGCCGTGCAACACAACTGAATCAAATTCGAACGGTTCCGCGTGCGTTGCGAGCGGACGGCCACAGCCGTCGATCAGGTGTGTTTCAGCTTGGAGTCATTTTTGGAAACGCGTCCCGCAACACAAAATAGTCCAATAAATTCAATCACTTGATAAGTTACATCTAGTTACAAATAGCGGCGACGGCGGCCGCGCTCCGCCCAGGTGTCGTACAGAATTGAAACAAAAACGGCGCCTTGCTTCGATGCGCTCGCATCGATACGCCCGCAAAGCCGCACGTACACGAGGTTTGTGCCGCTCTGGCACACCCCCTGCTTAGTGGGATGTGCCACACAGCGTGACGCATACAGCCGATATAGCGCACGCACTCGGACCATGGGGCCGGCACGACGAGCCAATAGCCGCTACGGGAAGCGGTATACAAAAAGCGGTTCGACGACCGGAATGAAAAGACAGAGGCGGTGAAAGCCGCTTCGAACGAGGACCAAATCATGTTGACCCTTCAATCGGATCTGCACGGCAACCATTTGCTCGGGGCACTGCCGTCACACGAGTGGCAAGCACTCGCACCGCATCTCGAACTCGTCCATCTGCGCACCGAACAGCTGCTCTGCGACTCCGGCCAGCGCATTCATCACGTCTATTTTCCGACCACGGCAATCATCTCCATGCTCTCGACGATGGAAGACGGGAGCTCCGTGGAGATCGCCGCGGTGGGCCGCGAAGGCATGACCGGCGTGCCCGTGCTCACGGGCGGAGAAACCATGCCCAACCGCGTGCAAGTGCAATGCACGGGCTTCGCGTATCGCATGAGCGCACAAAGCCTGCGGCAGCAATTCGCGCGCTCGGACTTCCTGCGCCGCCTCATGCTGCTCTACATGCACGCATTGCTCACGCAAGTGGCGCAAACCGCGGCCTGCAACCGCCATCATTCGCTCAGCAAGCAGCTGTGCCGCTGGCTCCTGATCGAAGTGGACCGCGTGGCGTCGAACGACCTGACGGTCACGCAGCAGCTCATCGCCGACATGCTTGGCGTGCGCCGCGAGGGCATCACCGAAGCGGCCGGCAAGCTGCACCACGAAGGTCTGATCCAACACAGCCGCGGCCGCATCCGCGTGCTCGACCGCAAGGGTCTCGAAGCCCGCGCCTGCGAGTGCTACGGCCTCGTGCGCCGCGAGTTCGACCGCTTGCTGCCGCGCCTTCATCAAGCGGAAACCGTGGAATGAGCCGCCCCCTGGACGTCATGACGAGACAGCTATGCTTTCTCGTCATGACGGCTCGGGTCGCGAAACCTGCCCGCATCGCCACATCATCTGGATTCCTGAACGATTATCGGATGCGAAGCGCAGGCGCATGACGGCACGCGCACCGCATAGCGGTATTCGCGCCGCCGCTCGTTCGGGCAATCAGCTCTTGTAGTCGATGCGCTCGACGCCCGACTCGCCGCCGAGCAGGCACAGATCGGCGCAGCGTGCCGCGAACAGACCCACGGTCACGACGCCGGGCCATGCGTTGACTTGCGCCTCGAGCGTGCGCGGGTCGCTGATGCTCAGGCCCTTCACGTCGAGAATCTCGTTGCCGTTGTCGGTGATATAGGGCGTGCCGTCCTTCTGCACGCGCAGCACCGGCACGCCGCCGAGCGCCATCACGCGCCGGCCGATGGCCGTGCGCGCCATCGGCACGACTTCGATGGGCAGCGGGAACTGGCCGAGCACGCCTACGCGCTTGCTGGCGTCGGCGATGCACACGAACACTTCCGACACCGACGCGACGATCTTCTCGCGCGTGAGCGCCCCGCCGCCGCCCTTGATCATTGCGCCCGATGCGTCGATTTCGTCGGCGCCGTCCACATAGACGGGCAGCGATTCGATCTCGTTCAGGTCGTAGATCTTGAAGCCGTGCGCTTCGAGACGCGCCGTGGTCGCAACCGAGCTCGATACGGCGCCGCGATAGCGGCCTTTGCTGGCGGCCAGCGCGTCGATGAAACAGTTCGCGGTCGAGCCGGTGCCGACGCCAATCACGGCGCCTTCCGGCACATGCGCGTTGACATAGTCTGCGGCGGCCTGGCCGACCAGTTTCTTGAGTTCGTCTTGAGTCATGATGGGGAACTGCCCGAGGAAGGAAAACGCGAAAAGCGCATAGTTTACCGGAGTTGCGTCGCACCGCCGGCGAGACGCCATAAGCGCTGCGTCGATGCACGACGTATCGCACGCCGCGCGCACGCCGCGCAACGCATTCAAGGTGCCGTTTCGTTCGCGCCGGATGGCGCCGGTGCCGTCCGGTCGATGTATTTGTCGAGCAGCGCCTGCGCGATCGCATCGGTTTCGGCGTCGGGCGTGCCCGAGTAGTCGCGTGGCCGGAAGTGCATCTGGAAGGCCGCGAACACGCGCCGCGTGCGCGCGTCTAGCACGCCGTCGGTCACGACCGCGTAGCCATAGCGCGCAAGCTTCGTTTGCAGGCCGAGCACGTCGGCAGGCGCGTCGGGGGCACGGCCCGCGAGATCGGCTTCAACGGTGGCGTCGTCGGGCCATGCGCCCACGCCCGCCTCGTAAAGCTGCTTCCACGGAAACAGCGGCCCCGGATCGATCTTGCGCTGCGGAGCGATGTCGCTATGGCCCACCACGCGCGTGGGCGCAATGCCGTAACGCGTGACAATGTCCTTCGAGAGCGCGATGATCGCCGCGACCTGATCGGGCGGCCAGGGTGCCCATTCGCGCGGCGGCGTCCCTTCCGGCATGCCTTGTGACGTCGTCTGCAAGTCTTCGAGCGGCCCCGAATTGACGTTTTCGATGCCGATCGAAGCCGCGTTGAGTTCGGTCGTGCCCTGCCACTCGCTCGCGCCCGCGTGCCAGGCGCGTTGCGCCTCGGGCACGAGCTGCAGCACGACGGACTTGCTGTCGCGCAGCGGCGGATGCACGGGAACGAGGTAATGGGCGCTCACGTTCTCGCGCGTCAATTCCTCGAGCGCGGTGGATTCATCGCCCTGCGTGTAGTGCTCCACGAGAAAGCGGATGCGCGAGTCGGCGCTGCGCGCATGATATTGCGTATCGGCGACATAGCCGCCGCGATCGACGATCGTGGCGGGCGCGCACGCGGCAAGCGCAAGCGCCGCGAACGCAGCCACGCCGAGCCTCGACTTGCGCAGGAACCGCATGTGCGGGACGCGTCAGCGCGCGACCGAACGTTGACGCACCGCCTCGAACAGGCACACGCCCGAAGCGACGGAAACGTTCAGGCTCTCGACCGTGCCGGCCATCGGAATGTGCATGACCTCGTCGCAGGTTTCGCGCGTGAGGCGGCGCATGCCCTCGCCTTCGGCGCCCATCACGAGCGCGACGGGGCCGTCGAGCTTCGTCTGATACAGGCTCGCGCTCGCCTCGCCCGCCGTGCCGACCACCCATACGCCCGCGTCCTTCAGTTCGCGCAGCGCGCGCGCGAGGTTCGTGACGGTGATGTACGGAATCGTATCGGCCGCGCCGCTCGCGACTTTCGCGGCGGTGGCGTTCAGGCCCACGGCGCGATCGCGCGGCGCGATCACGGCGTGCGCGCCGGCTGCATCGGCCACGCGCAGGCACGCGCCGAGGTTGTGCGGGTCGGTCACGCCGTCGAGCACGAGCAGCAGCGGCGCCCCCTGGATGCCGTCGAGCAGCTCGGCCAGGTTCTGCGCGAGCGGCAGATCGTGCACGCGCGCGACCACGCCCTGATGGCGCTCCGTGCGCGCGAGGCCCCACAAGCGCGTCTCGTCCGCGGCGATGATGCGCACGCCCGCTTCCTTCGCGGCGTGCAGGAAATCCTGCATGCGGCGATCGCGCCGCGTCGTGTCGTAATAGACATCCTCGACCGTGGACGCGTCGTGCCGCAAGCGTGCGGTCACCGCATGAAACCCGTAAAGAACCTTGAGACGTGACATGACTGGATACAACCCCTGGTGAACGGTTCGCGGCGCACATGGCCTGCGGCCTCGTGCCTCGAGTCTCGTGTTTTGAGCCTCGTGCCGCGAACGAATGTGATTCTGCCGGCCGACATGCGGCCGGGCACGCCCTGCCCGCGTCGGCGGCCATTTCGATGGCCACCTCAGCGAAAAACCCGGCGTGTCTGCTAAACGTGCGTGCGCCGCGCGGCATTCGCGGCGCGGCGCATGGTTGCTACCAATGCTGCACGCTCTCGCGCGCAGCACGGCTTCAGCGCTTCTTGCGCGATACCGGCTTCTTGGCCGCCGACTTCGATGCCGCGCGCTTCTTTGCGGTCTTCGCCGCGCTGCGTGCTGCGCGCGCTTCCTTCACGGCCGCACTCGGCGCCGGTGCGGCCTTCTTGCGCCGGACGTCTCCGCCCTGGCCGCCCTGGCCCTGCTGCAGCGACCGCACGCGCGGCCCGCCCTCTTGCGGCCCGCCACGTTCCTGCTGGCCTTGCCCGCCGCGATTCAGAGCGGGCTTGACCGGCGTATCGCGCACGAGGCGGAAATCGATCTTGCGCGCATCGAGATCGACGCGGCTCACCTGCACGCGCACGCGGTCCGAAAGACGGTAGCGGATGCCGGTGCGCTCGCCGCGCAGCTCGTTCTTGATTTCGTCGTACTGGAAATAGTCCGAGCCCAGTTCCGTCACATGCACGAGGCCTTCGATGAACAGCGAATCGAGCTGCACGAAAATGCCGAACGACGTCACGCCGCTCACCATTCCGCCATATTCCTCGCCAAGCTTGTCGCGCATGAAGTAGCACTTGAGCCATGCCTCGACGTCGCGCGAAGCTTCATCGGCGCGACGCTCGTTGGCCGAGCAGTGCAAGCCGAGCTCTTCCCAGATGGCCGTATTCGCGCCGCGCGCACGCTTGCCGCGCTTCGCCTCGTCTTCGGCCTGCATCGCGCGGGCGCGCGGCGAGAGAGCCGTGTTGAGCTCGACGCCGTCGGGCGCCGCCGGCTGATACTTCTTGCCCTGCAGGATCGCGTATATCGAGCGGTGCGTGAGCAGGTCGGGATAGCGGCGAATCGGGCTCGTGAAGTGCGCGTAGGCCTCGTAAGCCAAACCGAAGTGGCCGATGTTGTCCGGGCTGTAGACAGCCTGCTGCATCGAGCGCAGCAGCATCGTTTGCAACATCTGCGCATCGGGCCGGTCGCGGATGTGCGCCATCAGCGCCGCGTAGTCGCTCGCGTGAGGCGTGTCGCCGCCGCCCAGCGAAAGCCCCATGCCGCGCAGGAAGGTGCGCAGGTTTTCGAGCTTTTCCGCGCTCGGCCCCGCGTGCACCCGGTACAGGCCCGGATGCTTGTTGCGCTTCATGAAGTCCGCCGCGCAGACGTTGGCCGCAAGCATGCATTCTTCGATCAGCTTGTGCGCGTCGTTGCGCTGGCGCGGCACGATCTGCTCGATCTTGCCCTGCGCGTTGCAGACGATATAGGTCTCGGTCGTGTCGAAGTCGATCGCGCCGCGCTTCTGGCGCGCCGCGAACAGCGCCTTGTAGACGCCGTAGAGGTTCTGCAAATGCGGCATCAGCGCGGCGCGGCGCGCGGCCTCCGGCCCCTTGGTGTTCTTGAGCACCGCGGCGACCTCGGTATACGTGAGACGCGCCGCCGAGTGCATCACGCCCGGGTAGAACTGATACGCCTTGATCTCGCCGCGCGCGGTGATGACCATGTCGCACACGAGCACGCAGCGGTCCACATGTGGATTGAGCGAGCACAGCCCGTTCGAGAGCTTCTCGGGCAGCATCGGAATCACGCGGCGCGGGAAGTACACCGAGGTGCTGCGCTCGATGGCGTCCACATCGAGCCCGCCGCCCGGCTGCACGTAGTGCGAGACGTCGGCGATGGCCACGAGCAGACGGAAGCCGTCGCCGCGCCCGACCTTCATCGGTTCGCAGTAAACGGCGTCGTCGAAGTCGCGCGCATCTTCACCGTCGATGGTGACGAGCGGCACGTCGCGCAGATCGATGCGATAGCGGATATCGGTGGGACGCACGGCGTCGGGCAGCTTCGCGGCTTCGTCGAGCGCGGGCTTGCTGAACTCGTGCGGCACGCCGTACTTGCGCACGGCGATCTCGATCTCCATGCCGGGGTCGTCGATGTCGCCGAGCACTTCCAGCACGCGGCCGAGCGGCTGCGAGTGGCGGCTCGGGAAGTCCGTGAGCTCGACCACCACCACCTGCCCGACCTTGGCCTTCTTCGCATTCTGCGTGACGAGAATGTCGTGGCCGATGCGCTTGTCTTCGGGCGCGACGATGAGCGCGCCGTTTTCATTGAGCAGCCGCCCGATCACGCTGCGGTTCGCGCGGTCCGTGACCTCGACGATGTGCCCTTCCGGACGCCCGCGGCGGTCGTAGCCGACGATGCGCGCGAGCACGCGGTCGTTGTGCATGACCTTCTGCATCTCGCCTTGCGGCAGGAACAGATCGTCCTGGCCGTCGTCGCGCACGAGAAAGCCGTAGCCATCACGATGGCCCTGGACCCGGCCCGCGACGAAGTTGGAAGGATGCGCAAGCTGATAATGGCCGCGCGAGTCGAGCCGGATCTGCCCGTCGCGCTCCATCGCGGCGAGCCGCCTGAAAAACCCTTCACGCTCCTGGCGCTTGATGGCGAGAGCCTCGGCGATATCGTTCGCGGTACAGGGCGATTCGCTGGTCCGCAGCACGCCGAGAATCTCCTCGCGGCTGGGAATCGGATAGGGATATTTGCTCAAGGGCTTGTCGATGGTTGTTCTCGTGGCGTGGACGTCGGATAGTGCGCGGACACGCGAAATCATGCCGCGCCCGGTCTTGCTGCGAGGCATTCTAACACCCGCGCCGCGCCCGGCAATTCAGCGTGGAAGCTCGCGCACGCCCGCTGCTCGCAGCTCGCGCGCCGGACTCGCGACCAACGCCGACGCTGCACTTTTTTCTCAAATTTCCTCAAAAGGGCCTTGACAGGCCCTACAGACACGCTAGAATTTCGTTCTCTGCTGCACGACAAGCGCAGCAGCAAGTAGTAAGCGACACCTTGCCCAGGTGGCGGAATTGGTAGACGCACCAGGTTCAGGTCCTGGCGGTGGCAACACTGTGGAGGTTCGAGTCCTCTCTTGGGCACCAAGATTCAAAAAAGCCGGCTTTATGCCGGCTTTTTTCGTTTCCGGGTCGTCGTTTCCAGATGTGCGCCTGGCGGCGCGGGTCCGCAGAACAGCAGCATCGGCACGCTGCGCCGAATGTTTCGCGGCTTCCCTCGCGCGGATGCAGATCTTTCGCGATGTGAAGATTTTTTGAAAAGATTGATTGACAGGGTTCGCGAACACGCTATAATCGCTGTCTAGCTTGAAGACGTGCCCAGGTGGCGGAATTGGTAGACGCACCAGGTTCAGGTCCTGGCGGTGGCAACACTGTGGAGGTTCGAGTCCTCTCCTGGGCACCACGCTTCTTCAAGTCACGGTTTCATCGAAAAGCCCGCAAATTGCGGGCTTTTTCGTTTTTGCGCGACTGAAACCGTGCCCGCTTTCAGCGAAAAGCCGTACAGCAAGGAAATCACGGCCCCGGCCAATCCAGCAGCCCGATCCTGAATTCAACGAGCCGGCTCTCGATCGCCGCTACAGGCTCTCCCGAATGAACGCCGCCCCGCAGCATATGCATGACCAGCCGGTCGTGCAGTTCGGGATCGGCCAGAATGTGGGCGAGCTGTTGCCTGCTTCGCGCCGAAGCGATGGACGCGATATCCATTCCGAGCAATCTCGGACCCGCGCGTTCGAACGCGTAATCGCACGCTGCCAGCAACGGCAACTCTTCCCCATAAAGCCTGTCGGCGTTGCCGGCGGTCGCATAGTTTTCCAGCAGATACCGGAAATCCACCGCGTCTTTCGGATTGGACTGCCCGCGGTCCAGCCACGCGATCAGTTTCGTCATCACGAGACCCGGTATCGACGCAACGCGAATCTCGCAACGGTCCGCGATGCGTACGGTCACCGCACTATCCAGCGCTTCGGCGTAGCCCGCCACATTCATCACAATTGCCATGTCCGGTGGCCACGCCACTTGCGACGGAGAAACCTCGACACCGCCGAACGGGACCAGATCCACCGGAAAGCCATCGCCTGCCGCGGGCGAATAATGAAGCCGATGCACAATCTTCCCGTCCAGACGGAACCCCGGCTCACCAAGAAGCCCGGTTCGCAGCGCTTCGAATGCTGGCCAGCTTTCGATGGCCATTGCGAAATCGATGTCGGGACTGGCGCGGTTGAGAGGAAATCCATGCAGGTGGTACATCAGGATATCTCTGGCTGTCGCACCGACAACGAAGTACTGCAGGTTCGTGCGCCGGGCCACGCGATCCATGACCGTCAACACTGCCTGCTTTCCCGGCGGGAGCGGCGTCTTAAGAGATATGACCGTCATTCACCCCACTCCATTGATCGCGAATCAACGCGGCTGCCTCCGCATTGCGAGGCTCTCTCGTGCGCAGGAGATCCGCATACACGAGCAAAGGTGGCGCCGTCAGCTGCGCGGTCCGCATGTCGTCGAGATGCCAGAAGGCATCGACGATCTCCAGGCTGCCTGCGGGATCGGCGCGAAAGCGGTGTTGCTTCGCCAGCGCCATCATGACCGCCGGTCTCGCTGCGGGTTCGACATACAGTGTCTGCGAGGCCGGCCGAAGCTGCCGGGTCAGTTTTGCGGCGGCGACTTCCCCGCTCCACCAGGCTTGCCCGGCAGGAAGTTCCGCGCGCTGCCACCACGCAGGATCATCGATCGCAAATCGTTGTGCGTTGAGCTTCGGCAGCAGGCGAAGCGAGTAATTGATTGCCCACTCTTCCCTCAGGGCGGCAGGATCGATCAAGCGCCGGTCTTCCGTGCCTGCGAGTAGACCGCGTTCACGCAGGTCATCGAACACGCCGCCAATCGCGCCAAGCGCCACCCCTGCCGACGAGGCGATTTCCCGGTATGGACGGTTAATCAACTCCGGAGCGGATAGCAACACAAAAATCATCCTGAGCGCGGAAGCACTCGCGGAGATCGCAGGTTTTCCTGATCTCGAGACGAAGCGCTTGATGTCTGGATTCGCCGGCCGGCCAGTGACGAGAATGTACTGGCCGGGCCCGCGCACATGCAGATTACCGGCGAGGTCGATGAACTGCAGGCCTTGCTCGACGCACTCATCCGCTAATGCAGGCGTCAGCCAGGACGTGGCCAGAAGGACCGGAAGACCGGCAGTGGCGCTTTGGGCCGCGACAGTTCTCACCTCCTCCCGCGTTCGGAGCCGGGCGCGAGCCGCGAGCATGTAGGGTTGCCGGGCGCCGTTCACCTCCAGCGTAACCTTCATCTCGCTGTTCATCTCTCTGGCCGACGCGGCGCTGGGGGCTGCCGGACCGAAGTCGATTACACGTAGCGGCACACCCAGACGTCCGGTGGCCTCGTTGATGAGCCGCCTGAGCAGCGCCTCGGTTGGACGATCAAAATTCGGGAGTCCGTGCTGGTTGCCGTCGTTCATAAATTCCGCTTGTTCAAAAATAATGAACATATCGACATTATGAACAGAAATCCCTGGATGTTCAATTTTTTCTCGCGTTCATAATTCATGAACGACATCGATCATTGAACGAACGCGCGTCGCGCTAAAAGCATCGCGTTATGTTTATTGGTATACGTTGACCGCAACCAGCGATGCCTAAGGCGCACGCGCTGGCACGAGATCAAGCTGAAAGATGGTGAGGAAATGGAAATCGTCGTTATCGCCGCGATTATCGCCGTGGGCTTCGGCGCTGCGGCGACGTGGTTGATCGCGACCCGATTGCCAGCGGAGTGGATCGAGCGTGGCCAGACCGAGGGACGCTACGCGGCGTTATCGACGGGCGACGCCGACGAGGCGCTCGACCTGCCCCGCATGCAAGCACGCACCGATGCCCGCCGGGTGCGCCGCGCGCGCGGGCGCGCGTTGCAAGCGCCGGCGCTCATGCGCAGGTTGCGCACGCACCCGGGCGGCGGCGCGCCGGCGTGCGCAGCACTTCATCCGGATAGCGCGCGCCGCCCGCCTCGATAGCGATCCAACTACTCGCCCGTGCCTAACGGCTCGCGCACGAGCGCCCTGTCACCATGCCCCGCGGGGTTTGCCGACTGGAAAATCCAGCGCCGCCGCATGGGCTGCAACACCACCTTCGCGCACACTCCCGCCATCATCGCGATACAGGCCGCGAAATCGAACACCATGTTCCAGCCGCCGTGCACCGCGAGCAGCGTTGCAACCGGCACCAGCAGCGCGGCGGTCCCCTTCGCCGTATAGAGCGTGCCGGCGTTGCCTGCCGCGTAGCGCGCACCGAAGGTGTCGGCGCAGGTTGCCGGGAAGTTCGAGAAGATGTCGCCATAGAACAGGAACACGAGCCCCGAAAACAGGATGAACAAATACGGGTCGTGACCAAAGTAGCGCAGGCCGAGCAACGCGAGCCCTTCGCCGATAAAGGTCATGAACATCGTGTTCTCGCGCCCGATCCGGTCCGAAATGAGCCCGCACAGCGGCCGCGTGAAGCCGTTGCAGAGATTGTTGATCGACAGCGTCATCGTCAGAAGCGGCAGCGTCATGCTCATGAACGCGACTGGCATCGAGGCGAAACCGTACTCCCTGGCGATCGGCCCGATCTGTGCGGTCGCAATGATGCCGCCCGTGGCAACGCACACGAACATGGCGTACATCACCCAGAACAGCGGCGCGCGGATCATCTGACGCGTCGTGTAGTCGGTCTTCGTGGCCACCACGCGCTGCACGCCAGCCGCATGCGCCGGCGGCTTCGGGCGCACCATCACGAGCGCGAGCGCCATGATGCACACGCCCTGCAGCAAACCGAAAAGACGAAGGCCGTCTCATAGCCCGAATGCTGGATCATGCGCGCGATCGGGATGACCGTGAGCGCCGCGCCCGCGCCAAATCCTGCCGCCGTCATGCCCGCGGCAAGCCCGCGCCGGTCCGGAAACCATTTGAGCGCCGTGCCCACGCACGTGCCGTACACGCATCCCGCGCCGATGCCCGAAATCACCGCTGCCACGTACAGCACCGGCAGCACCGGCGCCCACGCGTCGAGCACCCACCCGAGCGCCACGCAACACGCGCCGCCCATCACGACCGGACGCGGGCCGAAGCGGTCCACGAGCCAGCCCTCCACGGGAACGAGCCACGTCTCCGTCACGATGAACAACGAGAACGCGAGCTGAATGGCGGCCTGACCCCAATGGTGCTTCGAGTCCATCGGTACTACGAATAATGTCCATGCATACTGCAGATTGGCGACTAGCCCCATGCAGGCCACACCGGCCACGAGCTGCACCCAGCGGTTATGCCGCCGCGCCGTATAAGGGGCGTCGATGCGATCGGTTTGTGCCACGTTTGTCTCTCCGGTAAATCCGCCCGATCCAGCGGTCTCGCGCGCGGCACGGAATCTCGCCATGCCGCGCTACGGCTTCATCAAGCCGTTTCTAGTTGTCTGAGCAGAGCATCGACACTACCCTTTGCGTCGCCAAACAGCATTCGGGTGTTCTCCTTATAGAAGAGCGGATTGTCGACGCCCGCGTAGCCCGTCGCCATGCTGCGCTTGGAAACCACCACGGTGCGCGCCTTCCACACCTCGAGCACCGGCATGCCGGCGATCGGGCTGCCCGCATCCTCCTGTGCGCCCGGATTCACAATATCGTTCGCGCCGATCACGAGCACGACATCGGTATTCGTGAAGTCCTCGTTGATTTCGTCCATTTCGAGCACGATGTCGTACGGCACCTTCGCCTCGGCGAGCAGCACGTTCATATGGCCCGGCAGGCGCCCGGCAACCGGATGGATGCCAAAACGCACTCGCACGCCCTGCGCACGCAGCCTGCGCGTGATTTCGCTGATCGTGCTTTGCGCCTGGGCCACCGCCATGCCATAACCGGGCACGATCACGACCTCGGCGGCATCGCGCAGCAGCGCGCCCACTTCGTCCACGGAGGTCGCCACCACGTCGCCCTGCGGCGCGGCGCTCGACGTGCTGGCCACGGCGCCGAAGCCGCCGAGAATCACCGAAACGAAGCTGCGGTTCATGGCGCGGCACATGATGTAGCTGAGAATCGCGCCGCTCGAACCCACCAGCGCGCCGGTCGTCACCAGCAAATCGTTATCGAGCATGAAGCCGGTTGCCGCGGCCGCCCAGCCCGAATAGCTGTTGAGCATGGACACCACCACGGGCATGTCCGCGCCGCCGATCGCCATCACCAGATGCACGCCCAGCACCGCTGCAATCGCGCACATCGCGATGAGCGCGGGGAGCGCATACGGGCCATCCGGTGCGCCCACGAACACATAGCCGAGCACGATGCAGACCGCGAGCGCCACCGCGTTCATCAGATGCCGGCCCGGCAGCACGAGCGGCTTGCCGCCCACCGTGCCCTGCAGTTTGAGAAACGCCACGATCGAGCCGCTGAACGTCACGGTGCCAATGAACGCGCCGATATAGATCTCCGTATCGTGGATCCCGCGCTCGACGGCGCTCGTGGCGGCGGCGGGCGAGAGAAAGCTAGCGACGGCGATGAGCGTTGCCGCAAGGCCGACGAAGCTGTGCAGCACGGCCACGAGTTGCGGCATTTGCGTCATCTCCACGCGCCGCGCCAGCACGGCGCCAATGCCGCCGCCCACCAGCGCCGCGCCGAGCGCGACTTCGAGACCCGCCCCGCGCGTGACGAGCAGCGTCGCGACAACCGCGATCGCCATCCCGCAGATGCCGAAGAGATTGCCCCGCCGGGCGCTGGCCGGATGACTCAGCCCGCGCAGGCTGAGAATGAAGAGCGTAGCCGAACCGAGCCACGCCATATTGCCGATTCCACTGAGCATGACGTCAGTCTCCTTAGGTCCGTTGGAACATTTTCAGCATGCGCTGGGTCACGAGGAACCCGCCTGCAATGTTGATCGTCGCAACCAGCAGCGCGACGCCCGCCAGCACTTTCACGACCATCGCCGTATCCGCGCCATTGGGATGCAGCAGCGCGCCGATCACGATGATCCCGCTGATGGCGTTGGTCACGCTCATGAGCGGCGTGTGCAGCGCCGGCGTCACGTTCCAGACCACCTGATAGCCCACGAAAACGGCCAGCACGAACACCGTGAAATGCGCAACGAACGCGGGCGGCGCCACCGCGCCGAGCGCGAGCAGCAGCACGGCGGCCAGCGCCAGCATGACCAGCGGCCATGCACTGCGGCTGCGCGTTTCGGCGGCAGCCGGTCCCGCCGCGCCGTGCGCGTGCTGCGCGGCCTTCGCCCCGCTCGCGGCCGATGTGCCCGACGTGGCTTGCGCGACAGCGGCGGTTGGCACCGGCGGCGCGGGCCAGCAGAGCTTGCCCTGCTCCATGACCGTGGTGCCGCGCTTCACGACATCGTCCATGTCGATCTTTAGTTCGCCATCCTTACCAGGAGTGAGATCGGTCAGCAGATGGCGCAAATTCGTCGCATAGAGCTGGCTCGACTGATTCGCCATGCGGCTCGGCAGATCGGTATAGCCGATCACCGTCACGCCATGCGCATGCACCACCTCGCCAGCTCGCGTGAGCTCGCAATTACCGCCCTGCTCCGCAGCCATATCGACGATCACGCTGCCCGCGCGCATGCACGCGACCATTTCTTCGTCGATGAGGCGCGGCGCGGCCTTACCCGGGATCAGCGCGGTCGTGACGATAATGTCCACCTCGCTCGCCTGGGCCTTGAACAGCGCCATCTCGGCTTCGATGAACTTCGCGCTCATCACCTTCGCGTAGCCGCCGCCACCGCCGCCTTCTTCCTCCACGTCCACGCTCAGGAACTCGGCGCCCATGCTCTCGATCTGCTGCCCGACCTCGGGCCGCGTATCGAATGCGCGCACGATGGCCCCAAGCCCGCGCGCCGCGCCGATAGCCGCGAGACCGGCCACGCCCGCGCCGATCACGAGCACCTTGGCGGGCGGCATCTTGCCCGCCGCCGTGATCTGCCCGGTGAAGATGCGACCGAAATGCTGGGCGGCCTCGATCACCGCGCGATAGCCGGCCATGTTCGCCATCGAGCTCAGCGCGTCGAGCTTTTGCGCGCGCGAGATGCGCGGCACGCAGTCCATCGCGAGCACCGTCACGCCGCGCGTGGCGAGCACGTCGAGCAGCGCGTCGTTCTGCGCGGGCCAGATGAAACTGACGAGCGTCGCGCCCATCTTCAGGCGCTGCGCCTCTTCGAGCGACGGCGGACGCACCTTGAACACGATGTCGGCGTTGGCCCAGAGTTCGAGCGGATCGTCGACGACGCATGCACCGGCCGCGCGATACGCTTCGTCGCCATACGATGCGAGTTCGCCCGCGCCCGCTTCAATCTCGATCTCGTAGCCAAGCTTGATCAGTTGTACGACGCTTTCCGGCGTGGCCGCTACGCGGCGTTCGTTTTCGAATAATTCGCGGGGCACCGCAATGGTCATTGCCATGGCGAACCTCCGCGCATGGATGAAGCGCAAATGCCGAAGCAAATACCGGCGCGGGGATGCGGCGGCGCGCAAAGCCCCCTGGCGCGCCCAGGGCGTGGCCATGTCGTCATGAAACGTCTCCTGTGTCGGCCGGAGTTAGTGCTTCAGCACTTACTCCGGCCCTATGCAAAGCCTGGATGTTGGAATTCTTCGCGCGCGTCGCACCCTGCGCCGCGCGCCTAGCTGCGTGTCCCTATGCGTTATCACGCACCTTTACGCGCCTTTACACGCCTTTACGCGTCTTTACGTGCAACCGGGACCGCTAGCGCGGCGGGTTGACTGTCCCCAGATCGCTGAGCATGACGAGCGCCGCCTCGCGGGCGCCCGCTATTGCGGCGGCCTCGCTGGCGAAGACGGTTTCGTCGGCTACGCGCTGCTCGGGGAGCAGTGCGGCACACCCCGTTTGTTCACCGCGCTCGCCGTGCGAATCGTGGATAGCGGCGAACGCCGCCCAGCCACCGTTGTGTATGAATTGACGGGCCGAGAGTTCGACCTCGTAATGACCGACTTTTTCCGTATGCATCGAAGCGCTCCGTGCGGACCTTGGGGTCAGGCGATCTACGGCCAGCCCGCAGGCTGGCTCACTGGCTCAGAACTGCTGGGCCTGGGCTTCGAGTTCGGTAATGCGCTTGCGCAGATTGCGCTCTTCCTGGAAGCGCGCGGTCTCGTCGCGAATCACGGCAACGATGCCCGTGATCTCGCCTTGCTGCCCATGCAGCAGCGCGACGGTAAACGCGATCGACAGCGCGCGGCCGTCCTTGTCGACGGCGGGCACGCGCAGCACGTCGTTGCCGTAACGCGTCTGCCCCGACGCCATCGTCTTGTGATAGCCCTCCCAGTGGCGGCCGCGCAGCCGCTCGGGAATGATCAGATCGAGCGTCTTGCCAAGCGCCTCTTCGCGTGTATAGCCGAACATGCGTGTAGCGGCGGGATTCCAGTACGTGATGTCGCCGGCGGCATCCGAGATGACGATGGCGTCGCCGATAGCGTCGGCAAGCTGGGCGAAATCGATGGCGGTTGGCATGGCGCTTGACCTGATAGAGCTATGTGGGAAAAGGATTGAATCGCCGGAGCGCGGCGCGCGCGACCCTCATGCGCGCGCCGCGCTCCGCTGGCCTGCGGAGCGTCCCGTACCTCAGACTGCGCGCGTCTCGTGCAGCGCCGCGATCTGCTGCGGCGTGTAGCCAAGATCTGCGAGCACTTCATCCGTATGCTCGCCGAGCAGCGGCGAACCCGTGATTTCCGGCTTCAGGTCCGAGAACTTGATCGGGCTGCCCACGGTGAGGTACGTGCCGCGTTGCTTGTGCGGGACTTCGACGATAGTACCGCTCTCGCGCAGCGACGGGTCATTGGCGATTTCCTTCATGCTGAGCACCGGCGCGCACGGGATGTCGAACTTGCGCAGAATATCGACGGCCTCGAACTTGGTCTTGTCGGCCAACCACTCCTCGATCGTCGCGAAGATGTCGAAGATATGCGGCTGGCGCGCCTGGGCCGTCATGTAGTTCGGATCGTTGATCCACTCAGGCTTGCCGATCGCACGGCAGATCGGCTCCCATGCGTGGCCCTGCACCGTGAAGTAGATATACGCGTTCGGATCGGTTTCCCAGCCCTTGCACTTGAGCACCCAGCCCGGTTGACCGCCGCCGCCCGCGTTGCCGCCACGCGGCACCACATCGCTGAAGGTGCCGTGCGGATACTGCGGATACTCCTCCAGATAGCCCACGCGATCGAGACGCTGTTGGTCGCGCAACTTCACGCGGCACAAGTTGATCACGCTGTCCTGCATCGAGACGGCGACCTTCTGGCCCTTGCCGGTCTTTTCGCGGCCAATCAGCGCCGTGAGAATGCCGATGGCCAGATGCATGCCCGTGTTGCTGTCGCCGAGCGCCGCCGCGCTGACCGTCGGCGGGCCGTCCCAGAAGCCCGTGGTCGAGGCCGCGCCGCCCGCGCACTGCGCGACGTTCTCATAGACCTTGAGGTCGTCGTAGTGGTGGCCTTCGCTGAAGCCCTTCACCGAAGCGACGATCATTTTCGGATTGAGCTCCTTGATGCGCTCCCACGTGAAGCCCATGCGATCGAGCGCGCCGGGGCCGAAGTTTTCCACCATCACGTCCGACTCGCGAATCAGCTTCTCGAGCACTTCCTTGCCTTCCGGCTTCTTCGTGTCGAGCGTGAGCGAGCGCTTGTTGCTGTTGAGCATCGTGAAGTACAGCGCGTCCGCCTCGGGAATGTCGCGCAGTTGCGAGCGCGTCACGTCACCGGCGCCCGGGCGTTCCACCTTGATCACGTCCGCGCCGAACCACGCGAGCATCTGCGTGCATGCGGGGCCCGCCTGTACGTGCGTGAAGTCGATGATCTTGATGCCGTCGAGGGGTTTGCTCATGTCCTGGCTCCTGATTAATTAAGGTATCCTGTGAGACTCAGCTTATTTCTTCATGGCCGCGCTTTGCGGATTGAGATTCGTGAGACGACCGCTTTCCGTGCCGGCCGATTCGTCGATCACTGCGTTGATCAGCGTGGGCTTGCCCGACGCGATCGCTTCGAGCAGCGCCTCGGTCAGTTCCTCGGGAGTCGTGGCCTGGTGGCCAATGCCGCCGAACGCCTCGATCATCTTGTCGTAGCGCGCGCCCTTCACGAATACGGTGGGCGCGACGTCGGCGCCGCCGGTCGGGTTCACATCGGTGCCGCGATACACGCCGTTGTTGTTGAAGACGATCGTGCAGACCGGCAGGTTGTAGCGGCAGATGGTTTCCAGCTCCATGCCGCTGAAGCCGAACGCGCTGTCGCCTTCGATCGCCACCACTTGCGTGCCGCTCGTGACCGCCGCGCCGATCGCGAAGCCCATGCCGATGCCCATGATCCCCCACGTGCCCGAGTCGAAACGCTTGCGCGGCTGGTACATGTCGATCACCGCGCGCGCATAGTCGAGCGTGTTCGCGCCTTCGTTCACCACGTTGATGTCGGGACGCGTCTTGAGCACGTCGCGAATCGCGCGCAGGGCGCTGTGGAAATTCATCGGCGTCGGGTTCTTCTCGAGCGTCGCGGCCATCTTCGCGAGGTTCTTGTTCTTGCGCTCCGCCACGGCGCCGAGCCATTCGGCGCTCGGCTGCGGGAAGTTCGAGCCCATGCCCGCGACGAGCGCCTCGACACACGAACCGATGTCACCGATCACGGGCGCTTCGATCGCCACGTTGCTGTCGATCTCGGTGGGCGCGATGTCGATCTGCACGAAGCGCTTGGGCAACGGCGCGCCCCAGGTCTTGCCCTTGCCGTGCGAGAGCAGCCAGTTCAGGCGCGCGCCGATCAGCACGACCGCATCCGATTCGGCGAGCACGAACGAGCGCGCGGCGGACGCGGACTGCTCGTGCGTGTCGGGCAGCAGGCCCTTGGCCATCGACATCGGCAGATAAGGAATGCCGCTCTTCTCGACCAGCTCGCGAATCTGCGCGTCGGCCTGGGCATAGGCCGCGCCCTTGCCGAGCAGGATGAGCGGGCGCTTGGCCGTCTTGAGGACTTCGAGCGCGCGCTGGACCGCATCGGGAGCGGGCAGTTGGCGCGGCGCGGCATCCACGACCTTGATCAGCGACTGCTGGCCCTTCACGGCGTCGATGGTCTGCGCGAGCAGCTTGGCCGGCAGGTCGAGATAGACGCCGCCCGGGCGGCCCGAGACCGCAGCGCGGATCGCCCGGGCGATGCCGACGCCGATGTCCTCGGCATGCAGCACGCGGTAAGCGGCCTTGGCATACGGCTTGGCGGCATTGAGCTGGTCCATTTCCTCGTAGTCGCCCTGCTGCAGGTCGACGATCTCGCGCTCGCTCGAGCCGCTGATGAGGATCATCGGAAAGCAGTTGGTGGTGGCATTGGCCAGCGCGGTCAGGCCGTTGAGGAAGCCAGGCGCCGAAACCGTGAGGCAGATGCCCGGCTTCTTCGTCATGTAACCCGCGATGGCCGCGGCATTGCCCGCGTTCTGCTCGTGCCGGAAGCCGATGAAGCGCATCCCTTCGGCCTGGGCAAGACGCGCGAGGTCCGTGATCGGAATACCGACGAGACCGTAAATCGTGTCGATGTCGTTGAGCTTCAGCGCATCGATGACGAGGTGAAAACCATCGGTCGTCGGTTGCGCTTCCTGCGCAGGGCTGTTCTGCGCGTCGTTCATTCCTGCTTCTGCCATGACGTCTCCTCGTTGGCGGGGCGTTGGATTACTCGTGATATACAATATTCCACACACAATATTAGTCAAGTATTTTTTTGAGGTCCCGGTCTGTGCAGCAGCGCCAGGCGCCACCATTTATTACGGAGTCCAAATTTACTGACCAACAGCAACACTTGAAAAAGCACAACAGCGGCACGCGACGTGCGCGCCCGGGTTACTCAGTCGAGAAAGTCGCAGTTCGCCTCGACAAATAACGCAAGGTCGATCGAATGCTGGCGGACGAGCCGCTCCACTCTTTCGGTATCGCGTGCTTCGAGTGCCTCGATGATGCGCATGTGGTCCACGATCGATCGTGACGCGCGATCGCTTTGCGCAATCGTCATGCGCCGGATCGCTCGCACATGCATGAAGATGTTCTTGATGGTCTCGACGATGATCGGCGACTTGGACAGCTCCACCAGCGCCTGATGAAACGTGATGTTCGCTTCCGAGTATTCCTCGATGTGCTCGGCGGGCTTGTCCTCGCCGAAATCCGCGAACATGTGGCGCAAACGCGCGATGTCCTCATCGGAAGCGCGCTGCGTCGCGAGTCGCGCGGCGATGCTTTCCAGCGCAGCCCACATATAGATCATCTCGACGATCTCCTTGCGGGTTTTGCGCAGAATATAGACGCCGCGCCGCGGCACCGTACGCAGGAATCCTTCCTGTTCCAGCAGCGTCATGGCCTCGCGCACCGGCGTGCGGCTCACGCCGAGCTTTTCGGTCAACTCCTTCTCGTCGAGGCGGATTTCATCTCGCGAGCGGTAGATGTCGGTCTCTGCAATCGCCTGCTTCAGCTTCGCATAAGCCTGATCGCGCAGCGAAACGGTGGCGTGGATGGGTTCGAGCGTCAAGCTCAGCGGGGACACCCCCGCTACGTCCTGGGTTTCGGCAGACATCGGTGGTTTGTCTCCAACGTTGTGTTTAGCCGTCGTTAAAAGCAAATTCCATATGTGCCATACAATATATCAGAAGCAAGCACGTCACCAAGCGGGTTTACGCGTAGGTCGATTCCCAGCGGCTTACGACGCATTTTCATACATGATGACTTATACAAATAGAAAAAAACTTTAACTATCGTTTATTCATCAACACTTCTACGATTGGCTCACGTCATCTGAACTCACACGGAGACTAGCCATGAGCCACTCTTCAGCCGGCCGCAACGCCACGGAACACGATCAGCACCTGCACAACCAGTTGAGCGCATTCAACTCCGCTTTTGCCGAACTCGGATTGCGTTTTCGCTGGGATGCCACCACGCTCTACTCGCTCGCGGAGATCCAGGGCGAAGCGGCGCGCCTCGCGGCCTATATCGAAACGCATCATGCGCATTTGCTGAAGGCGTACAGCATCGACTTTCTGTGCGAAGCAATTCTCGAGCGCAAGAACGCGCAGGCGCCTGGCGAATGGTCGCCGGGTCACACCGCGCGGCACGCGGGCGCGAAGGGCGCGGCCGCCGAGGCGGCTCACGGAGGATGGGACTGGAGCGAGCTGCACCTGCCGGCATTGGCAGGCGCTTGAGGCTCGCGAGGAAGGAAGGAGGTTCGGTGCGCTGCTTTATTGCACTTCAGTAATGCGCTTCAGCGCGCAGCAGCCTCCTCTTCCTGCAACTGGCGCCAGAGAATCTTGCCGCTGCCCGACTTCGGCAACGCCTCGACGAACTGCACGACGCGCGGCGCCTTGTACGCAGCCATATTTTCGTGCGCCCACGCGAGAATATCGGCTTCGCTCACGCTGCCCACCTGCTTCGGATCGAGCACTACGACGGCCTTCACGGTCTCACCGCGCTTGGCATCCTGGGCGCCGATGATGCAGACCTCCTTGATGGCCGGATGCCGGTACATGAGCGCCTCGACTTCGGCGGGCCACACCTTGTAGCCGGACGCGTTGATCATGCGCTTGAGGCGGTCGGTCATGAAGTAATAGCCGTCGGCGTCGCGCCGCACGAGGTCGCCGGTGCGCAAAAAGCGCTTGCCGTCGCGCTCGATGAAAGCCTCGCTCGTGGCCTTGGGGTTGCCCCAATAGCCCTGCATCACTTGCGGCGCGCTCATGATGAGTTCGCCCGCCTCGCCCTCGGGCACCTCGTCGAGCGTAATCGGATCGATGATGCGCGCATCGACGTCGAACACCGGAATGCCGAGACACTGTGCCTTCGGGTGCTGCGGCGGGTTGATATGCGTGGCGGCCATCGTCTCCGACATGCCGTAGCCCTCCACGAATTCGAGACCCGTGAGATCGCGCAGTTTCTTGACCACCGCATCGGGCATGGTCGCGCCGCCACCGCGCAGCGCGGCGAGACTCGACAGATCGTATTCGCCGATGCGCGGATTCGAAAGAAAGTCCACCACCATCGTCGAAATCGACTGCCAACACGTGATGCGGTAATGCTCGATCGCGCGTGCCGCGGCGTCGCGGTCCCAGCGCGGCAGGATCACAATCGTCGAACCGCTGTAGAGCGGGCTGTTCATGCCGCCCTGCATGCCAGTCACATGAAAGAGCGGCAGCACGGAAAGCTGTACGGCATCCTGAGTATTGCCGAACCAGACGCAACCACCCACGGCCGTGGACATCACGCTGCGATGCGTATGCATGCAACCCTTGGGCTTGCCTGTCGTGCCCGACGTGTACGGCATCACGCACAGATCGTCCGGCCCCGCGGTGAGCGCGCCAGGCGTGCGACCCGCCGCCAGCATGTCGGCCCAGTGCGTGACGCCCGGTCCCTGCACGTGGCGCGGCGCGCTCACGAATTCGGGCAGCGGCGAAAACGGTTCGTTCTTCAAATAATCGCTGTACGTGGCAACGAGCAGATGCCGCAGCCCCTGCCCTTCGCCCGCGCCCACCAGCGACGCGATGCGCGGATACAAATCCTGGGCGACAAACGCAGTGGTCGCGCCGCTATCTTCCACGTAGTGCGCGAGTTCGTCGGTGAGGTTCATCGGGTTGACGGGCACGACCACGGCATTCGCGCGCAAGATGCCGTAATAGGAGATGGCCCATTGCGGGCTGTTCTGCATATAGAGCAGCACGCGATCGCCGGCCTTCACGCCGCACTCGGTCTGCAGATAGCCTGCCACGCGTTCGGCTTCGTCCTTGAACTGCGCGAAGGTAATGGGCGTGTCGTAGAAGACGATGAAAGGCTTGTCCGGATAACGCGCGGCCGAGACCTCGGCGTTATAGAACAGGTTCGTGGCGGGAATGCTCAGGTGCGCTGAGAGATGGGCAGGCCAGTATGGCGAGCTCTTGCACGGCGCGGCAGTGGTGAACTGGGGCATGGCGGGTATTCGTCTCGTGAGCTTCGTGGAATTCGTGGAACTCGTGCGATTCGCACGGCGTCAGGCGATGCTCGCGCCGCCGTCGACCGCCAGATGCTGGCCAGTGACATGCCGCGACGCGGCGCTCGCGAGAAACACCACCGCGCCCTTGAGATCGCTTTCGTCGCCGAGGCGATGCAGCGGCGTGCGATCGATCACCGCCTGCCCGGCCTTGTCGAGCAGGCCCGCCGTCATCTTCGACGGAAAGAAGCCCGGGCAGATCGCGTTCACGTTGATGTTGTACTTGCCCCATTCGGCGGCCAGCGCGCGCGTGAAGTTGATGGCCGCGGCCTTCGAGGTGTTGTACGCGATGGCCTGCATCGCGCCAAGCGAGCCTTTCAGGCCCGCGATCGACGCAATATTGATGATCTTGCCGCGCTGCGCGGGAATCATGCTGCGCTTGCCCACTTCGCGCGCGAGGAAAAACGGTGCGTTGACGTTGAGGTTCATGACCTTGTGCCACGCCTCGTCGGGATAGTCCTCCGCCGGCGCGCCCCATGTCGCACCTGCATTGTTCACGAGAATGTCGATCCGGCCGCATGCCGCCAGCGTTTCGTCGACTAGCGGCTTGACGGCCTCGGCGCGCTGCAGATCGCTCACGATCGTCGTGACCTCGATGCCGCGCGCCTGCAAATGTTGCTGCGCCGCTGCGAGTTCGTCGGCCTTGCGCGCGGTGATGACGACGCGGCAGCCCATTTCGCCGAGCGCCTCGGCCATCTGTAACCCGAGCCCGCGCGAGCCGCCCGTAATAAGCGCCGTCTGTCCACCCAGTTCGAACAATTCCCTGACCTGCATGCTTGCGTCTCCTTGATATCTACTGGCCCGGTTCCGCAGTGCGGAATACAGCGGGGATCAAACCGATTCTAGTGACTCTGTCTCATCACCGGAATCAGGAAAAGCACGGTCGTTCATTATGTTAGAAGGCTCGTATGCGTGCAGCAAAGCTGCACCTGCGGCAGGTGGCGCACCGCGGCGAGGCTCGTTTTAAGAAGCCTCCGATATCGGCCAGCCATGGCGCTCAATAGGATTTCTCCGACAAATATCGCCTGCTATCCCACCATGACCGTCGATCCGGAACAGCAACTCCTGCAAGCATTCGTCGCGCACGCCCGCAGCCCCGCCGACCCCGCGCCGCTGCTCCAGATCTGCGAAGCGCTCGTCGGCGTGAAGCGCGACGAGCAAATGCTGCCGTGGGCCGAAAAGGGCCTGGCGCTCGCCCCCCACAACCGCGGCTTCGTGCATGCGTGCGCCCGCGCGCTGCGCCTGCTGGGCCAGCACGCCCAAGCCGCACAGACCTGGATCGATTCCGCGCCGCTCGACTGGCCGCCGCTGTTCCATGAGGCACGACTCGGCCGTGACCTTTACCTGAGCGGCGACACCACGCGCGCCATTGCGCTGCTGGAGCAAGTAGTCAACGCGCCGGCCGACGACCATGACCCCGACAAACTGCGGGCGCGCAAGTGGCTGGCCGAAGCGCTGCTCAGCACGGGAGACGCGCGCGGCTTCGCGCACTGGATCTGGCGCAACCGTAGTGACAGCGGAAACTACCGCTACAGCGCCGTGCCGATGTGGGACGGGCAATCCGATCTGCGCGGCGAACGCGTGCTGGTCACGCACCAGATGGGCTATGGCGACCAGTTCATGCTGTTCGGCAGCATCGCGCATTGGCGCGCGGCCGGCGCCGAGATCATGGTGACCTGCGACGAGCCGATCCACAGCGTCGTCGAGGCGTCGCTGGCCGGCTGCCGCGTAGTCGCCGCGCGCAGACCGCTGGACCAGCGCTCGCCGTTGGACGAATCGACGCTGCCCGCTGTCGAGGCATTCGCACCCACGATGCAGGCCACGCTGCTGCATCTGCCGATGCTCGCGGCCCACGTCCAGCCGTGCCCCGAACCATGGTTCGCAGCCTGGATACGCGCACCGCAGCTCGCGCGCGACCAGGCGACGAACTGGGCGCACACGTTGCGCGCCCAGCACCCAGGCAAGGCACTGATTGGCGTGTTCTGGGATTGCGCGCAACGCCATAACCGCGACATGCGCAGCAAGGAGCGCAGTTGGGCTGGCCTGCGCTCCTTGCCGCTCGCGGCGCTCGAGTCCCTCACGACGAACGCGGCGCTCGAGCGCCGCGTCCATTTCATCAGCCTGCATCACCCCGTAGCCGAGATGATGGGCGGCTCGCCGCGCGGAAACATCGCGCACTACGCGCCGGGCATCATGTCGTTTGGCGACACGGCGGCCTGCATCGAACAACTGGACGCCGTAATCAGCGTCGACTCGGGCGTCGCCAATCTCGCCGTCATGATCGGCAAGCCTACTGCCGTACTCGTCAACCCGGCTGGCGAGTGGCGCTGGGGCGCAGCCGGCACGCGTTCGCCCTGGATGCGCGACGCGTACGTGCTGCGCCAGACCACCATCGGCGAGTGGGACGACGTCGTATCCCGCACCGCAGCATGGCTGATGCAAAGCCAGGCCGCCGCCCCCGCCGACTCAATCAGGATTGCAAATGATTGACGCAAACCCTGCCCGCGCATCATTCGTAGGGCGTCCAATTTCCAATTCAAATTAATTACATTTTATTTACCATTAAAACAATAACCTTTCACCCAACAAGACCCGATAAAACGATTCCCCAGGGACTTGTCCCGGTTGCGCGGGACATTCCTGCAAATATTTAATACGCAGCGTACACTCGTATGCAGCTCGCCACGCGGGGCTGAGCGAGCCATGCGCGCATTGCCGGGAAGCAGGAACAAGCCAGCGACAAGCGCGGCCACATGAGGAGACAAAAGCCATGAGCTGGACGCGAGAGCAGAAGAACGTCACCATCGCAGCGTATCTGGGCTGGACGCTCGATGCATTCGATTTCTTTCTAATGGTTTTTGTCCTGAAAGATATCGCCACCGAATTCAACACTGAAATCCCCGCCGTTGCATTTGCCATTACGCTCACGCTGGCCATGCGTCCGATAGGCGCTCTGATTTTCGGCCGGCTTGCCGACAAGTTCGGCCGCCGTCCCACGCTGATGGTCAATATCGCGTGCTATTCGCTGCTCGAAATGCTCACCGGCTTCTCGCCCAACCTCACGACATTCATTGTGCTGCGCGCGCTCTTTGGCGTGGCGATGGGCGGCGAATGGGGCGTGGGCTCCGCGCTCACCATGGAAACCATTCCGCCAAAAGCGCGGGGCGCCGTCTCGGGCCTCCTGCAGGCCGGTTACCCGAGCGGCTATCTGCTCGCCTCGATCGTGTTCGGCGTGCTCTACCAGTACATCGGCTGGCGCGGCATGTTTTTCGTTGGCGTGCTGCCCGCGCTGCTCGTGCTCTACGTGCGCGCCCATGTGCCCGAATCTCCGGCCTGGAAAGAAATGGAAAAGCGTGCGCGCCCGAGCCTGCTCTCCACGCTCAAGCACAACCTAGGCCTCTCGCTCTACGCAATCGCGCTGATGACCGCGTTCAACTTCTTCTCGCACGGCACGCAGGACCTCTATCCGACCTTCCTGCGCGAGCAGCATCACTTCGATCCGCATACGGTATCGCTCATCACCATCACGCTGAATATCGGCGCGATCGTGGGGGGCATTTTCTTCGGCTCGCTTTCCGAAAAAATCGGCCGCCGCAAGGCCATTTTCATCTCGGCGCTGATCGCGCTGCCGGTGCTGCCACTCTGGGCATTTTCGTCGGGCGCTGCGCTGCTCGCGCTTGGCGCGTTCCTCATGCAGATTTCCGTGCAGGGCGCATGGGGCGTGATCCCGGTGCACCTCAACGAGATTTCGCCCGATGAAGTGCGCGCGACCTTCCCGGGCCTCGTCTACCAGCTCGGCAACCTGCTCGCTTCCGTGAACGCCACGCTGCAAGCCTCGCTCGCTGTCACGCACGGCCAGAACTACGGGATGGCGATGGCGATCGTCGCGGGCACGGTAGCCGTCGTGATCGCCGTGCTGATCCCATTCAGCCGCGAACGGCGCGGCATCGACATGACGCAGACCGCCAAACAGATGACCGGTTGATAGACGACCGGCTAACGCGGCGCGCGGCCCGCCGCGAGATGGTGCAAGATGGCGAGAGACCACGCCACGCCCGGAGAACGACAATGAGCGAGACGCCACCGCCGCCGCTGGCTCGGCCCGATGCAGACCCGTCGGGCCCTGCAAACCCTGCGCCGCCGGACACCGACGGCGTCTGGTACGCCTCGTATCCGCCGGGCGTCCCGCACGAAGTCGACGTGACGCAGTACGCGTCGCTCGCCCACTTCTTCGACGACTGCACCGCGCGCTTTCGCGAGAACGTCGCCTACGTAAGCGCCGGCTCGCCGATGACCTATGGCGCACTCGCCCGCAAGGCCACTGCGTTCGGCTCGTGGCTGCAAAGCGTGGGCGTGCGGCCCGGCGAGCGCGTCGCCATCATGCTGCCCAACACGCTCCAGTATCCGGTCGTGCTATTCGGCGCGTTCAAGGCCGGCGCGGTCGTCGTGAACGTCAATCCGCTCTACACGCCGCGCGAGCTCGCGCACCAGTTGAAGGACAGCGGCGCGCAAACCATCGTCGTGTTCGAGAGCTTTGCGAAGACGCTGGAAATTGCGCTGCCCGGCACGCGCATCGAGCGGGTCATCCTCACGCAGTTGGGCGATCTGCTGGGCGAAGGCATCAACCTCAAGGGCCGTTTCATCAACTTCATGCTGCGCCACGTGAAGAAACTCGTGCCCGCGTACCAGCTGCCGCCCAGCGTGCGCACGGTACGCTTGCTCGACGCGCTCAGTGAAGGCGCCCGCGCGCCGCGCGCACCGGTGGCGCTGCAGCGCGACGGCCTGGCCTTCCTGCAATACACGGGCGGCACCACGGGTGTAGCCAAAGGCGCAATGCTCACGCATGGCACGGTCATCGCGAACGTGCTGCAGGCCAAGGCATGGATCGCGGGGCAGCTCGTGAACGAGCGCGAAACCATTCTTACGCCGCTGCCGCTCTATCACATCTATTCGCTCGCCGTGAACGCGCTGTGCTTCATGGCGATCGGCGGACGCAACATCCTGATCGCGAATCCGCGTGACGTGCCGCGCGTAATGAAAGTCCTGCGTCACGAAACGTTCAGCTGCATCAGCGCGGTCAACACGCTCTACAACGCGTTCCTCGAAAACGAGACATTCCGCCAGCGCGATTTTTCGGCTCTGAAGCTCGCGATGGGGGGCGGCATGGCTACGCAGCGAGCCGTCGCCGAACGCTTCAAGGCGGTCACCGGCAAGCCGATCGTCGATGGCTACGGGCTCACGGAGTGCTCGCCCATCGTGTCGATGAATCCCGCCAATCTTCAGGATTTCGAAGGATCTATCGGACTGCCCGCACCTTCGACGCAGGTACGCTTTCGCCGCGACGACGGCACGTGGGCGAACCTCGGCGAGCCGGGCGAGGTATGCGTAAAAGGCCCACAGGTCATGAAAGGCTACTGGATGCGCCCCGACGAAACCGCGCGCAGCTTCGTCAACGACGGATGGTTCGCGACCGGAGACATCGGCATCATGGATGCGCGCGGCTATATCCACCTCATCGACCGCAAGAAGGACATGATCATCGTCTCGGGCTTCAACGTGTACCCGAACGAAATCGAGGATGTGATCGCGCTGCATCCTGGCGTGCGCGAAGTCGCGGCCATTGGCGTGCCGGACCCCGTACAGGGCGAGCGTGTGAAGGTGTTCGTCGTGCGCCGCGACCCCGCGCTCACCGAGGACGCGCTGATCCAGTTCTGCCGCCAACAGCTCACGGGCTACAAGGTGCCGCGTCTCGTCGAGTTCCGCGCGTCGCTGCCGCAGAGCAATATCGGCAAGATTCTGCGGCGCGAACTGCGCGATGAAGAGATCGCCAAAATCGGCAAGGCGGGTGCGGGCTAAGCCCGGAGCACACCGAGCACGATGCAGCCGCGCGACGCAGCGAGACGCTCCAGCACGAAGCGGTCGGACTCGCGTAGTGCACAGAGGACGACGGCGGGCGCTTCAGCGCGGGATTCGAGGCGGCGCGCAAGCTGCGCATGCCACAGCATGCCGATGTCGTCCGCGCCTTGCGCTCCGGGTGCGAACGCCGGCACGCCGAGCAGCGCGGCATGGCGCGCGAGCGCCCTGCCGTGTTCCAGCGCCGGGTCGTAGACCGCCACGCGCATTGGCGGCGCGCCAGGCCGCCACACCGGCGCCGCCGCGCAGGTCGCTGCAAACGCACCACTCGTTGCATGAAGAAAGGTTCGCCGGTTCATCGCATCTCTCAAGGTTCCGTGCCAGCTCACGCAGACTCATGTATAGCCGCGCATGGCGCGCCACGCCGCCGGCCACACGCCCTGCTTGCCCGGCGCCAGCACGCCCTGCGGATCGAGCGCATCCTTCACGGTCTGCGCGAGCCGCAGCAGCGCGCCATCGTTGAAGTCGTACTGCGCCGCCGCGTAATCCATGTAGAGCAGATGCGAGCGGTACACGCCATAGCCCGCCGCGCGTGCGTCGCTCATCAGCGCGCGCAGCAGATCGCCGGCACGCGCTGCATCGGCGCGCCGCTCGCGCGCGAAGATCGCCGCGAATATATGATGCAGACAGCGCCCCGCCGCCGTGAAGCCACCGTAGTAATCGAAGCCGTATTCCGCCGCGCGTGCTTTGACGAGCGCGTACTGGCGCAGCGCGTCGCGGCCATCGGCGGGACACAGCGGCGAGAAGTCCACATGCGCGCCTTCGCCGCCCACCCAGTCGAGCATGCGAAACGCGCTCATCGATGGAATGCCGGCCATGTTGCGCTCGCCGCCGCCCTGCGGCTCCTCGCTGCCCGCATAGCGTTTCGCGAATGCGCGCGCGTGCTGCACTTGTGAGAACGCGCGCTCGACCTTGCGGCGCTGCAGTTCGATCACATCGGGCTCGCCGTAGAGCGCGTAATGCAGATTCCAGCGGCCGATGTCGAGGTCGCGCTGCATCGCCGCCACGACCGCTTCGGGCATCGGTCCGTCGCCCTCGTACCAGCGCTTGCGCGGCGCAATGCTGGCCGCGCGGCGGATCGCGCCTTCAATCACGGCGTGCTGCGCAATCGTGCCGCCCAGTTGCAGCGCGCGCAGCGTATCGACGATCGTGCCCAGATCGTCCTCGCGCGCAAACTGGATTTCGCCGATCACGTAAGCGGGCGGCGCCGGCATCAGCCAGAGCCCCATCTTCGTGACAATGCCGTAGTTCGATTGCGTGAAGAGCGCGTCGAACGATGGGCCGTAGCCCGGCTTGTAGAGCTGCCACGCCGTGCCCGTGCCGATCGCGCCCATGCCGGTGCGCACGATGTCGCCGTTGGCGAGCACGATCTCCATGCCGCACTGCGCCGCTGCGTGATCGCCGTATGCGGTGTAGCCGAAGCCGCGTTCGAGGGTATTGCCGATCACGCTGCCCCAGCCCGCCGCCGGCGGATCGACCCATAGCCTCAGGCCGTGTTCGCGCAAATGCGCATGGAGATCGAAGTAGCTCACACCGGGCTCGACGAGCGCCCATGCGAGCCGCTCGTCCACGTCGAGCACGCGGTTCAGGCGCTGCAAGTCCAGCACCACCGATCCCGCGAGTCGCGGGGCCGCGCCGCCATAGGCGAAGTTGCGACCCGTGGAGACGGTCCAGAGCGGCACGCGCGCCGTGTTGGCAACGCGCAGGATCGCGCGGATCTCGTCGACGTCAGCCGGCAGGAGCGCCGCCGAGGGCGCAAACGAGGACGCGAATCCACTCCCGTCGTCGACGGGCGCGAACGGATCGAAATACGGCGCGAGCGCCGCGCCGCCACGGCAGACGTTGGGCGCGCCCACGATGGCCTCGAACGCGGCGAGCGCGCGCGCAAAGCGCGCCGCGCTCATGCCGGGCGGCAGCACGCGAGCCGGTTCAGGTTCGTGCGGCGCCATCGTGTGCCTGTCGCCGCTTGTCACCGCTTGTCACCGCTTGTCACCATTGCGCCGGCGAACCGCCTAGCGCGCCGCACACCTCAAAGGCGATCGAGCGCAGGCGAGCCTCGGTGGCCGGGCCGGACAGCGCATAGCCCATGCCTTTGGTGCTCCAGTAGAAGGTGCGGCGGCTGCCGTCGCTCAGCAGATGCACCGCATCGCGATCGCGGCCCGATGCGCTCACATAGAGCGTGAGCCGCGCGCCGGCGGGGTTCTGATACATGAACTGCGCCGCGGGGCCGGCCGCGCCCGGCAACAGGCGGCCGCCCACGAGCGCGTAGCCATATTCGCCGAGCGGCGGAATGGCGAGCTGCTTGCCCAGCCGCTTCGAAAGCCATGCAACGAGGTGCGCTTCGTCCGCGGCGCCCACTTCCACTGGATGTCGCACTTCGGGCGAATACACGGCATAGGCCACGTCGGCGCGACGCGCGAAACCTTCCGCGTCGCGCGCCAATGCTGCGGGGGCCTGGCCCACGTTCGCCACGCCTGCGGTCCCTCCCGCGCCCCACGGGCCGTCGGGGAACCACTGCGGCATCAGCGTGCCTGCCGCCACCGCGAAGCCCGCGCCCGCCACAGCCCACGCCGCCGCGAGGCCCGCGCGCCGCCACCACGGGTCGCGACGCCTCAGCACCAGGCAAGCCGGTTCAGCAGATTCGTCGCCGGCGCGGCACAGCGCTTGCAGCGCGGCCTTCTGCGCGCGCCAGGCCGCTACGCGCTGCGCGGCGTGTTCGTCGGCCGCCAGCCGCGCCTGCACGGCCGCGCGCGCGTCGGCCGGCAGTTCATCGTCGAGCCAGGCGCCCAGCGCGGCAAGGTCCATATCGGAGTCCGAATCAACCGGATGGGACGGAGGCGGCATCGGGCCAGCCAGCGTCCCGCCATCGGGCGCAGCCGCCCGTGCAGCGTTCGCGCGCTCGCGTTCGAGTTTGTCATCGTTCATCGCGTGGTCCCCACCACCCTGAGCGGCACGACGTGCCGCGCAGAATCCTGCGCCGGTCCCCTGTCCAGCAATGCGCGCAGATGCTCGCGCGCACGCGAAAGCCGCGACATCACGGTGCCCGCCGGCACGCCGAGCACCGTCGACACCTCCTGATAGCTCAATTCCTCCACGCAAACCAGCAGCAGTACCTCGCGCTGCGCGGCGGGAAGCTGATAGAGCGCGCGTTGCAAATCGCGCAGCACGAGGCCGTCGACTTCACCATGCGGCGCTTCCAGCGTGCGCCACGGCGCGCTTTCATCGTCCACGGCAATCTCGCGCCGCCCGCGCAACTGATCGATGTAGATGTGGCGCAGGATCGTCAGCAGCCAGGCACGCAGGTTGCTGTCCGGCCGGAACGACGCGGCGCGCGAGAGCGCCCGCTCCGCGGCGTCCTGCACTAAATCGTCGGCCCACGCGGCGTCGCCGGTGAGCGCACGCGCATAACGGCGCATGGGCGCGAGCTGCGCGACCACTTGCGCTTCGAACTCCGCGGACGGACGGCGCAGCATGGCGCGCGGGACCCGTAGCGTGGCTAGCCGCGAATCAGTAACCGCCGCCGCCCGAACTGCTGGACGAGTTGCTGCCACCCGAATTCATGTCGCTGCACGCGGTCACCGAAGCCGAGACCGCAGCCATCGTCAGACAGAGAAGGCAGGCAAGAACAATGCGAAACCGCTTCATGGTCATCTCCTGTGCAGAGTGAACGTCGCGCTGAACCGACGTCGACATGAGATAAACGCGGCAGACCAACGCCTTATTCCCGGATCGCGATTACGCATTTGCCGCGCATCTGGCGCGCGCGTGCGTCGCCGCACGGAACGCACACGTGGAAGTCCGCAAAATCGCCATTCAGTAAGGTGCAGGAAAGCTCGAACGCCGTTCGCGCGCAACGACAGCGAAATCCGCGACACATTCGCCCGAGCTTTGCACTACGCTATGAAAGTATGCACCGCGAGCGCGTCTGATGGTTCGAGACCCGCTTTCGTGGATTCTTGCGGACATGCAAAGTGCCAGCCCGGCAATTCCGCTATTGTGGTCGCGAGCCGGTATAGTTCTGCAATAAAGTATGTCTACGCACGCGCGCTTTGCCGGCACAAGGTAGAATTCCGGCAAGCAAACGTTTCTAAATGAATTGCGGCATTGAGCCGCCTGGTCAAAATTCGTCCATGCCTTCCGCAGAATCGCACCCGCAAAACGACTTCATGAACGCCGCGCGCAAAGAGCGCAAGCGCGTCGAAATCTATCTGGTCAACGGCATTCGCCTGACCGGATGCATCGAGTCGTTCGATCAGTACCTGGTGATGCTGCGCACGCCTGTCGGCTTGCAAGGCATCTACAAACGCGCCATTTCCACCATCCAGCTCGACACCGGCACGCGCCCGGGCCCGCGCACGCCGCGCCCCTCGCACGGCGAGCACACGAGCCGTGGCCCGCATGGCAACCATGGCGGCCACGGCGGCCACGGCGGCCATGGTTCGCGCGAGCCGCGTGAATCGCGTGAGCCCCGGGAGCGCGAGCCGCGCGAATCCTGGTCGGCGCCTGGCTCGTCCAATGCACCCGGTTCGCCCGAGCGCCCCGCCCAGGACGGCCCGGTGGTCGTCACGCGCCGCCGCCGGCTCTACGGCACCGTGAACAACGGCGGCAACGGCGGCGAAGGCTCGAACAACGGCTAAGCCATGCGCGCGCGAGCCGCGCGCGCTTTTTCAGCATCGGCCGGTCTCGTGCAGCACCAGCAAAAGCACAAAGGATCCGGCCATGCGCTCGTGATCCTTCTCTTTGCGTTATCCTGAAAGCGACTCTCTTCGCCAGGAGAACGCCATGAGTTCATCTAAACCGAAGTCTCCTCAGCCCCCGCAGGAAGATGCGCTCGACGAAGCGCTCGAAGAGACTTTTCCGGCGAGCGACCCTATCGCCGTCGATCCGCCCCCCTCCAGACCCAAGCCCACCGACGACACCGGCAAAGGCCACACCAAGCATCATCACCATCACGGCAAGCATTGAGGCCGCGCAGCGGCACCAGGAATTCGTCAGGTTTTCGCGAAACCTCGCCGCCGAAAACTACGAAGGGCAACGAAGGACCGGTGCGTCACGGACGCCCCGCCTTCGTTGCCCTTCCTGTCCTGCCTGTTGCACGGTTGCAGCCTGATTACCGGATCGGCAATCCGCCCTCGACCTCGCGCTGCAGTTCCTGCACCTTGCGCTGCGCCGCACGCAGTTGATCCTGCGCAGCCGCCTTCTCGACCTGAAGCGCATTGGCCTGGGTGCGTGCCTGCTTCTGCTGATCCGCGACAATGGCCTGCTGCTGGCGCGCGATCGCGAGATCGGCCTGCAGGCGATTGGCGTGATCCTGCGTCAGCGCGATCATGCGCGCCGTGTACACCTTTTGCGCCTCGAGGCGCGTGCGGCGGATCTCGACGTCCGACAACTGCAGCGTCTTCTGCACGAAATCGCGGTAGATCGCCTCGGCGCGCGTCTCGTCGCTGGTCTTGATGACGCGCCAGAACGTCTTGTTCTGGAACAGCGTCACGTAGTAGGTCATCTCCTTGCCGTAGAACAGGAGACTCGCGCCATAGGTGCCGTTGTAGGTCGTGCGCAATTCGTTGAGATCGGAGCCGCGGATCATCTGCTGCAGCTCGGCTACATTGCCCGCCGCGTTCTGCTGCGCCTCCTCCTGCGTCAGCGCGACCGGTGCACCCGGCAGTGGCTGCGCACCCGGCGCCGCCTGCGGCTGCACCGTCGTGGTGGCCGGATCCTGGGCCGCCATGTTCGCGGCCACGTTGACCGTCGACTGCCCTGTCGATTGCGTCGTCCCCTGCTGCAGCGGCTGCGCGCAGCCGGATTCCAGCCCCCCGAGCAGCATCAGCACGGCCAACGCAAGCTGTCGAACTCTCCACTTGTCGCTCATGAAGTCCCTGTTTTGAACAGTTCTTTTGTATGATTTTACAAAATCGCACAATTATTACTCACTTTCGCCGGTTGCGGGCTCTTCGTCGAAAATTTGGTATTTGCGGATCTTTTCCCACAACACCTTGCGGCTGATTCCCAGGTATTGGGTCGTGTCCTTGCGGCGCCAGCCGTTCGCATCGAGCGCCGTCAGCAGCCGGCTGCGCTCGGCCATGTCCCATTTGCTGCGATCGACGATAGGCGCCATCGCCGACTCTCCCGGCGCCGGCTGGACGCTGCCCGCCCCCGCCAGCAGCCGGCGCAGGCGCGGCGCGTCCCAATTGCCCATCTGCCGCACCGTTACGCCGACCCGTTCGGCCAGGTTGCGCAGCTCGCGCACGTTGCCCGGAAAGCGCATCGCCGCTACCGAATCGGCCAGCCAGTAAGGCAGCGCCGCGAGCCGCTCGCTGCCCACCACCGACGCCACGAAAGCCTTGAAGAGCGCGATCTTGTCCACTGGGCCGCGCGCCTCGAGCGACGGCACGATCAGCTCGATCACGGCAAGCCGGTAATAAAGGTCGGCGCGGAAATTGCCGTCTTTCACCAGTTGCGGCAGTGCCGGTTCGTGGTCGCGACAAGGCGAAAGTCCACCTTCAGCGGCGTGGCCGAGCCGATGCGCGTGACCGAGCCGTCCTCCAGCACGCGCATCAGCTTCACCTGCTGATAGAGCGGCAGATCGCCGATTTCGTCGAGAAACAGCGTGCCGCCGTCGGCCTGCTCGAAGTAGCCCTTGTGCGCGAGCGCAGCGCCCGTGAACGAACCCTTCGCGTGCCCGAAGAACAGCGACTCGAACAGGCCGTCGGGGATCGCGCCGCAGTTGACGGCCACGAACGGGCCAGCGTCGTAACGGCTGTGCTTGCGATGCAGCAGTTCGGCGATGCGCTCTTTGCCAGTCCCGGTTTCGCCGTGCACGAGCCCGCGCAGCTCGGCGCAGGTGAAGTCGAGCGGCAGAATGTGCGAATACTCGGCGGGATACATGGCCGGGTCGTTGTCGCGCGGCGCCGCGCCGACCCAGATCACGGGCATGCCGTGCGTGGCCTGCCAGTCGCGCAGCACCAGCGCGCCGGTGTCGATCACGCAGTATGTGTCGTTCGACATGGCGCGCGTGTACCTGCATGCGGGCACGCCCTCGCCTTCGCGGCTTTCGTCGGCTTCGGCGGGGTTCCGGATCACGGACGGCAAGTACTACAGCCTCGATCTCTCAGTGGCGAAGGCGCTGGCCGATGCGCCCGTTGAAAGCGCGTCGCGCAGCCCGCCTGTGAATGCTACGTTCTCGTATCAGCCCAATTGAGCCAAAAGCCGCAAACCGGGCGATTCGCGACAACCGATTCACGGCAACAGTCCGTCAGGCGCGGCGCGTGCGCCACGCGCCGTGAACGCCGACTAGAGTTTCTCCTCGCAAACGCGCGAAGTGCTTTCGCGTATCCTGCGCTGACCGCCGCCCGCCTTTGCCGCAGTTCGCTGCCACGCAACCGGGCTCGCGGCGGTTTGAAAAACATACCGATAAACACCAGTGGAGGAAGACATATGGTCCCGTTCAACAGCCGCGGCAATGCGTTCGCCGCTCGTGCGGCGCGTCATATCGTGCTGGCCGGCGCGCTGCTTGGCGGCGTGATCGCCGCCCATGCGCAATCGAATTCGCCTGTCGGCGTCTGGCAAACGATCGACGATCACAGCGGACAGCCCAAAGCGCTCGTGCAGATCAGCGAAGATGGCAGCGGCGGCCTCACCGGCAAGATCATCAAGGGGCAGGGTGCGAACGATCAGCCGGACCGCCGCTGCACGGCGTGCACGGACTCACGCAAGGACCAGCTGATTCTGGGCATGACGATCATCGACGGCATGAGGCAGGCCGGCAGCGAATGGGATGGCGGGCACATTCTCGACCCCGAGAACGGCAAGGTGTACCGCTGCAAGATCCACACCGAAGACGGCGGCCAGAAGCTGGTGGTGCGCGGTTATCTGGGCATTTCGCTACTGGGCCGCTCGCAGACCTGGGTACGCCAGCAGTAAGCGCGATCAAGCCGTATGCCGATACACCGACCGATAACTCAACGGCTGCGGCACACCGGACGTGGCGGGGCTGAACGGCGAATGGCGCGTGGTGGACGGCAGTCCGGGCAAGCCTTCCTGAACGCGTGCGGCGGCCTTTTCTGCACGGCTCAAATGCTTGCGCATGCGCGATTCGATGGTGTCGCACAGCGCGATGCCCTCGTCGCCGAAAAGCTCGGCCATCACGCGCTTGAGAACCCCTTCGTCATGCCAGGCTTTGAAGCGGCGATGGCAGGTTTGATAGGACGGATAGCGGCGCGGCATGGCCGACCACGTAGCGCCGCTATACATGACCCACAAAACGCCGTTGAGCACCGAACGGGTGTTGGCAAGCGGACGGCCGCGCATTTCCGAGCGCGGACGCAGTTCTGGCAGCAGCGGCATCACGCGCTGCCATTCTTCCTCGGTAATATCGCGATGGGGGGTCATGGTCTACTCCTTTGTCGGAACCTGTCCTGACTAAAGATATCGACTTGCTCCTGCGGCCCCTATCAGACGAGTCCGAATCTTGAAAAAACGCATCCGCGCCTGTTTTTGCGAGGAATCGCGGTATTTTCAGGAGCGACAGACCCCACTGATTAAGTGAGCGTCGTATCGACGATGCGGCGCGGCGTTTCCAGATACTCCTTCGACTGCATCTCGACGATGCGCGAAACCGTGCGCGTGAACTCGTTGGCCATCGGACCCTCCACGTAAAGCTCCTCGGGCGGCACCGCGGCCGACATCAGCAGCTTCACCTTGTGGTCGTAGAACACGTCGATGAGCCAGGTGAAGCGGCGCGCTTCGGATTGCATGCGCGGTGTCATCTGCGGCACATCGGAGAGGATCACAGCGTGGAAACGGCTCGCGAGTTCCAGGTAGTCGTTCTGCGAGCGAGGGCCGCCGCACAGCGTGGCGAAATCGAACCACACTACGCCATCCGCCTTGCGCAATGCCTTGAGTTCGCGCTTCTCGATGCGCAGCAGCGGGCTTTCGTCGGGCACCGCGGCAAGCTCCGCGAACGAGTGGCGCAACGCCTTGTCCGCAGCCGCGCCTAGCGGCGTGTGATAGACCTCGACCTGCGCGAGCGTGCGCTGGCGATAATCGATGCCGGCATCGACGTTCAGGACATCCAACTTTTCCTTGATGAGCTCGATGGCGGGCAGCATGCGGTCGCGATGCAGGCCGTCGGGATAGAGCAAATCGGGATCGTAGTTGGACGTCATCACGAACTGCACGCCATTCTTGAACAGACCGTCCAAAAGGCGATAAAGGATCATCGCATCGGCAATGTCCGAGACGTGGAATTCGTCGAAGCAAATCAGGCGATAGCGCTTCGCGATGCGGCGCGCGAGTTCGTCGAGCGGATCGGCCTGCCCCTTGAGCTCTTCGAGTTCGCGGTGCACCTCGCGCATGAATTCGTGAAAATGCAGACGCGTCTTGCGTTGCAACGGCACGACCGCATAGAAACTGTCCATCAGGAAACTCTTGCCGCGGCCCACGCCACCCCACATGTAAACCCCGCGCGGCAGATCCGGGTGATTGATGAGCTTCCAGAACGCGTTCGAGCGGCGCCCCTTGTAGGCGCCCCACTCGTCGTAGCACCGCTGCAGCCGGTCGATGGCGGTGCGCTGGGCCGCATCGGGTTTATAGCCCCGCTTCTGCAGTTCGTTTTCGTAGTATTCGGTGACGTTCATTTTTCTGGACCGCAAACAAAAAGAGGCGGGAGAGCCTGAGCCCACCCGCCTCTGTACTGATGCATGCTACTGCGAGACAGGGCGGTCATAAAAAGCCGGCCGCCCTGCCCTCGGTGCTTACATGTTGAGCGCGCGCTTGTCGGTGGCGAGCGCCGCTTCGCGCATGACTTCGGACAGCGACGGGTGCGGATGGCAGATGCGGCCAATGTCTTCGGCGGCCGCCTTGAACTCCATCGCCACCACGGCTTCCGCGATCAGGTCCGATGCGTTCGCCGAGATGATGTGCACGCCGAGCAGCTCGTCGGTCTTCGCGTCGGCGATCATCTTCACAAAGCCGTCGGCCTTGTTGATGCCGAGCGCGCGGCCGTTCGCCATGAACGGGAACTGGCCCGTCTTGATGTCGCGGCCTTCGGCCTTGAGCTGCTGCTCCGTCTTGCCGACCCACGCGATTTCCGGCTCGGTGTAGATCACCCACGGAATGCAGTTGTAGTCGATGTGCGGCTTCTGACCGTCGATGATCTCGGCCACCAGCACGCCTTCGTCTTCGGCCTTGTGCGCGAGCATCGGGCCGCGCACCACGTCGCCGATCGCGTAGACGTTCGGCACCGACGTTGCGCAGTGGTCGTCCACGTCGATGAAGCCGCGCTCGTTGGCTTTCAGGCCGATCGCTTCGAGGCCGAGGTTGTCGGTGTTCGGCACGCGGCCAACCGACACGATCAGGCGGTCGGCTTCGAGCACTTGCGCGTTGCCGTCCTTGTCCGTGTAGTTGATCGTGACGTTCTTGTCGGTGGCCTTCACTTCGCCCACCTTCACGCCGACGTGAATGTCGAGACCCTGCTTCTTGAAGAGCTTCGCGGCTTCCTTCGAGAGCGACTGGTCAGCCGCGCCGAGGAATTCCGGCAGCGCTTCGAGGATCGTGACGTCGGCGCCGAGACGGCGCCACACCGAGCCGAGCTCCAGGCCAATCACGCCTGCGCCGATCACGGCCAGCTTCTTCGGCACGGAGTCGAACGTGAGCGCGCCCTCGTTGTCGGCGATGATCTTGTTGTCGACCGGCATGCCCGGCAGATGGCGCGCCTTCGAGCCCGTCGCGATGATGACGTTCTTCGCCGTGACGACTTCAGTTTCGCCTTCTCCCGACACTTCGATCTGCACGCCGGCGTCATTCTTGCCGGTGAACTTGCCGTGACCCTTGAGCCACGTGATCTTGTTCTTGCGGAACAGGAACTCGATGCCCTTGGTCATCTTCTCGACGATGCCCTCCTTGCGGGCGAGCATCTTCGCGACGTCGATCTTCACGTCGCCCACGCTGATGCCGTGGTCGGCGAGATGATGCTGGGCATTCTCGAACTCTTCCGACGAGGCGAGCAACGCCTTCGACGGAATGCAGCCCACGTTCAGGCAGGTGCCGCCGAGCTTCAGCGCGCCGGCCGGGTTCTTCCACTTTTCGATGCACGCAACCGACTTGCCGAGCTGCGCGGCGCGAATCGCCGCGATATAGCCGCCGGGGCCGGCGCCGATCACGACGACGTCAAATTCTTTGGACATGGTCATCCTTTCGATACGTGAGCGCGGCGCGCGGAGTCCGGCTTCCGGAATCCGCGCGCGACGCTCAGTGTGAGACGGGGTACTAGACGAACTACGCTTACAGGTCGAGCAGCAGGCGAGCCGGATCTTCCAGCGCGTCCTTCATGGCGACCAGCGACAGCACGGCTTCGCGGCCGTCGATGATGCGGTGGTCGTACGACATCGCGAGGTAGTTCATCGGGCGGATCACGATCTGGCCGTTCTCCACGACAGCGCGCTCCTTGGTTGCGTGCACGCCGAGGATCGCCGACTGCGGCGGGTTGATGATCGGCGTCGAGAGCATCGAGCCGAACACACCGCCGTTCGAGATCGAGAACGTGCCACCCGTCATTTCTTCGATCGAGAGCTTGCCGTCCTTGGCCTTCTGACCGAATTCAGCAATCTTCTTCTCGATGTCGGCGAGGCTCATCTGGTCTGCGTTGCGCAGGATGGGCACCACCAGACCACGCGGCGAGCCGACCGCGATACCGATGTCGAAGTAGCCGTGGTAGACGATGTCGTTGCCGTCGATCGACGCGTTCACGAGCGGGAACTTCTTCAGCGCATGGACTGCCGCCTTCACGAAGAACGACATGAAGCCGAGCTTCACGCCGTGTTCCTTCTCGAACTTGTCCTTGTACTTGTTGCGCAGGTCCATGACCGGCGCCATGTTCACTTCGTTGAACGTCGTGAGGATGGCGTTGGTTTGCTGCGACTCGAGCAGACGCTCGGCGATACGCGCACGCAGACGCGACATCGGCACGCGCTGTTCCGGACGGTTGTTGAGCCAGTTGGCAGCCGATGCCGGCGCATTGACTTGCGGCAGCGAGGGCTTCGCGGCAGTGGCGGCCTTGGCAGCCGGTGCTGCCGCCGGAGCGGCCTTCGGCGCGCCCGCGCCGAGCACGTCCTGCTTCGTGATGCGGCCGTCACGGCCGGTGCCGGCGACGTCGCCGCCCGAGAGGCCCTGCTCGGCCATCAGCTTCGACGCTGCGGGCGACGCCACAGTGCTGCTGGCCGTCGAGGCGGCAGTGGCGGCAGCCGGTGCGGCTGCGGGAGCAGCAGCGGGCGCGGCGGCAGCGGCCGGAGCCGCAACGGCGCCCGCCTTGGCTTCCGTGTCGATCTTCGCGATCAGCTGCTCGCTCGTGACGGTCGAGCCGTCGCCCACGATGATCTCGCTCAGCACGCCGGCAGCCGGCGCGGGCACTTCGAGCACGACCTTATCGGTTTCGATCTCGATGACGACTTCGTCCTGGGCAACAGCTTCGCCCGCCTTCTTCTTCCACTGCAGCATCGTGCCTTCCGACACCGATTCCGAAAACTGCGGGACCTTGACTTCTACGATAGCCATGTGATTTTCCTGAATACTTGTCCGGGGATTTTCCCCGTATGACGAACCGGGTCGCGCACTTGAGCGCGGGAAAGCGCGTGATGGATGAGTCGCGCTTTCCCGGTTCGATTCGCTCTATGTGTGCTTACTTCGCGACCTGCGCGCCCTTCAGGCGGCCGAACGCACCTTCGATCAGCGTCTTCTGCTGCTCGTAGTGCTTCGCGTAGTAGCCGACGGCCGGCGAGGCGGAAGCAGGACGGCCGCTGTACGCGAGCTTCATGCCTTCCTTCATGCCTTCCTTCAGGTGATGCTCGATGTAGAACCACGGGCCCTGATTCTGCGGCTCGTCCTGCACCCACACCACTTCCGTCGCGTTGTCGTACTTCTTCAGCTCGGCTTCGAACTGCTTGTGCGCGAACGGATAGAGCTGCTCGATGCGGATGATCGCGACGTCGTTCGACTTCGATTCGCGGCGATGCGCGACGAGGTCGTAGTACACGCGGCCCGAGCAAGCGACGATGCGCTTGACCTTCTTCGCGTCGATCGTGTCGTCCACTTCGCCGATGACCGGCTGGAACGTGCCCTTCGCGAGTTCAGACAGGTCCGACACGGCTTCCTTGTGACGCAGCAGCGACTTCGGCGTGAAGATGATGAGCGGCTTGCGGAACAGGCGGATCATCTGGCGGCGCAGCACGTGGAAGATCTGCGCGGGCGTGGTCGGCTGGACGACCTGCATGTTGTGCTCGGCGCACAGTTGCAGGAAGCGCTCGATACGCGCCGACGAGTGCTCCGGACCCTGGCCTTCGTAGCCGTGCGGCAGCAGCATCGTGAGACCCGAAACGCGGCCCCACTTCACTTCGCCCGACGAGATGAACTGGTCGATCACGACTTGCGCGCCGTTCACGAAATCGCCGAACTGGCCTTCCCACGCCACCAGCGTGTTCGGCTCAGCCGTCGAATAGCCGTACTCGAAGCCGAGCACCGCTTCTTCGGAGAGCACCGAGTCGATCACCGTGAAGCTCGCCTGGTTCTCGCCGATGTTCTGCAGCGGGATGTACGTGCCGTCGTTCCAGCGCTCGCGGTTCTGGTCGTGCAGAACGGCGTGACGGTGGGTGAACGTGCCGCGACCCGAGTCCTGGCCCGTGAGGCGCACGGCGTAGCCCGAAGCGACCAGCGACGCGAACGCGAGGTGCTCGCCCATGCCCCAGTCGAGCTTCGCTTCGCCCTTGCCCATCGCGCGGCGGTCGTTGATAACGCGCTCGACCAGCGGGTGAACCTTGAAGTTCTCCGGGATCGTCGTGATGCGCTCAGCGAGACGCTTGAGTTCCGCGAGCGGCACTGCCGTGTCCGCTGCGTCGGTCCACTTGCGGTTCAGGAACGGCACCCAGTCCACCGCGTACTTGCTCTTGTAGTTCGAGAGCACCGGATCGACCGTGTGGTGGCCTTCGTCCATCGCGGAACGGTAGGCCTTGACGTAGTTGTCGCCGTCCTCGGCCGTGATCACGCCCTGCTGCACGAGCTTCTCGGCGTACAGCGCACGGGTGCCCGGGTGCTTCGCGATCGTCTTGTACATGAGCGGCTGCGTGACCGCCGGGGTGTCCTGCTCGTTGTGGCCGAGCTTGCGGAAGCAGATGATGTCGACCACGACATCCTTGTGGAACTGCATGCGGAACTCGACCGCGAGCTGAATGGCCAGCACGACCGCTTCCGGATCGTCGCCGTTCACGTGCAGCACCGGCGCTTCGATCATCTTGACCACGTCGGTGCAGTAGAGCGTCGAACGCGCGTCGCGCGGGTCCGAAGTCGTGAAGCCGATCTGGTTGTTGATGACGATGTGCAGCGTGCCGTGCGTGCCGTAACCGCGCGTTTGCGCGAGGTTCAGCGTTTCCATCACGACGCCCTGGCCCGCGAAGGCCGCGTCGCCGTGGATCTGCACCGGCAGCACTTGCAGGCCGTTGTCGTCGCCGCGGCGGTCCATACGCGCCTTCGCCGAACCCTCGACCACCGGGTTGACGATTTCGAGGTGCGACGGGTTGAACGCGAGCGACAGGTGGACCGGACCGCCTTCGGTCGCGATGTCCGACGAGAAGCCCTTGTGGTACTTCACGTCGCCGGCCGGCAGGTCGTCGACGTGCTTGCCTTCGAATTCGGCGAACAGGTCCGACGGCATCTTGCCGAGCGTATTCACGAGCACGTTCAGACGGCCGCGGTGAGCCATGCCGATCACGATTTCCTGCACGCCCTTGGCGCCCGCGTGACGAACGACTTCGTCCATCGCGGCGATGAAGGACTCGCCGCCTTCGAGCGAGAAGCGCTTCTGGCCGACGTACTTGGTGTGCAGGAAGCGCTCGAGGCCTTCGGCGGCCGTCAGGCGCTGCAGAATGTGTTTCTTCTTCTCGTTCGAGAAGCTGGGCGTCGAGCGGATCGACTCGAGACGCTCCTTCCACCAGCGCTTTTGCTCAGGATCGCTGATGTACATGTACTCGGCGCCGATCGTGCCGCAGTACGTGTCGCGCAGCGCCTTGACGATCTCGCGCAGCGACGCGCGCTCGAACCCGAAGTACAGGTTCGTGGCGCTGAACGTCTCGTCCATGTCGGCTTCGGTGAAGTCGTAGAACGCGGGCTCGAGCTCGGGGATATTCGGACGCTCACGGCGCTTCAGCGGATCGAGGTTGGCCCATTGCGAGCCAAGGAATCGATAAGCACCGATGAGGGATTGAACGTACACCTGCTTGCGTGCCGTGGCGAGGTCTTCGCCGCCTCCACGCGGAATGAACGCGTTGGCCTTGGCGCGCTGCGCAAACGACTCGACGATCGGCCCATGGGCGATGTCGTTGTCCGTGGTGCCGCTCGACGACGGCACGTTTTGCAGTGCGTCGAAGTACTCGCGCCAGTTGTCCGGAACGGACGCAGGGTTATCAAGATATGCTTCGTATAGCTCTTCGACATACGGAGCATTGCCGCCGAACAGATAGGAGTTCAGCTGAAATTGCTTCATCGTTTCCGACATTTACGCTCACCTTTCTTCGAGTTTCTCGAGAAATAGCGGGTTACTCAACCTTCCGCGCCACGGCCTGACCGTTTAGCGGATTGCGAATCAAGTCTGCTTGGAAGGACCTAAATCATGCATCCGCGGAGGATATCACATAAGTGATACCCGCCATAGATTGCAATGTGGCACGAACGCGCACGCAAACCCTTTGTAGACGGGCCTTTGCGGCATTCGCAACACACTCTTTACGCACTGCAACATAATTGTTGCAAGACGCAAAAAAGCCGCCCACAAAGAGGCGGCTTTTCTGGCTTCCAGCTTGCATTGCAGTGCGCAAAAATTCAATAACTGCGCTTATTCGGCAGCGGCTTCGCGGCTCGCGCGGCGACGCTCGTGCTCTTTCAGATGACGCTTGCGCAGACGGATCGACTGCGGCGTGACTTCCACGAGTTCGTCGTCGTCGATGAATTCGACTGCGTATTCGAGCGACATCTGGATCGGCGGCACGAGGCGCACGGCTTCGTCGGTGCCCGAGGCGCGCACGTTGGTGAGCTGCTTGCCCTTGATCGGGTTCACGACGAGGTCGTTGTCGCGGCTGTGAATGCCGATGATCATGCCTTCATAAAGCGCGTCGCCCGGCTTCACGAACATGCGGCCACGATCCTGCAGCTTCCACAGCGCATAGGCGACGGCCGCGCCATCGTCCTGCGAGATCAGCACGCCGTTGCGGCGCTCGCCGAGCGAGCCGTCCTTGATAGGACCGTATTCGTCGAACACGTGGCTCATCAGGCCCGTGCCGCGCGTGAGCGTCATGAACTCGCCCTGGAAGCCGATCAGGCCACGGGCGGGAATCTTGTACTCGAGACGCGTGCGGCCGCGGCTGTCCGAAGCCATGTCGAGCATTTCGCCCTTGCGGCGGCCCAGCTCTTCCATCACGCCGCCCTGGTGGGTGTCTTCGACGTCGACGGTCAGCAGTTCGTACGGCTCCATCTTCACACCGTCGACTTCGTGCAGCACCACGCGCGGACGCGACACGGCCAGCTCGTAGCCTTCGCGGCGCATGTTTTCGATCAGGATCGTGAGGTGCAGTTCGCCACGGCCCGACACTTCGAACGTGGTTTCGTCGCCGGTGTCCTTCACGCGCAGCGCGACGTTGTGGTTCAGCTCCTTCGTGAGACGGTCGCGGATCTGGCGGCTCGTCACGAACTTGCCTTCGCGGCCTGCGAGCGGCGACGAGTTCACGAGGAAGTTCATCGTCAGCGTGGGCTCGTCCACCGTGATCATCGGCAGTGCTTCGGGGTTGTCGATCGCGCAGATCGTGGCGCCGATGCCGATGTCTTCAATGCCGTTGATCAGCACGATGTCGCCGGCTTCGGCCGACTCGACCTGCACGCGCTCGAGGCCGCTGAACGACAGCACCTGGTTGATCTTGCGGTTCATCACCTCGCCTTCCGGGCCGAAGCGCAGCGCCACCGGCTGACCCGGCTTGATGCGGCCGCGCTTGATGCGGCCCACGCCGATACGGCCAACGTAGGTCGAGTAGTCGAGCGAGGTGATCTGAAGCTGGAGCGGACCTTCCGGATCGGCGTCGCGCACCGGCACGTGTTCGAGAATCGCTTCGAACAGCGGGCGCATGTCGCCTTCGCGCGCATCGGCGGAGAGCGACGCGTAGCCGTTCAGGCCCGAGGCATAGACCACCGGGAAGTCGAGCTGCTCTTCGGTCGCGCCGAGCTTGTCGAACAGATCGAAGGTCTGGTTGATGACCCAGTCGATGCGCGCGCCCGGGCGGTCGATCTTGTTGACGACCACGATGGGCTTCAGGCCGAGCGCGAGCGCCTTCTTCGTGACGAAGCGCGTTTGCGGCATCGGGCCTTCGACGGCGTCGACGAGCAGCAGCACCGAGTCGACCATCGAGAGCACGCGCTCGACCTCGCCGCCGAAGTCGGCGTGGCCCGGGGTGTCGACGATGTTGATGTGGGTGCCTTCGTACTCGACCGCGCAGTTCTTCGCGAGAATCGTGATCCCGCGCTCTTTTTCGATGTCGTTCGAGTCCATGACGCGTTCGGCGACCTGCTGGTTGTCACGGAAGGTGCCGGACTGGCGCAGCAGTTGGTCGACGAGCGTGGTCTTGCCATGGTCGACGTGGGCAATGATGGCGATGTTGCGAAGGGCGCGGGACATAGGAACCTGGGTACTCAGTTGGGTGCGGCGCATGAGCTCGACAGCGGGCTCGCGCAACCGTTCTGCGCGCGCTCCGACACTCGGATCGGGCATTGCGAGCAGACGTTGTGAATGACGCACTTTGGGAACCTGAAATTATAGCACGAGACGATGAATTGATCGTGCTCATACTCAGGAGCCCCTGAAAGGCACGACCAGGCGCATCGCGCCCGGATTCGAGCCCCGATAGAAACCCCGCCCGGCAAAAGTTTCTCCGCCCCGCCACAATAAACCCTTGCCGCGTCAACTAACGGCTCCTATAATCCATGCCTGGTCAATCATTGCAGCCGCAGCAGAAACATGACGGATCCGACTCCCGCGCCGCCGCCCGAAGTACGCGATTACGACTTCGGCGAAAGCGTTGGCTACCTCCTTTCGCGGGTGAAATCGACGATGTCGAACCTGATCACCCAGCGCACCGTCGCCGAGCTCGGCGTAACGAGCCAGCAAGCCAGCGTGCTGTTCATGGTGGCGAGCGGCAAATGCGTGCTGGCGGCGGAACTCGCACGCGAGTACGGCATCGACGCGAGCGCGGTGACGCGCCTCGTCGACCGGCTCGAAAAGCGCGGCCTCCTCAAGCGCGTGCGCAGCTCCGAAGACCGCCGCGCCGTGCGCCTCGCGCTCACGCCCGAGGGCGAAGCCATCGCCGCGCGCATGCCGGCCATCTTCACGAGCGTGACAGAAAGGCTCTCGCAAGGCTTTACGCCCGAGGAAGTCTGCTTCCTCAAGAGCATGTTGCGGCGGGTTCTTGCCAATAGCTGCGAAGCTATGCAGAACGCGGGACAGAACACACCGCCAAATTCATGACAGGGCAAGCAAATTCGCAGCCGCAGCACGAAAAAATAGCTGCAACGTCCAGCATTACCTCACTTTTTTCGACTCACGCCATGAGACGAGCAATGAAACCCGGTGTTCAGTTTGCCCAGTTTGCGCCAGCGCTCTCCTGCCGGGGGGCAATCGCCGCTGCGGTGGCGACGCTCGCGCTGGCGGGCTGCGCGAACTATTTCGGCGTCAAGAGCGACAAGACCATCGCGCAACCGCAACAGTTCGAGACCTCGCAGAGCATCCCGGCGCAGGGTGGCCAGTGGCCGACGCTCGACTGGGCGCAGCAGTTCGGCGACCCGCAGTTGCCCAAGCTCATCGACGAGGCGCTAGAAGGCAGCCCCACCATCGCGCAGGCGCAGGCCCGCATCGCCAAGGCGTCTTCGTACATCGAGACGTCGAAGGCGGGGCTCTATCCGAAGGCCAACGCGAGCTATTCGTGGACCCGCGAAATCTTCACGGAAAACACGATCTTCCCGCCGCCCTACGGCGGCACCTGGTACAACGAGAACAACGCGCTCGCGAGCGCGTCGTGGGATCTGGATCTGTGGGGCAAGAACCGCCAGCGGCTTGCCCAGGCGGTGTCCGCGCAGCGTGCCGCCCAGGCCGACATGCAGCAGGCGCGCATCACGCTCGCTGCGTCGGTCGCCCGCACCTACAACCAGCTCGCGCAGCTCTACGCGCTGCGCGACATCGCCGCGCGCGAGATCGATAACCGCAAGACCATCGGCACGATCACGAACGGCCGCGTGGCGGCAGGTCTCGACACCAACGTCGAGCGCCAGACCGCGAACGGCAACATCGCGACGAGCCAGGCGAACCTCACGCAAATCGACGGCCAGATCCAGAACGTGCGCTACCAGTTGGGCGCGCTGCTCGGCAAGGGCCCGGACCGTGGCCTGCAGATCGCGCAGCCGGTGCTCAACCCGGTCGCCGACATGGCCCTGCCCGGCAACCTGCCCGCCGACCTGCTGGCGCGCCGCCCCGACATCGTCGCCGCGCGCTGGCAAGTCGAAGCCGCGATGCACGACGTGAAGGAAGCCAAGGCCGAGTTCTATCCGGACGTGAACCTGAGCGCCGCGATTGGCCTCGACGCGTTCGGCTGGGGCCGCTTCCTGACCTTCTCCAGCCGGACGATGAACTTCGGCCCGGCCGTGCATCTGCCGATCTTCGACGCGGGCGCGCTGCGCGCCCAGTTGAAGGGCCGCTACGCCGACTTCGACCTCGATGTGGCGAACTACAACCAGACGCTCATTAACGCGCTCCAGCAGGTGGCCACGCAGGTTTCGTCGATCCGCTCGGCGGACCAGCAGCTAGTCGACGCGCAGCGCGCGCTTGACGCCTCCACCAAGGCGTACCAGCTCGCCGTGATCCGCTACAAGGCCGGGCTCTCCGAGCAGCTCCAGGTGCTCAACGCCGACCAGAACCGCCTCGCGGCGGAACAGACCGTCTCGAACCTCAAGATGCAGCGCCGCGACCAGCAGATGACGTTGATCACGGCGCTCGGCGGCGGCTTCGACGCGCACGACGCGGGCCTCGTGCCGCCGGTCGAGATCGGCAGCGAGTCGAAGGGGCAAAGCGACGTGAACGGCGGACCGTGGAGCCGCACCTCGGTGCCGGCGCAAAGCGCCGCAGTCTCGGCCTCGGCAAGCGCGCCCGCCGCGAACTGAACACCCATAACTGAACGAACAGCACGCCAGAACCCGGAGATCCTTCCATGAGCACCCCCCAGCAACCGGCGGCCAATCCGCAGCCGAACGCAAACAACGGCAAGCGCAAGCGCATGATGACGCTGCTTGTGCTCGTGATCGTGATTGCAGCCATTGCCTACGGCCTCTACTACTTCCTCGTCGCGCGCTTCTCCGAGAGCACCGACGACGCCTACGTGAACGGCAACGTCGTGCAGATCACGCCGCAGGTGACGGGCACGGTGATCGCCGTGAACGCGGACGACACGCAAACGGTGAAGAGCGGCGACCCGCTCGTACAGCTCGATCCCGCCGATTCGCGCATCGCGCTGCAGCAGGCCGAGGCGAACCTCGGCCAGACGGTGCGCCAGGTGCGCGGCCTCTTCGCCGACGACAGCCAGTACCAGGCGCAAGTCGCCGTGCGTCAGGCCGACCTCTCGCGCGCCCAGGACGATCTGCGCCGCCGCATGCAGGTCGCGCAAACGGGCGCCGTCTCGCAGGAAGAAATCTCGCACGCGCGCGACACCGTGAAGAGCGCCCAGGCCGCGCTCGAAGCGGCGCAGCAGCAGCTCGCCGCGAACCGCGCGCTCACCGCGAACACCACCATCGCCAATCACCCGAACGTAATGGCCGCCGCCGCCAAGGTGCGCGACGCGTATCTCGCGAACGCGCGCAACACGCTGCCCGCGCCGGTCACGGGCTACGTCGCGAAGCGCTCGGTGCAGGTGGGCCAGCGCGTCTCGCCCGGCACGCCGCTCATGTCGGTGGTGCCGCTGAACGCCGTGTGGGTGGACGCCAACTTCAAGGAAGTGCAGCTCAAGCACATGCGCATCGGCCAGCCGGTCGAAATGACGGCGGACGTGTACGGTTCGTCGGTGGTCTATCGCGGCAAGGTGGTGGGCTTCTCGGCGGGCACGGGCTCGGCCTTCTCGCTGCTGCCCGCGCAGAACGCCACGGGTAACTGGATCAAGGTGGTGCAGCGCCTGCCGGTGCGCATCGCGCTCGATCCGGAAGAACTCAAGAAGCATCCGCTACGCATCGGCCTCTCGATGCAGGTCGACGTCAACATCAAGGACGATACGGGCAGCCAGCTCGGCAACGCGCAGAACACGGTGTACCAGACCAGCGTGTTCGAGAAGTACGGCGACGAAGCCGATGCAGAAATCGCCCGCATCATCGCGGAAAACGCGGGGCAGAACGCCGGCAAGGCTCAGGTTTCGTCGGCGGGGGCAGGCAATAGCGCCGCGAAGCCCGCGGCCAAGCTGATGTAATCGCGCGCCGCCGCAACGACGTCAACGCAACGACGCCAACTACAAAGCACTCAATGGCCGCACAACAACCCGTAGTCCATCCGCCGTTGCAAGGCGCGCAACTCGTGATCGGCACCATCGCGGTGTCGCTCGCGGTGTTCATGAACGTGCTGGATACCTCGATCGCGAACGTGTCGATCCCGACGATCTCGGGCGACCTCGGCGTCGCCTCCGATCAGGGCACGTGGGTCATCACCTCGTTCGCGGTCGCCAACGCGATCTCCGTGCCGCTCACCGGCTGGCTCACCGACCGCATTGGCCAGGTGCGCCTGTTCATGGCGTCGATCATCCTGTTCGTGATTTCGTCGTGGATGTGCGGCCTCTCGCCCAACCTGCCCTTCCTGCTCGCCTCGCGCGTGCTGCAAGGCGCCGTGGCCGGCCCGATGATCCCGCTCTCGCAAACGCTGCTGCTCGCGAGCTATCCGCGCGCGAAAGCGCCCATCGCGCTCTCGATGTGGTCGATGACCACGCTGATCGCGCCGGTGGCGGGCCCCATTCTCGGCGGCTGGATCTCGGACAACATCTCGTGGCCGTGGATCTTCTACGTCAACATCCCGGTGGGCATCATGGCGGCCGTCGCCACGTGGGCGATCTTCCGCAATCGCGATTCGGTCATCAAGAAAGCGCCCATCGACGGCGCGGGCCTGGGACTCCTGGTCGTCTGGGTCGGCTCGCTGCAGATCATGCTCGACAAGGGCAAGGATCTCGACTGGTTCGCCTCCACCACGATCGTCGTACTCGCGCTCACGGCTGTGATCGCCTTCGCGTTCTTCGTGATCTGGGAGCTAACCGCCGATCACCCCGTGGTCGATCTCTCGCTGTTCGCGAGGCGCAACTTCACGGGCGCAACGATTGCGCTTTCGGTGGGCTACGGCCTTTACTTCGGCAATCTCGTGCTGCTGCCGCTGTGGCTGCAAACCACGCTGGGCTACACCGCAACCGATGCGGGCATCATCATGGCGCCCGTGGGCTTCTTCGCGATCATGCTTTCGCCGATCACGGGCCGCATCCTGCCGCGCACCGATCCGCGCTATATCGCGACAGCGGCGTTCGTGGTGTTCGCGCTGTGCTTCTGGATGCGCTCGCAGTACACGACCGGCGTGGACACCTGGGCGCTCACGGTGCCCACCTTGATCCAGGGCATCGGCATGGCGGGCCTCTTCATTCCGCTCGTCTCGATCACGCTCTCGGGCCTGCCCGGCAACCGCATTCCCGCGGCATCGGGTCTGTCGAACTTCGTGCGGATCATGTGCGGCGGCATCGGCACCTCGATCTTCGAGACCGCGTGGGACCATCGCACGACGTTCCACCACGCGCGCCTCACCGAGCAGGCCTCGCAGGCCAACCCGATCTTCAATCAGTCGATGCAGCAAATGCAGAACGCAGCCGGGCTCGATCCCTCGCAAGCACACGGGCTGTTCGACCGCATGGTCACGCAGCAGGCAGCGCAGCTTGGCGTGAACGACCTGTTCTGGATTTCGTCGGCGATCTTCATCGTGCTGATCGCGCTGATCTGGATCACGCGTCCCGAGCGCAGCGGTGGCGGCGATGCGGGCGCGGCGGCTTCGGCGGCGCATTGAACCCGGCGCCCGCGGGCGCACCAAGGGCGGCGCGGCAAACGCCGCCCCGTTCCACTCGCGGCGCGCCGACTTAACGAAGCGTCCACCCCTGAAGCTCGACGGCCCGCCCTTCCCTGATCGACTGCTCGGCTGCCAGGCCAATCACCACCGCTTTCAGCCCATCCTCCACCGACACCTTAACCGGCGTTCCTTCAAGGATCGATTGCTGGAACCCTAGAAGCTCGAAATACGTCGACCCGTGGTGGGCTCCGAGACCCAGCAGATGTTCGTCGACCTCGACCGTGCGCCGCACCGGACCTTTGGGCTCGCGCGGACTCGTGACCAGTTCCGCCTGGCGCTCGCCACGCCCGGGCCAATGTTTGCCCGCGCCCGGCACCAGACACTCGATCTTGCCCCGGTCGCCGACCGCTGAAAATTCTTCCTGCCAGTACGCGCCGTCCGCGAACATGCAAAGGTCCAGGCTGGCCCGACGCCCGCTGCGGAACTCCACGATGACGTACGCGTTGTCAATCATGTCCGGGACCTGTCCGTCGTAACGCTCGTCCCGATGGTTGACGTCGGCGGCTCCGGAGGCAAACACGCGTACCGCTTCGTCGCGAAGCACGAAACGCATCAGGTCGAAAAAATGACAGCACTTTTCGACCAGCGTCCCACCCGTGCGTGTGGCAAAGCGATTCCAGTTTCCGACCTTCGTGAGAAACGGATGGCGGTGTTCACGGATCGAAAACATCTTCAGGTTGCCGACCTCCCCGCGGTCGATCTCTTCGATCATCGCGGCCAGTGGCGGCATGTACCGGTACTCCATGCCCACCCATAGCGGCGCACGATGGCTACTTGCGGCATCGGCCAGATGCCGGCAATCCTCGATGGTCGTGCAGATCGGCTTTTCGATCAGCGTCGGAAACGCAGTGGGCGCAGCCAGAATGTCATCGAGCACCGCACGGTGCGTGTCGTTGGGTGTCGCGACCACGAGCACATCGCAGACCTGGCTTTCAAGCAGCGCGCGGTAATCGGCGAATACCTCGACTTCGCGTCCAACTATTTTTCGCGCCGAGGCAATTGATTCCGCATGCGGATCCGCAAGCGCGGTGACGACCGCATCGGGCAGCAACGCGATATTGCGAAGATGCTCTTGTCCCATCATGCCGGCGCCAATCACGCCGTATCGCAAAGGCCTGGACATAAATTCCCCTTCATCTCAAAAAATGCTCGCGATCTGCCTGCCCGGCAATCGTCCGCAAGACGGCCCCACTGACGTTGTGTCGGGTCTGCCGTTGTGCGGGCCGGAACAACGCGCGCAGCAACTCACGCGTGTTGCCCCGGCCCGCAACCATCAGAACGACGTGCGCAAGCCCGCCGTCACGGCCCACGGACTGAAGCCCGGTGTGACCGTTGCGAAGTTAGAATTCAGTAGTGCGAAACCCTGACTCGAATGGCTGTTGTTCGTAATCATCGTCGCGTAGCCGTACAACTGCGTGCGTTTCGAGAGGAAGTACACATAGCCCGCGTCGTACGCCATCGCCCGCGCGTTCCCGTTCTCGATCCGCCGGGAGACGCCGAGTTCGATATCGCCGGGGCCCGCCGGAATCTTCGCGTTGAGGAGAAACGCGGACGCGAACCAGTTGGTCGAATCGGTGCGCTTCGAGTAGATGTAGTTCGCGCCGATGAAGTTACCGGCGTACGCGTAGGTCGCGGCAACCACATGCGTCAGTTGCGACGAAGGCGTCAGGGTGGTCGCATCCGCGTAGTACTGGTAACGATTGAAGCCATAGCCGAACATCATGCCAAAGCGTTGGTACATCACGTTCGCGCCAATGTTGCGCCCATTGGCCGTCTGGCCCGACGCGTTCTGCGCGCCGAACGAATAGCCGATTTCGCTAGAGAAGCCGTTGTAATTCGGCGTGCGATAACGCACCGCGTTTGGATAGAAGCCTCCCGTTCCGGACTTGCCGAGCGTCACCGTGTGTTCCAGCGACATGATCGCGGCAGGATTCGACAAGCCATAGGTCGAGACGTCCGAGCCGAGAAACACCCAGTAAATGGGCAGGTACATGAAGCCGGCATCGATGCTGCCGTACGTCGCGCTCGACAATCCCACCGACGCGCCGCGATTGAACATCGTCGTGCCGCCCCCCACGCCCGTGTACGTGTTGAAGCCCGTCTCGAGCTGGAAGTTCGCGCGATAGCCGCCGCCCAGATCCTCGCTGCCGCGAAAGCCGAAGCGCGACGCCTGCAGGTTACCGCTCGCCGCCATCGCCGTCGGGCTGACGGTATCGTTGAACTTGCCGTACTGCACAGCGGCATCGACGATGCCGTACAGCGTGACCGTCGACTGCGCCCAGGCGGTTGAATACCCCGCCGTAGCGAGCGCCGCGACCACCATGCCATTTCGCAGGCACGAGCGTACCCCTGCGCCTTCTCTCAGGCGCTTTTTCGTTTGCAGCATCAAAAGGTCTCCAGTTTTCCCGTGGTTTTAGTACCGCTCCCACTGCGGCGCGCGAGTGGCCGCCCCCCGTCTATCCAACGACAGACACCTGTGCAAGCCCGGCATCGACGATCAGGTTCTGTCCGGTGATCGCCGCGGCCTGCGGGCTTGCGAGAAACAGCACCGAGTCCGCGATATGCGCGGGCTCGACGCGATACTTCAGGCACTGCAGCTCAAGAAACTGCCGGTCCGCGTTCGGGTCGCGCCACAGTTCCGTCTGCCGCGGCGTGACAACGGCGCCGGGAAGCACCGCGTTCACGCGAATGCCGCCATCGCCGAGCTCGCGTGCGAGCGTGCGCGTGATGCCGGTGATGGCCGCCTTCGACGCCGTGTAGCCGATCAGATTCGGACGGCCGCGCAGCCAGGAAATCGAGCCGAGATTGATGATCGAGCCGCCGCCGGCGGCGCGCATACCTTGTGCTACACGCTGCGTCGCGAACACGTGATGCGTGAGATTGACGGCCAGCATCTCGTTCCACATCTCGACAGTGAGATCGTCGAGGGCGTGCCGCGTATCGCGGCCCGCGTTGTTGACCAGCGTGCGAATCGGCCCTAGCGTGTGCGCGGCACGATCGAGCACGCTGCAATACGCCGCGATATCGCGTACGTCGCAGCGCGCGAACCACGGACGCAGACGCGCGACCGGAGCCGCTTCCGTAGCCGCGTTGCTCAGGCGCTCGCACAACGCGTTGCCGGCATGCTCATCGAGATCGCAGAAAGCGACTTGCGCCCCCTGCTCCCAGAGCGCTACGACAATCGCCTCGCCGATGCCCGACGCACCGCCCGATATGAATGCCACCTGGCCGGCCAGAGCCGGATAAAACGGACGGTTTGTGTTCATGCTTCACTCCTGTGTGAATCCGCGGTCGGCGCCTGCACCGAAATCGTCATACGCGCTTCGAGCGCCTCGTGTGGCGCTAGCACATGCATGGGCGGCTCGATGCCGTTGAGCGCGTTGTTAGCGTGGCTCACCGGTTCGAATGCGAAAAAACTCTGGTCTGCTGGCCTGAAAAGCACGGCACAGCGCAACGTGTCGCTCGCCTCGATGCTCACGCGATGATGCGGCGTATCGATGCGCGCGCTGCGGCTCCAGCCGGTAAAGCAGTTGTCGACGACGGTGTCGTCGAGCGCGTCGAACTGCGGCGGGAGCGTGCTCGAACACGGCAGGTCGTTTGCGTCGCTCACGAGCATCGCGCTCCATTCGGTATGCAGCCACGTCGGTCCGGCCTCGGTGTCGAGCGGAAAGAACGGATGCCAGCCCACGCCACACGGTGCCGCGATCGTATCTGTGTTGGTCACGCGCAGGCTCAGCACCAGCGCCCCGGCATCGATCGAAATGCGCTGCTGCACTTCGAACGCGAACGGCCACTGGTCATCCGGCTGGTGCGATAGCCGCATGTCGATGGCATTCGCGTCGCGCGTCTGCTGGATCTGCCAGGCCCGCTGGAATCCCGTGCCGTGAATCGCATGGTTTATCCCCGCGAGGTTCTTCACGAGCGTGTAGCGCGTGTCACCGAAGCGGAACGCGCCGAACGCGATGCGATTCGAAAACGGCACCAACGGATAGCACGCGCTCTTGCGCACATTGCGCGCGAGCCATTCCGCCTCCGGCATCGGCCTTAGCACGTCGCGTCCACACCAGCGCGCATCGACGATCGCGCCTCCCAGCGAGGGCGCGACACGCACCCGCCATGAGCCGGCCTCCAGCGCGAACAGTTCCGGAGCACTCGACATGATCAGTACGGCCCACCCGCGTTCGCGCTCGCCTGCACCTGATCGAGCTCCGCGATGAAGGCGTTGGCCTGACGCATCACCATCCCCATATCGGACGCGATCGCGACGTAGTCGTAGCCCATGTCGATGAACTCGCGCACCATCGCGGGCGTTGGCCCGACGATGCCGATCGGCATGCCGATCGCGTTCGCACGACGCGCGCAATCGGCGAGCACGGCGCGCACTTCCGGGTCGGCCAGGTTACCGATCTTGCCCATCGCCGCCGACAGATCGCCAGGACCGACGAAAAGCGCATCGACGCCGGGCACGGCGGCGATCGCTTCGAGCTGCGCGACGGCTTCCGGTGTTTCCAGTTGCACGATGCATGCGGTTGCTTCGTTCGCGCGCTTGCCGAACTCGCTCCACGTGCCGTAACGGCTCGCACGATGCATCGCCGCAAAGCCACGGGTGCCGAGCGGCGGAAACTTGATCGAAGCAACCGCAGCGCGCGCCTCTTCGGGGTCCTGAACGTAGGGGAACATCAGCGTGGACGCCCCCATGTCGAGCGCACGCTTGGCTAGCGTGGCGTCGTTGCGCGCGAGGCGGACGATCGCGGCTGCGCCGCCGCATTCGACGGCCCGCAGCAGATGCTGCACGTCTGTGAACTCGAGCGGCGCGTGCTCCATGTCGACCAGTAGCCAGTCGAACCCCGCGTGCCCCAATGCTTCCGCGGTTGCCGGCGCGCCGGACATCAGCCACGTACCGAGTGGCTTTGCGCGCATTGTGCTATTGGCGGGCTGTTTGAGTGCGTCGCGAAACGTGTTGCGCGTAGGATCGTGATTGATGCCGGTGGCCATCGTGTGTGTCCTGTAATCAGAATATCTGCGGTTCGACGGGCGCTTCGAAGCCCGTCAGGAAGTCGAAGTCGCACCCCTTGTCCGCCTGCGAAACCTGCTCGACATAGAGACGGATATACCCGCGCTTGCGCGGCTTCGGCGGCGCCTGCCAGTGTTCGCGGCGGCGCGCGAGTTCCTCGTCGGAAAGCAGCACATCGAGTCGCCCCGCCTCCACATCGAGTTCGATCGTGTCGCCCGTGCGGATCAGCGCGAGCGGGCCGCCCGCAGCCGCTTCCGGCGCGACGTGCAGCACGCAGGTCCCGTAGTGCGTTCCGCTCATGCGCGCATCGGAAATACGCACCATGTCGCGCACGCCGGCAGCAAGCAGCTTCTTCGGGATCGGCAGATTGCCCCACTCGGGCATACCGGGCGCCCCGATCGGGCCGCCGCCACGCAGCACGAGCACCGTGTTTGCGTCGACGTCGAGATCGGCGTCGTGAATCTCCGCGTTCATCTGCGCGACGGAATCGAACACGAGCGCGCGGCCGCGATGCTTCATCAGATGCGGGGTCGCCGCGCTCGGCTTGATGACGGCGCCGTCTGGCGCGAGATTGCCGCGCAGCACGGCGAGGGCTCCCCGCTCGCTGACCGGGTCGGTCAGCGGACGGATCGCGTCTTCGCCCTGTGGAGGCTGGCCGGACTCGAAGCGCGTAAGGTTCTCGCCAAGCGTCGCGCCCGTCACGGTCATGCAATCAAGCGACAGATGCGGCTTCACTCCGCTCAGCAACGCCGGCAGCCCCCCCGCGTAATAAAAATCTTCCATCAGCCGCTTGCCGGACGGGAACACGTCGGCCAGCACCGGAATGTCCTTGCCGAGGCGCGCGATGTCGTCGAGCGTCAGCGGCACGTTGCCCCGTCCCGCAATCGCAATCGTATGGATGGCGGCATTCGTCGAACCGCCCAGCGCCATATAGGCGACGATGCCGTTCTCGACCGACTGGCGGTTAAAGAAGCGGCTAGGCTTCAGGTCTTCCCACACCATGCCGACGATGCGCTCGCCGCTCGCCGAGCACATGCGCGTATGCGATGCGTCCATCGCCGGGATGCTGGTCGCGCCGGGCAGCGTGAATCCCATCGCCTCCACGATCGAGGTCATCGTGCTCGCCGTGCCCATCGTATTGCAGGTGCCGGGTGCGCGCGTCATGCGCGCTTCGAGCGAAATCCATTCGGACTGCTCGATATTTCCTGCTGCGTATTCGTCCCAGAACTTCTTTGTATGCGTTCCCGCGCCAACGGTCTGGCCGCGATGACGATCGCTGAGCATCGGTCCGGCCGGCACGAAAATGCAGGGCAAGTCCGCCGACAGCGCGCCCATCAGCAATCCCGGTGTTGTCTTGTCGCAGCCACCCATCAGCACGGCGCCGTCGATGGGCAGCGAGCGCAGCAACTCCTCGGTTTCCATCGCGAGAAAGTTGCGGTAGATCATCGTGGTTGGTTTGACCATCACCTCGCCAAGCGACATGGCCGGAAGTTCGAACGGCATGCCGCCCGCGAGCAGGATGCCGCGCTTGACCGCCTCCGCGCGCTCACGCAGATGCGCGTGGCACGGCGACAGGTCGCTCCAGGTATTGATGATGCCGATCACCGGACGCGACATGAATTCTTCGCGGCGCAAACCCATTTGCTGCAGCCGTTGGCGATGAGCGAACGAGCGCATGTCGTCCGGCGCGAGCCAGCGCTGACTGCGCAGTTCACTGAGTTGTTTGAGCTTTTTTTGCACGATATTTATGCCGTGAAATGACCTGAATGATGGGATGCCGCGCTGACCCTGACGGTTGGCTTCGTCTTCGCATTCAGGCCGGTGACAACCGGCGCCACCAGACTGATTCCGGCGGCTGCGAGCAGCACGAACACTACGCGCCGAACCGCCGTGGGCGACCAGCGCGGCGGATAACGGCGTGCGAGCCACGTGACGGTCAGCACGACCGGCAACGCTTCGAGGCTCAACGCGACCGATGCCGCATCGAAACGCCCTTGCGCCAGCACGATGATCAGGCGCAGCACCGCGTTGATCGCAAACAGCAGAACCAGCGTGTCGCGCACGACGACCCGATCGATGGGCTGCCGATAGAGATGGAACACCATCGGTGGACCGGCGCTCGCAAACACGCCGCCCATCACGCCGGAAATGCCGCCATAAAATGCGAACGTGCCGGGCGATGCGATCTGCGTGCGCGGCTTCGCCTGCCACACGAGCAAGACGCTGCACACGAGAATCGCGAGGCCTAGCGTAAAGCGCAACGCGCCGATGGCGTTATCCGAGAGCCAGGCTAGCAGACCGGCGCCCACCGCGACACCCACAAGACTGCTGCCATACGAAGGCACAAGGAGACCGCGCGGCAACGCGGGGATGCGGCGCACGAGCATCGCCGCGTTGGCCAGCACCATCATCGTGACGACATTCGACGCGACCGGCAGCGGCGCGAGATGAAACACGGCGACGAAGCCGAGCAGCACGAGGCCGAACGCGAAACCCGTCAGGCTTTGCGTGAATGTCGCGATGGCGACACACCCGGCAAACAGCACGTGCTGCGGCAAGGACATCATGCTCACACCCCTTCCCGTTTCGCGGGTTTCGCCAGGTCGTGCGCAATAGCCAGCAATTGCGCTTCACGCGCCGTGCCATGACGCACGAACACCGGCGGCTCGCCAGGCGGCGCGGCAACCTCCACATGCTGGCCGCCTTCATGGCGCGCGCCGCTCCACAGATGCGTCCACGCATCGCCTTGCGGCAGATAAACACGCCATTGCATCGCACCGGATGCATGCACCGGCGCCACGAGCAGATCGCGCCCATACAGGTACTGGTCCTGGATCGCGTAGGTTGCACGGTCGTGTTCGTAATGGAGGAACAATGGCCGCTGCAACGGCAAACCTCGTGCTGCGGCTTCGTCCACGAGATCTTGCACGTAGGGCTTGAGCGCAACGAATACGCGTGTCATGCGCGCGAAGTGTGCGAGCACGCTTTCGTCTTGCCAGAACTGGAAGTTCTGCTCTGGACGGTTGCCTTCGTGGGTGCGCATCACCGGCGTGAAAGCCGCCATTTCCGCCCAGCGCTGGAACAATTCCGGCGTGCGCGTATTGCCGAACAGGCTCGTGTATCCGCCTATGTCGCTATGGTGATACGCATTGCCAAGCAGTCCGGACGAAAGCGCACCACAGATCACCGTCTGCAAACCGTCGTGCCGCGAGAAGTCGACGGACTGGTCGCCCGCCCACAATAGCGGGCAATGCGCCTGCACGCCCGTATAGCCCGCGCGCATGAAGAACACCGCATCGCCAGTACGCCCCGCCGCTTCGATTGCGCGTGCGTTGACATGCGCCCAAAGCGTGGGCCACGCGTTGTGCATCAGCTTCGCGTCAACGCCGTTCGCGAGCGTCACGTCGGTCGGCAGATATTCGCCGAAGTCCGCCATCCAGCCGTCGAGACCCTGGTTCAGCATCTCGTCGCGGATCACGCGCTCTTCAAACCAGCGCGCCGCCGCCGGATTCGTGAAATCCACCACGCCGCAATCGAACTCGCCGAAATCGACGAGATAGTCGCTGCCATCCGCTCGCGTTGCCAGATATCCGGCCCCTTTGGCTTCGACGTACAACACGCCGTCGTTGCACAGGTACGGATTCACATAGCCGAGAAAGCGCACACCTTCGGCGTTGAGCTGTTTGACCCAGCCGGCGTGGTCCGGATAACGCGAATCGCTCCAGCGCCAGTCCCAGAAGAGCCGCTTGCCGAACGATGTTTGCCGGATGCCGACCCAATCCTCGCACCACAGTCCGCTGATTTTCAGGCCCGCTGCGCGACCTTGCTCCATGATCGCCTGCGCATGCTCGCGGCCGTTCTTCAGGCCGAGGATCGCGCCGTCCATCACCCATGCGGGCAAGGCCGGCTGGCGGCCGAAGCGTTGCGAGATGCGTTCGACGAGCGAAACGAAGTCGTCCGCAAGGAGGAATTCGAGCCGCTCTGGAATGGCCCAGAATTGCAGTTCGTGCCGTCGCGGGTGACGGAAGTCGAAGTCCGCATAGGCCGTGGTTTGCGCGTGCAAACAGTACTTGAGGGACGAAACGAAGGTCGGCTGCGGATAGTTCGTGTGGTAGTAGTCGCCGCCCGACTTCGAAGTCGTATCGGCCTGCCACGTCAGGTACGTGCTCTTGTCGCGGCCCACGCCAGGCTCAGATGTCCACAGCGGAAAATGGCGGCCGCGCAGGTCGAAATACGACATCTGCTCGCCACAGCCCCATACATGCTCGTCTTCGAGCGCGGGTACGCGCCACCACAGGCGGTTGATCTCACCTCTGGTGGACAGCGCGAGCTGGACGCCATGTGTGGATTGACTGGCGGTGATGGTCAGTTCCGCGGCGGCGTGCTCATCGCGCGCCAGTTCGATGCGCACACAACCATCATTGAGCAGCGTGAGCCGTGCGTCGCGCAGCGCGATGCGCTCTTCCACATAGTCGCTGATGTCGAAATTGCCGCGATACATATCGATTGTTTCGACGCCGTGCCCGACGAACACGGCCGGTGCATCCGGTGCGTGTTCGAAGAGCGTGCGGCCCGCCACGCGCAGCACGAGCTTGCCGCCTGCTTCTGTTTGCCAGTTCATCAGCTTTCCCTTGCTGTTCAGGTTGGATTTAAACCGTTCAGTCAATGTCCGATGGGCTCGCCGGCCGCACGCCCGAGCGCACCCGCAGCCGAGGATTTGCGGCGGAACAGCGCCATCAACCCGAGTGCGGCGCACCACGTCAGCACGATCAGGACTTCGTACTGCATCGTCACACCACCGTGGCGCGCCAGTCCGATCGGCGAGAACGTCAGGTAGATGCTCACCAGCATTGCGATCAGAAAAACGCTCATCGTGCTGGCGTGACGCCACGGCGTGAGATCGCCCGTTTGCCGCAATTGAGGCTCATACGGCTTCACGCGACGGTGACGCATACCGAGCACCAGCATCAGCGTCACCTCGCACACAAACAAGATGCCCATGATGTGGATGAAGTTGATGTCGAGCCGCTTGTCCAACTGGAACACGAGAATGCCGAGCGTGTAGACGATCACGTGCAGCAGCAACACCATCTTCGCGGGGAACGCACCGATCTTCTTGCTGAAGAAGCCCACCAGCACGACCGCGATAATCGGAATGTTGTAGAAGCCGGTGAAGCGGCGCATCACCGTATAGATGCCGTCCGGCGCATACATCAGGAGCGGCGCGACGAGCAGCGAAACGACGGCGATCACCACGCTCGCGATCTTGCCGACGCGGATCAGCTTCTCATCGCTCGCATCGGGCCTCCAAGGGCGATAGAAGTCGAAGGCGATCAGCGTCGCGGTGCTGTTGATCACCGCGTTGAAGTGGCTCATCACGGTGCCGAACAGCACGGCGATGAAAAAGCCCTTGGCCCACCACGGCAGCACGTCCGTCACGAGTTGCGGGTACGCGAGATCGGGACGGCCCAGCGGATGCTGTGCATACAAGTGGTACGCAACCACGCCCGGCATCATCATGATGAGCGGCACGAGCAGTTTCATCATGCCGGACAGCAGCACGCCCTTTTGCCCTTCGGCCAGGCTCTTCGCCGCGAAGGTGCGCTGCACGATGGCCTGATTCGTGCACCAGTAGAACAGGTTGGCGAAAATCATGCCGGTGAACAACGTGCCGAACGGAACGGAGTCGTGCGGGCCGCCGATGGCGGACAGCTTCTCGGGCGCCTGCGTGACGATGGTGTGCACGCCGGTAAGGAAATTGCCGTGACCCAGGGCAAAGAGGCCGAGCACCGGCACCAGCAGGCCGGCGATCAGCAGGCCGACACCGTTGATCGTGTCGGAGACGGCCACCGCGCGCAGCCCGCCGAAGATCGCATACAGCGCTCCGATAATGCCCGACATCCAGACGAGAATCGTGATCGTGCTCGCGTACGACGTGCCGAACAGCGCCTGCACGCCGAACACCTGATTGAACGTAATAGCGCCGAGATACAGGCCCGACGGATTCGCGACTAGCATGTAGCCGATCACGAAGAAAGCGCTCACCACGCGCCGCGTCGTGGCATCGAACCGTTCTTCGAGGAATTGCGGCAAGGTCGAAAATCCGCCGCGCAGATAGCGCGGCAGAAAGAACATGGCGAGCGCGACCGTCGCCACGGCTGCCGTGCACTCCCATGCCATCGCGGACAGGTTGTGCGCGTAGGCATCGCCATTCAGCCCCACCATCTGCTCAGCGGAAAGATTGGTCAGCATCATCGAGCCGGCGATAAACCAGCCCGTGAGCCCGCCGCTCGCCATGAAATAGCCGCGCGCGCCCTTGTCATGCGCGCGCCGCGTGAACAGGTACGACACGAAGCCGACCAGCGCGGTGAAAAAAACAAAACTCAATATGGTGAAAATCATGGTCTCCTCGTCCCTTGAACGTGGTCTTCGGGCTTCGTGTGAGCGGGCCGGTTGGCAACCCGTGCATCATTTTCGCAGCGCTGCGATTTCAGTGCGAAAACGCCCGTGTTTTTCCAGTGTGTCCTACGCAGGATTTCCTTTTCTCTGTCGGAACATCACGCGATCTGCATGCACAGGTACTTCATTTCCAGATATTCGTCGATACCGTATCGGGACCCTTCACGCCCGACCCCGGACTGCTTGACGCCGCCAAATGGCGCTTCTGCTGTCGAGATCAGCCCGGTGTTGATGCCGACCATGCCGAACTCCAGCGCCTCGGCCACGCGCCAGACGCGTCCCATGTCGCGCGTGTAAAAGTAGCTCGCGAGACCGAACTCCGTGTCATTGGCCAGCGCGATCACATCGGCTTCATCGTTAAAGCGCATGACGGGTGCGACCGGGCCGAAGATTTCCTCGCGCGCCACGCGCATCGCGGGCGTCACGTGGGTGAGCACGGTCGGCGCATAGTGGCGCGCGATGCCGTCGCCCCCGAGCGCCAGCGGCTCGCCGCCGCACAGCACGTTTGCGCCTTGCGCGCGGGCATCCGCGACCAGTTCGCCCACCTTCGACAAGGCACGTGCGTCGATCAACGGGCCGATCTGCGTCGACGCTTCGCGGCCGTCACCGCAACGCAGCGCCTGTACGCGCATCGCGAGCTTGTCGACGAAGGCATCGTAGACTCCTGCCTGCACATAGAAGCGGTTCGCGCAAACGCACGTCTGTCCCGCGTTGCGGTACTTCGAGATCAACGCCCCTTCGACTGCGGCGTCAATGTCGGCATCGTCGAACACGATGAAGGGCGCGTTGCCGCCCAACTCCAGCGACAACTTCTGGATATGGCGCGCGCCCTGCGCCATCAGACGCGCGCCGATGCCCGTCGAACCGGTGAACGACAGCTTGCGCACAATCGGATTGCCCGTGAGCTCTTCGGCAATGGGGCCCGGATCGCCGGTCACGACATTGAGCACGCCAGCAGGAATGCCGGCGCGCTCGGCCAGCGCTACCAGCGCCAGCGCGGAAAACGGCGTCTGCGACGCGGGCTTGAGCACCATCGTGCAGCCCGCCGCCAATGCGGGACCCGCCTTGCGTGTCAGCATCGCCGCGGGAAAATTCCACGGGGTGATGGCCGCGCACACGCCAACCGGCTGACGTATCGTCAGAAGCCTGCGGTCGCTGGCAGGCGTCGCGATTACGTCGCCGTCGACGCGCCGCGCCTCCTCCGCGAACCATTCGATAAAGCTCGCGGCGAAGGCGATCTCGCCCTTCGCTTCCGCGAGCGGTTTGCCTTGCTCAGCCGTCATTAGCCGCGCAAGGTCGTCCTGATGTTCGAGCATGAGGTCGTGCCATTTGTGCAGCAGCGTCGCGCGGGCTTTCGCCGTCAGCGCGCGCCATGCGGGCAGCGCGGCTTGCGCGGCATCGATCGCCTCACGCGTTTCCTCGGCAGTCATCGACGGCACACTGGCGATCACTGCGCCCGTCGCCGGGTTGGTGACGTCGATCACGCGGCCATCGCGCGCCGCGCGCCATGCGCCGCCGATCAGGCATTGCGTGCGCAATAATTCGGAATCCTTTAGATCAAGCATGTCCATTTCCATCGAGAGTGAATTCAGACCGATGCGCGCCAGCGCGGCTCGGGCAGTCCCGGCACGTCGGTGCGCATCGCGAAGAGCCCGCCTGCCAGCGGTTCGCGTTCCAGTTCTTCAGCGCTGCGCCCGGCGCGCGCCGTGGTGATGTAGAGCGTACGCAGATCGTCGCCGCCGAACGCGCACATGGTCGGGCAGCGCACGGGCAGCGGATAAACGGCGTCGAGCGTTCCATCCGGCGCGAAGCGAGCCACCCGCCCGCCTTCGTAGAACGCGCTCCAGTAATAGCCGTGCGCGTCGACGGCCGCGCCGTCAGGGCGGCCGCGATCGCTGGCCGTCGGCTGGATTCGCACCCAGACTTCGCGCTCGCCCCAAGCGCCTGTCGCGAGGTCATAGGGCGAGCGGTAAATCGTGAAACGCGGCGTGTCGGAGTGATAGAGCCAGCGGCCATCCGGGCTGAAGGCCAGGCCGTTCGAGGTCATCAGGCCCGCGCTCAGCACATCGAGTTGCCCCTGGCCGAGCCGGTACAGGTGCCCATTGCCACCCGCTTTCGGCTCGTCGATCGTGCCGGCGAAAAAGCGTCCCAACGCGTCGCAGCGCCCGTCGTTGAAGCGGCTCGTGCGCGTGTCCTCGGGATTCGCACAGAGCTGCTGGAGCGGCCGTGCGGCTTCGTCGAGCGTCCAGATGCCCGATCGCAGGCCGGCGATGAAGCCGCCCTCCTCGCGCAAGGCAAAACAACCGATGTGCTCCGGCAACGCGAATACCCTGTCGATGCCCGTCGCCGGATCGAAGCGGTGCAACGCCGGTGCGAGGATATCGACCCAGTACAGCACTTGCTCGCGCTCGTCCCAGCGCGGGCATTCGCCGAGTTGGGCCTGGAGGTCGAGGACACAGCGTGGTTCGGAGGAAGACATGTCAGATCAGCGTTCAGGTCGATGCGCCAGAGTTCGCGCCAAAATCACAGCGCTGCGAAATAATAGCGCTGCGATTTTGGAAATGGATACCAGGGTTAGTGCTGAGAAGATGACTCGTTGCGCTGCGCAAATTACAATATAGGATTCGCGCCGATGGTGGCGCCTGCCTTTTCGACTGCTTGCAATCCATGTCCCAAACGATCGCCAAGATGCCGCGGTCCCGGCGCAGCACGAATCGCGTCACGATGGATGACGTCGCCGCGCGCGCGCGCGTGTCCGCCAGTTCCGTTTCATTGTTCCTGCGCAACCCCGATGCGGTGTCACCGCGCATCGCGCCGCGCATCAAGCAGGCTATCGAAGTGCTCGGCTACGTGCCGAACCTGCTGGCCGGCAGTCTTGCGGCGGCACGCACGCGCGCAATCGGCGTTGTGGTGCCGTCACTCGGCAATGCCTTCTTTTCGGCAACCGTCGCTGCGATGCAAAAGGAGTTCGACCGGCACGGTTATCAGTTGTTGCTCGGCGCAACCGAATATGAGCCCGGCCGCGAGGCGGATCTCGTGCGCACCTTTTTGTCGTGGTCGCCCACGGCGCTCGTGGTCACGGGCTGCCGTCACGACGACGAAACGCGCACCTTGCTGCGCTCGGCGCGCGCGCCTGTGGCGGAAATGTGGGAACTCGGCGAGCAGCCTTTCGATTTGCAGGTCGGCTTTTCGCACTACAAAGCCGGCGAGGCGGTTGCACGGCACATGCTGGAGATCGGCGCGAAGCGCGTGGCGTTCATCGGCGCGCGCATGAAAAGCGACGTGCGCGCCCACCAGCGTTGCGAAGGCTTCAGCCGGTCGATGCTCAAAGCGGGGATCGACGTGCACATCGAGAACGTGCCTGGCGATGCATCGCCGAAAACCGGCGCGCATGCGTTGGCCGATATCCTGCGGCGCATGCCGGACGTCGATTCGATTGCCTGCTCGAATGACGTGATCGCGCTAGGCGTGCTGTTCGAAGCGCAGCGGCGCGGCCTTGCGGTGCCACAGCAGCTACGGGTGGCCGGTTTCGGCGATCTGCCGTTCAGTGAAGAATGCGTACCGCCCCTCACGACGGTTCAGCCGCGCGCAACGCAGATTGGTCTGAGTATCGCGCGGGAACTGATGGAGCGCGTGGAGCAACCGGCGGACGAGCAGGAACCGCGCATCGTCGATAGTGGATTCGAACTGGTCATTCGCGCCAGCACACAACGCATCGAGGCGAGTCAGGAGCCGTAATCCAACGCGTTCAGTGGCGAGGCCTGCAGGTTCGGGGGCGTATCACGCGCGAACTGCCGGTGACAGGCCGCGCGATTGCTGAACAGGCGCGTCAGGCCGGCGCGCCGCTTACCACGAGGCGCTCGGGCGCCAGCACGCCATTGGCCGCCTTCGCTACGCCAAGCAAGCGCCCTTCTTCCCCATACACGCGCACGCGGTCGGCCGCTTCGCACGCCTGGCGGTCGATCACGAGTTCGTTGAGCGGCAAGCGCTGGCCATGCGTGAAGCGGCGCGCCGCGTCGGCGTTCAGCGTCACGGCGGGAAACGTGGAAAGCAGCGCGTCCACGGGTTGAAGCCACGCATCGCGCTCCGGCTCGTCGGCGGCCGTGAGCGCGTCCAGCGTCACCGCATGCTCGAGCGTGAGCGCGCCCACGCCCGTGCGCCGCAGCATCACGAGATGCGCTCCGCAGCCGAGCGCCTCGCCGATGTCCTCGGCGAGCGTGCGCACATAAGTGCCCTTGCTGCACGTAACGCGAAACGTCACCTCGGGAACGGCTGGCAGCGCGCAAGCGATCATCTCCAGCGCGTGGATCGTCACCTGGCGCCCTTCGCGCTCGACCGTCTGGCCGGCACGTGCGTATTCGTAGAGCGGCTTGCCGTCACGCTTGAGCGCCGAATACATCGGCGGCACCTGCACGATGTCGCCGACGAATTTCGCCATCGCTTCGCGCACGGCGGCCTCGTCGCAACGCACTTCGCGCGTCTCGACGGCTTCGCCTTCGGCATCGCCCGTGGCCGTGCGCACGCCAAGGCGCATGGTCGCCTCATAGGTCTTGTCTGCGTCGAGCAGATCCTGCGAGAACTTGGTCGCCTCGCCGAAACACAGCGGCAGCAAGCCCGAAGCGAGCGGATCGAGCGTGCCCGTGTGGCCCGCCTTCTTCACGCGAAACAGGCGCTTGGCGCGGATCAGCGCGTCGTTGCTGGACAGACCGATCGGCTTGTCCAGCAGGAGCACGCCGTCGAGCAGGCGGCGCGGCACCTTGGGACGGGCCGCGCCTTGAGGATTCCTGGATGTTGCAGTCATGCGTGGCAGCGTCAGTCGTCCTTCGCGCGCGTCGCGTTCGCTTCGTCGATAAGACGCGACATCTCGACACCCTTTTCGATCGACTGGTCGTAATGGAAATGCAGCGTCGGCACCGTATGAATATGCAGGCGCTTGAACAGCTGGTTATGCAGATGGCCCGCAGCGTGATTGAGCGCTTCCTGCGTGGTCTTCGGGTCGCCCGTGAGGGTCGTGAAGTAGACCTTCGCGTGCGCATAGTCGGGCGTGAGCTCCACGCTCTGGATCGTCACGAGACCCACGCGCGGATCCTTCACTTCGCGCATCAGCTCGGAGAGGTCGCGCTGGATCTGGTCGGCGATCTGCACGTTGCGATTCGGGGAAGTACGTTTTTTCGGCATGATGATTCCAAAAACAAAACGGGCGGGGCTGGCCAGCGCCTGCCCCGCCCGTTATCGGCTAGCGCCGCTGGATTACAGCGTACGCGCGACTTCGGTGATCTCGAACACTTCGAACTGGTCGCCTTCGACGATGTCGTTGAAGTTCTTGATCGACATACCGCACTCGAAGCCTTGCTTGACTTCCTTGACGTCGTCCTTGAAGCGCTTGAGCGAGTCGAGTTCGCCGGTATGGATGACCACGTTGTTGCGCAACACGCGCACCGACGACGAACGCTTGACGATACCGTCCGTGACCATACAGCCAGCCACCGCGCCAACCTTCGGCACCTTGAAGACCTGGCGCACTTCGACCATACCGGTGATGACTTCGCGCTTCTCCGGCGCCAGCATGCCCGACATGGCCGCCTTCACCTCATCCACAGCGTCATAGATGATGTTGTAGTAGCGGATGTCCACGCCGTTGGTCTCGGCCAGCTTGCGCGCCAGTGCATCTGCACGCGTGTTGAAGCCGATGATGACCGCCTTCGAAGCCGTCGCAAGATTGACGTCGCTTTCGCTGATGCCACCCACTGCGGCGTGCACGATCTGCACGCGCACTTCGCTGGTCGAGAGCTTGAGGAGCGCGTGAACCAGCGCTTCCTGCGAGCCCTGCACGTCGGCCTTGACGATGAGCGGCAGGTTCTGCACTTCGCCTTCGCCCATCTGTTCGAGCATGTTCTCGAGCTTCGCGGCCTGCTGCTTCGCGAGCTTGACGTCGCGGAACTTGCCTTGACGGAACAGCGCGATTTCGCGCGCCTTGCGCTCGTCGGGCAGCACGATGACTTCTTCGCCCGCGCCCGGCACTTCCGAAAGACCCTGGATCTCGACCGGAATCGACGGACCCGCTTCCTTCGTGGGCTTGCCGGTTTCGTCGAGCATGGCACGCACGCGGCCATAAGCCGTGCCTGCGAGCACCACGTCGCCGCGATTGAGCGTACCCGACTGCACGAGCACGGTCGCAACCGGGCCCTTGCCCTTGTCGAGCTTCGCTTCGATCACGAGACCCTTGGCAGGAGCCACGACCGGCGCCGTGAGTTCCAGCACTTCGGCTTGCAGCAGCACGTTTTCAAGCAGCTCGTCGATACCCGTGCCGGTCTTGGCCGACACCGGCACAAACGGCGAGTCGCCGCCGTACTCTTCCGGCACGACGCCTTCGGCCACGAGTTCCTGCTTCACGCGCTCGGGGTTCGCATCGGGCTTGTCGATCTTGTTGATCGCCACCACGAGCGGCACGCCCGCGGCCTTCGCGTGCGAGATTGCTTCCTTCGTTTGCGGCATCACGCCGTCGTCGGCTGCGACCACCAGAATCACGATGTCGGTTGCCTTCGCACCGCGTGCACGCATGGCCGTAAAGGCCTCGTGACCCGGCGTGTCGAGGAACGTGATGACGCCGCGCGGCGTTTCGACGTGGTATGCGCCGATGTGCTGCGTAATGCCGCCCGCTTCGCCCGCTGCGACCTTGGCGCGGCGGATATAGTCGAGCAGCGAGGTCTTGCCGTGGTCGACGTGACCCATGACGGTGACGACCGGCGGACGCGGCAGTTGTTCGACGTCGGCGGCTTCGTGGCCTTCGACCAGCAGCGCTTCCGGATCGTCGAGCTTCGCAGCGAGCGCACGGTGGCCGAGTTCCTCGACGATGATCATCGCCGTTTCCTGGTCGAGCATCTGGTTGATGGTGACCATCTGGCCCATCTTCATCATCACCTTGATGACTTCCGATGCCTTCACGGACATCTTGTGCGCGAGATCGGCAACCGTAATGGTTTCCGGCACGTGCACTTCACGCACGATAGGCTCGGTCGGCGCCTGGAACGTCGATGCGTTGTCCTGGTGACGGCCACGGCCCTTCGGGCCACCGCGCCAGCCGCGGTCCACGCCGCCCGACGAGTCGCCGCGCGTCTTGATTCCGCGACGCTTGGCGGCGTCGTCCTGCCAGCCGCCCTTGCCTGCGCCCGGCTTCTTGTTGCGGTCGCCCGCGCCGGCGCCCGGCGCGTTCGCCGACGGCGCAGCCGCTGCGGCGGGCTTCTTCGCGCCAGCCGATGCGGCCGGGCGCGCCTGGCCTTCCGGACGTGCCGGCTTGTGCAGCGTGCCCTTGGCCTCGGCGGGCTTGGCCGGCTCGGCGGGCTTGGGCGGCTCGACCGCCTTCACCTGCGCCTTGCGCGGCGTGTTCATCATTTCGCGGATCGCGCGCGCTTCGGCTTCTGCAGCCGCGCGGCGGCGGGCGATCTCTTCCTGTTCCTTCTGCGCCTTTTCCGCGGCCTCGCGTGCGGCGGCCTCGGCCTTCTGGGCCGCTTCGCGCTGCGCGGCGCGCTCGGCTGCGGCGCGCTGCTCGTCTTGCTGATCTTGTTGCTGCTTCACTTCCTTGGTCGCTTCGCTTTCTGCGGTGCGTTGCGCAGCCACGGCCTGCGCGGCCAGCTCGCGTGCAGCGGCATCGGCTGCCGCCTTCTTCGACGCGGCGTCTTCCTCTGCGCGACGGCGCTCGGCCTCGGCAGCCTCTTCGCGTGCGCGGCGCTCTGCCTCTTCGCGTGCGAGCAGCTCCTGACGCTCCTTGAGCTCCTGAGCCTGACGCTCGAGCAGCTCGGCCTCGCGGCGAGCTTCCTCTTCGCGGCGCTGCAGCTCCGCCTCTTCGGCGGCAGCGGCTGCGTCGGCGGCATGATTCGATGCCTCCGCCTCACCGGCGGATTCGTCGCGGCGGACGAAAGTGCGCTTCTTGCGCACCTCGACCTGAATGGTGCGAGCCTTACCCGTCGAATCGGACTGCTTGATTTCCGACGTATGCCGTTTCGTCAGCGTGATCTTGCGCTTGTCCGCGTCGGTCGAACCATGCGACTTGCGCAAGTGGTCGAGCAGACGCGCCTTGTCGGTTTCCGACAAGACATCGCTTTCGCTCGCTTTCTGTACGCCCGCCGCCTGCAGCTGCTCCAGCAGCACGCCTGCAGGCATTTTCAGTTCCGCGGCAAATTGGGCTACGTTGTTACTCGCCATTCATTCCTCTTAATGCAAGGACCGATTCCTTGCGGTTGACATCGTTTCATGCGGCCTTGGGCGCCTTGCGTGGCAAGGCCCCGCCGCGATCAGTTCAGTGGGTCATGGTCGCTTCCTGCTCGTCGCGCCCGGGTTCCATGCCTGTTGCCAGGCTTACTGGAACCAGTGCTCACGTGCCTTCATGATCAACGCCTTGGCGGCGTCCTCTTCCATTCCCGTCATTTCGACCAGCTCGTCCACGGCCAGCTCAGCGAGCTCGTCGCGGGTGTGAACCTCGTGCTGCGCGAGCTTCGCGAGCAGGTCCGGGTCCATGCCGTCAAGACTCTTCAAGTCCAGCGCGGCGCTTTCCACCTTCTCCTCGTTCGCGATGGCCTGCGTGAGCAGCGCATCGCGCGCGCGGTTGCGCAACTCATGCACGGTGTCCTCGTCGAACGCCTCGATTTCCAGCATTTCGTTGAGCGGCACATAGGCGATCTCTTCGAGGCTCGTGAAGCCCTCGTCGATCAGGATGTCGGCGACTTCCTCGTCCACATCGAGACGCGCCATGAACAGGTCGCGCAGCACCGTGCGCTCCTGGTTCTGCTTCTGCGCGGATTCGTCCGGCGTCATGATGTTGATCTGCCAGCCGGTCAGCTCGCTGGCAAGACGCACGTTCTGGCCGCTGCGGCCGATCGCGACCGCGAGTTCGCTCTCGTCGACCACGACGTCCATCGAGTGTTTTTCCTCGTCGACGACGATCGACTGCACGGCAGCCGGCGCGAGCGCGCCGATCACGAACTGGGCGGGATCTTCCGACCATAGCACGATGTCGACGTTTTCGCCACCGAGCTCGTTGCGCACAGCCTGCACGCGCGAGCCGCGGATGCCGACGCAGGTGCCGATCGGATCGATGCGCTTGTCATAAGCGACCACGCCGATCTTGGCGCGCACGCCAGGGTCGCGCGCCGCCGCCTTGATCTCGAGAAGGCCCTGCTCGATTTCCGGCACTTCCATCTCGAACAGCTTCATCAGGAACTCAGGCGCGGTGCGCGAGAGTTCGATCTGCGGGCCGCGCGCGGTGCGGTCGATCTTGCCGATCCAGGCCCGCACACGGTCGCCCACGCGCAGGTTTTCCTTCGGAATCAGCTGGTCGCGGCGCAAGAGCGCTTCGACACGGCCCGATTCGACGATGAAATTGCCCTTGTCCATGCGCTTGACCGTGCCGGTCATGATGCTTTCGCCGCGCTCGAGGAAGTCGTTCAGGATCTGCTCGCGCTCGGCGTCGCGCACCTTCTGCAGGATGACCTGCTTGGCGGCCTGCGCGCCGATGCGGCCGAACTCGACCGACGGCACGGGCTGCTCGATGAACTCGTCGATCTGCGCTTCGGGGTTCTGCTCGCGCGCTTCGAACAACAGGATTTCCTGGTCCGGCTCCTGCAGGCCCGCCTCGTCCGGCACGACACGCCAGCGGCGATATGTTTCGTGCTCGCCGCTTTCGCGGTCGATATGCACGCGGATATCCGCATCCTCGTCGAAGAGCTTCTTGGAGGCCGACGCAAGCGCCGCTTCAAGGGCGGCGAACACCACGTCCTTGTCGACATTCTTCTCGCGTGCCAGCGCATCCACCAGCATCAACACTTCGCGACTCATTGTTTGCGGCTCCTAAAGTCAACTTTGGGGATAAGGCGTGCCTTGTCGATGTCCGCGAGCGTGAAATCGAGCATCGCGGGACCCGCCTTCCCTTCGAATTCCAGACCAACGGTTTCGCCTTCCGGGGCATGCACGATGCCGCGGTACGTTTTCCGTCCGTCCAATGGCTTTTTCAACGTGATAACCGCTTCGCAGCCCGCGAAGCGTTCGAAGTCCGCCAGTTTCTTCAGCGGACGGTCGAGGCCGGGCGACGAGACTTCGAGGCGCTCGTAGTCGATGTTCTCGACCGTCAGAACGTGCTGCAGCTGACGCGTGACCTTCTCGCAGTCCTCGATCGCGATACCCGCGGGCTGATCGATGTAGATGGTCAGCATGCCGCGCCCGGTGCGCTCGAGGTCGACCAGCTCGTAACCGAGCCCGGTGACCGTGGTTTCAATCAGTTCCGTCAGTTGCACTATGCTGCTCCAGATGTTCGCGCAGCGAGCCGGCAACTTCCAGTGATACGGGATTCGCGGGCCGCGCGCCAGGTGAGCGCGCGCTCTTGCACCTACTTGCACACTGCCCCACGATGACGACCGCCCAAGGCTGGATCCTGCGCCGACGATACTTTTACAACATCCAAGATGCTGTAAAAGTATCCATTCGGAAGGACAAAAAAAAATGGGCGAAACGCCCATCTTCTCACTTAGCCAGGTGGTCGCACCTGGGGCGCAAATAAAAGCCGCACGCCCAGCGACTCTGAGATTGTAGCCCTTTTTGGGCCTTAACGCAAACTGGGACACACTCGCGGAGCCCTCGCGACATACCCATGACGCGAGGGTTTCAGTGCCTGCGTCAGTGCCCGCGCGTACGGTTGCGCGGTGCGCCGCGCTGGCCGCCGCCGGTGCGGTTGCCGCCCGCTGCACGGTTGCCGTTCGCATTGGCGTTGCCGCCGGGCCCACGGCGATTGCCGCCGTTGCCAGCATTGCCGCTCGCATTGCCACCCGAGCGCTTGCCCGCCGCGCCAGGTGCACGGTTGCCGTCGACGTCACGCGTGCCGGGGCGGCCGTTGCCGCGACTGCCGCCGCGATTCCCCCCAGCGCCGCCCGCACCGCCACCGAATCCGCCACCGAAGTTGCCCTGCGTGCTGCCGAATCCGCCCTGCGCCGAACCTCGTCGGCCTTGGCCTTGACCCTGACGCGACTGGCGCGGCTGACCCATCGCGCCGTGCGAGCTCAGCACCGGCTCGCGGTTGATGAAGCCCATCGAGGTTTGCATCGGATCGGGCTGACGACGTTCCGGCTCCTTGCCGCGACCGCCCTTGTCCTCGGTCGGCGCCTTCAGGCCGACCGCCGCCATCAGGCTGCGTACCTGGTTGTCCTCAAGCTCTTCCCAGCGGCCGCGCTTGAGCCCCTTGGGCAGCGCGATCGGACCATGACGCGTGCGGATCAGGCGGCTCACCATCAGACCGACCGCCTCGAACATGCGGCGCACTTCGCGGTTGCGGCCTTCGGCCAGCGCGACGTGATACCAGTGATTCGTGCCCTCGCCACCGCCGTCGCGGATGCGCAGGAAGTTCGCCGGGCCGTCGTCGAGCTCGATGCCTTTAAGCAGCTTCTGACGATTGCCTTCGGTGAGCTCACCCACCACGCGCACCGCGTACTCGCGCTCAACGCTGTAGCGCGGGTGCATGAAGCGGTTCGCGAGATCGCCCGAGGTCGTGAGCATCAACAGACCTTCGGTGTTGAAGTCGAGACGGCCCACGGCCAGCCACTTCGCGGTTTTCATCGACGGCAAACGGTCGAACACCGACGGACGGCCCTCCGGATCGGCGTGGCTCACGATTTCGCCGGTGGGCTTGTGATAGAGCAGCACGCGCGGCGGCTTGTTCGCCAGCTTGCGCCGGATCGGCTTGCCGTTGATGCGGACCTGGTCGGTCGGCAGAATGCGCTGGCCGATGTGTGCGGGCTCGCCGTTCACCGACACGCGCCCCGCGATGATCAGCTCTTCCATGTCTCGGCGCGAGCCCATGCCCGCGTCCGCCAGCACCTTGTGCAGCTTCGGCGCGTCGTCGTCCGGGCTCAGCACGCGCTTGTTGGCCTGCTGGACGCGGCCACGGCGCAGCATTGGCGCATGCACGCCGCTACCCTCGCCGTTATCGGCGTCGAAGGCCGGCGAGGTCACGTAGAGGAACAGGTCGTCCTGCGTATCCCCGGTCGCGGCGGCGGGCGTCTCGGCGCGGCCCTTGCCGCCCTTGTTGCTCTTGCCGCCCTTGCCTTCGCCGGCACCGCGCGCGCCCTGCTTGCCGGCTTGCGCGGGCTTTGCCTGCCCTGCGCCAGCGGCGTCGCGGCGGCCTTCACGCTGCCCTTCGCGGTTGCCCTCGCGGCTACCCTTCTTCGCGCCAGCATCCTTGCGCGGCTTGCGCGCCTGCGCAGCGACGGCGCCGTCCTGCGGGGCCTCCGTCACGACCAGCGCGGCAGCGTCCGACGCGGACTCGGCCGACGCCGCGACGCCTTCGCCGGTCTTGGCCTTCGCGCCCGCGCGGCGGCGCGCGATCAGGCTGCGCGGGCCGCGGCGCAAACCGCGGCGGGGACGATCCTCGCCCCCGGCAACGCCCTCCGGAGCGACGTCGCCGTGGTCGGCACGCGTGTCGTCGTCGCGCGCAGAAGACGCGCGACGCGAGGATTCGGGCGCGTCGGTCGAATCGGTGTCGTGGATATCAGTCAAAACAACCTCGAAATGTCAGGTTGCGCGCCCACACGCAATAACTTGCGGAGGGCGCGTCAAAAATGTTTGTTGCGTCAGATGCCGCGTCGAACGGCTTCGTCATCCGTCGTCGAGACGGGGTCGTCCTGTGCCGCGTCGCTGCGGCCCTGGTGTGCTTCTTCGAGCGCGCCGGCCGTGTGCCGGGCGGGCTCCGTTTCCTGCGCGTCGGCGCGCGAATTGCCATATCCGCCGTGTTCGTCGGGACGGTCCGCGTGCGCGGCATCCTGTGCGTCCGCATCGGCCATGCCTGGCGCTGCTTCGGACGCTTCCTGCCCTGCATCCGCATCGACCACAGCCATCGGCGCTTCAGCGCCCTCAGGTGCACCCGCGGCAACCAGTTGCGCCACTTCGCTGTCCGGGAATTCGATCGCATGCTGAGCCAGCAATTGCTCGCCCAACTGACTCGACGGATCGTCGAGCGGCGGCAGTTCCTCTAGCGACTTCAGCCCGAGGTCGTCCAGAAACTGACGCGTCGTGGCGTAAAGCGCCGGACGGCCCGGCACGTCCCGGTGGCCGATCACCTCGATCCAGTTACGGTCCTCGAGCTGCTTGACGACCTGCGTGTTGACCGTCACCCCGCGAATTTCCTCGATATCGCCCCGCGTGACCGGCTGCCGGTACGCGATGATCGCGAGCGTTTCAAGCACGGCGCGCGAATAGCGCGGCGGCTTCTCGGGATGCAGGCGGTCGAGATAGGTGCGCATGGCCGGCTTGCTCTGAAAGCGCCAGCCGGATGCGAGGCCCACCAGTTCCACACCGCGCCCGGACCATTCGCTACGCAGGTCTTCGAGCAGGTTACGGACGGTGTCGGCCGAAATGTCGTCGGCAAACAGTTTGCGCAGATCGCCGATTTTCAGCGGCTCCTGCGTGCAGATCAATGCAGTCTCGAGGACGATTTTCGCCTCTTGGGTATTCATGCAGCCAGGTCAGACCCTAAGTAAGGTAAATCAGGTTCATGGAACCGGATCAGACAGACGAAAGACGATATGGAACTGGAGACGCGCTCGCCCGATTCTGATCGGTCATATTGATGGGAGCACGCACCGGGGGGCCGTTATACAACACATGCACAGGCAAAGTGCCAGACCCAGCCGGACGGAGCAGCGAAATTCCCGCAGGGAATCGCGTGACTGAACGCCATCTTACGCAAAAACGCCGGGGGCGTAAAGACGGCTTCGGACTTGCTTTCGTCTGCTTGAATCCGCCCTGAATCCATCTCGGCAGCCGTCAATGCGCCTTGCATGGCGCGCGCCTCGGCCCATCGTCCCGGCGCGCCGTTCAGTGCGCCCCGCGGCTCGCAAGAAAGTGCGAGAGGCGCTCGACGCCAGCGTCGAGCCGGGCCGGATCGCACGCGTAGCACCAGCGCACGAAGCCCTCGCCTTGCGGACCGAATGCACTGCCCGGCGCGAGCCCGAGCCCTGCCTCGCGCACCAGCGCCTTGCACAATTCGAGGCTCTCTTGCGCACCCTCAAGCCTGAAGAACAGGTACATCGCGCCATGCGGGACTTTCACGTCGACGCCGGGCAATCCGGCGAGCGCTGCCGCGAGATGATCGCGCGACCCGCGCAAATCGGCGACGAGCGAACGCGTGAACGCCTCGCCCTCTTCTAGCGCGACCACGCCCGCCTGCTGCACAAACGACGGCGCGCACGACGTGTTGTACTCGACCAGCTTGCCGAGATCGTCCATGAGCACGCGCGGCGCAACCATCCAGCCCAGCCGCCAGCCCGTCATGAGCCAGGCTTTCGAGAATGAATTGACGCAAATCAATCGCTCGTCACGCGACGCCAGATCGAGGAACGACGGCGCCGTGCGCTCGCCGGCCTCGCCATAATAGAGCCGTTCATAGACCTCGTCGGCGACGATCCAGATGCCGTGACGGCGGCAATGCGCAAGAACGGCGCGCTGCTCGTCGCGTGTCATCACCCACCCGGTCGGATTGTTGGGCGAGTTGATCATGAGCAGCTTCGTACCCGGCGTGAGCACCTTCAGAAGTCCCTCGATATCGAGCGTCCAGCCCCGCTCGCCATAGCTGAGCGCGACTGTCTCGACGCTCGCGCCGAGGATCTTCGGAATCTCGACGAGGTTGGGCCAAAGCGGCGTCACCGCGACCACGCGGTCGCCCGCGCCCACCACGAGCTGCGCGGCGAGCATCAATGCATTCACGCCGGCGCTCGTCACCGCGACGTTTTCCATCGGTGTCGCGCCGTGCAGGTCGCTCATGTAGCGCGCGAGCGCCTCGCGCAGCGGCGCGATGCCGAGATTGTGCGTGTAGAACGTTTCCCCGCGCGCGAGCGCACCGGCGGCGGCCTCGCGGATGAACGCCGGCGTCACGCGATCGGATTCGCCGAACCAGAACGGCAGAACGTCGGCGACACCGAAGCCCGCGTTCGCCACTTCGCGAATCTGCGACGAACGCAACGCCCTGACCGCATCTCGCGCCGTGACCTCGGCGCCGCCGCCGATTCCGGCAAATGGCGCAGCGGCGTTATCGGGCAAGGAAATGGCAGACGAAGACAGATCGAGATCGCGCATCGAAGCTTCCAGAGAGGCAGGGAATCGGGGGGGGGGAAATTGGAGAATTCGCATTTGCTGACGCTCGTCAGTGTAGCGCGCGCAGCCGCCTGGCTAAGCCGCGCTGCCCGGCCGGCACTGCGCTTTTCCGCGTCCGTCAGGCGCCGCGCCTCTCCTCGGGGCCGGCGCCCCGTTCGCGAATCAGCGCCCACACGGCCTCGGCGGCGGGCGAGAGCGAGCGGTCGCGCCGGCGCACAAGCTCGACGGTGCGTTCGGCGCGCGGCACGAGCGAGCGCGCGACCAGCGACGAGCCAGCCGGCACGGGCAGCGCGAACTTCGGCAGCACGCTCACGCCCACTCCGGCCTCGACGAGGCCGAATGCCGTCGAAGGATGCCCCAGCTCCTGCACCACGCGCGCGCTCACGCCCTGCTCCTGGAGCACCGCATCGATCAGCGGGCGGCTGCCCGAAGCGTGATCGAGCAGCACGAGCGCTTCGCCGCCGAGCGAGCGCCACGCCACCTGCTCTTCTCGTGCGAGCGCATGGTCGTCGCGCACCACCACGCAGAAGGAGTCGGTTGTCAGCAACTCGGTTTCGAGATCCTCCGCCGCAAAGGGCCCGATGATGACCCCGAAATCCACCTCACCTGAGCGTACTTTGCGCAGCACGTCGCTCTGCACATCGTCGCGCAGGCCGAGCGTCACATAGGGGAACTGCTCCCCGCACGCAGCGACGACCTCCGGCATCAGCCGGCATGCCACCGTCGGGCTCGCCGCGACGACGACACGGCCACGCCGCTGCTCGCCGATCTCGCGAATTTCCCGCAGCGCGTCGTCCAGATCGCCGATCAGACGCGGAATGCTCGCGATTAGATTGGCGCCGACATCGGTGAGCTGAACCTCGCGCGTGGTCCGATCGACGAGCTTCACACCCATCTCCGCTTCGAGTTCGCGCACGCAGCGGCTAACCGCGGACTGAGTGAGCCCGATTTCATCGCCCGCCCTGCTGAAGCTCTGCAAACGCGCCACTTCGATGAACACTCGCAGTTGCCGCAAGGTCACATTCATCCGATTACCTCATGAATTCTTCTGTTTCATGCAATTTTATGCGCAAACTCACCACGTTACAGCGGTAAAAGTCCAGTCCTGAGCGCTCAAAGTCCCGCCGCAACCACTTCGCGGCAGTGCAACAATCCGGCGCAAACGCACGTCGGACGGGCTTGTCTGCACAAGATTGGTGATTGTCCCGATTTCCCGATGATGCGTTTTCGAGTCTTATACGGCCCTGGCAAGCACCCGCGCGGGCTTGATACCACGCGGCTTCGAGACAAAAACGTGTGCTCTGGCACGCTTCTCGCTTTAAGGCACGTACAGGATCGCAGGACGGTCCACGGCTTTTCGAGACTGGTCCGTTCAAACGATTCCGCCTGGTACTCCGCCCGTCGGCTGGAAGTACATGAAGAGTGCGCAGCGCGGGGCAGCGCACCGGAGATAGCTTCGCTGAGGTGATACATGATGCTGTTCGACGATTTGAGAGATAACGAGTGGGCGCTGGTCGAGGTGTTGTTCTGCGCGGAACCCGCGCGGAGCGAGCGGCGCGGACGGCCTCGCGTCGAAGCGCGTGCTGTGGTCAATGCAGTGCTTTGGGTGCTTTCGACGGGTGAAGGCTGGTCCAAGCTGCCGGGCCGCTACCCCTCGCCGCCCACCTGCCGACGCCGCTTCGACGAATGGCAGGCCGACGGCACGCTCGCCGAAATCGTGAAGCGTCTGAGTACGAGCGGCCGCGAAATCTCGCTGCGCGGACGTATTGGCGCGACTGCCACGAAACCGCCGGCACCGCCGAGCCGCGACCGCCTGCGCGGCGCATTCTGGACCAACCCGGAGTCGTGGCGCGCGCCGGTCAAGATGGCCTGAAGCTCCGCGGCACAAGCACGTAACCAGTACCTTTTCGCATTTTCCGCCGGGCGCCACACCGCCCGGCATCTAACCTTTCTGGCGCACGCCGCGGCTCCTGCGTGACGTCCCAAGCCGGCGAGTTCCGCTGGCCACCCTCATCCGTCGTTCGCCGCTTCGCCCACCTATCCGACATTGCGCCCTCGCGGCCGCCCTGACTCAGGGCGAACCGGGCCGAGCAACGCCGGGATCGATGTGTGCGAAACATCTATTTACTAATATTTACAGCGTGCTTTCGCAGGGACCATTAGCTTAGAAGCATGTCTACGAACGTCAACTACCCGTATTGACGGGAGGTTCCCATGAAGTCCATGACTCTCCTGAACCGGGGCTTCATGGTTTCGCTCAGCGCTTTGGCACTGCTTGCACTTCAATTTCTCTTGCCCTCGCTCGCATCCTTGCTCACAGCCGACGCCACGGCCAAGCCACCGCATGTCGGTACGCCGCACTTGTCCGTAGCGCGCACCGGCACGCATTCCTGGGGACTTGCCGAGAACCCTCGCGCCAATGGCGCGGCGCAAGCCGTGCCGCGCGGCGATCTGCGTGGCGATATTGCCGATAACGCGCGCCGCAGCGCAGCGCCTCACCCGAATCGATCGGACCCGCCGCGCAATCCGTAGCCGCACGAGATCGCGCATTCGGGCGCGACCGTCGCGTTGTCGTGAAGATGATGGGAACCACCACGCCCGAAACCGGTCTACTCTTTGCCATTAAGCACAGCGTGGCAGCAGTAATTCCGGTAAGCCCGTATCTTTCGATACGGGCTTTTTTTTGGGGGTGTCTATCAGTCGGCCTGGCCTGCTTCGTCGGAAGACTGCGCGACTGCATCGGCCACATAGTCGGCCATGCGCTGTTCGGTCCAGTTCAGGGAGCGCTCGTCACGGGAGAGGCGCGCGAATTCGGCGCGGCCGCGCTCGGTCAGCACAGCGATATCGACCGGCGCATGAAAGCCAGGAGCGGGGGCAACGGTGCGCTGCCTGACGGTGTCCATGAACCCCAGGTTGCGCAGGTATTGAAAGACTTCCGGGCGTCGCGCCCACGGGACCTGCCGATACTGCACCCGCCGCAACGCTTCGAGTACTGCTTCGTTGGAATACGTGGTCATCTCACTTCTTTCTTAAAATGCAGTCCTGCGGCCATCCCGCCTGCTGCGGCGCAATGCCGGCGAGGGCTGCAACGGCTGCACGATGCGCGGCCAGGCGCCCTGCCGTTTCCGAGCGCCGTGGCAAGGACTGCAGGTTATTCGGGGCCCCGAGAACGTGCGGCGCCGCTGCGCTCGACACGAATCATCCCGAAACCAATACGGTACCTCATTCAAATTGATTCTATTCGGATTATTTGCGCTATTTTTTGCGCTGTTCATGCTGTGGCGTGGCGCCCGTAGGCCGATCGCGGTCATCGCCGTCATCCTTTTCTGGCTGCTCGGATCGGGGTGGCTGGCCAAACCGCTAATCGATCTTGCCCAGCCCCCGAACTATCGCACTCCCTATAATCCGGCAACGACGCCCGCTTCCGCATTCGGTCCACGCACGGCAATTGTCATGCTCGGCGGCGGCACGAACGAGCGCGCCGACGGCACACTCGTGCCCAAACACGACGTATACGCGCGCATTGCAATGTCCGCCGCGCTGCAAGCACGCTGCCTCGCGGCCGGCGGCGTGTGCAAGGTGATCGTGAGCGGCGGCAACCCGCAGCATCACGCCGCCACCGAAGCCGATACCTACGCTCCGTTGCTATTGCGAGCGGGTGTCGAGAAAAGCGACCTCGTGCTGGAGAACCGCAGCCTCACGACCTGGGAGAACGCACGCAACGTTGCACCGATCGTGCACGCCCAGCGCGCGGATACGCTCTTCGTCGTAACCTCGGCTTATCACATGCCACGCGCGATGCTGGATTTCCACCGCTTTCAAATGGATCCCGTGCCAGCGGTATCCGACGTGCGCCGTGTGCGCACCGGCATGTGGCCGCGCCGAGCCAATCTGCGCGACGCAGAAACGGCGTTGCACGAATTGATCGGCATTGCGCAGTTTTATGTGTACAGGATGCTCGGCTGGTTCTAGATCACGCCGATGACTCGCCGATGACTAATACGCGACAAGATCCATCGGGTTATGTAAAGATATGTAACAGGCACGCGCACGCCTTATGCGATGTCATCTGGAACGAGTATTCGATCGTTAGAATGGCATGCCAATCCTGCTTGAGCAGGCACAGGCTGGGTCCATAAACCGCTCCTTCGGAGGTTAGTGATGAAAAAAGTGTCCCTCGCAGTCCTGATTTCGCTTTCCGCGCTCGCGAGCGCCGCGTATGCGCAAACCGAAAATGGCGTCACCATGAGCACCGATCCGGCCAAGGCCGCCGACGTCGAACAGCGTGCTCAAGATCTGCAGGCGCGCCAGCAAGCTGCCGCCGAGGCACCGGCCCCGATGCCCGCGAAGCATCACAAGAAAGGCGGCAGCCATCACAAGGCTCCGGCCAAGGCTGCGGAGTAAAGCTCGCTCGTCAGCCCTCGTGGCCGTGCAGGGCGGGCACGGCGCGCATGCGCCTGCCACCGCTTTCACGGCCGACCTCGGTGAGCCTGCTCAACATTGCGGCGTCGTAATTGCACAGCGATAACTGCACTGCGAGATGCCGAACAAGCCGATGCCAGTCCCCTGGCATCGGCTTTTTTCTTGTCCGTGCCTGACACCGAGGCGCCCATGCACCCGCAAGTCGCTTCGCGCGGTATGCTAAAGTCGCGCACCCCGGATTCCACCACCTGTTTGTGCGCGACTCGCGCGGAGAAACATTCATGAGTAACATCCAGCTCGACATCGAATGGACTGAAGCGGCATCCCGCAAGATCGAAAAACTGATGCCGCGCAGCAAGGACGGCGACGCCTTTCTTGCGCTGCCCCCCATCGAATGCCTGCCGATGGAAGGCGACGTCCTGTTCCTCGGCCCACAGGGCAAGCAACAGCCGTTCATCGTCGCCGAACGTCAGTATCACCACGAGGGCGATGCCGACTGGACCATCATCCTGATCCTCGATGTGCCGGGCACGGCCCACTAATTGCTCATCAAGGTGGCTCATTGAGTGAGTACGGCGCGGCGCCCAGGCCGCGCAACGAGCCCGCCATCGAGCGCCAGTCGCTCTTCCGCGCAGTCCCGTGACGCGGCTCGACCGCCTGGCAAGCATAATTTGCCGATACTCCGTACACTGGCGGTAAAGCGTGCCGCCCGGACACCGCCCTGCCTGGCGTTGCGCTGCATCGTCGGTCAGTGAGTTCAATCAAGCGCCGCGAGGTGCGCTCCAGCGCCATGTCGAACACGCAGGCATCGCTCGCCACGCTGCTCAGGCACCTGGAACCCCATGACGGGCGCTTTCGGGCGCGCTGGCGCTCGACGCTGCTCGAAAGCGCATTCCAGCCGGTGCTCTCGATTACGCATCAGCGCGTGGTCGGCTACGAGGCATTGTTACGTGTCGTCGGCGCCGAGCCCGGCGGTACCGGTCCCGCCGCGCTATTCGCGCGCGCGACGCCCGAAGCCGCGCGCGAACTCGACGAACTCGCGCGTTGCCTCCATCTGGCCAACTTCACCGCCCAGGGCATCACAACCGGCTGGCTCTTTCTGAACTCGCTGCCGCGCCCAAGGCCCGGCGACTGGCCGACGCAAGCCGCCATCGACGGGCTATGCCGCCACTTCGCATTCCCGCACGAGCGCGTGGTGATCGAAGTGCTCGAACAGCGCGCCGGCGACGAACCGGCATCGTTTCTGGAAGCCCGCCCGCCGCCAGGCGGACGCGATTTTCTTGTCGCGCTGGACGACTTCGGCTCGGGGTTTTCGAACTTCGACCGCGTCTGGCGCTACCGTCCCGACATCGTCAAACTCGACCGCTCGCTCGTACAGCGCGCAGCCAATGGCGAGAGCCATATTTCGTTCATCGCCAGTCTAGTTTCGATCCTTCATCATGCGGGCGCGATGGTGCTCGCCGAAGGTGTCGAAACCGAAAACGAACTGATGGTGTTGATGGAGGCGGATGTCGATCTCGTGCAGGGCTTCTGGTTCGGCCAGCCGCATGCCGTGGTGCGCGAAGCCAGCGCCGCCGCGCCCGCGCTCGCGCAAACGATGTGGCGGCGCTTCGCCGACTATCGGCGCCACAGCCAGTTGCATGAACAGGTCGATCTTGGGGAAGTCACGCATGTCATGCTGCGCGGGGCGCGCGTGTTGACTGGGGGCGGCACGATCGAAGCCGCCGCGGCGACGATTTTCGAGCACTCCGATGCGCTGCGCGTCTTCGCTGCCAACGACCAGGGCGAGCAGCATGCGCCGTCGATTGCCGCGCCGGGCGTCGGGCCGCCCGCGCGGCTTGCACCGCTCTATCCCGACACCAACAGCAACTGGTCGCGCCGCGAATACTTCCGGCGCGCGCTCGCGGCGCCCGGACGCGTGACCGTGATGGGCCCGCACTACTCGCTTCATGACGGCGCGCTGTGCTACACCGCCGCCATTGCGCTCGACTATGCGGGCGCAACGCATGTGTTGTGCGCCGATTTCCCGCCGGCGCTTACCCTGCGCGAGCCCCCGCCGGATCCAGCGCAAGCTTGAGCGCGGCGTGGTCGCTGCGGTCGCTTCACAGCAGCTTCACAGCAGCTTCACAGTGCTTCACGGCCGCTTCGCAGCCGCCTCATTCGTGTACGCGCCGCCGCCCCGCTTTCACCTCTCCCTTGCGCGTCTTGCTTTCGAGACGGCGCAGCTTCGACGCACGCGTGGGCCGGGTGGCCACGCGCGCCTTTCTCGTCACGCTCACGCTGTCGATTAGCGCTTCGAGACGCGCGAGCGCAGCGGCGCGATTCTGCTCCTGCGTGCGGTATTCCTGGGACTTGATGACGACCACACCCTCGTGCGAGATGCGCCGGTCGGTGAGCGCGAGCAAGCGCATCTTGAGCACTTCGGGCAGCGACGATGCGCGAATATCGAAGCGCAGATGAATCGCACTCGACACCTTGTTGACGTTCTGCCCGCCCGCGCCCTGCGCGCGAACGGCGGAAAGCTCGACTTCGTGCAGCGGGACTGGCGAACGGGCAATCATGATGGACGAAAAATGCAGGGGCAAGGCGGCCGGCGCAGGTCGAGTTGTGCCAGGTTGGATCACGAATCGCAGTGTCGCATAAGGCGGCACGCGGCGCCGCACAACGACGCGCGGCTCTCGACATGCAGCAAGGCCGGCGAAACCGTCTCTTATAGGCGCGAACCCGGCCGCACAAACTTCGGGCACGCTATATGCCAAGGCGCGTATCATGGGCCATCGCAGGCCGTTTGCCGGTAGCCGGCCATCGGCTCATACTTTCTTCATCTTTTTCTGGAGCGCGCCTCGCATGAAGCTGCGTCCAGCATTCGTTGCCGAACTGGCAGTCAACCTGCTACTACCGTGGGTAGCGTACCGGCTCGCCCAACCTCACTGGGGAGAATTCGGCGGGCTCATTGCCTCGGCCATTCCGCCGCTTGCCTGGAGCATCGTCGAACTCGTGCGCTTTCGGCGCATCGACGCGCTCTCCGCGGTCATCCTCCTCGGCATCGTGCTCTCGCTTGTCGCCATGGTGTTCGGCGGCAGCACGCGCATGCTGCTGATGCGCGAAAGCTTCGCCTCGGGCGCAATTGGCGCCGCGTTCCTGTTCTCGCTGCTGGCGAAGCGCCCACTGGTGTTCTACCTGGCGCGCGCCACGGTCGCGCGCGAAACGCGCGAGGGCGCCGCGCGGCTCGAACAGCTTTGGAACGAGAACCGCAGCTTCGCGCGCGCCATGCGCCTGCTCTCTGTCGTCTGGGGCGCCGGGCTCATGGCCGATGCCGCCCTGCGCACGTACCTCGCCGCCACCTGGCCAATCGAGCGCGTCCTGATCGCCCTGCCGATGATCGGCTATGGCATATTCGGCGCACTGCTCGCGTGGACCTTCTGGTATCGCACGCGCATGCTCCGCATCCGCGGCACGCGCGGGCTGCTCGGCGACGCCTCCACGCTGCGCGCGGACTGATCTACGAGCGCCCCCCGCGAAATACAGAGACAGGCAGATCGCGCCCGAAATCATTTAAACTCAGCGCCACAATCAGTCCGCGGCGCACCGTCCGCACCCGAACCCCTCCGGCAGTCGATGCGCTACTCCGTAGAAATCAGGAAATTCCTTTACAGCCAGTATTTCTACGGCGGCCTGCGCATCGCGGTCGGCATCTCGCTTCCGGCCATCCTGTGCCTGTTCGTGTTCGACAAGAGCGATCTCGGTTTCACGATCTCGACCGGCGCGCTCGGCGCCTGCGTGGTCGACATGCCGGGCCCGCTCAAATATAAGCGCAACGAGATGCTCGCGTGCAGCGCGATCGGCTTTCTCTCCGCGTATGCAACCGGACTCGCCACCTTCAGCCCGGTCGCGCTGTGGGCCACCGTCGTGCCGCTCACCTTCGCGCTTTCGCTGATCGTCGTCTACGGCAACCGCTGGCCGCAGATCAGCTTCGCCACGCTGTTCATGATGGTGATGACGCTCGAAGACCACTTCACGCCGCATCAGGCGCTCGTCAACGCGTCATGGATCCTGCTGGGCGGCCTCTGGTACACGGGCTGGTCCACCCTCGTGAGCCGCTTGATGCTAGATCGCATCGAGCAGCAAGCGATCGCCGAAAGCGTGTTCGCATGCGCCGACTATCTGCTCGCGCGCGCGCAGTTCTTCGACCTCGATAACGATCTCGACGAGTGTTACCGCAATCTCGTCGCCAAGCAGATTGCGGCGGTCGAACGCCAGGACGCCGCGCGCGACATCGTCCTGCGCAACCTGCCCAAGCTCAAGAGCGGCAAGATCGACGCGCGCCGCGCGATGCACTTCAACCTGTTCATCAATACGGTCGATCTGCACGAGCTGTTCGTGGGCGCGCATACCGACTACCCGCTGGTGCGCAACACCTTTGGCGGCTCCGATCTGCTGGCGTTCTACCGCGACCTGATCCGCAAGGCCGCGGCCGATCTCGAGGACATCGGCCTCGCGGTGCTGCAAAACGAACCGCCGCGCGCGACCATCAACGTGAAGGCCGAACTGCGCGCGATCGAGTACGAACTCGAGCTGCTCAAGAAGCGCGATCTGCCCGCGACGGACCCCGAGGCCTACGCGGCGATCTCGGCCTCGTTCCGGCGCATCTGGAGCGCGACGCGCCTGATCGACCGGATGCGCCGCGACCTCGCGAACGACACGCCGCCGACCGAGACGGAGGTGCGCATCGACGAGGCGCTCGAGCGCTTCGTGACGAGCCGGCGCGTGCCCTTCCTGCAGATCTTCTCGAATCTCACGATGGCCTCGCCAAGCTTTCGCCACGCGCTGCGCGTGACGATCGCCGTGGCCGTGGGCTTCTGGCTCGGGCGCCTGTTGCCGCTCACGAACGCCTACTGGATCGTGATGACGAGCATCATCATTCTGAAGCCCGGCTATTCGCTCACGCGCCAGCGCAACGCGCAGCGTATCGTCGGCACGCTGATCGGCTGCGTGGCCAGCATCGCGCTGATCCTGCTCGTGAAAGAGCCGCTCGTGCTGCTGGTCTCGATGTTCGCGGCGATGGTGATGAGCTACAGCCTGCTGCTCTTCAATTACACGGCGAGCGTGGTGTTCACTTCGGCCTATGTGCTGCTGATGTTCCATCTGCTCGCGCCGGGCAACATGCGCATCATCGGCGAGCGTGCGATCGACACCGTCGTGGGCTGCATGATCGCGATCGGCGCGAGCCATCTGTTCCCCTACTGGGAATACCGGCTGATGGGCAAGCTCGTGAACGACATGATCGCGGCGACGCGCAGCTATCTGGAAGCGAGCTGGTGGTGGAGCGGACGCACGCGCGGCGCGCAGCCGGCGTTTACGGGAGTGGGAACAGGAGCCGCACCCGCCGCCGAAGCGGCTGCGCGCATGCCGGCCTTCGCGACAGCGTCAAGCGGTGCGCCGGTGGCTGCCATGCAGGCAACCCACGCTGCAGGCCAGCAGACACCTCGCGACCGGGAGCAGGCCGTCGGCGAGCAAGCCGCAGTGGTCGTCGAAGCCGCGACCGAAGCAATCGAAGCAACCGAGGAAGCCACAACGAAGAAGCCGCCATCGACCTCGGCTGGCGCCGCCGTCCCGGCGCTCGCGCGCGACTTCCGCTACCGGCTCGCGCGCAAGAACGTGCACATCGCGTTCGCCAATCTCGGCCAGGCATTCCAGCGCATGATGCTCGAGCCGAAGTCGGCGCAGAAGTTCGTCCCCGAGCTCAACGATCTGCTCGTGCGAGGCCACGTGCTGGCCTCGCAGATCACGGCCACGGCGCCGCTGTTGCGCGACACGGCGAAGGCCGGACCGGGCACCCAGCTCGATGCGCTAGAGCACGCGCTCAACTGCGTGCGCGAGAACCTGGTGGCCGCCGAAGCCGGCACACCGGTCCCCGACGATCAAATCGAAATCACGAAGCGCATGACGCGCGAACTCGACACGATGGTGGTGGAAACGGAGCGCTCGCTCGGCCCCGCGAGCGAATTCGCGCAGGACGTGAAGCTGCTCGCGCATCACTGCAAGCAGATGCTTGCGGCGTCCTGGATCCTTCGCAAGGACGCGAGCGTGATCCGGCTACCCGAGGAATAAAAAACGGCAGCGATAACCCATGTCGCTGCCGCATCGGGCATCGCCGGCGCTCCTCGTCACATCAGCACGCCCGGCATCGCATCACTGCGCGGCGCTGGCCGCCGACGGCGCAGCGGCGCTCGCGGCAGCGCTCGCCGCCTGCGCGCCGGCATTCTCCTCGTACTCGTGCTTGCTGCGCAGCGCATTGAAGAGCACGGTACCGATCACGACAAGCACCACCACCACTATCATCACGCCAACGCCAAAGGTGGGATTCTTCTTGCGCGGTTCGTTCATGGATCGTGCCCTGCCTGGGGGATGAAAAGAAACGCGCATTCTACGCCGCCATGCCTGCAGCGGGCTTGCAGGCGACATTACGGCGAGCGCGGAAAGACGCGGGGAAAGGCACTCAGACACCGCGCACCGGCAGCGCGGTCGAATATTTGATCTGCTCCATCGCAAAGCTGGAGCTCACGTCGAAAAGCGCAACCGCGCGAATCAACTGCTTGTAGACGCGGTCGTAATCGTCGATATCGGACACCACCACGCGCAACAGGTAGTCGGTTTCGCCGCTCATGCGATAGGCCTCCACGATCTCCGGAATCTCCTGCACCGCGCGCGTGAAGGCCTGCGCCCACGCCTCGGTGTGCTGGTTGGTGCGCACGGCGACGAATACCGTCGTGCCCACGCCCAGCTTCTTCGGGTCGCACAGCGCCACCTGGGCGCGGATGACCCCGGTCTCCTTGAGCCGCTGCACACGCTTCCAGCATGGGGTCTGCGAAAGATTCACGCGTTGCGCCAACTCCGCGACCGGCATGGTCGCATCCTGCTGCAATAGCTCCACTAGCTTTCTGTCGATGATATCCATTTCCCGTCTCCCCGCAGGATAGAAATTTCTTCTATTTTACGTCGCAGGGAGGAAAGAGAATGAAAACTCTTTCTAGGCGCCCGGGGCTATAACTTTCACATCGAGAACGACGACAAGAGCCCCGCCATGAACGCCCCATCCGAACCCGTCCTGCTTCAAGCCATGCGCTCCTCCGGCATGGCCAACGCGGCTGGTGCGGCCGAACACGATGCTGCGGTGGCGCGCCTGTGCGCGGCGCTCGATGCGGCTTTCGACGCTGGCCGCCATTCGGGCGAGCGTGGCACGCCCGCCGATTCCGATCTATCGCGCAGCGGCGCTTTCGCGCGCGGTGTGCGCGCCGCGCTGACACAGGCGCTGGCCGCCCCCGCGCTCGTCACGGCTGCGCAGCGCGAAGGCAGCGCCGAGAAGTATCGCCGCCATCTGATCGCGGCCGATCCGCTCGGGCGCTATGCAGTCGCTTCTCTCGTCTGGCAACCGGGCCAGGCGAGCCCGATCCACGCGCATCACACGTGGTGCGGCTACGCGGTGCTTGAAGGCACCTTGACCGAGATGCTCTACGTCTGGGACGAGGTGCGCCAGGGTGCGGACGTGATGCGCGCGCACCCGCGCGCGGCAGGCGCCATCAGCTTCGGCGGACGCGGGCGCGCGAACATTCACCGGCTCTCGAACGGCAGCGCTGGCGCATGCGTTTCGCTGCACGTCTACGGTGTATCGGGAGAACAGTTCGCCACGCACGTGAACGACATCGTGCCGCTCGTAAACGCCGAAACTCATGCGTCAGACACCATCGTTCTGGCGCACGCCGTATAGACACGTTCTCGCCGCCGCTGAAGCCGCCGGGCGGCGATGATCGATCTACCCGCTCGATCCCCCGATAAAGCTCCTTCGCCGATCAATACGCCACGGTTGCAATCTGGCGGATGAAGCGGCCCTGCTCCAGTTCGTCGACGAACGCGATGGCATAGTCCTCGGCGGAGATCCGGCTTTCGCCGCGCGCGTCGACGATCAAGGTGTCTGCGCCCGTGCGGAACGTGCCAGTGCGCTCACCCGGCGCGATCAGCGCGGCAGGCGCGAAGAAGGTCCAGTCCAGATCCGTCACCGTGCGGTAATAGTTCAGCGCAACGCGGTGCGCAAGCGCAATCGGCTTGTACGCGTCGGGGAAGCCTTCGGTGTCGACCAGTTGCACGCCGGGCGCGACTTCGAGCGAGCCCGCGCCGCCCACCACCACGAGGCGCGCAAGACCGGCTGCCCGCGTGCCTTCGACGAGCGAGCGGCTCGCCGTCTGGAGGTCTTCGAGCTGGCCCATGGGCGGCGCGTAGGCGCTCGCGACCACGTCATGCCCGCGCACCGCCGCCGCCACGTTCGCGGCGTCGAGCAGATCGGCTTTCGCTGCGTGGACGTTCGGCCCCGCCGCAACGCGCTCGGGCTGGCGCACCAGCGCGCTCACTTGATGGCCGCGCCGCGCTGCTTCCGCAGCGATGCGCGAACCGACCATGCCCGTTGCGCCGAACAGCGCGATCTTCAGTGACTTGCTCATTTCCCAACTCCTCTATAAAACACATGTGTAACTATATTAGTTACATTTAAGGATCCAAAAAAACGGGGCAATGCCCCGTCAGGACAAGCCCCCCGCGTTTAGCGCGCGGTTTTCACGCTGCCGCCTTCTTCACTTCCGACGCGCGCGCTCAAGCTTGCGCTCGTTGCGCTGCATGTCCTCGACGACATCGGCGAGCGTGCGCGTGGCGAGCGACGCCTCCATGGCGCGCTGCGCGTCGTCGATGATGCCGCGCAGCGTCTGCTGGATGTGCCGCCCCACCATGCAGGCCGGATTGGGCTCTTCGCGATGCATGGCAAAGAGCTGGGCGTCGTCGACCGCGCGGTAAATCTCCAGCAGCGTAATCGTGCGCGGCTCGCGCGCCAGCAGCGCCCCGCCGCCCGCGCCAAGCTGCGATGCGCTGAGCCCCGCATTGGCGAGCATCGTCAAGAGGCGGCGGATCAGCGCGGGGTTCGTGTTCACGCTGCCCGCGATCATCTCCGAGGACAGCGGCACACCCTCCTGTAACGCCAGCAATGCGAGCACATGGACGGCAAACGCGAAACGGCTACTCGTATTCACAACAAACCGGCCGCTGGAAACGCGGTGAGATAAAGTGTAACCATCATAATTACATTAATTTCGCCCGTCAACCGCAGATGCCCATCGTCATTTCGCGCCCGACGCCGCCGAGCCGGTCGCCGCTGCGCTGCTCGCAGCCCAGCGTTGCAGCGAGGTTCCCGCCATCGACAGGCCAGTGCCGGTGGCCGCGGCCGCGTTGCCGAGCAACGCGTGAGCCGCACTCGCCGCCGCCTGCCACTGCCCGCGCGCCTGCGAGGCCATTGCGTCGGCCGAAGCGCTCGCGCCCGAAGCAATCGATGCGGACGTTCCCTCGCCCTGCGACTGAAGCTGATCGCGAGTCTGCGCCTGCGTTTGCGACGCCACCTCGCCAAGCTTGCGCTGTGCGGCGTCGAGTTGCTGGTTCACGTAGCTGGCCGCCTGGTCCAGCGTCCGGGCCGCCTGCGCGCTGGCCTGGCTGGCCGCGAGCTGAGCGGCCTGCTGCGCAGCATCGGCGGACTTCTTGCTCAGATCGGCCACCGTCGCATTCTGCTTGTCGCAGCCGGCAGCGAGCGCCACGCACAGCAGCATGGGCACGATGCCCAGCCGTTTTAAAACCTTCATCGAAGACATGGTCACCCTGAAAAAAGCACCGCACACAGCGGCTTGCAAAGATGAAAACGCGGCAATGATACGCTGCCGCGCCGCACGACCTCCTGAGCGACCAGCGAAAAACCCGCGCGCTCGAACACGGGGCGCGCCAGCGCGCTGGCGTCGGTGTCGAGCGTGCTCGCCCCCGCCTCGCGCGCCAGCGCCTCCATGCGCGCGATGAGCGCCGAGGCGAGGCCGCGGCGCGTCCAGCCCGGCGCGACATAGAGCATCTCCACATGGTCGGCGGGAAAAAGCTGGCCGAATGCGACCGGCTTGCCCGCGTATTCGGCAACGAGCGTCACGCCACGCGTGAGGCGCGCATCGAAGGCGTCGAGATCGTCGGCTACCGCAGCCCAGGCCGCACGCTGCGCGCCGTCGTAGTGCGAAGCGGTCAGCGTCAGGATGGCGTCGCGAAAGAGCGCGGCGAGCGGCGCCGCGTCGCGGCGCGCCACATAGGCACGCCAGACGATGGCGTCATCTGCGCGTTGCGTATCGGGATCGGCACCGGGATTGGCCGCAGTAGCCTTCGCAAAATCGTCAAGCATGCTGAAATAGACTGTGTGGATACCCGTTGCGTTCCACCGTGCCCCACCGCAGCGGGCCACAGCAACCACAACCCTCATGGAGCCTCGCGATGGCAGTCAAGAAGATCCTTTTTCTCACGGGCGATTTTGCCGAAGACTATGAAACGATGGTGCCCTTCCAGGCGCTGCAAGCCGTCGGTCACAAGGTCGATGCCGTGTGCCCCGGCAAGAAGGCCGGCGAGCGCATCAAGACCGCGATTCACGACTTCGAGGGCGACCAGACCTATACCGAAAAGCCGGGCCATCAGTTCGCGCTGAACGCCAGCTTCGACGAGATCGATCCGCAGCAGTACGATGCGCTCGCCATCGCGGGCGGCCGGGCACCCGAGTACCTGCGCCTGGACCCGAAGGTGATCGCGATCGTGCAGCACTTCGCGCAAGCCAACAAACCCGTGGCCGCCATCTGCCATGCGGCGCAATTGCTTGCAGCAGCCGAAGTTATTCGCGGCAAGCGCATCTCGGCCTATCCGGCCTGCGCACCCGAAGTGCGTCTCGCGGGCGGCGAATATGCCGATATCGCCATTGATAGCGCCGTGACCGATGCACCGTTCGTCACGGCGCCGGCCTGGCCCGCGCATCCCGAATGGCTGCGTCAGTTTCTCGCCTTGCTCGGTACGCGCATCGAGCCCTGACAGATGAAGCGCGCGCCGCCGTGCGCGAGCGGCGCGCTGCTTTAACTACTCTAACCGCGCTAACCGCTTTAACGATCCGAATTTCAACCGATCAAGCTAATATCTGACAATACTTAACCTAATCGCGCACAAATTCGGACAATTCCGATGCGAGCCCCACCCCTGCGTTTCCGACAATATCGCTTTGATTGCGGGAAGGTACGGCGATGGATTTGATGGATTGGGTGGTGTTACTCGCGATTGCGGTGATGGCAATCGCATTCTTTTGCACGCGCACGGGCCAGCGCAGAACTTCAGCCGAACGCGCACGTCATGCACGCGGCACGCGCATGCTGATCCAGGCGGCCATCGCACTATGGGGCGCGCTGTTCGTGCTCGAGCGCACGCTGGTCTCGCCTGGCAGCTTGCCTGTCGCGCACCTGAATCCTCACACCGCGCTGGCCGTCGTGCTCGCACTGGCCGGCGCGGCCTGCCTCTGGTCGATTCGCGGCCGTAGCCTCCTCAAGCCGCGGCGCATTTTCGCCTGCTGACCCGCGCTCCCTCCATGGCCTACAAATCGGCCAGCGGCCCATCCACGGCCGGTGCGCCGACCACAGCCACGGGCGCGCTGCGCGGCACGCCTGCGTCGCTTGCGGAAGCCGGCCCTGGCCTGGACTCCGCCGGCCCCGCGCCATCGCCCGCGCCGTCGCCAGACCGCCCGAGCGTGCGCTCATGCGCGATCACGAGCGCCGCGGCGACGCCCGGCGCCGGCGGCACGACCGCAAGCGCGTCAGGCAGCGAAAGATAGAACGTCGTCCCCTCGCCTTCGACCGATTCCACCCAGATGCGCCCGCCGTGCCGCTCGACCATGCGGCGCACGAGCGCGAGCCCGATGCCCTCGCCTGGAGCGACGTTGCCGTGCATGCGCTGGAAGGCCTGAAACAGGCGCGGCCGCGCCACTTCAGGAATGCCGAGGCCGTTGTCGCGCACATAGAAAATCTGCAGCGACTCCACGCCCGGCGGCGCATCCGCCGTGCCGATCTCGACACGCCCCTCGCGCGCGGGATCGAGATAATTGAGCGCATTGCCGATCAGATTCGCGAACACCTGCTCGAGCGCGGTCGGGTCACCCCATACCGGAGGCAATCCGCGCACGCTCACCTGGGCGTTGCGCGCGCGCACCGAGGCATGCATCGCGTCCACCACGCGCTGCACCAGCTCCTGCACGTTGACACGCTGACGCCGGTACTCCACGCGCCCCACGCGCGCTAGCCGCAAGAGCGCGTCGATGATATGCGAGGCCCGCAGCACCGCCGTCTGCAAATAGCGCAGCGCTTCGCCGATGTCCTCGTTGATGATCCGCTCGACGCGCGCCCGCGCCTCGGGGCCAAGCGACGATCGCGCCACGCGCTCGCGCAAGTCCTCACACGCGTGATTGAGTTCGCGCGAAAAGCCTTGCAGGTTCACGAGCGGCGCGCGCAAGTCGTGCGAGACGCTGTGAATGAACATCTCGTTTTCCTGAGTCTGCTGGCGCAGATCCTCATTGATGCGCGCGAGCTGCTCGGCGCGGCGCGCGAGGTCGGCCTGGAAGCCGAGCCGCAGCCGCTCCGCCTCCACGAGCTGCTGGCTGATCCGATGGAGCATGAGATCGAGCTCGGCGATTTCGTCGTTGCCGGTCGCCAGCGGCGCGAGCGGCTCATTGCCCGCGAGCCGGCTCGCGTTGTCGGACAGCGCATCGAGCCGCCCGCGCACGCCGCGCGTGAAGACCCAGACGGCCAGCGCCAGGAGCATGATCGAGCCGATCACCGCGGTCATCACGAGCGACTGCTGCTGCGCGCGCGCCTGCTCGGCGTCGGTGATGCGCATCACGTCGAGGCGGCGCTCCTCGGTCTGGAACGCGGTGACCTGGGTGCGCACGCGGTCGAGCGCATCGAAGTCCGTGTAAGTGCGAAAGCGCTCGACCAGGTCGGCACGGCGTCCCGCATGCAGCAGGTCCTGAATGCGGTCCGACCACTGGCGATAGTTCTGCACTGCCTGGCGGATCCGCTGGGCGCGTTCGACCTGGGACGGGTTGTCGGCAACAAGCTCCGCGAGCCGGTCGATGCGGCGATCGACGTCCATCCACAATGCCACCGGCGTCGAGAACCGCGCGTCGCTCGCGGCCACCGCGCCGCGCAATTGCACCGATTCGACCAGCACCGGCTCCAGCACGCGGCCCGCCTGCGCGAGCACGGCCTGGCTGCGCTGGCCCAGGACCTCGGCATTCTCCGCATCGGCCTCCGCCTTCACGATGGCCGACAGCAGCGTCAACTCGAAGACGGCCGGGATCGCGATCAGCAACAGCCCTTTGGTGGTGAGGCGCATGGGATGGCGGTTCGGGAAGTCCGGACGACTAAAGGTTTGGGTTCGATCATTATTATGTCGGCGTTTGCCCGCCTACGTGCGCCCGACGTGCGAGCGATGTGTGGCCCACCGAATATTTTCGGATCGCCGACGATTGGCTTTAAAAGAAAGGTAAATCGAATAATTCGCCCCGAACTGGCGCGTCGCCTCACCACTTTGGCGCGCAGGCACTGCGATTGTGCCGATCTGTGCCATCCCATGCCGCGCCGCCTCGCACCCGCGGCGTGCGCACTTATTTCGTGCGCGCGATCACGGCGCATGAAAGGCCGCTCCGGTGCACGCGCGCACCGTCAAATGGCTTGCCGCCGCATGGCGCTCACCAGTTTGGCGCGAAGCTGGCCCGCATCTTGCTCTTTGTGCCTCCATTTATGCGCCCATTCAGGGCAAGGGCAGAACTTCAGGATGGACAATCTCAAGACCGGCACCGACACGCTGTTCCTGCTGCTGGGCGCGGCCATGGTGCTCGCCATGCATGCGGGCTTCGCGTTTCTCGAACTCGGCACCGTGCGCAAGAAGAACCAGGTCAACGCACTCGTGAAGATCCTCGTCGATTTTTCGGTCTCGACGATCGCGTACTTCTTCATCGGCTACACCATCGCCTACGGCGTGCAGTTCTTCTCGCACGCCGACGTGCTCGCCGAGCACAATGGCTATCAGCTTGTGCGCTTCTTCTTCCTGCTGACCTTCGCGGCGGCGATTCCGGCCATCGTTTCGGGCGGCATCGCCGAACGCTCGAAGTTCAACCCGCAACTGTTCGCGACTTTCGTGATCGTCGGCTTCATCTATCCGTTCTTTGAAGGCATGGTGTGGAACAACCGCCTGCATTTCGAGGATGCGATCACGCATATGTTCGGCGTGCCGTTCCATGACTTTGCCGGCTCGGTGGTGGTGCACGCATTCGGCGGCTGGGTCGCGCTGCCCGCCGTGCTGCTGCTCGGACCGCGCCACGGCCGCTATTCGCGCGACGGCCGCATCGCCGCGCATCCGCCCTCGAACATTCCGTTTCTCGCGCTCGGCGCGTGGGTGCTCGCGGTGGGCTGGTTCGGCTTCAACGTGATGAGCGCGCAGACCATCGACAAGATCAGCGGCCTCGTGGCCGTGAACTCGCTGATGGCGATGGTGGGCGGCACGCTCGCCGCCTGGCTCGCGGGCCGCAACGACCCGGGCTTCACCTATAACGGGCCGCTCGCGGGCCTCGTGGCCGTGTGCGCGGGCTCGGACGTGATGCATCCGCTCGGCGCGCTCGCGACGGGCGCAGTGGCCGGTGTGCTGTTCGTCTACATGTTCACCTGCGTGCAGAACCGCTGGCGCATCGACGACGTGCTCGGCGTGTGGCCGCTGCACGGCCTGTGCGGCGCGTGGGGCGGCATTGCGGCGGGCATCTTCGGCATGCGCGCGCTGGGCGGGATCGGCGGCGTATCGATGGGCGCGCAGATCGTCGGGACGATTGCCGGCATCGTGATCGCCTCGCTGGGCGGCGTGGCGGTTTATGGTGCGCTGCGCGCCATCGTGGGCCTGCGCGTCGATCAGGAGGGCGAATATAACGGCGCCGATCTGTCGATCCACAAGATCAGCGCGACGCCGGAGCGCGAAACGGTCTTCTAGGGTCTGCGCACCTTGGCTTCGGTGAGTGTGGCAGCCGGATAAAATCCGACTCGAACGCCGCCCCGCCCCCCGAAGATCACCGCATGAAGCTCACCGTCGTCACCTACGGAACCGAAGGCGATACCCGCCCGCTCGCTGCGCTCTGCCGGGCGCTCATGGATGCAGGCCACGAAACGCACCTGCTCGCCGACCGCGCGACGCTCGGCTCGGCCGAAGCGCTCGGCGTTCCGGCGTCGGCGCTCTCGGGCGATATACGCGCGGCGCTCATGCCGGACGCGGCGCTGGGCTCGGTGGTCAGCGGCCGGACGAGCTTCGACGCCACGGCAAAGGCGCTCGCCTCGATTGCGAACGCCAGCACGCGCGCGTGGATGCAGGAAGTGGCCGACGCCTCGGCGGGACGCGACGCCATCGTCGTCTCGGGGCTGGCCGCGTTCGTCGGGCTCTCGGTGGCCGAATACCGGCGCGTGCCGGCGCTGGGCGCGAGTCTCATTCCGCTCACGCCCACGCGCGACTTCGCGTCGCCGTTCCTGCCGCCGTCCAAAGTGCCGCGCTGGCTCAACCACGCCAGCCAACGGCTCGTGAACGCGCTGCTATGGCGCGCGTTCCGGCACGCGACCAACGCGGCGCGCGCCGAGGTCTGCGGCCTCGCGCCGCGCGGCGGCGTCTGGACCGACCATCCCATGCTCTACGGCGTCTCGCCGAATCTGCTGCCGCGCCCGCGCGACTGGCCCGCGAACGCCACGGTCTGCGGTCAATGGCGCCAGGCGTCGGGCAGCTGGACGCCGCCCGCCCCGCTCGCGCGCTTTCTGGACGCTGGCGAAGCGCCGCTGTACATGGGCTTTGGCAGCATGGCCGGCTTCGATTGCGAGCAACTTGTGACAACGCTGATCGAAGCCGCGGAAGGACGTCGCGTGCTGTTCTATCCAGGCTGGAGCGGTGTGGATACCACGCGGCTGCCGGAGAATTTTTGCGTGATCGGCGAGGCGCCGCACGACTGGCTATTCGCCCGCACGAGCGCGGTCGTCCATCACGGCGGCTCGGGCACGACGCATTCTGCTTGCCGGGCCGGCGTGCCGTCGGTGGTGGTGCCGTTCGCGGGCGACCAGGCCTTCTGGGCACACCAGCTCGCCGCGCTGGGCGTGGCGCCGGCCGCCGTCGATGGAAGGCGTTTGCACGCGAGCGCGTTGAAGCAGGCCATCGCGTTCGCGCAGCGCGACGACGTCAAGGCGCGCGCTGCCGCGCTCGGCAGCCGCATGGCGCAAGAGGATGGCCTGGGCGTCGCGGTAAGCGAGGTCGAGCGGCTGCTCGCGCGCTAGTTCGAAAGCCGTGACGGTCAAGCACGCCGTTTCGCAACGCTTCGCAAGAACCCGTCAAGGCGCCCGCACGCCATGCGCCTTCGCGGCCAGATCCTCGATCATGTCGATATTGTGCTGCGCCTGCGCGGCAGTCTGCGGATTCGCCACGGCCTTCAAACGCGTCCAATAAGCGACCGCTTGCCAATAGTCGCGCCGGTCGAGCGCCGCGGATCCCGCGAGCGCCAGCGCTTTCGCGTTGGCCGGGTCCAATGCGAGCGCAGCCTGAATGCTCTGCATCGCCTCTGCGTTCAGGTCCCCGCCGCGCAGTGTCGCGAGTTCGTCGGCGTAGTCCGCGAGCAGCCCCGGATCGGCAGGCGTCAAGGCGAGCGCGCGGCGATACGCGGCGACGGCGTCCGACGTGCGCTCCAGCGCGGCATATGAGCGCGCAAGCATCGCCCAGCCCGTAGCGTCGTCCGGTTGTTCGCGCAACCGCACCGCAAGCCGGCTCACCACGTATTCGAGCGATCCTTGCGTGCCCATATGGCTATCGGCCTGCTTGCCGCTGACGCTTTCGATCGCCGCCGCAACGGGATTGCCGACCCGCATGTAGAGCACGAGCGCCCCCGCCGGCAACAACGCCATGAGCAGCGCCGCGACCGCGGCGCGCGTCACGTTGCTCATCGGCCGTTCCCCGGCCGAAGGCGCAATCCGGTCGCTGGTGTCATCGACGAGTTGCCGCTCCAGCTCGCGCTTCGCCTGCGCCTGATGCTCGGCGGGAACGAGGCCCGCCGAGCATTCGTGCTTGAGCTCGGCCATTCCCGAGCGGTAGATCGCGACGGCCATCGTCTGCGCGTTCGTGCGCGAATCCGCGCCGCGCCAAAGCGGCACGAGCACGCACGCGAGCGCGATCGCCATCATCGCCGCGAGGATCGACCAAAAAGCAATCATGACGCCGCGCCCTCCTCCCCATGCCCGCGCAAGGCCGCGACGCGCGCGCGTTCGCCGGCATCGAGCGCCGCGGCGCTCAGGCCGCGCCGATGCACGATACTGCGCCACATCGCCCAGGCACCCGCTGCGAGCACGATGAACGGCCCCAGCCAGAGCGCCCAGGTAACCGGCTTTAGCGGCGGCCGGTACAGGACGAAGTCGCCGTAGCGGCGCACCATATAGGCCTTGATCTGCTCGTCGGTTGCGCCGCTGCGAACCTGGTCGCGAATCTGCGCGCGCAGGTCGGCGGCGAGTTCGGCGTTCGAGTCGGCGAGGCTCTGGTTCTGGCACACGACACAGCGAAAACTTTCGTCGAGCCGCCGCAGGCGCGCATCGGTGTCCGCTGCTCCCGATAGGCCTGCTGCCGCGCTCGCGCATGCCTGCGCGAGCATCAGCGCAACCCCGAGCACGGCGACCCACACTCGCACGTAACGATTCATGGCGCGCCCTCGTTCTGGAGCTTGCGCACGAGCGGCAAGATCTCGCCATCGATTCGCGCACGCGTGAGCGGGCCGGCCCCGCGATAGCGCACGACCCCGGCGCGGTCGACCACGAAGGTCTCCGGCACGCCATACACGCCATAGTCGATCGCGGTTTGCCCGGTCCGGTCGACGATCGACGATGTATAGGGATCGCCCGCATCCGCGAGCCATTGCAGCGCGTTCTGCCGTTCGTCCTTGTAGTTCAGCCCCAGCACCGGCGCAACGTGCTGGCGCGCCAGATCGACCAGCAGCGGATGTTCGTCACGGCACGATTCGCACCACGACGCCCACACGTTCATGATCCAGACCTGCCCGCGCAGGTGCTGGGTCGACAGACGCTGCGCGGGCTCGTGGAGTCTCGGCAAATCGAATTGCGGCGCGGGCTTGCCTATCAACGCCGATGGCAGCCGGCGCGGATCGTGCCGCAATCCGGCCGCCAGCAGCGCCAGCAACGCCGCGAGAACGCACAGCGGGATCAGGTAGCGCTTCATCGGCCGGCCTCGCCCGCTGCTCCCGTGCGTTTCGCGACCGCTGGCACCTCATGCACCGCCACGCCGGCGGGCCGCTCCGCCCGCTGCGTGCGGCGCTGGGCAACCAGGCGGTAGCGCCGGTCGGTTGCCGCGAGCAGTCCGCCGAGCGCCATCAGCAGACAACCGCCCCAGATCCAGCGCACGAACGGCTTGATCTGGATGCGAATCGACCACGCATTGGCGCCGACCGGCTGATCGAGCGCCACGTAGAGATCGCGCAGCACGCCGTGGTCGATGGCCGCCTCGGTGATCGGCGTGTTCTGGACCGCGAACACCCGCTTCTCGGGAAAGAGCGTCGCAACCGGCTCGCCGCCGCGGCTGGCCACGAGTGTCGCGCGCGTGGCCCGATAGTTAGGACCAGAAACCGCCTGCACGCCATCGTAGCGAAAATCGTAGCCGTTCACCGCGACGCTCTCGCCGGGCCGCAGCAGCACGTCGCGCTCGGACTCGTAGCCCTTGACGAGCGTGACGCCGACGATGAACACACCCACGCCCGCATGCGCGAGCCACATGCCCCAGGTCGCGCGCGGCACGCTGCGCAAGCGAGCGAGGATCGATCCTTGCAAGCCGCGCAAGCGTTCGCGCATGCTAACGGCCACGCTCGTCAGGGTCCACGAGGCCAGCAGCACGCCGAGGCTCACGAGCGGGCGCCAGCTTCCCAGCAGCCATGGCAATACGATTGCTGTGAGAACGCTCACGAGCGCCGCCCAACGCAGCCGCACGGCAAGCTCCGGCACGCGCGCGGACTTCCAGCGCGCGAGCGGCCCGAGGCCCATCAGGAAAATGGCGGGCGTCATGATCGGCGCGAACACGCTGTCGAAATACGGCGCGCCCACCGAGAGCTTGTCCGCCCCCAGCGCATCGAGCAGCATCGGATAGAGCGTGCCGAGCAGCACCGAACCCGCCGCCACCATCAAGAGCAGATTGTTCGACAGCAGCAGCGCCTCGCGCGAGACCGGCTCGAAACCCGCACCGAGCCCGATTTGCGGCGCGCGCCACGCGAACAGCATGAGCGCCCCGCCGGTCGTCAACGCCAGCAATGCGAGGATGAAGATGCCGCGCGCAGGATCGGAGGCGAACGCATGCACGGACGTGACCACGCCCGAGCGCACGAGGAAGGTGCCAAGCAGACTCAGCGAAAACGCGCAGATGGCCAGCAACGCGGTCCAGCTGCGAAAGCTGCCGCGCTTTTCGGTGACCACCAGCGAATGCATCAGCGCGGTGCCAGCGAGCCACGGCATGAACGACGCGTTCTCGACCGGGTCCCAGGCCCACCATCCGCCCCAGCCAAGCACGTAGTAGGACCAGCCGCTGCCGAGCGCAATGCCGAGCGTGAGGAACATCCACGCGGCCGTGGTCCATGGCCTCGACCAGCGCGCCCAGGCCGAGTCGAGCCGCCCCGCCAGCAACGCCGCGATCGAGAACGAGAACGCCACGGAAAAGCCGACGTAGCCCATATACAGGATCGGCGGATGCATCACCATCCCGGGATCCTGCAGCAGCGCGTTGAGATCGCGGCCATCCATCGCGGGGGGCATCAGGCGCGCAAACGGATTCGACGTGAGCAGCAGGAACGACAGAAAGCCCACGGCGATCCAGCTCATGACGCCGAGCACGCGCGCCACCTGCTCCATCGGCAGTTGACGGCTGAAACAGCTCACCGCCACCATCCAGAGCGTCAGCAGCAAAACCCAGAGCAGCAGCGAGCCCTCATGGCCGCCCCAGACCGCCGCCAGTCGATACATGGCGGGCAGCATCGAATTCGAATTCTCGACGACATAGACGACCGAAAAGTCGTTGCTCCAGAACGACCACATGAGCGTGCCGAACGCGAGCGCGACGAACCCGAACTGCGCGCGCGCGGCGGGCCACGCAATGCGCATCCAGCCGGCGATGCCCAACTGCGCGCCAAGCAAAGGCAGCACGCCCGTGATCAATGCGAGCATCAGCGCGAGAATCAGCGCGAAGTGACCGATCTCGGGAATCATCGCTGGACTCCCTGATCGGACAGGCCCGCCGCGACCCGCACGGCGGCAGGTTTCGTCGCGGGTTGTGCGCCGGGTTGCCCACTCCCAGCAGCCTGCCGCAGCGCGCTGCTCACCTCGGGCGGCATGTACTTTTCGTCGTGCTTCGCGAGCACTTCGTCGGCGTGAAACTGGCCGTCGTCGCCGAGCCGGCCCTGCGCAACGACGCCGCTACCCTCGCGAAAGAGATCGGGCAGCGCGCCGCGATAAACCACCCGTACCGACGACGTCGTATCGCTCACGACGAAGCGCACCGTCAACCCATCGGCATCGCGCCTGAGCGAATGACGCTCGACCAGCCCGCCAAGCCTGAAGCGCTGCGCGAGCGGCGCCTCGTGCGAGGCCACCTGGCTTGGCGTCACGAAGAACATCATGTTGCTGCGCAGTGCATTGAGCACGAGTGCGCACGCCAGCCCGGCACTGACGACCCCGGCGGCCAGCAATCCGAAACGACGGTACCGTGCTTTCACCGGCCCTCCACGGAGCGATCATCGTGCGCGCGCGCCTGGCTGCGCACGATCCACGCCTCGACGCCCAGCAAGCCGAAGGTCACGGCGAGCACCACCGCGAGATACGGCGTATGCGCGAGCATCGTCATCACGCTGGTCAGGGCATTCATGCCGGACGCTCCTCGATATGGATCCGCCATGACGACACGCGCTCGCGCGCACGCATGATGATGCGCACGCGCGCGAGCACAACGGCGATCGCGTAGCACCAGAAACCCGCGGTCATCACGACCAGGCCGCACACCATCGACGCGCTCATCGCCACCCCGCTGCCGAAGCCGAGCGACGGCCCCTGATGCAGGGTGTACCACCACTGCACCGAAAAGAAGATCACCGGGATATTCACCACGCCGATCAACGCGAGCACGGCGCACGCGCGGTCGGCGCGGCGCGTGCCGTCGATGGCCGCGTGCAGCGTCATGAAACCCGCGTAGAGGAACAGCAGGATCAGTTCGGAAGTAAGCCGCGCATCCCAGACCCACCAGGTGCCCCACGCGGGCTTGCCCCAGAACGCGCCCGACACGAGCGCGATAAATGTGAACAGCGCACCGGTGGGCGCGAGCGCCTGCGCCATCATGGCCGAGAGCCGCGCGTTCAGGACCAGATCGAGCGCACAGTACGCGGCCATCACGAGGTAGATGAACATCGACATCCACGCTGCGGGAACGTGAACGAACATGATGCGATAGACATTGCCCTGGAGGGCATCGGCCGGGGCGATCGCGAGCCCGATCACGAGCCCCGCGCATACCAGCAACACAGCCGTTATGCCGAACACCGGCACGAGCCGCTTCGCGAGGCCATCGAAAGCCGATGGCGAGGCGTAGCGGAACCAGTTCACACGCGTCATCTGCGTCACTCCATGGCAATGCGCAATGCCGCCGCGCTCGCCCATGGGCAGAGCCACGCGCCCACGCACAAGGCGGCGCCGAGCAGCGAAAAGCTCGCTTGCATGCGCCCCGGCACTCCAGCCAGATCCGCCGCGCTCACACCGAAGATCAGCACGGGCACGTAGAGCGGCAACACCAGCAGGGCCAGCACCACGCCGCCGCCGCGCACACCGAGGGTCAGCGCCGCCCCCATCGAACCAATCAGGCTCAGCAGCGGCGTTCCGAGCAGCAAGGTGCCCATCAGGTAAAGCGTTGCGCGCCAGTCCAGCGCGTACTGAAGCGCGACAACCGGCACCAGCAGCACGAGCGCCAGCCCGCTCGTCAGCCAGTGAGCGACGATCTTGCCGAACACGATCGCAGGCAGCGGCAGCGGCGAAAGCAGCATCTGCTCGAGCGCGCCGCTCGCGTAGTCGCTGCCGAACAATTGCCCAGCCGACAACATCGCCGCAAATAGCGCCGTCACCCACAGCACGCCGGGCGCGATCGTCTGCAGCGTTTTCGCTTCGGTGCCGATGGCGATTGGAAAGAGGCTCGATGCAACGACGAAGAACATCAGCGCGCCCAGCGTGACGCTGCGTCTGCGCCAGCTCAGCATCAACTCGCGGCGGATGATGCTGGGCATCACTTCAAGCATGCGCCGCTCCGTTCGAGATAGAGATGACGCGTGCGGGCCGCTCCGCTTTCCAGCGGCCGGTGCGTTGTGAGCGCGACGATGCCGCCCGCGCGCAGATGCGTATCGACGCAGGCAGTGAACCAATCGGTTGCGGACGCATCGAGTGCATCGCCGGGTTCGTCGAGCAGCCACAGCGGCTTGCGGCCGAGCATCAGGCGCGCCAGCGCGACGCGGCGGCGCTGGCCCTGCGAAAGGCGGCTCAGGCGCGTATGCCTCAGCGCGTGCAGCCCGGTTTGCTCGAGCACTTTGTCTTCGTGCGAGGCCGGATCGTTGCTGCCATCGTTGCCGCCTGGCGCATCGGCTGTGCCGAGCAACGCCGCAAAGCGGATGTTCTCCAGCACGGTGAGGTCGTCGCTGACGCCGTTGGCATGCCCGACGTACGCAAGCTCGCTGCGGAACTGGCGCGGCGCGCGGCGCACATCGTCGCCGCGCCAGCAAACCCGCCCCCTCGCAAGCGGCAGCAGGCCCGCTAGCGCACTGAGCAAGGTCGTCTTCCCGCTGCCGTTCGCGCCGTGGATCTGCAGCGCCCATCCCGGCTCGATGCTGAGGTCGATGCCGCTTACGATCGTCCGGCCGCCGCGCTCGACGGCAAGCTGTTCAATGGAATACATGGCAAGAAGTCGTTGGCGTTGGCGTTCAACCAGGTCCCCCATCTCAGGAACCATCGAAAGAAAAGCTCACTGCTTTTTCCCGCTGCCTCCCAGTGCGCCGTCCTGCGCCGCCTCGGCCATGTTCGGCAGGTGATGCGCAATGCCCTTGTGACAGTCGATGCAGGTCTTTTCTCCCGTTTCGAGGAAACGCGTGTGCGCCTCCTGAGCGCGCGGACTCTGGCGCGTGAGATCCATGTATTCGAACGAGTGGCAGTTGCGGCATTCGAGCGAATTATTCGCCTTGAAACGCGCCCATTCGTGCTCGGCGAGTTCGAGCCGCTTGGCCTCGAACTTCTCGCGCGTATTCACCACGCCGAAGATCTTCGCCCACACTTCCTTCGATGCCTGCATCTTGCGCGCGATCTTGTCGGTCCAGTCGTGCGGCACGTGGCAGTCCGAGCACTTCGCATGCACGCCCGTGCGGTTGCTGTAGTGAATCGTCGTTTTCAACTCGGCGTAAGTGTTGTCGCGCATCTCATGGCAACCGACACAGAACGCTTCCGTATTGGTCCATTCCATCGCCGTATTGAAAGCTCCCCAGAAGACCACACCTGCAATGAAACCGCCCAGCGTCAGAAAGCCCAGGCTGAAAAACGCACTCGGCCGCGTGATCGCCCGCCAGTAGCGTCGGAACAAGTCGCGCATGTGAGCCCCCTATTTCTTCGCTTTCCGCGGTGCGCCCTGCGCCTTGACATCCTCGATACCCGCAAAAGTGTTCTCGACCAGCGGCTTGGCGTCCGCCTGCGGGACGTGGCATTGCGTGCAGAAATAGCGGCGCGGCGCGAGATGCCCGAGTGTCTCGCCGTCACGGTCCGTATAGTGCGAAATGCCGACCGGCACCGCGCCGCTCTCGGCCGCGCGGCTGCCGGCGTGACAGGCCAGGCATTTGTTCGCATTCCTGTCGAGCTGATAGCCATCGATCTTGTGCGGAATCGTCGGCGGCTGCTGCGCGTAGGCTCGCCCGCGAATGACGTCTTTATTTTCCGTCGGCCACATAATGGGCGGCGTCGCCTCTTCATTCAGGGGCGTCGTGCCGCGCAGCGTGTCGAAAAACGTCTTGCCGGGAACGGTAGGTTGCTGCGCCCAGGCCGCCAGCGCCACGACCGAGGCAATAATGAGCGCAATCCAGTTTCGCATGGCGGGCTCCGTTTAGACCCTGACAATCTTGACCGCGCACTTCTTGAAGTCGGTCTGCAGAGAGATCGGATCGGTGGCGTCGAGCGTGACCTTGTTGATCAACTGGCTCGAGTCGAACCACGGAACGAACACGAGTCCGCGCGGCGGCCGGTCGCGCCCGCGCGTTTCGATGCGCGTGAGAATGTAGCCCCGTCTCGACATCACCTTGACCTCGGTGCCGCGGCGCACGCCCATGGCCTTCGCATCGTCCGGATGCATGAAGCACACCGCATTGGGAAACGCGCGATAAAGCTCCGGCACCCGCCGCGTCATCGATCCCGAATGCCAGTGCTCGAGCACGCGCCCGGTGACCAGCCAGAACGGAAACTCCTTGTCCGGCGACTCGGCGGCCGGTTCGTACGGCAGCGCGAAAATCACGGCGCGGCCATCGGGATTGCCGTAGAACTGCCAACCGGTTCCGGCCTTGACATAGGGATCCGTGCCTTCCTTGTAGCGCCAGCGCGTTTCCTTGCCGTTGACCACTGGCCAACGCAGACCGCGCGCCTTGTGATAGTCGTCGAACGGCGCGAGATCGTGGCCGTGGCCGCGGCCGAAACTCGCATATTCCTCGAACAGCCCCTTCTGGATATAGAAGCCGAACGCTTTGGCCTCGTCGTTGCGGTAGCCGGCATCGGCGTCCTTGAGCGGGAACTTGTCGACCTGCCCATTGCGGTAGAGGACGTCGTAAAGCGTCTTGCCTTTATATTCGGGCTTCTTCGCCAGCAGGTCGGCAGGCCAGACTTCCTCGACCTTGAAGCGCTTCGAGAACTCCACGAGTTGCCACAAGTCTGAGCGCGCTTCGCCCGGCGGCGCCACCAGCTGATGCCAGAACTGCGTGCGCCGCTCGGCGTTGCCGTACGCCCCCTCCTTCTCTACCCACATGGCGCTCGGCAGGATCAGGTCCGCAGCCACGGCCGTGACGGTGGGATACACGTCGGAGACCACCACGAAGTTCGCGGGGTTGCGATAGCCCGGCAATCCCTCCTCGTTGATGTTCGCGCCGGCCTGCATGTTGTTGTTGACCTGCACCCAGTACGCGTTGAGCTTGCCATCGCGCAACATGCGGTTCTGCAGCACCGCGTGATAGCCAGGCTTTTCGGGAATCGTGCCCGCAGGCAACGCCCAGATGCCCTCCGCCTTTTCCCGATGCTTCGGGTTGGTCACGACCATGTCCGCCGGCAGACGATGCGAGAACGTGCCCACTTCGCGCGCCGTGCCGCACGCGGACGGCTGCCCCGTGAGCGAAAACGGGCTATTGCCGGGGGTCGAGATTTTGCCGGTCAGCAGATGCAGGTTGTAGACCATGTTGTTGGCCCATACCCCGCGCGTATGCTGGTTGAAACCCATGGTCCAGAACGACACGACCTTGATGTTGGGATCGGCGTAAAGCTGCGCGAGCTGGTCGAGCTTCGCCTTCGACACGCCCGAAATTTTGGTCACGTAGGCAGCGTCGTACTTCGAGACGAACTTCGCGAACTCGTCGTAGGTGATGGGCTTGGCCCCGCCCGGGTCCTTGGCATTCTGCGCGGCTTTCTGCAGCGGATGGTCGGGGCGCAGTCCGTAGCCGATATCGGCGTTGCCTTGCTTGAACACCGTGTATTTGTCGACGAAGTCGCGATTGACCTTGCCGTTCTTGATGATGTAGTTCGCGATGTAGTTGAGCACCGCGAGATCGCCCTGCGGCGTGAACACGATCGTTTCGTCAGCGAGCTCGCACGAGCGGTGCTCGAAGGTCGACAGCACCACCACCCTGGTCTTCGGCGCGCTGAGGCGACGCGACGTCACCCGGGTCCACAGCACCGGATGCATCTCGGCCATGTTCGACCCCCACAGCACGAACGCGTCGGTCTGCTCGATATCGTCGTAGCAGCCCATCGGCTCGTCCATCCCGAACGTGCGCATGAATCCCTGGACCGCGGAGGCCATGCAGTGCCGCGCATTCGGGTCGAGGTTATTGCTGCGAAAGCCGGCCTTCATCAGCTTGACCGCCGCATACCCTTCCCACACCGTCCACTGGCCGGAGCCGAACATGCCCACCGCCGTGGGCCCCTTGTCCTTGAGCACGCGCTTCCACTGCGCGGCCATCTCATCGAAGGCCCGATCCCAGGAGACCGGTGCGAACTCGCCATTCTTGTCGTACTTGCCGTCCTTCATGCGCAGCAGCGGTGTCGTGAGCCGATCCTGCCCGTACATGATCTTCGAGAGGAAATAGCCCTTCACGCAGTTCAGGCCGCGGTTGACCTCCGCCTGCGGATCGGCCAGCGTGGCGACCACCTTGTCGTTCTTTACGCCGACCTGCACGCCACAACCGGTGCCGCAGAAGCGGCAAGGCGCCTTGGACCATTTGAGATCGTCGTCCGCCGCCAGCACAGCGCCGCCTGGCAGGGTGACGCCCGCAGCCGCGGCGGCCGCTGAAGCCGCGGTTTGTTTGATGAATTCGCGACGGGTCAGCTTCATCGACAAACTCCCCTATTCCGGCGATTCGATGTTCTCGTGATGCTGATAGACGAGCGCGGAGGCATGGACCCCCGGCAAGGCATTGATTGCACTGAGCTGCTCTTCGATCGCCCGCGAGTGCGCGCCCTCGAGCGTGACGACCATGCGGCCGTCCGGCGTCGCGGCGTGAACCTGCGCGCCGGGCAGCATGCCGAGGGTTTGGGAGATGCTCTCGCACCGATCGCTTTGGGCGTATATCACGACCCCCGCTACATGAAACTCGTGGGATGTGGCCTTATCGCAGGTTGCATTTTGAGTTTCAACGGACATGGCAGTGCCGCCCTCAGGATGATATTCGCTATGGATAACTAAAAATTAGTGTGGCGGGCCGCCGATCAGCAACTGGTAAAACCACACCGCGAATCCGTATGCGGCAATGAGCGCTACCGTGAGCACGGGGACCATAACGACGGTCAGGAACAGGAAGCTGCGCAGTTCCTCTGATTTTCGCACCGGGTCGATATCGCTCATTCGGAATGACCTCTTGGATTCGCTTACGCGAACTATTCAAAAGATGTACGAGCAGCGGATATATTCTTGTTAAACAATTACAAGATAGTCAAGAATAAATTTGATTTTCTGATTGGTTTGATAACGATTCGAGAGAGCGGGCGCGAACAAACCTCTGGGCGCAAAAAAAAAGCGCCACGTGCGAACGTGACGCTTTGAAAAGTTCTAGCCATTCCGAGGGCCGTGCTAGAACCTGAGAGACGGTAATCGACCGCTGGCCGGGCCGACGCATTTATGCAAAATGCATACTCCGAGATACTTAAAAACCCCGCAACGGTGGCGGGGTTCTCGGCATGATTCGGCGTCTTGGAGGCCACGTCGAAAGTGCGTTAGATTTTTTATCCAGACGGTGACTAAGTCAAGCAAAATCTCGCCAGAATGCGTGAACAGTCAAACATTTGCCTTCAATTCCCCGCTTACCTGTTATAACCCTTATTTTCGCCCCCCAATTCGCCGACCGCCTCTCATAACGCCCGGGCAAGCTGTAACCACCGTAATGCACCGAAAGATACCGCGCTGGACTGTAACGGAGCCAGCAACGTAGCATCATGCTTTTTGGCTGCATCGGTCTGCCATCAAGGCGCCGGGGGTGAAAAACGGCCCAGCGGCCCATCGGCTTGCTTCCCGACAAGCACCTGACATCGACCTTGCCCGCGTCTCGCGTAGCATCGCGTCATGCGTAACCCATGCGCGATCCAAGCACGCCCCATGCACGACCGAGGGCGCGCGCCCGACCAATCCGCTCAACCGACACGCACGTCACCGATTTTGTTACCGACCTGACCGATGGATAAAGAAGAACAGCGCCCGGATTCCCCTCGTCGAGACACCCCGCCCTCCCCTGCCGCCCCGGGCGGCCCGGCGCCGCGCAAGCGCCGCGGCAAGCTGATCGCGTTCGCCATCGTGCTGGTCGTCGCCGCCATCGGGTTGCTGCGCTGGCAGCCCTGGAACAAGAACCCGAATGGCGCGGCCGGCCCCGCTGCCGCAAGCGGCGCGCGCACGCGCCACGGCGGTCCCGGTGCGATGGCGAACCAGCCGCAGCCGGTCAGCGTGGCAACCGCGAAGTCCGGCGACATGCCCATCGTCATCACGGCGCTCGGCACGGTCACGCCGCTGGCCGCCGTCACGGTGCGCACGCAACTTTCCGGCACACTGCAAAGCGTGAACTTCGAGGAAGGCCAGATGGTGAAGAAGGGCGACGTGCTCGCGCAGATCGACCCGCGCCCCTATCAGATCTCGCTCGCCAATGCCGAAGGCCAGCTCGCGCGCGATCAGGCGCTGCTCGCCACCGCGCGCCTCGACCTCAAGCGCTACCGGACGCTGCTCGCCCAGGACTCGATCGCGAGCCAGCAGGTCGACACGCAGAGCTCGCTCGTGAAGCAGTACGAGGGCACGGTCAAGTCGGATCAGGCCAACATCGACACCTACAAGCTCGATCTCGCGTACGCGCGCATTACCGCGCCGGTTTCCGGGCGCGTGGGCCTGCGCCAGGTCGATCCGGGCAACTACGTGACGCCCGGCGACACCAACGGCATCGTCGTGCTCACGCAGTTGCAGCCGATCAGCGTGATCTTCACAACCTCCGAAGACAATCTGCCGCCCGTCCTCAAGCAGTTGCGCGCGGGCACGAAGATGTCGGTCTCGGCCTACGACCGCAGCAACACCACGCTGCTCGAAAACGGCTTCCTGCAAACCCTCGACAACCAGATCGACACCACCACCGGCACCGTGAAGCTGCGCGCGAGCTTCGCCAACAGCGATGGCTCGCTGTTCCCGAATCAGTTCGTCAATGCGCGGCTACTCGTCGACACGATTCATAACGCGGTGATCGTGCCCACCTCCGCTGTGCTCAATGGCTCGCAAGGTACGTATGTCTATGTGGTGAAGCCCGACAACACCGTCACGGTGCGGCTCGTGAAGGTCGGCCCGGTGGACGGCGAGCGCACCAGCATCGCCTCCGGCCTCGCCGCCGGCGAGCGTATCGTGACCGACGGCTCGGACCGCCTGCGCGAAGGCTCGAAGATCGCTATCCCCGCCGCGCGGCCCAGGCACGCATCGGGGGCTTCAGGAGCCTTGGGCGCTTCGCGCGCCATGAGCGGCGGCGCATCGTGGGCCGCCGCGGCATCGGGCGCGGCATCAGGTGCACACCGCGGCCATCGGTCCAAGACCCCTGAAGCATCGGGCCAGTAAGCCGCATGAATCCATCCCGCGCCTTTATTCTGCGTCCGGTCGGCACGGCGCTGCTGATGGCGGCGATCATGCTGGTCGGCCTCGTCGCGCTGCGTTTCCTGCCGCTTTCCGCCCTGCCCACGGTCGATTACCCGACCATCCAGGTGCAGACCTTCTATCCGGGCGCGAGCCCCGAAGTGATGACCTCCTCGGTCACCGCGCCGCTCGAGCGCCAGTTCGGCCAGATGCCGTCGCTCAACCAGATGTCGTCGCGAAGCTCGGCGGGCTCCTCGGTCATCACGCTGCAGTTCAGCCTCGACCTCCCGCTCGACGTCGCCGAGCAGGAGGTGCAGGCGGCCATCAACGCCGCGGGCAACCTGCTGCCCTCGGACCTGCCCGCGCCGCCGATCTACGCCAAGGTCAACCCCGCCGACGCGCCGATCCTCACGCTCGCGATCACCTCGAAGACGCTGCCGCTCACGCAAGTCCAGGACCTCGCCGACACGCGCCTCGCGCAAAAGATCTCGCAGGTCGCGGGCGTGGGCCTCGTGAGCGTCACGGGCGGCCAGCGCCCGGCCGTGCGCATCCAGGCGAATCCGCGCGCGCTCGCGGCCTACGGCCTGAATCTCGACGACCTGCGCACGAGCATCTCGAACCTGAACGTCAACACGCCCAAGGGCGGCTTCGACGGCCCCACGCGCGCGTACACGATCGACGCGAACGACCAGTTGACCGACGCCGAAGCCTATAAAGAAGCCGTGATCGCCTACCGTAACGGCCGCCCGGTGATGCTCACCGATGTCGCGAACATCGTGCAGGGCGCCGAGAACACCAAGCTCGGCGCGTGGGTGGACAGCACGCCCGCGATCATCCTGAACGTGCAGCGCCAGCCGGGCGCCAACGTGATCCAGGTGGTGGACAGCGTCAAGAAGATCCTGCCGCAGCTGCAGGAAGCGCTGCCCGCCTCGCTCGACGTGCAGATCGTCACCGACCGCACCACCACGATCCGCGCCTCGGTGCGCGACGTGCAGTTCGAACTGCTGATGTCGGTGGTGCTGGTGGTGCTGGTGATGTACCTGTTCCTCGCCAACATCTACGCGACCATCATTCCTAGCCTTTCGGTGCCGCTCTCGCTGATCGGCACGCTCGCGGTCATGTACCTGTGCGGCTTCTCGCTCGACAACCTTTCGCTGATGGCGCTCACCATCGCGACCGGCTTCGTGGTGGACGACGCCATCGTCATGATCGAGAACATCGCGCGCTACGTGGAGGACGGCGAATCGCCGCTCGAAGCCGCGCTCAAGGGCTCGAAGCAGATCGGCTTCACCATCATCTCGCTCACGGTTTCGCTGATCGCCGTGCTGATTCCGCTGCTTTTCATGGGCGATGTCGTAGGCCGGCTCTTTCACGAATTCGCGATCACGCTCGCCGTGACCATCGTGATCTCGGCCGTGGTCTCGCTCACGCTCGTGCCGATGATGTGCGCGAAGATGCTGCGCCACACGCCGCCGCCCGAGAGCCATCGCTTCGAAGCGCGCATGCACGCGTTCTTCGAGCATGTGATCGCGCGCTACGGCGTCGCGCTCGAATGGGTGCTCGCGCGCCAGCGCCTCACGATGCTCGTGTTCTTCGCTACGCTCGTGCTCACCGGCATCCTCTACGTGGTGGTGCCCAAGGGCTTCTTCCCCGTGCAGGACACTGGCGTGATCCAGGCGATCACACAGGCGCCGCAGGCGGTCTCGTACGCGTCGATGGCCGAGCGCCAGCAGGCGCTCGCCGCGGAGATCCTCAAGAACGAGAACGTGGAGAGCCTCACGTCGTTCATCGGCGTGGACGGCACCAACATCACGCTCAACAGCGGGCGCATGCTCATCAACCTGAAGCCACGCGACGACCGCAGCGAAACGGCGAGCCAGATCATCCGCGACCTCCAGCAGTCGGTCTCGCACATCACGGGCGCGTCGCTCTACATGCAGCCGGTGCAGGACCTCACGATCGATTCGACCGTGAGCCCGACGCAGTACCAGTTCATGCTCACGACGCCCAACATCCAGGACTTCGCCACCTGGGTGCCGAAGCTCGTGCACCGGCTGGCGCAACTGCCCGAACTCGCCGACGTCGCGACCGACCTGCAGGACCAGGGCCAGTCGGTGTTCATCGAGATCGACCGCGCCAGTGCCGCGCGCTACGGCATCACGCCGGCAACCGTCGACAACGCGCTCTACGACGCCTACGGCCAGCGCATCATCTCGACGATCTTCACGCAGTCGAACCAGTACCGCGTGATTCTCGAAGCCGATCCCGTGATGCAGCACTACACGGATTCGCTGAACTCGATCTACCTGCCTTCCTCGACCTCGACCACGGGCCAGGTGCCGCTGTCGGCCATCGCGAAGTTCCACGAGCGGCCCGCGCCGCTGCTGGTCTCGCACCTCTCGCAGTTCCCGGCCACCACCATCTCGTTCAACCTCGCGCCCGGCGCGTCGCTGGGCGCGGCGGTCAAGGCGATCCAGCAGGCCGAGCAGGAGATCGGCCTGCCGCGCTCGTTCCAGACGCGCTTCCAGGGCGCGGCGCTCGCGTTTCAGGCCTCGCTCTCGAACGAGCTGTTCCTGATCTTCGCGGCCATCGTGACGATGTATATCGTGCTGGGCGTGCTCTACGAGAGCTTCGTGCACCCGATCACGATTCTCTCGACGCTGCCGTCCGCGGGCATCGGCGCGCTGCTCGCGCTGATCATGACCGGGCACGATCTCGACATCATCGGCATCATCGGCATCGTGCTGTTGATCGGCATCGTGAAGAAGAACGCGATTATGATGATCGACTTCGCGCTCGACGCCGAGCGCAACGAAGGCAAGCCGCCGCGCGAAGCGATCTATCAGGCCTGCCTGCTGCGCTTCCGGCCGATCATGATGACCACGCTGGCCGCGCTGTTGGGCGCGCTGCCGCTGATGCTCGGCACCGGCGCGGGCTCGGAGCTGCGCCGACCGCTCGGCATCGCCATCGCGGGCGGGCTGATCGTGAGCCAGGCGCTCACGCTCTTCACCACGCCCGTGATCTACCTGGCGTTCGACCGGCTCGCAACGCGCATGCGCCAGCGCTTCGGCGGCGGCTCCCATCGCACTCCGCCCGCGCCTTCGTCCCCGCCGGAGCACTGACGCGATGAATCTCTCGCGCCCGTTCATCAACCGCCCCGTCGCCACCACGCTGCTCGCGCTCGGCATCGCGCTCGCGGGCCTCTTCGCGTTCGCGAAGCTGCCCGTCGCGCCCTTGCCGCAAGTGGACTTCCCCACCATCTCCGTGCAGGCTTCGCTGCCGGGCGCGAGCCCGGAGACCGTGGCCACCAGCGTGGCGAGCCCGCTGGAGCGGCACCTGGGATCGATCGCCGACGTCTCCGAGATGACCTCGCAGAGCTCGGTGGGCAGCACGCGCATCACGCTGCAATTCGGCCTGAACCGCGACATCGACGGCGCCGCGCGCGACGTGCAGGCCGCCATCAACGCCGCGCGCGCCGACCTGCCCTCGAGTCTCCGGCAGAATCCGACCTATCACAAGGTCAACCCCGCCGACGCGCCGATCCTGATCCTCGCGCTCACCTCGCCCACGCTCAGCGCGGGCCAGCTCTACGACTCGGCGGCCACGGTGCTGCAACAGTCGCTCTCGCAGGTGGACGGCGTGGGCGAAGTCGATGTGAGCGGCTCGGCCAACCCGGCCGTGCGTGTGGAGCTGGAGCCGCACGCGCTCTTTCACTACGGCATCGGCCTCGAAGACGTGCGCGCGGCGCTCGCCTCGGCCAATGCGAACAGCCCGAAGGGCGACATCGAGTTCGGCCCCAAGCGCTACCAGCTCTACACCAACGACCAGGCGAGCAAGGCGAGCCAGTACAAGGACCTCGTGATCGCCTACCGCAACGGCGCGGGCGTGAAGCTCTCGGATGTGGGCGAAGTGGTCGATTCGGTCGAGGACCTGCGCAACCTCGGCCTCGCCAACGGCAAGCGCTCGGTGCTCGTGATCCTCTACCGCCAGCCCGGCGCGAACATCATCGAGACCGTGGACCGCGTGGTCGCGATGCTGCCGCAACTGAAGGCCTCGCTGCCCGCCGACGTCGAGGTGATTCCCGCCTCGGACCGCTCGGTCACGATCCGCGCCTCGCTCAAGGACACCGAGCACACGCTCATGATCGCGGTGGCGCTCGTGGTGATGGTGGTGTTCCTGTTCCTGCGCAACTGGCGCGCGACGCTGATCCCGAGCGTGGCGGTACCGATCTCGATCATCGGCACCTTCGCGGCCATGTACCTGATGGGCTTCTCGCTCGACAACCTCTCGCTGATGGCGCTCACCATCGCGACCGGCTTCGTAGTGGACGACGCCATCGTCGTGCTGGAAAACATCTCGCGCCACCTCGAGAACGGCGTGCCGCGCAGGCGCGCCGCGCTGCTCGGCGCGCGCGAAGTGGGCTTCACGGTGCTCTCGATCAGCGTCTCGCTGGTGGCCGTGTTCCTGCCCATCCTGCTGATGGGCGGCATCGTCGGGCGCCTCTTTCGCGAGTTCGCGCTCACGCTCTCGCTCGCGATCGGCGTGTCGCTCGTGGTCTCGCTCACGCTCACGCCGATGATGTGCTCGCGCCTGCTCGAACAGCCGCAGGAGAAGAAAAAAGAAGGCCGCTTCGGCCAGTGGCTGGAGCGCGGCTTCACGCGCCTGCATCGCGGCTACGAGCACACGCTCGGCTGGGCGCTCGCGCATCCGCGCCTGATTCTCATGACGCTCGTGGCCACCATCGCGCTGAACGTCGTGCTCTATGTGTATATCGCCAAGGGCTTCTTCCCGCAGCAGGACACGGGCCGCCTCGTGGGCGGCATCCAGGCCGACCAGTCGACCTCGTTCCAGGCGATGAAGGTGAAGTTCGCGGAGATGATGAAGATCGTCGGCGAGAATCCAGCCGTCGATCAGGTGGTGGGCTTCACGGGCGGGCGCGCAACCAATTCGGGCTTCATGTTCGTCTCGCTCAAGCCCAAGAGCGAGCGCAAACTGTCGGCCGATCAGGTGATCGCACAGTTGCGCGAGCCGCTCTCGCACGTGGCGGGCGCGCGCACCTTCCTGCAGAGCGTGCAGGACATCCGCGTAGGCGGGCGGCAGTCGAACGCGCAGTATCAGTTCACGCTGCTCGCCGACAACACTGCCGACCTCTACAAGTGGGCGCCGAAGCTCACCGAGGCGCTGCAGGCGCGCCCCGAACTCGCCGACGTGAATTCGGACCAGCAGCAAGGCGGCCTCGAATCGATGATCACGATCGACCGCGCGAGCGCCGCGCGCCTGAACATCAAGCCCTCGCAGATCGACAATACGCTCTACGACGCCTTCGGCCAGCGCCAGGTCTCGACCATCTACAACCCGCTCAACCAGTACCACGTGGTGATGGAAGTCGCGCCGAAGTACTGGCAAAGCCCGGACATGCTCAACCAGATCTGGGTGAGCACCTCGGGCGGCAGCGCGAGCGGCGCTCAGAGCACCAACGCAACGGCGGGCACGGTCACGGGACCGGCCACGTCAAGAGCATCGACAGGCGGCACGGGCGCAAAATCAGGCACAAGCTCGGCCTCGAGCGCTGCGGCCATCGCCGCCGACTCCGCGCGCAATCTCGCGATCAACTCGATCGCGGCGAGCGGCAAGTCGAGCGCCTCCTCGGGCGCGGCTGTCTCCACCGCGAAGGAAACGATGATCCCGCTCTCGGCGATCGCCTCGTTCGGGCTGGGCACGACGCCGCTCTCGGTGAATCACCAGAGCCAGTTCGTGGCCTCGACGATCTCGTTCAACCTGCCGCCGGGCAAGTCGCTCTCGGACGCCACCCAGGCCATCTACGACACGATGGCGCAGATCGGCATGCCGCAAACCATCCACGGCAGCTTCCAGGGCACGGCACAGGCGTTCCAGCAGTCGCTGAACAACCAGCCGCTGCTGATTCTGGCGGCGCTCGCGGCGGTGTATATCGTGCTGGGCATTCTCTACGAGAGCTATATCCACCCGCTCACGATTCTCTCGACGCTGCCATCGGCGGGCGTGGGCGCGCTGCTCGCGCTGCTGCTGTTCAAGACCGAGTTCAGCATCATCGCGCTGATCGGCGTGATCCTGCTGATCGGCATCGTGAAGAAGAACGCGATCATGATGGTGGACTTCGCGATCGATGCATCGCGCCAGGGCCTGAGTTCGCGCGACGCGATCTATCAGGCCTGCCTGTTGCGCTTCAGGCCGATCATGATGACGACCTGCGCCGCGCTGCTGGGCGCGCTGCCGCTCGCGTTCGGGCGCGGCGAAGGCGCGGAGCTGCGCGCGCCGCTCGGCATCTCGATCGTGGGCGGGCTGATCGTGAGCCAGGCGCTTACGCTCTATACGACGCCGGTGGTGTATCTGTATATGGACCGCCTGCGCGTGTGGTGGGATGCGAAGCGCGGGCGTGTGGAGCCGCCGCCGAGGGTGCTGGAGTGAAAGGCGACTGAAGGCTGGATGTGCGTCGGCGGCTGCTCTGCTCCTGGGATTCAGCCGTCAACGCGCACCGCTTCAATGCTGCTCATGCCCCGGCGCATCCGAGCGCGAAGTGCGGACCACGAGCCCATCGGGCGAAAAATGCGCGTTGAACATGCCATCCCCGGCCACGCCGCCTTCGGCCCAGTGCCAGCTCCACACTTCCTCGTGGCTCAGCGCGTATTTCGCGATCGTGGCGGGCTTGCCGAGCAGGCGGCGCACCTCGTCCTGCGTCATGCCGGGCACGACCTGAGCGATATTGCCCGCCGTGAGCGCCTGGGTCATCGCGACCAGCTTGCCGTCAGCGTCGAAGTCGAGCATCCATGTGGTCAGGCCGTTCGGGCCGCGCGGATATTCGAGGCGCTGCGCGCCGTCGTCGTCCTCCCACACCATCTCCGGCTTGCCCGCCTGACGCCGCACGTCCTCGACCGTCGAGACGCCGATTTTCAGGCCGCCGAACGCCATGGAATCCGGTTTGACGGCGTTCACGGCATCGGCGACTTTCTGCTGGTCGCAGGCGGTCAAGAACGTGGCACTCGTGGCCGCGAGCGCAAGTGCTGCACAAAAGCTGCGAAAAATGCGGTGAAGCATGAGCAATTCCGATGAGTTCAGACAAGCAGCGTTCGACCCCGCGCCGCGTTTCAAAGTTTCTGCGCAATCGCCAGCGTAAAAATACGCGCCCAGCGCTTCGCCTCGCGCTCGCTCGGCATCGGCAGCGACCAGAGCAGCGGGCCCGCGTCGGCCACGCGGAGCTGGACCTGCCAGCCGCTTGCGTCGCGCGCGGGCTGAGCGCCTTGCAGATCAGCGAAGATGTATGCGCCGCGCGTCTCGCCGAGCTTGATTTCGCACAGCCGCTTGCCGGCCGCGAGCCGCACATCGCCCCACGCGCCCGCGACGCGATGAGTCCAGTCGCCCTCGCCGCGCAGGGAAAGAAGGAAACCTGCAAGATACCAGCGCGCACCAAGCACGGTCCTGGCGCGATGGCCCGGGTTTGCCGCAAGGCAAGCCCAGACGCGCGGCCGGCGGCGCGCGGCACAGGACGTGCTACGCGCCGCCAGCATGGCGATCATTGTTGCGGATGCTGCGCCGCCCATTCCTTCACGGCGCGCAACGTGTTCTCCACGTGCTTGTCGGGCGAGAGGCTCGTGTATTCGTAAATGATCTTGCCGTCCGGCGCGATCACGTAGGAAACCCGGTTGGCCATGGCTTCGTGCATCGGCATCGACGCGTCGTAGGACTTGATGATCTTCGAATCCTCGTCGGCGGCAACCGGGAACTTGCTGCGGCACTCGCTCACCGAGAACTTCGTGAGCGTGTCGATGTTGTCGTGCGAAACGCCAATCACGGTCGCGCCGTACTGCTTGTACTGGTCGACGGCTTCGGCAAAATCATGCGCCTCGATCGTGCAGCCCTTGGTGAACGCCGCCGGGTAGAAGTACAGCACCACCGGCCCCTTCTTGAGTTCGCTGGCCAGCGAGTAGTTATAGGTCTTGCCGCCCAGCGACGCCTGCGTCGTGAAGTCGGGCGCTGAGTCGCCCGGCTTGAGCGTCGCCTGCGCGCTCAGCGTAAAGAATGCGAGTCCGGCGCACACGAGCGCCGCGGCCCCCGCCGCGAAATACCTCGGTTTCATGTCGGATGTCCTCTTATGACTGCGAATGCGTCGCCGGTTGCCGGGCCAGCGCGGCAGCCCGGACACGGGCGGCGCTGCATGGCGAAATGGTCTGCGGTGCGCCGGCCTCGGTCGGCCGCGTCCAGCGACGGCCCTATTGGAACATACTCCGCCGGCGCGCGCAGGGTACGGAGCAGCCGGCCTTGCCTCGTACCGCGAGGTTCCCGCGCGGCCGATTTTCCACCGATAGCTAAAGATTTCGCTGCGGGAGTCGATATCTCGGTCTGATGGGCGCGTCAAGCGGCGCTCCCAGCTCGACCCGCAGACTCGTACATAGGTTGCCAGCGACACACATGGAAGCGAACAGGATTACCTCGCCCCTGCCGGGGTGGCTGCGCACGGTCATGGGCCGCCTGCGGCCACGCACCATCCGCACAGGCGAGCAGGACGGAGCCCGCTGCGGCGCCCTGCTCGCCTGTGCGGATGGTGCGAGTGAGGCGAGTGGGGCGCCCGGCCACCCGGCGGCCGCGGACGGCCGGGAACTTGCGCGCGCCGCAACCAGCGAGGCCGCCGGGTCCGATGCCGTCTCGCGCGCGTTCGAGCAGACCGCCGCCACGGTGGATTTCCTCGTGCACGTCGACCGCAATCTGCGCTTTCTCTACGTCTCCGACGCGAGCCTGCGCTTTGCCGGCTATCACCGCGAGTTCCTGCTCGGCGCGTCGCTGCACGACCTCGTCGCGCCCGGCGATCTCGAACGGCTCGACGCGCTGTTCGCCCGCGCACTGCTGAGCGGCGCAGTCGAAAAAGACACGATCGATCTCGTGAAGGCGCTCACCTATCCGCTCGCCGTCGAGCTGCGCGTGCAGCGCGCCGCCTATGCGGGCGTGGACGGCTTTTCCGTGGCCGGCTTCGACGTCTCGGACTGGCAGCGCGCGCAGACGCGGCTCACGCACGCGCTCCACCACGATCCGCTCACGGGCCTGCCGAACCAGGCGGGGCTCGATCCCGAACTCGAACGCGCCCTGGCCGAAGCCGACCGCCACGGCACGCCGATCGCCCTTCTGCTGCTCGATCTCGACGACTATCAGCGCGTGAACCGCGCGCTAGGCTACGATGCCGGCGACGAATTGCTGCGCGAAACCGCGCGCCGCCTCGCGCACCTGACCCAGCAAGGCGAGTTCATCGCGCGCACGGGCAGCGACGAATTCGCCATTCTGATCACGCCGCCCGCCGACATCCGCAGCGCCGCCGAAACGCTCGCGCGCCGCCTGCTCACGTCGATCCTGCAACCGTATTCGTTTCGCGACCAGCCGGTGCATCTGGCGGCGAGCATCGGCATTGCGTTTTATCCCGAGCAGCACGCGGACTGCTGCGAGAGCAACGAAAGCGATATGCAGCCGGACAGCCCCTCGCTGATCCGCCGCGCCGACCAGGCGCTGCAACAGGCCAAGGCCGCGGGCGGCAACACGCTGATGCTGCATGTGGCCGACCACGACCCGACCGACACGCTGCGCCTCAAGCTCGAATCGGATCTCCATGACGGCGTGCGCAACGGCGAGTTCTCGGTCGCATTCCAGCCCATCACGAGCAGCGCCACGCACGGCGTGGTCGGGGTCGAGGCGTTGATGCGCTGGCAGCATCCCTTGCACGGCGACGTGTCGCCATCGACATTTATTCCGCTTGCGGAGTCCGTCGGCCTGATTAATTATCTCGGCAACTGGGTTTTGAAGGCGGCCTGCATGCAACTGACCCAATGGGACGAGCAAGGCATCGCCTTGCAGTACGTCGCGGTCAACGTGTCGCCGCAGCAGTTCCGCAATCCACGCTTCAAGGAGAGCGTCGAAGAAGCGCTCGGGCTCACCGGCATCGATCCGCGCCGGCTCGTCTTCGAGATCACCGAAAGCGTGCTGATGCATGATCCGCAGCACGCAGTCGCGCTGCTCGAGGAGCTTACGGCGCTCGGCATCCGCTTTGCGGTGGACGACTTCGGCACCGGCTATTCGAGTCTTGCGTATTTGCAGCGCTTCCCGCTTTCGAAGCTGAAGATCGACCGCAGCTTCGTCGTGAACCTGCTCACCTCGCGCAACGATCAGGCGATCGTCAATGCCGTGGTGGGCCTCGCGCGCACGCTCGAACTCGAACTCGTGGCCGAAGGCGTCGAGACCGAGGCGCAGCGCGAGCTGCTCACGAAGATGGGCTGCGATCATATCCAGGGATGGCTCGTCTGCAAGGCATTGCCTTCGGAGGAACTCTCGCAGCGTTTCGAGTCGCGCACCTTGCACGTTCACAGCGTGCATTGAGCATGGCACCGACCGATACAAGCAGGCCATTAGCGAAAATGACATGGTTCAGATGGTAAAGGCAGTCCTGCTCGACCGGCTCTGGGCTCGCATGAACGAGCGCGGCGACTTCCCCATGCTGTCGCAATCGCTGCGCTCGACCGTGGCCGCCATGACCAACGACGACTACGACTTCAGCGCGCTCGTGAAGGTCGTGCTCTCGGACTTCGCGCTCACGCAAAAGGTGCTGCGTCTGGCCAACTCCGCCATGTACATGGCCTTCGGCGGCAACATCACCACCGTCACGCGCGCGCTGATGGTGCTCGGCATGGACGCGGTCGGCCATCTCGTGGTGGGCTTGAAGATCGTCGATCACTTTCATCACAGCGCGCCGCGCCGCATCGACGCCAAGCTCGAACTGAACCGCACGATGCTCTCGGGGTGCGTCGCGCGCAAGCTCACCGAACGCGGCGACCTGCGCGCGGGCGAGGAAGCCGTGGTCTGCACGCTGATGCGCCAGGTGGGCAAGCTTCTCGTGGTTTTCTATCTCGAACCGGAGTGGGACCAGATCCGCCGCGATTGCGACCAGGGCGCGGCCGAGGACGATGCCTGCATCGACGTGCTGGGCGTGACCTTCGCCGAGATCGGCCAGGACGCGGCCTCGCGCTGGCGCCTGCCCGAAGCGATCCGCGACGGCATGGGCGAATACGATCCTGCGGCCAACGAGCCGCGCCAGGTGCAATGGCTGCGCGCCATCACGAACTATTCGACCGAGGTGGCGCGCGTGCTCACCACAGCGAGCCTCACCGACGAAGCGCGCGAAGAACACATTGCCGAACTCGCGCAGCACTATGGCCGCGCGCTCAACACCGACCCGGAAACGCTCGTGCAGATGAGCCTCGCGCTCGCCCGCGAGGAAGCCAACGATGGCGTGATGCGCGAGATCGTCGAGCTGCGCGCGAACGCCGACGCCATTGCGCGCGAGTCGCTCAACCCCGAGGCGCGCATCTCGGCAGGCGTGGAAGATCTGCGCGCGCTGCCGCCCGGCAGCCCGCTCCAGACGGCGCTCACGCTTGCCACGGAGACCGTGCTGGCCGGGCTCGGATTCGCACGCACGATCGTGTTCGTGCGGCGCGGCTCGAACATGTTCGAGGCGCAGCGCGGCTTCGGCCCGCAGGTCGAGGGCCATCTCGACAAGCTCGCATTCAGCGCGGCGTTCCAGCCCGACGTGTTCCATCTCGCGATTGCGAACTCGGTGGGCATCTTTATAGAGAATGCGCGCGACCCCAAGATGCTCGCGCGTCTGCCCGCGTGGTACCGCGCGCGCCTCGACGACGCGCGCGCGTTCGTGTTGCTGCCGGTAGCCCACGCCGGCGAGCCGCCTGTGGCGCTGCTCTACGGCGACTGGCTGCTGAGCCAGGAGCCGCGGAAGATATTGCCGAAGGAAATGAGCGCATTGAACGAGCTCGCTCACGAGCTCGCGCGGTTTTTCTCGGCGAGTCCGGTGAAGCTGTAGGTGCAGGTGCGGGCGAGCTCGCCGGCACCTCGATCGTCAATCCTCGATCCGCTCCAGGCCCTCGGCCTCGGCATTGCGCTCGGCCGTGCCGGCCCACGCCGCCGCCGCGAGCGCAAGCGCCGCCAGCGCGCCCGCATCGAGCGGCGCTAGCGTGGCGCACACGGTATCCACAGCTGCCCAGTCGGCGCGCTCGAGTGCCTCGCTCACGTCGAGCAGCCGGCCCAGCACGCCTTCGCGGCGCGCGATGGCCGCGCGGATCGGCTTGGCTAGCCTGAGCACTTCGAGCGTCTGGTCGAGCGGACCGCCGAACACGGCGTCGACGAACGAAAACACGCCAACGAGAAACGCCGCGTCTTCCTCGGCGGGCCCGGCTTCGGGCAGTAGCGCGGCGGCGAGTTCCATGAAGCGCGCACGCGTGGCGGCCAGTTGCAGGAGCGGGTCGTCTTCCAGCGCGATCTTGCGAGCGTCCGCGTACAGCAACAGTTGCGTCCAGCGCGCGATGCGATTGGTGCCCGTTGCGTTGATCGCCTCGCGCAGCGTGCTCACCTTGCGTCCGAGACTAAAGCTGCTCGAATTCGCGAGCCGCATCAGATGCATCACCAGCACGGAATTGAGCTTCAGCTCCGCTTCGAGCTGCATCACGGTCGGCTCCGAGGCCAGCAGTTGCAGCAGGCCCAGCAATGCCTGGCGCGGCGCGCTCGCCCGGCGCGCCCCGCCGCCCTGCGGCTTTGCGAAGTAATAACCTTGGAAACGGTCGAAGCCCAGCGCGTGAGCGCGCTCGTATTCGGCGTGTGTATCGATGTCGAGCGCCACGAGGATCTTGCCCGCCGCCTTGAGCACACTCGCAAACTTCGGCAGCAGCGCGGGCGCGATGCCGCGCGGATCGAGTTTGACCGCGTCCGCATAGGGCAGCAACTTCGCGAACGACTCGTCGGCCTGCGTAACGTGATCGAGCGCGAAGCGATAACGCTTGCCGTGCAGCTTGACGAGCCGCGCGATCAGTTCAGGATCGGCGCCAATGCCGGGCGGCAATTCCAGCATCACGCGATCGGCGGGCAGGCGCAGCAGCACGTCGTCGAACAGCAGCTCGCGCGTGACGTCGAGCCACGCCGGGTGGCCGGTAAGCGCCGCACGCAAAGTGGAAGTAGCGAATGCTTCGACGAGCGCTTTATTCTGCGCCGCGTTGCCGTCGGACGACGGCTCTTGCGCGACGCCTTCGCGCGCAACCACGCGTGGCGCCATCTCGAACGCGCAAAGCACGCCGTCACGATCGAGCACGGGCTTGCGAGCGAAATAGGCGTGACAGGAGTGGGCCGATGGTTCCGCCGGCGTGCCGGTCGTTCGATGGCTGTCTTCGACGCCCGACATGCGCGGCCGGTCTGCGGCACTGAAGCTCATGGGTCCCCCGCGAAGCGCCACGCTGTACGCGGCGTCTGGTCGTATGGTCTCTTGCGATGTGTTCTTGCTTGTTCTTGCCACCCGCTCGCGCGCAGCCAGCAAGGCCACGGCGGCGTTTTCTTTCTTGAGCGATTTTAGCCTGGGCCCATCCAGCGCGCATATGAAGCGCGAAGCCGGATGAAATAAAAGCGACTCCTCGACGCTGGCCGGGCAAGCGGTCAGATGATGGCCTGCAAGCCCTTGTCGGCAATGACGTTGAGCAGTTTGAGCGCCGGTCCGGTGGGATGGGTCTGGCCTTGTTCCCACTTGCGCACGGTAGAAGCCGACGTATGCAAGTGGAGCGCGAATACCGGCTGGCTGAATTTCAGGTCTTCACGCAGGCGCTTGATGTCGGCAGCGCTGAATTCACGCACCGGGGGCGGGCAAATCGCGTCGAACTCGCGCATCGTGACTTTGTCGATCGCGCCGGCTTCATACAGCGCGGCCAGGTCGTCGCGCAGAGACTCAATGATCTTGCTCACAATGCACCTCCAATAACACGCCAGCCTGCAGCGCCCTCGCCAGGGCTTGCTCTGGCATTTCCAGAAACACCTTGCCGGCGAACTGCAAGCCATTTTTCTCGTCCTGCGTGATGTTCGCCTTGTCGCTTTTCGGGAACCCGTGCAGGAACACATAGCGACTACCGATCCGTGCCGACAGCAGCGTACGGTAGCCACCACGCTTGCCGCAACCGAGGCGGGCCACTCTCATTTTGTAGAGAAAGCCGCCGAGGTCCGCGTCGATCAACCCGCTTCGCATCTCCCGGACTGCTTTGCACAAGGTTGCGTCCGGTAGCTTCTCGGCCGCTTGCCACCGGGCAAAGTCCCTCCGTTTAAAAACGCGCTTCATCTCGATCTCCAGACTATACCCGAAACGGGCATACTTTTACCAGCCCTGATCTGCCGCCTGGCGCAAGGAATCGTCTCGGTTGGAATATGACGACTGCCCCATCGCGACCAGCCAGGGAAATCTTGCCTGGAAAATCCGGGTGCTAACCTATGTCGAAACGCGTAGGCGTGCATCTGGAGTTGTGCTGCATCAACTCCAGGCTTGGTGAGTTGGTGAGCGCGATCTGCACCGTGACGACGCTTCAAAACAAAAAATGCCGGCGAAGCAAAGCCTCGCCGGCATCCACAAGAAACTCGCTCGTAAAACGCCTTTTACTTGAGCACGACCTTCACGTCGAAGTACTTCGCAGCGATCTTGTCGATCGTCCCGTCAGCCTTGAGCTCCTTGAGCGCACCATTGAGCGCGGCCTTCAGCGCCGCGTCGTTCTTGCGCACGCCGTAGCCGACGCCTTCGCCGAGCAGCTTCGCGTCGACGATCTTCGGTCCCGCGAAGGCGAAACCCGCGCCCTGCGGCTTGTTCAGGAAGCCCTTCGACGCTGCTTCGGCGTCCTGGAAAGCAGCATCCAGACGGCCCGAGGCGAGGTCGGCATAGATCTGGTCCTGGGTCTGATACGGCACAACGTCGACGCCCGCGGGCGACCACTTGGCCTTCGCGTAAGTCTCCTGGATCGTGCCCTGGAGCACGCCCACGTGCTTGCCTTTGAGCGACTCGGGCGTAGGCAGCAGCGGGCTGCCCTTCTTCGCGATCATCTGGTTGGGAATCGCGTAGATCGGATCGGTGAAATCGATGGCCTGGCGGCGCTGATCCGTGATCGTCATGTCCGAGTTGATGGCGTTGAACTTGCGCGCCTGCAGCGCCGGAATCAGGCCGTCGAACGAGTTCTCCACCCACACGCACTTGACCTTGAGCTTCGCGCAAACGGCGTTGCCCACGTCGATGTCGAAGCCCTGCAGCTCGCCGCTCGGCGACTTCGATTCGAACGGCGCATACGACGCCTCGACGCCAAAGCGGATTTCCTTGAGGTCAGCGGCATGGGCTGCGCCCGCAGCCATGGTGAAGGCCGCGCACAGCGTGAAGGCGGCCAGCTTGTTCCAGTTCATGTTCATCGGTGTCTCTTTCCAGTCGAATTGCAGCGCGCTTCAAGCGTCTGTTCAGAGGTCTGCTTCAGAGGTCATGAGGCGCGCTTCGGCGCAGGATCGCTGCGCCAACAAAGCGGTTCAAACCGGCGCATCGTCTATGACGCGCCCCAGCAACCGCGAGGGCGCGATTGTACCTTGCTCATACCGCGCCCCGCGCCGCCGGCCGGAAAACCCCGCCAGGCGGGGTTTTCGCGTGGTTCATGTGAGTGAAGCGAGGGTTTCGGCGGTCGTGTCGACCACCAGCAGGCCCGCGCGCAAGCCGGGCTTCACGGTGGGATTCGGAAACACGATGCGCTCTTCGTCGCGCGCGACGACGTAGCGATACGCGCCGTCCTCCGCGAGCAGCGTGCCGCGCGCGAACGGCGTGAAGTTCGCCACGTCGGCGGCCACGTGCAGCGCGAACGCGTCGCTCTGCTTCGTGATCTGGCCGATCACCGTGAACACGCGCGGCATCGGCGCGTCCTGGGTCGCCTGTGCGCCCGAAACGAGCCTGCGCACGGCCGCGTCCGCTTGCGCGAAGCGCGCGAGATCGTTTTGTCCGAACGGCCGTACCTTGCCGAGTTCGAGCGTGCATGCGATGGCGCCGCAAGCATCGGCGGTAAATGACGAGTACGTCGCGCCCTTCTCCGTGTGGATCAGGACCGCGGCGATATTCGCGTCGGCGAGCCAGTCGAACATCGCGCGCGTGGGCGCGTCGCCCGTATAAGGCAGCAATGCGAACTGCTCGAATGCGGAAGCGCGGATCGCCGTGTGCAGGTCGAGGTGCCAGCGCGCGCCGGAGGCATCGGACGCTTCGACAAAAAAGCGCTGCGCCGCCGTTTCGAGCGCAACGGCGCGCGGCGCCTCGCGGCTTTGCGGCACGCGCGCGTGGCGGCCGCTGAAGAGGCGGTTGAGGTCGTCGTCTTCGTAGCGCGTGGCGGCGCGCATCGCGACCACGTTGCCGAGCACGACCAGCAAACGGCACGCGAGCACAAGATGGCCTGCTGCCAGATCGGCGACCATTCGCGAAAGCAGTTCGATGGGCGCGGTCTCGTCGCCGTGCACGCCTGCGGAGAGCAGCACGCTCTTGAGCGGCTCGCCGCGCGCGCCGCCGGTGTGCACCGGCTCGAGTTGCAGCACGCCCTCATCGAGCCATTGCCAGCGCACCGCACCATACGCGCAGGTGCCTTGCACCTCGGCGGCGCTGGCAGGCCGCTCGCCTGCCAGCGTCGCAGCCAGAAAATCTGCGAGGCAATCGGGCGTGGCCGCGCTCGCCGTCTGCGGCGAGCGGAGCGCCTCAGCGCTGGAAGTCATAGAGCGACCCCAGACCGAGAATCTGCGTGAGTTCGTCGAGCGCGGTGCGCGACTCCACCAGCAGCGCCGGATCGGTGAGATCCTGGGGCGCGAGGCGGTCGCGGTAGTGCTTGCCGATCCACGCGTCGAGCTTTGCGAACAGCGCATCGTTCATCCACACGCCCGGCGCGACCGCTGTGCGCTCGGCCTCGCTCAGCACCACGCGCAGGCGCAGGCATGCGGGGCCGCCGCCGTTCTTCATGCTCTCGCGCAGGTCGAAGACGAGCACCTCGTCGATTGGGCCGCTCTTCGCGGCCAGCTCGTCGAGATAGTTCGCCACGCGCGGATTTTCGCGACATTCCTGCGGCACGACGAGAATCTGTTTGCCGTCGGCGCGGCTCAAAAGCTGGCTGTTGAACAGATACGACGAAACGGCATCGGCCACGCTCACCTGCGCGTCGGGCACTTCGATTACGTCGAACGGTGCGCCGTGCGCTCCGAGCTTCCTGCGCAGTTCGTCGTAGACGTTGTTCTGGTCAACGAATGCCTGCTCGTGGCAAAACAGCGTGCTGCGGTTGCCCACGGCAATCACGTCGTTATGGAACACGCCGGCGTCGATCACCTCGGGGCGCTGCTGCGCGAACACCGTGGTCTCTTCGGTGAGGCCGTGGCGCTGCGCGATCGCGCGGCTCGCCTCGAAGGTCTGGCGCGCCGGGAAGCGCTTGGGCTCCGGCCCGCGCCGGTACTCGCTGCGGCCATAAACGAAGAACTCCACGCCGCGCTCGCCGTACTGCGCGCAAAAGCGCGTGTGGTTCGCCGCGCCTTCGTCGCCAAGCGCGGGCGTGCCTGGCAGCGCGTCGTGCACCACGAAGTGCGACGGGTTCGCGAAGATCGTCCCGAGCGTGCGGCGCGTGGATTCGTGCTCGATGGCGCGATGGAGCTTGCTGCACAGGTTCGCGGGCGTGAAGTGCACGCGGCGCTCGGGGGTGTCCGCCGAAGGACTCACGGTGGCCGCGTTCGCGGTCCACATCGCGGAAGCCGAGCTTGCTGCCGCGAGCAGTTCGGGCGCGTCCTTCGCGGCGCGCGCGATGGCGTCGGCGTCCTTGCCCGTGAAGCCGAGTTCGCGCAACAGGCGCATCGCGGGCCGCTCCTGCGGCGGCAGCACGCCCTGCGCGAAGCCGAGATCGGCGAGGCGCTTCATCTTGCGCAGGCCCTGCTGCGCGGCGGCGCGCGGGTTCGCAACCGACTTCTCGTTGTTCTGCGAAGCGACGTTGCCGAACGAAAGCCCGGCGTAGTTGTGCGTGGGACCGACGAGGCCGTCGAAGTTGGCCTCCAGGGTACCCGTGAGTGCCGTAGTGAGTTGGGTCATCGTCGATCCTCAGAATTGAAGGCCCGGCGAGACGCTCGCGGGCATGGTCAGCTGTGCGCTCTCGACCGAAGCCATCGGCCAGGCGCAGTAGTCGGCGGCGTAGAATGCGCTCGGACGATGGTTGCCCGAGCGGCCCGGGCCGCCGAAGGGCGCGCCGCTCGACGCGCCGTTGGTCGGGCGGTTCCAGTTCACGATGCCCGCGCGGATCTCGCGCGAGAAGCGCTGCCAGAGCGCCGCATCATCAGCGAGCAGGCCCGCCGAGAGGCCGTAGGCCGTGTTGTTGGCCTGCGCGATGGCGTCGTCGAAACCGGCGTAGCGGATGATTTGCGCGAGCGGCCCGAAGTGCTCTTCGTCGGGCAGATCGGCCACATTCGTCACGTCGAGAATGCCGGGCGTGACGAAGCCGAGCGACGGGTCGCGCTGCTCCATGCGCAGCAGGGACTTCGCGCCGCGCTCGAGCAGATTCGCCTGCGCGTCGACCAGCTTCGCTGCCGCGCGCGCCGAGATCACCGCACCCATGAACGGCTGCGGCTCGGCGTTGTATTCGCCCACCGCGATGCGCGAGGACACCTCGACGAAGCGCTCGATGAAGCGATCGCCGAACGCGCCGGTGGGCACGAGAATACGGCGCGCGCAGGTGCAGCGCTGCCCCGCCGAAAGAAACGCCGACTGGATCGCGTGATGCACGGCGGCGTCGATGTCTTCCACGGGCGCGACGACGAGCGGGTTGTTGCCGCCCATCTCCAGCGCGAGCACGATCTCGGGGCGGCCGCCGAACTGGCGATGCAGCAGCGTGCCCGTATCCGAGCTGCCCGTGAAGAACAGCCCGTCGATCTGGCGATGGTTCGCCAACGCGATGCCGGTGTCGCGCTCGCCCTGCACGAGATTGATCACGCCCGCGGGCAGCCCCGCTTCGCGCCAGATCTCAACCGTTGCGCGCGCAACGTCCGGCGCGAGCTCCGAGGGCTTGAACACGACCGCGTTGCCCGCGATCAGCGCCGGCACGATGTGCCCGTTGGGCAAATGACCGGGGAAGTTATACGGGCCGAACACGGCCACCACGCCGTGCGGGCGATGGCGCAGCACGGCCACGCCGTCGGCCATGTCGCTGCGCTTTTCGCCGGTGCGCTCGCCATAGGCCGTGATCGAGATCGCGACCTTGGCGGCCATCGACGCGGCTTCGGTGCGCGCCTCCCAAAGCGGCTTGCCGGTCTCGCGGCCGATGGCCTGCGCGAGCTGCTCCTTGCGCTCGGTGACGAGCGCCGCGAAGCGCTTGACGATCTCGCAGCGCGCCTCGAACGGCGTCTGCGACCATTCGACGAACGCGCGGCGCGCCGCGCTCACGGCGCGGTCCACGTCCTCGGCGCTCGCGGCGTTGCCGCTCCACACGGTCTCGCTCGTGCCCGGATTGCGCGAAACGAATGCGGGGCCGCTAGCCGCGCACCATTGTCCATCGATGAAAAGCTCGTTCATGGTCATCCTTATCTTTCAGCGTGGCTTCCGCAAGCCCCGCCCTTAACCTTGTTTCGGCTTGTGCGCCGCACCCAGCACGCGCACCGGATCGCCTTGCGCGACGTTCAGCGCCGCCGCTTCCTCGGCGCTCAGCGTGAACGCGCCGTCGCGCACGACACCCGGAGCGAAGCCCACGCGGAAGTCGGTCAGCGACGTGTTCGACACGAGCGAGCGCACGCCCTCCTCCGCCTGCGCCGCGCCCGCGGTGCCACCAATATGCACCGGCACCACCACGCTCTCGCGCACCGTGCGCAAGTCGGCGGTATGGCATTCGAGCACGGGACCCGCATCGAAGATATCGACGTGATTCTCGTAGCGCAGTCCTTCGGCTTCGAGCATGCGGCGCGCCGGCACCGTGTCCGCGTGCGTGAGGCCCACGCAGGCCTGCGCATCTTCGGGCAGCAGCTCGACATACACCGGAAAGCGCGGCATCAGCTCGGCGAGAAATGCCTTGCGGCCATGCGAACTCAGGTAGTCGGCGGCATTGAAGTCGATTTGATAGAAGTGCGAACCGACCGCGCGCCAGAACGGCGAAGTGCCATCCGCGTCGAAGTGGCCGCGCAACTCGGCGCACAGACGCTCCGGAAAGCGCTCGCGGAACTGCGCGATGAACATGAAGCGCGAGCGCGAGAGCAAGCCGCCCATACCGCCCGTGCGATAACGCGGCGAGAGGAAAAGCGAGCACACCTCGGCATAGCCCGTGAGGTCGTGCGAGATGTTGAGCGCGCGCATGCGCGTCCAGATGCCAAGGTCCTGGCTCGCGTGCACGACCGTGCTCACACGATAGTTGTAGAACGGCTGCTGCAGGCCCACCGCGGTTTCGATCCCGCACACGCCGGCCACGTCGCCGGTCGCAGTGTCTTCCATCACGAAGAAGTAGCCCGCCTCGCTCTGCGCCGCCTCGCCAGCCAGCGTGCGGCGCGTGCGCTCGATGCGTGCCGCGAGCGCCTCGCGGTCGGGCTTGAAGGTGGTGAGGCCGGGGCCGGTTTCCTGGGCAAGCGCGACGAGCGCGTCCACATCGCCCGTCTGCACGACGCGTACCACGATCATTGCGCTTCTCCAGTCGGTTGTTCCATCGAGTCGTCTTCGCTGTGGCGATAGAGCGGCGCGCAGCGCACCGCCTCGCCGTCCTGCACGTTGAGCGCCGCGCGCGTGGCCGCGTCGAGCGGCGCGGCTGCCGGCGCGTGTGCGACATGACCCGCGCGCCCCGCTGCTTCCGCCACCTCAGGCAGCGTCGCCAGCACGCAGCGGAACTCGCCGCCATGCTGGCTCGCGACCAGATACTTCGCGCCCTGTGCCGCGCCGGCGCTCTCGCGCACCGTGCGCGTCTCGTTGCCCTCGACCGACGACGTGCGGTCCACCTGCGCGGTCATCACCGGGCCCGCATCGAAGATATCGACATAGCGGTCCGTCTCGAAGCCCTCTTCCAGATGGATCTCGTAGGCGAGCAAGGCGCTCGGGTCCGGCTCGCCCAGCACGCGCTGCGCGGCCTCGGGCAACAGCGGCACATAAAGCGGGTACGCGGGCATCACTTCGGCGATGAAGGTGCGGCTGCGGCCGCCCGAAACCATTTCGATGTCCTTGAAATCGCGTCCGAAGAACTTGCGCCCCACGGCTTCCCAGAACGGCGAGACGCCCGCGTCGTCCGTTACGCCGAGCAGCAGCGAGAAAACCTCGGGCGTGAAGCGGCGGCGGTTCATCGCGATGTACATCATGCGTGCGCGCGACATCAGATGCGCGGCCGCATCGCCACGCAGCGCGGGCTCGATATAGAAGCCCGCGAGCCGGCTCTTGCCCGTGAGCTCGTGCGACATGGTGAGCGCATGAATCTTGCGATTCACGTGCAGCTCGCGCGAGGCGTGAATCAGCGCGTCGTTGCGAAACGCGTAGAACGGCTCCGAATAGCCCGCCGCCGCCACGATGCTGGAGGTGCCGACGAGCTTGCCCGTGGCTGAATCTTCGAGCACGAAGAGATAGAACTCCTCGCCGGGAAAATCCACCTGGGCGCGAAACGAATCCTCGGACAGCGCGATGCGCGCTTCCAGCGCCGCGCGGTCGTGCGGCAGCGAGTGCAGCACGGGCTGCGCGGTGCGGGCCATGTGGGCGATCGCATCGAGATCGGAGAGCCTTGCGGGGCGAACGAATAGCATCGTCGGTCCTGTGGTCAATGGGGCGCGGCCGGCGTTCAGCGCGTGCCGATCACATCTTCGAAAGCCTTCTCGAGGCGTGCGAAGCCCTCGTTCAGGTCCGCCTCGGGAATGATGAGCGACGGCGCGAAACGCAGCACTTCGGGGCCGGCGATCAGCATCATCACGCCGCGGTTCGCCGCCGCCGCGTTGAAGTCCTTCGCACGGCCCGCGAAGCGCGCGTTCAATTCGGCGCCGATCAGGAGACCCTTGCCGCGCACTTCCTTGAACATGTCGAAGCGTTCGTTCAGGTGCGCGAGCTTCGCGCGAATCGCTTCGCCGCGCGCGCGCACGCCGGCGAGCAGCGCCGGGTCGCTCACGAGCTCGACCACCTTGTCCGCGATCGCCGCGCCGAGCGGATTGCCGCCGTAGGTCGTGCCGTGCACGCCCACCTTGAAGTGCGCCGCGATGGCTTCGGTCGTGAGCATCGCGCCAATCGGGAAGCCGTTGCCGAGCGCCTTGGCCGTGGTGAGGATGTCCGGCGTCACGCCGGTATCCTGGTACGCGTAGAAGGTGCCGGTGCGGCCCACGCCCGTTTGCACTTCGTCGAAAATCAGCAGCGCATTGTGCGCGTCGCACGCTTCGCGCAGCGCTTGCAGGAAGGCCGGATCGGCGGGAATCACGCCGCCCTCGCCCTGCACCGGCTCGACGATCACGGCGCAGGTTTGCGCACCAATCGCGCGCTTCGCGGCTTCGATATCGTTGTACGGCAGATGCACGATGCCCTGCGGCACTGGGCCGAAGCCCTCCGAATACTTGGGCTGGCCGCCCACGCTCACCGTGAAGAAGGTGCGGCCATGGAACGACTGCGTGAACGAAATGATCTCGGTCTTCTGCTCGCCATGACGGTCGAACGCCACGCGGCGCGCGAGCTTGAGCGCGGCTTCATTGGCCTCGGCGCCCGAGTTCGCGAAGAACGCGCGATCGGCGAACGTGAGGGCTTCGAGCTTCTTCGCGAGGCGCAGCACCGGCTCGTTGGTGTAGCCGTTGCCGATGTGCCAGAGCTTGCCGCCCTGCTGGTGCAGCACGCGCAGCAGTTCGGGATTGGCGTGGCCGAGCGACGTCACGGCGATGCCGCACGCGAAGTCGACATAGTCGCGGCCTTCGGTGTCCCAGACGCGCGAGCCTTCGCCACGGTCGGGGACGAACGGCGCGGGCGAAAAGCACGGCACCATCACTTCGTCGAAGGTCTTGCGGCTCACGGTCTGGTCGTTCATGGCGAATCCTCTTGGGCTCAAATTGGTTTCAGGCTGGGGCGGCGTGCGTCTGTTGCAGCGCAACGCCCTTTTCAGCATTAGCAAAAACAGTGTAGGCAACCACGCCGCAATCGTCTTGCGTAACCGCGACGTGTTTTTTCGTCGTCGCCCGAATGCGAGCGGGATCAAGTGCAATCAGGTACGGCCGGTCAGGCGCGATCAGATGAAATCAGTTGCGCTCCGGCGGCTCCACGAGCGCGCCCGCGCGCGGCTCCAGCGCCGCCGCCCCGGCCGCGCCGCCGTGCTGGCGCTCGATCCAGTTGCGGCGATCCTCGCGCGGCGTCACGCCGAAGCGCTCGCGATAGGCATTGGAAAAATGCGCGGCCGACGAAAACCCGCAAGCCAGGCTGATCTGCACCACTGACTTGCTGGTGCGCTGCAACTGCGAGCGCGCCTTCGCGAGGCGCAGGCCCAGGTAGTACTTCGACGGCATCGCATTGAGGTACTGCCGGAACAGGCGCTCCAGCTGACGACGCGACACGCCCACGTGGCCGGCGATCTCGTCGGTCGTGAGCGGATCCTCGATGTTCGCCTCCATCAGCATGAGGGCATCGTTCAGGCGCGGATGGCGCTCGCCAGGCGCGGTCACGAACGGAATGCGCTGGCGCTCGTCGCCGCTTCTGAGCGTGCTTGCGCCGAGCGCGTCGGCAATGCGGTCCACGAGTTCGGGGCCGTGCTCGCGGCCGATCATCGCGAGCATGAAATCGAGCGTCGCCTGGCCGCCCGAGCAGGTCGCGCGGTCGCGGTCGATTTCATAGATGTGCTGCGTGACGATTGTGCGCTCGAACTGCTCGGAGAACTGCTGATAGGTCTCCCAGTTCACCGCCACGCGATAGCCCTGCAACTGGCCCGCCATCGCGAGCCACCAGATGCCGTGGTGGATGCCGGTGACGAGCGGCGTGCGCTGCCCCACGCGCGCGAGGCTCGCGAGAAACAGGCGATAGTCGGCGAACTGCTGAAAGCGCTCGGTCACGACGATGAGCCAGTCGCACGCTACGGCGTCGCCGAACGCGCAGTCGGCGGGCCATTGCGCGCCGCCCGAGAGCGGCACGGGCCGGCCGTTCCACGAGCACATCTGCCAGCGGTAGAGCGCGCGGCCGTCGATTTCGTTGGCGAGGTTCAGGGCGTCGACGATTGGGCCGACACTCGACATCGAGACCGGCGGCAACGCGACGATCGCGACCTGGGTCGTGCGGGACGCCGCTTGCGACACGTCCTGGCGCCCTACTTGAGGCTGCCCGAGAGGAACTGGCGCAGGCGCTCGCTCCTCGGGTTGCCGAGCACGTCGGTGGGCGCGCCTTCTTCCTCGGTGCGGCCCTGGTGCAGAAACATCACATGATTGGAGACGTTGCGCGCGAATCCCATCTCGTGCGTGACGACGATCATTGTGCGGCCTTCCTCGGCGAGCTTCTGCATCACCTTGAGCACTTCGCCCACGAGCTCGGGGTCGAGCGCGGACGTGGGCTCGTCGAACAGCATGACGTCGGGGTTCATCGCGAGCGCGCGCGCAATCGCCACGCGCTGCTGCTGGCCGCCCGAAAGATGCGAGGGATATTGCTTTTCCACGCGCGGCGCGAGGCCGACCTTCTCCAGATAGGCACGCGCACGCTCCTCGGCTTCCTTGCGCGGCACGCCGAGCACGTGGATGGGGGCTTCGATCACGTTCTCGATCACGTTCATGTGCGACCAGAGATTGAAGTGCTGGAACACCATCGCGAGCTTGGTGCGGATGCGCTGGAGCTGCTTGTGATCGGCCACGTCGAGGTCGCCGTTGCGGCCCGCTTTCGTGCGCACGGTTTCGCCGTCCACCACGATCTCGCCCGCGTTCGGCTTCTCGAGGAAATTAATGCAGCGCAGGAACGTGCTCTTGCCCGAGCCGCTCGCGCCGATGATGCTGATCACGTCGCCCTTCTTCGCGTCGAGCGAGACGCCCTTGAGCACTTCGTTGTCGCCGTAGCGCTTGTGGATGTCGCGGGCAATCAGCTTGCTATCCGCTGCCGATGGGTTTTGCGGCGCGCGCGAGGTCGTTTGCATCGTCTGAACCAAGGTGGTCTCCCAAAAATTATCGCGTACGCACGGCAAGGTGGCCGAGCCAGCGCTTCTCTGCGCGGCGGAACGCAGCCACCAGCATGAACGATACCGCACAGTAGATCAGCGCCGCGAGCCCGAACGACTCGAACGAGCGGTAAGTGGCCGAGTTGGCGTCGCGCGCGACCTTGAGGATGTCGGGCACGGTTGCCGTGAACGCGACCGTCGTTGCATGCAGCATCAGGATCACTTCGTTGCTGTATAGCGGCAGCGCGCGGCGCAGCGCCGAAGGCAGCACGACGCGCCAGTACATCGTGAACGGGCTCATGCCGTAGGCGCGCGCCGCCTCCACTTCGCCGTGCGAGGTCGCGCGAATCGCGCCCGCGAAAATCTCGGTCGTATAGGCGCAGGTATTGAGCGCGAACGCGAGGATCGCGCAATTCAGGCCGCTGCGGAAAAACGCGTCGAAGAGCGGCTCGGCGCGCACGAAGGCAAGGCTGTACACGCCCGTGTAGATCAGCAGCAGCTGCACATAGAGCGGCGTGCCGCGAAACACGTAGGTGTAGAAGCGCACCGGCAGCGAGATCCAGCGCCGGCTCGACACGCGCGCGACCGCGAGCGGCACCGCGCAGACAAAGCCGAACGCCACCGAGATCACGAGCAGCCACGCCGTCATGGCGAGGCCCGAAACGTGCTCGCCGTCCCAGTAGAGGAATGCGCGGCCGAATTGTTGAATGATTTCGTTCATCGCTTGGGGCTCCCCGGCTTACAGTTGCGCGTGGCGCACGCCCGCCGAATAGCGGCGTTCGAGCCAGATCAGCGCGAAGTTCGAAATGGTGGTGATCGCGAGGTAGATGAGCGCCGCAATCACGAGGAAGAAGAACAGGTTGAAGGTACTGCGGCCCGCGTCCTGCGCGGCCTTCACGACATCGGCGAGACCGATGATCGAAACCAGTGCGGTCGCCTTCACGAGCACCTGCCAGTTGTTGCCGATGCCGGGCAGCGCGAAACGCATCATCTGCGGAAACAGGATGCGCGCGAACACGCGCACGCCGCTCATGCCATAAGCATGGCCCGCTTCGAGCTGGCCGCGCGGCACGGCGAGAAACGCGCCGCGGAAGGTCTCGGTAAAGTACGCGCCGTAGATGAAGCCGAGCGTGAGCACGCCGGCCACGAACGGGTCGATGTCGATCTGCGCCATGCCGAGCGCATCGGTGACCTCGTTCACGCCGATCTGGATGCTGTAGAAAAGCAGCAGCATCAGCACCAGATCGGGCACCGAGCGAATCAGCGTGGTATAGGCCGTCGCGCAGGCCGCGAGCGGCCGGTTGAACGACAGCTTAGCCGCCGCGCCCGCGAGACCGAGCAGCACGGCCACGCCAAGCGAGAGCAGCGAAAGTTCGATCGTTTTGATCGTACCGGCGAGCAGCACCGGGCCAAAGCCGTAGAGCATCACGCGCGTCTCCGTGAAAGTCGTTATCGACGCTCCGGGGGTTTGCCGCGGGCGTCGTTTTGAAGGTGTGCGCGGATGGTCGCAGCGCAAAATGGAATGCTCAAACGCGCGCGCCTGCAATGCTGCATCGCAACATACGGCGCTTTACCCGTCTGGCCGGCGTTTGGGCCCGCGCCGTCAAGGGCGCGATGATTTTGTAAGCCGAAAAAACACCTGCCGGTCAGGCGTGGCGTTTTCACAAGTTTCGGGTCGCTTTTTCGATAGAAGCGATGACGCCTCGTCCGGCGCGCGCCGGGCGACGGAACGCCGGGATGCCGCGAGGCGCCGCGGCGCTACTCCATCCCCAACTGCGCCTTGATGGCGGGCAGCATGTATTGCACGGCCGCGCGCCCCTCCGCGATCGCCGGCCCGGCGCGATGAAAGTCGAAAATCCCCATGCCGCCCAGACGCGGCTGGATCAGCACGTCGGCGGGCTCGCCCGCCAGGCGGCTGCGCGTGATGCGCACCTGCATGATGTCGATGCTCTGTGCGATTGAACTCAGCAAGGACGGCACGCGCGCACTGGGTCGCGGCGCGACGCGCACGTCGGGGCCGCCCAGCGTGCCCGGCCCCGAAGGCTGCAGCCAGTTCGGAAACGGCCTGCCATTGCGGCGCAGCAGCAACGGGGGTTCCGCGCGGTGCGCGCCGGGAGGCGCATCGTGCAGCGAGCCGACTTGTTCATCGGCAGGCATATCGAGCGGCAACTCCGGCTCCGCTGTGCTCTCCGGCAACGCCCCCCCGGCCGGCGTTTCGCGCGGCACGGTATCGATTGCGCCGCCCAGGTCGCGGCCATTGAGAATGTCGTGATTGAGGTCGACGGCGATCACCGTGTCGGCGCGCATCGCGCGCGCCGCCGAGACCGGCACCGGGTTGCTGAGCCCGCCGTCCACGAGCCATACACCGTCGTGCCAGATCGGCGTGAAGAGGCCCGGAATCGCAATCGAGGCACGCACCGCGTCCACCACGCCGCCATCGCGCAGCCAGACCTCGCGGCCCGTGTCGAGCTCGGTGGCCACCGCCGCGAACGGCAGCGCCAGGTCGTCGATCGTGCGCCCGTTGAACTGCTTCGCGAACAGGTCAATCACCTTGCGTCCGCCCAGCAGCCCGCCGGAAAAGCGCAAGTCGAGCAGACGCACGACCGTCTGCCAGGTGAGCTTGCCGACCCACTCTTCGAGCCAGTCCAGATCGCCGTTCGCGTAGACGGCGCCCACGAGTGCGCCGATGGAGGTGCCGCACACCACGTCGGGTTTGATGCCCGCCTCCTCGAGCGCGCGTATCGCGCCAATATGGGCCCAGCCGCGCGCCGCCCCGCCACCCAGCACGAGCCCCACGCGCGGCGGACGCCGACGTTGCATCATCATGCGCGCCTCCCGCGTCTACCGGTTTGCCTCACCTGCTTCGCCTTCTTCAACACTTTGCCGAGTAGATTCAATGTCCTGTGTCCGCTTTCTGATTCCGATTCCGGCGCCTGCTCGCCCTCATTCATGTCCAACGACCGTCAACGCCCCCGGATCACATCGGAGCGCGAGGTCGTCGAGACCCGTCCGTCGGGCCCGAAGTGCACGTTGAAGTACGCTTCCTGCGTAACGCCGCCTTCGAGCCACTTCCAGCTCCACACCGTCTCCTTCTTGAGCCAATATGCAGCCACCTCCCCCGGCTTGCCAAGCAAGCGCCGGACCTCGTCCTGGCTCATACCGAGGCGCACCTTCGCGAAATTCTCGGCGGTGAGCACCTGGGTGATCGCCACGAGCCGTCCATCCGGGCCGATGTCGGCCATATAGGTCTTGAGCCCCGCCGGGCCGCGCGGATATTCGAGCCGCCGCGAGCCGTCTTCGAACACGCGCTCAGTCTCGGGCTTGCCCATCTGCTCGCGCACCTGATCGAGCGTCGAGACGCCGGGCGTCATGCCCTTGAGCAGCAGCACGTCGGGCTTCACCGAATCGAAGAAGGTCTTGAACGTCTGCCGGAGGGCGTCGAGCATGGTGTCGATCTGGCGGTCGTCGCAGCCCGTGAGCGTGAGCGCCGCCAGGGCGGCGCATGCCACCGCGCGCGAGCGTGCGGATGAAAAAATGGACGGCATGCTGGGCATAACGGAAGCAGCGCTTGCCGCGCATGTGAGGGCGGAGCTGGCCGTCGGCTCAGCATGCGCTTACAACCCACAATGTACCGTCAATGCGGCTGGTCGTGGCGGGCCTTCGAGTTCGAATGCGGCTCATGCAACGCCTGGGACGCCCGCACGCGAGCGCCGGCCGCGGCAGGCAGCGCCTCGCTCGCGGCAGCGGCGGCGCGCTTGCTGTCGCGCAGCGAGCGGCGCGTGCGCACGATCTCGGCGGCCTGCCAGGACAGCAGCGCGAGCACGCCAAACACCATCTCGCGCATGCGCTTGACGAGCGCGAGCGAGAGCGCCACGTCCGGGCTCACGCCGAACAACTGCGCGAGCAGCACTACGGCGACTTCCTGCACGCCGAGGCCCGCCGGCACCATGAAGGCCGCGTGGCGCACGGCCTGGGTGATGGCCTCGATGGCGAGCGCCTCGCCCACCGTGACCGGATGGCCGAGCAGCGTGAGCGCCCACCATGTCTCGAACGCGCCGAGCATGTAGCCGCCGAGCTGCCAGAAGAACGCGCGGAACATGAGGCCGGTGCGCGACATGAGCTGGTCGAGGTCGGCGTCGAGCTGCTTGCCGTCGATGCCCATCATGAGCGGATTGTTCGCGCCCAGCAGGCGCGCGGCCCAGCGCTCGATCGCATGAAACACCCCGCCGCGACGCAGCAGGAAGACCGCGAGCACGGGCAACGGCGCGGTGAGGAGCAGCGCGAGCGCAATCGTGACGATGGTGCGCAGCGATCCGCCATCGCCCGTGGCCGCCACGATCAGCACGACGCCGAGCGCCGAGAACGCGTATTGCACGGCAATCGTCACGAACACCTCGACGATCACCGAGGCCGTGACCCGGCTCATGTCGCGGCCATCGTCGCCATCGTCGCCATCGTCGTCAGCGCGCAGCTTCCAGCGCGCGAGCCGCACACCGACGATCTCCCCGCCCACGCCCACCACGGGCAAGAGGCGGTTGACGGCCTCGCGCACGGTCGCGACCCACCAGAGGAAACCGAGCGGCGCGCGCTTGTCGAGCAGGAGGCGCCACGCATGCGCATCGAGCAACAGCGGCAGCGCGTGGAACGGCACGAGCCAGAGGAGCACCGGACCCGCCGCGCCAATCACGCGCACCACGTCGCGCGCGCCATCGTGCACAGCCAGCCCGATCAGAATCGCGATCCCGACCGGCAGGCCCAGCCATTGAAGCCACTTCATGACGATGCCTGTGTCTCCTGAGTCTTGCTTGCCAGCGCGGGTGCACCGCCCGATGCAGAGGGCTTCACCGCTACCCGGTCGAAAAACACGTCGGTGAAGCCGCCATGGCGCACGCCCGCGCGCTTCAGCGCTTCGGCCACGCGCGGCGAGATCAGCGCGTCGAGTTCGTCGGCGTGCCGATACGTACGCATCGACGGCGTGATCGGCCCCTCGCCCGCGGCGGGCGCCTCGGCCGGATGGCAATAGATCTCGCCCACGCCCTGCGCCGGCAGATGCGCGAGCGCGTCGAGCAGCACCGCCTCGTCCATCGCGCCCGTGTTCGCCATGCCCACGACGTAATCGTTATGCGCCACGCCCACACGCGCGAGACGCGCGCGCACGAGCACGAGCCAGGGCTTGAGCGCAAACGGCGCGCCCGCTTCCAGCGGCAGGCGCATCGCGCGCAAGCCGTACTCGCGGCCGATCGAGAGGATCAGCGAGAGCACCGTGGGATGCAGATGGAAGTGTTTGTGCGTGTTCACGTGATCGAGCGCGAGCCCGGTCGCCGCGAACGCCTCGAATTGAGCGCGAATCTCCAGTGCCAGCTGGGCGCGCACGTGCGGCAGGAAAAAGAAGCGAAAGCCGTCGAGCACCATGTTGTCGCCGAAGCGGCCTTGCGCGTCGACTAGCGCGGGAATCCGCGCGCGCGGCAGCATGGCCGCGCCGTCGGCGAGCACGAGGTGCAGGCCCACGCGCAGGTTCGGCAGTTGCCGCGCGCGCGCCACCGCATCGGCGGCGGCGGGCGCGGCGACCATCAGGCTCGCGGCGTTGAGTACGCCGTCGCGATGCGCGCGCTCGACCGCCGCGTTGACCCGCTCGTGCAGGCCGAAGTCGTCGGCAGTGAAAATCAGCGCGCGCCCGCCGCTGCCGCCTTGTCCCGCGTTCACAGCATCGGCGGCGATGCGCGCAACGCCATCCGCGCGCGGCGGCGCATCCATCATGCCTCGTGGGCGCGCAGGAAGCGGAAGAACTCCACGCCCTCGCGCAGGCGGCGCTTCATCATGTCCCAGCTCGTGAGCATCTCACGCACGATTTCCCAGATCTTCGACGGACGGAAATAGAACTCGCGATAGAACTGCTCGAGATGGTGATAGATCTCGTCGCGCGACAGATGCGGATAGCCGATCGCCGCAAGCTGCACGCCTTCCTTGCTCACGAGATTGATGGTCTTGTTCTCTTCCATCCAGCCGTTCTCGACGGCCTGCTTGTAGAGCGTCGTGCCCGGATAAGGCGCCGCGAGCGAAACCTGGATCGTGTGCGGATTGATTTCCTTCGCGTACTCGATGGTCTTCTTGATGGTCTCCGGCGTCTCGCCCGGCAGGCCGAGAATAAAGGTGCCATGGATCTTGATGCCGAGCTTCTTGCAGTCCGCGCTGAAGCGGCGCGCGAAATCAGTGCGCACGCCCTTCTTGATGTTCACGAGGATCTGGTCGTCGCCGCTTTCGAAGCCCACGAGCAGCAGGCGCAGGCCATTCTCCTTCATGACCTTGAGCGTCTTGTACGGCACGTTCGCCTTGGCGTTGCACGACCACGTCATGCCGAGCTTGCCAAGGCCGATAGCGATGGCTTCGGCGCGCGGCAGGTCGTCGGTGAAGGTGTCGTCGTCGAACATGAGCTCTTTCACTTCCGGCATGTTGTCGCGGATCCACTTCGCTTCCGCGAGCACGTTCTCGACCGAGCGCGTGCGGTAGCGGTGGCCGCTCACCGTCTGCGGCCACAGGCAGAACGTGCAGCGCGACTTGCAGCCGCGACCCGTGTAGATCGAAACGTACGGGTAGTTCAGGTAGCCGATGAAGTAGTTGTCGATCTTCAGATCGCGCTTGTAGACCGGCGCCACGAACGGCAGCTCGTCCATGTTCTCGAGGATCGGACGCGCTTCGTTGTGCTCGATCGAGCCGTCCTTTGCGCGCCAGCTCAAGCCCTTGATCTCGGCGAACGGCTTGCCTTCGGCGATTTCCTTGCAGGTGAAGTCGAATTCCTCGCGGCAGACGAAATCGATCGCCTCGGTGGCCGTGAGCGAGTTGTGCGGATCGACCATCACCTTCGCGCCCACCATGCCGACCAGCAGCGACGGCTTGCGCTTTTTGAGGTCTTCTGCGAAGAGCGCGTCGGTCGGGAACGACGGCGTGCTCGTGTGAATGATCACGAGGTCGTAGTCCATCGCGATCTTCAGCGTTTCTTCGACGCCGATGCCGTCGGCGGGCGCGTCGAGCACGCGGCTGTCCGGCACGAGGGCAGCGGGCTGGGCGAGCCAGGTCGGATACCAGAACGAGCGGATCTCGCGCTTCGCCTGATAGCGCGAGCCTGCGCCACCGTCGAAGCCGTCATAGGACGGGGCCTGCAAAAACAGCGTTTTCATGAGAGGAGTGCTCCGCCAACCCTTTTGTTTAATGGGCATGAATGAACGACAAGCGCGCGCGCTGGCTCAAGGCCGGCGCGGCACGCCACAATTTGGGGTGCGCCTGGGATTCATATCCCGGGGCGCTTTGGTCCGGCATGCCGGACCTGATCTATCCGGGCCTGATTCATCAGGCCCAACTACGCCGTGCCTGCCACGGCCTCAACGGCCGTCCGACACTTCGACGACCGCCCGGCGCGGCGCCGCGCTCACGCGCGCTTCGCCCGCACCTGGCATGGCGGCCACGTCGGCCGCGGCCACGACGTCGGGGTTGGCGACCGGCACGCGCACGCCGCGCCAGATCACGTGCGAACCGAATACCGCCGCCAGCCATTGCAGCAGCAACAGCGTGTCGCGCAATGGCACCAGCGGCAAATCGCGCCAGAACGCCCGCAGGCTCGAACTGCCGCGCGCATGCGAGGCCAACCGCGCGATGATACCGCCAACCGTGCTTGCGCCGAGCACAGCCAACGCGACCCTCGCCACTGCGCCGGCCCCCGCCATCGTAGTGCTGGCCGCGAGCTGCCAGTACGCGAGTGCGCCCAGCACGAGCCACGGCGAAGTAAAGGTGATGAACAGCGACGCGAAACCCGCCGGATTGACCGAGCGAATCGTGCGCAGCCAGCGCGTCTCGCGCAGCCACAGCGTGCGGAACGTCGGCTCGATCACATCGGTGGCGACCAGCACCGGCGCGAGCACCGTGGCAAGCCCGTGATCGCGTGCGAAGCGCGCGAGCTGAAAGTCGTCGGCAAGGCAATCCTTGAGCGATTCGAAACCGCCGATACGCTCGAGCGTGCCACGCGAAAGCGCAAGCGTCGCGCCGAAGCCGAACGCGCGCGAGCCCGTGGAATGCGCGACCCGCACCGAAGGCGCGAACCACTCGTTGATAAAGAGCGCGCCCACGCGCGGCCAGAAACCACCGACACTGCGCGCGCTGTAGAGACACGTGACCACGCCCACTTGCGGGTCGGCGAGCGGCGCGGTGACGATCTCAAGATAATCGGGCTCCACGGCGATGTCGCTGTCGGCGACGATCAGCACGTCATGGCGCGCATGCGCCGCCATATTGATGAGATTGCTCACCTTCAGGTTGCTGCCGTGCACGCGCGAGTCGATCACGAGCGCGATGTCGTGAGCCGGATACGCGGCCTGCAGCCGCCGCACGACGGCAATGGCGGGATCCTTCGACGAGGACACCCCGAAAATCAATTGATAACGCGGATGGTGCTGCTCGCAGAAGGTGGCGAGGTTTTCGAAGAGACGGGGCTCGGCGCCGCACAGCGGCTTGAGCACACTCACCGGCAGCGCCGCGCGCGCGCGGGCGCGCCGGGCCGCCATACGCACCTGCGCGGCGGAGCCCAGACGCGGCATGCTCAACGCAGCACAAATAGCGTAGAAGGTAGTCGCGCAACACAGCGCGATCACCAGCCACCACGCCGGGGACAGAAAACCCAGCACTGCAGTCATGCCTCGATGCCTCGCGCCCAGCGCCATGCCGTCGCGACGCAATCACGCGGCGCGCCGGCCAACTCGAGCGTGTCGCCTGCTAACATTTGCCTACCCCGGAAATCACGAAAATTGACCCGCGCATCGTATCCGCGTCGCATATTCGCCGCCACCTGCGTAACAGACGGCTACACATTTCTGACGCCGCGCCAATCAACCGATGAATTGATTAAGCATTGCCTGGAAAAAGGCGCACCGTGCTTTTTCGCACCCCTGCTCGCGCCCTGATTCAAAGGGAAAAATTGTAGCAGCAACGCCCTCGCGCCGCTTCCGGCGCTCTCGCAAAAATGCTTCTCACATTTGCAAAGACGGCAATTCTTGCATGTGGTCCACACCAAGCTTCCAGCGCCTTATAGATCCAGAACAATTAGCAAGCTTATTGAAATAAATTCTTAACAATATTGAATAGCGCTTTAGTCGAGCCGACCGAATATCGATATAAACAAGAATTATTCTGATTCAATTTAAAAAATGGTTTGCAAGCGAACCGCGGCGGCCCCACCTTGGCGGCCCCACCGGAAACCACGTGGGGCGCATGGGTTCCCCGATCCTGTCAGCAGGATCCGGAGCGCTTTGGCACAATGCCTCGACCTTGCGTCTGCCTTGCAGCCGCCCCAGCGCCCACCCGGCGCGCTCCCGGGGCCAGGCTTGCGGCACGCTCCATGAACACTGGAACGCCACCCGCCCATGATTCCCTTCTCCGTCCTCGACCTTTCGCCGGTGCCTGCCGGCTCCAGCGCCAGCGTCGCGCTGCGCAACACGCTCGATCTCGCCCAGCATGCCGAGCGCTGGGGCTACCACCGCTACTGGCTCGCCGAGCACCACAACATGACCGGCATCGCCAGCGCCGCCACCTCGGTCGTGATCGGCCATGTGGCGGGCGGCACGCGCACGATCCGCGTCGGTTCGGGCGGCATCATGCTGCCCAATCACGCGCCACTCCTGATCGCAGAGCAGTTCGGCACGCTCGAGGCGCTATATCCGGGGCGCATCGACCTGGGGCTCGGCCGCGCGCCCGGCACCGACCAGACCACGGCGCGCGCACTGCGCCGCGACCTGCACGCGAGCGCCGAAGCCTTTCCCGACGACGTCGCCGAGTTGCAGCGACTCTTCGCCGATCCGGTGGAAGGCCAGCGCGTGCGCGCCGTGCCGGGCGCGGGGCTGCACGTGCCGCTCTATATCCTCGGATCGAGCCTGTACGGCGCGCAGCTCGCGGCGGCGATGGGCCTGCCGTTCGCGTTCGCCTCGCACTTCGCGCCCGATCAGTTGCTCACCGCGCTGCGCGTCTATCGCTCGCAGTTCCGCCCGTCGGCCACGCTCGCGAAACCGCACGCGATGGTGGGCGTGAACGTGTTCGCCGCCGAAACCGACGACGAAGCCCGCTTGTTGTTCACCTCGCTACAGCAGCAATTCGTGAATCTGCGGCGCGGCACGCCGGGGCAGCTCCCGCCGCCAGCCGAGCAAATCGCCGCAAACGAATTCGAGCTTTCGAGCGTCGCGCATTCGCTCGCGTGCTCGGTGGTGGGCGACCGCGCGAGCGTGCGCGCGGGACTCGCTTCGGTGATCGAGCAGACCCAGGCGGACGAGCTGATCGTCACCGCGCAGATCTACGATCACGCCAAGCGCCTGCGCTCGTTCGAAATCACCGCACAGGTGCGCGCGGAGATGGCTGAGGCCCGGTGACTCCAGCCGGGCCAGGCGCGAACTACGAACTATCGTGACTGGCCCGGCAACGCCGCCAGCCCGCTGAGCAACGCGGCGTGAAACGCCTCGGGGTCCTGCATCTGCGGCGCATGGCCGAGTTCCGGGAACTCCACGAGCTTCGCGTTCGGGATGGCCTGCTGCGCCGCCTTCGCCAGCGCTGGATAGTGCCCGAGCTGGGCACGCACCTCGGGCGGCGCGGCATCTTTGCCAATGGCGGTCGTGTCCTTGTCGCCGATCAGCAGCAGCGTCGGCACTTTCAGCTGGCCGAATTCGTAGATCACGGGCTGCGTGTAAATCATGTCGTAAAGCAGCGCCGAATCCCACGCGACCTGCTGCTTGCCCGGCCCCCTGTACATGCCGGCCAGCATCTGCACCCACGGCTCGTAGCGCGCGCTCCAGTGGTCCGCGTAATAAGTCGACCGCTCATAATTGCGGATGCCGTCGGCGCTCGTTTTCAGTTCGCGCGCATACCACTCGTCCACCGAGAGCGAAGGCACGCCTTTCGCTTTCCAGTCCTCGAGCCCGATCGGATTCGCGAGCACCAGTTGCTCGGTCTCGCGCGGATACATCAACCCATAGCGCACCGCGAGCATGCCGCCCGTCGAATGGCCGATGACGGTCGCGCGCTGCACGCCCAGCGAAGCGAGCAGCGCATGCGTATTGCGTGCAAGCTGCTGGAAGCTGAATTGGTAAGCCGCCGGCTTGCTCGATTTGCAGAAACCGATCTGGTCCGGCGCGATCACGCGATAGCCGGCGTCGGTCAGCCGCGTGATGGTCTCGCCCCAGGTGGCGGCGCAAAAGTTCTTGCCGTGCAGCAGAACCACAGTGCGGCCGTTGGGCTTTTGCGGCTGCACGTCCATATAGGCCGTATGCAGCGTCTGCCCTTGTGACGTGAAGCTGAACTCGCGCACCGGATGAGGATAATCGAAACCCTGAAGCTCGGGACCATAGGCGGGGCCATCGGTCGACACGGCAACCGGGGATGCTGCAGCGAAAGGCGCATTCGCGCCGTTCCCGGCAGCACACGCGGCAAGACCGGAAACGGCGGCGCAACAAGCGGCGATGGCGCAAAGCTTGCGTATCGGAAACATGGGCGATCACGGAGTGCCTGGAACACCAGCGATTCTAGCCGCCACACGTTGCCGCCCTGTGCAATGAATTCGCGCAAGATGGCTTTCAGTGCTAGAACAGTCAATGCGCGGTCACAAAAACGACGCCGGCGACGGGAATACCTAATGGGCAAACCCAAGGGAAAGACCCAAAACGCATCCGGCGCACGAGCCGAGGCACAACGAACCAGGCCATACCCCGGGGGCACAACAGGGAGACGCTCATGGAAACTCCGGCAAGCCTCAACGATCTGCAGCGCACCACGCTCGCGATCGTGCTCGCGGGCGGACGCGGCACCCGCCTCGGTCCGCTCACCAACAAGCGCGTGAAGCCAGCGGTCTACTTCGGCGGCAAATACCGCATCATCGATTTCGCTCTCTCCAACTGCCTGAATTCGGGCATCCGCCGCATCGCGGTGGTCACGCAGTACAAGGCCCATTCGCTGCTGCGCCACCTGCAGCGCGGCTGGGGCTTCCTGCGCGGCGAGTTCAACGAGTTCGTCGACCTGTGGCCCGCGCAGCAGCGCGTGGAAGGCGCGCACTGGTATCGCGGAACGGCGGACGCCGTCTATCAGAACCTCGACATCATCCGCTCGATCTCGCCGAAGCACGTGATCGTGCTGGCCGGCGACCACATCTACAAGATGGATTACACGCGCATGGTGGCCGACCATGCAGCGAGCGGCGCGGACTGCACGGTGGGCTGCATCGAGGTGCCGCGCCTCGATGCGCGCGCGTTCGGCGTGATGGCCGTGGACGAGTCGCGCCGCGTCACGGGCTTCGTCGAGAAGCCCGACGACCCGCCCGCGATGCCGGGCCACCCCGACATCGCGCTCGCGAGCATGGGCATCTACGTGTTCGAGACCGCCTATCTGTTCAAGCTTCTCGAAGAGAACATCGCGCGCACGGCCACCGACCACGACTTTGGCAAGGACATCATTCCGCGCGTGGTCACCGACGGCCATGCGATCGCGCATCCGTTCAGCCTCTCGTGCGTCTCGTCCGATCCGAATGCCGAGCCCTACTGGCGCGACGTGGGCACCATCGACGCCTATTGGTCCGCCAATCTCGATCTGGCCTCGACGATTCCGGCGCTCGACCTCTACGACCGCAACTGGCCCATCTGGACCTATCAGGAGCAGTTGCCGCCAGCCAAGTTCGTGCGCGACCTGAACGGACTGCAGGGCTCCGGCACGAACCTGATCGTGTGCGGCGGCGGCGTAATCTCGGGTTCGCAGATCTCGCGCTCGGTGATCTCGTCGAATGTGGTCGTGAAGTCGTTCTGCAACATTGCCGAGGCAGTCTTGTTGCCCGAGGTGACGGTGGGCGCGAGCTGCCGGCTGCGCAAGGTGGTGGTGGACCGCGGCTGCGCGATTCCCGACGGCACCGTGATCGGCGAAGACCCCAAGCTCGACGGCGAGCGCTTCTACCGGACCGAGGACGGCGTCGTGCTGGTCACCGACGAAGCGCTGGCGAAGCTCAGGCGCGGCGGCTGAGCAATACACAAGCGCGAGGCCCGCGCCCCTTCAACCCTCGACAGTCGCTCGACCGCAAAGGCCCCATTCCGATGACGATCCGCGTTCTGCACGTAGCCAGCGAGCTCTATCCGCTGCTGAAAACCGGCGGTCTCGCCGATGTCACGGCCGCCCTGCCCGTCGCGCTGATCGAGCAAGGCGCCGATGCGCGCGTGCTGCTGCCGGGCTTCGCGAGCGTGGCGGCGGGCCTAGCCGACCTGCGTCCGGTCGCGCGCCTCGCGCGCACATTCGGCGCGCCCGAAGCGTCGCTCGAACTCGGCCACCTGCCGGGCAACGGCCTGCCCGTCTACATGATTCGCGCCGACGCGCTCTACGCCCGCCCAGGCAGCCCGTACCTCGACGCCGACCAGGTGCCCTACGGCGACAACGCGCAGCGCTTCGCGCTGCTCGGCTCGGCCGCCGCGCAGCTCGCCCAGCACGCCGATCCCGACTGGACGCCCGCCATCGTGCACGCGCACGACTGGCACGCGGGGCTCGCCCCCGCTTACCTGCGCGCGGCGGCGCGCGAGCGTCGGCTTGCCGGCACGCGTACCGTCTTTACGATCCACAACCTCGCCTATCAAGGCATTTTTCCCGCGCAGCAGTTCGACATGCTGGGGCTGCCCGCCGACTTCTTCGACATGCACGGCGTGGAGTTCTACGGTCAGCTTTCATTTTTGAAAGCCGGTCTTTATTTCGCCGACAAGATCACCACGGTAAGCCCGACCTATGCGCGCGAGATCCAGACCGTCGCCCAGGGCTGCGGGCTCGAAGCGCTGCTCAAGGGCCGCGCGCACGATCTGGTGGGGATCCTGAACGGCGTCGATTACGCGATCTGGAATCCGGCCCACGACGACGCTATTGCCGCGCATTACTCGGCTGCGCACATGAGCGGCAAGCCGCGCTGCAAGACGGCGCTGCAAGCGCGCCTGAAGCTCGCGCAGCGGCAAGACGCGCCCGTGTTCGCCGTGGTGAGCCGCCTCACCGAGCAAAAAGGCCTCGACCTGCTGCTTGGCGCGGTGCCCGAAATCGTCTCGCGCGGCGGGCAGCTCGCCGTGCTCGGCACCGGCGACGCGAGCCTCGAACAGGGTTTCACGCGCGCGGCGCGCCAACATCCCGATGCCGTGGCCGTCGAGCTTGGCTTCGACGAAACGCTCGCGCACTCGATCGTCGCGGGCGCCGACGTCATGGTGGTGCCCTCGCGCTTCGAGCCGTGCGGGCTCACGCAGCTTTACGCGCTCGCCTACGGCGCGCTGCCGCTCGTGCATCGCGTGGGCGGTCTCGCCGACACTGTCGCCGACGCCTCGCTGGAGAATCTCGCCGATGGCCTCGCCACCGGCTTCGTATTCGAGCGCTTCGAGCCCGACGCGCTCGCTGCCGCGATCCGCCGCGCCTTCGCGCTCTACGCGCGCAGCCACGACTGGCGCGCGACGCGCGAGCGCGGCATGCATCAGGACTTCGGCTGGGCCGCATCGGCACAACGTTACATGTCGCTCTATCGCGAATTGGCCTGAAATTTGGCCTGAAGCGGCGCACAGTTTGCACAACAGCTCACACAACCGCTTGCACAACACTTCGCACACCGGAACGCAACCTGCGAGACGGCTACGCGCAACACTGCACGCACGTGAGCATCGACTGGGCGCGGCGAATTCGGTTATCGTTGCCGCACCGCGCTAATTTTCGCGTCTCGCCCCACAGAACGCCCATGAAAAACGTTTTGAGCATCCAGCCACACGTCGTGTTCGGCCATGCGGGCAACAGCGCCGCTGTGTTCCCGATGCTCCGCCTCGGCGTGAACGTTTGGCCGCTCAATACCGTGCAGTTCTCGAACCACACGCAGTACGGCCACTGGACCGGCAGCGCGATCGATGCAGAGCAGATGGTCGATCTTGCCGAGGGCATTGGCGCAATCGGCGTGCTGCCGCGTTGCGACGCGGTGCTCTCGGGCTACCTCGGCACGCCCGAGCAGGCCCAGGCGGTGATCGACGTCGTGCGCGCCGTGAAGGCCGCTAATCCACACGCGCGCTACTTCTGCGACCCGGTAATGGGCACGGTCAACGGCGAAGGCAACGGCTGCAAGGTCGAGCCCGGCATTCAGGAGTTTCTGGTGCAGCACATGCCCGAAGTGGCCGACGCGCTGATGCCGAACCACAGCGAACTGCAACGGCTCGTCGGGCGCGAGATCGAGACCGCCGAGGAGGCTGTCGACGCCTGCCGCCAACTGCTGGAGCGCGGCCCGAAGCTCGTGCTCGTCAAGCATCTGCTCGACCGCAACAGCCCCGCGGACACCTTCAACATGCTTGTCGTGAGCGAGCACGAGGCGTGGCTCGGCCAGCGCCCGCTCTATCACTTCGCGCGCCAGCCCGTGGGCGTGGGCGACATCACGAGCGCCATCTTCGTCGCGCGCCTGATGAACGGCGACGCGCTGCGGCCCGCGTTCGAGCACACGCTCGCCGCCGTGAACGCGGTCGTGAAGGCCACCTACGACGCGGGGCGCTACGAACTGGAAATCGTCGCGGCGCAGGACCAGATCGCGCGCCCGCGCGAATGGTTCGACGCCTGGGCCATCGACATGGACTGAAGGCGAGCCGCGCGGCCTATAATGCGAGCCGCGCGATGCGCTGCTCCAGCGCAAACGCCGCGCCGTCCCGCGTCCCCCGTTAGTCAAGAGATCGATCGATGTCCCACCCCATCCGCAGCGAACAGGAAGAGTATTTCGAGCAACTGTGCCTTGCCGTCGACGCCGGCGAGACGCACGAGCAGGAAGCCATCGAATACTTCGAAGAGCAAAGCCATGAAGCCGATTTCGACGCAGCCGTCTGGCTCGACATCGCGCTTTATCACGCACCCGAAGTGGCGCGCGGCATCATCGACTTCGTCGACGAAGAAGACCGCCAGCGCAGCGACATCGCACAGACCATCGCCGACAATCTCGACATTGCCTATGGCGACGAAGACTGCGAGCGCTTCGAGACGATCGTGCGCTTTGCGCTGGCCAACGGCGTGCCCGTCGATCTGGACGTGGTGCTCGACGGCTGCAACCGCGCGCTCGACGACCTCGAAGGCTGGGCCAACGAAGACACCATGGCGCCGCTCGTGCGCCTGCGCGAAACGCTGCTTGCGATGCAAGCGGAGCGTTGAGCGCAGGACCACAACACGCACGCAGCACGCTCGAACCACAACGTAGAAAAACACCGCTGCGCCCACGCCGCGAGCTTTGCATGGGATCGGAGTAAGCACTAAACCGCCAACTCTGATCGACAGCTAAAGCGCCAACTCTGGTCGACACAGGAGCCACGATGAAATCGCGCCACACGCCATGCCGCCCGTCCGGTGCGCTGCCCCGTCCGACGCGGCGCGCCGCACTGCTCGCGATCACGCTCGGCGCGCTCTCGTGCATGCTCGCCACGGCGCCCGCCAGCATCGCGCACGCAGCCGGGCCGCTCACCGTGCTCACCGTGCGGATCGGCTTCGCCGCGCCACTGAGCGGCGACTACGCCGACTATGGCCGCGACCTGCAAAAAGGAGCGCAGTTCGCCATCGACGACGCCAACGCGCAAGGCGTGAAGATCGGCGATCAAACCGCGCACTTCGAGCTCGTCAGCTTCGACGATCGCGCCGACCCGCGCGGCGGTGTGCAGGCCGCTACGCGGCTCGCAAACGAGAATGTGGCGGCCGTGGTCGGCCACTTCAACTCAGGCGCGGCCATCGCGGCCTCGCGCATCTACGAAAGCGCCGGCATCCCCATGATCGCGCCCATCGCGACCAATCCCACGCTCACTTCGCAAGGCTTCGCTAACACCTTCGTGGTGGTCGCCAACGACGCGTGGACCGCCGGCGTGGCGGGCGCATGGGCCGTCGAAGAGATCAAGGCACGGCGCATCGCCATCGTCGACGACCGCAGCGCGTTCGGCCAGGGCGAAGCCGACGTGTTCGAGCGCACCGTGAAGGCGCGTGGCGGCATCGTGGTCACGCGCGACTTCACGACGGGCGCATCGGGCGGAACAGGCGATAGCGTCGACTTCGGCCCGCAGCTCGCGCGCATCCAGGCCGCCAACGCCGACCTGCTCTATTTCGGCGGCCTCGCGCACGAGGCCGCGGCGCTCGTGAGGCAAATGAAGGCACGCAGCATGAGCGTGCAGTTCGTGGGCGGCGGAGGCGTCGCGCTTCCCGACTTCGTGCGTCTCGCGGGCGTGGCAGGCGAAGGCGCGCTCGCGTGGGAGTACGGCCGCCCGCTTGCGCAGCTGCCTGACGGCCCGCATTTCGCGCAACGCTTCAAGAGCCATTTCGGCGTCGATGTGCTCGCCTACGCGCCGTTCGGCTATGACGCGGCATGGGCGGCCATTCACGCGATGGCGGCCGCCAGATCGGCGAATCCCGCGGTCTGGCGCGGCGCGCTCAAGACCCTGTCCTTCGATGGCGTAACGGGCCGCATTGCCTTCGACGATCAAGGCGCGCTCAGGAACGGCGCAGCGACGCTCTATCGATTGAAGCAAGGCGCGTGGGTGCCTGTGACTACGCGCGGCGGCTAACGCGCGCTCATCGGCTCCGGGCACGCACGACGATCTGCGCACGCGTATCGCGCTGCATGCGCACGAGCGCGTCGCGCATCTGCGCGAACTGATCCGGCGAGCACATCTGCCGCCCGAAATGCGCGGCAAGCCTGCGCGAAATCTGCACCGTGCGCGACGCCGGATCGAACACGTAGTGCGATGCATAGTCGAGTCGCGCGCCATCCGCGCCCGCGCTTGCCGAGATGTCATGCGGCAGGTCGCTCACGCGCGCGAATGCGGGCAACACAATTTGCGCGTGCTCCTCGAAGTCGCCGCCCACACAGGCCCACGGCTGCGTGCGCTTTGGCACCGCGAGCCACGCGTCGAGCTGCGAGGCGATGCCGCCCGGCAAACTGCTCAAGGCGGGCAGCGCCGTCGTGCCGTCGCGCCAGACGACATGGTCGAGCGTGCCGGCGACCGTGACGGTGAACGGCCCGCCGGTTGCATCGAGCGCGCTCGTCGAGACCCGCGCGGTGCCCGCCAGGCCAGCCTGGCGCAGACGCTGCAAGGCGATCTCCCGCGCCTGGCGGCGCGTCGCGCGGCGCAGCGTGTTGCGCTCAGGTTCCGCACCGGCGCCCGTGTCCTCCACGCGATAGCGATACGCAGCGCCGCCATCGGCGCCCACGTCGATTTCGAGCCGCACCGTGCGCTCGCGCGGCTGCGTGGCGGGCGTGCGCACGAGCACGCCGTCGTCGACGAGCAGCGCCGGGCGATCCAGCACACCCGCCGGCAAATAGCCGAACGCCACGCCGCCTGATGAGGTATCGGCGAACACGCCCAGGTCGGGCAGCCAAGCGATCACATGATCGATCGCCTCCACGCCGTATCCCGGCACCGATGGCAACGCATAGACCGGACCAAGATTCAGCAGTGCCGCTTCGGCGCGAATGCCCACCGCCGCGAGCAATGCCGTGAACAGCGCGACGTGGTCCTTGCAGTCGCCGTAACGTGCGCGCAGGATGTCGACCGCGTGGTGCGGGGCCGCTGCGGTCTCGCCCAGAAATAGCGCCACGTAGCGGATATTCAGGCGCATCCAGTCGTAGATGCGCGCGGCCTTCTCGAGCGGATCCGCAAGCCCCACCGTCAGCGTTTGCGCGAGGGCCGCGATGGACGGATCGGTCGCGGTGGGATCGGCGGCAGCATCGCGGTAGCGCGCGGCAAAGGCCGCGTAGTCGGGCAAGGTCGTCACCATGAGGCGCGCGCCCCAGTTCACGCGCGAGACGGCGCCCGGCTCCAGCGGCGCGTAAGGGCCATGGCGATACTCGAAGGCGTAGCGCGTGCGGCCGTTCGCAGTCACGGGCGCGAGCGCTTCATAACCGCGTGCATCGACATGAAGCGGCAAATCGGCCGGCAGATCGAAGACGAGACGCTGAAGCTCGACCGGCTCGACCGGCGGCTCGGCGAAGTACGAGAACATGCCGGCTTGCATCGCCTTCGCACGGTGCTTCGTCCAGATTAGGCGCACGCGCGAGCCCGGCTGCACGCCAGGAAAGATCACGGTGCGCAATACGCCGTCCTGGAAGGTCGGCGCGCCCGCCGAGCGCGGCTCCTGAACGTCGCGGATCGCGCTTGCGCCCACTTCGTGCAGCGTGCCGTCGGGGTCGACGGTTTGCGCTGAGAGCGCCGTGATCGTTTCGGAATCCTTGTTGAACCAGACGTAGCGCTGCGCGATGGCGTCGACGCCCGCGGTGGTGTTGGCGCGCATCGTCGAATCGTCGTGCTCCTCGATCGAGCCGTCGTGCTGCACGACGAATTCATGGACGTCGCGCTCGAGCGTGGCGGGCGGCAAATCGGTGAGATCCAGGGATTCCTCAGGCGCCTGCGCTTGTGTCTGCGCATCGGCCGGCGGCTGCGCCTGTGCGCACGGCCACGCGAACACCAACGCCAATGCAAGCGCGAATGCACCGGCCCTTGCGCGCGCGGCGTTCATGGCGACTGCATCGCCGCCGCGTTCGCTGTGTCCGTCGCGTTGGGTGCAGACGTCGCGCGCGGCCAGGACGTCGCCGCGAGTTCGCGCTCGCGCATCGCGTCGCGCCACGCTCGCGGGCTCGCGCCGAACTCCGCGCGAAACGCCGCGTTGAAGTTGGACAGATCGTTGAAGCCGCTCTCCAGTGCAATATCGACGATCTTCTCGCCGCCCTCGCCGGCACAGAGCTGCAGCGCGGCCACGCGCAGGCGCGAGCGCAGCAGGTATTGATGCGGCGTCACGCCCGCTACCGCCGAAAAGGTCCGCAGGAAGTAGAACTCGCTCACGCCCGCCGCCGCCGCGAGGCTCGCGAGCGTATGCGGCGAATCGGGCGTCTCTTCGATCAGACGCAGCGTCGCGGCCACCCGCGCGGCCGCGGCCGCCGATGGCCGCGATCCAGCCGTCGACCCGGCCCTTCCTTGCAGGGAATCCGGCCCGCGCACATCCTTGCCGTCCGCGCTCACGCGCAAGGTCGCGACCGCCAGCGCGATCGCCAGTTCGTCCCACGCAGCGGGGACTCCGGCCCCACGCTCCAGCGCCTCGACGTTCGCGCAGGCGCGCGCGACGAGCGGCGCGAGCGCGCGCAGCGGCGGCACGCGCAGCGCGCTCCAGCGCCGCGCGCGGGGCACGAGGCCCGCTGCGGCGGCCTGCTCGTCGAGCCAGTCCGGATCGAAATGAAACGAGATGCAGCGGTCGCCCGCGCCGTGGCGGTGGCCGCATTCGAAGCACGCGCCCGGCTCGCCCAGCATGAGCGCGCCGGGCGTCATCAGTTCCGTGCCGCGCCCACGGCCGGCCTTGCCCGACCCGCAGCGGTAGCCGAACGAGCCGGCCGCGACGATCGCGAGGCACGCGCTCGCATGGCGCTCCTCATAGGGCCGGTCGGCGGGGCCGAACGTGCAGACGACGTCGTCGACCTGCCAGCCGGGGCCTGACGCGAGCCTGCGCGCGAGCGGCGGACGCGCCGCGCCCTCGCGCGTGCGCTGCGCGAGGGCGCGTTGCAGACTGGCGGCGAGAGCGGACACGCAGGCCTCCTGCTAGACGATAGGTGGACGACGGAGTTCGCCTTTCGTTGTAGCACATCGTTTTGCTGCATGTCGCGCCGCGCTCAGACCGCCGCCACCTCGCGCGCTTCTAGCGAGCGCAGCAGCGACGCCGCAATCCCATGAGCCGCGAGCCGCACCTCTTCCAGCGACGGAAACGATGGCGCAATGCGCAGATGGCTGTCCTCGGGATCGACGCCATAGGGAAACGCCGCGCCCGCGGGCGTCAGCACGAGCCCGGCCCCGACGGCCAGCTCGACGGTGCGCCGCGCGCAACCCTTCGGCGTGTAGAGACTGATGAAGTAGCCGCCGCGCGGCACGTTCCAGCGCACCTCGGGCACCTGCGCAAAACGCGCGCGGAACACCTCGTCCACGGCGGCGAACTTCGGCGCGAGCAGTGCGCGATGGCGCGCCATCAGCGCCTCGAGCCCCGCGCGATCGCGGATAAAGCGCACATGGCGCAACTGATTGAGCTTGTCCGGGCCGATCGTGCGCGCCGCCGCACAGCGCTGCCACCAGGCCACATTGGCTGGCGACGCGGCCAGCCACGCGAGCGCACCGCCCGCGAAGGTCGCCTTCGAAAGCGAGGCGAACACGAGCGCGCGCTGCGCATACCCTGCCGCCGCGCACGCCTCGATGATATTGGGCGTCTCGTGCCGCTGACCGGTGAGGTGGTGAAAGCGATAGGCGTCGTCCCAGAAGAGGCGGAAGTCGGGTGCGGCGGCGGGCATGGCGGCAAGCCTTTGCACCACCTCGTCCGCATAGATCGCGCCCGTGGGATTGCTGTAGAGCGGCATGCACCACATGCCCTTGATCGTGGCGTCATCGCGCACGAGCGCTTCCACTGCGTCCATGTCGGGGCCGTCATCGCGCATGGGCACGGCGATCATGCGCACGCCCAGCGCCTCGCAAATCGCAAAGTGCCGGTCGTAGCCTGGCGCGGGGCACAGGAAAGCAATTTCGCCCTGCCCGCGCCACGGCGCGCCGCGGCCCCCACCCTCGCCCACCGGCACGCCGTGGAGCAGCGCGAACACGAGCGCGTCATGCATGAGTTCGAGGCTCGAATTGCCGCCCGCAATCACCTGCGCCGCAGGCACGCCCAGCAGTTCGGCACCCAGTTCGCGCGCCTCGGGCAAGCCCGAGGCGAGGCCGTAGTTGCGGCAATCGAAGCCGTCGCTCGCGCGATAGTCCGCAACCAGCGCGGCATCGAAAAGCCCCTGCGAGAGATCGAGCTGCTCGGGCGCTGGCTTGCCTCGCGACATGTCGAGGCGCATTCGCAATTGCCGGAATTGTTCGTAGTTCAAATCAATTGACGTGTTGGTCGACATGGGTTTTCCCGGCATGAAAGTGTGAGAGCGAAGCAAAACAGCGTTGGAACACGGATCGTGCGAACCAGCATACGAGCGTCGCAACGTTCAGGCAAACGCGTTATATTGAATGTTTCGATCAGATTTTCTGATGCCGCGTTTCCCCATGGCGCGCATTCCGTACCCATGAAGACCCTCGATTTCGATGTCCTTGCAATGGTGGTGGCCGTAGCCGATGCCGGCAGCTTCGTGCGCGGCGCAGCGCTCGTGCACCGCTCCCAGGCCGCGCTCTCCATGCAGATCCGCGCGCTGGAGGACACGCTCGGCAAGCCGCTTTTCGTTCGCGCGCCGCGCAACGTCACGCCCACGCCAGACGGCCACACGCTGATCGCCTACGCGCGACGCATGCTCGCCCTGCGCGACGAAGCGTGGGCCTCGCTCGCGCACCCCGAGGTCACCGGCCGCGTGTCGATCGGCATGCCCGATGACTATGCGTCGTCGCTCTTGCCGCCGGTGCTGCGCAAGTTCTCGGCGAACTGGCCGAAAGTGGAGATTCAGGTGGTCGGGCTGCCGAGCAGCGCGCTCGCGCCGCTCGTGAAGGAGAACAAGATCGATCTGGCCTGCGTGACGGGCACGCGCGAGCTCGCCGGCGAATTCATCCGCTTCGAGCCGATGGTCTGGGCCGGGCCGCCCGCGCAAGCGAGCGCGGCGATCGGCCGGGAGGTCTGGCGCGAGCGGCCCTTGCCCATCGCGCTCTTCAGCGCGGGCAGCGTCGCGCGCTCGAACGCGATTGCCGCGCTCGAACGCGAAAACATCGCCTATCGCACGTCGTATGAAAGTCCGAGCCTGATGGGGCTGTGCAGCATGGTCGCGGCGGGCCTCGCGGTCGCGCCGCTCGCGCGCTGCGCGGTGCCTGAAACCTTCGTCACGCTTGGCCGGCAGCACGGGCTGCCCGCCTTGCCCGAACTCGAAGTGGTGCTCGCGCGCAGCGTCCGCTCGAACCGGCCGACCTGCGACTTTCTCGCCGAGCAGATTCTCGCGGAACTGCGGGTCTGAGGCACTGCCACGCGCGAAATCGCGGCTCTGGCCGCAGCCGCCGGAATCAGTCGTCGATCGATCGGGTAAGCAATGCGTGAAGCCGCGTGATGTGGCGCAAAAGCAACTCGCGATGCTTCTCGATCTGCTCGAGGCGGCCTTCGAGATCGGCCCGCGAGCGCTCGTCGTGCTCGGCATGCGCAATGACGTCTTCGATGCGCGCGCGCAACGCCTCCGGCTCCACCGGCAGCATGCTCAGGTGCCGTTCGAGCTTGCGCACGTCCTGCGCGGCCAGCTCGCGAATCTTGCGCGTGCCGGCGGAGCGCCGTTGCGCGTCCTGGGCGGCCATATCCTGCGCGCGCCGGGCGTCCGCGCCGTGGCCGAAGATCGGCTCGGTGCGCAGCACGGGCGCCTTGCGCACCGGATGCGCGGTGCCGCGAAAGCGCGCGCGCGGAGTTTCGTCGGCAATCGCGTCGCGCGCCTCCTGGGGCACCTCGCCGGCTCCGTGCGGCTCGTCCATCCAGCCTTCGGGCAAGCCCGTGACGGCCTCGATGCCGCGCACGAACTCCGCGCTGAAGTCGCGCTGCCCCGAAGCAATCAGCTTCATGTAGCTCGCCGAAAACGTCATCATCCTCGCGAGCCGCGTGACCGCGCCCACTTCGCGCGTGAGCAGCGCAAGGTTCGCGCGCCACGTGGGCATGAGCGTTGCACTGGAATCTTCCATTGCGGAGGTCCTCCCTCGTGGGCCGGGCAAGCCTGGCCGATGCCTGAAGGTTAGCCGCATCGCGAGGCAGGACGCAACCCGCAAGCGGCATCATTGCAATGCGAATGAAAGGAAGAGGGGCAACGGCGGGAAATGCGCCGGAAAACGCGACAGGGAGCGCAACGGGGAGCGCAACGAGAAGCGCGCCGGCGAGGCGCCGGCTAGAAGTGCCCCGTGAAGCGATATCGGCTGCCCGGATGCCACAGGTTCGCCACCGATGCCACACGCCCGCTCGAGCGGGTGCGCCGGTGCAGGACGAGACACGGCTCGACGTCTTTCATCTTGAGCCGAGCGCGCGTGTCGCCCCGCGGGGCGAGCGCCTCGATGCGGTACTCCACGCCCTGGAGCGGCGCAACGCGCATGAGGTAATGGTTGGGCGTGGTGGACGTAAAGTCCTGCTCCACGTAATCGGGCGCGACATCGGGATTGACCCAGCGTTCCTCCAGCTGCACGGGCTCGTCGTTCTCGAAGTGCAGCATGCGCGAGTAGAAGACCCGGTCGTTCGTGCGCAGCCCCATTTCGATCGCGAGCGCCTCGTCGGCGGGCAGCACGCCGATCTCCAGCACCTCGGCGCGATAGCCGTGGCCGCGCGCGAGGATTTCGTCGGAGATGCTGCGGATCGCCACCAGCGTGGACTCGTACTTGGGACGCGCAACGAAGGTGCCCGCGCCCTGCACGCGCGTGAGCACCTGCTCGGCGGTCAGCTCGCGCAGCGCGCGATTCACCGTCATGCGCGCGACCTTGAACTCGCGCGCGAGCTCGTTCTCCGAGGGCACCTGGTCGCCTTCGCTCCATTCGCCCGCGTGGATGCGCGCAAGAATGAAGTCCTTGATGCCCTGGTATGCGGGTGCGTTCATTGCGTGGTCGAATGGGCCGATGGTTTCGATGGCGCGTCACGCGCGCATCGCGCCACCGGCCGCATCTTCGCCGTTGCCTTCAATACGACGTATACAACGCTTAATGCGCTTCTTGATGCGCTTCCGACTCGAACGCGAACGGGCTGTGCGCGGCGATGGCGCCGTTCTGCACGAGCTCCGTCATGGCCGCGATATCGGGTGCGAAGTAGCGGTCCAGGTCGTAATGCGGCACTTCCTTGCGCACCGATGCCATCACCTTCTGCAGCGCCGGGCTGGTCGCGTGCGGCGCGCGCAGGTCCACGCCCTGGGCCGCGGCCAACAGTTCGATTGCGAGGATGTTGGCCGTGTTGCCGGCGATGTCGGCGAGCTTGCGCGCGGCGAAAGTCGCCATCGACACGTGGTCTTCCTGGTTTGCCGAAGTCGGCAGCGAATCCACCGAAGCCGGATGCGCGAGCGTCTTGTTCTCCGAAGCCAATGCCGCCGCCGTTACGTGCGCGATCATGAAGCCCGAGTTCACGCCGCCGTCCTTCACGAGGAAAGGCGGCAGGCCCGAGAGCGTCGCGTCGATCAGCAGCGCGATGCGGCGCTCGGCGAGCGCGCCGATTTCCGCGGCGGCCAGTGCGAGATTGTCGGCTGCGAACGCCACCGGCTCCGCGTGGAAGTTGCCGCCCGAAATGACTTCCTTGGTGTCCGGGAAGATCAGCGGGTTGTCCGAGACCGCGTTGGCTTCGATCAGCAGCACTTGCGCGGCATGGCGCATCTGGTCGAGGCACGCGCCCATCACCTGCGGCTGGCAGCGCAGCGAGTACGGGTCCTGGACCTTGCTGCAATCGCGGTGCGAAAGGTTGATCGCCGAGCCGTCGAGCAGCGTGCGATAAGCCGAGGCCGCTTCGATCTGGCCGCGATGGCCGCGCAGTTCGTGAATGCGCGCATCGAACGGCTTGACCGAGCCGGCTGCCGCGTCCACGCACAGCGCGCCGGAAACCAGCGCCGTGCGGTACAGGTCTTCGATTGCGAACATGTTGTAGATCGCCAGCGCCGTCGAGGCTTGCGTGCCGTTCAGCAGCGCGAGGCCTTCCTTCGCTTGCAGCGCGATCGGCTTGAGGCCGGCGGCGGCCAGACCCGCTTCGGCGCTCGCGCGCTTGCCGCGGATGAACACTTCACCCACGCCCAGCAGAACCGCCGACATGTGCGAGAGCGGCGCGAGGTCGCCCGAAGCGCCCACCGAGCCCTTCACCGGGATCACGGGCAGCACGTCTGCATTGAACAGCTTGATGAGCATTTCCATCACTTCGCGGCGAATGCCCGAATGACCGCGTCCCAGGCTCGACAGCTTCAGCGCCATCATCAGGCGCACGACCGGCAGTTCCATCGGCTCGCCCACGCCCACGGCGTGCGAGAGCACCAGGTTGCGCTGCAGCAGTTCGAGCTGATCGATCGGAATATGCGTGCTGGCGAGGCGGCCAAAGCCCGTGTTGATGCCGTAAGCGGGCTCACCCTTGGCCGTGATCTCGGCAACGGTGCGCGCGCTCTCGTCGATCGCGGCAAAGCTTGCCGGGTCGAGCTGAAGCTGGACGCTGCTGCTGTCCGCGGCGCGCGCGATCTGGCGCAGTTGCGGGAGGGTCAGATGGCCGGGCGTGAGAAGCATGATCGAATCCTGTCTATACAAGTCAAGTGACGTGGAGTCTAGCCTGGCGAGCCTGTATAGACAACCTCCACGAGCACCCCGCTGCCCTGGGGCAATCCATGAGTGCGCGCGGACATCGACACGGCGGTCCAGGCGTGCCCGTCAGGCAAACGCTTCGAGCCTGCCGCCGATAAATGCGAGGAAACCCTGCACGCGCGCGGCAAGCGCGGCGCTGCGGTAGTAGACAGCGTAGATCGGCTGTTGCTCGGCAACAAGCGCGTCGTCGAGCAGGGTCACGAGGCGGCCCGCCGCGCGATCCGCTGCGGTCATGAAGTCGGAGAGGCAGGCGACGCCGGCGCCGGCGAGCGCGAGCTGGCGTATCGTCTCGCCGCTCGACGCCGCGAGCGCCGGGTGGGCCACGAAGCCATCGGGCGTGGCTGGCGTCTCGTCGAGCAGCGAAGCCTGTGCCGCGAGCGACGCCAGGCCAAGCGGCCAGCTGTTCGCCTGCGCGGGCGCTGTGAAGCCAATCAGCCGGTGCTCGCGCAGTTGCGCGAGCGTGCGCGGCGTGCCGCGCGCCGCGAGATACGCCGGGCTCGCCACCACATGGCGCCGGCTCGCGCCCAGCGTGCGCGCGTGCAGCGCGGCATCCTCGAAAGCGCCGATGCGAATGGCGATATCGACGCGCTGCTCGTGCAAATCGGCCATGCGCTCATGGCTCGTGAGTTCGAGCTCGATCCCCGGATAGCGTTCGGCAAACGCAGCCACGTGCGGCACGATGCAGTGAAGCATGAAAGGCGCGCCCGCATCCACGCGCAAGCGTCCCGAGGGCTGTTCGCGATGGCGCGAGACGGCCTCCTCGGCGTCTTCCATTGCCGCGAGAATGGCGCGCGCGCGTTCGAGAAAAAGCTCGCCTTCCTCGGTCAATTGCAGACGGCGCGTGGTGCGCACAAGCAGCGCCACGTCCAGTTGCTTTTCGAGCCGCGTAAGCGCCCGGCTCACGCCGGAGACAGTCTGCTCGAGTTTGTCGGCGGCGGCGGTGATCGACCCCGCATCGATCACCGTGACGAATACGAGCAATTCGTCGGTCGATGTTTTCATTATTGATCCGCAGTCAAGATTGATCCGAGCCTAACACGGCTGGCTACGCCCAAGAAGCCGCCCGAATACGTGTCCCGCAGCACCATGTTGTTGCGTATCCGTAAGGTCGGTTCGATAGAATCGCCACGGTTTGCACTATCCGCCGTCGCATTTTTTATTTCCGGCAACCCATGCCACTCGCGCTGAACTTCTACTGGCTGACCAATCTGCTCGCCATCCTCTTCGTGGTTGCGTGTCTGTACGACTCGCGCTACGACGAATATGGCACGCTGACGCTCGCCGCCGCCGCGATGGGCCTCATTGTGATGGCCATCGAGGTATTGCTGCGCCCCGCCTTCGAGATGTCGCTCTAGCGCTCTAACACTATTGCGCTTTGTGCTCGTGCGCACAGCATGGCTTCTGCACGGCATCATCCAGTGCTGCGCTGTCTTCATAGCGATCGTGGTGACGCATCCACTCGCGCATATCCTTCTTTTCGTTGCGCCCTTTGGCCGTGAATTCGAGCATTGCATAAGCGCCGAGCGCCATCTCCACGCCACGCGCGTAAGCGGAATACGTGTGATAGACGTTGCCCGCTTCGTCGCGATAAAACGCGCTGATGCCCGGCAATTCGTCAGCAACTGGCTGCGCGGCCCGAATAGCTCCGCGAGCGTGCGCGTGCCTTGCGGCGTGTCGAACACATAGGGCTTCTCCACCTTCACCCATGGCAGCGCCTGACGCTTCGCCACCAGCGCGTCGCGTGCATGCGTGAACGCACGCTCCTCGCGAAGCAGCGCCTTGCGCGCCGCCATCCATTCGTCCTCCGAAACAATTGGGTGCCGTTGCATCATTACTACCTCCTTCCTGTCGATCTGACCAAAGCCGGCTCAACCGAATGCCGTCATTCGAACAGATCCATCAGACGGTCGAGCGCGCTCGACCATCCTTCGCGATGCGCGTCGCGCGTGGCTTCGTCGAACAAGCGTTCGTGGCGCAGCATGACCTCCGTGGTCGCGCCGTCGGCGCGCAGCACGACAGTCACGCGCGACTCGCGCTCGGGCGCGCTGCGCCACGCCCATGTGAATGCGAGCTTCTCCTCCGGCACCACTTCCAGATACGTGCCGCTCGCGTCGTGCTCTTCGCCGTCGGGCGAGCGCATGATCACGCGAAAGCGCCCGCCCACGCGCACGTCGGCCTCGGCATGCAGGCAGATCGTGTCGAGCGGATGCATCCAGCGTATCAGTTGCTCGCCTTGCGTCCATGCCGCGTAGACCTTCGCGGCGCTCGCATCGATGCGGCGCCTGACAATGAGGCTGGGGCCGGCGCGGGCGGCGGCGCTGGTTGCTCCTGCGCTGTGTTCCGTGCTGTGTCCCGGACTGCTGGGCTGGGTGGACATGCCTCCTCCTCCACAAAAGCGGCAAGATGATCGAGTGCGCTGTTCCAGAAGCGTTCGTAACGCGCGAGCCATTGCATCGCGTCCTCCATCGGCCCCGCCGCAAGCCGGCACGCCACCGTGCGCCCGGTCTTCGCGCGCGTGACGAGCCCCGCATCGGCGAGCACATCGAGATGCTTCATCACCGCGGGCAGTGAAATCGCGAACGGCTGCGCGAGTGCGCTCACCGAAAGCTCGTCCTGCAGGGCGAGCCGGGCCAGTAGCGCGCGCCGCGTGGGGTCGGCCAGCGCCGCAAAGGTGCGGTTCAAGGCGTCGTCTTCATGCTTAACCATGTGGTTAAGCATAGGAGGTGATGCGCCGATGTCAAGGCGGCGCTTGCACAGCTCGTAAAATGACGGCGTCGCGCCCCGGCACCTTTACGCCGGCATGCCCTCTTAAACCATCCGGAGTCCTTTGCGCCATGCCGTCCAAAATCCGCAATTCCCTGCTCTGGATCTTCGACGCCTTCGAGCGCGACCCCGGCTATCTGCACAAGCTGATGTTCGGCGCCGACGCCGCCTATATGGACGGCCTGCTCTGCCTCATCGCCGCCGACCGCGAAAAGCCCTTTAACGGCCTGCTGGTCTGCACGTCGCACGATCGGCACGCCGCGCTCATCGACGAAATGCCCTCGTTGCAGCCGCATCCAGTGCTGGGCAAGTGGCTGTACGTCACGCAGGACGATGCGCAATTCGAAACCGTCGCGCAGCGCCTTACCGAACTCGTACTGGCGCGCGACCCGCGCGTGGGCGTGGAGCCCAAGCCGCGCAAACCGGCGCGCAAATCAACCGGCAAATCGGGCAAGGGACGCGGCAACAGCGTGCTGCCGAAGTGAGGTAGCGCGCAATCCCGCCCCCAAATGCCGCACGGCCCGCGCCGCCATAAAGCGAACGCGGGCCGTGAAGCCGGCAGGACGGGCCGCCTCGGGTCCGTCTTGCCGAAGACCGGGCTATGTGGGCGCTAGCGGCGCATCAGATAGCCCAGCCGCCCAGGTAGAACGCCACGAGCACAGCGGCGATGATCACCGTGCCGACGTTGAGTTTGCGGAACTCGCCGCTCACCACGCGGCCGATCACGAGCGTGGCGAAGCCCAGCATGATGCCCGTGACGATGTTGGCGGTGAGCACGATGAACACGGCGCACACGAGGCCCGACATCGCATCCACCATGTCGTCCATGTCGAGACGCGAGACGCTCGAGAGCATCATCAGGCCCACGTACATGAGCGCCGGCGCCGTAGCGTACGAAGGCACGAGGCCCGCAAGCGGCGCGAAGAACATCACCGCGAGAAACAGCACGCCCACCACGGCTGCGGCCATGCCGGTCTTGGCGCCGGCAGCCACGCCCACCGTCGATTCGATGTAAGCCGCCGCCGGCGCGCCGCCGAAGAAGCCCGAGAAGATCGAGCTGACCGAGTCGGCCGTGAGTGCGCGGCCGCCGTTGATGATGCGGCCGTTGGCGTCGAGCTGGCCAGCCTGGCCTGCCACGGCGCGGATCGTGCCGGTCGCGTCGAACACCGCGGTCATCACGAGGGCGAGCACGCTCGGCAGCACGGCGAGCGAGAGCGCGCCCTTGATGTCCATTGCGCCGATCAGCGAGGCATGGCCCGGCGCCGAGAGCGACGGCCATGCGAACACGCCGTGGAACTTCACAGCCGGATCGATCGCGAGACCGAGCGCCGAGATCGCGACGATCACGATCAGGATCGAGCCCGGCACGCGGCGGCGCACGAGGCCGAAGATCGCGGCAAGACCGACCACCGAGAGGATCACGGGCAGCGAGGTGACGGGACCGAGCGAAACCGGCAGGCCAGCGCCCGGATTCTTGATCACGAGGCCCACGTCGTTGGCGGCGATCAGCAGCAGGAACAGGCCAATGCCGATGCCCGTGCCGTGGGCGATGCCGTGCGGCAGGTTGCGCAGGATCCACGAGCGCACGCCGGTTACCGAGATGCCCGTGAACACGAGGCCCATCAGGAACACGGCGCCCAGTGCGACTTCAGGCTTCAGGCCCTTGCCGAGCACGAGGCCGAACGCGGTGAACGCGGTGAGCGAGATCGCGCAGCCGATAGCGATCGGCAGACGCGCCCACAGGCCCATCAGCAGCGAACCGAACGCCGTGGTGAGACACACGGCGACAAACACCGCGCTGGTATCGAAGCCCGCCTTGCCGAGCATGCCGGGCACGACGAACACGGAATACACCATCGCAAGGAACGTGGTGATGCCGGCGACGCTTTCCTGGCGCACCGAGCTGCCGCGCGCGGAAATATCGAAGTAACGGTTGAGGAAACCGGTCGAGCCAATGGCGTCGGCGGTATCGCCCTCGCGGATCGCAGCGGTGGCCAGTTCTGCCACCTGCTGTGCCTGGGGTTCCATCATGGTGAGGCCTCCTTTATCAGCATGCTGAAACGGTCCGCGATTATGGGGCGGATCCGTCATCAGGTTCGTCTCGTCTGGATTGACTAGTGGTGTCGACGCCAGCCAGGCGCGCCTTGCGGCGCGCTATACCCATTCATTTATTTGACATCTTTTTACAGGGTCGAAGATTAGGCGAACCCGTCCCATGCTCCCATCGCGCGAATCACATTGCCGGCATGCCGCGACGCTTATATCGCCATGCACTAGGCGCAAAACGCCACCGGGCCTCGTGTTTACCCCGGGGCCGCCTGGCGCTCCGCCAGCGCTCCGATGCGTTCGCGCCCTGCCTGAAATGCGCCCGAATGGCCCCGCGAGAAGGGTTTTGTCAGCAGATTAGCGGCAGTTTGGGCCGGAATACGGCCCCATGCGGGTTAAACTCTCACGCACCCCGACCCGGTTTTCCCCTCGCCGCGCGCCACGCGCCGGTCGCTCCATGGAGTTTCTGTTGATGAGAGGCGGTTTCGCACGTCCCGTTATATCCCTTCAGTACGCCCTCGCCCTGCTCTTGCTGGTCGCGTTGTCAGGCTGCAGCCTGTTCACGACCCAGCCGCCCGCGCCCATCGTCGAGGCGCCCGTTGGCGTGAGCGAGACCGAACCGATCGTCAGCGAGCCCGAAGCGGCCGCCGCCCCCGAGACCGCCAGCGAGCCGGCCGAAATTCCGGGCGCCAAACCGGCCCCCAAGAAGTCGCGCCCCCCGCTCGTGCGGCGGCCCAAGCCCGCGCCGCCGCCGCCCGCACCCGCGAGCGCGCCCCCCGCGCCGCCACCCGCCCCGCTCGTGCAGACCCGCACCCTCGATCGCAGCACCTTCCGCACGCTGCTCGACAGCGAAGTGCGCAAGCCCGACGGCAAGGTCGTCGGCCGCGCCGTCGACATGGTCGCGGGCCCGGGCGGCAAGCCGCAGGAAGTGGTCGTGAACCTGCAGGGCTTCATGGGCGTGGGTGACCGCAAGGCCAACTACCCGTGGAGCGCCGTGCACATCAACACCCAGGCGAAGACGCCGGCCATCACGCTCGCGCTCACGCCCGCCCAATTGCAGATTCCCGACCGGCCCAAGTCGGGCGCGCCCCAGTCCGGCAACGCCGAGGCAAGCCCGACGCGCCTGCCGATGCTCGACGCCAACGTCGAGCGCGCCAACGGCGCCAAGGTTGGGCGCGTCGTGGACGTGCTGATCGGCGGCAGCGCCGACCCGCTCGCGGTCGTGCTCGATGTGAGCGGCACGCTGGAGAAGCGCCGCACCATCGCCGCCGACTGGTCGGCGCTGCACTTCGTGACGAAGAACAACGCGCTCGAAGCCCAGCTCGAGATGAGCGACCAGCAGATCGACGCCTCGCCCGCCTATGCGAACGATCAGCCGGTTCGCGCCGTCAGCCCCGCAGCGCCGCCAGCAGCACCTGCCGCACAGGCTGCGCCGGCCGCTCCTGCAGTTCCCGCGCGCGGTGCCCAATGACAGGTACTACGCAACCCAAACCCAGTCTGCGAAGCGTGCGCGCGCTCGACTGGCTCAACTTTTTCGTCGCGAACGTGCAGACAGGCTTCGGCCCGTTCATCGCCTCGTATCTCGCCTCGCATAAATGGACCCAGGGCGAAATCGGCCTGGCGCTCTCGGTGGGCACGATCAGCGCAATGGTGAGCCAGGTGCCGGGCGGCGCGGCCGTGGACGCTCTGCGCAACAAGAAAGCCGCCGCCGCCTGGGCGATCATCGCCATCATTCTCTCGGCGGTGCTGCTCGCCTCGAGCCCGACCGTCGTGCCGGTGATGGCCGCCGAGGTGTTCCACGGCTTCGCGAGCTGCATGCTGGTGCCGGCCATGGCGGCGCTCGCGCTGGCACTGGTAGGCCGGCAGAACCTCGGCGACCGGCTCGGGCGCAACGCGCGCTGGGCCTCGATCGGCAGTGCGGTCGCCGCGGGCCTGATGGGGCTGTGCGGCGAATACATCTCGCCGCGCGCGGTGTTCTGGCTCACAGCGGCGCTCGCGCTGCCCGCGCTGGTCGCGCTCGCCATGATCGAGTACGACAAGCACGCCCACGCGCCCAAGCCGCTGAAAAGCAGCCCCGACGACAAGCCCGCGAAAGCCGCAACGGCTGCACTCCCGGGCGAGCCGCGCGAAACCATCCTCGACCTGCTGCGCGACAAGCGCATGCTGACCTTCGCGGCCTGCGTGGTGCTGTTCCACCTCTCGAACGCCGCGATGCTGAATCTCGCGGCCGGCGAAGTGACGGCGGGCATGGGCGACAACGTGCAGCTCGTGATTGCGGCGTGCATCATCGTGCCGCAAGCGATCGTCGCGCTGATGTCGCCGTGGGTGGGCCGTACCGCGCAGCACTGGGGCCGCCGCCCGGTGCTGATCCTCGGCTTCAGCGCCCTGCCGTTGCGCGCGCTGTTGTTCGCCGCGGTCGGCAACCCATACTTCCTCGTGCCGGTGCAGATGCTCGATGGCATCTCGGCCGCCGTGTTCGGCGTGATGCTGCCGCTCATCGCCGCCGACGTGGCCGGCGACAAGGGGCGCTACAACCTGTGCATCGGGCTCTTCGGGTTATCGGCGGGCATTGGCGCCACGCTCTCCACCGCGCTCGCGGGGTTTGTCGCCGATCATCTGGGCAATACCGTGAGCTTTCTGGGCCTCGCCTCGGCGGGCGCGGCAGCAGTGCTGATGGTGTGGTTCGTGATGCCCGAGACGCGCGACGCCTCTGAAGAAGAAACCGTCGGCGACAAGACCGCATGACGGCGCCGTGAAGCCGCAGCCCGCTGGCCCGTACCGCAAACGGGCCGGCGGCGCGAGGGGCGTCGGATGAGGAAAGAGCTGGATGCTGCGGAAAAGGCGATAAAAAGCCCGCAGCCCGCATCGAGCGTTCGATGCAGGCTGGCGCATGCGACACAAACAGACACAAGCAGCAAACCTGCCGCTGCAATCTCGGCGCGGCCGCGAGGCGGCCATGAAATGGCTGCCGGCTGATGTATGGTGCAACTGCGATGCAACTGCGATGCAACTGCGTGCGACGATGCGGCTGTGACGCGACTGCAGTGCGGCGTCAGGCGCGCGCCACGCAGTGCTTACGCCGCGAGCGCCTCGTCGAGACGTGCAGCCACGACGCCGCTGGGAAAGGCGTCCAGCTTGCTCGCAAGGATCATGGCGTCGGCATTGGCCGGGCGATGACGGCGGTTGGGGCTGGGGCGGAACACGGCGTCGCCGCGGCGGATCTTCTCGCCGGTCAACGCGCACACCGCGCTGCGACGCGCGGTGCAAACCCGCCACAACTGGTCGGAATAACGCCCATACGTGGCGTCGCTCCAGCAGACGGTGATGCTTTCCGGATCGTGACGCCGAATCAAGGTAATGCCTTGTGCATCCCACGAACGCACGGTGGCGCGGCGCCGATTGGCCGCTTCCGAAGCGCTGCGTGTGATGGGTACCGGTTTGCAACTCCTGATGCATTCAGGTTCGCCGTCCGGGCCCAAAGGCTCCGAGGCGGCGGACAGAAGATCAATGGTTTGTTGCCATGCGCTGCCGGTATCTAATTTCGTCATAATGCACCTCGTGCACGTGGAAACGATTCAAATATGCCGGTCGAATAAGCACTCTGCCACGCCCGGATTATAGCGTGCGATTCTCGCAATCCACAGAAAAAACTGAATATTCACACAATAATCCCCATGCGGGGCAAATGCAGTCATCGGACATTCAAGTTGCAATTGTAAGACAGTGATGATCGTTTCTTTACATTTACTTCTGCAACTTTTTTGCCGATTTGTTGATCTTTAACATTCGCCGCCAGGAAAAAATAACCGGATACGTGTCATTGCTCGTTGATCGACGATGCATGAGCAAGACTACTGCAGGCGCCTGCCGCGCTCCTGCACTGGATCGGCCTCAACAGGCTTTTTATCCCTTTCCATCCATTGCCGGGCGGCGTGGCAGCGGCATCCCGTCACGCCCACCGTTGCGTTTCGATCAACGAAACGCATGACCATTTCATGACACACGCATATTGAGGTTTCTCATCATGCAGGACAACGTCAGGGCGCGGGGGATTGTCGCACATGGCATGCGGATCCATGGAGAACGGGAATTCGAGACTCCCCTCTATTTCATGCGGTATTAATCTAAAATGAATTGTGCTTTAGCGTTTTTTGTCATGCCCTTATGCGACGAATCGACAAATCACGCGTAATAGCAACAGCGGCAACCGCGATTCCGGCCAAATTCGACAATTCAAATGTCATCCAATGAGCGCGGCATTTGAGCGTCAATCCCGGCGCAATGGTTGGGCGCGCAACGAGTCGGTCCGCGCCAGCTAGCGGATCAGGCCCCACGCCCCTGATCGAGGAATTCGGCCGCGCGGTGCTTGAGCATGGCGCCGAAGTCGTCGAGCCAGCCGATCGACAAACGCCAGCTTTGCCAGTAAAGCTCGACGTCGAGCGTACGTCCCGGTGTGAGCTCAACGAGTTCACCGCGAGCGAGATGCGGCGCGATCATGCGTTCGGGGCACATGCCCCACCCCAGTCCGCTCACGCAGCAGCGCAGAAAACCCGCCACGTGCGGAATCCAGTGCAGCGGCGCGTCCACCTGCGCGCGCGTGATGCGTCGCACGAAACGCTTTTGCAGCTGGTCCTTCGGATTGAACTCCACACATGGCGCGCGGCGCAGTGCCTCGCGCCCCACGCCCGCAGAAAAATAGCGCTCAAAAAACGCCGGCGAGCAAACCGCGAGGTAACGCATGCGCCCAAGCCGCGTCGAGCGGCAGCCCTGCACGGGCTCAGCCTGGGTCGTCACGGCGCCCTGCACGCTGCCGTCGCGCATGCGCTGCGCGGTATGGTCCTGGTCGTCGATCACGAGATCGAGCAGGATGCCGCGCTCGACACAAAAGCCCGCCACGGCGTCGATGAACCAGGTGCCCACACTGTCGTCATTGACCGCGACGCGCAAGGTGGGGCGCGATGCGTCGAGCGCTGCGGCCACCGTGGGCATGCCGCCGCCGAGCTCCGCCTCGAGCAGTTGCACGCGCTCGGTGTGGCGGCACAGCAGCGCGCCCGCCGCCGTGGCCACGCAGGGCTGGCCGCGCTTCACGAGCACGGTGCCCACGCGCTCCTCCAGCAGCTTCACGCGCTGCGAGACCGCCGAAGGCGTGACGTTGAGCGCGCCGGCCGCGCGATCGAACGAGCCATGCCTGACCACGGCAGCGAGCGCGTCGAGCAACGCATAGTCGAGCATTAGCGTTCCTTAATCCGGTTTAAGAAAATTAGCTTCGCTTAAGCTAGCCACGGCGGCAGACTAACGCCGATTGCTTCCTCTGTCCATGCGCCCGCCGCAACGTGCTCGTCACCTTGCGCCTTGCGCCCCATTTCGGCCACCGGCCGCGCAACCATCATGAACTGGCTCGCTTTTTCGCACGGCGCGGCGCTCTGCGCCTCGCTCATCGTCACCATCGGCGCACAGAATGCCTTCGTGCTGCGCCAGGGTATTCTGCGCTCGCACGTCGGCAAGATCGTGCTGCTGTGCACGCTCTCCGATTTCATTTTGATTGGCGCGGGCGTGGGCGGTGCTTCCGCGCTGGTCGAGCGCTATCCCACCTTCGTGCATCTCGTGCTTTATGTGGGGCTCGCGTGGCTCGTGTGGTTCGGCATCGGCGCGCTGCGGCGCGCGATGAAGCCCTCCCATGCCGTGCTGGAGGCAGCCGGCGCGCAGCAAGCGCCCGTGCAGCGCGCGTGGCCGATCATCCTGATGACGCTCGCGTTCACCTGGCTCAATCCGCACGTCTATCTCGACACGTTTTTGCTGATCGGCACGGCCGGCGCGCGCGAGCCGCAAGGCAGCCGGCTCGCGTTCGCGATTGGCGCGATGGGCGTGAGCGCGGTGTGGTTTATCGGCCTCGGTTACGGCGCGCGCGTGCTGGCGCCGCTGTTCCGGCGCGCCGGTGCGTGGCGCGTGCTCGACGGCACGATCGGCGCGATGGTGCTCTTCATCGCGTTCGCCCAGTTGCGCTGATTGTGCTGAATATGCCGACTGCGCCTGGGCGTGGCGCGTTCAGGGCGCTGCGCTCTTGGGCGCGCCGCTGCCCGCGGGGTGCTGAATCGCGAGCAGCCCATCGACGAGTTCGTTCGACAGATAATGCGGTCCGTCGAAGATATAGACGCGATAGCCGTGATACCGCTGCAGTTGCGGCGCCAGCTCCGCCGCCGTGGCCGAGCGGAAACCGCCGCCCTGCTTCGGCCTGAACGCCTCGGCGATGATGCGCACGCGGTCCTTGCCCAACCGCGCCGCGAGCGCATCCGCATACTCGCGCGCCGCCTCCGGGCCGCGCGCATACACCCCGCAGCCGTCTTGCAGCATCACGCCCACATCGTGCGGCAGCCAGGCGTCGAGCCACTTCGCCAGCGCCTCGCCGCCGACATTGCTGTTGTCGTAGACGCTGATCCACAGCGGATGCGGCAAGCGTTCCAGCAAGGGTGCGAGGCGCTTCGCGTCGGTCCAGGTCGGATCGACTTCGACCGGAAAGTACCAGCCGGTGATGTGCACGGGCGGACGTACAGCCGCGACCTTGAGCGAGCGCTCGACGAGTTCTTCGACGTTTGCGCGCGCCCTCTTCTCATCGGCATATCCGGCGAGGCCCACGATCACGCCGCGCGCCCACGGCTCGTTGGCAATGCGCACCCAGTCCGGCAAGCGCGGCGCGGGCAGCCCCGCGCCAGCCATGTAAGCGACGTCGTCGACGGCGATCCATTGCACGAGCAACTCGTTGATGCCGAGCTTGTCCCAGTTGCCATGCGGATTCAGCTGGTCGTTGCTCAGTTGCCAGACCACGCCTTGGGCGAGCGAATCGGCGTGGGCCGGCACTTGCAGCGTGCAGCCGGCCGCCGCGAACGCGCAGAGCGATGCGGCCATCACACGCACAAAACGTGCTTGAAGGCGAGCTTGAAAACGGCGCTGAAAAAGGCAGCGAATCAGCATGGTTAGTCTCTCCCTCACCACGACAGCACAGTGCCGAAGAACACGCCGCCAGCGCGATCGTCGCCGCTCAAGCGCCAGCGGTATTGCACCGAGACGTCCACATACGAGCGCGGCGCGTTGTAGAAACTGTCGCGGAACCAGTAGCGCGTCGAAAAGCCCACGCCCATGCCGACCGGCACGCTGTGATTGATGCTCGAATCGTAGTCCATGCCGATCACGCCATAAGGAAACACGGTGAGCTTCGGGCTGATGCTGTCGAGCCGCCACGTGCGCCCCAGCTCGAGATAGCCGGTGCCGTAGTTCCAGTCGTTGCTCACGTAATGGCCGACCTCGCCATAGCCCTGCAAGGTCCACCACGAAGGCACGTCGAGCCGGCGCTCGGTGCCGAAGCCGCCTGAATACGCCAGACGCAGGAGCCAATCGGAAGGCGCATGCGAGCCGATCGGAATGAGCCGCTCGAACGCGATGATCGCGTCGATCGATTCGAACGGCTTCGCGCGCGCCCCCACGGCGCCGATCGTCGTCGAGATGCCGCTGGGCGCGTCGCCCTTCGCGCCGAAGTTCTGATAGGCGCGCGCATAGACCTCGAAGTTGCGGTCGCCGAGCGAGCCGAACGGACGCCAATAGCCTTCGATGCCGGTCTGCCAGTCGTCCGCGCCGGGTACCGATCCGGTCGTCACGCCCGGCTGCAAGCCCGCGCCGCGATAGTTCAGCGAGGCGTAGACGCCCCAGTCGCGCGTGACGTCCGCGTGCGCGTTGCGCAGATCCTGCAATTGCAGCAGCGTGGCGGGCGCGGCGCCGTCGGGCGGCGAAGTGCCGTAGTCGATCGCGCGTTCGAAATAGCGGGCGGCCGCCTCGTCGAAATGCGCGCGGTACGCGCTGTAGCCCACATCACCCGCGGCCTGCGGCGGCAACGCGTGCGCCGCATCGGCCTGGGCGAAATAATCGTAGGCGCGCCGGTCCGCGCCCGCGCGCTGCGCGATATAAGCCGCTGCCAGCGGCGGCATGCCATCGAGCAGCCCCGCATCGAGGGCCGCACGCGACTCGCGCTTCGCGCCATCCATGTCGCCGGCCGCCACCAGCGCATCGATCAACTCGATGCGATGCTGGGGATCGCTGGGCGCGGCTGCCGCCGCCTCGCGCGCGTAGCGGACCGCCGCGGCCTTGTCGCCGCGCTGCGCCGCGAGAATATAGGCGCGACGCGCGGCGAAACCCGCATCGGCCGCGTAGACATCGCAAGCCGTGCCGCTCGCGTCGACGGTGCAGTCGAACACCGGGCGCGCCGCTGTCGCCACGCGTTCGTCCTTTTGGGGTTGTGCTGGCTGTTGCGTCTGCGTGAGCGCTGTGCGCGCGGCGTACCGGCGCGCTGCAATCGGCGCATCGGTGTCGTCGCCTGCGGGCTTGAGCGGCGCGAGCAGATCGAGCGCGCGCTGCGGCTCACCTTCGGCGGTCCAGACATCGGCGATAACCACGCGCGCCACGCGGCGATCGCGCGGCGACGCATCGGTGATGCGCAGCGCCTGGGCGAAATCGTCGTCGGCCTGCGCGCTCTGCCCCAGCGCCGCGCGCGCATAGCCACGCGTGACGTATAGCATCAGCGCCGGTTTAACCCCGGCGGCCAACGCATCGCTCGCAGCCGCGTCGAGCCCGGTCATGTCGCGCTGCGCGGCGAGCACGTCGAGCAGTTGCAGACGGTAGCCGATGCGGTCCGGCGCATAGGCGATCGCGGCGCGCACGTGCGATGCCGCTGCGGGCAGGTCGCCACCCTGCTGCGCGGCCTGGGCCGCCGCCGCTTCGCGCGGTGCGAGTCGCGACCCCGCTTGCAGGCGGCGCGCGCGCAGTTGCATGCGCAGTTGGGTGTTATCGCCGAAGCGCCGTTGCGCATCCTCCGCAAGCTGCAACGCGGCGGCATCGTGCCCCGCCGCCATGGCCGAATCGATCGCGAGCAGCCGCAGGCGCAGCACGTCGGGCCGCAGCGCGATGGCTTCGTTTGCTGCGCGCAGCGCACCTTCGTAGTCTTTCGCGGCGTACGCGCGATAGGCATCGCTGGCGAGCTCCCACGCGCGGCCCGTGAGGTTGTCGGGCGAGCCCGTGCCCGGCGGCGCAGCCGCGGCGCGCGAGCCTAGCGACCGCGTGCCTTGCGCAGGGGCAAGCGCGGCCACCTGCGTATCGATCTCCCGCTTGCGCGCAACGAGTGACGCGTCTGCCCCGAGTTGCGCGATCGCATCCGCAAGCGTGCTGCTCGCGCCGCGCCAGTTGCCCTGCGCCGCCTCGGCATTCGCAAGCAGCAGGCGCAGCGACGCCACATCGGGCCGCTGGCGTATCGCCTCGCGTGCATAGCGCTGCGCCGCTGCATAATCGTGCTTCGCATAGGCGTCGTAGCCCTGCTGCGCCACCCGGTACGCCGCGCCCGCGAGCGGCAGCGTCACGCTTGCCGAGGGCGCGGTTTCGCCCCACGCGGGCGCCGCGCCCACCAGGCTTAAGGCACTCACCCCGCTCACGAGGCCCGCACACGCAGCCGCCATCGATGCCGCCCCGGTCCATGCCGTGCAACGCTCCCGCATCCCCAATCGCTCCAGATTCTTCTGATTCTTCTTCATGATGCCGACACCACTGCCGCGCGCCTGCGCGCCTGCTCGGCCATCGCCGCCGCCAGCGCTTCCGGCGTGATGACGCCCTGCTGGACCATGTAATCGCCGATGCGCCCATGCTCGTTGGGGTGATAACGCTGCAGCGCCGCCTCGAAGGCCGCACGCTTCACCGCGCCCTGCTCGATGAGCAGATCGCCCAGCAGCGGCACGGGCGGCGTGCGCCGGGCGCTCGCTTGCGGGTCCGGCATGGCTTGTTGCGCTTCACCCTGACTGCCGCGCTGCGTCTCACCGTGTACCGGCACGCCGCGCAGCAAACGCATGCCCTCGACGATCTCGCTTTCGCGCGCGATGCGCTGCACGATCGGCAACGCGGACTGCGCCTGCAACGCCGCAAGCGCCTCTTCGCCGAGCGGACTCGCGCACAGCACGAGCGCGTGCCCCGCGCCATCGTCGCCTTGCGGCAGCACGCGGTAGCGCACCACGAGTTCGAGCGGCAGATCCTGCGCATGGCTCGCGAGCCGCGCGGCGTCCAGCGGCGCGCGCTGCAAATCGGACTGGAATGCGATTGCCTCGGCCAGCGTCTCTTCGTCGAGCCAGCCATGCGCCATCAGCACGCGGCCCAGCGGCGTCTCCTGCGCCTGCCCCGCCGCGAGCGCCTTTTCCAGCTGCTCGGGCGCGATCGCATGCCACGAAACCAGCAGCTCGCCGAGACGCTGACGCCTGTCCTTGAAGCCGTCGGACGACGGGAAATCGTGCATCGTCTTATCCCACACGAGCCGCTTGCCGGTGATGAGATAGCCGAGGTACATCTTCCACGCGCGCGACACGGCCATGAAGTTCACGAAGTTGCCGATCACCATGCGCGGTATCGAAAGCAGCCCGTGCTCCCAGCCATAGAGCCGCGAAACGAAGTACACCCGCTGCCCCGTGCGCATGACCAAGGCGATGCCGTTGGCCCACAGCAGCGCGGTGAACCACGGCGAACTGGAGAACGGCGAAGCGACCAGATCGGGGCGCACCCCGAGCAGATCGGCGTAGGTGAAGAGCAGGAACTGGATCAGCAGCACATAGGCGAGGATGCCCACGAACGCCGTAACGGTGCCCTTGCGGTCGCGCGCGAGCAGATAGCGGTTGGCGAGCGAGCCCACCCAGCCCACCTGCTCCCAGCCCTGCAAGCCGATGCCGAGCGTCCAGCGCGCGCGCTGACGATAAGCGGTCCGAAACGTATCGGGAAAGTACTCGCGCACGCATAGCGGCATCGTGAGCGTGAACTCGCGCACGGGCCCGAGGCCGAACCATGTCTTGCGGCGCGTGGCGAACTGCACCGGAAAGCGCGCGAAGATCGAATTCATGCCCATGCGGCCGAGGCGCTCGCCCACGTCGTAGTCTTCGGTGAGCGTCTCGGTGTTGAACGGCTGGTTCTGCGTTTCTTTCGCGAGCCCCACGAGCGCGCGCCGCGAAAAGCAGGTGCCGACGCCCGCCGAAGGCACCGAGCCCGAAAGGCTCTCGCGCACCACGAGGTCCTTCGCGTGCCACTCCGCGAATTCGTCCATATAGGTGCCGGCCACGAGTTCGTACCATTCGCGCTCGAGCGAAGCGACCGGCAACTGGATCATGTCCTTGCGCGGCAGCAGGTAGTTGAAGAAGCGCAGCTCCAGCGGATGCAGCACGTCCTCGCTGTCGTGCAGGATCACGCCCGCGAACTCGATGCCGGCTTCTTCTTCCTTGCGAAATATCGCCTGCACGATCCAGTTCAGGCAGTCGGCCTTGCAGGTGGGGCCGTCGTGCGGCACCTCCACGCGCTGCAACTGCTTGTAGCGCCGCCGCATGCGCTCGACTTCGGCGATGGTCGCCGCATCGTTCTGGTAGGTGCCGGCGAAGATCACATAGTTGCGGTAGTCGAGCACCTTCACCGCGTTCTCGACCATCGCCGCGATCACGTCCTCCTCGCGCCAGGCCGGCACCATGATCGCGAGCCACTGCTGCTCGCGCTCGTAGAGCTGCTCGGCGCGCAGCGGCTGATGGCGGCGCTCGACGGTGAAGTGGCGGAAGGTCCTGCGCACCCAGTACCACGCGTCGATGAACAGATCATCGATGCTCGAAAGCAGGATGATCACCGCCACGGCCGTCGCCAGGTACTCCATGCCCTGGTAGTAGCGGCCCGCCAGATAGTTCAGCCACCAGTCGATCGTGTTCCAGCTCACGCTCAGTCCTGTTTGTTGCCAGAGTTATCGGAGTTGCTGGAACTGTTGCCAGCGCTGCCGCCGCTGCGGTCCTGGTCCGCGCTTTCGCTCTCCCTGGCCTTGACCTCGGCCTTCGCCGCGGCAGCCGCCGCCGAACGTGCTCGCGCACGGCTGCGCGCGAAGCCCGCTCCAAAGATCAGCGCGAGCAGCGCCACAATCGAAATCGTCGGCACGCCCCAGCCGGCCCAGTGACGCGTGAGCCACGCGCGCTGGTCGTCAAGAGGCGGCACGCCGCCCGCGTACTGGGTGTCGAACTGCTTGAGCACGCCCGAGCCGGCGACGATCGCCACATCGCCTTGCAGGTACTGGAGGCTCGCGGGCAGCTCGGGCGGCGCGCCCACGCTGCGATAGAGCACGCCCGGCGTGCTGCCCGAGCGCACCACCTCGATCACGCCGAGCTTCGCGAGCCCCGAGACGTCCATCAGCGTCGCGCCGCCGCGCCCCTTGAGCGTCACGCGGCCGTTATCGAAGCTCGCGTGGCCGTCCTGCTTGTCGAGCGTGACATCGGCGGCGAGGAACGGGCCCGCCGGCTGCGCGGCCTGGCCGTCGGCCACCGCTTGCAGCGTCGCGCGCGTGGGCGACACGCCCGTGGCATTGGCCAGACGCGCGACGCGCGGCAGGCTCGCCACCGGATCGGCGAGATACGACTGCGGCACGAGCACGGTCGCCTGCTGCGAGAAGCGCACGATCATGCCCGTGAAATTCTCGGCGAGCGGCCCCTGGCCGAGCACCAGATGGCTGCCGGGCAGCACCGCCACGGGGTAGCCCTGCTCGCGCGGGCGGCATTCGCTCCGCGGCGGGCGCTGGAACAGCACGCGCAGCGTATTGGTAGTGCCGAGCGCGTAGGCCGGAATGTCGGCGCTCACGCGTTGCTGGCGCCCGTCGGTGTCGAGCAGCTTCGCGCCGATCAGCACGCCGTTGAAGAACACCGACGCGGTCTGGCCGTTGCGTTCGGCCGCCGGCGCCGCCGCGAGATCGAGCTCCACGCGGCGTGGAATCTCGCCGTTGCCCGATACCGCCGCGAGATCGAAATTCGCGTCCCACGTGGCGCTCGTCAGCACATTCAAGGTGCGAGGCGTGCCGCCGACGAGCGACAACGCAAGCTGGTCGGTGCTGCCGCCCGCGCTGCGGTTTGGCGAGGCGGCCAGTTCGTGCACCACCAGACGGTTCGACGCCCCCACGCCGCTCCACACGCGCGAGAGCGCGCTCATGCCGAGGTCGTCGCCGACCACGACCGTCGGCAAGCCGCCCGGATGCGCGAGCGCGACCTCACCCTTGACGAGCGGATCGGACGACGCCGCGAGCAACGGCCCGCCCGCGCGCTTGCGCCACGCGTCGAACGCCTGCGCGGCCTCCGGCGACACGCCCTGCACTTGCGCGCGCAACGCGTCGAGCGCCTCGCCGATATGCGCGCGCAACGCGGCATCGTCGATCACGACGTTCGGCGCGAACGCGCCCTCGGGGGCAAGCGCGATGAGCGCGCCCAATTCGGCGGGGTTCGCGAGCTTGTGGTCGCCGCCCGCAGCGAGCGCCGCGAACGCGGGCACGGCCTGCAATGCCGCGTTCATCTGCACGCTGCCCAGATGCACGGTGTCGCCCACGGCGGGCATGATCTGCGTGACCGGGCTCGCGCCGCTGCGCATGAGCAGCGCTTCGACCCGCCACGCGACGTCGTAGGCCGCGGCGTCGAGCTTCGCGCCGCTCACCATGACCACGGGCTTGGACGGCAGCGCGCTCCATGCGGTGCGCACGTCGTGGATCGACGCGGCGTCGAACTGGTAGCTCAGGCGCGTCGTGGGCGCGACGCGCCAGAGATTGGCAATCGCGGTCTGGTCCGTGCAATACGCGTCGCTGAGCACCGAGGACCATTGCAGCCCCACGCGCACGAAGCCCGAGGGGCGCGGCGCGCCATCCACGCCGAGGCTGATCGATCCGTCGCCTTGCGCTTCGGTCAGATTGCGCGACTGCACGGGCGTGCCGTCAAGCGAAAGCAGAAAGGTCGTGCGCCCGCCATTGCCGCGCATATAGTTCGCGTCGAGTTGCAGCGTCGCGTTCTGGATGGGCAGGTCGGCCGGCACCGGCAGATAGAGCTCCTGCACGGCGTCGGGCGCGCGCAGCACGACCGGTTCGCGTATGCCGAGATCGGCGAGCGAGACGGTGCGCGACTCCACGCGCCCCGCGCCGAGCTGCGCGAACGCGCCGGCGAGGTCCGCGGGCGCGGCATGAGCGCCGGCACTTAGCGCGCTCATTGCAGCGGATGCGGCGTACTGCGCATAAAGCGCCACTGAAATGCGCTTGCCGCGCGGGCGGCGCATGCCTGCCACGCTCTCGGGATCGGCCGCACCAGGACCCCGATGCAAGGTCGAAATCGATTTCACGTCATGTCTCATGGTGTGGGCGTCATGCGCTCAGGTGCGCGCCTTGTTTGCTCTTGTTGCTTATGTGAGGCCGCCTCGCGGCGCCCCTCTTCGCTTACTGCGCGTCCGGGCGGGCGGCCAGCACAGGATGCGCATAGCCCGGCAGCGCATGGCTCCCGAACGGCGTGAACGGCTTGCCCACGAGCGAAGCGACGATGCGCTCCGAAGCGTGGCCATCGCCATAGGGATTTACGCGGCGCGCGTACGCACTGCGCGCCGACTCGTCGACGGCGAGTTCGAGCACCGCGTTATAGATCGCGTCGCGGTCGGTACCGATCAGCTTTACCGTGCCGGCGGCCAGCGCTTCGGGCCGCTCGGTCACGTCGCGCATCACGAGCACCGGCTTGCCGAGCGCGGGCGCTTCTTCCTGCACGCCGCCCGAATCGGTGAGCACGATGGCCGCGCGCTGCATCAGGCGTACGAACTCGGGATAGTCGAGCGGATCGGTCAGGTGGACGTTGGGCGCGTTGCCGAGCGTCGCGAGCACCGGGCCGCGCACGTTCGGATTCAGGTGCACCGGATAGACGATCTGCATCTTGCCGGTTTGCGCGAGCGCTGCGAGCGCCGCGCAGATCTGCTGGAAGCCCTCGCCGAAGCTTTCGCGGCGATGGCCGGTGACGAGCAGCAGCGGCCGGCCCGTGCCTGCGGGTTCGAGAAATGGAAACTGCGCGTCGATGCGCGCGCGCATGGCGTCGTCGCTATCGAGGCGCGCGCACATGAGCCGCAGCGCATCGATGACCGTATTGCCCGTGACGACGACGCGCCCGGTGAGCGCCTCCGCTTCGAGGTTGGCCTGGGAGCTGGCCGTGGGCGCGAACAGCTGGTCGGCCACGACGTCCACCACGCGCCGGTTCATCTCCTCGGGCCAAGGCTCGAACATATTGCCCGTGCGCAACCCCGCCTCCACATGTCCCACCGGAATGCGCCGGTGAAACGCGGCGATCGCGGCCACCATGCTGGTGGCGGTGTCGCCATGCACGAGCACGCGATCGGGCGCAACCTCGGCGAGCACGTCGTCGAGCCCCGCGAACAACCGCGAGGTGAGCCCATTGAGCGACTGGTTGGCGGTCATCGCCGCCAGGTTGTAGTCGGGCGTGATGCCGAACAGGTCGAGAACCTGCTGCAGCATGCTCTGATGCTGCCCCGTCACGCAAACGAGGGACTGCACGCCGGGCTCGGCTTCGAGGCACTTCACGAGCGGCGCCATCTTGATGGCTTCGGGCCGCGTTCCGAATATCGACAGGATGCGCACGTGTGCAAGCTTCCGGTTATGAATGGTAAAGACGCGACGGCAAAACGGCGGGTGCAATGAACCGTTTCGCGCAAGCCCCCTGGTGCGTACGTCTATCGACGGCGGCTTGCCATGCAGCAATCCTGGCCGTGCCATTCGTCCGATCGCACTTTCGCGACACTCTACCTTTTTCGAGTGAACCGACGCCAATAATTGTCCGATAAAAAAGGCGCGCTGGCGATTATTCAATTCATTGAAATGTGCTCGCCAATCGTTGCGCGTATTGCAATATTGGCAACACGCGCCATCGGCCCGCGCGCCGCGCCATTTACAATGGCGCTCGCCCATTGGCTTTTCGTTGCGCTCTCCCAAGAACCGTCCATGAACACCAGCCAGGCTTATTCGCGGCCCGCCCGCCTGTTGCAGATTGCCTCGTGGATCATCGCGATCGTGTTCGCGCTGTTCCTCGACATGCTCGGCAGCCTCGTGATTCGCGACCTCATGTTTGCGCCGCAAGGCGGGCCGCCTCGTGTCGAGCAATTCGTCGACCGCGCCGCCATCGCGCCGCTCGAAGCACAAACGCGCGATCTGGAGCGCCAGCGCAGCGCGCTCGACGACAAGGCGCAGACCCTGCGCATTGCGTACGACCGTGCGAACACCGACTATCGCAACGCCCGGGAGAGCCTGCGCAACTGGATCGCCACGCGCACGGCCACGGGCGACAACCGCAACGACATCGAACTGCTCGCGCGCACGCGCAATCTCGACCTGTTGCAGGCGAGCGTGATCGACTGGCAGCGCCGCCGCGACGCGCTCGCCGACCAGCAGCGCGCGCTCGACGCACGCACGGAGCAATTGAACGCCCAGCTCGCTCGGGCCCAGGCCGGCGCCGACGCCCGCTACGCCGCTGCGCAACGGCGCTACGAACTCACGGTGTTCGGCTGGCGTCTCGCGCTCACGCTGCCGATCCTGCTCGTGGCCGTATGGCTCTTCGTGAAGCGCCGCAAAAGCCGCTACTGGCCGTTCATTTACGGCTTCGGGCTGTTTGCGCTGTGCGCGTTCTTTGTCGAGCTCGTGCCCTGGCTGCCCGATTTCGGCGGCTATGTGCGCGTGCTCGTGGGCATTGCGCTCACAGTGTTCGCGGGGCTCTACATGCTGCGCGCGTTCCAGCGTTACGTGGAGCGAAAACGCGCGGAAATGCAGCAAAGCCAGAGCGAGCGCGCCCGCACCGTGGTCTACGAAAAGGCCATTGGCGCATATCAGAAGAAGCTGTGCCCGTCTTGCGACAAGCCGTGGCATCTGGGCGGCGACCAGGTCTCGTTCTGCATTCACTGCGGGCTGAGGCTTTTCGAAGTCTGCAACTGCGGCGCGCGCAATTTCGCGTTCTTCCCGTTCTGCAATCAATGCGGCACGCATGTCACCCACGCCGACAACCGGGAAGCCGGCGCCGGGCAAGCGGATTCTGCGGCGGATTCCGCGCATCAGTGACAGAATTGATCGTTTTCCCGACGCTGCAAATAATCGAATAACACGACCTAACCACACGAGACGCTTTCAGATGGACGATCAGGTACTCGACGCCTTCGACACGGCGCAATTGATCCCTGACTTCAACGCGCCGCAATTGCCGAGCGAGCCGCCCGACCGCGCGACGCTCGAGGCCGCCGAACGCAATACGCGCTACTGGACGAGCGCCGAACCCGGCCCGCTTACGCCCGGCTCCGACGCGCACCGCCGCGAAACCAGCCGCATGTTCCGCGAGACCTTCAACCCGTACCGGCCCTCGGTGCTCGAATGGCCCTCGCTCGAGCCCGCGGCGCTCAAGCGCATCGTCGATCTGCCGATCTGGGACATCGCGGTGCAGACCGAGGGCAAGGCGCGCCTGCGCATGGCAGCCTATGCCGCGACGGTCGATGACCCCGAGATGCGCGCCGCGCTCGCGCTCAACGCGTGGGAAGAAAACCGCCACAAGGAAGTGCTTTCGCGCATGGTGCGGGCCTATGGCATCGCGCTCGCGAGCGAGCCGCCTTACGCGTTTCCGAAGGACGCCGAGTGGGCCTATCTCGTGACGGGCTACAGCGAATGCGTGGACAGCTTCTTCGCATTCGGTCTGTTCGAAGTCGCGAAGCGCTCGGGGCTGTTTCCGCCCGAGCTCATCGACACGTTCGAGCCCGTGATGCAGGAAGAATGCAGACATATCCTGCTGTTCGCGAACTGGGTGGCGTGGCACCGCGCGCGGCTTTCGTGGTGGCGGCGCATCGCCTTCGAACTGAAAGTGGCGCGCGTGTGGGTGTTTCTGGGCTGGGAGCGCATCGGCCTCGCGCGCACCATGGACGCCGAGGGCAACGAGCAGCAGCAGGACAACAACTTCACGGTGAACGGCGCACAGTCGGTCTCCGATGTGGACATCAACGTGCCGGATCTGATGCGCCTGTGCCTCGAAGAAAACGACCGGCGCTTCTCGGGCTACGACCCGCGCCTGCTGCGCCCGGAGACCATGCCGAAGCTCGTGCGCTTCGCGCTGCGCTTCATGCGCAGCAAGCCGGCCGCGCAGAAAAGCTAAAGCACCGCCTCAAAGAGCGCGCCCACGCGCGCGGCATCGGCAATGCGCCACGCTTGCTCCAGCAATGCGTGCGCCTCGTCTTCGCTCGCCGCATGCGAGAAAGCCGCGAGACGCACGAACTTCGTCGCCAGATCTTCGCGCGAGAGCGTGTTGCCGGGGTCGCCCTTGGGCTCGTCCACGCGCGCATGCAGCGTGCGGCCGTCGCGCGTGCTCAAGCTCACCTTGCCGATCCAGCGCGCCGGATACGCGCGGTCCGCTTCTTCGTCGAGCACCATCGCCACGCGCTCGCGGAACACCGCGATGTTCGCTTGTGCGTAGTCGTGTTCCAATTCGTTCACGCCCGCATAGCCGCGATACGCGCACAGGCCCAGCACCGTGCCCATATTGAACTTCGCCTGGTGAACCGTGCTGGGCGTGGTCACGCTGCCCAGCACGTCGATGGCGCCCTGATGCACGTGCGCGGTCACGGCTGCGATGTCGTCGGGCGCGAGCCGGTGTTCGGCCATCGCGGCGAGCAATGCGTCGGCGGCCGGATGGGCCGCCATCAGCCCGTTAGCGGCGGCCATGGCCGTGTGGGCTTTGCGCGCCGCGCGCCGCGCGGGCGAAGCGCGCAATGGTCTCGACGGGGCGCGCGCCCTTGCCGCCGAGCGCGGAGCCGAGCCAGTCCACATAGAGATTGACGGTGCGCTCGACTACCGGCGCGGGGATGGCGTCGAAAACGAGCGTGGCGGCAAAGGCCGCGAGGGTACGGCTGGGGTGATCGGTCATCGTGAGATTCATCGTTGCATAAGCGAAATGCGCGGCTGAAGCAGGCTCGATCCGGTTCAGGCAAGCGTCGCGGTGGCCTGCATCGTCAGATAGCCATCGTGGTCCTTGGCCCACAGTTCGATCGTGCGGCCGTCCCCGACGGGCTTGCCGCACAGCGTGAACGCATTGCCGCCGAAGGTGGGACGCACGGCGCGAAACGCGAAGCTCGCGACGGTCCCGTCCGGCCGCTCGCGATGCACGAGATCGAGCAGCAGCGTGGCGATGAGCGGCCCGTGAACGACGAGCCCCGGATAGCCCTCCTCCTGCGTGACATACGGAAAGTCGTAATGGATGCGATGGCCGTTGAAGGTGAGCGCTGAATAGCGGAACAGCATCACGGGGTCGCCCACGAGCGTGCGCGACCAGGTGTTGTCCGCAGGCGCCACGATGGGTTTCGGCGCGCTCGCGCCAGGCTGCGGCGCGTCGCGATAGACGATGTCGTGTTCCTCCTCGATGCACAGCGCGCCCGCCGATTCGTAGCGATGCTGGACCGTCACGAACACGAGCCGGCCGCTGCGCCCGGTCTTGTCTTCGATATTGGCAATCGTCGAGGTGCGCTGCGCCGTCTCGCCCACGCGCAACGGCGCGTGGAACGTGAGGCGGCCGCCCGCCCACATGCGGCGCGGCAGCGCGACGGGCGGCAGGAAACCGCCGCGCTTCGGGTGGCCATCCGCGCCCACTTGCGCGAGCGGCGCGACCGGCAGGAAATAGAGCCAGTGCCACAGCGGCGGCACCGCGTTGCCCGGCGCATCGCGGTCGAGCGTGGCCGCGAGCGCGCGCAGCGGGAACGAGGTGATCTCGTCGGTGAGCGTTTCGGTCTTGTCGAGCCACGCTTCGAGCGGCACGGTTTGCGAGACTTCCTGTTCTGATTGAGACACGACACATCTCCGGTAGGGCGATAAATGGAAATCAGGCCTCGTCGGGCGGGCCTCGCGGCTTTTCATACCGCTTTTCATACCGCTTTTCATACCGCTTTTCATACCGCTTGTCACGCCGCTTGTCCGGCTTGCAGCTTGACGCAATGCGCGCGCGCCCACAATTCGAATTTGCCGAACGCGGGATTCGTCCACGATTAACCCGTAATTCCGCTAATGGCGCGGGCCAGCAGCCTCACGCGCGGCACGGAACGCGCGCATCTCTCGCTGCCCGCTGCAAGCATGCGCATCAAAAACCTCGAAGAGCAAGTCGGCGTAAAACTGCTCTTGCGCACGAGCCAGGGCGTGACGCTCACGGCGCCCGGCGCAACCCTGCTCGCGCAGGCAAGCGAGATCGACTTTGCCCAGACGCTCGGCTACGACTTCGTGGGGCCACCCGGAGAAAGCGCGATCCACGCGTTTCTCAAGCGCGCATCCTCGGATTTGCAGCGCACCATCCGCTGGCGCATTCAGGTCGGCAGCTTCGAAGCCGCGTGCCGCATGATCGAAGCGAACATCGGCATTGGCGTGCTGCCCGAGGGCACCGCGCGCCGCCATGCGCAAACCATGGCGCTCAAGATCGTGCCGCTCACCAACGAGTGGGCCGTGCGCCAGTTGCAGATCTGCGTGGCCGATGGCGACGCGCTGCCGCTGTTCGCGCGCGAGCTTGTCGATCTGCTGGTGGCGGACGGCATCGAGCCGCTCGAATGAGATGGGCTGGCGCGCTCATGTCGTTCACGATACCGATGGGCGTCATGCTGCGAGAGGTGACTGAAAACGTGCGCCCGCAGTGCTGCGCCGCCTCCACGTTGCGCTAAAGCTCGAGTATCAACCGTTTGCCCTTCGCACGCGAGCAGCAGGTCATCATGCGCGTCTGCGTCTCGCGTTCTGCACGCGTGAGCACGACGTCGCGGTGATCGATCTCGCCTGCCAGCACGCGCACCTCGCACGAGCCGCACAGGCCCTCCTCACAGTCGCTCTGCACGTCGATATTCGCGGCGCGCAGCGCTTCGAGCACGGTCTGCTCCGCAGCCACCTCCAGCACGACGCCCGAGTCCTTGAGCTCGACTTCGAACGCATGCTCGTGCGCCGGGTCAAGCGTGCCCGCGCGCGCGACGAAGTGCTCCATACGCAACGCGTCTTCGGGCCACGCGGCGCTCGCGGCAGCCAGCGCATCGAGCATGCGCGCGGGGCCGCACGCATAGACGCGCGTGTGCCCGTCCACGCGCAGTGTGCCGAAATCGTTGCGCGTGCCTTCATCCGAGACGTAAAGGCGCAGCCGTTCGCCATGCAACCGCATGAGTTCCGCGACGAACGCCATGCCGCCGCGCGAACGACCGCTATAGTGCAGTTCGTAGTCGATGCCGAGCTCGCGCGCGCGACGCGCCATTGCGCTGATCGGCGTGATGCCGATGCCGCCCGCGATGAAAATGGCCCGATGCCCGGATTCAACAACTTCATCGAGCCGGAAGTGATTGCGCGGCCCGCGAATTCTCACGCGCATGCCCTCGCGCAGCGTGTCGTGGACCCACGCGGAACCGCCGCGGCTTTGCGTTTCGCGCAGCACCGCGATTTCGAACGCGCCCGTATCGGCCGGGTCGCCGCACAGTGAATACTGGCGCGACAGCGCACCCTCGCTACCGTTGCCGCCTTCGCCATAGTCGCCGCATTCGAGGTCGATATGCGCGCCCGGAGCCCAGCGCGGCAGCGTCGCGCCCTCGGGCGCGGCCAGACGCAGCCGCACGATACCTTGCGCCACGGTGTCCATGCGCTCGACCACCACGGGCCGGCTCAGGGCATGCGACGACGGCTCGCCAATCCGTACGGACACCCGCGCGCCAGACAACGTGGAATGTCTGCGTTCAGGGTTTTGCGCCGGATCCCATTCCACCCACAAATGCTCCGGACCCCGAAACGAGGTATTGGGCACGTAGGTGAACTTCTGCTCCGCGAGCCGCATATGGGGCAGCCGGCGAGTGAACTCATCGAGAAAGATCTGCATCTCCATGCGCGCGAGATTCTTTCCCATGCACTGATGCGCGCCATAGCCGAACGTGACGTGATCGCTCGCGTTGTCGCGGCGAATGTCGAACAGATCGGCATCGGTGAAATGGCGCTCGTCGTGATTCGCCGACGAGGTCACGATCAGCAGCTTCGAGCCCGCGGCAATGTCGACGCCGCCTATCTGCACGTCCTTCGTCGCGAGCCGCCGCCACGCCGCAATCGAGCCGTTGTGGCGCAGGCATTCCTCCACGGCGTTAGGTATCAGGCTCGGGTCTTCGCAAAGCTCGCGCCACGCGCGCGGATGCTGCAACAGCAGCTTCATCGCATTGGCCGTGGCGTTGGCCGTGGTCTCGTGCGCGGCCACGATGCCCGCCATCATCATCGAATGCAAATACGAATCCGTGACGATCTCGGGATGCGCCTGCTGCTTGCGGATGCCGTATTGCATCCAGCCGGGGCCCTCGGGGTTCTGGCGCATTTTCTCCAGCACCTTGCCCGCGAACTGCCAGAAGTTGCCCACCGCGTGCGCCACCGCCACCTGCTCCTCGGGGCGTGGACGCCCCCAGGTGTTGACCGTGTGCGCGATCGAGTAGCGGCGCAGCATGTCCATGTCTTCCTCGGGCACGCCGAGAAAATGCAGCGCCACCGTGAGCGGCACTTCCCACAGCATCTCGTCGACGAGATCGGCGCGGCCCGTGTCGATGAACCGGTCGACGTATTCGCGCGCGAGACGCCGCACCAGCGGTTCGTGGCGCTTCAGATGCTCGGGCGTGAACGGCTCCATCAGCACGCGGCGGCGCGGCATGTGCGCGGGCTCGTCTTCGTTCACGAGCGTGCGGTTCATGGCGTAACCGTACGATTCGAGCACCGCGTTGGCCTCGGGCCCCGTGGGCGTGATTTTTTCGAGCGCGATGGAGGGCGAGAACGTGAGGTTGTCGCGGAAGATCGCCTTGATGTCGTCGTAGCGCGTGACCACCCAATAGCCCAGTTGCGGGCTGAAAAACACGGGCTCCTGCTCGCGCGCCCAGCGCACGTATTCGGGCGGGTCCTGCTGGTAGCCGTCGCTGAACGGGTCGAACGCCGCCGCGTTCGCGCTCACGGGGCAGCGTGCCCAGGCCTCGCCGCGTGCTTCGCTCATGGTGTCGCCTCCTGCATCGCTGTCATGCTTGTTTCCATTTGCGTAACTCTAGTACGCCTCGCGCGATGCAAAAGATCGGGGTTAACCTCCAAGCGCGCGGTCAGCGCGGTGCCGGTGTTTTCGGTCCACATCGCGGCGAGGGGCTATCATGTGCGTTCGAACAGCAGATGGAACGAACGAATCACATGGCCTCCCCCCAGGAAAACGTCAGCATGGCGGTGTTCTGCGACTTCGAGAACGTCGCGCTCGGCGTGCGCGACGCGAAGATCGACCGTTTCGATATCAAGCCCGTGCTCGAGCGGCTCTTGCTCAAGGGCAGCATCGTCGTGAAGAAGGCCTATTGCGACTGGGACCGCTACAAGGGCTTCAAGGCGTCGATGCATGAGGCAAGCTTCGAGCTCATCGAAATTCCGCACGTGCGCCAGTCGGGCAAGAATTCCGCAGATATCCGCCTCGTCGTGGACGCACTCGATCTCTGCTATACGAAGTCGCACGTGGACACCTTCGTGATCGTGAGCGGCGACTCCGACTTTTCGCCGCTGGTCTCGAAACTGCGCGAGAACGCCAAGAAGGTGATCGGCGTGGGGGTGAAGCATTCCACCTCCGACCTGCTGGTCGCGAACTGCGATGAGTTCATCTTCTACGACGACCTGGTGCGCGAGCTCGCGCGCGAGCAAAAGGAACGCGCCAAGGCGCGCGGCGAAGGCGGCGCGAACGCGAAACGCCAGTCCGGCGACGAGCGGCGCAACGCTGCCGAAAGCGCGGACGAACGCGGCGAGGAACGCAGCGAAGAGCGCAAGTCCAAGGCGATCACGCTGGTGGTCGAGACGCTCGACGCGCTCGGCTATGAGCGCGGCGACAGCGGCAAGATCTGGGCGTCGGTGCTCAAGAGCGCCATCAAGCGGCGCCGCCCCGACTTCAACGAGGCACGCTACGGCTTCCGCGCGTTCGGCAATCTGCTTGAAGAAGCGCAGGCGCGCGGCCTGCTGGAAGTGGGCCGCGACGAGAAGTCAGGCACCTATGTGACGCGCACGAGCCAGCCGGCGAGCGCCACAACCGCGAGCCCTGCGGAAGAAGTCGCGCCGCCGCGCGCAGAACGCACGGAGCGCGCGGAAGATTCAACGCGCTCGCGCCGCAAGGGCCGGCGCGGTGGGCGCGGCGCGGCCACTGCGGGCGAGAACGGACACGAGCAGGCGCGCGAAGCGAGCGAGATCAGCGAAACGCGAGAAGCGCAGGAAAAGGCCGAAGCGGCTGAAGCGCGTGTGTCGTTCGAATTCGAGCAAGCGCACGAGTCCGGGGCCGGCGCAGCGATATCGAACGGCGACCTCTTTACCGAGACCGCTTCGGCGCACTCGCGCGAGGCGCATGCACAGGTTCACCACGAAGCGCAGCACGCGGGCGACATGCCGCTCTTCGTGCAGCCACAGCACGGCGCGCACGAGCACGCTGCAGCCGATGCACCGCCTGCCCGAGAGCATCAAGCCTCCGAAACGCCCGAAGCCCCGCAGCGCGCGCGCAAGACCGCATCGCGCAAGAGCACGGCTCGCAAAAAGGCTTCCAGGGCCGCTGCGCAGGAAACCCACGCCGAGCCGCCGCGCGACGTGACGGAGCCGCCCGCGCTCGAAGCGAGCGCCGATGCCGAACCCACCGGCAAGAAAGCCAAAGCGCCGAAGAAAACCCCGGCGCGCGCCCGCCGCCCGCGCAAGGCAGCGGAAGAAAGCTGATCGCAGCACGATGACCGGCGCGGCCGCGTAAAAAGCGGCGTCAATCGCCGCCGAACGGATTCGCCGGGCGCTTGCGCGGTGGCGGCTCGCCAGCGCTGTCCTTCGGCGACGCAGGGCTGCCGAATGGATCGGCGCTCGCCTTCGAAGATCCCGCCGGCTGCGCCCCGGCAAATGGATTCGCTGCCGGCGCGGGCCCGGGGTTTCCCGATGAGTCGCTGAACGGATCGACCTTCGCCGGCGCATGCGAACCGCCGAACGGATCTTCTGCTGGAGCGCGCGTGGCCTCGCTCTCCTCCCCCTCTTGCGCAGCAAGGTTGTACTCCGCCTGCACCTGCGCGAGCACGCCGGCGATGCTCGCCTCGAACCCCGCCGCGTTGCCGAAATTGCGCATCGTCCAGTTGCAGCCCGTGCGATCGGGCGTCTGTGGCTGCGGGCGAGGCACGCCGATCTTAACGCCGTCGTCCACGACTTCCTGGAGCCGGTGGATCCGGCGCTTCACTTCTTCCTGCAGCCGCGATGCGTTGAGAGTCTTGCGCAACATCGGCACCTCCTTTTCCATGCTCGATCCGGTGAAGGAGTCTAGCGCACGGTATGGCGCGAAGCGAAATGCGTTTGCGGTTATGGCGCGGCGTCGCACGGCGCGTCGATGGCGGCGCTTTCGGCCGTGTCATGGGTGTTGGGAACGGGCGTGGCGGCGCTCTCCGCTGGCGTCGGAGCGGGCGCGGGCGCCCCCGTATCGTGCGTATCCGCGCTGCCCGCGAGCAGCACGTCCGGATGCGCGCGCGGCGGACACCAGGATCATCTGAGCACGACCGGCGGCTTCGTTGACCACACATGGCCCAGCCGTCACTCCCATTGCAACGGGTGCATAACCGAGACGTACACGTCCCACAGGCATCGTCCACCACGAGCAGCCGCGACCTCGCGCATCCTCCCGATCCCCAGCCGGATTCGCTCGTGATAGCACAGGCGGCACCAGTGCCGCTTCGCGGTGACGGCTCGTCCACTCATGCCCGTTGGCACAGCGCCACCGTAAAGGCTGACTCTGATTTTCGTAGGCCTGGGACAGGCACTCGCCCCCATGGCTGGCCGCCAGCGCGCGCATCGCGCTGATCGTGTTGCTGCGACGCTCGTCATAACACTGCCGGCACCATGTGCCCTTCTTCACGTTGCCTGCACTCGCGAACCAGCGGTGTCCTTCAGCACACTCCCACTCCAGTGCCGTGTCGGTGACATACTCAGCCGACAGGCACCGGCCTCCGCGCGCAGCCGCGATCGCACGCATCTCTTCGTAATGGGTCGGCTCATCGTTAAACGGGCTGACGCAGGTCGCACATGATCAGCGTATTGAGCATCAGCGAAATCTGCTGCAACGCCTGCGCGTAGTCCCCAAGCTGCGTATCGCCCGGAACGGCCTCTCCAGGTAGCGCACCGGCCCGCTGCCAGGCGGCCATCAGCAGGGAGTTGGTCGCGATCGCGACATAGCCCGCCGCCGCATTCGCGCTGTCGGCAGACAGGAGCGCACGGCGCACTGGCGACGTATCGGCGGGAAGGGTGCCGATCTGCTGCGCCGCGTGATCCAGAGACCGCCCTGCCAGCCAGACGAAATAGCGCTGACTGTGCGCGCCCGCCGTGGCATCGGACACCCCCGCCGCGTTCTCGCGCTCGAAGGTAGCAGCATCGTCCGCCGGCACGCGCGGCAGTTTCGCCCGCAGCAGCGGTGTGGCCTTCGCGATATCCAGAGCGCCGGTCGCCCGAAGCTGCTGGCATACGCGAAGCGCGTCACCGGACGCCTGTGGCCCTCCGGCGGCAACAGCGCCCTGCGCGACCAGCAGGGCTGGCAGCAGCAGAGTCACCGCGTATAAATACGGATTCCTCATTTTTTATGCTCCGTATCGAGAACGAGATTGCGGTCGGCCGCGACGAGCCTGACCGGGTCGGTCTTTTTCCACTGCGATTTCGGGATCAGCACCGACCACTCGGCGTCGGACGTGTCGCGAAAGAACGCCGCCACGCCCACGAAGTTCGCCTCGTCGCCGATGGGCTCCGACACCTTCAGCGTCTGCCCCGGCCCGAGCGTGACGTCCTCGCTCCAGAGTGTCGCGGCCTTCAGCGTGTCGCTGCCGCCAAGCAGTTGCGCATAGGTGGCCGTCGCAAAGGGCCGGTCGTCCTTCAACTGGACAATGCGCAGCACGACCGGCAGCGACGCGCCGCGCGTGTCTGGATTGAGCGCACCGCGCGCGACGATGGTGAGGTTCATCTGCTTCACCTTCGACACGAACACGGCCTGCGTCGCCGCCACCGTGCCGTCCTTTACCGACTGCAACATGCCGCACGACGCAAGGGCCGCGGCGAGGCCAGCAATCAGCGTGCCTTTCACGATCGTGTTTTGCATCAGAAAGGCGCTCCCGTGAACTCGATGGCCGGATAGACGGTCTCCTTTCCGTCGATGCTCAGGATCAGCCGCATGGAATGGTGGAAGCAGGCGTAACGGCCTATGAAGTGGTTGAGCACGTCGCCAAAGAGTACCGCGTCGCCGGGTCCGTCAAAGGCGGCGAGGTCGAGGTCGACGTGTACGCAGACCTCGCGGTGCATGCAGGCCCGCTGAAGGACGTTTTTCGCGGACAGCCGCACCCAGCGGATTGCCTCGATACGCCGCGCCGGCCCATCGTGCGGTACCCAGTCGTAGAGTTCCAGCGTCTCCTGCAGCGCCTCTTCGCCCTCCACCGAGATCCGGTTGATCTCGTTCGCGCCGCCCGCCGTAAACTGGCCCAGCACACGCAAGTCATATCCCGGGTAATACCGCGGCGGATAGRCCGGTGSCGTCGGCGCCGTCAGGTTGCGCACCGATGCGATGCCGGTAAAGCCCGCGACGGTCTCGGTAATCGTCGCTTCGGTCAGCGCCATGGCCGGCAGGCGCCCGTTGTTCGCGAGCGCGCGCACCGTCAGGTAGCCGTCCGGCGGCGGGCGGTCCTCGTCATCCTGCGCGTCGCGGTGCGTGCCCGACCAGAGCTGGCCTTCCAGCGTGACCCACAGTTCCCGCCCGTTCACGCCGTAGCGTGTCGAGGTGAAGTAGTACCGCTCCGGCCTGTCGTAGCGCGTGAGCCAGCCACGATGCCGGAAGCTCCTGAACGCCCGGTAGGCATGCTGCGCACTGCTCTCCGGATTCGACGCGATCACCGCGAGCAGGTCGTACAGTTCGACATGACCGGCGAGGCCGGGCTGCGCCACAATGTGGTGTTCCGTGTCGTGCCAGCCGGCAGGCCGCAGCGGCAGCGCGTCGACCTCAAACAGGTTGATGACGGGCGTGCAGAAAAGACGGAAGCTGCCTCGGCTGACCGGATGATCGCCGGGCATCCGCCCGTCGAGTTCGATCTCGAACGTCATCTGCGTTTCGCCGGGCGGCAGCACCGCCGTATCGAAGCCGCACAGGTCGACGAAGTGGAACTTCTGCGGAAAGACGAAGTATTCCAGCATCGTCTGCTCGCGGTCGAGCTCCTCGTCGCGCTTCGCGTCCGTCACCGGCCACAGCCGCGTCGACGGGCCGAAGCCCGACACCTCGAAGCGCACGTCGGGCTGCGGCTGCAGTGCGCCATCGCGTACCGACGGCAGGCGCAGGCTGATCGCGGCCACCTGGCGCGTCAGTGCCGCGTACAGCGCGGCAGCGGCGGGCCGGTCGCCGTGCAGGTAAAGGCGGATGCGCGACAGGTCAACGCGCTCGCGCTGCTCCCCAAGCCAGAGGCCGAAGGTGAGGCGAATGACCGTGCGTCCGTCGGCGCGCACCGCGACGAGCACATCCTCCACCGAAAGCGGCAGCAGATCGACCGCCTGCGTCGTCCGGTACGGGCACTGCACGCCCTCGGGACCGATGGGGGCCGAACGCACCACGGCGCCCGCCGGGATCTGCGCCGGCGTCTGGACGGTACGGTTCAGCGGTGTGCATTCAATGACCGACAGCGAGGGAATCGCCCGACCCGCGTACTCGTACAGGTTGTCGATCAGTGGGTCGGTAATCTCCGGCATGGCGTCGCCGAGCTTCATGCGCAGCCGCGCCATGAGGAACGCGAAGCCCTCGAATACGGCCCGGACCTGATCGTCCTCTTGACCATACTGCATGCCCAGACGCCGTGCAGCCTCCGGCTGCTCGCGTGCAAACTCGCGACCCGCTTCGCGCAGGTAGCGCATTTCACCGTCGAAATACCTCAGGAACGGATTCTCGTGCCCGGAAGGATTCTTCTTCCACGGTGCGGTCATGGCTGCATCTCTGATGGCAGGGGCGGCAGGGAAGGCAGACCGGAGATCACCCCGGCGCGGCCCGTGACGAAGATGCGCTCCGGCATCGTGAAGCCGCGCAGCCTGAGCAGGTCAAGCGGCCCCGCGCCCGCCTGCACGCGTAGCAGGTAGCGCAGCGGCGACGCTGTATCGCTGCCCGCTGTGGCCGAAGCGGCCTTCGTGTCGCCGCTGGCCGCTGCGCCATTCCAGACCAGTTCGAAGCGCGAATCGTCGAGCGGCTTGACCTGGGCCTTCTCGAGCATGCGCAAAAACGCCCAGTCTCCGGTTGCATCGGACGCGATGCGCGTACCCGCATCGAGCGACTGCCAGGTCAGCGAGGCGTGGCCGGCGAGGCCGTTGCCCGGCCACACAAGCGGCGTCCAGGTCTCGCGCTGGTTGAAGTAGACGATCTGCTGTCCGTCGACCGTCAGTTCGGTACGCGTCACGCCGGGCGTGGGCTGCGGCATGATGTCGAAGTGATAGCCCGCCTCGCCCTGCGCATACAGGCGTGCGCCAAGCGGGCCCATCAGCCGCAGCATGGCGAGGAATTTCGGGTCGAACTGCAGCGACTGCGGCGCAAGTTCGTTCGGCACCCACTGGTCGCCCTGACGCTTGAGCACGCCGGACAGCTCGATCTCGACAAACCGGCTGATCAGCCCCGTATCGGGTCGCACGTACCGGCCAAACTCGGCGAAGGACGCATCCGAGCCCGTCGGCGCGAACGGATAGCGCGAGGCGAACGCCGCCTGGAAGGGTGAGTACACGGCAGCGCGCCACGCGTCGTTCAGGCTTGCGGCGGCAGGCTGGAGTATGGCCTGCCAGGCCGCGTCGAGCGGCTGCACGAACATCGTCTGGCCGAAGCCCGCCCACTGCGCGCCCAGGCTCGCAGCAGTCAGCGCCGCGTCGTCGTGCGCCTGCGTGAGATCCGAGAGCTTGCCCTGGAATACCGCCTGCGCGAGCCCCCGCGCCATCGCCTGCGCGTCCGGGCTCGACTGGATCTGCTGGAGCTTCAGGCGCACGGTCGTATCCGCCGTGAGGACGCGCGAGAGGCTGACGCCATTAAACGCGGCGGCGTTTGCAGCATTGCTTTTGCCGGTCTTGCCGCTGCCCACACCCGGGCTCGCATCGCCCATCAGCGCGAGCAGCGGCCCGAACGAGCGATCGAGCGGATTCACGACGGGCGGCTGCGTCGCATCGCGCTCGCTCCCGCCGAGGAGTCCCTGCGCCTTGCGCACCAGTGTATCGGTGAGCGCCTGCGAGGGACGGCCCGCCTCGCCCTGGTACTGCACCGCCTTCATGACCGCCAGCAGCGGCGAGGTTTGCGCATCGGTGAGGCGCGTAAGCTGGTCAATGACGCCGGAGAAGCTCGTCGCCGGGATCAGATGGAAGCTGTTGAGCATGGTCGCCCAGGCCGCCGTGTAGTCCGTGAAGTAACGCGTTCGCAGCCGCTCGCGCAGATCGTCGGTCTCGCGCTGCTGATCGAGTGCAGTTCGCGCCGCGCCGACCGCTCCTTCGACGACCAACGCGCTCACCTGGGCAGTCGGCTGTTCGCCGGTCAATACCCAGTCTCCCTCGACGTGCTGCTCCTTCGCGGCGTCGTCGATCGCCTTTTCGATCACGCCGTCCCAGGCCGCGCGCGTGAAGATGCCCGGTACGGTCTGCGTGGTCGTGAAGAGGCCGTGCGCGTCCGTCCCGGCGAGCAGCGTCGCGAGCGAAATATCCGCGTACTTGCCGCGCGCTTCGTCGAGGACTCTTTGGTAGAGCACGTCATCGCTCGCAGAAAGTCCGATCTGGTTCACCAGCGTCGAGCGCATCTGCGTGACGAGCGGCATCGACGCACTGATCCGCCATTCGGGATGCGCCTTGAGGTGATCCGACCAGAAGCTGGCGAGCTGCTGCGAGGTATCGAGCCACTCGCCCGGGCGCATGCCGGCAGGCGCGGGCCAGACGGCCAGCAGTTGCGACTTGAGGAACGGCGCGTCCGTCCGCGCTGGCGTAGCGAGCATCAGGTACGCCTTGAGCCGGTTGTAGGCGAGCTGCTGCGCGTCGTGGCTCTGCTGCTCGTCGGCGCGAACCTGCGAAAGCTGCCCGAGCTGCCCCTCCAGCGCCGCTACGGCAGGCTGGCGCAGGTTACGCAGGGCGACGGTCTGGTACGGCCGCCAGAGCGCGTCGAGCAGTTCGTCATTGCGCGAGAGGCCCGCGCGCAGATACCACGGTGCGCCGTGCTGGCTGCGGTATTCGAGCGTCCCGATCTGCTGCTGGAGGGCGAGTTGCGTGCGCATCGCCTGAGGAGTTCCGGGTGTCGCCGCCAGTGCGGCGGCGGCGGTTGTTTCGGCCTCGCGGATGAGCGCGTGGTTGCCGAGGCCCGATATCATCAGCGCGACGATCCAGGCCACGGCGCAGGCAATACCGGCCGTCGCCAGCACATTCGGCCAGTAAAAACCGGTGCGGCGACCGCGATAGTTGGGCGAACCCGCTGCGATCTCCTGCCAGACCGGAACCAGCGCGGCCGGCTGGACCCGCGTGACGGTCATGGTCTGCGCCGGCAGCGCTTCGGCGGCCTGCGCGGATGCGCCGTCGCCACCGTCGACGACCGGCACCGGTACGACGGTCGGCCCCGGAAAGACCGGCGCGAACATGACGCCCGCCAGCGGCGCGCGCAGCCAGTTCGAGGCCGCCAGCGTGCGCAGGCTCGTGGCAATGCGTTCGGCGTGGTCACCGATGTACTTCGAGACCTCCATCATCCAGGTCACCCGAAGCTCGTCCCGGGTGCAAAGGTGTACACCCGCGTCCGCCGATCTATGCTCAACCTCGGCGAGCAGTTCCGGCAATCTCGCGGCGGCGGCCTGCGCCGGCCTGCGCGTCCCGTTCGGCATGAAGGCGCCGACGGCGTCGAACCGCTCCGGCTGACTGCCGTGCGCCTCGACGGGATGCAGGAACGTCACGGGCGCCGCCCAGCCGAGCGCCGTGCCAAGCGTCGAGAGCGTGCGCGGCAGTTCCATATCGGCATCCCCGGCGCGGGCAACGTGAACCACGCCGTCAACCGGATAACGGCCACGCAACCGCCGGATCTGGCCGAGCCACTTCGTCGGCTCGATGCCGTCCGGGGCCGCATGGACAAGGATGATCTCGCCCACGTGCAGGACGCCCGCCTGCCTGAGCCCGGGCGCGACCTGGTCGACCCGCTCGTCGGTACCGTTCACCAGCAGCCAGCGCAGGCGACTGCGCCAGAACCAGCCGTGCACGACACGCAGTTCCTCGGCCATGCGTTGCAGCCGGGCATCGCGCCTGAGCGGTTTTTGAGGCTTGACGTTGTCACCTGCCTCCCGGCGAAACAGCCGCCCGGCGAATGCGTAGGTACCCGTAGCAAACAGGACAACATGAGCGACGACGACGACCGCGAAGGTCGAGAGAATGGCGATGATCGCCCACAGCCGCGACTCGCGCGACGTTATGCCGAGCATGTCGCCGTGCAACGATACGAAGCCGATCGCGAGCAGCGCTATGGCCAGGGCGACGACCGGCAACCCCCAAATCGCGAGACGGCTGGACGGGGCGGATTCTTCCGCCGGTGCGGCATGCTCAATTGGGAGCAGGTTAAGCCTGGGGTCTGTCATCGGAAATCGGGTGGTTGTCGGTTGTGCTGGGCATGACATGCAGGACCGCAGACTGCATGCCGTCGATAATGAGTTGCGGGCCATCTGCTACGCCCGACTCGACGGCAGCGGCGACGGACAGCCAGCCGTTGCCGTCGCCGAAGTCGCCCACGATGCGGTCGGGTCTGCGCTGTGCCTCGTCCTTCGTAAGGACGTCCATATGGGCCGCGTAGAGCGCCTTGTCGCATCCATCGACGGGCCGGGTAATCCACGCACGGACGAGCGAGGCATAGGCCGTCTTGCCCCATAACGCGGCATTGGCGAAGCCATATGCGGCTCCGCCAGCCAGGCCCTGGACGGGCCGATGCAGGAGCGCCGCGACCCTGACCGTCTCCGGCAGCTTGAAGTACCCCGCCGAGAGCAGAACGGCGACGCATCCCTCGGTGCTGCCTTCAGGGGGGCCGTTCTCGTGCCAGGCGGTCGCCACGACGAGCAGCGGACGGGCCTCCCTCGCGTCGAGCCAGGCATCGGCCACCATCAGGCCATCGGAAGCCGGTACCGCCTGTACCGCAAGCGACGGCAGGCCCGCTATACGCAGCGCTTCGACGACCCGCGCGACCTCCGCCTGCTCCCGGCCCGGGGCACTCAATACGCGGACCTGCGGCCACCAGACCCGCTCGTAGCACGTCAG
>NZ_JTDB02000003.1 GCF_000785435.2 Paraburkholderia sacchari | reverse complement strand
GCGGTCGGCAGGATCGGCCCCGGCCTGCGTGGTTGCTGCCGCGAGATCCGTGACGCGCTGGAGTGCCGCCTTGAGCTGCGCAACGGCCGCAGGCATTTCAAGGTGAGGCGTATCGGCTCCCGCCGCCGCGTCCGCCGTCAGGAACAGCCCTTTCGCCGCGCGCGTCGTGCCCCATCCCTGGGTCGTGATTTCGAATCCTTCGCCTCTCTGGAGCTTTTTGCTGTTGAGCAGGTAGCCCTGGTTCATCGCTGTCTGGTTGTAGACCGTCGCGATTCGCGCGCTTTCCTTGCCCTGCAGATCGTTAAAGACGATTTCCGCGCCGCGTAGCGGCGAGCGCCATATCGCATAGGAAAACATCGCCTGCGCGCCGTGGACGATGTCCGGATGCGAATAGTCGTGCAGGGCGCCGGAGATATGGATACGGTCGACATCGTTGTGGGCCGCTTCGAGCATGACCTCGGTCGTCGGAAGCAGCGGCGAGTGAAAGCCCCCCCTGATACGACGAAGACGGACGCAGCAGGCGCAGCTTCAGCAGTTGCCGGTCGGTATTGCCCGAGCCCTGCAGGAACTTCGGCAGGACTGGATAGCGGCCGTATTCGTCCACGCACGCGTAGGGCGTCGAGTCAAACGTTGTAACGACGCCTGCGACGGGGCCACCCAGAAATCGCCAATGCTTTTCGTAAACGAATCGAGGCCGGTACGCGAGGTGCGCGGGCATCGCCTTGAAGCGCGTGAACGCCGGTTTCGTGCGGCTGCCCTTCATGACCACCGAGGTAATCACGAAGCCGTATTCCGCGCTGGCGAGCTTCGCGTTCGTCAGCTTCATGACCACGCCCGGCGCGACGCCCTTCGCGTCGGTGGTGCCCGAGAGCGTCGCCTGCCGCGCGACCAGTTCGTCGCGCCGCATCTGGACGACAGCCTCGCCCTGGTCCTGCGTGAAGTGGAACTCCGCGCTGCGACTGATCTGGCCGAATACCGAGCGGCCCCCTGCGTCGGCGGAGACATTCGCGCTCGCCCGTAGCGGGTCGCCCGGCGTGCGATAGTTGCGCTCCCACACCTCGATCGCGGCGGGAACGAGCCTGCGCTGCTCGTTGACCTTCTGCGCCGCTTCCTGCCAGTTGCTGTTCAGACCCGCGCCGTCGAGCAGCGGCACGTCGATCGAGCGGACATAGGCGCGCGGGTTATTCGAAAAAACGATGGTATCGAGTCGCCCGTCCTTGGCGCGGCCCTGTTTGTAGAACCAGAAAACACCCTTGCGACGGCAATGACGTGCAATCAGGTTGTAAAGCGACTCCTCGTACATGACAACCTGTTCCATCTTCTGGTCGAGTCCCTCAATCTGGAACTCCACGTCGAAGGCATCGAAATTCTTCCGGTCGATCACGGCCTGCGTGATCAGCTCCTGGAGGGTAACGTCCTTGAACGTATCGGATTTGACGATCCGTTTGAGGAGGGCCACGAAGCGCGGTTCAATGCGCAGGCGGTAGGTGCCCTCGTCGCGGCTCACGCTGACCCGCTTCCAGCGCGTCACCACACCGTTCCACGTTGCCGCCTCACGGTCGACGGAATCGGCATAGCTCGCCGAAGGGACCGCCGCGCGCTCGTCGATCTGCAACCCCGCGCGTTTGCCCACGCAGAGCTTGCCGTCAATGGCCAGTTCCGGAGACGTTACCGTGACATCGACGAAATAGTCCTGGCAGAAGCCCGCCTTCGCCTTGAACTTGATCACGTCGAGCGGAATTTCGACACCGCCTACCCACAGGCTCAGGCGTTGGCTCAGGCGCGCGCTCGGGTGAAGCAAGGTATCCCTGAAACGCTTTGTCACTGCATCCATACGCATCCCGGTTCGTTAAAAGGAACGAGGCGAAGCCGCCGGACCCACCGCTTCCCGTCGGGCTCGCAGTTTTTGGCAGTCGATAATTAAGGAATTACTCCATCAGTGCGTCAATCCGGAAATCAGGGTAGCGTCTGAAATTCCCCAAGCTTTTGTCAAACAACAATAAATCGGAGTCCTTATGTTTTTTGAGATGGATTTGCGTGATAGGCGGGTGCACTTCCTAATGGCGCATGGGCAACGCGAACGGATGGCGCGTGGGCAACGGCCAGCCCCGCTGTCCGTGATGGCGCAGCGCATTGGCAAGCAGCGCGGCGTCGTCGCGTGCATGTGCCTCAAGGCGTTCCGCGATCTGCTCAAGCAGGGGCAACACGTCCTCCTGCTTTTCGCGCGAGTCGGGCCGTGCCGCGAGGCGCATCAGAAAGCGCAGCCGCTGGATGTCCTGCAGGCGCGCATCGGCATGACTGACCGCCTGCATGACGAGGCTCTGCAACCGGTCGTAATCGCGCAGGAGGTTGTGCAGGGTGGTGCCCGGAATGGGCACGGTGACATCGTCGCCAGTCATGGCAAGCGGGTCCGGAAACAGGCCTGCGCACGACGTAACGAATCGGGTGAGCGGGCACGGTAACGGGGTTGGCGGACCGGCGTTGAGTGCAACCGGCAGGCCCGGGGGCCTTCCCGCTACGGCCCGCCCATGGAAAATGGGCGCGCAGCAGCGACGCACGGCTCGCAGGGGCAGGCGTGCGCATGAGCGGCGTCGCGTGGAACCAGGTCGCCGGCGACGCATGGGCGAACGTACGAATAGCCCGGATGCAAAGGGCAATGTCGTCGTGTACGTTACCGGTTGCTGTACCGCGAGGTCACAGGCGATGCGCAGCAGCGTATCCTTCGCAGCGCGCGCCTGGGCGAGCGTGGGCGTTGGCACTGCGGGGTGCGGGGGTGCGTCGGTCGCATCGGTCGGCACCATCTCGCCGATTTCCGTAATGACGTGCCGGGTGCCGTGCGCGAGCCAGTACGTCGTGCCGCGCAAATCCGGCAGCAATTTCCATTGCCGGTCGACAATCACGGCGATCTCGTGTTCGCTTGCGGGGGGACGATTCTGCGCAGTGGGAATCGACGGCGCCGCAGGCACAAATTCCGGCGACGGCACTGGCTCATGCGGACGGATCGTCCACGCACCATCGACAAGGACGGGCGTGCCCTCCGATGCGTCAAACGGTGGCGGCCCGTTGAGCGCGGCGTGGGGCGGCAGCAGGAATACGCCCGGTTCGAGCGGATCTTCCTGCACGAGCGTCGTGCCGGTCAGCGCGCCCCGGGCGTCGCACTGCCAGGCGGTAATCAGGTTCGTCATGGCTAATACCTGATGATGTAGTTCGCCTCGAGATTGCGGATCGTAATGGTGCCGCTGCCGTACTGCGGAATCAGGTCGCACTCCTTGGTCGCGAGCGTGACGAGCCCGCTCGCGAGGCGCTCGCGCTCGGACAGCGCCGCCTCGATGTCGAAGGCCGTTGCGCTCAGATCGATGCTGCGCCGGAACGTATTGCAGGCTTCGTCGGCAACCGACTCGGGAATGCGGAACGTGCGAGCCGCCGCGTGAACCTGCGCGGAGACGCCGATCGACGAAAGCAGCACCGCCTGCTGCTGAAGCGCCTCTTCCTGCGGCGAGAACAAGTCGAGCTTGAGCCGCTTGATCAGCAGCTTGAGCGACGAGCCGTTCACGATCAGGCTCACGAGCACGAAGTCGGAGGCGAGAATGGCGACGAAGCGGCACGTGGTGTCGGGCAACGCCTCGTTGTGCGCGAGGCCGAGCGCGAGCACGAGCGTGACCGCGCCGTGCAGGCCGCCCCAAGCGATCACGAGCTTGTACGCGGCGCTCACGGGCTCGGTGAGTTTCAATCGGCTCAGCAACGGCAGCATGCCGAACGTCACGACGAGGCGCGCCACCAGCGCCGTCACCACCACGGCAAGCGCGGCAAGGTCGATCCAGCGCGCGGCGCGCAAGGTGGCGGGAATCTGCATGGCCGCGAGCAGAAAGATGGCCGCGCCCGCCATGGCCGCCACCTGCCCCCAGTTCAGTTGCAGATGCTGCCAGTTCACGGGCGAAAGCCGCGTGCGCCCGAGCCCGCTGATCACGAGGCCAGCCGCCACCATCGACACCACGCCGGAGACGTGCAGCGTTTGATCGGCAAACAGATAAAGCGGATATGACAGCGCGAAGCTCAGCGAAATCTCGGCCTTGCCCGCCGCCGAGCGCCGACAGCAAGTACGCGAACGCGCGCCCGGCAAGCGCGCCGACAGCAAGTACGCTGAGCAGTTCGATGCCGAGCGTGCGCAACGCGGCAGCGCCCATTGCAGCGGCGCTGTCACCGATGATGGCCGAGATCAGCACGCTCGCGATTGCGATGGCGGCCGCGTCGTTGAGCAGGCTCTCGCCTTCCACGAGGCGCACGAGACGCTCCGGCGCGCCCACCTGGCGAATCACCGCGAGCACGGCGGAGGGGTCCGTGGTCGCGATCATCGCGCCGAGCAGAAGGCCGTCGGTAAGTGGGCCGAGCCCGGTGAGGTGAGGTGAGGTGAGGCGAATCGCGCCGCCCACGATCGCTGTGGCAACAAATACGGCCGCCACGGCAAGCAACAAAATGGGCGCCGCATCGCCCAGCATCTCGCGCACGTTCACGCTCAGCGCAGCCTGAAACAGCAGTAGCGGCAGAAAGATCCATAGATACCCTTCGGGCGGCAGGCGCGGCGCGAGCGCAGGCGTGAAGACGCTCGCCCCCGAGCGCGAAACCCCACGCAGCCAGCAGCACCGATTCGGAAAGCGCGAAGCGCAGGCTCACGGCCTGCACCACGGCGATGCTCGCCAGCAAGAAGCCGCTCAGGAGTAGAACGTGGATGATCATTGCCGATCGCGTGAGTCAGCCATGAGTCAGCCATGAGTCAGGCGTGCTCGCCGCGCGCGGCAAGCCAGACCAGCGTCAGCGACCTCACCCCTTGCGCGCCACGAATCAGCACGCCCTCGATATCGGCCGTGGCGGACGGCCCCGTCACCAGCACCGCATAGCGCGCGCCGCGAAAATCGTCGCGCCGGTAGGCATCCTGAAGACCCGCCACGAGCGCGCCGGGATCGAGCAGCACGTAGAGATGCTGCACGAGGTAGCCGAGTGCGTTCACCCCGTACTCGCGCTCGGAGAGCCACACCGAGCCCGTTTCGGCAACGCCGAAGCGCGCGCGCACGACGCCCACCTCCACGTTTTCGAGCGACTCGGGCGTGGCCGGATCGAGCGCACGCGTGCCCTGCACCTCGGGCGCCGCCGACGCGATCGACACCTGCGCACCGAAGCGCTCGCGTATCAGCGCGAGCACTGCCTCGCCCGAATCGGCCCGCGCCTCACTGCCGCCCATCAGCGCGAGCGCCGCGCCAAAGCGCGCGCGCAAGTCGCCGGGCGGCGTGTCGAACAACGGCACCTCGGGCAAGTCCTGGGCCTTGGGCTGCGCCGCGCGCACGCGCGCGAGGAACGCTTCACGGCTCGCCATTGTTGCCTCCGTTGTTGCCTCCATTGTCTTCCCCGCGGCTGCCTTTTTTGCCTTCGCGATGCTTGCGGTACCACGCATGAAAAGTCGTGGAAGGCGCCTGCGGCAGCGTGCGCTGCCGGCCCCAGATATTGAGCGGGTTGTAGAGCACGAAATTGGGCAAGAGCCGCAGCGCGCCATCGAGCGACGACACCGCCGCGCGATACATCTTCGGACTCCCCAACAAGCGCCCCGCCATCTTGAGCACTTCCTGCTTCACGAATGGCACCTCGTGCTGCGCGGCGATTACCTCGCGCCACTGGTAGATCTGCTCGTGAATATTGATCTTCACCGGGCACACGCTGGTGCAACTGCCGTTGAGCGTGGACGCGAACGGCAACGCGCTAAAGCGCTTCAAATCGAAGGTTGGATTGATGATCGCGCCAATCGGCCCTGCATAGGTGCTGCCATACGAGAGGCCGCCGCTGCGCCGATAAACCGGACAGGTATTCATGCACGCGCCACAGCGAATGCACTTGAGCGAATACCAGAAGTCCGGCATCGCGAGCCGCGCGCTGCGGCCGTTATCGACGAGGATGAAGTGCATTTCGGCACCCTCGCGCGGCGCGCGGAAGTGCGAGGTGTATTGCGTGATCGGCGAGCCCAGCGCGCTGCGCGACAGCATGCGGACAAACACGCCAAGATCGGACATGCGCGGAATCAGCTTCTCGATGCCCATCGAAACGATATGCAGCGGCGGCACGTTGGCCGATAGATCGGCGTTGCCCTCGTTCGTGCAGACCACCACCGTGCCGGTTTCAGCCACCGCGAAATTGCAGCCCGTCATGCCGGCCGTCTTCCCACGCACGAACCACGGGCGCGTGTTCATGCGCTGGCTCTCTGCGAGATAGTGGATGTCATTGTTCGACGCATCGGTGCCTATCGTGCGGCCGAACACCTGGGCTACGTCATCGCGCAGCTTGTGCACCGCGGGCACGACGATATGGCTCGGCGGCTGGCCATCGAGTTGCTGGATGCGCTCGCCAAGATCGGTTTCCATCACCGCGATGCCGCGCTGTTCGAGGTACGGGCGCATCTCGCACTCGTCGGTGAGCATCGACTTGCTCTTCACGAGCGCGGTCATGCCACGCTCGCTCAGGATGCGAAAGACCGTCTCGTTGTGCTCGCCCGCCGTATCGGCCCAATGCACCTGCACGCCGTTCGCCTCGGCGGTGCGCGAGAACTGGTCGAGGTAGTCGGCCAGATGCGAAAGCGTGTGCGCCTTGATGGCCGACGCGAGCTCGCGCAGCGCCTCCCATTCGGGAATCGCATGCGCCTGCGCATCGCGCTTCGTGCGCAAGTCCCAGAGGCGCTTGTCGTGGAAATCCACGTGTTCGGGTCGCGCGAGAAATGCGCCGGCGAGCTTCGCGTGCTCGACCCGCTTCGGGCGATCGTTCGGGGCGCTCATTCGCGTGCTCCGTTGAGCACCTGGGCAATATGGATGAAGCGCACATCGGACTGCATGCGCTCCGCGCAGCCCTGCTGATGCATGAGACACGACATGTCGCCCGAGACTATGTATTGCGCGCCCGCGCTCACATGATCGATGACTTTGTCCTGGCCCATGCGTACGGACACCGCTTCCTCGGTCACTGCGAACGTGCCGCCGAAGCCGCAGCATTCGTCGGGCCGCTGGGGCTGCACGAACTCGATGCCCTTCACGCGCTGCAGCAACGCGAGCGGCTTCGAAAAGGGCTTTCCCACCACTTCCGAAATCGAAGCCTCGTGCAGATGGCGCAACGCGCTGCAACTATTATGCAGGCCCACGCGCCAGGGGAATTCGGCCCACGGAAATTCGCGCACGCGCAGCACGTCGTGCAGGAACTCCACGAGTTCGAAGGTGTTGGTGCGCACGCGTCGCACCGCATCGGTCTGCTCGATGGCCGTGAAATGATCGCGCACGTGATTCACGCAGCTGGCCGACGGCCCGACGATAAAGTCATACCCTTCGAAAGCGCGTGCGAACACGCGCTCCGCGCCAGCCGCCTCGTTCTGCGCGCCGCTGTTGGCCATGGGCTGGCCGCAACAGGTCTGCTCGAGCGGATAGTCGACCTCGCAGCCGAGCCGCTCCAGCAATTCGAGCGTGGCAATGCCCACTTCGGGATAAAACGCGTCGATGAAGCACGGGACAAAAAGGGCGACTTTCATGCGAGGGCTCGCGCGAGAAAGCGGACCGGACCATTTTAGCGCCGATCCTCCCGCGTTTGCCCGCGCACTGCCCCGCCCGCTCAAAAGTTATGGCGAATGCCCGCGATGACCGCCAACTGTTTGTCGCTATCCGAATTCACCAGATTCGGAATCTGCGCGAGATTGCGCGTGCCGCCAGCGGCATCGATGCCGAGTCCCGCACCGGTTGACTTCTGGCCAATCACCACGGCATAGAGCGCCGTGCGCTTCGAGAGGCTGTAGACCGTGCCCAGATTGATCTGATGGATGCGCGTGGATGAACCCTGATCCGGATGCGCATCGTTGAAGATATAGGCAAAGCCGAATTGCAGCGCGGGCGAAACTTGCCACGTCGTGTTGAGTTCGGCGATATCGAACGCGATGTCCGCGCCTTGTGGCTGCGCCGTGCTCGCGAAATACTGGCTCTGGGAAAGCCGCGTATGCGTGTAGCTCAGTGCGAGCGTTACCGTATCGAGCGCATACGAAGCGCCTGCGCCGTAGATATCGATCTTCTGCGCATTGTGCAGTTCGCAATACGAAGCATCGGCATTCGCGCAACTGAAATCGCCAATATATCCGGCCTCCCCACCCAACGCCGCCTGGAGCGGATTGCGCAGTTGCAGATAGCCCGCGGAAAGCGAAAGCGGTCCGCGCGTGTAGTTTGCAGCGAGCGACCAGCCGCGGTTCTGCGAGAAGTTGCCCGCCACGCCGCCAAAACTGAACAGGCCGCCCACGGTCAAGCCGCCGAAGCTCGGGCTCACGTACTTGATCGAATTGTTGAAGTTGAACGCTTCGTTGAGGTTGTCGACATCGCCGAAGTGCGAGCCGTAGAGCGTCGCCCAGTTGTTGCTCGATGCATAGACGCCCATGTTGTCGGAGAACGGATCGTACTGGCGCCCGAGCGTGAGCGTGCCGTAGTTCGCGTTCGCCACGCCCACCCAGGCGTTGCGGTTAAAGAGCGTGCCGCCCTGCAGCAACGCCCCGTTCTGCGTGAAGATGCTGTTTTCCAGCGTGAAGTTCACCGCGGTGCCGCCGCCGATGTCTTCGCTGCCGGTCAGGCCCCAGCGCGACGGCACGAGGTTGCCGCCGCCCAGTTGCCAGTTCGAATGCCCTTCGGTGCTGCCATCCGCGTGTGTACTCTGCTGATTCGTCGAATAGACGAGGCCGGCGTCCACCGTGCCGAAGAGGGTGACCGAGGACTGGGCGCCAGCGCCCTGCATGAAGGTGGCTAGAGCGCACGAAGCCAGCGCCAGCGCCGTACGCCTGACGAGTGGGTTTGCCATGTCGATGTCTTTGGATTTGAGGGGAGAGATCGCGCCACGCGCGCGGGATGCTACTGGCCGAAGCGCGCGTAGATGTCGGGCCGTATGCGCTTGAGCACGAAGCCGAGCACAATGCCGAACAGCGCGACCGCGAACACGATCCACGGGAACGCCCGCACGATGGGACTATCGGAACCGGAAAGCGCGTCTAGGTTGCCGGTCAGCACGAAGCCGATCCACAACAGGCCCAGCCCGCCCAGTATCGGTGCGACGAACGCGTGCCACACCCGCGTGTCTTTTTTCGTGGTGCGAAAAAAAGCGACCACCGAGAAGCTCGTCACCGCTTGCAGCATCACGATGCCGATGGTGCCGAGCGCCGACGTACAACTGAACACGGTATTGAACGGATCGGCGCCTGCGAGCACATAGAGCCCCACCGGCAACGCCACAGTAAGCGTTTGCAGATAGCTCGCGCGATACGGCGAGCCGTATTTCGCATGCAGGCGGTCGAGCTTCGCGGGCAGGATGCCCTCGACCGAAAGCGCATGAATGTAACGCACGATCGTGTTGTGAAACGAGAGCAGGCTCGCGAAGATGCTGGAGAGCAGAAGCACGCTCATCGCGGTGGTCATGGCGCCGCCCAGGTACTTCGTGGACTGGATGAACCAGAAGTCGCCGGGCTGCTTCGTCGCGGCGTCGACCACGTCCTTCAGGCCCCAGGCGCACACGATGGCCCACGTAACGAACGCGAAGAACACGAGAATCAGCGTGACCGACACATAGGTCGCGCGCGGCACCGTAACCTTCGGATCGCGGCACTCCTTGCCGTAAATCGCCGTGGCCTCGAAGCCGATAAACGACGCCAGCGCGAACATCACGGCAATGCCCATGTGGCCGCTGAACACCTGCTTCGGCGCGAACGGCGCGAGCGTGAGGCCGCTCGGCCCACCATGGTGCATCACGATGGCGATCGAAAGCACGAGCAGGATGCCCATTTCAAGGCACATCAGCACGCCGAGCAGGCGGCTGTTCAGGTCGATGCCGCGCAGGCCCGTCACCTGCACGACGGCGATGCATGCGAACGAATACGCGTACCACGGCATCGCACTATGCAGGACCGGCCCAAGCACGACCGTGCAGAAGAAGCCGAATAACCCGTACAGCGCGATCTGGATGCAGGTGTACGAAAGCAGCGCGACGAGCGCACCCGACATGCCGAGCGGCCGGCCGAAGCCCGCCGTAATGTAGGCGTAGAACGCGCCGGCGCGCACGATATGCCGGCTCATCGAAGCGAAGCCCACGCTAAACACGAGCAGCACCGCGCCCGCGATCACAAAGGCGCCAGGAATGCCCGCGCCATTGCCGAGGCTGATGGCGGGCGGGACCGCGCCAAGCATGCCGGTGAGCGGCGCGGCCGCGGAGATCACGAGAAACACGATCTGCCACAAGCCGAGCAGACTGCGCGGCGCCGCGGCGGCATCGTCTGCCATGGCGCTGCCCACGAGCCCGGATGGCGCGACGGGTATTTGCGGTTCGTTCATCGTTGCCTCTGCTGGTGTCTTTTTGAATTGCGCCACGCGACACGATGAAGAACCGCGTCCGACCGGCGCTCGTGAAAGCGAATCCCGCGTGGTCTATTGCGAGATTCGATACGAGCGCATGGTAGGCGGTTAAAAATTCCCGCGATCTGACTGACCGCGCCAAATATTCGATAAGTTGCGCCAACCCGTCTGGGGTTTTTACCTAACGTGTTTGCCGCTCAATCGCACCCTGATCGTGGCTGGCCGCCGATAAAACAATTGATTTGGATGACAAATCAATTGTCACCGACTTCTTTCAATCACATTCCTTTCCGAACCCCATCAGCAACATTACATTTTCAAACTGACGCGCCTTTATCCCTGCAAACCGGGCTTACTCGGACCGCCCCCAGTTACGCGTCGCGCGCCATAGCACTGTGGCATCTGCATAGCCTACCGCGCGGGCGACGGCGGCGTTGGTCATGCCCTCCTGTTCGCGCAGCACGGCCACGCTGCGCTGGCGTTCCTCGCGAATGATCTCGCGCACAGAAGTGCCCGCCTCGGTCAGATGACGCTGCAGCGAACGGTTCGATAGCCCGAGATCCCGCGCAATGTCGGCAACCACGAGTTTTTCGCGTGCGAGCCGCCGCGTGACCAGATCTCGCACCTGAGCGACGAGATCGTGCGGAACCGTATCGCGCGAAATGAGATCGGTCGCGTGGCGCTCCATCATGCGCGCCAATTGCGTGTCGGCGCTCTTGAGCGGCGCATCGAGATCGTGCGGATGAATCACCACGCCACTCGCTGGCTGCTGGAAACGCACCGGCACGCGGAAAATACGCATATAGGGCTTGAGATCCGCGGGCGCGGCATGCTCGAAATGGATCTCGACCGGCGCCCACGCCGCACCGCGCACGAGGCGAATCATGTGGCACATCGCGCTTACGCTGTATTCGGCGTCCTGGCGGCGCGGCCAGATCTGGGCCTGCGCAATGCGATAGCTCCACATGGGCCATGCGTTATCGCGCACCAGATCGACGAAGGTACCGCTCTGCCATGAAGCGAGTGCATCCGTAAACTTGCGGATGGCCGCCCCCAGCGTGGGCGACGACATGAACACGAGCCCGGCAGGCCCGAGTTCGGTGAGCTGCAATTCGTTGCCGAGACGCAGGCCGAGCCACGGTTCATCGAGCACTTGCGCCGCGCGCTCGAAAGCACCCACATAGCGCCCGAGCGGCAGGATTTCATAAGGGTCCGAAAGTTGCCTGCGGCTCAGGCCGAACTCCGCCAGCAATGCATCGCAGTCGGCGCCCGCTGCATCGAGCGCGCGCACGATCGGCCCCATCACAGCGCCGCGAATCATCGGATACCCGTTGCTGACAGGCCCTGATTTCATGTCTCTCTCCGTTCACCCGACGATGCGCATGAGCGTATGCACCCGGGTTTGTACGTTCTGTCTTTGGCGCACTCTATCGTTCCTTTGGCGCGTTTTGCAAGCGCGAAAAAAATATGGCGTTTCTACGATGACGTCACGACATCGCCATTGCGGCAATGCCCTCCGCTCCCCGAAACGGGGCCAGCCTGCCGCGCTCCACGCGCTGTTGCGGCCCAACGCCATCCTTACGAAATGCTTATGAACACGAACCCGAACTCGCATCCGCTCGATCCGCTGAGCCTTATCGAAATGCAGCTCGCCTGTGACATTGTGAAGGCCGCCGAACAGCTCGACGAACACGCGCGCTTTCCCGTTACCGAGTTGCACGAGCCGCCCAAGGCCGAAGTGCTCGCATACCGGCCCGGCAGCTATTATTCGCGCCGTGCGTTCACGATTGCCATCGATCGCACGCGCAACCAGACACTCGAACTGGTGGTCGATCTGCGCGAAAAGAAAGTGGAATCGCGCAAGGCGCTCGCACTGCACAGCGCGCCGTTCGGCCAGCCGCCCGTGATGATCGAAGATTTCATGAACGCCGAGCGCATCGTGAAGGAAGACCTCGCGTGGCGCGAGGCCGTCAAGAAGCGCGGCCTCACAGAAGACGATCTCGCGCGCGTGCAGGTCGATCCGTTCTCAGCAGGCGCCTTCGATCGCCCAAACGAAGGTGGCCGTCGCCTCGTGCGCTGCGTGAGCTATTACCGCGAGAACGTGACCGATAACGGCTACGCGCACCCGATCGAAGGCGTGGTGGCGGTGGTGGACCTGCTTGAGCAGAAAGTGATTGAGCTCGTGGACGACGGCCGCATCATCCCCATCCCGCGCGCGAAGCACAACTACGACACGGCAAGCATCGGCAAGCCGCGCGATACCGTCAAGCCGCTTTCGATCAGCCAGCCCGAGGGACCCAGCTTTACGATCGACGGCTGGCAGGTCAGTTGGCAGAACTGGACATTCCGCGTGGGCTTCACGCCGCGCGAGGGCCTGGTGCTGCACCAGATCGCCTGGGACGACGGCAAGAGCGCGCCGCGCCCCATCGTCTACCGCGCGAGCGTGACGGAAATGTGTGTGCCCTACTCCGATCCCACCACGAACCATTACTGGAAAAGCGCGTTCGATGCGGGCGAGTATGGCCTCGGCAAGCTGGCGAACCAACTCGAACTCGGTTGTGACTGCCTCGGCACGATCCGCTACTTCGACATTCCGTCCGCCGACGATTTCGGCAATAGCTTCACGATGAAAAACGCGGTGTGCCTGCACGAAGAGGATTACGGCACGCTCTGGAAACACTACGAATTCCGCACCGGCGTGTTCGAGATGCGCCGCTCGCGCCGTCTCGTGATTTCGTTCTTCGCAACGGTGGGCAATTACGACTACGGCTTTTATTGGTACTTCTATCAGGACGGCACGATCCAGCTCGAATGCAAGCTCACCGGCATCATTCAGACCTCGGCTGTCGCGGATGGCGGCACGTACCCATGGGGCGGCATGGTCACCGAGAATCTCGGCGGCCCGACGCATCAGCATTTTTTCAATGCGCGCCTGCACATGATGGTGGACGGCGAGAAGAATTCCGTGACCGAGCACGAGTTCGTGCCGCGTCCGATGGGTGCGGAGAACCCCTACGGCAACGTCTTCGACACCACGAAGCGCGTGCTCAGGACCGAGCAGGAGGCCGCGCGCAACGCCAACGGCCAGACTGGACGCTTCTGGAAAGTCGTGAATCCAAACGTGAAAAACCGTGTGGGCGCGAATCCCGGCTACAAGCTCATCATCAACGATTCTCCGCTGATGCTCGCCGACCCGAATTCGAAAGTGCGCCAGCGCGGCGGCTTCGCCACGCGCCATGTCTGGGTTACGCCATACGACACGACGCAACGCTACGCGAGCGGCGACTATCCCAACCAGCATGCGGGCGGCGACGGCCTGCCGCGCTATATCGAAGCGAACCGCAACGTGGAAAACGAAGACATCGTGCTGTGGCATAGCTTCGGCCACACGCATGTATGCAAGCCCGAGGACTTCCCGGTCATGCCCGTCGAGTACGCCGGCTTCATGCTCAAGCCGAACAACTTCTTCCACGGCAATCCGGCGATGGATCTGCCGGGCGGGCGCGACCCGCATAGCGTGCAGGACGGTGCGCCCGATGCGGGAACGGCGCCGTCGTGCTGTCACGGCAAGCAGTAAGTTCGCGATGATGCCGCGCGCGCGCCGCTCCGTGACGCCGAAGGTTCGCGATGTCCTCGCCGCCGCATGGATTTGGTGCGCGGTAACGGGCGGCGCCTCGGCGCTCGCGGCGAGCGCCATGCTGGGTGCGATGCAAGTTGGCGCGAATGCTGCGGCATTTGCGGGAGGTGCTGCGGCGCTCTTTGCGATGTCCTTGCTGCCTGCTGCGCTCGCGCGCCGCTTCGCCTCGCGGGCCACCGTGCCGGTGGCCACCTCGCTCATCCTCGTCATGGCGACAATGGCGGCAGCGGCCGTGCGGGCGCGCGCAGGCTTTTTGCCGATCGGCATTTCAATCGCACTCGCTTTGGCGGGTCTCGTCATGTTTGCAGCGGCATGGTCGAGCTTGCGGACGCGGCGTACGGAATCCGTAACGCCTCGCCAGCCAATTCATAGGACTCCGTTTCAATTCGCACAACGAGCGTTCACTACGGCGCTGCAAAGCAGCGCTGCCCTGCTCGTGCCCGCATTGCTGGCTGGGGTTTCGAGCGGCGTGCTCGCACGTTTCCAGTTCTTCGCCGTGTGCGGCAGCGGACCTTACTCGCTCGCGCAGTTGGCCGTTTCGCTTGGCGCGGCGGCTGGCCTGGGCCTGCTCGCGGAGCGTATCGACCACCGTTACGCATTGCTAGCGCTCTTCACGCTGCGCGGCGCGTTGCTGGCCGCGCTCACGCTCGATACGCTCGCACCGTGGGCCGTATTCGCCGCGCCAGCGTTCACCGTGCTCGACGCGCTCACGCTACCGACACTCCTGCGCATCGGCCTGGCGTCACAGGCAGGCTGCCCCGGCTTCGCGCACCACGCGGGCATGCTCGCGGGCGCTGCGTTGGCCACGACTTCCTGGGGTTTCGGCCCCGGGTTCCACACGCTCTTTCTCGCGAGCGCCACACTCAACCTCGTGTGCGCTTGCACACTCGCGGCTCGCCGCCACAGGCGCCGGGCTCACGTGCATGCGCCGCATTCCGCACAGCAGTATCCATCTAGCTACGCAGCGCACGCCCTTTCATCGGGCGGCGGAATCGACATTCGTTGACACCCAAGCACAGGACCCAATCGAGGAAACCCCATGGACCGCCAGGACTTCACGCACACGATCCGCACGCAGATGTTCGTCGACGGCCGCTTTTGCGCCAGCGGCGACAGCCGCACGTTCGCCGTCTTCAACCCCGCCACGGGCGCTGAAATCGCCCAGGTGCCGGACGCCGCCAACGCCGACATCGACGCCGCCGTTACCGCCGCGCGCCGCGCCTTCGACGCCGGCCCGTGGCGCCGCCTGCCGCCCTCCGAACGCGAGCGCCTGCTGCTGAAGCTCGCTGATCTCGTCGAACGCAACGGCGACGAACTCGCCGCGCTCGAAACGCTCAACCAGGGCAAACTGCTCGGCTTCTCGAAGATGCTCGAAGTGGGCGGCAGCGTGCAATGGCTGCGTTATATGGCGGGCTGGGCCACCAAGATCGAAGGCAGCACCGTCGACCTTTCGCTCGCCTTCCCGCCGGGCGTGCGCTACAACGCCTCCACGCGGCGCGTGCCGGCGGGCGTGGTCGCCGCCATCGTGCCGTGGAATTTCCCGCTGCTGATGGCCGTGTGGAAAATCGCGCCCGCGCTCGCCTGCGGCTGCACCGTCGTGCTCAAGCCCGCCGAGGAAACTCCGCTCACGGCAATCCGCCTGGCCGAACTCGCGCACGAAGCAGGCTTTCCGGCGGGCGTGTTCAACGTTGTCACCGGCCAGGGCGAGACAGCGGGCGCGGCGCTCGTGCGTCATGCAGGCGTGGACAAAGTCACCTTTACCGGCTCCACCGAAGTGGGCCGCATCATCGGCAAACAGTGCGCGAACGATCTCAAGCGCGTCTCGCTGGAGCTCGGTGGCAAGAGCCCGGTCATCGTGCTCGACGACTGCGACCCGCAACGCGCCATCGAAGGCGCTGCGGGCGCGATCTTCTTTAACCACGGCCAGGTCTGCACCGCCGGATCGCGCCTCTATGTGCCGCGCGCGCGCTTCGAGGAAATCGTCGAAGGCGTCGCGCAAGTGGCGCGCAACACCGTGCTCGGCTCCGGCTTCGATGCCGCCACACAGATGGGGCCGCTAGTTTCCTCGCGCCATCGCGACAAGGTGGCCGGCATGATCGCGCAAGGCCGCGCGGAAGGCGGAGAGATCGTGGCAGGCGGCGGCGACGGCAGGCGTGCAGGCTACTTCATCGAGCCCACGGTGATTGCAAACGCCGCCAACAAGCCGCTCACAGTGGTGCGCGAAGAAGTGTTCGGCCCGGTTCTCGTAGCAATGCCTTACGACGACGTCGAAGAAGCCATCGCTGCCGCCAACGCCTCCGAATACGGACTCGGCGCGAGCGTATGGACCAACCAGCTCGACCGCGCGCTGCGCGTGGTGGATGCGGTGCAGGCCGGCACTGTCTGGGTCAACACGCACAACATGGTGGATCCGGCGCTGCCCTTCGGCGGCTTCAAGGCCTCGGGCATCGGCCGCGAGCACGGCCGCGCCATCATCGATGCCTACACCGAGACGAAATCGGTCTGCATCGCGTATTGACGCGCAACGCCCGCACCGACAACACCGTGCGGGCGGGCCTTGCAGCGCCCATCGCGATGCTAAACTCCGGAGTCGAAAGCGCGACACCATCGCGCCCCACGCCGGGCAACGGCCGGCTAACCGGCCTTCCAGTGTCGACGCCCCTTGCGCCTACAACGACTCCAAACCATGTATCTCTCGATTCTCGCCGTCGGCATTGGCGGCGCGCTCGGCTCGCTGCTGCGCTGGGTGCTAGGCCTGCGCCTGAACGCTGCTTTCCCCACGTTGCCGCTCGGCACGCTCGCGTCCAACATCATCGCGGGCTACATCATTGGCGTGGCGCTCGCCGCGTTCGCGCGCCTGCCCGACGTCTCACCGCAGTGGCGCCTCTTCGTCATCACTGGCTGCATGGGCGGACTCTCGACGTTCTCGACCTTCTCCGCCGAGGTGGTCGCGCATCTGCAGCATGGCCGCCTCGGCTGGGCGGCGGGCGAGATCGCGATTCACGTGTGCGCCTCCGTGCTGATGACGATACTCGGCATCGCAACGGTCGCCGTGGTCATGCGCTAACGCCACATGCCTCAGGCTTGCGGCCGGCGATACCCGCCGAGCAGGCCATGCCTGGTAAGGACGTACTGCCAGAGTTGAATGTCACGCGCGCGGAACGCGCCCGCGCACGAGAGCAGATAATAGCGCCACATGCGATAGAAACGGTGCCCCATTTCGGGCGCGAAACGCGGCCACGCGGCCTCGAAGTTCGCGTGCCACGCCATCAGCGTGCGGTCGTAATCGGCGCCGAAATTGTGCAGATCCTCGACGACGAAAAGCCCGCCCGAGGCGTCCGCGATCTGGCCGATGGTGGGCAGCTCGCCGTTGGGGAAAATGTATTTGTCGACCCACGGATCGGGCGTGGTGTCGCGACGGTTCTTGCCGATCGTGTGCAGCACGAAGATGCCGTCGTCGACGAGGCAGCGATGCGCCACTTCCATATAGGCGCGGTAATTCTTGTGTCCGACGTGCTCGAACATGCCCACGCTCGCGATGCGATCGAATTTTTCGTCGAGCAGACGGTAGTCCTGCAGACGAAACTCCACGGGCAAACCTTTGCAACGCTCGGCGCCCAGCGCGGCCTGCTCCTTCGAGATCGTGACGCCCACGCAGGACACGCCATAGTGCTCGGCGGCGAATTTCATGAGACTGCCCCAGCCGCAGCCGATGTCGAGCAGACGCATGCCCGGCTCGAGCCCGAGCTTTCTGCAGATCAGATCGAGCTTGGCCTCCTGCGCTTCGTCCAGCGTCCTCGCGCCGCCCGACCAGTAGCCGCAGGTGTAGGTCATGCGCTTGTCGAGCATGGCCTCGTAAAACGCGTTGCCGATATCGTAGTGCTGCTGCCCCACTTTCCACGCGCGGCGCACCGTCTGCCGGTTCATGAGGCGCGCCTTGAGCGCGTGAAAAACCAGCCGGGCGGGATCGATCTGCTCATCGAGATGCGCACGCAGCACGCGCGCGAAGAATTCGTCGAGCCGATCGCAGTCCCACTGATCGTCCATGTACGCCTCGCCCAAGCCGAGGTTGCCGAGCGCGACCACGCGCTCCAGCACCTGCGGATCGTGGATGCGCATGTCCCACGGGCGGGCGCCATTGAGCCTGATGTCGGCGCGCGCCAGCAGTTCGGCGGCGAACCGCGAGGCCCCCGACGCGGCGACATCGCGGACGGCCTGAGGCGGCTCGACGTGCTGTGCGGGCTGTGCCGGCCCGGTAGCTTGAGCGGGTTGGTCTGCTTCGAGATCAGTCGTTGCCATACGTTCTCCGTGTAAACCGGAGTTGGCGCCTTCGCTATCGACCGGAATTGCGGCTTTGGCAATGAATCCGGTCCCATGCAGAGCTCCTTACTCCGATCCCATGCAAGAGGGTGCTATCAAGACATTTCTTCGTCGCGCACGCTGCGATAGCTCTAATGATGCACCCGCTTCAAAAAATCTGCAGGAACTCCGACGGACGGCCTGGCGTGGGCGATAATCGACCTTTTGGCGTGCAAGCGCCGCGCCCGAAACACTACCGAGAAACCCATGGCTTACGACGACAACAACATCTTCGCGAAACTGCTGCGCGGCGAAATTCCCTCCATCAAGCTGTGCGAGAACGACGCGGCGCTCGCGATCATGGACGTAATGCCGCAATCCGAAGGCCACGTGCTGGTGCTGCCGAAGGAGCCGGCCGAGGAAATTTACGAGTTGTCGCCCGAAGCAGTGGCCGCCTCGATGGCGATGGTGCAGAAACTGGCCGCGGCCGTGCGCAAGTCGCTCGCGCCGGATGGGCTGATGATCGCCCAGTTCAACGGTGCGGCGGCGGGTCAGACCGTGCCGCACGTGCACTTTCACCTCATTCCGCGCCGCAAGGGGGAGGATCTGCGTTTGCATGCTCGTGACATGGCGGACAAGGCTGAGCTTGAAGCGACCGCGGAGCGGATTCGGGCGGCGCTTTGAGGGCGCCCTCGCCTACTCCCCCTGCCGCAAAGAGTCTGCTATACTTCGCCTCCCGCCGGAGAGATGGATGAGCGGTTTAAGTCGCACGCCTGGAAAGCGTGTATAGGTTAATAGCCTATCGGGGGTTCGAATCCCCCTCTCTCCGCCAGAATTTAGCAAAAACCCCGCAAAATCAATGAGTTGCGGGGTTTTTTGTTTCTTGGCTTGTCAAGCGGCTATTAGAGCAATTTGCGAAGCCACGGCTAAGGATGCCGAATATAATCCACCAGCGCGACCGAATACTCATCCGGCTTCTTATCAACCAACTCACGATGATGGTCGCCAGAAACCCCGCCGGCACCCCAAACACGCCTGAACTAATCGGCTCGATCCCAAACCAGCGTGCGTCTTCAACCCCCGTAAGCTGCGTAAAGAACGGATACGTCGAAACGATGTAGTACGCGCACACCGCCAGCCCCGCCACAGCGCCAAGCCGCGTCGTGCGCTTCTACCCGGCACTAGCACCGGAAACCGACACGCCGCCGCGAGTGCGCCCGAGGCCACGAGTTCCAACATCAAATACGGCAGCGCTGTGGTCTCCCGGGGCGCAAGCAGCACCATGGCGGACCGCATCTGGATGTCGCTCCAGTGCACGATGCCGCCGCTGATGTCGGCGATACCGATCATGGTCGGCTCCATGATTGATGCCTGCTTCCATTCGATGCGCCCGCGCACACGTACACGGTTAGGCTGTTGGATGCAGTTTCGCAACGCGCCTTGATATCACTCAACACAGGGTGGTTTTTTAAATTTTGACCGATTGAAGCTCCATTATCGGCACGGTATAAGCGCCAGACGAGCCGAAAAGTCGTATCTGAGGCAGTCATAGTCCGAACCGAACATTGTTTTCTCATACGGCATTCCCCATGAAACCAAGCAAAAAGACGGAAGCGATAAAAGGCTAGAAATGTGGATGATCTTAAAGAGAAGAAGTCTTCTAATATTATTCTGCCTCTTGCCACTGCTACCTTTGCAAGGTTGCAAGAAAGAGCCTTATATGCTTGGAATCGTTGGTTATAACTATACCGACCGTGCAATCGCTAATTTTGGCGTAAACGGCCAAGGCGGCGGAAATATTGAGCTCAGTTCTCTTTATTCAGGCGGGGGAGGCACCGTGTGTTGTGTAGTAATGAGCCGCGACGCGAAAACGCCATTCTGGGTTGATGTTGAATACAAAATGAGCGCTCTCGAATCCTATCCGCCGAGAAAAATTATTGAGCCTTCAGCACCTTACAGAAAGACGAAGGTTCAGGTAACTGGCCCCGTCCCCGCTGATCCCAGCTATCTCGAGATTCATTTTTATCCGGATGGTCATATCGAGGCGGCCCTATCTGGCCGTGATGGTCCTTCGCCGCCACGGCTGAAGCTTGAGCGCCGTTTACCTTTCGTTCGATAAAAACACGGAGATCGAATGAATTCAAAGAACGTACTGCCAGCTTTTTCACTTTTCCTGTTGGCACTCCTGCTTCTGCAAGGTTGCAAGAAAGAGCCTTACATGCTTGGTTTGGTGGGATACAACTACACGGATCGGGCAATTTCGGACTTCTCGGTGAACGGGCAATGGGGTGCAAATCTCGTGTTAAGCACCCCAACATCTGGTGGAGGGAGCACTATGTGTTGCGTAGTAATGAGCCGCGACACGAAAACGCCATTCTGGGTCGATGTTGAATACAAAATGAGCGCTCTCGAATCCTATCCGCCGAGAAAAATTATTGAGCCCTCAGCACCTTACAGAAAAGCGAAAGTTCAGGTAACTGGCCCCGTCCCCGCTGATCCCAGCTATCTCGAGATTCATTTTTATCCGGATGGTCATATCGAGGCGGCCCTATCTGGCCGCGATGGTCCTTCGCCGCCACGGCTAAAGCTTGAGCGCCGCTTACCTTTCGTTCGATAAAAACACGGAGATCGAATGAATTCAAAGAGCGTACTGCCATCTTTTTTGTTTTCCCTGTTGGCACTCCTGCTTCTGTCGGGTTGCAAGAAAGAGCCCTATATGCTTGGAATCGTTGGTTATAACTATACCGACCGCGCAATCGCTAATTTTGGCGTAAATGATCAAGGTGGCGGAAATATTGAACTCAGTTCTCTTGATTCAGGCGGAGGAGGTACCATCTGTTGTGTAGTAATGAGCCGTGACACGAAAACGCCATTTTGGGTGACCGTCGAATATCAAATGGACGCACTCGAGTCATATCCTCCGCGCAGAGTAATCGAAGCAGCAGGGCCTTACATAAAAACAAAGGTTCAGGTTATCGGCCCCATCCCCTCCGATCCCAGCTATCTCGAGATTCATTTTTATCCGGATGGTCATATCGAGGCGGCCCTATCGGGCCGCGACGGCCCTTCGCCGCCGCGGCTAAAGCTTGAGCGCCGCTTACCTTTCGTTCGATAAAAAACACGGAGATCGAATGAATTCAAAAAGCGTACTGCTAGCCCTTTCGATTTTCCTGTTGGCACTCCTGCTTCTTCCGGGCTGCACGAAAGATCCTTATATGCTTGGTTTGGTTGGATACAACTACACGGACCGAGCAATTGCAGATTTCTCGGTGAACGGGCAATGGGGTGCAAATCTCGTGTTAAGCACCCCAACATCTGGTGGGGGGAGCACTATGTGTTGTGTAGTAATGAGCCGCGACACGAAAACGCCATTCTGGGTGACCGTCGAATATCAAATGGACGCGCTCGAATCATATCCGCCGCGCAGAGTAATCGAAGCAGCAGGGCCTTACAGAAAAACGAAGGTCCAGGTAATCGGCCCCGTCCCCTCTGACCCCAGCTATCTCGAGATTCATTTTTATCCGGATGGTCATATCGAGGCGGCCCTATCGGGCCGCGATGGCCCTTCGCCGCCGCGGCTGAAGCTTAAACGCCGCTTACCTTTCGTTCGATAAAGGATAGTCATGCTTGACGATACCCAAGTCCCGCAGGCTGCAGGTCTGCGCCCCTTGACGTTGCTTGAGCGGGAAGCGCGTGCGGCCTCGATGGCCTGTCTGGACCCCACCAAAAGACCCGGAATGGCGGATTGCTCCCAATCGATCTGGCTTTCACTATTTTTCGATGGAACGGGGAATAATCTGTTTAACGACACCAAGAAATTAAAACACAGCAACGTTTCGCGACTTTTTTTTGCGCATGAATCGGATAACGACGTAACAAGCCGATACCGTATCTATATCAACGGCCTTGGCACACCATTTCCAGAGATAGGCGAGCATACGTACAGCAAACCCGGGCTGGCTTTCGGAGTCGGCGGCGAGAAGCGCCTGCTATGGGCACGCAAACAGTTTGACGATCGGATTGAAAAGGCCGAGGCACGGGCAACAAACCCAAAACAGCCTATCCGGAACATCAATGTCGCCCTATTCGGCTTTTCCAGAGGCTCGGCACTCGCTCGCGCCTTTGCAGTGCGGCTCGCCAAGGAATGTCAGAATGTAGGAGATGGCTGGCAATATCGGGGACACCCTATCCGCCTGTATTTCATGGGCCTGTTCGACACGGTGGCGTCGGCCGGGCTGCCCGCGAGCTTCAAGCTTCTGGACCGCAGCCCGATGGTCAAGATTGCGACTACTGCGGCTTTCCCCACTCTGAGTTCCACCCTGGCGCTCGTTCCCAAGGACGGGCATTATTACTGGGCGAAGGACCTGAAAATCCCGCCAATGGTCGAACAATGTGTCCACTACGTGGCGGCGCATGAGGTCCGCGACTCGTTTCCACTTGACTCAGTGCGTGAAGGAAAGAGTTATCCGCCCAACTGCGTCGAGATCATCTATCCCGGCGTGCACTCGGACGTTGGAGGCGGTTACGCGCCGGGCGAACAAACGCGAACGCTGAAAGACGACGAAAAGCTGAGCCAGGTTCCGCTGTTGCATATGCATCGCGCCGCAAGAGTTGCGGGCGTCCCGCTTCAAGCGATCAATCTTCTCGACGTGGATACGAGGGCGACATTCAATCTATCGCCTAAAACCGCCTCACTCTTCGACGCCTACCAGACTTTTGCCAAGGCATCCGGACCGGTCGAAAATGCCGTCGCCGAACATCTCTACCCGCTGTATATCACGCGTAGCCATCTGTCCAAGTTGACCAACGACGAGGCAGCCCACGCGCGTGCTCCCGCAGCAAAGCATGTTCTCCAGCAGACGGGAAACGGCGACCTTGTAAAAGACGTGGACAAGGAACTAGCGAGAATCACCGCAGGCGGTAACGCCGTAAACACGGCGTCAGCGGAAGCGGAAACGCGCAAGATCAATGGCAAATCACTCAGCTTGCGCGAAGCGATGCTGGCGCGTGCGTACGAGGACGTGTCCTTGATCACTGGCTCCAGCGAAATCCGCCAGACACTGCTTGAATTCTTTGACTACATCGTGCACGACTCCGTGGCGGGTTTTGGCTCGGACGCGTCGAAACTGCAAAACTGGAGAATGATCTACTTCGGAGATCAGGGCTATGAGCCTGCTAACGACTGGAATGTCGCAGACGCGAACAAGCCCGACGAAGACGCGGATGCCATCGCTTGAGAAATGATCCTGCCAGCGTTGCGGGATTTGATCGTATCCTTGCGCCGCTCATTTGCCGATTGAACGTCTTTCGCCCACCGCTCAATCGCCGAGCGACGCACATCCGATACAACAGTCGGGCTGCCGACCTTCCCTAAGGATGCCGAATATAATCCACCAGCGCGACCGAATACTCATCCGGCTTCTCACCAACCAGACTCACGATGATGGTCGCCAGAAACCCCGCCGGCACCCCAAACACGCCTGAACTAATCGGCTCGATCCCAAACCAGCGTGCGCCTTCAAACCCCGTAAGCTGCGTAAAAAACGGATACGTCGAAACGATGTAATACACGCACACCGCCAGCCCCGCCACCATCCCCGCCACCGCGCCCAGCCGCGTCGTACGCTTCCAGAACACCCCCAGCACGAGCACCGGAAACAGGCTCGACGCCGCCAGCGAAAACGCCGCGCCCACCAGAAATAGGATATTTCCGGCATTGAGCGAGGCCACCCACGAAGCAAACAGGGCCACGCCCAACAGCAGAATCTTCGACATGGTCACACGCCGCTGGCTGGAAGCGTTCGGGTCCACCATGTGGTAGTACACATCGTGCGAAAGCACGTTCGAGATCGTGAGCAGCAGCCCGTCCGCCGTCGAGAGTGCCGCCGCAAGCGCGCCCGAGGCCACAAGTCCCGACATCACATACGGCAGCCCCGCAATCTCCGGCGCGGCGAGCACCACCATATCCGGCTGCATCTGAATGTCGCTCCAGTGCACGATGCCGTCGCCGTTGATATCGGCAATGCCGATCATGGTCGGCTCCATGCGCCGCCACTGCATCACCCAATGCGGCAGATCGGCGAAATGCAGCCCCGTGAGGTGCGAAAGAATTTCGAACTTGATGAGCACCGCCAGCACCGGCACCGTCAAATAAAACAGCGCGACGAAGAGCAGCGTCCACCCCACCGAACGCCGCGCCGACGCCACCGAAGTCGTCGTGTTGTAGCGCGTGAGAATGTGCGGCAAGCTCGCCGTGCCGAGCGAAAGGCACAGCAGCAGCGAGAGGAAATTGCGTTCGTGAATGCGCCGCGCCTCGTCGTTATCGGCGGGAAATGGTTCGTGCATCGCCACAGGCGGCGCGGCGCGCGCGAGCAGGTCGTCGCGCTGCTGGGTCCATGCCACGCGCGCGGCTTCGGGGTCGCGCGGGAAATGCTCGATCTCGCGTTCGAGCGAATCGATCTCGCGCAGCGGACCGTTGTGGCGGCGCATGTTCGCGAGCGCATCGATAAGGCGCGTCTTCTCTTCCGCATACGACTGCGGCAGCGCATCGAGCCGCGATTGCCATAGCGCGGCGCGGTGCGCGTACTCGTCGCGCACGTTCGTCTCCGCGCTGGTGTCGCGCACCTCGCGCTCGAGCGTTTCCACGCGCTGCATCACCTTGCCGTAATCGAATTGCGGCAGCCAGCCGAGACCATCTCGATGCGCGATCAACGAAACCGGGATCAGGATCGCCGCGATCAGGATGATGTATTGCGCCACCTGGGTCCACGTGACCGCGCGCATGCCGCCCAGAAATGAGCACACGAGAATGCCGGCGAGCCCGCAAAAGATGCCGATGGCGAAATCCACGCCGATGAAGCGCACCGCGATCAGCCCCACGCCCTGGATCTGCGCGACGAGATAGACGAACGAGCAGATGATGGTGGCCAGCACGGCGAGCGCGCGCACGAGGTTGCTGGAGAAGCGCGTACCGAGGAAATCCGCGATGGTGTAGCGCGCGAGCTTGCGCACGTAAGGTGCAAGCAGGAACGCGACGAGACAGTAGCCGCCCGTCCATCCCATCAGGTAGGCAAGGCCGTCGTAGCCGCTCGCGTAGAGCGAGCCCGCGAGGCCGATGAACGAGGCCGCCGAGAGCCAGTCGGCCGCCGTCGCCATGCCATTGAAGAACGACGGCACGCGGCGTCCCGCGACGTAGTACTCGACCAGGTCCGAGGTGCGCGAGAGCAGTCCGATTACGGCATAGACGGCAATCGGCACGAACAGGAACACGTAGCCGATCCACATGCCGGGGCCGGTGGCCAGTTCGATGCGCCACATCACGAAGATGAAGCCGAGGAAGCCGAGCGTATAGAGCGCGTAGGAGCGGATCAACCGGTGCGCGAGCCTCATCGTTGCTGCGCCTGGCTGGCCTCGCGAATGGCCGTATCGGCTTCGCGCGCGGCCTGCAGTTCGCGGTCGGCGCGCTGCATCAGCACGATGTAGAGCGCTACGAGCCCGATATAAACGAGGATCGCCCCTTGCGCGCCGATATAGAACGGCAGGCTGAAGCTCGCGAAGCGCACGCTGTCGAGCGAGCGAGCGAACAGCGGCACGATAAACGACACCGCGAAGCCGATGCTCATGAGCACCGCGATCAGCACCAGATTGAAGCGCCAGTAGCGCCGATGCGCGAGCGCCATCGCCTCGCTCACCGGCGGCGGCTCGGGCAAGGCGTTGAGGTTGTTTTTCGGAGGGGTGTGTGGTGCGGCCATGCGCTTGTGTAGCAAAAACGCGCATGGCCGGCAATCGGGAAGATCCGGCCTTGCATGGGGCCGGAGTATCGAGCTACCGCACCGGACCGAGTGCTTTAGCGCTCGATCCGGCAATCAAACAACGCTCAAAGCGCCTCGCCAAGCTGATCGAGAATCGCGGGATTCTCGAGCGTGGAGACGTCCTGCGTGATCGCCTCGCCCTTCGCGAGCGAGCGCAGCAAACGGCGCATGATCTTGCCCGAGCGCGTCTTCGGCAGGTTTTCGCCGAAGCGGATGTCCTTCGGTTTCGCGATCGGTCCGATCTCCTTGCCCACCCACGCGCGCAGTTCGGCGGCGAGCTTCACGGCGTCCTCGCCGTGCGGGCGTGCGGCCTTGAGCACCACGAACGCCACCACGGCTTCGCCGGTGGTGTCGTCGGGACGGCCCACCACGGCGGCTTCGGCCACCAGCGGGTTCGCCACCAGCGCCGACTCGATCTCCATCGTGCCGAGGCGGTGGCCCGAGACGTTCAGCACATCGTCGATGCGGCCCATGATGGTGAAGTAGCCCGTTTCCTTGTCGCGCACGCTGCCGTCGCCGGCCAGGTACAGCTTGCCGCCGAGTTCCTCGGGGAAGTAGCCCGATTTGTAGCGCTCCGGTTGGCCCCACACGTTGCGGATCATCGCGGGCCACGGGCGCTTCACGACCAGAATGCCGCCCTGCCCGTTGGGCACGTCCTGGCCGGTTTCGTCGACGATCGCCGCCATGATGCCCGGCAGCGGCAGCGTGCACGAGCCCGGCACGAGCGGCGTGGCGCCCGGCAGCGGCGTGATCATGTGGCCGCCGGTTTCGGTCTGCCACCAGGTGTCGACGATCGGGCAGCGCTTGCCGCCCACGTTCTCGTAGTACCACATCCACGCTTCGGGGTTGATCGGCTCGCCCACCGTGCCGAGGATGCGCAGCGAAGAAAGGTCATAGCTCTTCGGGTGCACCTTCGCATCGGCTTCCGCGGACTTGATGAGCGAGCGGATGGCCGTGGGCGCGGTGTAGAACACGGTGACCTTGTGCTTCTGGATCATGTCCCAGAAGCGGCCAGCGTTCGGGTATGTGGGGATGCCCTCGAACATGACCTGCGTCGCGCCGATCGTGAGCGGGCCGTAGGCGATATAGCTGTGGCCCGTGACCCAGCCAATGTCGGCCGTGCACCAGAATACGTCGGTGGGCTTCCAGTCGAAGGTCCACTTCATGGTCTGCGCCGCCCACAGCAGATAGCCGGCGGTGCTGTGCTGCACGCCCTTGGGCTTGCCGGTCGAGCCCGACGTATAGAGGATGAAAAGCGGATGCTCGCCGCTCACGGGCACCGGCGGGCAGGTCTCGCTCTCGGCTTGCGAGAGTTCGTGCATCCAGTGATCGCGGCCTTCGGTCCAGCCGACCTTGCCGCCCGTGCGCCTGTAGACGATCACGCTCTTGACGGCTTCGCAGCCGCCCATGGCGATGGCTTCGTCGGCGATGTTCTTCAGCGGCAGCGCCTTGCCGCCGCGCATCTGCTCGTCGGCGGTGATGAGCGCGACCGCGCCCACGTCCACCATGCGCTCGTTGAGCGACTTCGACGAAAAGCCGCCGAACACCACCGAATGCGTCGCGCCGATGCGCGCGCAAGCCTGCATGGCCACCACGGCCTCGACCGACATCGGCATGTAGATGACCACGCGGTCGCCCTGCTTCACGCCGCGTTTCGTGAGCGCGTTGGCGAAGCGCGAGACGCGCGAGAGCAGGTCCTTGTAGGTGACGTTGGTGACGGTGCCGTCGTCGGCTTCGAAGATGATCGCGACGCGCTCGCCATTGCCCGCTTGCACGTGGCGGTCGAGGCTGTTGTACGAAGCGTTGAGCTCGCCGTCCTCGAACCAGGTGTAGAACGGCGCCTTCGACTCGTCGAGCACTTTCGTGAAGGGCTTTTGCCACGTCAGCGTTTCGCGCGCGAGACGCGCCCAGAAACCTTCGTAATCGCGCTCGGCTTCGGCGCACAAAGCCTTGTATGCGTCCATGCCGGACACCGTAGCGTCCGCCACCGTTTGCGCCGAAGGCGCAAACACACGATGTTCCTGAAGAACCGATTCAATCGCAGACATCGACAACCCCTTGGTGAAGATGAAACGTCAAACTCGTAGACGCGCGCAGGATCTTCGATACCTGCCGCGCGCCGTCTCCTTGTGCGGGCTCGCGCGCGAACCCATGCACGCAAGATTAAACATGGCAACTTACCCGCTACTTACGCGGGCCGCCACGCAATAGCCGTCAGTTAAGCGGGCATTTAGAATGCTAACTGATCTGTATGCCCGGATTCCAGCTTGAACCGCTATTCCCTTTTCCTCGTCGCCGCCATGCTGCTGGTGGGCAGCAATGTCGGCATTGGCAAAACGATCGTTGCGTTTCTGCCTGTTCCCATGTTCGCGCTGCTGCGTTTCGTGATCGCGCTCGCCGTACTCTGGCCCCTGCTGCGCGTCGCGCGCATGCGGCGCGTAAAGCGCGGCGAATGGGTCAATCTGTTCCTTCAGGCCCTCTTCGGTACATTCGGGTTTACGCTGCTGATGCTCGGCGGCGTGCATCGCACGAGCGCGGTGGCCGCCGGTGTCATCACGAGCACGATCCCTGCCGTGGTCGCGCTGTTCTCGTGGCTGTTCCTGCGCGAGCGGCCCGACGCACGGGCGTTCGCGTCTATTGCGCTCGCCATTGCGGGCATCGCCGTCATCAATCTCGCGCATGCGGGCAGCGGCGCGCAAAACGCAGGATCGTTCGCCGACAACTTCGCGGGCAATCTGATGGTGCTGGGCGCGGTGTGCTGCGAATCGTTCTATGTGATCCTTTCGCGCCGCCTCACGCAAACGCTCGCGCCGCTCGAAATCTGCGCATACACGCACCTGTTCGGCTTTTTGCTGATGCTGCCGGTCGGGCTGCCTGGCGTAGTGTCGTTCGTGATGTCGCCCGCTCATGCGAGCGTGCCCGTGAGCGTCTGGGCCCTCGTGATCTGGTATGGGCTCTCGGCCAGCGTGTTCTCGTTCTGCCTCTGGATGATGGGCATCCGCCACGTGCCGGGCAGCGTCGCGGGAGTGTTTTCCGCCGTGCTGCCGGTGGCTGCGGCGCTGTATGGCATCGCCTTTCTCGACGAGCGGCCCACGCCCGCGCACGGCATCGCGCTGGCCTGCGTGATCGGCGGCATCGCGCTCGCGAGTCTCAAGACCCGGCGGCTGCCGCCTGTGGCGTCGTAATTTATTTGTAAGACTTGCCTGCTGGCGTCGCGGCGAAGCGGCGCGCCGACGCGTTACAATGACGCCCGCCCGGCCCTCCCGGCCACAGGTTTGCGCCCGATTTTTCGCCACTCCGGAAACATCCATGTCCGCTGCACGCCACCAGCCGCCTTCCGCCGCTCGCCCCCGCCGCATGGGCCTGCTGCCCAGCATCATCTTCATGAGCCGCTGGCTCCAGGTGCCGCTCTATCTCGGGCTGATCGTCGGACAAACCGTTTACTGCGTGCTGTTCGTGAAGGAAGTCTGGCACCTCGTGAGCCACGCCATGTCACTCGACGAGACCAGCATCATGCTCGCCGTGCTCGGCCTGATCGACGTGGTGATGATCTCGAACCTGCTGATCATGGTGATCGTGGGCGGTTACGAAACCTTCGTTTCGCGCATGGGCCTCGAAGGCCACCCCGACGAGCCCGAATGGCTCGACCACGTGAACGCCGGCGTGCTCAAGGTGAAGCTCGCGATGGCGCTCATCAGCATTTCGTCGATTCATCTGCTGAAAACCTTCATCAATCCCGACGCGGTGTCCGAGCGCACGGTGATCTGGCAAGTGGCCATTCACATCGCCTTCCTGCTCTCCGCGCTCGTGATGGCGTGGATCGACCGCATCACCACGCATACACATCCCGAGCACTACCACGACCTCGCCGCGCGCCATCCGGCGCCGGCAAGCACCGTGGTGCGCGAGGCCGCAACGTCGGAATAGCCACCCGGCGCGCAGCATCCACGCTTGATTCGCTAGACACGATTTACACGATTCAAAAACCCCCACTGTCCCCACAGAAGCCAGCCATGACCGTCATCAAACAGGAAGACCTGATCCAGAGCATTGCGGATTCGCTGCAATACATCAGCTACTACCATCCGCAGGATTACATCGAGGCGCTCGGCCGCGCGTATGAGCTTGAAGAAAGCCCGGCCGCGAAGGATGCAATCGCGCAGATTCTCACGAACAGCCGCATGTGCGCCGAGGGCCGCCGCCCGATCTGCCAGGACACCGGCATCGTCACGATCTTCGTGAAGGTCGGCATGGACGTGCGCTGGGACGGTGCGACGATGGGCGTGACCGACATGATCAACGAAGGCGTGCGCCGCGGTTATCTGAACCCGGACAACGTGCTGCGCGCCTCGATCGTGAGCCCGCCCGAAGGCGGCCGCAAGAACACCAAGGACAACACGCCGGCCGTGATCCACTACGAGATCGTGCCGGGCGACAAAGTGGACGTGCAAGTTGCGGCCAAGGGCGGCGGCTCGGAGAACAAGTCGAAGTTCGTGATGCTGAACCCGTCCGACTCGATCGTCGACTGGGTGCTCAAGACCGTGCCGACGATGGGCGCGGGCTGGTGCCCGCCGGGCATGCTCGGCATCGGCATCGGCGGCACCGCTGAAAAGGCGATGCTGATGGCGAAGGAATCGCTGATGGAGTCCATCGACATTCAGGACATCATCAAGCGCGGTCCGAAGGACTGGGTCGAAGAGCTGCGCGTGGAACTGCACGAGAAGGTCAACGCGCTCGGCATTGGCGCGCAGGGTCTGGGCGGCCTCGCCACCGTGCTCGACGTGAAGATTCACGCGGCGCCCACGCACGCGGCGTCCAAGCCCGTTGCGATGATCCCGAACTGCGCCGCCACGCGCCACGCGCACTTCGTGCTCGACGGATCGGGCCCCGCGAAGCTCGAAGCACCCTCGCTCGACGCATGGCCGAAGGTCAACTGGGAGCCGAACACGGAAACCAGCAAGCGCGTCGATCTGAACACGCTCACGCCCGAAGAAGTCGCTTCGTGGAAGCCGGGCCAGACGCTGCTGCTCTCGGGCAAGATGCTCACGGGCCGCGACGCGGCGCACAAGCGCATTGCCGACATGCTCGCGAAGGGCGAAAAGCTGCCGGTGGACTTCAAGAACCGCGTGATCTACTACGTGGGTCCGGTCGATCCGGTGCGCGACGAAGTGGTCGGCCCGGCAGGCCCCACCACCGCCACCCGCATGGACAAGTTCACCGAACTGATGCTCTCGCAAACGGGCCTCATCTCGATGGTGGGCAAGGCCGAGCGCGGCCCCGTGGCGATCGAGGCGATCAAGAAGCACAAGGCGGCTTACCTGATGGCCGTGGGCGGCGCGGCGTACCTCGTCTCGAAGGCGATCCGCGGCTCGAAGGTCCTCGCGTTCGAAGACCTCGGCATGGAAGCCATCTACGAGTTCGACGTGCAGGACATGCCGGTGACGGTCGCCGTGGATTCGTCGGGCACCTCGGTCCACAAGACCGGCCCCGCCGAATGGCAGGCGAAGATCGGCAAGATTCCGGTCGCGACGGTCTGATGCGCGGCTGATTCAGCCGATGCAAAAAAACCGGGGCCTGGCGCCCCGGTTTTTTATTGATCGACGCGAAAAGGTCTGATTCAACCTCGATTTCCATGCGGATTCGGCCTTGGCTTTTGCGGATCGAGCGTTTATTGTTGGAAACCCGCGTTTGAATCCTGCGGTTGAAAACCGCACGCCCTCAATAGGACGGAACATCATGCAAGGCGATAAAAAAGTCATCGAATACTTGAACGCCCAGCTCAAGAACGAGCTGACCGCCATCAATCAGTATTTCCTGCATGCACGCATGTACAAGCACTGGGGCCTGGAAAAGCTCGGCAAGCACGAGTACGACGAGTCGATCGGCGAAATGAAGCATGCCGACCTGCTCATCGAGCGCGTTTTCATGCTCGACGGCCTGCCCAATCTGCAAGACCTGCATAAGCTGCTGATCGGCGAGGAGACCAAGGAAATCCTCGAATGCGATCTGAAGCTCGAGCAGATTTCGCAGTCCACCTGCAAGGAAGCTATCGCCTACTGCGAGTCCGTGCGCGACTTCGTCTCGCGCGAGATTTTCGCGACGATACTCCACGACACTGAAGAACACATCGACTGGCTCGAAACCCAGCTCGATCTCATCGACAAGGTCGGCATCCAGAACTACCAGCAGTCGGCAATGGGTTCCACTGATTCCTGATCACTCACTTGAACGCTCCGGCTTCTTCCTGCGCCGCGCCCATCGGCATCTTCGATTCGGGGCTCGGCGGCCTTTCGGTGCTGCGCGCCGTGCGCGCGCAATTGCCCGCCGAACGCCTCATCTACGTGGCCGACTCGCGCTATGCGCCCTATGGCAAGCGCGACGACGACTTTATCGCCGACCGCACGCTCGCCATCTGCGAATGGCTCGTCGCGCAGGGCGCCAAGGCGCTCGTGGTGGCCTGCAACACGGCCACCGCGCAATCCATCGCGCTCGTGCGCGAGCGGCTCGCGGTCCCGCTCGTGGGCGTGGAGCCCGGCATCAAGCCTGCGGCCGCGCTCTCCAAATCGCGCGTGGCAGGCGTGCTCGCCACCGAGGTGACGCTGCGCAGCGCGCGCTTTCAGGCACTGGTCGAGCGCCACGCCGCCGATCTGCGCGTGCTCTGCCAGCCGGGCCACGGACTCGTGGAAGCAGTCGAGCGCTGCGACGTGGATTCGCCGGCGCTTGTCGAACTGCTGCGCGGCTATGTGCAGCCGATGCTCGACGCGGGCGCGGACACGCTCGTGCTCGGCTGCACGCACTACCCATTTCTCGATGCAGCCATCCGCTCGATCGTGGGCGAGCGAATGACGCTGGTGGATACGAGTGTAGCCATCGCGCGCCAGCTCGAGCGCGTGCTCGATCAGCATGGTTTGCGCGCATATCCGGCCGACGACGTCGGAAGCACGACGGCGCGCTTCTGCTCGACCAGCGACGGCGCGCATCTGCGCACGCTCGCGGCGGCCTTGCTCGGCATCGAGGCGCAGGTCGAATGCGTGAGCATCCCCTCGCCGCGCACGCGCGAGCCCGAAGCCAACGCCGCCTGAATACCATCCGGGCCGCCTGCTCCCGGCGGCCCCACGCGTCACGTCAAGCCTTTGCCTTCCCACCCCATTTCTGCCCGATCTCACCGGACTCCCGTCCACATTGATCCAATGCATACCCCGTGCTAAGGGTCCGGTTCTGTTACAAAAAATCTGTGCGCGCGCTTGCCAAAGCAGGCAAACATAATGATAATAATTCGCATTAACTCTCTCTATTGCGGTTCATCATGATTGTCTGCGTGTGCAAGTCCGTCTCCGACCGAACGATCCGCGCCTCCATCGCGGAAGGCATGGACTCTTTCGACGAGTTGCAATTCGAACTCGGCGTCGCGACCTGCTGCGGCAAGTGCGAGGAATCCGTGCGCGAAGTGATGGCGCAAAGCGGCGCCTGCGCGACGCACTGCGGCGTGAGCCATGCGCGCCCGGCAGCCATGCCGCAAGCCGTTCCCCTGACGTTCTACGAGCGCAAGGCCGCCTGATTCCTGCGCCGCGCGCCTCATTCCTCAGGTCGCGCGCCTTTGCCGCACCGCTCGCACGCGTTCACGCCCGGGCGCTTTACTGCCCGCCTTACCGCCGACAGCAAGCCAGTTTCACGACCAGCCAGCTAGTCCCCGTGTCCTTTTGAAGAAGGAGTGTGCCGGGATGGAATTGCTGATCGGATTCGTGACCACTGTGTGTATTTCGCTGTTGATCTTTCGCAAATAAAGCCGCCCGTTGCGACGCGTTGCCCAGCCTGCGCGCCGTTGCTTTTCTGGCGGCCACGCTAACATGCAGGCTTCCCAAACCACCGCCACCGCGCAAGTGCTTCCCGCTTTTCGTCCCTCGGGCACGCAACGCCGCGTCGTGACCGCATGCGCGACCGTCGTCGCGCTGCACGCCGGACTCGTTGCCATCGCGCTGCACCAACGCAACGCCATCACGCCGGTCTCGCTCGAATCGCGGACCATCACCGCCGAGCTGCTCCAGCCCGAACCCGTTGCCGCGCCGGCCGCGATCCAGTCGACGCCCACGCCGCCTCCGCCCAAGCCGGTGCCGCGCGTGAGCCGCGAGCAACCCAAGGTTCAGCCCAAACCCAAGCCAACGCCCACGCCGCTGCCGGTCGCCGACGCGCCCTCGCAGCACGTGATCGAAACAAGCGCGCCCGCCGAACCGGCGACGCCCGCGCCCACCCCGCCCGCTCCGGCGCCCGCCACGCAGGCCGCCGCCCCCGCCCAAGGCAAGCCGACGATGGCGCTCACCGCGCCCAAAAACGTCTCGCATCTCGACTGCAACATCGTCGAGCCCGATTACCCGATGCTCTCGAAGCGTCGCGGCGAGACCGGCGTGGCCCACGTGCACTTCGTGGTGGGGCTCACGGGCAAGCTCGAAAACATCGAACTCAGGAAGAGCAGCGGCTACAGCCGCCTCGACGACGCCGCGCTTGCCGCCATGCGCAACAGCACTTGCAAGCCGTACATGGAAGACGGTCAGCCGGTGCGCGCGGCCTACACGCAGCCATTCGATTTCAGCCTGCAAAACTAAAGGCTCGCTCATCTGAATTGCACTGTTTAGACGAATTGAAATAAAGGAAAAACTATGCAGAACTACGGTATCGCCCACGTCTGGGCGCAAGGGGATTTCGTGACGCGCGGTATCGCGCTCGCGCTGCTGATCATGTCGGTGCTGTCTTGGTGCGTTATCGTCGTGAAGGGCTGGAACGTCGCGCGCCTGAAGCGCCTTACGAAGAACGCCGAGACCTCGTTCTGGCATTCGGACGATCTCGCCGACGGCGTGAAAAAGCTCGGCAGCGGCACGCGCGAAGACAACCCGTTCCTCGCGCTCGCGCTCTCGGGCCAGGAAGCCGCCGAGCATCATCACCAGACGCAGCCGCATCTGCACGACCGCATGGACGTCTCGGACTGGATCACGCGCTGCCTGAAGGACACCATGGACGACTCGATCGCGAAGATGCAGTCGGGCCTCGCAATCCTCGCCTCGATCGGCAGCACGGCGCCGTTCGTCGGCCTGTTCGGCACGGTGTGGGGCATCTATCACGCGCTGCTCACCATTGGCGCGACGGGCCAGACTTCGATCGACGCGGTGGCGGGCCCGGTGGGCGAGGCGCTGATCATGACCGCGTTCGGCCTGTTCGTCGCGATTCCTGCCGTGCTTGGCTACAACGCGCTCACGCGCGCCAACAAGTCGGTCGTCACGAAGCTCAACCGTTTCGCGCACGGCCTGCATGCGTTCTTCGTAACGGGCGCGCGCCTGTCGTCGACGGCGAAGGGCGGCAATCTGCGCGTCGCCGCGCGCAGCCACTAATCGAGCGGAGGCCAGCAACATGGCGATGAGCCCCTTTGCCAGCGACGATGACGACGGCCTGATGAACGAGATCAACATGACGCCGCTCGTCGACGTCATGTTGGTTCTCCTGATCGTCTTCATGGTGACGATTCCCGTGATCCGCCACGCTGTGAAGATCGATCTGCCGCACGCGAGCAGCCAGAAGGAAGACGCCAAGCCCGCGCAGATCAACATCGCGATCGAGGCGGACGGCACGGTGCTGTGGGACGGCGCGGCCGTCAACGACGACGCGCTCAAGACGAAGATCGCCGCAGCGGCGCAACAGCAGCCGCAGCCCGAGCTGCATCTGAATGCGGACCGCAAGGTCGCCTACGAAAAGGTCGCGCAGGTGATGTCGGCCGCGCAGAGCGGCGGCCTGACCAAACTTGGCTTCGTCACCGATCCCGCCCGCCATTGAGCGAGGAAAACCGAAGAAGCCGAAGATTTCGAAGTCCAAAGTAAAAGGCCCCCATCGTCAGATGAGGGCCTTTTTTCGTGCGCACGCGGCGCATTCGGGCGGTGGCGACGATCCCCGACAATCGTTCGGTTCACATCGGCACATGCGACTGCCGTGGTCGACACGGACTGCGCTTTCAGCCCTGAAGGCTCGCTATGATAGCGGCCATCAATTCCCGCACAAGACCGGTGCTTGGCGAGAGGGATTTCAATATATTCCTCTCGCCGCCCGCGTTCAATACTTCGGCCATTGAAAGTAACGATTGCCGGCGGCGCTTAAATGCCAAAACACAAACGGCGCACCAACAGTCCGTTTCGCGCTATGCGCATCGGCTCGAAATTCGGGCACGCGTAAGCACGTACCGCGTAAGCATGTACCGTACATGTTCGCAAAGCTTGAGCTTTCATATGCGATGCACCGCGCGGACTTCAAATCCGGACATCAAACTGTTTCGCTCTTGCGCGCCTTCGTTGACGGCGCGCCGCCCTGCCCCATCAGCGCAATCACATCGCTCTTGAGCGGGCATTCCTGCTGCAGGCCCTTTCCGGAGTCGAGCACTTCGACCAGATAGTCGACGAACGCGCGCACAGCGGGCACCATGCCCTGGCGCGAGAGAAATACCGCGTAAAGCTGCGGCACCGGCAGCGTCCAGCCCGGCATCACAGGCGAGAGCTTGCCCGTGCGCAACGCGGCACCGTACATCATTTCCGGCATCGCGGCGATGCCAAGGCCGGCCAGCACCGCTTCGCGAATGACCGTGAGGTCGGCGGTGATGAGCCTCGGCTCGTGCTCGTGCGCGTGATGCGTGCCGTCGGGCGCGATCAGGTGGTACACATGGCGGCCATCGCTCGTGGGCGTATCGAGCGTTTCGAAACGTGTGAGATCCTCGGGCGCGAGCGGCGGCGCGTTCTGCGCGAGCAAACTGGGCGAGCCCACCAGCATCTGCTCGGTGCGCCAGAGCGGCCGCACCACGATATTGGCGTTCTCCGGCGGCTCCGAGCGCACGCGCAAGGCGATATCGACCGAGTCTTCGAACAGGTCGATCACGCGGTTCGTCACGCGCATCACCACCCGCACTTCGGGGTAGCGATGCATGAATTCGGGGATGATCTGCGAAAAGATGGTTTGCGACAGCGTGACCGGCACGCTTACGCGCACCGTGCCGCGCGGCGACGAGCGCAATGACTGAACGACGTTCACCGCGGCCTGCGCCTCCGAGAGCATCGCGCGGCAATGCTGGTAGAACAGCTCGCCTGCCTCGGTAAGCGCGAGCTTGCGTGTGGAACGCTGCAACAGACGCACGCCGAGCGACGCCTCCAGCTCGCTCACCCGCCGCGAGAGACGCGACTTCGATATGCCAAGCACGCGTTCTGCGGCCGAGAATCCGCCGTGCTCCACCACCTGCGAGAAGTACATCAGGTCGTTCAGGTTGTGCGAATCGATTTGCATGTCGTCGTTCCAGCGATGGGACAATCCATTGCGATCAGGCCGTCAAACACGCCAAATCGGGTACCTATAATAGCGGTTTGTTTCGCATATCGCGTAATTCCCACTTTTTCGAGGTGATATCCATGTCGGCCGTCCGCTCGATCGCCCACGTCTTTCCCGCGGTTCGCACCACCGAGGGCGGTGGCTTCATCGTCAATCGACCCTTCCCCACCCGCCAGCTGATGGATTTCGATCCGTTCCTGCTGCTCGACGAGATGGGGCCGGTCGATTACGCGCCCGGCGCGGCCAAGGGCGCGCCCGATCATCCGCACCGGGGCTTCGAGACGGTCACTTATATGCTCGAGGGACGCTCCGGCCACAAGGACTCGGCCGGCCATTCAGGCACGCTCGGACCCGGCGACGTGCAATGGATGACGGCGGGCGCGGGCGTGGTTCACAGCGAAATGCCCGACCCCGAATTCGTCCACACGGGCGGCCGCATGCACGGGCTGCAGTTGTGGGTGAACCTGCCCGCCAGCGACAAGATGATCGCGCCGCGCTACCAGGAGATGCCGCATGCGCGGATTCCGCAGGGACGCTCGGCGGACGGCCTCGCCACGGTCAAGGTCATCGCGGGCGAATCGCTGGGCGCGAGAGCGGCCATCGAAACGCGCACGCCGATCCTGTACCTGCACTTCACGCTTGCGCCCGGCGCGCGCGTGGAGCAGCCGGTGCCCGCGGGCTGGAACGTGTTCGCCTACGGTCTTTCCGGCACGGCGCAATACGGGGCGAATGGCGAAGAGATCGGCGCGCAGCACATGGTGGCCTTCGCGGGCGACGGCGACACCGTCGCGATTGCCACGTCTGCCGAGGCGGCCGAGCCCGTCGAAGTGCTGCTGATCGGCGGCCTGCCGCTCAACGAGCCAGTCGTGCGCTACGGCCCGTTCGTGATGAACACCGAGCAGGAGATCCGCGAGGCGGTGCTCGACTATCAGGCGGGGCGCATGGGGAGCATCGCTCGCTGAGTGCGCCGGGCTGGACCGGGCGTTTCGAAATCGCGCGGCGTGCGTGCATTGTCGACACCTCCGCAGCCTGATCCGCTTTCCGTCACAATAAGGTTTTCCATGCCGCGCGCCCCACGGGCCGGCCCAACGGGCTGGCCCAACCGGCTGCGGCGTGTTCCCTTTCAACCGTTCCGTCCGCGAGGAGCGCATGGCCGAAACCGCAGTCACCGCACAGATTGGCTCGACCAACTACCAGGTTCAGTTCGACGATGGCACCCACACGTGGTTCGCCGACGAACCGGCATCGGCCGGCGGCGGCGACCGTGGCCCTGCGCCCTTTGCGCTGCTGCTGTCGAGCCTTGGCGCCTGCACGTCGATCACGCTGAAGATGTATGCGCAGCGCAAAGAGTGGCCGCTCGAAGGCGTGCGCGTGAAGCTGTCGATGCAAACCGGCAGCGAAGGCACCACGATCGATCGCCAGATCGCACTCGACGGCGCACTCTCGAACGAGCAGCGCGAGCGCCTGCTGCAGATCGCCAACGCCTGCCCGGTCCACAAGGTCCTGACGAATACGATCACGATCCGCTCTGGGCTTGTCGCCGCATGAGCGGCGACGGACGGAACCAGCCACAAGAAGGCCGCGCCTTGAATTTCGAACACCTCATCCAGATCAACGACCCGCTCAACCCGCTCGTCCTGCCCATGACGCGCGAGCAGCTTTGGGAAGGCCTCGTGCTGCGCGCCGAGCAACCGCAGCTTTTCGTGATCGGTCTCGACGACTGCACGATCCTTTCGCGCGAAGGCAACACGCTCGAACGCGAGCTGCATTACGGCCAGGCCACGGTGCGCGACCGCGTCACGCTCACGCCGAACGACAACGTGCGCTACGACATCCTCCCGACCGCCGACTACGTGGGCGGCTCGCTCACGATGACGATCGAGCAGCCCGACGAGTTGCAGCTATTCCTGCGCTTCGAGTACCGCACGACGTTGCCGACCGCCGATACGGAGGACGACCGCCAGACCTCGGAGATCGTGAAATCGGCGTATCGCGAGTCAGATATCGACACCGTGCGGCTCATACGTCAGTACGTGCAGGGGCTGGGCGAGCCGGAAGCGCCGCTGCACTGAGCGGCTGCGCCAGGCAGTTGTACTGACCGGCAGCGGACTCTTCAAGCGCCCGGCTCGAGGCCGGGCGTCGTCTTTTGGGCGTCACGCTATCGCCGCGGGATTTCGATGAATTTCGCGATATTGCAAATGGGAACGATTATCATTTATTATGATTTCCATCGAATCGAGATCCAACCCCGTCACGCTCATGACCGAATTCAACCGCTCGTCGACACTCAGCGTGCGCCGCACTGGCTCCGCCCTCACCGGCGCGCACAGGAGCGCCAGCCCGGCCGGCGTAAAGCCCCACACGGCGGCCACGGCCGCCCCGCAGGCGGGCGCCGATCGCACGCTCGCCAGCGCCGCGCTGCTGCAAGGCCGCAGCCACGTGAGCATCGTGCACAACGGCGAGACTTACCAGTTGCGCGCGACGCGGCTCGGCAAGCTGATTCTGACCAAGTAACGTTTTAGTTTTTTATTACCGGGTATTGTGGGGACCGCCTCCACCGAGAGGCGTTGGGCATTAGCCAGCAACGACGGCTTGCACGCGAGACTAGACCCCTTCGTTCGTGCATCCCTCCTTCAAGCAGCCGTCGCAGCCAGCCAGGCCGTTTTTTTTGTTCTCATGCTCAAAACCGTAGCGGCGCGCGAAGCGCTTGCCGCACGAAGCAAAAAGCAGAAAGCCGCGACGATTGCCGCGGCTTTCTGCTTTTTTGACGGCCACACGCGTCATGGCGCGACGATTCGCGCCATGACTGTCATGCTTACTCGAGGTTCAGCGCCTTGATACCGGCCAGTGCGATGGCCGCGTCCTGATCGGCCTTCACGCCCGAGACACCCACCGCGCCAATCACGTCGCCGTTCGCGACGATCGGCAAGCCGCCTTCGAGCATGGCCGTGAGCGGCACGCTCAGGAACGCCGTGCGGCCGTCGCGGATCATCTCCTCGAAGAAACGGCTCTCGCGGCGTCCCAGCGCGGCCGTGCGCGCCTTGCCCGGCGCGACTTCGCTGCTGATAGGCGGCGCGCCGTCGAGACGACGCAGATACAGCAGATGTCCACCGTCGTCGACGATCGAAATCGTCACCTTCCACTCGTTCGCACGAGCGTGCGCAATGGCCGCATCGGCCACCTTTACCACGTCTTCGTCGGTTAGCACTGCTCTGGTTCGCATACATGTCTCCGAGTATTTAAAAACGGGTGGCGCACCTGTCGATTGGAGCGAGGGCTTCAAGCACTGACTCCGGTCCCATGCAAAGCTGCCAGTCCGGCTTTTGAGAGTACACGCACACTCGCGCCGTGGCGCTGTCCTTATCCGTATACCCGTCATTCGCAATTGACGAAGCTATGCGACCTGGGTCGCTTCACGCTCAATGCGCCCAGCCCCAGAACATCAGCCACCACGCGCTGTCGACCACGGCAAGCGCCACGCAGAAGCCCGCCAGCGCGAGCGCGCGTTGCCACGCACGCGTACTATAGCGGCCCGTGACGCGCCACGCGAGCCATGCGCTCCATGCATTGGTGATTACGAGGATTGCAATGCGCACGCTCGAGGCCCAGTCGAGCTGCATGTGCTCGGCGCGCAAGAGCGAGAGCGTCGTGGCCGACAAGCCGAGGAACACGCCAGCGCCCGCGAGCGGGATGAGCGCCTGCGCAAAGTGATGGAGCCGGCGCATGTCGAAACGTCCGACGAATACGGTCGAGAGCGCGAGAATCGCGAGCAGCACCGTGCCGTAAACGAGCCCCGTCACGACGATATAGCCGACGATCATGGTGCCGTCGAGCCACGAGAACACGTCGTTTTGCTCCGGATAATGCGTGAGCAGGAACCACGGCGCATTGGTTTCGAGCGGCCAGGTGATGTTCTGATCGATGAGCCAGCCAGCGATCGACTGCTTGAGGTCGACAAACCATCGCGAGGCGGTCCAGTGAAACGCGCCGATCGCAATGCCAAGGAGTCCGTACAGAATGAGCGCGGTGTCCCAGCCGCTCGCCTGCTTGTCGCCGAGCGCCACCACTTCTTCCGAGGGCGAGCGCCACGTGAGCGCGATTGCGTCGCGGTGGCCGCTGCAGCGCCCGCACATATGGCACGACGCTGCGCCTTTCATATTGCGCAGCGGCACGAGCGGCGCACAGTTCACGGGGATCACGCGCTTGCCGCCATGCTCGCCGTGCGTGTACGAATTGCGCCACGCGTCTTCGTTGACCTTGAAGTGAAACGGCGCAAGACGCGCCAGAAGCGAAAAAACCCCGTTCACGGGGCAGAGATATTTGCACCAGACGCGCTTTTCGCGCCCGTACAGAAAGCCGATCACCATCGCGCCGAGCGTGGAGCCGCCCAGCACGAGCAGCACCGCCTTCGGGTACTGATAGACGCTCACCATCTGTCCGTAGATGGTGGTGAGGCCGAACGCCACGAACGGCCAGCCGCCCCAGCGCATCCAGTGCGGAATGGACTTGCCGCGCCCGAACTTGCTGGCGAACTCGGTGAGCGCGCCTTCGGGGCACAGCACGCCGCACCATACGCGCCCGAGCAGCACCATCGAGAGCAGCACGAACGGCCACCAGATGCCCCAGAACACGAACTGCGCCGCGAGCGTGAGGTTATTCCACAGATGCGCCGTATCGCCGGGCAGCGGCATGACGGCGGGCACGAGAATCAGGAACGCATAGACCGCCACCACTACCCACTGCACGGCGCGAATGACCGCACCGTGCCGCTGCATCCATTGGCCCGCCTGGGCGAGCCAGCCCTGCCTCAGCGGCTGCCGGGCCGGGCCTTGGCTCAACGAACAACTCATGCTGCCTTCCGCTTGGTCACGGCGGCGGCGCGACTGTCCGCGCGGCGAGCGAGGAACCACACCACGAGCCAGTACACCGCATAGGCGATCAGGTTCATGAGCGCCGGATGCGCGCGGTAGCCCGTAAGCGTCGCGACGAGCGAGCCGAAGGTGTTCGAATCGTCGAGGATCGCCGACGAATTCCACACCTGGTCGACGATCGTCGGCAGGACTTCCTTATCGATGAGCTTGTCCACGCCGGTCTGGAACAGGCCCGCGCCGAGAAACAGCAGCATGATCTCGGTAACGCGGAAGAAGTGGCGCCACGAGAACACCTTGCCGCCCAGTTGCAGCAGGTAGAACGTGAGGAACGCAAGGCCGAGGCCCAGCAGCACGGCCATGTACTGGCTCGCATCCACGTGACCCGACTGGCCGAAGCCGAGGCCGTACAGGAAGATCACCGTCTCGCTGCCCTCGCGCGCAATGGCGAGCGCAACGAGCGCCGTGATGCCCCACCAGTTCGCATCGCGCGTGGTCTGCTCGAGCGACTGCTCCATCTCGCGCTTGAGCGTGCGTCCGTGCTGCTTCATCCACAGCACCATCTGCACGATCAGCACGCACGCAACCAGCACCATGCCGGTCTGGAAGTAGTCCTGTGCATCGCCGGAGAGCACCTCCGTGAAGCCCACGAGCGCCGCGCCCAGCGCGACCGCCGCCAGCACGCCGACACCCACGCCTGCCCACAGATACGGCAAACCGCGACGCGCATCGTCGTCGCCGTTTCTCAACCACGCATAAAGAATACCGACGACGAGCAGCGCTTCGACGCTCTCCCGCCAGACGATGAACAAGACCTGACCCATTAATACACCTCCTGCCGCCGGCTCACGCACCGGCCACGTTCCCTGCTACGACGTTTCGACGATGCCAGTCACCTGGCAACGCTCATTTGGCAACACTCACCTGGCAACAATCACGCCCTGCGCCTGCTGATGAAAATCGTCGAAGAACTTGTACTCGCCCGGATCCAGCGGCGCGATCACGACAAACGAGTCCGCGCCCGGCGCCAGCACCTTCTCCTTGCGCAGCTGGACGCTTTCGAACTCCGCCGCGCCCTTGCCCGTGTTGTGCACCGTGATCTTGATGCGCTTGCCCGCCGGCACCTCGATGCGCGCGGGGTTGAGTTTGCCGTCGTTCATTTCCAGCTTGAACGTCGGAAGATCCTCGGCGTGCGCCACGTTGGCCACGCCCGCGAGCGACGCTGCAAAAGACGCACACAGCGCAAGCGCCGCAAACTTCCGGATTCCAGTCATCGGTGTTACCTGCTCCATCGAGTCCAGCGATTTTCAGCGACTAGTCGCTACTAATAGCGACGATTAATAGCCGCCCTTCTTGCCGATGCCCGCGAACGGGAAGTCGTATTCGAGCGTGATGGGCTTGAACCACGGACCCACGCCGGTTTCCTTGTCGACGTGACGGCCGAATGCCATGTGGCCCGTCTGCATCGGCGCTTCGACGATCAGCTTCAGGTGGTACTTGCCCGGGCCTGCGAGCTTGACGTTATCGCCATAGTGCGGGCCGTCGTTCGCGACCATCGGCATCAGGTCGCCTTTTTGCACGTAGCTCGAACCCGGCTTGGTCAGTTCGTAGCGAACCTGCAGATACGGCATCCAGTCGCCTTCGGCGAAGCCCGTCGGGTTGTTCTTCACCGCGTGGATGTCCGACTCCAGGTGGATATCGGAATCCGACGCCTTGCGCATCATGCCCTCGGGCTCCATCGTGATCGGCTGCAGATAAACCGCGCCGATTTCCATGCCGCCCTGGATCTGGTGCTTGCCGATCGGGTATTCGGCCGCCTGGGCCGCGAACGCCGCGCTCGCGGCTGCAATGACGACGGTGCCGCGCAAGAGAGAATGGATCCGCATCGAAACTCCTGGTGTTCTTATGAATGATTTGACCATCGAACCGTTGCGCACATGTACGTAATAACGATAATGCGAACAATTCTCAATAATGGCGGAGTTTAACACCTATGCCGGCGCGGAACAAAGTGCCGCACGCGGAAAACCTCACTGCAACAGGGTTTTAGCGAGGCTTCCTTAATGCTGGCTTACGGCGTGCTGGCTTACGGCGGCGCTCAGGCCGCTCGACCCCGCTCAGGCCGGGTGATCATCCACGTTGGCCCCGAACACGCGCCGGCGCAGCACCGCGAGTTGGTCGCGCGTTTGCGCCGCCTTCTCGAATTCGAGGTTCTTCGCGTAGTCCATCATCTGCTTCTCGAGCTTCTTGATCTCCTTCGCGATCTGCTTTTCATTCATGTCTTCGAACTTCGCGCGCTCCTGCTCCTCGCGCAGTTCGGCGCGCGCGTCGTCCACGTTGTAGACGCCGTCGATGATGTCCTTGATGCGCTTGACCACGCCGCGCGGCACGATGCCGTGCTCTTCGTTGAAGGCCATCTGCTTGGCGCGGCGGCGCTCGGTCTCGTCGATGGCGCGGCGCATCGAGTCGGTGATGCGGTCGCCGTAGAGAATCGCCTTGCCGTTCACGTTGCGAGCCGCCCGGCCGATGGTCTGGATGAGCGAGCGCTCGGCGCGCAGGAAGCCTTCCTTGTCGGCGTCGAGAATCGCCACGAGCGAGACCTCGGGAATGTCGAGGCCCTCGCGCAGCAGGTTGATGCCCACCAGCACGTCGAAGGTGCCCAGACGCAGGTCGCGGATGATCTCCACGCGCTCGACCGTGTCGATGTCGCTGTGCAGATAGCGCACCTTCACGCCGTGGTCGGCGAGAAACTCGGTGAGCTGCTCGGCCATGCGCTTGGTGAGCGTGGTCACCAGCACGCGCTCGCCCACGGCGACGCGTTCGTTGATCTCGGCGAGCACATCGTCGACCTGGGTGGCGGCCGGGCGCACTTCGATCACCGGGTCGACGAGACCGGTCGGGCGCACCACCTGCTCGGCGATCTGGCCCGTAACCTTTTTCTCGTAGTCGGCGGGCGTGGCCGAGACGAATACGACCTGGCGCATCTTGCGCTCGAACTCGTTGAACTTGAGCGGCCGGTTATCGAGCGCCGAAGGCAGGCGAAAACCGTAGTCGACGAGATTTTCCTTGCGCGCCCGGTCGCCGTTGTACATGCCGTTCAACTGGCCGATCAGCACGTGCGATTCGTCGAGGAACATCATCGCGTCGGTGGGCAGGTAATCGACGAGCGTGGGCGGCGGCTCGCCGGGCAGCGCGCCCGAGAAGTGCCGCGAGTAGTTCTCGATGCCCTTGCAGAAGCCCAGTTCCTGGAGCATTTCCAGATCGAAGCGGGTGCGCTGCTCCAGACGCTGCGCCTCCACAAGCTTGCCCTCGCTGTGGAAGAACTCGAGCCGCTCGCGCAGTTCGGCCTTGATCGTCTCGACCGCGCGCAGCACGGTCTCGCGCGGCGTCACGTAATGCGACGACGGATAGACCGTGAAGCGCGGAATCTTCTGGCGCACGCGGCCCGTGAGCGGATCGAACAGTTGCAGCGTCTCCACTTCGTCGTCGAAGAGTTCGAGTCGCACAGCCATTTCGGCGTGCTCGGCCGGGAAAATGTCGATGGTGTCGCCACGCACGCGGAAGGTGCCGCGCTGGAAATCCTGCTCGTTGCGCGTGTATTGCATCGCGATCAGGCGCGCGATGACGTCGCGCTGGCCGATGCGGTCGCCCTGGCGCAGCGTGAGGATCATCTGGTGGTACTCGGACGGATTGCCGATACCGTAGATCGCCGAGACGGTCGCGACGATCACCACGTCGCGGCGCTCCATCAGGCTCTTGGTGGCCGAAAGGCGCATCTGCTCGATGTGCTCGTTGATCGACGAATCCTTCTCGATGAAGAGATCGCGCTGCGGCACATAAGCTTCCGGCTGATAGTAGTCGTAGTACGAGACGAAGTACTCGACCGCGTTGCGCGGAAAGAACTCGCGGAATTCGGCGTAAAGCTGCGCGGCGAGCGTCTTGTTGGGCGCGAACACGATGGCCGGGCGGCCGAGGCGCGCGATCGTGTTAGCCATCGTGAAGGTCTTGCCCGAGCCGGTCACGCCAAGCAGGGTCTGAAACGAAAGACCGTCCTCCACCCCTTCGACAAGCGTTTCGATGGCGGTCGGCTGGTCGCCGGCCGGCAGATACGGCTGGTAGAGCTGAAACGGCGAGCCTTCGTACTGAACGAACTTCGACTCGTCGAGCGCGGGCGCGTCGGCGACGGTGTGGTCGGACATGGGTGACATCCTGGGCGCGGAGCAAACAACTATTCTAGCGTCTTGCGCAATCTCGCCGCTGCCCTCACCAAGGCGGGCCATGGCGAGCCATCCGGCGCCCAACCGTCGGTCGGCATTGAAAAAATGGCCCCGCCAATGTCGCTGTCGGCGAAAAAACGGCCCGAGGATTCGTTACAATGGCGAGCTGCGTGGCCGGCTGCCCGACGCAACCCGCAATACCCGCAGCGCGCGGCCCACCGAGCTTCTCACTCACTTTTGCCGAATCATCATGTCCCTCTTTTCCGCTGTCGAACTCGCCCCCCGCGACCCGATCCTGGGTCTGAACGAAGCCTATAACGCCGATACGCGCGCGACCAAGGTGAACCTCGGCGTGGGCGTGTACACCAACGAAGAAGGCAAGATTCCGCTGCTGCGCGCGGTGCGCGAGGCGGAAAAGGCCCGCGTCGAAGCCGGTCTGCCGCGCGGCTATCTGCCCATCGAAGGCATTGCCGCCTATGACGCAGCCGTGCAAAAGCTGCTGCTCGGCGACGACTCGCCGCTGATCGCGGCAGGCCGCGTCGTCACGGCGCAGGCACTGGGCGGCACGGGGGCACTGAAGATCGGCGCCGATTTCCTCAAGCGCGTGAACCCGAACGCCAAGGTCGCGATCAGCGACCCGAGCTGGGAAAACCACCGTGCGCTGTTCGAAAGCGCGGGCTTCGAAGTGGTCGCCTACCCGTACTACGACGCGCAGACCAACGGCGTGAACTTCGAAGGCATGCTGAACGCGCTCAACAGCTACGCCGCGGGCACCGTCGTCGTGCTGCACGCTTGCTGCCACAACCCGACCGGCGTGGACCTCACGATCGACCAGTGGAAGCAGGTGATCGAGGCCGTGAAGGCGCGCAACCTCGTGCCGTTCCTCGACATCGCTTATCAAGGTTTCGGTGACGGCATCGCCGAAGACGGCGAAGTCGTGCGCCTGTTCGCGGCTTCGGAACTCAACGTGTTCGTTTCGTCGTCGTTCTCGAAGTCGTTCTCGCTGTATGGCGAGCGCGTGGGCGCGCTGTCGATCATCACCAACAGCAAGGAAGAGTCGGCACGCGTGCTCTCGCAGCTCAAGCGCGTGATCCGCACGAACTACTCGAACCCGCCGACGCACGGCGGCTCGGTGGTCGCAGCGGTGCTCGGCTCGGCCGAACTGCGCGCGATGTGGGAAACCGAACTGGGCGAAATGCGCAACCGCATCCGCGCAATGCGCACGGGCCTCGTCGAGCGCCTCGCGGCAGCGGGCGTGGACCGCGACTTCAACTTCATCAACGTACAGCGCGGCATGTTCTCGTACTCGGGCCTGACGGCGGCGCAAGTCGATCGCCTGCGCGAAGAATTCGGCATCTACGCCGTGAGCACGGGCCGCATCTGCGTGGCCGCGCTGAACACGCGCAACCTCGACGCCGTGGCTCACGCCGTCGTGCAAGTGCTGAAGTAAGGCAACACCGGCACAACACAGGCAGGAAAAAAAGCGCCCGTTCGAAAGAACGGGCGCTTTTTGTTTTCTGAAGGCGCTGCTCGCTAGCTGCCGTGCTCCCCATTGCCGGGCCCCCGGCTGTCACGATGAATGTCGTGCGTGACAAAGCCGGAGTCGTTGTCGGGCTTGTCGAGCCAGTCCGGCTGAGCGAGCGACGCGCGAATATCCTCCAGGCCGCTCGCCCAGTGCTCGCGCATCGTCGAGATGCCGAACTGGAAGTCCTTGAAGTGGCCCTCGTACTCCTTCTGCCGGTAGATCAGGTGGATCACGTTGTATTTCTTCGAGCAAGAGAGCTCGTCGGCCAGCTTGACCCATGCGTCGTCCCGATGCTCGGGAGCGACGCGATCCAGCACCTCGCGCAGCACATGCCGGTAACGCTGTGCACGCTGGAGCATGTCGGTCACGAGACGCGTGCGGCTTGAATACTGAATGTCCTTCACGCGGCCCTGAACGTCGGCGATGCTGTCGGGCACCGGCCCGCGCGCGCTCCATAAATCCACCTGGAACGCGAGCGTATCGCGCCGGGGCGATGTCTGGATCACCTCGTAGAGCGGCGTATTCGACATCAGCCCGCCGTCCCAGTAATACTCGCCGTCGATCTCCACCGCCGCGAAACCAGGCGGCAACGCCCCCGAGGCGATGAAGTGCTCGGGCCGCAATTTGGTGGTGGCGTTGTCGAAGTAGGCGAAGTTGCCGCTCGCCACGTTCACGGCCCCGACCGACACGCGAATCTCGCGCGAATTGATGCGATCGAAGTCGCACAGGCGTTCGAGCGTGGCCTTGAGCGGCTTGGTGTCGTAATAGCTCGCCTTCTCCGGATGCCCGGACGCCTGCGGCAGCGGCGGCGGAACGCGCGGCACGAAAAAGCCCTTCTGGCCTTCGACCACCGCACTCGCCGCCTGCATGGCCGTGAAGGTTTTGCGGATGGCCTCGCCCGAGTTGAACAAAGCATGCTCGATGAAGGCCGGCAACGGCGGCGTGTACGCGGGCTGGCAGATCGTCTCCCAGAACTCGCGCAGCCGCGCCACGCGATGCTCGGGCGCGTTGCCCGCGATCAGCGCCGTATTGAGCGCGCCGATCGAGATGCCCGCGATCCAGTTGGGCGTGATGCCGGCTTCGACCAGGCCTTCGTAGACGCCCGCCTGGTAGGCACCCAGCGCGCCGCCGCCTTGCAGCGTGAGCGCGATGGTTTCCCACTGCCCGGACTCGCTCGCGCAGCTCGACACAAACGACTGCGGGCGCGCGGCTGACGAAGGCGCCGGCTTTGCGCGCGCCGGCGAGCCCGGCTCCTTGGCGGAACCTGCCTCGGATCGCCCATTGGATCGCAACCCGGTTCCAGTGCGCGCGCCGGCCTCATCGCCGACCGCGCCCGATTCGACCCGCCCTTTCTTGCGCTGCGCCATGGCCGGCTCTCCGCGTTATTGCATGAACCAGCCGTGGCTCACCACGAACGACTGGCCCGTAAAGGCCGCGCTCGGGAACGCCGAGAGGAACAGCACCGTTTGCGCCACGTCCTCGACCGTCGTGAAGATGCCATCGACGGTGCCGCCCAGCATCACGCGCTTGACCACTTCCTCCTCGGAAATGCCGAGTTCCTTGGCCTGCTCGGGAATCTGCTTTTCCACCAGCGGCGTGCGCACGAAGCCCGGGCAAACCACGTGCGAGCGTACATTGTGCTTGCCGCCTTCCTTCGCGAGCACGCGCGCGAGACCCAGCAGCGCATGCTTGGCCGCGACATACGCCGACTTGAGCGGCGAAGCCTCGTGCGAATGCACCGAGCCCATGTAGATCACGACGCCGCCGCGATCGTCCTTGTACATATGCTTGAGCACGGCCTTGGTGGTGAGGAACGCGCCGTCCACGTGAATGGCCTGCATCTTCTTCCAGTCGGAGAACGCGTAGTTTTCGATGGGGTTCACGATCTGGATGCCCGCGTTCGAAACGAGGATGTCGACCGGGCCAAGCTCGGCCGCCACGCGGTCGATGCCCTGGTTCACAGCCTCTTCGCTCGTGACGTCCATGGCCACGCCGATGGCCTTGCCGCCCGCGCCCTTGATCTCCGCGGCCACGGCGTCGGCGCCGCTCTGGTTGAGGTCGGCGATGGCAACCGCCGCGCCCGCCTGCGCGAGAGTGAGCGCGATCTGCTTGCCGATGCCGCTGGCCGCGCCAGTAACGACTGCAACCTTGCCATCGAGCTTCATATTCAGAGTGAGAGACGACATCGAGCACCTCCAGGTAGTAGACGAGATGAGACTCCAGCGCACGCATACCGTCAAACCTGTCGAATGGCTTAAGGATTTGCCTACGCCATTCGGCCGGATGTTGCGCCGCAGCCAACCGCGCTATTGTGCATGAAGCCCGTGCGCCGCGACGTCGATCCCGACAATGTTGGCGTGCGCCGCGAGTCCTCAGCGCACGCGCACGGATCATGCTAAGTTGGCCGCTCTACAAGGAGGCGTTCATGAACTATCGGCGACTGGGCCGCTCGGGCCTGCAAGTCAGCGAACTGTCCATCGGCTCGTGGGTCACCTACGGCAATCAGGTCGATCGCAATCTCGCGCGCGAATCGCTTGCTGCGGCGCGCGACGCGGGCGTCAACTTCTTCGACAACGCCGAGGCCTATGCGGGCGGCAAATCGGAGGAAATCATGGGTCAGGCGCTCAAGGAACTCGCCTGGCCGCGCGTGAGCTACGTGGTGTCCACCAAGTTCTTCTGGGGCTTGAGCGAGGCGCCCAACCAGTATCACACGCTCAACCGCAAGTACCTGATGAACGCCATCGACGGCTCGCTCAAGCGGCTGCAGCTCGATTACGTCGATCTGGTGTTCTGCCATCGCCCCGATCCGAACACGCCCATCGAGGAAACCGTCTGGGCCATGAGCGACATGATCTCGCGCGGCAAGGCGCTCTATTGGGGCACGTCGGAATGGAGCGCCGACGAAATTCGCGCCGCGTGGGACATCGCGGACCGGCATCATCTGCACAAGCCCGTCATGGAGCAGCCGCAGTACAACCTGTTCCACCGCCGCCGCGTGGAAAGCGAATACCGGCGGCTCTATGAAGACATCGGCCTCGGCCTCACCACATGGAGCCCGCTTGCCTCGGGCATGCTCACGGGCAAATACCGTGGCGGCGTGCCGGCCGGCAGCCGCGCCTTGTTGCAGGGCTACGACTGGCTGCGCAAGGAAGTCACCGACGCCGACAAGAATGAGATCGTCGGCCGGCTCGCGGACTTCGCGAAGGAGCTGGACTGCACGGTGGGTCAGCTCGCGCTCGCGTGGATCCTCAAGAATCCGCACGTGAGCACGGTGATTACCGGCGCGTCGCGCGTCGAGCAAATCGGCGAAAACATGCTGGCGCGCGAAGTAGCACAGAAGATCACGCCCGAGGTGAAGGAAAAGATCGAAGCGATAGTCGGCGACAGCTACGATTGAGGCCCGCTGTGCGCACGGCGATCGGTGCGGTATGCCGGGTGGTTGTGCCGGAGTCGGGCCGGGGTTGTAAAATACGCGGCCCCGCCTGCGCGCCCTCATGCTTTACCGGGCCGCACTCGCACTTGCCTGCATTTTTTTCGATCCCCACCGACCTCGCGTCCGCCCCATCATGCTGAGCTACCGTCACGCCTTCCACGCCGGCAATCACGCCGATGTCCTCAAGCACGCCGTCGTCGTGCAACTGCTGCAATACCTCGGCAAGAAGGACAAGGCGTACTGGTACATCGACACCCATGCGGGCGCGGGCGCCTACGCGTTGCGCGAAGGCTACGCCACGAAGAACGCCGAATTCGACACCGGCATCGGCAAGCTCTGGGGCCGCACCGATCTGCCGGCGATGCTGGCCGAGTATGTCGATGAAGTCGCGGCGCTCAATCCCGACGGCGAACTGCGCTTCTATCCCGGCTCGCCCTATCTCGCCTGGCGGCTGATGCGCGAACAGGACCGCATGCGTCTGTTCGAACTGCACAGCACGGAGATCGACGTGCTGCGCCACCGCTTTCGCGATGCGGGCCGCCGCGTGATGATCCACGCGGGCGACGGCTTCGACGGCATCAAGGCGCTGCTGCCCCCGCCGCCGCGCCGCGCGCTCGTGCTGATCGATCCGTCGTTCGAGGACAAACGCGACTACGCACGCACCATCGCGTGCGTGGAGGAAGGGCTTCAGCGCTTTGCCACCGGCACTTACGCGGTCTGGTATCCGCAGGTCACGCGGCCCGAATCGCAGCGTTTTCCCGAGCAGTTGAAGCGCATCCAGGAAAAGAACTGGCTGCACGTCACGCTCTCGGTCAGCCGCCCCCCTGAAGACGGTTTCGGTCTGTACGGCAGCGGCATGTTCATCTTGAATCCGCCCTACACGCTCGCGGCCACGCTCAAGGAAACCATGCCGTGGCTTGTCAAGGCGCTCAGCATGGACGACGGTGCGCAATTCAAGATCGAATCGCGCGGCGACTGAGATTCACGCTCCCCGCGTGGCGCTGGCCACGCGGCGCTGCCCGATGCCCGATGCACGCCGCCATTATTGCGGCGTGGGCCGTGGCATTGGCCGAGGCGGCCGTCCACCGCCACCCGGCACTTCCACATAGGGCGCGACGATGATCGGCACCTGCGAGCCGTCCGCGCCAGTCCCGTTCAGCGTGGGCAGCGAAGGAGCCTGCACCATCGGCTGAGCCGAAAGCGGTGCGTTCTGCAGCACCATGCCTGACTGGCCGTCGCTGATGCCTTGCTGCGTGTCCAGAATCAATGGTTTGCCGCCTGCATGCGCGCCGGCGCTCGCCAGCGCCGCCGCCAGAAAGGCGCTCGCCATGAGCGCGTGGCTCGCCCGCCTGCGACGAGAACGATTCGACTTCATGCATATCCCCCGATCAAAGCGCCTCTGGTTCTATACAAGACGTTATCCCAGAAATGACAAAACCCCGCCAGATGCGGGGTTTGTGGCAATGCGGAACGCTGCTGACTGCTTAGCGCGTGTAGCCGTGCATTTCGATCAAACGGATGCGCTGCTCGAGTTGCACGAGGTCTGCGGACGTCGAGAGATACGCTTCACGGCGGCGACGCTCTGCAGTTTCAAACCAGTTGCTCAGCTTTTCAAGAAGGTATGCAAACATGATGTGTTCTCCAAGGATCGGTGTATCCCCGGTGGATTTGCATCAGGGATTACCCTCGTAAGGGATAACCCGCATTATAACGATTGCAACCGGCTTTGCCAGTGAATTGATCGAATGCGGTGCATTCCATTCTGGAATGGTGCATAGGGGCGATTTGGACAACATCATGATTTACCGGCGATTTTGTCGGCAACTCCGGCAAACGCTCTCGCATCACGCGTTGAAATGCACCAGACTTGTGCATAACATCGCGAAAGTTGCGACAATTTGCCAGCATGGGTTGCACCTCCGGGCCTCGATCCGCCACCTCTCCCGCCCGCCTGCAAGTTCAGGCCGCGGCGTCTGGCGCCACCGGTTCCGGATCGGCGAGCCGTTCGATGATCGGGCAGTCCGGCCGCTCGTCGCCGTGGCAGTGGGCTGCCAGATGCTTGAGCGTGTCGCGCATCTGCGTGAGTTCGGCAATGCGCTGGTCGAGTTCGGACACGTGCTCGAGCGCGATCGCCTTGACCTCGGCGCTTGCGCGCGAGCGGTCATGCCAGAGCGCGAGCAGGCGGCGGATATCTTCAACGAGAAAACCCAGCCGCCGCGCCTGGCGGATGAAGCGCAGCGCGTGCACCTCTTCCATGCCGTAGACGCGGTAGCCGGACTCCGTGCGCCCCTTCGGCGCGAGCAGGCCAACGCTCTCGTAGTAGCGGATCATTTTTGCCGTGACGCCCGATGCGCGCGCCGCTTCGCCGATATTCATGCTGCGCTCCCGTATTTCTTTCGATGATTCGATGCTACACCTTCCAACCATGGGAAGGTGTAGCATCCTCGCAGCCTGGTAGCCAGGTCACCAGCAAAGTCAGTCACTGGCAAAATCCGGCCACGGCCTCATTTGCTTCTTATCCGCTCTCTTTCAGAAGGAAAACACCATGATCCAGTTCAACGTCGAAGGCATGAGCTGCCAACACTGCGTCGGCGCCGTCACACGCGCGATCCACGAACACGACGCCGCCGCGAAGGTCGAGATCGATCTGGCCTCGGGCCGCGTGAGCATCGAGTCGAAGCAAAGCGCCGAGGTGCTCAAGGCCGCTATCGACGAGGCGGGCTACACCGTCACGGGCACGGCTGGCGCCTGAGCCGAGGCGCGCCATGTTCAAGGTTGCCGTAACAGGGGCTTCCGGGCTGCTCGGTCGCGCGCTCATGCGCGAGCTTGCAGCGGGGACGAACTGGCAGGTCGTGCCCACCGCATTCAGCCGCGTGGGCGCGGGGCAAGTGGCGCTCGACGTGCGCGACGCCCGCGCAGTCGATGCATTCGTCGCCAAAGAGGCGCCCGACGCCATCGTGATTGCCGCCGCCGAGCGCCGCCCCGACGTGTGCGAGCACGATCCGGCGGCAGCGCGCGCACTCAATGTCGACGCCGTGCGCAGCATTGCGTCGGCCGCGCGGCGGCGCGGCGCGTGGGTGTTGTCGATTTCCACCGACTATGTGTTCGACGGGGCGTACCCGCCCTATCTGCCCGATGCCGAGCCGAATCCGCTCAACGCCTATGGCCGCAGCAAGCTCGAAGGCGAGCGCGCGCTGCTCGACACCGCCGACGACGCGCTCGTGCTGCGCCTCCCGCTGCTGTACGGCCCGATCGTCGACTGGCAGGAATCGGCGGTCACGAGCCTCGTGCCGGCGATCCGCGCTTCTGCGCAGGCTGGCGCCGTGCCCGCGGTGATGGACGCCTGGGCCACGCGCTATCCGACCTTCACGCCCGACGTCGCGTTCGTGATTCGCGAGTTGCTCACGCGCTGCGCGGACGGCAGCACGGTGCGCGGCATCGCGCAATGGTCCGGCGAGGAACCGATGACCAAATACGACATCGCGCAGCGCATCGCGCGCGCGCTCGGCATCGAGGCGCAACTCGTCGCGCAGACGGCGCCCACGGACGCGACACCGCGTCCGCGCGACTGCCACCTCGACTCGGGGCGGCTCGAAGCGCTGGGGATCGGTCGGCGCACGCCCTTCGACGCGGGCATTCGTGCGGTGCTCGACGCGTTCGCGCGCAGTCCGGGCGAGGCCCAGTAAGCGCCGGGCAAACCACAACCGCCGGGCGGGCACCCCGTGCCGTACCCGGCGCGCTTCCCCCTCAATGAAAATCGCGGCTCTGGGTCGCGAGCCGCCCGAGCAATCGGCTGTGATCCTCCAGCCGGTGCGCGACCAGATGCACGACCTCGCCCTCGCGCTGCACGACGCCCGCCACGGCCAGCAACGACGCCCCGAGCAGTTCCCTGCGCTGCGACTCCACGAGCGTCGCGTGCACGATCACGTTGACCGAGCCGGTTTCGTCCTCGAGCGAGACGAAGATCGTGCCGTTCGCCGTGCCAGGCCGCTGCCGCACCGTGACGATGCCGCACACGCGCGCAAGCACGCCGTGACGGCACTGCGCCAGTTGCGCCGCGCTGCGAAAGCGCTGCTTCGCCAGCCCCGGCCGCAGCAGTTCGAGCGGATGGCGGTTGAGCGTGAGGCGCAGGCTCGCGTAATCGGCGACGATCTCCGCGCCCTCCGAGGCGCGCGGCAATGCGAGCCGCGCTTCGGCCACGGGCGCATCGCGCAATAGCGCGGGCACCGCGTGCTGCGCGGTCACGGCCCACCACGCCTCGCGCCGATGCCCCGCGATGCTCGCAAGCGCATTGGCCGCCGCGAGCGCCTCAAGCTCCCGGCGCGTGAGCGCGGCGCGGCGCGCGAGATCGTCGACGTCGACGAACGGCGCCCGAGCACGCGCGGCCATCACGCGCTGCGCGGCATCCTCCGAAAACCCCTTGATGAGGCTGAAGCCCAGACGCACCGCCGGGCCTCGGCGCCCGTAATGCCGGGGGGGCAGATCAAGACTCGCGCGCACGATGCACCTGAGACCGCGCATGAACGGGCGGCGCCATTTTCGCCGGTCATCACGGCCGTGCACGCCGTCATGCTCCCGTTCAAGCCCGCAGCCATTTCCCGCGTCTGCGCCGGCCGCGCCCATCACGCCGTTGCGCACGAGCGCGGCGGCACTCAACAGCGCACGATAACGTGCCACCTCGGCGCGGCGGGCCGATGCGCCATCGGCATCGGGCCGCACGCCCGGCTGGCCGCGCACCTCCAGCACGGACGCCCAGTCGCTCAGCGCGATATCGGGCGCGCGCACCTGCACGCCGTGCCGCTTCGCATCCTGCACGAGCTGCGACGGCGAATAGAATCCGAGCGGCTGGCTATTCAGCAGTCCGACCAGAAACGCGGCGGGCTCGTAGCGCTTGAGCCACGAACTCGTGTAGACGAGCAGCGCGAAGCTCGCCGCGTGGCTCTCCGGAAAGCCGTAGTCGCCGAAACCCTCGATCTGCTTGCAGATGCGGTTCGCGAAATCCTCGGTGTAGCCCTTCTTCATCATCCGTCGCTTGAGGTCGTCCTGATACGGCCGCAGGTCGCCATCGCGCCGCCATGCGGCCATCGCGCGGCGCAGCTTGTCGGCTTCCTCGGCGGTATAGTCGGCGGCGACCATCGCGAGATGCATCACCTGCTCCTGGAAGATCGGTACGCCACGTGTGCGCTCCAGCACCGGGCGCAACTCCTCCTTCGCATACTCGACCTTTTCCTTTCCATGCCTGCGCTTCAGATATGGATGCACCATGTCGCCCTGTATCGGCCCAGGCCGCACGATCGCCACCTGGATCACGAGGTCGTAATACTCGCGCGGGCGCAAACGCGGCAGCATGCTCTGCTGCGCGCGCGATTCGATCTGAAACACACCCACGGTGTCCGCGTGGCAGCACATCTCGTAGACCGCCCGATCCTCGGAAGGAATGTCTTGCACACGAAACTCCGGCAGCCCGCGCCTCAACGCGACGCATTCGAGCGAACGCCGGATCGCCGAAAGCATGCCGAGCGCGAGCACGTCCACCTTCAGCAGGCGCAGCGCATCGATATCGTCCTTGTCCCATTCGATCACGTAGCGATCCTTCATCGCCGCGTTCTCGATGGGCACGAGACGCGAGAGCTTGTCGCGCGCGATCACGAAGCCGCCCACGTGCTGTGAGAGGTGGCGCGGAAAGCCGCGCAGCTCGCGCGTGAGGCGAATCAGTTGCTGCGTGACGTGCGAGTCGGGCGAAAAACCCGCTTCCTTCAGATGGTTCGCGATCGAATCGGGTCCGTCCCACCATTGATGCGCGCCCGCGAGTTTTTCGAGGAGCGCGTTGTCGAGACCGAGCGCCCTGCCCACGTCGCGCAGCGCGCTGCGCGAACGGTACGTGATGAGCGTTGCGGCCAGCGCGGCGCGGCGCTTGCCGTACTTGCCATAGATGTACTGAATGACCTCTTCGCGCCGCTGATGCTCGAAGTCGACGTCGATGTCGGGTGGCTCGTTGCGCGCGCGGGACAGAAAGCGCGCGACGAGCATGTTCATGCGCACCGGGTCGATCTCCGTGATGCCGAGGCAGTAGCAGACCACCGAGTTCGCCGCCGAGCCGCGCCCCTGACACAGAATGTTCTGCGAGCGAGCAAAGCGGACGATGTCGTGCACCGTGAGAAAGTATTTTTCGTACTTCAGCTCGGCAATCAGCTTGAGCTCGTCTGCGATCTGCTTGCTGCGCTTCTCGTTCAGACCGTCGGCCCAGCGCGCGGCGGCGCCTTGCATCACGAGCTTTTCGAGCCACGAGGTGGGCGTCTCGCCCGCAGGCACGAGCTCCTCGGGATACTCGTAGGCCAGCTCGCTCAGGCAAAACGTGCAGCGGCGCGCGACTTCGAGCGTCGCGTCGAGCGCATCGCGCGGATACAGCGCGCCGAGCCGCACGCGCGAGCGCAGATGGCGCTCGGCATTCGGCTCCAGCGCGCGGCCGCACGACGCGAGCGGCTTGCCGATGCGCACCGCGCTCAGCGTGTCCTGCAGCGGCTTGCGCGAGCGCGCGTGCATCAGCACGCCGCCCGCCGCCACGAGCGGCAAGCCGCTTTCCTGCGAGACGTGGCGCAGCACTTCGATCTGCGTGTCGTCGCCGCCCGTTTGCCAGAGTTCGAGCGCGAGCCACGCACGCTCGGCCGCGAAACCCGCGAGCCAGTGCGCGGCGCGCAGCGTCTGCGCGAGCGTGGCCGCGCGCTGTGGCACGAGCAGCAGCACGCAGTCGCGCAGGTGCTTGAGATGCGCGAATTCCGGCTCGGGATCGGTGAAGTCGGACGGATATACGCGGTAGTGGCCTTTGTCCGCGCGCGAGCGCGCGAGCGTGATCAGCTCGCACAGGTTGCCGTAGCCCTCGCGATTCATTGCGATCGCAACGAGCGTGCAGAACGGCGCGCCGTTTTCATCGACGAGATTCAGCTCGCTGCCGATCAGCAGATGCAGCGAGGGCACGAACGGGCCAGGCGCAGGCACGGCACCGGCCGCCGCGGCATTGTCATGCGCTTTTTTGTGCGCCTCGTCGTACTCGTTGAGCGCGCTATACGCGCGCACGATGCCGGCGAGCGAGCATTCGTCGGTAATCGCAAGCGCGCGATAGCCGTGCCGGATCGCCTGCTCGACCAGCTCGCCCGGGCGCGACGCGCCGCGCAGGAACGTGAAGTTGCTCAGGCAGTGCAGCTCCGCATAATCGGGCAGCGCCGATCCCGGCGAATAAGGTTGTGCAGGCAACGATGCGCCCGCCCCGCTGTTCGACATGATGCTGAAGATGAAACGGCGTCAGCCAAAAAGCCCTTGCAGATACCACTGCCCGCCAATGCGCTCGCGGTACAGCCAGAACATGCGCCCCTGATCGTCGGCGGCGACGTAGTAGTCGCGCCCGACGCCCTCGCCGTCCCACCAGCCCGATTCGATGCGCTCGGTACGCGTGAGCGTCTTGAGCGGCCGCCGATAAACCGGCCGGTCGCCGCGCATCGCGAGCTTGAGCGGCTTTTCGAGCAGCCATGCCGGGCGCGGCTGCGACGGCAGCGGCACCTCGGGCAGATCGAAGGCCGTCTGCACGGGCGCGGCTTCCTGCTGCGCATCGGCTTGACCGCCCGCCTTGCGTGAATCGCGCGGCTTGCGCGCGGCCGTTCGGCGCGCAGCCGCACCGCGGCTCGTACGCCAGGTTCGCGCCGACATCGCCTGCTCGGGCCGGTGATCGTCCTCGACGAACAGCTGCAGCACGTTCTGCTCGCCGATGCGCGCGCCAATGCGCTCGAACAGTTGCGAGAGCGACGCGTCCGACGCCTCCGGCGAGGGAAACAGCGTGTCGGTGGGCGGCGCATAAGCGCTCACCTGATCGGCGACGAGCGCAAGGCCGATCACGGGCGCTGCCAGAACGGTCTGATTGAGCTTCTCGCGCAACAGCCATAGCAGATGCTCGGCATCGCGCGAAGGCGCGGCCCACGATAGCGCGAGGCTCGACGTGCGCGGCGCGTGGCGCGACGCCAGCTCGTGCTCGAGCCGCAGCTCGAAGCTGCTCAACGCGCCATGCTGGACGGCCAGCCAGCCGGCCAGCTGCATCACGAGACGACGCGCGGCGAACAGCAGCGCCTCGGCGCTCTCCACGCGCGCCTGCAATTCGAGCGACGCGTGAAACGACGGCGGCGCGGCGAACCAGGCGCGCGGATCGGGCGCCTCGCCGCGCGCCTGCGCGAACCAGGCTAGCACGCCGTCGCCGAAGCGCCGCACGATGCCATCGCGCGGCAGCCGCCGCAAATCGCCGAGCGTCGCGCAGCCGATCTGCGTGAGCGCCTGCGCGTGCTGCGCGGCGAACGGCGCAAGCGCGACCGGCAACGCGTCGAGCGCGCGCACGAGCGTGGCGTCCTTCAGCACGCGAAAGCGCCGCGCCGCATGCGCCCCGGCGCTCGCGCGCGCCTGCGCGAGCACCCACGCGCCCCAGGCGGTGGGCGCACAGGCGATGCGCGCGGCGTGGCCGCAACTGGCCACCGTGGCCGCCACCTTGGCCAGCAACGCGCGCACGCCACCGAAAAGACGCAGCCCGGACCCGACTTCGAGCAAAAGCGTATGCGACTGCGCGAGCGACACCTTCGGCGTGTAGACGAGCAGCGCAAGCGCGAGCGCCTCGAACGCGCGCGTCTCGCGCGCCGGATCGGGTTCGAGCAGCACGAGTCCCGGCGCGAGCGCAAGCGCATGAGCGCGCGTGCTGCCCGGCTGCACGCCAAGGCGAAACGCATCGAGATCGACCATCAGGATGCGCGCGTGATCGGCAAGCGCGTAGCAGCGCGCGCTCTGCGCGTCCTGCCCCGTGGCCTCGTCAGGTCGACTGGCCCGCAGTGACTCCAGTGCTGGCGACATGAGCGGCACGGGCGGCCTCACGGCCTCCAGCGGCAACAACGGCAAGGTGACGGCGATCCACAACATGATTGATCCCGGGCCACGGCGCGGCCGGCAATGCGCCCGGCTGGGGCAGCACCGACTCCTGCAGCGGCAAAGTGATGACGAGTGGCTGGGCGGGCGGCGGCCCGCGACGCTTGAAAATATCGACGGACACAGCGGTGAGCTGCATCCATTCACGGCGATTCAGGCGCGCATCCTCGGGCGGCGGCACCGGCGTGCAAACCATGCGCAGCGGCGCCGGCGACGACTGGCTGCGCGCAGCGGGCGGACGCATCAGAAACGCCAGCGACTGCGAATCCTGCGCGGCGACCTGCAACCGCCGCAGAGCATCGGCGCGCGCCTTCGGCTGCCAGAGCAGCACGGCGCCGATGCCATCCTGCTTGAGCGCCTGCTCGGCGGCCCACGGCGCTTCATCCTCGCTCGCGCGCACCCAGATCAGGCGCTCGAGCGCGATTCCCCACGCCTTGAGCGCGCACGCGTATGGCCGCCACGGCGGCGCGACGAGCAGCACGTGCCGCCCCGCCCGCGCAGTGAGCGTATGCAGCACGGGCGCGACGAGCCGCATCTCGCCGATGCCGCCCTGCTCGACGAGCAGCTCGGTCAGGCTGCCCGCGGGCCAACCCGCGCCGGGCAACTGGGCGTCGAGCGCGGCATGGCCGCTCGCCACCGTGCGCTCGCCCGCGTGCGCGAGTTGATTGCCCTGCCAGACCCGGCTTTGCAGCCGGGGCGGCAGGTGCGCCGCCGCAAACTGGAATGCCGCCATGATTGCGCTCTGGAAAAAGGGAATAAAACGCCCTGCCCAACGCGAAATGGGGCATGACGGGATAGCCGGCTTAGCATGAAAGGCCTCGCCGATACCTGTATATTTATACAGTATTTGACGTGGTTGGGGAAGTGGATGTGCATCGCCCCCGGCATCGCCTCATGAACATGACGATATTTTCGAAAAATTCCTCTCCAGGCGTAATTGCACAACCACACGCAATATTTACCTGGCATAAAAATAAATCCGCGTAGAAATAATCTTATTTATCGATTCCGCGTTATTTGACAGAGTCTCCATAGCCGCCTTCATTTAAGGATGAAATTCCCCATCAGGAAAGCGCCGCGCTCAGAAGCCAGGAAGAGATACAGCAAATCGCCGCGATCCAGCCGCAATTAAACGAAATACAAACATTAAAGGAGTGCTAATTTTGAAGGGCCACGAAAATCCCGCCGATACTCCCGATCGCGTTCGCGTCATTATTGCCGATGATCATCCCATCGTACGACTGGCCGTTGCAGCAAGCTTTGCGAACCTGCGCGGCTATCAGATAGCCGCACTTGCACAATCGGGACTCGATTTGCTGAACGCCTTGCACAAAGCCCCTTGCGATCTGATCGTCACCGATCTGGCAATGTGCTGGGATGCTCCCGAAACGGACGGCATGGCGCTGATCCGGTGGCTCAGATTCAAATATCCCGCCATCCCTGTTGTCGTCTTCACGATGACAACTAGCATCAGCATAATCAGAGAACTCATACACGCACGCGTTGCCGGAATCGTCACCAAAGACGAGTCGCTGAGCGAACTCATGAAGGTCTGTCAGTATGCGTGCTCTGGAAGCAAAATCGCCGTCTCCGATATGGTCGCACGAAGGCTTTCGGCATCCGCCCCACCCACAGAGATCAAACGCAAATTCGCGCTTTCGCGCAAGGAGCGCGAAATCGTCCAGTTAATAGCGCGCGGCATGTCACTCACCGAAATTGCCCGCCGCTCCGGCCGCACGACTTCCACAGTCGGCACTCAGAAAATGGCGGCAATGCGCAAACTGCACCTGACCTCCAACGCGGAGCTGATTCAGTACGCAATGCTCCACGGGCTGGTCAGTTCTTGAGACATCCCCGAGAACCCGCCCGGCAACGCCGCACCCGCGCAAAAAAAGGGCTTGGCACATACATGCCAAGCCCTTCAATGTCGTGGTCGGAGCGATAGGATTCGAACCTACGACCCTCTGATCCCAAATCAGATGCGCTACCAGGCTGCGCTACGCTCCGACGAATCGCCGATTATATCGTCATCTTTCAGCGATCGTCAAACCCACATTGCTCAAGGCGGATACCTTGCCGCCGCCTCCCCCCGCGTGCACCATGCAGTAAACCCGTGTGGAAACGCCCCCCCCACTCGCACCGCCCCCAAGAGAACCCTCAAATGAACCTCATCCTCTGGCGCCATGCCGAAGCCGAAGACATCGCCGCGAGCGATCTCGCCCGCCAGCTCACCACGCGCGGACGCAAGCAGGCGCAAAACGTCGCGCGCTGGCTGCGCGCGCGCCTGCCCGATGACGCCGTGATCCTCGCGAGCCCCGCCGCGCGCACGATACAAACCGCCGAAGCGCTCACCGACCAGTACCGCGTCGTGCGCGAAATCGCACCGAACGCCAGCATCGACGCCGTGCTCGCGGCGGCCGGCTGGCCCGAAGGCATCGCTTCCACGGTCGTCGTGATCGGCCATCAGCCGACGCTCGGCGAGGTGGCCGCGCGCCTCTTGTCGACCGAAGACACCCGCCGCAGTTGGGCGATGAAGAAAGCCGGCGTCTTCTGGATCAAAAGCCGCGAGCGCAACGGCGACGGCGATGCGGTCCTGCTCGCCGCCATCACGCCCGATCTCGTCTAGCGCCGTTGCGGCGCGGGCCTCATCCTCTGCCCACTTCACATCGGCCTTACAGCGCGTCACCGAATCGTCATTGCGTCTTCACGGAACCGTAACCGCGTCTTACTAAATTGCCGGAAAAGTTCTTTTACTTCCGACCAGGACGCCCCATGCGAGATCTGCCGACGCCCTCCCTGCCGTTCGCTGCGAGCCTCTTCGAGTCGAATCGGCGCCTGCCGCGCGCCGAAGAAACGGTCACCCCGCAGCATCGCCTGCAGGTGGCCTGGGCGCGCAGCGACGAAGAGCTGCGCGAAGCGCAGCGCCTGCGCTACCGCGTGTTCGCCGAAGAAATGGGCGCGCGCCTCGCGGGCCCGGCGGGCCTCGACGTCGACGCCTTCGACAGCTGGTGCGATCACCTGCTCGTGCGCGATCTCGACACGCTCAAGGTCGTCGGCACCTACCGCGTGCTGCCGCCCCACCAGGCCGCGCGCATCGGGCGTCTCTACGCCGAGAGCGAATTCGATCTATCGCGCCTCGCGCACCTGCGCCCCAAGATGGTCGAGGTGGGCCGCTCGTGCGTGCATCCCGACTATCGCAGCGGCTCGGTCATCATGTCGTTGTGGGGCGGCCTTGGCGCCTACATGACGCACAACGGCTACGAGACGATGCTCGGCTGCGCAAGCGTCGCGATGGCCGACGGCGGCCACTACGCCGCCAATCTCTACGCCTCGCTCGAAGCCAGCGCGCTCACGGCGCCCGAGTACCGCGCGTTCCCGCACACGCCGCTGCCCGTCGAGGAACTGCGCACGGGCGCGTCCGCCGTGCCGCCGCCGCTCATCAAGGGCTATCTGCGCCTTGGCGCGAAGATCTGCGGTGCGCCGGCCTGGGACCCTGACTTCAACTGCGCCGACTTCCTCACGCTGTTCCGCCTCTCGGATATCAACGAGCGCTACGCTCGCCACTTCCTCGGCAACGCCTCCGCGCGCTGAGCGTCCATAGGCGCAGATAGCCGCGGACAAGCGCAAAGCAGCGCCACAAAGCACGACGCCCGGCTCGCAGGCCGGGCGTTCTCGCTTGCGCGCGAACCGTCTTCGCGTGTCAGTCGTAGTGAATCAGTCGTCCGAATACACCACGCGGTACGGAATCCCGACCTTGCCCCACTCGGCCGCTTCCTGAACGAGGTTGTAATCGGTGAGCGGATTGTTCTGCACCCACGCGTTCGGCAGCAGCACTTCGTAGCCGTCGCCTTCCTGGATCACCTTGATCTGCGGGAGGCCGACATCGGCGCGACGACGGCTCAAGAGGCCCGCGAGGCGCAGGCAGAACAGCAGCGGCCATTCCACGTCGCGCGTTTGTGAGAGCTTGCCGAGCTTGCCCACGTGGCCGAGCACGAGCGCGGCAAGGCGCGCCTGGTCGGTGCGCGAGAAGCCAGGCATGTCGGCGTTGCTGGCGATATAGGCCGAATGCTTGTGATACGCGCTGTGCGAAATCGACAGGCCGATCTCGTGCAGCGATGCCGCCCAGCCGAGGAACATGCGGTTTTCCTCGCGGCGCTCTTCGTCGGGCTCTTCGAACTGGTCGTAGAAGCCCACCGCCAGATCGCCGATGCGAGCCGCCTGCGCACGATCGACGCCATAGCGGCGCATGAAACCTTCCACGGTGACGGTGCGCATGTCCTCATGCTGCGAACGGCCGAGCAGGTCGTATAGCACGCCCAGACGCAGCGCGCCGTCGGTGGTGTCGACGTAATCGATGCCCAGTTCGTCGAACACGGCGATCATGATCGAGAGGCCGCCTGCCAGCACCGGAATGCGGTCGGGCTTGAGCGCGACGAGCTTCAGGCGGTTGACGTTCTCGGCCTTGATGAGCGCGCGCTTGAGGCGCTCGAGGCCGCCGCGCGAGATGCCGTGCGTGATGCCGGGGTCGTTGAAGCCGTTTGCTTCCACGAGTTCGGCGAGCGCGCGCGCCGTGCCCGATGAGCCGATCGCCTGGTCCCAGCCGGTCTTGCGATAGTCGGAGGAAATAATCTGGATCTCGCGCGTGGCGGCCAGTTCGGCCTGGCGCATGGTGTATTCGTCGACGTTGCCGGCCGGGAAGAACTGGCGGCTATGGCTCACGCAGCCGATATAGAGGCTTTCCATGCGGATCGGCGTGTAGTGCGCGCCGATGATGAACTCGGTCGAGCCGCCGCCGATGTCCACCACGAAGCGCTTGCCCGCGCTCGCCGGCACCGAATGCGCGGCGCCCGCGTAGATGAGGCGCGCCTCTTCGCGGCCCGCGATCACTTCAATGGGGAAACCGAGCGCTTTTTCCGCCTCGACGAGAAATTCTCGCGCGTTCTTGGCCACGCGCAGCGTGTTGGTGGCCACCGCGCGCACGTGGTCCGGGTGGAAGTCGCGCAGGCGTTCGCCAAAGCGCTTGAGCGCGTCCCAGCCGCGCACCTGCGAGGCGCGGTCGAGCATCTTTTCCTTCGAGAGGCCGGCTGCAAGACGCACCGGCTCGCGCAATGCATCGACGGGATAGATCTGGCTGCCGGCGTCGGTTTCCTCGACCCGGCCGACGATCAGACGAAAGCTGTTCGAACCGAGATCGACGGCGGCTAGCAGTTGCGGATTGGTGACCATCGAGGGGGCGAGCTCCATTCGTGCGAGCACGGCCATCCGGTCTCGCTGGGCGGCCGCCGCGCTGTCCAAATAAGCCATTTTAAGCGTACCCGACTTCCCCATGTCAGCCCTCGCACCGGTTGTGGACCACAGCGCCCCGCGAGGGACGCCCTGACCCACCCTGCATCTTTGCCGCGAGACGTGTCGAATACGTGAAAATGGAGCGTAGAATTTATGACACACCAAATTTCATAATAACGTCACGAAACTGTGAGAATTTCCGAGCGTCCGTTCGAATCGCCCCCTGGAATTCCGCATTCAATACCAATGTCCATCCGCTATCCCCTACTCAATCGCGAACTGGGCATTCTGGGATTCAACGAGCGCGTGCTTGCACAGGCCGCCGACCCAGCCGTTCCCTTGCTGGAGCGCCTGCGCTTCATCTGCATCACCAGCAGCAATCTCGACGAATTCTTCGAAGTCCGCATGGCCGGGCTCCAGGAGCAGATGCGCGACAATCCAGGCGCCCTCACGCCCGACGGCATGTCGCTGCAGCACGTCTATGAGCTGGTGGTCGAGCGCGCGCAGCGCCTCGTGCATCGTCAGTACCGCATGTTGCACGATACTGTGCTGCCGGCGCTCGAAGAAGAAGGCATCTACTTTCATGGCACCGACGCCTGGAACGAGGCGCAAACCACGTGGGCGCGCAAGTATTTCGTCGACGAGCTGCTGCCCGTGCTTACGCCGATCGGGCTCGACCCCGCGCACCCGTTCCCGCGCGTGCTCAACAAGAGCCTGAATTTCGTGGTCGAACTCGAAGGCAAGGACGCCTTCGGCCGCCAGGCCGTCATGGGCATCGTGCAGGCGCCGCGCGCGCTGCCGCGCCTCGTGCGCATGCCGCAGGAACTGTCGGGCTTCCAGCACGGCTTCGTGCTGCTCGGCTCGCTCTTGCAGCGCTTCGTGGGCGAACTGTTCCCGAGCCTTGTCGTGCGCAGCTGCAATCAGTTCCGCATTACGCGCAACAGCGAGCTATTCGTCGATGAAGACGAAATCACGAACCTGCGGGTGGCGCTGCAGGGCGAACTGCCCGCGCGCCATCTGGGCAATGCGGTGCGGCTCGAGGTCTCGGCGGAGACGCCGGTGCATCTCGTGAGGCGTCTGCTCGATGAAAGCGGATTGAATGAAAAGGACTGCTATTACGTCGACGGCCCCGTCAATCTCGTGCGCCTCATGCAACTGCCCGAGAAGGTCGATCGTCCCGATCTGAAGTTCGTGCCGCACGTGCCCGCGATTGCGCAACGCATTGCCGCCAACACCAACCTGTTCGACGTGATCGATCAGGGCGACGTGCTGCTGCATCACCCGTACGAGAGCTTCCAGCCCGTGCTCGAACTGCTGCTGCAAGCCGCCAACGACCCGAACGTCGTGGCGATCAAGCAGACCATCTACCGCACCGGCACCGATTCGCCGCTCATGGACGCGCTCATGCAGGCCGCGCGCAACGGCAAGGAAGTGACGGTCGTGGTGGAGCTGCTCGCGCGCTTCGACGAGGAAACCAATATCAACTGGGCCTCGCAGCTCGAAGCCGTGGGCGCGCATGTGGTCTACGGCGTGGTGGGCCACAAGTGCCACGCCAAGATGATGCTGATCGTGCGCCGCGTGGCCGTGAACGGCCGCATGGCGCTGCGCCGCTACGCGCACCTCGGCACCGGCAACTACCATCCGCGCACGGCGCGCCTCTATACCGACTTCGGCCTCATGACCTCCGAGCCGAAAATCTGCGAGGACGTCCACCACGTGTTCCAGCAGCTCACGGGCATCGGCGGCGAGCTGCAACTGCACGAGATGTGGCAGTCGCCGTTCACGCTGCATCCGCGTCTCGTCGAGTCGATCCGCGCCGAAGCCGACGCCGCGCGCGCCGGCAAGAAGGCCCGCATCGTCGCGAAGATGAACGCGCTGCTCGAACCCACGGTGATCGACGAGCTCTATGAGGCGTCGCAGGCCGGCGTGAAGATCGACCTGATCATTCGCGGCGTGTGCTCGCTGCAGCCGGGCGTGCCGGGGCTTTCGGAAAACATCACGGTGCGCTCGATCGTCGGGCGCTTCCTCGAGCATCACCGCATCTACTACTTCTACGCGGGCGGCGTGGAGAACGTCTATCTGTCGAGCGCCGACTGGATGGACCGCAACCTGTTCCGCCGCGTCGAGGTGGCGTTCCCGATCCACGACCGGCGCCTGAAGCGCCGCGTGATTGCCGAAGGCCTGTCGATGTTCCTCGGCGATAATCAGTGCGCGTGGCTCATGCAGAGCGATGGCCATTACCGGCGCCGCCGCGCCGGCAAGGCCGTGCGCAATGCGCAAATGAACCTGCTGGCGAAGTTCTGTTCTTGAGCCGATGTTTCCGTGACAATCGGAACATAAACCGGCACATAAACCGGCACATAAGCCACGATGCAAAAATGCCGCTTCAAATCGAAGCGGCATTTTTTATTTTGCAAGCCGGAGAAAAATACGCGCGCCTCACACCGGCGCCGGCTGCCGGCGCGCCGTGCGCGCGGCCGGGAAGCGCACCGTGAAAGTGCTGCCGCGCCCTTCCTCGCTCTTCACTTCGAGTGCTGCATCGTGGCGCTGCAGCACGTGCTTGACGATCGCGAGACCGAGCCCCGTGCCACCCGTGTCGCGCGAGCGGCTGCGGTCCACGCGATAAAAGCGTTCGGTCAGGCGCGGAATGTCGCTCGCGGGAATGCCATAACCGCTATCGGTGACCGAGAACACCGCCTGTCCGCCTTCCGTGCGCCACAACAGTTGCACCGAGCCGCCATCGGGCGTGTAGCGCACCGCATTCGTGGCGAGATTGCCGAGCGCGCTCAATATTTCGGTTTCCGATCCAGTCACGCTCAAACCATCGTCGAAATCGGCCGTGATCCGGTGATGTCCGCCCGAGAGGCTTTCCGCGTCCTCTCGCACGTGGCCGAGCACCGCGCGCATGTCGATCATCTGCTCGCCGGGCTCGCGCCCCTCGCCTTCGAGCTTCGCCAGCACCAGCAGGTCGGTCACGATATGGCGCATGCGCGACGCCTGCTGCTCCATGAGATCGAAATAGCGCTCGCGCTCGTCCTCGGAGAGCGGCAGTTCGCGCATCGTCTCCAGAAAGCCCGACAGCACGGTGAGCGGCGTTTTCAGTTCGTGCGAGACGTTGGCGACGAAGTCGCGCCGCATGGCGTCGGTGCGCTCGAGCTCGGTGATGTCCTGCGACAGCACGAGCTTGCGGTGCTCGCCGTACGGAAACACTTGCACCGAAATCACGTTCTGGCGCTTCGCGCCCATGCCGCGCATGATCAGCATGTCCTGGTACTCGTGCGAATTGAGGTAACGCACGAAGTCGGGCTGGCGCACGAGATGGGTGATGTGCTGGCGCAGGTCGCGCTTCGCATCGAGGCCGAAATGCACCTCGGAGATGGCGTTGCACCACTCGATCTGGTCGTGGTCGTCGAGCATGGCCACGCCGTTGGGGGACGCCTGGATCGCCTGAATGAAGCGCGAATGCTGCTGCTCCACCTGGCGCACCTGGGCGTGCCAGCGCTTGGCGAGCTTGTGCAGGCGGTAATAGATTTCGCCCCAGACGCCGGGGGCGCTCGGCACTTCGCCGTAGACGGGCGCGTCGAGCAGGCGCCAGAGGCGCTGCTTGTGGAAGGTGCCGAAGAGGATTTGGCCAATCAGCACGACGACGGCCACCGCCAGCGCGAATTTGACGCCGAAGAGCGCGCCAAGGCCCGCGCACACGAGCGCGAGCAACACAATCGATACAAGGGCGCGCGCCCAGATGATGTTCATGTTCCTGCGTTCGAAGAGTTCGAAGAGAATGACGGTCCGGACCGGGGCGCTGCGGATTCGGAGCACCGGCGCCGCGTGAAACGCCGCGCGCCAGCGTATTACTGCCGTTATTCAGGCAGGCTTGATGCGAATGACGAGCTTATTACAGGCGAATTTCGGGCAAACCGCAAACTTCAGGCGCCCTTCGCGAGACGGTAGCCGCTGCCGCGCACCGTTTCGATCATAGCATCGCACCCCGCCGGCTTGAGCGCCGCACGCAAACGTTTGATATGCACGTCGACGGTGCGCTCTTCCACGAACACATGATCGCCCCACACCTGATCGAGCAATTGCGTGCGGCTGTGCACGCGCTCGGGGTGCGTCATGAAGAAGTGCAGCAGGCGGAATTCAGTCGGGCCGAGATCGAGCTTGATCTCGGAGCCTTCCGCGTGAGCGGCGACGCGGTGCGTGGCCGGATCGAGCTTCAGCCCGTTGATCGCGACCACGTCTTCGGTAAGCTGCGGCGCGCGGCGGCGCAGCACCGCCTTGATGCGCGCCATCAGTTCCTTCGGCGAGAACGGCTTCGTCACGTAGTCGTCGGCGCCGATCTCGAGGCCGAGCACCTTGTCCTGCTCGTCGCCGCGCGCGGTCAGCATGATGATCGGAATATGCTTCGTGCGCTCGTTGTTGCGCAGATCGCGCGCGAAATTCACGCCCGACTTGCCCGGCAACATCCAGTCGAGCAGGATGAGATCGGGCAACACGTCGCTGATCAGGCTTTGCGCCTGCTCCGCGTTATAGGCACGGATCGGGCAATGACCCGCGTGCTGCAGATTCACGGAAATCAGCTCGGAAATTGCGGGCTCATCTTCGATGACGAGAATGCTGCTGGGCATCGGCACCTCTTGACCTTAAGACCTGTTGAAACGGTTGAATACGCGCATGAATGCGCTACATATATTTAGCTAAGCGCTTCGCGTTCGAGCGCGTCGCGCGACTTGTGCCGCACGTCGGTGCCCTTCACGATGTAGATGATGAATTCGGCGATGTTCTTCGCGTGGTCACCAATGCGCTCGATCGCCTTGGCGATGAACAGATAGTCGAGGCCCACGGAAATCGTGCGCGGGTCTTCCATCATGTAGCTCACGAGCTTTCGCACGAAGGCGCGGAATTCCTCGTCGATAGCCTTGTCGTCGCGCACGATCTGCGCGGCGGCCACCGTGTCCAGACGAGCGAACGCATCGAGCGCGCGGCGCAGGATCGACACGGCCATCTCGCCCGAGACCTTGATCTCGGCGATGTTGACTGTGCGCGACGCGCCGTCTTCCATCAGGCGCTTCGTGCGCTTGGCGATCTTCTCGGCCTCGTCGCCGGCGCGCTCGAGGTTCGTGATGGTCTTCGAAATCGCGAGCACGAGGCGCAAATCGCGCGCGGCCGGCTGACGGCGCGCGATGATGTTGCTGCACTCCTCATCGATTTCGACTTCCATCGTGTTGAGGCGGTCTTCGGCGGCAATCACGCGCGCGGCGGCTTCGCCGTCAAACTCGTTCAAGGCCTGCATCGCCGTAATGATCTGCGATTCCACGAGGCCGCCCATTTCGAGCACCTTCGAGGAAATCAGATTCAGGTCGGCGTCGAACTGGCTGGACAGATGCTTATCGGACATGTTGTTCCCCTTCTCGGCTCGGCGGTCAGCCGAAGCGGCCGGTGATGTAGTCTTCCGTTTCCTTGCGGACCGGCTTGATGAAGATCTTCTCGGTGTCGCCGAATTCGATCAGCTCGCCGAGGTACATGTAGGCAGTGTAGTCCGAGCAGCGCGCGGCCTGCTGCATGTTATGGGTCACGATCACCACCGTGTAATCGCTCTTGAGCTCGGCGATCAGCTCTTCGATGCGGCCCGTCGAAATCGGGTCGAGCGCCGAGCACGGCTCGTCGAGCAGCAGCACTTCGGGGCGGATCGCAATGCCGCGCGCGATGCACAGACGCTGCTGCTGGCCGCCCGAAAGACCGTAGCCGCTCTGGCCGAGCTTGTCCTTCACTTCGTTCCAGAGCGCGGCCTTGGTGAGCGCCCACTCGACGCGATCGTCCATCTCGGGACGCGAGAGCTTCTCGAACATCTTCACGCCGAACGCGATGTTGTCGTAAATCGACATCGGGAACGGCGTCGGTTTCTGGAACACCATGCCCACGCGCGCGCGCAGCAGCGAGATATCGCGGTTGTACGTGAGCAGGTTCTCGCCGTCCATCAGGATCTCGCCCTCGGCGCGTTGCTCCGGGTAGAGCGCGTACATCTTGTTGAACGTGCGCAAGAGCGTGGATTTGCCGCAGCCCGACGGGCCGATGAACGCGGTCACCTTGCCTTCGGGAATCTGCAGGTTGATGTTCTTGAGCGCGTGATACTTGCCGTAGAAGAAGTTCAGATCCTTGACTTCGATCTTCGGCTTGGCCGACATGAGGCCGCGGTTGCCCTGGGCGGGGCCGATGCCGGACGGCGCCGTAGTGTTGAAGTGACTCTCTGCCATATTCATCGGATGACTCCGCCCTTACTTTTTCGAAAAGATGGTGCGCGCGAGGATATTCAGACCCAGCACGCCCAGCGTGATCAGGAAAACGCCGGCCCAGGCGAGCGACTGCCACTGCGCGAACGGGCTCATCGCAAACTTGTAGATCGTGACCGGCAGGTTTGCCATCGGCTGATTCATGTCGGCGCTGAAGAACTGGTTGGACAGCGCGGTGAAGAGCAGCGGCGCGGTCTCGCCGGCAATGCGCGCAATCGCGAGCAGCACGCCCGTCACGATGCCCGCGACCGACGCCTTGAGCGTGATCGAGAGCACCATCTTCCACTTCGGCGTGCCGAGCGCAAAAGCCGCTTCGCGCAGGTTGTTCGGCACCAGCTTGAGCATGTTCTCGGTCGTGCGGATCACGATCGGAATCTGCAGGAGTGCGAGCGAAATCGCGCCCGCCCAGCCGCTGAAATGCCCCATCTTCGCGACCACGAGCGCATAGACGAACAGGCCCACGACGATCGACGGCGCCGACAGCAAAATGTCGTTGATGAAGCGCGTCACGCTCGCGAGCCAGCTTTTCTGGCCATACTCGGCGAGATAGACGCCCGCGAGAATGCCGATCGGCGTGCCCACGAGCGTCGCGGCGGCCACCAGCATCAGGCTGCCGACGATCGCGTTGGCGAGACCGCCGCCGTCGGTGTTCGGCGGCGGCGTCGACTGCGTGAACAGTTGCACCGAAAGGCCGCCAACGCCAAGCGAGAGCGTCGTGTAGAGAATCCACACGAGCCAGATAATGCCGAACGCCATCGCGGCCAGCGAAAGCGTCAGGGCAATCGCGTTGGTCACTTTGCGGCGTCCTTGCAGCTTCGCGCGCATGCGCTCCAGTTCCGGACCGTAGGTTGCGCCGGGAATCTTCATCGTCGGTTCGCTCATCGTGCGCCCTCCGACTTTTCGAGGCGCAGCAGCAGCAGCTTCGAGATCGCGAGCACGATGAACGTGATCACGAACAGAATGAGGCCGAGCTCCATCAGCGCGGCGGTATGCAGGCCGGGGCTCGCTTCGGCGAATTCGTTGGCGAGCGCCGAGGTAATGCTGTTGCCGGGCGAAAACAGCGACACGTTGTCGAGCAGGTTCGTATTGCCGATTACGAACGTGACGGCCATGGTCTCGCCGAGCGCACGGCCAAGGCCGAGCATCACGCCGCCAATCACGCCAGTCTTGGTGAACGGCAGCACGATCTTCCACATGACTTCCCAGGTCGTGCAGCCGATGCCGTAGGCCGACTCCTTGAGCAGCACGGGCGTGACTTCAAACACGTCGCGCATCACTGAGGCAATGTACGGAATGATCATGATCGCGAGAATCACGCCCGCGCACAGCATGCCGATGCCGATGGGCGCGCCCTGGAACAGCGCGCCAATGATCGGCATGCCGCCCAGCAGTTGGCCGATCGGCTTCTCGAAGTACTGCGCGAAGATCGGCGCGAACACGAGCAGGCCCCACATGCCGTAGACGATCGACGGGATTGCGGCGAGCAGTTCGATCGCGATGCCGAGCGGGCGGCGCAGCCACGCGGGCGAGAGCTCGGTGAGAAAGAGCGCGATGCCGAAGCTCACAGGCACGGCAATGATGAGTGCGATCAGCGAAGTGGCGATCGTGCCGTAGATGGGCACGAGCGCGCCGAACTGCTCGCTGGGAGGATCCCAGTCAGCAGTCCAGAGGAATGAGAGACCGAATTTGTGGATCGCCGGCAGCGAAGCGACGATCAGCGAAACGATGATGCCGCCGAGCAGCAACAGCGTGACGATGGCGGCGCCGCGTGCGAGGCCGCCGAAAATGATGTCCCCTGCCGGGCTGGGCGCGTGCTGCTGCGCGGCGCTGCCAGGCGGGTTCGAGACGAGCGGGACGTCGGACATGATGAGCTGTTTCCAGTGGCCGCGAACCTCAGGCTCGCGACGTTGATGCGGTTCCGGAACCGCCGGCCGCCCGGTGACACATCGGACGGCACATCGTAGCGGGTGTATTACGTGCTTGCGTGTATTACGCAAGCAGAACGGGCCGCGCGCGGTGTGCGCGGCGGCCCTTGCTTCGGCCCTGCCATTCAGCGAGACCAGTCCGCCTTACTCGGCAATCGCCTTGCCGCTGGCGTCCTTCACCTTCTCCTTCAACTGCGACTCGATTTCGCTCACGACCGACTGCGGCAGCGAGATGTAGTCGAGGCTGTCAGCAGCGGGCGTGCCGTTCTTGAAGGCCCACTGGAAGAACTTGAGCGTTTCCTTGCCCTGCTCCGGCTTGTCCTGCGCCGTGTGCAGCAGCACGAAGGTCGCGCCGACGACCGGCCATGCGTCCTTGCCCGGCTCGTTCGTGAGGATCTGGTAGAACGACTTCTTCCAGTCCGCGCCGGCCGCTGCGGCCTTGAACGTTTCGGAGGCCGGCTGAACGACCGCGCCCGATTCGTTCTTCATGGCAGTGTAGACCATGTGATTTTGCTTGGCGTAGGCCCATTCGACGTAGCCGATTGCACCCGGCAGACGCTGCACGAAGGCCGCGACGCCGTCGTTACCCTTGCCGCCCGTGCCGGTCGGCCAGTTCACGGTCGTGCCTTCGCCGACCTTGGTCTTCCACTCGGGGTTGACCTTCGACAGGTAGTTCGTCCAGATGAAGCTGGTGCCCGAACCGTCGGCGCGGCGGACCACGGCGATGTCCAGATCAGGCAGCTTGACCTTCGGGTTCAGCGCAGCGATGGCCGGATCGTTCCACTTCTTGATCTTGCCGAGGTAGATGTCGCCGAGCACCGGGCCCGACAGCGTGATTTCGCCAGCCTTGATACCCGGCACGTTGATCGCCGGCACGACGCCGCCCACCACCGTCGGGAACTGGAACAGGCCGTCCTTGGCCAGTTGATCGTCCTTCAGCGGGGCGTCCGAGCCCGCGAAATCAACAGTCTTGGCCTGAATCTGCTTGATGCCGCCCGACGAGCCGATGCCCTGGTAGTTGACCTTGCCGCCACCCGACTTCTGATAGGCGTCCGCCCATTTCGTGTAGATCGGTGCTGCGAAGGTGCTGCCCGCGCCGGTGATGTCAGCAGCTTGCGCTGCGATCGCGAAAAGCGCGCCAGCAACGCCAGCGAGCGCGGTTTGCATCAGTTTCATGTGGCCTCCAGGTGTGTGAGCGGATAAACAACACCGCGAAGCTTAGGGGCTCTTTGTGACAGTAACGTGACGATTCATGAAGCAGCCGTGACAGAACGATTACCGGCTGAAAGCCAGGCGCATTCACCGCGATGCGCCTGCTGCAAAGGCGGACACGCCCCATTGGCCGGGACGCTCGCGGGCGGCGGGCATGCAGGAGGCATTGGGCGCGCAGCCGGGGGTCGGATGCGCAAAATGCCTCCTGCATGGGGTAGGAGGAGGCTGACGCAAAAGTGAAACGTTTGCTTCAGCCGAAATACATGCAGAACCGGTCATGCCGGTTGCACGACACCGCATTCGACCGGCGCTGGATAGTGCAGGATCGCGCCGGCAACGCCCGCGTCAGGCGATCGTGCGCTTGACCGTATCGGCGATCGATTCGGCGTACTGAACCGTGTCGAGCTCGTCGCGCGCTTCCACCATCACGCGCAGCACTGGCTCCGTGCCCGAAGCGCGGATCAGCACGCGACCTTTGCCCTTGAGCTCGGTTTGCGCATCGGCGATCGCCTTCTGGATCTCGGCGTTGCCTTTCCAGTCGGCCCCCTGTGCGATGCGCACGTTGATGAGCTTCTGCGGGAACAACGTCACGCCGTCGAGCAGTTCTTCCAAGGCCTGGCCGCTGCGCTTCATCGCCGCGAGCACCAGCAGCGCCGAGACGATGCCGTCGCCGGTCGTGTGACGGTCCAGCGAGAGAATGTGCCCCGACCCCTCCGCACCGATCAGCCAACCACGCTCGCGCAGTTGCTCCAGCACATAGCGGTCGCCCACATTGGCGCGCACGAACGGCACGCCGATGCGCTCGAGCGCCTGCTCGACCGCGAGGTTCGTCATCAGGGTCCCGACCGCGCCATCGACTTTGCCGTCGGTTGCGATGCGATCCTTCACGAGCACATAGAGGAGTTCATCGCCGTTATAGAGGCGGCCCTGCGCATCCACGATCTGCAGACGGTCCGCATCGCCATCGAGCGCGATGCCGAGGTCGGCGTGATTCGCGCGCACCGCACGCACGAGCGCGTCGGGCGCAGTCGCGCCCACGCCGTCATTGATGTTGAAACCGTTCGGCGAGACACCGATGGGAATCACGTCCGCGCCCAGCTCATGAAACACATGAGGCGCGATATCGTAGGCCGCGCCGTTCGCGCAGTCGACCACGAGCTTCAGCCCGCGCAGGTTGAACGCCTGAGGGAACGTGCTCTTGCAGAACTCGATATAGCGGCCGCCCGCATCGTCCAGGCGGCGCGCGCGGCCGAGCTGCTCCGACGGTGCGCAATCGAGCGGCAACTCGAGTTGCGCCTCGATTTGCGTTTCGACTTCGTCAGGCAGCTTGTTGCCATCGGCGGAGAAGAACTTGATGCCGTTGTCAAAGTACGGATTGTGCGAAGCGCTGATCACCACACCCGCGGAAAGACGCAACGCACGCGTGAGATAGGCGATGCCGGGCGTCGTCATCGGCCCCGCGAGCATCACGTCGATGCCGGCGGCCGAAAGCCCCGCCTCGAGCGAGGCCTCGAGCATGTAGCCCGAAATGCGCGTGTCCTTGCCGATCAGCACGGACGGACGCGAACGCGACTCCCCTGCCGCGCCAGCCAGCACCTTACCCGCCGCGTAACCTAGACGCAGCACGAAATCCGGCGTGATCGGCAATTCGCCGACCTTGCCGCGAACCCCATCGGTTCCAAAATAGCGACGACCCATGATTCGAACCTCATATTGGCATTGTTTTGCGGCGCATTCGTGCGCCGTGTTCTTAGGGCTTATTCATACTAATAACAGGCCCTAATGACGCTGACGCGCGGCGTCGCGCATGGCGCCCCAGACCTTGAGCGCATCGACGGTTGCCGCGACGTCATGCACGCGGATAATGGCCGCGCCCTGCTGGGCCGCGCACACCGCCGCCGCCACGCTGGCCGCCACGCGCTCGGGCGCGGGCCGGTTCACGAGCGCGCCAAGCATCGACTTGCGCGACATGCCCGCAAGAATCGGATACGACGCGCCGCCCGTCGCAACGGGCGCCGTCTCGCGCAGATGCGCGAGCAAAGTGTAATTGTGCTCGACCACCGACTTGCCGAAGCCAAAACCCGGGTCGACGCTAATTCGCCCCTTCGCTACGCCCGCTGCCTCGAGTTCGGCGCAGCGCGCCTGCAGAAACTCGCGCACCTCGCGCACGACATCCTCGTAATCGGGCTCGCCGATCTGCATGGTCCGCGGCTCGCCGAGCATATGCATCACGCACAGCCCGCAATTGCTCGCCCGCACCGCATCGATCGCGCCCGGCATGCGAAAACCCCAGACGTCGTTGATCAGATCCGCGCCCGCCGCCAGCGCGTGGCGCATCACTTCCGGCTTGTAGGTGTCGATCGAAAGCGGCACGTTCGCGCCCTTCAATCGCTCGACCAGCGGAATCACCCGCTCGAGCTCTTCATCGAGCGCAACGGGCGGCGCGCCCGGACGCGTCGACTCGCCGCCGATGTCGATCATGTCCACGCCGTCCGACAACATTTGCTCGGCGCGGCGCAATGCATCGTCGAAGGCAAGATACCGGCCGCCATCCGAAAACGAATCGGGCGTGGCGTTGAGTATTCCCATGACGAGCGGACGCTCGAAAGTCAGTGTGAAACGGCCGCAGACAAGCGGTTCGGGCGCAGCCGTGTTGGAGAGCGCATCAAGCGGCGCGTTTGGCAGATTACCCTGCGAGGTCAGATTGAGCACGTCAATAAACGTCAGATATGTAACTTAATGATGCACGACCAGAAATGCAAAACGGGCCGATGTGAACATCACACCGGCCCGCAGCTTTAGTCGACTTGGCGCCGTGTCCGGTCAGGCCGGTGCGGTGGCGTTGCCGGGCTTGACCTCAGTGCCCGTGCTGCCGCCCGACGAAGGCGCATCACCCGGCGACGGGGTGTTCTTCGGCGAGCGCGGCGGACGTCCGGCCATGATGTCGTTGATCTGATCGGCGTCGATCGTTTCCCACTCCATCAACGCGGCGGTCATGGCTTCCACCTTGTCGCGGTTCTCATCGAGCAGCCGCTTCGCGAGGCCGTATTGCTCGTCGAGCACGCGGCGGATTTCCGCGTCGACCTTCTGCTGCGTAGCTTCCGAGATCGCGCGTGTGAAACCCTTGCCGAACGCGCCGCCGTCATTATCGTCGTCGGCGTAGACCATCGGTCCAAGCGCGTCGGTCATGCCGAAGCGCGTAACCATCGCGCGGGCCGTCTGGGTGGCCTTGTTAAAGTCGTCCGAGGCACCCGTGCTGATCAGGTTCATGAACAGTTCTTCCGCCACGCGGCCGCCGAACAGGATGGCCAGACGATCAAGCAGATAGTCTTTCGAATAGGTCTCGTTGTCGTGCTCCGGCAACTGCCACGTCACGCCCAAGGCACGGCCACGCGGAATGATCGTGACCTTGTGCACCGGGTCGGCCTTCGGCAGCAGCTTCGCAATGACCGCGTGACCCGACTCGTGGTACGCCGTCGCGCGCTTCGCCTCTTCGCGAATGACCGCCGACTTGCGCTCCGGACCCATGAAGATCTTGTCCTTGGCGTCCTCGAAGTCCTGCATCTCGACGATGCGCTTGCCGCGGCGCGCCGCAAACAGTGCCGCTTCGTTCACGAGGTTCGCGAGGTCGGCGCCCGAGAAGCCCGGCGTGCCGCGCGCGATGACCGCTGCGTCGACGTCATTGGCGATCGGCACCTTGCGCAGGTGCACCTTCATGATCTGTTCGCGGCCGCGGATGTCAGGCAGGCCGACATAAACCTGGCGGTCGAAACGGCCCGGACGCAGCAGCGCCTTGTCGAGCACGTCCGAACGGTTGGTTGCCGCGATCACGATGACGCCCGAATTCGCCTCGAAGCCATCCATTTCAACCAGCATCTGGTTCAGCGTCTGCTCGCGCTCGTCGTTGCCGCCGCCCATGCCGGCGCCGCGATGACGGCCGACCGCGTCGATTTCGTCGATGAACACGATACACGGCGCGTGCTTCTTGGCCTGTTCGAACATGTCGCGCACGCGGGCCGCACCCACGCCGACGAACATTTCAACGAAGTCCGAGCCCGAGATGCTGAAGAACGGCACCTTCGCCTCGCCGGCGATGGCGCGCGCGAGCAGCGTCTTACCGGTGCCCGGAGGGCCGACCAGCAGCACGCCGCGCGGGATGCGCCCACCCAGCTTCTGGAATTTTTGCGGATCGCGCAGGAAGTCGACGAGTTCGGACACTTCTTCCTTGGCTTCGTCGCAGCCCGCGACGTCGGAGAAGTTGACCGCGTTGTTGTTCTCGTCGATCAAGCGGGCGCGCGATTTACCAAAGGAAAACGCACCGCCTTTGCCGCCCCCCTGCATCTGTCTCATCATGTAGAACCAGAACACGATGATCAGAATTGTCGGTCCAAGGTAATACAACGCCGAAACAAGCGCATTGGGCTCTTCGTCAGCCTTGCCGCTCACCTGCACGCCGTATTTCATCAGGTCGCCGACCATCCAGATGTCTCCCGGGGAAACGATCTGATACTTCTGGCCGTCGGCCGGAGTGACGGTGAGGTTCCGCCCCTGCACCACGACGCTCTTGACCTTGCCGGCCTTCGCGTCGTCCATGAACTGCGAGTACGAAACGCCTTCCTGGACACGGGGCTTGTCGAACTGCTTGAACACCGTAAACAGCACCAGTGCGATTACCAGCCACACCGCTGCCTTCGAAAACATGTTGTTGTTCAAAGCACCACTCCTTCACTCATAGACGGGCGCCTACATTTGCCTTGCGACACCACCAAAGCATTCTAATCCAGTACGCAGGGGCTCGCCATAACGTTTCGCTAAGACGGAAATAGCCTGAGCGCCTTGTCGGGACTGCGTCTCGAAGCCGATTCGAGGCGATCTTCACAGTTCCTGCAACACGCGTTGCGCACTGGAGCCGATCTTTGACCCACCCCGGCTGCCTGAACAATTAGCGGGGTCGCTTCAGATGTTTGCCCAATATAAACGTTTCGGACGATTTATCGCGCGAAGCCTTCGGTTTGCGCGCGGCCACGACCTTGAACTGATGCTTGAACTTCTCGACGATCTGGCTGTAACCACTGCCGTGGAAGCATTTTACTAAAAGGGCACCATCAGATTTCAAATGATTCTGCGAAAATTCGAGCGCGAGATCGCATACGTGTTCGATACGCGCGGCGTCTGCTGACGCCACTCCCGACAGATTGGGTGCCATGTCGGAAATTACAAGGTCCACCGGCCGGCCGCCCACCGCTTCTTCCAGCTGTGCGAGCACGGCGTCCTCGCGGAAGTCGCCCTGCAAAAACTGCACGTCGGCGATGGGTTCCATCGGCAAGATGTCGAGCGCAATGATCGTGCCGTCGATCCCGCCCTGACGCTGGTCGTCGCGTTTCGAGCTCTGCACGAGCTTGTTGCGCACGTACTGGCTCCAGCTGCCCGGCGCCGCGCCGAGATCGACGATCACCATACCCGGGCGGATCAGCTTGTCCTGCTCGTCGATTTCCTTGAGCTTGTACGCAGCGCGGGCGCGATAGCCCTCCCGTTGCGCCATCTTCACGTACGGATCGTTAATATGGTCGTGCAGCCACGACTGATTGAAGCGGTTTTTTGCCATTAAAGGTGAACTCTTGCTGCGTGATGTCGCGCTTTTAGCGGATAATACGCGTTTAATTCGTGCGGTCGTCGCGGCCCGTCTGCTTGCAGGCGCGTGGTTCTCACCGCCTCGCTCGCTGGCATCTGCCCGCGCCACGCCGTTCTCCACGGTTTTTCCATTGTTTCGACGCGCTCCCCGCCCGGCGGCCCCTCATTGTGTGGCCTGTCCTGCCGGTGTTTCACGCTGACTGGCGGGCGCCGTCATTTTAATCGAGTCTGCCACATCCCATGCCCGCCCTCACTCTTACTGCCGAACAGCGTTCCGAACTGCGTTCCGCCGCTCACGCGCTCAAACCGGTCGTGCTCATCGGCGCCGAGGGATTGACCGACGCCGTCCTCAAGGAAATCGAGGTCCACCTGGACGCGCACCAGCTCATCAAGGTGCGCGTGTTCGGCGACGAGCGCGAAGAGCGCATCGCGATCTACGAAGAAATCTGCGACCGCCTGAACTCGGCGCCCATCCAGCACATCGGCAAGCTGCTCGTGATCTACAAGCCCGAGACGGCCAAGCCGAAAACCACCATGGTGCGCGCCGGCGCGCGCGGCACCGTCAAGCGCCCTGCGGGCGACGTGCCGAGCGCGCGCGAAGCCGGCAAGCACGCCGCGCCTCGCACCGTGAAGGTCGTCAAGCCTTCGGACAACCCGATGCGCAAACCGAAGTCGCAAAAGGTCGTCGTCAAGGGCAATGAGCGCGTCACCCAAGGCGGCAACGTCAAGCGCGCCAAGAAGCGCCAGACCAGCTCGAAGCGAGCCCATCAAGGCTCGAAGTAAGAATAGCGCGGCCAGTATGCCGCGCTTTTTTACCTTCTTACCAGAGGGTACCTGAATAGCTATCGCGCGAGCAGCGCCCCGAGAGCGCCGTTGAACGGCCTCAGCGCCGCGCCTGCGCACCGCGCGCGGACGGCAGCAGCCAGACGAGCCACGCGCCCAGCACGCTCTGGACCAGATAGAACGCGCTCGACACGCCGTGGAGCATGCCAAAGCGGCTCGCCCAGGCCGAATGCGCAATGTCGACGCCTGCCTGCAATGCATTCATGCGCATGGCGTTCATGAACGGCTGCAGCGCGTAATAACCGATCAGCACGCACAGCAGCATACCGATCAGCAGCCAGCGCAACCGCCGGTAGCCGGTTTCGCCCCGGCGGATCAGCACATTCGCGAGCCCGAGCAGCAGCACGCCGCTCACGGCGCCCACCATGCCCTCGATGCGAAAAAGCTGCGCGGCAAGCGAGCCCGCCATCGCGCGATCGAGCGAGGTGAACAACACGGGCGCAACCGCATAACCGATCGTCACCTGGCTGCCCACCCACAACATGGCCAGCAGCGCGAACACACGGTGCGCCACGAGCGGCGAAGCCGGGCCGTTAGCCGAATTCGTCGATGTATTCACCGAGGTATTCACGTTCCCGCTACGTCAGATATAGCGGACGTCGATGATTTCGTACTCGCGCACGCCGCTGGGGGCCTGCACTTCGGCAACATCGCCTTCGAATTTGCCGATCAGCGCGCGTGCGATAGGCGAGCTCACGGAGATCAGGCCGTGCTCGAGATCGGCTTCGTCGTCGCCGACGATCTGATAAGTGACCGTCTTGCCCGAGTCGAGGTCCTCGAGGTCGATGGTCGAGCCGAACACCACGCGACCATCGGCTTCGAGCGACGCCGGGTCGATGATCTGCGCAGCCGCCAGCTTCGATTCGATTTCCGCGATGCGGCCTTCGATAAAGCCCTGCTTTTCCTTCGCGGCGTCGTATTCCGCGTTTTCCGACAGATCACCCTGCGCGCGCGCTTCGGCGATCGCATTGATGACCGCCGGACGCTCGACGGATTTCAGGCGCTGCAGTTCTCCGCGAAGCTGGTCTGCACCGCGCTTGGTCAAGGGAATCGTGCTCATAAAACAACTCGTTCAGCCACTTGGGGCTGTATTGATGCCGCACCAACAATCGTTGCGGCCATAAAAAAAATCACCGCGGTCAAGTGCATCCCGCAAGGGTGGCGGCGCGCACTGGCGCAGCCTGGAAAACCCTGTTGGGACGCCGCTTAACCGCGGCACATTCAGCCTGGTATTCAGCCTGTTGTCTGCCTTATTTACTATTAGACAGACAATCGAAGCCTTAGTTTAGGCGAGCATGGAGTCCTTGTAAATCATAGACTTCCAGGTTCTTCAGGTAACGCAAACCCTCGACAGCAGCGCGTGCACCGGACATCGTGGTGTAGTACGTGACCTTGTTCGCCTGGGCGCTCATGCGGATCGATCGCGAATCGGCAATCGCCGCGCGCGTCTCGTCGACCGTTGTGAAAACGAGCGAAATTTCGCCGTTCTTGATCATATCGACCACGTGCGGACGGCCATCCTTCACCTTGTTCACGACCTTCACCGGCACGCCGGCCGCCTCGATCGCAGCAGCCGTGCCGCGCGTCGCGACGAGCGGGTAGCCGAGCTCGTGCAGCATGCGCGCGACTTCGACGGCCTTGGGCTTGTCCGCGTCCATCACGGTGATGAAAACCGTGCCCGACTCGGGCAGGCGCGAACCGGCCGCGAGCTGCGACTTGAAGAGCGCTTCACCGAAGGTCTTGCCCACACCCATCACTTCGCCCGTCGAGCGCATTTCGGGTCCGAGCACCGGATCGACGGTCGGGAACTTCACGAACGGGAACACCGCTTCCTTCACGCTGAAGTACGGCGGCACGACTTCCTTCGTCACGCCCTGCTGCGCGAGCTTCTGGCCGACCATCGCACGCGCCGCGATCTTCGCGAGCGGCAGGCTGGTGGCCTTCGACACATACGGCACGGTACGCGAGGCGCGCGGGTTCACTTCCAGCACGTAGATGATGTCTTTCTTCGAACCATCGTCCTGCGGAACCTGCTGGATCGCGAACTGCACGTTCATCAGTCCGACCACGTTGAGCGCCTTGGCCATCGCGGCCGTCTGACGCTTGAGTTCCGTGACCGTTTCCTGCGACAGCGAGTACGGCGGCAGCGAGCACGCGGAATCGCCCGAGTGCACGCCCGCCTGCTCGATGTGCTCCATCACGCCGCCGATGAACACGGCGTCGCCATCCGAGATGCAGTCCACGTCGCATTCGATCGCATCGTTCAGGAAGCGGTCGAGCAGCACCGGCGAATCGTTCGACACCTTCACGGCCTCGCGCATGTAGCGCTCGAGGTCGCGCGGCTCGTGGACGATTTCCATGGCGCGGCCGCCCAGCACGTATGACGGGCGCACGACGAGCGGGTAGCCGATTTCGTCGGCGAGCTTGAGCGCTTCGTCTTCGGCGCGCGCCGTGCGGTTCGGCGGCTGACGCAGGTTCAGGTCCTGCAGCAGCTTCTGGAAGCGCTCGCGGTCTTCGGCTGCGTCGATCATGTCGGGCGACGTGCCGACGATGGGCACGCCGTTCGCTTCGAGATCGAGCGCGAGCTTCAGCGGCGTCTGGCCACCGTACTGCACGATCACGCCAACGGGCTTTTCCTTGTCCACGACTTCGAGCACGTCTTCGAGCGTGAGCGGCTCGAAGTACAGACGGTCGGACGTGTCGTAGTCGGTCGAAACGGTCTCGGGGTTGCAGTTCACCATGATCGTTTCGTAGCCGTCTTCGCGCATCGCCAGCGCGGCGTGCACGCAGCAGTAGTCGAACTCGATACCCTGGCCGATCCGGTTCGGGCCGCCGCCCAGCACCATGATCTTCTTGTTGGTGGTCGGGCTGGCCTCGCACTCTTCCTCATAGGTCGAGTACATGTAGGCGGTCTTGGTGGCGAACTCGGCCGCGCAGGTGTCCACACGCTTGTAGACCGGGCGCACGTTCAGCTCGATACGGCGGCGGCGCACGTCGGCGGCAGTCGCGCCGAGCAGCTTCGCAAGACGGCGATCCGAGAAACCGCTCTGCTTGAGGAAGCGCAGCTCATCCTTCGAGAGGCTTGCGAGCGTGCGGCCCTTGACGGCCTCTTCCTTGCGGATGATTTCTTCGATCTGCGCGAGGAACCACGGGTCGATCGCGGTTTCTTCGAAGATCTCTTCGCGCGTCATGCCCACGCGGAACGCGTCGCCCACGTACCAGATGCGATCCGGGCCGGCTTCGCCAATCTCGCGGATGACTTCGTCGCGGCTCGTGGTCTTCTCGTCGAGACCGTCGACGCCCACTTCGAGGCCGCGCAGCGCCTTCTGGAAAGACTCCTGGAACGTGCGGCCGATCGCCATCACTTCACCCACCGACTTCATCTGCGTGGTAAGGCGCGGGTCGGCTTCGCGGAACTTCTCGAACGCGAAACGCGGAATCTTCGTGACCACATAGTCGATGGTCGGCTCGAACGAAGCCGGCGTCTGGCCGCCCGTGATCTCGTTGCGCAGCTCGTCGAGCGTGTAGCCCACGGCCAGCTTCGCGGCAACCTTGGCGATCGGAAAGCCAGTGGCCTTCGAGGCCAGTGCCGACGAACGCGACACGCGCGGGTTCATCTCGATCACGATCATGCGGCCGTCGCGCGGGTTGATCGAGAACTGCACGTTCGAGCCGCCCGTGTCCACGCCGATCTCGCGCAGCACCGCGAGCGATGCATCGCGCAGGATCTGGTATTCCTTGTCGGTAAGCGTTTGCGCCGGCGCGACGGTAATGGAGTCGCCCGTGTGGATGCCCATCGGGTCGAGGTTTTCGATCGAGCAGACGATGATGCAGTTGTCCGCCTTGTCGCGGACCACTTCCATCTCGTATTCCTTCCAGCCGAGCAGCGACTCTTCGATCAGCAATTCGCGCGTGGGCGAGAGGTCGAGACCGCGCTTGCAGATCTCTTCGAACTCTTCGCGGTTGTAGGCGATGCCGCCGCCCGAGCCGCCGAGCGTGAAGGACGGGCGAATCACGATCGGATAGCCGCTCGTACCGGTGGACGCGGCGATCTCGGCGTGAACCTTGATCGCTTCTTCCATCGAGTGGGCCACGCCCGACTTTGCCGAGCCAAGGCCGATCTTCGTCATCGCGTCCTTGAACTTCTGGCGGTCTTCGGCCTTGTCGATCGCTTCCGGCGACGCGCCGATCAGCTCGACGTTGTACTTCTTGAGCACGCCGTGATGGTGCAGGTCGAGCGCGCAGTTCAGCGCGGTCTGGCCGCCCATCGTCGGCAGGATCGCGTCGGGGCGCTCCTTCTCGATGATGCGCTCCACCACTTCCCACGTGATCGGCTCGATGTAGGTGACGTCGGCCGTGTTAGGGTCGGTCATGATCGTCGCCGGATTGCTGTTGACGAGAATGACCTTGTAGCCTTCCTCACGCAGCGCCTTGCACGCCTGCGCGCCCGAGTAGTCGAACTCGCAGGCCTGGCCGATGATGATCGGACCCGCGCCGATGATGAGAATGCTCTTGATGTCTGTCCGCTTGGGCATAACGCTCTCGCTAAATATTCCTGTGTCTTTTACGTCTTGCGGCTTGCTGCTCGCCGCCGGGTACGCGCGTGGGCCGTTTTGGCTCCGGCTCGCTGCGCACCCCTGCTCTGCTCGTTCCTGCTGGCTCGCTCGATGGACGCTTACGCCTTCGCCTTGTCCATCAGCGCGGTGAAGCGGTCGAACAGATAGCCGATGTCATGCGGACCGGGCGACGCTTCCGGGTGCCCTTGGAAGCAGAACGCGGGCTTGTCGGTGAGTTCGAAGCCTTGCAGCGTGCCGTCGAAGAGCGAGACGTGCGTGACGCGCGTGTTCGCCGGCAGCGTGTCGGCGTCCACCGCGAAGCCGTGGTTCTGCGACGTGATGACGACGCGGCCATCGCCGAGATCCTTCACCGGATGATTCGCGCCGTGGTGGCCGGTCTTCATCTTGATGGTCTTCGCACCGAGCGCGAGACCCATGATCTGGTGGCCAAGACAAATGCCAAAGGTCGGGATGCCGCGCGCGATGAATTCCTGGGTGGCCTTGATCGCGTAGTCGCACGGCTCCGGATCGCCGGGGCCGTTCGAGAGGAACACGCCGTCCGGGTTGAGCGCGAGCGCGTCGGCCGCGCTGGCCTGCGCCGGCAGCACCGTGACATGGCAGCCGCGCTCGGCCAGCATGCGCAGGATGTTCTGCTTCACGCCGAAGTCGAACGCCACGACCTTGTATTTCGGTGCCGACTGCGTGCGGTAGCCTTCGCCCAGACGCCACTCGGTGGTCGTCCACTCATACGGCTTTTCGGTCGAGACGACCTTCGCGAGGTCCATACCCGCGAGGCCCGGGAACGAGCGCGCGAGTTCGATGGCCTTGGCTTCGTCGTCGGAACCCGCGAGGATAGCGCCGTTCTGCGCGCCCTTTTCGCGCAGGATACGCGTGAGCTTGCGCGTGTCGATGCCGGCGATCGCCACCACGCCTTCGTCCTTCAGATAGTCGCCGAGCGTACGCTCCATGCGGAAGTTCGAGGCGAGCGCGGGCAGGTCGCGGATGATCAGACCGGCGGCATGGACTTTCGTGGCTTCGACATCTTCGGCGTTGACGCCGACGTTGCCGATATGCGGATACGTGAGGGTGACGATCTGGCGAGCGTAGCTCGGGTCGGTCAGGATTTCCTGATAACCGGTGATGGCCGTGTTGAACACGACTTCACCGATCGTATGACCCGGCGCGCCGATCGAGTAACCACGAAAGACCGTGCCGTCGGCGAGCGCGAGCAGAGCGGGAGAGAATGACGGCAACACGGGAGACTCCTTGGGGGAGCACCCTGTGCCGACCTGTTATCCGACGTTGCGTGTCTTGCGACCCGGGAACGGCTGCGGCGTCGGCACCCCGATCATGGCGACCAGGACGCGCGCGCGGCTCGCTCCGCAGTCTGCTTACGCGACTTTTCCGTGTTTGACCGTATGTCGGGCGCCGGGCCGCGAAGGTGCGTTTGTGACGCTCGATCGGGCGGCAGCCAGCCAGTAGAAACGGAAAGCGCGGGCGGCGGATGAACGAATGGGGGAGGTAGGCGCTAGGGTGCGGGTTGATAAGCTCAAACCTTGAAATTATAGCGCGAAAACGCCCTTTCTTTCAAATTTCGGGATTACGCTCGTCGGGCGTCGCGCCGCTGCAAGCTGGCACAGCGCCCTTTCCACTATAGCCGTCGAGAAGTGCTCAGCAAGGATAGCGCCGTTCATTCGCAGCAGATCGAAGCTACGGTCGCACCGTTTTCCCCGCAAATGAAGAAAGCGCCGTCACCCGGCAGGGCGACGGCGCTAGCACCAATTGGCAAAAGTGATCGGAGCGAAATACCGTGCACCGCCCCCGCAGTGCACGATTGAGCATCCTTCGCCAGCCGCTATTTGGATTTTTGCTTCTGCGTTTGGGCTCCGGCCTTCGGGCGGCTCGCCGTACCCTTCGACGCCTTGGTGGGCGCGGCGCCCGAAGCCTTTCCCTTGACCGGCTCGGAAACCTTGACGACCTCGGTGTGCGCGCGACCGTGCTTCTTATCGTAGCGCGACTTGGAACCTGTGTCTGCAACCCGGGTCCCGATGCGCTGCACGCCACCGCCGGAAACATTCGTCGCCAGACGCTCCGGGCCCGGCTCGCTCGGCATCGCCTTGCCGACCGGGACGTGCAGCACGAGCACCTGACCGGGGCTCACTGCGTCGCGGTGCGTCTTGTTCCAGGCCTTGAGCTGGCCGACCGAGACGCCATAGCGTCCCGCCACCGCTTCCATCGACTGCTTGCGGCGCACGCGGATGAGCATCTTGCGCGTGTCGGGCACATCCGGCTCCATGGCCAGCACGGCGCTTTCGGCCACATCGGCGCTGATGTCCTCGTCGTCGCCGTCGTCGGTGCGCGGCACCACGAGCGTCGAACCAGCCTTCAGGCGCATGCCCGCCGGAATCTTGTTGACCGACATGAGCGTATCGGCATCCACGCCGATCTTCTGCGCAATGGCCGCTGGCGTGGCGCGCGAATCGGTCGTGTAGGTGGTCCAGGACGAAAGCTGACCCGAGTACGACTTCAGGTTGCGCTCGAAGGCGGCGGCGTTATCGAACGGCAACAGGATCTGCGGATCGCTCGATCCAAGAATGATCGGCTTCTTGAACGACGGATTGAGCGAGCGGAACTCGTCAGGCGTCATATTCGCAAGCTTGGCCGCGACGTCCACGTCGATGTCGTGCGACGTGGTGACCGTGACGAAGTACGGGTGGTTGGGGATGGACTGCAGCACCAGCCCGTATTGCTGCGGGTTCATCACGATGTTCTTGACCGCCTGCAGCTTGGGCACATAGTTGCGCGTCTCATTGGGCATGCGCAGGCTCGCGTAGTCGGTCGGCAGACCGGCAGCCTGGTTGCGCGCGATGGCGCGCTGCACGTTGCCCTCGCCCCAGTTGTAGGCTGCGAGCGCGAGATACCAGTCGCCGAACATGTCGTGCAGGCGCGTGAGGTAGTCGAGCGCCGCGCTGGTGGAAGCGAGCACGTCGCGGCGCTCGTCCTGCCACATGTTCTGCTTCAGGTTGTAGGTGCGGCCCGTGCCGGGCACGAACTGCCACATGCCCGCCGCCTTCGCGACGGAAAGCGCCTGCGGGTTATACGCGGATTCGATAAACGGCAGCAGCGCGAGCTCGGTCGGCATGTGGCGGGCCTCGAGCTCCTCGACGATGTGGTAGAGATATTTCTGCGAACGCTCGGTCATGCGCGCGACGTAGTCGGGGCGCTGCGCATACCACTGGGCGTTCATGTCGACCAGGTCGCTCTGCAGGTCGGGCATCTGGAAGCCGCGGCGAATGCGCGCCCACAGGTCAGCGTCGGGGCTCGTGAGCTGGTCGACCGAACCTTTGTCGACGTTGATCGTTTCTTTGGCTGCGGAGGTCTTGCGGATGGCGTCGGCACGCGCCTGGGGATCGGCTGGGGAAAGCGAGTTCGCAGTCGGCCCCCCGCTCGCACAGGCTGCGAGCATCAGGACCAGCAGCGCGCTTAGGATAAATCGCATGAACGTCTACTTGCTAATGGCGGGAATTTGCAGCCGATAGTACGGAACGCACACGTTTCCGTCAATCGGAATAATTGGAGAAATCCCAAGAAAATCCGCAGCTTGCACGATGTTCCATACTTTTGGGATGAGAATGCCCGCGCGGCCCGTTGGGTCAGCGGAACCGATTCTTCCATTCGCGCATCAGCGCGAACGCGGCCAGCCGGTCCGTCACCGTTTCGTGCAGCGCCTCGGCAAGCGCTGCCTGAACGGCCGGATCGCCGGATCGCAGAAAGGGGTTGACGGCACGCTCGTGCGCGATAGTGGTGGGCAAGGTGGGAATACCGCGCTCGCGCAACGCATGTGCCCGGTGGCTCCAGTCGCGCAGGTCGGCGTTGCCCGGATCGCAAGCGAGCGCGAAACGGATATTCGAGAGCGTGTACTCGTGTGCGCAATGCACTTCCGTGCCGCCCGGCAGCGCCGCGAACGAATCGAGTGACGCGAGCATCTGCGCGGGCGTGCCTTCGAAGAGGCGCCCGCAGCCGCAGGCAAACAGCGTGTCTCCGCAGAACAGGTGCGACTTGCCCGACGGGTCCGCAGCCTGGAAATAAGCGATATGGCCACGAGTATGCCCCGGCACGTCCATCACCTTGAAGTCGAGCGCAGGCGCATCCAGACGCACCGCGTCGCCGCCCTTCACGCGCGTGACGAACTTGTCGAGCGGGCCAAGCGCCTCGCCAGCCGGGCCGTACACGGGCACGCACTCATCCGAAAGCAGGTCGGCCACCCCGCCGACGTGGTCGTTGTGGTGATGGGTGAGTAAAATAGCGACAAGCCGCCAGCCTCGCTTCGCCAGATACGCGCGAACCGGCGCGGCGTCGCCCGGATCGACGGCAACGGCATTACAGCCGTCCGACACGACCCAGATGTAGTTATCTTCAAAAGCCGGAACCGGTACGTATTCGAAGTTGGCGGCAAGCGTGGCGGCCGGCACGGATGCGTGCTCAAGCGGACTATTCATGGGGCGGCGAACTTTTCACATGTCTGACAGAACGATTATAGACTGGCCCGCCTGGACCGAATCGCCCGCAGGCCGGTACGTGCTGGGCTGGGAGCAGGAGCAGCTCGACCGCGTGGTGTCGAACATCTTCGGCTACCATGCGCTGCAGCTCGGCCTGCCACAGCTCGACGCCCTGCGCGAGAACCGCATGTCGTGCCGGGGCCTCGTGCTCGACGCGGCCAGCGCCGCGAGCGCGCCATACACCGTGCCGGGCGCGGAGCCGCTATCCGCCCTGGCGCCGTCCGGCGCACTCCATGCGCCGGACGGGCGCAGCACGGTCTGGTGCGACCACCTCGATCTGCCATTCGAGGCGCAGAGCGTCGATCTCATCGTGATGCCGCACACGCTCGAATTCACGAGCAACCCGCACCGCCTGCTGCGCGAAGCCGAGCGTGTGCTGATGCCCGAAGGGCAACTGCTGATCGTCGGCTTCAATTCGCTCTCGCTGTGGGGTGCGCGACAGTCGGCGGCGAAACTTACGGGACACCCGTTCCTGCCCGCGCGCGAAGACCTGATCGCCTTCACGCGCCTGAAAGACTGGATCAAGCTGCTCGGCTTCGAGCTTGAACGCGGACGCTTCGGCTGCTATCGTCCGCCGCTCGCCACCGAGAACTGGCTCGGGCGCTATACCTTCATGGAGGCCGCCGGCGACCGCTGGTGGCCGATCTTCGGCGCCATCTATATGGTTTCGGCCATCAAGCGCGTACGCGGTATGCGCCTCGTCGGCAAGGTGAAGGTCAAGAAACCGGCGCTGGCTGCAGGCCTGGCGCCCGCGGCTACCACTCCCTCCCCTACTCGCAACAAGGACTCATGAGCTCACCCGAATTCGTCGAAATCTTCACGGACGGCGCCTGCAAGGGCAACCCCGGCCCCGGCGGCTGGGGCGCGCTTCTGCGCTTCGGCGCACAGGAAAAAGAACTGTTCGGCGGCGAGCCCGGCACGACCAACAACCGGATGGAACTGATGGCGGTGATCGCCGCGCTCGACGCGCTCAAGCGTCCGTGCAAGGTGATCGTGCACACCGACTCGCAATACGTGCAAAAAGGCATCAGCGAATGGATCCACGGCTGGAAGAAGAAGAACTGGATGACGGCTGCGAAAACACCCGTCAAGAACGACGACCTGTGGAAGCGCCTCGACGCGCTCGTCGCGCAACATGAGGTGGAGTGGCGTTGGGTCAAGGGCCACGCCGGACATCCGGAGAACGAGCGCGCCGATGCGCTCGCGAACCGCGGCGTCGCCACGCTCGCCGAACTCTGAGCGGCGCACACGCCACGTACGGCGCGCTTCGCCAGGCGCGCCACCCCCGCCCCACACGCCATCACGCTTCAAACGACATGCGACAGATCATTCTCGATACCGAAACCACCGGCCTGAACCCTCGCACGGGCGACCGCATTATCGAAATCGGCTGCGTCGAGCTGGTCAATCGCCGCCTGACGGGCAATAACCTGCACTTCTACGTCAACCCCGAACGCGACAGCGATCCGGGCGCGCTGGCCGTGCACGGCCTCACGACCGAATTCCTCTCGGACAAGCCGAAGTTCGCCGAGGTCGCGAACGAAATTCTCGACTTCGTGCGCGACGCCGACATCATCATCCACAACGCGCCGTTCGATATCGGCTTTCTCGACGCAGAGCTCGCGCTGATCGGCAAGCCGGCGTTCCGGGAACATTGCGGCGAGGTGATCGACACGCTGGTGCAGGCCAAGCAGATCTTCCCAGGCAAGCGCAATTCGCTCGACGCGCTGTGCGACCGCTTCGGCATCAGCAATGCGCACCGCACGCTGCACGGCGCACTGCTCGACTCGGAGCTGCTCGCCGAGGTTTATCTGGCGATGACGCGCGGCCAGGAAAGTCTCGTCATCGACATGGCCGGCACCACCGAAAACCCCGGCGCTATAGCGACGCCGCGCGTGAAGTTCGAGACGCTCTTGCTGCCCGTGATCGCTGCAAGCGAAGAGGAGCTCGCCGCGCACGAAGCGCTGCTCGACGGTCTCGACAAAGCGATGAAGGGAACCTCGGTATGGCGCACGCAACCGGCCACTGCCGACGAGAACGCAGGGACTACGCAAAATACTTAAAAAAGGCCTTTACAAGATCGGAAATGCCCGGCATAATTTGAATCTCTTCGGGTGGTTAGCTCAGCGGTAGAGCACTGCCTTCACACGGCAGGGGTCACTGGTTCGATCCCAGTACTACCCACCAGAATTCCTGGTGTTGGTAAAGACAAGCACCGAAGATCAAAACCCCGTTGCGTACGCAACGGGGTTTTTTCATTTCCGGCGAGCAAATCCTGCAGTAGTCAGAATGACGATATAAACCACCCTCTTCTTCCGAAGTCCGCTAATAACGAGCCGCACTACTCGCCGAGCATGCTCATACCAACTCCGCGCGCCATCCCCGTCGCGGCAATTACCATCACGACGAGCAACACCGTCTGCCATGCCCCGATGCGCGCGTACTTCGCCGCGCCAGTGAGATCCGGCACATCGCCGCGACGCACGGCGAGCCGCCAGCGCAGCAGCGCCATCATCGGCGCAATCTCGAGCAACAGAATCAGCACGAGCGCACCCATCTTCACGTGAAAGAGCGGCTCATGCAGGTAATAGTCGGCGCCTTTCTCGAAGCCGCCGAACGCGCGCATTGCTCCGGTCACGATCAACAAGACCGCCGAGATGCCCCATCCGTTGTCGGCGCTGAAAATCTGGGGTAGCGCTTCAGTGGAGGTGCAGCGCCGCAGGCCGCGCGTGCGCCGCAGAATCGACGCCAGCGCAAGGCCGAAGGCCAGCAGGTGAACGGCAGCAAGCAACCAGCGTATGAGCATCGCGACTCCTTCGAAACGACGACGAGATCGACAGGCTTGCGCGAATACCCTTCGCGCGGGACTGCCTGAAGCGGCGCTGCCGGGCGGTCCGCCCGGTGCACCCTCACGCTGCCACGGCGGGCCAGGCCTGTTTCAGAATGGCATCGAGCGCGCGCGCAGCGACGCGGTCGCCTTCAGTGGCGAGCCTCACGCGCAGAACGGTCTGGCGATTGTGGCCCGCCGCCGCCGGCGAATCCCACAGCAACTCGATCTTCGGCCGGCGCTCGGCGCTGCGCGCCGGCGCAGCGGGCTTGGGCGATGTGACAGGCGTCATCAATCCAGTCGAGGCGGCCGATTCAGCAGCCGGTGTGGAGTGTGCCGCATCGGCTGCCGGCTGAATATCCACCGGCCAGCGCACCGACAGTTCGCGCGCATCGTACTGCCCGACCTTGCGGCTTTCGAGCCATACAACCGTGGTGCGCGTCACCGCGTCCACCGATACCGCGTAGCGCCCGATCGCGAAGCGCCGCGCCGCCACGTTGGTGCGCCACAATGCGCGCGGGCGGCAGATCCAGACCACGGCCGCATAAAGCGCCGGCGCCACGACGAGCCAACCGTTGGTGGCCTCGATCGCCTGCACCGCGCGCCGCCAGCCGTCAGCCCACACGAACATGCCAATCGACCACAGCGCGAACAGGCAGCCCAGCACACCGAAGACGCGCAACGCCTGGCGCAGCCATTGAGGCAGTGGATGGAACGGCCGCTCAGCGCGCGCCTTCCCGCCGGGCAGCACGATCAGCAGAAACAGGAAGATCAGATTCAGGCACGCGACCGGCGACGAAGCCATGCCTCGCAGCGCAACCAGGAAATTCATGTCTCCCATCGAGTGGAGCCAGCGCGCAAGAATCACGAGACCGATCGCGCGCAGCGCGAACAGCTTCCCGGCACCGGGAACGGCGGCGGCGGCGCGCGTCGGTCGGGATCTCGCCAAGGCACTTCTCCTGAGGTCGCGTTTGTGTTGCGCAGTGGTCGTCATGCAACGTCGTCTTGCGCGGTTGTCACGCGCAGCTGTCGTAAATGAATTGCGGAATTCGCGGAACGGCCATTATAGGGACATTGCCGCCGCCCCTCACGCTCGCAGATGCGTTTGCGTCGTCCCGCAAGCGGATGCGGCGAAAATGCGACAACGCCCCGGTGCACAGCACCGGGGCGTTGGAATGGCGGGTTGCCCGGGGTTGCCGGAGGTTGCCTGTGCGCTTGCCTTGCAAACGCGCAGGCCCGGCAAACGCCAGTTAGCCGGCGTTGACTTCGCGCAGCACCGTGCGGTGCTTCTGGCGCAACAGGTCTTCGTACACGGCAACGTAGTTGCGTGCCATCACCTTCGACGAGAAGCGTGCCTCGAACGCGCCGCGCACCTTCTCGCGCGATAGCGTCGACAGGCGCTTGACCGCCGCGACCGCGCTGATTTCGTCTTCGACGACAAAGCCCGACACGCCATTCTCGATGACTTCCGGCACCGAGCCGCGCTTGAACGCGATGACAGGCGTACCACAGGCCATGGCTTCGATCATGACGAGACCGAAGGGCTCCGGCCAGTCGATCGGGAACACCAGTGCATGTGCATTGCCGAGGAACTCGCGCTTTTCGTGCTCGCCGATTTCGCCGATGTACTCGACGTGCGGCAGCGCCATCAGCGGCTTGATGACTTCTTCGTAGTAGGCGCGGTCGGCCTTGTCGATCTTGGCGGCGACCTTGAGCTTCATGCCCGCCTGCTGGGCGATGCGAATCGCGCGGTCAAGACCCTTCTCCGGCGAAACGCGGCCGAGGAATGCGAGGTAGCCGGGCTCGACGTTCGGGATCGGCTTGAGCACGTCTTCCGGCAGGCCGTGGTAGACGGTCTGCTGCCAGTTGGCCTGCTGCAGCGGGATGCGCTGGTTGTCCGAGATCGAGACCACCGGTACGTCGTTGAACGCGTTGAAGATCGGCTGCAGTTCGGGCAGGTCGAGACGGCCATGCATGGTCGTGACGAACGGCACCGGCTGACGCTGGAACAGCGAGAACGGGTAGTAGTCGATGTGGAAGTGCAGCACGTCGAATTCGTCCGCGCGGCGGCGCACTTCTTCGAGCAGCAACATGTGCGGAGCCATCACGTCGCGAATCGTCGGGTCGAGGCGCAGCGCCTGCGGCCAGAATGCTTCGAGCTTTGCCGAGGTAACCGAATCGCCGCTGGCGAAGAGCGTGACGTCGTGCCCTTGCTCGACCAGCGCTTCGGTCAGGTAGGAGACCACCCGTTCCGTGCCGCCGTACAGCTTGGGAGGAACCGCCTCGTGCAACGGAGCAATTTGAGCGATTCGCATAGTGGTGAACTCCTTCCTCGAAATAATCGGGCTAAGTACTGCAATTTTGACAATCGACCTCGCGAGCCGCGGCTTCCTTGCCGCACGCCCCACCAGGCGTTCCGTACCGCTAACCGCGCCGGCAGGCCGGCACACAGACCGACGCAGTTGTGAAGTGTTGTGTTGACACAAGCGGCGGCTCAGGCGGTAAACGCGCAGGGTTCGCGGTCGTTGACATTGATGCTGTCAAATTCCCTACGCCGTTCGAGTCGGCATTATCCGGGTTTGCACCCATACCCGACCACGTGATTTCAAACTCTTTACGTTGTTACAAAGCGGAAACACTCCGCAACCCCTTGTTTTTTAAGCCCGTTCTAGATTTTGGGTTCGCTTCCGAACAGCGCGGCTTCGAAATCGCGGTCAAATTGCTTTTTATCTGACCCTGGTTTCCTGGATATTGCGGCTCGGGGGCGGGTCGCGCCTGCGGTACGGCGCGGCATGTGAGCACATTGGCGTGCTACAACGCAATCTGTAATTGTATCCCGAAAAGCGCCGCTAGAACTCATCGAGCCTCCGACGCGACAACATGTCCTCAAGGAGTCCTCGCTGCGGCATAGTCGCGATAAGATTCGCGTCCCCTGGGCATAAGCCGTGCGGCTCGCGCGTGGGGTGTTTACAATGCGGGAATTCCACCAGGTTTGCCGTTGCGCGCCTTCTTGTCTCTTTTTCTACCTTGCACGGACAAAGCTCCGCCAGACCGACCATCGATCAATTGGAACAACATCTGACCATCGCCCAGCGTAACGCCCACAACGCAAAGCTCGCGAGCTATGCGCGGCGGCCACTTGCGTTCCTGTTCAGCTATATCAAGCGCCATCCGTTCGCCCACGCCGTCGTGCTCGCCAGCGTGTTCGCAGCCGTCGGCTGCGCCCTCGCCTCGCAGTACGCGATCAAGCATCTGATCGACGTGCTCGGCGCGGGCCGCCACCATCCGGGTCCGCTGTGGACGGCATTCGCGATCCTCGTCGGCCTGATTGCCGCCGACAACCTGCTCTGGCGGTTGGGCGGCTGGTTCGCCGCGCACACCTTCGTTACGGTCACGGGCGACTTGAGGCGCGACCTCTTCCAGTACCTGAGCGGCCACTCGAACACCTACTACGCGGAGAAGCAGCCCGGCACGCTCGCAAGCCGCATCACCGCCACCTCGAACGCCGTCTACACGGCCGAGAACACCACTGCCTGGAACGTGCTGCCGCCATGCATCGCCGTGGCGGGCGCCATCGTCATGATCATTTCGGTCAATCCGTTGATGGCAGCAGGTCTGTTGCTGTGCTCGGCTATTCTTTCGGTCATTCTCTTCAAGCTGGCCGGACGCGGCTCGGCGCGCCACCACACCTTCGCCGCCAAAGCGGCCGCCGTCGACGGGGAACTGGTGGACGTGATCGGCAACATGGCGCTCGTGCGCGCCTTCGGCATGACGCTGCGCGAGCAAAAACGTTTTGGCACGACGGTGAAAGCCGAGATGGACGCGCGCCGTTCGAGCCTGCTCTATCTGGAAAAACTGCGCCTGCTGCACGCCGTGATCACGGCGATGCTCTCCGCCGGCCTGCTCGGCTGGGCGCTGTGGCTCTGGAACCAGGGCAAGGCCACTTCAGGTGACATCGTGCTGGTGAGTTCGCTCGGCTTCACGATCCTGCATGGCACGCGCGACCTGGCCGTGGCGCTCGTGGACGTCACGCAGCACGTCGCGCGTCTGGCCGAAGCCGTGCAGACGCTGCTCGAGCCGCACGGCATGCCCGACCGCGACGACGCCACCGAGCTCGTGGCCCAGGGCGGCCGCGTGGACTTCGAAGGCGTCACCTTCGCGTACCCGCACCGCAAGCCGATTCTCGATCACTTCGACCTGCAAATCCAGGCAGGCCAGCGCGTGGGCCTGATCGGCAAGTCGGGCGCGGGCAAGACCACCGTGCTCGCGCTGCTGCAACACTTCTATGACACCCAGAGCGGCTCGATCAAGATCGACGGCCAGGACATCGCCCACGTCACGCAGGACAGCCTGCGCCACGCCATCGCGCTGGTGCCGCAGGACATTTCCCTGCTGCACCGCTCGATCTACGAGAACATCGCCTATGGCCGCCCCGAGGCAAGCCGCGAAGAAGTGCTCACCGCGGCCCGCGAGGCGCGTTGCGCCGACTTCATCGAAGCCATGCCCGAAGGCTACGACACGATCGTGGGCGACCGCGGCGTGAAGCTCTCGGGTGGCCAGCGCCAGCGCATCGCAATCGCACGCGCGATTCTCAAGAATTCGCCGATCCTGCTGCTCGACGAGGCCACCTCGGCACTCGACAGCGCCTCGGAAGAAGCCATCCAGCACGCGCTCGACCGGCTGATGGTGGGACGCACCGTGATCGCCATTGCGCACCGGCTCTCCACGCTGCACAACTTCGACCGGATCATCGTGATGAGCTCGGGCAAGGTGATCGACGACGGTAGCCCCGAGGAACTGCGCAATCGCCCGGGCCTGTACCGCGACCTGCTCGCCAAGCAGTATGGCAAGCCGTCCACGCTCCATCTGGGCAGCAAGAAGGCCGACGAAAAGCACGTGGCCTGACGCCAGGCGCTTTGTGCGCGGCGTGCGCGCCAAACGAAAAAGCCGCATCTTGCTCTTGCATGAAGCGGCTTTTTCGTTTTCGGCGGCGCCCGATGTGCTTGCGACACATCGGAGCGTGCCCTGCCCCTACGATTGCTGCGCGGGTTCCACAGCCGGCAACGACACGCCAGCGCGCGCAGCCACGCCCGTCAAATCGCGCATGAAGCGATCGCGCCAGACCGAAACATTGTTCTCGCGCAATTGCACCATCATGTCGTTATAGCGCGCGAGGCGCTCCGCGAGCGGCATCGCGAGCGCCTTGCCGAGCGCGTCGGCCATGCCGTCGATGTCGAGCGGATTCACGATCAGCGCGCCGCCCAATTCCTGCGCGGCGCCCGCGAAGCACGAGAGCACCAGCACGCCCGGACTCTCGGGATCCTGTGCGGAAACGTATTCCTTCGCGACGAGATTCATGCCATCGCGCAGCGGCGTGACGTAGCCCACGTGCGAAGCGCGAAAGAGCGCCGCTAGCACGGCGCGTTCGTACTGGCGATGGATGTACCAGATCGGCGTCCAGTCGAGCTCGGCGAAGCGGCCGTTGATACGGCCCGACTCGGCCTCGAGCCGCAGGCGGATGTCCTGATATGCGTGCAGGTCGGCGCGCGTGGGCGGCGCGATCTGCACGAACGACACCTTGTTGCGCTGCGCTGGCGAGTGCTCGAGCAGCCGCTCGAACGCGCGAAAGCGCTCGACGAGGCCCTTCGAGTAATCGAGCCGGTCCACGCTCATGATGACCTTGCGGCCATGCAGCGTGGCCTTGAGCGTGCGCACCGGCTTGCCGCGCTCGCCGTCTTTTGCGAGCTCGGCGACTTCGTCGGGATAAACACCGATCGGATAATCGTTCGCGCAAAGCGTCTTGCCGAATGCCTCGATCTGCGTGAGGCCATCGGCGCGCTTCGCGACTGAGCCGCCCGCCTCGTTCACGATGTAATCGCAGAACGCGCGCAAATCGGGCCTGGTCTGGAAGCCGAGCAGGTCGAACGAGCACAGCGCCTGAGCCAGTTCGCGGTGCGGCGGCACCGCCAGCAGCACCTGCGAAGCCGGAAACGGAATGTGCAGGAAGAAGCCGATGCGGTTCTTCACGCCCGCCGCGCGCAGCGCCTCGGCGAACGGAATCAGGTGGTAGTCATGGACCCAGATGACGTCGTCGTCGCGCAGGAGCGGCACGAGCTGTTGCGCGAGCCACGCGTTCACGCGGCAATAGCCTGCGTATTCATTGCGGTCGTACTGCACGAGGTCGGCGCGATAGTGGAACGCCGGCCAGAGCGTGGCGTTCGAAAAGCCGCGGTAGTACTGGTCGTAATCGCGGCGCAGCAGGCCGATGGTCGCGAAAGTGACCGGCCCGCGCTCTTCGAGCTGGATCTGCGGCTGGCCGGACGAGAGCACCTCGCCGCTCCAGCCGAACCACATGCCGCCAGTTTCCTTGAGCGCGTCGTAGACGCCGACCGCGAGACCGCCCGCAGCCGGGCCGCCTTCGGAAATCGGCGCGACCCGGTTCGACACGATGATCAATCGGCTCATGAGGTGCAGGTTCCGTGCAGAAAAGAAATTAGGTGCGACCGCATATGCGCCAAAGCAGACGCCGATCAGACGCCACGGGCGGGCGCAACGAGCGCATCGAGCCACGCGAGCAGCGCTTCGACCGACTCGACACGCGTTTTCGCGATCGTGTCGCCGCCGCCGACCTTGATCGACAGGCCACCCTCGGCGTTGACCACGGCGAAGCCCTTTTCGTCGGTCAGATCGTCGCCGGCAAACACCGGCGTGCGGCCCGCGAACGGCGGCTCGTCGAGAAAAGCGCGCAGTGCGCGGCCCTTGTCGACGTCCTTCGGTTTGATCTCGTAGACCATCTTGCCGGGCTGCAGCACGTAGGCATCGGCGAATTCGGCGGCGAGCCTTTCGGTGATCGCACGCGCCACATTCTCGTGCTCGGGCGCATTGCGGTAGTGGAGCGCGAGCGCCGCGCCTTTGATCTCGAGCAGCATGCCCACGTGCGTGCGCACCACGTCGGCGAGCACCTGCTCCATGTGCAGAAGGCGTTGATCGTTGAAGCCGACGCGCTGCGTATCGCCGTTTGCGTCGCGGCGCTCCGCGCCGTGCAGGCCCGCGACCGGCAAATCGGGCATGCCGAGGAAAGTGTCGATGCTCTCGACGCCGCGCCCGGAGACAATGGCCACCGCGCCGTGCGTCGCACGGCGCAACACGGTGAGCAGCGCCAGCATGTCTGGGCGTACCAGCACGCCGTCAGGCGTGGGCGCAAGGTCGACGAGCGTGCCGTCGAAATCGAAGAAAAACGCCGTCTTGTCGAACGGCAATTCAGCCGGAAGTACTTGCATCAGGTTCGTTTCGTCCCTCGGCGCATGGGCCGGGCGGTGATCCAGCGAGCGTTCGCCCGCCGAAAGAAAGTGTGCGCATCTTACCGCGCATCGTCGTGATTTTCGAGAAAGGAAAGCCCGCGCCGCTTTTGCGCCGGCCTTACCACGCCAGCCTGACGCTCGATGACGAACACCGTGTCGATGCCGATGTGTTCGGACGCTTTTTTTGCGCCGGTGCCGTCTTGCCACAAATTGCCTGCCAATGCAGATCGACCTCTGCCGGCACATTATGTGCGTCAAATTGACCCTGCCACGCCGCCGCGCCGAGCCGCGCGGCGCAACGAGTACCCAATTTTGCTACAGTCCAGCGACACGGCGTGGGCTCGCTTTGCCCCGTACTTGTAAATCGAATTAACGAGACAGCCTTTGTTCCCCCGGTTCGACACTTCACGTCCGTCACGCTTCGTATCCCGCGCAGTAGCCCGCCTCGCCCGCCTGCGCCGGGCACGCCTCGCGGCACTGCTGACGCTCGCCGCCGGGTCCGTACTCCTCGGCGCCTGCACGCGCGCGGCCGAGCCCTGGCAGCTCACCAACGTAAGCGGCCATCTGCCCGACCTCATGTTCGCGCTCACCGGAGACAGCGGCAAGCCCATCACAAGTGCGGATTTGCACGGCAATACCACGCTCGTGTACTTCGGCTACACGCATTGCCCGGACGTCTGCCCGGAAACGATGGCGCGGCTGATGCAGGTCATAGCAAAACTCGGACCCGACGCACAGCATGTGCGGATACTCTTCATCAGCGTCGATCCCGCCCGCGACACGCCGCAGGCGCTGCACGCCTATGTGAACGCGTTCGACGCCCAGCACGCGCTAGGCCTCACCGGCACCAATGCGCAGATCGAGTCGCTGGCTAAACGGTATCGCGTGGCGTATCAGATGGAACAGCGCGACCCCGACGGTAGCTACGAAGTCACGCACAGCTCGGCCGTCTACGTGTTCGACGCGCAAGGCCACGCGCGCCTGCTCGCCACCGACAAGGACTCGCCCGACGCCATCGCGCACGACGTGCGCCGCGTGATCGGCCCGGCGGCATAGGCGCCGGCGCGACCCTCAACCCGGTTTTCGGACCACTCGCAACAGGAACAGCCATGACGATGAAAATGAAGTCCCGCGGTGTGACTCGCATGAACCCCGTGACCCGCTGGAGCGCCGCCCTCGCCTGCGCGTTCGCTGCGTTCGCGCCTGCAGCGCATGCCGCCGACGCCGCGCTCACCGCGCAGAACGCCTGGGTCCGCTGGCTGCCCAACGATCTGCCGGCGGCGGGTTACGTCACGCTGAAGAACGACGGGGACAAGCCGGTCGACCTCGTGAACGTGACGAGCGACGACTACGGCATGGTGATGTTGCATCAGACCGTTTCGAACGGTTCGACGCAGAAGATGATGATGGTGCACAAGGCCACGGTGCCCGCGCACGGCACGCTCTCGATCGCACCGGGCGGCTATCACCTGATGCTGGAACACGCGAAGCACAAGATCGCGCCCGGCGACACGGTGCATGTGAAGCTGCAGTTCTCGGACGGTGCGACGCTCGACACGCCGTTCGCGGTGAAGCCGCCGTCGCAGCAGTAATGCGCGATGAACCCGTGCGAAAGCCCGCGACGAACCTGCGTAAAAGCCGTGTCGAACCTGCGTAAAGGCTCGCGGTGAACCTGCGTAAAGGCTCGCGATGAACCTGCATGGAGGCTCGCGATGAACTTGCTCTACTGGCTCGATCCGTGGGAGCCGTCGCCAACGGTGGTGATCGCCGTGACCGTGGCGGCGGTGCTGTTCATACGCGGCCAGCGCCATGCGAGGGTCTCGCTGCCGCGCCAGATCTCGTTCTGGTTCGGCCTCGGCGCGCTCTATGTCGCGCTGCATACGCGGCTCGATTACTTCTTCGAGCATGAGTTCTTCATGCATCGCGCGCAGCATCTCGTGCTGCACCATCTCGGGCCGTTCTTCATTGCGCTCGCTTATCCGGGCGCGGCGCTGCGCGCCGGCATCCCGTTCGCGTGGCGGCAACGCTTCGTGCGGCCCGCGCTGAACGCGCGGCCGGTGCGAGCGATGCTCGACGTCGTCATGCATCCGGTGGTCGCGGTGACGCTGTTCGTCGGGCTCATCTACTTCTGGCTGCTCTCGCCGATCCACTTCATCGCCATGCTCGACTGGCGGCTCTACCGCGTGATGAACTGGAGCATGGTGATCGACGGCCTGCTGTTCTGGTGGCTCGTGCTAGATCCGCGCCCCGCGCCGCCCGCGCGTCTCGCGCCCGGCAAGCGCGTGCTGGTGGTGATCGCGGCCATTCCGCCGCAAATCGTGCTCGGCGCGTTCATCTTCTTCACGTCGCACGAGCTCTATCCGATCTATTCGATTTGCGGACGCGCATTCACATGGCTCTCGCCGATGCGCGATCAGCAGATCGGCGGCCTGCTGCTGTGGATTCCGGGGTCGATGATGAGCGTGGTTGGGGCGTTGATCGCGCTGCGCCACTGGATGCGGCTTTCTGCTCGCGGGCGGCTTAAGCGCACGCAAGGCGCGCGCGAAGCCGCACGGCATTCGCATAGCGCCCAACACACCTGAGCACGCGCAAAGCGTTTATACGGGACACTACGCGCAGCGCTGCTCCGAGCGCATCCACACGTGCGGAATGCCATCTTCGTCGTGGATCTCCGAAACCGGCTCGAAGCCGAACGCACCGTAGAACTTCTGCAGATGCGCCTGGGCGTGCAGCCGCATCGGCACGCCCGGCCATTGCCGCGCAATGTGCGCGATCGCGCGTTCGAGCAAGCCATTGCCGAGCTTGATGCCGCGAAAGTTCGGCGACGTCACCACGCGGCCGATGCGCACGTCCGGATCCTGCGCGTCGGGCAGCAGCACCCGCAGATATCCCGCCAACTCACGCGCACCGTCCCGCTCGCCCCACGCGAACAGATGCCAGGCATCGCCGTCGAGGCCGTCGATATCGCCGTACACGCAGTTTTGCTCGACCACGAACACCGCCGAACGCAGCCGGAGCATTTCATAGACATCGCGCGAAGAAAGCGCATCGAATGCGGTCCATTGCCAGTCGAGTTGTGCGGTGGGCAATGCGAGGGGCTGCGCAATCATGGGATTTCCGTCAAGGCGTGCTGAAACGCCGATTATGCCCTGCGGCGCGCGCACGGCACAAACAGCGGTCTGCTGCGCAACGGTCACTTGCGCCGGCGCGGCGAGTCGAACTTGCGCCAGTACTGAAACGGCTCTTCGTGCAGATCGATGTCGAGTTCAACGATGCGCGCCTGCATGCGGTCTTGCGCATCGGCGATCGCCCGGTTGTAGACAGCGGGCGCGATTTCTTCGAGGAAGAAACCCAACAGACCGCCCGCAGCGACATTGCCGATCGGCTCGTCCATGTTGGCGTCGAAATAGCGCTGTATCGACGCAATCGCGGCAGCGCGCGCGTCTTCGGGAAGTTCGATGGGCATGGCGAAAGTCCGCAGAAAAGGGATGCGTCGATTGTGCTCGAACCCATGGGACAGCACATCATCCGTTTAGCCAGGCATCGAATGCGCGGTAGAAAAAAGAAAAGCCACCCGAAGGTGGCTTTTCTTGTCTTACCTGGAGGCGCGAGCCGGAGTCGAACCGGCCTACACGGCTTTGCAGGCCGCTGCATAACCGCTTTGCTATCGCGCCAAAAACGGACTGTTCGATGTTCCGTGCACACTGCACTGCTTGCGCGCACAACCATCGGCCAGATTTTGTGCGGCGGCCTTGCGGCCTGCCAAACAAAAGGGGAAGCGCTGCTTCCCCGGAATTCTGGAGCGGGAGACGAGTCTCGAACTCGCGACCTCAACCTTGGCAAGGTTGCGCTCTACCAACTGAGCTACTCCCGCATTTTTACTGCTGAACTGCCTTTTACTACTCTGGCGCCTCGTTTCGCAGCCCTACTTTGCGACACGCTGCCCCTAAAATCTGGAGCGGGAGACGAGTCTCGAACTCGCGACCTCAACCTTGGCAAGGTTGCGCTCTACCAACTGAGCTACTCCCGCATTTTTACTGCTTCGCCGCTGATTTACCGCCTAACTTCAGCGATCTCCACCGCATCTGCTTCGTTTGCTGCTTGTCGTGCAGCGGAGAAGTGAGATTATGTATAAGCCGCTGAATCGTGTCAACCCCCTCTGGCGATCTTTTTAAAAAAGATTCGCGGGAGTCCGGGTTGCGCCGCTTACAGGCTCCCCCGCTCGCGGATCTGGGGCCACGCGAGCTTCATGTAATAGAGCATCGACCAGATCGTCAGCACGGCTGCCACATAGACGAGCCACGTGCCCCACACACGCGAGTCGAACAACGTGTGCCCGCCGATCGTCAGCGGCGCATAGAACAGCAGCATGGGGATCGCCACCATCTGGCAGGCCGTCTTGAATTTGCCGAGCTGGTTGACGGCGACGCTTTTTGACGCACCGATCTGCGCCATCCATTCGCGCAGCGCCGAAATGGCGATCTCGCGTCCCACGATCACCAGCGCGATGGCTGCGTCAAGACGTTGCAGATGCACGAGCACCAGCAGTGCGGCCGTCACCATGAGCTTGTCGGCCACCGGATCGAGGAACGCGCCGAACGACGAGGTTTGATTCCATTTCCGCGCGAGATAGCCGTCGAACCAGTCGGTGAGCGCCGCGAGCACGAAGATCACCATCGCCGCGACGTTCTGGTGCATCGGGCTCAGCACCGTTTCCGGCAGATAGAACACGCCAACCACGAGCGGAATCAGCACAATCCGCAGCCATGTCAGAAGAATTGGAATATTGAACGGCATCGTGTGGCGCAGTCTGTCAGGGAGGAGATTGCAATGGGAGATGCAATTGTGCCGCGTCACCGGACCCGCCACAAGCAAACGTAAGGCAGCGCGGCGGGTAACGCAGTCGCGACATCAACCGCAAGCTTAATCGCGAACTCAATCGCGGGTTCAATGAAGCTGTTGATAGATCTGCTCGGCGAGCGCGTGCGAGATGCCCTCTACGCTCGCCAGATCTTCCACGCTCGCGGCCATCACGCCGCGCAGGCCGCCGAAGCGCGCGAGCAGGCGTTGACGGCGTTTCGCGCCCACGCCCTCGAGCTCTTCGAGCCGCGAAGTCTGGCGCGTCTTGCCGCGCTTCGCGCGCATGCCCGTGATCGCGAAGCGGTGCGCCTCGTCGCGGATCTGCGCGATCAGCATCAGTGCCGCGCTCTCCTTACCCAGTTCGAGCGGCGCGCGGCCGTCGGCGAACACAAGGGTCTCGAGACCGACCTTGCGCCCTTCGCCCTTGGCCACGCCCACGAGCATCGCGGGGTCGAGCCCCAGCTCGTCGAACACCTGGCGCGCGATCTCGACCTGTCCTTTGCCGCCGTCGATCAGCACGATGTTCGGCAGCGTGCCGCCGGGCGCGGGTGATTGCGTGCCTTCGGGCTGCGCGGTGCCGACATCGGCACCGTCGGTCGTGGCGGACGTTGGCGAGACCTGCACTTCATCACCCGCATCGGCCTCGTTGCGCGCCGATTGCGCGACCATCTTTTCGTAGCGCCGCGTGAGCACCTGGCGCATGGCCGCGTAGTCGTCGCCGCCCGTGATGCCGGTGATGTTGTAGCGCCGGTACTCGCTCGATTGCATCTTGTGATGGTGATAGACGACGCACGACGCCTGGGTCGCCTCGCCCATCGTATGGCTGATGTCGAAGCACTCGATGCGCAGATGCGCGAGATCGTCGAGTTCGAGCCCGAGCATCTGAGCGAGCGTGCGCGTGCGCGCCTGCTGCGAGCCCTGCTCCGAGAGCAGGCGTGCGAGCGCGAGCCGTGCGTTCTGCTCGGCCATCGCGAGCCATGCGCGCTTTTGTCCTTGCGGTTGGCGCAGCAGCGTGACCTTGTGGCCGGCCTGCTCGCTGAGCACGTCGACGAGTTCGCGGTTCGCCGGCGGATGGCTCACCACAAGCACGGGCGGCACGCGGTTGCCGAAGTAATGCTGGGCGATGAACGCGTCGAGCACTTCGGATTCGATGCCCGTCTCGCGCTTGCGGCGCGCGCTTGCACGGGACGCCGCGGAATCGCTGCCCGCCTCGCCCTCTTGTGCCTCTTGTGCCTCGTTCGCGAGATCCGCTGCGAACGCGAGCGGATCGGCCTCGGCGTCCTCGCCGGCAGGCCCCCTCACGTCGCCGCTTTCCTCACCTTCCTCGCCAGCATGCGCGCCCGCGGCGGACACCATGGCCTTGCGCGCGAGCGACGGCAACGACTTCAGCGCCGATGCCGCCAGCACGGTCTCGCCGTCGATCTCCTCTGCAACGCCGCCTTCCTCGTCGGTCAAGGCGCGTTCGACATGAGCCGGGAAATACGCCTTGTCGCCCAGATGCCGGCCGCCGCGCACCATCGCAAGATTCACGCAGACCCGCCCGCCCAGCGCCACCACCGCGAGAATGTCGACGTCGCTCTCGCCGCCGGTTTCGATGACTTGTTGATGCAGCACCATCGCGAGCGAGCTCATCTGGTTGCGCACCGCCGCCGCCTGCTCGAACTTCAGCTCGGCTGCGAACGCGTGCATCTTGGTCTCCAGCTCCTTCATCACCTCGTTCTGGCGGCCGAGCAGAAAGCGCGACGCGTTGCTCACGTCGCGCGCGTAATCGTCCGCGCTGATCGCGCCCACGCACGGCGCGGTGCAACGCGCGATTTGATGCAGCAGGCACGGCCGCGTGCGGTTGTTGAAGACCGAGTCTTCACAGGTACGCAGCTGGAACACGCGCTGCAGGATCTGAATGCTCTCGCGCACCGCCGAAGCACTCGGAAACGGCCCGAAGTACTGGTTGCTGCGATCGACTGCGCCCCGGTAGTACGCCATGCGCGGAAACTTGTGCCCCGTGAGCTTGAGAAACGGATACGACTTGTCGTCGCGAAAGAGGATGTTGTAGCGCGGCGTCAGCGCCTTGATGAGGTTGTTCTCGAGCAGCAGCGCTTCGGCCTCCGAGCGCGTCACCGTGGTCTCGATGCGCGCAATGCGCGTGACCATCATGGCAATGCGCGGCGAAAGCTGCGTCTTCGTGAAGTAGCTCGACACGCGCTTTTTCAGGTCGCGCGCCTTGCCTACGTAGAGCACCGCGCCTTGCACGTCGTAATAGCGATACACGCCGGGCAAATGCGGGAGCTGCGCCAGGACCTCTTTCGGGTCGAAAACGTCGGGATCGGTGGGAGCGGTCATCCAGTCTGGGGGCGTGGCGTGGCGTGGGGTAGCGTCAGCAGGCAGGCCGCGCCACCTGCGCGACGCCGTCATGCGGGTGTCTTAGAATTGCAAGTTTAGATCATTCCGCGCGCGGGCCGAGTCCGTCGGCTTTCACGGCCCGCATCGCCTCGATGTCCGCGCTTGCGGCCCCGCACCTGCCCCCACCTCCGTCATGCCACACAGCAAACGTCCCGCAGCAAGCATCCAACGCGACGCGGCATCCGATGCTGCCGAATCAGTTGCCACATCGCGCATCGCCTGCGACATCTTCTGCGCCGTGATCGACAATTTCGGCGACATCGGCGTCTGCTGGCGCCTCGCGCGCCAGCTCGCGCACGAGCACGGCTGGGAAGTGCGCATCTTTGTCGACGATCCGCATGCGTTCCAGAAGCTGTGCCCCGCGCTCGATCCCGGGCGGGCGACGCAGACCGTCGAAGATGTCGTGATCGAACACTGGCACGAGCCCGAGCACGCGGGCGAGACGCTCCAGATCGCCGATGTGGTGATCGAAGCGTTCGCCTGCGAACTGCCGGGCGTTTATGTGGCCGCGATGGCGCAGCGCGAGCGCACGCCCGTGTGGCTGAACCTCGAATATCTGAGCGCCGAAGACTGGGTCGCCGATTTCCATCTGCGTCCCTCGCCGCATCCGCGCTACCCGCTGCTCAAGCACTTCTTTTTCCCGGGCCTCGGCCCCGGCACTGGCGGCGTGCTCAAGGAGCGCGATCTCGACGAGGCACGCGCGGCGTTCGAGCGCTCGGTCGAGGCGCGCGCAGCGTGGTGGCAAAACGCCACCGGCGATCCGCCGCCAGGTCCGCAAACCACGGTGATCTCGCTCTTTGCTTACGAGAACCCAGCCATCGACGCCCTGCTCCAGCAATGGTGCGACAGTCCAACGCCGATCGTGTTGCTCGTGCCGCAGGGACGCATCTCCGGCGCGCTTGCGCGCTTTTTCGGCGTCGCGTCGTTCGACGCCCATGCACGCGCCGAGCGTGGGTCGCTGCGCGCGCACGGCCTCGCCTTCACGGAGCAACGCGGCTACGACGCGCTGCTATGGGTCAGCGACCTCAATTTCGTGCGCGGCGAGGACTCCTTCGTGCGCGCGCAGTGGGCCGCCCGTCCGTTCGTCTGGCAGATCTACCCGCAGGGGGACGACGCCCATCTGCCCAAGCTCGATGCGGCGCTCGAACACTATGCGCGTACGCTCGACGAAGCGCCGCGCAACGCGCTCGCACGGTTCTGGCACGCCTGGAACGGCAATGCCGTCCCTGCGGCCGATGCCCCGAAGCGCACGCCCAACGCCGTCGACGCGCCCCCGCAGATCCCGCCGCCCTCACCCGACTGGCGCGATTTTGCGCAATATTTGCCCGCGTTAAAGGCCCGGGCGCAGGCATGGGCAAGCGAACTTGCGCAAGCCGGCGATCTCGGCGGAAATCTAGCCGAATTCGCAAAAACTCAGTTAAAATAAGCGGTTACCCGACGGCACCCGTCTCAAGCGCTTCGATTTTCGTTCCCCCAGTCATCAAGGGGACACACCATTCGAACCGCTTGCGACGTTTGCCGTCGCGCACACTTGAAGCTATTTAATCTGGACAGGACTGTTTTTTATTATGAAGACCGCACAGGAACTCCGCGTCGGCAACGTCGTGATGATTGGCAACGACGCCATGGTCGTGCAGAAGGCCGAGTACAACAAATCGGGCCGCAACGCCGCCGTCGTGAAGATGAAGTTCAAGAACCTGCTGACCGGCGCGGGCATGGAAACCGTGTACAAGGCTGACGACAAGTTCGACGTCGTCGTGCTCGATCGCAAGGAAGTGACGTACTCGTACTTCGCCGACCCGATGTACGTGTTCATGGACGCCGACTACAACCAGTACGAAGTCGAAGGCGAAATGATGGCCGACGCCCTGAACTACCTCGAAGACGGCATGGCTTGCGAAGTCGTGTTCTACAACGAGAAGGCCATCTCGGTCGAACTGCCGACCGTGCTCGTGCGCGAAATCATCTACACGGAACCGGCCGTCAAGGGCGACACGTCGTCGGGCAAGGTTCTGAAGAACGCCAAGCTGAACACCGGTTTCGAACTGCAAGTGCCGCTCTTCTGCAACATCGGCGACAAGATCGAAATCGACACGCGTACGAACGAGTACCGCAGCCGCGCCTAAAGCGCTCGTCTGCATGCGCCTGCGGCGCACGAGTGCATCCGCAACGTTTCCGCAAGCGCACGCAACGCCATTTCGATGCATGGCGAGTGCAAAAAATGAAAGCGCCCCAAGGGGCGCTTTTTCTTTTTTTCACGAACGTGTATGTTTGTGACTACATGGGAAATCCTTACCGGTTATTCAGGGACGCAAATCAGACGCATCTCGCAGCGGCAAGGCATAACACTCGTGGCACAGTTTCTGCTGGTTCCTTTTTGAGATGCTCTCGCGATGACGCAGCCGGCGAGTATCGCTTCTCTCCGAACCGCGAGAAACACAATGAATAACGACATCGCTGCATGCACCTGGAAGCAGTGGCCAGGCCAGGCCAGTGTCATCCGGAACGCGCTCGTGAACGACGCGCTCATGAAGCTCGAACAGCGAAGCGCACTGGCCGCACCACGGGTCGACACGGATCGATTCACCGATGAAGTGGCTCGCGGCACGGTCGCTCCGGCGCTCGATGGGGCGGCTTGCTTGCAGCATGGGGGTAGTACGGCTTGAGCGTTGCACGTTGCGGCGGGCTCGCGCGTTGCCGCGCGTCTGCCGTCAATCTGGGAGGACCGGAACTGAACAACATACTTCGAAACATCTCGGTGGTTTCCGTGAAACCACCTGTATCGTGCCGCGCCACAGTACGCCGCCACGTCGCGCCTGCTCGCCGCCAGCCGGGCATGTGCGCAAGCGTGCCTGCCCGGCGCACCCGCGCTCATCCGTAAGCCGCTTCCGCCATGCCACACGCCCTGATTGTCGAAGACGATCCCAACAGCCTGTCCGGCCTTTCGGCCATCCTGGCTGCCGACGGCTTTTCCGTCGATACCGCGGCCACGCTCGCCGATGCGCGCGCCGCACTCGCACGCTTCATCCCCGATGTCGTGCTCGTCGACCTGAACCTGCCCGACGGCGGCGGCCTGGAGTTGCTGCCTCACCTGCCCGCCCAGCCGCCTGGCGGCGCGTTGCCGGTGATCGTGATGACCGGCAACGCGACCGTCGAAAGCGCGATCGAAGGGCTGCGCCACGGCATCTGGGACTATCTGCTCAAGCCCGTCAATATTCCGCGCCTGCGCAGCCTGCTGGCACGCATTCCGCGCCCCTACGAGCTGACCGAGGAAGTCCGCGCGCTACGCGCAATGCTGCGCGAACTCGGCCGCTTCGGCCCGATGCTGGGCCGCAGCAGCGCGATCCAGCACGTCTACGACGCACTCGAACAACTCGCGCCCACCGAATCGGCGATCCTCGTGCACGGCGAGGCCGGTACCGGCAAGGAAGTGGCGGCGCGCACGCTGCATCAGCTGAGCCGCCGCCGCAAGGGTCCATTCATCGTCTGCGACGCACATGCGCGAGCGGCCGAAACCGCCGCCGGTCGCCCGCTCGCGAACCTGCTCTTCGGCCATGAGCGCGGTGCGTTCAACGGCGCGGAGCAGCGCGAGCCCGGTCTCATCGATCAGGCAAACGGCGGCACGCTCTTCATCGACGAACTCACCGAGTTGCCGCGCGCCGAACAGGAAGTGCTGCTGCGCGCGCTCGATTCGCAGACCTTCATGCGCGTGGGCGGCAATAGCGAAGTGGGCACCGATTTCCGCCTCATCGCGGCCACGCGCGCAGTGCCACGCGACGCGGTCCGGCAGGGCCTGCTGCACGAGGATTTGTGGATGCGCCTCGATGCGGCGTCAGTGCAATTGCCACCGCTGCGCGAGCGCGAAGACGACGCTGCGCTGCTCGCCGCGGCACGTATCGACGAACTCAATCTCGAAGCGCACGCACGCGGCCTGACCGGCACAACCCGGCTTGTCGCGCCCGCCTTCCTGCGCGAGTGCCTCGCCTACGACTGGCCCGGCAACGTGCGCGAGTTGCACGAGCGCGTCGAGCGCGCGTGGCATGCGTCCGGCGACATCCTCGAAACATTGCAGGCCGAGGAAACCAGCGGCGTCTCGCCGCGCGAAGTCAACGGCGGCCGCGTGCAGGTCACGGTCGGCACGCCGCTCGCCGATGTCGAGGAAATGCTGATCCGCGCCACGCTCGACGCCGTAGGCGGCACGCGCCACCGCGCCGCGTCGCTCCTCGGCATTAGCCCGAAAACGCTTTACAACAAGCTCCAGCGCATGCGGCTGAACTAACGCCCGCGACGTTTCTGGCGCACAAAAAAAGCGGCGGCCTCTTCGAATTCGAAGGGCCGCCGCTTTTTTCGCCGTATCGTCGTTGTTTCGTCGTTGTTTCGTCGCCGTTTCGTTTTTCGGCAGCCGTGTGCGCGCGCCGTGTTACGTAACGCGTAACATGCGGCCGCCCGCGCGAGCGACGCTCAAGGCAACACGGTACGCAACAACGCCTGTGCGGACAGATAGGCCGGATCGGCCACGAGCTTGTCCCAGCGCAACGCCTTGCCGCGCGGACGCAGCCGCCTGAGGCGTTTCGCCGACGCCTGTGCCTCGCGCGTGGGCTCGGCGGTGCGCAGCGCGTCGAGCACCTTCTCCGCCTCGTGCGGCTGATTGCAGATCAGCACCATGTCGCAGCCGGCCTCGAGCGCCGCGCGAGCACCCTCGGTCAGCGTGCCGCCCTGGCGCGCGGCCTCCATCGAGAGATCGTCGCTGAAGATCGCGCCCGTGAAGCGCAGGCGCTCGCGCAGAATCTCCTGCACCCAGATGCGCGAAAAGCCGGCCGGCTTCGAGTCGACCTTCGGATAGATCACGTGCCCCGGCATGGCGGCCGCGAGCGAAAGGCCGAGCCAGTCATAAGGCTGTGCGTCCTCGCCGAGAATCGACTCGAGCGGACGTTCGTCCACCGGCACCGCGACGTGCGAATCGGCGCTCGCGAAGCCGTGCCCCGGAAAATGCTTGCCGCAGTTCGCCATGCCCGCGAGCGCGAGACCGTGATTCAGGCTCTTGGCGAGCAGCGTAACGACACGCGGATCGCGATGGAACGCGCGGTCGCCCACCACCTTCGACTGGCCGTAGCCCAGGTCGAGCACGGGCGTGAAGCTCAAGTCGATACCACAGGCGCGCAGCTCGCTCGCGAGGATATACCCGACCGACGTGGCCAGCTTGGTGGCGAGCAGCACGTCCTTGTCCCACAGCGCGCCAAGGCGCCCCATCGCGGGCAGCACCGTGAAGCCATCGGTGCGAAAGCGCTGCACGCGGCCGCCCTCGTGGTCGACGGCGATCAACAGGTCGTCGCGCACCGCGCGGATGGCGTCCGTGAGCGCGACGAGCTGCGCGCGGTTTTCGTAGTGGCGCGCGAACAGGATCACGCCGCCGGTTGAGGGATGCGCGAGACGGCGGATGTCGTCGTCGTTGAGCGTCGTGCCGACCACGTCGAGCATGACCGGTCCGGGAATTCTCTTCATCGATCGATCTGGCGTTGAATGGGCATGAAAAAACCGCGCGCGGCGTCTGCCGGGCGCGGCGGGATTGAAAATCAGCGCACCGGTTGAGCGGTGGGTTGATCAGTTTCAGCGACCACGAACGAGACCGCGTAGTCCTGTTCGTCGGTGATCGAGACCTGCGTGGTGATGCCGCGCGCCTCGAGCCATTGCGCGAGCTCGCCCGAGGCCACCATGTAAGGCTTGCCGCCGGGCGCGTTGAGCGTCTGCACGGCGCGCCAGGTCATCGGCATATGGATGCCGAGGCCGATGGCTTTCGAGAACGCTTCCTTCGCGGAAAAGCGCGTGCACAGATAGGCGAGCCCGCGCTTTTCCGAACGCGCCTTGCGCGCTTGATAAACCGCGAGTTCGTCGGGGCCGAGCACGCGCTGCGCAAAGCGCCCTTCGGTGCGCTCCATGACGGCCGCGACGCGGCTCACCTGGATGATGTCGGTACCGATGCCGTAAATCGCCATGCATTCCTCGTCGCCGAGTGGGCCAGTGAGTGGGTCGATCAGACAGCGATCACGCACGCGTCGCGGCAAGACGCGCCGCGACCATGATCGCCTTCATCTCGCGCACCGCGTTCTCCCAGCCCGCGAAGATCGCCTGCGCGACGATCGCATGCCCGATGTTGAGCTCGTGAATGCCGTCGATGGCGGCGATCTGCTGCACGTTCGTGTAGTGCAGCCCGTGACCCGCATTCACCTTCAGCCCGAGGCCGATGCCGCAATTCACGCCCAGCACCACGCGCTCGAACTCGCGCTGCTGTTCGGCGGCCTCGTGCGCTTCGGCATAGCGGCCCGTATGCAGCTCGATCACGGGCGCGCCGGTTTCGTGCGCCGCGCGAATCTGCGTCTCCTCCGGGTCGATGAAGAGCGACACGCGGATACCCGCATCGGCCAGCTGCCGGCAGGCAGCGGCCACGGCGTCGAACTGCCCTGCCACGTCGAGGCCGCCTTCGGTGGTCAATTCGGCGCGCTTCTCGGGCACGAGGCAGACGTCTTGCGGCTTGATCTCACACGCGATGTCGAGCATCTCGGCCGTGACCGCGCACTCGAGGTTCATGCGCGTCTTGAGCAGCGGGCGCAGCTTGCGCACATCGGCATCGACGATATGCCGGCGATCCTCACGCAGATGCAGCGTGATGACATCGGCGCCCGCCTCTTCGGCAAGCAGCGCCGCGCGGATCGGGTCGGGATAAGCGGTGCCGCGCGCATTACGCAGCGTGGCGACGTGATCGATATTGACGCCGAGGTCGATCACATTGGGCGAAGTAAGGAAGAAGCTCATAGATTCTGCAGGTCGATCAGGATCTGGCGCGTCGCGAGCGGCGTGCCGCCAAGGTAAGTGTGCAACAGGAAACGCATCAGCGCCTTACTCTGCGTGACGGTCTGGGGTCGATGGTAATCGTCCTCTTCCATGTCGAGCAACGTCTGGCCGGAAAGCACGGGCCATTGCGCCGGCCATTCGTCGGAGGCCTCGCGCACGCCGCGCTCGGGATCGAACACGTAGCGCCCCTCGGCCACCACGGCCTGGCGGCTCACCGTGCGGTTGAGCGCGAGCGCATAGCCGGTCTCGCGCAGCAGCACGCGCTCGAACGAACGCAGCACCTGCACGGGCGGCTCGTCGTGGGCGAGACGCGTCATCGTCACGACATAGTGGCGAAACAGCGGCGGATGAGGATCTTCGCGCGCGCAGAACTTCACGAGCAGCTCGTTGACGTAGAAGCCGCACAGCAGCGCATCCCCGGCGAGCGGCAGCATGCCGCCCACCCATTCGGCGCCGGTGAGCGTGCGCACTTCGCCCTTGCCGGTCCACGAAAGCGTGAGCGGCTGGAAGGTTTGCAGCACGCCGCGCAGCGCCGAGTGCGGACGCTTGGCGCCCTTCGCGACGAGCGCGACGCGGCCGTGATCGCGCGTGAGCACGTCGATGATGAGGCTGGTTTCGCGCCAGGGATAGCTGTGCAGCACAAACGCGGGTTGTTCGGCGACGCGGTAATCGGGCGTCGCGCTGCGCGGTGCGCGCGGCAAAGTGGAGCGTGCGCTGGTCTTGCGCGAGGTGCGCGATGAGGCGCCGCGCTCGAGCGTGACATCGGCGCCTTCGGCAAGATCGCCGTGCGCGGCGGACGCCGACTTGCGCGCGCCACGCGCAGGCGCGCGCGCTGCGCGCGCGCGGTCGCCGGCGGGCGACTCGAAGTCGGGGTCGTCGGCGTTCATGCCCGCCTCGGGTGCGGGCCAGTCGTCGTTCAGGGTTCCGGCTGCGCCGTCATTCATCCTGGTACCTGCGCCTCGCACTCGCAGCGGATCACTCGTAACCGTAAGCGCGCAGGCCGGCCTCGTTGTCGGCCCAGCCGCTCTTCACCTTCACGAAGGTCTCGAGATAGACCGGACCGTCAAACAGCTTTTCCATGTCGAGACGCGCCTCGGTGCTGATCTGCTTGAGCTTGCTGCCCTTCTGGCCGATCACCATGGCCTTCTGGGTGTCGCGCTCGACGAGAATCGTCGCGAAGATGCGGCGCAGGCGCCCTTCCTGCTCGAACTTGTCGATGAGCACCGTGCTCGTGTACGGCAGCTCGTCGCCGGTCCAGCGGAACACTTTTTCGCGCAGGATCTCGGCGGCGAGAAAGCGCTCGCTGCGATCCGTGAGGTCATCTTCACCGTAAATCGGTTCGCCTTCGGGCAGATACGGCTTGAGCGTTTCGAGCAGGCGCTTGATGTCGTCGGGATTCCTGGCCGAGAGCGGAACGATCTCGCGGAATTCGCGCAGCTTTTGCACGCCCTCGATGAACGGATAAAGCGTGGCCTTGTCGGTCACGCGGTCGATCTTGTTGGCAATGAGGATCGTGGGCGCGTTCGGCGGAATCAGGTCGAGCACTTTCTGGTCGTCGGGACCGAACTTGCCGGCTTCGATCACGAACAGCACCGCATCGACGGAACTGAGCGTCGAGGTGACGGCGCGATTGAGCGAGCGGTTGAGCGCGGTGCTGTGGCGCGTCTGGAAGCCCGGCGTGTCGACGAAAACATATTGCGCGTCTTCGACCGTGTTGATGCCGGTGATGCGATGGCGCGTGGTCTGCGCCTTGCGCGACGTGATGCTGATCTTCTGGCCGACCAGCGCATTCATCAGCGTGGACTTGCCGACATTCGGACGGCCGACGATCGCGACCATGCCGCAGCGGAAACCGGCAGGAGTGGAAGTAGGTGCGTTCATGATCGGACCGGAGTAATGAAGCAAAGGAAACTAAGCGGAAACAGGGCGCGCGCGGTTCAAACGGTTCAAACGGTTCAAACGGTTCAAGCGCCGCGCACCAGGGTTGAATCAGTGGCCGGCATCGGCGGCTCGCACAGGCACCGCTGTGCCGAGTTCAGCGGCGGAGCCCGCAGACGACCCGCCAGTCGACCCTGCCGTGGATGAACCGTTCGATGCGCTGGACGGCGCGCCCGGCGACGGATCGTCTCCCGCGCCGGGCGCGCCGTTGCTGGCCTGTGCATCGCGGCTGCGCGCCGAGCGTGGCGCAATCGAACCGGCGGATGGCACAGCATCGAATTTATCGGCAGGCTTTTCTGCCGACTTCTCCGTGGAGGCGCGTTCGCCCTTCTCCGCACCGCGCTCTTGCACGTGCGCCGCGCGAATCACCGCGAGCGGCGCGGCCGCCGCATTTGCAGCCGTGCGTTCGGCCGACTCCTCGCCCGCCGTGGCGGCATGGTAGGCGCCGGCGCCCGGACGCTCGCCGCGCGCACGACGCTCGGGCGAGCGCAGGTCGAGCGCGCCCTGCACGCCCGTCACGCCGGGCACGACTTCGAGTTCGGCCTTGGGCGCGCGTGCGCCCTTCGAGCGACGCGGCTTGGCGACCAGCGCGGGCGCAGCGGCCATGACCTCATCGAGCGCCTTCTTCGCGGCGGCTTGCTCGGCCGCGCGACGGCTCGCCCCCGAACCCGACACCTTCACGTCGAGCTTGGGCACCGTGCATTCGACTTCGAACTGCTGATTGTGCGCCGCACCATGCGTAGCGACAACGGTATAGGTCGGCAGCGCGATCTTGTGACCCTGCAGATATTCCTGCAGCAGCGTCTTGGAATCCTTGCCGAGCGTACGCGGGTCGATATGGTCGAGGATCGGGATGTAGAGACGCTTGATGACCGTCTGGGCGGCGTCGAAGCCGCCGTCGAGAAAGATCGCGCCGAAGATCGCTTCGAGCGCATCGGCCAGAATCGAAGGCCGGCGGAAACCGCCGCTGCGCAGTTCGCCCTCGCCGAGGCGCAAGCCATCGGCAATATTGAGGGCCTGAGCGATCTCGTAAAGCGACTGTTGCTTGACCAGATTCGCACGCACGCGCGAGAGGTCACCTTCGTCCAGTTTGCTAAAACGTTGGAACAATAGGGCCGCCACCGCGCAATTCAGAACCGAATCACCGAGGAATTCGAGGCGTTCGTTATGCGTGGCACTGTGACTGCGGTGGGTCAAAGCCTGGCGCAACAATTCCGCATTGCGAAATTCGTAGCGCAAACGGCTTTCCAACGGAGATAGGGGCATGGGGAGAGTATAACGCGCCCGCCGGCCCCGGCGAAAACGCCGGCCAGCGGGCGAAAAACCATGATGAAGCGACGTTACCGGCGGTTCTTCAAGTAGCGTGCGAAGATGCGCTGCGAATCACACGCGAGTCACGTGCATTTTGCAGGCGCGGACGCGCATCAAACGCGCATTACTCGAACGAGCCGATGCGCTTCAGACTGCTGAAGTTCATCCAGATAAAGAACGCGCGGCCAACGATGTTGGCGTCGGGCACGAAGCCCCAGTAGCGGCTGTCCGCGCTGTTGTCGCGGTTATCGCCCATCATGAAGTAATGGCCCGGCGGCACCTTGCAGATCACGCCGCGTGCGTTGTACTGGCAGTTGTCGCGATACGGATAATCTTCCGCGCCCATGATGAACGGCGGCACGGCGGGATTATTGAGGATGTTGTTCTTGCGGCCGTCGAGGTCTTCGGTGAACTGCTTCGCATAGCCGATGCGCTCTTCGTCGAAGTAATCGGCTTGTGGCGTTTCAGGTACCGGCTTGCCATTGATCGTGAGTTGCTTGTCCTGATAGGCAACCACGTCGCCCGGCAAACCGATCACGCGCTTGATGTAGTCGACCGACTCGTCCTTCGGATAGCGGAACACCACCACGTCGCCACGCTGGAGCGCGCGGCCCTGGGTGATCTTCGTGTTGGTGATCGGCAAACGCAGGCCGTAATCGAACTTGTTCACGAGGATGAAGTCGCCCACGAGGAGCGTCGGCACCATCGAGCCCGACGGAATCTTGAACGGCTCAACGACAAACGAGCGCACGAAGAACACGATCAGGATCACGGGAAAGAAGCTGGCCGTGTATTCGAGCCACCACGGCTGGCGCAGCTTTTCGTTGCGCAAGCTCTGACGCGTCGCGGGCGCGTTCTCGTCGGCGAAGCGCTCGCCAATGCGTGCCTGCTGCCGGTCGAATTCGGCGATCGCCGCATCGGCGGCAAGGCGCCGGCGCGGCATGAACACCAGCTTGTCTGCAACCCACGCGATGCCCGTCAATACGACGAGCACAAAAAGAATCAGCGCAAAATTCATGGAAAGGTCCGTTGTTCTGCTTATCTGCTTATCTGCCCGGCTTATTTGTCTTCGACCCGGAGAATCGCGAGGAACGCCTCCTGCGGGATTTCCACAGAACCAACCTGCTTCATCCGCTTCTTGCCTTCCTTCTGCTTTTCGAGCAGCTTTTTCTTGCGCGAGATGTCGCCGCCATAGCACTTGGCCAGCACGTTCTTGCGCAGCGCCTTGATGTTCTCACGCGCGATGATGTGCGCGCCAATGGCCGCCTGAATCGCCACATCGTACATCTGGCGCGGGATGATCTCGCGCATCTTCGCCGCCACTTCGCGGCCGCGATACTGCGACTGCGAGCGGTGCACGATGATCGACAGTGCATCGACCTTTTCGCCGTTGATCAGCATGTCGACCTTCACGACGTCTGCGCTGCGGTACTCCTTGAACTCGTAGTCCATCGACGCATAGCCGCGCGACACCGACTTCAGTCGATCGAAGAAGTCGAGCACGATTTCGGCCATCGGGATTTCGTAGGTGAGCTGCACCTGACGGCCGTGGTACTGCATGTTGATCTGGTTGCCGCGCTTTTGCGTACAGAGCGTGATCACCGAACCGACGTAGTCCTGCGGCATGTACAGATTCACCGTGACGATAGGCTCGCGAATTTCGCCGATCTTCGAGGGCTCCGGCATCTTCGCCGGGTTCTCGACCATGATCTGCGTGCCGTCGGCCTGCACGACTTCGTACACCACGGTAGGCGCCGTGGTAATGAGGTCCATGTCGAACTCGCGCTCGAGACGCTCCTGCACGATTTCCATGTGCAGCAGGCCAAGGAAGCCGCACCGGAAGCCGAAGCCCAGCGCTTGCGAAACTTCGGGCTCGTACTGGAGCGAGGCATCGTTGAGCTTGAGCTTTTCTAGCGATTCGCGCAGCGCGTCGTACTGGTTCGCCTCGACCGGATAGAGGCCCGCGAACACCTGCGGCTTCACTTCCTTGAAGCCCGGCAGCGGCTCTTCGGCCGGCTTGGTCGCGTGCGTGACGGTGTCGCCCACCTTGGTGGCGGCGAGTTCCTTGATGCCCGCGATGATGAAGCCCACCTGCCCCGCCGAGAGCGATTCCAGGTTGCGCGACTTCGGCGAGAACACGCCCACGTGCTCGACCGGATATTGCGCGCCGGTGGCCATGAGCTTGATCTTGTCCTTCGGACGCAGCGTGCCGTTGACGATGCGCACGAGCATCACCACGCCCACGTAGTTGTCGAACCACGAGTCGATGATGAGCGCCTGCAGCGGCGCATCGGGGTCGCCCTTGGGCGGCGGCACCCTGGCGATGAGCGATTCGAGCACGTCGTCCACGCCCATGCCGGTCTTCGCGCTGCAGCGCGTGGCGTCGGTGGCGTCGATGCCGATCACGTCCTCGATCTCTTCGATCGCGTTTTCGGGGTTGGCGGCGGGCAGGTCGATCTTGTTGAGCACCGGCACGACTTCCACGCCAAGCTCGATCGCCGTGTAGCAGTTCGCCACGGTCTGCGCTTCCACACCCTGGCTTGCGTCGACGACGAGCAGCGCACCCTCGCACGCCGAAAGCGAGCGGCTGACTTCGTACGAGAAGTCGACGTGCCCCGGCGTGTCGATCAGGTTCAGGTTGTAGACCTTGCCGTCACGCGCCTTGTACGTGAGCGCGGCAGTCTGCGCCTTGATCGTGATGCCACGCTCGCGCTCGAGATCCATCGAGTCGAGCACCTGCGATTCCATTTCGCGGTCGGACAAGCCACCGCACAACTGGATGATGCGATCGGCGAGCGTCGACTTGCCATGGTCGATGTGCGCAATGATCGAGAAGTTACGAATATGATCCATTCAGTACCGATCAAGCGAAAAAGGCGCGCCCCAACGAAAGCTGGACACGCCTCGTAAACAGATGAAAAAACGATCTATTTTAGCCGAAAAGGGGCGCTTCCGGCGAACGGTACGGTAAGTCACGGATGTATTACGGCGCAGCGACGCCCTACGCCCCCCTATGACACCCTGCGACGCCTCATGAGGCCCCATCGCGCGCCGTAGCGCGCAGGCCCAATGCCGCACGCACGCACGCCTCGTCGAGATGGTAGTGACACAGTTCAACGCCATCGCAAACCAGCACGGGCACGAGCTCGTCGTAGCGCGCTTGCAGCGAGGGGTCGGAATCGACATCGATCACCTCGATGTGCGCCCCCGCCGCTGCCGCCAACGGCTCCAGCGCCGCGCGCATGTCCTCGCACAGATGACACCACGCACGGCCATACAGCACGAGATGCGCCCCCGTGCGCGAACCCGTAACGGCCGGCTTCAAGGCAGGGGCGTTCATCGGTTACTTCTGCCCCGGATTGCGCGGGCGAAGCGGCACGAACTGCGTGTTGTCGCCGCGACGCACGAGAATCGCCACCATCTTCTGCGAGTCGAGCCGCGACGTGACTTCCAGGAACTGCTTTGCGCTCGTGATATCCGTGTCCCCCACGCGCAGGATGATGTCGCCCTTCTGCAAGCCCGCGCGCGCCGCCGGGCCATCCACGGACTCCACCATCACGCCGCCCTTGATCTTGAGCTGGCTCATCTGGTCGGCGGTGAGGTCCGTCACAGAAAGACCCAGCGCATTCGCCGCGCGCGGCTTCGGCTCCGGCGCCTTGCGCTGATCGGTCTTCGTGCCCTTGTCCGGCTGCAACTCGGCCACGGTGATCGGCAAATCGCGCGTCGCGCCCTTGCGCCAGATCGTGATGGTCGAGCGCGTACCCGGCTTGGTGTCGCCCACCATGCGCGGCAAGTCGGTAGCCGCCTCGACGGTCTGGCCGTTGAACTTCTGGATGATGTCGCCCGGCTGGATACCCGCCTTGTCAGCCGGGCCGCCCGGCTCGACGCTCGACACCAGCGCGCCCTGTGCCTTCGGCAGACCGAGCGAATCGGCCACGTCCTTGGTCACCTCGCCGATCGCCACCGCAATCCGGCCGCGCGTGACCTTGCCCGTGGCCTTGAGCTGATCGGCCACGCGCATCGCCTCGTCGATCGGGATCGCAAACGAAATACCCATGAAGCCGCCGGTGCGGCTATAGATCTGCGAGTTGATGCCGATCACCTCGCCCTGCATGTTGATGAGCGGCCCGCCCGAGTTGCCGGGGTTCACGGCCACGTCGGTCTGAATGAACGGCAGGTAGTCGCCCGTATCGCGCCCCTTCGCGCTCACGATGCCCGCGGTGACGGTGTTTTCGAGCCCGAACGGCGAGCCGATTGCCAGCACCCACTCGCCCACGCGCACCTTGTTCGAATCGCCGATCGTAATGGCCGGCAGGTTGCTGGCCTGGATCTTCACGACTGCCACGTCGGTGCGGTCGTCCACGCCGATCAGCTTGGCCTTGAACTCGCGCTTGTCGGTGAGCGTGACGTAGATGCTGTCCGCATCGTCGACGACGTGCGCGTTGGTCATCACGTAGCCATCGCCCGTCATGATGAAGCCCGAGCCCACGCCGCTGCTCTGCTCGGTGTCGTTGCCGCTATCCGGTCCGGAGTCCTGCCCGCCACCCTGACCGCCACCTTGGCCGCCGCGCGGCGACTGGCCGCCCTGCGGCCCTTGCGGCATGGGAATACCGAAGAAGCGGCGGAAAAATTCCGACATATCGCCGTTGTCCATCCCCGGCGGCAGCCCGCGCTGCGAGAGCGTCACGCGCGTGGTGGTGCGGATGTTGACGACGGAAGGCCCCACCTTGTCCACGAGATCGGTGAAGTCCGGCAGATTGGCGGCGGGCGCCGCCGATGCCGTGAGCGGGGCGAACGGCAGGCACGCCGCCACCGCCGCGGCCGCGAAGAATTTGCGCAGCGGGAGGATCGTCATATCGAAATCGGCCGTAGCAGTTACTTGGGAGCCTTGTATTCTATGGCAGACGCGAATTGCTGCAACGTGCTCTGTGGCACCTCGCCAAGCAAAGTGATCCAGTAGTCCCCGCTGCGCTTCACGAGCACATGGGTCGCGCCGCTGCTACCCGAGCCTTCCTTGCGGCTGTTGTGCTCGACCGGCTCGACGAACACGGAGACGGCCGAAAGCCCATCGGAAAACACGGCCTGATCGACGGGAATGGGCGGCTCGTTGGCGTCGCGCGCGGCCATCGGGCGGCGCACTTCGCGAATCATGCGAAAGCCCGGCACGGTCTGCGCGAAGGTCCAGCCTTGCGCCTGCATGTCGACCGTTTGCAGCGGCGCACGCACGACCGTCCAGCCGGCGGTATTGCGCATGCCGGCCGCGATCGGCGCCTTGTCCACCGGCACGCCGATGCTCACCTGCGTAAAGGAGAGCTGCTGGAGTACCTGGCCATTCGACGGGTCGAGCGTCTGCGCGCGCAGCAGCAGACCCGTTTTTGCATCGACCCACAGTTTGTAGGCGAAACGGTAAGCGTCCTTCGGATCGAGCTCGATCACGTTGCTGTCGATGCCGGCCACACGGTCGCTGCCCAGCATCTTCGGATCGTATACGGCGAGCACCTGGTCGCCATTCGTAGCGAGCAGCGCGGGGAAGGCTTCCTTGTTCTGGCGTTTTTCGACGACGCACAGTTTGCGCTCGGGCACGAACGTGTAGAGATCGTCGTTGTGGCGCAGCATCTTGCGCGGCTTGCCGTCGAGGCTTTCGAGCTGCTCGTACTCGCCGTCGCTCCGGGTCGCGTAGTGCGTGATGCGCGAGGACTGCACGAACGCGCCGCGCTGGTAGACGAAGGTACCCGTGTAATTCAGCTGCTGAGCAGCCTGCTGGATGCGGTCGAGCCACTGCACGGCGCTCTGGCGAGCGGCCGGGTCTGCCGCGGCGGCAGCCGGCGTGCCTTGCGCGTGTGCGTGCGTGGCGGCAGACAGAGCGGTGAACATTACGGCTGCACAGCATAGCAATGCCGGCAACCGCCCCGAGATCGTCGTTTTATTGAACCGCGCTATCTGCATCAGACTTTATTGGCCTTGCGTGGTAAGGGCGGCGGACCGGATGAACGGCATGGAATCCGACATGACCGGTTGCTGCGCGAACTGCTGGTGCGCTTCGAGATATTCGTCCAGACGCGCATCGCGAATGATATTGCCGTCCTGCATGGCCGCGGCCGTCTGCACCGGAACGGTATTCATGGCCACGCGCTGGACGTGATCGCCGGCAGATTGCACCGAGGCGATCTGCGGCGCGCCGGCCATGCCGACGCCGCGCATCTGCGGCATGACGATCCACGTGAGCGTAGCGGCCGCAGCGGCCACGGCCAGCGACGGCACGACGCGGCGGCGCAGCGCGAGAATGCGCGAGACGCGCCCGTTATGCGCGGCGGATTGTTCCGACGCCGGCAAAGCTGCCGGCGCGAGCACGTGCGGCTCCGCCTCGAAACGCGCGGCAAAGCCCGCCATGAACGACTGGCTCGCGGCCGGGCGCATTGCCAGGTCGTCGGAGCGCAGCACGTCGCCGATCAGGTGATAGCTCGACCAGACCTCGCGGCCCTCGTGATCGAGCCCCGAAAGAATAGCGTTCAGATGCCGTTCATCGCCAGCCATTTCGCCGTCGACGAAGGCGGACAGTTGCTCGCCGCGCGAGCTTGACACCGATTGCATCGAAACCGACCCCATGATGCTCCCCATTTTCTTACAGAGCCCCGTAGTGACACACCCACATCCAATGAATTGCGCTCGTGCCCGGCGCAGTGCTGGCGTACTACCAGCGCTTGCCTTCCGGTGTGTCCAGCAGCGGACGCAATTTTGCCGCAATGGCTTCGCGAGCACGGAAAATTCTCGATCTGACGGTGCCGATCGGGCAGCCCATCATTTCGGCGATTTCCTCGTAACTCAAACCCTCAATTTCCCGAAGAGTAATGGCGGTGCGCAGTTCTTCCGGTAAAACCGCCATGGCAGCGTTGACCGTCTCGGCGATCTGCTTGCTCATCAACATCGACTCGGGCGTGTTGATATCCCTTAGTTGATCGGCGTCCGAGAAAGTTTCCGCTTCTTCTGCATCTGCTTCGGTGGATGTCGGGGCGCGTCTTCCCTGGGTCGCAAGGTAGTTCTTCGCCGTGTTGACAGCAATTCGGTACAACCACGTATAGAAAGCAGATTCGCCGCGAAACTGCGGCAGTGCCCGATACGCCTTGATAAAGGCGTCCTGCGCCACGTCTTCGACCTCGGCGGGATCCCGCACGAGGCGCGAGATCAGGCGGATGATCTTGCGGTGGTACTTGGAGACCAGCAGTTCGAACGCAGCCTTGTCGCCTTTTTGCACGCGCTCGACCAGCAACTGGTCAATTTCTTTTTCGCTCACCTGAAAAATCCGTTAGCTCATTGAAGTGGACGCGGGGGCACCATTGTAGCGTTACCGCCACGCCCTCAAGTTACACGCGTAACACCGTTACAGTCGTTACAGCGCTCTGGCAGACGCAGCGCAAGATTGGCTGCGGTGGTGCGGCCAGAAACAATGCGGACAATGCGGAAAAATGCGGGTACGCGAAACCGAAAACGCCGCCGGCCACACAAGCGCGATGGCGCTTGAATGCATTAACGGCCGGACGCGCTGCGCGCACTTACTGCGAGGATGCGGAATGTCTCGGCATCGAGAGAATCGGCAGCCACTAGCAACATTTTGCGGCGCCCGCCCTCTTCCACCACGAGCGCGAGGAGCGCCGCGCCCCACTGCGAAGCGCCGAGCAGGCGCCCGTCGACAAGCTGCACCCCGGTGCGCGCAAACGCAGCGAAACGATCAGCCCCGATTTCGACGAAGGCTGGCTGCGCACGGCGCCATGCCTGGAAAGCGAGCAGCCCGGCCACGCCGAGCGCAAGCGCCGGCGGCAAAGCGCGCCACGCGCCAAGCCAGGGCGCGAACGTCGTGAAAAACGCGGTAGTCGCAATCAGTACGCCGGCAAGCAGCAGCGCATGCAGTGCCCAGGACGGGCGCAAGGCGATGCGCGGCGCACGCGTGCGCCGCGCATCGAGAAAGGTGTCGCAGCCGGCCGGCGCATGCATCTGCGCCGGCACGGCCGCCGTGTCGCACGAGGCGATCACATCGGGCTCACTAGCCGCTTTTAGCGACAGCTCAAGCGAAGCGCTTGAAAACGAGCGTGCCGTTGGTGCCGCCGAAGCCGAACGAGTTCTTCAGCGCGACGTCGATCTTCATGTCCCGCGCGGTGTTCGCGCAGTAATCCAGATCGCACGCCGGATCCTGATTGAAGATGTTGATCGTCGGCGGCGACACCTGATTGTGCACGGCCAGCACCGAGAATACCGACTCCAGGCCGCCCGCGCCGCCCAGCAGGTGGCCGGTCATCGACTTGGTCGAATTGACGACGATGTCCTTCGCGTGGTCGCCGAACGCGCGCTTGATCGCGGTGGTTTCCGCGATGTCGCCGAGCGGCGTCGAAGTGCCGTGCGCGTTGACCCAGTCCACTTCGTTCGCGTTCACGCCCGCGTTGCGCATCGCGTACTGCATGCAGCGGCGCGCGCCGTCACCGTCCTCGAGCGGAGCGGTCATGTGATACGCATCGCCGCTCATGCCGTAGCCGCCGACTTCCGCGTAGATCTTCGCGCCGCGCTTCTTCGCGTGCTCGTACTCTTCGAGGATCATCACGCCGGCGCCCTCGCCCAGCACGAAGCCGTCGCGGTCCTTGTCCCACGGGCGGCTCGCCGTTGCCGGATCGTCGTTGCGCTGCGAAAGCGCGCGCGCCGCCGCGAAGCCGCCGATACCGAGCGGCGAGACGGTCGACTCAGCGCCGCCCGCGATCATTACGTCGGCGTCGCCGTACTCGATCAGACGCGAGGCCTCGCCGATGCAGTGCAGGCCGGTCGTGCAGGCCGTAACCATTGCAAGGTTCGGGCCTTTGATGCCGTACTTGATCGACAGGTGGCCGGAGATCATGTTGATGATCGAGGCCGGCACGAAGAACGGGGAAATACGGCGCGGGCCGCGGTTGAGCAGCTCCGTTTGCGTCACTTCGATCATGGGCAGGCCACCGATGCCCGAGCCCACCACCACGCCTACGCGCTCGGCATTCTCTTCGGTGATCTCGAAGCCGCTGTCCTGCATCGCCTGGATGCCCGCAGCAATGCCGTAATGGATAAACGTATCCATGTGACGTGCTTCTTTCGCCGGCATGTAGTCTTCGACGTTGAAGCCTTTCACTTCGCCGGCAAAACGGGTCGAGAAGTTCGTAGCGTCGAACTTCGTGATGTTGGCGATGCCGGACTTTCCGGCGACCAGATTGGCCCACCCGTCGGCAACATTATTGCCAACAGGCGAAATCAGCCCCAGGCCTGTAACAACAACTCGACGGCGGCTCACGGTAACCCCTTTTCCATAGATGACAAAACAAAAGCCACAGAGGCCGCAGGAAATGCTCCTGTGAGCCCTGTGGCTAGTTGACCGGCCGATGTCCCGCGGCAGATGCGGCGGGTTTTCGCGGTTTCACGGGCAAGCATCCTCGCGGGCCGCTAGCGAGCAACTCGCGTGCGCGCGCCAGCCCGGGCAAGGAACAGACGCTTAAGCCTTGACGTTCGCGCGAGCGTAGTCGATCGCTTGCTGAACCGTCGTGATCTTCTCGGCTTCCTCGTCGGGGATTTCCATGCCGAATTCGTCTTCGAGGGCCATCACCAGTTCCACGGTGTCGAGCGAGTCTGCACCCAGATCGTTCACGAACGAAGCTTCGTTCTTGATTTCAGCTTCGGCGACGCCCAGTTGCTCGGCGACGATCTTCTTGACGCGCTGTTCGATGTTGTCCATTACCCCTCCAAGGGAAAAAAAGTGAGCTCATAAATGCGAGTGCGCGCATTTTATCAGGTTTGACCTGGCTGAAAAGCGGCGCTCGCGGTTCCGGAACGGCTATTCGCGCACGCGTCTGGCGAGGTTATTCGCCAGAGCGCATCGAGGCGCGGATAGTACCCGATTCCGGTTAAGACATATACATCCCGCCATTTACGTGCAACGTAGTGCCCGTGATATAGCCCGCCTGCGGCGAGGCCAGAAAAACCACCGCATGCGCGATGTCTTCCGGGCTGCCCAGACGGCCCAGCGGGATCTGCTGCTGAAGCGCGGCCTGCTGCTCCGCGGGCAGATCCTTGGTCATGTCGGTGTCGATAAAGCCCGGCGCCACGCAGTTCACCGTGATGCCGCGGCTGCCGATCTCGCGCGCCAGTGCGCGCGTCATGCCCGCGACGCCGGCCTTGGCCGCCGCGTAATTGGCCTGGCCCGGGTTGCCCGATGAGCCGACCACCGACGTAATGTTGATGATGCGGCCGGCGCGCGCCTTCATCATCGGGCGCAGCACGGCGCGCGAGAGGCGGAATACCGACTTCAGGTTGGTGTCGAGCACCGCGTCCCACTCGTCGTCCTTCATGCGCATCGCCAGGTTGTCCTGCGTGATGCCAGCATTGTTGACGAGAATCGCGAGGCCGCCGAACTCCTTGACCGTCGCGTCGATGAGCGCCTCGGCCGCAGCCGCGTCGTTGACGTTGAGCACCACGCCACGGCCCTTCACGCCCGCAGCTTCGAAAGCGGCGGTAATGGCCTGCGCGCCGGCTTCACTCGTTGCCGTGCCGATCACCATCGCGCCCTGGCGCGCCAGTCCCAGCGCAATGGCACGGCCGATGCCGCGCGAAGCGCCGGTCACGATCGCGGCCTGATTGTCGAGAGTTTTTTCCATCGTTCGAATCCGTTGCGTTTGATACTTTTCGATGCGGCGGCTTAAGCCTTGAGAAACGCGAGCGCTTCGTCGAGCGATTTCGGATCGGCCACCGAGGCGCCGGTCAGATTGCCGTCGATGCGCTTCGTGAGGCCCGCCAGCACCTTGCCGGGACCGCACTCGATCACATGGGTCGCGCCCTGGGCAGCGATCGCCTTCACGCACTCGACCCAGCGCACCGGGCCAGCGGCCTGGCGCACGAGCGCGTCGCGAATCTTCGTGGGATCGGTTTCGAAGGCCACGTCGACGTTGTTCACGACCGGGATGGCCGGCGCATTGAGCGTGACGTTCGCGAGGTATTCGCGCAGCTGGTCCGAAGCGGGCTTGAGCAGCGACGAGTGGAACGGCGCCGAAACCGGCAGCGGCAATGCGCGCTTGGCACCCTTCGCCTTGGCGATTTCGCAGGCCTTTTCGACCGCGCCCTTATGGCCCGCGATCACGACCTGCGCAGGCGCATTGAAGTTGACCGCCTCGACCACGCCGCCGCTTTCCACTGCGGCTTCGGTGCAGACCGCGCGCACGGTGTCGTCGTCGAGGCCCAGTACGGCGGCCATGCCACCCTCACCCACCGGCACGGCGCTTTGCATAGCCTGCGCGCGAAAACGCACGAGCGGCACGGCGTCGCGGAAAGCAAGCACGCCCGCGGCCACGAGCGCCGTGTATTCGCCCAGGCTATGGCCCGCGACGATCGCCGGCGCCGGGCCGCCCGCCGCTTGCCACGCGCGATAAACGGCGTACGCGGCGGTGAGCATGACCGGCTGCGTGTTCGTGGTGAGATTGAGTTCCTCGGCAGGGCCTTCGGCGATCAGCTTGCCGAGGTCCTGATTGAGTGCATCGGACGCTTCCTTGAGCGTATCGCGCACGATGGCGTTGTCGCCGAAGGCGTCGAGCATGCCGACGGCCTGCGAGCCTTGTCCTGGAAATACGAACGCAAATTTCATAACGTCCCCAAAATTCGATCAAAACGGATGAGCGATGCGCTCCGCTGAAGCGCGCTTGCGGGGCCGCGCGTGTCGCAGCGGCCCAAGCGGGAGCGCCCGCTTCGGGCAGGTCAGAAGCGGATGACCGAAGCGCCCCAGGTAAAGCCGCCGCCGACGCCTTCGATCAGCACGTTCTGGCCGCGCTTGATGCGGCCGTCGCGCACCGCGACGTCGAACGCGAGCGGAATCGAAGCTGCCGAGGTATTGCCGTGCTCGCCCACGGTTACCACCATGCGCTCGGCGGGCAGGCCGAGCTTGCGGCAGGTGCCCTGCATGATGCGGATGTTGGCCTGATGGGGGATCAGCCAGTCGATCTGGTCGGCCGTGAGTTGCGCCTTTTCGAGCGCCTCGATCGCGACCTTCTCGAGCACATTGACGGCGAGCTTGAACACCGCCTGGCCGTCCATATGGAGGAACGCATTGCCGGCGATCACGCCGCCGTTCACGTTGCCCGGCGTGCAGAGAATGTGCGCATAGCTGCCGTCGGCGTGGAGCGCGCTCGAAAGCACGCCCGGCTCGTGGGACGCCTGCAGCACGATCGCGCCCGCGCCGTCGCCGAACAGCACGCAGGTCGTGCGATCGTTGAAGTCGAGAATGCGCGAGAACGTTTCCGCGCCCACGATCAGCGCCGTCTTGTGCTGGCCGCTGCGGATCAGGCTGTCGGCCACCGAAACGGCGTAGGCAAAGCCCGAGCACACAGCCTGCACGTCGAACGCCGCGCCGTGATTGCGGATGCCGAGCTTGTTCTGCAGCAGGCAGGCGGTGCTCGGGAACACGAAGTCGGGCGTGGAGGTGGCGACGATGATGAGGTCGATCGATTGCGGGTCGACATCGGCGGCCGCAATCGCGCGCTGCGAAGCAGCTAGTGCGAGATCGCTGGTCGTGACGTCCGGCGCCGCAAAGTGGCGCGCGTGGATGCCGGTGCGCGCGACGATCCACTCGTCGCTCGTCTCGACGCCTTTCGCGGCGAGACGTTCGGCCAGATCCTGATTGGTGACGCGCTCAGGCGGAAGAAAACTGCCCGTGCCGAGCACGCGGGAATAGAGAGTCGATTGAGCCATTATGCCTTCGAGGATGATGCGGCGCCGGGCGGCAGTTCGCCCGCCGTCTGAGCGGGTAAGCTCGCGGATGGACTCGCGGGCGGCTCCTCGGGAGCCCTTGAGGCGGCGCTGTTCTGGCCGCTGGAAGACGCACCGGCGGCCTGTTCGAGTGAACTGGCGTTTTCTTCCATGGCACGCGTGAGACGCTCCAGCACGCCATTTTTGACGGCATCATACCCGCGTTTGATCGCCCACTCAAACGCATAAGCGTCCGCGGAGCCATGGCTCTTGAAGACGAGGCTTTTCAGGCCAAGCAGCGCCGCGCCGTTGTACTGGCGGTGATCGACGCGCTTTTTGAAGCGCATGAGCACCGGCAGCGCAGCCAGCGCCATGAGCTTCGTGAGCCACGAGCGGCCAAACTCTTCCTTGATCATGTCGTTGAGCATCTGCGCGAGGCCCTCCGACGTTTTCAGCGCGACATTTCCGACGAAACCGTCACAGACGACAACGTCGACGGTACCCTTGTAAATGTCGTTGCCTTCCACGTTGCCGCGGAAATTCAGCGTGCTCGCGCGCAGCAGCTCGCCCGCACGCTTGATCGTGTCGTTGCCCTTGATGACTTCTTCGCCGATGTTCAGGAGCCCGATGGTCGGACGGTCCTTGCCCTCGAGCGCGGCGACGAGCGCGTGGCCCATCTCGGCGAACTGCAGCAGATGCTGCGGCTCGCAGTCGACGTTCGCGCCGAGGTCGAGCATCGTGGTGTAGCCGCGCTCGCTGGGCAGCGCAAACGCGATGGCCGGCCGTTCGATGCCGGGCAGCGTCTTGAGCACATAGCGCGAGACGGCCATCAGCGCGCCGGTGTTGCCGGCCGAGACGCAAGCCTGCGCCTCGCCTTCTTTGACGCGGTTGAGCGCGACGCGCATCGACGAATCTTTCTTCTTGCGAAGGGCGACTTCGACCGGATCGTCCATTTCGACGACCTCGGTGGCGGGAACGACGGAAAGTGCGGGGAGGTCCTGCGCTTTCAGCTTCTTGAGCTGGGCGCGGATCGCCGTCTCGATGCCCACCAGTTGCAGTCGCGCATCGGGATGCGTGCGAACGAAATTGACTGCGGCGGGCACTGTCACGGACGGACCGTGGTCGCCTCCCATGCAATCTATCGTGAGCGTAACGGTCATGGAGTGCGACGGATTTCAGGCACAAAAAAGCGGCAGTTGAATGCCGCCTTTTTTGCCGAGCCGAAAAATTGTCAAGCGAACGGAATCGCCATGTGCAGCGCCGAGCAAGCCCGGATTCGGGCCGTCGTGCCGCACGCTGGAACGATTAGTCGTTCTTGGTCTTGACGACTTTCTTGCCGCGGTAGTAGCCGTTCGGGCTGATATGGTGACGCAGATGCACTTCACCCGTGCTCGGCTCGACAGCCAGCGGCGCGCCCGTGAGGAAATCGTGCGAGCGGTGCATGCCGCGCTTCGACGGCGACTTCTTGTTTTGTTGAACTGCCATGATAACTCCTGAAAATTTCCAAATTCTAACACAGCCCGATCCGGCCGCCGCCACCCTGGGGGGATGACCGGACTCCGGGACTGGGCCACGAATCGATACTGCACGCCACCCGCAGCCACCCGGTAAAACCTTAGTGCTTGCTGCCGGGACCGTCCTTCTTGAGCGATTCGAGCGCCGCAAACGGGTTGACGCGCTCTTCCGGCTCGATTTCCTGCTCCGGCACGTCGTCGACGGAATCCACACCATCCGCGCCGTCGGCACCCGAGGCGAGGCTTTCGTGAACTTCCGGACAAACTTCGTGCTTCGGCACGAGCGGCAGCGAGAGCAACAACTCCTCTTCGATCAAGTCGACGAGATCGAAATGGCGCGAGCCCACAATCACATCGAATTCATCGTCGTCGAGCGAAAACTCGTCCGCCTCATCTTCCGTCTGGACGATCCGGAAGACCGGGTCCGCGTTGAACGCCTGCTCATAGGGAGCGAGGCAACGCTGACACGTAAGCCATGCGGCGCCGTGAATCGCGAGCCGCAGATACGACTGCGGCCCCTCGGTGCCGTTGTCCTGCAATTCCTGTTGCGTGAAACCCTCGGCCTGCCATGTGAACGCGGTATCGCGATCTGGCGCATCGGCCGGGACTTCGTTTAGCATGCGCGGCAGTTGCGAAAGACGCACCGTACCCGATGCGCCACGCCCGCTACGCGCAAATTCGAAAATGTCGAGATCGCGCGGATTAAGCGCGCCCTGCGCGCCTTTATCCGCGCCGGCACCCGCAGGCTTACCAGAATGTTCGGTCATGTGCGCTCTCCTGCTCCAGACGCGCGGCCCGCAGGCGGCGCAAAAGCCCTACACTGCTGCCGATCTGTATTCTTATCTGCCCGCTTTCCTCTTTGGCTCGATCGGGCATCGACCAGACGCACGAGGCGGCACGAGGCAAGCGTACCGATGAAAAGCCCAAAATCATAACGTCTTTATCTTTGCGAGTCAAACACTTAAGCTCACGCTCGCAAGCCCCTGCGCGGCTTGAGTATTTTGGCAAATCCGCTGGAACATGACACTGCCGAATACCTTACTCGCCCTGCACCGCTCCACGACCATTATTCACGATCCGACCATCATGCAGGAAACCGCTGCACCCGCCCGGCATCCGGGCCGACCCGCGCTGATTCTCGCCTCCAGCTCACGGTACCGCCGCGAGCTGCTCGAGCGCCTGCGCATTCCTTTCGACACCGCCGTGCCGGCCATCGACGAAGCGCCGCAACCCGGCGAAACGCCCGCCGCCACGGCGCTGCGCCTGGCCGAAGCCAAAGCCCGCGCCGTGGCCGCCGCCTTACCGGCCGGTGCCGGGCGCGCGCTCGTGATCGGCTCAGACCAGGTGGCGACTTTCGACGGCCACCAGATCGGCAAGCCGGGCACCCACGAGCGCGCACTCGAGCAACTGCGGGCGATGCGCGGTCGCGAAGTGTTGTTCCATAGTGCACTCAGTCTGCTCGACACCGCTACTGGCCAAACGGATACCGTCGATGTCGTGACCACGGTGCGCTTTCGCGACCTGCCGGACGCCGCGCTCGACGCTTACCTGCATGCCGAGCAGCCCTACGACTGCGCGGGCAGCGCGAAATCGGAAGGGCTGGGAATCGCGCTGCTGGAAGCGATCGAGTCCGACGACCCCACCGCACTGATCGGCCTGCCGCTCATCGCGCTCACGCGCATGCTGCTCGCCGCCGGCTATCCGTTGCTGAATCCGCTACTGGCGCCGCAGGAGACCCGGCAATGACCACGGGCACGCTCTACCTGATCCCCAATACCCTCGGTGACGGCGACGACGCCGCGCTCGCCGCCGTCCTGCCCACCCCCGTGCGCGAACGCGCGGGCATGCTGGCCAGCTATATCGGCGAGAACGCCAAGACCACACGCGCGTTCCTGAAGCGCGTCGGAACCACGCGGCCGATCCAGGAAATCGAGATTCGCGAACTCAACGTCAACACGCCCGCGGGCGAGATCGACAAACTGCTCGCGCCGCTTCTGGCCGGCATCGACACGGGGCTGGTTTCGGAAGCCGGCGTGCCCGCCGTGGCCGATCCGGGCGCCCTGCTGGTGCGGCGCGCGCACGAGCGCGGCATCAAGGTCGTGCCGCTCGTCGGGCCGAGTTCGATCCTGCTCGCGCTGATGGCTTCGGGCCTGAACGGACAAAGCTTTGCTTTCCACGGCTATCTGCCCGTGGACGCGAACGAGCGCACGAAGAAGCTGCGCGAGCTCGAACAGATCTCCCGCAAGGCAAAGCAGACGCAAATCTTCATCGAAACGCCCTATCGCAACCGCGCGCTGCTCGACGCGCTGCTCGCAACCTGCGCACCTTCCACGCTCGTATGCGTGGCCGCCGACCTCACGCTTCCCAGCGAGACGATCGTGAGCCGCGCCGTATCCGAATGGAAAAAGAAGCCGGCGCCCGAATTGCACAAGCGGCCCGCGATCTTCCTGCTGCTGGCGAACTGAGGGCGAACTGAGCGTCGCTCGCGCAGGCGCCACCGCAGAATGAAACGGCCGCTGTGCAACGCATAGCGGCCGCTTTTTAAGTGGGATCGAGCCCCGCTTGCGCAGAATCTATGCAGAATCAGCGCACCGAGACCTTCCCGCCGGAAATCAGCGAATGCACGGCCGCCGAGCCGACGCTTGCGCCAAAGCGCTTCGCGACGCGGTCGGTGATGCCTTGCTTGACCGTGTAGTCGACGATGTCCCGCGCCTTGATGATCTCGCGCGCCACATAGTCGCTGTCGCCGAAGCCGTCGGCGAGACCAAGCTCGACGCTCTTCTGGCCAGTCCAGAAAAGGCCCGAGAAGAGGTCCGGCTCATTCTTCAGGCGCTTGCCGCGGCCCGCTTTTACAGCGTCGATGAACTGCTGGTGAATCTGGTCGAGCATCTCCTGCGCGTGCGCGTCCATCTTCGGCGTATTCGGCGAGAACGGGTCGTAAAATCCCTTGTTCTCGCCCGAAGTGCGCAGGCGGCGCTGGACCCCGAGTTTGTCCATCAGGCCCGTAAAGCCAAAGCCGTCCATCAACACGCCAATCGAGCCGACGATGCTGGCCTTGTTCACATAGATCTTGTCAGCGGCGGCGGCAATGTAATAGCCGCCCGAAGCGCACATGTCGCCCACCACCACGTACAGTGGAATGGCCGGGTATTTCGCGCGCAGGCGGCGGATCTCGTCGTTGATGATGCCGGCCTGCACCGGCGAGCCGCCGGGGCTGTCGATGTGCAGAATCACACCGGCGGTGCCGTCGTCGTCGAAAGCGCTGTCGAGCGCGCTATTGATATCGTCGGCGTTCGCGGGCGTGTCCGCCGAAATCTCGCCACTGAGCGTGACGAGCGCCGTGTGGCGGCCGCCGCTGTCCACGCGCGCGCCGGAAAGGTCGAGGATGCTCCATGCGAGCAGCACCAGCACCGCGAGAAACGCGAAGCGGAAAAAGATCTTCCAGCGCCGCGCCGAGCGTTGCTCGGTGATCGCGGCCATGGCGATACGCTCGAGCGCCTCGCGCTCCCAGCCGGGCTTGCCGCCGCCGGCGTCATCAGGGGTCAGATTATCGGACATGCGTGGGTAACAAAATCAGGATGGGGTCGGACTCAAATCATCGTCCGGGATCCAGAATACCGCACGGCCTTCGGGCGTGTCGCGTTCCTCGACGCGCACCGCGCGCAAACGGGCGCCGCGGCATGGCCCGCCCACGCATTTGCCCGTGTCGGGCTGGTAGATCGCACCATGCGTCGCGCACATGATATAGAGCCCCGAGGACTCGAAGAACTGCCCCTCGACCCAGTCGAGTTCCATCGGCACATGGGCGCAGCGGTTCAGGTAGCCGTACACCTCGCCGCCGTAGCGCACGAAGAACACGACGGCGTCGCCGCCCGCGTAGGTTGCGCTCAGGCGCTGGCCCGCGCCGCCCTCGACGAGTTCCTCGGCGGCGCACACGCGCACGGGCGCGTGGCCCGTCTCACGGGCTTTGCTCGCACCGGGCTGTGCATTCATGCATGCTCCCGCAGCCAGCCGGCCAGCGCGGCCACGTCCGGCGCGATGAACCGCGGCGCAAGCCCGGCCAGCGCGCCCGACGAATGCGCGCCATAAGCCACGCCCACGGCCGCCGCGCCCGCATTCGCGGCCATCTGCAAGTCGTGTGTCGTGTCGCCGATCATCACCGTGCGGTTCAGATCCTGCCCCAGTTCGCGCGTGAGCTCCTGGAGCATGGCCGGATGCGGCTTCGAGAAGGTTTCGTCGGCGCAGCGCGTGCCGTCGAACAGGCTCGTGAGGTTAGCTTCAGCCAGCGCGCGGTTCAGCCCCACCCGGCTCTTGCCGGTCGCCACCGCGAGCAGATAGCCCGTGTCGCGCAGTTCGGCGAGCATCTCGCGCACGCCCGCAAACAACTCGATCTGCTGGTCCTTCAGCAGGTAATGGATGCGGTAGCGCTCCACGAGGCGCGGATAGTCGGCGGGATCGAGCGTAGGCGCGGCAATCTGCAACGCCTCACGCAGGCCAAGGCCGATCACGTAGCTCGCGGCTTCGTCGCCGGGCACCGGCAGGCCCAGGTCGCGGCACGCGGCCTGGATGCTGCGGGTGATGTGGGCGGTCGAGTCCATCAGCGTACCGTCCCAATCGAACACAATCAGGTCAAATTGCTCTCGGGCCATGCGGTCCTTCTCCAAACACTGTAATTCTTGAGTCCGGCATGCTCCCCGGTTGATGTCCCAGCAGCGCCGCGCCCTTATTCGGGCCGCGCAGCGGTGCAGCTCTCGCCTTCGCCGGCCGCTTCGCGCTGCGCGCGCAAGTCGCTGACAAAGCTGCGCAACTCGGGCGGCAGCGGCGCCTCGAATTGCAGCGGCGCGCCCGTGATCGGGTGCGTGAGCTTCAACCGGTGCGCATGCAGGAACATACGCTTGACGCCAGGCTTCGCGCCGGTGCGCGCTAGCGCCTTGTTGAGCGCAAAGTCGCCGTATTTGGCGTCGCCGACGATCGGCAGCCCCAGATGCGCGAGATGCACGCGGATCTGGTGAGTGCGGCCGGTCTTGAGTTCGGCCTCGAGGAGCGCATAGCCGGGCCAGCGCTCGACGAGATTGAACACCGTATGCGACGGCTGGCCGTCGGGCTGTACGCGCACGCGCCGCTCGCCTTCCGGGGTCAGATACTTGTGCAGCGGCTCCTTCACGGCGCGCCGGCGCCCCCAGTCGCTCGCCCATTCGCCGTGGACGCACGCGTAATAGCGCTTGTCCGTTTTGTTGTCGCGCATCTGCTCGTGCAGGCCGACCAGCGCCGAGCGCTTCTTCGCGAGCATCAGCACGCCGGAGGTCTCACGGTCGAGCCGGTGCACGAGCTCGAGGAATTTGCTGTGCGGCCGCGCCGCGCGCAGCTGCTCGATCACGCCGAACGCCACGCCGCTGCCGCCATGCACGGCCACGCCGGCGGGCTTGTCGATCACCAGCAGCGCCTCGTCCTCGTACAGCACGCTGAAGTGCGCCGCCGGCACGGGCGCCGCGCCTGCCGGCTCGCTTGGCTGCGCAACGCGCATGGGTGGCACGCGCACGACGTCCCCCATCTCGAGCCGGTACTGCGCGTCGATTCGCCCCTTATTCACGCGCACTTCCCCGCTGCGCAGAATCCGGTAGATATGGCTTTTCGGCACGCCTTTGCACACGCGCAGCAAGAAATTGTCGATCCGCTGACCGGCGGAGCCTTCGTCGACCTCGACGAACGAAACCTGGTCGCTCGCGACCTGATTCTGGGATATTTTGCCTAACCCTTTCATTCTGAATATAATTTGCCCAGCGCTGACGCGACGGCAGGCCAAACGGCCGAAAAGTTCCTGATTCGCCCGATGAATACCCAAGGGCGCTTCTCCGGGATCTTGACCGCGCGACATGTGCAGGCGGCAAGCGATAAACGGATATTTTACTTGCGCCCGGGGCCGGTTGCTCACCCGTTTTAGAGATGCAACGAGTTGCACGCACGGAAGTCCGCGCGGCAGGGACGGCGCCCACAGGCACGTTCGGTCGAGGCGGGCTCCGACGGTAACGGAAGGTTGGTATAAAGAATTTATCCGGCGAGTCATGCCGCGCGGTCGCAACGTTTTCGAGCGACTGCAGCCCGACGCGCTGGTGGCGAAAATACGGCGAGCGCCTGATGCGTCCCGGCAATGTGCGGGATATGGCGACGTCAAAAGTGGCGAGACACCCCGAGGGGGAAGACGGGCGTTTCTGAAAGCTTCCCGTGCGCGGCCCTGGGCTCGATGCCCGAGGCCGCAAAGCAGATCCGGCCAGCAGCGCGCGCAGTTCGCGGCTGCGGCCCATATCCTGTCGCGATCGTGCGTGGCGCAGTTTGCCGCCAACGCACACAAGCACGACGCAAGCCGGCAATCAGCGGCTGCAAGCGGGCAACCAGCGGCGACAGACGGATCGGAAGCGCAGGAAAACCGTGCCCCCGCGCGTCTGGCTGCTCTTGAAGACGTATTTCGCATGTGCCCACGCGGCCCGTCCATGGCAACGCAACGCCGGACCGGCCGCCCGCAAGGCAATTCTCCCCGCCATCGTTCCTGCTCCAGCGTGCTTGTGAAAACACAATAAGGCGCGGCTTGCCGCGACCCTCTCCCCCCATGCAGCCCGGCGAAGCGCCGGGCGCCGTCGAGGGACAAGGGCCGCGCGCGAAGCCGCACTGGAGCCGTTCAATGAAACGAATGCTGTTCAACGCGACGCAGCAGGAAGAACTGCGCGTCGCTATTGTCGATGGACAGAAGCTGATCGACATCGACATCGAAACCGCCGGACGCGAACAACGCAAAGGCAATATCTACAAGGGCATCGTCACCCGCATCGAGCCGTCGCTCGAAGCGTGTTTCGTCAACTACGGCGAAGATCGCCATGGCTTCCTGCCGTTCAAGGAAGTCGCCCGCCAGTACTTCCGCGATGGCGTCGACATGCGCGGCGCGCGCATTCAGGACGCCCTCAAGGAAGGCCAGGAACTGATCGTCCAGGTCGAGAAGGAAGAGCGCGGCAACAAGGGCGCCGCCCTCACGACCTTCATCTCGCTCGCCGGCCGCTACCTCGTCCTCATGCCGAACAACCCGCGCGGCGGCGGCGTGTCGCGCCGCATCGAGGGCGACGACCGCCAGGAACTGCGCGAAACCATGGCGCAGCTGCAACTGCCGGACGGCATGAGCATCATCGCTCGCACGGCCGGCATCGGCCGATCGGCTGAAGAACTCCAGTGGGACCTGAACTACCTGCTGCAACTGTGGCGCGCCATCGAAGCCGCATCGCAAGCCGGCCAGTCCGGCCAGCCGATGCTGATCTATCTGGAATCGAGCCTCGTGATCCGCGCGATCCGCGACTACTTCCAGCCCGATATCGGCGAAATTCTCATCGACACCACCGAGATCTATGACCAGGCGCGCGCCTTCATGGATATCGTGATGCCGGACAATGTCAACAAGGTGAAGCGGTACCACGACGACGTGCCGCTCTTCTCGCGCTTCCAGATCGAGCACCAGATCGAGACCGCGTACTCGCGCACGGTGCCGCTGCCCTCGGGCGGCGCAATCGTGATCGACCACACCGAGGCGCTCGTCGCCATCGACGTGAACTCGGCGCGCGCCACCAAGGGCGCCGACATCGAGGAAACCGCCGCGCGCACCAACCTCGAAGCCGCCGACGAAGTCGCGCGCCAGCTGCGTCTGCGCGACCTGGGCGGCCTGATCGTGATCGACTTCATCGACATGGAGTCGGCCAAGAGCCAGCGCGAAGTCGAGCAGCGCCTGAAAGACGCGCTGCGCCACGACCGCGCGCGCGTGCAGATGGGCAAGATCTCGCGCTTCGGCCTGATGGAGCTCTCGCGCCAGCGCCTGCGCCCGGCGCTCTCGGAAGGCAGCCATGTCACCTGCCCGCGCTGTAACGGCACGGGTCATATCCGCGATACGGAATCGTCGGCGCTTCAGGTCCTGCGCATCATCCAGGAAGAAGCGATGAAGGAAAACACCGCGGCAATCCATTGCCAGGTGCCGGTCGAAGTGACCGCCTTCCTGCTCAACGAGAAGCGCGCGGAAATCAACAAGATCGAGTCGCGCTTCAAGGTCGGCGTCGTGCTGATCCCGAACAAGCACCTCGAAACGCCGCACTACAAGCTCGAGCGCCTGCGTCACGACGATGCGCGCCTCGACGACCCGCGCGCCTCGTGGAAGATGGCCGAAGAGGCTGCGCGCGAGCTCGAGTCGGAGACCGGTTACAGCAAGCGCACGGCCGAAGCCAAGCCGAAGCAGGAAGCCGCGGTGAAGGGCATCACGCCCGAACGTCCGGCGCCCACCGCCCAGGCCAAGCCCGTGGCCGAGCCGATGCCCGTTGGCGCACCGGTCGCAGCCGCGCCGGCAAGCGGCGGCGGCTTCTTCGCCTTCATCAAGCGCATCTTCGGCGGCGCGCCGGCACCGGCTCCCGCGCCGGCACCGGCCGAGCAGCAGGAGAAGGCCAGCCGTCCGGCACGCGAAGCACGCACCGAGCGTGGCGAGAAGGCTGGCGCGGGCTCCGGCGATCGCAACCGCAACCGCCGTGGCGGTAGCCGCGACGCGGCAGGCCGTGGCGAAGCGGCAGGCGGCGCACGCGCCGGCCAGCCCTCGGGCCGCCGTGAGGAACGCGAACCGCGTGAATCGCGCGAGCCGCGTGAATCTCGCGAGCCGCGCGAAGGTCGTGAAGGTCGCGACAGCCGCGAAGGCCGCGCCCCCCGTGAACAGCGCGAGCCGCGCGAGCAACGCGAACCGCGTGAAGCACGCGAGAGCCGTGAGCCCCGCGCCGAACGCGAGCAGCGCATCGAACGCGTCGAACGTGGCCAGGACCGCAACGAAGCAGCCGAAGCCGCTCCGCGCGGCGAACGCCAGGAACGTGGCGAGCGCCGTGAACGCGGTGAACGCACGGAGCGTGGTGAGCGCGCCGAACGTGGCGAACGCCGCCGTCAGCAGCAGCCCGAGGCCGCCGAGGCACAAGAGGCGCGCCTCGACGCCGCAAGTACTGAAGCCGAGGTCGCCGAAGCCGCCCAGGCCGCCCTCACTGACGGCGTGACCCATGCCGGCACCGAGGAAGACGGCGCACCGCAAGGTGAAGAACGCCGCCGCCGCCGCCGTGGTCGCCGTGGTGGTCGCCGCGAGCGCGATGCGGAAGGCTCGCAAGGGCTCGAAGGCGCAACCGGCGCCGACGAGAACGCCGACGACGTGGCCGCCGCATACCCTGCTGTCGAACAACCCGTTGTCGAGCAGGTTGAGCGCGTCGAAACCGTCGTTCACACCTCCGTCACCGAAGCGGTGGTCGTGACGGCCTTGCCGGTCGCAGCTGCTGCCGCCGCCGAAGCCGTCCATTCGGCTCAAGCGGAACAACCCGCGCAAGCGGCCGAAGCACCGGCTGTTGAAGCACCGGCGGCCGCACCGGTCGAAACCGCGGTTGCTGCTGCCGCGCCCGAAGCGCCGGTTGTGGCACCTGCCGCACCTGCCGCGCCCGCCATCGAACCGGTCGCGGCCGCCACCCCGGCTCAAACCGCGGTGGAACCGGCTGCAGTTGCTGCAACGCCGGCCGTGCAGGCCGAAGAACCCGCAGCAGCCACAGCGCCGGTGTTCCGCGAGGATCGCGTAGAGGCCCCGCCCGCAGCGACCGCCGAACCGGCTGCCGTCGCTCAACCCGCGCCTGTCGAGACGCGTGCCGAAGCTGTCGTGGCACAAGCCGAAGCGGCAGCGCCGGTCGCCGAGCCCGCGACTCAGCGTCACACGCAAACGAGCGTTGCGGCCACGGCCGACACGCTGCGTCCGATGCTGGAATCGGCAGGCCTCGAGTGGGTCAACACCGACGCCGCCAAGCTGCGCGCGGCGCAGGACGCCGCCGCCCAGGTGGTGAAGCCCGCCCGCGTGCCGCGCGAGCGCAAGCCCCTGCCGCCGGCCGATAGCGCGCCGATGCAGCAGGTGGAGACGACCCGCCAGCCCTAACCGGCACACGCGAGTCAGTCGGAACGGAAGTCGGCCTTTGGGCCGCTTCCGCCCCCGGCGGCAACACCGCATCGCGACACGAAGCCCGCCGCTCCCGGCGGGCTTTTTTTTGATATATCAGCATTCACCCTTGTCGGTGCGCAAGGCGAGGTTCGGCTAAAATCGAACCAACGATAGAGCGAAGACACCATGCCCCGACGCATCATCCCTGTTGCCGACATCCGCTCGCTGCCGCCCAGCCCGGCAGCGCAGACCGCGCGCGCGCCGTCTGGCGAGCTGGTCGACGCCCTCGCGCGGCCGTTGCGCGACTTGCGCATCTCGGTCACGGACCGTTGCAACTTCCGCTGCGTCTACTGCATGCCGCGTGCGGTTTTCAACAAGGACTACCCGTTCCTGCCGCATTCGTCGCTTCTCTCGCTCGAAGAAATCGAACGTATCGCGCGGCTTTTCGTCGCGCACGGGGTCACCAAAATCCGCCTGACCGGCGGCGAGCCGCTGCTGCGCAAGAACATCGAATTCCTGATCGAGCGTCTCGCGAAGCTGCGCACGACCGAAGGCGAACCGCTCGACCTCACGCTCACGACAAATGGATCGCTGCTCGCGCGCAAGGCGCGCGCATTGCGCGACGCGGGCCTCACACGAGTCACGGTGAGCCTCGACGCGCTCGACGACGCGCTTTTTCGCCGCATGAACGACGCCGACTTCTCGGTCGCCGACGTGCTCGATGGCATCGCGGTCGCGCAATCGGTCGGTCTCGATCCGATCAAGGTCAACATGGTCGTCAAGCGCGGCACCAACGACAGCGAGATCGTGCCGCTCGCGCGCCACTTCCGCGGCTCGGGCGTGACGCTGCGTTTCATCGAATACATGGACGTGGGCACTTCGAACGGCTGGAACATGGCCGAGGTGCTGCCGTCCGCCGACGTGGTCGCGCGCATCGCCGAGCACTTCCCGCTCGTCGCTCTCGAAGCGCACAGCGCCGCCGAAACGGCGCAGCGCTGGGGCTACGCGGACGGCGCCGGCGAAATCGGCGTGATTTCCAGCGTCACGCGCGCATTCTGCGGCGATTGCACGCGCGCGCGGCTCTCGACTGAAGGCAAGCTGTATCTGTGCCTGTTCGCCTCGATGGGCTACGACCTTCGCGCGCTGCTGCGAGGCGACGCGAGCGACGAAGCTATTTCCGCCACGATTGCCCAGATCTGGGAGCAGCGGACCGACCGCTATTCGCAATTGCGCGGCAGCGACGCCGCGCCGGCCGCAGGCGAAGAACGCCGTATCGAAATGTCCTATATCGGCGGCTGATACTGCGATACATCGATACGCCGATGCCCTCCGCTTCGCCCGCCATCCCCACCGCTGCGCTCACCGGCCTAGTGCTCGCGGGCGGTCGCGGCCAGCGCATGGGTGGTGTCGACAAAGGCCTCCAGCGCCTGCAAGGCAAGCCGCTCGCCGCCCATGTGCTGGCGCGCCTCGCGCCACAAGTCAGCGCACTTGTCATTAGCGCCAATCGCAACCACGATGTCTATGCCGAACTCGGCGCGCCGTGGCACGCGCAAGTCATCGCCGATACGCTGCCCGACTACCCCGGCCCGCTCGCGGGACTGCTTGCCGGCCTGCGCGCCGCCCGCACCGAATGGCTGCTGAGCGCGCCGTGCGATTCGCCATGGCTGCCCGCCGATCTCGGCGCGCGTCTGGCCGAGGCGGCGCACGCGCGAGGCACACTCATCGCCACCGCAACCACGGTGAACGCGGCCGGCGAAGTCAGCCTGCACCCCGTCTTCGCGCTCGTCCACACTTCGCTCGCCGGCGATCTCGCCGCGTTCCTTGACGCGGGAGAGCGCAAGGTGCGTGCGTGGTACGCGCGCCACACGGCGGCCGAAGTGGTCTTTGCCGACGAGCGTGCGTTTTACAATGTCAATTCCTTACAGGAACTTGCCGAGCTCGACCGTGCCTGACGAGCGCGTCCGGCTCGACTGCCGCCGCCCGCCACCGGCCTGATGCACGCCCCCCAGGACGATCGCCACACCCATCCGTGCGGATGCGACGCTTCTCCACTCCATGACCACGCTTAACAGTATTTCCGGCAGCGCAGGAAGCCTTGGCCAGTTCGACCCACAAGCCTTGCCCGTCAGTGCCGCCCAGACCATCGTGCTCCAGTGGGTCACGCCGCTCGCGCAAAGCGAGCGCGTGCCGTTGCGCGATGCGCTTGCGCGCGTGCTCGCGAGAGACGTGATCTCGCCTATCGACGTGCCCGCGCACGACAACTCGGCCATGGACGGCTATGCCTTCGACGGCGCGTCGCTGCTCGCACAGGCTGCGCCCGCTGGTGCGACGCTCACGCTGGACGTGGCCGGCAAGGCGTTTGCCGGCCATCCCTACACAGGCGCCATCGCGCCGGGAGCGTGCGTGCGCATCATGACCGGCGCGCCGATGCCCGCCGGCTGCGACACCGTCGTGCCGCAGGAGCGCGTGGAGCATAGCGGGAGCGCAGAAGCCGTAGCCGTCACCTTCCGCGCCGATGCCGTGACACCCGGCGCAAACCGCCGCCGCAAAGGCGAAGATCTCGCGCGCGGCGGCGTGGCGCTACGCGCGGGCCGTGTGCTGCGCGCGAGCGACATCGGCTTGATGGCCTCGCTCGGCATTGTCGACGTGGCGGTGAAGCGGCGTCTGCGCGTGGCGTTCTTCTCGACCGGCGACGAGTTGCGCTCGCCTGGCGAGCCGCTCGACGCCGGCTGCATCTACGACAGCAACCGCTACACGCTCGGCGCGATGCTCCAGCGCCTGAACGCCGAGCCGATCGATCTCGGCCGCGTGCGCGACGACCCCGAATCGCTCGCGGCCACGCTCAAGGCCGCCGCCGAAAGCGCCGACGTCGTGCTGACCTCGGGCGGCGTCTCGGTCGGCGAAGCCGATTTCACGCGCACCCAGTTGCAGACGCTCGGCGACGTGTCCTTCTGGGGCCTCGCGATGCGTCCGGGCCGCCCGTTCGCGTTCGGCCGCATCTGGTCGGGCGGCCGTCCCGGCGCCGGCCGCGCGGCGCTGCTGTTCGGGCTGCCAGGCAATCCGGTCGCCACGATGGTCGCGTTTTACCAGATCGTGCGCCCCGCGCTGATCGCGATGTCGGGCGCAGCGCCGCAGCCGATGCCGCTCATTCCGGCGCGCTGCGAAATGCCCATCAAAAAGCGCCCGGGCCGCACCGAATTCCAGCGCGGCGTCGCCGGACGCGATGCGCAGGGCCAGTGGCGTGTCGCGCCCACGGGCTCGCAAAGCTCGGGCGCGCTCAGCACGATGAGCGAGGCGAACTGCTTCATCGTACTCGCCCACGAAAGCGCCGACCTCGATGCCGGCGACACCGTCGACATCATGCTCTTCGACGGCCTCGTCTAGCACCGCGCCCATGACCCGTCACCGCATCGTTCAACATGATTCGGCGTCCATCTGAGACGTCCCCTCGACCTACGGACCGATTCACATGAAAAAACAGATTTCGTTCATCGCCGCCGGACAGACCGCGAAGGCTCTCATCCTCGTGTACCTGACCTTCAGCGTTCCGGTCGTGCTGCTCGTCGCGGTAGTCGCGTTCTTCCGCTACGGCACCTTCGAGCTCGGCACCGTGTTCAGCGCGCTGATCCTCAATGCAATCGTCGGCTTCGTGCTGCTGTGGATTGCCTGCCACCTGTACAACTGGGTCGCCGCGCGCTTCGGCGGCATCGAGATCCATCTCTCCGACGTACCCGAGGAGGCGTGATGGCCGCTACGATCCGCGCAGCCGCGCCCGCCGACGTCAGCGCCATGCACGCGCTGATGTACGAACTCGCCGAGTTCGAAAAGCTCACGCACCTCTTCACGGGCACGCCCGAAGGACTCGCCGATGCGCTGTTCGGCGCGCACCCGGCGGCCGAGGCACTGGTGGCCGAGGACGCGGGCCGCATCGTCGGCTATGCGCTGTTCTTCCACAACTACTCGACTTTCCTCGGGCGTCGCGGACTCTATCTCGAAGACCTGTACGTGCAGCCGTCGCAGCGCGGCACGGGACTGGGCACGGCGCTGCTGCGCGCCCTCGCGGCCATTGCCGTGGAGCGCAAGTGCGGCCGCTTCGAGTGGACCGTGCTCGACTGGAACACGCCGGCCATCCGCTTCTACGAGAAGATGGGCGCAACCATCCTGCCCGACTGGCGCGTGGTGCGCGTGACGGGCGATGCGCTCGACCAGCTTGCGGCGCCTGCCGAACCGGTCGCGAGCTAAAAACGCCAGCAGCATGAAAATCGGGCCGTCCGCAGCGATCTGCGGACGGCCCGATGTCTTTTGGGAAATGCTTCGTTGGGTGGCCTGCGCGACGCGCGCGTCATTCGTCGCCGCATTCACCGTTGCGTAGCGCATCGCCGAGCAGGTTCGACGCAGCCTCGCCAGGCAAGGCCTCGACCTCGCGCAGCTTGCGGTTCATCACGCGCGTGCGCACTTCGGCGGCTTCGATCGAACGCGTTACGGTCTCCAGCTGCGACTTGGTGCGCGCGAGCACTTCGCCGAACTTGCCGAACTCCGTCTTCACCGCGCCCAGCACCTGCCAGACCTCGCTCGAACGCTTCTCGATCGCGAGCGTGCGAAAACCCATCTGCAGGCTGTTGAGCAGCGCCGTCAACGTGGTCGGGCCCGCGACGCTCACGCGGTAGTCGCGCTGCAACAGATCGGTGAGGCCAGGGCGGCGCAGGATCTCGGCGTAAAGCCCTTCGGTGGGCAGAAACAGCAGCGCGAAGTCGGTCGTGTGCGGCGGCGCGACGTATTTCTCGGCGATGGTGCGAGCCTCGGCGCGCACACGCGCTTCCAGCGCGCGGCCGGCTTCCTCGATGCCGGCCGCGTCGGCGCGCTCTTGCGCATCGATGAGCCGCTCGTAGTCCTCGCGCGGGAACTTGGCGTCGACCGGCAGCCAGACCGGCGCGCTGTCCGGGCTTGCCCCGACAGCACCACTCTGGAGCCCCCGCCCCGGCAGCCGGATCGCGAACTCCACGCGCTCGCTGCTGCCCGGCACCGTCGCCACGTTTTTCGCGAACTGCTCGGGCGTGAGCATCTGTTCGAGCAGCGCTTCGAGCTGCACTTCGCCCCATGTGCCGCGCGTCTTCACGTTGGTGAGCACTTTCTTCAGGTCGCCGACGCCCGCCGCGAGCGTCTGCATCTCGCCCAGCCCGCGATGGACCTGCTCCAGCCGGTCGGAGACGAGCTTGAACGATTCGCCGAGGCGCTGTTCGAGCGTCGCGTGCAGTTTCTCGTCGACGGTGCGGCGCATCTCTTCGAGCTTGGCCGCGTTGTTGGCTTCGATGTCCTTCAGGCGCTGTTCGAGCGTCGCGCGCACCTCGGCGAGGCGGCGGTCGTTGGCCTCGCTCAGCTGCGCGAGCTGTTGATTAAGCACATTGCCGAAATGGCGCAGCGCCTGGCCTTGCTCGTCGCGCGCCTGTTGCGCCTGCAACTGCTGGCTCTGGCGCACCGCTTCGAGCTGCTGCGCGAAGCTCTCCAACTGGCCGTTCTGTACGGTCGCGATGCTTGTGAGATGTGCGGCGAGCCCCTGCTGCACCTGCGCGAAGCCTCCACCGAACTCGCTGCGCGAGGCCTGCGCGGTGCGCGCGATTTCATTGCGCAACTCGCGCTCGATGCGCTCGGCCGCGCGCGCCTGGTTGTCGGTCGAACCCGCGATGCGGTCGCTCAACTGGTCGAGCGCGTCGAGCATGGCTTCCGCGTGCTCGTCGTCCTGCGTGCCCCGGCGCGCACGCAACAGCGCGAACACCGCGATCGCCAGCGCGACCGCAAGCACGAGCGTCGCCACCGCCATCAACGGCTCCGCGTTCATGTACGCGCCTTCCCCATCACGTCCGGATTGATCGGGTTCGGCGGCTGGCCCGCGCGCGGACCAACGCCCAGCGCGGCGATCAGGTTGTCGGCGGCGAGGTTGGCCATCGCGCGGCGCGTGCCTTCGCTCGCGCTCGCGATGTGCGGCGTGAGCACCACGTTGTCCACGGTAAGCAAGGCCGGATGCACGCTCGGCTCGCCCTCGAACACATCGAGTCCCGCAGCGGCGATCTGGCGCGTGCGCAGCGCCTCGGCGAGCGCCGCGTCGTCGACGATGCCGCCGCGCGCGATATTCGTGAGCGTGGCCGTGGGCTTCATCAGCGCGAGTTCGGCAGCGCCGATCGTATGGTGATTCGCCGGCACATATGGCAGCACGAGCACGACGTGATCGGCCTCCTTGAGCAGCGCTTCTTTCGAGCGATATTCCGCATTGAGTTCGGCCTCGATCTCGGGCGCGACGCGCGAGCGGTTGTGATAGATCACGCGCATGTTGAAGCCGCGCGCGCGGCGCGCGAGCGCCTGGCCGATGCGGCCCATGCCGACTACGCCGAGCGTCGAGCCGTGAATGTCCGCGCCGAGAAACATGTCGAAGGACCACTTGCGCCATTTGCCCGCACGCAGAAAGTGCTCCGATTCGCTCACGCGGCGCGCGGCTGCCATCATCAGCGCCCAGCCGAAGTCGGCAGTGGTTTCGTTGAGCACGTCGGGCGTATTGGTGCCCAGCACGTTCGCCGCGTTGAAGGCCGGCATGTCGAAGTTGTTGTATCCCACCGCCATGTTCGAAACCACGCGCAGGCGCGGTGCGGCGGCCAGCACTGCCGCGTCGATCGGCTCGCCCATGGTGAGCGCGCCGTCCTTGTCGGCGAGCCGCGCCTTGAGGGCGTCGGCGGACAGCGTCTCGCCGTTGTTCCAGTCGACGTCGAAATACTGCTTGAGACGATCGATCACGTCCGGAAAGATCGGCCTCGCCACGAGAATTTTTTGCATGGGTACTCTCCGCACTGCAGATCAAATAAAGGTCAACTCAACAAGTCGGGCCGAACCCAACCGTTAGACGAAAAAGAGCCAGGTCGCCACGGCGAACACCGGCAGCAAGATTGCGCAGGACCAGCCCAGGAAACCGAAGAAGCCCGGCATGCGCACACCGCGCTGCTGCGCGATCGCCTTCACCATGAAATTCGGCGCGTTGCCGATATAGGTCATCGCGCCCATCCAGACCGCGCCGGCCGAGATGGCCGCGAGCGTTTTCGCACCGCCCGTCATGAGCGCCTGCGCGTCGCCGCCCGCGAGATTGAAGAACACGAGATAGGTGGGCGCATTGTCGAGAAACGAAGAAAGCAGGCCCGTGGCCCAGAAGTACAGCGCGTCGTTGGGCTGGCCGGGCGCGCCGTTCACGAACTGGATCAGCGCAGCGAACACGCCCGCCTCGCCCGCCCGCAGCATCGCAATCACCGGCGCGATCGTCACGAAGATGCCCGCGAACAGCTTCGCCACCTCGACGATGGGCGCCCAGTCGAAGTCGTTGTCCGCGCGCGCCTTGCGGGCCACGAACACGAGCGACACGATCGCCAGCACGACCAGCCCCATGTCGCGCACGAGGTTCTGCAACTCGAGGTGCACGCCGGGCAACGCAATATCGATGCCGGGCTTCCAGACGCCGCTCATCAGCACGAGCGCAATCGCGAGCACGAGCAGCACGAAGTTGAGCTTGCCGCCGACATAAAGCTCCGGCGTATCCGGCGTCGGATCGAGAAACGCTGCGCGCGCCTCACCCGAACGATGGAAGTACCACGAATCGAGCGCATGGAACGCGGCAAGCAGCACGCCGCAGACGAACAGCATCGGCAGCGCGAGATGCTGCGTAGTCCAGAAGAAACCCACGCCGTTGAGAAAGCCGAGGAACAGCGGCGGATCGCCGAGCGGCGTGAGCGAGCCGCCCGCATTGGCCGCAAGAAAGATGAAGAACACGACGACGTGGACGTTGTGGCGCCGGTTGTCGTTCGCGCGCAGGAGCGGCCGGATCAGCAGCATCGCCGCGCCGGTCGTGCCCATCACGCTAGCGAGCACAGTGCCGAGCGCGAGAATCGCGGTATTCGTGCGCGGCGAGCCGCGCAGGTTCCCGTACACGCAGATGCCGCCCGATATCGTATAGAGCGCGCCGAGCAGGACGATGAACGGCACGTACTCGTCGAAGAACGCGTGCAGCATGAGCGGCCAAGTGGCCGCGAAACCGTGCGTCGCCGCGAACGGCAGCAGGAACGCGAAGGCCCAGGCCGCCGAGATTTTGCCGAAGTGGCGATGCCAGAACGTAGCCGCAAACATCGGAAAGAGCGCGATCGACAGCAGCATGCACGCGAACGGCAGGCCCCATGCAGCGGGAAGCGTTGCGCCGTCGACGACGGCCGCCTCAACCGTCATGCGCCCTTCACGACGATGACATGCACGCGATACGGCCCGTGCGCGCCGAGGACGATGGTCTGTTCGATATCGCCGGTGCGCGACGGTCCCGAAACGAAGTTGACCGCGCGCGGCAGCTCGCCGCGTTCGGCCCGCATGAGCGCGAAAGCGTCCTCGTGACCGGCCACGATGCGCGACGCCGGCACGACGGCAATATGCGTCTCGGGCAGCAGCGCGCCGGAGGCCCACGTTTGCGGGCTGGACAGCAGAACCAGCGTGCCCGTTTCGGCGGTCGCGCAAAAACATCCGGTCAGGCCGACGAGATCGCGGTCCTCCGGCTTGCGAAATTCGACGCTCAATCCCGCGCCGGCCCAGTCGAATGATTCGAGCACCTTCCAGGCAACGGCCTGGGTCGGGAGCCCGAGCGAGGCAAGATAGCGCGCGGCGGCAGTGGGTACGTCGGCGAGCTGCGCGACTTCATCGACGCTCGACGCCATTTTCTTCGCCTCGTCCATGAAGCGAACAACGAGATCGCCTTCGAGCGGCGGACGCGGTCCTTGCGGATGACGTGCGAGGTAGTCGGCGACAGCTTCGCGCTCGTGCGCGGCGGGCGTCGCGTCGCGGCCCTGCGCTGCGCGGATGCGCGCGAGTATGCTGCGGCGGGCGGCCGTGGTGTCGACCTTGGAGTCCATACGCGACCTCGACAGATGAAGAAAAGCGACGCGCCGATTATACCGGGGCGTCGCTTTTCTTCTGACCTGGAGCAAAGGGGCTTATTGACCCGCGCTCTCTTCTTCCGTGGGCTGCTCGATGCCGAACACCTGACGCAGATACGCGAGATAAGCCTTGTCGTCGCACATGTTCTTGCCCGGCGAATCGGAAAGCTTGGCGACCGGCTGGCCATTGCAGCGGACCATCTTGATGACGATCTGCAGCGGCTGATAGCCGAGATCATTGGTGAGATTGGTGCCGACCCCGAACGCGAGGCGGCAGCGCCCGCGAAAACGCTCGTACAGGCGCAGCACCTTCGGAATGTCGAGCGCGTCAGAGAAGATCATGGTCTTCGTACGTGTATCGCAGCGGTTGTCCTCGTAGTGCTTGAGCAGACGCTCGCCCCACTCGAACGGATCGCCCGAGTCGTGGCGCGCGCCGTCGAAGAGCTTGCAGAAGTACATATCGAAGTCGCGCAGGAAAGCCTGCATGCCGTAGACGTCCGAAAGCGCGATGCCGAGGTCGCCGCGATACTCCTTCGCCCACATCTCGAAGCCGTAGATCTGCGAGTCGCGCAGACGCGGGCCGAGTGCCTGGCACGCCTGCAGATACTCGTGCGCCATGGTGCCGAGCGGCGTGAGGTTGTGCTTCATCGCGTAGTAGACGTTGCTCGTGCCCGTGAACTGCTCGCCGAGATCCTCCTTGAGCGTGAGGATCACCTCCTCGTGCCAGCGCTTCGAGAAGCGGCGGCGCGTGCCGTAGTCGGCGATCTTGCAGTCGGCGAACTCAGGCTTCGCGCCGAGCAATTCGATCTTGTGGCGCAGGCGCTCGCGCCCCTCCTCGTACTGCGGATGCTGCTGCGTGTTGCGGAAATAGACCTCGTTGACGATGGCGAGCACCGGAATCTCGAAGAGAATCGTGTGCAGCCACGGCCCCTTGATTTCGATGTCGATTTCGCCGTTGCCCTTTGGCGAAGGCGCGACCGAAATGTACTTCTCGTTCAGATGGAAGAGCGCGAGAAAATCGATGAAGTCGCCCTTGATGAAGCGCATCTTGCGCAGATACTCGAGCTCGGGCTCGGCAAAGCGCAGTCTGCAAAGCTTCTGGATCTCGCTGCGGATTTCGTCGACGTAAGGGACGAGATCGACGTCGGGCGTACGGCAGCGGAACCGGTATTCCACATTGGCCGCGGGGAAATGATGCAACACCACCTGCATCATCGTGAATTTGTACAGGTCGGTATCGAGCAGCGAAGTAATGATCATGATGAGCGAGGCGGCTGTGCCGCAAACGGCATGCGCCGAAGATGCCTGCATGTTACCCGAATGCGCCCGCGGCTCGCCGGCTAGCCCTCATGTCGCATCGGTCCGCACGCGCAGATGAATCGTGCTTGCCCGACGTGATGCATAAACTAATCACGAAACGATCTAAGAACCGCTGCGGACCTCTGGCTGCGGAAAATCGGCATCAGTTACAATATTGGTTTTGGCGCATCGTCAACCCCGCGCCTACCCCCGATACAAGCATGCAGGAGCTGCCTGAATGACCCACGTTGTGACCGAAAGCTGCATCAAGTGCCGCTATACCGATTGCGTCGATGTGTGCCCGGTGGACTGCTTTCGCGAAGGTCCCAACTTCCTCGCGATCGACCCGGACGAGTGCATCGACTGCGCCGTGTGCGTTGCCGAATGCCCGGTGAACGCCATTTACGCTGAAGAGGACGTGCCTGGCGACCAGCAGCACTTCACCGAGCTGAACGCCGAACTGGCAAAGGGCTGGCCCAGCATCACCAAGACCAAGGCGCCGCTGCCGGAAGCCGACGAGTTCAAGGACGTGAAGGACAAGCTCGCGCTGCTCGCGCGCTAAGCATCGTTCTGCCGTTGGGGCGTCGTCATTCTGAATTCCTGGCGTCTTTTTTGCAGGAATGAATAACAAGATGACGACAAGGTGTTGACAGGTTACGCCAGACCCCATAGAATCTCGTTCTCTGCTTTTGTTGATCCCCGATAGCTCAGTCGGTAGAGCGCCGGACTGTTAATCCGTAGGTCCCTGGTTCGAGCCCAGGTCGGGGAGCCAAGATTTACAAAAGCCCGTTAACCAGAACGGGCTTTTTCATGAAGTAAAAGGTTGTAGCTGTACTGCTGTTCCCCGATAGCTCAGTCGGTAGAGCGCCGGACTGTTAATCCGTAGGTCCCTGGTTCGAGCCCAGGTCGGGGAGCCAAAATATCGAAGCCGTTGCGTATCTTGCGCAACGGCTTTTTTCTTTTGCGCGGCGGCTCGGCCTTTGATTGAATCAAGCCATGGCCAGACATCGCTGCACTCGTTGCCCGCTCGATAACGGCCTTGTTGAACGCCAGCATCAGATCCTGCACCTCGACCGGAGTCATCGGCCCCTTGACCAGTTGATCCAGCAGTTCCGTGGGCAGTTCAGGCAGCGGCCCGCGGGCCGCTGCCTGCGAGGCTACCGTGCGTTTCTTCTTCATTGGCATATCCATAATTTCTACCTCTCGTGATATGCCTCGCCCACAAAATGCCGGATAGGTCCAAATCACCTGAAGCCGCACAAATCATCTCCCTGCAGTTCCTCTCCTTGGAAATCACGCCGGCAATCGGACGTCCATTGCCTGAGTCGCCCGACTTGCGCGAACTCGTGATTCCATTCGACGATTCCGGCTATATCGCAATGTATCTCCATGATCCGGGCCACGACACTGTCTACCTGCTGGCTTTTCGGCATCAACGTGAGTTCGACTATTAGGCGCTCCACCTGCCTCTCCCCACCCCGCCCTGCCCGATAATGTCGCTTTGCCATTTTCGGAACTTCGCATGAAACCGACTCGCTTCGCCGCCCGACTGCGTCCGGCGCTCGCCTTCTGCGCCGGCGCGCTCGCGCTGGGCGCCGCCCATTCCGAGCAGATCGGCAGCGTGAACACCAATTTCCGCGTGACCGGCTCCGACAAAGTGGTCGTCGAGGCCTACGACGATCCCGCCGTGAGCGGCGTCACGTGCTACGTCTCCCGCGCGCGCACTGGCGGCGTCAAAGGCACGCTCGGAATCGCAGAAGACCCGACCGAAGCGTCGATCGCCTGCCGCCAGGTCGGCCCGATCAGCTTCGCGGCCCCGCTCAAGCAGCAGGCCGATGTTTTCAGCGAGCGCATGTCGCTGGTTTTCAAGACGCTGCACGTGGTCCGCGTGGTCGATACCAAGCGCAATGCGCTCGTCTACCTGACGTACAGCGACCGCGTGGTGAGCGGCAGTGCGAAGAACAGCGTCACCGCCGTGCCAATGCCGGCAGGCACGACCATTCCCGTGCGCTAGACTAAGGGTCTGGCCGGACCCTTCCCATGACGCTCGCCCGTTTTCGCGATTCCGCCCGTTATTGGCGCACGCCGCTTTTGCCCGGCGCGGATCTGCTCACGGCCGAATATCACGATCACACCTTCACGCCGCACTGGCACGAGGCCTACACGATCCCGGTAATCGAGGACGGCGCCGAGTGCTACCACTACCGCGGTGCGCAGCATGTCGCGGAAGCGGGCAGCGTGCCGGTCATCAATCCGGGCGAGGTTCACACGGGCTCGCGCGCTGTGGACGAAGGCTGGCGTTATCGCGTCATGTATGTGCCGGTCGACTATCTGCACACGCTCGCGGGAGAAATTGCGGGCCGCGCGCAGCCGCTGCCGTGGTTCGACCCCGAGGTAATCCGCGACACCGATCTCGCACGCCGGCTCTCGCGCGCGCACCAGTTGCTGGAGGCAGATGCCGATCGCCGCCGTACCGCGCTCGCGCTGGTGTCCGATACACCAGGCGCACTCGGCGCACCGAAGGCTCCGCAGCCCGACCTCCTTGCCGTTGAGGGCGCATTGCTCGACGCGCTTTCCACGCTCCTGACCCGCCACGCGCGCACGCGCGAGGCGCGGTTCGGGTCCGCCGCGAACGAGCCGCGCGTCGAAATCATGAAGGCGCTGCTGGCCGCCAATCTCACCGAACCGCTGCGCGTGGCCGATCTCGCGCAGGCGGTCGGTCTCTCGCCGTTTCACGCGACGCGCCTGTTCACCCGGGCCACAGGTCTGCCCCCGCATGCGTGGCGCACTCAGTTACGGCTGCAGCGCGCGCTCGGGCCGTTGCGCGCGGGGGCCCCGGTTGCCGAGGTCGCCGCCGCGAGCGGCTTCACGGACCAGAGTCATTTCACGCGGCATTTCCGCCGCATGTTCGGCGTGCCGCCCGGCCGCTGGCAGGCCAACTAGCCCCCCAACCCCTGGCGCAAGAGGCCGCCCGCCGACAATAGAGCGAGCGGGTGGAAGCGGCCGAAAGCGAGCGCGCCGCAAGAACGTACAAGCCGCGCGCGCCGCTTCCCGCTATGCTGGGCTCCCAATCTGGAGACTCGCTTGCCCCGTCACCCCCATCGCTTCAAGGAATTCGTCGCCGGCGCGCGCGACACGATCCCCATGATGATCGGCTCCGCGCCCTTCGGCGTCATTTTCGGCACGCTCGTCACCTCGGGCCCGCTCTCGCTCTGGCACGGCCAGTTGATGTCGCTCGCCGTGTTCGCGGGCTCCGCGCAATTCATCGCGCTAGGGCTGATCGCCTCGCACGCGAGCTTTGCCGTGATCTGGGCCACCACGCTCATCGTGAATCTGCGTCACGTGCTCTACAGCGCGACGCTCGCGCCCTATGTCTCGCATCTGCCGATGCGCTGGCGTCTCGTGCTCGGCGCCCTGCTCACCGACGAGGTGTTCGCCGTATCCTGGGCGTATTTCCGCCGCCATGCGCCTGGTGATGTCTCGCCGTGGCATTTCCTCGGCTCGGGCCTTTCGATGTACCTGAACTGGCAATTGTGGACTGCGGCAGGCCTGCTGTTCGGCGCGGCGTTCCCGGGACTGCAGTCGCTCGGGCTCGACTTCGCGATGGTCGCCACTTTCATCGCCATCGTCGTGCCGCAACTCGTGGCCGTGCGCTACCTGGCCGCCGCTGCCACGGCAGGCACGCTCGCCTTCTTCTGGCAAGGCTGGCCGTACAAGCTCGGCCTGCTCGGCGCCGTGTTCGCGGGCGTGGCCGTGGGCGTCGCGCTCTCGCTGCCGCGCAAGCCGCGCACGAGCGCAACAACCACGGACGCACACACCGCCGGAGGCCGCCCATGAACTACGTCGTCCTGATTCTCGGCATGGCCGTCATTACCGTGACGGTGCGCACCGCCGTCTTCGTGCTCGGCGATCGGCTCGTGTTCCCGCCGATTGTGCGCACCGCGCTCGGCTTCGTGCCCGTCACGGTGCTCACCGCGATCATCGTGCCGATGGCCGTGTCGCCGCACGGCCAGCACGCCGAGCTCACGTGGCGCAACCCGCAGCTCGTCGGTGCGCTCGCGGCTATCGCCGTGAGCGCGCTCACCAAACGGCCGCTCCTCACGATTGCTGTGGGGCTGGGCGTGTTCTTCCTCTGGCAGGGCGTCGTGCTGCGCTGAGGTTGCCTGCCCTGTCGGCACCGGTCCGCCCCGCCTCAAGTTTCGCCCCGCTGCGCCGATAAACCGTCGAGGCCTGCATTGGCGCGACAGACAGGCACCGCGAGGAATACACGGGGCAACACCATGGGGCAGATCACTCTCACTCTCAAGGACGAAACGCTTGCGTCGCTGCGCAAGGATTTCGATGCGTTCCTGCGCGTCTCGCTCAAGCTCGACCCGCAGTTCCTCACGCCATCGTTCGAGGACTTCCTGCGCGCGAAGCTGCTCGACAACATGACGCCGCTCACCGAGCAGGCCGTGCAGCGGCTTTTGCAGGGCGGGCAGTACGCATGGGCCAAGCGCACCCTCGACAAGGAGTTCCCCGAGGTCGTGTCGATCCTGCTGCGCCAGGCGGGCGAATTCGGCTTTGGCTTTGCGTCGAGGCCCGAATGGACACCCGACGAGCGCGCGAAGCAGTGCCGCGAGTGGGCCGCCGCAATCGTCCGCGAAGCAGACGCCGGGCAGACGCTGATCGACCCGCTCGCCGCACAGATCCAGTCCGGCGTGCAGGATATCCAGATGCTCGAAGAGTCGATGCAGACGCCTGCGTGGCGGCTTGCGGAGTCGGTGCGCCAGCGCGTCTATGAAGCGAAGATCGGCTGCGAGCAGGCGAGCGGCAGTCTCGCGCGAGAGCGTCTGGGCGAGCTGCGCGGCCTCTTGCGCCTCGCCATCGCGCACGGCACGTTCCAGAAGCAGGAAGCGCAGCAGATCATGGAATATCTGCGTCTTTTGAAGCCGGAAATTTTCGTCGAGGAACCCGACGACGTGTTCACGCGCCTGGCCGCCTGGCTGCGCAACTTCTTCGTGCCGCCGCCGAAGAACCAGCCGCGCGGCTAGCCCCTACTCCCACATCTTGCGCAGCTTCGCGCCGATCTCGACTTTCGCGCGCGCGGCGGCGGCCAGTCCCGCCGCGCTCGGCGCGCTCACCACCGGCGCGGGCGGCCAGGCGCGCGACTCGAACAACGGCAGCATCCCGGCGGCGATGAAGCGCGTGCGCGACGCCCACACGTGACGGTCACCGCTCGCGGCCTGGTTGTGCACATAAAAGCGCTGCGGCACGACAATGTGCAGATCTTCTTTCGCGCGCGTCATCGCCACGTAGAGCAGGCGCCGCTCCTCTTCGAGTTCCTCGTCGCTGCCCGCGCCCAGATCGGACGGGATGCAGCCGTCCACACCGTTGAGCACGAACACGTTGCGCCACTCCTGGCCTTTGGCCGAATGGATCGTCGAAAGAATCAGGTAGTCCTCGTCGAGCAGCGGATCGGCCGACTCGGCGCTCGTCGCGTCGGGCGGATCCAGCGTGAGTTCGGTGAGAAAGCGCTCGCGCGACGCGTAGGTGCTCGCGATGCTTTCCATCTGCAGCAGATCGGCGAGACGCACCTGAGCATCTTCGTGGTTACGCTCCAGATGCGGCTCGTACCAGCGCCGCACGCGCTCGAACTCGGCGGGCCACGGCGTGGCACGCATACCGAGCTGATCGACGAGCGCCGCGAACGCGGGCCAGTCCTCGGCCGCGCGCGGCGGCGGCGCGAATGCGGCGAGCGCCTGCGCGGCACGGTACGCGCCCGTGCAGGCCGCGACCTGATCGAGCAGGCGCGCCGCCGTCGCGGGTCCGACGCCGGGCAGCAATTGCGTCACGCGAAAACCCGCCACGCGATCGAGCGGATTCTCGGCCCAGCGCAGCACGGCGAGCACGTCCTTCACGTGCACGGCGTCGAGAAAGCGCAGGCCGCCGAATTTCACGAACGGAATATTGCGGCGCGCGAGTTCGATTTCGAGCGTCGCGCTGTGGTGCGCGGCGCGAAACAGGACCGCCTGCTGCTTGAGCGTCATGCCGCCCTCGCGCGCCTCCAGAATTTGCTCGACGACGTAGCGCGCCTGGGTGGCTTCGTCGGCGACCGTCACGAGGCGCGGACGCTGCTGCGACGCGCGATCGGTCCACAGGTTCTTGGTGAAGCGCTCGGCGGCGGCGTCCATCACCGCGTTCGAGGCGGCGAGGATCGGCTCGGTCGAGCGGTAGTTGCGCTCGAGCGTGACCTGGCGCGCAGGCGGATCGAACTGCGCCGGGAAATCGAGGATGTTGCGCACCGTCGCGCCGCGAAACGAATAGATCGCCTGAGCGTCGTCGCCGACCACGGTGAGGCCGCGCCCATCGGGCTTCAGCGCGAGCAGGATCGACGCCTGCAGGCGGTTGGTGTCCTGATACTCGTCAACGAGGATATGGTCGAAGCGCCCCGCCAGATCGGCCGCGATGGCCGGCTCCGCCGCCATGTGCGCCCAGTAGAGCAGCAAGTCGTCGTAGTCGAGCACGTTCTGCTTCTGCTTGGCGTCCACGTAGGCCGCGAACAGCGCGCGCAGTTGCGGCTCCCATTCGAGGCACCACGAGAACGAGCGCGCGAGCACGTTCGCGAGCGAGTCGCCGGTATTGACGACGCGCGAGTAGATCGCGAGGCACGTCGACTTCGCGGGAAAGCGCTTGTCCTTCGCCGATAACCCCAGCTCGTGGCGCACGAGGTTCATGAGATCGGCGGAGTCCTCGCGGTCGTTGATCGTGAACGCCGGCGCGAGGCTGATCTGCTCGGCGTATTCGCGCAGCAGGCGCGCGCCGATGCCGTGGAATGTGCCTGCCCAGTTGAGCCCCTGAGCCAGGACCGCCGCCGCGCCCGAGACCCCGGCCGCGATGCGCGCGACGCGCCGCGTCATCTCCTGCGCCGCGCGGCGCGAGAAGGTCAGCAGCAGGATGCGGTGCGGATCGGCGCCGTTCGCAACCAGATGCGCGACGCGGTGCGCCAACGTGTTGGTCTTGCCCGAGCCCGCGCCGGCGATCACCAGCAGCGGCGCAGGAAGCGCCGCGCCCGGCGCGAACGCTTGCAACCCGCCGTGCTCGACGGCGGCGCGCTGGGCGTCGTTGAGCTTCGCGAGATACGACGCCGCCTCGGGCGCGATATCGCTCGTGCAGGGAGAATCGGCGAGAGAGGCAGCGGAGATGGTAGACAAGGCAGGCGCGGCGATATCCGGTGAAAATATGAAGTCGCGTGCCGTGTCCGGCATCGACACGGCGACGCATACTGTATATTCATACACCTCTCGTCCGCAAGCATCGGCGCGCCCTGCCCGGCGTGCCCGCTCGGCGCACCCCCTGATTTCCGTTTCCACCATGCCCAATCTCGATTTCACTCTCACCGGCGACTACGTCGAACTCCACAACCTCCTGAAGATCACCGGTCTCGCCGACAGCGGCGGCTCGGCCAAGCAGATCGTCGCCTCCGGTGCCGTGAAGGTGGATGGCGAGGTCGAACTGCGCAAGACGTGCAAGATCCGCGCGGGCCAGTCGGTGCTGCTCGGCGACACGCGCATTGCGGTGCGCGAAGCCGGGTAAGGCAGGCGCCAGCCAGACCAAAAATGAAATAGATTCGAAAGCGAATGCACCATCCGGGTGCTTTTTGTCCGAAAGAAGCGTAATCTCGCACTGAGCTTCTCAACTCGACACGAACGCACTTTCTGAACGCGCGGCGCGATTTATCGCGCCGCGCTTGCTTTTCATGACCCGACCGACTACCTCCGCGCCCGCCGATCAGGCGAGCCGCGCCATCGCCCCGCCCTCGCTCAAACGCCACGCCGCCGACACCGCACGCCTTGCCGCGCCGCTCGCCATCGCCCAGCTTTCGCAAATGGCCATGAGCGTGACCGACACCGTGCTGCTCGGGTCGCTGGGCGCGGGCGCGCTCGCGGCGGGCGGGCTCGGCGCAAACCTGTTCTTCGTGGTGGTGACGGTGCTGCAAGGCGTGCTGACCTCGGTGAGCGTGAGCGTTGCGCAGGCGCGCGGCGCCGACGATCTGCACCGCGTGCCGCACATCTACTGGACCGGCTTCGCGCTGTCCTTGCTGCTGTCCGTGCCGGCGTTCGCGCTGCTGTCGTTCGCGGGGCCCCTGCTGGTTGCGCTCGGCGAGCCGCCCGTGCTCGCGCACCAGGTGGGCGAGTACGCGGCCGTGCTGCGCTGGGGCGCGCCCGCCAGCCTGATCGGCGTGGGGCTGATGCGCTCGTTCCTGCCCGCCATCGGCGCGGCCAGGCGCCTGCTGTGGATCTCGATCGTCAGCGTGTTCTTCAATGGCTTCCTGAACTACGGGCTGATTCACGGCGCGTGGGGCCTGCCGCGCCTCGGTTTTCTCGGCTCGGCGGTCGCTACCGCGATCACCGTCTGGCTCACCACGCTCGTGCTGATGGCGCTGCTGCACCTGCGGCCCTCGCATCAGCACTTCGTGGTCGCGCGGCGGCCCACCGCGCCGCTGATGGGCGAGCTTTTCGCCATCGGCTGGCCCGTGGCGATCACCTACGCCGTTGAATCGATGCTCTTTCTCGCCACTGGCCTGCTGGCCGGCCTGCTCGGCGCGACGCCGCTCGCCGCGCACCAGATCGCGCTGAACGTGGCTTCGGTGATGTTCATGGTGCCGCTCTCGATCGGCCAGGCGGCCAATGTGCGCGTGGGCTACTGGATCGGCGCGGGCGTGCCGCGCGCGGCGCGCCATGCGGGCTTCGTCGCGCTGGCGCTGGGGGTGGGCTTCATGTCGATGTCGGCGCTCGTGATGGTGCTCGCGCCGCACTGGATCGTCGGGCTCTATCTGCACCTCGACGATCCGGCCAACGCGCAGACCGTCGCGCTCGCGGCGTCGCTGCTCGGCGTGGCCGCGCTGTTCCAGATCGTCGACGGTATGCAGACCGTGGGCTCCGGCTGCCTGCGCGGCCTGAAGGACACCCGCATTCCGATGGTCGCCGCGACGCTCGGCTATTGGGGCATCGGCTTTCCGGTCGGCTATGTGCTCGCGTTCCACTTCGGGATGGGCGCGCTCGGGCTCTGGTGGGGGCTCGCGGCCGGGCTCGCGAGCGTGGCCGCGCTCATGACGTGGCGCTTTCATCGCATGAGCCGGCGCGCGCAAATCGAGGCGGCGGCGCGCGCGGGCTGAGGCCGCGCGCGCTCGCTCAGGCGGGTTGCCAACGCGCCGCCGAAGCGTCCCAAAGAGCCACCCGAGCGGTTCATTAAACGCATGGTTAAAATAGCGGGCCCCGCGCAGCCCCATAACCAGCCCCATAACCAGCCCGCTCACGGACCCGCTCATGCTTGCCCCGATTACCCGACTATTCCCGCTCTGGGCCGTCCTCGTCTCGCTGTTCGCCTACTTCAACCCGGGTGTCGTCGCGCCAGTCACGCCGCACGTCACGACGCTCCTGACGATCATCATGCTCGCCATGGGCGTGACGCTCTCGTTCGCCGACTTCCAGCGCGTCTTCACGCGGCCCGCGCCCGTGCTCGCCGGCATCCTCCTGCACTATCTGGTGATGCCGCTGGCCGCATGGGTCATCGCCCACGCACTGCACATGCCGCCCGACCTCACCGCGGGCATGGTGCTGGTGGGCAGCGTCGCGAGCGGTACGGCCTCGAACGTGATGATCTATCTCGCGCGCGGCGACGTCGCGCTTTCGGTGACGATCAGCGCGCTCTCGACGCTCGTGGGCGTGTTCGCGACGCCGCTGCTCACGCGCTTTTATGTCGACGCCTCGATCGTCGTGGACGTGCACGGCATGCTCATGAGCATCCTGCAGATCGTGGCGCTGCCGATTGCCGTCGGCCTCGTCGTGAACCGTCTCGCGGGCGGCCTCGTGCGGCGCGTGGAGCCCATTCTGCCGCTCGTCTCGATGGTCTCGATCCTCGCGATCATCGCGGCCGTGGTGGGCAGCACGCACGCGAGCATCGCCACGGTGGGCCCGCTCGTGGCGCTCGGCGTGGTGCTGCACAACGGCATTGGTCTGCTCGGCGGTTACTGGGGCGGGCGTCTGCTCGGCTTCGACGAATCGGTGTGCCGCACGCTCGCAATCGAAGTGGGCATGCAGAACTCCGGCCTCGCCGCGACGCTCGGCAAGCTCTACTTCTCGCCGCTCGCCGCCCTGCCCGGCGCGCTGTTTTCGGTGTGGCACAACCTCTCCGGGTCGCTGCTCGCGGGCTACTGGGCCGGCGAGCCGGCGCGCGGCAGCGAACGCGACGCCGACGAAGCGCTCAGGGCGAGCGCCGGCGCATCGGCCAGCCGGCGCGGCTGAACGCGGCGTCGCCCGCGCCCGGGACGCCGTGCGACACGGCTTCCCGATAAAATCGGCGGCAAAAGAGGCAAAAGGGGCAAAAGGCGCGCGACGTAAGCGAACACCAGTGGAGACGCCGCAGCGCCAACACGCAGCGCCAACAAATTCGCACGCCGCCGGAGTCAGGCGCTTTGCGCCAACTCCGGTCGCCAGGAGAGGAGAATCCGCTTGTCCGCGCATACCGTTCAGAGCTTCGCAGCCGATATCCCACCCCCAGCGCCGTCAGCGCCGCAGCGCCGCGCCCGGCCCCGCGTGCTCGCGCCGTTCGCTTCGTTCGCTTCGTTCCGGCTAGTTGCGCTCCTCGGCGTTACGCTGCTCGCGGCCTGCGCGACGCGCCCGCCCGCCACGGCGTTCCAGCGCGCCAGCTCGGCGGCGCTGCCCGCCGCGGAGGCGCGCGCGACGCCGCTGGGCAAAGCGCTCGCCGCGCCCGTGGCGTCCCATCCCGACGAGTCGGGCTTCCGCCTGCTCGCCACTGGCACCGACTCGCTGCAGATGCGCATCGCGCTCGCGCATGCGGCGACGAAAACGCTCGACATGCAGTACTACATCGCCAACGAGGACACCACCGGCAAGCTGCTGCTGGGCTCGGCGCTGTACGCGGCCGACCACGGCGTGCATGTGCGCATGCTCGTCGACGACCTGAACTTCCGCGACGTCGGCCGTCTGATGGCGGCGCTCAACAGCCATCCGAACATCCAGATCCGCGTGTTCAATCCGTACGGCAGCCCGAACGAGAGCATGTTCAGGCGCACGCGCAACTTCTTCACGAACGTCGACCAGTTCACGCGCCGCATGCACAACAAGGCGACGATCGTCGATAACGAACTCGCGATCGTGGGCGGGCGCAATCTCGGCGACGAGTACTTCAGCGCGAGCGAGACGCTCCAATTCCGCGATCTGGACATGCTCACCGCCGGCCCCGTGGCGGCCAGCGTCTCGGCGAGCTTCGACGACTACTGGAACAGCAGCGTGTCGTACCCCTTGAACGTGCTCCGCCATCAGAAGTTCGAGCCGAAGGATCTCGACGCTGCGCGCGACGAGCTGCGCGCGCACTGGCGCGAGAACGCCGACCCCTACAACGCGAAGCCGCTCAACGCCACGCCGCTCGCGCAGCAGATCGCGCGCGACGAGCTCGGGCTCACGTGGGCGAAGTGGGAATTCGTGGCCGACGCGCCGGAAAAAATCTCGGGCGCCGAGCGCGGCCAGATGGGCGACGCGATGCGCTCCCTGCTCGATCGCTTCAATCAGGCGCACAGCAGCGTGCTGATCATCTCGCCGTATTTCGTGCCGCACGACGCCGGCGTGCAGGCCATCCGCGCGCTCACCGCGCGCGGCGTGCGCGTGGCGATCCTCACCAATTCGCTGGCGGCCACCGACGCCATCGCCGTGCAAGCGGGCTACAGCCCCTATCGCGTGCCGCTGCTCGAAGCCAACGCCGAACTCTACGAGTTCAAGTCCGTACAGCCCAAGCCCGAGCGGGCACGGCGCCTGCCCATGATCGGTTCGCGCTCGCGCGCGAGCCTGCACGCGAAAGCCTATGTGATCGACGAGAGCACGCTCGTGATCGGCTCGCTCAATCTCGACCCGCGCTCGGCCAACCTGAATACGGAGCTCGCGCTCGCCGTCGAAAGCCCAAAGCTCGCGCACGAGGTGGCCCAGCTCTTCCAGTTCGCGACCTCCCCGAAAGTGAGCTATCGCGTCTCGCTCGCGACGCCGGCGCAGCTCGCGTCGCTGCGCGGCAGCGCGATTTCCTCGCCGCTCGTGTGGACCGACGAGGAGGACGGCATGATCCACACCTACAACCTCGACCCCGGTGCGGGTTTCTACAGGAATGTGCTAACCGGACTATTCTTGCTGTTGCCGGTCGACAGCCAGCTTTGAGATCCCGTTCTGGCTTCCCGCGCACGCCGCATTCACCTTGGAGTGTCACCATGACCGGGAACGTCAGAATGGAACGCGACACGTTCGGCGAGATCGCCGTGCCCGCCGCGCAGCTCTGGGGCGCGCAGACGCAGCGCTCCTTGCAGAACTTCCGCATCTCGAGCGAGAAGCAGTCGCCCGAGCTCATTACCGCGCTCGCCACGATCAAGCGCGCCGCCGCCGAAGTGAATCTCTCGCTCGGCATGCTCGACGAGACCAAAGCGCGCGCGATCATCGCGGCCGCCGACGAAATCATCGAAGGCAAGCACTCCGGCGAATTCCCGCTCGCGGTCTGGCAAACGGGCTCCGGCACGCAAACCAACATGAACCTCAACGAGGTGATCGCGAACCGCGCGAGCGAGATTCTGGGCGGCGAGCGCGGCGAGGCGCGCAAGGTGCATCCGAACGACGACGTCAATCGCGGCCAGTCGTCGAACGACGTGTTCCCCACCGCGATGCACGTGGCCGCCGCATACGGCATCGCCAAGCATCTGCTGCCCGCGCTGAAGACGCTGCGCGACACGCTCGACGCAAAATCGAAGCAGTTCGCCGACATCGTGAAGATCGGCCGAACGCACCTGCAGGACGCCACGCCGCTCACGCTCGGCCAGGAGTTCTCGGGCTACGTCGCGCAGCTCGACCAGGGCATCCGCCACGTGGAGTCGACGCTGCCCCATCTGTACGAGCTCGCGCAAGGCGGCACCGCCGTGGGCACGGGTTTGAATGCGCATCCGCAATTCGCGCAAAAAGTGGCCGAGACCATCGCGAAGCTCACGGGCGTGCCCTTCGTCACCGCGCCCAACAAGTTCGAAGTGATGGCCGCCGCCGACGCACTCGTGTTCGCGCACGGTGCGCTCAAGACCGTGGCGGCGAGCCTCATGAAGATCGCCAATGACATCCGCTGGCTCGCGAGCGGCCCGCGCTGCGGACTCGGCGAACTCTCGATCCCCGAGAACGAGCCGGGCAGCTCGATCATGCCGGGCAAAGTAAATCCTACGCAATCCGAAGCAGTCACGATGCTGTGCTGCCAGGTGTTCGGCAACGACGTGGCCGTGAATGTGGGCGGCGCGAGCGGCAACTTCGAACTGAATGTGTTTCGCCCGATGATCGCGCACAACGTGCTGCAGTCGATCCGGCTGCTCGCCGACGGCGCGCTCTCCTTCAACGATCACTGCGCGGTGGGCATCGAGCCCAACCGCGCGCGTATCGACACGCTGCTCAACGAGTCGCTGATGCTGGTGACGGCGCTCAATCCGCACATTGGCTACGACAAGGCCGCGCAGATCGCCAAGAAGGCGCACAAGGAAGGCACGACGCTCAAGGCCGCCGCGCTCGCGCTCGGCCACGTGAGCAGCGAGCGGTTCGACGAATGGGTCAAGCCCGCCGATATGGTGGGCACACTGAAGAAATAAGCCCGGCCGATCGGAAGATCAAACCCGGCCTTTCGCCACTTCCTCGGGTTTCAGGTCCACGATCGCGTCGAGCGCTTCCTTCACGTCGAGCGCATATTTCGCGAGACGCTTTTGCTCGTCCGTTTCCGGCACGAAGGTCGGCACGGGAATCGGGTTGCCGTTTTCGTCGACGGCCACGAACACGATCAGGCAATCGGTCGTGAGGCGCAACTGGCCGCTCTTCGGGTCGCCCGCGTGCACGGTGATGTGGATGTGCATCGAGGTGCGGCCCGTGGCCACCACGCGCGCGCGCAGCTCGACCATGTTGCCGACCAGAATCGGCCGGCGAAAGCGGATGTTGCCGACGCTCACCGTCACGCAGTAGCGGCCCGACCAGACGGCGGCGCACGCGTAAGCGGTTTCGTCGATCCATTTCATCAGGGCGCCGCCGTGAACTTTGCCGCCGAAGTTCACCGAGGTCGGCTCGGCAAGAAAGCGGAACGTCGTTTCCGAACGGTCCAGCGGCTGGGAAGGCGTACTCATGGGGGCTCCGCTCGTGGGGATTGCGCCTTGCTGACAAGGCGTCGTACAAGGCGTCGTTATAGGATGGCGTCGATTATACGAGCGCCGTGTGTCATCCTGTCACCCGGTCATCCGCCGACGTGTCATCCGCCGGCGCCCCGCGCGCTCAGGCCGACGAAAACCGCGCCCGGTAGTCGAGCGGCAGCACGCCATAGCGCCGCTCGAACGCGCGCCGCAGGTTCTGCTCGGTGCCGAAGCCGCAGTCCGCGGCAATGCGCTTGACGGGAAGGCGCGACTGCGCGAGCGCGTGGGCGGCGGCTTCCACGCGCATGGCCGACACCGTGCGCGCAGGCGTGCGCCCCACCGACTCGACATAGCGCCGCGCGAAGGTGCGCGGGCTCATGCGCGCCGCTTCGGCGAGACGCTCGACGCTCAATTCCCTGTGCAGGTTCGCGGCCATCCAGCCGTGCAGCGCGTCGAACGCGCCGCCCGCCGCGCTTTGCGCCTCCAGCGCCTCGCTGAACTGCGCCTGGCCGCCCGGGCGCTTCATGAACACCACGAGCCGCCGCGCGGCATGCATGGCGACCGCGTGGCCGCAGTCTTCCTCGATCAGCGCGAGCGCGAGATCGATGCCGGCCGTCACGCCCGCCGAGGTCCAGACCACGCGGCCGTCGCGCTCGTCGCGCACGAAGATCGGCTCGGGGTCGACATTCACCCGCGGGAAACGGCGCGCAAGCTGCGCCGCGTTGCGCCAGTGCGTGGTGGCGCGGCGGCCATCGAGCAGGCCCGCGGCGGCAAGGTAGAACGCGCCGGTGCAGACCGAGGCGACGCGCCGCGCATGCGGCGCCGCGGCGGCGATCCATGCGACGAGTTCGGGCTGGAGCACGGTTGAATCGTCGATGGGGACGCCCGGAACGATCAGCGTGTCGATGGTGGCGATGTCGATCGAGTCGAGCCGCTCGGTCACGACCGGCGTGCCCGCGAACGTGGGCAGCACGCCGCCCGCCGTAGACGCGAGCGTGACGCGATAAGCGCAAGGATCGGCGGCATGCGTAGAGTCAGCCAGCGCGGCCCGAGCAGGCGTTGCTGCGGCGCGCATCGCCAGTTCGGCCCGCCAGAAAGCCTCGACCGGTCCGCAGGCATCGAGCAGCACGAGATCGGGCGCGACCGCGAAAACCACATGGCGCACGCAGGGAGACGCGGACATAGGCATGCAAAGGGCGATGAGGATTCGAAGCGACCATCATCGCACGCGCGACGTTGGCAGACACGTCGATCTTGCGTCAATTTCTGCCAAGCGTGCTAGCGCCCCAGATCGCCGCTTCCGACCGGTTAGTTGTGAATCGTGATGCCCTGGTCGATCGTGCCGTACATCGTGATGCCGCTTGCGGTGCTGCTCGACGGCGTGGTTCCGCCGGCGCAGGCCGTACAGAGCAGTGCAATCGCTGTAAGAACAAGAATCCGTTTCATGACTGACTGTTTGCTTCCCGAAAGAAATCCATTCTAGCGCGCCGCAGCCGGGCCTCCCCGGCAAGCCGGCAACACCGCGCCTCACTCGCTCACTTGCGCGCCTTTGTGCAGGCCAAATCTGCGCGCCATATTTCACGGCAGCCTGAAACGTCGAATCGTGGATTTCGTTAGAGTAAGCACATCAGCAAGCACATGAGAGAACTGCCGGCGCAAGCCGCGCCGTTCGAACCGTCAGTTACGCACGGGAGCAATCATGCCTCTTCCCCCAACCGACGAAACCCGCCACTTCCCCGGTCTCGCGCGCGTCGCGGCGCTGCTCGCCGACCCCGGCCGCGCCGCCATGCTATGGGCGCTCATGGACGGCAGCGCGCGCCCGGCGGGCGAGCTCACGATGATCGCGGGCCTCTCGCCGTCCGCCGCGAGCGCGCATCTCGCCCGCCTCGCCGAAGGCGGCCTGCTCAAGCCCGACGTGCGCGGGCGGCACCGCTACTACCGCATCGCCACCGCAGAAGTCGCCGCCGCCATCGAAGCGCTGATGAACGTCGCGCATGCCGCCGCGCCCGCGCAGCCCGTGACGCGCCCCGCTCGCACGGTGCCCATGGAGATGCGTCACGCGCGCACCTGCTATGACCACATGGCCGGCGAGGTCGCCGTGCGCGTGTTCGACCGGCTCGTCGAGGGCGGATGGCTCGTGCGCAATGAGGACGACCTCGAAGTGACGGAGCAAGGCGTCGCGCGGCTGTCGAACTGGGGCGTCGACCTGGAGGCGCTGCACGCACGCCGGCGGCGTTTCGCCTGCACGTGTCTCGACTGGAGCGAGCGGCGCCCGCACCTGGGCGGCGCGCTCGGCGCGGCGCTGCTCGAGCGCTTTACCTCGAACGGCTGGGTCGAGCGCGCCAGCCGCCCGCGCGTGCTGCGCATCACGCCGCTCGGCCAGCGCGAATTAGAAACTTTCGTGACGACCTGAGCGCACCCATCAAGCTGACAAATACCCAACAACGTCACTTAACGCGCATCGAAAAGCGGCCTTCCTGGCGACAGGCACACGTTCTGTTACATCTGGTGCATAAGCCCTAACAATTGAGCGCGCATGGAAACAGGCACGGCGGATAGAGTTCCCCACATAGCTTCCTGAAATTCGCTCCAGGGGCTGGAGAACCAACATGACAACGCGCACCCCATCGCTCACCACGCACGAAGCCCCGAATTCGCACGCCGCACACCGCCCGCTTGGCCGCCCGCCAGGCCGCACGCTGATCGCCGGCGCCGTGCTCGCCGCGTTCGCACTCAGCCTGAGCGGCGCCAACGCGTGGGCACAGGGCGCGCCCGCCGCAGGCGACCCGCCGGGACGCGTCGCGCGCCTCGACTACATGGCGGGCGACGTGACCACTGAACCAGCCGGCGCCACCGACTGGTCCTATGCGCAGCTGAACCGCCCGCTCACGACCGGCGACCAGCTCTGGAACGACGCCAATGCGCGCTCGCAGATGCACATCGGTTCGACGGCGGTGCGCATGGGCCCGCAAACGAGCGTCGACGTGCTCAATCTCGACGACTCGAACACCCAGCTCAAAGTCGCGCAAGGCACACTCTCGACGCGCGTGCGCGCGCTGCCGCCCGGCAGCGCATACGAAATCGACACGCCCAATCTCGCGCTCGGCGTGACCAGCCCCGGCGACTATCGCGTGGACGTCGCGCCCGACGGCGGCGCCACGACCGTTACGGTGCGCAGCGGCAATGTGACGGTATACGGCGAGAACGGCCAGATGCCGATTTCGGCGGGCCAGCAGATCCGCTTTGCCGGCACCGATCTGCAGCAGGTGGCGAGCGAGCCCGCGCCGCCACCCGACGCCTTCGACCAGTGGGCGCTCGCACGCGACGCGGCCGAGGACCGCTCGGTTTCGGCGCGCTATGTCTCGCGCGACATACCCGGCTATCAGGACCTGGACGCCAACGGTTCGTGGCATAAAAGTCCGCAGTACGGCGAGGTCTGGACGCCGAACGACGTGCCCTCGGGCTGGGCGCCGTATCACGACGGCCACTGGGTGTGGCAAGCGCCATGGGGCTGGACGTGGGTGGACGACGCCCCGTGGGGCTTCGCGCCTTATCACTACGGGCGCTGGGCCTACGTCGACGATTCGTGGGCCTGGGTGCCAGGCCCGATTGTCGAGACCGCGCCGCCGGTCTACGCGCCCGCGCTTGTCGCGTTCGTGGGCGGTGGCCGCGGCGGCCCCGACTGGGGCGTGAATCTCGCCATTGGCGGCGCGGCAGCGGCGGGCGTCGCGTGGTTCGCGCTCGGGCCGGGCGAACCGTGGCATCCGCACTGGGGCGACTGGAGCCCGCGCTACTACGACCGCGTGAATCAGACCGTGATCGTCAATAACTACCGCCACGACGTGAACATCACGAATATCACGAACGTCAATGTGCACAACAACACGTTCGTGAACTACCGCGTGCCGGGCGCCGTGACCGCCGTGCCCGCCACGGCCTTCGTACACGGCCAGCCGACCTCGCGCTTCGCTCAGCGCGTCGACCCGCGCCAGTGGCAGAACGCGCGCATCCAGTCGGGCACGCCGGGCATCGCGCCGGTCAAGGGCAGCTTCGGCCCGAACCTGCGCCGCGCCGATTACCGGCCGCCGGCGTCGCTCAATCAGCGGCAAGTGGTGGCGACGCGCGCGCCGGTTGCGCCGCCCGCGTTCCACGACAACCTCGCGCAGCGCTTCGCCCGTGGCGGCGGCGCCGTGCCGGGCGCGGGCGCGCCCGTCGTGCGCGTCTCCGCGCCGGCACACGCCCCGCTCTCCCCCAACGCGTCCAACTCGCCCTTCTCGCCCGCCTCGCGCGGAGGATGGCCGCAGCAGAACGTGCGCGTCGTGCCACCGCACTCGCCGGTGATTAGCGCTACGGGCCGGCCCAACGGCCAACTCGGTGGCCAACCCATCGGCCAACCCGGCCAACCCGGCCAACCCGGCCAACCCGGCCAACCGGGGCGGCCGGGGCGACCCGACGGCGCGCCCAGTCAGGCGTCCGGTCAGATGCGCGGTCAAACGCCGGCTCAGATGCCGGGGCAAATTCCGAATCAAACGCAGGGTCAGCCGCCGCGTCCGGGCGCATTCGCCCAAGGCGGCCCGCACGGCCCGAACGCGTCCGCGCCCATGCCCATGCGCGCGCAGCAAGCCGGCCAGCCCGGCATGCCGCCCGCAATGGCGAACGGCCACGGCCCATCCGCCGGACAGCCGAACGAAGCGCATGGCGTACCGCGTCCGCCCCAGTTCGCCGGCCGGCCGGAAGGTGCGCAACCGCAGGGCAGCCTGCCCGGCGGCCAACCGCACGCACCCGGCACGCCGGGCACTGCCGGCAACATGAATGGTCGCGCGACGTCAGGCGCGCCGGGCGCGCCGCATCAGCCGTCGTGGATGCAGCCGCACGCACCGATTGCCCAGCGTGAGCAGCCCGGCGGCGCAGCGCCGCGTCAGGAGAACCGCCAGCAAGCCTTCGCAGCAATGCAGCAGCCGCGTGACGGCGCGCCTGCCCGCATACCGCAACCCTCCGCGGGCGAAGCACCGCGCGCACCGCAACCGGGCGAGCAACCGCGCCCGCAGCCCCAGGCGCAGCCGGAGCAACGCGGCGATTTTCATCCGCAACCGCAACCACAGCCGCGCGAGCAACCGCGCCCGCAGCCTCAACCCCAGCCGCGGGCCGAGTTCCATCCGCAGCCGCAGCCCCAACCGCAGCCACGCGAAGCGCCGCGCCCGCAACCTCAGCCGCGCGCGGAATTCCATCAGCAACCGCAGCCCCAACCGCGTCCGGAATTCCACCCGCAACCGCAGCCCCAACCGCAACCGCGCGCCGAGTTTCACCCGCAGCCGCAGCCCCAACCGCAACCGCGTGCCGAGTTCCACCCGCAGCCACAGCCCCAACCGCAGCCGCGCCCAGAGCCCCGTCCGCAGCCGAAGCCTCAGCCCCAACCGCATCCGCAAGCGGGCGGTGGCGGCCACGACGATCGCCATCACGGCTAAGCCCACCTGCCCCGGCGCGCGCCGAAAAGCACGCGCCATCAACGCAAAAGCCCGCGAACGTCACCGTTCGCGGGCTTTGTTTATCGTGCGTCGCTCCAGGCGCCACGGCACTACAGCGGCACGCTAGACCGCCATCGGCGCGGTAAGCGGATCGTGATGCCGGTAGCCTGATAGCGAGAAGTCCGACGGCTCGACTTTTTCGAGCCATTCGGGCTCGTAGAGGCCGGTTTTCGCGTACTCGGGCACGCGCGAGGCGATCTCGAGGCGCGGGCTCTCGTAGGGTTCGCGGCGCAGCTGCTCGTTGAGCATCCCGAGCTGGTTTTCGTAGATGTGCGCGTCGCCGATGAAGTACGTGAACCAGCGCGGCGTGTAGCCGGTCAGGTGGCCGACGAGATGCAGCAGCACCGCGCCTTCGGTCAGATTGAACGGCGTGCCGAGCCCGACGTCGTTGCTGCGGATGTACAGGCACAGCGAGATCTCGCGCTTTGCGACGTTCGGCAGGAATTGGTAGAGCAAATGGCACGCGGGCAGCGCGATCTCGTCGAGCACCGCCGGGTTCCAGCCGTGAAACAGAATCCGGCGGTCGGCGGGATTGTTCATGATCGTGTCGAGGCACTGGCGCAGTTGGTCGACCGCCTTGTAGAGCAGCACCTTCGGGCGGCCGTCCTCGCTGAACTCGCTCACGCGCGCAAAGCCGCGCGCCTGCGCGTCGGCAAGCTGCGCACTCGCGCCGGCGTCGAGCACCTTGTAGGCGGGCCACTGGCGCCACTGCACCCCGTAGACATCGCCCAGATCGTCGGTGCCGCGGCGGTACGGATTGGCCAGCCACTGTGCGTTCTCATTCGCATTGGCGTCCCAGACCTTGCAGCCGAGCGCGCGGAAATCCGCTGCGCTGCGCGAGGCGCGCAAGAAGCCGATCAGCTCGCCCACCGCCGACTTGAACGCGAGCTTTTTCGTCGTGACAGCGGGGAAGCCCTGTTGCAGGTCGAAGCGCAACATCGCGCCCGGCATGCTGATCGTGCGGATGCCGGTGCGGTTTTCCTGCCAGGTGCCGGTGTCGAGAATCGAGCGGACGAGCTCGAGGTACTGTTTCATGCGCGCTTCCCTGAGCGGGCGCGCGAGCGCGCCCGATGCGGATTCAAAAGCGAGATTCTATAGCAAGCGGGCAAACGGCAGATCCGGCTCGATGGGCTAGCAGCGGGGTTAGCGGAGGGACTGGCAGCGCGGAACCAGCGGGGAACGAGCAGGAAGGCGCAAACGACACAACGGCGTATCGACCCGACATGGTTATGCAATACGCATTATCTCGGCAAAGTGAAATGCAAAATAATTAATACGCCGCACGGAGGTTATATGTCAAAAGCAAACGGAGAAAATCGACGCACAGAATAATGTGACGGCCGCGTGGCAAATCCGTGCACAAATGATTGTGAATAATTCGCAATATCGCCATCGGCAAACCCGGACCGCATGAATCAGCGGATGCTGTCGCAAGCCAAGCGGACAAGGCGGCTCACACACGCGAGCCGCCTGCCGCACGAACCCGCGCCCCCGCACGGACCCGCCTTGCACCCCTGCACCTTCCGTACCTTCCAGCACCCTCATGGCCGTATCCGGCTCTTCGTCGCCTGCTTCTTCAGCGCTTGTCCGGCTGTTTTGCGCAGCCGTTTTATGGTCCCCTCAGCGAGGCCGTCTTTCGATCACCTTCAGGTCGCCCACGGGTCACCCTCAGGCCCCGCCCCCCGAAATCAGCCCGCCCGAATGCGGCGCGAGCGGATCGCTCTCCATATGCCGCATACCGTGCGCGCACAACAACCGGTACAGCGTCACACGCGAAATACCCAACTCCTGCGCGGCGTCGCCAAGCCGCCCGCGATGGCGCAGCAACGCGAGTTCGATGGCCTGGCGCTCGGCGGCCTCGCGCGCCTGCGCGAGCGAGACCGGCACCACCTCGACGTAATCGCCGAGTTCGAGGTCGCGCGCCGTGATCGCGCGCCCTTCCGACATGACGATCGCTCGCCGCACGCGGTTGATGAGTTCGCGCACGTTGCCCGGCCAGCTATAGTTATGCAGCGCCGCAATGGCGTCAGGCGAAAAGCCGCGCAGGCGCCGCCCGCCGTCTTTCTTGAAGCGCTCGAGCATGTGCCGCGCGAGCAGTTCGATGTCCTTGCCGCGCGCGCGCAGCGGCGGCTCGTCGATCTGCAGCACGCACAGGCGGTGATACAAATCCTGGCGGAAGCGCCCTTCGACCATCGCCGCGCGCATGTCCACGTGCGTGGCGGAGATGATGCGAACATCCACCGGCATCGACTGATGGCCGCCCAGCCGCTCGATCTTGCCTTCCTGGAGAAAGCGCAACAGGCTCGCCTGGCTTTCCATCGGCAGATCGCCAATTTCATCGAGAAAAAGCGTGCCGCCGTTGGCCGCTTCGACGCGCCCGGTCTTGCGCTGGCTCGCACCTGTGAATGCGCCGCGCTCGTAGCCGAATAGCTCCGACTGCAGCAGATGCGGCGGAATGGCCCCGCAATTGATGGGCACGAACGGCGCATTGCGCCGGGACGAACGTTCGTGAATGGCAACCGCGGTGAGTTCCTTGCCGGTGCCCGACTCGCCTGAAATGAACACCGGCGCGTCGGTCATCGCGACCTTGCGGATCGAGCGGAAGAGCGCCAGCATGGCCTCGCACGAGCCCACCATTTCGCCTTCCGCGCCGCCCGAATGGTCGTTCGAGGCACGCTCGCAAAGCGTGACCATGCCATAGGCATGGCCCACGGAATCGACGATGCGTTCGCCGCTCCACGGCACCGTTACGTAATCGAAACAGTAATCGCGCACGAGACGGCGCAAATTGGCGTCCTGCAACTGACCAGTGGTGGTCGCGGCCACCCAGCCCACGTTAGGCAACGTCAGACACGGCTCGAAGGCGCCGATCTCATGGAGATGGAACTCGCTGGTCAAGTCGAGCAGCCCGCCCGCAGGCGAACCTGCGCGCAACGCCCGCCGCGCGTCCCGCGCGTTGCCCACGATCTCCACCTGCCAGCCCCGCTCGTGGAACCGCTCGTTCAGCGCTTCGTTCGGCTTGCGCGTCACGTAAACCAATTGCCGCATTGCGGATTCCATTATTCAGATCCTCTTGCCAACACATCGTTGCGAAATGACGGCACGCACCTGATGTACAGACACGCCGCAAAACAAACCATTCGCCAGGCGCAATTAAACGCGGGCGAACATAGGGGCTTTTGCGGACAGTGAATCCCCGAACTGCGGCGTGTGGTCAATTTGGCCCTCTTTGGGCCTTTGTTATGGCTATTACGCGTTTTTCTAAAGCTTACTATATGGATCGGGATGTTGGATAGAAAATATGCGGCGCGAATCGATAAGGGCGCGATGGAAAGGTTTCCATTACATGACCACTGAATTGTAAGAGGAAAATGAATTGCGGATGTTTCCATTCTGTTGGCTCCCGCACTGTTTTCCAGACACGCCGGACTGCGTAGAACAAAAATCGCGCAAACGTTTCCCCTGAAACTTTTCGACCAATTTCGGGGGGTTAAAACAGCCCGGCGTTTCAGCGCTGAAACGTTTTTGCGAAAATCCGCTATTCAAAATCCGTAGAAAATATTCCAACCCGCGACGTATCAACGGATTGCGTGGCATGGCACACGTTTCGCTAAATGTCTCGCACCAGGAGATACGCCATGCGACTCATTTTTTCGAACATCAGGCGCAGTGTAACCGGCCCGTGCGGCATGCTTGCCGCCGTGCTGATTCCCGCCGTGCTCTTCGCCCTCGCGCCGTCGGCGCGCGCACAAACCGCTGGGGATGTGGCAAGTGCGAGTGTCGTCGCGGCGAACCCGGATGTCGTTCCTGCAACAGACGCGGCCATGGCGAGCGTGACGCTCAATACAGGCATGGCCCCTGATTCCTCCTATTACGGCACCAGCGGCAAGAACTTGAGCGCCGCCACGGGTACCGACGCGCTCGCCGCCGATCCCGGCCCCGCTGGGGACGACACGGTGCTCGCGGGCGTGGGCGCCATCGACGACCAGACGCTCGCGCGCCAGCGCGGCGGCGCCGTGGGCATGGTGATGATCGCTGCCACGCCGCAACTCATGCGCGGCAACGGCGTAACGCTGTGGGACGAGATCGGCCCGCCCACGCCGCTGCCGATCCCGGTGGACGCAGGCCAGGCGGCGCAGGGCAACCTCGCCAGCTACGTCCGGAAATAACTGGAAAAGAACGCGGCAAACAACGCGGTTAGTGCCGAAACCGGCCCCGTGCCGGGCTCAGCGCGGCGCAGAGGCGGCGCCCAATGCGCGCCGCGCCGGAAACAGAGATGGAGACAGACATGATCGTTCGCTTCAAGACGCCCGCTGAGCGCCGGTGCTCCGCCCGACTCGCGGCCGTTCTGAGCGCCGCGTTCGCGGCGGTGCTGGCGGCGGACGTCGGCGCACAGCAGGTGATCAATCCCGGCGACATCATCGTCGAGCGCGACATCACCCCGCGCAGCGCCTTCGCCGCCGTGCCGAAGAGCCAGGACCCGGTGCTCGTGCGGGCCACCACGTTCCCGAAGAACACCTTCGACCCGACGATGGCGACGCTCGTGAACGACACCGACCTCACCAATGCGCACGGCAATTCCGGCGTGAACACAACTGGCGCACTCGCCGGCGAGGCCGCGGGCGTACAGGCCGTCACCCGCGTTCTCGTGGGCAATCCGGCGGCAACCAGTTCGGCGCTCGGCGCGGGCGGCAGCGCCCAGGCCGTCGGCGGACTGGGCGGCACGATCTCGTCTACGGTCACCGGCGCCATCGCGCCGATCACGAGCGCGCTGGGCGCCATCGGGAGCATGAAATGAGCCGCCGCACGCACGTCCGGGCCATTTCGCGCGCATTGGCAGCCGTCGCCCTCGGCGCCTCGTTGGCGACGCTCGCAACGACCGCGCAAGCCCAGGTCAACGTAGGCGCAACCGCCGTGATCGCGCCGAATGCCGCGACCTCGACCACCGGCGCGCTCGCCGTAAACGAAGCGGCCGGGCTCGACAACGTCCAGGCCAACCAGCTGACCATCACGAGCGGCGGCTCAGTCGCCAATGTGAATCTCGACGAACAAGGCGCCACGACGCGCGCGCGGCTCGGCAACGCCAGCGCGCTGATCGGCTCGGGCGCTTTCTCCAACACGTCCGGCGCCATGATGGTGAATCAGTCGGCGGGCGTGGGCAACATCCAGCGCAACAGTGCGCAGATCGGCACTGGGGCGCTCGGAGTCGCGTTGGTATCGGACGGAGAACTGTCCTCGGCCAGCGCGACGAACGGCCGTACGGGCAACCAGATTGGCGAGACACGCGGCATTCGTGAGGTACGCATCGACGGTGCGGCCTTCAGGAATGCAACGGGCCTCGTACAGGTGAACCAGACAGCCGGCGCCGGTAACGCTACGGCAAACAGTTTTGTGCTCCGTCCCCCGGCGGGCACTCTTTTTTAACTGACCACTAGTATCGGAGCGAAACATGAAGCGCACCCTCATCGCAGCAGCAGTACTCGCGACGGCGGCTAGTTCCGCTTTCGCAGGCCCCAAGACCGCTATCCTCTTCAACCTCACCGGCGTGACGGACGTGGTGGACATGGACGGCTCTGTCAGGATGTCTGGACGCGTCCACGTCTCGAGCACGGCCGGCGCGGTCATCAACAACACGCAGACCACGGGCGGCGGCACGCTGCTTCCGCAGGCGCAGAGCTACCAGTTCGGCAACGTCACGACCACCTATAACGACAGGAACTGGAGCGTGAACGGCACGGGCACGAACTCCGCCTACGCGACCACGTCGTACAGCGAACAGGACGGGTCAATGTCTTCCAGGTCGTCGTCCAGAACGCATGATGTGAATGCCTCGACCACGAAGAGCTCGTCGAGCAGCTACAGCTACGACAAGAACCGCAGCGCGAGCATCGACGCGGCCGTCCACGTCAAGACCGACAGCGGATCCACGAGCGACACAAAGGTTTCCAACAAGGTCAGTGATACCGGCGGCTCCAGCTTCAGCGATACGTCCAGCAACGTCGGCTCGAACAGCTCGATGAATTCGCAGAGCGCCAAGGGCGACCTGTCGCTAAGCGCCAAGTGGACGCATACGGGCAACAGAAGAAACGGCTCCGCCAGCCTGACGTTGAGCGGCTCGGAAAGCACGTCGCAAACGAAGAACAGCTCCCACGACAATAACAACACGGCGAAGGACGCGAAGACCTGGTCGTTCAATAACACGTTTAATTCCGACAAGAGCACGAGCACGGCCAACACGGGCTACGCGGATGCCTCGTTGAACGCCTCGGTCACGACCAAGGAAAGCGGCTCCGGCGACCGGATGAGCAATTCAAAAAACACGTACGCCCATTCGTACAGCGAATCGAGCACCAGCAAGTCGCAGGACTCGCATTCGTCCTCGAGGTCCACGGAAGCCAGGAACACGTGGGGCTATAGCGTGAGCGACTCGTTGAAGACCGTCGACGAAAAGACGACCGGCTCGTTGACAGTTCACACCGACACTCGCAAGGCCGCCACGCTCGACGCCAACACGGGCAACGGCGCGGCAACCGGCGTGACGGGCAACCTGGGCGTGAACATCGCCGAAGGCATCAACAACGCGCAAAGCAACGACGTCGCGCTCGCTTCGGTCGATGTGGGCAATGTGTTCGGTAACGCTCAGATCTTTAACAATCAGGCGTCCGCTGGCAAAGCCAATGTGAAAAACTTCAATCTGAACGCATCGGTGGGTGACGGCTCGCTCGCCAGCGTCTCGGGCAATGTCGGTGTGAACGTCGCTTCGGGTATCGGCAACGCGCAGAACAACAGCCTCGCCGGCTCCGTAACGACGGCCAAGAACGCTGGCTCCGCCCAAACGACGGCGATGGTCGCGACCGACAAAAACGTGCAGAACGCAGGCATGACGGCAACGGGCCAGTTCCAGGGCACGGCTAGCCTCGGCGCCAACACCCTCACCGGCGCAAGCGGCAACATCGGCGTGAACATTGCCGGCGGCATCGGCAATCTGCAGCACAACGGCATGGCCATCGCCGCAATGAGTAACGGCCACTAAGCATCACTAATCAACTCGATAGTCGATGTAATTCCATGCTGCACCCCGGCGCGCCGGCTGCTATCACATAGCGGCTGGCGCGCAAACCAGATGCAGGAGACCACCATGTCCGGGTCCGTTTCGTCCCCGGCGTCAAGAACATGTGCCATCGCGCTGGCGCTCGCCGCCACCGCGGCGTGGATACCTTGCCAGGCGCAGTCGACCATCGACGCGACCCACCTGATCGGCGTGCCGATCAAGTTGCCGGTCCGCTCGATGCGCGAGATCCGCTACAACAGCGTCGTCACACAGCAATACGACTACAGCTGCGGCGCGGCCGCGCTCGCGACGCTGCTCAAGTACGGCTACGGCATCGACATTCCCGAACCGGAACTGATCCGGCGCATGATGGTGTTCTCCACCCCCGAGGTGGTCGTGAAGAACGGCTTCTCCATGCTCGACATGAAGAAGTTCGTCGAAACGATCGGCCTGCGCGGCCGGGGCTTTCGCGTCAATACCGACGCGCTTTATCACCTGCAGATTCCCGTGCTCGTCCTCATGAACATCGAAGGCTACGAGCACTTCGTGATCGTCAAGCATGCCGAGAACAACCGCGTCTTCATTGCGGACCCCGCGCTCGGCAATCGCATCGTTGCCGAGGATGATTTTGCGAAGACGTGGAACGGGCTCGTCTTCGCCGTGCTCGGCAAACCGTTTCTGGAGGATTCTCCGCTGTTGCAGAACAACGAGTCGATCGCGCTGAAGCTGCGCGAAAACGCCCTGCTCAACGGTACGGCGCCGACACCTTTCTTCGAATACGGCCTCGACAAGGCCTTGATGTTCTGAAGTCCTGAATAGCCATGAAACGCAACCTCTCACAGTGTGGCATCGCGGCAGGTGTCTGCGCGCTCGCCTGCGCTTGTTCGGGCAATGCGTGCGCAGCAGAAAGCCTCGCCGCCACCCAGGCGGCCTTGCCTGCATTTCTCTCGGCGGGCGGACCCGACGCACAGCCCGTGCGCTGCGAGTTAGTCGACGACGACGTGCTCGCGCATCAAACCGGCAAGTACGCCGGCAGCGACATGATTTCCGGCTTCGTGCTCAGCGTACTGTCGCAATGGCAATTGCCCAATGGCGCCAGCGCCGTCGCGCAAGGCGCGCTCGCCGTCTCGCAGAACACGGCCAACAAGCTGAGCGCGAGCGTGCAGACCAGTGCGCACGTCACCGACCCGATGGCGGGCGGCACCAACATCGGCAATAGCGGCGCCATGCCGAACACCTCGGCCTCGGGCGGCCAGAACGTGTCGGTCAACGGCGTATCGCAGATCACCCAGGTGGCCGGCAATGGCAACGTCGGCTCCAACGCCGCGACCATCGATTACAGCAATGCGCTGCAGATCGCCGGCATGGCGGGCGCCAATCAGACGAGCGCAGCGGCTTCGAACGCGAACGGCACCATCAAGGCCGGCATCGCATTCGGCGGCAACGGCATCAACGTCACGCTGCAAACGCCCGCCGGCATGGCGACGCAGAACATCGTGCCCGGCAGCGCGCAGCAGGCGGGCGCCATTGCCCAGTTGCTCCAGGTCGCGGGCAACAACCAGCAAGTCGCAAACCAGTTGCAACTCAGCTTGCAGACGCAGCAGTTGAACGCACAAATGATCCGGCAGGCCGGCGTATTACAGGCTCTACGCAACACCCGCTAAAAAAACGCCGCCTGGTTACAGCAACAAGATGCCGCCGACCGCCATCGACGGCCGCCACAAGGAGACACCTGAAGGAGGTCAGCACGCGAACCGCCAGAACGCGTGAAGCAACACCGAGCAAGCGTATCGACGATGCGTGCGCGGAACCTGGGGGTTCTGTCGTGCATCGACTTTCGATCCGGGGGAAAAAGAATGATCACGTCGTACCCGACGGCAGCGCCGCGTTTAACGCTCGCCGCCATTCCAGCAGCAGTCCTGCTTTTCGCGCTCGCGCAAACCGCACATGCGCAGGCGCTGCAAAGCCAGTCTGTCGAAGAACGTCTCAACACGCTGATGCGCGTGGTGGACGAGCAGCAGCGACAAATCCAGTCTCTCGAGCGCCAGGTCACGAACCTCGAAATGGCGCAGCGCGGACGCGGCATGCCGGGCGCCGGTGCGCCGGCCGCCAGCGACGGCGCGAGCGTCGCCGACCAGCCCGGCGCGGACGGGCTGCCCGTGCCGCTGCCGCCGCTCGCGCAAGCGCTGCCCGGCGCCACCGCGCCTGGCTCCCTCACCGGCACCGCCACTGGCGTGCCGGTGAATCCGCCCTCGCCCGACAGCGGCCCGGCCACCGGCGCCACCGGTTCGTCCGCCGCGAGCGGGCCGCAGCAAGGCGCGCCCGTCGGCGTCAACGCGGGCGCCAATGCAGGCGCGAACCCGACCGTGGGCGAGACGCAAAAGAACGCCGCGCCCACCCGCACCGAGGCCGAGCAAGCGGTCGTGCAGCGCGAACACGCACCGCTCTTCGACCACAAGCTCACGCTGGACTGGGGCATCAGCGACACCTATTACGACCGGCGCCAGCTGCAGCTCTCGGGCTTCCTCGCGCTCGATGCAATCTTCCTCGGCAACATCAACCTCGGCCAGACGAAGTCGCACCAGCTCATGGCCGATCTCGACACGCGGTACGGCATCACCGACCGCATGAGCATCGACGTCGACGTCCCGTACATTTACCGCCACAGCAGCTTCATCGTGGGCGGCGCTGGCGGCGCGGCGAACACGCTCTCCGATGCGTCCGTGAGCTCGCACGCGATCGGCGACGTGAACTTCGGGATCTACTACCAGTTCCTGAAGGAGACCAACAGCCTGCCCGACGTGGTCGGCAGCCTGCGCGTGAAGACGGACACCGGCACCTCGCCGTTCGGCATCAAGGTGGTGCAGCTCACGCCCGACAACACCAACCTCGTCGCGCCGAGCAAGCTGCCCACGGGCACGGGCTTCTGGAACGTCACGGCCGGCGTCTCGGTGCTGAAGACCTACGATCCGGTGGTGCTGTTCGGCAGCTTCTCGTACACGTACAACATCGCACGCTCGTTCGCCGATATCTCGTCGGTCGTCGGGCAGACGCAGCCGGCCGAGGTGAAGCTCGGCGACATCATCCAGTTCGGCGGCGGCGTGGCGCTCGCCTTCTCCGACAAGGATTCGGCCAGCATCTCCTACACCATGGCCATCGAGCCGCAGTCGAAGACCAAGGCGCCCGGAGGCAGCTGGACCGGCGTGCCGGGCAGCGAGACCACGGCGTCGGTGCTCAACTTCGGCCTGAATCACGTGGTCAACAAGCACCTGACGATCAACGGCGTGGTGTCGGTCGGCCTCACGCCCGATGCGCCGAACTTCGTCGTCGGCTTGCGGTTCCCCTACACCTTCTAATGAAGACGAGGCCGATCGTGCGCGATTCTTCCCATCTGGGCGCCACCGTGACACCTTTAGCCGGGGCGGGCCAGAGGCTCGCCATGCCGGGCGCGCCGCCGCACCCCGCACCCGCAGCAACGGCCGAAAACGCGACGGCAACCGGGACGCGCGAACCCGACGCCGCTGCGCGCACAGCGGAATGCACGCCCGCCTGCGGCCCCGATGGCGGGTCGCTTGCCGACATCGACCGCATGCTGCTGTACGTCGCCCGCGTGCCGGACACACAGCTCGGCGCGTATCTGAAGAGCCGCGGCTGGGACGTCGCGACGGCGAGAACCGCGGCCGAGGCCGCGCGGCTCGTGAAAGCGGAGCCGACCTGCGCGGGCATCGTCGATCTGACCAGCTTCACCGCGCGCGACCTCGCCGCGCTCGAAGCCGTGCTGCGGCTGCAACAGGTGGGCTGGATTGCGCTCACCGACCCCAAGCGTCTAACCGACCCCGAAGTGCGCCGCCTGATCCGCCACTACTGCTTCGACTACGTGCATCTGCCAGTCGCGCCGGCGACGCTCGACTATCTCGTGAGCCACGCGTTCGGCATGGTCACGCTCTGCGATCTCGACCGTGCGCCGGCGTCGGCCGCAAGCGCGGACGAAGACGAAATGGTGGGCACCTGCGAGGCGATGCAGCAGCTCTTTCGCACCATCCGCAAGGTGGCGAACACCGACGCAACGGTGTTCATCTCGGGTGAATCGGGCACCGGCAAGGAGCTCACCGCGCTCGCGATCCACGAGCGTTCGGCGCGGCGCAAAGCGCCATTCGTGCCGATCAATTGCGGCGCGATTCCGCATCATCTTCTGCAATCCGAATTATTTGGCTACGAGCGCGGCGCGTTCACGGGCGCGCATCAGCGCAAGATCGGACGTGTGGAGGCAGCCAACGGCGGCACGCTCTTTCTCGACGAAATCGGCGACCTGCCGATGGAAAGCCAGGCGAGCCTGCTGCGCTTTCTCCAGGAGGGCAAGATCGAGCGCCTGGGCGGCCACGAGCAGATTCCCGTGGACGTGCGCATCATTTCGGCCACCCACGTCGATCTCGAAGCGGCAATGCGCGACTCGCGCTTCAGGGCCGACCTCTTTCACCGGCTGTGCGTGCTGCGCGTGGACGAGCCGCCGCTGCGCGCGCGCGGCAAGGACATCGAAATTCTCGCGCACCACGTGCTGCACAAGTTCAAGCAGGACAGCGCGCGCAGGATCCGCGGCTTCACGCCCGACGCCATCGAGGCGATGTACAACTACAACTGGCCCGGCAACGTGCGCGAGCTCATCAACCGCGTGCGGCGCGCGATCGTGATGGCGGAATGCAAGCTGATCTCGGCCGGGGATCTCGATCTCGACCAGTTCACCGCTCAGCAGACGGTGACGCTCGCCGAGGCTCGCGAGTCCGCGGAAAAACGCGCGATCGAGGCGGCGCTGCTGCGCCATCGCCATCGCCTGACCGAAGCGGCCGCCGACCTCGGCATCTCGCGCGTGACGCTCTACCGGCTCATGGGCGCACACGGCCTGCGCGACGAGAAGACGATCTTCGACGGCGAGGCGGAGAACCAGCCGGACCTGCCGATCGAGCCGCAGGCTTGACGCCAGGAGCGGCGATAAGGCCGTCGGGTAGAATCGGTGCAACTGGCTTTTCCATTCCAACGCACTTCGACTGACTCGATGACGACGCTCACCCTGATCGTCGCTCGCGCCCGCAACGGCGTGATCGGCCGCGACAACGAGCTGCCCTGGCGGCTGCCCGAGGACCTTGCCTTCTTCAAGCGCACCACCATGGGCGCGCCCATCGTGATGGGCCGCAAGACGCATGAATCGATTGGCCGCGCACTGCCTGGCCGCCGCAACATCGTCGTCACGCGCGACGCCACCCGGCGCTTTCCCGGCTGCGACACGGTCACGAGCCTCGACGCCGCGCTCGCGCTCGCAGCCGAGGACCAGGCGCCCGAAGCGTTCCTGATCGGCGGCGCGCAGCTTTATGCCGAGGGCATCGCGCTCGCGCACAAGCTGATCATCACGGAGATCGCCACCGACTTCGAAGGCGATGCCACCTTCCCCGCGCCCGACCCCGCGCATTGGCGCGAAACGGCGCGCGAGACGCTGCACGCGAATGCGCCCAACAACTTCGATTTCGCGTTCGTCACTTACGAGCGGCGCGACTGAGGGTAGAACCGGGCGTCGAAAACACGCGCAAAAACACCAACGGCACGCCAAGGCGTGCCGTTGTGCATTGAAACGAAGGAAGGTGGCTAGCGCGCGCTTACTGGCCCGCCACCGTCATGCGCTCGATCAGCACGGAACCGGTCTGGCGCGTGCCGCGCGCGAGCGTATCGGCACCCACGGCGACGATGTGGCGGAACATCTCCTGCATCGTCGACGCCACCGTGATCTCCTCGACCGGATACTGGATCTTGCCGTTCTCGACCCAGAAACCCGATGCGCCGCGCGAATAGTCGCCCGTCACGAAGTTCACGCCCTGCCCCATCAGTTCGGTGAGCAGGAGGCCCGTGCCGAGTTTCTTGAGCATGGCCTCGAAGTCGTCTTCGGGGTTCGTGAGCGAACTTTCCAGCCGCAGGTTGTGCGAGCCGCCCGCGTTGCCGGTCGTCTGCATGCCGAGCTTGCGCGCCGAATACGACGACAGGAAATAGCCCTGCACCACGCCGTCCTTCACGACTTCGCGCCGTTGCGTGCGCACGCCTTCCTCGTCGAACGGCGCGCTGCCCGCGGCGCGCGCCACGTGCGGGTCCTCCACCACCTGGATATGCGGCGCGAATACCGGCTTGCCGAGGCTGTCGACCAGAAACGAGGTCTTGCGATAGAGCGCGCCGCCGCTCGTGGCCTGCACGAACGCGCCGAGCAGGCCCGCCGCGATCGGCGCCTCGAACAGCACCGGCACCTTGCGCGTGTCGAGACCGCGCGCGTTCAGGCGCGACAGCGCGCGCTCGGCGGCATAGCGGCCCACCGCCTCCGGCGAGGCCAGCTCGCTCGCGTTGCGCCGCGAGGTGTACCAGTCGTCGCGCTGCATGCTGCGGCCCGTGCCCGCGATGGGCGCGCACGCGATGTAATGGCGCGAATACGGGTAGCCGTGCATGAAGCCGCCCGAGGTGGCGAGCACGAACTGCGAATGCTGCGCCGAAACGCTCGCGCCTTCCGAGTTGGTCACGCGGCGGTCGGTGGCGAATGCGGCGTCCTCGGCGCGGCGCGCGATCTCGACGGCCTCGTCGGCGGTGAGGCTCCACGGGTGATAGAGATCAAGGTCGCGCGGCGCGGTTTCCAGCAGGTCGGGCTCGGCGAGGCCGGCGCAGTCGTCGTCCGCGGTGAAACGCGCGATGTTGTAGGCCGCCGCCACGGTGTCCTTGAGCGCCTGCGCGGAAAAGTCCGAGGTGCTCGCGTTGCCGCGCTTGTTGCCAATGTAGACGGTCACGCCGACCGACTTGTCGCGGTTGTGCTCGATGGTCTCGACTTCGCCGCGCCGCACGGAAACCGACAGGCCATCGCCTTCGGAGATTTCCGTCGCGGCGTCGCTCGCGCCGAGCGCATTCGCGTGACGGAGAATATCCGACGCGATCTCCTTGAGTTCGTCCTGGGTGTGCGGGAAAAATCGTTGCCGGGCTTCGATGTCTGCAGCCATTGTCGTTACGGTCCGGTTTCGGGCCGGAGCGGCCCGCTTGTCGTGTGTCGGGTGTGTCGGATCATGCGCTTCGCCAAAACTCTGCTAAGAAGCGCGTTTCGCGATCATAGCAAGGTATGCGAACGCGTACCGCAGCCGCATGGCCGGCGACTGCCCGACATGCGCCGATCCGACAGCGCGCGCACGCTACAATACGCGTCATGAAACGCAAAACCCGCATTCAACCCATGAACGACGTTGCCGCCGAAGTCGACGACAACGGCTACGATCGCCCGAGCAAGTCGCAGCTCAAGCGCGAGATGACCGCGCTCCAGGAGCTGGGCACGGCGCTCGTCGAGCTGCCCAAGGACGCGCTCAAGCGCATGCCCATGACGGAAGACCTCGCCGACGCCGTCCACGAGGCGCGCCGCATCACCGACCACGAAGGCAAGCGCCGCCAGCTCCAGTATGTGGGGCGCATGATGCGCGGCCTGCGCGAGGACGAAGTCGCCGCGCTGCGCACCGCGTTCGACGAGTATCGCGGCGTGAACAAGGCCGCCACGGCGCGCCTGCACTGGATCGAGCGCACGCGCGAGAAGCTGCTCGCGAGCGACGATGCCCTCACCGAATTCATCCGCCAGCATCCTGCCGCCGATCCGCAGGAAGGCCGCACGCTGATTCGCAACGCGCGTCGCGAGCAGGAGCAGGCGCGCCCGCCGAAGTACTTCCGCGAACTGTTCCAGTGGATCAAGGACGTGAGCGCCCAGGGCGCCGACGACGCCGATGAGCACGCGCGCGATGAAGAGGACCGCGAAGATGACGAAGCCTGAGCGCAGCCACCCAGATGAACTGGTGATCGGCCTGGTATCGGTCAGCGACCGCGCCACCAGCGGCGTCTACGAGGACAAAGGCATTCCGGCGCTGATGGAGTGGCTCGGCCACGCGCTGAAGTCGCCGTGGCGCGCCGAAACGCGCCTGATCCACGACGACGCAGCCACGATATCGGCCACGCTCACGGCGCTGGTGGACGGCCTCGGCTGCGACCTCGTGCTGACCACGGGCGGCACCGGCCCCGCGCGCCGCGACGTGACGCCCGAGGCGACGCTCGCGGTCGCCACGAAGGAAATGCCCGGCTTCGGCGAGCAGATGCGCCAGATCAGCCTGAATTTCGTGCCCACGGCAATTCTTTCGCGCCAGGTAGCCGTGATCCGCGAAACTGACGACCACGCTGCTCTCATCATCAACCTGCCGGGTCAGCCGAAATCGATCAAGGAAACGCTGGAAGGCCTGCGCGACGAGCATGGCGCGACGAAGGTGCCGGGCATCTTCGCGGCGGTGCCGTACTGCATCGATTTGATTGGCGGGCCGTATATCGAAACCGATCCGAACGTCGTTGCGGCGTTCCGGCCCAAGAGCGCGCAGCGAGCGCCGCGCGCGTAATCTGCCTGCCGCCTTGCGGCCTGCTTGTTGTGCGGCGCCCGCGCCTGTGGGCGCCTCGGCGTTACTGGGCCGCTCCGCCCGCCGGGGCGTCTGCGCTCGCCGTGCCCGCAGACGGAATCAGGAAATGCTCGCGGTAGTACTTGAGCTCGTCGATGGACTCGTGGATGTCGGCCAGCGCCGTATGCATCGCGCGCTTCTGGAAGCCCTTGTAGATCGTCGGCTGCCAGCGCCGGCACAGCTCCTTGAGCGTGCTCACGTCCAGATTGCGGTAGTGGAAAAAGCGCTCTAGCGTGGGCATCCAGCGCGCCATGAATCGCCGGTCCTGACAGATCGAGTTGCCGCACATCGGCGACTTGCCCGGCGGCACGTACTGCGAGAGAAACGCGAGAATCTGCTCCGTTGCGCTTTCCTCGGTCACGGTGGAAGCGCGCACGCGCTCGGTCAGGCCCGAGCGGCCGTGCGTATTGCGGTTCCATTCGTCCATGCGGTCGAGCACGGCTTCGGGCTGGTGGATCGCCAGCACGGGCCCCTCGACGATCTTGTCGAGCGTGGAATTGGTCACTACCACGGCGATTTCGATGATCCGGTCGTTGTCGGGATCGAGCCCCGTCATTTCCATGTCGAGCCAGATCAAGTTCATGTCGGTGCGCTCCATCGCCGGAGTCGCCTGGCCCGCCGGATCGGCAGAAGTGATATCAGTCATGTGAAGCAGCCTGAAACGGTTGAGAGGCGGCGCGGACGCGCCATAGAGGCACGGCCCGCACGCTGCAAGCAAGCGCCTTGCGCGGATGCCATGGCCGGGCCGCCGAGAACATATAATTGTCGCATAGATACCACGGACTCCCCGGATGTCGACCTCCTCAACTGCGTTGTCCCCCGCGCTGACTTTCAGCGTGATTTTCGTGATCGCCGTGCTGGCCATGGTGGCGACCAAGCTCTGGCTCGCCTCGCGCCAGGTCCGCTTTGTGGCCGCGCATCGCGGCGCGGTGCCCACCCAGTTCGCGGCCACCATTGCGCTCGCCGCGCATCAGCGCGCCGCCGACTACACCGTCGCGCGCACGCGCCTCGGCATGATCGAAATCGTGCTTTCCGCGGTCGTGCTGATCGCGCTCACGCTGCTCGGCGGCGTGCAGGCGATCGACCTCGGCATTTCTGACCTGATCGGGCGCGACTACGTCGGCCAGATCGCGCTGGTCGCCGCCGTGCTCGCGGTGAGCGGCATCGTCGAATTGCCGCTCGATTACTACCGCCAGTTCGTGATCGAGGAGCGCTTCGGCTTTAACCGCATGTCGCGGCGCATCTTCTTCGCCGATCGCATCAAGGGCCTGCTGATCGGCGCGCTGTTCGGCATTCCGCTGCTCTTCGTCGTGCTGTGGCTCATGAAGCAGGCGGGCAGCCTCTGGTGGCTCTGGACCTGGGTCGTCTGGGTCGCGTTCCAGATGCTCGTGCTGGTGCTCTACCCTACCTTCATCGCGCCGCTCTTCAACAAGTTCGAGCCGCTGCGCGACGAGGCGCTGCGTTCGCGCATCGAGGCGCTCATGCAGCGCTGCGGGTTCGCGGCCAAGGGCCTCTTCGTGATGGACGGCAGCCGCCGGTCCGCGCACGGCAACGCCTATTTCACGGGCTTCGGCGCGGCCAAGCGCATCGTCTTTTTCGACACCTTGCTTGCGCGCCTTTCGGGCAGCGAGATCGAAGCCGTGCTCGCGCACGAGCTCGGCCACTTCAAGCGCCGCCACGTCATCAAGCGCATGGTCGTCACGTTCGCGATCAGCCTCGTGCTGCTCGGCGTGCTCGGCTGGCTCACCCAGCGCGTGTGGTTCTACGAGGGTCTAGGCGTGCGGCCGTCGCTGCTCGGCGGCAACGACGGGCTCGCGCTCGTGCTGTTCTTCCTCGCCGTGCCGGTGTTCCTGTTCTTCGTCACGCCGTTAAGCAGCCTGAGTTCGCGCAAGCACGAGTTCGAGGCCGATGCCTTCGCCGCCACGCAAACCGATGCGCAAAACCTCGTCAACGCGCTCGTGAAGCTCTACGAGGACAACGCGTCCACGCTCACGCCGGACCCGCTCTACACCGCGTTCTACTACTCGCATCCGCCGGCTTCGCAGCGGATCGACCGACTGCTCTCGCACGCATGAACCGGCGCGCGACGAAAGCCGCCGGCGGCGCACAGGCAGGCACGGGGGCGACGCTGCACGGCGTCGTGATCGCGGCGCACGGCCGCCATTACCTGGTCGCGCCCGACGGCGGCGGCGCGGCGTTGCAATGCTTCCCGCGCGGCAAGAAGAGCGAGGTCGCGGTGGGCGACCGCGTCGAATACCAGTCGACTTCGGCGGACCAGGGCGTGATCGTCGCGATCGGCGAGCGGCGCAACCTGCTGTACCGCTCGGACCAGTTCAAGTCGAAGCTGTTCGCGGCCAACCTCGACCAGTTGCTGATCGTGCTCGCCACCGAGCCGCATTTCAGCGAAGACCTGCTCGGCCGCGCGCTCGTGGCAGCCGTTGCCAACGATCTGAAGCCGATCATCCTGCTCAACAAGATCGATCTGGAAGACGCGCTGCCGCTCGCGCGCCAGCGGCTCGAGCGCTACCGGGCGCTGGGCTACACGGTGCTGGAAGTATCGGAGAAGAAGCATCCCGAGGAGGCGCACGCGATTCTCCTCGAGCATCTGCACGGCCACCAGACGATCCTGCTCGGCCAATCGGGCATGGGCAAGTCGACGCTCGTGAACCTGCTGATTCCCGACGCCGAGGCCGCTACGCGCGAGATCTCCACGGCGCTCAATAGCGGCCGCCACACCACGACGTTCACGCGTCTCTACAAACTCCCGGAGGGCGGCGCGCTGATCGATTCGCCGGGCTTCCAGGAGTTCGGGCTCTACCACCTCACCGAAGGCACGCTCGAGCGCGCCTTCCCCGAGTTCCGCCCGCTGCTCGCGCATTGCCGCTTCTATAACTGCCATCATCTGCACGAGCCGGGCTGCGCAGTGCTCGAAGCGGTGGAAGACGGCCGCGTCGCGCCGGAGCGCCACGCGCTCTATGCGCAGCTCGTGCACGAGATCAGCCAGATCGTGCGCTGACGCCCTGCCCCAATACCACCATGCTCAAGCTCGCGCGCGCACCGAACGTGCTCATTGCCCAGCACTGGATGAATATCCTCGCGGCCGCCGGCGTGCCGTGCGAGCTGCACAACCGCTATCTGAGCGGGGCGATGGGCGAGATTCCCGCCGATCAGTGCGCGCCGGAAATCTGGATAACCGACGAACGCGACGAAACCCTTGCGCGCAAGCTGATCGCCGATGCCACGAACGGCCCGCCCCCGGGCGCGCCATCGTGGCGCTGCCCGCAGTGCGGCGAGACGCTGGAAGCGCAATTCACGGTGTGCTGGCAATGCGGCCGCGAGCGTGATCCGCGCGACGAATGAAACGTCTCTGGCGCGTGAAAACAAAAACGGCTCGCTGATCGCGAGCCGTTGTACCTTGTGCGCCAGGATCGTTCAGATCCAGACGGCGATGGTCAGCATGAGCAGCAGGATCATCCACAGGATCACCGCACGCCACACGAGGCCCACGGCCGATTGCAGCGTGCGCGGCGTGCAGTCGTCGCCCACTGTGTACGGATCGCCCTCGCCGGGCTGGGCCAGTGCGTCGACGCTCGACTGCTCCGCGAGCGGCCCGGAAAGACGCGCGCCCAGCGCGCCGCTGCCGGTCGCGAGCAGCACGCCTTCGTTGGTGTCGGGCCACTGGTTCGTATGGTTGCGCCACGAGTAGATCGCATCCTCGAAATTGCCGACGATCGAAAAGCCCAGCGACGTCAGCCGCGCCGGCACCCAATCGATCACGAAGAACACATGCTGCGCGAAGTCCGAGAAGGCCTCGGTGCGGTCGTCGACGGGACGCGACCAGGCGCGCGCCAGATATTCGGCGATCCGGTACAGCACGGCGCCCGCCGGCCCGATCGGCACAAGAAACCAGAAGAACACGCCGAACACGTGGCGGTGCGAGGCCACCACGGCGTGAATGAGCGTATGGCGCACGATCTCGCTCACGGGCATGTCCACGGCGTCGATGCCGGTCCATTCGGTGAGGATCTCGCGGGCGCGCGGCACGTCGTCGTTGTTCAGCGCGAGGTGAATGTCGGTGAAATAGTGGCTGAACTGCCGGAAGCCCAGCGTGAAGTACACCACCACCACGTTCCAGAGAAACGCCAGCACGAAGCTGATGCGATAAAGCACGTAGTAGATCAGCGCGGTGGCCACCGTCCAGGGCACCACGACCACGAGCCAGGCAATCAGGCCGTGCTTTTTCTTGCCCGCATCGAAGCCATGCGCGGCCCAGTCCGCATTGAGGCGCAGGAGCGCCGTCACCGGATTATTGGGCGAAAGCGCCCGCACCTGTTCGATGACGAGAGCCAGCAATACGGAGAAGAAAGTCATGCCACGCGCCGTGCAAGTGGGATTGCAAAAGGGGTTTTCAGAAATTGTTGCAACGATATCACAGGGCCAGATGTGCCTGAGCAAGTGGCTGCAAAGACACAACAGCGGCGCCCGCCGCACCGCAAAAACGCCCTGCGTCAGGCAAGCAGGAAGCGATAAAAGTTGCGCAGCATGCCCGCCGTCGCGCCCCAGATGAAGTGTGTGCCACTCACACCCGCAACCGTCTGCGGATACGGCATGGCGAAGAAGCGGCGCTCGCCACCCTCCCAGCGCAGCACGCGCACCTGGTGATGCGCGGGGTTCATCAGAAACTCGAGCGGCACTTCGAAGATGCTCGCCACTTCGAGCGAATCGGCGATCACCGTGAACGGCTCATGCACGAGGCCCACGACGGGCGTCACCTTGAAACCCGTGCCCGTGAGGTAATCGGGCAGCGCGCCCAGCACTTCGACGCGCGCGGGATCGAGATCCACCTCCTCGTGCGCCTCGCGCAGCGCGGCGGCGACGGGCGTGGCGTCGGCGGGCTCGCGGCTGCCGCCGGGAAAGCTCACCTGGCCGGCGTGGTTGCTGAGGTTGTCGGCGCGCTGCGTGAGCAGCACGGTGAGGCCGCCGGGCCGTATCGCGATTGGCATCAGCACGGCGGCTTCGCGCGGATCGCGAATCTCGGTCACGCGCGCCTCCTGGAGCTCCGGCTCCCACGGCAAGCGTTGCTCGAAACGCGCGCGCAGGCCGTCGGGCGTTAGGCGGCCGGCGGCGACATGAGGCAGGTCGATGCCCGTCGATTCGATCGGCAGGCTTTCGGGTTCAAATACTGGACGGATCAACGGCTGACTCTGAATTCAGGCACATTTTGATATTTTGCTGCCAAAAACAAAAAAGCACCCCGAGGGGTGCTTTTTCTTACAGCTTTTACGCCTGCTCGGCCGGAGCAGCTGCGCGGTCTTTCGACACCAGCTTTTCCTTGATGCGAGCCTTCTTGCCCGACAGGTTGCGCAGGTAGTACAGCTTCGCGCGACGCACGTCGCCGCGACGCTTCACCACGATGCTTGCCAGCAGCGGCGAGTACGTCTGGAACGTACGCTCGACGCCTTCGCCCGACGAGATCTTGCGAACGATGAACGACGAGTTCAGACCGCGGTTACGCTTTGCGATCACGACGCCTTCGTATGCCTGAACGCGCTTGCGGTTGCCTTCGACCACGTTCACGTTGACGATCACCGTATCGCCGGGAGCGAATTCGGGGATGGTCTTCTCGCCCAGCACGCGCTGGATTTCTTCCTGCTCGAGTTTTTCAATCAGATTCATGACTGACTCCGTAAGCCATCTTGTCGGCGTTCGTACCTGTGCAGGATGCCCTCTGCAACTACGGCCCCGATAGAGGATGGATTCACAACTGGCGCCGTTCACGCATGAAGCGGCACCGCCTTTTGCGCCCCTTGTCGCGCCCGCCCGAAGCCTTACGCTTCGTTCGAGCCCTTCGCGAGACTGGCGAGCCATGCCTCGTCGGCACGGCTCAACGTTTTGTTCTTCCTGGCCCGCGCGATCAGATCGGGCCGCTTTTGCAACGTGTTGCGCAACGCTTCGCGGCGGCGCCATTGCTCGATTTCCGCATGATGGCCGCCGAGCAGCACATCGGGCACACGCACGCCGTCGTATTCCTCGGGCCGCGTGTAATGCGGGCAGTCGAGCAGACCGTCCACGAAACTATCCTGCACCGCCGATTGCGCATCGTTGAGCACGCCTGGCAGCAGCCGCACCACGGCATCCATCAGCGCCATCGCCGGCAATTCGCCGCCCGACAGCACGAAGTCGCCGAGGCTGACTTCCTCGTCCACGCAACGGTCGACCAGACGCTGGTCGATCGCTTCGTAGCGCCCGCACAGCAGCACGAAACCGGGCTCCTGCGCGAACTGCACGACGCGCTCGTGCGTAAGCGGCTTGCCTTGCGGCGACATCAGCAGCACGCGCGGACTCGCGACGCCCTGCTCCGCCTGCGCAGCCTTCGCCGCGCCGATCGCCGCTTCGAGCGGCTTGGCCAGCATGACCATGCCGGGGCCGCCGCCGTAAGGCCGATCGTCGATGGTGCGGTAGTTGTCGGTCGTGAAATCGCGCGGATTCCACGTGCGCAACGTATAACGCTGCTGCTTGGCCGCCCGGCTGGTGATGCCCCAGTCGGTGAGCGCGCCGAACATCTCGGGAAAGAGCGTCACGACATCAAACTGCATCGCTCTCTCCGTTCAGCGAATCAGCACAGCAGGTTCAGTAATCGGCTTCCCAGTCGACGATGATGCGCTTCGCCGCCAGGTCCACCGTCTTGACAAACACGCCGACGAACGGGATCAGCCGCTCGCCGGCAATGGGCTTGCCGTTCTTGTCCGTCGAGGGGTACTCGACGCGCAACACCGACTGCGCGCCGTTGTCGATCAGGTCGGCGACCTTGCCGAGCTCAACGCCCGCCTCGTTGGCGACATCGAGACCCATCAGGTCGACCCAGTAATACTCGTCGGCTTCGGTCGCGGGGAAATCCGCGCGGCTCACGTAGATGCGCGCACCGCGCAAGCGCAGCGCGGCCTCGCGATCGGCGACACCGGCCAGTTGCCCGACCACGCTGTCGCCGTGCACCTTGGCGCTCACGCGCACCGCGGAATGACGCTCCGGGTGCTCGCGGCCCTTCAGGAGCCACCAGCGCTTCGCTGCGATGAGCGCCTTGCCGCCCTGCGCGTGCGGGGCGATCTTCAGCCCGCCCTTCAGCCCATAGGCGTCGAGCACGGCGCCCACTTCGACTGCGTCGGCAGGCCAGCTCGCCGGCGTTTCGGCGCGCAGGCCTTCAGCTGCGCCATGCGCCTCAGCCGCGCCTTCGCGCGCCTGCCGGCGCTCTACGGGCTTGCGCACAAACGCGCCGAACGACGGCGCTTTGCGTGCTGCTTCGCCCGCTGCGGCAGCGCCCTTGTCCGCTTTTACATCGTCATGCACGGGCATGGGCAAACCTCGCAGCCAGCTTGAACTCGCACACGCGGCTCACGCTGCGCGCACGGGTGTAAAACATGAACAAGACTTAAGCAGCCGGTTGAGCGGCAGCAGCCTTTTGCGCTTCCTTCACGAGACGCTCGACGGCCGGCGACATTTGCGCGCCGTTTTCCTTCCAGTACGTCACGCGATCTTGCGCGATACGGAGGGTTTCACCCTTGGTGGCGACCGGGTTGTAGAAGCCCACGCGCTCGATGAAACGGCCGTCGCGACGGTTGCGCGAATCGGTTGCGACGATGTTGTAGAACGGGCGCTTCTTCGAGCCGCCGCGTGCCAGACGGATGATGACCATTACTAGAATCCTTGAAAACCGGGGGTTCGGGACTACTGAAACATGCGATTATAGCCCGAAACCAATGGCATAACAAACACTTAACGGGAATCCGGACGGAAACCGCGTGGAAACGGCGCGACAATCGTGAGGAAACGGCGATGAACAGCGATCGATCGGCGTCTGACGGACATCGCGGGGAGCGCTTCGCGCCAGCGTCGAAGCGGCGGCGGGCGTGGATTTGCGCTAAAGCGGCCCACACCGAAACGCCGCTCGCTTTGGGTGTCACGCTGGGCATCACGCGCCTCGCGCGCTTGTGGCGGCACGACAACGCACATTCACACGTACGCGCCGCTGATCGCTCCCCTCATCGACCTGGCGGCCATCCTCAATCGCCGGCGCCGCTTACGCGCCCAGCGCCTCGCATTTTACGGCCTTGCCGCCCACTGTTCGCACTCGCCGCTATCCTGGCGCTGGGCGCACCGCTCGCGCGGGCCGCACCGCCCATCGAGCGCATCCGCCTGCCCCACGGCTTCCACATCGAAGTGCTCGCCGACGACATCCCAGGCGCGCGTGAAATGACGCTCTCGCCTGCCGGCACGCTTTACGTGGGCAGCATGGAAGGCCGCGTCCATGCGCTCGAACTGCGCGACACCAAGGTCGTCAAGCACCGCGTGGTGGCATCCGGGCTCACGATGCCGGTGGGCGTCGCCTGGCACAGCGGCGCGCTCTATATCTCGGCAATCTCGAAGATCGTAAGGCTGGACGCCATCGACACGCATCTCGACGATCCGCCCAAACCCGCCATCGTCACTGACGCGCTGCCCGCCGAACGCCACCACGGCTGGAAGTTCATCGCCTTCGGCCCGGACGGCAAGCTCTATGTTCCTCAAGGCGCGCCCTGCAATGTCTGCCTGCCCGCGAGCGACCGGCAACGCGACCATTACGCGACGATCGGCAGGATGAATCCGGACGGCTCGCACTACGAGACGATCGCGCGCGGCGTGCGCAATACGGTGGGCTTCGCGTGGCATCCGCGAACGCACGAACTATGGTTTACCGACAACGGCCGCGACTTGATGGGCGACGACACCCCCGACGACAAGCTCAACCGGCTTGCACGCGTGGGCCTCGATTTCGGCTTTCCGTACTGTCATGGCGGCAATGTGGCGGATCCGGAATTTGGCGGGGGCCATCCGTGCAGTGGCTTCACCCCGCCCGTCATGGGGCTGGGCGCGCATGTCGCGGCCCTCGGCATGCGCTTTTATACAGGGACGATGTTCCCGGCCGGGTATCGCGACAGTATCTTCATCGCCGAGCACGGTTCGTGGAATCGCAGCGGCAAGGTCGGCTATCGCGTGGTGCGCGTGACGGCGAACGCCGACGGCACGAACGCCCATCAGGAGGTATTCGCACAGGGCTGGCTCAATGCCGATGAAACCGTGTGGGGCCGCCCCGCCGACGTGCAGCCGCTGCCCGACGGTTCGCTGCTCATCAGCGACGACTACGCGGGCGCGATTTATCGCGTGACCTACGCGAAGCCCTAGGGTCCGTTCACATTCATAACGGGCTTGCGCTGGCCGCCACCCGCTTTCAGCCATTTCCCGGCATAAGCGGCAACACCTGCTGGCGCAGGCGCGCGCCACGTACAATGGCCAGCGGCCCGCGTCCGCGCAGTTGTTGCACACACAGTTGTTGCGCTGCCATCGCACAATCAGCGCGCAGTCATCCAATCCGTCTGCCCATGTCCAATCAAAAAAATCCCGCACGCTTTCGCTCCAAGACACTCACCGCCGCCCTCGCCTTCCTGTTCGGCAGCCTCGGGGCGCACCGCTTTTATCTCTATGGAATGCGCGACGTATGGGGCTGGGCGCATATCGCCGGCACGCTGCTCGGCATTCCCGGCGTGCTGCTGCTCGTGGCAACCCAGCGCGAGTCGATACCCGGCTGGGCGCTCGCCGTGATCGGCGCCATGTCCGTGCTCTCGGCGTTTCTGACCGCCATCGTCTACGGGCTGCGCCCGGACGCCAAATGGGACGCGCAGTTCAACGCAGCCTTCGCGGGCAGCCGCGCAAGCCGCTCGGGCTGGACCGTGATCTTCGTGGTGATCTTCTCGCTGCTGATCGGCGCGTTCTTGCTGATGACGGGCCTCGCCCTGACCTTCCAGACGTATTTCGAATCGCAGGTCGAAGCAGCCAAGGCCATTTCTCAATAGCGACGCCTGCCGCGCGGCGCTAGAACAGATCGAGCTGCGGCTTCTCGCGCACCGTCTTCGCGCGCACGAACGCCGACATATCCAGAATGCCGTGACGCCGCTCGTTCAAGCCGATCCGCTTCACGGCCTGGTGAAAGCGCTGCTTGAGCAGGTCGGCCCAAAGCCCGGTGCCCTTCATGCGCTGGGAGAACGCCGAGTCGTAATCCTTGCCGCCGCGCATGTCGCGCACGCGGCTCATCACGCGCGCCGCGCGTTGCGGAAAATGCGCTTCGAGCCAGCCTTCGAATAGCGGCGCTACCTCCCACGGCAGACGCAGCACGATATAGCTCGCGCTGGTCGCGCCCGCTTCGGCGCAAGCCTCCAGCACGCGCTCCATGTCCGGCTCGGTCACGAACGGAATCACAGGTGCGATGCTCACCCCCACCGGAATGCCCGCCTGCGCCAGCGTGCGGATCGTGCGCAGCCGCCGCGCCGGCGTGGCCGCGCGCGGCTCCAGCGTGCGCGCGAGATCGGCGTCGAGCGTGGTGATCGTGATGGCCGCCATGAATTGCTGGCGCTGCGCCATGGGCGCGAGCAGATCGAGATCGCGCTCGATAAGCGAAGACTTCGTGATAGCCGCGAACGGATGCTGGCGCTCGCTCAGCACCTCAATCACGCGACGCGTAATGCGCAGATCGCGCTCGACCGGCTGCCAGGCGTCGGTGTTCACGCCCAGCGCGATGGGCTCCGGCTCGTAAGCGGGCTTCGCAATTTCGCGCGCGAGCAACTCGGGCGCGTTGATCTTTGCGTAAATGCGGCTCTCGAAGTCGAGTCCCGGTGAGAGCCCCAGATAGCTGTGGGTGGGCCGCGCGAAGCAGTAAATGCAGCCGTGCTCGCAGCCGCGATACGGATTGAGCGAGACATTGAACGGAATATCAGGCGACTGGTTGCGCGTGAGAATGCTCTTCGCGCGCTCTTCGAAGACCTCGGTGCGCAAGATGGGCGCTTCTTCGGCGGCAGATTCGCCTGCGCCCTCGCCCGGCTGCGCGTGCTGCCAGCCGTCGTCGAAGACTTCGCGCTGATCGACCTCGTAGCGCCCCTGCAGATTCGTGACGGCGCCGCGCCCCTTGCGCGGCGCAGGCGGAGCGACGGGGTACCAGGTCTCGGCGGGATGGTCAGGGTCCAGTTCTTTCACGGCACAAAGCAGCAAGGCGTCTCGATACTGTATAAATATACAGTATCGAGACGCCTTGTCGAGCGGGAAAAACGGGGCGCTTTCGAGCGCGGCTAGTCGCCCACCGCGATCGTCAGTGTCTCCTTGATTTCCTCCATCACCACATAGCTCTTCGACTGCACGGCCCCCGGCAGTTGCAGCAGGATGTCGCCGAGCAGCTTGCGGTAGTCGGCCATTTCGCCAATACGCGCCTTGATCAGGTAATCGAAGTCGCCGGAAACCAGGTGGCATTCGAGCACTTCGGGGATCTTCTTCACCTCGCGGCGGAACTGGTCGAACATGTTGCCGCTCTTGTGGTCGAGCGTGATCTCCACGAACACCAGCAGCGCCGCGCCCAGCACGTTCGGATTCACCCGCGCGTAGTAGCCCGTGATGACGCCGTCGCGCTCCATGCGCTTGACCCGTTCGATGCACGGCGTGACGGAAAGCCCGACCTGCTCCGCGAGGTCCTTCATGGCCATGCGGCCGTCCTCCTGGAGCAGCTTAAGGATGCGGTGATCGAGCCGGTCCAGCGCGCGGACCGGCTGACGCTGCGTTCTCATGCTTTTTTCCTGAAAATTCGACAAATACGATAACAAAACCTAGTCGCTGAACAATAGCATAGTCGATATTACTGGCTACACCCGATTTTTTATGCCTTAGGCGCTGAACACCCCCGAGACGGGTGCGGCAAGCCTCCCGGCAGCGCGGCGTAGCCCCAACGAATCTACATGGAGCAGACTATGCGAGTCGTCGTGTTGGGCAGCGGTGTTGTCGGGGTCGCCAGCGCCTGGTATCTTGCCCGCGCCGGCCACGAGGTGACGGTGATCGACCGCGAGTCCGGTCCCGCTCTCGAAACCAGCTTTGCGAACGCCGGCCAGATCTCGCCCGGCTACGCCGCGCCGTGGGCCGCGCCGGGCGTGCCGCTCAAGGCGATCAAATGGATGTTCCAGAAGCACGCGCCGCTCGCCATCCGTCTCGACGGCACGAAATTCCAGTTGCAGTGGATGTGGCAGATGCTGCAGAACTGCACGCCCGAGCGCTACGCACTCAACAAGGGCCGCATGGTGCGCCTCGCCGAATACAGCCGCGATTGCCTGCAGGCGCTGCGCGCCGAAACCGGCATCCAGTACGAAGGCCGCACGGGCGGCACGCTGCAAGTGTTCCGCACGCAGCAGCAGTTCGACGGCGCGGCGAAGGACATCGCCGTGCTGAAGGAAGCGAACGTTCCGTACGAGCTGCTCAGCGCGGCTGAACTCGGCCGCGCTGAGCCCGCGCTCACCGCGGTCTCGCACAAGCTCACCGGCGGCCTGCGCCTGCCCGGCGACGAAACCGGCGACTGCCAGCTCTTCACCACGCGCCTCGCCAAAATGGCCGAGGAACTGGGCGTCAAGTTCCGTTACAACACGCCGATCGACGGCCTCGCCGTGCAAGGCGAGCGCATCGCGGGCGTGCAGTGCGGTGGCGAACTCGTGCGCGCGGACTCGTTTGTGGTCGCGCTCGGCTCGTTCTCCACAACGATGCTGGCCGGCCTCGTGAAGATCCCGGTCTATCCGCTCAAGGGCTACTCGATCACGGCGCCTATTGTGAACGCGGGCGCCGCGCCAGTTTCCACCGTGCTCGACGAGACCTACAAGATTGCAATCACGCGTTTCGACGACCGTATCCGCGTAGGCGGCATGGCCGAAATCGTGGGCTACGACAAGACGCTCAAGCAGGCGCGCCGCGAGACGCTCGAAATGTGCGTGAACGACCTGTTCCCGGGCGGCGGCGACACCTCGCAGGCCACCTTCTGGACCGGCCTGCGTCCGATGACGCCGGACGGCACGCCGGTGGTGGGCCGCACACCGTTCTCGAACCTGTTCCTGAACACGGGGCATGGCACGCTTGGCTGGACCATGTCGTGCGGCTCGGGCCAGTTGCTCGCCGACCTCATCTCGGGCAAGCAGCCCGCGATCCGCGCCGACGATCTCTCGGTCTATCGCTACCTCGGGGAGACGGGCGGCGCGCATCGCCCGGCATACGCGTAATAAAAAAGCCCAGGCGCGAAGCCTGGGCTTTGTCGGCAATCCAGGGGGCGCTCGAAGCGCCCCTTTTTGTTGCCGTGCTTAGCCGAGCTCTTTGACGAGTTCCGGCACAACGGTGAACAAGTCGCCGACGAGACCGTAGTCGGCCACGCTGAAGATCGGCGCTTCTTCGTCCTTGTTGATCGCCACGATCACCTTCGAGTCCTTCATGCCAGCCAGGTGCTGAATCGCGCCCGAGATGCCGACCGCGACGTACAGCTGCGGCGCGACGATCTTGCCGGTCTGGCCGACCTGGTAGTCGTTGGGCACATAGCCCGCATCCACTGCCGCGCGCGATGCGCCGAGCGCCGCGTTGAGCTTGTCGGCGAGCGGCTCCAGCACCTTCGTGTAGTTTTCGCCGCTGCCCAGACCGCGGCCACCCGAGACGATGATCTTCGCGCTCGTGAGTTCCGGACGGTCGAGCTTCGTGACTTCACGGCCAACGAATTGCGTAAGGCCGCTGTCCGCTGCCGCTTCGAGCTTTTCGACCGCCGCGCTGCCGCCTTCGGCCGCGACTGCATCGAACGCGGTCGTGCGGACCGTGATGACCTTGACCGGATCAGCCGATTGCACCGTTGCAATCGCGTTGCCCGCGTAGATCGGGCGCTCGAACGTGTCCGGCGAATCGACTGCCGTGATGTCCGAGATTTGTGCGACGTCGAGCTTCGCGGCAATGCGCGGCGTCACGTTCTTGCCCGCTGCCGTCGCCGGCGCGAGGATGTGCGAGTAGTTCTTCGCGATGCTCAGAACCGTCGCTTCGACGTTTTCAGCGAGACCTGCTTCGAGTTGCGGCGCGTCGGCCAGCAGCACCTTCGAAACGCCCGCGATTTTCGCCGCTGCGTCCGCAGCAGCTTGAGCATTGTGGCCCGCGACCAGCACGTGCACGTCGCCGCCAATCTTCTGCGCGGCAGCCACGGTATTCAGCGTCGCAGCCTTGATGGTTGCGTTGTCGTGTTCGGCAATAACCAGATTCGTCATTTCTATCTCGCTCCCTTACAGCACCTTGGCTTCGGTCTTCAGCTTCTCGACCAGCGTCTTCACGTCGGCAACCTTCACGCCCGCGGAACGCTTGGGCGGCTCGGCAACCTTCAGGGTCTTCAGACGCGGCGTGACATCGACACCGAGGTCTTCAGGCTTGAGCGTCTCCAGCGGCTTCTTCTTCGCCTTCATGATGTTCGGCAGCGTGACGTAGCGCGGCTCGTTCAGGCGCAGGTCCGTCGTGACCACGGCGGGCAGCTTCAGCGACAGCGTTTCCGCGCCGCCATCGACTTCACGCGCGACCGTGGCCTTGCCGTCGGCAACCGTGAGCTTCGAAGCAAACGTCGCTTGCGGCAGGTTCGCCAGCGCGGCGAGCATCTGGCCGGTCTGGTTCGAGTCGTCGTCGATGGCCTGCTTGCCGAGGATCACCAGTTGCGGCTGTTCCTTGTCGACCAGCGCCTTGAGCAGCTTCGCGACAGCCAGCGGCTGCAGGTCTTCATTCGATTCGATGAGGATCGCGCGGTCCGCGCCAATGGCGAGCGCCGTGCGCAGCGTTTCCTGCGCTTGCGCGACACCAGCGGACACGGCGATCACTTCCGTCGCGACACCCGCCTCCTTCAGACGAACCGCTTCTTCAACAGCGATTTCGTCGAACGGGTTCATCGACATTTTCACGTTCGCGATGTCGACGCCCGTGCCATCCGACTTCACACGAACTTTGACGTTGTAATCGACTACGCGCTTGACTGGCACAAGGACTTTCATTCACATGCTCCGAAGTTACGAATACGTCAACCTGGCGGACATTATAGCGATAGCATTCCCGCTCGCACCCACCCGCCAGCACATTTCCCGCACAGCCCGCTTCTGACCCCGCTTACCCATTTCTGGTCCGACGAGCCACTCATTGCGAACGATCGTGCGATTTTATGTCGGAAAAAACCCGGGCTCAAGCCCGGGTTTCTCCGACCGAATTCTCTACCTGGTTCGACACCTTTTTGGACCCAATTCCGCAGCGCAAACCAAGGCCGAACATGCGGGCCTTACCAGGCCGCAACCACTGCGCCGCCGAACTTCTGCTCGACGTACTGCTTGACTTCCGGCGAGTGGTACGCCGCCACCAGCTTGGCGGCCCACGGCTTGTCGCGATCCACCGCGCGGATCGCGACGATATTCACATAAGGCCCTTTTGGATCCTCGATGGCGATTGCGTCCTGCTTCGGCTTGAGCCCCGCTTCCATCGCGAAGTTCGTGTTGATCGCGGCGGCGTCCACGTCGTCGAGCGAGCGCGGAATCTGCGCGGCGTCGAGTTCGACGATCTTCAGCTTCCGGGGGTTGTCCACGATATCACGCGGCGTAGCCTTCAACCCGGCGTCGGCGCGCAGCTTGATGAGGCCCTGCTTCTGCAGCAACAGCAATGCGCGGCCGCCATTGGTCGGATCGTTAGGGACCGCGATGCGTGCACCGGATCTGAGTTCGGCGAGCGTCTTGATCTTCTTCGAGTAGATGCCCATCGGGAACGTGACCGTGTCGGTTAGCTTGATGAGCTTATAGCCGCGATCCTTCACCTGCGCGTCGAGATACGGCTCGTGCTGATAGCTGTTCGCGTCGAGGTCGCCGCTCGCGAGCGCCGCGTTCGGCTGCACGTAGTCGGAAAACTCGACGATCTTGATCGTGAGGCCGTTCTTCGCCGCAACCTGCTTCACCACTTCCATCACCTGCTCGTGCGGGCCGCCCGTCACGCCCACCTTGATGGTCTCGTCGGCGTGCGCGGTGAGCGGCGCAAACAGCGGCGCGGCGATCGAAGCCGCACCGAGTGCAGCCGCCAGCCGGATCATGAAACGACGTTGCATACCCAATCCTCGTCTTGAGTGAAGTTATCGAAGGACGGCTTATTTGTGGCTCAGGCGCCGCACGAGCCAGTCGCCGAACGACTGCACGAGCTGCACGAACACGATCAGGATCACGACGACGATCAGCATGACTTCGGGCTCGAAGCGCTGATAGCCGTAACGGATGCCCAGGTCGCCGAGACCGCCGCCGCCGATCGCGCCCGCCATCGCTGAATAGCCGACGAGCGAAATGAACGTGATGGTCAAGCCGGCCACCACGCCCGGCAGCGATTCGGGCAGCAGCACCTTGAAGACGATCTGGCGCGTGCTCGCACCCATGGCCTGCGCGGCTTCGATGAGGCCGCGGTCGACTTCGCGCAGCGCGGTTTCCACGAGACGCGCGATGAACGGCGCGGCGGAAATCGTGAGCGGCACGATGGCGGCCGCAGTGCCGATCGACGAGCCCACCACGACGCGCGTAAACGGAATCACGGCAACCAGCAGGATGATGAACGGCGTCGAGCGCACGGCGTTGACGACCCCGCCCATCACGCGATTGACGGCGAGGTTCTGCAGCACGCCGTCGCGATCGGTCAGATAGAGCAGCACGCCGAGCGGCAGGCCGATGGCCGCCCCCACCACGCCGGAAATGCCCACCATGATGAGCGTCTCCCAGAACGACTGGACGAACATATCGAACATTTCAGTCCACATGAGACAGCTCCTCCACCACCACGCCCTGCTCGCGCAGCCAGGCAATGGCTTGCGCAACCTTCACCGGATCGCCACCCGCGAGCACCGCGAGCGAGCCGAACGCCTGGCCCTGGATCTCGTCGATCTGGCCATGCAGAATGTTGAAATCGAGCTCGAAGCGGCGGATCGTCTCCGAGAGCACCGGCTGATCGACGCCCGTGCCCGTGAAGGCCAGGCGCAGCAGATGCCCGCTGCCCTTCGCGAGACGCTCGGCCACGCGCGCCTTGAGCGCGGGCGGCAGCTCCTGCGCGATCACGTCGCCAAGCAGCGCGCGCGTGACTTCATGGCGCGGCTGCAGGAACACGTCGATCACGGGGCCGGCTTCCACGACGCGGCCCGCGTCGAGCACGGCCACGCGATCGCAGACCTGTTTGATCACTTCCATCTGGTGCGTGATCATCACGATGGTCAGATTCAGCTCGCGATTGATCTTGCGCAGCAGGTCTAGAATTGCCCGCGTGGTTTCCGGGTCGAGCGCGGAGGTTGCTTCGTCGGAGAGCAGCACCTTGGGCTTGCTCGCGAGCGCGCGCGCGATGCCCACGCGCTGCTTCTGGCCGCCGCTGATCTGCGACGGATAGCGGTCCTTCTGCGCGGAAAGGCCGACGAGTTCGAGCAGCGGCAGCACCGCCTCCTCGATCTGCGGACGCTTCATGCCCGCGAGTTCGAGCGGCAGCGCGACGTTGTCGAACACGGTGCGCGACGAGAGCAGATTGAAATGCTGGAAGATCATGCCGATCTCGCGGCGCGCCTCGCGCAAGTCGGCGCTGGAGAGCGACGTGAGCGTACGCCCATTGACGACGATGTCGCCTTCGGTGGGCCGCGTGAGCAGATTGATGGTGCGCACGAGCGTGCTCTTGCCCGCCCCGCTGCGCCCGATGATGCCGAACACTTCCCCCGGGGGAATCGTCAGATTGACGTTGTGCAACGCCTCGATCCAGCCTTGTGGGCCGGCGAAGCGCTGGGAAACGTTTCGAATTTCGATCATGAAAAAAACGAAACGGCGGATGTGCCGCGCGCCGCGTTGCTTGTGTCGCGATCATTCGATCGCACAAGATCACAAGACGCGTCGCGCCGGCAGACAGCCGCCGCTTGATGGACTGGAATTGACTTGCCATTTTACCCTGGCCGGCAAATTCCTATTAATAATCATTTCCGATACTTTAATAACCCTGGAGCATTAGAGGAGGGTCGCGGCGTCCATGCCCGGAAACGGGTGCTACCCTCAGCCGAGCGTTCAGCGCGAAATCAATAAATAGTCGGAGAGCATCGACGATGGAGACGACTCAACCCAGGGATGCGGCACGCACGGCAGCGGTATCGACGGCCAGTGCCCCGCCGCAGCGCAAGACGCTGCGCTCCCGCGACGGCACCGAGTTGCCGCTCTATGCCTGGTCCGCCCGTGCCGCCGAGCCCCGCGCGGCCATTGCGCTCGTGCACGGCCTCGCCGAGCATGCGGGCCGCTACGCGGCGCTCGCGGCGCGCCTGAACGCGGCCGGCATCGACGTTTATGCGATCGATCTGCGTGGACATGGGCAGGCGGGCGGACGCCGCGCCTGGGTCACCCGCTTCGACGATTATCTCGACGACGCGCAAGCGCTAGTCGAGCACGCAGCCACCCAATGCCGCGCGCACAAGACGCCGCTCTTCCTGATGGGGCACAGCATGGGCGGCGCGATTGCCGCGCTCTATGCGATCGAGCGCGCCCCTCGCACGGATGTCACGTTCGCGGGCCTGCTGCTTTCGAGCGCCGCGCTCGCGCCCGGCCGCGACGTGCCGAACTGGATGATCGCCGCGAGCCGCGTGATGAGCGCGGTCTGGCCGCGCTTTCCCGCCATGAAGATCGACGCCGCCCTGCTCGCGCGCGACGCTGCCGTGGTCGCGGCAAACCGCGCCGATCCGCTGGTTCACCACGGCGCGATTCCCGCACGCACGGGCGCCGAGTTGCTCGAAGCGATGAAGCGCATCGAAGCGGGCCGCGCACGTTTGCGCATGCCGGTGCTGATCTGGCATGGCACCGAGGACAAGCTCACCGAGCCCGAAGGCAGCCGCACGTTCGGTGCGCAGGTGGGGTCGCCCGACCGGACCCTCGCGCTCTACGAAGGCAGTTATCACGAGACGCTCAACGATCTCGACCGCGAGCGCGTGATCGGTTCAATGATGGATTGGATCGACCGCCACTGCTGACGGTCACGCGAGAACGCGTGACCGCGCCCACGCCTATTTGGCCGGGCGCTTCTCGATGAACGCCTGCACGCCGTCGAGCGCCGGATCGGTCATCATGTTGCAGGCCATGGTTTGCCCGGCCAGTTGATACGCGGCTTCGACGCCCATCTCCAGTTGCCGGTAGAACAGACCCTTGCCCGCCGCCACCGCCTCGCGCGGCTTCGCACAAATGCTCGCGGCAAGCGCGGTCACGGCGGCATCGAGTTCTTCGGCCGCGACCACGCGGTTCACGAGCCCTTCGCGCAGGGCCTTTTGTGCGTCGATGAATTCGCCCGTCATCAGCATCTCGAACGCAGCCTTACGCGAAACGTTGCGCGTGAGCGGCACCGCCGGCGTCGAGCAGAACAATCCGAGGTTGATCCCCGACACCGCGAAACGCGCCGACTCGGCGGCCACGGCGAGATCGCACATCGCGACGAGCTGGCAGCCCGCTGCCGTCGCCACGCCCTGCACGCGCGCGATCACGGGCTGCGGCATCGCCTGGATCGCGAGCATCATCTTCGAGCAGCGCGCGAAGAGCCGCTTGTAATAATCGAGCGACGGCGCCGCGCGCATTTCCCGTAGATCGTGACCGGCGCAGAACGCGCGGCCCGCCGCCGCAATCACCACGACACGCGCATCCGACTTTGCAACGGCGGCCAATTGCGCCTGCAACGCGTCGAGGAGCGCTTCGGAAAGCGCGTTGAACGCATCGGGCCGGTTCAGCGTGAGACGCACGACGCCGCACACGCCGTACGCGTCGTGCTCGACCTCGACGAGCGGCGCGGCATCGGCCGATGTAGCGGATGAAAGCGGAACGTCTGCGGTACTCATGATGCACGGCTCCTTCTAACGGCGCGCCCGGTGCGGCCGCGCGGGAATCGGGAAACGGCAGCGGCCGTCTCGATCAGATATCGGCCAGTGCGCGCAGATGCGCCACCACGCTGCGCCCCAGCGCCGACAGGTTGTAGCCGCCTTCGAGGCAACTCACGATGCGCCCCTTCGCGTGACGCTTCGCGACCTCGCGGATCTGCTCGGTGATCCACGCGTAGTCGTCCTCGACGAGGCCCATGTTGCCGAGATCGTCCTCGCGGTGCGCATCGAACCCTGCGGAGACGAACACCATCTCCGGCTTGAACTCGTGCAGTCGCGGCAGCCACATGATGTCGATTGCCTCGCGCACGTCCATACCCTTGCTGCGTGCCGGCATTGGCACGTTGACCATGTTCGGCGCCTGATTGTCCGCGCCCGAGAACGGATAGAACGGGTGCTGGAAGATGCTGCACATGAGCACGCGCGAATCGCCCGCGAATGCGGCCTCCGTGCCGTTTCCATGATGCACATCAAAGTCGACGATCGCGACGCGCGACAGACCGTGCACATCGAGCGCATGGCGCGCCGCAACCGCGACGTTGTTGAAAAAGCAAAAGCCCATGGCGCGCGCGGGCTCGGCGTGATGGCCGGGCGGTCGCACGCTGCAAAATGCGTTTTCGTAGCGGCCCGCGATCACCGCATCGGTCGCCGCGACGGCCGCGCCCGCCGCGCGCAACGCGGCCTGCAGCGTGTGCGGGTTCATCGACGTGTCGGGGTCGATCGCCGCATAGCCTTCCAGCGGCGCGAGCGCGCGCAAATAGTCGATATGCGCCTGGGTGTGCACGCGCAGAAGCGCGGCTTCTTCGGCAAGCGGCGCCGAGTCGTCGCGCTCGATCAGCGCGTCGATGCGGCTCGCAATGAGTTGGTCTTCGATCGCCTGCAGGCGTGCGGGGCATTCGGGATGCCATTCGCCCATTTCATGCAGCAGGCAGTCGGGATGCGAGAAAAAGCCGGTCGTCATGTCTCGTACTGGCCGCACCGTGCATGCGAGTCTGCACTCGGGCACGCTGCGGGTCTCCATCAGGTCTTTCGTCGGGTTTGCCGCGCAGGCATTTGCAACAGTCGCACGGGCCGCGTTCGAGCGCGAACAGCTGCCACGTTACCACAGCGCCCCCGCACATCAACGGCGAGCCCGCACCAGCGCACGTCCAGGCGCTTTCTGCGCCAAGGGCTCGGGTATACTTCGCCGGGTCACGTCCTCTCGTTCAAACCCGCCCGCCTCCCATGACGCAAAAGCCCGCGCACCCGCCCGCTTCATCCGCCCTCAGCCAACCGCGCTTCAAGTCTTTCGCCGTCGCGCTTTGCGCCGTGGCGGCACTGTCGGCATGCGCCGGGCAGGCCACTAAACCCGCGAAGGCAACGCAACCGGCGCAATCCGTGGGACAGGCCGCACCAGGTGCGAACCAGAAGCCCCCGGCACCCCTCCAGACGCCGCAGCAAGGCACCACGCAAAACGGCCAGACGTTCGAAGAGGAAATCGTCCCGCAGCGCTATGCGAACAATGCCAATGTCGACACCTTCATCAACGACATGGTCGCGCGCCACGACTTCAATTCGGACGCGCTGCACGCGCTCTTTTCGACCGTGAGTTATTCGGCCACGGCGGTGAAGCTCGTCACGCCCTCGCCCACGCCGAGCGCGAAGAACTGGCGCGCGTATCAGGCGCGTTTCCTCGACACGGTGCGCATCAACGCGGGCGTGCGCTTCTGGCGCGCGAACCAGGCCACGCTGCAGCGCGCAGCCGACGAGTTCGGCGTGCCGCCCGAGGTGATCGTCGGCATCATCGGCGTAGAGACGATCTACGGTCGCTACATGGGCAATTTCCGCGTGCTCGACGCGCTCACCACGCTCGCCTTCGACTATCCGGACACGCCCAATCGTACCGACCGCATGGCGACGTTCCGCAAGAATCTCGAAGACTATCTCGTCTGGACGCGCGACCAGCAGCTCGATCCGAGTTCGGTGCTCGGCTCGTATACGGGCGCGATCGGCATTCCGCAATTCCTGCCGAGCAGCATCATGCAATACGCCGTCGATTACGAGGGCGATCACCACATCGACCTGCGCAATAGCCCCGCCGATGCGATCGGCAGCGTCGCAAACTATCTGAAGCAGAACGGCTGGGAACCGGGCCGCCCCGTGGTATGGAAGATCGTGAACGACACTGGCAGCCTGGGCATCGCGCAGGCCGCCGCCGACGGCAAGCCCGAGCCGCGCATGCCGCTCGCGCAATTGATGCGCTCAGGCCTCGCCCTGAACGAGCCGGGCGTGGACATCGCCGCCGAGGGCAACACGCCGGTCACGGTCATCGACCTGCCCACGCCGGGCCGCGCCACCGAATACATGCTCGGGCTGAAAAACTTCTATGTGCTCACGCGCTATAACCGCAGCTTCTTTTACGCGCTCGCGGTCTATCAACTGGGCCAACGCGTGAAGGCGCAGATGCTCGCGACCGCCGATGCACAATCGGCGCAGCGCAAGTAAGAATCCGTAAGCGCCGGATAGCACAACGGGCAGGTTGTCTCTCGAGAGACAACCTGCCCGTTTTCCATTCAATCGCAGGATTCGCGCGTTTTAGCGCGCCACGGCGACATCAGGCCGGAAACACCCCGGTCGACAGATAGCGGTCTCCGCGGTCGCAGACGATGAACACGATCGTCGCATTCTCGACCTGGCGCGCGATGCGCAAGGCCACCTCGCACGCGCCACCCGACGAAATCCCCGCAAAAATGCCCTCCACCGAGGCAAGGCGGCGCGCCATCGCTTCGGCGGCGGCCTGGCTCACGCTTTCGGTGCGGTCCACGCGGCTGCGGTCGAAGATCTTCGGCATGTAAGCTTCCGGCCACTTGCGAATGCCGGGAATGCGTGATCCCTCTTCGGGCTGCGCACCGACGATCTCGATCGCCGGATTCTGCTCCTTGAGGTAATGCGACGTGCCCATGATCGTGCCCGTCGTGCCCATCGACGAAACAAAGTGCGTGATGCGCCCTTCGGTCTCGCGCCAGATTTCCGGGCCGGTGCCCTCGTAGTGCGCAAGCGGATTGTCGGGATTGGCGAACTGGTCGAGGATGATGCCCTTGCCGTCGCGCTGCATCTGCTCGGCGAGGTCGCGGGCATATTCCATGCCGCCCTTCACGGGCGTTAGCATGATCTCGGCGCCGTAGGCGGCCATGCTCTGGCGACGCTCGATGGACAGGTCCTCGGGCATGATCAGCACCATCTTGTAGCCGCGAATGGCGGCGGCCATGGCCAGCGCGATACCGGTGTTGCCGCTGGTGGCTTCGATGAGCGTGTCGCCCGGCTTGATGCGGCCGCGTTCCTCGGCCTTGCGGATCATCGACAGCGCCGGCCGGTCCTTCACCGAGCCCGCCGGGTTATTGCCTTCCAGCTTGGCCAGCACGATGTTGTTGCGGGCGCGAATCTCGTCGTCGAGCACACGGACGAGTTGCACGAGCGGCGTGTTGCCAATCGTGTCTTCAATGGTCTTGTATGGCATAGGTAATGGCGGTCGGGCGCCGGTCTGGCGTGATGGGATTTTTCGATTCTAAACCACGCGGCTACCCCGCGCTGCGGGAGCCCTGCAGGCGCAAGGGGTGTAAGAAGTGTCGGGAAGGCGCAAAAAACCCGCGACACGGGCCGCGGGTCGGGCTCGCCGGAGCAACGCCTGAAGGAGACGAGCGCCGCGAGTTACAGATAGGCATCCTGAACAAGAAGCCGAAAAAGCTACTTCTTGACGGCCACCGTTGCGGCTTGCGGTTGCACGGCCGTGGTCTTCGCGGTGGTAGCCTTCGCACCCGCCTGCGCGGTCTGCGTGCCTTGCGCGGCCTGCGCATTCGCAGGCCCGACCGCCAACCCTTCGGACTGCAGACGTTCGACGGTATGACCACCGAGGCCCTTCACGCGCTTGCCGAGATCGGATGCATCCTTGAACGGACCGTGCGCGCTGCGCTCGTCGAGAATGGCCTTGGCGCGCGCGGGCCCGATACCCTTGATGCCGCGCAGCGCATCTTCGTTGGCCGTGTTGACGTCCACGGCCGCGAACACCTGGCCGAATGCGGCAACGAGCGCTGCCGCGGCGAGCAATTTCTTGATCATGCTGGATCTCCTTCGATGCCAACGCCGGCGACCATCGCCGGCGAGGAGAGTCCAGTTTAGGCAGACGCGGCCTTCGCTTACACCTGGCCGGACAGCCAGCGCACGTAGCGATCGACGCCCTCTTGCACCGTCAGGAACGGAGCGTCGTAGCCCGCTGCGCGCAGCTTCGCGAGATCGGCCTGCGTGAAGCACTGGTACTTGCCGCGCAGCGCGTCAGGGAACGCAATGTATTCGATGAGGCCTTGCTGCACCTGCTCTTCGAGCGTAAGCGCGCTCTTGCCGTCCATGACGCGCAGCGTGTTGACCACCGTGCTCGCGATGTCGTTGAACGGTTGCGCACGGCCGCTGCCGAGATTGAAGATGCCGCTTTTCTCGGGATGATCGAAGAAGAACAGGTTGACCTTCACGACGTCTTCGACGGACACGAAGTCGCGCGTCTGCTCGCCCTGCGCGTAGCCGTTGTATTCGCCGAACAGCTTCACTTTGCCTTCGGCGCGGAACTGGTTGAAGTTGTGGAACGCCACCGAGGCCATGCGGCTCTTGTGCGTTTCGCGCGGCCCATACACGTTGAAATAGCGAAAGCCTGCGATCTGGCTTTGCGCGGTGGGCAGCACGCGGCGGATCACCTGGTCGAACAGGAACTTAGAATAGCCATAGACGTTCAGCGGCGCTTCCACTTCGCGATCTTCGACAAAGCGGCTCGACCCGCCATAGATGGCCGCCGACGACGCATACAAGAACTGCGTACCGTGAGCGAGGCAAGTGTCGAGCACCGCGCGGCTATAGCGGAAGTTGTTGTCCATCATGTAGCGACCGTCGGTTTCCATGGTGTCCGAACAGGCGCCTTCATGAAACACCGCGCGCACCTTGCCGAAGTCGCCGCGCGCGAAGCGCTCGACGAACTCGGTTTTGTCGAGGTAATCGTCGATCTCGCAGTCAACGAGATTCTTGAACTTGTCCGCGCGAGTGAGATTGTCGACGGCGATGATGCGGTCTTCGCCGCGTTCGTTCAGCGCCTTGACGATGTTGCTGCCGATGAAGCCGGCCGCGCCGGTCACAATGAGGGTCATGGTAGTTCTGCGGTGAAGAGGTTCACGCGAGGCCGGGAAAACTCTCCGGAAATCCTTGGCCTCACCGCGCCCGTCGAGCAGCCGCGCTCACTCTGTTACAAGCGGGCCGCCCGCGGAACGTCATTGAAAGAGTTCGTCGTAGTCGACGGTGGCGGTACCGAGCTTGCCGACCACGATGCCGGCCGCGCGGTTCGCGAGCGCGACGGCCTCGACGAGCGATAGGCCCGCGCCCAGCGAGGCCGCGACCGTCGCGATCACGGTGTCGCCCGCACCCGAGACATCATACACTTCGCGTGCGACAGCCGGCGCGTGCAACACGCCGGCATCGGAAAAGAGCGTCATACCCTCTTCCGAACGCGTGAGCAGCAGCGCGTCGAACTGCAGTTCCTGGCGCAGCTTCGTCACGCGCGCGAGCAGATCCGCTTCAGACTTCCACGAACCCACCACCTCGCGCAATTCCGCGCGGTTCGGCGTGATGACGCTCGCGCCGCGATAGCGCTCCCAGTCGTCGCCCTTCGGATCGACCAGCACGGATTTGCCCGCGGCGCGCGCCTTCGCGATCATCTGCGTGACGTGCGTGAGGCCGCCCTTCGCGTAGTCGGACATGAGGATCACGTCGTGCGAAGGCAGCAGCGCATCGAAGCGTGCGAGGCCCGCGAGCAGCGCCTCATGCGCGGGCGATTTTTCGAAGTCCACGCGCAACAGCTGCTGCTGACGCGACAGCACGCGCAGCTTGATCGTGGTGGGCAGCGCGGGATCGCGCTCGAGATGGGCGGTCACGTGGCTCTCGCCAAGCAGCTCGACGATACGCTCGCCGGGCTCATCGTGCCCCACCACGCACAAAAGACCCGCCCTCGCGCCGAGCGCCGCCGCGTTGCGCGCAACGTTGGCCGCGCCGCCGAGGCGGTCCTCCTGGCGCTGCACGTGGACCACCGGCACCGGTGCTTCCGGCGAGATGCGGTTGACGTCGCCGAACCAGTAACGGTCGAGCATCACGTCGCCCACCACCAGCACGCGCGACGCCGCGAACTTCTCGCGCGGCACGACCGTGACCTCGGGCGCGAGCGCCGCGTTCTCAGGCTGCTGGGGCTGCTGCATCGCTTGCGTACTTGACATGAGGCCGTCCAATCGAGTGGTAGTCAAAACCGAGTTCCGCCATCGCGTCGGGCTCATAGAGGTTGCGCCCGTCGAAAACGCGCGGCGCCTTCAGCGTCTCTTTCAGATACTCGAAATCGGGTGCCTTGAACGCCGTCCATTCGGTGACGATCACGAGCGCATCGGCGCCCTTGAGCGTCTCGTCCTGGCTCGCAGCGAACGTAAGGCGCGCGTGCTGATCCGGCGCGCCGGCGAGATCGAGCGCGAACACGCGCCGCGCCTCTTCGGTCGCGACCGGATCGTAGGCCGAAACCGTCGCGCCGCGCGTGAGCAACTCGGCGATCAGGCGGCGACTCGGCGCCTCGCGCATGTCGTCGGTGTTCGGCTTGAACGCGAGACCCCAGACCGCGAAGCGCCTGCCCGTCAGGTCCTCGCCAAGCGTCTTGACGATCTTCTGCACGAGCACGTCCTTCTGCTCATCGTTCACGTTCTCGACCGCTTCCAGGATGCGCAGATTCTGACCCGACTCGGCAGCGGTGCGAATCAGCGCCTGCACGTCCTTCGGGAAGCACGAGCCGCCATAGCCGCAGCCCGCGTAGAGGAAGTGATAGCCGATGCGCGGATCGGAGCCGATGCCGCGCCGCACCGACTCGATGTCGGCGCCCACGCGGTCGGCGAGATTCGCCATCTCGTTCATGAACGAGATGCGCGTGGCGAGCATGGCGTTGGCCGCGTACTTCGTGAACTCGGCCGAGCGCACGTCCATGTAGATCGTGCGTTCGTGGTTGCGGTTAAACGGTGCATAAAGGCGCTTGATCTTCTCGCGTGCGACCTCGCCGTTCGCATCGTCGTCGATGCCGACGATGATGCGGTCCGGCCGCATGAAGTCGTCGACCGCTGCGCCCTCCTTCAGGAACTCCGGGTTCGAGACCACCGAGAAGCGGTGCTGGCTGCTGCCGTCGAGACCGCGCTTCGAAAGCTCTTCGGCGAGCACGGCCTGCACGCGCTGGGCGGTGCCCACCGGCACCGTCGACTTGTCGACGATCACCTTGAAGCCGTTCATGTAGCGGCCGATGCTGCGCGCGGCTTCGAGCACGTATTGCAGGTCCGCCGAGCCGTCTTCGTCGGGCGGCGTGCCCACGGCAATGAACTGGACCTCGCCGTGCGCGACGCTCGCGGCAACGTCGGTGGAAAACGTGATGCGGCGGGCCTTGCGGTTGCGCTCGATGAGCTCGAGCAGACCCGGCTCATGGATCGGCACGCCGCCGCCGTTCAGGATGTCGATCTTGCGCGGATCGACGTCGAGGCAGAACACGTCGTGACCGATTTCGGCAAGGCACGCCCCAGTGACGAGGCCGACATAGCCGGTACCGATAATGGTGATTTTCATACGCGCTCCGGTGACAAATTCGGGAATGGATGTGGCTCAGGCGCCGATGCGCGCATCAACCCGATGCGGGGATGGGCTCGACGCGGCGCGGCGCATAGGTTTCCCAGCCGCTGCAACCGGGGCATTGCCAGTAGAAAAGGCGCGCCCGGAAGCCACAATTCTGGCATGTGTAACGCGGCAGATTCTTGGTGCGCTGCTGGATCAGCTTGCTCATGAGTTCGAGTTCGCCGCGCCGCGGCTCTTCGGCGTTGGCCTGCTGCGCTTCGAGCAGGCGCGTCATGCCGGCGAGATTCGGCGACTTCTGCATTTGCGTGCGGGCGAGCGCATGGGCCGCGTCGGTGCCGCTCAGCTCGGCCACGTATTTGTAGGCGACATCGAGCAGATCGCTCGATGAATAGCGATCGACCCATTCGGTGAGCAGTTGCGCCCCCTCTTGCGCGCGGCCAAGCGCCTCGTAGCCCTTCATGACCTTCTCGGCCACCAGCGGCAGATAGGCGGGATTCTGGGCCTCGACGCGCTGCCACTGCGCGAGCGCGGCCTGCCAGTCGCCGCTCGCGGCGTCCACGTCGCCGCCGAGTATCGTCGCGCGCACGCTCTGCTCGTTGGCCTTGAGCGCGAGCGCAAGCTGGCGCCGCGCCTCGTCCGGGCTTTTGCGCTGCAGCGCCTCCTGCGAAAGCTCACAGTGGAACTGGGCGATTTCGAGGCCGAGCGGCGCCGCTCCCATGGTTTCGAGCAAACGCGCCGTCTCGATTGAGCGGTTCCAGTCCTTTTCGATCTCGTAGATCGTGAGCAGCGCGCGCTGCGCGCCCTGCGCGTAGTCGCCCGACTTGAGCATGCTGAACGTTTCTTCGGCGCGATCGAGCATGCCAGCTTTCAGGAAGTCCTGGCCGAGCTCATAGAGCGCGTGATCGCGCTCATTCACGGGCAGATCCGCGCGCGACAGCAGATTCTGGTGCACGCGGATCGCACGATCGGTTTCGCCGCGGCGGCGAAACAGGTTGCCGAGCGCGAAGTGCAGTTCGACCGTTTCGGGATCGAGCTTGGCAACCTCGATGAACGCGTCGATGGCCTTGTCGGGCTGCTCGTTGAGCAGGAAATTCAGGCCGCGGAAATACGAACGCGGCAGATTGGCGCTTTCGGACAGCAGCGCCTTCAGGTCGTAGCGCGACGCCATCCAGCCGAGCGCGAACGCGACGGGAATGACGAGCAGCCACCAAAAATCGAGATCCATGCGAGCGATGGTAGAAACGGTAATCAGGCCGCGCGCTGCGGATACCCTTCAAGCGCCTATAAAGCACCTATGGGGCATCGACGGCGCGCGGCACGGCAATTCAAAATCAGATAAGCGGCGGCAGCGGCGGTTCTACAGGCGTCGCGGGCGCTTCCTTCGCGGTGCGCAGGTCGCGCTTCAGACGCCCGTTCTCCATGCGCAGCCGGAACATCGCGGGCAGCGCCGAAAGCAGGCCGGCCAGCAGCCCCACAACGAAGAACGCCAGCCCGATCAGAATCAGCGGAGCCTGCCACGAATAGCCGGCCAGGACGTGCAGCGTCGCAGGATCCGTGTTCTCCAGTGCGAGCACGAGCAATAACACGAACACCAGTACACGGATCACCCAGGCGATAAATCTCATGAAGGATTCTCTTGGCAGTTGCGGGAATGCGCCGTCGCAGCTCCTCTGCTGCGTCGCAGCATCGGCCGCGCCGAAGTGTCCCGTATTGTAATGGAACCGCTCGTGAGCCGGCACGTGCACTTAGCCGCAAGCCGCCCCCCCAAAAACGCGGGCGAAAAAAAAGCGCCGGGTTTCGAAAAACCCTGCGCTTTTTTCGGTCCATGCACTGGCCATCTGGCATTGACCGCCAACGGCTGCAACCGCTGCGAATACCCTGCGGCGCTTACAGATCGTCGTCCGGCTCGTCTGCCTTAAGCGGCTCGCCCGAATGACGGTCGACGCGCTCGCGCAACTCCTTGCCAGGCTTGAAATGCGGCACGAACTTCTCAGGCACCAGCACCTTCTCACCCGACTTGGGATTGCGTCCGACGCGCGATGGCCGGCGATTCAGGCCGAAACTGCCAAAGCCACGAATTTCGATGCGATGGCCCTTGGCAAGCGCCTCGGACATCGCATCGAGCATCGTCTTGACCGCGAAATCCGCATCCTTGAGAACAAGTTGCGGAAATCGCGTAGCCAGCTGCGCGACCAATTCAGATTTGGTCATACTTCAGCTTGCCCCCGTTTGAGGCTTACTGGTTCTGGCCGTCGAGCTTGGCCTTGAGCAGCGCGCCGAGGTTGGTCGTGCCGGTGGCGGCCTGACCCGAATCAGCCGACATGCTGCGCAGTGCTTCCTGCGTCTCGGCCGAATCCTTCGCCTTGATCGACAGGTTGATGCCACGCGACTTGCGATCGATGTTGATGATCATCGCGTTGACCTTGTCGCCTTCCTTCAGCACGTTGCGAGCATCTTCCACGCGGTCTTGCGCGATTTCCGAAGCACGCAGGTAGCCTTCGACGTCGGCGTTCAGCGCAACCACTGCACCCTTGGCGTCGACCGACTTGACCACGCCGTCGACGATCGAGCCCTTGTCGTTGACAGCAACGAAGTTGCTGAACGGGTCGCCTTCGAGCTGCTTGATGCCGAGGGAGATACGCTCCTTCTCGACGTCGATGCCCAGAACCACGGCCTCGACTTCGTCGCCCTTCTTGTACTTGCGGACAGCTTCTTCGCCGGTTTCGCTCCACGACAGGTCGGAGAGGTGAACCAGACCGTCGATGCCGCCGGGCAGGCCGATGAACACGCCGAAGTCGGTGATCGACTTGATCGCGCCTTGCAGCTTGTCGCCCTTCTTGAAGTTGCGGCTGAAGTCATCCCACGGGTTGGCCTTGCACTGCTTCATGCCGAGGCTGATACGGCGGCGGTCTTCGTCGATCTCGAGGACCATGACTTCGACTTCGTCACCCAGCTGGACAACCTTCGACGGAGCAACGTTCTTGTTGGTCCAGTCCATTTCCGACACGTGAACCAGGCCTTCGATGCCCGATTCGACTTCGACGAACGCGCCGTAGTCGGTGATGTTCGTGACCTTGCCGAACAGGCGCGTGCCCGACGGGTAACGGCGCGAGATGCCTTCCCACGGATCGTCGCCCAGTTGCTTGATACCGAGCGAAACGCGGTTCTTTTCCTGGTCGAACTTGAGGATCTTCGCGGTGACTTCCTGGCCAACCGAGAGAACTTCGCTCGGGTGACGCACGCGACGCCATGCGATGTCGGTGATGTGCAGCAGGCCGTCGATGCCGCCGAGGTCCACGAACGCGCCGTAGTCGGTGATGTTCTTGACCACGCCGTTGACGATCGCGCCTTCCTTGAGCGTCTCGAGCAGCTTTGCGCGCTCTTCGCCTTGCGTGGCTTCGATCACTGCGCGGCGCGACAGCACGACGTTGTTACGCTTGCGGTCGAGCTTGATGACGCGGAATTCGAGCGTCTTGCCTTCGTACGGCGTCGTGTCCTTGACCGGACGCGTGTCGACGAGCGAACCCGGCAGGAACGCGCGGATGCCGTTGACCATGACGGTCATGCCGCCCTTGACCTTGCCCGTGATCGTGCCGGTCACGAGTTCGTTGTTGTCGAGGGCCTTTTCCAGCGAGAGCCACGAAGCGAGACGCTTTGCCTTGTCGCGCGACAGGATGGTGTCGCCGTAGCCGTTTTCCAGCGCGTCGATCGCGACGGAAACGAAATCACCCGCCTGAACCTCCACTTCGCCCTGGTCGTTCAGGAATTCCTCGATGGGAATGTATGCCTCGGACTTCAGGCCAGCGTTGACGACCACGAAGTTGTGGTCGACGCGCACGACTTCAGCGGAGATGACTTCGCCGGCGCGCATGTCCTGGCGGGTCAGCGACTCTTCGAACAGAGCCGCAAAGGATTCAGTATTGGGGGTGGAGGTTTGCAGGTCGGACATAAAAATCTGGATTTGCATGGTTTTCGCTGCACGCCAGCCAGTTTTGGCCGGTCGGGCGTTGAGGCCGGAGCGCTTACGTTCGCGGCACGGACGCAAAAGCCATACGGGGTTAAAGGGTTTAACAAACGCCCCGCTTGCCATCATTGCCAGCAGGGCACCACTACTTACTACGACTGCTCTTTACTCTGCGATTTGCCGTGACCATCGGAATGGCGGCCGGATCGCAAGCTCGACTCCTGGTACCACTGCACCACCTGTTCGACCGCCTGGTCGATGGACAGCGCCGAGGTATCCAGCAGCTTCGCATCCGCTGCGGGCTTGAGCGGCGCGGCCGCGCGATTGCTGTCGCGCGCGTCGCGTTCACGCAAATCCCGAAGCAAGTTATCCATATTAGCAGAAAAACCTTTTTGGATCAATTGCTTATGCCGGCGGGCCGCGCGGGCCTCCACGCTGGCCGTCAAGAACACCTTCAGGTCGGCGTCCGGGAAGATCACCGTGCCCATGTCGCGCCCATCGGCAACGAGGCCCGGAAGCTTGCGGAACGCCCGCTGGCGGGCCACCAGCGCGGCGCGCACGGACGGATGCGCGGCAATCACGGAGGCGCGGTTGCCGACTTCCTCAGCGCGGATTTCGTTCGAAACGTCAACGCCGTCGAGTTGCGCGAGCCCTTCGCGGAACGTGATGTGGAGATCGTCGATCAGCTTTGCAAGCCCGTCGGCATCATCGGCCGCAATCGCGTAGCGCATGCTCGCGAGCGCGGCGAGCCGGTACAGCGCGCCGCTGTCGAGCAGGTGAAAGCCGAGATGCGCGGCAACCAGCGTGGCCACCGTGCCCTTTCCGGAGGCAGTCGGGCCGTCGATCGCGATCAGCGGCGTCGGATAAAAGGGACGGGTTTGTTTCATGCGGCGAAGGGACTCGGCTGCGGTGGAATCAAGGTTGCGCGAGCGCCAGGAAGCGCTCGAAATAATCAGGGAACGTCTTGCCGACGCACTTCGGGTCGTTGATGCGCACCGGCACGCCGCCGAGGCTCACGAGCGAGAAACACATGGCCATGCGGTGATCGTCGTAGGTGTCGATCGCGGCGTTCGGCACGAGCTTTTCGGGCGGACGCACGATGAGGTAGTCGGGGCCCTCTTCCACTTCGGCGCCGACCTTGCGCAGTTCGGTGGCCATCGCCGCGATGCGGTCGGTTTCCTTCACGCGCCAGCTCGCGATATTGCGCAGCGTGGTCGCGCCATCGGCAAAGAGCGCGGCCACGGCGATGGTCATTGCCGCGTCGGGAATCAGGTTGAAGTCCATGTCGATGGGGTCGAGCTTGCCGTGATCGTTGCCGATGCCGCGCACTTCGATCCAGTCGTCGGCCACCGTCACGTTCGCGCCCATGCGCATGAGCGCGGCGGCAAAGTCGACGTCGCCCTGAATGCTCGCGCGGCCCACGCCCTCCACGCGCAGCGGACCGCCGCCGATGGCGCCTGCCGCGAGGAAGTACGACGCCGACGAAGCGTCGCCCTCGACCATGATCTTGCCCGGCGACTGATAGCGCACGCCCGCCGGCACCTCGAAGCGCTGCCAGCCGTGACGCACGACCTTCACGCCGAAGCGCTCCATCAGCTTGATGGTGATGTCGATGTAGGGCTTCGAGATCAGCTCGCCGTCCACTTCCACGACCGTCACGCCGCCCGCGGCGCGCACGAGCGGCAGCGTCATGAGCAGCGCGGTGAGGAACTGGCTCGACACGTCGCCGCGTACGCGGATGGGCGCATCGACGCTAATTTGCGCCGGACGAATGCGCAGCGGCGGGTAACCGTCGTTCTGTTCGTAATCGATCTTTGCGCCGATCTGGCGCAGGCCGTCGACGAGATCGCCGATCGGCCGCTCGTGCATGCGCGGCACGCCGTGGATGCGATAGTCGCCGCCGTTCACCGCGAGCGCCGCCGTGAGCGGACGCACCGCAGTGCCCGCGTTGCCGAGGAACAGGTCCGCCTGCTTCGCCGTGAACGCGCCGCGCGCGCCCTGCACCACACAGGTGTCGCCTTCGCGCGTGAGCTTCACGCCGAGCTTCGCGAGCGCGTCGAGCATCACGCGGGTGTCGTCGGAGTCGAGGAGGTTCGTGATCGTCGTTTCGCCTTCGGCGAGCGCCGCGAGCAGCAGCACGCGGTTCGAAATGCTCTTCGAGCCAGGCAGGCGAACCGTGCCGGATGCACGGGTGAACGGTCCGAGATCGAGGTGTTCCATGAACGTGTCCTGATAGTGCGATAACGGCCGGCTTCAAAATGATGCGCCGCGCCGCATGACTGTTGCTTATTTGCCGGGTGGCGCGTCGGCGGCACCAGACGCTGCCTGGGAGCTTCCCGCCACCGCACCGCTTTCGCTACTCGCGCGCTTGCCGCCGCGTTCCTGCCATGCCTCGCGCGCCGCGCGCGAACGCGCGAACACGGTTTCGAGCGCCGCGCCGTCGCCCGCGTCGATGGCCGCGCGCAGCTTCGCCAGCACATCAGTGTAGGCGTCGAGTTCCGCGAGCAGCGCCGTGCGGTTCGCGAGGCAGACGTCGCGCCACATTTCGGGGCTCGACGCGGCAATGCGCGTGAAGTCGCGGAAACCGCCCGCGGCGAACGAGAATTTCAGTTCGGCGTCGGGCGTGGCCAGAATCTGGTCGACGAGCGCGAACGAGAGCACGTGCGGCAGATGGCTCACCGACGCGAATACGCGGTCGTGCTGCGCAGCCGGCATCTGGCCGATGACCGCGCCCGTGGCGCGCCACATCGCGGCAATGCGCTCGACCGCCTCGGGCGCGTTTTCCTCGAGCGGGCACAGCACGACGTTGCGGCCCACATACAGGTCCGGCAACGCCGCTTCGACGCCGCTCGATTCGCGGCCCGCAATCGGATGCCCCGGCACGAACTGGCCGATGCGCTCGCCGAGCGCCGCGCGTGCGGCGGCGATCACGTCGCCCTTGGTGCTGCCGGCGTCGGTGACGATGGTATGCGGCTGCAGATGCGGCGCGATGCGTTCGAGCAACGCCTGCGTCTGCGCGACGGGCGCCGCGATCAGCACGAGGTCCGCGCCGTCGAGCGCGGCGGCCAGCGCCGGTTCGTCGTCGAGCGTCGCGGCCGCGTCGATCACGCCCAGTTCGAGGGCGCGCGCGACCGAATGGGCGCGGCGGCCCACGCCGATCACCTGGCCCGTGGCGCCGCCGCGCTCGCGCAAGGCGCGCGCGAGCGAGCCGCCGATCAGTCCGACGCCGAAAATCACCAGCTTTTTAAAGGAAAACGCACTCACGCCATCACCGGAATAAAGAAAAATTGCGCGCTCATGCTCATGCGAGCGCACGCTCGAGTGCCGCGAGGAATGCCGCATTCTCCCCGGGCAGACCGATGGTCACGCGCAGCCATTGCGGCAGGCCATAACCGCCCACCGGTCGCACGATCACGCCCTGCTTGAGCAGCGCGAGATTGACGCGATCGCCGGCCTGATCGTCGGCGCCCACGCGCACGAGCACGAAGTTGCCGTCCGATGGCACATACTCGAGACCCATGCGCTCGAACGCCGCGGTCAGCGTGCAATAGCCTTCAGCATTCAACGCGGCGCTCTTTTCCAGGAAATCCGTGTCGCCGAGCGCGGCAATCGCCGCGGCCTGCGCGAGCGTGTTCACGTTGAACGGCTGGCGCAGCCGGTTGAGCAGATCGGTCAGCTCCGGCTGCGCAATCGCGAAGCCGATGCGCAGGCCAGCAAGCCCGTAAGCCTTCGAGAACGTCCGCGAAACCAGCAGGTTCGGGTAGCGGCGCGCCCACGCGATCGAATCGTAGCGCTTGTCCGCCGCGAGATACTCGGTGTAGGCCTCGTCGAGCACCACGGCAATGTGGCGCGGCACCCTGGCGATGAACGCTTCGAGCGTGGCGCCGTCGATGAACGTGCCCGTCGGATTGTTCGGGTTCGCCACAAAAATCAGACGCGTGTCGTCGGCAACGGCCGCGAGCATCGCATCGAGATCGTGGCCGTACCGCACGGCCGGCGTTACGAGATGGCGCGCGCCGAGCCCCTGCGTCGCGAGCGCGTAGACCGCGAAGGAATACTGCGAATAGACGATCGACTGGCCGCGCTCGACGAACGCATGCGCGGCCATTTCGAGGATGTCGTTGCTGCCGTTGCCCAGCGTGATCCACTCGGGCGGCACGTCGTAGCGCGCGGCAAGCGCGGCCTTCAGTTCGAAGGCGTTCGAATCCGGATACCGGCCCAACTCGCTCGCAGCCTGCGCAATCGCGCGCTGCGCCGACTCTGGCACGCCGAGCGGATTCTCGTTCGACGCGAGCTTCACAATGCGCGCCTCGTCGAGGCCGAACTCGCGGGCAACTTCGGAAATCGGCTTGCCGGCGACATACGGCGCGATCGCGCGCACATACGAAGGGCCGAATTGCGTGGTCATGCGTGTTTCTCCAGTATCGGCGAAGGTTCGTGCGAAGCCGTGGCTTTGCCCCGTGCAGGACCGCTGCCGGGTTCACCCGCCGCGCCTCGAAGGCGCAACGGCAGAGAAACCGGGGCAAAAGCGAACTTAACGCGAACGCGGATACGAGCCGAGAATCTTCAGGAATGCGGCTTTCTTGCCCAGCTCTTCGAGCGCGGCAGCCACAGCCGGCTCGTCGCGATGACCTTCGAAGTCGATGTAGAAGTAGTACTCCCACGTACCGACGCGCGCCGGGCGCGACTCGAAGCGCGTCATCGACACGCCGTGGCGCGCGAGCGGTTCGAGCAGCTTGTAGACGGCGCCCGGCTCGTTCTTCACCGAGACGATCATCGAGGTCTGGTCGTGGCCCGACACGCCCGCCGGCTGCTTGCCGATCATCACGAAGCGCGTGCGGTTATGCGGGTCGTCCTGGATCAGCGCATTGGCGATCGAGAGGCCATAGTGCGTGGCCGCGCGTTCACCGGCGATGGCCGCGATGGTCGGATCCTGCGCCGCGAGGCGCGCGGCCTCTGCGTTGCTCGATACGGCCTGGCGCTCCAGTTGCGGCGCGTTGACCGTGAGCCAGCGCTGGCACTGCGCGAGCGCCTGCGGGTGCGCGCACACGCGCGTCACGCCATCGAGCGTGCCGCTTTGCGTCATCAGGTTGTGCTGGATCGGCAGCGCGATTTCGCCGCCGATCACGAGCTGCGTCTGCAGGAGCAGATCGAGCGTGCGCGACACCGCACCCTCGGTCGAATTCTCGACCGGCGCGACGCCGAATTCCGCGGCGCCCGACTCGACCGAGCGAAACACCTCATCGATGGACGGACACGGCATGCCTTCGATCGACTGACCGAAGTACGCGAACGTCGCCTGCTCGGAATAGGTGCCGACCGGGCCGAGATACGCCACCGAGATGGTCTTTTCGAGCGAGCGGCTCGCGGCCATGATCTCGCGCCAGATCGCGCTGATGTGATCGTTGCCGAGCGGACCTTCGCTCATGTTCTGCAGGCGCTCGATCACCTGGAGCTCGCGCTCCGGGCGGAATACGGGCGCATTGAAGTGCTTCTTGACCTCGCCCACTTCGAGCGCCACCGCCGCGCGCTGGTTCAGGAGCGCGATGAGCTGGGCATCGATCGCGTCGATGCGCTCGCGCAGCGGCTTGAGTTGTGTGTTGAGTTCGTCGTCCATGCGTGAAACCGGCAATCTGAAAGGAGATGCGCGCAGCGCGCTCCTGCGGGGCGTCAAACCCCGTCAGGCGTGCTTCGCCTCGAATTCCTTCATGTACTCGACCAGTGCCTTCACTGCTTCGAGCGGCACCGCGTTGTAAATCGACGCCCGCATGCCGCCGACGGACTTGTGGCCCTTCAGCTGCAGAAGCCCGCGCGCCTTCGCGCCGGCCAGGAAATCATCGTTACGTGTTTCATCGGCGAGGAAGAACGGGACGTTCATCCGCGAGCGCGCGCGACGCTCCACCTTGTTGATATAGAAGCTGCTCGCATCGATCGTGTCGTAGAGCAGCTGCGCTTTTTCGATATTGCGCGCCTCGATGGCCGTGAGGCCACCCTGGCGCTTGAGCCACTTGAACACGAGGCCCGCGATGTAAATCGCGTATGTGGGGGGCGTGTTGAACATGGAGTTGTTCGCGGCAACGGTTTTCCACTCGAACGCCGACGGGCAAATGGGCATCGCGCGGTCGAGCAGGTCTTCGCGCACGATCACGACCGTCACACCTGCCATGCCGATGTTCTTCTGCGCACCGCCGTAGAGCACGCCGTATTTGGCGAGGTCCATCGGGCGCGAGAGGATATGCGACGAAGCGTCGGCCACGAGCGGAATGTCGCCCAGATCGGGAATCTCGAAAGTCTCCACGCCGTCGATCGTCTCGTTCGTGCACAGATGCACGTAGGCGGGATCGTCGGAGAGCTTCCACTCGCCCTTGGCCGGCGCGTGCGTGAAACCCGCTTCGGTGCGGCCCGTCGCGGCGATGTGCGCCGCGCCATACTTGAGCGCTTCCTTCTGCGACTTCTGCGACCACGAGCCCGTGATCACGAAGTCGGCGCGCGGCTTCGCACCGAACAGGTTCAGCGGAACGATCGCGTTCTCGCCGATGCCGCCGCCCTGCAGAAACAGGATCTGATGGCTCGCCGGCACCTGCATCAGTTCGCGCAGATCGAGCAGCGCCTCGCTGTGGATCTGCATGAATTCCGGACCGCGATGGCTCATTTCCATCACGCTCATGCCGCTACCGTGCCAATCGAGCATTTCGTCGGCGGCCTGGCGGAGCACCTCTTCGGGCAATGCAGCCGGTCCGGCGGAGAAGTTGAAGACGCGCATCGTAAGGGGATCCCCGAGGCAGGCGCCACGGCCCCAAGCCGGTGCGCCGAAAAAAATAATGGCCGCTTGTGCTTATCGCACAAACGGCCATTATCGCATTGTCGCCGGGAACCCGCCAACGCGGGCCTCCCGGGCAAGTGCGACAGGCGACGCTTACTTGGCCGGCTTGACCGAAGCGACTTCCTTGTCGGCCTGGTCGCGCGTAGCCTTGATCGACTGCGGCATGTACTTCTGCATCAGGCCGTTGACGACGTCGCGGCCCACCTGGTCTTGAACCTGGATGAACTTGCGGCCGGTCGGGCTGCGGTAGAACGTGGTCAGGTCCTTGATTTCCGACGTGCTGTAGTACTTGGCATAAGCGTCGTACTGAGCTTGCATGGCGTCCTGCTTGAACGAGTCCGTGGCGAAGACCTGGCCTGCCGAGTCAACCAGCTTCGGCACTGCGTTCTTCTGCAGCGTCGGGACGGAAGCTTGCTTCTGCTTGTCCGTCATCGTCTTGTTTTCCGACAGCGCGTCCGACAGGATCGCCGGGACGAGCTGCTTCGCCTGCATTTGCGCGCTGTTGCCGATTGCGCCGACGAGCTTCTGCGCATCGATCGCGTCCAGCAGGTCCTTGATCGCGGCTTGCTTGGCCGGATCGATCGGTGCTGCGGCAGCAGCCGGCGCCGCCGGAGCGGGCGCCTGGTTCTGAAGCGCTTGCGCCATGGCGAACGTCGGCACGAGAGCGGCCAGCAACATTACCTGCTTGAATCGTTTTTGCATCATTACTCCCTCTGAGAAAATAATCGAACTGCCTGCCGCGCAAACCGCGGGGCGCTCCCGGGCGCGCTTTGCGCACCCGCCGCCGATCCTGCGATCCACCCGGCACCATTCAGCACCGTTGGCCACTCAAAACACCCACGGCATCCTGATACGAAGCGGCCCGCTCACGCGGGCCGCCTGGCCACATCAACCTGCACGCAAAACTTACTCTTCGCTTTCGTCCTCGCCTTCGGCATCGGCCTCCGCGATCTGCTGCAGGCCGGAAAGCTTCGTGCCTTCATCAAGGCTGATGAGTGTAACACCTTGCGTCGCACGGCCCATTTCACGGATCTCCGAGACCCGCGTGCGGATCAACACACCTGTGGTCGTGATCAGCATGATCTCGGCTTCCGGGTCCACGAGCGTGGCCGCCACCACCTTGCCGTTACGCTCCGACGTCTGGATCGCGATCATGCCCTTCGTGCCGCGGCCGTGGCGCGTGTATTCGGTGATCGGCGTGCGCTTGCCGTAGCCGTTCTCGGTGGCGGTGAGCACCGACTGCTGCTCGTCGCCCGCCACGAGGAGCGCGATGACCTGCTGGGACTCCTCGAGTTGCATGCCGCGCACGCCGCGCGCTTCACGGCCCATCGGGCGCACGTCGTTTTCGTCGAAGCGCACGGCCTTGCCGGCGTCCGAGAACAGCATCACGTCATGCGCGCCATCGGTGATGGCCGCGCCGATCAGGTAATCGCCCTCATCCAGACCGACCGCAATAATACCCTTGCGCAGCGGACGGCTGAACGCCTCGAGCGGCGTCTTCTTGACCGTACCGAGTGCGGTCGCCATAAACACGAATTTGTCCGCCGAGAACTCCTTCACCGGCAGCACGACCGTGATTTTCTCGCCGTCCTGAAGCGGGAACATATTGACAATCGGACGGCCGCGCGAGTTGCGCGAGCCCTGCGGCACTTCATAAACCTTGACCCAGTACACGCGACCCCGATTCGAGAAGCACAGGATGTGGTCGTGCGTATTGGCGATGAAGAGCGTGTCGATCCAGTCGTCTTCCTTCATCGACGTGGCCTGCTTGCCGCGACCTCCGCGCTTCTGGGCGCGATATTCGGACAACGGCTGCGATTTCACGTAACCCGAGTGCGACATGGTCACCACCATGTCCTGCGGCGTGATCAGATCTTCGGTGTTCAGCTCGGTCGCGTTCATCTCGATCTTCGAGCGGCGAGCATCGCCGAATTCGCTCTTGATCGCGGTGAGTTCGTCGGAGATCATGACCGTTACGCGCTCGGGACGCGCGAGGATGTCGAGCAGATCGGCGATTTGCGCCATCACTTCGCGGTACTCGCCAATGATCTTGTCCTGCTCCAGACCCGTGAGGCGCTGCAGACGCATTTGCAGGATTTCCTGCGCCTGCGTATCGGACAGGCGATAGAGGCCATCGGCCTGCATGCCGTACTGCGGGTTCAGCCCTTCCGGACGATAGGCTTCCCGGCCGCCCGCCGAGGCGTTCTCCTGCTCCGCGCGCGTGAGCATCTCGCGCACGAGCGACGAGTCCCACGGACGGTTCATCAACTCCTGCTTCGCGATCGGCGGCGTGGGCGCGGCCTTGATGATGGCGATGAATTCGTCGATGTTCGCAAGCGCAACTGCGAGGCCTTCGAGCACGTGGCCGCGCTCGCGCGCCTTGCGCAGTTCGTATACCGTGCGCCGCGTGAGCACTTCGCGGCGGTGCGACAGGAAATGCTCGAGCATTTCCTTCAGGTTCAGCAGCTTCGGCTGGTTGTCCACCAGCGCGACCATGTTCATGCCGAACGTGTCCTGAAGCTGGGTCGCCTTATAGAGATTGTTGAGGATGACCTCGGGCACTTCGCCGCGCTTGAGTTCGATCACGACGCGCATGCCGCTCTTGTCCGACTCGTCGCGGATATCGGAAATGCCTTCGAGCTTTTTCTCGTTGACGAGCTCGGCAATGCGCTCGAGCAGCGAACGCTTGTTCACCTGATACGGCAGCTCGTCGACGATGATCGCCATGCGCTGGCCGCGGTCGATCTCCTCGAAGTGCGTGGCCGCGCGCATCACGACGCGCCCGCGCCCGGTCCGATAGCCGTCGCGCACGCCGGCGACGCCATAGATGATGCCGGCGGTCGGGAAATCGGGCGCCGGAATGATTTCGATCAACTCGTCGATCGTGGTCTGCGGATTCTTCAGCAGATGCTGGCAAGCATCGACCACTTCGTTGAGATTGTGCGGCGGAATATTCGTGGCCATACCGACCGCGATGCCCGACGAACCGTTGATGAGCAGGTTCGGGATGCGCGCAGGCAGGATCTGCGGCTCGCTTTCGCTGCCGTCGTAGTTCGGCCCGAAATCGACGGTTTCCTTGTCGATGTCGGCGAGCAACTCGTGCCCGATCTTCGCCATGCGGATTTCGGTGTAACGCATGGCCGCGGCGTTGTCGCCGTCGATCGAGCCGAAGTTGCCCTGGCCGTCGACCAGCATGTAGCGCAGCGAGAAGTCCTGCGCCATCCGGACGATGGTGTCGTATACAGCCGTGTCGCCGTGCGGGTGGTACTTACCGATTACGTCGCCGACGATACGCGCCGACTTCTTGTAAGCGCGGTTCCAGTCGTTGTTCAACTCGTGCATCGCGTACAGCACGCGCCGGTGCACGGGCTTGAGGCCATCACGCACATCCGGCAGCGCCCGCCCGACGATCACGCTCATCGCGTAGTCGAGATACGAGCGGCGCATTTCCTCCTCGAGGGAGATTGGCAGAGTCTCTTTGGCGAATTGATCCATTATCGATGTCGTTATCGGGCGCACGGGGCCGCCGGCAAGCCTGCCAGCCGGACAAACCGCGCAACGCGCCCTGCTGTCGCATGGACGCCGCAGACGCAGCGCAATCTTATGATTCTATCATGCGCGAGCCCCCTGCCCGCCGTCCGGGGACTATCTACGTATACCTATTAGTGGGGCGAGCTCGAGCGGCTCAAAACGGCGCACAGCGATTCAAACGCGCTGCCTGGCGCTGGCAAATATCATGCGCGAACGACATTCGCACCCAGTTCGTGTGACAAAGCGCAGCGCCCAGAACCGGACGCCTTGCACTCCTCCACCAACCAGGCACACTACCAGGAGATCGAGCGGGAACTTTTTGTTGCGGGTGTACCACATTCGACAAGCCCTGATGAAGGGGGCGGATTTTTTTTATCGTCGGACGGGAACGATATGGCAAAATGCCAACGCATAAAGTTAGACACCGCTCGAAGTCTACACAAGACGTGTCTCACAACTCGCCAATGTTATACTTCGAGCAATGTATGACTAGTCTTCGTCATATGGCTCGCAGTAAACCTGCGGTAATCTCAATTTCGAGAGGAGAAATATGAATAAACTTTCAAAGCTCGCGTTCATTGCAGCTACCGCAGTTATGGCTGCATCCGCCCAAGCACAATCGGTGCCGGCGTCGCGACAAGCCGTCAATGACAACTGGGTGAATGGTACCGGCGAATACGTGTGGATGAACGGCACGAACGAGCTTTGCTGGCGCGATGCATTCTGGACGCCGGCCACCGCCAACGCAAAGTGCGATGGCGCACTGGTCGCCCAGGCACCGCAACCGCCGGTCGCTCCGCCGCCGGCCATCACGAGCCAGAAGATCACGTATCAAGCTGACGCCCTGTTCGACTTCGACAAGGCTATCCTGAAGCCGGCTGGCAAGGAAAAGCTGGACGATCTGGCAAGCAAGACCCAGGCGCTGAACCTCGAAGTCATCGTTGCAACGGGTTACACCGACCGCATCGGCTCGGCTGCCTACAACGACCGTCTGTCGCTGCGCCGTGCGCAAGCCGTCAAGTCGTACCTGGTCAGCAAGGGCGTTCCGGCCGACCGCATCTACACGGAAGGCAAGGGCAAGCGCAACCCGGTTACGACTGGTTGCAACCAGAAGAACCACAAGCAACTCGTCGCCTGCCTCGCACCGGATCGCCGCGTGGAAGTCGAAGTTGTCGGCACGCAGAAGCAACCGCAACAGTAATTTGCGAGCTGCGACAGCAAGCCTCAAAGCCCCGCTTCGGCGGGGCTTTTTTATTTCATCGGCTTTTCCCGGATATGAGTGGCCGAGGCACGGCAGCCCATTTTGCCGCTGCAGGCCCCCGCCTATATACTCAGGGCTTACTTATTCTCCCCCGCCCTGGTGTGCCAGCGGCCTCTCCGACATGACCAATGCCGATCCCCACGAGTTGCAGAAATTCAGCGATCTTGCTCATCGCTGGTGGGACCCGAACGCGGAATTCAAGCCGCTGCACGAACTAAACCCCGTCCGCCTTGGCTGGATCGACAGCCATGCGCATCTGTCCGCCAAGCGTGTGCTCGATATCGGCTGCGGCGGCGGCATCCTGTCAGAGTCGATGGCGGGTCTCGGCGCAAATGTAAAGGGCATCGACCTCTCCAGCGAAGCGCTGGGCGTGGCGGACCTGCACAGCCTGGAAAGCGGCATCACCGTGGAATACGAGGAAATCGCAGCCGAAGCGATCGCGGCGCGCGAGCCCGCTTCGTTCGACGTGGTCACCTGCATGGAGATGCTCGAGCACGTGCCGGAGCCCCTGAGCGTAGTCAAGGCCTGCGCGACGCTCGTGAAGCCGGGCGGCTGGGTGTTCTTCTCTACGCTCAACCGCAATGTGAAGTCGTATCTGCTTGCCGTGATCGGCGCGGAATACATCGCGCAGATGCTGCCCAAGGGCACGCACGATTACGCGCGCTTCATCCGCCCTTCGGAACTCGCGGGCTTCGCGCGCGAAGCCGGCCTGCGCCCGGCCGAGATCAAGGGCATCACCTACAACCCGCTCACGCGCCACTTCGCGCTGTCGAACGACTCGAGCGTCAACTACATGATTGCCTGCCGGCGCGACGCCTGAAGCGCCCGCGCCTCTTCCGACATGACTCAGACTCAGCTTGAAAGTACGCCTGCACCGGACTCCCGTGCAACGCTGGACACCTGCGACGCCGTGCTGTTCGACTTCGACGGCACGCTCGCCGACACGGCGCCCGATCTCGCCGCTGCGGTCAACCAGATGCGCCACGCGCGCGGCCTGGCAAGCGCGCCCTACGAGAAGCTGCGGCCGCTCGCCTCGGCGGGCGCGCGCGGCCTGATTGGGGGGGCGTTCGGCATCGGCCCCGACGACCGCGAGTTCGCGGCCATGCGCGAAGAGTTCCTCGCCAACTACGCCGCCAATCTGCGCGTGGAGACGGCGCTCTTTGCCGGCATCGACGCGGTGCTCGACGACCTCGACGCGCGCAGCGTGCGCTGGGGCATCGTCACCAACAAGGTCGCACGGCTCACCGACCCGCTCGTCAAACTGATGCATCTCGACACGCGCGCGGCCTGCGTCGTAAGCGGCGACACCACGCCCTACTCGAAGCCCCACCCCGCCCCGCTGCTGCATGCGGCACAGGCACTCGGCATCGACGCCCGACGCGTGGTCTACGTGGGTGACGACCTGCGTGACGTGCAGGCTGGCCACGCGGCCGGCATGGCGACGATCGCGGCGGCCTATGGCTACTGCGGCAACGTCGAACCACCGGCGCAATGGAATGCCGATTACCTCGCCGACACCGCCGCAACGCTCTTCTCACTGCTTCAGAACGTGGGCCGGGGGTAAAAAGATTGACGCGCTCGCCCTTGATTCAGGGGCGGTTAGCCTCATCTCCCGAACTATGTGATAATTGTCATTCCCCGGGGCCGACCTGGTTTCGACAGGGGTTATGAAGTAATCAGGGCATGCCGAGGACCCGTCACCTCGTTAATCAATGGGAAAAACGTAACTGCAAACGACGATACGTTCGCACTGGCAGCCTAAGGGCCGCCGTCCTCTGCCTGGCTCACTGACGGGCTAGTGTCGCAAGACCGGTAGCAATACCGCCAGAGGTCATATACGTCAGTTAAGCTCTGTCGGCGTCACGACGCCAGAGTCGAAAATCTAGTGAATCGCCGTAGCGCAGCGTGTTCGTCCGCGTCGCTGCGGTTAAATCAAATGACAGAACTACGCATGTAGAACTGGTTATGGACTGCTTCTGGACGCGGGTTCGATTCCCGCCGGCTCCACCAGATATCAAACAAAAACTCGCGACAGCCCGAAAGCTTCGCGAGTTTTGTTTTTCAGCGCCTGATTGAACCGCGCCGCAACGGCCCGGTGCATTCGCGGCGCCTTCGTGCCGCCAGCCATTCCGCTGCTTAATTATCCTGCGGGCACTGCAGATTACAGCCGCTCGGGTCACCCATATCGCCCTTTCTGCGCGCCGCAGACGGCTTGCCGTGCTGGTATTTGTCCGAAGGCGCCGATGCCGCGAACGGCATTTGCGGATGCTCGTTGAGCTTGAATCCGTCGGAGAGGATACCGCCCGGCACGCCCGGCGAATTCTGCGCGAAGGCAATATCGACGGTTGCAAATAGCGCCCCCGCGGTTGCGGCAGCTACACAAACATTAAGCAGGAATTTCATGGTCGATCAGTGCGAACGAGGCGCATCGAAAACAGCGCATTAAAAATGATGATGCCAATAGCGGCCCAAAGTATCACAAAAAGCGGCGGACTCTGCAGCGCTAATCGCTAACCATGTTGCTTCGTATTACAAAACGCGCCCCGACCAGCCCACGCCAAGCGGCACGACCGAGCCGCATTCCCCCGGATCGTAGCCCTCCAGCTGCGCCACAGACTGACGAAACGGTGCTCCGCGCAACAATTGCAACACGCTGGCGAGCGGCTCGCGCTCCAACTGCGCGCGTTCGCACGCGAAATAATAGTCTTCATCGGCGATCGGGATAAAATCGAGGCCGAAGTGGTGCGCCGCCGGCTCCACGCCGAAGCCCACGTCGGCCATGCCGCTCGCGACGAACGCCGCGATCGCCGAGTGCGTGAGTTCCGATGACGCATAACCGTTCACCCGCTCCGGATCGACGCCCACGCGCGTGAGCAGCAGATCGATCAACAGACGCGTGCCAGAGCCCGGCTGCCGGTTCACGAAGCGGATGTCGCCGCGTGACAAGTCGGCGAGACCGGCGATCCCGCGCGGGTTGCCGCGACCGACGAAGAGACCCTGCTTGCGGCGCGTGAGGTGAATCAACACGTGGCGCTGCGGATCTAGCCAGTTGCGATAGGCGTCCGCGCAGGCTTCGCGAAAATCGCTGCGCGGAAGATGAAAGCCGGCCAGATCGCACTCGCCGCGCGCGAGCGCCGTGATGGCGTCGGCGCTGTCGCGGTATTTGATCTCCACGGGCACCTGGTCGGCCACGAGCGCCGTGACCAGTGCGGCCACCGCGTAGCCATGCGAGGCGTGGATGCGCAGGTTCTGCGCGTCGGGCGCGAGCCAGCGGTTCAGATCGCTCGCCACTTCGCTCGCGAGTGCCTGAAGGTTGCCGGACAGGCGCTCCGTGCACAGGCGCTGCGAGCGCAGCACCGCTTCGCCCAGCTCCGAGAGCACGGAGCCGCGCCCGCGCGCCTTGGCGATCAGCGCGCCGCCCAGGCGCTCTTCCAGATCGCGCAACAGCCCCCACGCGTGACGATAGGACAAACCCTTACGTTGCGCGGCCTGCGCAATGCTGCCTTCTTCCGCGACGAGCGCGAGAAGCGGCACCACGTCCGTCAGACTGGCCTCCCGGCCCTGCACGTCGCGCACCATCAGTTGCGCCTGACATTCGACCTTGATCATTATGAAATCTCGTTTCCTATTGCGCCGCCTTTCTTACAGGCCTATTGTTCGTCCATACAAGAAAACCACCCCAGCATAGATGCGCACTTTATGAATAGCAAGCGCATATATGCCTCCACAGGAGCTCTACAGTGGACGAGACAAACGCAAGCGTGCCCGACGCCCTCGTGCAGCGCCACGCCCAACCGGGCCGCACCCTGCTTGCAATCCTCCATGCGATCCAGGACGAAGCCGGCTTCGTGCCGTCCGCCACGGTCGCCCCGCTCGCGAAAGCGCTGAACCTCTCGCGCGCCGAGGTGCACGGCGTCATCACCTATTACCACCACTTCCGCACGGCGCCGCCCGCGCCCGTGGTTGTGCAACTGTGTCGTGCCGAGGCATGCCGCAGCATGGGCAGCGAAGCGCTCGCGCAGCACGCCGAGTCGCACACTGGCTGCCGCTTCAAGCAGCACGGCCACGACGGCGAACACACGCACGAGCACACGCACACGGGCGAAGTCGAGCTGGAGTCGGTCTATTGCCTCGGCCAGTGCGCGCTGTCGCCCGCCATGATGATCAACGGCACGCTGCACGCACGCGTGACCCCGCAGAAGTTCGACGCGTTGCTGGCAAAAGCGGTGGCCGCCGTCGCCCATGCCGAGGAGGCCGTATGACGCGCATTTATGTTCCCCGCGATTCGTCGGCCCTCGCGCTCGGCGCCGATGATATCGCCGCCGCCATCCAGCGCGAAGCTGCTGCACGCGGCGCGGCCATCGAGCTCGTGCGCAACGGTTCGCGCGGTTTGCTGTATCTCGAACCGCTCGTCGAGGTCGAAACGCCCGACGGGCGCGTCGGCTATGCGAACGTCGAAGAAGACGACGTCGCCAGCCTCTTCGACGCGGGCTTCCTGCAAGGCGCGCAACATGCGCGCTCGGTCGGCCTCGTCGAACAGATTCCGTATCTGCGCAAGCAGCAGCGCCTCACGTTCGCCCGCATCGGCATCACGGATCCGCTCTCGACCGACGATTACGTCGCGCATGGCGGACTCGAAGGCCTGCGCCAGGCGCTCACGATGAGCGGCGCCGACGCCTGCGCCGCGCTGATCGAATCGGGTCTGCGCGGCCGCGGCGGCGCGGCCTTCCCCGCCGGCATCAAGTGGCGCACCGTCGCCCAGGCTCAGGCGGACCAGAAGTACATCGTCTGCAATGCCGACGAAGGTGATTCGGGCACGTTCTCCGACCGCCTCGTGATGGAAAGCGACCCGTACGTGCTGATCGAAGGCATGACGATCGCCGGGATCACGGTGGGCGCCACGGTCGGCCATATCTACGTGCGCAGCGAGTATCCGCATTCGATCGCCGCGCTCGAAGAAGCGATTACCCGCGCGCGCGCCAAAGGCTGGCTCGGCGACGACGTGCTCGGCAGCGGCAAGCGCTTCGACCTGTTCGTCGCGAAGGGCGCGGGCGCCTACGTGTGCGGCGAAGAAACCGCGTTGCTCGAATCGCTCGAAGGCAAGCGCGGCATCGTGCGCGCGAAGCCGCCGCTGCCCGCGCTCGCCGGACTCTACGGCAAGCCGACGGTCATCAACAACGTCATCACGCTTGCGACCGTGCCGATCATCTTCGCGAAGGGCGCGGCGTACTACAAAGATTTCGGCATGGGCCGCTCGCGCGGCACGCTGCCGTTCCAGCTCGCGGGCAACATCGCGCGCGGCGGGCTCGTGGAACTCGCCTTCGGCGTGACGCTGCGCGAGCTGATGGTTGACTACGGCGGAGGCACCGCCAGCGGCCGCCCCGCGCGCGCCGTGCAGGTGGGCGGCCCGCTAGGCACCTATCTGCCCGAGAGCCAATGGGACATTCCCATGGACTACGAAGCGTATGCGGCAGTGGGCGCAGTGGTCGGCCACGGCGGGCTCGTCGTGCACGACGACACCGCGAACCTCGCCGACCTCGCCCAATATGCGATGGAGTTCTGCACGCTCGAATCGTGCGGCAAGTGCACGCCGTGCCGCATCGGCTCGACGCGCGGCGTCGAGGTGATCGCGAAGATCCGCAACGGCGACACCTCCGAAAAGCAGGTCACGCTGCTGCGCGATCTGTGCGACACGATGGTGTCCGGCTCGCTTTGCGCGATGGGCGGCATGACGCCCTACCCCGTGATTTCCGCGCTCAACTTTTTCCCCGAAGATTTCGGTCTTGAACCTGTCCAGCCAGCCGCCAGCGCGGCGGCCGCCTGAACGAGGAGCCACCACCATGTCCGACACGCTCATGCCCCAAGCCGGCGGCTGCGGCTCCGGCAACTGCGCCTGCAAATCGGCAGCGATGAAGCAACGCTCGCCCTTCGACGACACCGATTTCGGCACGCCGCTGCGCCACGCCGATGTGGACGTCACGCTCGAAATCGACGGCCAGTCCGTGACGGTGCCCGCAGGCACCTCCGTCATGCGCGCCGCAGTCGAAGCGGGCATCAACGTGCCCAAGCTGTGCGCCACCGATTCGCTCGAACCGTTCGGCTCGTGCCGCCTGTGCCTCGTCGAGATCGAAGGCCGGCGCGGCTACCCTGCTTCGTGCACGACGCCGGTCGAAGCCGGCATGAAGGTGCGCACGCAAAGCGACCCGTTGCAAAAGCTGCGCCGCAACGTGATGGAGCTTTACATCTCCGATCACCCGCTCGACTGCCTCACCTGCCCCGCCAACGGCAACTGCGAACTGCAGGACATGGCGGGCGTCACGGGCCTGCGCGAAGTGCGCTATGGCTTTGACGGCGCGAACCACCTCAAGGACAAGAAGGACGAATCGAATCCGTACTTCACCTACGATCCGTCCAAGTGCATCGTCTGCAATCGCTGCGTGCGCGCGTGCGAGGAAACCCAGGGCACCTTTGCGCTGACCATTTCCGGGCGCGGCTTCGAATCGCGCGTCGCCGCGGGTGCGAGCGAATCGTTCATGGATTCGGAGTGCGTATCGTGCGGCGCCTGCGTGGCCGCCTGCCCGACCGCGACGCTGCAGGAGAAGTCGGTCGTCATGCTCGGCCAGGCCGAGCACTCGGTCGTGACGACCTGCGCGTATTGCGGCGTTGGCTGCTCGTTCAAGGCCGAAATGAAGGGTAACGAAGTGGTGCGCATGGTGCCGCACAAGAACGGCCAGGCAAACGAAGGCCACGCTTGCGTGAAAGGCCGCTTCGCGTGGGGCTACGCCACCCACAAGGACCGCATCAAGAAACCGATGATTCGCGCGAAGATCACCGATCCGTGGCGCGAAGTGAGCTGGGACGAAGCGATCAAATACGCCGCTAGCGAATTCCGCCGCATCCAGGACAAGTACGGGCGCGATTCGATCGGCGGCATCACGTCCTCGCGCTGCACGAATGAAGAAACCTATCTCGTGCAGAAGCTCGTGCGCGCCGCGTTCGGCAACAACAACGTCGACACCTGCGCGCGCGTGTGCCACTCGCCCACCGGCTACGGCCTGAAGACCACGCTTGGCGAGTCGGCGGGCACGCAGACCTTCTCCTCGGTCGATTACTCGGACGTGATCATGGTGATCGGCGCGAACCCGACCGACGGCCACCCGGTGTTCGGCTCGCGCCTGAAGCGCCGCGTGCGCCAAGGCGCGAAGCTGATCGTCGTCGACCCGCGCCAGATCGACATCGTCGATACCGCGCACGTGAAGGCCGAGCATCATCTGCAACTGCGCCCGGGCACCAATGTCGCGATGGTCAATGCGCTCGCGCACGTGATCGTCACCGAAGGACTCGTGGACGAGGCGTTCGTGGCCGAGCGCTGCGAGACGCGCGCGTTCGAGCAATGGCGCGATTTTGTCGCGCTGCCCGAGAACTCGCCCGAGGCCATGGCCGAAGTGACGGGTGTGCCTGCAGAGCAAGTGCGCGCCGCTGCGCGCCTCTACGCACGCAAGGGCAACTCGGCGATCTACTACGGCCTCGGCGTGACGGAACACGCGCAGGGCTCGACCATGGTGATGGGCATCGCGAACCTCGCGATGGCCACGGGCAACATCGGCCGCGAAGGCGTGGGCGTGAATCCGCTGCGCGGCCAGAACAACGTGCAGGGCTCGTGCGACATGGGCTCGTTCCCGCACGAGCTGCCGGGCTACCGCCACGTGAGCGACACCATTGTGCGCAACGAGTTCGAGAGCGCCTGGAACGTCGCGCTGCAAAGCGAGCCGGGCCTGCGCATCCCGAACATGTTCGACGCGGCAATGGACGGCACCTTCATGGGCCTCTACTGCCAGGGCGAGGACATCGTCCAGTCGGACCCGAACACGCAACACGTGGCGGCGGCGCTGTCGTCGATGGAATGCATCGTCGTGCAGGACATCTTCCTGAACGAAACGGCGAAATACGCGCACGTGCTGCTGCCGGGCTCGTCGTTCCTCGAAAAGGACGGCACCTTCACCAACGCCGAGCGCCGCATCTCGCGCGTGCGCAAGGTGATGCCGCCGGTCGCCGGCTACGCTGACTGGGAAGTGACGATCCTGCTCTCCCGCGCGCTCGGCTACGAGATGGACTACACGCACCCGTCGCAGATCATGGACGAGATCGCGCGTCTTACGCCCACCTTCCACGGCGTCTCGTACAAGAAGCTCGACGAGATGGGCAGCATCCAGTGGCCGTGCAATGAAGCGGCGCCTGAAGGCACGCCGATCATGCACATCGACGAGTTCGTGCGCGGCAAGGGCAAGTTTGTGATCACGAAGTTCATCGCCTCGCCGGAAAAGGTCACGCGCCGCTTCCCGCTCCTGCTCACGACGGGCCGCATCCTCTCGCAGTACAACGTGGGCGCACAAACGCGCCGCACCGAGAACTCGCGCTGGCACGAGGAGGACCGGCTGGAGATTCATCCTGTCGATGCGGACGATCGCGGCATTCGCGACGGCGACTGGGTGGGCATCGAATCGCGCGCGGGGCATACCGTGCTGCGCGCGAAGGTGAGCACGCGCATGCAGCCCGGCGTGGTCTACACGACGTTCCACTTCCCCGAATCGGGCGCGAACGTGATCACCACGGACGCCTCGGACTGGGCCACGAACTGTCCGGAGTACAAGGTGACCGCCGTTCAGGTGAGCCACGTGCAGCAGCCGTCGGAATGGCAGCGCGAGTACTCGCGCTTCAACACGACCCAGCTCGAACTGCTGAGCAAGCGCGAACCGCTGACCACTTCAGGGAAATAAGGCGATGAAAGCAGACCACCTGATCGAAATGGCGAACCAGATCGGCAGCTTCTTCGACTCGCTGCCCGATCGCGAAGAGGCGCTCACGGGCATCGCCGAACACATCCGCAAGTTCTGGGAGCCGCGCATGCGCCGCACGCTGCTGGCGGCGCTCGACGGCGCGGGCGCCGATGCTGGCGCCGAGCAGGCGGGCTTTACCGAAATCGTGGCCGCCGCGCTCAAGCGGCATCGCGACTCGCTCACGCCCGCAGCGGCGCCTTGATCGCCGCATATCGTGTGAAGCGGGGGCGAAGCGCGCACGCCGTGCGCCTTCGCCCCCCTCTCACGAATACCGTCTTGGCTCAACGCAATCGACCTACTGCGCCGCAGGCCGGGGCGCGGGCGCAGGCGTGAACCACGTCTCGCAATGTCGCAGCAAACCATGCAGGTCCGATCCGGTTCGGCCGCGCGCGCAGATATAGCCATCCGGTCTCACGAAATAGAACGCGGGCCGCGTGCGTCCGTAGGCGTCACTGAGCGAGGGCGCGCCCTCGCCCGCGAGCGGCGCTTCGCTGTCCGGCAGATCCGCCACCCACCAGACCCTCACCGCCTGCGGCAACACCTGCTCGACCGCCTCGGCAAACGGTCTGAGCGCGGCAACCGCGCTTGCGGCGCCGGCCGCGCCGAGCACGCTCGCGACGCTCGCCGGGCCATCCGGCAGCGCATGTTCGGCGGCTTCCACGGCGCGCACCGCGTCGTCGTCCACCAGCAGAAACAGCGAGAAGCTCGCCGGATCGTGCAGATCGAAGATGCGGCCCTTGCCTGGCGCCCTGCCAAGCGGTCCGTCGACCACGCGCACGAGGGCGTCGGGCGCGCGCTCGCCCGCGCGCGGCCCGCCGTCGAGCACGCGCTCGAGCGTGAGCGCGCTACGCCGGTACTGGATCGACAATTCGCTCAACGCCTCGCGCGCCGCATCGCGCAGCGGACCGAGCGCGACGAGCGCCGGCATCACGCGCTCGCGCAATAGCTTGAGCGGTCCGTGATCGGCTTCGACCAGCTGCGTCATGAAGCTCGTCTGCCGCAACACGATGCGCTCGATCGGATAACGCTCGGCGTGGTAAGTATCGAGCAGCCGGTCGGGCGCGCCGCCCAATGCGCGCGCGAGCTTCCAGCCCAGATTGAACGCCTCCTGAATGCCCGTGTTCATGCCCTGCGCGCCCGCGGGGCTGTGCACGTGCGCGGCATCTCCCGCGAGAAAGACGCGCTCCGCGCGCAGAAAGCGCACCATGCGGCTATTCACGTGAAAGTACGACGCCCAGGTCACGTCGGCGACCGAGACGGGATGGTGGATGCGGCGCTCGACGATCGACCGGCATTCTTCGAGCGTCGGCACCGGGGGCGCGCCTTCGGGCGGGGCCGGCAGCATCGCCTTGTGATCGGCCATCAGGCGATAGCGCCCGCGCCCATACGGAAAGATCGCGGCAAGTCCGTCGCCCGATGCGAACACGTGAAACTCGTCCTCGGGCCACGGCGTGCTAGCGGCGATATCGGCGAGCAGAAACGATTGCTCGCTCGACTCGCCCTCGAACTTCATGCCCAGGTGGTGGCGCACCGTGCTGTGCGCGCCGTCGGCGGCGATCATCCAGGCGCAGCGCAACGCTTCGGTGCGTCCGTTGGCAAGACGCACATCGGCGCTCACGCTCGCGGAGCCTTGAATGAACTCGATCAGCTCGACGCCGCGCTCGACCTCCACGCCAAGCGTCGCGAGCTGCGCCGCGAGAATGCGCTCGGTTTCGCTTTGATCGATGAACAGCAAATACGGATAGCGCGTGAATAGCGGATCGAAGTCGAGACGCGCGCGGCGCTGGCCGTTCGAATAGAGATTGGCGACGTGCGCGCGATGACCGCGCTCGAGAAAAGGCTCGACAATCCGATGCTGCTCGAAGAGTTCGAGCGTGCGCGCCTGAATGCCGATCGCGCGCGTGTGACGCCCGGGCTCTCGCGCGCGATCGATCAGGCGGACCGGAATGCGCGCACGGGCAAGACTCAGGGCGGCGGCGAGACCAGTCGGCCCCGCGCCGACGATGAGCACGGACGGCTGGGAAGAAGCCACGGTCATGCAGACCTCCATGCGATCGACATGAGACGTAGTGTACGCCCGCTCCTGGCCCCGTTGAGCGCCCCGATGCGGCTATGGGCAATGCCTGTTCACGCCAGTGCGCTCAGGGATGAAGATGCGGCGCACCGTCGAGCGAGCAGCGATGCGCGCTGGTGCCCAGATCCACCTGCAACGTCACATGCCTGATGCGAAAGCGTGCGCCGAGCGTGCTCACGATGGCGTCGAGCACCGCATCGCCGGGATGGCCGGCCGGCATCACGAGATGCGCGGAAAGCGCGTTGCCCGTGGTGGAGAGCGCCCAGACGTGCAGATCGTGCACATCGGTCACGCCCTGCTGCTGTTCGAGAAAGCCGCGGATGCGCTCGATATCGACGCCTTCGGGCACCGCCGCGAGCGCAAGCCTCACCGACTCGCGCAACAGCCCCCACGTGCCGCGCACGATCACGAGCACGACGACGATGCTCATCGCCGGATCGACCCAGCTCCAGCCCGTCGCCAGGATCACGAGACCGCTCACGGCGACCGCCGCTGAGACGCCCGCGTCGGCGGCCATGTGCAGGAAGGCGCCGCGAATGTTGAGATCGTCCTTCTGGCCGCGCATGAAGAGCCACGCCGAGAAGCCGTTGACCACGAGGCCGAGCGTGGCGACGATGAAAACGTCGAGGCCGGCCACGGGCGCGGGATGAACCAGGCGCCCGATCGCTTCGGCGAGAATCGCGCCGCAGGCGACGAGCAGCAGCGCCGCGTTCGCGAGCGAAGCCAGGATGGACGAACTGCCGAAGCCGAACGTATAGCGAGCCGAAGGCCGCCGCGTAGCGAGCCACGCGGCACCCCAGGCGAGCAGCAGGCCGAGAACGTCGGAGAAGTTGTGGCCGGCGTCGGCGAGCAGCGCGGTGGAATGCGCGATCACGCCATAAACCGTCTGCGCCACCACGATCACGATGTTCAGCGCGACGGCCAGCGCGAACGCGCGGCCATGGCCCGTGGCCGGCGCGTGATGGTGAGTATGGTGGTGGCCATGCGCGCCGTGGTCGTGGTCGTGGTCGTGGTCATGACCGCCATGCGCATGAAGTGGCGCGGCGCCCTCGCCTGCGCGCCCGGAATCCGCACGCGTCACGTGAGCTCCTGCCAGGTGGAAACCGGCTCGGCCACGTGTTCCAGCATTCCCGCGAGCATCGCGCTGATATGCGCGTCCGCGGCGGCGTAAAACACTTGCTTGCCTTCGCGCTCGGCTCGCACGACGCGCGCGGCGCGCAACAGGCGCAGATGGTGGCTCACGAGCGACGACGACAAACCCAGCGCATCGGCAATCGCGCCCACCGCGCGACGGCTCTGCACGCAGGCCAGCACGATGCGCAGGCGCGTGGGATCGCCGAGCAGGCGAAACAGGTCGGCGAGCGGGGCGACGCGCTCGTCCTCAGGATACGGCAACATGGCGACGATCCAAACATATGAACAGTTGTTCAAATGTTAGTTGCGGTACGGCAACAGGTCAAGCGGCGTTGGAAGGCCGCGCACGCGAGGTTCGGGGAGCACCCACCCGAGTGTGGGAAAATGCCGCCTTCGCCATCCCCCCGTATTTGCCTTTCAGTCATGGAACAGGTTTTTGTCCGCGCGTACGCCGCTCATCGCGACGGCCGGCTGGACGACGCCGAGCGCGGCTACCGCGCGACGCTCGCCGCCGATCCCGTGCACGTCGATGCGCTGCACATGCTCGGCGTGCTGCGGCATCAGCAGGGCCAGCACGCCGAAGCCGCGGACCTCGTGCTCCGCGCGGTCACACTGCGGCCCGACGATGCAGCGCTCCAGCTGAATCTCGGCAACGCGCTGAAGGCGCTTGGCGAACTCGAGGGCGCGATCGAGCGCTTTCGCAATGCGCTCACGCTCGCGCCTGCGTTCGCGCTCGCGCACTACAACCTCGGCAACGCCTACGCGGCGGTCGGCCGCCACGAGGACGCGATGTACGCGTTCGGCCACGCGGTGCGCCTGCAGCCCGGCGACGCCTCATCGCACAACAACCTCGGCAACGCCCTGCACGCGCTCGGCCGCCATGCCGAAGCCGCCGAAGCGTTCCGGCGCGCGCTCAAGATCCGTCCGGGCCACGCCGGCGCGCACAATAATCTCGGCATGGCGCTCAACGCGCTCGGCGATTGCGCGGGCGCCGTCGAACAGTTCCAGAAGGCGCTGCGCTTCCAGCCGCGTTTCGTCGCCGCGCATTTCAACCTCGCCAACACGCTCGACGCCACCGGCTATCACGCGCAAGCCGTCGCGGGCTACGAAACCGCACTCGCGCTGCAACCGCAATTCCCACCGGCGCTGTTCGGGCTCGGCAATGCGCTGGCGGCGCTCGGGCAGCACGAAGAGGCGCTCGGCCCGTACGAGCGCGCGATCGGCCTCGATCCGAAGTTCGCGCTCGCGTGGCTCGCGCTCGGCTCGGCGCAGCACGCGCTCGGGCGCCACGCCGCCGCACTGCGCGCATTCGACGAGGCACTGCGCGTGCGGCCCGATCTCGCGGCCGCGCATCTGAACCGCGCCCTTATATTGCTGACGCTCGGCGATTTTCAGCGCGGCCTTGCCGCCTACGAGTGGCGGCTCGACCCGGCCGCGCGCGACAGCGCCGGTGGTGTCGCGGGTGTCGCGAACGGCGCCCACGCCGGCGACATCATGATGGCCGCCGCGCCGCCCGCGAATCGCGACGCCGCCGCTGCCGCAGCCGCGCTCGCCGCCGTGCCGCGCTGGCGCGGCGAGCCGCTTGCCGGCCGCACGCTGCTTATCCATGCCGAGCAAGGCTTCGGCGACACGCTCCAGTTCGTGCGTTTCGTGCCCAATGTGGTGGCGCTCGCGCACAGCGGCGCGCGCATCGTGCTCGAAGTCCAGGCGCCGCTCGTGCCGCTCATCGCGCCGGCTGCCCACGTCGCACGCATTACGCTGATCGAACAAGGCGCGCCCCGCCCGCCAGTCGACCTGCACTGCCCCCTGCTCTCGCTGCCGCTTGCGCTCGGCACGACATACGAAACGGTGCCCGCGCCCATGCCCTACCTCGCGGCCCCACCGGCCTATCGGCGCAAATGGCGCGGCTCGCTCGGCGGGCAAGCGAAGCGCAAAATCGGCCTCGCCTGGTCGGGCCGCATCATGAAGCACGAAAACCGCTCGCTGCCGCTCGCCGCGCTCGAGCCGCTGTTCGCGCTCGAAGGCATCGACTGGATCGTGCTCCAGCCGAACCTGAGCGAGGCGGAGCACGCGGCGCTCGATGCGCATCCGCGTGCGCGCACCATTCACCGGCTGGATGGCAGGCTGGAGAATTTCGCGGACACCGCGGCCGTCATCGAGCGCCTCGACGCCGTGGTCTCCATCGACACGTCCATCGCCCACCTGGCGGGCGCGCTGGGGGCGAAGCTCTGGCTGATGCTGCCGTTCGCCGCCGACTGGCGCTGGTTCACCGGCACCGACGCGAGCCCCTGGTATCCGCGCGCGCGCCTCGTGCGTCAGCCGCGGCCCGGCGCATGGGACGAGGTGGTCGCACGCGTCGCCGCTGGGCTGCGCGAAGCCTGACGCCCAACAGCGGTTACCCGAGACCCCGCATGGCCACCGCCCCTGTCCTTACACTCCGCCCGGCCACGACTGCCGACGCCCCGCTGCTTGCCGCCATGCATGCCGCGAGCTGGCAGGCCACCTATCGCGATCTGCTGCCCGCCGCATTCCTCGAGCAGGAAGTCGATACCGAACGCGCCGAATACTGGCGAGCGCGCATGGAGGCGCCCGGAGAGGACCGCCGCCTCGTGCTGATCGCCGAGTTGGGAGAGTCGACGGAAAAGCGCACGCCGGTCGGGTTCGTCTGCGCCGAGCGCCAGCCCGGCTCGCCCTGGGGCGCGTTGCTGGACAATCTGCACACCCTGCCGGGGCATCAGGGTATCGGCGTGGGCAAGCGGCTCATGCAGGCCGCCCAGGCCTGGGCGCGCGCTCAAGGCGAATCGCGGCTCTATCTCTACGTGCTCGAAGGTAATGCGCCCGCCATCGAATTCTATGAGCGGCAAGGCTGGCAATACTCAGGGTCCGAGCCCGACCAAATGGGCGGCATCGACATTACCGCGCTGCGTTACGTATATCGGCTCGACGCCGCATAACAAAAAATAAGACAGCGGATTGGCACGGTCGGGAACACGTATCGACGACAGTTTTCGTCCAGTTTTCAGACGTTTCCGATAGATTGCCCAAGGCCTCGCTTGCATCATTCAAATCCAAACGATTGACCCGTACAGACGTACAAAGCACGACAGCGCTGGTAAACCGCGCGTCTTTCGGGTTCCACCGTGTTCTGGTGCCCATCCCGCCAAGGCAGCGAGAAATCCATGTCAACTTATCCGTTAGTTCAGGTGGAAGGCGCACTCGCGATGCCGCGCATGCGCCCACTCAACCGCGTCCCGCCGCCGTTTGGTCGCGAATGGGCGCTCATGCCCCCACACTTCAGCCTGCGCACCGAACTTCAGGCGCTTTATGCGGCCATCCTGCGCACGGTGTGCCTGAGCGCGGAAGCGTTTCGCAAAGTCTGTCGCTGGGACCTGCAGCGCCGCTTCACGCCTGAACCGCCGCGGCCCGCTGCGGCGCCCGTGGGCAGCCCGCTCAACGCCGCGCAAGCCCAGCGAGCCGCCGCCGAGACCTTGCAGCGCACTGCGGCCGGCGCACGGCCTGCCCGGCGCGTCGAGCGCATTGCGCCGCCCTCACACAAGCTGGCAGCCAGCGCGGTTGCCATTGGCGGCGCAGTGCTGCTCGCCTGGATCGTGGCAAGCCATACGCAATTGCGCGACGGCAAGGACAAAGCGGTTGCGCACACGCCAGCAAACCCCGCTGCGAACAACGCCGAAAGCACATCGGCACGCCTTTCTGACATACGTGCGCGACACGACCTCGCCACGTCCGCTGCCCCTCGTGCCAATCAGGACGCACCGGCGAGCGCACCCGCCACGGCTGCAGGAAGCACGGCCATGCAAACGGCAGCGGCCAACGCCACGCGGCGTCAAAGCGCGGCATCGGCGCCCATCATCGTCACGCCCGGTACTGCGCCTGCGCCGGCAGTTGCCCATGGCCCTGCAACTTCCACGGCCGCTGGTACTGCAAAGGCCGAGCGGCCGGATTTCGCGGCGCGCACGAACCCAAACGCACCGCTGCGCGGCGCACTGACCTCCAGGACCACGCGCACGAACGGTGCGACAGCCAACGCCACAAAGAGCCGCCGGGCCGTCGAAACCGGAACGCGCTCCGCACAGGCTGAAAGCCGTCGCCATCCGGCACACGACTTCACGCCGCATCGCAATGCGCCGCTCGTGACCACCCAGCGCACCCAGGGCGCATATTCGGAGGCCTCCGACTACTCGCCGATTCCGCCAGGCGGCATGTCAGGCAGCGACTACTCGTCTCTCTCGACTTACGCAGGCACGCGCACGGCATCGCGTCCGACAAGCAGCGCAACCGTGAACGTCGACAACACGGATTGGGTGAACCACGTTTCGCAACGCCGCGTGACCGAGGTGCCCGACCACTTCGCGAAGTAGACTTCGAAGTCAGTCCCGAAGCAGACACAGCAACACAGCAAAAAGCCCGGTTTCGAGCCGGGCGTTTTGCTGTGTTGCCGCATGTTCCGCATGTTCCTGCATGTTCCACTTCCCTGCCAGTCCTGGCAGGCCGTACCGCCGCACTGCAACGGCACGACCCGATCCCGGCTAGTTCCTGACCGAATCCTGGCGCCGGGAGCCGGGCAAGCCCGCCTCCGTCGCGCGCTGCAATTGGTCCACCTGATTCTGGAGATCGCGCAACTGGGTCTGCGCCTGGATCTTCTCGGCATTGAGCGCCCGCATATTGCCCTGCATCTGGCGCTGGTAGTCGTCGACGCGAGCCTGTTGCGTGCGCGCGACGTCGAGGTCCGCCTGCAGCCGGCGTGCGCGGTCTTCGTTGAGCGCGATTACGCGATCGATGAACGCCTTCTGCGCCTCGATCTGGGTCCGGCGGATCTCGACCTCGGCGAGACGCTGGGTCTGCTGCACGAAATTCGCGTAGACGGCTTCCGCGCGCGCATCTTCCTGCGAGCGAATCACCCGCCAGAAATGCTTGTCCTGGAATAACACGACGTAGTAGGTCATTTCAGGCGGATAGAAGAACAGACTCGCGCCATAACTGGCGTTGTACGTCGTGCGCAACTCGACGAGCTGCGAATCGTGGATGAGCTGCATGAGCGTGCCGACATCGCCCTGCGTGGCCCCCGCGGTCGCCTGATCGTCTACGATGCCCGCGAGCGGCGGCGTGTTCGCCGGCTGCGGCGTCAAGCTACCGAGCGACGGCCGGTTGCCCGCTACCGGAGCGACTTCGCTGGCGGGTGCGCCGGCCCACGCGGCTGCGCCGTGCTGCAAGAGCGTAAAAACCGCGGCGCCCAGCAAGGCGCGACGCAGCGGGGTTGATTGCTTCATGACTGCCTGTCCGTTCAGGATTCCGAGTAACCGCTTATTATCGCCGCCAGAAAATCTCATAAACGTCGATTAATTTCGGATAACCGACGGAACGACCAATTACTTGTCCGAAATCACCTACTTTTCCATCGGAATATTGGACGCGCATATGCGGTGCCGGTAAAAATCAGAAGGGAGGCTCTCGCCTCCCTTCTCTTCCTCGTTCCGCCACCCCTTTCTGTCAGAAGCGCGTCTCGCGCGCGGCCCGAAGAAACGTGTCGAGCAGCGGGGTGCAATCGAGCAGTTCCGGGCCACCCGCGCGGTGAAACTCCGGGTGCCATTGCACGCCGACGACGAACGGCGAGCGCCGGTAGCGCACCGCTTCGATCAGGCCGTCTCCCGATGAAACGGCCTCGACCGTCAGATCGCGGCCGAGGCTCTTGACCGCCTGATGGTGGATCGAGTTGACGATGGCCTCGCGCCTGCCCGGGAACATGCTGGCCAGCGACGAGCCCTCGGGAAAGGTGATCGCGTGACGGTGCTGATCGTAATGCTCGCTCACGTGCACGCCCGCCGTGGGAACGTCCATGGCGATATCCTGATAGAGCGAGCCGCCAAACGCGACGTTGATAAGCTGACAACCGCGGCATACGCCCAGCACCGGCTTGCCCGACTCGATGAATTCGTGCAGCAGCTCCAGTTCGTACATGTCCCGCACGCGGTCGCCGGGCCATTCGGGACGCGGCGCGGTCTCCGCATAGGTTTGCGGCGAGACGTCGGCGCCGCCTTGCAGCAACAGGCCGTCGAGATGCTTCGCATAGTCTCGCAGTCGGATGTTGCTCGGGTGCAGCATGCCCTGATGACCGACTGTCGGAATCATGAAGACGATCACGTCGCGCGACATGACCCAATGCGCGATCGACTCTTCGAGATATTGCAGCGTCTTGCCGCGCAGGCCCAGAGCGCCAGGCTCAGGGTGAAAGATGCGGGCCGACACGCCGATGCGCAACGTCCGCTGGGTGATGCGCTGACCGGCGCGGTCGAACAGTTGCCGTGCGCGCGCGGCGACGATGCGGCCGAACACCGACCACGCCGAATCGCTCGGCCGCAAATAGCGTGGCGGATCGGTCGGAATGGAGCCCGGCGGCGGCGGGTTCTGCGCGCTGAAGTCGGGCGCCTGGCCGAATCCCGCTGGCGCGGCGCCCGGCCGCGGGCTGGCCGCGGCCTGCTGTGGCGCGGGCTGGCCGGTGGCCCGCGGCGCGGGGTCCTTAGCGGCGGTCGCAGTGGGCGCGGGCGCCTCTTTACCCGCTTCGCCCACCACCTCGATCGGAATGCGCGGCGCGCCGGCTGCTTCGGGCGTTACCGCCGATGCGCTCGCGGGCGAGTCGGTCGACGCGCGCTGCGCGGCCTCGCCAGACGGTGTTGCACCAGAAGGAACGGAAGCGCCGGAGGAGCCTGGAGCGGCGGGCGCGTTGGCATTGGCAGGACGGTCAGCGCCGTCGGGAACCTCGGAGTGGTCGGATTTGTTTTCGCTCATGACGTAGGGTCAGGCGCGCCGGACGCGCGAACGAATGAACAGGGTTCCGATTATGCGTCGCACGGCCTGTTGCCGCCACCTCCGTGCACAATCGCTCGCACTCTGTTGCAATCCGTTGCGATTGGTTGAGATTGGACGCGCCCCAACCTTACGGATCCGGCTGCTCGTCGAAAGTTTCGCGAAGCGCGATCTGCATGCTCGCGTGAATCTTCACGCACCAGCGCCACAGCAGCATCGTGAGCGCCGCCGCGCACACCAGCACGCCAATCAAAAAGCCCGTGGGCGGCAGAATCGTCCCTGACAGCGCGGCGACCAGCACAAACACGCCGATCATCGAAACCGCCGGCACGAGTTCTGCAATCGCATGCCGCAACGCCCGCGTGAAGCGCCCTGCCTTTTCGGGCTGCACGCTCACTTCGGCCAGCAAGAGCGCCAGCGTCTTGGTCTTGCGCCACACCGCCACCAGAAACGGAATCGCGAGCAGCAGCGCGGCGCTCCACAGCACCACGCGCTGGATGCGCTCGTCCGGCACCCAGTTCGCGAGCAGCGGCAGCACGTAGCGCGCGCCATACGAGGCGCCGATGAAAATTGCCGACACCAGCGCGAGATTCACCGCAACCTGCACGACGATGCGCTTCGTGAGCGAGAACAGCGTCGGACCTTGCGCTCCCGTCGGGCGCGGCATCAGGCAGCGCAGCCATTGGCTATACATGCCGAAGACATTCGACACCGCGGGCGGCATCGCGCGCGCGAGCCGCTGCGAGAGCGGGTCGGCGAAACGGATCAGATACGGGGTGGTGAGCGTCGTGATTGCCGAGACGGTCACGGCGATCGGATAGAGAAAACCGCTCGTCACCTTCAGCGTGAGGCCGAGCGAGGCGATGATGAACGAGAACTCGCCGATCTGCGAGACGGTCATGCCGACGCGCATCGCCGTGCGGCCGTCGTGGCCGGCGAGGAAGGTGCCGAGCCCGCACGAGACGAGCTTGCCGAACACCACCGCGAACGAGATCACCGCGATCGGCCAGGCGTAATCGACCAGCACGAGCGGATTGAGCATCAGGCCGATCGTCACGAAGAAGATGGCCGAGAACGCATCGCGCAGCGGCGCGACCAGATGCTCGATACGCGGCAGATGGCGCGACTCGGCCATGATCGCGCCGATCAGGAACGCCCCGAGCGCGATCGAGTAATCGAGCTTCACGACCAGCAGGCAAAAACCGAAGCAAAAGCCGAGCACCGAGACGAGCAGCATCTCGTCGCTGCCCACGCGCGCAACATAGCCGAGCACGCGCGGCACGACAAGGATGCCCGCGAGCAGCGAAACCGTCATGAACAGCAGCAGCTTGCCGAGCGTGACGAACGCGATGCCGGGCGAGAGCTCGCCCGTCTGCGCAATGCCGCCGAGCAGCACGAGCATGGCGATGCCGAGAATATCCTCGACGATCAGGATGCCGAACACGAGCTGCGCGAAGCGCTCGCGCTTCACGCCGAGATCGGCGAGCGCCTTGACGATGATGGTGGTCGACGAAATCGCGAGGATCGCGCCGAGAAACAGCGAATCCATCGGCGCCCAGCCGAACGCGCGGCCGATCTCGTAGCCGATCCACAGCATCACCACGATTTCGGAGAGCGCCGCGACGATCGCGGTCGCGCCCACCTGGAACAGCTTGCGCAGGCTGAATTCGAGGCCGAGCGAAAACATCAGGAACACTACGCCGAGCTCGCCCATCGTCTGGATGGTCTGCTCGTCGTGAATCAGCTGGAACGGCGGCGTGTACGGCCCGATGATCACGCCCGCCGCGATATAGCCGAGCACCACCGGCTGCTTCAGGCGATGAAACAGCACGGTGACGATCCCCGCGATCGCCATCACGACTGCCAGATCCTGAATGAAGCCGATTCCCTGGTGCATGCGCCGAATATCCTTACAAAAACCTGTCGGAAAAAGTGCATGTTACCCGATGAGCGCGACGCGCCAAATCGCGCCCAGGAAAAATTCACGTTCTACAATGATGTGTCCCTTGCCGCAGCGCATGGCCGCGATGTTCAGCGCCATCCGTCCGCGGCGCCTCTGTCCAATGTGTTGCCATCGATGCTCCCCGCCGCCATGACTTCCACCCGATCCCCCTTCGCGCCGTTCCCGCCGCTCGCCCAACTGGCCGCCGACCTCGCCGCAGGCCGCACCACGAGCCGCGCGCTTGCCGAAGCCGCGCTCGAACGCATCGCCGCGCCGGACGGCCAGGGCGCCACCGTGTTCACGCACGTCGACGCAGAACGCGTGCGCGCCGCCGCCGATGCGCACGATCGGCTGCGCGCGTCGGGCACCGTGCTGTCGCCGCTCGCCGGCATTCCCGTCTCGGTAAAGGATTTGTTCGACGTGCAAGGCGAAGTCACGCGCGCCGGCTCCACGGTGCTCGCGAATGCGGCGCCCGCGAGCGCCGATGCCGTTGCGGTCGCGCGCCTGCGCCACGCGGGCGCGGTGCTCGTCGGCCGCACCAACATGAGCGAATTCGCGTTCTCGGGGTTGGGCCTGAACCCGCACTACGGCACGCCGCTCTCGCCTTACCGGCGCGGCGTGGCCGGCGACGAGCGCGTCGCGGGCGGCTCCTCGTCAGGCGCAGCCGCCTCGGTCGCCGATGGCATGGCCGCCGTCGCGCTCGGCACCGATACGGGCGGCTCGATCCGCATTCCGGCGGCGTTCTGCGGCCTCACCGGCTTCAAGCCGACGGCCGCGCGCATCCCGAAAGCGGGCGGCCTGCCGCTCTCGCCCACGCTCGACTCGTTCGGCCCGATCGGCAATACGGTGGCGTGCTGCGCGCTTGTCGACCGCATCCTCGCCGGACTGCCGCCGCACGTGAGCGCGGCGCGTCACCTCGATGGCGTGCGCATCGGCGTGCTCACGAACTATGTGACGGACGGCATCGAGCCCCACGTGGCGCAGGCGCTCGACACGGCGCTCAAGCATCTCGACGCAGCGGGCGCGATCGTGAACGAAGTGCGTTTTTCGGCGTTCGAGCGCATGGCCGAAATCAACCGCTTCGGTTTCTCGCCGATCGAGGCTTACGCCTGGCACCGCCCGCTGCTCGCCCAACACCGCGACCAGTACGACCCGCGCGTGCTCGTGCGCATCCTCAAGGGCGAACCCGCGAGCGCCGCCGATTATCTCGATCTGATCGCCGCGCGCGCCGCCATGATGGACGAGGCGCAAGCGACGCTCTGGTCGCGCTTCGACGCCGTGATCGCCCCGACCGTGCCGATCGCGCCGCCCGCACTGGCCCCGCTCGTCGCCGACGACGAGGCGTTCACGCGCACCAATGCGCTCGTCCTGCGCAACCCGAGCGCCTTCAACTTCCTCGACGCCTGCGCGCTCTCGCTGCCGATCCACCATCCCGATGAAGCGCCGGTGGGGCTGATGCTGGCCGGCGCGCCCTATGCCGACGACGCGATCCTCGCCATTGGCCGCGGCGTGGAAGCGGTGCTCGCACCGCTGCGATAACGAAAATGGGGCGCGGCGGCAGTTCGACGGTGGTTCGGCGGCAGTTCTGCAGGCAAGCGGCCGCCGCCTGCGTGTGGTCAAAAGCGCTCGCTCGCGCTGCACCCCCTTCGCGCTAGAATCCCGAGACGCCGTTGCAGCCGCACCCTTCAGCATTTGCTTAATGCCGGCTGCGCTATCCAACCTGAATAAACGTGCCGAATAAACGAGCTACATGAACGACGATAACGCGCTGCTGCGCCGCGAGCGCGGCCTGCTGGTCCTCCTCGGCCTGATCTGTCTCGCGCTGCTGGGCGGCGCACTGTATTTCCAGTACGCCGAGCACCAGGACCCGTGCCCGCTGTGCATCCTCACGCGCTACTTCTTCATCCTGATTGCGATCTTCGCGTTCTTCGGCGCGCGCTTCACCAGTTGGCGCGCCGTGCGCACCCTCGAAGCGCTCGTCGCGCTTTCGGCGGCAGGCGGCATCGTCGCCTCCGCGCGACTCGCCTGGGTGCAGGCGGTCCCGAACTTCAGTTGCGGCTTCGACACGCTCCAGCCCATCGTCGACGCCCTGCCACCCGCGCACTGGCTGCCGGGCGTGTTCAAGGTCCAGGGCCTGTGCGAAACCACTTACCCGCCCATCCTCGGCCTCACGTTGCCGCTCTGGTCTGTGCTTGCATTTGCCGTCATGTTCCTGGCTGTGGTCGTAAGCCTGTGGCGCAACCGCCGCCGCCAGGTGGCGTGGCCCGGCATCCGCCGTTAAACCTGAGCAACGAATCTCCTCGCGCACCGCACCTGGCTGCGTGACCAAGGGCGCCAGCGGCGCCCTCTCCCTCCTCGCCGCCGCTGGCCCGGCGGCGGTCCCCGTCTCCGCCTGAACGCCCCACGAAGGGTCGGATCGCACACGCCTTGCTCATTGGCGCTGTCACATAACCCCCATCTTCCAGAAAGGATACTTTCCGGCCCCTGTCGGTGCTAAATTCGGGATTGGATGGCGATCTACGTGCGCGAGGCCGGACTGACAGTCAAGGCGCCCCGGTTCCCTGCGTAACGCGCGCCTGATCCGCAATGTCTCCCGGGTTTTTCAGATGACAACGCAAACCATCCGCTTCGTCCATCGTGGCGCCGTGCACGAAGTGCATGACGCGCCCATCACGCGCACCGTGCTGCAGCACCTGCGCGAGGACCTGCATGCCTGCGGCACCAAGGAAGGCTGCGCAGAAGGCGATTGCGGCGCCTGCACCGTGGTGCTCGGCGAACTCGACGACGAAGGCCGTCTCGCGCTCAAGGCCGTCAACGCCTGCATTCAGTTTCTCCCCACACTCGACGGCCGCGCGCTCTTCACGGTCGAAGACCTGCGCGCGCCCGACGGCGCGCTGCACCCCGTCCAGCAAGCGATGGTCGACTGCCACGGCTCACAGTGCGGTTTCTGCACGCCCGGCTTCGTCATGTCGATGTGGGCGCTCTACGAGCGCCAGGGCGCCGACGCCGGCCTGCCCACGCGCGACGAAATCGATCAGGCGCTCTCCGGTAATCTGTGCCGCTGCACCGGCTACCGGCCGATCATCGACGCGGCGCAGCGCATGTTCGACACGGCGAGCTATGCGCGCGTCGCGCTCGCGCGCGAGCCGCTCGAAGCGGCGCTGCGCTCGATCGCGCGCAGCGACACCTTCGACTATCGCGGCCCCGACGCCCGCGGCGCCGCGCACGGCCACGCCACGTTTTTCGCGCCGCGCACGCTCGAAGCATTCGCCACGCTGCGCGCCGGGCATCCACAGGCGCGCGTGCTCGCGGGCGGCACCGACGTCGGCCTGTGGGTCACCAAGCAGTTGCGCGATCTGGGCGATGTGCTCTACACCGGGCAGGTCGCCGAGCTGAAGCGCGTCGAGCGCGACGCCCAGACGCTCACGATCGGCGCGGCTGTCCCGCTCGAAGAGGCCTACGCGGCGCTCGCCGCCGACTACCCGGAACTCGCGGAACTGTGGGCGCGCTTTGCCTCGCTGCCCATCCGCAACGCGGGCACGCTGGGCGGCAATGTGGCGAACGGCTCGCCCATCGGCGACTCGATGCCGGCGCTGCTCGCGCTCGACGCCGAAGTTATCCTGCGCCGCGCTGCGCGCGTGCGCACGCTGCCGCTCGCGGCGTTCTACACCGGCTATCAGAAGAACGTGCTCGAAGCGGGCGAGTTCGTGGAAGCGATCCGCGTGCCGCGCCCCGCGCCGACGCTGCGGTTTCGCACCTACAAGGTGTCGAAGCGCTACGACCAGGACATCTCGGCGGTTTGCGCAGCGTTTGCGCTCGAGATCGGCGAGGACGGCACGATCGCGAACGCACGCATCGCGTATGGCGGCATGGCCGCGATACCGCAGCGCGCCGCGCACGCCGAAGCAGCGCTCGCGGGCGCACAGTGGAACGAAGCGGCCGCGCAGCGCGCCATGGCCGTGCTCGACACCGACTATCAGCCGCTCACCGACATGCGCGCAAGCGCCGCGTATCGCCTCAAGGTCGCGCGCAATCTGCTCTGGCGCTGCTGGCTCGAAACGCGCGACGACGCGCCGCTTGCGCTGTGCGAGGTGAACGCCTTCGTGTTTGCCTCCGAGGCGGAAGTCGTCGACGAAACCGGCGTGGGCACAGGCGCAACGCTTGCGGGAGATGCATCATGAACCGCCAGTCCGATCCGCTTATCGTACAAACCTCCGCGCAAACCATCGCACAAACCACAGCACAGTCGACGCAAGCGGCGCTCGGCGCACCATTGCCACACGAGTCCGCAGACCTGCACGTGAGCGGCGAGGCGCGCTACACCGACGACATCCCCGAACTGCACGGCACGCTCCACGCCGCGCTCGGCCTCTCGCGCCATGCGCATGCGCGCATTGTGGCGCTCGATCTTGCGCGCGTGCGCACCATGCCCGGCGTCGTCGCGGTCCTGACCGCCGCCGATATTCCCGGCGAAAACAACTGCGGCCCGGTCCTGCACGACGACCCGGTGCTGGCGCGAGATGAAGTGGAGTATCTCGGCCAGCCCGTATTCGCGGTGATCGCGACGAGCCATCAACTCGCCCGCCATGCGGCCGCGCTCGCCGCCAGCGACGACGTGGTGCGCTACGAGCCGCTCGAAGCGGTGCTCGACATCGCCGAAGCAAAAGCGCGCCAGCAGTATGTCCTGCCGCCGCTGCACCTCACGCGCGGCGAGCCGGCGGCGCGCATCGCGGCCGCGCCCCACCGCATCGCCGGCACGTTTGCCGTGGGCGGCCAGGAGCAGTTCTATCTCGAAGGCCAGGTCGCCTACGCGCTGCCCGAGGAACAGGACGGCATGCTCGTCTACAGTTCGACGCAGCACCCGAGCGAGATGCAGCAGTTGATCGCGCATCTGCTCGGCTGGCCCACGCATCGCGTGATGTGCGAATGCCGGCGCATGGGCGGCGGCTTCGGCGGCAAGGAATCGCAGTCGGCCCTGTTCGCCTGCGTGGCCGCGCTGGCCGCGCACAAGCTGCGCCGCCCCATCAAGCTGCGCGCTGATCGCGACGACGATTTCCTCATCACCGGCAAGCGCCACGACGCGCTCTACGAATACGAAGCCGGCTACGACGACGCAGGACGCCTCGTCGGCGCACGCGTGGAAATTGCGTTGCGCGCGGGCTATTCCGCCGATCTCTCGGGCGCGGTCGCCACGCGCGCGGTCTGCCATTTCGACAACGCCTACTATCTTTCGGACGTCGAAATCGTCGCGCTCTGCTGCAAGACCAACACGCAGTCGAACACAGCGTTCCGCGGTTTCGGCGGACCGCAGGGCGCGCTCGTGATGGAGGTGATGCTCGATAGCATTGCGAAAGCGCTCGGGCGCGATCCGCTCGATGTGCGCCGCGCTAACTACTACGGCATCGGCGAGCGGGACGTCACGCCTTATGGGCAGCGCGTCGAAGACAACGTGCTCGCGCCGCTCACCGGGCAGTTGCTCGCGTCGAGCCAGTACGCCGCGCGCCGCGCCGCGCTCGCCGCATTCAACCGTACGAGCCCCGTGCTCAAGCGCGGCATCGCCCTCACGCCCGTGAAGTTCGGCATCTCGTTCAACGTTCCGCACCTGAACCAGGCGGGCGCGCTCGTGCACGTCTATCGCGATGGCTCCGTGCTCGTGAACCACGGCGGCACCGAAATGGGCCAGGGGCTCAACACGAAGGTCGCGCAGGTGGTCGCGGGCGTATTCGGATTGCCGCTCGCGCACGTGCGCGTGAGCGCTACCGACACGTCGAAAGTGGCGAACACGTCCGCCACCGCCGCCTCGACCGGCAGCGATCTCAACGGCAAGGCCGCCGAAGACGCGGCGCTCGCAATCCGCGCGCGCCTCGCCGCGCTGGCCGCCGCGGAGTATGGCTGTGCGCCCGCAGACGTCGCATTCGAAGGTGGCATGGTGCGGGTGAAAGGCAACGCGATCGCCTTCGCCGACTTCGTCGAAAGCGCCTATCTGAAGCGCGTGCAACTGTGGTCCGACGGCTTTTACGCAACGCCCAAGGTGCATTGGGACGCGCGCACGCTCACCGGCCATCCGTTCTATTACTTCGCCTATGGCGCGGCGGTGTCGGAGGTGGTCGTCGACACGCTCACGGGCGAATGGAAGCTCGTGCGCGCCGATGTGTTGCACGACGCGGGCCAGTCGATCAACCCGGCCATCGACATCGGCCAGGTGGAAGGCGGCTTCATCCAGGGCATGGGCTGGCTCACGAGCGAAGAGCTCTGGTGGAACCGCGATGGCAAGCTCATGACGCACGCGCCCTCCACCTACAAGATTCCGGCGATCAGCGATACGCCCGCGGCATTTCACGTCCAGCTCTACCGCAACGAGAACGCCGAGCCCACCGTGTTCCGTTCGAAGGCCGTGGGCGAACCGCCCTTGCTGCTGCCGTTCTCGGTGCTGCTCGCGATCCGCGAGGCGATCGGCGCGGCCGTGCCCGAGGCCCGCGAAGCCGCGCCGCTCAACGCGCCCGCCACGCCCGAGGCGATCCTCGACGCGCTCGACGCCCTGCGCGCACGTGCGGCAAGCGCGCCGGCCGCCGCCCCAACAGAAGATGTAGTCAAGTAGGAGAACCGCCCGATGCAAGCCTGGGTTACCGATCTTCAACACCTGCTCGCGCACGGCGATGCCGCCGTGCTCGTGACCGTCGCGCGCGCCGAAGGCTCGGTGCCGCGCGAAGCCGGCACGAAGATGATCGTTACACGCGAAGCGGCCCGCCATACGATTGGCGGCGGCCATCTCGAATGGAAGGCCATTGAGACCGCGCGCCAGGTGTTGCGCGACGGCATGCGCACGCCGCATGCGCGCCGCCTCGAGCGATTCGCGCTCGGGCCGAGCCTCGGCCAGTGCTGCGGCGGCGCAGTCGTACTTGCGTTCGAGCGGCTCGACGTTTCCGACCTCGGCTGGCTCGCCACGCTCGCGCGCCGGCTCGCGGCGGGCGCCTCGACCGTTCGTAGCGTATCATTCCGCTCCTCGCGGAATGGAGCGCCCTCCGGTGCCGAAGCCGGCGTGACCGATGCTGCGGCGGCCGACACGGTTTTGCTTTCGGAGCCCGAACCCGGCGTGGAATCGCCCGATTGCCTGCTGTGGGACACGGGCACGCCAGATCATGACGATGGCACGATGCTGCTCACCGAGACGATCGCGCCCAACGAGCGGCCCGTCGTGCTGTTCGGCGCGGGCCATGTGGGCGCGGCGCTCGTGCGCGTACTCGGCACGCTGCCCTGCCGGGTGCGCTGGGTGGACGAGCGCGACGCCGCCTTTCCCTCGCCGGAAGCGTTCGCGGCGCTCAATGCGCCCAACGTCACGATCGACGCCAACGACGCACCCGACGAAGCCATCGACGCCGCCCCGCCCGGCACGAGCTTCATCGTGATGACGCACGATCATTCGCGCGACCTCGATCTTGCCGAGCGCATTCTGCGCCGTGGCGATTTCCTGTTCTTCGGCATGATCGGCTCGCACACGAAGCGCAAGCAGTTCGAGCACCGGCTCGCCGCGCGCGGCATCGACCCGCTGCAGATCGCGCGCATGCGCTGCCCGCTCGGCGTGGACGGCATCGTCGACAAGTCGCCCGAAGTCATCGCGATCTCGGCCGCCGCGCAATTGCTGCAGGCGATCGAAGCGGCGGCGGCGGGCATCGGCGCGCCTGGGCATGCTGCTGTTGGCACCAACGCTCCCGGCACGTCCAATACCGGCACGTCGGCTACCGGAACGGTCCATTCCGCGTGATGTCAACCACTGAACGCAACCGATCGAACCAACCATGACCATCACGCCCACTGTCAACTCGCTCGTGCAAAAAGCCGCGCGCGCGCCGAAGGCCGAACTGCACATCCATATCGAAGGCTCGCTCGAACCCGAGCTGATCTTCGCGCTCGCGCAGCGCAACCACGTCGCGCTCGCCTACGAGTCGATCGAAGCGCTGCGCGCGGCGTACGCGTTCACCGACCTGCAGTCGTTCCTCGACATCTATTACGCGGGCGCGAGCGTGCTGCTCACCGAGCAGGACTTCTACGACATGACGATGGCCTACTGCGAGCGCGCGCTCGCGGACAACGTCGTGCACACCGAAATATTCTTCGATCCGCAAACGCACACCGAACGCGGCGTGCCGATCGAAACGGTGGTGGCGGGCATCGACCGCGCACTCGCCGACGCTGAAAAACGCGGCCTCACGAGCAAGCTGATCCTCTGCTTCCTGCGCCATCTGAGCGAAGCCGACGCGCTCGCCACCTTCGACGCCGCGCTGCCGCTGTTCGCGCGCTATCCGCGCATGATCGGCGTGGGCCTCGATTCGTCGGAGCGCGGCCATCCGCCCTCGAAATTCGAGCGCGTGTTCGCGAAGGCTCGCGCGCAAGGGCTGAAGCTCGTCGCGCACGCGGGCGAGGAAGGCCCGCCCGCCTATATCTACGAGGCGCTCGATCTGCTCAAGGTCGACCGCGTCGATCACGGCGTGCGCAGCATCGAAGACAAGGCGCTCGTCACGCGCCTCGCCGACACGCGCGTCGCGCTCACCGTCTGTCCGCTCTCGAACCTGAAGCTCTGCGTGTTCGACGACATGACGAAGCACACGCTCAAGAAACTGCTCGACGAAGGCGTCGCGGTGACCGTCAATTCCGACGATCCCGCCTACTTCGGCGGCTACGTGAACGAGAACTTCAGCGCCATCATCGCGGCGCTGCAGCTCGACGACCAAGAGGTGTACACGATCCTGCGCAACAGCTTCGAGGCGTCCTTCGTGACGCCCGAGGAACGCGCCGCGCTGATCGCGCAGCTCGACCGGTACTGGAGCGGCGCCGTGGCCTGATCCCGCGCCGTCTCCCCCAGCTTAAGGCTTCACCCTTGATGAGGACCGGCGCGCCAGCGCCGGCCCCAGGGCTTTTGCGCGCCGCGTTTTCAGGAGCGGTGCGCATCCATACGGCCTATGAACACCTGAATTTTTCGGAGACGAAGTTCCCATGACTCAATCGGCTTATCGCGCAAAACTGTTGACGTTCACCGGCGACCCCGCGCAGTCGCCCGACGCTGCCGTCTTCCACGAAGACGGCGTGGTGATCGTCGAGAACGGCCGCGTGGTCGCATCGGGCGCATGGTCCGAGCTCAGCGCTCGCGTGGCCGAAGGCGCGACGGTGCACAACCTGCGCGACAAGCTGATCGTGCCGGGCTTCATCGACACGCACATCCACTACCCGCAGACCGACATGATCGCCTCGCCGGCGCCGGGCCTGCTGCCGTGGCTCGAAACGTACACGTTCCCGACCGAGCGCGGCTTCGCCAATGAAAACGTGGCGTTCGAGACCGCGCGCTTTTTCGTCGACGAACTGCTCTCGTGCGGCACGACCACGGCGCTCGTCTACTGCTCGGTGCACAAGCAATCCGCCGATGCGCTTTTCACGGCGAGCGAGTCGAAGAACATGCGCATGATCGCGGGCAAGGTGCTGATGGACCGCAATTGCCCCGAGTTCCTGCGCGACACGCCCCAGACCGGCTACGACGATAGCGCCGAACTCATCTCGCGCTGGCACAACAATGGCCGCCAGATGTACGCGCTCACGCCGCGCTTCGCGCCCACCTCGACCGAAGCGCAGCTCGAAGCGTGCGAAGCGCTCGCGAAGGCGCATGGCGACATCTTCATCCAGAGCCACGTTGCCGAGAATCTCGACGAAGTGAAGTGGGTGAAGGAACTGTTCCCGCGCCAACGCAGCTATCTCGACATCTACGATCATTACGGGCTCCTGCGCCGCCGCGCCGTGTATGGCCACTGCATCTGGCTCGACGACGAAGACCGTCGCCGCATGGCGCAAACCGGCACGGTCGCGGCGCACTGCCCGACCTCGAACCTGTTCCTCGGCAGCGGCCTGTTCGACTTTGACAAGGCCCAGGCTACGGAGATGCCCGTCACGCTCGCGACCGACGTGGGCGGCGGCACCTCGTTCTCGATGCTGCAAACCATGAACGAAGCGCACAAGGTCGCGCGCATGGGCGGCCATCACCTGACGGCCACGCGCATGTTCTGGCTCGCCACGGCGGGCGCGGCCGCCGCGCTCGATCTCGCCGACAAGATCGGTACGCTCGCGCCGCAAAGCGAAGCCGACTTCGTCGTGCTCGACCCGCAGGCCACGCCGCTGCTCAAGCGCCGCACCGCGCGCGCCGAATCGCTCGAAGAACTGTTGTTCGCGTTCGCGCTGCTCGGGGACGACCGCGCCGTGTTCGAGACCTACGCAGCCGGTGCGCGCGTGCACAGCCGCGACACGGCAAAGCGCTAAAACTCGCCGCCAACCCCGGGGCCGACAGCCCTGGCGAAGCCGGGCGTCGGAAAACCCCGATGCTATAATTCGCCGTTCATTGGGGAGTAGCCGCCCCGCGCCGTGCCGCCCGGCCAGCCTTCGGGTTTGCTGCGCGCCGCGCACGCGCAGCGGGGGCATCCGTCAACAGACTTGGCCCGTGCGGCCATGGCGGACGCAGCCTTTATCTGCTTTACCTGCCTTTGTCGCTCAGGCCTGGCGAGACCGATGACTCATGCCCGCTGCAACAGGGCCCAGCGGGCCATGAGTCGTCGTTCGCACTCATCCCGGCCCGAGGATCGCCAAAACGTGAATCACGCCTTTCTCGTCTCGACCGGCGCGGTCGCGCTCGCCGAAATCGGCGACAAGACGCAACTGCTTTCGCTCGTGCTCGCAGCGCGCTATCGAAGGCCCATGCCGATCATTCTCGGCGTGCTGGTTGCCACGCTCGTCAATCACTCGGGCGCGGGCGCGCTCGGCGCGTGGCTCGGCTCGCTTGTCACGCCTTCGGTGATGCGCTGGGCGCTCGCCGCTTCCTTCGTCGCCATGGGTTTGTGGATACTCGTGCCCGACAAGCTCGACGAAGGCGAAGCCAACGTCAATCGCACGCGCCTCGGCGTGTTCGGCGCCACCGTCGTCACTTTTTTCCTTGCCGAAATGGGCGACAAGACACAGATTGCAACGGTCGCGCTCGCCGCGCGCTTTCACGACTTCTTCGGGGTGGTGGCCGGCACGACGCTCGGCATGATGATTGCCAATGTGCCCGCGATCTTGCTGGGCGACCGCTTCGCCCATAAGTTGCCGACGGGCCTCGTGCACGGCATCGCCGCCGTGCTGTTCGTGGTGCTTGGCGTGCTCGCCATCATGGGTGTGGGCGTTTGAACGCCAGTGGCGATTGAGCCGCCACTGACGCTTGCACCATCTACTTTGCTGGAGCGGCCGCGGCCGGCGCGGCTCCTGACGCCGCCGCCGGGACCTCGGCCGGCGCCCCCGTGTTCTTGTCAACAGGCAGTCTCACCTGCTGCACCGAGCCGTTCTGCAGCGGGAAGTTCGACAGTGCGCTGCGCACGAGAAACGGCATAACGTGCACGAGCGAGGGATCGTCGCCCGAGGTGCGCGCGGTGACGTTATAGACTTCCTTCCCGCCCTCCTGCTCCGTGATGCGGATGCCGAGCGCATGCGAGTACACCGGGTAGCTCTGGTTCACGTAGGCCGGGCCCCAAGGACCCCAAGGCCCCCACGGATTGTACGGCCCCCAGTACGGGCCAGGCCACGGGTTATAGAACACGGGTTGCGCGACCGTGACCGTGTCCATGCGGCTGCCGTACGCGAGGGCCACGAAATAGCGCGCCTGCCGCTCTGGCACCTGGCGGAAGGCGTACGAGGAAAGCCCGTCTGCGACGAGGCTCTCGTAGGTCGATTGCTCGATGCTGTGCTGCTGGTCGGGATTGCGCGCGAAAGCGTAAGTGCGCGTGGCGTCGCTGCCGCCTCCCCAAGCGGAGAACGCGGTCACCTGGCTCGTCACATAGGTCGTGCAGCCGGACAGCGTCACGGCAAGCGCCGCCAGCAACAGCAGGGCGCGGCGGGTCCATCGGTCGGGCATCATGGTCTTCTCGTTGCAGTGTGGCAGTGGCGACAGGTCGTCGCCGCGCGGCAAGCTCGCAGTGATCGGCACCGCAGGCCCCGATCATACTGACTCGCGCCCCGGCGTGAAAGTTCGGGCCAGCGGCGCGGCGCAACGCCTGCGGGACACATCGGACAAGCAGGGCGAGCCTTTGTACAATGGGGCGAGCGGCCGCGCTATCGTACAAAACGTACACAAGGCGCGGCCTCCCCATACCGCTATCCGCCCCGAAGCTTCCCCGCACAAGACCATGTCCGATACCGCCACGCCCACCGTGATCCGCCGCGAAGACTACGCGCCGCCCGCTTTCCTGATCGACACCGTCGACCTTGAATTCGACCTCGCGCCCGAGCGCACCGTCGTCAAGAGCACGCTGCGCGTGCGCCGCAATCCCGCCGCCGGGCCGGCACCGCACCTCGAATTGATGGGCGAACAGCTCGAATTCATCGGCGCGCAAATCGACGGCAACGCCTGCGAAAATGTGCGTGCGCACGAACACGGCCTGACGATCGAGAACGTGGCCGACGCGTTCACGCTCACGCTCACGGGCGCCTGCAATCCGGAAGCCAATACGACGCTCTCGGGGCTCTACGTATCGAGCGGCAACTTCTTCACGCAGTGCGAAGCCGAAGGCTTTCGCCGCATCACCTGGTTCCTCGACCGTCCCGACGTCATGTCGACCTACACCGTCACGCTGCGCGCCGACAAGACCGCGTGCCCGGTGCTGCTCTCGAACGGCAACCTCATCGAAGCCGGCGATCTGCCCGACGGCCGCCATTATGCGAAGTGGGAAGACCCGTTCCGCAAGCCGAGCTATCTGTTCGCGCTGGTGGCGGGCAAGCTCGTGGCGCTCGAAGAACGCATCACCACCAGTTCGGGCAAGGAAAAGCTGCTGCAGGTGTGGGTCGAGCCGCACGACCTCGACAAGACGCGCCACGCCATGGACTCGCTGATCCACTCGATCCGCTGGGACGAGCGGCGCTTCGGCCTCGAACTCGATCTCGACCGCTTCATGATCGTCGCCGTGAGCGACTTCAACATGGGCGCGATGGAGAACAAGGGGCTCAACATTTTCAATACGAAGTACGTGCTGGCGAATCCGGAAACGGCCACCGACGTCGACTTCGCCAACATCGAGGCCGTGGTCGGCCACGAATACTTCCATAACTGGACCGGCAACCGCGTGACCTGCCGCGACTGGTTCCAGCTGAGCCTCAAGGAAGGTCTCACGGTGTTCCGCGACCAGGAGTTCTCGGCGGCGATGTCGGGCGGCGACGAGAACGAGGCCGCGCGCGCGACCAAGCGCATCGAGGACGTGCGCGTGCTGCGCCAGATGCAGTTCGCAGAGGACGCTGGCCCGATGGCGCATCCGGTGCGCCCCGAAAGCTACGTCGAGATCAACAACTTCTACACGATGACCGTCTACGAAAAAGGCGCGGAAGTCGTGCGGATGTATCAGACGCTGTTCGGCCGCGACGGCTTTCGCAAGGGCATGGACCTCTACTTCCAGCGCCACGACGGCCAGGCGGTGACTTGCGACGACTTCCGCCGCGCCATGGCCGACGCCAATGGCCGCGACCTCGCGCAATTCGAGCGCTGGTATAGCCAGGCGGGCACGCCGCGCGTCACGGTCACCACCCAATACGACGCAGCCGCGAAGCGCTATAGCGTGACGCTCGCGCAGGGCTATGCGAACGGTTCGCCGGCTGCGCGCGACACGCAGAAGGGACCGCTCCTGATCCCGTTCGCGATCGGCCTGATCGGCCCCGATGGCGCGGATCTGCCGCTCAAGCTCGAAGGCGAATCCAGTTCCAACGCGACTGCAAGCACGACGCGCGTGCTCGAGCTGACCGACGCGCAGCAGACCTTCACCTTCGTCGACGTCGCCCACAAGCCCCTGCCCTCGCTGCTGCGCAACTTCTCTGCGCCGGTGATCGTGGAATACGACTACGGCAACGACGAACTCGCGTTCCTGCTCGCGCACGACAGCGATCCGTTCAACCGCTGGGAAGCGGGCCAGCGCCTTGCCACACGCGAACTGCTCGCGCTGGCAGCACGCGCTGCCACGCGCCAGCCGCTCGCGATGAATGATGCGCTCACAGAAGCGTTTGGCCGCGTGCTCAACGACGCTTCGCTGTCGCCGTCGTTCCGCGAACTCGCGCTGATGCTGCCCTCGGAAACCTATCTCGCGGAGCAAATGGCGGAGTCGAATCCCGCCGCCGTGCACGCCGCGCGCCAGTTCGTGCGCAAGGGCCTGGCCGCGGCGCTCAAGAACGAATGGCTCGCGGCCTACGACGCCAACCTCACGCCGGGCGCCTACGAGCCCACGCCGGAAGCCGCCGGCCACCGGGGCCTGAAGAATCTCGCGCTCTCCTACCTCTCGGAACTCGACGACCCCGCCGAGGCCGTACGACTCGCCACCGCGCAATACAACGCCGCGAACAACATGACCGACCGCGCAGCCGCGCTTTCCGCGCTAATGAACGCGGCGGCAGGCACGGGCGGCGAGCAGGCGAAGCAAGCGCTCGAGGACTTCTATGTGCGCTTCGAGAAGGAGCCGCTCGTCATCGACAAGTGGTTCTCCTTGCAGGCCACGCAGCGCGGCACGGCCCAGCGACCGACGATCGAGACCGTGCGCACGCTGATGCGCCACCCGGCCTTTAATCTGAAGAATCCGAACCGCGCACGCTCGCTGATCTTCAGCTTCTGCGCGGCGAATCCCGCGCAGTTCCACGCCGCGGACGGCTCGGGCTACGCATTCTGGGCCGAACAGGTCCTCGCGCTCGACGCCATCAACCCGCAGGTTGCCGCGCGCCTCGCGCGCAATCTCGAACTGTGGCGCCGCTTCACCCCGGCGCTGCGCGACGCGATGCGCGCCGCGCTCGAACAGGTCGCCGCGCAGGCGAAATCGCGCGACGTCCGCGAGATCGTGGAAAAAGCGCTGGCCTAAGCCTCGCTCGCGGCGCCGTTGCACAGCGCCGCGCCCTGCCTCATTCGAACACGCTTCATGCACGCTGCCGGCCCTCGCGGCCGGCATTTTTGTGCGCATTTTTTCTGCATTATTTTTCCGCACGATTCCCCCGTCGATTCCCCGGCCGAATTTCCGCCCGACGCATGTCCCGAGCCGATCTCGCTTATTTTCCGGATTGACCAGGCGGGCCGCGCCCCGTCCAACAGGTAGAATTGCGCTATTCCCAAGCGCATCTGGAGTACTGAAATGGCTTTGCACCGTCGTACCACACTCACGAAATACCTGATCGAGCAGCAGCGCGAGCACCGCAACCTGCCCGCCGATCTGCGTCTGCTGATCGAAGTTGTCGCGCGCGCGTGCAAGGCGATCAGCTACAACGTCAGCAAGGGCGCCCTCGGTGACGCGCTCGGCACCGCCGGCAGCGAAAACGTCCAGGGCGAAGTGCAGAAGAACCTCGACATTCTGTCGAACGAAATCCTGCTCGACGCCAACGAATGGGGCGGCAACCTCGCGGCCATGGCGTCCGAGGAAATGGAAACCTTTTTCCCGATCCCGGCCAATTATCCGAAGGGCGAATATCTGCTCGTGTTCGACCCGCTCGACGGCTCGTCGAACATCGACGTGAACGTCTCGATCGGCACGATCTTCTCGGTACTGCGCTGCCCGGACGGCCAGCAGGCCACCGAAGCCTCGTTCCTGCAGCCCGGGGTGCAGCAAGTCGCGGCGGGCTACGCGGTCTACGGCCCGCAAACCGTGCTCGTGCTCACGACCGGCAACGGCGTGAACTGCTTCACGCTCGACCGCGAGCTCGGCTCGTGGGTGCTCACGCAGAGCAACATGCGCATTCCGGAGGACACGCGCGAATACGCGATCAACGCATCGAACGCGCGCCACTGGTACGAGCCGGTGCAGCAGTATGTTGGCGAGCTGAACGCGGGCAAGGACGGCCCGCGCGGCGAGAACTTCAACATGCGCTGGATTGCCTCGATGGTCGCCGACGTGCACCGTATCCTGAGCCGCGGCGGCATCTTCATGTACCCGGCCGACCGCCGCGATCCGTCGAAGCCCGGCAAGCTGCGTCTGATGTACGAAGCGAACCCGATGTCGTTCATCGTCGAGCAGGCGGGCGGCATGGCGACCAACGGCGAGCAGCGCATCCTCGACATCCAGCCGAAGAGCCTGCACGAGCGCGTGGCCGTGTTCCTCGGCTCGAAAAACGAGGTCGAGCGTGTGACCCGATACCATCAGGAAGCGAAGAAATAAAAAGATTGGAAAAAAGGGCTTGCATAGCCCAGCAATATTTCCTATAATTTTCCTTCTCTGATGTGCGGCCGGAATAGCTCAGACGGTAGAGCAGCGCATTCGTAATGCGAAGGTCGGGGGTTCGATTCCTCTTTCCGGCACCAAAAGAATTCTCAAGCAGTATCACGCAGTCTAAAAACCCGCGCCAGTCTTCGGATTGCGCGGGTTTTTTGTTTCATTCGATCCCTTTCTTCCTCACCCCATCTCATAGAATTGGGGGCAATGCCGGGGGCACACCCAAAAATCATGGGGGCACGGCGCTAGGAACGAACGGGGAGCAGGCATGGCGAAGACGACCGCGCTGACTGACGCGAAGTGCAAGCAGACCAAACACAATCCGGACGGCAACAACAAGCTGTTCGACGGCGGGGGTCTCTATCTGGAATTGATGCCGAGCGGCTCGAAGAAGTGGCGGCTCAAATATCGGTTCAACGGAAAAGAGAACCGTCTTACGTTCGGCGACTATCGCCCAATCTACGCGGTGACAGACGTGAAAACGTTCATCGCGAACGTGCAGAAAGCGATACCTGGCGCGGGCAAAAGGCCCATCAAAACGACTACCGGCGCGATGCGCGGTCGGCAATAAACATCATTCGACAAGACCGCGCACGTCTCCGCTCACATGCTTTTATCGTATTTCAATCGCATCAATACCGAGTTGCCGCTTGATCTCTTTTTCCTGGTCTGCGAGCCATGCTTTGGCCTCGTCCTTGCCGCCCGCAATCCCGGAGCGACGCATGGCGATTCTTGCGGCCTTAAACCGCTCAGTTTTGTCGGCTTCAAGAAAACAAAGCAGCAAGAAATTGTTTGAAAAGAAGACCTGCTCAAGATCAAGCAAACGGCTCCCATCCTTGAGGATGCGGTCGTAATCGTTCAAGCGGTTGGCCAGTGTGTCGACTTCCGAAATCTTAGGCTTGGGGCCAAGCTGCTCAGCCTCTTCATGAGCCCGCTCAACGTCCTTGATTGCATCGTAGATTGTGAAGAACGATGGCCGCCGGATAAGCTCTAGTGCATTAAGTGCACCCAATGACTGCTGAAAGGGGCTCCGCTCATGTTTTAGCTTACCGTCCTCGTCGCGGTATTCTCGGACCTTCACTGCCGTAAAGGTCACCACGGTTTGTCCTGTCCGAGCCATATCCGTCATGCGTCGCAAGATCGTTGGGCTCAACTCCCCGGTAAAAGTCTGAATGCGCTCTTCGAGACTCTTCAAGTCTGCGCGCAATCGACCCAATCGGCCAAGACGCTGCACCTTTTCCGCAATCTGGCTAAGTATTCCTGCCAGCCGAGCGCGGCGGCGCTTTTCAGTGAGGTATCGATTACCATCTGCGATTAGACGCGAGTCAGCGCCAAATCTTGTCTCTGCGCAGTGGTTGCCAATAATGGTCACTGATCCATCGAGCAATTCGGCGACCCATCCTCGCTTATGCCCCTCTCGACAAAGGTTTCCGTTGTCCTTTTCGAAGCAGCAACTTACTTCCTCTCCGAAGTTGTAGTCACCGATCAGCCGCTTGTAGCTGGCTACGGTGATGGGGTTATCTTCGAGAAAGTTCGGAAGCTCCCGAATCTCTTCGGGGCTGTCAAACGTGCGGATTTCGATCAACGACGTGGTCATCATCAAGCATCCCCGCTGCTATCAGAAACGCGACAATTATACTGTATAAAAACACAGCCTCGCGATCACACAGTAAGCGCGTCAAAAGACATAGAGCGGAACTCCGTCATTGTTGCCATTTCGCAACATGGCCATAAGCCACTAATAGATCGGGGGGCATCAATGAAAATTGGGGGCACGTTTGGGGGCATACACAACTATGAACCACCATCCACGCCATACTAGACAAGGACTCCCGAAGCACGGGCACGAGGCGTCCGCTGTCCAATGGCGCACGCACGTAGTCCTCGATCACATGCAGCAAGCCCACACCCTCCTCAGCGGCACGAACCATTGTCCGTAGATCGTTGGTCACGAAACGCCCTTGTGTGAGTGTGTCGAACACGCGCTGCGGCTCATCGGGCCGAGCGAACTCCCACCGGTAGACGCCACCCGTCGCGAAACGATAGTGCAGGCAGTCGTGAGCGGCGAGATCGTCAGGGGTGGCTGGAGGCGCGTGGCGCCTGAAATAGGCTGGCGCACCGACCACGACGATGCGAATCGGCCCGCCGATCGGCACCGCCACCATGCCCGGCGCGAGCGATTCACCGAGCCGGATGCCCGCATCGAAACCCTCGCCCACCAGATCCGCAAAAGCGTCGTCGAGCGCGAGTTCGAGCCGGATCTGCGGATGCCGCTCCATGAATTCCGCGAGATGCGGGAGCACGAGCAACTCGTTCGCGACCCGCGGTAGATTGATGCGCAACGTGCCGGCGGGTTGATCGCGCGAAGCGTCGAGCGCATCGAATGCCGACTCGATCTGCGTGAGTGCGGGCTGCACGCGCGCAACAAACTGCGCCCCCGCTTCGGTCAGCGCCACGCGACGCGTCGTGCGGTTGAAGAGCCGCACGCCGAGTTGCGCCTCGAGCGCGCGCACGCTTTGCGAAAGCGCCGATGTCGACAACCCGCAAGCGAGGGCCGCACGCGTGAAGCTGCCGTGACGCGCAACAGCCGCGACCGCCAGCAACGCAGGCAGGCGCGCGGCGAGAGCGGATGTGCCTGGCGTGACGGGAATCATCGGATCCATCTCGCCTCCATGACGAATATTGTGAAGCGTGGCTTCACAGTCATTTCAGATGAACCCGATTTTTCCACAAAATCATCGGGCGCAAGATGACTCTGTACTTCCCTCACCCGCGCGCTTTTGCGCGAAACCCGCGAAACTGGACACTCGCCATGAAACTCGACACCTACACCCTGCTCGGCCGCTCGGGCCTGCGCGTCAGCCCGATCGCTCTCGGCACGATGACCTTCGGTACCGAATGGGGCTGGGGCGCGGACGAAGCCACCGCGCGCCGCCTCTTCGACCTCTATGTCGACGTCGGCGGCAACTTCATCGATACCGCCGACCTCTATACCGAGGGCACGAGCGAAACCTGGGTCGGACGCTTCACCGCCGCACGCGGTCTGCGCGACCAGCTCGTGATCGCCACCAAGTATTCGTACAACGCGCAAACGGGAAATCCCAATGCGGGCGGCAATCATCGCAAGAACCTGCTGCGCGCGCTCGATGGCTCGCTCAAACGCCTCGGCACCGACTATATCGATCTCTATTACCTGCACACGTGGGACCGCATGACGCCCGCCGACGAAGTCATGCGCGCCATGGACGACGCCGTGCGCGCCGGCAAGATCCGCTACGTGGGGCTCTCCGACGTGCCGGCCTGGTACGCGGGCCGCACGCAGACGCTCGCAGACTGGCGCGGCTTCGAGCCGGTCGCGGCGATGCAGCTCGAATACTCGCTAATCGAACGCAATGCAGAGAACGAGTTCGCCGATCTGGCAACGCAGCTTGGCATGGGGCTCGTGCCCTGGAGTCCGCTCGGCATGGGCGTGCTATCAGGTAAATACCGGCCTTCGCAATCGGGCACGGACGCCACGTCGGGCCTCGTCGCCGCAGCGGGCGCGGGCCGACTGCAGACCGTGGGCCCGAAACCGCCGCCCGGCTTCGACAAGCTTTCCCCACGCAACTTCGCCATAGTCGGCGAACTGGAGCGTGTTGCACTTGAAGCCGGCCGGCCGATGGCCCAGGTGGCCTTGAACTGGCTTTATCAGAAGCGAGGCGTGACCAGCATCATCGTCGGGGCGACGAAGACCGCGCAGCTCGAGGAATCGCTTGGCGCGCTCGGCTTCACGCTCGCACCCGAACTCGTCGCGCGCCTCGATGCGGCGTCCGAGCCGGCACGCCCGTTCCCTTATTACATGTTCGCCGACGGTCATCAGGCTCGCATTCACGGCCAGGTGAATGTGCGCGCCTTACCGGCGAACCATGCTCATGTGCAGCAGGTTCCGGCGCCGGTGCAATCCTGACCGCACACCGTCGATCATGATGAGGGCGAGTTTTGACAATAATCCGCCGCAAAAATACACATGGGAGCGGATGCATTCGCCAGAAACGAACGCTTACACCGTTTTAATTCTGCTTAAGTTTCGGCGATCAAGGTCGCCCGATAATCGGCCGATATAGACAGGTAGCGGACTTGACCGGAGACGCGGACGTAAGGCGGCAAGCAACGCACACCGATGCTTGCCGCGCTCCCAGAACGCCGCCGCGCCAGTGCGGCCGGGGGCCAGGGCAATCAGGGATAGTCAGGGACGAAGCCGCGCGCCGCGAGCGCAACGACTGGACCGGCACGGTCGTGAGCCGCGAATTCAGGCGGCACTCGAACGTCGATGGAGTGCAGCCGAATAATTATATTCCCGAGCAGTTAATAAGTTGTCCCGATGTGCAAATAAAGCAACAGGCACGCCGGAAAAGCTCCTTTGCGTTGGCCGGCACTAGCGCGATTGAAGGGCGGAGCCAGATAATTGCCTTACATAGGAGAAAGATCATGGACGCCAAACCGCCAAGGATTCCGACCCCGGACCAAGTATTCAGCCCGGATCCGGAACCGGTGGCCGTCGAGTTTCTCGGCGATGAATTGCCCGCACACGTGCGCGCATTTCTCGACGAGCAACGCAAGGCACACGAACAGAAGTGACGGAGCAGCGCACTCGCACTCGCGCTAGACGTGCAAGGCAGACGGCGACCCCGTGCAGGCATTGCCGGGGGTCCCTGCGCGCTTTCGAACGCACTATCGAAATGATGATGCACGTATTTGGTTGTGCGCGAAACGGAGAGTCTCGACTCGCCTGACGCACGCGCGTTGGACGCAACGCACGTGCGCGGTTCATCTTGTGCGCCGTTTGTGCGCTATCGCACCGACAACCCGGATTATTTTCTGCGGCATTGAAAACGTTTGCGGCAACTGCGGCCAGCAAGCGCCTCATAACCGGCTATCCTTCGCTTTTTCCTCTTCGGCCAGCCGGCCACCCTTTCGCAATGAAATCCGCTTTTCGTGCATTCGCGTCCTGCGCCGCCGCACTTCTCGTCATGTTGCCGGCTGCCTCGGCACGCGCCGACGGCGACGATACGGCGCTCACCAACCTCGTTGCGCTCGTCTCGCAGCGCCTCTCGCTGGCCGAGCCCGTTGCACACTGGAAATGGCTCAACCATAAGCCGATTACGGATACGCCGCGTGAAAACGCACTGCTCGCCGACGTGCAGAAACGCGCTGCGGCCGCCGGCGTCGATCCGGCGTTCGCCCGCACCTTCTTCCGCGACCAGATCGATGCAAGCACGCAAGTGCAGCAAGCGCTTTTCAAAAGCTGGCAATCGTCGCAAGCGCCCGCCGGTCCGGCGCCGGATCTCGCGACGGTCACACGTCCGCAACTCGATCGCCTTACGGCGCGGCTCATCGGCGCACTCGCGCGCGTACAGCCCACGCGCGCCGCAGACGACTGCCCTGCGCGCGTGGCGCGCGCAGTCGCAAACTGGAAGGAATTGACGCGTTACGACTCGACGCGCGCCGAGGCGATGATACGGGCGCTCGGCCATGTCTGCGAGGGCGGCGGCGTAGGCGGCATGGCTTAAGCGCTCCGACGTCCGCGCTCAAAGCTCAAGCCACTCAGACTGCGTTCGTCAGCCCGTCGGCAACCCGGTCCTGCAAAGGCAACACGCGCAAGCCCTTTTCGAGGCGGCTCTGCAAAATGCGCCACGTCGAAAGTTCGAACGGCGCATCGGCAGCGGCCGACGCCGCCACGAGACCCGCCGCCTGCGCCGCGCTCGCCACCGCGCCGAGATAGCACCAGCGATCAATAACGTGCAAGACGGGCTGGCCCTGCGTGGCATCGTGCTCCTCTACCAGCACGGCGCCGTCGAACGGCCAGGGCGCTCCCGCTGGATCTTGCTTCGAGACACGCGGCATGCGGTTGAACGACGGCCGCAATTGCGCGATCCATCGCGCTTCGACGAAGAGCGCACCGAGTTCCCCGCCGGTCGCCTGCCATTCCACGCGCCGGATCTGCTGCGCCATGCGCTGCTCGCGTGACGATCGCCGTTCGCCCGACAAATGCGAACGTACGCGCTGCCGCACGCGAACACTGCGGCCGACATAAAGCGGCACGTCGCTTTCGCCGAAAAATGCGTAGACGCCATGACCCGCCGGGGCAGTATCGATGAGATCGTCGGTGATATCGCCCGCGAGACGATGCCGGCGCGTCAGCCGCTCCACCTGTGCAGCGAGCATCTCCTCGGGCACGAGCCCCGGCAGGCGCTGCCAGAATTGCCAGAGCAGATCGGCGTCGGCGAGCGCGCGATGGCGGTCGGCCGGCACGAGCGCGTGACGCTCCACCAGCGCATCGAGACCGTGACGCTTCTCGGCCGGAAATAGCGCACGCGACAGGCGTACCGTGCACAGTACATCGGGATTGAACGTAAAGCCCGCGCGCTCGAACTCCGCACGCAGAAAACCACGATCGAAACTCGCGTTGTGCGCGACGAAAAGCCGGCCCGAGAGCCGCTCGAACAGCGCGGGCGCAATTTCGGCAAACGTCGGCGCTCCGCGGACCATAGCGTCTGTGATGCCAGTGAGCTGCTGAATAAAGGGGGGGATTGCTTGCTGGGGATCGACCAGCGAACTCCACCGCGTGGCCTGCCCATCCTTCACCTCGACGACCCCGACTTCGGTGATGCGGTGTTCGCCCACCGAACCACCTGTCGTTTCAAGATCCACGAAAACCAGCGGAACGTCGCCGGACGGCAATTCGGCGCTCAAAATGGTGTCGGACATGGTGAAGCAGTAAGACGAAGTGGGAAAATCGGCTAAGTATGCACCGTTTGGGCGAGGCGCGCAGGGTGTTTACGCCGCGGCGGCTTTCATGGCGGTGCGATTTAATTGCATTTTTGGCGAATCTTTTGAATTGGGGTTTTCCCGCCAAATGCATGGACTTCATAAAGGCGCGCAATATTATTACGCGCTCTTTGCACGCCGAAACAAAAAAGCCCTGGGGGCACCAGGGCTGTCTGTCGCGGGGAGCAGGCGCGCAGTCCCGCTCGCGTGCCGTGCTTACAGGGGCTGAATGTTTGCCGCCTGCTTGCCCTTCGGGCCGACCTTGACTTCGAACGAGACGCGCTGGTTCTCCTTCAGCGACTTGAAGCCGTCCGCACGGATCTCCGAGAAGTGTGCGAACAGGTCGTCGCCGCCGGCGTCGGACGTGATGAAGCCAAAGCCCTTCGCATCATTGAACCATTTGACAATACCGGTTTCCATCTTTCAGTTTCCCTAAAAATAAAATGACGCGGACAATATCCACGCGCCGAACGCCAACTGACTCGCCTCTCTGCACTCCACAATGGATTTGAAGCTGAAAGGAAATTCAGAATGGTCGTTATACGGGGAACGTCAATCGACCGTCAAGCGAATTTTTTATAACAGCAATCCCATTTCAGTGATAAACCAGCGGGCATCAAAAAGCATGCAAATATATATGCATAAGAAATGAATTACCTTGAACATGACTTTTTTTACTTCTTATGGAAGGCCGGCGCCGAATCGGGAAAAGCTACCTCAGATGTAACAATTCGTCTCAAACGTAAGTGTTTTTACCGGTTGTTCGAGTAATACATTCAATTCATGATGTGTGTCGTTAGCGTGCAATGGGAGGCGACCATGCTGACGGTATTGCGACGGTGGTTTCATTGGCTCGTACAGATCGACGGCGCCGGTCCGGAAAGCGGAGCGGCTGGCGAGTTCGAGGCGTACGGTTCGTGGCACGGCGACCATTGGCACAACCTGCTGTGTTCCCCTATGGACGCCCGGCACTATGTAATGGAAGACTGGAGCTTGCAGTCGGAGCCGCCCGAAGAGCCCAGCAGATAGGGGTTCAGCGGGGCCACATGGAGAATGACGCCGGGAGACTGGCGCAAAAAAAGAGCGCGGCAAGTAGCCGCGCCGACAAAGGTTTGGAGATCTTTTTCGTCAACGAAAAAGGCCACTTCGAAAAGCAGCTATTGAAGTATAGCCACTCCGCTGCGGATCCATTAACGCTGCCGCACACAATCATCTGTTACGCGGGCGGCAATAATCGCGACCGACCGAATTTGCGTTGTTTTTCACCAGCAATTGGTGTAGCGATCGCACAACGCCGTTCGGTTGACACTCCACCCCCGCCAATCTCAATCCCCGCTGAAAGCCCCAACCGGCAAGGCTTAACGCGAATCTCCGCATCATTTCAGATTTCGCAATACTTTATTGCGTGAATCGGAACGCCATCTTTCCGAACAGCCTCTCTACACTCTGCCTGTCTGGAAACCGACATCGACGGATTAACGCGCCACGCGAGTATTGCCTCTCGCTGCTCATCGCGTGGACGGTTTCCCAAACAGGGTTCAACGAAACCCATCTCTGTTCTCGGAGTTTACAAAGATGAAAAAGACTCTCATGGTCGCTGCCCTCACGGGCGTTTTTGCAACGGCTGCGCATGCGCAAAGCAGCGTGACGCTGTACGGCCTGATCGACGCCGGCATCACCTACGCAAACAACTCCGGTGGCCACAGCCTGTTTAAGGCATCGAGCGGCACGGTCAACGGCAGCCGTTGGGGCCTGCGCGGTGCTGAAGACCTCGGCGGCGGCCTGAAGGCAATCTTCACGTTGGAAAACGGCTTCAACATCATGAACGGCACGGCTAGTCAGTCGGGCCGCATGTTCGGTCGTCAAGCGTTCGTCGGTCTGGCAAGCGACCAGTTCGGCGCGGTCACCCTCGGTCGTCAGTACGACTCCGTGGTCGACTACCTTGCTCCGCTGTCGAACACCGGCACGCAATACGGCGGCACGATCGCAGCGCACCCGTATGACAACGACAACCTGAACAACTCGGTTCGTCTGAACAACACGATCAAGTACTCGAGCGTGAACTACGCTGGCTTCAAGTTCGGCGGCACGTACTCGTTCTCGAACAGCAGCGAATTCGCAAACAACCGCGCATACAGCGTTGGTGCGTCGTACAACTGGGGTGGCCTGAACGTTGCAGCCGGCTACCTGCACATGAACAACGACATCAACAACCTGGCACTGGGCGTTGGCAACTCGGGCGCGCAAACGGGTGAATACACGTTCGCAGCAGGCCGTCAAAGCACGTTCGGTGGCGGCGTGAACTACACGTTCGGCCCGGCAACGGCTGGCTTCGTCTACACGCAGACGCAACTGGGCAACGCGATTGGCATTTCGCCCACGCAGTCGGGTACGAAGAACGGCATCGGGATGGGCGGCAACAGCGCACGCTTCCAGAACTTCGAAGGCAACGTCCGTTACGCTCTGACCCCGGCACTGAGCCTGGCTGGCGCGTACACGTACACCCGTGCGAACTTCGGCGGCGGCGTGAACCCGAACTACAACACGGTCGCACTGCAGTCGGACTACGCACTGTCGAAGCGCACGGACATCTACCTGCAAGGCGACTGGCAACACGTGTCGTCGAACCAGGAAGGTATCGGCGCTTACCTGAACGGTCTGGGCTCGGCTTCGACCCGTCAAGACCAGGTCGCTGTGACGGTTGGTATGCGTCACCGCTTCTAAGCAGCACCGCGCAGGCCTCACGGGCCTGCTGTGCAGCTAAAAGGCGCCGCTTGCGGCGCCTTTTTTCATTTCTGCGCGAGGCTTTACGCTCCCGGCGCGGGATATCGCACGTCCAGCACGTCGACCGGCTCAGGCCCGGCAGGCGTGTGCAGCGTTACCTGGTCGCCGATTCGTGCCTTCAGGAGCGCGCGCGCAATCGGCGATACCCAGCTCACGTGGCCCTGGTCGAGATCAACCTCGTCGATACCCACTATCGTGACCGTATGAGATTCGCCATCCTCGGTGCCGTAATCGACGGTCGCGCCGAAGAACACCTGATCCACGCTTTCCTGGCGGCTGCTGTCCACCACCTCGGCCAGATCGAGCCGCTTGGTCAAAAAGCGAATGCGCCGGTCGATTTCGCGCAGTCTGCGCTTGCCGTAGATGTAATCGCCGTTCTCCGAGCGGTCGCCGTTCGAAGCGGCCCACGACACGAGCTTGACCACCTCGGGCCGCGCCTCGTCGATCAGATGCAGCAGTTCGCTGCGCATGCGTTCATAGCCGGCGGGCGTGATGTAGTTCTTGGTACCCGCAGGAATTTCGGGATGACCGGCTTCGAGATCGTCGTCGTCGTTGTCAGTCGATTCTTTGACAAATGCCTTGTTCATGATGGTTCGGTTCACTACACGTTGCTTGCAGCAGCTTCGGGCCCAACTGCGGACTCTAACGAGGGGCCCCACTTCGGACCTGCGCCCTTCCTCTCAGGTTACACGAAGCGCGCCCGCCAACAAATCGCGATAAGGGTCTTCCCTTTTTTAAAAAGGTTGCTATAATCTCACTTCTGCGTGCGGCTGTAGCTCAGTTGGATAGAGTACTTGGCTACGAACCAAGGGGTCGTGGGTTCGAATCCTGCCAGCCGCGCCACCTTTTTGCGAGTTTTGCCCAAGCCTGACCGGTGCAAACCTCAAGCAGTACACTGCAGTAAGTAGTATCGTTTTTAGCGTGCGGCTGTAGCTCAGTTGGATAGAGTACTTGGCTACGAACCAAGGGGTCGTGGGTTCGAATCCTGCCAGCCGCGCCACCTCTCGAAGGGCCTTCCTGAATCAGGAAGGCCCTTTGTTTTTGTGCCTTGCTCATTGCTTTTACGGGCGTTCGTTCAGCGCGGGGCCGCGCCAATATCGCCGATCTGTGCATCCGGGCGCGGCAGGTCATCCACGTCGCCAATCGCACTCGGCGCTCCCACTGGCGCCATAGTCGTGCCCAGCACGGCCTGTGGCCGTCGCAGCACCTCCTCCACCGTGTCGCCAAAACGGCTCTTAACGAACGCGCGCAGCAGGGCCTCACGCGTCGTGGCACCGCGCGCTTCGACTTTGCCTTTGCGGGGACTGCCCTCGAACTGTGCCACGCAGCGCGCCGGTTCATCGGTCTGCGGTTCGTGCGAATCGCTTAGCTCGAAACACCGGGCGCGATCGAGCACCACGCCAGCGGCCTCCCACGACGTGGATGGCTCGAAGCGCCCGTCCCACGGCCGGCCGCGGTCGCTGCCGCGCACCGCGACGGTCTCGCCGCTATCCGTGAAATAGATCTCCCGCACGAAGTCCGGCAGGCTGCGCGCCACCCAGTAATCGAGCGCGAGGCCGGTCAAGTCAGCTACGTTCATTGCTTTGCCTCGTTTCCGGTTGAAACAGAGCACGGCGCGGGCCGCGTCAGGCACGAGGTGTGTGCAGGCAGCGCCCACTCAGAGGCTGCCAGCGCCGTCAATAATCGGCGCGCTCGCGCTCGATGCGCATGCCACCCTCGTGGCGATGGTGCCCTTCGTCGCTGGGACGCTCGCGCGTGATACGCATGACGTCCGGATTCGTGCGCACGCGACGCATGACGTTCGCGAGGTGCACACGGTCGCTCACCTGGATTACGAAGCGCAGGAAGTTGGATTCCTGCGCGAGGTCGTCGTCCATGGCGATATGCACGATGTTGGCGTCTGCGGACGTAATGTCGGCGGCCACGCGGGCGAATACGCCCTTCGTGTTCTTCACGAGCACCTTAACGGCAACGTCGAAAAGACGCCCCGGTTGCGGCGCCCACGCCACGTCGATCCAGCGGCCCGGATCGCGCCGGTGAATACGCTGAGCGACACGGCAGTCGGTGGTGTGAATCGCCATGCCGAGGCCGATGCCGATATAGCCCATGATGTCGTCGCCCGGAATCGGGCGGCAGCAGGCCGAAAGCTGCACCGACATGCCCTCGGTGCCGGTGATGACCACGGGCGGCGCATGCGGCGCGCTCGCGTCGCGCTGCGGATGCTGGTGATCGTCATCGTCGGCGTCCTGGCCGCTGATCAGCACTTCGATGCGCTTGGCCATGACCGCCGCCACGCGCCGGCCGAGGCCGATGTCCGCGAAGATCTCCTGGCGATTCTTGTTGCCGGTCCACAGGACCAGCTTTTCCCACACTTCCGGCGTGACATCCGCAAGCTGGTAGCCATAGCCCTTGAGCGCCTGGTCGACGAGACGCTCGCCAAGCTGCACCGACTCCGTGAGCCGCATCGTCTTCAGATAGTGACGAATGGCCGAGCGCGCCTTGCCGGTGCGCACGAAACCGAGCCATGCGGGATTCGGCTTCGAATACGGCGCGGTGATCACCTCGACGATGTCGCCGCTCTTCAATTCCGTGCGCAGCGGCAGCAGTTCGTTGTTGATCTTCACGGCGACGCACTGGTTGCCCAAGTCGCTGTGGATCGAATACGCGAAGTCGAGCGCCGTGGCGCCGCGCGGCAGCGCCATGATCTTCGACTTCGGCGTGAACACATAGACGGCATCAGGGAACAGGTCGATCTTGACGTGTTCGAGGAACTCGCTGGAGTCGCCCACCTCGCTCTGGATATCGAGCAGCGACTTGAGCCACTGGTGCGCGCGCTTCTGGACGTCGTTGAGATCGGCGCTGCCGTTCTTGTAGAGCCAGTGCGCCGCCACGCCTGCTTCGGCGACTTCGTGCATCTTGCGCGTGCGCACCTGGAACTCGATGGGCGCGCCGAACGGACCCACCAGCGTGGTGTGCAGGGACTGATAGCCGTTCACTTTCGGAATGGCGATGTAGTCCTTGAACTTGCCCGGCACGGGCTTGTAGAGCGCATGCAGCGCGCCGATGCAGGTGTAGCACTCGAGCGGCGAGTCCACCACCACGCGAAAACCGTACACGTCGAGCACCTGCGAGAACGACAATTGCTTGTCGCGCATCTTCTTGTAGATGCTGAAGATGGTTTTCTCGCGGCCGGTGACCTCCGCGTCGATCTTCGCGTCGGCGATCGCGCGCTGCACTGATTCCAGAATCTTGCTCACCACCTCGCGGCGATTGCCGCGCGCGGCCTTCACCGCTTTTTCGAGCGTGGCGTAGCGATTCGGATTGAAGTTCGCGAAGCTCAGGTCCTGCAGCTCGCGATAGGTATTGTTCAGGCCAAGGCGATGCGCGATGGGCGCGTAGATGTCGATGGTCTCGCGCGCCACGCGGCGGCGCTTCTCGGGCGGAACCGCGCCAAGCGTGCGCATATTGTGCAGGCGGTCGGCGAGCTTCACGAGAATCACGCGCACGTCGCGCGCCATCGCGAGCAGCATCTTGCGGAAGTTTTCCGCCTGCGCTTCTTCGCGATTGCGAAACTCCATCTTGTCGAGTTTCGACAGGCCGTCGACCAGTTCCGCGACCTTCGGACCGAAACGCTCGGCGAGCTCGGTCTTGGTCACGCCCTGGTCTTCCATCACGTCGTGCAGCAGCGCTGCCTGGATCGACTGGGCGTCGAGCTTCCAGCCGGCGCAGATTTCCGCGACGGCAACGGGATGGGTGATATAGGGTTCGCCACTCTGACGATATTGCCCGAGGTGGGCTTCATCGCTGAAGTGAAACGCCGCTTTGACTTCCTTGATTTCCTCGGGCGTGAGGTAGCCGGAAAGCGCTGCGGTCAGATTGGCGATGGAAACGACACCGTGCTTGCGAGGCTGCTCCGGTGTGGCGGTCGGCCCGAACAGATGACGAAACGACTGTTCGAGGACCGCGTCGATGTAATTGCGCGCAGGGCTGGCAGTCTCGGCTTCCTGGTCCACCTCGGTGGCCGGCGAGGGCGTGGTGCTCATGTTCCCCTCCGTATCAGGTCTGGCGTTGACGGTTTGCGCGCGGTGCGCGATGCCCGGCGCGAATTACATGACGAATGGGTACTACAGTGTACTGCGTTGTCCCACGTGCAACTGTGCGGCGCACCGTTAGACGGGCACCTTTTTCAGCATTTCCAGACCGACCTGGCCAGCCGCGATCTCGCGCAGCGCGACGACAGTAGGCTTGTCGCGGCTTTCGATCTTCGGCGTGTGGCCTTGGGCGAGCTGGCGTGCGCGATACGTTGCAGCGAGCGCCAGTTCGAAGCGATTCGGAATTTGTTTCAGACAGTCTTCGACGGTGATGCGGGCCATGTCGGGTTCCTTCCCATTTCAGCAGGTTCTTATTCTACCTTATGTGCCCGATGCGCCGGGCTGCGGCTGGTGGATACCGAGCTGCACGAATAGCTCGGTGTGCCGCGCGTATTGCGACGCAAAGCGCAGACGCGTTGCGCTCACGATATTGCGCAATTCCTGCAGCGCACGATCGAAGTTCTCGTTGATCACGACATACTCCGCTTCGCTCGCGTGCGCCATCTCGCTACCCGCTGCAAGCAGGCGTCGCGTGATGACATTGGGCTCGTCTTCGCCGCGCTTTTTCAGGCGCTCGGCAAGCGCATCGAGCGACGGCGGCAGGATGAAAATTTCCACGGCATTGCGAAACCGCTTCTTCACCTGTTGCGCACCCTGCCAGTCGATTTCGAGCAGCACGTCATGGCCGATTTTCATCTGCTCTTCGATCCACACGCGCGACGTGGCGTAGTAGTTGCCATGCACTTCCGCGCTTTCGAGAAACTCGTCGTCGGCATGACGCGAGAGAAAATCGTCGACGCTCGTGAAGTGATAGTGCTCGCCGTCACGCTCCTTCGAGCGCGGTGCGCGCGTGGTGTACGAAATCGACAAACGGATCGCGCTGTCTTCGGCGAGCAGCGCGTTCACGAGCGTGGACTTGCCCGCGCCCGACGGTGCCACCACCATGAAAAGATTGCCCGGATAGACGCCCGCGTACGGATTGCGCGGTTTCGTTTCTGCCTTGCCGCCGCTATGGCTGCTCTGGCTGCTGGATTGGTCGATCATATTCGTTGCTTCCTGAATGGCTGTTGAGTTGCTACCTTTGCCGCGTTGCCCTGAGTTTCCATAAACGCGCGGCACGCCATGTTTATTCGAGGTTCTGCACCTGCTCGCGCATCTGCTCGATGAGGAGCTTGAGCGTCATCGAGGCATCGGCGAGTTCCTTCGCGGCCGCCTTCGAGCCGAGCGTATTCGCTTCGCGATTGAGCTCTTGCATCATGAAGTCCAGACGCTTGCCCACGCGGCCGCCCTTCTCGATCACATGACGCGTTTCGCCCAGATGCGCGGTGAGGCGCGAGAGTTCTTCAGCGATGTCGATGCGGATGCCGTACATCGTCACTTCCTGGCGGATGCGCTCGGAAATTTCCTCGCGCGTAACATTGCCGATCGTGCCGTTGCCGTTCGCGCTTTCCGGCGCGGCAATGCCGAGCGCTTCCTGCAAGCGCTCGACGATCTTCTGCTGATGCTTGACGATCAAGTCCGGCACGAGCGGCGTGATCTTCGCGACGATCGACTCCATTTCCGTGACGTTCGCGAGCAGCATGTTCGCGAGTTGCGCGCCTTCGCGCGCACGCACGTCGATCAGGTCGGCGATGGCCTGCTTGCCGCAGCCGAGCACCGCGTCGCGCAGCACTTCGGGCGCCACGCCGCTTTCCGCAAGCACGCCCGGCCAGCGCAAAATCTCGCCGGTGCGCAGACGGCCCGACTCGGGAAACGCTTCGAGCACGGCGCGCTCGAGCGTCGCGAGCTGTTCGAGCGCATCGCGGTTGAGCGCGCCCGCGCTGGCAGCCTGTTCGCTGCGCTGGATGTTGATGCGGATATCGACCTTGCCGCGCGAGAGCTTTGTCATCAGCATTTCGCGCAGCGTGGGCTCGCACACGCGCACGTCTTCGGGCATGCGGAAGTTCAGGTCGAGAAAACGCGAATTCACGGTGCGCAGTTCGACGGAAACACTGGCGCCGCCCGTGCCCGATGCCGCGACGAGTTCGCGCGTGGCGCTGGCATAGCCGGTCATGCTGTAAATCATGGTTCGTCTCGCGATAAAGCCATGGCCGAGCGCTTCGTGAAAAGCGCGGGCCACGACAAGAGGAATCGAGGCGCCCGGCGTGGTTTCGTGCTGGCTGTCGTGCTGGCAATAACGCGCGGGGCGGAGAACCCCTATTATCCCATTTTTGGCAACGCCACCGCCGCGCGCAGCGGGCCCCACGCCCGGCCCCTGGTGCGCGCCCATCGCCTGCCGTGCGAAGACGGTAAAATTACGGTTTCCCCTTCCTGTTTCGTGCCCTCGTGCACGCCCGACGATGACCCAATCCATCCAGCGCCCCTCCGGCCGCACCGCCGACCAGCTTCGCGACGTCCGCATCACCCGCCATTACACGAAGCACGCCGAAGGTTCGGTCCTGGTCGAATTCGGCGACACCAAGGTGCTGTGCACCGCGAGCGTCTCCGAAAGCGTGCCGCCGTTCCTGCGCGACAAGGGCCAGGGCTGGCTCACCGCCGAATACGGCATGCTGCCGCGCGCCACCCATACGCGCAGCGACCGCGAAGCCGCGCGCGGCAAGCAGACTGGCCGCACCCAGGAAATCCAGCGCCTGATCGGCCGTGCGATGCGCGCCGTGTTCGACCTCGAATTGCTCGGCGCGCGCACCATCAATCTCGACTGCGACGTGCTGCAAGCCGATGGCGGCACGCGCACGGCCAGCATCACGGGCGCGTTCGTGGCGGCGCACGACGCCGTCACGAAACTGCTCGCGACGGGCCGCGTCGAGCGTTCGCCGATCACCGACTACGTGGCGGCGATCTCGGTAGGCATGTACGAAGGCGTGCCGGTGCTCGACCTCGACTATGACGAAGACTCGCAGTGCGACACCGACATGAACGTCGTGATGACCGGCTCCGGCGGAATGGTCGAAGTACAAGGCACCGCCGAGGGCGCAGCATTCTCGCGCACCGAATTGAACGCGCTGCTGGATCTCGCGCAAAGCGGCATTGTCTCTCTGATCGAAAAGCAGAAGGCCGCGCTGGAGATCGCGCATGGCTAATTCGCCGGATACGGCTACGCCGGGCGTCGCCACGCCGGGCGTAGCCACGCTTTCGCGCGTCGTGCTCGCCTCGAACAACGCGGGCAAGCTGCGCGAGTTCGCGGCGCTGCTGGGCGCAGCGGGCATCGAACTCGTGCCGCAAGGCGCATTGAATGTTCCGGAAGCCGAGGAGCCGCACATCACGTTCGTCGAGAACGCGCTCGCCAAAGCGCGCCATGCGGCGAAGCTCACGGGCCTGCCCGCCCTCGCCGACGACTCCGGCCTGTGCGTGCCCGCATTGCGCGGCGCGCCGGGCGTCTATTCGGCGCGCTATGCGCAGCTTGCGGGCGGCGAGAAGAGCGACGCGGCAAACAACGCGCTGCTCGTCGAAAACCTCAAGGCGCATGCCGATCACCGCGCCTACTACTACTGCGTGCTTGCGCTCGTGCGCCATGCCGACGACCCAGAACCGCTGATCGCCGAAGGCCGCTGGCACGGCGTCGTGATCGACGCGCCGCGTGGCGAGAACGGCTTCGGCTACGACCCGTACTTCTACCTTCCGGGACTCGAAGCCACGGCCGCCGAACTCGATCCCGCGCTGAAGAACGCATCGAGCCATCGCGCCATCGCCTTGCGGCAACTGCTCGCGCGGCTGGAGGAGCTAGCGTGAGCCAGCAGCATCGCACCGGCATCGACGTGATCCAGTCGTTCACGATGCCTGGCAGCATCCGCCTGACTTCGCTGCCGCCGCTATCGCTTTACGTGCATTTCCCGTGGTGCGTGCGCAAATGCCCGTATTGCGATTTCAACTCGCACGAATGGAAAGGCGAGCGCTTTCCCGAAGACGACTACCTCGACGCGCTGCGCGCCGACCTCGAACACGCGCTGCCGCTCGTGTGGGGCCGCCAGGTGCACACGGTGTTCATCGGCGGGGGCACGCCCAGTTTGCTCTCGGCGGCGGGGCTCGATCGCCTGCTCTCCGACGTGCGCGCGCTGCTGCCGCTCGACGCCGATGCCGAAATCACGCTCGAAGCGAACCCCGGCACCTTCGAAGCCGCGAAGTTCGCGCAATTTCGCGCGAGCGGCGTGAACCGCCTTTCGGTGGGTATCCAGAGCTTCAACGAAGCGCACCTGAAAGCGCTCGGGCGCATTCACGACGCCGCGCAGGCGCGGCATGCCGTGGAGGTTGCGGCAAACACGTTCGACAATTTCAATCTGGACCTGATGTTCGCGCTGCCGCAGCAGACGCTGGCCGAATGCCAGGCCGATATCGATATGGCGCTTTCGTTCGCGCCACCGCATTTGTCGCTCTATCACCTCACGCTCGAACCGAACACGCTGTTCGCGAAGTTCCCGCCCGAAGTGCCCGACGACGATCTGTCGGCCGACATGCAGGAGTGGATTCACGCGCGCACGGCCGAAGCCGGTTATGGCCGGTACGAAGTGTCGGCCTATGCGCAGCCGAACCGGCAGAGCCGCCACAACCTCAACTACTGGCGTTTCGGCGATTACCTGGGCATTGGCGCGGGCGCGCACTCGAAGCTGTCGTTCCCGAACCGCATCGTGCGGCAGGTGCGCTACAAGCACCCGGCTACGTTCATCGAAGAAGCGCGCGCGGGCAAGCCGATCCAGGAAGAGCACGAAGTCAGCGCGCGCGATCTGCCGTTCGAGTTCATGCTCAATGCGCTGCGGCTCGTAGAGGGCTTCCCCGTGCATCGCTTCCTGGAACGCACCGGCCTGCCGATCACGACGATCGAGCCCGCGCTGCAGGAAGCGGAGAAGCGCGGGCTGATCCTGCGCGACTACGAGAAGATCGTGCCCACGGAGCTGGGTCAGCGGTTTCTCAACGACCTGCAGGAGCTGTTTCTCAAAGAGCCTGTCTGAGGCTCAAATCAAGATGAATGGGGGACTGCCGGCGCGCACGGATTTCGGGTTACAATGCGCGGCTCCGGAGGTGTGGCAGAGTGGTTGAATGCACCGGTCTTGAAAACCGGCGAAGGGGTAACCCTTCCGTGAGTTCGAATCTCACCGCCTCCGCCAGAACGACGTTTCAGACAGCCCCACAAAACCCCGCCAACCCTTGACACACAAGGCTTTCCGGCGAAACCCCAGTTCCGAGAAGTACCGTAAAATACCGCAAAATCCCCGTTTTTGGCGGGTACTTTTCCGGGTACTTTTTCAGGGTTTCCAGCCATGCCCGAAAGCCTTCTACGCGACCTGCAATGCCGTAACGCGAAGCCACGCGCGAGCGCCTACCGGCTGCGCGATGGCGGCGGCCTGTTCCTCCAGATCAAAGCCAACGGTCTGAAGTACTGGCAGTTCCGGTACATGAAACCGGACGGCCGCGAAGGGCTGATACAGATCGGCCCGTATCCTCGCCTCACACTCGACGCGGCGCGAGCTGCGCGCAACGAACACCGCGCGTCGGTATCGCGCGGCGACGATCCGTCCGTGTTGCGTAAGCAGGACAAGGCCCGTCGCAAGATCGACGCGGCCCGCTCGCTGACGTTCAAACAATGCGCGACGGCCTACATTGACGCGCGCAGCGCCGAATGGGTGAACCCGAAACACACCCAGCAGTGGACGAACACGCTGACCACCTACGCTTACCCGATCATCGGCGCATTGCGGCCCGCCGATATCGACACGGACCTGATACGGCGCGTGCTGGAGCCGATCTGGCTCGCCAAAAATGAGACCGCCTCGCGCCTGCGTGGACGGCTCGAAAACATCCTTGACTGGGCAAAGGTGCGCGGCCTGCGCGAAGGCGAGAATCCCGCCCGCTGGAACGGCCACCTCGATCAATTGCTGGCGGCCCCGTCGAAGGTGCAGAAGCCCAACCACCACGCGGCGCTGCCCTTTGCCGATATCGGGGCGTTCGTAATCGAGCTGCGCCGCATGGTGGGGACGGCGGCGCGGGCGCTGGAGTTCGCGATTCTCACGGCCATGCGGACAGGCGAAGTGATCGGCGCACGGCCGGGAGAGTTCGACCTGTCGGCACAACTCTGGACCGTTCCAGCGGAGAGGATGAAGGCGAAGCGGCCGCACCGCGTACCGCTATCGTCTGAGGCGCTCGCCTTGCTGCGTGCGCTTCCGTCCACGTCCGTTGACGGGCCGATTTTCGAGGGGCGGCGCGAAGGCCGGCCGCTCTCGAACATGGCGATGCTGCAACTACTGGAGCGCATGGGCCGGGGCGAGCTGACCGTTCACGGCTTCCGCTCGACGTTCCGCGACTGGGCCGCCGAATGCACACCGTTTCCCAATGAGGTGGTGGAGATGGCGCTCGCACACGCGATCCGCGACAAGACCGAGAGCGCGTACCGCCGTGGCGATCTGTTCGACAAGCGGCGCGAGCTGATGGAAGCGTGGGCCAAGCACATCAAGGCCGAAGTGAGGAAGGCCGCCAAGCCCCGCTAAAAGCCCATTTCCAGCGCCTCACGCGGGCGCTTTCCTGCTGCGCCGGAATGGAGGCGCGGCGGGGCGTCTTTGCGCGCTGCCATCGCTCTGGCGGGCTACAAGGTAGGAGCAAGCGCCAGACGGCGAGAGGCAACGGCGCCAGACGGCCATAGCTCTGACCCCTCCCCCCCTCCAAAACTTGCGCGCATAAAAATCTGACTGAACTGGCGGTCCTGACCGGGTGCAAGCCAACCTTTTGGCTCCCCCCCGGCTACCGCGTGCCGTACTCCGCAACGCCCGCGCCGCCGAGCTGCACGCCGGTAAGCTCCGCCAGCGCCCGCAAGGCATACGCGGTCTGTTCAACTTGGAAAGCGGCTTCCTTGGGGCTGGCGGCCTTGTTCGTGGTGTTGTTCATCACGCCAGCTCCTCCGCTACTGCCCGCCGCCATGCCGCGTCAAAATCGCCCGCATCGCATGAGGTGGAGTCGATGTAATCGCCAAGCGTTGCGGTTCCTTCGCGCGCAAGCTCCGCCAGCAAGCTATCGTTGTCGGCCGATGCGATCCGCTCGATAGCGAGAAACAGGGTATTGGCTCGCTCCATGCCTTCGAGCGCTCGGCCGGCCGTACTGTTGGCTGCATCAAGTACGCTTTTGAGAGTGTTCAGCTCACGCATGTGGCACCTCCGACCTATACCGCTCGCGCTGGCCTTCCATCGAAGCCGCCCATTCCTCGGAGAGGCGCACGCCAACATCCGCCAGCCCTCGAACGGTCGTGAATTCGGCGCTCATGTACGACACGGCCTCGAACAGTGCGCCGAGCTGGTACAGCTTGCGCGCGCAATCATCGAAGTACAGCGCGGCCTCTCGCACGCTTGGGGCTTCGTCCCACGCTTCGCGCTTACCCATGCGACACCTCCAGCCCTTGAACGAGCGCGGCGCGGGCCGCTTTCGCCATGCCTTCGAGCGCGCCGAAGATTGACACGCGTTCCAGCACATCGAGGCGTCCGAACGCGGCGGCCACTTCGTCCGTGGAAAACAGGTTCGTGAGCGCGGCCAGCTCGGCAAGGCGTATAACCGCCGTGTCGATATCGGCGGCGGGCGTGGCGTGCTGGCGGTTATCCATTGCACACCTCCACGCGGGCCAGTTCGGCAAGACGGCGCAAGGCATCGCCAGTCGCATCGAGCGCAGCGGAATCGCTGGGCGCAAGTGCGGCGGCGCGGAGCGCAGCACGGATGATTTCGAGGGGAGATTGCGATTGCCCGATATGGGCGTGCGGAAACACTGGACGCATGGCGCGGCCTCCTTAGGTGTGGGAGACCCGGCCGCCGTCGCCAAACGGGGTGGCCGGGCACAAGACAGGGTTGGCGAACCGGCCCCAAGGAAACCGGCAGACCCGAAGGTCTCCCCACCAAGGCCCGACCATTGAAGGCGTGCGAAGGCGCACGGACGAAAAAATAGCCGCGTTGCTGGCGGCTCGTCCGCCTTGGGGGTTCCGGTCGCCAAACCGGCTCGCTGTTGTCTCAGCGAGTCCCCAGTATACCCCGGCCCGCCACGCGGCCCAAGCGACGGCAGCGCGCACTGAAACCGGGTTTCGGCCACCGCCCGTCGAATTGCTCCAGCGAAGGGCCGCAACGCCCGCGCCCGATTGGCCGCCGCCGCTCTCGGTTTCACGGCCGCGCCTTTCCCGCCAGCATGAACACCGCCAGATCCATTTGTGCGATGGCTTTCTTGATGCGTGACGGGAAATGCCGTGCGTCGCGCTCGAAGATCGCCGCCGCTGCGAACAGGTTACGCGCGGCGGCTGTCCGCTCGCCGTCCGTACACTGCCCGAAGGCATCGCGGTAGCGGTCGCGGAGCGCGTCCAGTCTCGCGGCATGTAGCGCCGCCTGGGCGGCGCGTGTCGCTTGCTTCTCCGATGCGATTCGGGCCTTGGCTTCCGCCAGCGCGTTAAACGTCGCGGCGGTCATTCCTTGCCCTCCACGCGCGGCAGCGCCGCGAGCCATGCCTCTACCTCGGCTTCATCGAATCCGATCGACCGCTCACCGAGCTTGAGCGGCGTGACGAACGTGCCGGATTGAATGCGCCGGTAAATCTCGGTCTTGCTCAGACCGATGCGTTGGGAGAGCGCACGCATACGGATGATGCGGCGCGGGGCGGCAGGTGTAGCTTTGTTGGGTGTCGGCATGTTCGCTCCTGTATCAGATGCGCCCGCATGGACTAAGCGGGACGCTGGAGCGAATGCTAGATACCGAAACGAAACGACTGCAAAGGCCGAAAACAGTAGTTGCGCTTCAAGCGCTCACAACGCAAGTACTGTTCTCAGTAGTTGCGTTACTTCGAGCGGAGATATTCATTGCGAAGTGCGCGGATATACGCGGGCGTCACCTCGAATTCCTTGGCAAGATCGGCCGCGTAGCTGCGGGCGGTGATCTGAATCCCGCGTTCATGATCGGACCGGATGCGCGCGAGCTTGGCGTCTCTCGCATCTTCCCGTACCTGACGCGCCGCCTCCGTTTGCTTTTTCGGCGCGACAACGCGGCACGACGGGCGGTCGTTGACCAGCTCACACAAAAGGCGGGTTGTCACCCACGCTGGCGCTTCGTCACTCCACTGCGCCTTAAACAGCGAAAGGGCCACGCCATCCGTAGCAGGCAAGCGGGACAAGTCAGAGAGGGACGCCACCTGTTCGACATATTGTGTGGTTGCAAGCACCGTGAAGCCGAGCCGGTCCATAGCCGCCAACACTCGCTGAATCTCCGGCCGCTTGCGCCAGCGCGAGAACCAATCCAGCCAGTGTTTCGCATCACTGCGCGCCAACGCATCGCGCACTACGCGGTCGCTTTCCCGGCCCACGAGGCGCGCAGAAAGATCGCCTGCGCTACCGATCCAGTCCTGCGCCCTCCACGAAGGGAATAGGTGCGTAAAGTCCACCTTGCCCGCCAGTGACTCGGCCGCCGAATTAGCCGTCAGCGACTTGATTATTTCCTGTGTTTGTCGGTGGGCTTCGAGCTGCCAACGGCCCTGCGCCGACAGGCAATCTCCGACCACCGCGCGCCTGAACGACTCAGCAGAAGCCCGCACGCCTGCTACGTCAGCGACGTCCAACGCTCGCTGGCAAAGCTCTGTAAGGCCGGAATTTTCAGTCATCGCGGGAACCCTCATCGGCGCATTTAGCGCTGCTTATTTTATCCCGCAACGTTCCATACGTCTCGCACCGCGCCGCCGCGTACTTTGGCGCGCCGTATGGCCTCGCTAGGCGCGTATCATCGTTCCGATTGCATAATGGGATAAAGCGTCATACGCCTCTCGCTGCGGCGCTCGGATATTTTGATTTCCATCAACAGATGGGGGCCGGTCTCGAAACGGTTTTGTCATTGATTTTTCTCTCAGGATAGGCACCACAACGAGGTAAGAGGGTTCGCCATTTCGCCGGGGCGGCATGGTTGCTCCACTCGCGGAAAAAGATACACCATCAGACACCCGAATGCTCAGACCTCCCAGAGCCGCATGGCGGGCGGCAATATGGATCGATCTGACAGGCCATAGAAACGTGGTTGCGCTCGCGCATCAGTATGGACCCCGGCCATCAACCGATAATGCCCGTACAAGCAGGCTCGGAGCCCTTTTCTTCGCGGCGGGCAAACTGGCGGCAATTGCGCCGCCAGCCCACACGCTTTACCTCGGTTTCGGATACAACATCAGCAGTTCCGCGTCTGACAAGCCCGCGTGCGGATGTTGCCTCATATGCGGCTGCCAGTACTGCATCCCCAACGGGCCGCATATGCGCACTGCCTCGACCCTTCCAGTCAAACTCGCCCGGACGCGCTTCAGGTGCTCATGCGTCGGCTCGTCGAATTTAGGCTGATCTCGATCCATTGAATTCTCCAAATTGAATCTGCGTTTATGGAACGAACAGCCTAAGCCCCGCCGACGACCTACCTCGCTTGCTCTTTTCCTAACCCGGACCTCATCACAGGAAAACTCAGTTTCCGACTCCCCGCGCGCCGTGGTAGGCGGCGGTGCGGAGACTCCTTTGCGCGGAGCGTTCCAGAGGCGGGTACTTTGCCACCGGCCGCCGTGATTGGCCGCTGCCCTTGCCTCCAAAGTGCCATATCATTGGAGACACTTTGGAGACAACCTGGAGACGGGCAAAAGCCTTATAGAATATGGGCTCTATAGGCTAGACACATATTGTCTCCACGTCTCCAAGCGTTTTTGCTCGCCGGGAGGCAGCACACGGCCCGCCAGCGCTCGCCGTAGCGCCGACCAAATCCGGGTACTTCTTCGGGTACTTTCTTCCCGCATCGGCCTTAAAGCCTTATCCAGTAAGGATCAAAGAAAGACACCGCCTCCGCCAGCTGCTCCCCTACTCGTCTGTCCCCCCCCTCAATTGCCCCCATGGCCCCTCGGCCCATGCCACAAGCACGTCTTGGCGATACTTCACGCCTGCAGCCGGGAGCGATGTGATTAAACTTAAGGGTCGCATGCGTATATCGCCGCCATATACCATGCCACCTATACGGCAGATATCTAGGTGAAAACCCTATGGTGCTGTACAATCCTGCTCATTAAGAGGATCAACCATGCCGCACCGTTTCCAACTGCTTGAAAAATTCGCATTTTCGATCGTTGTCCTGTTTGCCGTGATCTGCTCGAGCTACATCGCTTGGGAAAGCTCGCCGGATCTGCGCGCCAACCTCGAAGTCGGCAAGGAGCTCTTCCTGAAGAGCGGCGAGTACTCGTACGCCTGCGCCACCGTTTCCGGCGATCCGTGCGCACAGTTCCCCATCGAATAAGCGTTCGACACGTCTTTCCCGCAGTTTGACTCTCGCCGCCTTGCTCAAGGCGGCCCAGGCGGCCTCGAACGCACACCCGGATAAGCCACGCGGGTGACTGCGGATTGAAACCCCGCTCGTTTCGACTAAGCTCGAATCTGGTTTCGCATCCGAGCCTGCTCGCCATGCTCATCCGCGTTCGCCCGCGCAGCGGCCTTGCAGCCGTGAGCGCCATTAGCCACAGGCCCACCTGCAACTGCCTGCTGCGTTATCTCGGCTCGTCCTTGCTGCTCGCGCTCGCGAGCGCCTGCACGATCACACCCGCGACTCGCCCGGCACTGGTAATTCCGCCCCAGGCGATCAACAGCGTGGCGCTCGACGAGTATCGCGCCGCCGTGGCGAAACGCATCGTCGAACGCAACCCGTCCCATGTGCTGCACGGCACGCCTCAGGCGATGCTGCGCTCGCTCGTGGTCGTGTCGTTCACGGTCAATCGCGACGGACAGATCGTGAAGTCGTCGGTCTACCGCACCAACGGCGACTACGATTCAGAAGCCACCGCGCTCGTCACGCTGCGCCACTCGGCACCGCTGCCGCCGCCGCCGCCGCACCTGCTCAACTCTATCGGCCAGATCGAATTGTTCGAAGACTGGCTCTTCAACGACGACGGCAAATTCCAGTTGCGCTCGCTCGCTTCACCGCAGGCACAGAACTTCAACTGAATCCCGCAGGTGTCGCTACACCTTGCGGGCACCTTGCTGCGCGTTGCGAACGGTCGTTATAATTTTTCGTTATCCCCTGCCGGCATTTGCCCGGCCATGCGCATTGGCGCGGCGCCACCCCCGCCACGCCCCAATGCGCGTCCCGACCGTCGCGCGGCTACGTCTGATGTCCGCCTTGCGCTTATCCGAGCGCGCCCGGCCGGTTCCCGCTTCGTGTACACACCCGCTCTCGCACGAGGCATACTGCTAGATCGTTGCCTGCGCAAGGATGGCGCCAACGCCTCCGCCAATGGAGCGCGACGCCGCTGTCTTGAGACCACTCAGCCACGCCGCCAGCCTGCCAGCTTCGAACCCTGAACAAAAGACGCCTGCGCCGCGCCTGGCCCGTCGCGCGCCGGAACGCGCAAGGCGCGCTTCACACAGACAGTACAACGACCGGAGACCCATCGATGTCCACTTCTCCCATTTCGCCCGCGCGCGCCGATCAGGCAGACGCAGCGAAGCAGCAAAGCGCCGCGCGAGTGATCTTCGCGAGCTTCATCGGCACCGCGATCGAGTTCTACGATTTCTATGTGTACGCAACGGCCGCCGCACTAGTGATCGGCCCGGTGTTCTTCCCGCATGGCTCGGCCACGGCCCAGGCGCTTTCCGCGTTCGTGACATTCGGCATCGCGTTCATCGCGCGGCCGATCGGCTCGTTCATCTTCGGCCACTTCGGCGACCGTATCGGCCGCAAATCGACGCTCGTCGCTTCGCTGCTCGTGATGGGCCTGTCCACCACGCTGATCGGCTTCGTGCCCGGCTACGACTCGATCGGCAGCCTTGCGCCGATCCTGCTGTGCGTGCTGCGCTTCGGCCAGGGCATCGGCCTCGGCGGCGAATGGGGCGGCGCGGCGCTGCTCGCGACCGAATACGCACCGGAGGGCAAGCGCGGCTGGTTCGGCATGTTTCCGCAGCTCGGGCCCTCGGTGGGCTTTCTGGCATCGAACGGTTTGTTCTTCGGTCTCGCCTCCACGCTCTCCGACCAGCAATTCCGCGACTGGGGCTGGCGCGTGCCGTTCATCGTCTCGGCGGTGCTCGTTGCGCTGGGGCTCTATGTGCGCCTCAAGATTGCCGAAACGCCGGCATTCAAGGCCGCCATCGAGCGCGAGGAGCGCGTGCGCGTGCCGGTCGCCACGCTGCTTTCGAAGCACTGGTGGCCGACGCTGCTCGGCGCGCTCGCGATGGTGGTCTGCTACACGCTGTTCTACAACGCCACGGTGTTCTCGCTCTCGCATGGCGTGAGCGCCCTGCATATCCCGCGCCCAACTTTCCTCGGCATGCTGTGCATCGCGGTGGTGTTCATGGGCATCGCCACGCCGATCTCGGCCTGGCTGTCCGACCGCTTTGGCCGCAAGCCGGTGCTGATCGTCGGCTGCATCGCCGCGATCCTTTCGGGCTTCACGATGCAGCCGCTGCTCGGCAGCGGCTCGCTGCCGCTCGTGCTGCTCTTCCTCGTGATCGAGCTGTTCCTGATGGGCGCCACCTTCGCACCGATGGGCGCTCTCCTGCCGGAACTCTTCCCTACCAGCGTGCGCTACACGGGCGCGGGCGTCGCGTACAACCTGGGCGGCATCCTGGGCGCGTCGGTGGCGCCGTATATCGCGCAGGTGCTCGCCGCGCGCGGCGGCCTCTCATGGGTTGGCGCGTATGTCTCGATCGCGGCATGCGTGAGCCTCTTCGGCGTGTTGTGCATGCGCGAAACGCGTCATACGTCGCTGACTTGATTCACGGTGCTGATTCGCAGCCCTGATCCACTGCTCCGAATCACAGCGCACCGGCAACAAAAAAAGCGGAGTCCGCGCAAACGCGGATTCCGCTTTTTTTATTCGCCAGCGACACTGCGTGCCTATACTCGATTAAACGAGGTCCGCGTCCGTCTGCGGGGGGGAGTTCAACCATGAACCTGCATCTGAGCAACGCCGATATCGTGCTGATGATCGCTCTCGCGCTAGGTATCTCACTCGTCCTGGCCTTCCGGCTGCGCACGGCGACCTGGCGTTCAGTCGTGCTGGAAGCGCTGGTTGCCAACGCCGCGGCGATCGCGGCAGTGGTTGCAGTCGAGTTGCTGCTTGCCTGAACGCACCGCCACGCTCGACGCGAGTCTCATCGATAGTAATAGCCGTGGTGGTAGCCGCCGCCGTAATAGCCACCCGCCGGCACCACGACGCACCCGCCCAGCGCCGCCGCGAGCAATGCACCTGCAATCAGGGTACGCGTCAATCGTTTCACTTCGTTCTCCCATCGAGTCAATGTCTGTTGTCCTGCATGGCCGGCCCTTGTGGGCTGCGGACGTTTTCGATTGAACACGACGGCGAACGCCTGAGGCGTTGCAATTTGTAAGAACCGGTGTGGCCTGTGTTACAGCCCGTGCAATGTCTCGCGGACGCACGCGCCGTCAGCGCCGCGCACGGCAGGCAACGGCGACACTTTTAACAACTATGTAATGAGAAAACAGCGGAGAAGCGGCACCGCAGAACGCGGTGCCGCGCATGCTATTCAGGCCGCGGTTGCGAGCGGCCCTTTCGATGCATCGCCGCCATTGCGCGCAGGATAAACGCGATCGACAGCATCGAGCGCAACCGCGACAGGCGGCACGTGATGTCCGTCGCCGACCGAGATCGAACGGTTGGGCGCACGCACGCCAAGATGCTCGGCGTCAGTCGCAACGAAGATCATGACGGTTGGCTTGAGCAGCGCGTGACCGAGATGCACGAAACCCGTGTCGGTGCCGACCACGAGCGAGCAGTCTTCGATGCGCTGCGCGACCTGCGAAACCGTGAGGCGCGGCAGCACCGTGGCGCCCGGCACGAGCGCCGCGATCTCGCGCGCGGTGGCATGCTCGGCATCCGAACCCCATGGCAATTCGATGCGCAGACCACGCGCAATCAGTGCGCGGCACAGCTCACCCCAATGCTCGACGGGCCACTTCTTCTCTTCCTTCGAAGTGGCGTGGAAGATCAGCGCTGTGGGTGCATCGGGTGCGGGAAGCGCCGTGCCGTCGCGTGGGATCCGCATCTGGAAATCGGGCGGCGTATCGATTTTGTAGCCCAGCGCCTCGCCCGTACTGATGCGCATGCCCAGCCACGCGTCGCACTTCGGGCGCGGACCGAAGCGGCCGTTATAGGCGAAGGCCGCGCCGCGCTCGCCGAGATCCTGGGCGAGATAGCCGAAGCGACGCCGACCGCGCGCAATAAACGAAATGATCGCGCTCTTGTAGACACCGTGAATATCGATGATTGCGTCGTAGCGCTCGGCACGCAACTCGGCGATCGATTCCCAGATCGCCTTCAAATCGCTCCATCGGCGCGATTTCTTGAAGCGGCGCAGCGGGGCGCAGAACACGCGGTCGACGCCGGCGTTCCAGCGCACGATATCGGCGAATGCCTCGTCGGAGGCCCAGTCGACCTTCACGCCGGGGAATGCGCGTTGCACATCGGCCACGACCGGAAGCGCCTCGACGATATCGCCGAGTGAAGTCACTTTGACAATCAAGACTCGTTTCATTGTGCTGCGAACCTGCGAGGTCCGATTTCCATGATTTGCCTGAATTTTTCCCGAGATTTTAACGGAGCGGGACCGCGCCCAGCGGACAAATCTGCGAGTGCGCCTGAAATTCATCGGACCCTTCTTTCATGCATTCCGGCGCCCTGGACCAAGCCAACGAAGCCCGCCCCGTTGCGCAGACGCGCAAACGAACCCAGCGCCCGACTTCACGCCGTTACAATCAGTGCTTTGCGTCTCGAATAAAAACCATGCGCCCCCTGAACCCGAACCTTCTTGCGCAGCTCGTGCGACGCGCGCGGCGTCTGTGGCGGCAGTACGGCGTGCTCTGGCTCGGCGCGATCGCGGTCGGTCTCGTCGCGGTGTTCTACGCGCGCCTGATCGATTGGGGCTACAACGCCTTCCTGCGCGTGCAGCATGACCACGTCTGGCTGCCGCTCGTCGTCACGCCCTCCGTGGCGGCTGTCGCCGTATGGCTCACCCGCATGTTCTTTCGCGGCGCCGAAGGCAGCGGAATTCCACAGGTGATCGCCACGCTGCACACGAAGACGGGCGAAACGGGGACCCGCCTGCTCACGCTGCGCATTCTCGCGGGCAAGATTCTGATCTCGTTCCTCGCGATTCTCGGCGGCTTCACGATTGGCCGCGAAGGGCCCACGGTGCAGGTGGGCGCGGCGCTGATGTTCAACATGCGCCGCTTCTACCCGCGCTCGAACGCGGTCATCGAGCGCAAGCTCGTGCTCGCGGGCGCGGCTGCGGGTTTATCCGCGGCGTTCAACACGCCGCTTGCGGGCATCGTGTTCGCCATCGAAGAGCTCACGCGCAGCTTCGAGGCGCGCGCAAGCGGCGTGGTCATCACGTCGATCATCATCGCCGGCGTGATCGCGCTCGGCCTGAACGGCAACTACACGTATTTCGGCAGGATCCAGATTGGCGCGCACTTTCCCAGCCTGCTCGCCGTGGCCGTGCTCATCACCGCGCTCGTCACCGGCATCGCGGGCGGCATCTTCTGCTGGCTGCTGCTCAACACGCAGCGCTGGATTCCCGCGCCGCTGCGCAAGCTGCATGCCGAACGCCCCATCGCATTCGCGGCGCTCTGCGGGTTCGTCATCGCGGTGATCGGGCTCGTCTCGGGCGGCACGACGTTCGGCAGCGGCTACGCCGAAGCGCGCGGCCTGCTCGACGGCCGCGAGCATCTTTCGATCGCCTATCCGTTCCTCAAAATGGCCTCGATGGTCGGCTCCTACCTGCCGGGGATTCCGGGCGGCATCTTCGCCCCTTCGCTGTCGATCGGCGCGGGCTTCGGCAACGTGCTGCACATGATCTTCAACGACATGCAGTTGCCGATGCTCATCGCACTCGCCATGGTCGGCTATCTCGCGGCGGTCACGCAGTCGCCCATCACTTCGTTCGTGATCGTCATGGAGATGATCGACGGCCACGCGCTCGTGATCTCGCTGATGGCCACCGCGCTGATCGCGAGCCGCGTCTCGCGCATCTTTGCGCCGCCGCTCTACGAAACGCTCTCGCTGCGCTACACGCGGCCGGCGATGGGGTTGCCTGTACTGAAAGCCGTGCCAGAAAGCGACAAACCCGGCGACAAACCCGGCCACACCGCAGCGGACGAAACCACCACCCGCTGAGGTGCGCCGTGCTTGCCTTGCCATTGCATGGCACGTGGCGTCAGTAGATCACGACGGGCGCGGGCCGCACGTACATGGGCCGGGCCGGAACGACGATGCAACCGGCCAGCATGATCGTAAGCGCCGCAGCGGCAAGCAGTCTTTTTCTCATGTGCTTTATCTGTCGATCAGGGTTAGCGCTTTATTGATGCCTCTCAAGCGACCCAGCGACCTTCGATCCAGCGCCAGTTCGGGCCGTGCGCGACCCAGTGGCCCGGCACCCAGTGATAGCCGATACGCTCGGCCTGCCAGTGGCCCGCGATCCACACGTAGTGGCCGCGATCCCAGCGCCAGTGACCCTTGTCCCACACATAGCCGACACGCGGCGCGGGCACGACTTCGACGCGCGTGGGCGGCGGCGCGCTCGGCGCGATGACGACAATTTCTTCGGCGAGCGCAGGAGCCGCAACGGCGCAAGCGCCCGCGACAACAATTGCAGCCTTGGCAACGAGCAAGCGGATGGAGTGGTTCATGTAAAACTCCCCTACGAGGTGTACGCCGAAAGTGGCGTTACCCGATCAATGCGCGAGCACGCGGCTGCGCTGACAACGGCGGTGTTACCGCGAGGGGTGAAGTGAAACCGAATATTTCGGCAAGAAAGGCAGCGATGAAATGCGCACGCGGAAGGCACGCAAGGAAGGCGCAAACGCAAGCCCACGCGCATGCGCGAAAAGTGCCGGCCTTACGGCGGCGGCAATATTGAAAGCGTTGAAATGCGCGCGGCGCACAGCCGCTCCGCGCGCATCGGGTGCATCAGGCCTGCGGAATCTCGATCTTGACCTCGAGCACTTCGAGATCGTCCTGACGTTCGAGGCTCACGCGAATGTCGTCGTTGGAGATCTTCACGTACTTCGAGATCACCGCGACCAGCTCGCGTTGCAGGGCCGGCAGATAATCGGCGGGCGGATGACCGCCTGCACGCTCGTGAGCGATGATGAGCTGCAGGCGTTCCTTCGCTACCGAGGCGGACTTCTTCTTCTCGCCGAGAAAAAACGAAAGAAACGACATGACGTGCGCCTCCCTTACTTGCTGCCGAAGAGGCGCTGCAAGAGCCCCGGCTTCTGGTAATCGGTGAAACGAAGCGTCTTGTCTTCGCCGAGAAAGCGCGATACCACGTCCTTGTACGACTCCGCGACATCGGTGCCGTCGAGATGGACTGCGGGCAGGCCCTGGTTCGATGCGTGCAGCACCGCTTCCGATTCCGGAATCACGCCGATCAGCTCGATGCGCAGGATCTCCGAAATATCCGAAAGCGAGAGCATTTCGCCTTCGCTCACGCGCTTGGGGTTGTAGCGCGTGATCAGCAAGTGCTCCTTGATCGGATCCTTGCCTTCGATCGCGCGCTTGGTCTTCGACGACAGCATACCGAGGATGCGGTCCGAGTCGCGCACGGACGACACTTCCGGGTTCGTCACGATGAGCGCTTCGTCGGCGAAGTGCATCGCGAGCAACGCGCCCGATTCAATGCCGGCCGGCGAATCGCAGATGATGTACTCGAAGTCCATCTTGCGCAGATCTTCGATCACCTTCTCCACGCCTTCCTTCGTGAGCGCGTCCTTGTCACGCGTTTGCGAGGCCGGCAGGATGAAGAGGTTCTCGCACTTCTTGTCCTTGATGAGCGCCTGATTGAGGTTCGCCTCACCCTGGATCACGTTGATCAGGTCGTACACGACGCGGCGCTCGCACCCCATGATGAGGTCGAGATTACGCAGGCCGACGTCGAAATCGATGACCGCGGTTTTGTGGCCACGCAACGCGAGGCCCGATGCGAAACTCGCGCTCGTGGTCGTTTTGCCAACGCCACCCTTGCCCGAAGTCACCACAATGATTTTTGCCATTCCCTTACCTTGCGTTCGTCAGTTTCCCAATTTGGTCTCGTCGCGGTTTCGCGCCGCTCGCGCCCGCGCCCGATCGGCGACTCAGGAGAGCCGCAACGGCTCGATCAAGAGCCGTTCTTCGTCGAGCCGGATTTGCGCGGGCTTGCCCTTCACCTCGGCGGCAAGCGGAACTTCAGCGGTACGGTAGATACCCGCGATCGAAATGAGTTCCGCCTCGAGGCTCGTGCAGAAAATACGTGCGTCGTGGTTGCCGTGCACGCCCGCGAGTGCCCGGCCGCGCAACGGCGCGTAAATGTGGATGTTGCCTTCGGCGATCACTTCCGCCCCGTTCGACACCATGCCGAGCACGACCAGGTCGCCCTTCGCGTAAATGCGCTGGCCCGAGCGCAGCGGACGGTCGATCACGAGCGTCGGCTCCGCGCTCGTCGAGCGCGCCACGGCAACGCCTGCTTCGGGTCCTGCACCCGCCTCGGAAGCCTCCGGAGAGAAGAGTTCCGGTTGCACGGCGGACACGGCTGGAGCGCCGGCGCCAGCATCGGCGGACTGTGCCGGCGCGCCGTTCGCAGCACCGGTTGCGACTGCTGCGCCAACTTCAGCGCCGGCGGCCTGCACAACGGCCGTGCCCTGATGGGCGGGCACGTCTGCGGCCAGGCCGGCTGCGCTGCCGGCGACGCGCTTGTCGCGCGCTTCGAGGAACGGCAGGCCAGCCTGTGCGGCCCAGCCATGCTGCGCGGGCGAAGCGACCACGCCCACGGGGCGCATGCGCACACTTTCGAGCAGGCTCGCGATGTCGGAAAGCGCGACTTGCTCGCCCTGGGCGAGGCGCCGCAAGTCGATGGCGACCGTATCGTTGGCGAAGAATTCCGGCGTCGCCTCGAAGCGCCGGGTCAGTTCGGCGCGCATCGCATCGAGTTCAGTCGTTTTGACGACAAATAGAAGCGTATCGACTGAGCCGCTCTTCAGTTCAAAATAGGGCGATTTCCTGGACGACATAGCGTTCGGCGAAAATTTTTGCGTATTTTACAGGCGTCGACGCGCACGGCCATTATTTTTAATGGCTCAAAATGCTGCGACACAGGGAACAATGCACAACGGCGGGAGAAATCGGCGCATGACGTGCCGGACGCACGCCATGGCTAAAAACAAGGGAACAGCTGCTGGGCAGACACTCCGTTACTGGGCCGACATGCTCTTCTGCGCGAGCGCGACGTCGCGCACGAGAAGCGTCTCCCACTGCTCGGGTGTTTGCGTGCTGCGAGCGTGGTCGCCCGTGGCGACGAAGCCGAGCCGCTCGTAGAAGCGCATGGCGGTAATGTTGTTATCGGTTACCCAGGCAAACACTTGCGTGGCGCCTTCGCTCAAGAGCCAATCGATGGCGGCGTTGACGAGCAGCTCGCCGCCGCGCAAATGCCGCACGGCCGGCGCCACCCACAACGCGAACACGAACGCGCGCCGAGCCGGCGCACTTTCGAAATTCGCGCCGATCAGGCCGGCCGGATGCCCCTCGGTATAGAGGATGAACGATGTGGCGGTATGCGAGTCCGCATGACGGGCAGCCGCGGCGTCGAAAACGGCGACATCGGCGGATAGCGCGTCTTCAAGCGAGTCGCCGAACGCATAAGGCGCGTCGCGCAGCGAAGCAGTTCGAAGCTCGCGGAGCACGGCACCCTGATCGGCAGCAATACGGCGAACGGTCAGTGACGGACTCATGCAGTCGTAAACCCCAATAAAGCACTAACGCGTAGCTTTAACCGAACTGGGCGGCGAGTCAAATCCTTATTTAACAAATTTGCCCCGCGCACACTGCCCACGCAGAACTTGACAGACCGGCCCAGGGGCCCCACAGGCACGCGCATCGCGGCCCTCAGGGGGCTTCGTACGCGCCCGTGCCGTCCGGCCAGGGCGTGAGGAGTTCGTAGCCCTCTTCGGTCACCGCCACCATGTGCTCCCATTGCGCGGAGAGCGAGCGGTCCTTCGTCACCACCGTCCAGCCGTCGCGCTGGACAGCCGTGCCCGCGCGGCCCGCGTTGACCATCGGCTCGATCGTGAAGACCATGCCCGGCTTCAGGCGCACGCCCTGGCCCGGCTGGCCGTAGTGCAGCACTTGCGGCTCTTCGTGATACACCTTGCCGATGCCGTGGCCGCAGTATTCGCGCACGATCGAAAAGCCGTCGGCCTGGGCGCGGCGCTGAATCGCGTGGCCCACATCGCCGAGCGTCGCGCCGGGCTTGACCTGGCGGATGCCCGCGAGCATCGCCTCATAAGTCGTGTCGATGAGCTGACGCCCGACCGTGCTCGGCGTGCCCACGGTGTACATGCGGCTCGTGTCGCCGAAATAGCCGTCCTTGATCACGGCCACGTCGATATTGATGATGTCGCCGTCCTTGAGAACCTCGTTGCGGTTCGGAATGCCGTGGCAGACCACCGCGTTGACCGAGGTGCAGATCGTCTTCGGAAAGCCGAGATAGCCGACGTTGGCCGGCACCGCCTTGAGCGTGTTGACGATATAGTCGTTGCAGATCGCGTCGAGGTCGTCGGTGGAGACGCCGGGCTTGACGTGTTCGCCAATCATGGCGAGCACGTCGGCGGCGAGCCGGCCGGCAATGCGCAGACGCGCGACGTCGTCGGCAGATTTGTAAGTGATGGCCATCTGTGAACGCTATGAACGGGGAGTGAGCGCGGCAGCGCAAAGCGCCTCGCAGCCAATTCGGGGCAGCCGCGCGGAAAGCTCCATTGTACCTGGGCGTCAGTCCTCTCTGGCTGGCGCCGATTCGGAGACGTCCGATTGTCCGCGCACAAACCGCCCTTAAAAATAAGAAATATCTTACAACGACATGAGCCGAATGCCCGACCATGACCCAGCCTGACTCCGCTCCCACAACAAGCGCCGCCACAAGCGCCACGCCCGGCGCACAATCGGCCGCCGCGCTCAACGTGCTGATCGCACTGCCCACCTACGACAATTCGGTGCATTTCGACTTTGCGATCGCGCTGGCCCGCCTGATGGAAACCTTCAAGGAGCGCGGCGTGCGCTTCGAGTACATCCACACGGCTTCGTCGCACATCATCCGCGCGCGCAATTTCTTCGCGAGCTATTTCCTGAACCACCCCGAATTCACGCACGTCCTGTTCCTCGACACAGACATGGACTTCTCGCGCGAAGCGGTTCCGCGCCTCCTCGCCGGCAACAAGCCGGTAGCGGGCATCGCGTGCCCGTACCGGTTTTTCGACGTGGAAAAGAAGATCACGAGCGACGACGTGGGTCTCTCGCTGCGCGAATGGCAGGAAAAGACCGTGGAATACAACACGGCGATTCGCACCGACGCACACGGCAGCAGCACAGTCAGCAACGGCTGGGTCGAGGTCAACCACATCGGAACGGGCATCTTCCTCATCCGCCGCGATGCGCTCGTTGCGCTCGCGCCGCTCACTCAGCTTTACCGTCCGCCCGCGCAATACGCGCCCTACCTGCCCGATGGTCGCTTCTACGCGTTCTTCGACACGGTCGGCGAAAAGGACGTCTATCTCTCGGAAGACCTGTCGTTCTGCCAGCGCGTTCGCACCGCCGGGATGTCGGTTTGGGCGCTCATCGACGAGAAGATCGTGCACCACGGCGGCTCGGCGATCTCGGGCACCTTCCTGCGCTCGCTGGAGCAGCGCGGGCATACAACGAAATAAGAGGACGCAAAAACGGACGCAAAGCAAAAACCCCCGCAGCCGTTAAGCATGCGGGGGTTTTTTGAATTTGGCGGAGAGGGTGGGATTCGAACCCACGGTACGGGGAAACCGTACGCCTGATTTCGAGTCAGGTACATTCGACCACTCTGCCACCTCTCCGGGGTACTGCCAGTATTGCTTTACTGCTTCTCCGGCCTTGGTCGGCGACCAGAGAAGCGAAGATTATAGAACAAATTTTGGCTTTTGCAAGCGCTCTTTGAGAAAAATCTCGAAGGCGATACTCAGGCCTGCACTTCAAGCCGGGCAACGCCGCCCATGTACGGGCGCAGCACCTCCGGCACGGTGACCGAACCGTCCGCTTCCTGATAATTCTCGAGCACGGCGACGAGCGTGCGGCCCACCGCAAGACCCGAGCCATTGAGCGTATGCACGAGTTCCGGCTTGCCTTGGGCATTGCGGTAGCGCGCCTGCATGCGGCGAGCCTGGAACGCTTCGGTGTTCGAGCAGCTCGAAATTTCGCGATACGTGTTCTGCGCGGGCAGCCAGACTTCGAGGTCGTAAGTCTTGGTGGCCGAGAAACCCATGTCGCCCGTGCATAGCGTGATCACGCGGTACGGCAGGCCGAGCTTTTGCAGAATGGTCTCCGCATGCACAACCATTTGCTCCAGCGCGTCGTACGACGTTTCCGGCGCCACGATCTGCACCATCTCGACCTTGTCGAACTGATGCTGGCGAATCATGCCGCGCGTGTCGCGGCCATACGAACCGGCCTCCGAACGGAAGCACGGCGAATGCGCGGTGAGCTTGATGGGCAGCGCATTGCCTTCGATGATGCTCTCGCGCACCGTGTTCGTGAGCGAGATTTCCGAGGTGGAAATCAGGTACTGCGTGACCGTGTTCTCGGCACCGCCCTTCTCGACGCGGAACATGTCCTCGGCGAACTTGGGCAGCTGGCCAGTGCCATACAGGATTTCCGGGTTCACGATGTAGGGCGTGTACGTTTCCGTATAGCCGTGCTGCATCGTGTGCGTGTCGACCATGAACTGCGCGAGCGCGCGATGCAGGCGCGCGATCTGGCCGCGCAGCAGCGTGAAGCGCGCGCCCGAGAGCTTCGCGCCGGTCTCGAAGTCGAGACCCAGCGGCCCGCCCACGTCGACGTGATCCTTCACTTCGAAGCTGAACTGGCGCGGCGTGCCCCAGCGGCGCACTTCCACGTTGTCGCTCTCGTCCTTGCCCGCGGGCACGCTCTCGTGCGGCAGGTTCGGCACGCCGAGCAGCAGGTCGGAGAGCTTCGTCTGGATTTCGTCGAGCTTCGCAGCCGAGGCCTTCATTTCGTCGCCGATGCCGCCCACTTCGGCCATCACTGCCGAGGTGTCCTCGCCACGGCCCTTCATCGCGCCAATCTGCTTCGACAGGCTGTTGCGGCGCGCCTGCAGTTCTTCGGTGCGGGTCTGGATGGCGCGGCGTTCCGCTTCGAGCGCGGAAAACGCCGCGACGTCGAGGGTATAGCCGCGGTCGGCGAGGCGCTTCGCGACGCCGTCGAGGTCTTTGCGCAGCAGCTGGATGTCGAGCATGGGATTGTGAGACGCAGTGTCGTTGTGTGAAGCGTCGATTTTAACGCACCGGCGAGGGCTAGCCCTTACGCTTGCGCTCGCGGATTTCATCCCGCGAGTTTTCCCGATTCGCGTCGCGCCATTGCGCGTCGAGGTCTGCGAGGCGCGCGAGCTTCTCGCCGATCTTGCCTTCGAGCCCGCGCGGCGTGGGCTGATACCAGCGCGGCTCGCGCATGCCGTCGGGCAGATAGGTCTCGCCGGCCGCGTAGGCGTCGGGTTCGTCGTGCGCGTAGCGGTACTCGTGGCCGTAGCCCAGCTCCTTCATGAGCTTGGTGGGCGCGTTGCGCAAGTGGACCGGCACCGCGCGCGACTGGTCCTTGCCCACGAAGCGCCGCGCCTCGTTGTACGCCATGTAGCCCGCGTTCGATTTCGGCGCGACCGCGAGGTAGATGACGGCTTGCGCGAGCGCCAGTTCGCCTTCGGGCGAGCCGAGGCGCTCGTAGGTCTCCGAGGCGTCGAGCGTGATGCGCGCCGCGCGCGGGTCGGCGAGGCCGATGTCCTCCCACGCCATGCGCACGATGCGCCGCGCGAGATAGCGCGGGTCGGCGCCGCCGTCGAGCATGCGGCAGAACCAGTAGAGCGCGCCGTCCGGGTTGCTGCCGCGCACCGACTTGTGCAGCGCGCTGATCTGGTCGTAGAACGCGTCGCCGCCCTTGTCGAAGCGGCGCAGGTTTTCGGCGAGCGCGCTGCCGAGCAGCTCGCCGTCGATCTCGCGCTTCTTCTGCTGCGCGGCCGCGCGCGCGACGATTTCGAGGTTGTTCAGCAGCTTGCGCCCATCGCCGTCGGCCGAGCCGATCAGCGCCTTTTGCGCTTCCTCCGTGAAGCTGAGGCCGCCCAGCTCCGCGCTCGCGCGCGCCAGCAGCTCGCCCTGCTCCTCTTCGTCCAGGCTCTTGAGCACGTAGACCGCCGCACGCGACAGCAGCGCGCTGTTCACCTCGAACGACGGATTCTCGGTCGTCGCGCCGATGAACACGAACAGGCCCGACTCCACGTGAGGCAGGAAGGCGTCTTGCTGGCTCTTGTTGAAGCGATGGACTTCGTCGACGAACACGAGCGTCTGATGGCCGTGCGCGCGATGCATCTGCGCCGTCTCGACGGCTTCGCGGATATCCTTCACGCCCGAGAGCACCGCGGAGAGCGCGATGAACTGCGCGTGGAACGCGTCGGCCATGAGGCGCGCGAGCGTGGTCTTGCCGACGCCGGGCGGTCCCCAGAGAATCATCGAATGCGCTTCGCCCGACTCGAAGGCGACGCGCAGCGGCTTGTTGGCCCCGAGCAGATGCTTCTGGCCGATGACTTCGTCGATCGAGCGCGGGCGCAGCCGCTCGGCGAGCGGAACGTTGGCACGGGTTTCTTCAAACATGACGTTTTCGCGATAATGTCGGCTTTGCCGGGGCCGGGACGTTGCCGAGGCGCTGTTCGCGCCCCCGAAAACGGCCTGCCATGCCGGATGCAGTCGTGCATTATGACAGCCTGGGCGCTTGCGCGAGACGCGGCGCCCGGCTGCTGCCGATGTGCGTTTGATGCCCGCCGCCGGTTGCCCTCCCGGATGGCCGGCCCCGCATGGCCGGCGCCACCAAACATCAGATAAAACAACGACGCAGAGGACCGTTTTACCTATGACTCAAGACCCGTCATCAGGCGCGGCCGGCGACGCTGGCTCGACCTACGCGCCCAACGTCCCCGTGCCCGACGCGCGCCGCCAGTTCCGCACCGGCGACGCCTTCGCGCTCTGGTTCTCGCTCGGCATCGGCCTGCTGGTCGCCCAGGCAGGCGCCCTGCTGGTGCCGGGACTTTCGCTGCCCCACGCGCTGGCCGCGATCGGCATCGGCAGCGCGATCGGCGTCGTGCTGCTCGCGCTCGCGGGCGTGATCGGCACCGACACCGGGCTTGCCGCCATGTCGTCGCTGCGCCCGACGCTCGGCATTCGCGGCGCATCGGTGCCGGCTGTCATCAACATGGTGCAGCTCGCGGGCTGGGGCTCGTTCGAGATCATCGTGATGCGCGATTCCGCCGATGCGCTCGCCAAACAAGCCTTCGGCCTCTCGATGCCGCTCGTGTGGACCGTGATCTTCGGCCTGCTGGCCACGCTGCTCGCCGTGAGCGGCCCGCTCTCGTTCGTGCGCCGCTTCCTGCGCACCTGGGGCATCTGGCTCCTGCTCGCGGGCGCCGCATGGCTCACGTGGAGCCTGATCGCACAGCACGACATCGGCGCGCTCATGCGCCGCCCCGGCACCGGCGAAATGCCGTTCGGCAGCGCGATCGACCTCGTGGTGGCGATGCCGCTGTCGTGGCTGCCGCTGATCGCCGACTACACGCGCTTTGGCCGCCGCGCGGGCGAGACGTTTCGCGGCACGCTGTTCGGCTATGGCATCGCGAACTTGTGGTTCTATGCGCTCGGCGCGATCTACGGACTCTCGGCGGGCGGCGGCGACGCGCTCCTCACCACGGCGCTCGCAAAGGCCGGTGGCGGCCTCGCGCTGTTGCTGGTCCTGATCGACGAAATCGACAACGCCTTCGCCGATATCCACTCGGCCGCGGTTTCTACCGGCACGTTCTGGACGCGCGGCAGCGTGCCGTGGCTCTCGGCGGCGTTCGGCGCGCTGTGCACGCTGATCGGCCTCGTCGTGCCGATGGCGCGCTACGAGAACTTCCTGCTCTTCATCGGCTCGGTGTTTGCGCCGCTTTTCGGCGTCGTGCTCGCCGATCACTTCATCGTGCGCCGCCGGCGCATCGATGCGCACGCGCTGGCCGATCTGAGCGGCATCTACGGTTACTCGGGCGGCTGGCACGTGACCGCGTTTATCGCGTGGGGCATCGGTTTCGGCGCGTATCAGGCGCTCAACCAGTGGCTGCCGAATCTCGGCGCGACGCTGCCCGCGCTCGTGACCGGCGCGCTGTGCTATGTCGTGCTCGCGGGGCGCAGGCGCGCGGCTTACGCTTAAACCGCACCTGCATCGGTAGCACTCGCTGCAAACGACAACGCCACGCTTCATAGCGTGGCGTTGGTCTATTCAGCGGCGCGCTACAACTTGCCGCGAGCCGCGACGTGCTTACTCGCAGTGTCCGCAGCCGCTGTGTGCGTGATGCGCATGGTGTGCGTGGTCTTCAGCAGGCAACGCCTGCGCCGTCTGCGCGCCGATGCCCAGACGCTGCAACAGCTTGCGGTCGGCTTCGGCTTGCGGGTTGCCCGTCGTGAGCAACTGGTCGCCATAGAAAATCGAATTCGCGCCCGCCATGAAGCACAGCGCCTGAAGCGCGTCGTCCATCTGCTCGCGGCCCGCCGAGAGACGCACCATCGCCTTGGGCATTGTGATGCGCGCCACCGCGATCGTGCGCACGAACTCGAACGGATCGAGCGGCTCCGTGCCTTCGAGCGGCGTGCCGCTCACCTGCACGAGATTGTTGATGGGCACCGATTCCGGATACGGCTCCATGTTCGCGAGCTGCGCGATCAGGCCCGCGCGCTCGCGGCGCGACTCGCCCATGCCCACGATGCCGCCGCAGCACACGTTGATGCCCGCGTCCCGCACGCGCTCGAGCGTTTCGAGGCGGTCCTCGTAAGTGCGCGTCGAGATGATCTGGCCGTAGAACTCGGGCGAGGTGTCGAGGTTGTGGTTGTAGTAGTCGAGGCCCGCGTCGGCGAGCGCCTTCGCCTGGTGCGCTTCGAGCATGCCGAGCGTGACGCAGGTTTCGAGGCCCATCGACTTCACGCCGCGAATCATGTCCTTGATCGGCTCGAGGTGACGGTCCTTCGGATTGCGCCACGCCGCGCCCATGCAAAAGCGCGTGGCGCCGTTGGCCTTCGCGACGCGCGCGGCGTCGAGCACCGCGTCCACGTCCATGAGCTTGCTCGCGTCGAGCCCCGTATCGTGATGCGACGACTGCGGGCAGTACGCGCAATCCTCCTCGCAGCCGCCGGTCTTGATCGACAGGAGCGTCGAAAGCTGCACCGCGTTCGCGTCGAAATGCTCGCGATGCACCTGCTGCGCGCGAAACATCAGGTCGTTGAACGGCAGTTCGTAGAGCGCGGCGACATCGGCCACGCGCCAGCGCGCGGCGGCTTCGTCCTGTGCTTGTGCCTGCGGCGTGCTTTTCTTGAGCGCGGTGATGTCGATGTGGGCTTCGGTCATGGCGTGAGGGTCCTTCTTCTTTACAGAGACGATAGGGGTTCGAATGCAGGCGCGAGGGCATCAAGCCGCGCGAGCAACGCGTCGATATTCAGGTGTTCTGCCGCGAGTTCGGCCAAAGCGGCCGCTTGCGCTCCCGACATATGCGGCACGACGCCGATGAGCGGCGCGCCGAACTGCGCGGCCAGGTGCTCCCGCAGCGTGTCGATGTTTTCTTGCGCGAAGGTCATGGCCGGGTCGATGCGGTTCGCGACCCAGCCCGCGATCGTGAGGCCGCGCGCGGCGATCGCCTCGGCAGTGAGAAGCGCATGGCTGATGCAGCCCAGCCGCATGCCCACGACGAGCACCACCGGCAGATTCAGCGCAACCGCGAGATCCGCAGTGTCCTGCGTCGCCGTGAGCGGCACGCGAAAGCCGCCCACGCCCTCCACCACCACGGCGTCCGCGCGCTCGCAGGCCTCGCCGTGGCATTGCACGATGCGCGCCATGTCGAGCGTCACACCTTCTAGCGTAGCGGCAATGTGCGGCGCGGCCGGCTCCTTGAGCAGAAACGGCGTGCGCATTGCCGAAGGAAGCAGCACGCTCGCGGCAGCGTCGAGCTGATCGGCATCTTCGTTGTGCCACACGCCGTCGCGCTCGTATGCCCCCGCAGCGACAGGCTTCATCGCCGCCGCGCGCAGACCCGCTCGCGCAAGGCCGCGCAAGAGCGCGGCGCTCACGAAGGTCTTGCCGATTTCGGTATCGGTCCCGGTGACGAAAAGCGAATACGTTGCAGTGCTCATCGCACACCCTCTTGCGCCTGTTGTTGCGTCTGCTGTTGCGCTTCCAGGCTCGCGCGTTGCAGCGCCGCGTTCAGACGGTCGAGGTCGGCGTCCGAGTGCGCGGCCGAGAGCGAAATGCGCAGCCGCGAAGTGCCAGCGGGCACAGTCGGCGGACGAATCGCCGGCACCCACAAGCCATCGCGTTCGAGCGCGGCTTGCAGCGCGAGCGTGGCCTCGTTGGCGCCGATCACGAGCGGCTGCACGGCAGTGTGCGAATCGACGGGCTGCCAGCAGGTTTCCTTGAGCATCGAGCGCGTGCGCCCGATCAGATGATTCAGATGAACGCGCCGCGCGTCACCCTCCTCGCCCGCGATCAGCTTCAGGCTCGCGGATACCGCGTGCGCAACCGCTGGCGAAGAAGCCGTCGTGAAGATGTACGGACGGGCGCGCTGCACGTGCCACTCGATCACAGTTTCGTGAGCGCAGATGAACGCGCCCGAAACGCCCGCCGCCTTGCCGAGCGTGCCTACCATCACGAGGTTGGGCGAGCGCAGCGCGGCTGCGGCCAGCGCGCCGCGCCCTTGCGGGCCGAGCACGCCAAGCCCGTGTGCGTCGTCGACCACGAGCCAGGCGCCGTGCTTTTCCGCAAGTTCGACCAGACGCGCGAGCGGCGCGACGTCGCCGTCCATGCTGAACACCGTGTCGCTCACGATCACCTTCGTGTGCGCGTCCGACGCTTCGAGCATCGTGCTCAAGGCGTCCATGTCCGCGTGCGGATAGATCTGGATATCGGCACGCGAGAGCCGCGCGCCGTCGATCAGTGAGGCATGGTTGAGCGCATCCGAAAAGATCGTCGCGCCACGGCCCGCAAGCGCGGTGAGCACGGCCAGATTCGCCATGTAGCCGGTGCTGAAGTACAGCGCGCGCGGCGCATCCACGAAGGTGCCCGCGAACGCCGCGAGATCGTCCTCGAGTTGCGCGTGGGCGCGCGAATGGCCGCCCAGCAGATGCGAGCCGCCGCTGCCCGCGCCGTAGCGCTGCGCGCCCTCGGCCAACGCCGCGACGAGTTGCGGATGTGCGGCCAGCCCGAGGTAATCGTTGCTCGCGAAGCCGATGCTCTCGCAGCCATCGACGACCATATGCGCGCTGCACGGCGAATCGATGGTGCGGCGGCGGCGGCGCAAGCCTTGCGCGTCGAGTTCGCGCAGGTTGTGTTCGAGTGTGTGCAGCAAGTGCATCAGAGGTCCTCCGCGACGGTCGCGTCGAATGTCTCGCGCGTGCGCGCGGCGAGGTGCGCTTGCGTTCCGGCGTCGAGAATGTATGGCGGCATCACGTAGACCGTCGTGCCGATCGGGCGCAGCAGCAGTTCGCGCTGCAGCGCGTTTTCGAAGAACCGGCGCGCGAATGTGCGCGCACGCCCTGCGTCTTCGATCGCCACGTCGAACGCGAGGATCGTGCCGCACTGGCGCAGATCGCGCACGAGCGGATGCTGTTCGAGCGGTGCGAATGCCTCGCGCAGTTGTTTCGATTTTTGGGCGTTCGCGGCCAGCACGCCGTCGCGCTCGAAGAGATCGAGCGTTGCGAGCGCCGCGCGGCAGGCGAGCGGATTGCCCGTGTACGAATGCGAATGGAGGAAGCCGCGCGCGGTGTCGTCGTCGTAGAAGGCCGCGTAGATTTCGTCGCGCGAAAGCACGATCGAAAGCGGCAGATAGCCGCCGCTGATGCCCTTCGAGAGCGTGAGCAGATCAGGCCAGATGCCGGCCTGCTCGCATGCGAAAAAGGTGCCCGTGCGCCCGCAGCCCACGGCGATTTCGTCGGCTATCAGATGCACCTGATAGCGGTCGCACAGCGCGCGCAAGCCCTGGAGATACGCGGGATCGTGCATCGCCATGCCCGCCGCGCACTGCACGAGCGGCTCGACGATCAGCGCCGCGATGCGCCCTTCGCGCTCAGCGAACACGCGCTCGACGTCGGCAAGCGCGCGGCGCGCCACGTCGGCGGCGCCCTCGCCTGCGCGCGCCGCGCGCGCGTCAGGCGACGCGACCACGTGCGCGTGAGTCAAAAGCGGATCGTAAGCATCCCTGAAGAGCTTCACATCCGTCACGCCGAGCGCACCGATGGTCTCGCCGTGATAGCTGTTGGCCAGGCACACGAACTCGCGTTTGTCGCTCGCACCCTGATTGCGCCACGCGTGAAAACTCATCTTCAGCGCGATCTCGACCGCCGAGGCACCATCGGAGGCAAAAAATGCATGGCCGAGCGTGCCGCCGGTGAGCGCGCTCAAGCGCTCGGCGAGCTCGACAGCGGGCTCGTGCGTGCAGCCCGCGAGCATCACGTGCTCGAGCGTGTCGAGCTGCGCCTTGAGCGCAGCATTGATCACAGGATTGGCGTGGCCAAACAGATTGACCCACCACGAGCTGATGGCGTCGAGATAGCGCCGGCCTTCATGATCGTAAAGCCAGGGCCCTTCGCCACGTGCGACGGCGACGAGCGGCAAGCGCTCGTGGTGCTTCATCTGGGTGCAAGGATGCCAGACGGCGCGCAGACTGCGCGCGATCCAGGCGTCATTGGCGGGGTAGGAATGCGAGTTCAAATCGGCTCCTGCTGGTGTGTCCTGTTTGTGTCCTGCCAGGCAACGGGCCCGAGATTAACGCGTTCAATTGCGCAATGCACTACCCCCGAAATGGCCCTGAAAGGCCGGCCCGCGTGAGGTTCGGCGCGGTTCGGCGCAGCTGCGCACAGTTCTTTTGCGAAGACCCGAAATGCCCGTAGATGACGACGTCAAAGTGAAGCGCGCTTGTGCAAAAAAATCTGGGCTGCCCGACGAAAAGACGAGCGCGTGCGCTACCGCCAAGCTCGAACACGAAGGCAGGAGCGCAGCAGCGGCGGAGAAACGAAGGGAAAAGATGGAAAAGTGACAGCGCGAATGCGCGCGCCAGCAGTGAATCAGGCGCGCTTAACGGCTCGCGAGCGCGTGTGCGGTATCCGCGTCGGCGGCAACGGCATTGCCGTCGTCGGTATTGTCGTTTTCTGCCGTGGCCGTAGCGTTAGACCACACGACATTGCTGTTGACCGCGTAGAGGCGGCACGGATCCGAGCTGTGCTTCTGGCAGTTCGCAATGGCGACCGCCATCGGATTGTCGCCGCCCTCGGCCCACGACCAGGCACCCGAATCGGACACCGCAAAGGCACGGCTCGGGTACTGCTTGAGGAAGTTGCGATAGCCGTCACGGCCCGCCTGATCGAGGAACGGCACGGCGCTCACTGAATCGATCGATGCGTAGCCCGTGGCGCGCGGCGCGGTTTGCGTCGCTACGCGATATTCCACAGCCGTGGGCATGCCCTGGTTCGCCAGGAACGCCTCGACCTTGGGCCACCAGACCTGCACGCCGTCGCGGTCGCCCACGAGACGATGTGCATCATTCTTGTACGAACCGAAATCGACGAGCTGCGCGCCAGCACCCGGATGCGCCTCACCCAGTTGCGCGGTGCGAAACGCCGCGAACATCCGCGTGACGAGATCGGACGTCCATACCGAATCGTTGTCGCCGTAGAGCCAGAGCGAGGCCACGCGGGCCTTCGCGCCGTAATCGCCGAAGGCTTCGGTCAGGTTGTTCTGCCAGCCCGTGCAGGCATCCTGGCGCAGGCCGCCCGAGAAGTTGATGAGCGCGCGCACGCCGTGCGCGGCTTCGGTGCCGTAGGCCATGGTCGCGAGGCCACCATGCGAAGTGCCGGCGACGACGATATGGCTCGCGTCCACGTAAGGCTGCTTCGTCATGTAGTCGACCGTGGTGGCCACGTCGGCAGCCTGGCCCATGCCGTTGCTCGCGACGTCGCAGCCGTCTTGCTGATAGTCGCCGCCCGAGCCGGCGAAGCCCCGGCGATTCGGCGCGACGACCACGTAGCCGCGGCGCACGAATTCGCGCGCGAACGACATCGGGTCGCTGCGCGGCTGCATGCGCGGGTCGCCCTGAATCTTGCCGTGGTTGAACACAACCATCGGAAACGGGCCAGGACCATCGGGACGGTAGACCGTGGTTTCGAGCGTAACGCTCGGGTCGCCGGCCACGGGAATGCGAATGATCTGCTGATTCATGTCGGCGCGCACGACGGGCAGATACGTGTCACCGAACGCGATGCGCGGCACGTTCGCGCTGCCGAGCGGGCCGTTGGCGAACGGCGCGGCCGCATTTTGCGAGGCATCGCGATGGGCGTTCGAATGCGCGGCGGATGAAGTCGAGATGGATGCGGCCTGGACGCCAGCCGTTACAGCCGGGTCGGAAAGCGACGCAGCATGAGCAACCGACAGCACGCACGCCGTGCCGACCATCGCCCATCCGGTAAGAAGCTTCCTGAACGCCATGCGCAACACTCGCCTGCGAAAAAACCGCTGTCAATCTGCGTACCGAACTACTGCGCGAACCACTGCGCGGACGTCCCCAGCCCTCAGCGGGCACAACAGCACACGGCGCGCCTGGCCGGGGGCCTGGCGTGGTCGCAACCAATGCTGCGGGGGAGAACACGGATCGGAACACCTGTGCGGCGCCGATCTGCAAACTTTCAGATCCGCCGCCAGCACCCGTCTTGTGATCGCCGCGAGCAATGTCTTTTCAACACCTGCTTACGTGGCGTGACGAGCACCGTGATTGCATCGTCGCACGACAATTATTTGTTGCGCAATTCAGGGGTAACCCGGCATAAGGCGTGCCAACGAAGGACCCGTTCCGCGTATACCTTGACGCACGGCGCATAGCGGGATTTCGGGGCGGTCGTGGGTCGTGGCGAGATAATGATTATTCGCGGTGCGATATGTCGCATGACGCTAACGGCCCCGTTTTTCTGTATTAAGTGCTTGTTTGCAAAGGCGTTGTTTTAGCCGTCGCAGCAGCGGCGCAGGGACCCGCCCTCAGCCTTCGAGGATGTCGCCGTCGACGTAGCGCCAGCGGCCGTCGTCGCCGCGCGTGAAGCGGCTCAGTTCGTGCAGACGAAAGGCGCGCCCGCCGCTCTTGTGGCGCGCGACGAACTCGACCCGCGCATGCGTTTCGTCAATGGGCTCGTGGCGCTTGACGGCAAGTCCGAGCCAGCGCGGCGCGCCGGGTGTGTCGGGATCGACGTCGAGATCGGCAGGACAGGTCTCGGCGGCCCAGGTCGCGCGCAGGTAGCCGGCTTCGCCGAGCACATAAGCCGTGTAGCGTGAGCGCATCAGTTCGAGCGCCGTGGCGGGCAGCGCGCCGCCGTCGATAAAGCGGCCGCAGCAATCGGCGAAGCGCGGCGGTTTGGCGCCCGATTTCAGATTGGGCGCAGCGCCGCCGCAGGGACATTCGAGCGGGCGCTTCGCGCGTGTGGATTCAGCAGACATCAAGTATCGATTCCTCTCGCGCACTTCGTGCGCTTTCAGCAGAACAAATTAACAAGGGCCGCTCGCGCCAGCGTTGCGGCCCCTGCATGCAATGGCTGCGCGATTATTGCGCGAATGCTGCGTGAATCGGACGCTCACCAGTCGAGCTCGGTCCCGTCGTACTGGAAAAAGCGCCCGTTGAAGACCTCGCGAGCCGCAGCGGCTTCGGCCACCACTTCGCGCATGCCGGCAACGCTCGCTGCCACGTCGATGGCCGCGTGCGCACCGCCCATCTCGGTACGCACCCAGCCCGGATGCAGCGCGATGCAGGTCGCGCGGCGCGTCTCGAGCGAGGCGATCTTGATGACGTCGTTCAACGCGGCCTTGCTTGCGCGATAGAGCCAGCCTGTCGTGCCGGTTGTCTGCGTGATGCTGCCCATGCGGCTCGACAGCACGCCGAGCACGCCGAACGCCGCGTCGACAAGCGGCAGCAGAATCGGAATAAGCTGCATCGGGCCGCGCACGTTGGTGTTCATCACGTACTCGAAGTCTTCTGCGCTGATGGCTTCGACGCCCTCGGTGCGCGGGCCGTAGACACCGGAAACGATGAGCGCCACATTAAGCCGCTCGCCCTCGAGCTTCGCGCCAAGCGCGGCAATGTCCTCGGGCCGCGCGATGTCGAGCGCGAACGCCTGCGCGCCCAGCGCGTTGAGCGCCGCGCGCGCTTCCTCGGAGCGCGCCGTGGCCAGCACGCGCCAGCCGGCCTTCGCGTACTGGCGCGCGAACTCGAGGCCGAGGCCTCGCGACGCGCCCACAATCAACGCTGTTTTCATGTCGCCACCTTTTCTGGGTGCCGCGGCCCTGCAGCGCCGCGTGCCAGTGATGGGAAGCGCCGCTCCCGTGCGGCGCCTGTCACTCACAAGCCTACATGAGTTCGACGCCCATTGCGGTCGCCTCGCCACCGCCTATGCACAGGGTCGCCACGCCGCGCTTCAGACCGCGTGCGCGCAGCGCGCCGATCAAGGTGACGAGAATGCGCGCGCCCGATGCGCCGATCGGATGGCCCAGCGCGCAAGCGCCACCGTTCACGTTGACCTTCTCGTGCGGCAGATCGTGCTCCTTCATCGCGGCCATGGTGACCACGGCGAACGCCTCGTTGATCTCGTAGAGATCGACGTCGGCCGCCTTCCAGCCGGTCTTCTCAAAGAGCTTCGCGATTGCCCCCACCGGCGCGGTCGTGAACTTCGCGGGCTGCTGCGCGAACGTCGAATGGCCCGTCACGCGCGCGAGCGGCTGGGCGCCGAGGCGCTTCGCCGTGGACTCGCGCATCATCACGAGCGCCGCCGCGCCGTCCGAGATCGACGAGGAATTCGCCGCCGTCACCGTGCCGGTCTTGCTGAAGGCGGGCTTGAGCGTCGGGATCTTGTCGAGGTTGGCCTTGAACGGCTGCTCGTCGCGCTCGATCGTGGCCTCGCCCGCACGCGTGGCCACCTTGACCGGCGCGATCTCCCAGGCGAACGAGCCGTCCTCGTTGGCGCGCTTCGCGCGCTTGAGCGACTCGATTGCAAAGGCGTCCTGGCTCTCGCGCGAGAAGGCGAATTCGCCCGCGCACTCCTCCGCGAAGGTGCCCATGAGGCGGCCCTTGTCGTAGGCGTCTTCGAGTCCGTCGAGGAACATGTGGTCGAGCACCTGGCCATGCCCCATGCGCATGCCCGCGCGCGCCTTGGGCAGCAGATACGGCGCGTTCGACATGCTCTCCATACCGCCCGCGACGATCACCTCCGCCGAACCCGCCAGCAGCATGTCATGCGCGAACATCGCCGCGCGCATGCCCGAGCCGCACATCTTGTTCACCGTGGTCGCGCCGGCCGCGAGCGGCAGGCCCGCACCAAGCGCCGCCTGGCGCGCGGGCGCCTGGCCCTGGCCCGCGGGCAGCACGCAGCCCATCACCACCTCGTCGATCTGCTCGGGCTTCAGGCCCGAGCGTTCGAGCGCGGCCGCGATCGCCGCCGCGCCCAGTTGCGGCGCGGTCAATGCGGCGAAGTCGCCCTGAAAGCCCGCCATCGGCGTGCGCGCCGCTGCCACGATCACCACCGGATCCATCTGCGTCTCACTCATGTTCTCTCTCCTTTTTCAATCAATCGACGATGCGAAATTCGAGTCTGTGCGTTGTTCACGCGGCGCGAAGCGCTCGGGGTAGCGCGCACGAAAGCGCACCGCCGCGTCATACGGCAGGCAGTCGGGCACCTCGCCCGCCAGCAGGCGCGCCTGGCTCTGCTGCCATAGCGCGGGGTCGAAGAAGTCCGCGTGATGCTCGAGAAAATAGCGCCGCACGCGCGTATCGCCAAGCAGGAAGGTGCGGTACGTCTCTGGAAAAATATCGCGCGGACCGACTCCGTACCACGGCTCGCTCGATAGTTCGTCTTCCTCATGAACTGGCGCGGGCACCGCGCGCACGTTGCACTCGGTCAGATATTCGATTTCATCGTAGTCGTAGAACACCACGCGGCCGTGGCGCGTCACGCCGAAATTCTTGTAGAGCATGTCGCCCGGAAAGATATTCGCGCGCATCAGGTCCTTCACCGCGTTGCCGTATTCGCGGATACCGTGCTCGACCTCTTCGTCGCTGCCGTTTTGCAGCCAGATGTTGAGCGGCACCATGCGGCGCTCGATGTAGAGGTGGCGAATCACGAGATTGTCGCCCTCGTACTCGATCATCGAAGGCGCAAGCGTTTCGAGTTCGCGTACCAGCGCCTCGGAAAGGCGCGCAACGGGCAGCGCGACGCTCGAATATTCGAGCGTATCGGCCAGACGCCCGAGGCGGTCGTGGCGCTTCACGAGCTGATACTTCGCCTCCACTTGCTCGCGCGTGGTCTCCTTCGGTGCGGGAAAACTGTCCTTGATCACCTTGAACACGTACGGAAACGACGGCAGCGTGAACACGATCATCACCATGCCGCGAATGCCCGGCGCGGCCACGAACTGATCGCTCGAATGCTTGAGGTGATGCAGCAGATCGCGATAGAACAAATTCTTGCCCTGCTTCTGCAGCCCGAGCGACGTGTAGATCTCGCCCTTCGCCTTGCGCGGCATGATCGTGCGCAGGAACTCCACGTAGGCGGACGGCACTTCCATGTCCACGAGGAAATACGAGTGCGAGAAGCTGAACATGATCAACAGCTGATCGGTGCGCAGCAGCACGGTGTCGAGCACGAGCTCGCCGCCTGGCGTGTGACGGATCGGCACCACGAACGGCGCCAACAGATCGCCGTTGATGATGCGCCCGACGATATACGCCGACTTGTTGCGAAAGAACAGCGAAGCGAGCGTATGAATCTGGAAGTTGGGCTTGGGCTCGACCACACCGAAGGTGTCGAGCATCGCGCGCATCACGCAGTCCACGTCGCGCGCGAGATCTTCGAACGGCGTTTCGAGCTGAAAATTCGTGACGATGCGCGCGAGCGTGGCCGCCAGCCCGTCCTTGGCCGGGTAATACGCGCGATAAGTGGGCTTGGCCGCGGGCTCGTCGTTCTCGATGTATTCGGTCGAGATCGCGGGCCGCACAAAAATAAAATCGTTGTTGAAGTACGAGCGATGCAGGATCTTGCAACACACCGAGTTGAAGAAGGTCTCGGCGCACTCGGGCTGTCGGTGCGTCGTCAGCAGGCCGATGTAGTGGAGCTTGATCTGCTCCCAGACCTCGTCGTCGATGCTTTCGGCGTCGTATTCGTCTTCGAGCGCCAGCACGCACTCGCGCACGCGCTCGTCATAAGAGGCAATGCGCTCGCGCGCGAGTTGCTGCAGGCCGCGCCAGTCGCGCGCCTCGAAGCATTCGCGCGCCCGCGCGGCCACCGCGCAGAAGTTGCGGTAATGATGGTCGAAGCCTTCGAGCATCGTCTGCGCAACGTCGAAGCCGATCTGCGACGAAAGCAGTTTCGGGAAATGTCTCATGACGCAGTCACCTCGGCTCGGCGGCGCAATGCAGGGACGGAGGAAGAAGAGCCGGCGCCGGCTACTGATCGTCGTCGAACGTGAGCGGCGCGACCCGCTCGCCGGCCCCGTTCTTCGCGAGCAGCGCGCGCGCCTGCGACTCGTACTGCGCGAGGTCTTCGAGCGTGGCGTCGAGGTCGGCGCGCTGGCGCTCCAGGATCTCGCGGTGGCGCACGACGGTGTCGAGGAACGCCTGGAGCTGCGGCTGCGTATCGGTGGGCGAGTCGTAAAGATCGAGCAGCGCGCGGATCTCGTTGAGCGTGAAGCCAAGGCGCTTGCCGCGCAGCGTGAGCTTCAGCCGCGTACGGTCGCGCCCCGAAAACACGCGCTTGAGTCCGCTCGCGCCTTCGCGGCTCGGCGCGAGCAGGCCCTGATCCTCGTAGAAACGGATCGCTCGTGGCGTCACGTCGAATTCGCGGGCGAGCTCGGTAATCGTGTACTGGGTCATGTGGGAAAAGCTTGCGTCGCGCGGGCCGGGTTCGGCCAGCCGAAGGGGCTATCGTTGGAATCGACGTTTACGTTATCGTCAACTCAAGGGTTGCGCAACCGTCGGCTTGTTCCGCATATCGGAACACTCTCCCGGCTCCCCTGCAGGAATAGCGCAATGCAGCGACAATGAGGCCAAGCGGCGGCGCCAGCCGCCCACAGCCCACATAACGACGCGAGACGACTCCCCCAATGAACGCCCTCGAACACCAGCTCGACTATCCTTTCGCCGACACCTTGCCCGAGCCCGGCCTCGCCTTCGAAGTCGCGCCCGGCGTGAAATGGCTGCGCATGCCGCTGCCCTTCGTGCTCGATCACATCAACCTCTGGCTGCTGCGCGACGAGATCGACGGCCAGCAAGGCTGGACCGTGGTGGACTGCGGCATCACCGACGATACGATCAAGGCGCGCTGGGAGCAGGTGTTCGAAACCCAGCTAGAAGGCCTGCCGGTGCTGCGCGTGCTCGTCACGCACTGCCATCCGGACCATATCGGCCTTGCGCACTGGATCTGCGCGGGCGGCGAGAAGAAGCGCTGGGACGTGCGCCTGTGGACGACGCTCGGCGAATACATGAGCGCGTGCGTGCTGGCCTCGGGCAACGGCTCGAACGCGGGCGGCGAAGGCGCGGCGCGCCACTTCGCGCGTCACGGCGTCAGCGACGAAGCCTCGCTCGAGCAACTGCGCAACCGCCGCAATTACTACTCCAACCTCGTGCCCGCGCTACCGGGGCAATACCGCCGCCTGCGCGAGGCCGACACGGTCGCGATCGGCGGCCGCGACTGGCGCGTCGTCACGGGTTACGGCCACTCGCCCGAACATTGCGCGCTGCTGTGTGAATCGCTCGGCGTACTGATCTCGGGCGACATGGTGCTGCCGCGCATCTCGACCAACGTATCGGTGTTCGACATGGAGCCGGAAGGCGACCCGCTTGGCCTCTACCTCGAATCGCTCGGGCGCTACGAAGCCATGGCCGAGGACACGCTCGTGCTGCCCTCGCACGGCAAGCCGTTTCGCGGCGTGCGCACGCGCATCGGCCAATTGCGCGCGCACCACGACGCGCGGCTCGCCGAAGTCATGGAAGCCTGCGCGCACACGCCGCAAAGCGCCGCCGACATCGTGCCGCTCATGTTCAAGCGCGCGCTCGACATGCATCAGCTGACGTTCGCGATGGGCGAAGCGCTCGCGCATCTGCATCTGCTGTGGTTCGCGGGCAAGCTCAAGCGCACGATCGACGAGAAAGGCGTGGTGCGCTTCTCGGTTTGATCGCATCGGCCTGATTGCGTCCAGCCGATAACAAAAGGGGGCGGCTCAATCGAGCCGCCCCCTCTTCTTTGCCACATCAGATCACGTCATATCGCGCCGCTAGCATCAGTTCCCGCCGCCCGTGATCAAGTCTGCGCCCTTGGGCCGCACGAACTTGAAAGCCGATGCCGGCAGCGACGGATTCTTCTCGATGTTGGAGAACGTGAGCAGTGTCACGTTGCCGAACACATCGTGCAGCTCCATTGCTTCGAGGTTGCCGTCGCGAAAGCCAATGCCCACGCTCTTGAACTGCGTGTCCTTTGATTTCGGTACCAGTTGCAGCCAATCGATGCCGTTCTTCACGCCCGCGTCGGAGAGCGTGAAGTTCTTCTCCAGATCGTTGCTGCCGAAAAGGATGGCCGCCGGGCTCGCGCCGAGCGCGCCGCCGAGCTTGCGCTCGGTGACCTGGTTCAGGTCCTTGTCGTAGACATAGAGATTGTCGCCATCGGATTGCAGCAGTTGCTGATACGGCTTCTCGTAGGTCCAGATGAACTTGCCGGGACGCGAGAACACGAACGTGCCGCTCGACGTCTTGGCGTTCGCCGTGGCCGTGGCGATGGCGTCGCTCGCGTTCTTGGCGTTGGTGGGCGTCTTGAGTTCGCGCTGCACGAAGTTGCCGCGCGCGGCGTGCACCTGCGAGACGAACTGCTTCAGTTGATCGGTGCCGCTCGCCCAGGCGTGCGACGCCATCACGAGCGACGCGCCAAGCGCGACAAGGATTGCGCGGCCCGCGCGGCCCAGCGTCAAACGGGTCTGTTGTCCAACCGGAAACTGCATCTGTCGTTCTCCAAAAACACCATGTGTGCCCGCGCCGGAGTCCGGCGCAGACTCAATCGACCTCGCGCGTGGGCGCGAGAATCTCGCGGTTGCCGCTCGAAGACATCGCCGAAACGAGCCCCGATTGCTCCATCTGTTCGAGCAGGCGCGCCGCGCGGTTATAGCCGATGCGCAGATGCCGCTGCACGAGCGAGATCGACGCGCGCCGGTTCTTGATGACCACTTCGACGGCCTGGTCGTAGAGCGGATCGGATTCGTCGCCGGTGCCGGAAGCGCTAGCCGAGCCTTCGTCGCCGTCGCCCGCCGTGCCGCCTTCGAGAATGCCTTCGATATAGTTCGGCTCGCCCTGCTCCTTGAGCTTGTCGACGACGCGGTGCACTTCGTCGTCGGCCACGAACGCGCCGTGCACGCGCACGGGCAGCCCCGTGCCGGGCGGCAGATAGAGCATGTCGCCCATGCCGAGCAGCGACTCGGCGCCCATCTGGTCGAGAATCGTGCGCGAGTCGATCTTCGACGACACCTGGAACGCGATGCGCGTGGGCACGTTGGCCTTGATGAGGCCGGTGATCACGTCCACCGAAGGCCGCTGCGTCGCGAGAATCAGGTGGATGCCGGCGGCGCGCGCCTTTTGCGCGATACGCGCGATCAGCTCTTCGACCTTCTTGCCGACCACCATCATGAGGTCGGCCAGTTCGTCGATCACCACGACGATGTGCGGCAGCTTTTGCAGCGGCTCCGGATCATCGGGCGTGAGGCTGAACGGATTCGGAATCTTTTCCTCGCGCTTGTTCGCCTCTTCGATCTTGTTGTTGTAGCCCGCCAGATTGCGCACGCCGAGCTTGCTCATGAGCTTGTAGCGGCGCTCCATTTCGGCGACGGTCCAGTTCAGCGCGTTGCCGGCCTGGCGCATGTCGGTCACGACTGGACACAGCAGATGCGGAATGCCCTCGTAGACGCTCATTTCGAGCATCTTCGGGTCGATCAGGATCATGCGCACCTGCTCGGCGCTCGCCTTGTAGAGCAGCGAGAGGATCATCGCATTGATGCCCACCGACTTGCCCGAGCCGGTCGTGCCGGCCACGAGCAGGTGCGGCATCTTCGCGAGGTCGGCGCAAACCGGCTTGCCGCTGATGTCCTTGCCGAGGCCCATCGTGAGCGCCGAAGGCGCGTCCGCATAAACGGCAGAGCCGAGAATTTCGGACAGACGCACGGTCTGGCGGCGCTGGTTCGGCAACTCGAGCGCCATGTAGTTCTTGCCCGGAATCGTCTCCACCACGCGGATCGAAACCAGCGAGAGCGAGCGCGCGAGGTCCTTCGCGAGGCCCACGATCTGGCTGCCCTTCACGCCGGTGGCGGGCTCGATCTCGTAGCGCGTGACAACCGGCCCCGGATACGCGGCCACCACGGCCACGTCCACGCCGAAGTCCTTGAGCTTCTTCTCGATCAGGCGCGAGGTGAACTCGAGCGTATCGTCGGAAATCGTTTCCTGGGTCTTGGGCGCGGGGTCGAGCAGCGAGATCGGCGGCAAGGTGGAGTCGCCCGGCAGATCGGTGAAGAGCGGCACCTGACGCTCCTTCTCCACGCGCTCGGAGCGCTGCGGCGTGACCACCGGCGGCACGATCGTCACCGGCTCGTGCTCCTCGATCTTCACGCGGCCGCGCTCGACCTTGCCTTCGCGCTTGACCGCGGCGGCCTCGCCTAGCTTGCGGTCGCGGCCCGCTTCGCGGCGCAGTCGCGCCATGGTCACCGCGTTGATGATCGACTCGCCCACCCGCTCGGACACGCTTAGCCACGAAAAACGGAAATACAGCGACAAACCAATCGCGAGCGCCAACAGCAGCGCGAGCGTGCCGCCCGTGAAGCCCAGCGCGCTCGACACGCCGCGCGCCACGGCCTCGCCCACCACGCCGCCCGGCGCGCGCGGCAACTGCACCTTGAGCGACCACATGCGCAGCGCCTCGATGCCATCGCAAGCGAGCACCACGAGCACAAACGCGAAGCCTTCAGCGATCCAGCCATGGTCGCGCGGCTTTTCTTCGTCGTCTTCGGGGAGCGCTTCATGGCGCGTGATGCGCTGGTAATTCTTCGAGATGTGGCGCGCGAGCAGCACGACCCACCAATAGGCGGACAGGCCGAACAGCAGCAGCAGGATGTCCGAGGTCCATGCGCCGACGCGCCCCGCCCAGTTCGAAATGTGGTCGACTTGGGCGGCGTGGGTCCAGCTCGGGTCGCGGCGGCTGTAGCTGATGAGCGCCATCAGCAGGAATACGCCGAGCGCGACCTGCAGGATCCAGCGGATTTCGGTGAAAAGACGCGACATGCGGTTAGGCAATGCCTGCGCCTGCGCGGAAAAGGGAGCTTTGGCCATTGAATCCTGGTGATTCTTGATGCTTGCGCGGTCCGGGCGCACTGCCGGGGGCTCCGGCAGACCGGCGCGGCCGCCGACGTCTGATCGGGCCTATTGTAAACGCGTTGTTTAGACCCCGGCTGCCTCAACGCTGTAAATGAGGGTAACTGGCAACGGCGCCGCCGGGGCCGCACGCAGGCTATAGCGCCGATGAAAAACCCCGATGGAGCGGCGAACGCCCCCGGCCTTTATAATTGCGGGCTGATGCCCAACTACCTGCGTGTGCCCCGCCGCACTTGCCGGCGGCCGCCTGGGATTCAGATGACTGAGCCAGACCACCGGCTCAGGAACCCGCGCCACGCAGCGCCTTCTACGGAATTCGATCATGTCCGCAACCAAACACGCCAAAGTCCTGATTCTCGGTTCCGGCCCCGCCGGCTACACGGCAGCCGTCTATGCGGCGCGCGCGAACCTTTCGCCGCTGCTCGTCACCGGCCTTGCCCAGGGCGGCCAGCTCATGACCACGACCGACGTGGAAAACTGGCCAGCCGATCCGAACGGCGTGCAAGGCCCGGAACTGATGCAGCGTTTTCTCGAGCATGCCGAGCGCTTCAACACGGAAATCGTGTTCGATCACATTCACACGGCCAAGCTCGATGAAAAGCCCATCCGCCTGATCGGCGACTCGGGCGAGTACACCTGCGATTCGCTGATCATCGCGACCGGCGCGTCGGCGCAATACCTCGGCCTGCCGAGCGAAGAGCTCTTCATGGGCCGCGGCGTCTCCGCCTGCGCGACCTGCGACGGCTTCTTCTACCGCAACCAGCACGTCGCCGTGATCGGCGGCGGCAACACGGCGGTCGAGGAAGCGCTCTATCTCGCCGGCATCGCGAAGAAGGTCACGGTCATCCACCGCCGCGACAAATTCCGCGCCGAGCCGATCCTGATCGACCGCCTGCTGGAGAAGGAGAAGGAAGGCGTGGTCGAGATCAAGTGGGATCACGTGCTCGACGAAGTCAAGGGCAACGAGGGCGGCGTGAACGGCCTGCGCATCAAGAACACGAAGACGGGCGTTACCACCGACCTCGACCTCCAGGGCGTGTTCGTGGCGATCGGCCACAAGCCGAACACCGACATCTTCGAAGGCCAGCTGGAGATGAAGAACGGCTACATCATCACGAACGGCGGCCTGAACGGCAACGCCACGGGCACGAGCGTGCCAGGCGTGTTCGCGGCCGGCGACGTGCAGGATCACGTCTATCGTCAGGCCATCACGAGCGCCGGCACGGGCTGCATGGCCGCGCTCGACGCGCAGCGCTATCTGGAAACTGTCAGCGAGATCGGGGCGCACGTGATGAGCGCCGAAGCCGAGCGCTGATCGACCCGCGCGAGCCGTTAAGATAGCGCCTGCGAACCAGACGGCGCACTGAAAGAGGGCCGCGGCCAGCCAGCCGGCGGCCCTTTTGCTTTCACAGCGTTTTTTTGCTTTCTTTTTGCAGCGTTTTTCGCGTGCCGCGCTGACCGCACACCACCGAGATTTATCCAGCGTCTTTAGCCATGCCCAAGAACGTGCCCCATCCGGGCGAGCCCAAACGCCCTGCCCCCGCGCGCCCTGCCGCGCCGAGCGTCGCGCCCGGGCCCGCCCCCGAACCCGGCAAGACCGTCACGGGCTTCGCCGGCCTCGGCAGCCTGCGCGAAGCGCTCAAGACGCAAACGCGCCAGCGTGAGAGCGAACGCGCGGCCGCCAAAGCGGCGCGCGTGGAAGCCGCTGCCGACAGCGACCTGTTCCGCCGCGAAATCGGCCAGGTCGCGCCGCTCAAGCAACTGCCGCGCGCCCAGCCGCGCCGTGAAGCCCCCGTGCCGCTGCCGCTGCAAACCCGGCTCGACGAGCAGGCGGTCCTGCACGAAGCGATCTCCGACGACTTCGACCCCGAAGCCCTGCTCGACACCGACGACTCGCTCTATTACCACCGCCCCGGCGTGAGCGAGGAAGTCGTCAAGAAGCTGCGGCGCGGCGCGTGGATCGTGCAGGCGCAGCTCGACTTGCACGGCATGCGCCGCGAGGAAGCGCGCGAGGCGCTGCAAACCTTCATCCGCGAGGCCGGCAAGCGCGGGCTGCGCTGCGTACGCGTGATTCACGGCAAGGGGCTCGGCTCCGTGGGCAAGGAGCCCGTGCTCAAGGGCAAAGTGCGCGCGTGGCTCGTGCAGAAGGAAGAAGTGATCGCATTTTGCCAGGCGCGCCCGCATGACGGCGGCGCGGGCGCGGTGCTCGTGCTGTTGCAGCCGCATGCGCACGGGCATGGACAGCATTACTCGCACCACGCACGCTGAGCGAGGCCTTCAGTAAAAAACCCCGTCGCTGCTTCACGCAGCGGCGGGGTTTTTATCGCTTGACGCACCAGGAAAGCCTGGCACGCCACACTCAAGCGATGCGCTCTTCCGTCTTCGGATCGAACAGCACCGCCTTCGATACGTCGAACAGCAGCTCCATGTTATTGAGCGGCTGCGGGTTCGCGCCCGGGTGCACGCGGCTCACGATACGCTTGCCGTTGACCTGCGCGAACACGAGCGTGTCCGGGCCGGTCGGCTCGATCACGTCGACCTTCACCGTGTGGCGTTGCAGTTCGTGGCCGTGGCCGTCGTGCGAGCTGCGCGCGTCGGTGATGCGCTCCGGGCGCAGGCCCAGTACCACTTCCTGGCCGACGCGGCCGCGCAGCTTGTTGGCCTCGAACGGCAGGTTCAGCACGTTGCGCGCGACGCCCGTGTCGAGCTCGATACCGATGCCCGAGCCCTGCTCCACCAGCTTGCCATTGATGAAGTTCATCGGCGGCGCGCCAATGAAGCCCGCCACGAAGAGATTCGACGGCGAATCGTAAATCTCCTGCGGCGCGCCGAACTGCTGCACGATGCCGTCCTTCATCACGGCGATGCGGTCGCCGAGCGTCATCGCCTCGATCTGGTCGTGCGTCACGTAGACAATCGTCTTGCCCACGCGCTGGTGCAGCAGCTTGATTTCCGAACGCATCTCGATGCGCAGCTTCGCGTCGAGGTTCGAGAGCGGTTCGTCGAACAGGAACATGATCGGGTCGCGTGCGAGCGCGCGGCCCATCGCGACGCGCTGGCGCTGGCCGCCCGAAAGCTGGCCGGGCTTGCGGTCGAGCAGATGCTGGATCTGCAGCATGCTCGACACGCGGTCGACGATCTGCGTCTGCTCGGCCTTCGGAACCTTGCGGATGTTCAGGCCGAACGAGATGTTCTCGCGCACCGTCATCGACGGATAGAGCGCGTACGACTGGAACACCATCGCGATGTCGCGATCCTTCGGCGAGAGGTTGTTCACCACCTTGCCGTCCATCATGATCTCGCCCTTGGTCACGGTTTCGAGACCCGCGATCATGTTGAGCAGCGTCGACTTCCCGCAGCCCGAGCCGCCGACCAGAATCAGGAACTGGCCGTCTTCGATGTCGATGTTCACGCCCTTGAGGACCGGCACCCCGTTCGGGTAGGTCTTGTATACGTCGCGAATGGAAAGGCTTGCCATGCTATGAATTCCTTTAATCGAATAGAGCTTGTTAGCCCTTCACCGCGCCCGCCGTGAGACCGCGCACGAAGTAGCGGCCGGCGATCACGTAGACGAGCAGCGTGGGCAGCGCGGCGATGATCGCGCCGGCCATGTCGACGTTGTATTCCTTCACGCCCGTGGAGGTGTTCACGAGATTGTTCAGCGCCACCGTGATCGGCATCGAATCGACGCCCGAGAACACGATACCGAACAGGAAGTCATTCCAGATCTGCGTGAATTGCCAGATCAGGCACACCATGAAAATCGGCAGCGAGATCGGCAGCATGATGCGCGTGAAGATCATGAAGAAACCGGCGCCGTCGATGCGCGCGGCCTTCACGAGTTCCGCCGGCACGCTCACGTAGAAGTTGCGGAAGAACATCGTCGTGAACGCGATGCCGTACACCACGTGCACCAGCACCAGCCCGCCGATCGTGTTCGAGAGGCCGAAGAAGCCTTCGAGACGCGCCATCGGCAAGAGGATCGCCTGGAACGGGATGAAGCAGCCCACCAGCAGCATCGTGAACAGCGCATCGGCGCCGCGAAAGCGCCAGTGCGTGAGCACGTAGCCATTGAACGCGCCGATGATCGACGAGATCAGCACGGCCGGGATCACCATCTTCACCGAATTCATGAAGAACGGCTGCATGCCGTCGCAGCGCACGCCGGTGCAGGCATGCGCCCACGCTTTCACCCAGGGCTCGAAGCTCGGGCTCGCGGGCAGCGTGAGCATGTTGCCCGTGTGAAGCTCGTCGAGCGTCTTGAACGACGTCGACAGCATCACGTAGAGCGGGAACAGGAAGTACAGGGCAAACAGGATCAGCGCCGCATAGACGAACACGCGGCTCACCTTCATCTTAGGCTGCATTGCGCGTGCTCCTCGATTCCAGGTACATGAGCGGCACGAGCACGGCCACCACCGTCGCAAGCATCATCATCGACGAAGCTGCGCCGACACCAAGCTGCCCGCGGTTGAACGAAAACGTGTACATGAAGATGGCCGGCAGCGACGACGACGTGCCGGGGCCACCTGCGGTGAGCGCGACGACGAGGTCGAAGGTCTTGATCGTGATGTGGCACAGGATCAGCAGCACGGAGAAAAACACCGGACGCATACTCGGAATCACGATCTTGCGGTAGATCGTGGGCAGCGTCGCGCCGTCCACCTGGGCGGCCTTGAAGATTTCGCTGTCGACGCCGCGCAGGCCCGCGAGGAACAGCGCCATGCAAAAGCCCGTGGACTGCCAGACGGCGGCGACCACGATACAGAAAATCGCCTTGTCCGGGTCGTTGAGCCAGTCAAGCTGGAAGCTCGTCCAGCCCCAGTCGTGCAGCACCTGCTGAATGCCGAGATTGGGGTTGAAGATCCACTGCCACGCCGTGCCCGTGACGATGTACGAGAGCGCCATCGGATAGAGAAACACCGCGCGCAACGCGCCTTCCTGGCGAATCTGCTGGTCGAGCAGGATCGCGAGGAACAGCCCGAGCGCCACGCAGACGGCGATGAACGGAATGCCGAACCACGCGAGATTCTGCGCCGAGGTCCACCAGACATCGTTGCTGAAGAGCTCGCTATAGCGGTCGAAGCCCGCGAACTCGTAGCGCGGCATCAGTCGCGAATTCGACAGCGACAGGTAGCCGGTGATGATGATGAAGCCGTAGACAAACACGAGGCTGATCAGAATGCTGGGCGAAAGCACCAGCTTCGGAATCCAGCGGTCTGCGAGCGCCGCCATGGGCGACGCGCGGCCTGTGGCTGGCGTGGCCGCCTTGCCGTTGCCGCTAAGAGAAGCAGTCACTGCGCAACTCCTGGTACGTTGCGGAACATTACGGACTCCGCACGATAATGGGGTTAGGTTTGACCCGTCATGCCCGGAGTGCGCCGCGCACGGCGCACTCCGCTTGTTTCATTGCAACGACTTCAAAAGACCGCTTCGCTTACTTGGTCTTGGCGGCCTTCGCGAGCGCTTCCACCGCGCTCTTCGAATCCTGGTTCGAATTCATGAACTTCGTGACGACGTCGGTGATCGCACCGGCCGTGGCGTCCGCCTGAGCCATGCCGTGCGCGAGCGACGGCACATAGCCGCCCGCCTTGATCGCGGCTTGCTCATCCGCGTACGACTGCTTGCCGCACGCATCGAACTTGCTCATGTCCACGCCGAGACGCACCGGGATCGAGCCCTTGTACAGGCTGAACTGCTCCTGGAAAGCCGGGCTCATGATCGTCTTCGCCAGCGCGATCTGACCCGGCGTGGCCGTCTTCTGGCCCTTCTGCTCGAAGAACACGAACGAGTCGACGTTGAACGTGTAGGCCTTCGAGGTGCCCGGCACCGGCGCGCAGACGTAGTCCTTGCCCGGCTCCTTCTTGGCGTTCTCGAACTCGCCCTTGGCCCAGTCGCCCATGAACTGCATGCCGGCCTTGCCGTTGATGACCATGGCCGTGGCGAGGTTCCAGTCTCGGCCCGTGCGGGCGTTATCCATATACGACTGAATCTTGCGAACTGTGTCGAACACGCCGACCATCTGCTGCGAAGTCAGGGTCTTCTGGTCGAGATCGACAATCGCCTTCTTGTAGAAGTCCGCGCCCTGCGAGAGCACCACGTCTTCCCACAACGTCAGGTCCTGCCACGGCTGGCCGCCCGCGGCAACCGGCTGGTAGCCCGCAGCCTTGAGCTTGTCGGCGAGCGCGAAGAACTCCGGCCACGTGGTCGGCGCCTTGCCGCCCACCTTGTCGAGCGCTGCCTTGTTGATCCACAGCCAGTTCACGCGGTGCACCGAGAACGGCGCGCCGACGTAATGACCGTCCGCGCGCATGATCTTGTCGATTTGCGGCGGCAAGTTCGCCTTCCAGTCGCCGGCGGCCGAATCGATCGGCACCAGCACGCCCTGCTGCGCCCATTCCTGGATCAGCGGACCCTTGATCTGCGCTGCCGTGGGTGCGTTACCCGAGATCACCTGGGTCTTCAGTGCGGTCATGGCCGCCGCGCCCGCGCCACCGGCGACCGCGAAGTCCTTCCACACATAGCCCTGCTTCTGCATGTCGTCCTTGAGCACGCCGACCGCCTTGGATTCGCCGCCCGAAGTCCACCAGTGCAGCACTTCGAGGGACTCGGCTGCTTGCGCAGTCGCGACGCCGGCCATGAGACCTGCGGCGCACAGGGCGCCCATGATCGCTCGGAATTTCATTGCTTATCTCCTCCAGACACCTGATCAGTAAAAACGAGTTGTCCCCTGATGTACGCAGGGTGCGGTGTGGTTAATACAGGCACAAAACAGGCAAAACAATGGACGGTCGGGCGCCGGAATGCCGCGCGCGCAGGGCGATTCGATGTGCGCGGGCCGCGTGCCGGGGTCCGGCCGCTGGACGCTCAAGAGATGAGTGGTTCGGAATACAAAGACTGTCTCCTCTTTTGATTTTCGCCGGCCGCGCTCGCAGTTGCGATGCGTGGCCAGTCGAGGCGCCGCGCGCCGTGCTCATGCACGCTCAAGCAGCGCAGCGGCCGAACATCCTCACTTCCGGCGTCCGGCTGGCACATGAACGGATCCATTGTCCGTTAACATGTGGGACGTTCCGTCCACCCGAAAAACTGCGCAAAAAAGCGCGCAAAAAACCGTGCGCGATTGCCGCAAACCCACACTGCGCCGCGCTTGCCCACGCTTTTTTCATCGAATGAACGTTACCTCTTGATTTGGATTGTAGTTAAACTACAATTCAGTGTCAAAAAAAATTTTATCGGACTACGGCCGCCCAGGCGGAGCGCGATCGGCATACCGCCGGAGCCCCGCCGGAACTTGTTCCCGCGGCATTTCTGGACTGTGACGGAGACTATGCAAAGCCCTAACGAATCAGGTTTCACGTTCGTGCTCTTCGGCGCCACCGGCGACCTGTCGATGCGCAAGATCCTGCCTGCCCTGTTCGAGGCGCACCGCTCGGGCATGCTCGCGGCGTCGGGGAAAATCGTGGGCGTCGCGCGCCACGAGGACACCCGCGACCAATATCTCGAGTGGGTCAACGAGCACGTCAAACCGCACGTCTCGAAGAACGGTCTCGACGAAACGGCCTGGGCGAGCTTTCTCGAGCGCATCGTCTATGTGAAGCTCGACCTCTCGCGCGCCGAGGACTTCACCACGCTGCGCGACGGCATCGAGGCGCTGCCCGGTATCCGCGTGTTCTACCTGGCTACGGGCCCGTCGCTGTTCGTGCCGATCTGCCGCGCGCTCGCCTCGGTTGGCCTGAATCAGAACGCGCGCATCGTGCTGGAAAAGCCGCTCGGCTATGACCTCAAGTCGTCCAATGCGATCAACGACGCCGTCGGCGAGATCTTCGCCGAAGAGCAGATCTACCGGATCGACCACTATCTCGGCAAAGAGCCGGTGCAGAACCTGCTCGCGCTGCGTTTCGGCAATGCGCTATTCGAGCCGCTGTGGCGCCGTGAATGGGTCGAAAGCATCCAGATCACGATTGCGGAAGAACTCGGCGTGGAAGCGCGCGGCGACTTCTACGACAACACCGGCGCGCTGCGCGACATGGTGCAGAACCACTTGCTCCAGTTGCTCTCGATCGTCGCCATGGAGCCGCCGCATTCGATGGATTCGGACTCGGTGCGCGACGAGAAGCTGCGCGTGCTGCGCGCGCTCAAGCCCATCAATCCCGCCGATATCAGCAAGGTCGCCGTGCGCGGCCAATACCATGCGGGCGTGATCCGCGGGCAGCAGGTGCCGGGCTACGCGACCGAGCACGGCGTGAAGCCCGATAGCCGCACCGAAACCTTCGTCGCGCTAAACGTCGAGATCGAGAACTGGCGCTGGGCCGGCGTGCCTTTCTTCCTGCGCACCGGCAAGCGTCTGGCCGACCGCGTCGCGGAAATCGTGGTGAACTTCCGCCCCGTGCCGCATTCGGCGCTGGGGCCCACGGCGCTGCGCGCGGGCTCCAACCGTCTGGTCATCCGCCTGCAGCCGAACGAAAATATCCGCTTGTACTGCCTCGCCAAGCAGCCCGGCGAAGGCATGAATCTGTCGAGCGTTCACCTCGACCTCGCGTTCGACCAGTTCTTCCGCGAAGGCCAGATGGAGGCGTATCAGCGTCTGTTGCTCGACGTGATTCACGGGCGTCTGGCGCTCTTCGTGCGCCGCGACGAGCAGGAAGCCGCATGGAAGTGGGTCGAGCCCATCCTCAACGAATGGGCCGTTTCGCCCCGTCCGCCCAAGCCTTACGCGGCGGGCACGTGGGGACCGGCAGCGTCGAGCGCGATGCTGGCGCAGCACGGCACCTGCTGGCTCGAAGAAGAGAATTGAACGGACCGATGAATACCCCCGCGAACATCCCCGGGGACCGACAAAAAAGCAGCCTGGAGGAGAAGTGATCGAGCTTCACGTATTCGACGACCCGCGCGTCCAATCCGACGCGCTGGCGCGAGCCGTGGGCGACGCGCTACATGCGTCGCTCGCCGCTCTTGCTGCCGCGCCTGGCACCGGCGCGCGCCGTGCAACGCTCGCGGTTTCCGGCGGCGCGAGCCCGCGTCCGTTTCTCGAAACCCTGTCGACGCACCGCTTCGACTGGGCGCACACCGACATCACGCTGGTGGACGACCGCTGGGTGCCCGAGACGGATCCGGCCAGCAACGCACGCCTCGCGCACGAGACCCTGCTGAAGAACGAGGCGGCGCAGGCGCGCTTTCTGCCGCTCGTCGACGTCACGCAGGAACTGGATGCGCATGTGGCCGCGCTCAACGCCGACCCGCAGCGCCGCTTGCCCAACGTCGCAGTGCTCGGCATGGGAGAAGACGGCCATACGGCGTCGATCTTCGCCGACGCCCCCGAATGGCACGAGGCCATCACCACGGCGCGCCCGTTCGTGGCCGTGCATCCGCAGGCCGCGCCGCACGCGCGTATCTCGTGGTCAATGCAGGCGCTGCGCCAGGTCGATCGCCTGTTCCTGCTGATCGCGGGCCAGCGCAAGCTCGACGTGCTGCAACAAGCCGCTGCCGCGGAACAGAACAACGCCATCTCGAAGCTGGCGAACGACAAGGGAGTGAGACTCGATGTCTACTGGTGCGCCTAACAAATCCGCCCCTGGCGCGGCCCAGCACGCCGACGGACCGAGGCTGCTCGCCGACATCGGCGGCACCAACGCGCGCTTCGCGCTGGAGACGGGCCCGGGCGAGATCGGCCAGGTGCGCGTCTATCCGTGCGCCGACTATCCGGGCGTCGCCGATGTCATCCAGCAGTATCTGAAGGACACGAAGATCGGTCGCGTGAACCACGCCGCCATCGCCATTGCGAACCCGGTCGACGGCGACCAGGTGCGCATGACCAATCACGACTGGACCTTCTCGATCGAAGCCACGCGCCGCGCGCTCGGCTTCGACACGCTGCTGGTCGTGAACGACTTCACCGCGCTCGCCATGGCCTTGCCGGGCTTGACCGACGCACAGCGCACCCAGGTGGGCGGCGGCCAGCGCCGCCAGAACAGCGTGATCGGCCTGCTTGGGCCGGGCACGGGCCTCGGCGTCTCGGGCCTGATTCCCGCCGACGACCGCTGGATCGCGCTCGGCAGCGAAGGCGGGCACGCCAGCTTCGCGCCTCAGGACGAGCGCGAAGATCTCGTGCTGCAGCACGTGCGCAAGAAGTGGCCGCACGTGTCGTTCGAGCGCGTCTGCGCAGGCCCCGGCATCGAGCTGATCTACGGCGCGCTGGCCGCGCGCGACAAGAAGAAGGTGGGCGCGGACATCAACACGGCCGAGATCGTCAAGCGCGCGCACGACGGCGACGCGCTCGCGGCGGAAACCATCGAATGCTTCTGCGGCATTCTCGGCAGCTTCGCGGGCAACATCGCGATGACGCTCGGCTCGCTCGGCGGCATCTATATCGGCGGCGGCGTGGTGCCGCGTCTGGGCGAGCTGTTCATGCGCTCTTCGTTTCGCCAGCGCTTCGAGGCCAAGGGCCGTTTCGACGCCTATCTCGCGAATGTGCCCACCTACGTCATTACCGCCGAATATCCGGCGTTTCTCGGCGTCTCGGCCATCCTCGCGGAGCAGCTCTCGAACCGCGCGGGCGGCGGATCGTCGGCGGTGTTCGAGCGCATCCGCCAGATGCGCGATGCGCTCACGCCCGCCGAGCGCCGCGTGGCCGATCTCGCGCTCAACCATCCGCGCTCGATCATCAACGACCCCATCGTCGATATCGCGCGCAAGGCCGACGTGAGCCAGCCCACGGTGATCCGCTTTTGCCGCTCGCTCGGCTGCCAGGGGCTTTCCGACTTCAAGCTCAAGCTCGCCACGGGCTTGACCGGCACGATTCCCGTGAGCCACAGCCAGGTGCATCTGGGCGACGCCGCGACCGACTTCGGCGCGAAGGTGCTCGACAACACGGTTTCGGCCATCCTGCAACTGCGCGATCACCTGAACTTCGAGCAGGTCGAACAGGCCATCACGCTGCTCAACGGCGCGCGGCGCATCGAGTTCTACGGGCTCGGCAACTCGCATATCGTCGCGCAGGACGCGCACTACAAGTTCTTTCGCTTCGGCATCCCGACTATCGCTTACGGCGACCTGTACATGCAGGCGGCGTCCGCGGCGCTGCTCGGCAAGGGCGATGTGATTGTGGCGGTGTCGAAGTCGGGCCGCGCGCCCGAACTCTTGCGCGTGCTCGACGTGGCGATGCAGGCCGGCGCGAAGGTGATCGCGATCACGTCCAGCAACACGCCGCTCGCCAAGCGCGCGACCGTGGCGCTCGAAACCGATCACATCGAGATGCGCGAATCGCAGCTTTCGATGATCTCACGCATCCTGCATTTGCTGATGATCGACATCCTCGCGGTGGGCGTCGCGATTCGCCGCGCGTCGCCCGAAGGCGACATGAGCAACGCCGTCGAAAAGGCCCGCGAGCAGGCCGACGACGACGCCTCCGCCGTGCTCGACTGGTTGAGCCACGGCGCGTCATCGTCGGCGCGCGCGAGTGATTGATGCCTATGCGCGATGCAAACGCGTGACGCACACATGCGCCACGAACGTGCGATGAAATGAACAACGGGACGCCGAGGCGTCCCGTTGTTCATGGTGCGCGAGCGCTGCGCTTACGCGTCCGGCACCGTCTGGCTCACGCCCGGCGCGGGCCGGCCATGCCACTTCACGACGATGCGGCGGCCGACCCAGGTGAGCGCGCCGCATGCGCCGATCGTGCAGCCCATGCCGACCGGCGAGACGCCCGGGAACCAGCCGACCACGACGCTCGCGAACGCGCCCAGCGCGAGCTGCGTCGCGCCGAACACAGCCGCCGCCGCGCCGGCGTTCTTCGGGTAGCGGTACATCAGATCGGTCGCGCAGTTCGCGCTCAGCAGCCCCACCACGCCCACCACGAAGAACAGCCCCGCCACGATCGACCACAGGCCGCCCCACCCCGTCACGCACACGAGCGCAACGAAGAACGACGCGGCGATGCTCACCGTGGAGGCCATCGACACCATGCGCAGCGTGCCCATGCGGCCGATGAAGCGCGTGTTGAGAAAATTGCCGAGCATGATGCCGAACACGTTCGCGCCGAAGAACAGCCCATAGTGCTGGGGCGAGACGTGGAAGTACTCGATATAGACGAACGGGGTGGCTGAGATATAGGTGAACATGGCCGCGAACGCCATGCCGCCGCACAGCATATGGCCCCAGACGAGCGGGTCGCGCAGCAGCCGCTCGTACGCCATGAACGAGCGCAGCACGGCGCCGCTCTCACGCTTCTCGGCGGGCCAGGTTTCGGGAACGCGCAGCCAGGCGGCCGCGGCGCACGCGAGACCGAACAGCGTGAGCGCGACAAACACCACGCGCCAGCCGCCGAGCAGCAGCAACTGCCCGCCGATGAGCGGTGCGAGCAGCGGGCCGATCGAGGTGACGATGGCGACCATCGACAGCACCTTGGCGGCGTCGGACGGCTCGTGCGCGTCGCGCGCGATCGCCCGCGCGAGCACCGAGGCCGCGCCCGCGCCAAGCGCCTGCAAAAAGCGCACGACGGTAAGCTCGCCCACCGAGTACGAGAACCAGCAGGCGATGCTCGCGAGCGTGAAGAGCGCGATGCCGCCGAGCAGCACGGGGCGGCGGCCGTAGGCATCGGAGAGCGGGCCGTAGAGCAGCATGCCGATCGAGAAGCCCGCCATGAAACTCGTGAGCGTCCTCGCGGCCGCAGCCGCGCTCACGCCGAACGACTGGGCAATGGCAGGCAGGCTCGGCAGGTACATGTCGGTGGCGAGCGGGCCGCAGGCGGCGAGCGCGCCTAGCAACAGGATCAGCCGGCCATCTGGCCGGCGTCGCGGGGAATGGGGCATGGGATCGACCAGGAGCGGACCGTCGCCGAGGGCGCGGTCCCGGTGTTCTGGGCCGCTTCGGCATGAACCGGTGGGGTCTCAGCCGCGTCGCATTTGCGATGCAAGTGCGACGCGAGTGACGCGAAAAGCGGCTACATAGCGGAAGCATTGTACCCGACGCTTAAATTCCGCTTTCGGCATCACGCATGATCAAGCCACACCAAGCGACACGAAGCGAGGCCAAGCCAGGCTGCGCCCGCGCTTTGCGTTAAGCTGCGCCCTTCCCCGTTCTTCAATGCGCCGCATGGCGCGAGCTTCGTTCATGAGCGCCTACCTGCTGATCTGGAGCCCCAGGAAATGGCCCTGGCCTGAACTGTCCGACTGCGCGCGCCGCGTGCAGGAAGGCGCGGCTGTCGCCGATACCTGGGGCTGCGGCTTCGCGCGCGGCATCCTGCCCGGCGACCGCGTGTTCCTGCATCGCGTGGCGACCGAACCGCGCGGCCTGTTCGGCTCCGGCTACGTGACGCGCGCGCCCTACGAGGTGCCCGATCCCGACTACAAGCGCGGCTACCGGCTGTGCATCGACTTCGTCTACGACTGGCTCGTCGATGCCAGCGACAACGTCGTCATCGCGCGCGACGCGCTGCGCGTCCATCCATTTTCCGTGCAGACATGGGATGCGCAAAGCTCGGGCACGATCATCAAGCCGATCGCCGAGGGCGCGCTGGAGAAGCGCTGGGCCGAGCTGACCGGCAGGCGGCCCATGCCGGCCGCCGCAGTGGCGGCGGTTGCAGCGCTCGACGCGGCTGAGCGGGCTGCGCGCCGTCCATAGCGGGCCACGCGCCGTCCGTAGTGGCCCCCGGCCTATCCGGCGCGAGTCCGGTACAATTTCGGCATTGCCGCCCCATCGCTGGCGCCCGGCCCGGCAGCTTACCTGGCCGGCCCCGAGCCGCATGGGTCCCGAGCGCCGGCGCGCCAGAGCCCCGCCTGCCGCGCTTGATCAAGCCACTGCAGCCATCGCACCAACCACTCTCGCAGGTCCAGCATCCATGTCCAACACCTCGTCCACGAACCAGGCCCTTTTCGAACGCGCCCAGCGCACCATTCCGGGCGGCGTCAATTCGCCCGTGCGCGCGTTTCGTTCGGTCGGCGGCACGCCGCGCTTCATCGAGCGCGCGCAAGGTGCGTACTTCTGGGACGCCGAAGGCAAGCGCTATATCGACTACATCGGCTCGTGGGGCCCGATGATCGTCGGCCACGTCCACCCCGAAGTGCTCGAAGCCGTGCAGCGCGTGCTCGTCAACGGCTTCTCGTTCGGCGCACCCACCGAAGCCGAAATCGAAATCGCCGAGGAAATCTGCAAGATCGTGCCGTCGATGGAGCAGGTGCGCATGGTGTCGAGCGGCACCGAAGCCACCATGAGCGCGCTGCGGCTCGCACGCGGCTACACGAAGCGCGACCGCATCGTGAAGTTCGAAGGCTGCTACCACGGCCACGCCGACAGCCTGCTCGTGAAGGCCGGCTCGGGCCTGCTCACGTTCGGCAACCCCACTTCGGCGGGTGTGCCGGTGGACATCGCGAAGCACACCACGGTGCTCGAGTACAACAACGTCGCGGCGCTCGAAGAAGCGTTCAAGGCGTTCGGCGACGAAATCGCCGCCGTGATCGTCGAGCCGGTCGCCGGCAACATGAATCTCGTGAAGGCCACGCCCGAGTTCATCGGCGCGCTGCGCAGCCTCACCGCAAAGCACGGCAGCGTGCTGATCTTCGACGAAGTGATGTGCGGCTTCCGCGTCGGCCTGCGCGGCGCGCAGGCGCTGTACGGCGTGCAGGCCGATCTCGTGTGTCTGGGCAAGGTGATCGGCGGCGGCATGCCGGCGGCGGCGTTCGGCGGCCGCCGGGAGATCATGGATCATCTCGCCCCCAACGGCGGCGTGTATCAGGCAGGCACGCTCTCTGGCAACCCGATCGCCGTGGCCGCGGGCCTGAAGACGCTGCAGCTCATCCAGGCGCCGGGCTTCTACGAGAGGCTCACGGCGCAGACCGCGCGTCTCGCGCAAGGCCTCTCGCAGGCCGCGCGCGAAGCGAGCGTGCCGTTCGTCGCGGATTCGGTGGGTGGCATGTTCGGCCTCTATTTCGCCGACAAGGTGCCGGGCAGCTTCGCGGAAGTCACGAAGAGCGACGTGACGCGCTTTAACCGCTTCTTCCATCAGATGCTGGACGCCGGCGTGTACTTCGCGCCGTCGGCCTACGAGGCGGGCTTCGTGTCGAGCGCGCACGACGACGCGCTCATCGACGAAACGATCGCCGCCGCGCGCCGCGCGTTCGCCGAACCCGCCGCGCAGTAAGACACACCGCAAGGCACACAGTAAGGCGCGCAACAAGCCGTGCCGACCGCCGGCCGAACGCGGGGCCCACGTCCCGCCCCCTCACCCGAAACGCCCCGGAGCCCGCACGACATGTTTTCGCAAGCCGATTTCACCTACATGGAGCGCGCGCTCGCCCTTGCGGTACGCGGTCTGTACACGACCGATCCGAACCCGCGCGTCGGCTGCGTGCTGGTGAAGGACGGCGTGGTGATCGGCGAGGGTTTCACGCAGCCCGCCGGCCACGATCACGCCGAAATCCAGGCAATGAAGGACGCGCGCGCACGCGGCCACGAAGTGCGCGGCGCCACCGCCTATGTGACGCTCGAACCGTGCAGCCATTTCGGCCGCACGCCGCCCTGCGCGAATGCGCTGATCGAAGCGAAGGTCGCACGCGTGATCGCGGCAATGGAAGATCCGAACCCGCTCGTTTCGGGGCGCGGCCTCGCGATCCTGCGCGACGCGGGCATCGAAGTGCGCTGCGGCCTGCTCGCCAGCGAAGCGCGCGAACTCAATATCGGCTTCGTCTCGCGCATGACCAGAAAGCGCCCGTGGGTGCGCATGAAGGTGGCGGCCTCGCTCGACGGCCGCACCGGCCTGCCTTCGGGCGAAAGCCAGTGGATCACGGGCGAAGCCGCGCGCGCCGACGGCCATGCCTGGCGCGCACGCGCCTCGGCCATCCTCACGGGCATCGGCACCGTGAAGGAAGACGACCCGCGCATGACCGTGCGCGCAATCGACACGCCGCGCCAGCCCAAGCGCATTCTCATCGACAGCCGCCTCGACGCCTCGCCGCTCGCGCAGATCTTCGTGGGCGCGCCCACGCTGGTGTTTTGCGCCGCGCTCGACGCCAGCAACGCCGAGCGCGCCGATGCGTTGCGCGCGCGCGGCGCGGAAATCGTCGCGCTCGGCAACGCGAGCGGCAAGGTGGACCTGCCCGCCGTGCTCACGGAACTGGCCGCGCGCGGCGTGAACGAGCTGCACGTGGAAGCCGGCTACAAGCTCAATGGATCGCTGCTGCGCGAAGGCTGCGTGGACGAGTTGCTCGTCTATCTCGCGCCCTCGCTGCTCGGCACGGACGCGCTCGGCATGTTCAATCTTGCCGCGCCCGCGAAGCTCGATGCGCGCACGCGCCTCGTGTTCCACTCGGTCGAGCGCGTCGCGGAGGATCTGCGCGTCCTCGCGCGCCTCGTGCCTGATGACTCGAATGCGAATCTCAATGCGGACGCGGACGCGCCCGCGCAAGGAGACGCAACATGATTGTTTCTGACGAACTGAACGCACTGAACACAAAGGACAGCCAGATGTTTACCGGAATCGTCGCGGCGGTAGGCCGCATCGAATCGATCAAGCCGCTCGGCAGCGACGCCGACGCGGGCGTGCGCCTTACCGTCGACGCGGGCGGCCTCGACCTCGGGGACGTGCAGCTCGGCGACAGCATCGCCATTCAGGGCGCGTGCATGACCGTCATCGAAAAAACTGCGACCCGCTTCGACGTGGACGTCTCGCGCGAAAGCCTGAATCGCACCGTGGGCCTCGCCGACACCGGCGAAGTGAACCTGGAAAAAGCACTGCGCGCGCACGATCGCCTGGGCGGTCATATCGTCTCGGGCCACGTAGACGGCCTTGGCACGGTCACGCGCTTTGCGCCCGTGGGCGAGTCGCACGAGTTGCGCGTGCTCGCGCCGGCGGAGATTGGCCGCTATCTCGCCTACAAGGGCTCGGTCACGGTCAACGGCGTGAGCCTGACCGTGAACTCGGTGGACGACCGCGCGGACGGCTGCGAATTCTCGATCAACCTGATTCCGCACACCGTTGAAGTGACCACGCTCAAGCACCTCGTGGCCGGCGCGAAGGTGAATCTGGAGATCGATTTGATTGCGCGCTATGTGGAGCGGATGCTCAGCGCGTCTCAGGAAAACCATCAACCGTTGAAATAATCCGGTTTTCGAAAATCCACCGTCCTGCGCACTGGCGACGCTGGCATTGCACGTTTATGACGAGAAAGTCAGGCGTTGGATAACGTCGGTGTTCGGTCGCCGGCCTGGATTTGCCCCCGTGCCTCCGAACACCGTGCAAGCGCAACTTCAGCATCACTGATAAAATCCGTCCGAATTCCCTCGCGCCCGTCTTTTGACGCGCGGCGCGCCCCCACCCGAACACCATGAAGGAGGCAAAGATGACAGTAGTCAAGAAGGCCGCCGTCATGCCGCCGGTTCGGGTGATGCCACACTTCACGCACGCCCTGCTTCCGGCACGCTGACTGCGTCCACCGCACCGCGCGGCGCGTCTCTGGCGGCGATCTGGCCGCCGCGCCGCTTTCCAGCGATTTCGAGGATTGACGTTCGGCATCAGGTGCCTGAACGCGCGAGCCCCATTTTCCGCTCATCGCATTCCTGAAGAGTCTTCAGGCCTTTGGCTTGAAGCATCTGTCCATGGCAGACCAAGACAAACAACCCGCTTCCGGCGGACAAACGTTCCGCAATGTTCTCGGCTTCACGTTCCGGCAGTGGTCGCGCCAGCCGCGCCGCACTGGCGCGGTGGCCCTCGCCGCGCTACTGGGCGCGCTCGCCGACGTGCTAACGCCGCACTACGCGGGCCAGCTCGTCGACGCGCTCGCGCACGACGCCGCGAGCGGCAATGCCGCCGCCTGGCACGCCGCCGTCACGGCGTTCTGGGCGCTGACGGCGCTCGGGCTCGCCGGCACGCTGATGCGCCAGGCTGCGTTCCAGAACATCATCGTGCTCACGCTCAGGATGATGAGCGAAATTGCCACGCACGCGTTTCACCGCGTGCAGCGCTTGTCCACCGACTGGCACGCGAACAGCTTCGCCGGCTCGACCGTGCGCAAGATCACGCGCGGAATGTGGGCGCTCGATCTGCTCAACGACACGCTGCTCGTCGCGCTCTTTCCATCGCTCGTGATGCTGGTCGGCTCGACCGCCCTGCTCGCGCTGCAGTGGCATGTCATGGGCCTCGTGGTCGGGATCGGCTCGCTGTTTTATCTCGCCGTCACCGTGTCGCTGTCGCTGCTCTACGTTGCGCCATCGGCGCGTCTCGCGAACCAGTGGGACACGAAGATGGGCGGCGCGCTCGCCGACGCCATTTCGTGCAACGCCGTCGTCAAGGCCTTCGGCGCGGAAACGCGCGAAGAGGCGCGGCTCGCGCGCGTGATCGACAAATGGGACAGCCGCACGCGCCGCACCTGGCGGCGCGGCACCGTCAACGGCGGCGTGCAGGGCGCGCTGCTGGTTGCGATGCAGGCCGCCATACTCGGCGCGGCGCTCCTGCTGTGGGCGCGCGGGCTCGCGAGCGTGGGCGACATCACCTTCGCGCTCACGCTGTTTTTCCTGCTCAAGGGTTATCTGCGCGACGTGGGCATGCACGTGCGCAACCTGCAACGCTCGGTCAACGACATGGAAGAGCTCGTGATGCTCGAAGCCCAGCCGCTCGGCATCGAAGATAAGGCGGGTGCGCCGCCCATCGTGATCGACCGTGGCGACATCCGCTTCGAGAACATGACGTTCCGTTACGGTGCGCACGAGCGGCCGCTCTACGCGAATCTTTCGCTGCGCATCGCGCCGGGCGAGCGCGTGGGTCTGGTCGGCCATTCGGGTTCCGGCAAGACCACGCTCATCAAGCTGATCCAGCGCCTCTACGACGTCACCGACGGCCGCATCACGATCGACGACCAGGACATCGCGCGGGTGCAGCAGGCGTCGCTGCGCTCGCAGATCGCCATCGTGCAGCAGGAGCCGGTGCTGTTTCACCGCTCGCTTGCCGAGAACATTGCCTATGCGCGGCCCGGCGCAACCCACGACGAGATCGTGCGCGCCGCGAAGCTCGCGAGCGCGCACGACTTCATCATGGCGCTGCCCAAAGGCTATGACACGCTCGTGGGCGAGCGCGGCGTGAAGCTCTCGGGCGGCGAGCGCCAGCGCGTGGCGATCGCACGCGCGTTCCTTGCAAACGCGCCGATCCTGATCTTCGACGAAGCGACCTCCAGCCTCGACAGCGAAAGCGAGGTGCTGATCCAGCAGGCGATGGAGCGGCTGATGGAGGGTCGCACGACGGTCGTGGTCGCGCACCGGCTTTCGACCGTGCGCGCGCTCGACCGCCTGCTGGTGCTCGAGCGCGGGCGCGTCGCGGAGGAAGGCACGCACGACGAACTCGTGCGCCGCGAGAACGGGTTGTACCGGCGCCTGTTCGAGCGCCAGGCGCTGGAGCTCACGAAGGGACTCGCCGACGACGTCGTGCTGCGCTGAGCAGCGACTGAACAGGGTGTGAAAAGCAGCATTGTGGCGAAAGCGCCACTCGGGAGCCTGCTCGCCGTTCGGCCAACCCTCGTGCGCGCCCGATGCTCGCCCGGCCAGGCAAACGACCGGCGCCCGCGAGCCCGGCTGGGCGCGCGCCAGCCCCAAAACTCTCCGCCGAAGCTCCGTTCTGGGCGACGCGCCCGCCCGCGTGGCGTAAAATGTGCGCTTTCCAGCCAAAATTCCACCATGACGCTCGCCTCCACCCTTGAAATCATCGCCGAGCTCAAAGCCGGCAAGATGGTGATCCTCGTCGACGAAGAAGACCGGGAAAACGAGGGCGACCTCGTCATCGCAGCGGAGTTCGTCACCCCCGAAGCCATCAACTTCATGGCGAAGTACGGCCGCGGCCTGGTCTGCCTCACGCTCACGCAGGAGCGCTGCAAGCTGCTCAACCTGCCGCTCATGACTTACCGCAACGGCACGCAGTACGGCACGGCGTTCACGGTCAGCATCGAGGCGGCCGAAGGCGTCACCACCGGCATCTCCGCCGCCGACCGCGCGCGCACGATCCAGACCGCCGTGGCGCATGACGCGCGCCCCGAGCACATCGTGCAGCCGGGCCACGTGTTCCCGATCATGGCGCAGCCCGGCGGCGTGCTCGTACGCGCAGGCCACACCGAGGCCGGTTGCGACTTCACGGCGCTCGCGGGCCTTACGCCGGCGGCGGTGATCTGCGAGATCATCAAGGACGATGGCACGATGGCGCGCCTGCCCGATCTGATCGAGTTCGCCAAGGAGCACAACATCAAGATCGGCACCATCGCCGACCTGATCCACTACCGCAGCCGCACCGAGTCGATCGTCGAGCGCGTGGCCGAGCGCACCATGCACACCGCCCACGGCACGTTCCGCGCGGTCATGTACGTCGACCAGCCCACCCGCACGCCGCACATCGCGCTCGTGCGCGGCACGCCCAAGCCCGGCGAGGACACGCCGGTGCGCGTGCATGAGCCGCTTTCGGTGCTGGATCTGCTGGAAACCGGCTCCTCCACGCACTCGTGGACGCTCGACGCCGCCATGCGCGAAATCGCCGAGCGCGATCTCGGCGTGATCGTTATGCTCAACTGCGGCGACACCAAGGAACATCTGATCGACGTCTTCCAGGCGTTCGACCAGAAGGAGCGCGCAGAGGCGCTCGCGCGCCGCCCCGTGGACTTCAAGACCTACGGCATCGGCGCGCAGATCCTGCGCGAACTCGGCGTGGGCCGCATGCAGGTGCTCTCCAAGCCGCGCCGCCTCGGCAGCATGTCGGGCTACGGTCTCGAAGTCACCGGCTTCGTGCCGATGCCGGGCAGCGACGCCGAAGCGCCCTGCCCGCCGGAAGCCGCCGACCGCCCGGCACATTAAACCGCAGGCCCCCTTCACGCGTCACCACGCTCAACCGAACCTACGGATATCAAATGGAAATCGGACAATACCAACCGAATCTCGACGGCGACGGACTGCGCATCGGCATCGTCCAGTCGCGCTTTAATGAACCCGTCTGCAACGGCCTCGTCGATGCCTGCATCGAAGAGCTCGAACGCCTCGGCGTGACCGGCGAAGACGTGCTGCTCGTCACCGTGCCGGGCGCGCTGGAAATTCCGCTCGCACTGCAAAAGCTCGCCGAAAGCGGCCAGTTCGACGCCCTGATCGCGCTCGGCGCGGTCGTGCGCGGCGAAACGTACCACTTCGAGCTCGTCTCGAACGAAAGCGGCGCGGGCATCTCGCGCATCGCCCTCGACTTCGGCGTGCCGGTCGCGAACGCGGTCCTCACGACCGAGAACGACGAGCAGGCCGTCGCGCGCATGACCGAAAAGGGTCGTGACGCCGCGCGCGTCGCCGTCGAAATGGCGAATCTCACGGTCGCGCTGGAGCAGCTCGACGGTGGCGACGACGAAGACGAGGAAGACGAAGAGGAACAGCAATGAAGAGTGCGCGCCGCCGCTCCCGCGAACTGGCCACGCAGGGCTTGTATCAGTGGCTGCTGTCGGGTGTGCCCGCCGGCGAGATCGACGCGCAGCTGCGCGGTTCGCAAGGCTACGACAAAGCCGACCACGAGCACCTGGACGCCCTCCTGCACGGCGTGATCCGCGAATCGGAGGAACTCTCCGCCGCCATCGTGCCGTGCCTCGACCGTCCGATCGAGCAGCTCTCGCCTGTCGAGCGCGCAGTGCTGCTCGTGGCGACCTACGAGTTCAAGCACCACGTCGACATTCCGTATCGCGTCGTCATCAACGAGGCGGTCGAGCTCACGAAAACCTTCGGCGGCTCGGACGGCTACAAGTACGTGAACGGCGTGCTCGACAAGCTCGCGGCGCAACTGCGCGCCACCGAAGCCCAAGCCGCCCGCAGGTCGTAACCGCAATACGGCGCGTGGAGCCAGGCCGTCAGGCCCCGGCGTCCCACGCGCCGCATCGCCCGCAAGCACTGGAAACACCCGCATGAACACCGTTGCCGAACCGCTGCTGCGGCTTGCCGCGCGCGTCGACGAGATCCAGCCTTTCTACGTCATGGAACTGGCGAAGGAGGCCGCGAAGCTCGAACGCGCCGGTCGCGACATCATCCATATGGGCATCGGCGAGCCGGACTTCACGGCGCCCGAGCCCGTCGTCGAGGCCGCCGCCGCAGCGCTGCGCCGTGGCGTCACCCAATACACGAATGCGCTCGGCCTCCACACGCTGCGCGAGGCGATCGCGGCGCACTACGAGCACGCCTACGGCCTGAAAGTCGATCCGGCGCGCATCGTCGTGACGGCCGGCGCCTCGGCGGCGCTGCTGCTCGCCTGCACGGCGCTCGTCGACCGCGACGACGAAGTGCTCATGCCCGACCCGTGCTATCCGTGCAACCGGCACTTCGTGGCCGCCGCGGAAGGCAAGCCGGTGCTCGTGCCGAGCGGCCCCGAAGCGCGCTTTCAGCTCACCGCCAGCGACGTCGAGCGCCTGTGGACCGAGCGCACGCGCGGCGTGCTGCTCGCCTCGCCGTCGAACCCGACCGGCACGTCGATCGAGCCCGACGAGCTCGCACGCATCGTGAAGGCCGTGCGCACACGCGGCGGCTTCACGATCGTCGACGAGATCTATCAGGGCTTGAGCTACGACGCGCGCCCCGTCTCCGCCCTCTCCTTCGGCGACGACGTGGTGACCGTCAACAGCTTCTCGAAGTACTTCAACATGACCGGTTGGCGGCTGGGCTGGCTCGTGGTGCCGCCCGCGCTGGTCGGCGCGTTCGAAAAGCTCGCGCAGAACCTGTTCATCTGCGCGTCGGCGCTCGCGCAACATGCCGCGCTCGCCTGTTTCGAGCCGCAGACGCTGGACATCTACGAAGCACGCCGGCTGGAGTTCAAGCGCCGCCGCGACTTCATCGCGCCCGCGCTCGAGTCACTCGGCTTCACCGTGCCGGTGATGCCGGACGGCGCGTTCTACGTCTACGCGGACTGCACGAACGTCAATCACCCGGCGGCTGGCGACAGCGACGCACTCACGCGCGCCATGCTGCACGATGCGGGCACAGTGATGGTTCCGGGCATGGACTTCGGCACGGCCGCGCCGCGCCAATATGTGCGGCTCTCGTATGCCACGGCCTACGAGCGGCTCGAAGAGGCGGTCGGGCGGCTGCGGACCTTGTTCAATCGTTGACCCCAGCGATCCCGTTGCTGCCGCCAAACCGGCGGACATGAAAAAAGGCACCCTCGGGTGCCTTTTTCGTATTCTCCGGCATGTCCTGCTGGCCGGAGCGATCGCGATCGGATCGTGGTCATTACATCATTACGCGCCGAACTCAGACTGGCTGTGCTTCTGGGCCGCCGTGCTGGCGCCATTGTTGGCGTCGTCCTGTTCGGGCGCGGCCTTCTCGGCCGAGGGCTTCTCCACCAGCGCATGTGCGTTGTCGAGCGTTACGTGCACACGCTTCTCGCCGCTGATGCTCGCCACTTTCTGCACCGGCGACGTGCTGGCCGTGGTCGTCACAGGCGCCTGAGGCGCGTTGACCGGCACGTTGCGGCCGCGGGCCACATCGCGCAGACGCCCGCGCTCGGCCATGACCTTGGCGCCGTAGCCGCCGTCGTCAGGCGAGGTCGAGCCCACGTACAGGCGCAGACCGCCCGGCAGCGAGCCGCCGCGCGCGATACAGTCCTTCAGGACCAGCGCACCGACCTTGATGTTCGCGAGCGGATCTAGCGCCGCCCTCTGGCCGCCGAAGTACTGGAACTTGTCCGAGTGGACCTTCGACATGACCTGCATGAGACCTTGCGCGCCCACGCCACTCTCCGCGTACGGGTTGAAGCCCGATTCGATCGCCATGACCGCGAGCAGCAGCAACGGATCGAGCCCCACTTCACGGCCGGTGTCGAAGGCGGCCCTCACGAGTTCGCCGACGGGCTCCTGCGCCACGCGATAGCGGCGCGCGATGTAGGTCGCAACGAGCGCCTGTTCGCGCGCCGAAACCAGCACGCGGTCGTCGCGGGCATCGGGCGTGATGCGCTGTGCCGGAATCATGCGCGCCAGCGTGCCGACGCTCGGCAGCGAACGCGGATCGAGACCATTGAGCGTGACCGCGTCGAGCGTAGCCATGCCGCCTTTGGAGACGCTGGTCGCGACGCGATCCACCACGCCGTTGGAACCGGCGGGCGTCACCTTCGCCGCAGCTGCATCGGGAAGAAATGCCACAGCGCCGGCCTTGCTGTCTTCGTTCGCCATCACGCTGGGCGGCGGGAGAACCGCAGGCAGCGGATTGCCTTGCAGCAGACGCGCAGGACCCGCCTGCACGGCAGCGGAAACAAAGGGCATCATGCGCGCGGCAACCGTGCCGCGCCACGAGGGCAGCAACCAGATAGCGAGCGCAACCAGGACAGCGCAGCCGCCCACAATGCTGAACAGATGGTGGCTCAAACGTGTGCCACGTCGCAGTAGCGCACGCAGCCCCGAAGCGAAACGCTCATCGGCGCGCCACCACGATAACCAGGTATTCATCTAACGGATCTCCCATGTTGCATGATCCGGCGACCGAAGCTGACACGAGGCCAAATGCCAATCGCTGGATCAAGACATCGTGCGCCCTGGCTGGTGCAGCAACGGTGTCGGGAAAACGGCAGGAACGCCGTAAGTGGAACCCCTTCCTGACTACCAGGCACGCCTTGGGCGCGCACGAGGGGTTCTCACGCAAATAGCCGGCGCAAAGAGGCGCCGGCGAAGACAACCAATCTAGACCGTGAAGAGCCGTGCAGGGAGTCGGCTAAACGGTGACGCGTTGCGTCAGAAGGACCGGGATGGTGGTTAGAAATTGCAAGCCCTGCAACCAGTGTGGACGGATTCTAGCAGGCTCTAATAGATGGTCAACACTATAGAATGTCAAATTTATAACTATTTGTAATTATGAACAGTGTTCAATCCGGGCAAGCCCCCGTACTGCGAGCGTCTGCGGCCGATTACCCAATATGGATGACAGCGTGCGTCAAGTAACACAGGTAAAATCGACAATCGTTTCGCCTCTGCCCTCGCCGCGCGCTGCGGCTCCGCTCCTATCCTGATGAAATACAAAGACTTGCGCGACTTCGTCGGTCGCCTGGAGACGCTCGGCGAATTGCGCCGCGTTCCACAAGCCGTCTCTCCGGTGCTGGAAATGACCGAACTCTGCGACCGCGTATTGCGCGCCGCCGGTCCCGCCCTGCTATTCGAGAGCCGCGCGACTCATGCGTTCCCGGTGCTGGGCAACCTCTTCGGCACGCCGCGGCGCGTCGCGCTCGGCATGGGCATCGATGCGCCAGAAAGCGCCGGCGACGGTGCCGCGCTCGAGTCGCTGCGCGACGTGGGGCGACTACTCTCTGCGCTGAAGGAGCCCGAGCCGCCGCGCGGTCTGAAGGACGCCGGCAAGCTGCTCACGCTCGCCAAGGCCGTCTGGGACATGGCGCCAAAGACCGTGAGCGCGCCACCCTGCCAGGAGATCGTCTGGGAAGGCAACGACGTCGATCTCGCGAAACTGCCCATCCAAACCTGCTGGCCCGGCGACGCCGGTCCGCTCATCACCTGGGGCCTCACGGTTACGCGAGGGCCCAACAAGACGCGCCAGAATCTTGGCATCTACCGCCAGCAGCTCATCGGACGCAACAAACTCATCATGCGCTGGCTCGCGCACCGCGGCGGCGCGCTCGATTTCCGCGAATTCGCGTTGCAGAACCCTGGCAAACCTTACCCGGTGGCGGTCGTGCTCGGCGCCGACCCGGCCACCATCCTCGGCGCCGTCACGCCGGTGCCCGACACGCTGTCCGAATACCAGTTCGCTGGCCTCCTGCGCGGCGGTCGCACCGAACTAGCGAAGTGCCTCACGCCCGGCGTCGACACACTTCAGGTACCCGCACGCGCGGAAATCGTGCTTGAAGGATTCATCTATCCCAATGACCATGCAAACGGCGGCGGCCAGCCTCCCGCGCCGGCCGGCGCACCGCCTCGCCCCTCGAAAGGCGCGAGCGCCGCATACGAGCACGCGCTCGAGGGGCCCTATGGCGACCACACCGGCTATTACAACGAGCAGGAGTGGTTCCCCGTCTTCACGGTCGAGCGCATTACCATGCGGCGCGATGCGATCTATCACTCTACGTATACAGGCAAGCCGCCCGATGAGCCGGCCGTGCTCGGCGTCGCGCTGAACGAAGTGTTCGTGCCGCTCCTGCAGAAGCAATTCCCGGAAATCACCGACTTCTATCTGCCGCCCGAAGGCTGCAGCTACCGCATGGCCATCGTGCAGATGAAGAAGAGCTACCCCGGGCACGCAAAACGCGTCATGTTTGGCGTCTGGAGCTTCCTGCGGCAGTTCATGTATACGAAGTTCATCGTCGTGGTCGACGATGATGTGAATATTCGCGACTGGAAAGAAGTGATCTGGGCGATCACCACGCGTATCGATCCCGCACGCGATACCGTGCTCGTCGAACATACGCCGATCGACTATCTCGATTTTGCGTCTCCGGTTGCGGGCCTCGGCTCGAAGATGGGCCTTGACGCCACCAACAAGTGGCCCGGCGAAACGGACCGCGAATGGGGTCGCGCCATCGAGATGACGCAGGACGTGAAGGCGCGCGTCGACCGCCTTTACGAGGAACTCGGGCTCGGGCGCGCCTGAGGGCTGTGGGTGCTGGCCTGCAGCCTGAACGCCGAGCCATAGCCCGGACGCTGCATATTCGCTGCATATTCGTTGCACACCCGCGACGCCTTCGCGACGCCGCGTTCGCTCACCGCGATACGGCCCGCTTCGGGCCGCGCCGCACACGCATCGAGGAGACACGAAGATGAGCTTGTCCACATCGGAACGCCTGACGCAGTTGCAGGACCCCGCCCTCTTCAAGACGCGCGCCTGGATCGACGGCGAGTGGAGCGGCGGCGCCGCGACCTTCGCCGTGCTCGACCCCGCCGACAATACAGAAATCGCCCGCGTGCCCGATTTCGGCGCCGCCGAGGCGCACCGCGCCATTGCCGCCGCGCATGCGGCGCTGCCCGCCTGGCGCGCGAAGACCGGCAAGGAGCGCGCGGTCATACTGCGCCGCTGGTACGACCTCGTGATCGAACACGCCGACGACCTCGCGGCAATCATGACCGCCGAGCAAGGCAAACCGCTCGCCGAGGCGCGCGGCGAAGTGGTCTATGGCGCCTCGTTCCTGGAATGGTTTGCCGAAGAGGCGAAGCGCGTGAACGGCGACGTGCTCGCGAGCCCCGCGAGCGACCGCAAGCTCGTCGTGATCAAGCAGCCGATTGGTGTCTGCGCATCGATCACGCCCTGGAACTTCCCGATCGCGATGATCACCCGCAAGGTCGCGCCCGCCATCGCAGCGGGTTGCACGATCGTCGTGAAGCCCGCCGAACAGACGCCGCTGTGCGCACTCGCGCTCGCCGAACTCGCACAGCGCGCTGGCGTGCCCAAGGGCGTATTCAACGTCATCACCGCCGACTCGGCCAATTCGATCGAAGTGGGCAAGGCCCTCTGCGAAAGCGATATCGTGCGCCACCTTTCGTTCACGGGATCGACGCCGGTGGGCCGCATTCTCATGCAGCAATGCGCGCCGACGGTCAAGAAAATCGCGCTGGAACTGGGCGGCCACGCGCCCTTCATCGTGTTCGACGATGCCGATATCGATGCCGCCGTGGAAGGCGCCGTGATCTCGAAATACCGCAACGCGGGCCAAACTTGTGTGTGCACCAACCGCTTCTACGTGCATGACAAGGTCTACGACGCGTTCGTCGAAAAGCTCACCGCCGCCTCGCGCAAGATCAAGGTCGGCAACGGCTTCGAGGCCGGCATCAACCAGGGACCGCTGATCGACGACGCGGCGGTTGCCAAGGTGACGCAGCACATCGGCGACGCGACGTCGAAGGGCGCGAAGCTCGTCACCGGCGGCCAGGTGCTGGAAGGCCGCTATGTCGAGCCCACCGTGCTCGCCGAAGTCACGCGCGAGATGCTGATCGCGCGCGAGGAGACCTTCGGGCCGGTTGCCGCCGTGTTCCGCTTCCGCGACGAAGCCGAGGCCATCGGCCTCGCGAACGACACCGAGTTTGGCCTCGCCTCCTATTTCTATAGCCGCGACATCGGCCGCGTTTGGCGCGTGGCCGAGGCGCTCGAGTACGGTATGGTCGGCATCAACACCGGGCTCATTTCGAACGAGGTTGCGCCGTTTGGCGGCGTCAAGCAGTCTGGGCTCGGGCGCGAAGGCTCGAAATACGGCATCGACGAATATGTCGAGCTGAAGTACCTCTGTATGGGAGTCTGAAAAGCAAACGGCGCAACGCGGCATGAGCCGGCGTTGCGCCGTTGCGGAAAACTTCAGGCGAGTGGCGCCATGCCACCCGGCATCATCGGTCGAGCTTAGTGGCGGTCCCAGCCACCATGGTAACCACGGTAGCCGCGATAGTAGCCATGATGCCAGTACGGACGGCCATAGTAGCCATAGCCGCCATAACCACCCACGACGACTGCGGGCGGCGGTGCATAGACCACCGGCGGCGGCGGGGCATAGACGACAGGCGGCGGCGCGTAGACCGGCGCAGCGTAGACCGGATACGCCGGTGCAACAGGAATGCCAATACCGATACCCACCGAAACGTGCGCCTCGGCTGCGCTAACGAGCCCCACACCCAGCGCAGCGGCAACGATAAACGAAACGGTCTTTTTCACTTCTCTTCTCCTGGCGGCCGACGACAGCGTCGCTCCACATGACGGGCAAAGCCCACACATGCACTCTATCGAAAACGCAGGCCGTCAAAGGTAGCCATTTGTTGCAAATTGCAATCGCAGGTGCGGGCTTCCTGACGTTGAATCAAGCCGATGTCACAAACATCTGACGACGCGAGGCCCAAACCTCGACGTATCGCGCCTTGCAAACGCCCTTCGCCGCCCGCTCGGTCATTTTTGCCGGAAATTTTAAGGCCACCGCCAAACGAGCAGGTAATGTTTCATTACAAATTGACCCACGCGAGACGCTTTGGCCGGCCTGAAACGACGATGCCCGGTTCACGGACCGGGCATCGTCGAAATTGAATGGCGCAGCCTGAGCGGTGGCGCTATCCGACCTTCACGTAGGTGAACTCGCGCGTCACGCTGGGTGGAACATAAGCGACGCTAATCCGCACGCGCGGCGTGAGACGCTTCTTCTGATCCCACCAGCGGCGACGCTGATGAGGCGTGAGAAACCGCAGATGCTTTCGGTAAGCGAAGATGCTCATCGTGACCTCCCAAATCGGACCACCGACAGGAAACAGCCCAATTGCACACAGCAACAACGAAACCGGAGCCATGGAATCATTGTGCGCAAGTTTGCGAACGGACAAACGCAGTGTTGCTAGATAGCCGCAGATGCGTGACAGATCACCCGGGACCTGTTAGTCACGCGCCCCCCGTGCTGCGCGAAGGCGAACGGGCGCACACGCATCATCGTCGCCGCTCCTTGCGTCCTTTTTAATTTGAGCTTGCCGATCGCATCGGTACGACAGCGAACATTTCGCGGCGTGGGAGCTTGCACGAGCGCTTTGACTCACTTTAGCCGTTTGCCCGAAAAGCGACAGAAATACCCTACGCGCGCGCTCGGCATCCGACGTTTCGCGCCATCACTGGCGAGGCGTAAGCCGTGGTAATGTGGCATCGGCGCACGCCGGCAGTGCGCTCGCGCATCGGGATTCGTCAACAGGAACGGCCAATGATCAAGATCAGCATCCTTTATCCTTACCGCGAAAACGGTCGATTCGACACCGAGTACTACGCCACGCGGCATATGCCGCTCGCCGCGAAGCTTTTCGGCGACAAGCTCAAGGGCTGGTCGATCGATATCGGCATCAACGCGGGGCCGCCGGGCACGCCGCCGCCGTACGTCGCGGCGGGGCATTTCCTGTTCGACACGCTGGATGACTTTTACACTGTGTTCAAGCCGCATCAGAAGACACTCGTCGACGATATTCCCAACTACACCGACGGCGGTAATGGCACGATCCTGGTCAGCGAGATCAAGGTGTCGGTTTGATGCACCGTTTGATCCGCCGTTGATCCGATAACAGGACGCACGCCCGAAACCCGCCGCCACGCACCGTCACTCACTACAAGAAGGAAACAACTCCGATGTTCGGCGATATCGCCCGCTTTCTGCTCAACACGCTCTTCACGTTGTTCGGCGCCGCCCTGCTGCTGCGCGTCTGGCTGCAGTTCGTCCGCGTTCCGCCGTACAACCCGGTGACGCATGCCATCCAGCAGGCGACCAACTGGCTCGTGCTGCCGCTGCGCCGCGTGATTCCGGGCCTGCGCGGCATCGACCTTGCGAGCGTCGTGGCGGCGGTAATCGCCGCCGTCGCTTACGTGCTGCTGATGGTATGGCTCGCAGGCGTCGACCCGCTCGGTTTCCTGCCCACCCTTTTGATCGTCGCGGTACTGACGGTCGTGAAATGGGCGCTCAATCTGCTCCTCTGGCTGACGATCCTGATGGCGCTGCTCTCCTGGCTGAACCCGCACTCGGCGGCGATGCCCGTGCTGCTTCAGCTTACGGCGCCGTTTCTGAATCCCATCCGGCGCATTCTGCCGAACTTCGGCGGGCTCGACCTCTCGCCCATTTTGCTGTTCGTGGTGGTTCAGGTACTGCTGATGGTGGTCACGCGCGCCGCGGTCTCACTGACGCTGTTTGGAATTTGATTCTGCGCGTGTCCGCGTCCTGAGGGGCGCGGCGCGATTGCGCAAGCCGGTGAAATTCGCGTAAAATAGCGCGTTCTGCGGGCGTCGTATAATGGCCATTACCCCAGCTTCCCAAGCTGGAGACGTGGGTTCGATTCCCATCGCCCGCTCCACGAATTCGCCTCACTGTCTCGCGCATTCATGCAAGGCGCAGCGACATCTCTCCAGCCGGCCCGCTTCGAGCGGCTGCGATCTGCGGTAATGCACCTGGCAGCGTTCATGCGCGGACCTTCCCCCGACGCAACACGGAAGCCCCGAACGCCGGCGACACGGCTACGCCCTGTAGATAGTGCCGCGAAGCCCGCTGCCCTCACTTCCCATCATCGAAGATGAACCACGATCCGAACGACGCAGCCCGTACCGACTGCACGCCGTCCGCCGCAACGGACAATCCCGCCGCGAACCCATCGCAGGAAACGGCAGCACCCTCGGCCGAAGCCGCGCAGGCAAACACCGATGAAGCCCTGCACCACCGCCGCATCCGCAGCTTCGTGACGCGCGCCGGGCGCGTCTCGACCGGCCAGCGCCGCGCGCTCGACGAACTCGGCCCGCGCTTCGTGGTGCCTTATGCACCCGAGGACGCCAACTGGGATGCCGTGTTCGGCCGGCATGCGCCGCGCGTGCTGGAGATCGGCTTCGGCATGGGCGCGAGCACCGCGGAGATCGCCGCACTGCGCTCCGACGACGACTTTCTCGGCGTCGAGGTCCATGAGCCTGGCGTGGGCGCGCTACTCAAGCTGATCAGCGAGCAGAACCTCACGAACATCCGCATCATTCAGCACGACGCAGTCGAAGTGCTAGAGCAGATGATCGCGCCCGCGAGCCTGGACGGCGTGCACATCTTCTTTCCCGATCCGTGGCACAAGGCGCGTCACCACAAGCGCCGGCTGATCCAGCCGAAGTTCGTGCAGTTGCTCGTCTCGCGCATGAAGCCGGGCGCCTACCTGCACTGTGCAACCGACTGGCAGAACTACGCGGAACAAATGCTCGAGGTGCTGGGCGCCGAGCCCGCGCTCGAGAACACGGCCGCCGACTACGCGCCGCGTCCCGCCTATCGCCCGGTGACCAAATTCGAGCGCCGCGGTCTGCGGCTCGGTCACGGCGTGTGGGATCTGGTGTTCAAACGCCGCGCGGGCTAACGCGTCACCAGCAAAGACGAACGGGCGCTGTGAACTGCAGCGCCCGTTTTGCATTCCGACGCCGCCGGCTCCGGCGGCGATGCGAGCCACTTCACGGCTTCACTGCCAGTCGAGCCAGTCGCCATAGCCGAACAGCAGGATCACGAGGCCGAACGCGATGCGATACCACGCAAATGCCGTGAAATCGTGCGAGGCGATATAGCGCAACAGCCAGCGCACGCAGGCAAATGCGCTGACGAACGCAGCAACGAAGCCCACGCCGAACAGCCCGAGCCAATCGACCGAGAGCGTCTGCCAGGCTTTGTGCATTTCATAGACCGTCGCGCCGAAGATGATCGGAATCGCGAGGAAGAACGAAAACTCGGTGGCGACGCGCCGTTCGACGCCGAACAGCATCGCGCCGATGATGGTCGAACCCGAACGCGACATGCCGGGAATCAGCGCGCAGCACTGCGCGAGGCCCACCTTGAAGGCGTCGAGCAGCGAGATGTCGTCGAGCGAATTCACGCGCGCAGGCGGCGGCGCCTTGTCGGCCCCCGGCCCCCGGCCGGCGCGCCGGCGTCCTTCCACCCACAAGATGATCAGGCCGCCGGCAACAAGCGCGAACGCAACCGGAACCGGCGAGAACAACACTGACTTGATCGCCTTCTCGAACAGCAGCCCCAGCACCACGGCAGGAATCGTCGCAATGACGATATTGAGCGCGAAGCGCCGCGCCTCGGGCCGCGTGGGTAGCCCCATCACCACCGTGCCAATCTTGCGGCGGAACTCCCAGCACACGGCAAGGATGGCGCCCAGCTGGATCACCACGTCAAAGGTTTTTTCGAACTCGCCGTCGAAACCGAGCAGGCTACCCGCCACGATCAAGTGCCCAGTGCTCGAAATCGGCAGAAATTCCGTCAACCCCTCGACAATGCCCAGAACCAGGGCCTTGCACGCCACAATCCAGTCCATCCCCACTCCCTTGCGGAAAATATGCGCCGGAGGGCCCGTGCGCCGCTCGCATGCACGCCCGCCGACGGCTGCACGCGGCGAGCTTCCCGTCGCTTATTTCTCGACGATCTGCACGCGTATGCCGTTTGTAAGGATGCTGATTGTACCGGGTTCGTAATTCACCCCGGCAAATTGGAGCTGATCCGGCTTGAACGTGTAAATGGGATAGTTGGCCAGCAACTGGGTAGCTGCCATCGCGGCAACGGCGTTCACCTGCTGTGCGTAGACGGCTGCGTTGCCCGCCATATCGACGCGGTCCACCGTGGGCGACTTCAGAATGACCGAGCGGCTCGGAGCATCGTAGGCAAGCTCGCTCGAGAGCGTAAACGCGCCGCTCACCGGTTCCTGCATCAGTGGACTTTCGAGATGCGCGTCGACGCGCACCGCCACGCGATTGCGGTCCGGGAGCAAGGTAACGACCGGGTTTGTGAGCGCGACGTCGAAAAGCTGCTGCACCGAGCGGTGGTACGGGAACTTGCGCTGCACCGCGTCCTGCACCTGCTGCTGCGAAAACGTGTAGTGATCGGGGATAAAAGGAAAGATGCCGGACGCACATGCGCCAAGCGACATGGCCGCGCAGGCCGCCGCACAGGCGGAGAGCACGAAAGCCCTTCGGGTGACGCGAGGCGTGCCCGGGTTGCGCGAAGGGGAAAAGGCGCGCGGCGCGCGTCGGATCATGCGAAATCTCCTTAATGAACAACGGCGGGACAACAGCGTTTGCGAAATACCACGGGTTCCAACGAGCGCCTACGGCCTGGTGGCGGCTTCGAGGCGCTCGATCCAGACGAGCGCCTGCTCGCGCGAGTCGCCGCACATTTCGACCTGCGGCTGGAGACCCGAGCAACATGCTGGGCGCAACGGCGAGCCGAATATTTTGCACTGCAAGTCCTCGTCGAGCTGCACGCAGCGCACGCCGGCGGGTTTGCCGTTCGGCATGCCAGGAATCGGACTCGAAATGGACGGCGCAATACAGCACGCACCGCAGCCGGGGCGGCATGCGTGGCCAGACGCGGAAAGAAGGAAACCTGCACTCACAACGACTTCCTGAAACAAGACTGTTACGGATTCGAAAAACACGTCGCCAAACCGGCCCAAATGCGGTCTCGGCAAAAGACTGTTCGCATTGTGCCATCGCACGCTGCGACCTTTTTACACAAACGCCTCGGTTAATCGACTCTTACACTCAGTTGGTCTGGCGCCCCGAGACGCCCCGCTCTGAATGCCACGTACGCATCGCGGGTGCCGCGCCGCCCACCTGAGAGCCCGCATGAGCGACACCGACTTACTCTTTCGCCCCGATCTGCTTGCCAAATACGGCACGAACGGCCCACGCTATACGTCTTATCCCACCGCGCTGCAGTTCCGCGAAGATTTCGATCTCGATCACTATCGGCGAGCCGCATCCGACCCCGGCGCGGCGGAAACCGACCTTTCGCTGTACTTCCACATTCCCTTCTGCGACACCGTCTGCTTTTATTGCGGCTGCAACAAGGTCGCGACAAAAAACCGCAAGCGCTCGAAGCCGTATGTGCAACAACTCGTGCGCGAAATCGAACTGCAGGCGGCGCTTTTCGATACGACGCGGCCAGTCTCGCAGTTGCATTGGGGCGGCGGCACACCCACCTTTCTCTCGCTGGAGGAAATGACCACGCTGATGGCCGCCACGCGCGAGCACTTCGCGCTGCGTCCCGACAGCGAAGGCGAATACTCGATCGAGATCGACCCGCGCGAGGCGTCGGCGGAAACCATCGCACACCTGCGCACTCTCGGCTTCAACCGGCTGAGCCTCGGCGTGCAGGACTTCGACCCCGTCGTGCAGCGCGCGATCAACCGCATCCAGCCGCTCGAACTCACGGTCGACGTCATGAATACGGCGCGTGCGAACGGCTTCGAGTCGATCAGCGTCGATCTGATCTACGGTTTGCCGCACCAGAGCGTCAGCAGCTTTCAGCGCACGCTCTACACGATTCTGCTGCTCGCCCCCGAGCGCATTTCGGTGTTCGGCTACGCGCACATGCCGCAACTCTTCAAAATGCAGCGGCAGATGGACCCAGCCACGCTGCCCTCGCCGGCCACGCGGCTCGCGCTGTTGCAACTCGTGGTCGAGCAGCTCACCGAGGCCGGCTACGTGTATATCGGCATGGATCACTTCGCGCTGCCCACCGACGAGCTTGCGCGCGCCCAGGCGCAGCGCACGCTGCATCGCAACTTCCAGGGGTACAGCACGCGCGCCGAGTGCGATCTGATCGGCTTCGGCGCCTCGTCGATCGGCAAGGTCGGCGATGTCTACGCGCAGAACGCCAAGGACCTTGCAAGCTACGGCGCGGCCATCGACTCCGGGCAACTCGCCGTGACGCGCGGCGTGCGTCTCACCGCCGACGACCGCCTGCGCCGCGACATCATCACAGAGCTGATGTGCAATCTGGAGCTGCGCTTCGATGAATTCGAAGCTGCCTATGGCGTGCGCTTGCCGGCAGAATTCGCGCCCGAGCTGGAGCGCCTGCGCGCCTTCGAAGCCGACGGGCTCGTGACGTGCCGTTCCGACCGGATCGAAGTGCTGCCCGCTGGGCGCATGTTCGTGCGCAATATTGCGATGGTGTTCGACAGGTACCTCGGGGCCCAAAAGATCGAGCGCTTTTCTCGTACGGTCTGAATGCAACTGCCGCTGCTCGCAGGTGGCCCGCACGGCCCATTGGCACCAATAGTTGCCGCAGCCCGGAATTTACGCCATAATCTCCGGCTACTTCGAGTGTTTGCTACAAAAGCAGACCGCGAAACTGCCTCGGTGGTGAAATTGGTAGACGCGCCGGACTCAAAATCCGGTTCCGAAAGGAGTGCCGGTTCGATTCCGGCCCGAGGCACCACCCCCATTCCAGGTGTCGCCAGGCGACGCCCAGAGAAACCCCGCAAAGGACCGTGTCCTGCGGGGTTTTTTGCTTCAAGCGCCCTGGATCCGCCAATCCATACAATCAGCGCGCACCATCAGCGCAAATTCGTCTGCGCGAGTTCCACCACTTCGTCGCCTCGCCCGCTCAACACCGCGCGCAGCATATAAAGGCTGAACCCCTTCGCCTGCGCCCACTGGAGTCTCGGCGGCATGGCCAACTCATGCTTGGTCGTCACCACATCGACGAGCGCCGGGCCGTCATGAGCGAACGCTTCGCGCAACGCATCGTCGAGCGCTTCCGACGTCTCCACGCGCACGCTGAAGAGGCCGGCGCCTTTCGCAATATCGGCGAAATTGGTCGCCACGAGATCGGTGCCTGTTTCGACATAGCCACCCGCCTTCATCTCCATCGCGACAAAACCCAGCGACCCATTATTCAGGACGACGATCTTGATCGGCAGATCGAGCTGGCGCGCCGTGAGTATGTCGCCGAGCAGCATCGAAAGACCGCCATCGCCGGATAGCGAAATCACCTGACGCCCAACATGCGCGGCCTGAGCGCCAAGTGCCTGCGGCATCGCGTTCGCCATCGAGCCGTGGTTGAATGAGCCGTGCAGGCGGCGGCGCCCATTCATCGTCAGATAGCGCGCGGCCCAGAGCGTGGGCGTGCCTACGTCGACCGCGAAAATGGCGTCGTCGGCCGCCAGCGCGTCGATGCGCGAGGTCACGTATTGCGGATGCAGCGGCTTGCCTGCGGCCGCCGGGCGCGCAAGGTCGTCCAGCCCCTTGCGCGCATCCGCGTAGTGCTCGCGCGCGCGTTTGATGAACTGGCGTTCGGTCTTGCGCGTGAGCCGCGGCGTAAGCGCGCGCAAGGTCTCGCGCACGTCGCCGATCAGCCCGAGCGTGAGTGGCGCGCGCTTGCCCAGCGCCGCCGCGTTGCGGTCGATCTGAACGATGTTCGCGCGCTCGGGGTAGAAGTTGCGATACGGAAAATCGGTGCCGAGCATCACGAGCGTGTCGCACGACATCATGGCGTGATAGCCCGAGCTAAAGCCGATCAGCCCCGTCATGCCCACGTCGTACGGGTTATCCCATTCGACATATTGCTTGCCCCGCAGCGCATGCACGGTCGGTGCACCAAGGGCGTCGGCAAGCGCCACTACTTCGTCGTGCGCGCCCTTGCAGCCGCTGCCGCACAGCAGCGTGACGGCCTCCGAGCGGTTGAGCAGGTCCGCCAGCCGGTCGATGTCGGCCGAAGCCGGCAACGTCGCGGGCCGCGCGTGCTGCGCCCAGACGGGCTCTTCCTCCGGTCCGTCGAGCAGCGCCACGTCGCCTGGCAGGACGATCACGGCCACGCCCTTCTGGTCGATGGCGGTGCGCAGCGCCGTAGCGAGAACGCGCGGAAACTGAGCGGCATTGGTCACGAGCTCAACGTAATGGGCGCACTCGCGAAAGATCTCGGTTGGGTGAGTTTCCTGAAAGTAGCCGAGGCCGATCTCCGTCGATGGAATGTGCGCGGCGATGGCCAGCACCGGCGCGTGATTTCGATGGCAGTCGTACAGGCCGTTGATGAGATGCAAATTGCCGGGGCCGCAACTGCCCGCGCATACGGCGAGCCGGCCCGTTGCAGCGGCTTCGGCGCCCGCCGCGAACGCAGCAACTTCCTCGTGCCGCGTATGCATCCAGCGGATCGTGCCGAGCTTGCGCAAGCTCGCGGAGAGTCCGTTCAGACTGTCGCCGGTCACGCCCCAGATACGCTCGACGCCCACCGCTTCGAGCGTCTTGGCCAGAAAGTCCGCGATCGTCTTCGCCATGCTGTTCTCCTTGCCTTGGATAGTGGCCAGGCACTGCGCGCGATGCACGCAGCGCGCCGGTGAATCGCATTACGTTACGCCATCCCCACCAGACGCGCCGTGAAGTACCGCAACACGGACGCATTCAGGGGCACGATCAGTCATCCGGCATCGCAGCGACCAACCGCGAACGACGCGTTGACGCCGGGCGTACACACAGGCGGCACGCCAGCGTTCGCTAAAATGTTGCGATGTATAGCCGTCGGCGTTCCGCCATGAATCTCGAAAGCATTCTCTTCTCCCAAGGCTTCGGCACGCGCCGCCAGTGCCGCGGCTTGATCCTCGAAGCGCGGGTGGCCGTCGCGGGTGCGCCCTGCACGGATCCGCACGCAACCTTCGATACGGAAGGCCTTGTGTTCAGCGTCGACGGGACGCCATGGCCGTTTCACGCCCGCGCCTACCTCGCGCTGAACAAACCCGCGGGCTATGAGTGCTCGCGCGATCCGCAGCACCATCTGAGCGTGTTTCATCTGCTGCCGCCGCAGTTCGCCGCGCGCAACGTGCAATGCGTGGGCCGTCTCGATCAGGACACGACCGGCCTGCTGCTGCTCTCCGACGACGGCCAGTTCGTGCACGCCTTCACTTCGCCCAAGCGCAAGGTCCCCAAGGTCTACCTGGCCACCACGCGCCATGCGCTCGACGAAGCACAGTTGCACTCGCTGCGCGAAGGCGTTCTGCTGCACGGCGAGCGCGAGCCCAGCGCCGCCGTGGCCGCGCACGCGCGCGGCGAGCACGAGCTCGAACTGAGCGTGCTCGAAGGCAAATACCACCAGGTCAAGCGCATGGTTGCCGCCGCGGGCAACCGCGTGGAGGCGCTGCATCGCGAGCGCATCGGCGGCTTGACGTTGCCCGCGGATCTCGCCCCGGGCGCATGGAAATGGCTCGACGACGCCGCGCTCGACGCGCTGCGTAACACGGGGTAGTCCACTGCGAGCGCACACATGGCCAGCTCTGTGTGCGCTCGCCCACCCAGGACGCGCCCAATTGACCCTGTTTATGCCGCGTCGCAGCATGCCGTTCCCGATGTTCCGCCCTATACTCGACTTGACAACGATTACAAGTTGCAAGGAGGGGCATCATGATCATCAACGGGACATTCGAAATCTCATTCGTGTTGATGGCTTTCATGGCGCTGGGGGCGATTCTGATCGGCGGCTTGCTGGCGTCGATGCATTTCCGGCATCAATACCACCCCAATCTGATCGGGGCGCTCATCGGAGCCCTGTTCTGCTTCCTCTTGCTCGAAGCGCTGCCGGCAATCACGTGAACGGCACGCTTGCGCCGTGCCGCCGGCCCGGGCTCACGGGTGCGGCGGCAGCGTGCGCAAAAAGGCATCCACGTCGGGATAGCGCAGGCGCACGCGTAGTTCGCGCTTGAGCCGCGCATTTGCGAGCCGGCGCGATTCCCGCATGAACGAAAGCAACGTCGGATCGAGTTCCCGCTCGGCCTGCGCGCGCTCGATGCGCGGTGGGCGCGCGAGACCGAACGCATCCGCCACGCGATCGAACCAGGCTCCCATCTTCAACTCGCTGTCGTCGCTGGCGTGAATGACGCGCGCCGGGCGCCCGTGCGTGGTCAGCCGCAGCAAAATGGCGGCGAGGTCGTCGGCGTGGATGTGGCTCGTGTACACGTCGTTCGGCTCGGCCAGCGCCGGCGTGCCCTTTTCCAGCCGCGCGAGCGGCAAGCGGTTCGCAGCGTAGATGCCGGGAATCCGCGCGATGCTCGCCTTGAGCGCGCCGCGCGCCGTCGCGCGCCGCAGTTGCCGCTCTGCCGCCACGCGCCGTATCGCGCGCGCGTTGGCGGGCCGCACGGGGCGGGTTTCGTCGATGCGCGCACCGCCGCAGTCCCCATAGACACCCGTGGTGCTCGCGTAGACAAGCGTCGGACGCGCCGGATCAGCCGGGTGGACGCGAGCGGCGAGGCGGGTACGCTCGGGTACAATGGAGGGTGCTTTCGCACGCGCGGTATGCGTCGATGCCGGCTGAAACGCGGGTCTTGGCGCACAGGCGCGCGCGCTTGCGGCCACGCGGCCCGACGCCCCGCTTTGGGCCGATCGCGCCACGGAACGCCGACGCGCCTTGAGCGCCGCAATCAGCCTGCGTGTGCGCAAGTCGTCGTCGCAGTCTCTCGAGGGCGGCGCGAGGTGCAGCACGATGCTCGCGAGCCCGGCGAGGCGTGCGAGACACGCACGCACGTCGAGGTCGCCTGCGACCGGCACCGCGCCCGCGGCGCGCAGCGTCCCGGCCTGCTCCGGGCGGCGCGTGAGTGCAAAGATGCGCGGTCGGCCGCGCCGCGCCTGCAACTGGGCGACACAACGCAGGCCGACGTCGCCGCAGCCGACAATAAGGATGCGCGCGCGGCGCAAGGTTCGTGTAGCAAGCATGGTGGACCCATTTTAGCCGCCCGCGACGGCCCAGGCAGGGCCCTGTATCGGACAAACCATCGGCCAGACGAGACACAACCCGGCTCGATCCCTCGGATTTCAGACTCACGCTTTTTCGAATATGGTCTTCAACGTAACGCTCAAGCAAAGTGGCCGGCAGTTCCAGGTCGAACCCGACGAACCCATCCTCAATGCGGCCCTGCGCCAGGGCATCGGCCTGCCGTACGGCTGCAAGAACGGTGCGTGCGGCTCGTGCAAGGGCACCGTCTGCAGCGGCGAAGTCGAGCAGCGCGCCCATGCTGCTTCGGCGCTCTCGAACGACGAGAAGACGCGCGGCATGGCCCTCTTCTGCTGCGCGACGGCGCAGACCGACCTCGAAATCGACGTCCGCGAGGTGGCGGGCGTGGGCGACATGCAGGTGCGCAAGCTGCCCACGCGCATTGCCGGAATCGAGCGCAAGGCCGACGACGTCATCGTCCTGAAGCTGCAACTGCCCGCCAACGAGCGCCTGCAGTACCTCGCGGGCCAGTACCTGGAGTTCATCCTCAAGGACGGCACGCGCCGCAGCTACTCGATGGCCACCGCGCCGCACGAGGAAGGCCCGCTCGAGCTGCACATCCGCCACATGCCGGGCGGCAAGTTCACCGACCACGTCTTCACGCAGATGAAGGAGCGCGATATCCTGCGCTTCGAGGCGCCGCTCGGCACTTTCTTCCTGCGCGAGGATTCGGACAAGCCCATCGTGCTGCTCGCTTCGGGCACCGGCTTCGCGCCGCTCAAGGCGATCGTCGAGCATGCGGTTCACCAGAACCTGGACCGCCCGATGACGCTCTATTGGGGCGCGCGCCAGAAGAAGGACCTGTACCTGATGGACCTCGCCGAGCAGTGGGCGAAGGACATCCCGAACTTCCGCTTCGTGCCGGTGCTCTCCGAGCCCGCCGCCGACGACAACTGGACCGGCCGCACGGGCTTCGTGCACCGCGCCGTGATCGAGGACCTGCCCGATCTCTCCGGCTACCAGGTCTACGCATGCGGCGCGCCGGTGATGGTGGAGTCCGCGCAGCGCGACTTCTCGCAACACCACGGTCTGCCCGAAGACGAGTTCTATGCGGACTCGTTCACGAGCGCCGCGGACCTGGCGAACCCCGTCTGAGCAGCGCCCCTGGCGAATGGGCTGGCCGGCCGTCACAAGAATTTCTTCGGCCGGCGGAAACTATTCAAGGCCATTCGCCACATTGACGGTTTACAGCGCCGCCGCCCTTGTCGTATTCTTGCGCCCATGAACTGCATCCTGTCCGCCCTTCGACGTCGCCGCTCGCCCCTCTCCCAGGGCCTGGCTTAGTTCGAGGACGCGCGTTGTACATGGGTTACCCCCGGGTTGAACCCCAACGCACAGGTAGTTCGAATCACGAAAGCCACGGCCAGTCCGTGGCTTTTTGTTTGCCTGCCGGTTTTGACGGCTTCTTTCCAACCCTCAATGCAGTCCCAGCGCGGAGCCCGTTGCCATGAATTTTTCCGAGTACCCGATCGAGTCGCTGATGTACATCACCAACCGGCCCGAAATCGTTTTCACGCATGGCAAGGGGTCGTGGCTGTACGACAACGAAGGCAAGCGATATCTGGACTTCATCCAGGGCTGGGCCGTGAACAGCCTCGGGCACTGCAACGAGGGCATGATCGAGGCCATGGAGAAGCAGGCTCGCCTGCTCATCAACCCTTCGCCGGCGTTCTACAACGAGCCGATGGCGAAGCTCGCGGGCCTCCTCACCGAGCACAGCTGCTTCGACAAGGTGTTCTTCGCCAACAGCGGCGCGGAAGCCAACGAAGGCGCGATCAAGCTCGCGCGCAAGTGGGGCAGGAAGCATCGCGACGGCGCCTACGAGATCATCACCTTCGACCATAGCTTCCACGGCCGCACGCTCGCGACGATGTCGGCAAGCGGCAAGCCGGGCTGGGACACGATCTACGCACCGCAGGTACCTGGCTTCCCGAAGGCCGATCTCAACGACATCGCCTCGGTCGAAAAGCTCATCACGGGCAAGACCGTCGCCGTGATGCTCGAGCCGATCCAGGGCGAAGGCGGCGTGATTCCGGCCACACGCGAATTCATGCAGGAACTGCGCGCGCTCACGAAGAAGCACGGCATTCTGCTGATCGTCGACGAAGTGCAGAGCGGCTGCGGCCGCGCGGGCACCCTGTTCGCCTACGAGCTTTCGGGCATCGAGCCGGACATCATGACGCTCGGCAAGGGCATCGGCGGCGGCGTGCCGCTCGCGGCGCTGCTTGCGAAGAAGGAAGTCACCGTGTTCGAAGCCGGCGACCAGGGCGGCACGTACAACGGCAATCCGCTGATGACGGCCGTGGGCTATTCGGTGATCTCGCAACTGGTTGCGCCGGGCTTTCTCGAAGGCGTGCGTGCGCGCGGCCAGTATCTGCGCGAGAAACTGCTCGAACTGTCGGCGGAGCGCGGCTTCCAGGGCGAGCGCGGCGAAGGTCTGCTGCGCTCGCTGCTGCTCGGCAAGGACATCGGTCCGGAAATCGTCGAGAAGGCTCGCCTCATGCAGCCCGACGGCCTGCTGCTCAACGCGGCGCGCCCGAACCTGCTGCGCTTCATGCCTGCACTCAACGTGACGAACGAAGAGATCGACCAGATGATGGCGATGCTGCGCACGGTGCTCGATTCGCTGTAAGCGCGTAACGCCGCGGCGCTCGATTCGCCGCATCATGAAAAAAGCCGCATGGACTTCGCGTCCATGCGGCTTTTGTGCGTTTGGCGGTCACGTCGACCGCCATGCTTCACTCATTCGCCGAGGTAAGCCGCGCGCACCTTCGGATCGTCGAGCATCTGCTTCGCCTCGCCTTCCATCGTCACGAGGCCCGAGTCCATCACGTAGCCGCGATTCGCCGCCTGCAGCGCGAGACGCGCGTTCTGCTCCACCAGCAGCACCGTGATGCCCTCGCCCGAGATCGTGCGCACCACTTCGAAGATCTTCTCGACCATGATCGGCGAGAGACCCATCGATGGCTCGTCGAGCAACAAAAGCTTCGGCTTGCTGATGATCGCGCGCGCCATCGCCAGCATCTGCTGCTCCCCGCCCGAGAGCGTGCCTGCGAGCTGCGACGCGCGCTCCTTCAGGCGCGGGAAGAAGCCGAACATGCGGTCGACGTCCTTCTGGATGCCGTCCTTGTCGTTGCGCAGGTACGCGCCCATCTGCATGTTCTCGACGATCGACATGCGCGCGAAGATGCCGCGCCCTTCGGGCACCATCGCGAGGCCGCGCTTGAGCAGCTCGTGCGCCGGCACGCCCTTGATCGACTGGCCCATGTACTCGATGTCGCCCGCCGAATAGGGCTTGAGGCCCGTGATCGCCTTCATGGTGGTGGTCTTGCCGGCGCCGTTCGCGCCGATCAGCGTGACGAGTTCGCCCTGCTGGACCTCCATGTCCACGCCCTTCACAGCCTGAATGCCGCCGTAATTGACCTGCAGGCCCTTGATTTTCAGAACCGGTGTAGCCATCAGTGAACTCCCGCGCCCAGATATGCCTCGATCACCTTCGGGTTCTTCTGCACGTCCTGCGGCAGACCCTCGGCAATCACCTTCCCATAGTCGAGCACTGTCATGCGGTTGCACAGGCCCATCACCAGTTTCACGTCGTGCTCGATCAGCAGGATGGTCTTGCCATCGGCGCGGATCTTGTCGAGCAGGCGCGTGAGTTCGACCTTCTCGGTCGCGTTCATGCCGGCCGCCGGCTCGTCGAGCGCAAGCAGCTTCGGATCGGTCGCGAGCGCGCGCGCGATTTCCAGACGCCGCTGGTGACCGTACGAGAGATTGCGCGAGGTGTAGTCGGCGTACTGCGCAATGCCCACGTATTCGAGCAGTTCCAGCGCACGCTCCTTGATCTCGCGCTCTTCCTTGCGCTCGGCCGGCGTCTGGAACACCGCGCCCAGCAGGCCATGCTTCGTGCGCACGTGGCGGCCCACCATCACGTTTTCCAGCGCGGTCATGCCGCCGAACAGGCGAATGTTCTGGAAGGTGCGCGCGATGCCCGCCTTCGCCACCTGATACACGGCGGTCGGCGTATAGGTGTCGCCGTCGAGCCGGAACTCGCCCGAGTCCGGCGTATAGAGGCCCGTGATCACGTTGAAGAACGTGGTCTTGCCAGCGCCGTTCGGGCCGATCAGGCCGTAGATGGTGCCTGCCTCGATCTGCAGGCCCACATCGGAGAGTGCCTGCAGGCCGCCGAAGCGTTTGTTCACGCCCTTCACCGACAGGCGGATTGGTTTGTCGCTCATAGTCTGTTCTCCGTCCGGTCGTTTATGCGCGCACCGGCTTCTTGCTCGTGCGCTTCGCGATCTTCGCGATCTTGTCTTCGTGCTTCGCGGCAGGCCACAAGCCTTCCGAGCGGTAGAGCATGATGATGACCATCGCGAGGCCGTAGAGCAGCTGGCGAATGACTTCGGTATCGACGATTTCATGGCCGAACAGCATGTGCTGCAGCGGGCCCATGGTCGAGCGCAGGAACTCGGGGAAGATGGCGAGCAGCACCGCGCCGAGAATCACGCCAGGAATATGGCCCATGCCGCCCAGCACCACGCATGCGAGCACCACGACCGACTCCCAGAACGTGAACGATTCCGGCGAGACGAAGCCCTGGAACGCGCCGAACATCGCGCCCGAGAGGCCGCCGAACGACGCGCCCATCGCGAACGCGAGCAGCTTCACGTTACGGGTGTTGATGCCCATGGCCTTCGCGGCGATTTCGTCTTCGCGGATCGCGGCCCATGCGCGGCCGATACGCGAGTGCTGCAAACGCGTACACACCCAGATCACGATCAATGCGCAGAGCACGAACACGTAGTAGTAGCAGTACACCGCCGTAAACGTGAAACCGAACAGCGTGTGCGGCTGCGAGAGATCCATGCCCGCAACGTGCAGCGGCGCGACCCCGGTAATGCCCTGCGGCCCGTTGGTGATGTTCACCGGACGGTCGAGGTTGTTCATGAAGATGCGGACGATTTCCCCGAAGCCGAGGGTCACGATCGCGAGGTAATCGCCGCGCAGACGCAGTGTCGGCGCGCCGAGCAGGACGCCCGCGAGCGCGGCGAGCCCCATCGCCGCCGGCACCACGATCCAGTACGGCGTGTGCATCCCGCCCGGGAACATGTTGGCGATCCAGGCGAATTGCGTGGCGAGGTGCGGTGAAGTCAGCAACGCGGCGGTGTAGGCGCCCACCGCATAGAACGCGATATAGCCCAAGTCCAGCAGGCCGGCGAAGCCGACCACCACGTTCAGGCCCAGCGCGAGCATCACATAGAGCATCGCGAAGTCGAGCACGCGGACCCAGTAGTTACCGCCCGTGGCGCCGACCACGAAGGGCAGCGAGGCCACGACGATGGCGGTCACGATGCCCACCGTGAGCGTTTTCGCGGTGTTCTTTTCAGGGATGAGCGTCGTCGACGGCTCGATCGGTTGAATGGATGTCATGTTGTGTTCCCCCTCTTTATGCGCGGTCCGCGACCCGTTCGCCCAACAGCCCCGACGGACGGAACACGAGCACGACGATCAGCACGACGAACGCGAACACGTCCTGATAGTTACTGCCGAACACGCCGCCCGTGAGGCTGCCGATGTAGCCGGCGCCAAGCTGCTCGATGAGGCCGAGCAGCACGCCGCCCACCATCGCGCCGCCCAGGTTGCCGATGCCGCCCAGCACCGCCGCCGTGAACGCCTTCATGCCCGGGATGAAGCCCATGTAGAAGTGGGCGTTGCCGTATTCGGACGCGATCATCACGCCGGCCAGCGCGGCAAGCGCCGAGCCGATCATGAAGGTGGCCGAAATCACGAAGTTCGGATTCACGCCCATCAGGCTCGCGACGCCGGGGTTCTCGGCGATGGCGCGCATTGCGCGGCCGAGCTTGGTCTTGTGCACGAGCAGCAGGAGGCCCGCCATCACGAGGAACGCCACCACGATGATCACGATCTCGGTGGGCGAGATCACGGCGCCGACACCGGTTTCAGTCGGCTTGATGACATTGATGGGATCGGTCGAGATGAGCTGGGGGAACGCGAGCGGATTGCGGCCCCAGATGATCATTGCGAGCGTCTGCAGCAGAATCGACACGCCGATCGCGGTGATCAGCGGGGCGAGACGTGGCGCGCGGCGCAGCGGCCGGTACGCGACTTTTTCGATGGTGTACCCGACGAACGAGCAGACCACCGCGGCAACTGCGAGCGCGATGATCAGCGTGGGAATGTGCCCGAGGCCCGGGAAGTGGTTCTGCAGCACGTTGATCGCGGAAAGCGCGACCATGGCGCCGACCATGAGCACGTCGCCGTGCGCGAAGTTGATGATGCCCAGAATCCCGTACACCATCGTATAGCCCAGCGCGATGATGGCGTAGATGCTGCCAAGCACCAGCCCGTTCAGGATCTGCTGGATGAAAATATCCATTTAATGCTCCTTTGCCTGTGCGACCGGATTCGCGCTCGTCATCGGCCGGTGGGCGATGTTTTACGGAACCGCAACGACACTCTCGGGTACTGAAGTAAAAGACCGGTAAAGGTTGGCCACGCCCGGTTCGCTTTGCTGCTGTGTTGCAGCGGCAGGCTCGCCGGAAGCGGATGCAAAAACGGCACCGTCGGATGTTTCGGTGCCGTCGGGTTCAACAACTGCCTGTCACATTCGCAGCAACGCTCGCGCCGCGGACCTTGCGGTCAGCCTTGCGTGCGTCGTACGTCATGACTCCCTGCTTCGCCGCAATGATCGAAATTGCGCTCGTGCCCGCTTCGACACTGCGGACGAACCACGTCTGGTGCGTTGCAACCGCAGCCGCCGAAGGCGCGGCAAAAGCAAACTCGACTTGCATTAATCAGGTCTCCTGCGCCTTCCGAAATGCTTGTCTGGAGGGCATCACAAGGACATTCGTCCCCCAGAACGCGCGCATTGTAACGCCAATTATGCGACGGGCAATATTGTTGAACCGACAGGGTTTTCCTGCATTGCAACCTCTTTTTGAAAGAAGAAGGCGTTTATGGTTGCACCTATGGTTGCGCCATATTCCAGTGCATCAGTTGCACCAAAAACCTGCCCCGTATGCATCAAGTGTTGTTGTGACCTCGCGCGAGGCCTTACCAGGTGGGCATTGCCTGAATGGCCGACTGGATTTAAGTGGATATTGATAATTGGCATCGGATTGGTGCATAGAGGGTTCAGACCGTCCCAATCGCCCATAAATCGGGGTCATACCATGGATTTCGGCCTGTCCTCTAGCGAAAACACTAATACGACCAAGCCGAAACAACGAGGTTTACCTCACATTTTTTTTGATAGATCCCTATTTAATACTTTAAGCGACCACAAAAAAAAAGCGCACCGTCGGTGCGCTTTTTCTGAAGCCGGGGGCGAGGCTCGGATATCAGGTCGACTGCCCAAGACCGCGCGGCAGCGGAAATGCAATGCTTTCTTCAATACCCTCGAGCGCGCGCACATTGCGCACGCCCAGTTCGCGCAACCGCTCGATGATCTGCTGCGCGAGCGCCTCGGGCGCCGACGCGCCCGCGGTCAAGCCGATGCGACGCTTGCCCTCGAGCCAGCGCGGATCGATCTGGTCCGGCGCATCCACCATATAGGCGGGGATGCCGCGCTTTTCCGCTACTTCGCGCAGACGGTTCGAATTGGAGCTGTTCGGGCTACCCACCACGATCACCACATCGCACTGCGGCGCCATGAACTTGACCGCATCCTGGCGGTTCTGGGTTGCGTAGCAGATGTCCTGCTTCTTGGGCTCGCGAATATCGGGAAAGCGCCGCTTGAGCGCGGCGATGATATCGGCAGCATCGTCCACGGAGAGCGTGGTCTGCGTGACGAACGCCACGCGCTGCGGATCGCGCAGCGTGAGCGCGTCCACGTCGGCGATATCCTCGACCAGATACATGCCCTCGTGCGCCTGCCCCATGGTGCCTTCGACTTCCGGATGCCCCTTGTGGCCGATCATCACGATGTCGAGGCCTTCGTCGCGCATCTTCGCCACTTCGACGTGCACCTTGGTCACGAGCGGGCAAGTGGCGTCGTAGACGCGCAGGCCGCGCGCCTCGGCGTCGGCGCGCACGGCCTTGGACACGCCGTGAGCGCTGAAGATGACCGTGTTGCCCGGCGGCACTTCGTCGAGCTGCTCGATGAAGATCGCCCCCTTCTTGCGCAGGTCTTCCACCACGTAAGCGTTATGAACGATCTCGTGGCGCACATAGATGGGCGCGCCGTGCAGTTGAATGGCCCGCTCGACGATCTCGATGGCGCGGTCGACACCGGCGCAAAACCCGCGCGGCTGGGCGAGCAGGATTTCTGCGTCGGCGAGTTGGGACGTGTCCGTGGTCATGGGCTTTACAGGATTCCGATGATTTGCACTTCGAACGCAACCGCCTGGCCAGCGAGCGGATGGTTGAAATCGAACAGCGCGGAGCTGTCGTTCACCTCCTTGAGCACGCCAGCGTAGCGGCCGCCGTCGGGGGCATTGAACTCGATGAGGTCGCCGGGGTTGAACGACTCGCCGATCATCGCGTTGTCGCGCAGCGTCTTGAGCGAGATTCGCTGGATCAGATCGGGGTTGCGCTGGCCGAAAGCGACGCCGGGTTCTAGCTGAAAGGTGGAGTGGTGCCCCACTTTCAGACCGATCAGAATGTTCTCCAGCGGCGGCGAAAGCTGCCCGACGCCCAGCAGCAGCGTGGCGGGGCGGTCGGCAAACGTATTGACGATCTCGGTGCCATCGGCAAGCGAAAGCCGGTAGTTCAGCGTGACGTGGGAACCGGGTTTCACCTCGGAGATGTCGATGATGCTCATGCGGTACTCATTTTCGTCTGGTCGCGAGCGCAACGCGTGCGCGCGGAAGGCGCCCTCGAAGGGCCGGTCCGGCCGCCTTCCTGCGGTCGGAAAACTCGTATTGTAAGCCACATGGTTGCCGGACGGCGGCCGCAAACCCCACCCGGCGCGAGGAGATCCTATGTTCGAAATCGCCTGCAACAAGCCGCTTTGGCGCGATAGCACCGCTTCCGGCGCGGGCGGCGCGCCGCCCGCGCTTGTGCGCGACGCGGTGCGAACGCCGCCGGCCGCTTTGATCACGGGCAGCGAGCACACTGCAGCGCAGCGCCGCGCAATGCCGCGCGAGCGCCTGCGCGAATCAGGCCCGGCCGCGCTTTCGGACCTCGAACTGGTCGTGCTCGTGCTGGGCTCGGGGCTGCAAGGCCACAACGTGTTCGACGTGGCCGGATCGCTGCTCGCTCATTTCGGATCGCTGCGCGCCATGCTCGACGCGCAGCGCGAGGAATTCGAAGGTTTGCGCGGCATCGGGCCGGCCAAGGCCTCCAAGCTCGTGGCGGTGCTCGAACTCGCCCGCCGCGCGCTCGCCGAGCAACTGGAAGACAAGCCGTTGATCGATTCACCTGGTGCGGTCGAAGACTATTTGCGCCTGCTGATCGGCGGACGCGGCTACGAAGTGTTCGTGTGCCTGTTTCTCGACGTGCGGCACCGGCTGATCCGCACCGAAGAAAGCACGCGCGGCTCGCTCACGCGCATGGCGGTGTACCCGCGCGAAATCGTGCGGCGCGCCTTGATGCTCAATGCGGCGAGCCTGATCGTCGCGCATAATCACCCGTCGGGCGCGGTGCAGCCGAGCGCGAGCGACCGGCGCCTCACGCGGGTGCTGCGCGAAACCCTCGCGCTCGTGGAAGTGCAGCTCGTGGACCATCTGATTATCGGCACGCAGGAGACGTTTTCGTTTGCCCAGCACGGCCTCGATTGACCCCGCGACTACCCCGCGACGCCCCGGCGACATCCCAGGCAGCTTTCCGCTGCCGGGTGTTGCGCGGCGGCACCGCCCCATTCGCAAATCATGTTTGATTTTCCAGGCGTTTTCCTGCTAGAATTCTGGTTTGCCTATTTCCAACCCTGTTCCGAAGCCCGTCGCGGCATTCCAGGGGAAATACGGCCTGGGTTCGAGGTTGTCTCTCATCCATACGTGAGCGCGCTCTTATTCCGGCCATTTCTCGCCTGGGAAACTTAAGCGGCTCTCGAACTCAGAATTTCCGTAGGAGTGCACTCATGGCACGTGTATGCCAAGTCACTGGGAAAGCGCCGATGAGCGGCAACAACGTTTCCCACGCAAACAACAAAACCAAGCGCCGTTTCCTCCCGAACCTGCAAAACCGCCGTTTCTGGGTTGAAAGCGAAAACCGTTGGGTGCGTCTGCGCATCTCTAACGCAGGCCTGCGCCTGATCGACAAGAACGGCATCGACTCCGTGCTCGCAGACCTGCGCGCACGCGGCGAACTGTAAGGAGTAAATCATGGCCAAGGGCATCCGCGACAAGATCAAGCTCGAATCGACCGCAGGTACGGGTCACTTCTACACGACCACGAAGAACAAGCGCAACATGCCGGAAAAAATGTCGATCAAGAAGTTCGACCCGGTTGTTCGCAAGCACGTCGAGTACAAGGAAACCAAGATCAAGTAATTGATCGGGTTTCGAGCCTGACGAAGACAGAAAAACCCCGCTCATCTGCGGGGTTTTTCTTTTTGCGCCACAAGTGCGGCTTTTCGTCCGCTCCCCTCTCGGAGTATGCTTCCCGCTTTACCGGCCGCCCGCGGGCGCGCCATCTTCAAAAGTCGGCTCCCGCGCAGCTTCAGGCGGCACCAGACAGAGCAGGACAAGAGAGACGGAGAGGCAGGACCATGAATTTCGATGTAGCGATCGTCGGCAGCGGACTGGCGGGACTTAGCGTTGCGCTGAACCTCGCGGATTCGCGCCGCGTGGTGCTGATCGCCAAGCGCGCCATGACCGAGGGCGCAAGCGACCGCGCGCAGGGCGGCATCGCCGCGGTGCTCGATTCGGCCGACAGTGTGGAAAACCACGTGGACGACACGCTCGTCGCCGGAGGCGGCCTGTGCGAGGAAGCCGCCACGCGCTATATCGTCGAGCATGGCCGCGAGGCCATCGAGTGGCTGATCGGCCAGGAAGTGCCGTTCACGAAGGACGCCGCCGCCGAACTCGGCTTCCATCTCACGCGCGAAGGCGGCCATAGCCACCGGCGCATCATCCATGCCGCCGACGCCACCGGCCATGCCGTCGTGCAAACGCTGCTCGAGCGCGCCCGCCAGCACCCGAACATCACGATCCTCGAAGATCACCAGGCGATCGACGTCATCACGTCCGACCGCCTCGGCCTGCCGGGCCGCCGCTGCCACGGACTCTACGCGCTCGATCTGAAGAACGACCGCACGGTGACGATCCAGGCGCCGCACACGGTGCTGGCCACGGGCGGCGCGGGCAAGGTCTACCTCTACACCACCAACCCCGATACGGCCACCGGAGACGGCATCGCCATGGCCTGGCGCGCGGGTTGCAGGGTCGCGAACATGGAGTTCATCCAGTTCCACCCCACTTGCCTGTTCCACCCGCACGCCAAGTCCTTCCTGATTTCCGAGGCCGTGCGCGGCGAAGGCGGCGTGCTGCGCCTGCCCGACGGTACGCGCTTCATGCCCGCGCACGACGCGCGCGCGGAACTCGCGCCGCGCGACATCGTCGCGCGCGCGATCGACTTCGAGATCAAGAAGCACGGCATCGACTGTGTGCACCTGGATATCAGCCATCAGCCGCTGGCCTTCCTCGAAGAGCATTTTCCGACAATCCTCGCGCGCTGCCGCGAGTTCGGCATCGACATTGCGAAAGAGCCCATCCCCGTCGTGCCCGCGGCGCACTACACCTGCGGCGGCGTCGTGACCGACCTGGCCGGCCGCACCGATCTCGCGGGACTCTACGCGGTAGGAGAGACGTCGTACACGGGTCTGCACGGCGCCAACCGGCTCGCCAGCAACTCGCTGCTCGAATGCCTGGTGATCGGCCGCTCGGCTGCCGAGGCGATCGAGGCCGAAGGCTTCAGCGCGGGCGCGCACGCCCCGCTGCCCGACTGGGACGAAAGCCGGGTCTCCGATTCCGACGAGGAAGTCGTAGTCGCCCACAACTGGGACGAGCTGCGCCGCCTCATGTGGAACTATGTGGGTATCGTGCGCACCGACAAGCGCCTCGAGCGCGCGCAGCACCGCATCGCGCTGCTGCGCGACGAGATTCTCGAGTACTACGCGAACTTCCGCGTGACGCGCGATCTGCTGGAGCTGCGCAACCTGGTCGACGTGGCGTCGCTGATCGTCGAAAGCGCGCGCTCTCGCCGCGAGAGCCGCGGCCTGCACTACAGCCGCGACTGGCCGGGCACGCTGCCCAAGGCGCTGCCGACCGTGCTCTCGCCTGAGCGCGTGCGCAATCGCACGGTGTCGTAAAGCAGCGAAGGCTCGGCCGAGCCTTCGGTCCAGCAAAAAGGCCGCCTCTCGCGAGGCGGCCTTTTTCGTTCGGCTCCTGTGAAACGCAGCGCGCTCAGACAATCCGCATCGAATAGTCCGTGGCCCGCACGTCTTTGGTCAGTGCGCCAATCGAGACGCGATCCACGCCCGTTTCCGCGATCGTGCGCACGGTATCGAAGTTCACGCCGCCCGAGACTTCGAGCACCGCGCGCCCCGCCGTGCGCTTGACCGCCTCGCGCATCATTTCGAACGAGAAGTTGTCGAGCAGCACCGACTTCGCGCCATGCGCGAGCGCCGCATCGAGCTGTTCGAGCGTCTCGACTTCGATCTGGATCGGCACGCCGGCATTGAGGGCGATCGCCGCGTCCATCGCGGCGCCGACACCACCGGCCGCCGCGATATGGTTTTCCTTGATCAGGATGCCGTCGTAAAGCGCGAGGCGCTGGTTCGCGCCACCGCCCACGCGCACCGCGTACTTCTGCGCGAGGCGCAGGCCAGGCAGCGTCTTGCGCGTATCGAGAATGCGCGTTTGCGTGTGCGCGATCATGTCGACGTAGCGGCGCGTCACGCTCGCCACGCCCGAGAGCAGTTGCAGGAAGTTCATCGCGTTGCGCTCCGCCGTGAGCAGCGAGCGCGCCGGGCCGCGCAACGAGCAGACGATGCTGTCCGCCGTCATGCGCTCGCCCTCGCGATAGTGCCAGCGCACCTCGATGCGCGGATCGACGCGCTTCACCACGCCGTCGAACCACAGCACGCCGCACAGCACCGCGTCCTCGCGCACGATGATGCGCGCATCGCGCACTTCGTCCGCGGGCACGAGACGGCCCGTCTGGTCGCCCGGTCCGACGTCTTCTTCGAGCGCATCCGCCACATTGCGCGCGATCGCGGCGTCGAACACCGCGCCGTACTGCGCACGGACTTCGTCGAGCACGGGCGCGACGGCGTCCGCTGCGCGCAATTCGCGCGCGCCTTCCTTCAAATTGGTCATTACGCGGCCCCTACCTGCGAGAACAGCGCGGTATCGCGCGCGAGGTCGCCGCTCGCCTGCACGCGGCGCTTATGCTCGGCCGCGAACGCGAGCATGCGGTCGATCGGCAAGCGCGCGCGCTCGCCTAACGACGCATCGACGAAAATCTCATTGTGACCGCGCTCGAGCACGTCGGCGAGATTCGCGAGACCGTTCATGGCCATCCACGGGCAATGCGCGCAACTCTTGCAGGTCGCGCTGTTGCCGGCCGTGGGCGCCTCGATGAAAGTCTTGCCCGGCGCCGCGAGCCGCATCTTGTGCAGGATGCCGAGATCGGTCGCGACGATGAAACGCTGCGCGTCGAGCTTCACCGCGGCGTCGATCAATTGCGTGGTCGAGCCGACCACGTCCGCCAGCGCAACGACGGCCTCAGGCGATTCGGGGTGCACGAGGACCTTGGCATCGGGATATTCGGCGCGCAGCAAATCGAGCTCGATGCCCTTGAACTCGTCATGGACGAGGCACGAGCCCTGCCACAGCAGCATGTCGGCGCCGGTCTTGTTCTGGATGTAGTTGCCCAGATGGCGATCCGGGGCCCAGAGGATCTTCTCGCCCTTCGCGTGCAGATGAGCGACGATCTCGAGGCCGATCGAGGAAGTCACCATCCAGTCCGCGCGAGCCTTCACCGCCGCGCTGGTGTTTGCGTAGACCACCACGGTGCGATCGGGATGCGCGTCGCAGAATGCGGAAAATTCGTCGACCGGGCAGCCGAGGTCGAGCGAGCACGTCGCGTCGAGGTCCGGCATCAGGATGCGCTTGTTGGGACTCAAAATCTTGGCGGTCTCGCCCATGAAGCGCACGCCCGCCACCACGAGCGTCTGCGCCTCGTGATCGCGGCCGAAACGCGCCATTTCGAGCGAATCGGCCACGCAGCCGCCGGTTTCGTCCGCCAGTTCCTGCAATTCAGGATCGACATAATAGTGCGCGACGAGCACCGCTTTTTCGCGCTTGAGCAATGCGCGAATGCGCTCCTTCAATGCAACGCGCTCCGCTGCGCCGGGTGCGTCGGGCACCTTCGCCCACGCCTGTCCGACGCCGCAGACGGCACCCTGCGGCCGGTCGTACTCGACCTTCCTGATTGCCTGACTCATGATCTCCTCTGTCGGCCAGAGTGGGAGCAAAGCGCTCACTCCGGCCCCATGCACTTGTTACGGCCCTGCCAATCGCCGCAGCTCCAGACCGGTGCAAGACACCGGCTTTTTCCGCAGCCCCAAAAGAAAAACCCCGCCAGCGCGGGGTTTTGTGACGTACCTGAATTCTAATGGATTTTTTCGAGACTCACGCAGGGCGCACTGGCCGAAAAAACCAACGAAGAATCAGGCGTAGCGGCGCAGACGCGACGCGAACTCCTGGAGCGCCTTGATACCGCTTTGTTCGGCGCGGTGGCACCAATCCTGAAGCTGCGTGAGCAGTTGCTCGCGCGAGGCGCTCGAGCGCTCCCAGATTGCCGAGAGTTCGTTGCGCAGTTCGATGTACGTGCGCAGCTTCTGGCTATTCGCGAAAATTTGCGGCAATTGACGCTTCTGCGGCTCGTTCAGGCTGGATTCCTCCTTGTCGAACCAGTTGCGCGCGCCGCGCATGAGCTTGTACTTCTCGCGCTCGCCCACTTCCTTCAGGTGCGCGAGTTCCTGGCGATATGCCAGCTTCACGGCCTTTGCGTAACGCGCCATCACTTCATAGCGGTTCGAAAGCACCGCCTGGAGCGTCTCGTGGTCGGCCACGAGCTTGCCCTTGGTGAGGCGCGGCGTAGGCGCGACCTTCTTGACCTTGGCGAGACCCACGGCCTGCATCATGCGGATATACATCCAGCCGATGTCGAACTCATACCACTTGTTCGAGAGCTTCGCGGAGGTCGCAAAGGTGTGGTGGTTGTTATGCAGTTCTTCGCCGCCGATGATGATGCCGATCGGCAGCAGGTTCGTGCTCGCATCCGACGAATTGAAGTTGCGATAGCCCCAGAAGTGGCCAAGGCCGTTCACGACGCCGGCGGCCCAGAACGGGATCCAGGCCATCTGCACGGCCCACACCGTAAGGCCGACCACGCCGAACAGCGCGACGTCGATCACCATCATGATGCTCACGCCGAGGATCGGGAAGCGCGTGTAGACGTTGCGCTCCATCCAGTCATTGGGCGTGCCGTGGCTGAAGCGGCGCAGCGTTTCTTCGTTCTTTGCTTCGGCGCGATAGAGCTCGGCGCCTTCGAGCAACACCTTCCAGAGGCCGCGCGTTTGCGGGCTGTGCGGATCTTCTTCGGTCTCGCACTTGGCGTGGTGCTTGCGATGGATGGCGGCCCACTGCCCCGTGAGCATGCCCGTGGTCATCCACAGCCAGAAACGGAAGAAGTGGCTGGCGATGGGATGCAGGTCGAGCGCGCGGTGCGCCTGGCAGCGGTGCAGATACACCGTCACGCCAATGATCGTGATGTGGGTGACCACAGCCACGAACAGCAGGATCTGCCACCACGAGAAATGCAGTATCCCGTGGGCAAGGAAATCAAGCAGGGAATTCAACAAGGTTTTTACCCGCGAAACGAAGCGCACCGGCCTTTCAGGCCTGCGCCGATGTCAAGAAAATGAAAGCGACCAGGAGGGGTTGGACGGCATTCTACTAGAACCATCCCAAGTGTTTGTAACAAATAGAGATTTTTTTCCCAAATGGCCGCGACGTCAATCTCTGGACACACATTTGAGGCTGTTTGCCACACCTGCCCGAGACTTTCCCGAGCCTTCGAACCCCATTTCACCGTTCGCGGCCGCATCGACAGGATCGCAGCTACGCCTTAACGTGACCTTAAGTGACCTCAGTGACCTCAAGTGGCCAGGGCGACGCTCCCCGGCGCTGGCATCGGCTGACCGACAAGCCGCACGTCGCGCTGCGCCGGCGGGACGGTGATCCCATTTTCACCGAATAGCCGCCACACGTTGCGATTCACGTCCGAACGCACGCCGGTCGTGCCGGTCGCCGCATCCTCGATCCAGAACGCCAGTTCCAGCAGCGCCCCGTCGCTTCCGAACTCGACCAGGTAGGCTGCCGGCAAGGGGTCGGCGCAGACCCGATGGACGTTCCGCCCGGCACGCGCGAGCAATTGCAGCGCCAGTTCCAGGTTCGATGTGTACGCCACCCGGACGGACAATTTCGCATAGCCCCGCGTCAAATAGGACGAGTGATTCTGCACCACGTCGGTAATCAGCTTTTCGTTGGGGATCAGCGTCTCGATGCCGTCGAGGCTGCGCACGACCGTGTAACGGCGGCGAATCTGCGTGACCCGGCCCTGAATTCCACCCACGCTGATGGTGTCGCCAATACGCAACGACCGGTCCGCCAGCACAATGAAGCCCGATACATAGTTGCTGGCGATTTTCTGCAATCCGAAGCCAAGGCCCACGCCGAGCGCCCCGCTGAATACGCCCAGCACCGTCAGGTCGATGCCGACCATCGACAGGCTCATCACGATCGCCGTCAGTACGAATACGCCGCGCCCGATGCGAACCGAAAACACCTTCAGATTCGCGTCGAGCTTCGGCGAGCGCATGATGCGATCCTCGAAGGCGATCCCGATCCACAGCGCCAGAACGAGCAGCACGCTCACCGAAAGCATGGCCTGCGCGACCGCCAGCAACGTGAAATGCGTCTGGCCGATCGCGATCCGCACGTTGGACGACCAGCGCAGGACGTCGTCGTCGAGGCCCAGCACGCGCAGCAGCACGCCGATCCACACGACGATGGTTGTGATGCCTTCGCTCACGACGAGCAGCCTGCGCGTGCGCCGGTCGCGTCCGAACACCCGCCGCAAGAGAAAGAAAGCCAGATAGATCAGGCCGATGCCGACTACGGGAACCAGTGCGATATCGAGCAGCGCAGTCGACATGAAGTGCCGTGCGATTTGCCGGACCGGCACGATCAACGCGGCTGCGCACAGCCAGAAAAAGGCCCGGTAAAGGCTTTCCATTCCAAAGCGCCGCCCGGGTCGCGGCCCTTGCGCACGCCGCTGGAATAACCGCCGCGTCAGCCAGGCAAGCGTCCAGGCAACCACGAGCAAGCCAGCAAGGATCAGCAGCTGCCAGCGCGTTTGCGGCAGCACGAAGAGCGAGACTGCGCGATTGATCAGTGACGAAAAGCTACTGTTCATGCGGTGCGGCAACGTGCAAAAGAGGCGCTGATCGTAACCGCTCGACGCTGCGCGTCGCTACGCATGCCGCTCAAGAAAAGCCGCAAAAAGCGCCCGAAATGACGCGGGGCCGTCCAGCTCCACCGGACGGCCCCGCGCGAACCACCACTACCGTTTGCTTACTTCAGCGCCGCGTCGGGCTCGTCGGCCTCCGACTGCTGCGCCTTCGCGATAGCGTCGGCGGCTTCGGTCACGGCGGCAGCCTCGTCCGGCGTCGTGGCGGCGCCAGCCTGCTTCGTCTTCGACGGCGCTTCGCCGCGACGCTCCAGCACGGCTGCAAAGAAGCCGTCCGTCGCGTGGCGGTGCGGCCACATCGAGAGAAATTCGCCGGTGTCGAGGCCCACGCGCTGGTCCGCGAGCACGTCGCGCGCGCTTACCAGCACGAAGTCGGGATGGGCTTCGAGGAACTGCTTCACGACCGCTTCGTTCTCGGCTTCGAGAATGCTGCAGGTTGCGTAGACGAGGCGGCCGCCGCGCTTGAGCAGGCGCGCCGCGCTCGTGAGAATCGAAAGCTGCTTGGGCGCGAGCTCGGCGATCGACTCCGGCGACTGGCGCCACTTGAGGTCGGGGTTGCGACGCAGCGTGCCGAGGCCCGAGCACGGCGCATCCACGAGCACGCGGTCGATCTTGCCGATGAGACGCTTGATCTTGGCGTCGTGCTCGCTATCGATCAGCACCGGATTCACGTTCGACAGACCGCTGCGCGCAAGGCGCGGCTTGAGCTTCGCGAGGCGCCGCTCGGAAATGTCGAACGCATAGAGGCGGCCCGTGGAGCGCATCATCGCGCCCAGCGCCAGCGTCTTGCCGCCCGCACCCGCGCAAAAGTCCACCACCATCTCGCCACGGCGCGGCGCCACGAGCGAGCACAGCAGCTGGCTGCCCTCGTCCTGTACCTCGAACCAGCCTTCCTTGAACGCGTCGAGCTTCGCGAGCGCGGGCTTGCCCGTCACGCGCACGCCGAATGGCGCAAACGGCGTCTCGCCGGCTTCGATGCTGGCCGCGGCCAGCGCTTTCAGCAGCTCGTCACGGTTCGCCTTGATGGGGTTCGCGCGCAGATCGAGCGGCGCCGGGTAATTCAATGCGGCCGCCAGTTGCGCGAGCTCGGCCGCGTCGAAGCGCGTTTCCAGCGCCTTCATGATCCACTCGGGCAAATTGAGCTGCACGCGCTGCGGCAGGCTTGCCGGATCGATCTTCGCGACGTGCTCGAGCCAGCTTGCCTCTGCGTCGGACACGAACGGGCGGATCGCCGAGCGCCCGGCCGTCGCCATCAGACCGAGCAGCGTGAGACGCCGCGTCGGACTGCCCGTGCCGCTCTCGGCCAGATGCGCGAACTCCATGCGCCGGCGCAGCACCGCGAACACCGCCTCGGCGATCACGCCGCGCTCGGCATGGCCGAGCTTCGGGTGCTCGCGGAAGAAGCGGCTCGTCACCGCGTCGGCGGGACCCGTGAACTTGAGCACGTCGGCCAGCAACGTCTCGGTCTGTCCGATCAAGAAACCATGCAATCTCATGCGCCCTCCCCGGCGTGTGTTGATGCGCCTGCTTTTACCGCTTGTGCGCCTGTTTTTGCGTTTTCTTCCACGCTGGCTTCATCAACGAAGAGCCACTGTGCTTCGGGCGGCGTGAGCGTCACGCGCTCGCCATCGAGCGCGAGGCGCCCTTCGACGAACCAGCGCACCGCACGCGGATAAATCACGTGCTCGGTCGCGAGCACGCGCGCGGCGAGCGCCGCGGCGTCGTCGCCCGTGCGCACGGGCACGGCCGATTGCATCACGATCGGGCCATGATCGAGCGTAGGCGTGACGAAATGGACCGTGGCGCCATGCACGCGGCAGCCCGCCTCGATCGCCTTCTCATGCGTCTTCAAGCCCGGAAAGCTCGGCAGCAGCGAGGGATGAATATTAAGCATGCGACCCGAATAACGCTGCACGAAGCCCTCGGTCAGCACGCGCATGAAGCCCGCGAGCACGACGAGGTCCGGCGCGTGGTTGTCGATGGCCTGGGCAAGCGCCGTGTCGAACGAGGCGCGGTCGGGATACTGGCGGTGGTCGACGACCCCCGTGGCAATGCCGTGCGACGCAGCGAACGCAAGGCCCGCGGCGTCGGGGCGGTTGGCAATCACGGCGGCGATGCGCGCCGGCCAGGCTTCGTTTGCGCACGCGCGCACGATAGCCTCCATGTTGCTGCCCCGCCCGGAAATCAGGATGACGAGATTTTTCATCCGCGGATTTTATCATCGGGGCGGGCATCCGACGCTCGCGCGGCGGCGATTGTCGCCCCGTGCGTTTATAATCTCCTGTTTAGTCGCGGCCATGGCCGCATCACCGGTATTGATCGGCGCGCATGGCCCGCGCGCACTTTTCCAGGTTCCCTCAGGTTCCTCCAGGTTCCGCTATCGTGAGAGTCTTCCGCGGTCTTCCCAACGCCGAAAGTCGCGCGCCCTGCGCGCTTACCATCGGCAACTTCGACGGTGTCCACCGCGGACATCAAGCGTTGCTCGCGCGCGTGCGCGAAGCCGCCAACGCACGCGGCCTGCCCGTCTGCGTGATGACCTTCGAGCCGCATCCGCGCGAATTCTTCAATCCGGCCAGCGCCCCGCCGCGCATCGCCATGCTGCGCGACAAGCTCGAGGCGCTGCGCGAGAACGGCGTGGACCGCGTCGTGGTCGAGCATTTCAACCATACATTCGCGAGCCAGTCGCCCGAGACGTTCGTCGAGCGCATCATCGTCGGCGGCCTGCACGCGCGCTGGATGATGATCGGCGACGACTTCCGCTACGGCGCAAAGCGCGCGGGCGATTTCGCCTCGCTGCAAGCCGCGGGCACGCAGCACGGCTTCGAAGTCGAGCAGATGGCCACCGTGGCCGACCCCTCGGGCGTGCGGATCTCCAGCTCGGCCGTGCGCGCCCAGCTCGCGGCAGGCGACCTGGACGCCGCGCGCGCTTCGCTCGGCTGCGGCTACGCGATCAGCGGGCACGTTACGCATGGCCTGAAGCTCGGCCGCGATCTCGGCTTTCCCACGCTGAACCTGCCGATCGGCCATAAGCGCCCGGCGCTCAAGGGCATCTTCGTCGTGCAGGTGCATGGCATCGCCGACGATCCGCTGCCCGGCGTCGCGAGCCTCGGCGTGCGCCCGACGGTCGACGACTCGGGCCGCGTGCTGCTGGAAGTGCATCTGCTCGACTGGCACGGCAACGCCTACGGCAAGCTCGTGCGCGTCGAGTTTCTCAAGAAGCTGCGCGACGAGGAGAAGTTCGCCGACCTCGAATCGCTCACTGCCGCGATTGCGCGCGACGTGGCGAACACCCGCGCCTGGTTCGCCGCCGCGGGCACTGACGTAACCGGCAGCCGTTCCACCGGCTTCGCGACCTCGGCCACTGACCGAATTAGGTAAGCCGCGGCCCGCGCGCGCGTCTCGTCCTTTGCGTCCGGCAAGGCGAGACAAGGGCGCTCGGGCCGCTCCGCCCCACGGCGCCGCCGCTTCAGCGGCAGGCGGCGCCCGAGGCGACGGTTGCGCGGCATCGCCGCAATGCTGCCGCCGTGCATCCCCCGAATTCCACGTGATCTCACCATGAGCGACAAGAAAGCATCCTCCGGCAAAGCCGCGCAGAAGTCCGAATCGAAGTACCCCGTCAATCTTCTGGACACCCCGTTCCCGATGCGCGGCGACTTGCCCAAGCGCGAGCCGCAATGGGTCAAGGAGTGGGAAGAAAAAGGCATCTACAAGCAGATCCGGGAAGCCTCGAAGGGCCGCAAGAAGTTCATCCTGCACGACGGCCCGCCGTATGCGAACGGCGACATCCACCTCGGCCACGCGGTCAACAAGATCCTCAAGGACATGATCGTCAAGGCGCGCAATCTCGCGGGCTATGACGCGGTCTACGTGCCGGGCTGGGACTGCCACGGCATGCCGATCGAAATCCAGATCGAAAAGCAGTTCGGCAAGTCGCTGCCGGCTCAGGAAGTGATGAAGAAGGCGCGCGAGTACGCGGCCGGCCAGATCGAGACGCAGAAGGCCGGCTTCAAGCGCCTCGGCGTGCTCGGCGACTGGGACAACCCGTACAAGACCATGAACTTCGTGAACGAGGCGAACGAGATCCGTGCGCTCGCGAAGATCATCGAGAAGGGCTATGTCTTCCGGGGCCTGAAGCCCGTGAACTGGTGCTTCGACTGCGGCTCGGCGCTCGCCGAGGCCGAGGTCGAGTACAAGGACAAGACCGATCCGACCATCGACGTGCTGTTCACGTTCGCGCAACCCGAGCAGACGGCGGCCGCGTTCGGCCTCGCCGCCCTGCCGCGCGAGGAAGGCGGCATCGTGATCTGGACCACCACGCCGTGGACCATTCCGTCGAACCAGGCGCTCAACGTGCATCCGGAGATCGACTACGCGCTCGTCGACACCGAGCGCGGCCTGCTGATCCTGGCGGTCGAGCGCGTCGAAGCCTGCATGAAGGACTTCGGCCTGACCGGCAGGATCGTCGCCACCACGAAGGGCGAGAAGCTCGCGAACCTGCGCTTCAACCACCCGCTCGCCTCGGCGCATCCGGGCTACAAGCGCACCTCGCCCATCTATCTCGGCGACTACGTGACGACCGACACCGGCACGGGCATCGTGCACTCTGCGCCCGCCTACGGCGTGGAAGACTTCGTGTCGTGCAAGGCGCACAACATGGCCGATTCGGACATCATCAGCCCCGTGATGGGCGATGGCCGCTACATCGAATCGCTGCCGCTGTTCGGCGGTCTCACGATCTGGGCCGCGAACCCGCAGATCGTCGACGCGCTGGACGCGGCCGGCACCCTGCTGCGCAGCGAAAAGTACGTGCACAGCTACATGCACTGCTGGCGCCACAAGACGCCCATCATCTACCGCGCCACCTCGCAGTGGTTCGCGGGCATGGACGTCACGCCGAAGGACGGCGGCAAGACGCTGCGCGAGACGGCGCTCGAAGGCATCGAGGCGACCGCGTTCTACCCGTCGTGGGGCAAGCAGCGCCTCTATTCGATGATCGCGAACCGCCCCGACTGGACGCTCTCGCGCCAGCGCCAATGGGGCGTGCCGATGGCGTTCTTCGTGCACAAGGAAACCGGCGAGCTGCATCCGCGCACGCTGGAGCTGCTCGAAGAAGTCGCGAAGCGCGTGGAAAAGGAAGGTATCGAGGCGTGGCAGACGCTCGACGCGCGCGAGTTGATCGGCGACGACGCCAATATGTACGAAAAGAACCGCGACACGCTCGATGTGTGGTTCGACTCGGGCACGACGCACTGGCACGTGCTGCGCGGCTCGCATAAGGACGAGCTCCAGTTCCCGGCCGACCTGTACCTCGAAGGCTCGGACCAGCACCGCGGCTGGTTCCACTCGTCGCTGCTCACGGCTTCGATGCTCGATGGCCGCCCGCCGTACAACGCGCTGCTCACGCACGGCTTCACGGTGGACGGCGAAGGCCGCAAGATGTCGAAGTCGCTCGGCAACGGCGTCGATCCGCATGAGGTGGCGAACCGTCTGGGCGCGGAAATCATCCGTCTGTGGATCGCCTCGACCGACTATTCGGGCGAGCTGGCGATTTCGGAGGAAATTCTCAAGCGCGTAACCGAAGGCTACCGCCGCATCCGCAACACGCTGCGCTTCCTGCTTTCGAACCTGTCGGACTTCGACTTCGAAAAACATGCGCTGCCCGCCAGCGAGTGGCTCGAAATCGACCGCTACGCCGTCGCGCTCACGCACACGCTGCAAAGCGACGTGCTGTCCCACTATGACCGCTACGAGTTCCACCCGGTCGTGGCGAAGCTGCAGACGTTCTGCTCGGAAGACATGGGCGGCTTCTATCTGGACGTGCTCAAGGACCGCCTGTACACGAGCGCGCCCGATTCGGCCGCGCGCCGCGCCGCGCAGACCGCGCTGCATCACATCACGCACAGCCTGCTGCGCATCCTCGCGCCGTTCCTCTCGTTCACGGCCGAAGAAGCCTGGAAGGTGTTCCAGCCGCACAGCACGACCATCTTCACCGAGACGTTCCACGCGTTCCCGGACATCGAAGCGGCGCCCGAGCTGATCGCCAAATGGACGCTCCTGCGCGAAGTCCGCGGCAACGTGACGAAAGCGCTTGAAGAGGCGCGCGTGGCGAACCAGATCGGCTCGTCGCTGCAGGCCGAGGTACGCATTCTGGCGAGCGGCGCGCGCCATGACGCACTCACTTCGCTGGGCGAAGACCTCAAGTTCGTGCTGATCACCTCGGCGGCCGAAGTCGTGAAGGTCGCGAGCGAAGCCGACGAAGGCGTCGAAGTCGTCACCTCGAAGTACCTCAAGTGCGAGCGCTGCTGGCACTACCGCGAAGACGTCGGCGCGAACGCCGAACACCCGGGCCTGTGCGGCCGCTGCGTGGCCAATCTGTTCGGCAACGGCGAAGCGCGGAGCGCGGCATAATGGCCAAAACGACCCTGCCGAAACAGTCGAAGTCGAGCGGCGCGCACGGCACGCTCGCGCCGTGGCTCGGCATCGCGGTGATCGTGATCCTCGCTGACCAGCTCACGAAGATCGCGATCTCGCGGATGTTCAGCTATGGCGAAGGCCGCGTGGTCACGCCGTTCTTCAATCTCGTGCTGGTCTACAACAAGGGGGCCGCGTTCAACTTCCTTGCAGCGGCGGGCGGCTGGCAGCGCTGGGCATTCACGGCGCTCGGCGTGGTCGCGGCCATCGTGATCGGCTACCTGCTCAAGCGCCACGCGGGGCAGCGCCTCTTTTGCACCGCACTCGCGCTGATACTTGGCGGCGCGCTCGGCAACGTGATCGACCGCCTGATGTACGGCCATGTGATCGACTTCCTCGATTTCCACCTGGGCGCGTCGCACTGGCCGGCGTTCAACGTTGCCGACAGCGCGATCACCGTTGGTGCCATCCTGCTGGTGCTCGACGAATTGCGGCGCGTGCGCGGCTCGCGCTAACACAGCGTGAAGTAGAGGGAGACTTGATTTGAACACCTCCGCTGCAACCCCGGGCGAACTGGCCGGCCGCCACCTCGTGCTCGGCATGACGGGCGGCATCGCCTGTTACAAGATCGCCGAGCTCACGCGCCTCCTGACCAAGGCCGGTGCGACCGTGCAAATCGTGATGACCGAGGCGGCCACCCAGTTCATCACGCCGGTCACGATGCAGGCGCTCTCGGGCCGCTCCGTCTACACGAGCCAGTGGGACGGCCGCGTGCCCAATAACATGGCGCACATCGACCTCTCGCGCGAAGCGGACGCCATCGTCATCGCGCCCGCCTCCACCGATTTCATCGCCAAACTCGCCAACGGTTTCGCCGACGACCTGCTCGCCACGCTGTGCGTTGCGCGCGACTGCCCGCTGCTGGTCGTGCCGGCCATGAACCGGCAGATGTGGAACAACCCAGCCACGCAGCGCAACGTCGCGCAACTGCGTGCCGACGGCGTCGAGACGCTCGGCCCCGACTCCGGCCCGCAGGCTTGCGGCGAAGTCGGCGACGGGCGCATGCTGGAGCCGGAAGCCATTTACGAGGCCATCGTCGCGTTCTTCGCGCCCAAGGTGCTGGCCGGCCGCAGGCTGCTGATCACGGCGGGCCCGACCTTCGAGCCGCTCGACCCGGTGCGCGGCATCACGAACCGCTCGAGCGGCAAGATGGGCTTCGCGCTCGCGCGCGCGGCGCAGCAAGCCGGCGCCGAGGTGCATCTGGTCGCGGGCCCCGTTGCGTTGCCCACGCCGTGGGGCGTCTGGCGCGAAGACGTGCAGACCGCGCAGCAGATGTACGACGCGGTAATGCGCGAAGCGAGTGATGCCGATGTCTTCATCGGCGTGGCCGCGGTGGCCGACTGGCGCGTCGATCACGTCGCCGCGCACAAGATCAAGAAGACGGCCGAGCACCGCATGCCCACGTTCAGTTTCGTCGAGAACCCCGACATTCTGGCGTCGGTCGCGGCTATGCCGAATCCGCCGTACTGCGTGGGCTTCGCCGCCGAAAGCGGCGACCTCGAGGTGCACGGCGCAGAAAAGCGCGCGCGCAAAAACGTGCCGCTCCTGATCGGCAATCTCGGCCCGCTGACCTTCGGCCAGGACGACAACGAAGTCGTGCTGTTCGAAGCCGCCGGCCGCACGCCGCTGCCGCGCGCGGCCAAGCAGGCGCTCGCGCAGACGCTAATCGCAGAAATCGCGAAGCGTCTGCCGGACCCGAGCATCATCTCGTAATGCGCGCGCCGGCGCCCTCGGGCGCTGGCACGCGGCGCCGCGAACGAAGTGAAGGAGCAGTACTGCCATGACACTGCTTTCCGTACTGGACCAGTCGCCCGTGATCGCCGGGCGCACTGCGGCGGACGCTATCGCCGCCACCGTCGAACTCGCACAGCTCGCCGACGACCTCGGCTACACGCGCTACTGGTGCGCCGAGCACCACGGCCTGCTGGGCGTATGCAACCCCGCCCCCGAAGTCATGCTCGCGCGCCTCGGCAGCGTAACCAAACGCATCCGCATCGGCTCGGGCGGCATTATGCTGCCCTACTACAGCCCGTTCAAAGTCGCCGAGCAATTCATGATGCTCGAGGCGCTGTTCCCGGGACGCGTCGATCTGGGTGTGGGCCGCGCCCCCGGCGGCGACATGCGCACCGCGCAGGCCGTCGCGGCGGGCGCTTACAATCGCGGTGACCAGTTCACGCAGCAGGTGCAGGATCTCGTCGGCCTGATGGAAGGCACGCTGCCCGCCGACCACCTCGCGCATGGCGTCGTGCTGCAGCCGCAAATCTCCACGCGCCCGCAGCTCTGGGTGCTGGGTTCGAGCGATTTCGGCGGCGCGCTCGCGGCGCAATTCGGGCTGCGTTTCTCGTTCGCGCATTTCATCAACGCCCACTTCGGGCATCTGGTGGCCAACGCCTACCGCGACACCTTCCAGCCTGGCCACGAACAAAAGCCGTATCTCGCGTGCGCGGTGTTTGCGATCTGCGCCGATACCGAAGCCGAAGCCGCCGACCTCGAAAAAGCCGTCGACCTGCGCCGCGTGCAGATGGCCTACGGACTGAACGCGCCGATTCCGAGCCTCGAACAAGGCCGCGCGCAGGAATACGGCGAGCGCGAACAACTCGTGATCGACCGCGAAAAGCCGCGCAGCATCATCGGCACGCCCGAGCGCGTCACCGAGCGCCTGCACGCGCTCAAGGACGACTTTCGCGCCGATGAGCTCGTCGTGCTGACCGTCGCAGGCAGTTATGAGGCGCGCCTGCGCTCCTACGAACTTCTCGCCGAGGCCTTCCAGTTGCCTCGAAACCAATAATCCAACGGAACCCTATGAAGATCGACATCAAGATCCTGAACGAACGCATGCGCGACCAGCTGCCCCACTACGCCACGCCGGGCAGCGCCGGCCTCGATTTGCGCGCCTGCCTCGATACGCCAATCACGCTCGAACCCGGCGAGACGAAGCTCGTGCCCACCGGCCTCGCGGTCCACCTGGCAGATCCCGGCTACGCCGCGCTGATCCTGCCGCGCTCGGGCCTTGGTCACAAGCACGGCATCGTGCTCGGCAATCTCGTCGGCCTGATCGACTCCGACTACCAGGGCGAGCTGATGATCTCTACCTGGAACCGCGGCCACACCACGTTCACGCTCAATCCGATGGAGCGCCTCGCGCAACTCGTGATCGTGCCGGTGCTGCAGGCGCAGTTCAACATCGTCGACGACTTCGAACAGAGCGAGCGCGGCGCAGGCGGCTTCGGCAGCACGGGCAAGCACTGAGCCCCCGCCCAAACGCGCCCGGCCCGAATCTGGCGCGCCCGGCAGCAACAAAAAAGCACGCTTGCGGCGTGCTTTTTTGCGTTCAGAGCGACTCTTGAGCCCGTGCGGCGGGCTGCCTGCCGCGATACCACAGCGCATAGGCCACTACGAGCACCGCGAGAAACGCGAGCCCATACGCGAGCGTCATGCGGAATTCGCGCGTGAACGCCGTGCCGACCAGAATGCCGAGCATCAGCAGCGCGCCCAGCACGCTTGTGAACGGAAAGCCCCACATGCGGAATGCGAGCGGCGCGCTCCCGTCGCGCGCGCGACGCACGCGGAAAAAAATCTGCGTCACGAAGATCATGAGCCATGTGAACATCGCGCCGAACATCGCGATCGACATCATCAGCGTGAACGCCGCCTGCGGCCAAAGCGCATTGAGCACGGCCGCCACGGCAATGCCAATGGTCGACAGCGAGAGCGCCGCGGTCGGCACGCCACTGGCCGTGAGGCGCCCGAACATCGCCGGCGCGTAGCCCGCGCGCGAGAGGCTGAACATCATGCGCGTGGTGATGTAGAGCTGGCTGTTCATGGCCGAGAGCGCGGCCACGAGCACGATAAAGTTGATCGCCCCGGCGGCGTACGGCACGCCGGTTTCGGCCATCACCTTCACGAAAGGGCTTTCGTTGCCGCCCGCCTCGGTCCAGGGGACGATGGCGAGCATCAGCGCGAGCGTGAGCAGATAGAACAGCACGAGGCGCAGCACCGTGGCGCGGAACGCCCGCGTGACGGCGCGCGCCGGATCCTTGGCCTCCGCGGCAGCAACCGCGATGGTTTCCACGCCGAGGTAGCTGAAAAGCGAGACGATCGTGCCCACCCACACGCCCCACCAGCCCTTGGGCAGCAGCCCGCCGTGCGACGTGTAGTTCGCGAACCCGACGCCCGAACTGGCGGGCGCGCGCCAAACGAACCAGGCGCCGAGCACGATGAACGCGATGATCGCCGCGATCTTGAGACTGGAAAAGAGATACTCGATGGTGCCGTAGGCCCGCACGCTCATGGCGTTCACGGCGATCAACGCCGCCGAGAAGCCGACAATCCAGTAGAGCCCCGGCACGTGCGGCAGCCAGAACTTCATGTAGATGGCGATGGCCGCCACTTCGGTGCCCACGGCCAGCACGTAGGCGGACCAGTACGCATAGCGCACGACGAAGCCGGCCAGCGGGCCGATGTAGTGCTCCGCATACGCGCCGAACGAACCGGAGGTTGGATGCGCGACGGTCATCTCGGCCAGCGCGCCCATCAGCAACAGAGCGATCAGCGCGCCGATCGCATAGGACACGAGCACGCCCGGCCCGGCGAAACCGATGGCAAAACCGCTGCCGAGAAAGAGCCCGGTTCCCACCGCGCCGCCGATGGCGATCATCGTCATCTGGCCTGCGGACAAGCCCTGGCGCAGCCCCTGCTCGCGCTCGACGATGGAGTCGAACGCGCCCGATTTACGTGGTACCACTTTTACACCCCTGCTTTGCGCTGACGCTGTGAATGAACGCCTATTTTACTTTGAGGCGTCTCACGCACCGCGAGGGCCGCAAAAAATCACTTCGGATTCCTGATACTTTGACCTCGAAATAAAACGGCGTAACCCGTCAAGGGCTACGCCGTTGTGCGTTAGCGGCAAGCAGTGCTTATTCGACTTCCACCGCTTCCGGATTGCGCGGCGCCGGTTGCGCGTCGAACGTAAGCTGGATCTTGTCCTCGTCGTCGACGTCCACGGTCACGCGGCCGCCGTTCATGAGCTTGCCGAACAGCAGTTCGTCGGCGAGCGCACGGCGGATCGTGTCCTGGATCAGGCGCTGCATCGGCCGCGCGCCCATCAGCGGGTCGAAGCCGTGCTTGGCCAGATGCTTGCGCAGCGCGTCGGTGAAGAGCGCGTCGACCTTCTTCTCGTGCAACTGGTCTTCCAGTTGCATGAGGAACTTGTCGACCACGCGCATGATGATTTCCTCATCGAGCGCACGGAAGCTGATCGTCGCATCGAGCCGGTTGCGGAACTCGGGCGTGAACAGCCGCTTGATGTCGGCCATTTCGTCGCCCTGCTCGCGCCGGGTCGTGAAACCGATCGTCGACTTGTTCATCGTGTCCGCGCCTGCATTCGTCGTCATGATGATGATGACGTTGCGGAAGTCCGCCTTGCGGCCGTTGTTATCGGTCAGCGTGCCATGGTCCATCACCTGCAGCAGCACGTTGAAGATGTCCGGGTGCGCCTTCTCGATTTCGTCGAGCAGCAGCACGCAGTGCGGCTTCTTCGTGACGGCTTCGGTGAGCAGACCGCCCTGATCGAACCCCACGTATCCCGGCGGCGCGCCGATCAGACGGCTCACCGCATGGCGCTCCATGTACTCCGACATGTCGAAGCGGATCAGTTCGATGCCGAGCGTGAACGCGAGCTGGCGAGCCACTTCGGTCTTGCCGACGCCCGTGGGGCCGGAGAACAGGAATGAGCCAATCGGCTTGTCGGTCTTGCCCAGACCCGCGCGCGCCATCTTGATCGAAGCCGAAAGCGCGTCGATGGCGGGATCCTGCCCGAAAACGACGGCCTTCAAATCGCGGTCGAGCGTCTGCAGCTTGCTGCGATCGTCCTGCGACACGCTTTGCGCCGGCACGCGCGCGATCTTCGAGATGATCTCTTCGATCTCGCTCTTGCCGATGGTCTTCTTCTGCTTCGACTTCGGCAGGATGCGCTGCGCCGCGCCTGCTTCGTCGATCACGTCGATCGCCTTGTCAGGCAAATGACGGTCGGTGATGAAGCGCGCCGAAAGCTCAGCCGCTGCGTTCAAAGCGCCCGACGAATACTTCACGCCGTGGTGCTCCTCGAAGCGCGACTTGAGGCCGCGCAGGATGGCCACCGTCTGCTCGACGGTCGGCTCGACCACGTCCACCTTCTGGAAACGCCGCGACAGCGCCGCGTCTTTCTCGAAGATGCCACGGTATTCCGTGAAGGTGGTCGCGCCGATGCACTTGAGCGTGCCCGACGAAAGCGCCGGCTTGAGCAGGTTCGAAGCATCGAGCGTGCCGCCCGATGCGGCGCCCGCGCCAATCAGCGTATGAATCTCGTCAATGAAAAGAATCGCGTGCGGACGCTCCTTGAGCTCCTTCAACACCGTCTTCAGACGCTGCTCGAAGTCGCCGCGATATTTGGTGCCCGCCAGCAGCGCGCCCATGTCGAGCGAGTAGACCTGTGCATCCGCGAGAATGTCCGGCACTTCGCCGCGCGTGATGCGCCAGGCAAGGCCTTCGGCGATGGCAGTCTTGCCCACGCCGGCTTCACCCACGAGCAGCGGATTGTTCTTGCGGCGACGGCACAGCACCTGCACCACGCGCTCGACTTCGAGCTCGCGCCCGATCAGCGGGTCGATGCGGCCATCCTTCGCCATCTGGTTCAGATTCTGCGTGAACTGGGCGAGCGGGGTTTCTTTCTGGCCTGCCGCGTCTTCGGCTTCGGCGTTCGCGTCGCTGGCCTTGGCGGCTTCGCCGCTGCCGGTCTTCGCGATGCCGTGCGAAATGAAATTCACCACGTCCAGACGCGTAACGCCCTGCTGCTGCAGGTAGTACACCGCGTGCGAGTCCTTCTCGCCGAAGATCGCGACCAGCACGTTCGCGCCCGTCACTTCCTTCTTGCCGTTGGAGGTGGACTGGACGTGCATGATCGCGCGCTGGATCACGCGCTGGAACCCGAGCGTCGGCTGCGTATCGACGTCATCCGTGCCGGGAACGGTAGGGGTGTTGTCGTGAATAAAGTTGCGCAGGTTCTGTCGCAGGTCTTCGATATTCGCAGCGCACGCTCGCAGCACTTCCGCAGCTGTTGGGTTATCCAGCAGCGCGAGCAAAAGATGCTCGACCGTAATGAACTCATGCCGCGCCTGACGTGCTTCCATGAACGCCATGTGCAGGCTGACTTCCAGTTCCTGGGCAATCATGCTTCCTCCATCACACACTGCAGCGGGTGCCCCGCTTGCCGCGCGTGGGTAACGACTTGCTCAACCTTGGTCGACGCGATGTCCCGCGTATAGACCCCACAAACGCCCCTGCCCTCGCGATGCACCTTCAACATGATCTGTGTTGCGGTCTCACGATCCTTATTGAAATACTCCTGCACGACCATTACGACGAATTCCATCGGCGTGTAGTCGTCGTTCATCAGCACGACCTTGTACATGGAGGGCGGTTTGACCTTTTGCTCCTGCCGCTCCACTACGGTTGAATCCTGCTTGTCCGGGATAATCGCCATACACCCATTCTAAACAACTCGGACAGGCCCGCAATCCTGCCGAAACCCGACCGGCCGTCCGGTGAACCGGGCTGCGGCGCCGTGCGGACAATCCCGGCGCAGCCCCGTTTTCCCGGACTCGATCAGCCTCGCCCAACCCGTACTTCAAACCGTACCTTTGCGGGCGCCCGGCTGCGGGGCCGGTTCGAACCATTCTGCCAGCAGCTTTCGGGCCACCGTCGAATCGAGTATCGCACAACCTGCGTGCGCAGGTGGGCAGCCACTGTCGGCCGGCGTACGCATGCGTGCAAATTTCGTGCTGCGGTGCATCCCATGTGAGTCGATTATGCGACTTTTCAAGACAGCTCGTGTAACTCCGACCGGATAAAAAACGAACCGGATGAGTGCGTCGGCAACAGGCTCGGATTTCCGGCGGGCGGAGTCGCAAGAAAAGCCGGAAAAACCCCTGGAATGCGCTCTTTACAACGCGTCAGATAACGTCTCAAAATATTCTTGACAGCAGAATAAAGAGCCCCAACAATCAAGCTGGCACTTTTTTCAACCGCCTATATTTTCGAAAAAATGCCGTTGGTGAGCTTGTGAGGAGGGGGCGTTCGCACTCTGCGATCGTTTAGCTTTTCGAACTGCTCGTGGTAGTGACATGAGTTACAGGGGAAGTTGGTATGGCAACCGGTACGGTTAAGTGGTTCAACGACGCGAAGGGTTTCGGATTCATCACGCCGGACGAAGGCGGTGAGGATCTGTTCGCTCACTTTTCGGCCATCCAGATGAATGGCTTCAAGACCCTCAAAGAAGGTCAGAAGGTGAGCTTCGAGGTCGTGCAAGGCCCGAAGGGTAAGCAGGCATCGAACATTCAGGCAGCTGCCTGATCCGTTCGGTACCTGTACCTGAGAAACCCGGCTTCGGCCGGGTTTCTTTTTGGGCGGACGCCTCGCCGCCCGCTTTTGCCACATCGGCTTTGCGCGGATTCACATGAATTTCACGTGAGTTTTGCAATCCGCGTGCTAGATCACGCGCAGCGTGCCCATCATGCCGAGGTCCTCATGTTCGACGATATGGCAATGGAACATGCGCTCGCCCGCGAGGTTCTGCACGGTCGCGATATGCACGCTTTCCCCGGGTTTCACGTTGACGGTATCGCGCCATGCGAGATACGGCTCGTCCACGCGCTTTGCCCCCGTTTCGCGCGAGATTACCTGGAACTGCGTACCGTGCAGATGGAACGGATGATCCATGTCCGTCTGGTTCGCAATCGTCCAATGCTCGACTTCCCCGCGACGGCTCGTTAGCGTGACGCGCTCGGGATCGTAGGTTGTGCCGTTGATCATGAATTGCATGCCGCGCGGCATGCCCGATTGCGATGCTCCCGGCTGGTGCATTGCATGCATGTCCATGACTTCGCTGAACACCACGGATTTTTGCGTGAGCGCCGCCGTGGTCTTGCCACGCGGCGCCAGCGGTTCGATCGTACGCAACTGCGCGGGCAATGCCGGCGCCTCGTCACGCGGCGCGAATTGCACCTGAGCCAATGCGGCCGACGGCGTGGGCGACAGGCTGCCGTGCGACATCGCCATCTTGCGCCGGTCGTACTGCGCGGCCATCAAGCGCGCGCGTGACGCGCCCTCGCCCGCGCGCACGATCAGCTCGGCGCGCTCACCGGGCGCGAGCAGCAGCGAAGTCACGCCCTCGCGCGGCGCGGCAAGCAGGCCGCCGTCGGTCCCGACCTGCGCGAATGCACGGCCATCGTCGAACGCCAGCAGCAGATAACGCGCACTGCAGCCGTTCCAGACACGCCAGCGCTCATCGCGCACGACGTCGATGCGCGGCTCGCGCGCGCCGTTCACGAGGACGAACTGGCCTTCTCGACCGTTCATCCAGTCCATCATGCCGTTCTCGGGAATCGTGCCATCAGCGCCAAGCTTGAGGTCGGAAACGAACAGATGACGCTCCGGCCAGGCCGCCAGCGGATCGCTCGCGGCGCGCACGACGATCGGACCCGCAAGCCCGCGAAACACCTGCTCGGACGTGTGCATGTGCGGATGCGGGTGATACCAGTAGGTGCCGGCGCTCCCCTTGGGCAGCGTGAACCGGTAGACGCGTTCGTCGCCTGGTGCCACGAGGTTCATGGGGTTGCCGTCCTGATCGGGCGGCACAGGCAGACCGTGCCAATGAATCGTGGACGGCTGCGGCAGCCGGTTGACGAAGCGGATCTCGACGGTGTCGCCTTCGTGCACGTCGATCAACGGACCGATCCCGGGGCCGGCGTCATCGGCCTGATCGGTATGATTGCCCGGGTCGTATTGCCAGAAAGTGGTGCCCGGCTGACCCGCGAGCAGGGGCCGCGTGACGGGCCGGGCGATCAGCGTCGCACGAAAATGCCCTGCTTCGCGGCTCTCGTTCGACAGCGTTCGCAACGTCGCGAGCGGCGCGCCGACGGGCAATGCGTCGGCAGCCGCGAGCGGCGTCTGCGCGTGCATCATGGCGGCAGACGCCCCGCTCATGCCGGACATGTCGGACATCGCATGGCCGCTTTGCTGGGCCAGCGCCGCGCGCGCAAACAGCGACGCCGTGGCGGCGCTCAACGCGCCGGACAAAAAAGTTCTGCGTTTCATCAATGAATTCCTCAAACACACCTGACGACGCAACGCGCAGTGACAGCGCGCCGCGCATGTAGCCATTGGCTTCGCGTGCGCTCACCGCACGACGAATCCGCTCGGACATGCATCGGGCACTTCCGCCCTTGAGGCGAGGCGCCCGCGTTCAGACGATGGGAGGCGGTAGCGGCGGAGCGTGCGTGATGCCCGCGCGCAGTGCGGCGGCAGGCGCAATGCGCGGGGAGCGCTCGGGCACGCCTGTACCGATTCGCGTGCCGACAGGCGGCGCGGCGCAATGTCCACAACAGCTTGCGGCGCAATCGTTCGCATGGCCGGCGCAGTGGTCATGCGTACTTGCAGGCTCTGTGACGCCGCAATGATCGTCCGCTGCAACGGCCCGATGCGCAACATGCGAAACCGGCGATGAACTCGCGTCTTGCTGCACGGGCTCGCACGCGCTAGCGCCGCTCATGGCAAGGAGCGCGAGCAAACCAACAACGAGGAGACGACACAGAAAAGTCATGCGAAACAAGACGGCGAATGAGCTCAATTGATGGGCGTCATGATAACGCACAGTCGTCGCCGCTGCGCATACCACATCGCACGGCATGCCATGACAAGGGCAGAGGATTACGCGTCTGAGCGAGTAGCGGATTTGATTCCCGCATCAATTCGCATATCGAATCAATCAGAATCATTTTCCGGCAAGCCAAAGCGGGCACACCAAAGCGCAAAAAACCCCGACGGCCTTTACAGCCCCGTCGGGGTTTTTACGTTGCGGCGCGAACCTGCGGGCGAACCTGCTGGACTACGCCTACATATTGTCGATCATCACCTGCCCGAACGCGGAGCACGACACCTGCGTCGCGCCCTCCATGAGCCGCGCGAAGTCGTACGTCACGCGCTTTTGCAGAATCGACTTCTCCATCGAAGCGATGATGAGATCCGCCGCCTCGGTCCAGCCAAGGTGGCGCAGCATCATTTCCGCCGAAAGAATCTCCGAGCCCGGATTCACATAATCCTTGCCCGCGTACTTCGGCGCCGTGCCGTGCGTCGCTTCGAACATCGCCACCGAGTCCGACAGGTTCGCTCCGGGCGCGATGCCGATGCCGCCCACCTGCGCCGCCAGTGCGTCCGAGATGTAGTCGCCGTTCAGATTCAGCGTGGCGATCACGTCGTACTCGGCCGGGCGCAGCAGGATCTGCTGGAGAAACGCGTCGGCGATCACGTCCTTGATCACGATGTCGCCGCCCGTCTTCGGGTTCTTGACCTTCATCCACGGGCCGCCGTCGATGAGTTCCGCCGCGAATTCCTTCTGCGCGAGCGCATAGCCGTAGTCGCGGAACGCGCCTTCGGTGAACTTCATGATGTTGCCCTTGTGCACGAGCGTCACCGAACGGCGTTCGTTGTCGATCGCATACTGGATCGCCTTGCGCACGAGACGCTCGGTGCCTTCGCGCGAAACCGGCTTGATGCCGAGACCCGAGCTGTCCGGGAAACGGATCTTGGAAACGCCCATTTCCTCGCGCAGGAACTTGATGATCTTCTTCGCGCCTTCCGATTCGGCGGGCCACTCGATGCCCGCGTAAATGTCTTCCGAGTTCTCGCGGAAGATCACCATGTTGACCTTCTCCGGCGCGCGCACGGGCGAGGGCACGCCCTTGAAGTACTGCACGGGACGCAGGCACACATAGAGGTCGAGCTGCTGGCGCATCGCCACGTTCAGCGAACGGATGCCGCCGCCCACCGGCGTCGTGAGCGGACCCTTGATCGACACGACATATTCCTTCACGGCGTCGAGCGTCTCGTCGGGCAGCCACACATCGGGGCCGTACACGCGCGTGGCCTTCTCGCCCGCGTAGATCTCCATCCAGTGGATCTTGCGCTTGCCCGCGTAAGCTTTCTGGACAGCCGCGTCGACCACCTTGAGCATGACCGGCGTAATGTCGACGCCGGTGCCGTCGCCCTCGATGTACGGAATGATCGGCTGATCGGAGACATTGAGCGAGAAATCCGGATTGACGGTGATCTTCTCACCGCTAGCCGGGACCTTAATGTGCTGATACGGCATGATCAACTCCAGTAGGGGAATCGGTCTGTCGACCGCGAACAGATTCGAAAACGGCATGTGCCCGATTTGCTAGGCGGCCGTGCGCGGCGCCAGGGTCTGGTCGTTATTCTAGCCCACGGCCCGACTGCCCGCCCCGCTGGCTCGTTCATGTATTCATGCTGCGCTGCGCCGTCGCCCGCCGTCGCCCGCCGTCGCCCGCCGGGCACGTTTAATGTCTTATATAAGACCCGTTATTCGATGCCGGGCAATATGCATTAATATCGCGGCGCGCCCTGATTCCCGATTCCCATTCCTCACCGGTACGCTTGCCCTACTCGCTATGCGCTTGATCGCCCTCAATAAACCGTTCGGCACGATTTGCCAGTTTTCGCCGCACGAAACACGCCAGTCGCTTGCGGATTGGGTCAAGACGCCGGGCGTCTACCCTGCTGGCCGTCTCGATGCGGACAGCGAAGGTCTGCTGCTGCTCACCGACGACGGCGCGCTGCAAGCCCGCATTGCCGAACCGAAGCGCAAGCTCGTGAAGCGCTACTGGGCGCAGGTCGAAGGCGCGCCCGGCGAGGACGCGCTCGCCGCGCTCGAGCGCGGCGTCGATCTTGGCGATTTTGTGACGCAGCCGTGCCGCGCGAAAAAAATTGCCGATGCCGACACCGGTCTCCTATGGCCGCGCACGCCGCCCATTCGCTATCGCGCGGCGATTCCAACCACGTGGATCGAACTCGCCATCAGCGAAGGCAAGAATCGCCAGGTGCGGCGCATGACTGCGGCGGTGGGCTTTCCGACGCTGCGTCTCGTGCGCGTGGCCATCGGCTCGCTCGATATTTTTTCGCTGGGCCTCGCCCCCGGCGCAAGCACCGAAGTGTCCACCGATGCCCCCTGGCGCCGCGCCACACCCACGCGCACGGTACACAAGTGACTGTTGCATAAGCACTTTTCCGTCATTTGCAGCTTGCCGCATGCGCCGTAGATCGGCGCGTTGCCTCGGGAATTCCGCGCAAAGAAAAACAAATGAGGATTTCGCGTCAACCGGTACGCGAAACCATGCGTTATTTCACGCAGATGCCGCCCCGAAGCTATCCGGCATTCAGCCTTACGGGTTCACCGCAGCAATGCATGCTCCCGACCGCTGGCAGACGCGATCGTCGATTCGTTCTGAATTTGTCGATCACGACTGTCAACCGAAAGGTGGATGGCACGTTTACCGACCTGACTCCAATAACCGGGTCACTTGGTTAATTAACTCAAGCTGAGGATTCACAACATGAACAAACTGATCGCCGCTCTGGTCGCTGGCCTCTTCGCAACGGCTGCATTCGCACAAGCTTCGGCTCCGGAAGCTGCTGCACCGGCATCGGCAGCTCCGGCTGCTGCTGCTTCGACGGCTCACAAGTCGTCGACGCACAAGAAGTCGTCGCACAAGAAGTCGTCGCACAAGAAGGCAGCTAAGGCTGAAGCCGCTTCGGCAGCTTCGGAGTAAGCTCTCTGAAAGACGCTTCGGAGAACGGCCCATCGTGCCGATCTTCACTGCGTTCGAAAGGCAGAGTGTCGCAAGGCACTCTGCCTTTTTGTTTATGCATCGCCCGCGTATCGTCCAACTACGGCCCCACTACGGCTGCATGTTTTGACCCGCGTTCGCGTACTCGCGTAACATGCGCGGATTATTCCCAAGCAAGGAGCTCACTCGTGCGATTTTCCCTGCGCCCGCTCATCGCGCGTTGCGCGCTCGCCATCGCTTTTCCGCTCGCCGCCACGCTCGGCACCATGGCGGCCCTCACGTTCACCGCGGCCGCCACCAGCAGCGCGGCGCATGCGCAGCAGATGCCGCCCGGCGCCAAGCGGCCCGGCGATTTTCCGCACACGAAGCTCACCGCGGGCATGTTCGTGATCGACGCCGCCGTGGCCGCCAATGACACGGACCGCGAGCAAGGCCTCATGTATCGCACGCAACTCGCCCCGAACGAAGGCATGCTGTTCGTGTTCGGCGAAAACGCCGTGCACTGCTTCTGGATGAAGAACACGCTGATTCCGCTGTCGATCGCGTTCATGCGCGCAGACGGCACGATCACCGACATCGACGAAATGCAGGCCGAAACCACCAACAACCACTGCCCGCGCAATAACGGCGTCTACGCGCTCGAAATGAGCAAGGGCTGGTTCACGGCGAAGGGCATCAAGCCCGGCATGAAGATCGACGGCCTGCCGCCGCTGCAGTAAGCGCTCGGGCAACATCGGCCCAACGCTGGCGGCCCGGCGCCGATTTTCGGCCGTCCCGCCGCCCCGCCGTCGTTCGACGCGCATGAGCCGGCTTCCGCAATTCGCGGCGCCGGCTTTTTTGCGCGCATTTTTGCACCTTTGTCGCGCACCGCCTGCCCGCGCCTGGCTCGCGCGCCCAACCCTCCAGGCGGCGCTGCGACGCCCGCCACAAGACGCCTTCTGAGGCTCTGACGCCCTTTCAGCAAAAGCGCCGCGCAAGCGCTATCCTAGTAATCCGCCGCGCGACGCGCGCTTGCTCGAAGCACCTCGATGCGCCCCCGAGCACGCCGCCGCACGGACCGCCGGACCACGCGCAGGCCGCGCCGCGCGCCGCCCGGCACCTTCCATGGCGCGTTATTCCAAGGAGATCACCGTGCCTCGCAAGACTCCCATCGAGCGCTATCGCAACATCGGGATTAGCGCTCACATCGATGCCGGCAAAACCACGACGACCGAACGCATCCTTTTCTACACCGGCGTGAACCACAAGCTGGGTGAGGTTCACGACGGCGCGGCGACCATGGACTGGATGGAGCAGGAACAGGAGCGCGGCATCACCATCACCTCGGCCGCGACCACCGCGTTCTGGAAAGGCATGGCCGGCAATTACCCCGAGCATCGCATCAACATCATCGATACCCCGGGGCACGTCGACTTCACCATCGAAGTCGAGCGCTCCATGCGCGTGCTCGACGGCGCCTGCATGGTGTACGACTCCGTGGGCGGCGTGCAGCCGCAATCGGAAACCGTGTGGCGCCAGGCGAACAAGTACAAGGTGCCGCGCATTGCGTTCGTCAACAAGATGGACCGCGTGGGCGCGGACTTCTTCCGCGTGCAGCGGCAGATCGGCGAGCGCCTGAAAGGCGTAGCCGTGCCCATCCAGATTCCCGTGGGCGCCGAAGACCACTTCCAGGGCGTGGTCGATCTCGTGAAGATGAAGGCCATCGTCTGGGACGACGAGAGCCAGGGCGTGAAGTTCGAATATGAGGAGATTCCCGCGAACCTCGTCGAACTCGCGCACGAGTGGCGCGAAAAGATGGTCGAAGCCGCCGCCGAGGCCGACGAAGTGCTGCTCGAGAAATATCTGCACGACCACGAGAGCCTCACCGAAGAGGAAATCAAGGGCGCGCTGCGCAAGCGCACGATCGCCAACGAGATCGTGCCGATGCTGTGCGGTAGCGCGTTCAAGAACAAGGGCGTGCAGGCCATGCTCGACGCCGTGATCGACTATCTGCCCTCGCCGGTGGACGTGCCCGCGATTCTCGGCCACGACCTCGACGACAAGGAGATCGAGCGCCATCCGAACGACGACGAGCCGTTCTCCGCGCTCGCGTTCAAGATCATGACCGACCCGTTCGTCGGCCAGCTGATCTTCTTCCGCGTCTATTCGGGCGTCGTGAATTCGGGCGACACGGTGCTCAACGCCACGAAGGACAAGAAGGAGCGGCTTGGGCGCATCCTGCAGATGCACGCGAACGAGCGCAAGGAAATCAAGGAGGTGCGCGCGGGCGACATCGCGGCGGCAGTGGGTCTGAAGGAAGCGACGACGGGCGATACGCTCTGCGATCCGGCCCATGCGATCGTGCTCGAAAAGATGATCTTCCCCGAGCCCGTGATCTCGCAGGCCGTCGAGCCGAAGACCAAGGCCGACCAGGAAAAGATGGGCATCGCGCTCAATCGTCTCGCGCAGGAAGACCCGTCATTCCGCGTGCAGACCGACGAGGAGTCCGGCCAGACCATCATCTCGGGCATGGGCGAGCTGCACCTCGAAATTCTGGTCGACCGCATGAAGCGCGAGTTCGGCGTGGAGGCGACCGTCGGCAAGCCGCAGGTCGCGTATCGCGAGACCGTGAAGAACAAGGTCGAAGATGTGGAGGGCAAGTTCGTCAAGCAATCGGGCGGGCGCGGCCAGTACGGCCACGCGGTCATCACGCTCGAACCGCAGCCGCCTGGCAAGGGCTACGAGTTCGTCGACGCCATCAAGGGCGGCGTGATTCCGCGCGAGTTCATCCCGGCCGTCGACAAGGGCATTCAGGAGACGCTCAAGGCGGGCGTGCTCGCGGGCTACCCGGTGGTCGACACCAAGGTGACGCTCACGTTCGGCTCGTACCACGACGTGGACTCGAACGAAAACGCGTTCCGCATGGCCGGCTCGATGGCCTTCAAGGAAGCGATGCGCAAAGCGAAGCCGGTTCTGCTCGAGCCGATGATGGCGGTGGAAGTGGAAACGCCCGAGGACTTCATGGGCAACGTGATGGGCGACCTCTCCAGCCGGCGCGGCATCGTGCAGGGCATGGAGGACATCGCGGGCGGCGGCGGCAAGATCGTACGCGCCGAAGTGCCGCTTTCGGAGATGTTCGGTTACTCCACGTCGCTGCGCTCGCTCACGCAGGGCCGCGCCACGTACACGATGGAGTTCAAGCACTACGCCGAAACGCCGCAGAACGTAGCCGAAGCCGTCATCAACGCAAAGAAGCAATAAGACGTGCACATACGCCTTGCGCGCGCGAGGCGTTTGACTCGAAGCCCGTCCCGCGAGGGGCGGGCTTTTTCAAAGGAGACACGGCGATGAGTCACGACCATGAGCACGACCACGCGCCCGACTGGCGCGAGAACGGCGTCAAGGTGATACGCGGCGACCAGCTCGACACGAACACGGCACAAACGCCTGGCATGAACCGCGCCGCCGCGATCAACGCGGCGCGCGTGGGCGCGCAGAAAATCTGGGCCGGCACGGTGACGATCCATCCGAACGCGAAGACGGGCGCGCATCATCACGGCGCGCTCGAAAGCGTGATCTACGTGGTGCGCGGCCATGCGCGCATGCGCTGGGGCGAGCACCTCGAATTCACGGCCGAAGCGGGCCCGGGCGACTTCATCTTCGTGCCGCCCTACGTGCCGCACCAGGAAATCAACGCGAGCACCGACGATCCGCTCGAATGCGTGCTCGTGCGCAGCGATAATGAGGCCGTAGTCGTGAACCTGAACATCGATGCTGTAGAAGCGCCGGAAACGGTCTATTGGGTCGATCCGATTCATCGCCATCCGCACGAACATTGATACTTCATAGCGCATGACATTGTCCGCCCCGCCCGCTTCGGCCACTTCGGTCAAATCGCTGCGCCCGCGCCTCATTGCGCTCTACGCAGTCCTGATCGGGGCCAACATCGCGGCCTGGGCGTGGGCGCTGATCGCGTTGCGCCACTATCCGCTGCTTATCGGCACCGCCGTCATCGCCTATGGCTTCGGCTTGCGCCACGCCGTGGACGCCGACCACATCGCCGCCATCGACGCCGTCACGCGCAAGCTCATGCAGCGCGGCGAGCGGCCGCTTGGCGTGGGCCTCGCGTTCTCGCTCGGGCACTCGAGCATCGTGATCGCGGCCACGCTCGGCATCGCGCTCTCGGCGCTCACGCTGCACGGGCGCTTCGAGCAGTTGCACGAAATCGGCTCGACGATCGGCACGCTGGTGTCGTCGGGCTTCCTGCTCGTGATTGCTGGCGTAAACCTCGTGATCCTGCGCGATGTCTGGCGCCGCTATCGTCGCGCGCATCGGCACGAAGAAACTGCGGCGCGCGCTGCTGGCGAAGTCGAAACGGTTGTCCCCGCCGGGCTCCTCTCGCGCGCGCTGCGGCCGCTTTTTGCGCTGGTTGGCAAAAGCTGGCACATGTATCCCGTGGGCCTGCTGTTCGGCCTCGGCTTCGACACGGCCACCGAAATCGGCCTGCTCGCCATCGCCGCCGCGCAAGCGGGCAAGGGCTTGCCGATGATGTCGATCCTCGTGTTTCCGGCGCTTTTCACCGCGGGCATGACGCTCGTCGACTCCACCGATAACGTGCTGATGGTTCATGCCTACGATTGGGCGATGGACGATCCGAAACGCAAGCTCTACTACAACGCGAGCATCACGCTCATCTCGGCGCTCGCGGCGATTGCGATCGGCGGCGTGGAGGCGGCTGGGTTCATCGGCGAGAAGCTCGGCGCAAGCGGCGGCCTGTGGTCGGCCGTTGCCGGCGTGAACGCGCACTTCGGCGAGATCGGCTACGCGCTCGTCGCGCTCTTCATCGCGTGCTGGATCGGCTCGGTGCTGTTCCATCGCTGGCGCCGGCCCGGCCTCGTCGAGCTGGCCGCGCAATCCGGTACAACCCCGGCTATGCCCGTATCGGCGAGCATGGCGGAAAACGCCTAAACTAAACGCTATTCGTCGTCTGCCGTACCGCATGCCGCCGTCGCGGCCGCTTCCATCGCGGCCGCGCCCTTCCACGGAACAGCACGGAAACCCGCGCCGATGAAACGTCAGCAGTCCAGGCCGCCCCGCCGCTTCTCGCTCTCGAAGCCCGCTCCACAGCAAGAGTCCACATCGCCCGACTGGCGCGCACCGGCGCAAGCGTTGCGTCCGGCAGCGGCCTCGTCCTTCGACGCATTGCGCGCTCACGCCTGCGCTTACGGCAATCACGCCATCGACGAGTTCCTCGCCGGCCGGCTCACGCGCCGCGAGTTGCTGCGTTACGCCGGCGTGCTCGGACTGTCGAGCCTCGCGCTCGCGGGCAGCGGCCTCGTCGCGCCGCGCGGCGCGCGCGCCCAGGCCACGCCTGGCAAGCCCGGCAATCAGACCATTCGCGTCGCGCACCTGATGCCGGCAGGCGCGGTCGACCCGCTCACGGTAACCGACGCGGGCGCGCTCTGCCTCCTGAACCAGACCGGCGAATTCCTCGCCAACGACGACGCCGACGGCCATCTGCAGCCGGCGCTCGCGCTCTCGTGGCAGCCCAATGCGAAAGCCGACGTCTGGACCTTCAAGCTGCGCCCCGGCGTGAAATTCCACGACGGCCAGCCGTTCGGAGCAAAAGACGTAGTCGCCACGTTCGATCGCCTCGCCGACCCCGCGAGCGGCTCGGCAGCGCTTTCGGTGCTCAAGGGCGTGCTTTCGAAGGGCGCCGCGAAGATGGTCGACGAGCACACCGTCGCGTTCCATCTCGACGCGCCCAACGGCAACTTCCCCTACTACGTTTCTTCGGACAACTACAACGCAGTGCTGCTGCCCGCGAATTACGCGGGCAATTACGAAAAGAGCTTCATCGGCACCGGGCCGTTCAAGCTCGAGCGCTACGAGACGCGGCGCGGCGCGAGCTTCATTCGCAACGACGCTTACTGGGGCGAGAAAGCGCTGCCCGAACGCGTGCAGTTCGCGTTCTACGCCGACGAGCAGGCACAGATCCTCGCGCTGCAGGGCCATCAGGCCGATGTCATGGGCACCTTCACCGTGCAGGGCGGCCTTGGCATCCTGAACAATCCCGACTTCAAGGTGATTGGCGTGCGTTCGAGCGCGCATCGGCAGATCCACATGCGCAACGACATGCCCACGTTCAAGGACAAGCGCGTGCGCCAGGCGCTCGCACTCGCGCTCGATCGCGACGTGATGGTGCGCGGGCTCTTCAAGGGCCGCGCCGTGGTGGGCAACGACAGCCCGTTCGCGCCGATCTTCCCGTCGACGGCCAGCACGGTGCCGCAACGCAAGGCCGATCTCGCGAAGGCGCGCCAGTTGCTGGCGCAGGCCGGCGTCGCCAATGGCTTCGACATCACGCTCACGACCGAAAAGTACATGGAAATTTCCGATCTCGCCGTAGTCGTGCAGAACGCCGCGAAGGCAATCGGCGTGCGCATCGCGCTGAAGGTGGAGAGCCAGTCGCAATATTACGGCGCGGGCACCTACGGCAAATCGGACTGGCTCGACGCGCCGCTCGGCATCACCGATTACGGTCATCGCGGCGTGCCGAACGTGTTCCTCAACGCGCCGCTCACGAGCGGAGGCACGTGGAATGCTGCGCACTTTCGCAACGCGCAGTACGACAAGCTGGTCGCGCAGTTCGTGGCGACGCTCGACGTGGCCGCGCAAAAGCAGGTCGCCGCGCAGATCCAGACGCTGCTGCTCGATGAAACGCCGGTGATCATCCCGTACTTCTACGATCAGCTGATCGCGCAGCGCACCGCGCTTTCGGGCGTGCACTTCACTGCGCTGGCGCAGCTTTATTTCGATCGCGCGACGCTCGCAGCGTAGGCGTCGTCCAACGCCTGCCATGCGCGCATCTGGAGTCCGATGGCTATACCGCTGACGAAACCGCCCTCTTTGAACCCGCGCGAGCCGCTCGGCGCACAGCCCATGCGCGGGGCGCGCGGCAAGGGCGTCGCGCGCTTTTTCGCGCAGCGCGCCGCATGGGCGCTTTTCACGCTCTGGCTGCTTTCCGTGCTGGTGTTCGCGGGCGGCCAACTGCTGCCGGGCGACATTGGGCGCGCGGTGCTCGGCCCGCTCGCCGACGCGCGCGCCGTGGCGGCGCTCAACCACGCGCTCGGCGCGGACCGCCCGCTGCTCGACCAATACGCCACCTGGATCGGCCATGCATTGCGCGGCGACCTCGGCACCTCGTGGACCTTCCACCAGAGCGTGGCGCCGCTGGTGGGCGATGCGCTCCTGCAATCGGCGAAACTCGGGCTGCTCGCGTTCGTGGTGGTCGTGCCGCTCGGCATCGGCGGCGGCGTATGGGCCGCGCTGCACGGCGGGCGCTGGCTCGACCGGCTCATCAGCACGCTGGGCCTGTGCGCGAGCGCAGTGCCCGAATTCGTCTCGTCGATCGCACTCATCCTCGTGTTCGGGGTCTGGCTGCGGTGGTTGCCGATCGAGGCCGTCGCGCCAGCGGATGCGGGCGTGCTCGACACGCTGCGCCACCTCGTGCTGCCGGTGCTGCCGCTCGTATTCGTGTTCTTCGGCTATCTCGCGCGCATCGCGCGCGCGGGCATGCTCGAAGCGCTCGAAGCCGACTACACGCGCACCGCGATACTCAAGGGCCTGCCGCGCCGCGTCGTGATCGTGCGCCACGTGCTGCGCAACGCACTGCTGCCGAGCGTGACGGTGGCGGCCACGCAACTCGGCTATCTGATCGGCGGGCTCGTGGTGGTCGAGTCGCTGTTTCGCTACCCCGGCATCGGCTCGCTCATCTACAACGCTGCGAAGGCAAAAGACTTTCCGTTGCTCGAAGCGGGCGTGCTCACGGTAGGCCTCGTCTACACGCTCGCGAATCTCGGCGCCGACCTGTTGCACGCGCTGTTCGATCCGCGGCTGCGCGCGCAAACGGGCGCTTGACGGGTTCACGGGGATACGCATGAACGATACGGTATCCGAATCGATTAACGATACTCTCTCGCACGAGGCCGAATCCGGCGAGGTGCGATTCGTGGCCACGTTGCGTCTGTTGTTGCGCTCGCCCGCGTTCGTATCAGGCGCGCTGATTCTGCTCGCGTGGATCGTCTGCGCGCTCGCGGGCGCCTGGATCGCGCCTCACGACGCCTTTGCGTCCGACCCGCTCAGCTCGCTCCTGCCGCCCGATCACACACACTGGTGCGGCACCGACCAGCTCGGCCGCGACATCTGCTCGCGCGTGATCGTGGGCGCACGCGACATTCTCACGATCGCGCCGCTCGCCACTTTGACGGGCACGCTAGCGGGCACGGCGCTCGGCCTCCTGACCGGCTATGTCGAAGGCTGGGCGGGGACGCTCGTCGCGCGCGCGCTCGACGCCGTGCTCGCGCTGCCGCTCGTGATCGTCGCGCTGCTCGTGCTCGCGGCCGTGGGCGCATCGAACCTCGCCGTCGTGCTGGTGATCGGCATCACCTTCGCGCCGCTCGTCGCGCGAACTGTGCGCGCAGCCGTGCTCGCCGAGCGCCATCTCGACTACGTGGCCGCCGCCCGGCTGCGCGGCGAACGTGCGCACTATGTGATGTTCGCGGAGATCCTGCCGAACGTCTGGCCGCCGATCGTTGTGGAAGCAACGGTTCGCCTCGGCTACGCGATCTTCGCGGTGGCGACGCTTTCGTTTCTCGGCTTCGGTATCCAGCCGCCTTCGGCCGACTGGGGGCTCGCGCTGGCCGAGTCGTACGCGCTGCTCGCGGGTGGCGCGTGGTGGACGGTGGCTTTCGATGCGCTCGCGATCGCATCGCTCGTGGTGGCGGTCAACCTGATCGCCGACAGCCTGCGCGAGGTGCTCGATTCATGAACGCCGCGCGCCCCGCCCTCGCCACCTTCCACGCGCCGAGCGCCGACGATGCACTCGCGCTGGTCGGCCTCACGGTGGCCTACCGCGTCCGCGGCAAGGACCGCGAGGTGCTCACCGACGTGTCGCTGCGCATCAAGCGCGGCGAAGCGTATGGCCTCGTGGGCGAGTCGGGCTGCGGCAAGTCGACGGTCGCGCTCGCCGTGCTGCGCTATCTCGCGCACAACGGCCGCGTGAAGGCGGGGCGCATCGCCATCGCGGGCGAGGACGTGCTCTCGCTCGATCGCGAAGGCCTGCGCATGCTGCGCGCCCATAAGGTGTCGATGGTCTATCAGGATCCGGCCAGCGCGCTGAACCCGACGCTCACGATCGCCCGCCAGTTGAGCGAGGCGTTCGAAGCTGCCGGCGCGAGCCCCGCCGACGCCCTCGCGCAGTCGCACGCGATGCTCGAACGCGTGCGCATCGCCGACCCCGCGCGCGTGATGGCGAGCTGGCCGCATCAGCTCTCCGGCGGCATGCAGCAGCGCGTGGTGATCGCGATGGCGCTCGCGTCGAACCCGGCGCTCCTGATCCTCGACGAACCCACCACGGGCCTCGACGCCACCGTCGAGGCCGAAGTGCTCGCGCTCATCGCGCAACTGCGCGCGGAACTCGGCATGGCGGTGCTGCTCATCAGCCACGACCTCGCTGTGATTCGCGGGATGTGCGAGCGCATGGGCGTGCTTTATGCGGGACGCCTCGTGGAAGAAGGCGCAACGCGCGACGTGTTCGCGCGGGCGCGCCATCCGTACACGGTGGGGCTGCTGCGCTGCCTGCCGGCGCCGGGCCGCAACAAGGCGCACGGCGCGCTGGACACGATTCCCGGAGAGCTGCCGGCCCCTGGCGCGCTCACGCATGGCTGCGTCTACGCCCCGCGCTGCCGTCTCGCCGACGCGCGTTGCCGCGAGCACGCGCCGCCGCCGCATCGCATGGAAGCGGCGCACGGCGAGCAGATGTCGCGCTGCCACTATCACGAGCGGGCCATCGAACTGCCGATCGCCGATGCCGCAAACGAAGCCGACATTGCCGATATGCGGGCCGGGGCGGAGACCATTGCGCCGCCCGGCGGACAATCGAATCGGCAGACTAACGAACCGGCTGAAGAAACGTCATGCGCGCCGCATGCGCACGAGGCGAAAGTGGTGCTGCGCGCGACCAATGTATCGCGCACCTTCGGCCGCGGCGCGCACGCGCAGCGCGTGCTCGACGACGTCTCGCTCGAGTTGCGCGCCGGGGAAACGCTCGGCCTCGTCGGCGAGTCGGGCAGCGGCAAGACGACGCTCGCGAAGCTTCTGCTCGGGCTCCACGCCGCCGACCCGGGCGGCACCGTGGAGCTCGACGCACGGCCCCTCGCCGAGCATCTCGCGCAGCGCGATGCCGGGCAGTTGCAGGCGTTGCGCGTCGTGTTCCAACACCCTGACGCGTCGCTCAATCGCGCCCTGCCTGTGAAGCGGCTGGTGGGCCGTGCACTCGCTCTGGCGCGGCGCGCAGGCGCGGACAATGCATCGAACGCAAGATCGCGCGAAATGGCTGGGGAGCGTGTAGACGAAACTGCTGATGAAGCAACAGGCGAAAACGCCGAAGCCCGCAACGCGGCGCGCGTCGCCGCGCTGCTCGAAGCGGTGCGCGTGCCAATGCGCTACCTCGCCGCCCGCGCGCGGCAGCTTTCGGGCGGCCTCAAGCAGCGCGTGGCAATCGCTCAGGCGTTCGCGGGCGAGCCGCGCGTGGTGATCTGCGACGAGCCTACCTCGGCGCTGGATGTCTCGGTGCAGGCCGCCATTCTAAATCTGCTGGCGCGCTTGCAGCGCGAGCACGGCGTGAGCTATCTGTTCATCTCTCACGACCTGGACGTAGTGCGTTATCTCGCGGACCGCGTCATGGTGCTCTACGCGGGCCGCGTGCTCGAGAGCGGCCCCGCGAGCGCCGTGCTCAACGGCCCGTGCCATCCCTATACCGAAACGCTGCTCAATCCCGGCATGCTCGCGCGCGAAACATCCGCGAGCCATCGCCAGGCCGGCACGCCCATCGGCGACATACCGCGCAACGCCACCGGCGGCGCGACAGGCTGCGTCTTCAGCGCGCGTTGCCCACGCAAGATCGGCGCGATCTGCGACGAAGCCGCGCCGCCCTTCGAGGCGGACGCCCAAGGCCATCGCATCCGCTGCCACATTCCGGCCGAGCAGCTACGCGCGCTTCAAGCCGGAACGACGGCGGCACAACCCCATTCGTGACCAGCGCGAAGGTCAGACGAATTTCGTTGCGTTGTCCAGTTTTGCAACGCGAAACGCCGGGCACTCCGTACGCGTTTCATCACCGAAACGTTTTCCGTGAATTTTCCCGGCCCCAGACCGTAAAGAAAATGTTAAGTCCTCGTCACGCGGACTTCCTGGACCGATGGCACAGAACTCGCTAAATCGGCACCAGGCATCCGGCCACCGCCCGGCAACGTGAAATTCAGACGGAATGGGGATGAAGCGCGTGGTTTCTCGCGCCGGGCGAACGGATGGCCGGCAGCACGGCATACCTGCTTTCCGCCGCCTTCGTAACGGTCCGCGGCAATCAGCAAGGATTCCTGACTGAATAGGCCATGCGGTGCAAACGCATCCGGGTGCCACACATACCGCCCGCGCCGGGGAGGCTGCGTGTAACGCACGCAGGCGCGGTGTCGGTACAAAGCGGTTTCGGCCTGACGGGGAACGGCGTCTGCGCATCAGCGGCGCAGCGCTGGACACAAGGCCCAAGAGAAGCGAAGCGGGTACACGCTATCGCTTCCGGGGAGGAAGCAACGAACGAAACGAATTTTAGTCAGCATTACTACGGGATTAGCCAGGGATTTGCAGTCGTTGCAATTAGTGCAATCGGCGCCGCGGGCGCATGTATGTTCCTGCCGGCCGTCGATGCTCATGCCGCCGACAACGCAACGGCTCCAAGCTGGGCGATCGTCGCCGACTCCGCGCTGCCTGCGAGCGGCGCGGCCGGCACGATGGGCGCTGGCATGCCGGTCGAGGACGCCTCGCCGGGCAATCCTGTGCTCGAGTCGACTACGTCGGGCGCCACCGGCAATGCCCCGGGCGCGGATACCGCTGCCACGGACTCGGCCAGCGCAGCAGCCGACGCAGCGTTCGTCTTCGAGCCGAGGAATTGCTACGCAGGCACTAGCGGCAACTGCGGGCGTGGTGGCAGCGGCAACGGGCCAACTTCGAGTTCGGCGAGCGCCGGCGGTGCGGGAGGCCCCAGTTCCGGAGGTAGTTCGGGCTCGGGGGCGGGTTCTGGTTCCGGCTCGGGATCCGGCTCTGGCCATGGGAGTTCGGGCGTCGGCGGCGCGACCAGCGGCTCCAGCAACTCGGGCGGTGGTAGCGGCGAAAGCAATGGCGGTGGTGGAAGCAATGGCGGTGGCGGATCGAGCGGATGCGGTTGCGGCGGCGCTCACGGCGGCACATCGGGCGGCCCCTCGGAAGGCCCCTCAGGCGGCTTCGGGGGCGGATTTGGCGGTGGCTTCGGTGGCGGGTTCGGCGGTGGCTTCGGTGGCGGGTTCGGCGGTGGCTTCGGTGGAGGATTCGGCAAGGGGGACCGTCGGGCGGCCCGGGCGGCGGGTACGGCGGCGGTTCCGGTGGCGGCAAAGGCGGCGGTCATTGAGTTCGCACGGCGGTGCGAACATGTCGCCGCAACCACTCCGAATTGGCGCGACGGCCGGTCGCGTCATTCCAGGCATCACGGCGGCGGTCTCCTGGTCCCCCGGCCGGGCGCCGCCGCCGGTGGCCGGAACCCACCGCACTCCTCCGGCCTGCCCGGCCTCTTCCGCGCTACAGCATCTCCAGCGGCCGCTTGCTGCGCGGCGGCTTGAAGTAAGCGTCGAGCGTCGCGTGGTCCTCGGCGCTCAGCACGAGGTCGAGCGCGGCGCGATTGTCGCGCACGTGATCGACGCGCCCCGCCTTCGGAATCGTGCAGACGTTGGGCTGGCGCAGCACCCACGCAAGCGCAACTTGATAAATCGACACGCCATGCCGGGACGCAATGTCGTCGAGCGGCGAGCGCCTCGGCAGACGGGCATGATCGACGGGGCTATACGCCATCAGCGGCATGCCATGCGCAGCGCCCCAAGGCAGCAGATCGTACTCGGGGCCACGCCGCGCGACGTTGTAGAGAATCTGGTTGATTGCGCAGGCGTCGCCGCCGGGGACCTCGAAGAGCTCCTCCATGTCCTCGGTGTCGAAGTTGCTAACGCCCCAGTAGCGGATCTTGCCCGCGCGCACGAGCGCTTCAAACCCTTGCACCGTTTCCTCGAGCGGCACTCCGCCGCGCCAGTGCAGCAGATACAGATCGAGCCGGTCGGTGTTCAGGCGCTTCAGGCTCGCCTCGCAGGCGCGCTCGACGCCGCGCCGGCTCGCATTGTGCGGGTACACCTTGCTGACGAGAAAGACGTCCTCGCGCAGCCCTTGCAGCGCTTCGCCAATGAGCGTTTCGGTCGCGCCGTCGCCGTACATTTCGGCGGTGTCGATGAGCGTCATGCCGAGCGCGACGCCTTCACGCAACGCAGCGATTTCGTCGGCGCGGCGCGATCCTCGCTCACCCATTTCCCACGTACCCTGCCCGAGCTTCGCGATGCGTTCGCCGCCGGGCAGCGCGATACTGGCAATATCCGTTGTCATGTAGTCTCTCCCATGCAAAGCTCCCAAGCCGAGCCCTTGTTCGCGGCCTCACGCGAATTTGCGCTTGCAGCAAACGGCCAGTGTATCGCCTCGCGTGGCCCCGGGCCATGTGCCGACGAGTAAGTCCATCATTTCCTCGCCGCGCCGCCCATGGCATAAAATTGCCGTTCGCTTCTCACGCCTGCCTCCCATGAACGCCTCCACGGAAGACCGCTGGCGCGGCCTGCGCCCGGACCCGGACAACGACACGCCGCTCTATCTGCAGCTCGCCCGCAAGCTGACCGACGCTATCCACGAGAACCGCTGGTCAGCCGGCGAGGCGCTGCCCTCCGAGCGCGTGCTCGCCGACGCGCTCGGCGTCTCGCGCATCACTGCGCGCAAGGCCATCGCGCTGCTGGTCGAGCAAGGCATGATCCGCCGCACCCAGGGCGCGGGCAGCTTCATCACGCCGCGCTATGAAGATCCGCTCTCGCGCCTCACGAGCTTCAGCGAGATGCTGCGCCAGCGCGGCTTCAAGCCGAGTTCGCGCTGGCTCTCGCGCGAGATCCAGCCCGCGAGCCGCGACGAGGTGATCCAGCTCGGCCTCTCGCCCGCCGCCGCGGTCACGCGCCTGAAGCGTCTGCGCCTGGCCGACGGCATCGTCATGGCCGTCGAGAACTCGACCTTCCCCGCCGCGCTGATCCCCGACCCGAACGCCATCGGCGACTCGCTCTACAGCTTTCTCGAACAGCGCGGCCTCTCGATCGTGCGCGCGCTGCAGCACTTTCGCGCAGTCAACGCGAGCGAGGAAATCGCGCAGCAGATGAGCATCGCGCCTAACGAAGCGCTGCTGCTCATCACGCGCGTGGGCTATACCGCCGATCAACGCGCCATCGAGCTCACCGACACCTACTGTCGCAACGACTACTACGACTTCGTCGCCGAGCTGCGCAAATAACGCGCGCAGCGACCTCACGCGGCCCACCGCGGCGCATCGGTCCCGATCGGCACGCACGGGCGTGCATAGAACGCCGGCGTGCGTTCGAGCCGCTCGGCGGTGGCCACGGCGCGCACGCGTCCGAACGGCGTATCCATCTCCTCAAAGCAATCCGCGAGGTCCTGCGCACGCACCTCGGGCACGCGCTGGCCTTGCGCGAGCGTGCCCAAGCTCTGCAGCCAGCGGCCCGTCTGCGCGAGCGAGACGCGCACGTGCCAGCTTCCGCCCTCCTGCGCGCGCCGCGCGAGCGCGACCATCGCACCGAAGGCGGCGAGATAGCCGGTCGCATGATCGAGCGCCTGACACGGCAGCGGGCGCGGCGCATCGAACGGCTTATCGAACCGCTTATCGAGCGATGCCCCGGCTGACGCATCAACCTGCGCGGACTGCATGACGCCGCCGTGCGCGGCCGCCACGCTCTCGGTCCAGACGATCCCGCTCGCCGACTGCACGAGGCTGTCGAAGCCGCGCCGCTCGCGCCACGGTCCGTGATGCGAGTACGCGCAAATCGATACGCACACGATGCCTGGCCGCTCGCGCGCGAGCGCCTCGGGCGCAAAACCGTGCGCCGCCAGCGCGCCGGGCCGGTAGCCTTGCAGGAACACATCGGCGTCGCGCACGAGCGCGTGCAGTTGCGCGCGGTGCTGCGCCTCGCGCAAGTCGAGCGTGGCCGAGCGTTTGCCGCGCCCGTTGTCGATCACGAGCGGCGCGATATTGGGCAGATGCGGGCCGTTGACGAGCAGCACGTCGGCGCCGTGATGCGCGAGCACGCGCCCCGCCACCGGCCCCGCGATGATGCGCGTGAGGTCGAGCACGCGCACGCCTTCGAGTGGACGCGCGCCGGGCCGCTGCGTGAGCGCGCCATCATCGCCATCGCCAATGCGCTCGATTTCAAAAAGCGGCAGGCTCGCGACGGCCTGCGCCTGCTCCAGCGCGGCCCATTCGCCCGGCGTGCGCACGAGCGCCGCGCACAATCCCGCCTGCGCGAGCGCTTCGTCCAGCGCGGCGCCGTCCCAGTGCGTGCGGATCGTGTGCGCGACGTCGTCGCGGCGCTCGCCACAGCCGAGCACGCGCAGGATGCCATGCAGATGGTGCGCGAAGTTCGCATGCAACTGGATCCAGCGGCCGTCGCGCGTTTCGAAATAGCCAGTGACCGGATGGCGCAATTCGAACGGCGCGCCGCCATCTACGCTCAGATAGCGCTCGCTGCGAAACGCCGCGAGCGCACGGCGCACGTCGATGCCGACGCGCTGCCCGGGGCCGCCGCGCAGCTCATGAAAGCGCGCGGCCGCGAGCCCCGCCGCGCCGATGCTCGCCGCCGCCAGCGTGCCGACGCGAAACACCGAAGGCAGCCCGGGATCGTCGCCTTCGATGTCGACCGTGGCGAGCGCAGCCTGGTGCGCCGCAGCGCTGTCGTGGGGATGGGCCAGCATCCAGAGGTGCTCGAGCGCGTCGCGGGGCGTCATGGCTTGCGTCCTGTCGGCTTGAAGAAGATGCACCAAGGGTAAGTGCGCGCTCGTCATCGGATCAATCTTGATTATGATGATCAACATAGATCGATTTTTCCGGTTTCACGAGGCGCGCCACCATGTCCAGCTATATGACCGCGGCTGAAGCCGCTGCTGCGCTCGGCATCAGCCGGCCCACGCTCTATGCCTACGTGAGCCGCGGCATGCTCAGCTCCGTACCCGCCGCCGATGATGCCAACGGCAGCGGGCACCGGCCTCAATCGCGCCGCTACGCCGCCGCCGAAGTCCGCCGCCTCGCGCGCCGCAAGGCCGACGGCAAGCGCGCGGGCAAGGTCGCGCAGAAGGTGCTCGACTGGGGCGTGCCGGTGCTCGAATCGTCGATCACGCTGATCGCGGACGGCAAGCTGTTCTATCGCGGCCAGGATGCCATCGCGCTCGCGCGTCACGCCTCGCTCGAAGATATCGCCACGCTGCTCTGGGAATGCACGCCGCGCCGCGTGCTCGAAGCGAACGCGGCACCGATCGCCGTCGCGCAATGGTCGGCGTGGCTCAAGCTCTGGAGCGCGCACTCCCCGCTCGAGCGCGCGCTGGTGCTGCTGCCGTCCGCCGCCGCACAAATGCCGCGCATCTGGGCCCAAGGCCGCGACGCGCAACTCGAAACCGGTACGCAGCTCATGCGGCTGCTGGCCGCCGCGCTAGTCTGCGCGGCTCCGTCCAGCGAACCGCTGCATCGACAGCTCGCGCATGCATGGGGCGTGCGCTCGCGCGCGCAGGCGGAACTGCTGCGCGCCGCGCTCGTGCTGAGCGCCGACCACGAACTCAATGCCTCGGCGTTCACGGTGCGCTGCATCGCCTCTACGGGCATGCATCTATTCGGCGCGGCGGCGGGCGGTCTCGCCGCGCTCGGCGGCCCGAGCCACGGCGGCGAAACCACGCGCGTGGCGGCGCTTTTCGACGAAGCCGCCCACGCCGACGCTCTGCACCGCTATCTTGCGCAGCGGCTCGCGGCGGACGAGTTCGGCGCGACGCCGAAGCTGCCGGGCTTCGGGCATCCGCTCTACCCCGACGGCGATCCGCGCGCGCGGCTGCTGCTCGACATGCTGGCGCAGCATGCGAGCACCCGCTCGCCGATGGACGAAGTCGATGCGCTTGCGCACGCCGTAGCGGAGACCACCGGCGCACGGCCCACGCTCGACTACGCGCTCGCGGCCATCGAGCGCGTGCTCGCGCTGCCGCGCGGCGCGGCGTTCACGCTGTTCGCGGCGGCGCGCGTGACGGGCTGGATCGCCCATGCGCTCGAACAGAACGCCGATGGCCGCCTGATCCGGCCACGCGCCCGCTATGTAGGCAAATTCGGCGACGAGCGTTGAAACGGGCTCAACCGGCGACGCGCGCGCCCCACTGCAATCGCGTCGAGCGCTCGCGCAGCGCCTCGGCCAGCCATCCTGCAAACCCGCGCGCGCCTTGCCCGCGCGGCAACGCAGCCGCCGGCGCCGCCTGCATATCGCGCGCCTCGTTTGCCGACGCCCCGCCGAGTGCGAGCATGAAGCGCGCCCCCGCGCGCCCCGCGCTCAGGCACGCGCGCGCGCCAGCCGGAAGGCGAATCGACTCGCCGGCGCGCAGCCAGTAATCGCCCGCGTCGCCGTCGAGCGTGAGCCACAGTTCGCCCTCGCTCACATGCAGTTGCATTGCCTGCGCGAGCCGCCAGGTCTCGGCGGGCTCGCCGTGTTCCAGTTCGAAAATACGGATTTCGCGCATTGCTATGCTCCTTGACGATAACTCGCGGGCGGCGCCCATGCCGCCGCCGACGCGCGACGGATCGCTTGCAACGGCGGCTTGAAGGGCCTTCCCGGTTGGAGCATTATTGCGGTCAGCACGGGACGATCCCATGCACAGTTCCGAACAGTTCGTCCGGAACTGTGCAGTCGAAAAACCGGACACTTGATCGTCCCCACCGTATTCACTTCACGCAACGCCCGGGCAACCCCGGCCGCGCCCAGCGAGACCCCCATGAAACTCGAACTCGACCGCGCCAGCGGCGTCCCGCTCACCGACCAGATCGTCGCCGGCGTGCAGACCTGGATCCGCTCGCGCGGCGCGCACCCGGGCGCGCGCCTGCCCTCGATCCGCCAGTTCGCCGCCGATTACCGCATCAGCCGCTTTCCCGTGATCGAGGCTTACGACCGGCTGGTCTCGCTCGGCTTTCTCGACTCGCGGCACGGCTCGGGCTTCTACGTGAGCGAACACGCGCGGCTGGGGCTGTCGGGCATGGGCACCTGCGACCTCTCGAACGCCGCCGACGAATCGGGCCACCTGCTCACCCAGCTCAACCGGCCCGGCGAGACGCTGCAACTCGACAGCGGCTCGATCCCGCAGGCGTGGCGCGACATCGACGCGCTCGGCCAGGCAATCCGTCACGTCTCGCGCACCAATCCGTCGAGTCTCGTCGACTACGGCTCGCCGCTTGGCGACGCCACGCTGCGCGAGCATCTGCGCAACCGGCTCGCGCCGCTCGGCATTGCCGCCGACGCCCAGCAGATCCTGATCACCGAAGGCGCGAGCGAAGGCATCGACCTCCTGATGCGCTACATGCTCAAGCCCGGCGACACCGTGTTCGTGGAAGATCCGGGCTACTTCAATTTGTACGGACTGCTGAAGCTTCACGGCGTGCGGATCGTCGGCGTCACGCGCACGACGAGCGGGCCCGATCTCGAGCATCTGCACGCGCTGCTCGCCCAGCATCGCCCACGCGCGTTCTTCATCAACACGGTGTTCCAAAACCCGACCGGCACCATCGTCTCGCCGCCGGTCGCGTTCCGCCTGCTGCAGCTCGCGCGCGAGCACGGCTTCACCATCGTCGAGGACGACATCTACGCCGACTTCCAGGCCGAGCCCAGCGACCGGCTCGCCGCACTCGACCAGTTCGAGCATGTGGTCTACGTGGGTGGGCTCTCGAAGACGCTCTCCTCGTCGCTGCGCATCGGCTATGTGGTTGCGAATCCGGCGATCGTGCGCGACCTCGCCTCGATCAAGGCGCTCACGAGCCTCGGCGGCTCGCGCTTCACCCAGGCCGTGGTGGCCACGCTGCTCGAGCGCGGCGCTTACCGCAAGCATCTGGAGCGGCTGCGCCGCCGCCTGGCCGAAGCACTCGGCAATGCCTCGCGCACGCTGGAAGAGCACGGCTGGGAGCTGTTCGCGGGGCCACTCGCGGGAGCCGCTGGACTCACCGGGGCGCAAGGCGGCGCTCGCGCTTATGCGCAGAGCGGCGGCAAGTTCATCTGGGCGCGCGTGCCCCACGTGGACGACTCGGCCCGGCTCGTGCCCTGCGGCGAGCCGTTCGGCGTGAGCGCGTCGCCGGGCAGCCACTTCCGGCCCCACGGCGAACCGAGTCCGTGGCTGCGCATCAACGTGGCGTTCGCGCTGGACCCGCGCGCGCAAGCGTTTTTCGCGGCGGCCGCGCGCGTTCCGGGGTAATCCACTCCGCGCGCCAAGGCCCGGTCGTCCCGCGTTTGCCGCGTTTTGCCATGTCGCGCAACGGCAGCGGCACGCCACTACGTCGCGATACCGCCGGGTTCACTACAATGACGGCTGCCAGCCACCGCCTGAGCGCCTGCCTTCTCCCATGCCCGAATCCGCCGCCCCGTCCAGCCTCGCCCCTACGCCTTCCGCGCGCAAGTTATCGGTGATGCTGTGGCTCGTCGCCACCGGCTTCTTCATGCAGACGCTCGATTCGACCATCGTGAACACGGCGCTGCCCGCGATGGCCACGAGCCTCGGCGAATTGCCGTTGCGCATGCAATCGGTCGTAATCGCGTATTCGCTGACCATGGCGGTAATGATCCCCGTCTCCGGCTGGCTCGCCGACAGGTTCGGCACGCGGCGCGTGTTTCTCGGCGCGATCCTCGTCTTCACGGTCGGCTCGCTGCTGTGCGCAAGCGCGCACACGCTGAACCAACTCGTGCTCGCGCGCATCGTGCAGGGCGTGGGCGGTGCGATGCTGCTACCCGTGGGACGCCTTGCCGTGCTGCGCACGTTTCCCGCGGAGCGTTATCTGCCCGCGCTCTCGTTCGTGGCGATCCCGGGGCTGATCGGCCCGCTGATCGGCCCGACGCTCGGCGGCTGGCTCGTGCAGATCGCCTCGTGGCACTGGATTTTTCTCATCAACGTGCCGGTCGGCGTGGCGGGCTGCATCGCCACCTTCATCTTCATGCCCGACAGCCGCAACCCCGAGACGCCGAGATTCGATGTGCCCGGCTACCTGCTGCTCGTCACGGGCATGGTGGCGATCTCGTTCGCGCTCGACGGCCGCGCCGAACTGGGCATTGCGCAGGCGACCGTGCTCGTGCTGCTGATCGTCTCGCTCGCGGCGTTCGTGGCCTATGGGTTGCACGCGGCGCGCACGCCACAGCCGATCTTCTCGCTCGAACTCTTCAAGATTCACACCTTCAGCGTGGGGCTGCTCGGCAACCTGTTCGCGCGCATCGGCAGCGGCGCGATGCCGTATCTGATTCCGCTGCTGCTGCAGGTCGCGCTCGGCTACACGCCGTTCGAAGCGGGCCTCATGATGCTGCCGGTGGCCGCGGCGGGCATGGGCTCCAAGCGCCTCGTCACGTATCTCATCACGCGCCACGGCTACCGGCGCGTGCTCGTGACCAATACCGTGCTGGTGGGCCTCATGATGGCGAGCTTCACGCTCTCCACGCCGGCCGAGCCGCTGTGGCTGCGCGTCGTGCAACTGGCCGCGTTCGGCGGCGTGAACTCCATGCAGTTCACGGCGATGAACACGCTCACGCTCAAGGATCTGGGCATGGGCGGCGCGAGCAGCGGCAACAGCCTGTTTTCGCTCGTGCAGATGCTTTCGATGAGCCTCGGCGTGACGGTCGCGGGCGCGCTGCTCACGACCTTCACCGGCCTGATCCGCCATGCGAGCGGCTCGAACGTGATTCCGGCGTTTCACGCGACGTTCGTGTGCGTGGGGATCATCACGGCGGCCTCGTCGTGGATCTTCGCCCAGCTCTCCGACGACGTGCGCCGCACGGCAAAAAAGACAGACCCATCGGAACGCGCCTGATAGAACCGGGACGCCATGGCGCACCGCCCTCCCGTTCAGCGCACCGCCTTCCCGTTTGATATCCCGCTTGCGCACCGCAACGGTGCACAAGCGCCGCGCGAGTGCAAGGCCGCCCAGCGCATGGGCCCGCAACGAGGCGTCGAAACGAGTCTTGAAATAGCCGATATTCCGCGCGCATGGCCCGAGCCGCCATGTATCTAAATGCGCATACTTTTTGCTCCGCTATCTTGTAATGTAAACTCGAGATTCGCGCGCGGCCTTTCGTGCGCGCCACCCAGTTCCATGACCAGCATGATCGACCTCGATCCTCCCGGCTTTCAGTCACGCCCCGTCGCGGGCGAAGAAGGCGCGCGACGCACCGTGCTCTACGGCGGCTACACCGTATTCAGCGTGTTCCAGCCGGTGTTCTCGGTCGCTCACCGCCGCGCGATCGGCTACCACGCTTCGCTGCGCGCGCACGACGAGCATGGCGGACAGGTGCCGTCGCAGGAGGTCTTCACGCAGGCCGCGCGCCGCGGCGATCTGCTCGAACTCGGCCGGCTCGCGGAATCGCTGCATCTGGGCAACTTCAACGCCTTCGACTCGCACGACGAATGGCTTTTCCTGAGCCTGCATCCCGCCGCGCTGATGGACACGAGCTATGGCGACGCGCTGCTCGCGGGCATCAAGGCACTCGGGCTGCAGCCGCAGCGCGTGGTGCTGGAAGTGTCGGAACAGGCGGGAGGCGAGAATTCGCGCTTCGCGGAGATCATCGACGCATTGCGCAAGGCGGGCTTCGTGATCGCGCTCGACGGCTTCGGCGCCAAGCATTCGAACATCGACCGCGTGTGGCATCTACGGCCCGATATCGTCACGCTTGATCGCAGCCTGCTCGCCCAGGCGAGCCGCCATGCGCATATCGAGCGCGTGCTGCCGGGGCTCGTCTCGATGCTGCATGAGTCCGGCCAGTTGGTGCTGGTGGGCGGCCTCTCGACCGAGCGCGACGCGTTGATCGCACTCGAAAGCAACGCCGACTTCGTGCAGGGCGCGTACTTCGCGCGCCCCGAGGTGGAGCCGGTGCCGCCCGCGACCGCCGCGCGCCTGATGGACGATCTCTCCGCGCGCCTGCGCGAGCGCGTGAGCGCGCGCGAGAAGACCCAGTGCGCGCGCCTCGCGCCTTACGTGAAAGCGCTCGAAGCGGCGGCAGCGCAGCTCGCTGCGGGCGCAAGCATGGCCGACGTCTCGCAACCGCTGCTCGTTCTCGCCGATACCGCACGCAGTTTTTTGCTGGACGGCTCCGGCCGCCAGATCGGCGACAACATGCTACCCGACGTGCGTGCAACGCCTCGCGCCAAACGCTTCAGACCGCTCCTGCATTCCGAGGGCGCGAGCTGGGAGCGCCGGCCCTATTTCATCGGCGCCATGAAGGCGCCCGGCAGCGTGCAGTTCACGCCGCCTTATCTCTCGATCAACGAGGCGCACCTGTGCGTGACCGCCTCGGTCGCCGCACAGACGGCGCACGGCCTGCAAGTGCTGTGCGTCGACATCAACTGGGACGCCGCTTCGCGGTAATCCTGCACCCTGATCCTGCGTACTCAGGCCGGCGCGAGCGATCGCGCGATGCCTGCGAGCAGCGCGCGCACCGCCGCCCCTCCGAACGCGCGGTTGGCGGCCCGCAAGGCGCGCCCGCCCGCTGTCGCGGCCACGCAGACCACGGGTGCGGTGCGCCCATCGTCGGCCACGCCGATGTGCAGCCACGCGGCCAATTCGCCGTCCTCCGTCACCAGCACGACGCCCGGCTCGCCGTCGAGCGCAAGCGCCTCGGCCCGCAGGCCGCGTAGTGGCGTGTCCGCGATTTCGGCCTCTACGCCGGTTCCGGCACGCGGCTCCAAAACGCTTGCCGTGGTGTTCATCGTCGCGCTCGCCGCCGCGCCCATCGTCGTGCTCGCCGCCGCCAGCGCCGTCGCGGTCACGCCCAGCAAATCCATCAAGCCCACGCGGTCCTGCGCGCGGAGCACCTCGCGCAGCCGCTCGACGGCGAGCGCGTGCTGCGCGGCGTCGGCAGGCGTCATGGGCCTCGCCGCCCGCTCGCGCACCAGCCGCACCCGCGCGCGGCGCACGATCTGGCGGCAATGCACGGGCGTGCAGCCCGTGAGCGCGGCGATCTCGGCATAGTCGCAGTCGAACGCCTCGCGCAGCACAAAAACGGCCTGCTCCAGCGGCCCGAGCCGCTCCAGCAGCATCAGCAGTCCATCCGCGAGACGCGCGGCGCGCAGGCCCGCTTCCTCCGCCGAAGGCGCGACATCGTCGAGCCACGGCGCGGTGCCGGGCGCTTCGCGCTCGCCCGCGCGCTCACGGTGCTGCTTGCGCAGCCGGTCGATCGCGAGGCGCACCGTGGCCGTCGCGAGCCACGCTTGCGGCACGCGCACCGCCTCGGCATCGGCCTCGCGCCAACGAAACCACGCGTCCTGCACGACGTCTTCCGCCTCGGCGCGGCCGCCCAGCACGCGCATGGCCAACGCCAGCAGCCGTGCGCGCTCCTGGTCGAAGACGGCTGCACGGCGGCCTTCACTCCATGCGCCGCCTTGCATGCCGGACGGCGCGTCGAACTCTACCTCGCCCCGAGGGCTCTCGCGCGCATCGCGCAGATCTCGCACACCAACTTCGTCGATCACCTGGGTCATTCGCTTCGCTCCTTTGTGCACCGCCACGCACTGCGTCGCCCGCGCTACGTGCGCCCACGCCCGCTAGACGACCGCGAGCGCGCCGATGTGACAGTCTCGCGCAAAAAAATTTTCGTCACACGCCACGCGCGCCGGGCGTCTTCGGGAGAGAACCGCGCCACTCCCTTCCACCGACTTATCCGAATGCGAGGAATTTCATGCATCCCGCCATCGCGCCGCGCGCGCTCAATCTCGTGCCGACCGTCATCGAAATCTCGGGGCGCGGCGAGCGCGCCTACGACATCTACTCGCGCCTCTTGCGCGAGCGCATCGTGTTCCTGGTCGGACCGGTGACCGAGCAAACGGCGAGTGTCGTCGTCGCGCAGTTGCTGTTTCTCGAAGCCGAGAACCCGGAGAAGGACATCAGCCTCTACATCAACTCGCCGGGCGGTTCCGTATACGACGGCCTCGCGATCCACGACACGATGCAGTTCGTGAAGCCCGACGTCTGCACGCTATGCACCGGCTTCGCAGCGAGCATGGGCTCGTTTCTGCTGGCCGCAGGCGCGCCAGGAAAACGCTTCGCACTCCCGAACGCACGCATCATGATCCATCAGCCCTCGGGCGGCAGCCAGGGCACCGCCGCCGATGTCGAGCTTCAGGCGCGCGAGGTGCTCTATCTGCGCGAGCGCCTGAACACGATGCTCGCCGCGCACACGGACCGCGACATCGCGCAAATCGCGCGCGACACCGACCGCGATCACTTCATGTCGGCGGAGGCGGCGGCCGATTATGGGTTGATCGACCGCGTGCTCACGTCGCGCGGCGATGCGGTGCTGCGGTAGGGGCTGCGGTAGGGGCTGCTCACGCGACCCTGGCCCTCGCTTCGGCGCTCGTGCCTGCGCACCAAACAAAAAAGCCCTCGACTTGCATCGAGGGCTTCTTCCCGCGCCATTCGAACCGAACGGCGCAGATGTGAAACTGGGCCGACTGCGCTTTACGCGAAGTTCTTCGCAGCGAATTCCCAGTTTGCGATGTTCCAGAACGCTTCGACGAACTTCGGACGCGCGTTGCGGTAGTCGATGTAGTAAGCATGCTCCCACACGTCGATCGTGAGGAGCGGCTTGGCGTCGGTCGTGAGCGGCGTGGCGGCGTTGCTGGTCGAGACGATGTCGAGCGAGCCGTCCGCCTTCTTCACGAGCCACGTCCAGCCCGAGCCGAAGTTGCCGACTGCAGCCTTCGTGAAGGCTTCCTTGAACGCGTCGAAGGAGCCCCACTTCGCGTTGATCGCGTCGCCGAGCGCGCCCGACGGAGCGCCGCCGCCTTGCGGCGAGAGGCTGTTCCAGAAGAACGTGTGATTCCAGATCTGGGCCGCGTTGTTGAACACGCCACCCGACGACTTCTTGACGATCTCTTCGAGCGAGAGGTTTTCGAACTCGGTGCCCGGAATCAGGTTGTTCAGATTCGTGACGTAGGCCTGGTGGTGCTTGCCGTAGTGGAACTCGAGCGTTTCTTCCGACATGGTCGGAGCAAGAGCGTTCTTCGCGAACGGCAGCGGCGGGAGCGTAAATGACATGATGCGGTTCCTTCGTCGTGTTATGGGGGAGTTCTGCGTGGAGTTCTACAAATTCGCCGGCATGGAGCACCCGATTGTAGGCGAGTTGGAATAACCCCGCAAACGCGCGGACATTATGCCGATCATCGGTCACGCAGTGCTTTTGCGCGGGGATTTCATGGTGATTTCGCGCTGCTTTCGCGTCGATTGTGATGCGATTGCGCGGCGCTCATATGGCTTTCATATGACGATCCCCTCCGCATTCCAGCAAACGCCGCGCCCGCATCAAAAGTCTTCGGCAAGGCGTGGCTGCACGTCGGCGAGCGCAACATCGGCGCTGCCCTGCGCGAGATGCACGGTCAGGCGCTTGCCCGGCTTGAGCGCACTCGGGGAGCGCACGGCCGCGCCGCTTTGCGCATCGAGCAGCGCCGCGTAGCCGCGCTCGAAGGTGCGCTGCGGACTCAGCACTTCGAGGCGCGCCGCGAGCCCCGCCACGCGCACCGTTTCGCGCTCGCGCCCGCGCGCGAACGCGCTGTCGAGACGGCGCGCGAGCGACTCCACCTGTACGCGCTGCGCCGAAGCGTCGGGGCGCATGCGCCGCCAGCGCATCTGCGCGATGTTGAATTGGGCGCGCGCCTGCGCCGCCGTGCGCGCGCCCGCCGAAGCAAGCCGGATCGCCAGCTGGCGCAGATGCGTGCGCTGCTGCGCGAGCCGCTCGCCCGGCGAAACGAGGCGGCGCGCAAGCCAGTCGAGCTGCTGCGCGCGGCGCTCCATCAGGCGGCCGAAGCCACGCGCGAGCGCGGCATGGCGCTGGTCCAGCTCGCGCAGCAGCAGCGCGCGCTGCGGGCTCACGAGTTCGGCTGCGGCGGTGGGCGTGGGCGCGCGCACGTCGGCGGCGAAATCGGCGATCGTGAAATCGGTTTCATGGCCCACGCCGCTCACCACGGGAATCGCGCTCGCCGCAATCGCGCGCGCGAGCGTCTCGTCGTTGAACGACCAGAGGTCCTCGATCGAGCCGCCGCCCCGGCACAGCACGATCACGTCCACTTCCGCACGCGCATTCGCGGCGTCGAGCATGGCCGTGAGTTTTTCCGCCGATCCCGCACCCTGCACCGGCGCCGGATAGACGATCACGGGAACGTGCGGCGCGCGGCGCGCAAGCGTCGTGAGCACGTCGCGCAGCGCGGCCGCCTGCATCGACGTAATCACGCCAATCGCGCGCGGATGCGTGGGCAATGTGCGCTTGCGCCCGGCGTCGAACAGCCCTTCGGCCTCCAGTTGCGCCTTCAGGCGCAAGAACGCCTCGAAAAGACGCCCCTGCCCCGTGCGCCGGATCGCCTCCACGTTCAGTTGCACCTCGCCGCGCGGCTCGTACATCGTCACGAGCGCGCGCACCTCGATGCGGTCGCCCTCACGCGGCGTGAACTCGGCGTATTGCGCGCGGCCGCGAAACATCACACAGCGCATTTGCGCCTGCGCGTCCTTGATCGAGAAATACCAGTGCCCGCTCGCGGCGCGCGTGAAGTTCGAGACTTCGCCCGAAATCCACGTGAGCGGGAACGAACGTTCGAGCATGGAAGCGATCGCGCGGTTGAGTGCCGAAACCGGAACGACGACATCGCCGCCGGGCGCGGAAGAAAAGCGGTCGGAATTCATGAGCAGGACGTGAATGAACAGTGGGTTGAAAGCAAGGTCGGAAACAACCCGGAAAATAGCCCGGACAGACGATAGACGTTCGGGGTACGGCAGTCCAGCGGGAAGCGCTCCCATTAAACAAGGGCTGCGAGGTGTCCACATCGACTCCGTCATGTGACATAGTTGCCACAAATACGTAAAAAAACGCTGAAAAAGTACGCCATCCCATTGATTTACATACATTTTTTATCTCGATAACAAAGAGTTACACCGAAAGGATGGGCTACGAGCGGGCTTTTGCGGCCAACCGCACCTTGCTTTTCCACAAAGTTATCCACAGACCCGCTACGCATCGGCAAGCGGTGCCGGCGCCTCTGGAATCACGCCATCGCGTGGCCGCGCGTCTTGCCGCCCGCCGCACACCCGCGCTAGAGTGCCGGGTTCACGACGGCTCTTTCGCGACGCGATATAACGCGACAGCGGACACGACAGCGAGCCGTCCTTGCTTTCCCCGCGGCGCTTTTTGCCCTTGGCTCCAACGCCCGCTTCGAACTGGAGAACCGCTCCGATGTCCGTTCTGCCCGTCAGCCTCCGGTGCCTTTCGTACCTTTCGTACGCAAGGCCCGCCTGCCGCACACGCCGATGAGCGGTCCCGTTGCCGATCTCAAGGCGCGCGCCGAAGCGGGCCTCGCGCGCGAGTGGCAGCAGCGCGGCGCGCTCGCCTGGGCGCTCGCGCCGCTTTCCGCTGTGTTCGCTGCCGTGAGCGGCGCGCGCCGCGCGGCCTATGCGGCCGGCTGGCTCAAATCGGTGCGCGTGGGGGCGCCGGTCGTGGTGGTCGGGAACGTGACCGTGGGCGGCACCGGCAAGACACCCACAGTGATCGCGCTCGTCGAGGCGCTGCGCGCCGCCGGCTTCACGCCCGGCGTCGTTTCGCGCGGCTACGGCGCGAAAGTGCCGCGCCCCACGCCGGTTACGGCCGACACACCCGCCCGCGCCTGCGGAGACGAACCGCTGCTGATCGCGCGCCGCACCGGCGTGCCGGTCTGGGTCTCGCCCGACCGCGTCGCGGCGGCGCAGGCACTGTGCGCGGCGCACCGCGACGTCGACGTAATCGTGAGCGACGACGGCCTGCAGCACTACCGTCTCGCGCGCGACGTCGAACTGGTGGTCTTCGATCACCGACTGGGCGGCAACGGCTTTCTGCTGCCCGCCGGGCCGCTGCGCGAGCCGCTCTCGCGGCGGCGCGACGCCACGCTCGTCAACAATCCGTTCGAGCGCGCGCTGCCCGACTGGCCGAACACCTTCGCGCTCAAGCTCGAACCCGGCGAGGCCTGGCATCTCGCGAATCCCGCCCTGCGCCGGCCGCTCACGCAATTCGCGGCGCCGGGCGCAGCGAGCGGCGCGCCCAGCCAACCGCCACAGCGCATCGTGGCGGCCGCGGGCATCGGTTCGCCGGAGCGTTTTTTCGCGACCCTGCGCGCGGCGGGCCTCGCGCCGCAAACGCTGGCGCTGCCCGACCATTTCAACTACGCGACGAACCCGTTTAGCGAAGTCGCGGCCGACGCCATCCTGGTCACCGAAAAAGATGCCGTAAAATTGGCGGCCTGGAACGACGCGCGCATCTGGGTCGTCCCCGTTGAAGCCGCGCTCGATCATCGCCTCATTACTCTGGTTGTGGAGAAACTCCGTGGACGCCCGTCTGCTTGAAATCCTGGTCTGCCCGATCTGCAAGGGCCCGCTCAGTTACGACCGCGCCGCGCAGGAATTGATCTGCAACGCCGACAAGCTCGCCTACCCGATTCGCGACGGCATTCCCGTCATGCTCGCCGACGAGGCGCGCCAGACCGTCGAAGGCACGCTAGTCGATCCGGCCGGCCCCTCCGGCTCGACCAGCGCCTGAGCATGGCCGCACCCGCTCAACCCTTCATCGCCGTTGTCCCGGCGCGCCTCGCCTCCACCCGGCTGCCCAACAAGCCGCTCGCCGACATCGGCGGCAAGCCGATGGTCGTGCGGGTCGCCGAGCGCGCCCGCGCCTCGGGCGCGCAGCAGGTGCTGATCGCATCGGACGCCCAGAGCGTGCTCGACGCCGCGCGCGAGCACGGCTTCGAAGCGGTCATGACGCGCGCCGACCACCCCTCGGGCACCGACCGGCTGGCCGAAGTCGCAGAGCACTTTGGCTGGAGCGACGAGTTAATCGTGGTCAATGTTCAAGGCGATGAGCCGTTGATCGACCCCGCTTTGGTGTGCGACGTGGCGTCGCACCTAGCCGCGCACCCGGAGTGCGCAATCGCCACGGCGGCGCACCCCATTACCGCCCCCGACGAGATCCTGAATCCGAACGTGGTGAAGGTCGTGCTGGACGCGCGCGGCGTGGCGCTCTACTTCTCGCGGGCCCCCATTCCCTGGGCGCGCGACGCGTGGCAGCCGCACTGGTCGCCGGCCCGCCTTGATCTGGCTGCCATGCCCGCCCCACCGGCGCCGGCGACTGTTTACCGGCATATCGGCCTGTATGCGTATCGGGCGAAATTCCTGCGCAGCTATCCGTCGCTCGCGCACTCGCCGATCGAACAGGCCGAAGCGCTCGAGCAGCTGCGCGCCATGTGGCACGGCGAGCGCATCGCGGTGCTCGTCACCGCCGAGGCGCCGGCGCCCGGCGTGGACACGCCCGCCGACCTCGCTCGCGTGCAGGCGCTATTCCGGCCTTAAGAGGGGCCGTGGGCCGAAAATCCCATGGCATAATCGGTTGTTTGCGCGAGCCGTCGAAGCCTTTGTGCGTGGGGGTTTCCCCGACAAGGCCTGCCGAAGAGGAGACGCACGACGCCGCCGATGCCGCCCACGAGGGCAGCCGCCGCGCCGCAAGAATTCACATAGATCGGAGAAAGTTGAAATGCGTTTGATCCTGTTGGGCGCCCCCGGCGCGGGCAAGGGAACCCAGGCAAACTTCATCAAGGAGAAGTTCGGCATTCCGCAAATCTCGACGGGCGACATGCTGCGCGCGGCCGTCAAGGCCGGCACGCCGCTCGGCGTCGAGGCCAAGCGCTACATGGACGCGGGCGAACTCGTGCCCGATGCGCTGATCATCAACCTCGTGAAGGAACGCCTGCAGGAACCCGACTGCAAGAACGGCTATCTGTTCGACGGCTTCCCGCGCACCCTGCCGCAGGCCGAAGCCATGAAGCAGGCCGGCGTGGCCATCGACTACGTGCTCGAGATCGACGTGCCGTTCGACGAGATCATCGTGCGCATGAGCGGTCGCCGCATGCATCCGGCATCGGGCCGCACCTATCACGTCAAGTTCAACCCGCCCAAGCAGGACATGGTCGACGACGTGACGGGCGAGCCGCTGGTCCAGCGCGACGACGACAAGGAAGAAACCGTGCGCAAGCGTCTCGACGTGTATGTCGCACAAACCAAGCCGCTCATCGCCTACTACAGCGACTGGGCCAAGCGTGGCGAGGAAAACGGCATGAAGGCGCCCCAGTATCGCGCCATCGCCGGTCTCGGCAGCGTCGAGGAAATCCGCAACCGCGCATTCGAAGCGCTCAAGTAAGACGTCTTTTGCCGGCCGCGCCGGGCGATCCCCGGCGTGAACGCCGGCCTCCCCGTTCGGCCGGTCATCGTTCCTCTGCTCCTCTTAGCCGATGAGTCGCGGGCTGACCCGTCGCGGGGTCACGCCGCAAGAAATTACCCATCGAGCAGCAAGGAGGAAGACAGATGCAAATCCGCGACAACGTATTTCTGATCACCGGCGGCGCGTCGGGCCTCGGCGCGGCCAGCGCACGGCTCATTGCGGCCGAAGGCGGCAAGGTCGTACTCGCCGACCTCAACGAGGAAGCGGGCAACGCGCTCGCGCAAGAACTCGGCGGCACCTTCGTGAAGTGCAACGTTGCGAGCGAGGATGACGGCGCGCGCGCCGTGGCCGCCGCCACCGCGCTCGGCACGCTGCGCGGCCTCGTGAACTGCGCGGGCATCGCGCCCGCCGTGAAGACCGTCGGCAAGGATGGCCCGCACCCGCTCGACGCATTCAGCAAGACCATCTCGGTCAATCTGATCGGCACCTTCAACATGATCCGCCTCGCGGCGGCCGCGATCGCGCAGACCGCGCCCAACGAGGGCGGCGAGCGTGGCGTGATCATCAACACTGCATCGGTGGCCGCGTACGACGGCCAGATTGGCCAGGCGGCCTATGCGGCCTCCAAGGGCGGCGTCGTGGCGATGACGCTGCCGATCGCGCGCGACCTCTCGCGCAACGGCATCCGTGTGATGACGATCGCGCCGGGCCTGTTCGAAACGCCGATGCTGCTCGGCATGCCCAAGGAAGTGCAGGATGCGCTCGGCGCCATGGTGCCGTTCCCGCCGCGACTCGGCAAACCCAACGAGTACGCGATGCTCGTCAAGCAGATCGTCGAGAACCCGATGCTCAACGGCGAGGTGATCCGCCTCGACGGCGCAATCCGCATGCAGCCGAAGTAAGCAAGCGCGCATCCGGCGTAAAAAAACCCGCGACCGAAAGATTCGCGGGTTTTTTGTTTGCGGAATTTACACGAGGCGCGCCAGCACGGCGCGCCGCTCAATCGTTATCGAGCGTGCGCTGCCGCAGTTCCTGCAATTGCGACTCGACCACGGTGGCGTCCTCGGCGTCGGGACGCTCGTCGAGATAATGCTCGAGATCCTCCAGCGCGGGCCGCAGGTAATCAAGGCGTGCATACGCAAAGCCGCGATCGCGCACCTCCTCGATGCTCTCCGGCAGCAGAATCACGAGCCGCTGCTGAATGCCGAGCAGACGTTCCCAACGCTCGGTCTGCAGATACACCGACTTCAGGTTGCGCAGCATGCGCGCTACGATCTCGCGCCGCGTGGCCGGTTCGAGCAGCATGCGCAGCGCCCGCGCGACAGAGTCGCCCGCGCTCGTCACATAGGGCTCGAGCATCTCGACCATGTCGGATTCGGTGAGCGTGCGGCCGGTGGTGGGATCGAGCATGGCGTCGCCATCGGGCAGCGAGACGCGCAGCAGGAAATGCCCCGGAAACGACACGCCCTGCACCGGCAGTCCGAGCTGCCCCGCGATCTCCAGGTAGAGCACCGCGAGCGAAATGGGGATGCCCCGCCGGCGCTTGAGCACGACGTTCAGATGACTATTATCGGGATCGAAAAAGTCGTTGAGATTGGCGCCGAAGCCCATCTCGCGAAAGAACACACGGTTCAGAAACGTAACCTGCTGGCGCACGTCGATGCCATCGGGCATGCGCTTTTTCACGCGCAGCGCCAACTCGTCGATTTCGGCGAGCGTGCCTTGCACGTCGAGATCGGGGTAGGCGTCCTGCGCGATGGCGAGAGCCGTTTCGGTGAGCGGCAGGCTGTCGTCGTCGGCAACGAGCGCGCTGAAGTAATCCAGCACCCGCGTATTCATCGTGATCACTTCGCGCGCCTCTTGAAGTATGCGTATTTGAAGCCCATCAACCAAAGCATACCGAAATATAGCGTGGCGAACAGTACGAGGCAGGCGGCGAGCAGCGCCATGCGCGCAAGCGGCTCGCCATGCAGGCCGATCCAGTCGTAGCTGATCGCACACCAATGCATTGCACCGGAAAGCACGAGGCATGCCCCGAGCAGTTGCACGAAGAAGCGTACCCAGCCCGGCGACGGCATGTAGATGCCGCGGCGGCGCAAGCCGATGAACAGCAGCAGCGCGTTGATGCAGGCGCCGAGCCCGACCGAGAGCGTGAGGCCCGCGTGCGCGAAGATCGGCACGAAGAGGTAGTTGCCGATCTGCGTGGCGACCAGCACGCCCACGCCGATCTTCACGGGCGTCTTGATGTCCTGGCGCGCATAAAAACCGGGCGCGAGGATCTTGATGAGAATGAGCCCGATGAGCCCCACGCCATAAGCCGTGAGCGCGCGGGCCGTCATGACGACCGAATTAGCGTCGAACTTGCCGTAATGGAACAGCGTGGCCGTGAGCGGCTCGGAGAAGAAGAACAGCGCAACCGCCGAAGGCGCCGCGAGCAGGAAGGTCACGCGCAGGCCCCAGTCGAGCAGCGCCGAATATTCGTGCGGATCGGCGTCGACGTGCGCTTTGGACAGGCTCGGCAGCAGGATCGTGCCGAGCGCCACGCCCAGCAGCGCGGTGGGGAACTCCATCAGGCGGTCGGCGTAATTGATCCACGAGACCGCACCGGCGCCCAGGCGCGACGCAATGTTCGTATTAATGATGAGGCTGATCTGCGCGACCGACACTGCGAACATGGCCGGCACCATTTTCGCGAGCACGCGCTTGACGCCGCGATGCGCGAGCGCCTTGAGCGGATTGAGGCCGATGCGCGGCATCATGTCGATCTTCTTCAGCCCCGGCAGTTGCACGACGAACTGCAGCACGCCGCCGACGATCACGGCCCACGCGAGCGCGAAGACCGGCTGCTTCATGTGCGGCGCGAACGCCACCGCCGCCACGATGAACGCCACGTTGAGCAGCACGGGCGCGAACGCGGGCAGCGAGAACTGCTTGTACGTGTTGAGCACCCCGGACGCGAGCGACGTGAGCGAGATGAACACGATGTACGGGAACATGATGCGCGTCATCGTGACGGCAAGCTGATACGCCTGGCCGTCGTTCTTCAGGCCCGTGGCCACCACGGTCACGACAAACGACGCCCCGACGATGCCCAGCACCGAGAGAATGGCGAGCGCCCACGCGAGCACCGTCGAAGTGGCATCGACGAGATCGCGGGTGGCGTCATGTCCCTTCTGGCTCTTGAACTCCGCGAGGATCGGCACGAAGGCCTGCGAAAACGCGCCTTCCGCCGAAATGCGGCGCAGCAGGTTGGGAATGCGAAACGCGACGTAGAAGGCGTCGGTGTACTGGCTCGCGCCGAATGCGCGGGCAATCAGCGTTTCACGGGCCAGTCCGGTCACGCGCGACAGCAGCGTGAAGCCGCTGACCGTCAGCAGGGCTCGGAATAGATTCATGGGGCGCTTATTATACGGGCGCCGCCTAGTCCGTTACCGATTCGCTTTCCGATACGCGACGACATACCGAGTGCGGCACCGTTGCCACGCCCATGATTTCATTGCTATAATTCGCGGCTTCGAGTTTCACTGGCACTCGAAAATCGCGTCTTGGAAAGGAAGCGTTGAGCGGTCTGTGTATCAGGCTTATCAGGCCCTCTTTGCGCTTTGGCACAAAAGACGCGGCTGGCAAGGTGGATCAATGCCGGCAAATACCGTTTTGTGCTTTCGGGCAATCATTCCGCAAGTTCAAATCCAGGCAAGGAGCGTCGTTCTGCTCGACCCAGCGTCGGCAGGCCGAAGCTCTCGAAACATTAGGAACCAACATGGCAAATTCCGCACAAGCACGCAAGCGCGCCCGTCAGGCCGCTAAGGCAAACTCGCACAACTCGGCGCTGCGCTCGAAGTTCCGCACCGCTATCAAGGCTGTCCGCAAGGCGATCGACGCTGGCGACAAGGCAAAGGCTGCAGAAGTCCTGAAGGCCTCGGCAAAGACGCTCGACATCATCTCGGACAAGAAGATCGTTCACAAGAACAAGGCTGCTCGCCATAAGAGCCGCCTCGCCGCTGCCGTCAAGGCAATGCAAGCTGCGCAGTAAAGAGAATCGCGGGCCGTCCGCCAAGGCGGGCGCCCGGCTGATGCTGCACGCAAAAAAACCCGCTTCGGCGGGTTTTTTTATTGCCGCAACTCCGGTCCGGCGACGCCATCGCCACTCGCGCGACGCAGGCGCAAAAAAACCCGCCGCAGCGGGTGGGTTCGATTCAGCGGCTGCCGCCCTGCCGGGTCGCGTGATCCTCCGGCAACTCGCAGGCCTCGGTCACCACCAGATCGTTGTCCTTGGCGAAATTCATCACGAAGTCGAAAGCCATCGGCTCGATATCCTTCAAGCGCGAATCCAGCACCACGACTTTGAGATCGCCGATCATGGTCGGCCGCACGTACAGCGAATAGCGCAGATAGGCGTTCGGCCCACGCGCATTGGCAGACGCCTTCGGGCCAAAGCTCGACATCACCCCCGCCAGGCGCTCGGACCAGTCGCTCGGGCGAAACTTCTTCCCCGTACTGGTGATGCCTTGAATGAAGTATTCGGTTGGAGCGTCGTCGGCCATGTAGGGTACCTGTGTGACTGCGCGGAGCCGCGGCGATGCGGTGCGCTTATGCGGCTGAAACGAGGGCACGAGCACGCCGCTCCGCGCTTGTGCCGCAGAGCGCCAGCCGCGGGCGGTTCGCCCGATAGCCGCGTGCAAATACAGTCCGATGGAGAGGGGAGAGGCTGACCGCGCACCCCGACCGGCGGGCGCCGCATCGAACCCGCAGCGCGCTTTCCGGCCAGCGCACAGGCCGCTCCCGCGAGCCCCGCGTCTTGCGCATCGAGCCCGCTGTCGTGCCTGAAAAATCTTCGAGATTATAGCGCAGCAGCCCTTTTGACGCATTGCACATAAGACAGCCGGCCGGGGTCGCGCTCGTGCTTTGCACCGCCTTTCGTCGCTGGCGCCGAACCTGCCCCTGCCCCGCCCCCGCGTTCGCGGCCGACTCGTCAAAGTCCGCAAAATCCTTTATGCTGCATTGACTTACCACCAACCGCAGCGGTGTCGCCAGCCCCAACCTGCAGTTCGAGGCCGGATCAGGCGCCGTTTTCGTTTCATGACCTCCCGGACAATTCGCCATTACCTGCAGTTCAAGGATTTCTCCCTTGACGATTATGAATATGTGCTGGAGCGTGCGCGCATCCTGAAGCGCAAGTTCAAGAACTACGAGACCTATCACCCGCTGCACGACCGCACGCTCGCGATGATCTTCGAGAAGAGTTCCACGCGCACGCGCCTCTCTTTCGAAGCCGGCATCTTCCAGCTTGGCGGTCACGCCGTGTTCATGAACACGCGCGACACGCAGCTCGGCCGCGGCGAGCCCATCGAGGATTCGGCGCAGGTGATCTCGCGCATGGTCGACATCATCATGATTCGCACGTTCGGCCAGGACATCATCCGGCGCTTTGCCGAAAGTTCGCGCGTGCCGGTCATTAACGGTCTCACGAACGAATACCACCCCTGCCAGGTGCTGGCCGACATCTTCACGTACTACGAGCATCGCGGCCCGATCCGCGGCAAGACCGTGGCGTGGGTGGGCGATGCCAACAACATGCTCTACACGTGGATCGAAGCCGCGCAGATCCTCGACTTCAAGCTGCGCATCTCCACGCCGCCGGGCTACCCGCTCGATCCCGCCCTGGTCGCACCGGAAAGCGCGCCGTATTACGCGGTCTTCGACGACCCGAACGAGGCCTGCGCGGGCGCCGACCTCGTCACCACGGACGTCTGGACCAGCATGGGCTACGAGGCCGAAAACGAGGCGCGCATGAAGGCCTTCGCCGACTGGTGCGTGGATGCCGAAATGATGGCTCGCGCCAACCCCGACGCCCTCTTTATGCACTGCTTGCCCGCACACCGTGGCGAGGAAGTGAGCGCCGAGGTGATCGACGGCCCGCAAAGCGTAGTCTGGGACGAGGCGGAAAACCGCTTGCACGTCCAGAAGGCGCTGATGGAGTTCCTGCTGCTCGGCCGCCTGAACCACTAAGCCGGACGCCGCGCTTCATGCAAAAAGCCGACCCTCGGGTCGGCTTTTTTGTCCATGGCGGCACGCGTCAGACCGTCTCGCCGAGCCTGCGCGCCAGCGACTTCAGGAGCGGCGCCACGCGCTCGCGAAACACTTCCGGCCCCATCGACGAAGCCGGCCCGCTACAACTGAGCACCAGCCAGCGCCGCTCACGCGGCTCGCGAAATGGTACCGCGACAGCATTGACATCGTCGTGCCAGTCGCGAAACGAATAGCAGACGCCCTCCTTCGCGAAAACCTCGATCTCCCGCTTCGCCGCCGCAACCTGAGCGGGGCCGTCAGCGCCCGCCGCCTTTTCCAGTTCCGCGAACAACGCCGTGCGCACATCGAGCGGCTGCACCGCCAGATATGCGCGCCCCATCGAGCTCGTCAGCATCGACAGGCGCGAGCCCGAAGCCAGACCCAGCGTAAGCGCCGTCTCGCTGCGGATCGTGTCCAGATAGATCACGTCGAGACCGTCGCGGCATCCTAGCGACACCGCTGCCCCCACCTCGCGCGCGAACACGCGCATGTGCGGACGCGCGAGCTCGAGCGTGTCCGTGCCGGAAAGCAGCGCAAAACCCAGCGACAGCACGCCCGCGTCGAGCGCGTATTTGCCGAGCAATTCGTCGAAGCGCAAATACCCGAGGACCGTAAGCGTATAGGCGAGCCGGTTGACGGTCGCCTTCGGCAAGCCAGTACGCTCGACGAAATCGCGGTTGCCAAGCAGCGTCTCGCCGGGCCGGAAGGCACGCAGCAGTTCGAGTCCGCGCGCGAGCGCCACGACGAACTTGCGCTCGTCGACCGGGCCCTCCGCCAGCGCGGAAGAAAACGATGAAGACGCATTCATTTCAGATGCAGACATGAGCGGGCTGGTGATACACTAAACTGAATTTGCAAAACATTGTTCCGCATAGCGGAACCTCAGTCAAGCGCAAATTGCCCATTTCGAGATTTTGGAGAGACACCATGGCCGCACATGCCCAGTTTCATTGGGAAGATCCTCTGCTGCTCGACCAGCAGCTCACCGAAGACGAGCGCATGGTGCGCGACGCCGCCGCTGCCTACGCGCAGGACAAGCTCGCGCCGCGCGTACTGGAAGCGTTCCGCCACGAAAAAACCGACGCTTCGATCTTCCGCGAAATGGGCGAAGTCGGTCTGCTCGGCCCGACCATCCCCGAACAATACGGCGGTCCGGGCCTGAACTACGTGGCTTATGGTCTGATCGCACGCGAAGTGGAGCGCGTCGACTCGGGCTATCGCTCGATGATGTCGGTGCAGTCGTCGCTCGTGATGGTGCCCATCTACGAATTCGGCTCGGAAGCGCAAAAGCAAAAATACCTGCCGAAGCTCGCGAGCGGCGAGTGGATCGGCTGCTTCGGCTTGACCGAGCCGAATCACGGCTCCGACCCGGGCAGCATGGTCACGCGCGCCAAGAAGGTGAACGGTGGCTACTCGCTCTCGGGCGCCAAGATGTGGATCACGAATTCACCCATCGCCGATGTGTTCGTTGTCTGGGCGAAGCTCGAGGAAGACGGCAAGGACGACATCCGCGGCTTCATCCTCGAGAAAGGCTGGAAGGGCCTCTCGGCGCCGGCGATTCATGGCAAGGTGGGCCTGCGCGCGTCGATCACGGGCGAGATCGTGCTGGACGAGGTGTTCGTGCCGGAAGAGAACATCATGCCGGGCGTGAAGGGCCTGCGCGGTCCGTTCACCTGCCTGAATTCGGCGCGCTACGGCATCGCCTGGGGCGCGCTCGGCGCGGCTGAGGCCTGCTGGCACACGGCGCGCCAGTACGTGCTTGACCGCAAACAGTTCGGCCGCCCGCTCGCAGCCAACCAGCTGATCCAGAAAAAGCTCGCCGACATGCAGACTGAAATCACGCTCGGCCTGCAAGGCTGCCTGCGCCTCGGCCGCATGAAGGACGAAGGCACGGCGGCGGTCGAGATCACCTCGATCATGAAGCGCAATTCCTGTGGCAAGTCGCTCGACATCGCGCGTCTCGCGCGCGACATGCTGGGCGGCAACGGCATCTCCGACGAGTTCGGCGTGGCGCGCCACCTCGTGAACCTCGAGGTGGTGAACACCTACGAAGGCACGCACGACATCCACGCCCTGATCCTGGGCCGCGCGCAAACGGGCATTCAGGCGTTCTTCTAAGACGCCCTCCCGCAGCCGTTGGCGTATGAAAAAAGCGCCGCGCGAGTCGACTCGCGCGGCGCTTTTCGCTTTTTGTGCCGCGCGTTCGGCGCTCGGCGCGGCTTGGACCTTACTTGTTCGGCTGCGGCGTCAGGCGCAGATACGGACGCAGCGCCTTGTAGCCCTTCGGAAACTTCTGCTTGAGCACCTCTTCGTCCTTCAGCGACGGGACGATCACGACATCGTCGCCGTGCTTCCAGTTGCCGGGCGTCGCGACCTGATAGTTGTCAGTGAGCTGCAGCGAATCGATCACGCGCAGCACTTCGTCGAAATTGCGGCCCGTACTCGCCGGATACGTGATGATGAGGCGCACCTTCTTGTTCGGATCGATCACGAAGAGCGAGCGCACCGTGAGCGTCTCGTTCGCGTTCGGATGGATCATGTCGTACAGCGTGGACACCTTGCGGTCGCCATCGGCGAGAATCGGGAAGCCGACGCTCACCGCCTGCGTCTCGTTGATGTCCTTGATCCACTCGTTGTGCGAATCCGCGCTATCGACCGAAAGCGCGATCGTCTTGACGTTGCGCTTCTCGAACTCGTCCTTGAGCTTCGCGGTCAGGCCCAGCTCGGTCGTGCAAACCGGCGTGAAATCGGCCGGATGCGAGAACAGCACGCCCCAGCTATTGCCGAGCCATTCATGAAATTTGATGCGGCCAACGCTCGAATCCTGCTCGAAGTCGGGTGCGATATCGCCAAGACGCAGACTCATGGTGCGGTTTCCTTTGAACGAGGTGGGCGGTCCGCTACCTTCACCGGCATACCGCCCGTTGATCCAGTGGACATTTACAAGATTGAAGCATACAGGGCGTGCTCATGCCCCGCGAACCAACATCGGGTCAGACCGTTATGAGTTTTGGTAATTTTGACATTGATCGTGGCGACTTCCCGGAAACTTTACGTTCCAGATCAGCTCCATATTTCTTCTACCAAGGCTGCCGCCACGTTCTCGAGCAGGAATAAATCGTGCGAAATCCCGTGGGGCGGCGGCCGGCCACGCTTGCCAGCGCGCGTATCTTTGTTACGATTCACGCGTGGTATGACACGATGGGAGTTAGTCAATGTCAGAGGTCAACAAGGAGAGGCTGATGTCGGATATCAAAACCGTCCTCGCGGATGCGGAGGACTTGCTCAAGCAAGCGGCGAGCGCCACCGGCGAGCGCGCTTCGGAGCTTCGCGAAACGGCCCTCACGCGCCTGAAGCAAGCCAAGGAAAAGGCGGCCGACGTGCAGGTCGTCGTAGTGGAGAAGGGCAAGAAAGCGGCGCGCGCCACTGACGATTACGTGCACGAACACCCGTGGACGTCGATCGGCATCGCCGCCGGCGTGGGCGTGCTCGTGGGCCTGCTGATCAACCGCAAGTAAGACGCGGCGTATAGCCGCAGCGGGCGGCCCACACAGGGCCGCGCCCCGCGCGCCAACCGCGCCAACCACAAGCCGGCAGGCCGGTGCGCTGCACCGGCCTGTCTTTTCTGGGCGCTTTTTTCGCGCATTCGCCGCGCGCACGCGCGTGGGCGCCAACCGCATTCGCCATGACGACAGACACCCATTCGCAGCGACACGAACACGGAGCGGCGCGCCGCCTCCTCAGCTCCGCGTTCGCGATGCTTCACACGCGGCTCGAGCTGATCGGCATCGAACTGGCGGAGGAAAAGGAGCGCCTGCTCGGCATGCTCCTCCTCGGACTCGCGGCGATGCTGCTGGGGACCATGGCGCTGATTGCACTGACCGCGCTCGTCGCGATCGCGTTCTGGGACACCTGGCGCTGGCAGGCGCTCGCCGGGATCACGGCCGTCTATGCGCTCGGCGCGCTCTTCTGCGGGCTGAAGGCGCGCAATGTCCTGCGCAACGCGCCGCCGGTATTCCAGGCGACGCTCGAAGAGTTCGAGAAGGATCGTGAAATCCTTCGCAAGCCCTAGCCCCTGCCTGCAAACCGCCTGCCGCGAATCGAAATCATGAGCCAACCCCGATCCGACAACGCCTTTCGCCCTTCTCGCACGCGTAGCCGCGATCTTTCGACACCGCAACTGCGAGCCCTGCGCAAGGAGCTGCTGATCGTGCGCGCGAGCGTCGAGCGCGCCGAAATGGCCGCCTCGGTTGTCGAATTGCGCGAAACTATCACGCATTTCAGCTGGCTGCGCTTTCTCGTGCCGGGTTTCGGCAACGTTGGCGCGAGCCGCATGGGCGCCGGGTTCGGCAATCTGCTCAAGCAGTATCCGCTTTTGAGCTCGCTCGCCTCGATCGTGCTGGCCAAGCCACTGCGCGATAGCGTCGCCTCGGCCGCCAAACCAGTCGTGAAATGGGGTGGCCTGGCACTCACGGCGTGGGAAGCCTGGCGCGTCTGGCAACAGGTGCGTCGCCAGCGCGGCGCGCCCACTGGCAGCGCACGACGCTACGCATCCGAAGAAGACGACATCACCGGCTAACGCGCCGCTCAACGATCCCTCCAGCAATCGCGCGCACTGGGAGCCGCCGCAAGCGTAGCCGCATCCACACCCGGGATCTGGTTGCCGCGCGAGCCATTCGCGTCTAGCACGAACGCCCCGCACGGATCGTCGTGCATCGGACCGCTTGGCGCAGGAGCGGCCACGATCGTATAACCACCGTTCATTTCGTCCGCCGCCAAAAGTTTCAGCCGATATACCGCCGCCCCCGCCGGCGGCGCCTGCTCCATGCCCGCGGGCAACGAGACCGGCAACGGGCTTTGCGCTTCGACATATTGCGCAGCGCGATAGAGCGCCGCGACGGCGTCAATCCGATGCCCGCGAGCGATCTGATTGCGCCAGCCCGGCAACGCGAAAGCCGCCACGATGGCCGCCGCCGCCAGCGCAATGACGAGTTCCAGCAAGGTAAAAGCACGCTCACGGCGCGGCATCTCTTCCCCCTTATCGCCCTCAAAACGGCTGTGCAACGACGCGCCGCCAATGGCGCTCGATGTGCATACCGTCCACGACGAGCTGCATTTGCAACCAGCTTTGCGCGTCGTCTGTAGCGCCGAACCCGCGCGCGGTGACAAGAAACGCTCGCGCCGCCGGCCGCGCTTCGATACGCCACGCCTCGACGACGCACTGCGGTGGCCTCGCGGAACCGGGCCACGACCGCAAGGGCGTCGTGGCCCGCGCTTCGAACGTCTGCTGGCGTCGCCAGTCCTGCGGTTCGCCCGACTGCGCCGGGCCCGGTGGCGCTATCGTCGCGCCGTCGACCAGTGCGCGCGAACATAGCGCAAGCGCTGCGTCGGCCGCGCGGAACGACCGCATCTGGTCGACTACGGCGCTTGTGTTGCGGGCCGCGAATAGCGCCCCCTCGAACCACGCTGCGGTCGTGGCGAGCATCATCGAAACGATCAGCAAAACTACCGGCAACGCGGTGCCCCGCTGACGCTGGTGCATACCCTGCGAACGCCACGCCACGCAGATCATGAGCCGGCCGCGAGGACATTGCGCAGCACAACGTGACGCCAGAATGCCTGCCGCGCACGACCGTCGACGGCGCCGGCCGACACGCCTTCGCAATCGACGTAGCGCACGCGCCGGGCGAACGGCGCCCCGCGCACGAGCACGCATAGATCGACAGCGACGACCGAGGCCCACTGATCGCGCGAAATCGCAGCAGCGTCCACAGCTTGCGCGGCGCCGGCCAGCCAGTAACGCACGCGCATGCGCTCGACGCCTTCCACGAGCGGCTGCGCCGTGCCGGCTTTGCCTGAGCCCTCGCAGTAGAGTTCAGGCTCGCCGGTCGAGCCACTCGTCTTTGCGTGAAAGCGGTTGAGCACCTCGGTCGGCGGCGGCCCGACCGCCTGTCCCAGGCAGTCGGTGACCTGACCATTCGCGGACGGCCAGGTGGACTCGCCATCGCCTCGATAGCGCACTTCGAAGCCGTCCGAGCGATTCGAGAGCGCCTCGCACGTGGAGTTCGCATGAGCACCGGCGGGACGTCCGGCAGTGCAGCCAAAGATTGGCGGGCCCGCGAGCCCTTCCCGACTGTCGGCGCCCACGAACCCGGCCATTTGGATCTGCTCGCCCATGAGCGCCAACGCGTTCACGCCTGCATCGTGGATGCGGGCAGCGTCGATTGCGGCGGCGAACGCCTGCCGCTGCCAACGATATGCGGCCAGAGCGCCCGCGATCACAACGAGGCCGAGCGCCACGGCGATCGTGAATTCGAGCAGCGTGTGCCCGGCACCGGGGCGCGAGCGCAATGAAACGCGCCTCATTGGACGAACGCGAGCGCGATACAGGCTCGCCCGCGTGCCATATCGGCGCCACTGGATTGGGCGTTTTCGCACCCATCGGCGGACGGCTGTGTGCGAGGCGCGGCCTCATCGTGCAAGTCGGCCCATGTCAGCGCCACGAGCGAGGCTGTGGCCGCCGTCCCAGACACGGTTGCGCGCCCCTCGGGCACGACGACGGCAGCACGCGCCTTCCACTGATCGCGAGGCGCAGTGGCTGTTTCCAGCGAGGCCTCGGCGATCGCATCGGCGATGAATGCGGCACGCGCTCGCGCCGCAGAGGCCAGCGCATGCCGCGCAAGACCGAGTTGCGCGCCAAGCAGGCCTAGTCCGCACATCGACATAAGCGCCATCGCCAGCGCGACTTCGAGCAAAGCCACACCGCGCCCGATACGCGGACCACGCCGAAAACGCCTGTTGCGCGCGCTCATGACACCGCCCCACATGCCCCGTCGCTCACGCGCGCACGCCCGCCCGCCGCCATGCGGATGCAGCGCCGCCATCCGGTTCCACGCATGGAAGGCGCGGCGGCGCGCGGCGCGATCTCGAAGTTGCGCAAACTGCCGATCGCCTGCCCCGCGGGCGGCGTGAACGTGAGCATCGTCAGGCCAGACGCCACGGCGATCTCGTCGAGTGCCGGCTGCGCACGCAGCAGCAACGACATACCCGCGCGCTCGGCCATCACGGCCCAGCCGCACGACCAATCGGCACGACCGGACGGGCAGTTCTTCCCAGCGGCAAGACAATGCCGGGCGGCGTCGATCCGGCACACGCTCACGCGCACCTTTCGCCGGATCGCCTCGCTGCGCGCATAGGAAAGCGTGCCGAGCAATGCGTTCGTACGCGCGTCGACCTGGTCGCGCACGCGCCACGATACGAACACGGGCGCGCTTGCCGTGGCGCACACAGCGAGCAGGACGATCACGACCATGGTTTCGATCAGCGTGAAGCCGGCGCATTTCATCTGCAATCCTTATCGTCGAGGAATTGCACTCACTCTACGGAACCACAAGAAACGGAACAATTAGCCGAACGGCCAGCTTATGTGCGCACCGCCTTCACGCGACACTGCAAAGGTCACGGGCAACGGCAGGGAGAAGAGGAAATGCGAGGAAGGAAAACGCGCACGCGTTCAAATGAATCGCGCGGGCGCTCAGAGGAAGCGCGCAAGCGCTCAGCGCTTCTTGGGCGGCGTGGCAGCGCCGCTTGCACGGCGAAACTCTTCGATGACGTCCTCGAATTCGGAAACGTCTTCGAAACGCCGGTACACGGAGGCAAAACGCACGAACGCAACCGTGTCGAGTTCGCGCAGCTCCGCCATCACGAGCTCGCCAAGGCGCTCGCTGCGCACTTCGCGCTCGCCGCTGCCGAGCAGTTGATACTCGATGCGGGCAACCGCCGCGTCGATCGCGTCGGCAGCAACGGGCCGCTTGCGCAGCGCCAGTTGCATGCTCGCCATGATCTTGCGGCGGTCGAATTCCGTGCGGCTGCCATCCTTCTTGACGACGGCCGGCATCGCCAGCTCGACCCGCTCGTACGTCGTGAAACGCTTGTCGCAGGCCGGGCAGCGGCGGCGGCGCCGGATCGCGGCGCCGTCCTCGGACACGCGCGAGTCAACCACTTGCGTGTCTTCGTGCCGGCAGAAGGGGCAGCGCATGATGCGTGGGTTTCCGGATCAGCGATAGACCGGGAAGCGCTTCGTGAGCTCAGCCACCTGCGCCTTCACGCGCTCGATCGTCGCGGCGTCTTCCGGATTCTCCAGCACGTCGGCAAGCAGGTTGCCCACCTGCTCGGCTTCCTTCACGCCAAAGCCGCGCGTGGTCATCGCGGGCGAGCCCAGACGGATGCCGCTCGTCACGAACGGCTTTTCCGGGTCGTTCGGGATCGCGTTCTTGTTCACCGTGATGTGCGCGGCGCCCAGCGCGGCCTCGGCGGCCTTGCCGGTGATCTTCTTCGCGCGCAGGTCCACCAGCATCACGTGGCTTTCCGTGCGGCCCGAGACAATGCGCAGACCACGCTTGACCAGTGTTTCGGCCAGCACGCGCGCGTTCTCGACCACCTGCTGCTGGTATTCCTTGAACGCCGGCGAGAGCGCTTCCTTGAACGCCACGGCCTTGCCCGCGATCACGTGCATGAGCGGGCCGCCCTGGATGCCCGGGAAGATGGCCGAGTTGATCTGCTTCTCGAATTCGGCCTTCATCAAGATCACGCCGCCGCGCGGGCCGCGCAGACTCTTGTGCGTGGTGGTGGTGACGAAGTCGGCGAACGGCACCGGGTTCGGGTACACGCCCGCGGCCACGAGGCCCGCGTAGTGCGCCATGTCGACCATGAAATACGCGCCCACGCTCTTGGCGATCTTCGAAAGACGCTCGAAGTCGATGCGCAGCGCGAACGCGGAGGCGCCCGCCACGATCAGCTTCGGCTTGTGTTCCTGGGCGAGCTTTTCGGCGGCATCGTAGTCGATGTCTTCGGCCTCGTTCAGGCCGTAGCTCACGACGTTGAACCACTTGCCCGACATGTTCACGGGCGAGCCGTGCGTGAGGTGGCCGCCGTGCGCGAGGCTCATGCCCATGATGGTGTCGCCGGGCTTGAGCATGGCGAAGAACACGCCCTGGTTGGCCTGCGAGCCCGAGTTCGGCTGGACGTTGGCGGCTTCGGCGCCAAACAGTTCCTTCACGCGGTCGATCGCGAGCTGCTCGACGACGTCCACGTACTCGCAGCCGCCGTAGTAGCGCTTGCCGGGATAGCCTTCGGCGTACTTGTTGGTGAGCTGCGAACCCTGCGCGGCCATCACGGCCGGCGAGGTGTAGTTCTCCGACGCGATGAGCTCGATGTGCTCTTCCTGGCGGCGGTTCTCGAGTTCGATCGCCTTGAAGAGTTCGGGATCGACGTTGGCGATGGTGCTTTCGGCTCTATCAAACATACGGGTTCCGTTAAGTGTGTTCAGGTTGACCGGGTCTCGCGCGGAACGCGTAGCAGGTACGCGGCGCTGCTGGCGAAGAGGCCAGCCTTGACGTGGCGGAAGAAGGTGCCGCACACACGAGGCAGGACAGCCACGGCCGGTAAAGGCCCAGCAGCACTTGAAGAAGCGCACGATTTCTGGCTGCCCAGGCGAACGGCAAAACGGCACCCTGCGCTTCACGGTGGGTCGTTCCACCTTGAGCCCCCGTTTGAGCCGCGCTGCACCAGACGCTGCGTCCAGCACAAGCAGCTTGAAGGGCAATTATTACAGCCGTTGCCATTCGGGAACCCTATCGCCAGTCACGCAGGGATTGAGCGCGTTAGTGTATTGGATGCGACCGGAATAGGCAACCTGGCAGGCGCCAGGCGCGCGCCGCCCGCCACGCCCGACGGGCCTGCACGCGCCCTCCCTCCCCGCCGCCGCCGCCCGGCTCGCCCCGGTCCTGATGCTTCCTTGCCGCAGCGCCGCATTACAAGTAGGCTCTCCCCTTTCTTCGCGTTCCACTGACCAGGGAGCAACCATGATCGTCTTCGTCACCGGCGCATCCGCGGGATTCGGCGCCGCCATCGCCCGAGCCTTCGTCAAGGGCGGGCACCGCGTCGTCGCCACGGCGCGCCGCAAGGACCGACTCGACGCCCTCGCCACGGAACTGGGCAACGCCCTCCTGCCGCTCGAACTCGACGTGCGCGATCGCGCCGCCGTCGAGGCCGCACCCGCCGCGCTGCCGCCCGAATTCGCCGAGGTCGACGTGCTGATCAACAACGCCGGCCTCGCGCTGGGCGTAGACCCTGCACACAAAGCCGATCTCGACGACTGGGAAACCATGATCGACACCAATTGCACCGGTCTCGTGCGGGTCACCCACGCCTTCCTGCCGGGCATGATCGCGCGCAACCGCGGGCACGTCGTCAATCTGGGTTCGTCGGCGGGGAACTGGCCCTATGCGGGCGGCAATGTCTATGGTGCAACCAAGGCGTTCGTGCGCCAATTCAGCCTCAATCTGCGCGCGGACCTCTCGGGAACCGCGCTGCGCGTGACGAATATCGAGCCGGGTCTGTGCGGAGGCACTGAGTTCTCCAACGTGCGCTATCGCGGCGACGACTCCAGGGCGGCCAATGTCTATAAGGATGTTCAGCCGCTCACCCCCGAGGACGTCGCCGACTCCATCTACTGGATCACGTCGCGCCCCGCGCATGTGAACATCAATACGATGGAATTGATGCCGGTCGCGCAGGCCTTTGCCGGCCTCAGCGTCCATCGCGGCTGAACCCGGCGTTTGCCCTCCGCCATCAGTCGTATGAACGGCGTGAGCGCAGCGCGTTCCGGTAGAATGCGCGGCATGGAAAGATCTACCCGCACTCCGGATGCGACCCCATCACAGGCCGCAGCCGGTTTTACCTGGCCGGTACGCGTCTATTACGAAGACACCGACGCCGGCGGCATCGTGTTTTACGCGAACTATCTGAAGTTCTTCGAACGCGCGCGCACCGAATGGCTGCGCGCGTGCGGCGTCGACCAGCGCAAGCTCGCCGAGGAATCCGGTGAGCTGTTTGTCGTGTGCAACACCACGCTCGACTACAAGTCGCCCGCCCGCCTCGACGACGCCGTGACGATCGTGACCCGAATTGCCAAACTGGGCCGCGTATCGGTTGATTTCATGCAGACGGCGTGGCGCGGCGACACGTTGTTAGTCAGCGGAAAGATTCGCGTTGCCTGCGTGAATGGTGCAGAAATGCGCCCTGCACCCATTCCTGACCACGTTTTTGAAGCTTTGGAGCGTGGTATGAAGAAAGTCTTGCCGGCCGTGTCAACGGCACCGCAGTAATTGCCGTTGATACGACGCCAGTGAACTCGCGTCGGTCGAGACAAGACCAGACTGGGTTCGGATGCGAAGGTGCTGCGTCTTTCCATTGACCTTCGGACAGATTCGCGTTGCCTTGCAGCCGCTCGCCCCTTCCGGGACGTAATCAAGAACCTCTATGAACACTACACAAGATCTGTCGATCCTTTCTCTCGTTCTTAATGCGAGCGTACTGGCACAGGCGGTGATGGGACTGCTCCTGTTGCTGTCCCTGATTTCCTGGACCTTCATCTTCCGCAAGTGGTTTGCCATCCGTCGCGCGCGCACGCAGACCGAGCGATTCGAGCGCGACTTCTGGTCGGGCGGCGACCTGCAGGCGCTCTACCAGAGCGCGGCCAACAACCGTCACACGATCGGCGCGCTTGAGCGTATCTTCGAGTCTGGCATGCGGGAATTCCTCAAGGCCAAGGAGAAGCGCCTGAACGACCCGAGCCTCGTGCTCGACGGCGCGCGCCGCGCCATGCGCGCGGCCTTCCAGCGCGAAATGGACGCGCTCGAGGCCAACCTCTCGTTCCTCGCGTCGGTGGGCTCGGTAAGCCCGTACATTGGTCTGTTCGGCACGGTCTGGGGGATCATGAACGCGTTTCGCGGCCTCGCGAACGTGCAGCAGGCCACGCTCGCGAACGTCGCGCCCGGCATTGCCGAAGCGCTGACGGCTACCGCGATCGGTCTGTTCGCCGCCATCCCGGCGGTGGTCGCGTACAACAGCTACGCGCACGACATTGACCGCCTCGCGATCCGCTTCGAAACGTTCATCGAAGAATTTTCGAACATCCTGCAACGTCAGGCCCACTAATCTTCACCAGCTAGCAAGGAGTCGAAGATGGGAGGCTCAGTCCGTTCGAGCATGCGAGGCAGCCGCTCGCGCCGCGCGATGGCCGACATCAACGTCGTGCCGTATATCGACGTGATGCTGGTGCTGCTCGTGATTTTCATGGTGACGGCGCCGCTGGTCGCGCCGTCCATCGTCAATCTGCCCACTGTTGGCGGCGCAAGCCAGCAGCAGCAGACGCCGCCCGTCGTGGTCAATATTCGCCCCGACGGCAATCTGAGCGTGCGCTACAAGGATGATTCCGGCGCGACGCAGCAGCAAAACATGTCGCGCGCCGACCTCAACGGCTTCGTCATGGAGCGCGAGCAGAGCCATCCGGACCAGCCCGTCGTGATCGCAGCCGACAAGTCCGTCAAGTATGAGACGGTGATGAACGTGATGTCCGACCTGAAGTCGCACGGCGTCAAACGTGTCGGACTGCTCGTCAAATCGCAATGATCCGGAACAAAGATACGTATCCGCTGCAGCCCCCGCGCGAGCGGGGCACCGGACGTGCGCTCGCGCTCGCCGTGGTCATGCACGTGCTGCTCGGTTTGTTCCTCTACCACGGCATCCGCTGGCAGAACAGCACGCCGGCGGGTGAGGAGGCTGAGCTCTGGACCGAGGTGCCCGATCTGTCGACGCCACGGCCTGTACCGCCGCCCGCGCCGGTCGCCCCTGCCCCGCCTCCGCCGCAAACGGAGGAAGCCGACATCGCGCTGCAACAGTTAAAGCGTAAGCAGCAGCAAGAGGCGGCGCGCGAAGCGCAACTGGCCGAACAGCAGCGTCTGAAGGCGCAGCAGGAAGCCGAGGCAAAGCGTCAGCAGCAACTCGCGGCCCAACAGGCAGCGCAGCTCGCCCTGCAGCAGAAGCAGGCGAAGCTCAAGCAACAGCAGCAGGAGCAGCAGCAAGCCGCAACCGCCGAAAAGCTCAAGCAGCAGGAAGCGCAGAAGAAGCAGGCGCAGGAAGAAGCGCAAAAGCAGGCGAAGCTCGACGCGCAGAAGAAGGCCGACGCCGAAAAGGCCGCCAAGGCCAAGGCGCAAGCCGACGCCCAGGCGAAGAAGCTCGACGCCGAGCGGCGCGCGCGCATCGCGCAAATGCAAGGCTCGATGGGCGGCGGCACGGGCACGAGCGGCAACGGTCTCGCGAAGAGCGGCACCGGCAGCGGCTCGGGCGGCAACGCGGCTTCGCCGGGCTACGCGGACAAGGTGCGGCGTCGCGTGCGACCGAACATCATCTGGGCCGGCGAGACGGCGGGCCTGGAAACCGAAATTGCGGTGCACTGCTCGCCAAGCGGCACGTTGCTTTCGGCCACCATCTCGCGCAGCAGCGGCAATTCGCAGTGGGACGACGCCGCGTTGCGCGCCGTCCAGCGCTCGGATCCCATGCCGGTCGACACGGATGGCAAAACGCCGTCGAACTTTAAAATTACCTTGCGCCCGGCAAGTTAAGGGCGCCCATCGGGGCACAGGGAAGCCGTCGCACGGCAGCAGATCAAGGAACGATTCGAATGTTTCCCGGTCAGTCTGCTGTTGCACGGTGTGACAAAAATCGCTTTTTCAGGAAACAGCACAGCATGAGTTTGATGACGAAGCTTGGCCTGCGAACTCTCGTCGCGTCTTGCCTGATTGCAGTCGGCGGCGCAGCGAACGCACAACTCAACGTCCTCGTCACCGGCGTGGGCTCCACCCAGTTCCCCATCGCCACGGCAAATTTCGCCGGCGAAGCGAACTCGCCGCAGCAAGTCGCCGCCATCGTGCGCGCCGACCTCGCTCGCAGCGGCAAATTCACCAACATCGACGCAGGCAGCGCGCCGGTCGCGGAAAGCGACTCGGTCGACCTCGGCAGCTGGAAAGCCAAGGGCGCCAATGCGTTCGTGGCGGGCAGCGTCAACAAGCTCCCCAACGGCCAGTACGAAGTACGCTTCAAGCTGTATGACACGGTGAAGGGCGACAGCCTCGGCGGCCTCGTGCTGCAAAGCCCGCCCAGCGGCCTGCGCATGAGCGCGCACAAGGTTGCGGACTACATCTATCAGAAGCTGTTCGGCGACCGCGGTGTGTTCGCCACGCGCCTGTCTTATGTGATCAAGACGGGCAACCGCTACCAGCTGCAGATTTCGGACTCCGACGGACAAGACGCGCACATCGCGCTTTCGAGCCCCGAGCCCATCATTTCGCCGGCCTGGTCGCCTGACGGCACCAAGGTGGCCTACGTTTCTTTCGAAAAGAAGAAGCCCATCGTCTACGTGCATGACCTGCCCACGGGGCGGCGCGTCATGGTCTCCGACCAGAAGGGCAACAACTCGGCGCCGGCCTGGTCGCCGGACGGCCGCACGCTCGCCGTCGCGCTGTCGCGCACGGGCAACACGCAAATCTTCGCCGTCAACGCCGACGGCTCGGGTCTGCGCCGCCTCACGCAAGGCACGACGATCGACACCGAACCCACCTTCTCTCCTGACGGACGCTGGATTTACTTCACGAGCGACCGCGGCGGCCAGCCGCAGATCTACAAGATGCCGGCCCAGGGCGAAAGCGCGGGTGCAGCACAACGCGTGACGTTCACCGGCAACTACAACACGAGCCCGAAGGTCAGTCCGGACGGCAAGGAACTTGCGTACATCTCGCGCACGGGCGGCGGATTTAAGTTGTACATTCAAGATCTGCAGTCCGGTGTCGCCACGGCGCTCACCGACACGACACATGACGAATCGCCAAGCTTCGCGGCGAACGGTCAGTACATTCTTTACGCCACTCAGGTGAACGGCCGTGGCGTGCTGGCTGCTGTATCGACCGATGGTCGGACGCGGCAAGTTCTGTCCGTTCAGGGCGGCGTCGTACGCGAGCCGTCCTGGGGTCCTTTTATGCAATAACACTTCAGGAGAGAAATAATGAAGTCGAATAAAGTCCGCCTGGCCCTGGCAGTCATGATGGTCGGTGCACTGGCCGCATGTAAGTCGGGCGTCAAGACCGACAACGAAAACGCCGGCGCAATGAACACCCAGCCGAACCCGAACGCCGTTGCCCAGGTGAACGTCGACGAGCTGAACAACCCGAACAGCCCGCTCGCCAAGCGCAGCGTGTACTTCGACTTCGACAGCTACAGCGTCAAGGACGACTACCAGTCGCTGCTGCAAACTCACGCTCAGTACCTGAAGACGCATCCGCAGCGTCACGTCCTGATCCAGGGCAACACCGACGAGCGCGGCTCGAGCGAGTACAACCTGGCGCTGGGCCAAAAGCGTGCTGAAGCGGTCCGCCGCGTCCTCGCGCTCGACGGCGTGGGCGACTCGCAAATGGAAGCTGTGAGCCTCGGCAAGGAAAAGCCGGTCGCGGCAGGCCACGACGAAGCATCGTGGTCGCAGAACCGCCGTGCTGACCTCGTGTACCAACAGTAAGTGAGTATTGGATGAAGGGGCGTATGTCGCACCGTTTCTCCCTGCTGCGGGTAGCCGCAGCCGCCTGCGTAGCCGGAAGCGCCTTCGCGTCGCTGCCGGCTCATGCGGGTCTCTTCGATGACGATCAGGCGCGCCAGGCGATTCTCGATCTGCGCGCGAAGACGGACAATCTGTCTAGCCAGCTGTCCGCTGCCCAGCGCACGATCCTCGATCAGTCCAACCACCTCGACCAGCTCAACCAGCAGGTCGCGACGTTGCGCGGACAGAACGAGGACATGGCGAACCAGCTGGCGACCCTGCAGAAGCAACAGAAGGACTACTACACGGACCTGGATACGCGTCTGAAGAAGTTCGAGCCGCAGCAGCAAACCGTGGATGGCCAGCAGGGCACCGTTCAACCCGGTGAGACGGAAGCGTTCAACGCCGCTTCGCAGCAGTTTCGCAGCGGCGACTTCAAGCAGGCTGCATCGGCGTTCCGCAGCTTCATCTCGAAGTATCCGCAAAGCCCCTACCAGCCGACCGCACAATACTGGCTCGGCAACGCGCTCTACGCGCTGAAGGACTACAAGGGGTCGACCGCGACGTGGCAGAACGTGGTCAAGAACTATCCGCAACATCCGCGCGCACCTGATGCGCTGCTGGCGATTGCGAACAATCAGATCGAGCAGGGGCAAAAGGCTGCGGCCAAGCGCACGCTCGAGCAGATCGTTTCGCAGTACAGCGGCTCTGAGGTGGCACAGACGGCGCAGAGCAAGCTGTCTCAGCTCAAGTAAGTGAAGCGCAGTTGTGCGAGCGCTTGTTGACACAAGCGGAAAGGCTCGTTATACTTCCGCTTCTCTTTTGGGTCGTTAGCTCAGCTGGTAGAGCAGCGGACTTTTAATCCGTTGGTCACAGGTTCGAATCCCGTACGGCCTACCAAAGAATAAAAAGCCTAGTCCTCGCGACTGGGCTTTTTGCTTTGATGCGCCGCTTTCCGGAGTCCCCTTCCCCGTCGCACAGGCCACGTCATCATGAAATTCTCGACCTTCGCCTGCGCCCTGCTCGCGCTGTTGCTGATCAGCCTGCGCGTTCAGGCGCAAATGCAAGCCCAGCCCGAAGACTATGAATATCTGCGCCGCATTAGCGTGCCCGACGTCGTCATCAACTGCGTCGCCGCCCTCGACGAGTGGGTGCGCCAGGGCCAGCGCTACGATTCGCTGCTCGTGCCGGACCGCCGCGCGCTCACCGCGCGTATCGAAACGCCCGCGCCCGATGGCACCATCACGCGCGTATCGTCGTCGGGCGCCGTGGCGCAGGCCTCGCCCATCGACAAACTCGTTCATCTGCGCGGCTTCGCCAAGGTGCGCGGCAAGTACGCCTGGGTGCCCGTGAAGGCAACCTGCGGCGTCTGGCATTCGCACATCGTCGATGTCACGCTGAAGCCGCGGCAGGCGCACGCCGAGTCGTCCATCCAGTAAGTTCGATCGCACGCCCATTGCCCGCGCGCATGAAAAAAAGCCCGTGCGCATGACACGCACGGGCTTTCGCTTGAGCGCAGGTTCGCTGCGCCTTTAATCCGCCTTGATGCCTTCCACCTGGATCTGCAGCGTCGTGGCCATCTTGAAGCCATAGGCCTTGCCGTAGCTCACGCCGTAGTCGGCACGATCGAATTCCGCGCTGGCGTCGGCGCCGCACACTTCACGCTTGAGCATCGGGTTCTGGAAGCACTTGAACGAATCGATCTTGAGATTCAGCGGTTTCGTCACGCCGTGCAGCGTGAACGTGCCGATCACTTCGACCGGCTTGTCGCCGTCAAATTTGATCGACGTACCCTTGTAGACGGCGGTCGGGTACTTGGCCGCGTCGAGCAGTTCCGCCGAGCTCACGTGCTTGTCGAGCGCCGCGTTGCCGGTGTTGATGGACGAGGCGTCGATGGTCACGTCGACCGTGCCGGTCTTCGCCGCGCGGTCGAGCACGACGGTGCCCGAGCTCTTCGTGAACTTGCCGCGCCAGACCGAGACGCCGCCGAAGTGGTCGGCTTCGAAGCTCGGGAACGTGTGCGACGGGTCGAGGTTGTACGTCGTGGGCGTGGCGAACGCGGGTGCGGCGATAGCGGCGGCAAGCGCGGCGGCGGCAAAAAGAGTGGTCTTCATGAAAGCGTGGTCCTGATACGAATGAACCGGCGAATACAGTGCTAATGGACGCCGGATGAAATGAATGAAACGAACAACTGGCGCGCGTCAGTGCGCGGCGGTCACGATGTGAAACTTGATCTGCACGTCGTCGGCGACGATCGACGTGTCCTTCCACTCGCCCGTGCCGACGCCGTAGGCGAGACGCTTGATGGGCAGCGCGCCGTCGAACACCTGGTTCGCGCCGTCCTTGTGGTACGTCACCGGCATGACCACGTCGGTCGTCTTGCCCCGGATCGTGAGCTTGCCCGCGACCGTGAAGGCGCCGTTCGCGCCCGCCTTGATCTGCGTTGAAACGAACGTGGCGCGCGGGAAATGCGCGGCGTCGAACCATTCGTCGCCGGCGACTTCCTTGTTGTAGTCGGGCGAGCCGAGATCGAAGCTCGCCACCTCGACGTCGAGCTTCGCGCTCGATGCCGCGGCGTTGGCCGGGTCGAAACGCACGTCGGCGTTAAAGCGGTTGAAGCGCCCTTCCACCGGCACGTTCATCTGTTTGAACACGGCCGAGACGGAGCTTTTCGCGGCTTCGGCGGCGGCGTCCGCATTCGTTGCGAAGGAAGCGGTGAAAGCCGCGCCGGAGGCAAGCGCCACGCCGAGCGCGACGATGGAAACTTTGGAGGCGAGACGTTGGATCATGGGCAGTCGGTTCGCTGTGAGCGGTGGGAAGACAATGAAACGGCGATAAAGCAGCGCGCTGCGCTTAGTCGTGCGGCGTGCCGGGTTTAGCGGGCTTGCCAAAAGAAGGCAGCATGCGCGCAAGGATATTCTGGCGATCGAGCCATTGGTGCTTCACGACCGCCAGCACGTGCAGCACGACCACCGCGAGCAATGTGTAGTTGAGCGCGACGTGAACGATCCGTAGCGTGCCCTTGAGCGCCGTATCGGGGCCGATGATCGTGGGCAGCGGCCAGATGCCGAGATACACGACCTGGATGCCGGCCGCCGAGCTGTAAAGATAGCCGGTCACGGGAACCACGATCATCAACGCGTAAAGCGCGAAGTGGCCCGCGTGTGCCGCACCGCGCTCCCAGCCGTGCATGGAATCCGGCAGCTCGGGCGCGCGATGCGTCGCGCGCCACAGCAGGCGCACCAGCACGAGCGCGAGCACGGTCACGCCAATCCATTTGTGCCACGAGAAGTAGCGCAGCTTGGTGGGCGTGATGCCGGGGATATCGGTCATGATCCAGCCGAGCGCGAAGCCCCAGACGATCAGCGTGGCGACCAGCCAGTGCAGCAGCATGGCAACGCCGCTGTAGCGGCCAGTAGACTTGACGGAGCGATTCATCGGCATGGACATTCTCAACAAGGAACGCGCACTTTAACCGGCGTAAGTTATTCAAACAATCGTCTAAAATGGATCGTTACCATCCATTTTCTTGATAGATCGATTCTGGAGCGTTCATGGACCGTTCGCCGAGTCTCGAACAGCTGCGCGCGCTGATTGCCGTGGCGGAAACCGGCAGCTTTTCGGCGGCGGCGCGCCAGCTCGACCGCGCGCAGTCGGTGGTGAGCTACACGATCGCCAATCTGGAGGCGCTGCTCGGCGTCGCCCTGTTCGTGCGCGGCAAGCGCAAGCCCGAACTCACGGCTGCGGGGCGGGCGATTCTCGCCGATGCGCGCCGTCTCGATCTGCTCATGGGTCAGCTTAACGCCAAGGCGGCCGGCCTGCAGCGCGGGCTCGAAGGCGAGGTTTCAGTGGCCGTGGACGTGATGTTTCCGTCGCCCCGGCTCGTAGAGGCCTTGCAGGCGTTCGCGCGGGCCTTTCCGACCGTGGCGCTGAACCTCACCATGGAAGCGCTCGGCGGCGTGCTCAAGCTCGTGCTCGACGGCGATTGTGCCATCGGCATCAGCGGGCCGAACCAGAACTGGCCGCATGTGATCGAGGCGCGCACGATCGGCTCCGTCGAACTCGTGCTGGTGGCGGCGCCGATTCATCCGCTCGCGCAGGCCGCGCAGCCCGTGCGCATCTCCGACGCGCGCGAGCACACCCAGCTCGTGCTGACCGACCGCAGCCGGCTCACGCTCGGCCAGACTTTCGGGGTGTACAGCAATCGCGCATGGCGGCTAGGCGACCTGAGTGCGAAGCACCGCCTGTTGCTCGCTGGGCTCGGCTGGGGGTCGATGCCGCGCCATCTCGTCGAGGCCGATCTCGAAGCAGGGCGTCTCGTGCGCATCACGCTCGCCGACCGCGGCTCGGTGAACTACAACATCTCGCTGATCCACCGCACGGACGCCGCGACCGGTCCAGCGTGCCAGTGGCTCAGCCACTACCTCGCGAGCGGCACCCCGCCCGGCACGCTGATCGCCGACGCGTACTGAATGCGCCTCGGGCGCTTGAGGAGCCTTCGGCACGCGCCCCGGGTTCTGCGCCCTGGCTTCTGCCCCAGTTGAGCCGATGCAACCCTCGCGCGGCAGCGCATCCCCCACCCACCGCCTGGTGTCAACCCGCAGACGACCGGGCACGTTCGGTGCACGCTCTCGCCACTTCGCCTATAAATGCACCTGCGCATGCGACAGAGCGCCGCAGTTCAGCGCGGGGCTGATTAGCGTGTCCTTTTCCTGGCTCAATAACCATATCAACAACGTCTCAAGCGAGGACATCTTGGATCTCGAAACAATCCGCACATTCATCATGACCCGGGGCATCGACTTCGGGACCAAGGTCGTCGCGGCGATCGTCCTGTGGATCGTCGGACGCTGGGTCATCAACCTGATCACCGGCTTGCTGCGCCGCATGCTCTCGCGCAACCAGCGTGTCGATCCTACGCTCGCGCATTACCTCGGCTCCATCCTCGGCGGCTTGCTGAACCTGCTGCTGGTCCTCGCGATTCTCCAGGTGTTCGGAGTGCAGACCACCTCGTTCGCGGCACTGCTCGCGGGCCTCGGCCTCGCCATCGGCACGGCCTGGGGCGGCCTGCTCGCGCACTTCGCGGCGGGCGTCTTCATGCAGGTGCTGCGTCCGTTCAAGGTCGGCGACTTCGTGACCGCGGGCGGCGTGACGGGCACCGTGAAGGAGCTCGGCATCTTCGGCACGACCATCATCTCGCCGGATAACGTCGTGAACATCGTCGGCAACAACAAGATCTTTGCGGACACCATCTCGAACTTTAGTGCCACGCCGGTGCGCCGCGTCGAGCTGACCGCGAAGATCGCCAACGGCGTCGATCCCGTCGATGCCGCCAAGCGGCTGCGCGCCGTGGTCGCGGCCATTCCCAACGTCGTGCAGGATCCGGCGCCCGACGTCGAGGTGCTGTCGTTCACGCCCGAAGGTCCGCTGCTGTGCGTGCGGCCATATACGAACAACGAGCACTACTGGCAGGTGTACTTCGACACCAATCGCGCGATTGTCGAGACCTTCCGCGACGCGGGCTATCCGACGCCGGAGACGCCGTCGATCATTCGCCGCGTGGGTTAGGCGGTCAGGCGCGGCGCGCTGCACCGCGCCGTCACGCACAAGAACAAACGGCATCGTCCTCGCGGGCGATGCCGTTTTTTATTGGTACGGCCGCTGCGCCGCTGCGATTAGTTGCGGTTGCCGTTCGGCCCGCCCACGGCGCTGTCGCGCCCGCTCTTGCGCAACATCTTCCAGAGCCCGCCGATGAGCACCGGCACGATGGCCGCGCCAATGCCCACGAGCACGATCACGTTCAGATACTGGCGAATGAACGGAATGTTGCCAAAGAAGAAGCCTAGCAGCACGAGCAGCAGCACCCAGAACAGCGCGCCCGCGATGTTGAAGAACTGGAAGCGTCGCATGCTCATCTGCGAGACGCCCGCGACGAACGGCGCGAAGGTGCGCACGACCGGAATGAAGCGTGCGAGCACGATGGTCTTGCCGCCGTGGCGCTCATAGAAGTCGTGGGTCTTTTGCAGCGCCGCGCGATCGAGAAAGCGTTCGAGCACGGGAATGCGCGTATTGAACACCTTCGGGCCGATCGCATGGCCGATCAGATAGTTGACCGTGTTGCCCGTGACCGCCGCCACGACCAGCAAGACCAGCAGCAGGACGAGATTCATCTCGTGGGTGGCCGCGAACGCGCCGCCGATGAACAGCAGCGAATCGCCGGGCAGGAACGGCAGCACCACGAGCCCGGTCTCGCAAAACACGATCAGGAACAGGACGGCATAAACCCAGGCGCCGTACTGCTGGATGAAGACGCCGAGAAACTTGTCGATGTGCAAGACGAGATTGGCAAACTGCAGCAGCGTATCCAAAGGTATCCCTTATTGGTCGAGGCCCGGTGCCTGGTCGAGGCGCGCGTGGCCGGTGTTGCGCGAGAAGCAAAATTGACCGCGCCATGATACCGAAAGTGCCCCTCGTCACGAAAAATTCCCCCGAAAATCCGCAAAAATCCGTGGAAAGTGCACCGAAAGCGGCTCGAACGTCGCCCAAACCGGAACGCAAGCACATGCCAGGGCAGCCCGGGGAGGCCCGCGCCGAATCGCTATAATTGCGCGCATGTCTTCGAATTCCGATCTTGCCGGCGCTGGCGCAATTCCCGGCAGTGCACCGAGCGGTGCATCCGTCAATGCGCCCGACTCCGCCGACGGCGCAGCCGCCCATGCGACCACTGCAACCTCCGCAGCGGCGGACCCCGCCCAAGCCTCGCGCGCCGCGCAGCCCGCGCGCGCGATCCAGGCGCTGCCCGACCAGCTGATCAGCCAGATCGCGGCGGGCGAAGTGGTCGAGCGCCCCGCCTCGGTCGTGAAAGAGCTGCTCGAAAACGCGCTCGACGCAGGCGCGTCCACGCTGCGCATTCTGCTCGACGAAGGCGGCGTGAAGCGCATCTCGATCGCCGACGACGGCTGCGGCATCCCCGAACCCGAGTTGCCGCTCGCACTGATGCGCCACGCGACCAGCAAGATCCGCTCGCTCGCCGAACTCGAAAGCGTCGCGACGCTCGGGTTTCGCGGCGAAGCGCTGGCCTCGATCGCTTCGGTGGCCGAGATGTCGATCACGAGCCGCCCCGCCAGCGCCGCGCACGCCGTGAAGATCGACGCGCACACGGGCGCGCTCTCGCCCGCCGCGGGCGGCCAGGGCACCACCATCGAAGTGCGCGAGCTGTACTTCAACACGCCCGCGCGCCGCAAGTTTCTGAAGAGCGAGCAGACAGAACTCGGCCACTGCCTCGAGATGATCCGCCGCAGCGCGCTCGCGCGGCCCGACGTGGCGATCTCGGTCCTGCACAACGGCCGAGCCGTCGAGCACTGGAACGCGAGCGATCCGGCCACGCGCGTCTCGAAGATCCTCGGCGAGACTTTCGCCACAGCGCATCTGCCGCTCGACGAGCGCGCCGGGCCGCTCGCCGTCTACGGCTGCGCGGGCCTGCCTACCGCGAGCCGCAATCGCGCCGACCAGCAGTACTTCTTCGTGAACGGCCGTTTCGTGCGCGACAAGCTGCTCACGCATGCCGTGCGCGCCGCCTACGAAGATGTTCTTCACGGCGACCGCTATCCATCGTATGTGCTGTTTCTCGACTTGCCGCCCGAAGCGGTCGACGTGAACGTGCATCCGTCGAAGATCGAAGTGCGTTTTCGCGACTCGCGCTCGATTCACCAGTTCGTGTTTCATGCGGTGCAGCGTGCGCTCGCGCGCCATGCGGGTGCGTCGCCCGAAACCACGGCGGGCGGCCACGCCGCGCTGATCGAGCCGCGGCCCGCGCCTGGCGCCGGCGTGCTGGGCGGGGCCGCCGGGCTGGCTTCAGGAGCTTCGAGCACCACCGGCAACGCTGGTGTTTCCGGCGCATCGCCCGCTGGCTTCGGCACGCCTGGCAAGTTCGGCACGGCCAGCGTCGCGAGCAGCTTCGGTGGCACGGGAAGCGGCTTCTCCAGTGGTGCGGGTAGCCGCGCGTCGGGCTTCGGCTCCGGCGGTTCGAGCGGTGGCTCGAGCGGCTCGGGTGCCAGCGGCAACACCTGGCTGCGCCAGTCGCGCATGACGCAGGGCAGCCTGCCCGTCGCGCAGCCGCTCGCGCTCTACGACGCCCTGTTCGGCCGCAAGGACGTCGGCGCCGGCACCGCACAAGGCGCGACCTTGCCGCAGACCGGTCTGGCGGAAGATGCTGACGCGTCCTTCGCCGCGCAAGGCCCCCAGCCCGCCTTCGACGCCCGCGACGACCATCCGCTCGGTTTCGCGCTCGGCCAGGTGCACGGCATTTACGTGCTCGCGCAAAACGCGCGCGGCCTCGTGATCGTCGACATGCACGCCGCGCACGAACGCATCCTGTACGAGCAGTTCAAGCAGGCGCTCGCCGAGCGCTCGCTCGCGGTCCAGCCGCTGCTGATCCCGATTTCGATGACGGCCGACCCCGTGGAAACTGGCACCGTCGAGGAAGAAAAGGCCACGCTCGAAGCGCTCGGTTTCGATCTCGCGGTGCTCTCGCCCACGTCGATCGCGATCCGCGCGGTGCCCGCGCTCCTGAAGGACGCAGACCTGCAAGCGCTCGCGCGCGCGGTGCTCGCCGATCTGCACGCTTATGGCGGCTCGCGCGTGCTGACCGAGCGCCAGCACGAGATGCTCGGCACGCTCGCCTGCCACCACGCGGTGCGCGCGAACCGGCGCCTCACGCTCGACGAGATGAACGCGTTGCTGCGCCAGATGGAAGCGACCGAGCGCGCCGACCAGTGCAATCACGGCCGGCCCACGTGGTACCAGCTGACGCTCGCCGATCTCGACCGGCTCTTCATGCGCGGCCAGTGAAGCAACACTTATGAAGCAATCCAGCGAAGCACTGCCGATTGCGTGCCTGCTCGGGCCCACGGCCTCGGGCAAGACCGCGGCCGCGCTCATGTATGCCGCCGCACAAGCGAGCGCAGCGCACGCTCGCACGGTCGAGATCGTCAGCGTCGATTCGGCGCTCGTGTATCGCGGCATGGACATCGGCACGGCCAAGCCCAGCGCCGAGGAGCGCGCGGCGGCCACGCATCATCTGATCGACATCGTCGATCCCGCCGAGGCGTACTCCGCCGCCAACTTTCGCGCCGATGCGCTGCGCGTGACCGGCGAGATCGTCGCGCGCGGCAACATCCCCTTGCTCGTGGGCGGCACGATGCTCTACTACAAGGCGCTCACGCAAGGGCTCAACGACCTGCCGGGCGCGGACCCCGCCGTGCGCGCGCAACTCGACGCCGAAGCCGCGCGCGATGGCTGGCCCGCGCTTCACGCGCGTCTGGCGCAAGTCGATCCGGCCACGGCCGCGCGCCTCGCGCCCAACGACTCGCAGCGCATCCAGCGCGCGCTCGAAATCTTCATGCTCTCGGGCCAGCCGATGTCGGCGCTGCTCGCCGCGCCGCGCACGAACGCCGCGCGCGAAGATGAAGCGGCGCGCTACCGGTTCGTGCCGATTGCGCTCGAGCCGTCGGATCGCGGCGTGCTGCACAAGCGCATCGAACGGCGCTTCGACGCCATGCTCGCCGCCGGCTTCATCGACGAGGTCAAGGCGCTGCGCGCGCGCGGCGACCTCGATCCGAACCTGCCTTCGATGCGCTGCGTGGGCTATCGCCAGGCCTGGGAATACCTCGACGGCGCCATCGATTACGCCACGATGCGCGACAAGGGCGTGTTCGCCACGCGCCAGCTCTGCAAGCGCCAGCTCACGTGGCTGCGCGCGATGCCCGAGCGCATCGTCGTCGACTGCTGCGCGGCCGATGCGACCGCGCACGCCGTCGCCGCCATCTCGGCGGTAGCGCACGCGCAGGGCTGAGCCAACGCGTGCGGGCGCTGCGCCTGCCCGCTCTCTTCCAGGCGCCCCGCCGCGTTGTGCACCACAACATTACCGCCGCGCATTCTCTCCCGCCGCGCCTGCGCACGCGCCTGTGCGCCGTAAAGCACCCGCAGCACGCCACTAAAAACCCGCAGAAGCCGTCTTGACTTTCGCGCGACCGAATACGATCATTCGTTCATCAATAGATCAATTGCTCGATATTATCGAGTAGCGCATGGCCCGCGCATCGGCACACCAGGCGCACATGACGCTATCTGAGGAGACACACAGATGGACAGCGAACGCAGCAACGCGAACGTGATCCTGCACATCGGCGCCGGGTCGTTTCATCGCGCACATCAGGCGTGGTATCTGCATCGCGCGAATCTCGCGCGCAAGCCGGACGAGCCGGCCTGGTCCCTTACCGTGGGCAATATCCGCGCCGACATGAACGCCGTCATGGACGCGCTCGCCGCGCAGCACGGCGTCTACACGCTCGAAACGGTCACGCCGCAGGGCGAGCGCGCCTACGAGACGATCCGCTCGATCACGCGCGTGCTGCCATGGTCCGCCGACCTCGCGGCGCTGATCGAAGCGGGCGCGGACCCCGCGTGCAAGATCATCGCCTTCACGGTGACCGAGGGCGGCTATTACCTCGACGAGCACGACCGCCTCGACACCGCGAATCCCGATCTGGCCGCCGATCTCAACGGCGCGCGCGGCACGATCTACGGCGCGCTGGCCGCGATTCTCGAAGCGCGCATGGCGCGCGGCGGCGATGCCGGCGAGTGCGCGGTCACGCTCCAGACCTGCGATAACCTGCGCAGCAACGGCAAGCGCTTTCACGCGGGCATGCGTGAATTCCTCGCGCTGCGCGGCGCAATGGCGTTGCGCGACTGGTTCGATGCCCACACCACCTGCCCCGATTCGATGGTCGACCGCATCACGCCGCGCCCCACACCCGACGTGCGCGAACGCGTGAAGGCCGCAACCGGTATCGACGACGCCTGCCCCGTGATGGGCGAGGCCTTCATCCAATGGGTGATCGAGGATCACTTCTGCGCGGGGCGGCCCGCGTGGGAGCGTGCGGGCGCGGAGATGGTCGAATCGGTGATGCCTTACGAGGAGGCCAAGATCCGCATCCTCAACGCGACGCATAGCTGCATCGCGTGGGCGGGCACGCTCGTCGGGCTCGACTACATTCACGAGGGCACGAACGATGCCGACATCCGCACCTTCGCGCGCGAGTACGTGAGCGAGGACGTGATCCCCTGCCTCACGCCGAGCCCGCTCGATCTCGCGAAATACCGCGACGTCGTGCTCGAGCGCTTCAGCAATCCGTACATCCAGGACACGAATCAGCGCGTGGCCGCCGATGGATTTTCGAAGATTCCCGGCTTCATCGCGCCAACCATCGCGCAGCGTCTCGCGGCCGGCGCCGTGCCGGCCGCCACGGCCATCCTGCCCGCGCTGTTCCTGCGCTTCCTGCAACGCTGGAGCAACGGCACGCTGCCGTACGCGTACCAGGACGGCGTGATGGACGGCCAGGCAGTGAAAAGCATGTTCGCCTCCAACAACCCGAACGACCCAAGCGCCGCGCTCGCCGCGTTCTGCGCCGACAAGCTGCTCTGGGGCAGCCTCGCGGGCAGCGCGCCGCTGGCCAACGCGCTGCGCGACGCGCTCGCGCGCGTGGATGCATGGCTCGCGAAGCGCGGCTGCAGCGTCTGAGCATGCGCCCGCGCCCCTGGGTCGGCGCCCATGGCGCGGCCCGGCGCGCGCGGCTAAAGTAGCCCCTCCCCCTCACGACTTTCGCGCGCGCCCATGTATCTCGGCATCGACCTCGGCACCTCCGAAGTAAAAGTCCTGCTGCTCGCCCCCGACAGCCGCGTGATCGGCACTGCGGGCTCGCCGTTCACCGTCTCGCGCCCACAGCCGCGCTGGGCCGAACAGGATCCCGCCGACTGGTGGGACGGCACGCGCCGCGCGCTTGCCGCGCTGCGCGAGAAGCATCCGCGCGAATTCGCCGAGGTGCGCGGCATCGGCCTCTCGGGGCAGATGCACGGCGCGGTGCTGCTCGACAAGCACGACACGGTATTACGCCCCGCGATCCTCTGGAACGATATGCGCGCCGTCGACGAATGCGCCGAACTCACCGCGCGCGCGCCGCAACTGCATCGCGTGGCCGGCAATCTGGCGATGCCGGGTTTCACCGCGCCCAAGCTGCTGTGGATCGCGCGCCACGAGCCCGAGCACTTTCGCAGGATGGCCTGCGTGCTGCTGCCCAAGGACTGGCTGCGCCTGAAGCTCACGGGCGGCAAGGTCTCCGATCCTTCCGATGCGGCGGGCACGCTATGGCTCGATGTCGCCAGACGCGACTGGTCCGATGCGCTCCTCGACGCCTGCAACATGACGCGCGCGCAGATGCCGGCGCTCGCCGAAGGCAGCGCGCCTTCGGGCACGCTGCTGCCATCGGTCGCGCGCGAGTTCGGCCTGCGCGAGGATGTGGTGGTCGCGGCCGGTGGCGGCGACAACGCGACGAGCGCGATCGGCATCGGCGCCGTGCAGCCCGGCGACGGCTTCGTCTCGCTCGGCACCTCGGGCGTGCTTTGCGTGATCGGCGATCGTTTCCGGCCGAATCCGGCCTCGGCCGTGCATGCGTTCTGCCATGCGATTCCCGAGCGCTGGCATCAGATGAGCGTCGTGCTCTCGGCGGCCAGCTGCCTGCGCTGGGTCTGCAAGCTCACCGGCACCGACGAGCCCACGCTGCTCGCCGAAGTCGAGCGCCTCGCGCCACCAACGCTCGCGCAAGCGCCGCTCTTTTTGCCCTATCTCTCGGGCGAGCGCACGCCGCACAACGATCCCTATGCGCAGGGCGTGTTCTTCGGCATGACGCACGCGACCGACCGCGCGCTGCTCGGCTACGCCGTGCTCGAAGGCGTGACGCTCGCGCTCACCGACGGTCTCGACGCGCTGCGCGCGGCCGGCACCGAAGTTGGCCCGCTCTCGATGCTCGGCGGCGGCGCACGCAGCGCATATTGGGCGCAGCTGGCGGCCGACGTGTTCGACACCCCCACGCGCCAGCACGGCGGCGGCGAAACGGGCGCGGCGCTGGGCGCGGCACGCCTCGGCTGGCTCGCGGCAGGCGGCGCGTTCGACGAGGTGCTGGCGAAGGCACCCGTAGCCGCCGAGTACACGCCCGACGCGGCGCGCCACGCCGCGCTGCGCGAGCGGCTCGAAGCTTATCGCTCGCTGTATCGACACGTGCGTCCCCTCTTCGATCCGGCGCGAGAAAGGCTCGCCTGAGCGCACCGAAGGTTTCCAGTACACTTCGCTCGCATCAGACCAACCCGCTCACGCATTCGCTGCGAAGCCCGCCCCGATCAACACCGTGCCCAAGTCCACCGAAAAACTCGATCTCGCCACCCGCGCCGCCTGGCTTTACTACGTGGCCGGCAACACCCAGAACGAGATCGCCGAAAAGCTCCAGGTGTCGCGCCCGGTTGCACAGCGCCTTGTCGCGTTCGCGGTCGAGAAGAATCTGATTCGCGTGCGCGTCGATCATCGGCTGGCCGACTGCCTCGCGCTCGCCGACCAGCTTTGTAAGCGCTATGGCCTCGCGATGTGCGAAGTGGTGCCCGTGGACGGCGACACGCCGGAGGCCATCGACCGCAAGCTCGCGGTGGCGGGCGCGCAGGTGATGGAGCGCTATCTGGTCGAGGAGCGCCCGATGGTCGTGGCGGTGAGCAGCGGGCGCACGCTCAAGTCTGCCGTCGATCAGATCGCGCAGCTCGATCGGCCGCAGCATCGCCTCGTCTCGATGGTGGGCGCGATCGCGCAGGACGGCTCGTCGAACCGCTATGACGTGGCGCTGCACATCTCCGAGAAAACCGGCGGCAAGCATTTTCTGCTGCCCGCGCCGCTCATCGCCGACAACGAGGCCGAGCGCGCGCAATGGTGCAATCACCGGCTCTATCGCATTGTCGAATCGCTGTCGAGCGAGGCCGATGTGGCGTTCGTCGGCATCGGCAATATTGGCGAGCATTGCCCGCTGCATGAAGACGGCTTTCTCACCACCGACGAAGTGCACGAGTTGATGGGGCTGGGGGCGATTGCGGAAATGCTCGGACTGCCGATCGATGCGAACGGCAAGCGCGTGGATTCGCCCACGGGGCGGCGCGTGACGAGCCTGCTTCTGGATGCGCCGCCGAAGCGCCCCACCATCGGCTTCGCGGGTGGTGCGCGCAAGCGCGAGGCGGTGATCGCGGCGCTAAAGGGCGGCTGGCTCTCGGGGCTCGTGACTGATGAAGAGTGTGCGCGGGCGGCGTTGAGGGATAAAGGCTGAGCGTAATGAGCGCCGATTCGATTCGCCATGCGGAAAGTTCAACACCGCTTCATTTGCAAGCCGAACGGGCGGCGGGCGGCGGGCGGCGGGCGGCGGGCGGCGGGCGGCGGGCGGCACATTAATCCGCGGTTCCCCAAGTTTGCTGGACCATTACCCCGATTTCAGATTGGGCTTGTCGGAATCGTTGTTCGCCCCGTTTTTTAGCTATTTGGGTTCGCTTCCATACCAGCCCCGCTCGCTTGAGAACTCCGGTCAGTGTATTGCGATGAACCCGAGTCCCGAACGTTGCTTCGAGGCGTGCCAACAGTTCCGGTGCCGTCAGCGCCTCTTGCGTCTCGCCCACACCTTCAACTGCTCAACCTGCTACGGCGGCAGCTTCGACAGCGCACCGCTACGCGGCGCGTCCGACATCCCTGCCACACGTTTGTCCAGCCAACGACAGCGCCGCCAACGTCAACTCCTGCCACTTGGCTATCTCCTTGGCTGGCATGCCGTTGCTAAACATCAGAATCATCTCGAGTTCATGAGGCGCTTATGTCGGAGGAGCGAAGCCATTGAGAATGTGGCAGACGTGCAGCGAACTTGAAACCGGTTCTCAGATAAAAAGAAAGATTGGAGCACGTCACGCGGCTCGATGTCGTCAATTTCTGATGGTAATCAATGGTTCACCTTTCGCTCCAGAACTCCGACCGGAATCGGAAGATCATTAGCCAATGACCATCAAGGACACGCTGAACTTCGGCGTCTCCGGATTAGGACATCATGGCGCATCCCACCTCGCAGCCTTCCCCGCAGACACCGGCTTCGGCACCGGCGAACCAGCGCCTTGCGCAGCTACCGTTCGCGTTTCCCTTTCTGAAGAAAGCCGCAACAGCAGGAGGGACCGGCGCGCCGTTTGCAGACGAGCACGACATCTACAGGTTGCTCTCGGAAAAGGAACCGGGAGGCTTCTATCTCGTCAGTCCGGGCGGGATGTGGCACGGCGGAATCCACGTCACTGAAGCGGGCGCGGGTCAGTCGCTCGACCTCGAAGCGGGTATTCGCTGCATTGCCGATGGCAAGGTGATCGCCTACCGGGTCAATCGCGATTATCCGGTGAGCACCATGCCGGCAGCCGATAGCCAGCCGGCGGCGTCCATTCCGTACAGCACCGGATTCACGCTGGTGCAGCACGTCATGGAGTTTCCGCGCGACACCAGGCTGACGTTCTACAGCCTGTACATGCACGTCATGTCGGTATCGGAATACGCGAACTTCCCGAAGCGGTCAAAACCGGTATTCTGGACGCGCCAGTATCAGGTCACCAGCTACGCGCGGGATCGGCAAACTGGCGGGCCCAATCCACAAATGGGCCTGCGGGTGCGAAGCAGTCATCCACACGGACAACCCAAGGGCATTTTGCCTCAGGGAACGAACATTACGCTCTCCAGGCAGGAGAACGGATGGGGGCAAATCGCTACGCTGGACTGTGAAATGCCGTACCCGCTGGCTGTGGGCGGCCTGATAAGGAACGCGGATCTTGTTGGCAAGTGGGTTTTTCTTGGTCAGGAGAACGGCGGCCCGCTTGTCAACGAACAGTTTCCTGATTCATCCATTGACACAGTGATGTTCCCCCGCGCGCCGGGTGACACGGGTAGCACAGGCAACGCAGCGAATGGATATCCGGTGAAGGCCGGCGACCTGATGGGCCACCTGGGACGTTTCGATTCACTGACCGCCGGTGTGTCGGGAACACGCATGGCACACGTCGAGGTGTTCTGCGACGACAGTGTCGTCGAGTTCCTGAAAACCGGTAGAGCCTGGGTCAACCGGAATTGTGCCCGCCCTGAGGAATGGGCGGCACTGGGATTGCCGTCCAGGCCCACGATACTGTGCGTACCGCCCGGCACGACGCTGTACCGTGATCATTCGCTGCAAGGGCAAGGCACGGACGCGCCCGACACCGATGTGACACAGATCTATCCGATCGCCGTACTGGGCAAGCAAGCCGGCAGGCAGTTCACGGAGGCCCAGGTCGATGCGCTGATGGGCTACAAGGTGAACTGGTGGAAGGTGGATAGTGCCAACGCATTGCGAAATCCCATCAGCGGCTGGGTGCGTGAGATCCAGTTCCCCCATGGCCGGGTGACGCTGGATTTCGCGCAGGGATGGCCTGAATTCGATCACATCGAAGGCGAAATTGACCACGCGCATAGCATCTTTTCCAAAACCGAAGACTGGATCAATTACCGGCTCAATCCCACCGTGCCGGGTGCCGGCGCTCGCACCAGACTCAGCGAATTGATGCTCAAGGCGTATGACAAGCTCTTCACAACAGGCGATGGCGGCACAGCCGCCAACGACCTCATGATGATGTGCAAGCCACCCTCGGGCAAGTATCCGTGGCTGATGCAGGCGGGCTCCAGACTGATCGTGAAGCACGAGAGTGAATGGGCGCATCCGGAGAAGTGGTCTGAGCTGATCGCAGCGCTTGCGCAGCGCACCGGGCCGCGTCCAGAGCATGAAGAGGAAAAGAAGCGCATCGAGAAACTCGTCTGGTGGGATGCAGTGCGGGCTGGCGTGCAGGGTTTTCCCGGGCCGGACGTTTACCACATTCATCCGATTGCGCTGGTGGGGAATTTTAGAAATGAATTCCAATTTACGCTTCAGATGATGAAACGTATATTTACCGAAGCGTCAGATAGTTCACTATTGGACATAGTTGATGAGCTTAATGCACATTTATCATTCTTCAAACTTGACACCTCTCTTCGCAGAACACATTTCTTCGCTCAGGTAATGCAGGAAACTGGTTCTAAGTTGAAGCTAGAAGAGGATTTCACATATAGAGCAAGCGCCTTACTAGATTTTTCATACTTTCGAGCACACCCGGCTCAAGCCACAGCACACGGTTTTGCGCACGTAAAACCGATCAAAGCAGACGGGAACCCCATGAACCAAGCCGATTTCGAAGCGATTGCCAATGGAGCCTATGGTGGACGCGCGGATCTTGGTAATGGCTCACATGAATCTGGAGACGGGTGGCGTTTTCGAGGGCGAGGGATGAAGCAACTCACCGGTAGATACAATTACCACGCTTTCACTATTTGGCAACAGCAAAATGAGGCTGAATTTCCGAGCGATACTCAAAACTAAGAAAATAACCCGGATTTGGCAAGTCTGCCAAAATACGCAGCGCGATCAGCTGCATTCTTTTGGCTTCGCAATCATCTTTCCGTCTTGGCGGATCATGGCCAGTCCGCAGATGATGTCAATTCAATTACGAGAATCGTTAATCGCGACACAAACAGTTACGGCGCTCGAGTTAGTAATTTTAATTTACTTTGGAATCGAGGTGATTTTCAATGAGTATCCCAAATAGAAACCCCCCTCTATTGGTTTGTTTCATTTTTTTAGTTTTATAAATCCTTCGAATTCTTTGACACAAGAGGATACACTCTGTTCTCAACACGAAGAAATTTACTTCAGTTGTTCAGTGGGGGATAAAATCGTTTCCATCTGTGCCTCCGGAAATATATCACCGAGAAACGGATACGTTCAATATCGTTTTGGCACTCGCGAACAAATTGAACTCGAATATCCTAAATTACCATATCCGCCAATGAAAATTTTTTCAATAAGTGACATTAATGAAGGCAATATTCAATTTACGCACATTAAATTCAAAATCAACAAATTTAATTATGTTGTTTATAGTGGATTTCCATCTGGTATTTATGTGATAACCAGAAAGGGTTTGGTGTCAAATAAAACGTGCGAGCCAGGGACCTATCAACAAATAAATACACGGGCTTACAGGGGTATTAAAACCGTGGCACCAGATAGTCGAGTTGATAATTTCGTCCAGTGATCGAGATCATGTGGCAACGCTACCAGATTGCTTAGTCTCTAGCTTCAAGTGCAACACCTTGAATCGGGTAAGGTGCCTTGATTCAGGCCCCCTCTGCGACAATCGTCGCGGCGCCGCCTCGCTTCCGAAGCGGCGCCTCTATCTCAAGCCGCCAACTGCTGCGCGAAGCGGCGCTCGAACGCAATACCCTCGGCATCGAACAGATGGCAATGATCGGGCGACGCGCCCAGCTTCATCGCCTCGCCGCGTTCGTGTTGCTCCAGCGGCGGAATGCGCGCGATCAGGCCGTCCGGTGCAACGGGCGACTCCGCATAGAGATACGCCGCGTCGCCGAGCGACTCCACCGTATTGGCCTTCGCGCTCACGCCGTATTCGCCGGGGTTGACATGCATATGCTCGGGGCGGATGCCCACCGTCACCTTATTGCCTTCGCGCGCGCCTGATGCCGTATTCGGCTCGACCGCCACCTTCTGCGTCTCGCCCGTTTCGTAACGCACGATGACTCCGTCGCTCGCGACCTGCTGCACGACGCCATCGAGAAAATTCATCTTCGGCGAGCCAATGAAGCCCGCCACGAAGCGGTTCGCGGGCGCATGATAGAGACGGCTCGGACTCCCAACTTGCTCCACATTGCCCGCCGATAGCACGACGATCTTGTCCGCGAGCGTCATCGCTTCGACCTGGTCGTGCGTCACGTAGATCATCGTCGTTTTCAGCTCGTCGTGCAGGCGCGCGAACTCCAGACGCATCTTCACGCGCAGCGCTGCGTCGAGGTTCGAGAGCGGCTCGTCGAACAGGAACACCTTGGGCTTGCGCGTGATCGCGCGCCCGATCGCCACGCGCTGGCGCTGGCCGCCGGAAAGCTGCTTGGGCTTGCGGTCAAGCAGATGGTCGATGTGGAGAATCTTCGCGGCGTTCTTCACTGCCGCATCGATCTCCGCCTTCTTCGTGCCCGCGAGCTTGAGCCCGAACGCCATGTTGTCGTATAGCGTCATGTGCGGATAGAGCGCGTACGACTGGAACACCATCGCAATGCCGCGCTTGGCCGGCGGCACGTCGTTCATGCGCGCGCCGTCGATCATCAGGTCGCCGCCGCTGATGTCTTCGAGTCCCGCGATCATCCGCATGAGCGTGGTCTTGCCGCAGCCGCTCGGGCCCACGAACACGACGAACTCGCCGTCCGCGATATCGAGGTTCACGTCGCGCAGCACTTCCGTTTCGTCGTAGCGCTTGAGTACGTCTCTCAGGGTCACGCTTGCCATGATGTCTGTCTCCGTTCAATCACGAATCAATTCGTTGTGCCGTTTGCTGAAAAGCCGCGCTCAGTGCGCGCGAGCCTCCGCCTTCTGCATCCAGTCCGCCACGAGCGCAGGCAGCGCGCGCATATCGTCGAAAATCTCCTGCGCGCCTACTTCGCGCAATTCGAGCGCGTGCGTGTCGCCGCCCACATGCGCGCCGCCCACGAAGCCGAGCACTGTCATGCCCGCCGCGCGCGCCGCGCTCACGCCCGCCACGCTGTCCTCCACCACGAGGCATCCAGCGGGCGCCACGCCCACCCCCCGCGCCGCCGCGAGATAAACGTCCGGGGCTGGCTTCGGCCTTGCCACCATATCGGCGCAATAGACGCGCTCGTCAAAAAAATGCGCGAGACCGTTGCGCTCCAGCACGCGGCGCACCACCGCCGCGTAGCTGTTGCTCGCACAAGCCTTGGTGAGCGCAACGGCTCCCAGTGCAGCACTCACGCCGGGAAAGAGCGGCGCTTCGGCCGCCTCGGCTTCAGCCACGGCGCGGATCGCGTCGACGTCCGCGGGCGTCAGCCGCCGGCCGAGCGCCTCGCTCGCGCCGCCCAGCACGCGCTCGATGCGCTGCCCGAGCAGCGGCATCAGCACGGGCGCCACCGCAGCGCCTGGCCAGCGCGTTTCGAGCTCGCGCACCAGCACGCGCGCGGCCACGGCTTCGCTGTCGATCAGCACGCCGTCGCAATCGCAGATCAGAGCCTGAATGGGCATGAGTGGAGTCCTTGTTTTGCCTGTTGGTGGCGCTTGTTTGTGTCGCTTGTTTGTGTCGCCTACTTGACCGCGCCGAACGTAAGCCCGCGCACGAGCTGCTTCTGCGAGAGCCAGCCGACGATCAGCACGGGCGCCACCGCCAGCAGCGAAGCCGCCGAGAGCTTCGCCCAGAACAAGCCCTCCGGGCTCGAATACGAGGCGATAAACACGGTAAGCGGCGCCGCATTGGAACTCGATAGATTGATGCTCCAGAACGCTTCGTTCCACGAAAGAATGATCAAAAGAAGCGCGGTGGACGCGAGCCCCGGAACCGACATCGGCATGAGCAGATAAACGATCTCCTGCCAGGTGGCCGCGCCGTCCATGCGCCCGGCCTCGAGGATGTCCTTCGGAATCTCATTGAAATACGTGTAGGCCATCCACACCGCGATCGGCAAATTGATGAGCGTGTAGACGATCACGAGCCCGCTCACGGTGTCGAGCAGCCCGGAGTTCTTCCACAGCAGGTAGATCGGCACGAGCACGCCCACCGAGGGCATCATCTTGGTGGACAGCATCCACAGCAGAATCCCCTGAGTGCGCCGGTTCGGGAAGAACGCCATCGCGTAGGCAGCCGGCACGGCAAGAATCAGGCAGACGACCGTCACGCCTGCCGAGATCAGCACCGAGTTCCATGCGAACGCGAAGTAGTTGCTGCGCGCGAAGACCTCGCGGAAGCTGTCGAACGTCGGCATGAAGAACAGCGACGGAATATACGCTTGCTGCTCGGTCTTGAACGCCGTGATCGTCATCCAGAAGATCGGGAAGAACAGCGCGAGCGCGATGATCCATGCGAGCAGCCCAGGCGCCATGCGGCCGATGAACTGGAGCGGCGAGGAACGCTTTACCGCGTGCGGCGACTCATTTGGCAACTTCGGCGCATGAACGGGCGATGCAGTAACTTGGCTCATTTTTCGTACTCCCCTTTGAGGTTGCGCGCGAGCATGCGCACGAGGAAGAACGACACGATGTTCGCGAGCACGACGGCGAGAATGCCGCCTGCGGACGCAATGCCCACGTCGAACTGCTGCAGGCCCATCGAGTAGATCAGGTAAGTGAGGTTGGTGGTCGCGTTGCCGGGACCGCCGCTCGTGGTCGTGTAGATCTCCGCGAAAATCGAGAGCAGGAAGATGCTTTCCATCATCACCACCACGGCTATTGCGCGGCGCAGGTGCGGCAGCGTGATGTAGAAGAACATCGCGATCGCGCCCGCGCCGTCGATGCGCGCGGCCTCCTTCTGCTCCTGGTCGAGCGACTGGATCGCCGTGAACAGAATGAGGAACGCAAACGGCAGCCATTGCCACGCCACGATCATGACGACCGCGGTGAGCGGGTAGTCGGCGAACCAGTCGATCGGCGTCATGCCCAGCGCGCGCATCGCGATCGCCACGAGGCCATACACCGGATGCAGGATCATGTTCTTCCAGATCAGCGCGGAAACCGTCGGCATCACGAAGAATGGCGCAATGGCAAAGAGGCGCGCCACCCCTTGCCCTACGAACTTGCGGTCGAACAGCACCGCCATCAGCACGCCGCCGACCACGGTGATCACGAGCACCGCCACGATCAGTTCGACCGTATGCAGGATCGACGGCCAGAACGACGGGTCAGTGACGAGAAACGTGTAGTTGTCGATGCCCGCGAAGCCCTTGAGATCGGGATTGAGCAGGTTGTATCGCGTGAACGAATACCAGATCGTCATCGCGAGCGGAATCGTCATCCACAACAGCAGGACGGCGACGGAAGGTGAAACCAGCCAGCGCGACGCCGAACGGCGCGTCTCTACGCGTTGCGGCTGGGGTACTCGCGCTCGATTGAATATGGGCATGGGAAGATGGAGATGACGCATGAGGACCACCCTTCTCTGTTGCGCGGCGGCTCAGGGCACGACGCCGCCACATTGGCTTCGCGAGAGGCGCGCCGTGCCGTGCGGGCCAGCGCGCCCTACGCTTACTTCCGCGCTTGCTTCTGCGCTTATTTCTGATAGCCGGCCTGCTTCACGGCGCGGTCGGCGGCGGCGTTGCCGGCGGCGAGCGCCTGATCGACGCTCATCTGGCCCGCCACGGCGCCGGCGATGCTCTGGCCCACGACCGTGCCGAACGATTGGAACTCAGGAATCCCGACGAACTGGACGCCCGTGTACGGAACTGGCTTGGCGCTCGGGTGAGTCGGGTCTGCGCTCTGAATCGCCTTCAGCACGAAGTCCGAGAACGGCGCGGCCTTCTTGTACTCGGGGTTCTGGTACGTCGAGACGCGCGTGCCCGATGGCACCGAGGCCCAGCCCTCGTCCTTCGCAACCAGTTCGATATATTGCTTCGAGGTGGACCACTCGATGAACTTCCTCGCGGCGTCCTGCGACTTCGACGATTTCGGCACCGCCAGCGCCCACGACCACAGCCAGTGCGAGCCGTTCGGCGTCGCCTGGGTCGGCGCCGCCGCGAAGCCGATCTTGTCGGCCACCTGCGATTGCTGCTTGTTATAGAGGATCCCGGCCGCGACCGTGGCATCGATCCACATCGCGCACTTGCCGGATGACATCAGCGTGAGGTTCTCGTTGAAGCCGTTCGAACTCGCTCCCGGCGGACCGTCCTTCTTCAGCAGATCGACATAGAAGCTGACCGCCTTCTTCCACTCGGGAGAGGTCAACTGCGCGTGCCATTTTTCGTCGAACCAGCGGCCGCCGAAGGTGTTCACCACCGTGGTCACGTAAGCCATGTTCTCGCCCCAGCCCGCCTTGCCGCGCAGGCAGATGCCGTAGGTGCCCTTGGACGGGTCGTTCAGCTTGTCGGCGAAGGTCTTGATCTGGTCGTAGGTCGGCTGATCGGGCATCGTCAGGCCCTTTGCCGCGAACAAGTCCTTGCGGTAGTACGTCATCGAGCTTTCGACGTAGAACGGCAGTGCGTACAGCGTGCCGTTATACGAGAGACCGTCGCGCGCCGTCTTCACGACATCGTTCAGGTCGTAGTCGGCGCTCAGGTTTGTCATGGGCGCGAGCCAGCCGCGCTTGCCCCATTGCGGCGCCTCGTAGGTACCGATCATCATCACGTCGAACTGGCCGCTATTGGTCGTGATGTCAGTCGTGGCGCGCTGGCGCAGCACGTTTTCCTCGAGGATCACCCAGTTCAGCTTGATGCCCGGATTGGCCTTCTCGAAGGCCGGCGAGAGCTTCTTCAGCTCGAGCATGTCCGGGTTGTTCAACATCGCGATCGTGACGGTCTGCGCGTGCGCGGCGCCCGCCGCGGCGACGAGGGCGAGCGCGCTCGTTGCGTGCGCGAGGCGCCTGGCGGCGCACCGTATAGCTGGTTTCATGACGTTGTCTCCTTCCTTGTTGGCTGCGTTATGTTCTAAACCGCGTGGCTCTAAACCGCATGGTTCGAAACCGCGTGTCGTGCTGCATGGGTTGAAGCCGCCGGAACGCACCGGAGCCGCGTTCAGCTCATCCAGTTTCCGCCGTCCACATTGAGGGTCTGGGCGGTGATGTAATCGGCGTCGGCCGAGGCGAGAAAGAGCGCGGCGCCCGTGAGATCACCGGGCACGCCCATGCGGCCAAGCGGTACTTCCTCACCCACCAGCCGCTTCTTCTCGCCCAGCGGGCGGTTTTCGTAGCGCGCGAAGAGCGCGTCAACCTGATCCCACATCGGCGTGTCGACCACCCCCGGCGCGATGCCGTTCACGTTGATCTTGTGCGGCGCCAGCGCGAGCGCCGCCGACTGCGTGTAGCTCAGCACCGCCGCCTTGGTTGCACAGTAGTGCGAAACGAGTGCCTCGCCGCGCCGGCCCGCTTGCGACGACATGTTGATGATCTTGCCGCCCTGCCCCTGCTCGACCATGCGGCGCGCCACTGCCTGCATCAGAAAGAACATGCCCTTCACATTCACGGCGAAGAGGCGGTCATAGATGTCCCAGGATTCGTCGAGCAGCGGGCGCATGTCGAACAGCGCCGCATTGTTGAAGAGGATATCGATGCGGCCAAAGCGCCCGAGCGCGTCCACCACGATACGCTCGATGTCCTCGCGGCGCGTGACGTCCGCGCTGAGGGCCAGCACGCGTTCGGGAAACTCGGTAGCCAGCGCGGGCGCGATGGCGTCGGCGGGCTTCACGTCGACCAGCACGCAACGCGCGCCCTCGTCCAGATAGCGCCGCGCGACGGCCTCGCCAATGCCGCTTGCTGCGCCGGTAAGCACAGCGACCTTGTCCTGCAAACGTCCTGCCGCCGGATGCGCGGAATGTGCCACGGGGTTGTCTCCATTTGCGTCCGCGGAACCACCATGCGAACTATCGCTCGAAATTCGAGCATTTGCTCTGTTGGTGATCGAATGATCGGCGACGGACGCGCCCATGTCAAGGCGGACATACGCGATTCGCTTGAGTTTTCGATGGTGCGGCGCGCAACGAGCTGCTTACCGGCGCGAGCGCATTTGGCGCGTCTGCCCGAGTGCGGATCGCCAAGAGGAGGTCGGAAAGCTGTCTCGCCAACCAATGTGATACGTTATATCATCGCGTCTTAACGGAAATTTGCCTCTTCCAGGCGCGCCGCGATTTCGCTCGAACACCACTCAAGCCACGTTCTCACGCCTCGTTCAAGGATAGGACCATGTCCGCTATCACCGCCGCAGGCCTCATGTCTGTACGCACTGTGCGCCTGCCCGGCCGGCTCGCCCAAGCCGCTGCCGCGCTCAAGCGCGCCGCCATGCCGGCCATGGCGGCATGCCTCGTGCTCGGCGCGCTGCTAGGCCCGGGCGCAACCGCCCAGGCGGCGGACGCCCCGGGCGCGGCGCTGCCCGTCGTGGCGGCGGAAAACTTCTACGGCGGCGTCGTCAAGCAGATCGGCGGCGCATACGTGAGCGTGACGAGCATTCTGAGCAACCCGGACCAGGATCCGCATCTCTTCGAGGCGAGCCCGAAGACCGCGCGCGCACTGCAGCACGCGCGCCTCGTGGTCTACAACGGCGCCGACTACGATCCGTGGATGACCAAACTGCTCGCCGCATCGAGCAGCGGGAGCGGCCAGCGCGCGATCGTCGTGGCGGCAGATCTGGTCGGCAAGAAAGCCGGCGACAATCCGCACCTCTGGTACGACCCGCGCACGATGCCCGCCGTCGCGCGCGCCGTGAGCGCCGCACTCGGCGCGGCGGACCCGGCGCACAAGAGCGTGTACGATGCCAATCTTGCGGCTTTTCTGGGCTCGCTCAAGCCGATCGACGACAAGGTCGCCGCGCTGCGCGCGCAGTACAAGGGCCAGCCGGTGACGGCAACCGAGCCGGTGTTCGGCTACATGTCGGACGCTATCGGCCTCGACATGCGCAACCTGCGCTTCCAGATGGCGGCAATGAACGATACCGAGGCCAGCGCATCGGATATCGCGGCCTTCGAGCGCGACCTGCGCGAGCGCCGCGTGCGCGTGCTGATCTACAACAGCCAGGCGACGGAAACGCTCACGCGGCGCATGCTGGGCCTCGCGCAGCAATCGAAGGTGCCGGCGCTGAGCGTGACCGAGACGCAGCCCGCCGGCGTGGACTTCCAGCAATGGATGCTTGGGCAGCTCGACGCGCTGGCAAAGGCCCTCGCGCAAAAGTAAGACCATCGCGGCGGCGATGCACGAGCTGCGATGTCCAAGCCATACTGGCAGCGCCCCCCATAACGCACTACAACACTATCGACAGCAGGGAACAGAAGCGATGACCGAGGCCGCGCCCTCCCCTCACGTACACGCGTCGGCGCACGCAGCGCCCGCCGCCGGGCATCACGCGCACCACGGACACCGTGCGGCGCAGCCGGTGCTCACGCTCGCGGGCGTGACGCTCACGCTCGGCGAGCGCACGATCCTGCGCAATGCCAACTTCGCGGTGAACCAGGGCGAATTCATCGGCGTGCTGGGGCCGAACGGCGCGGGCAAGACCACGATGATGCGCGCGATTCTCGGCCTCGTGCCGGCCGCGCACGGCGCGATTCGCGTGCTCGGCGAACCCGTGGCGCGCGGCAATCCGAAGATCGGCTACATGCCGCAGACGCGCACCGCGCTCGCCAGCCGCCGCGTGCGCGGACGCGATTTCGTGGCGATGGCCGCCGACGGCCATCGCTGGGGCCTTCCGCGCGCCGACGCGGCCACGCGCGCCGACGTCGCGCGCGTGCTCGAACTCGTGGGCGCGGAGAAACTCGCCGACCGACCGCTCTCCGAGCTGTCCGGCGGCGAGCGCCAGCGCCTGCTGCTCGCGCAGTGCCTGCTCGGCGACCCGAAGCTGCTGCTGCTCGACGAGCCGCTCATCAGCCTCGACCCGCATCACCAGCGCGGCGTGGTCGAACTGGTGCGCCGCGTGCAGCGCGAACTCGGCATCGCGGTGCTGTTCTCGGCCCACGAACTCAATCCGCTGCTGAACTCGCTCGACCGCGTGCTCTATCTCGGCAACGGCGTGGCGGCGCTCGGCAGCGTGGACGAAGTGATCACCGCGCCGGTGCTCTCGCGGCTCTATGGCTCGCCTATCGAAGTGATGCGCATGAAGGGCCGCATCTTCGTGATGTCGGGCGACGTCGAGGTCGAGAAGCACGACCACGAGCATGAACACGATCACGACCATGGCCACGCACACGGCCATCACGGTCACCCCGATCACGGCAACAACGACAACAACGCCCACGGCCATACCCACGATGCTTGAATACGATTTCATGGTGAACGCCTTCGCGGCGTCGGGCATTGTCGCGGTGCTCGCGGGCATCGTCGGCTACTTCCTGGTGATGCGCGGGCAAACCTTCGCGGGCCATGCGCTCTCGCACGTCGGCTTCACGGGCGCCACGGGCGCGGTGCTGCTCGGCATCTCGCCGATCTGGGGGATGGTGGGTTTCACGCTCGCCGCGGGCGTGTCGATGGGCGCGCTCGGCGAAAAGCTCGCAGGCCGCGACGTGGCCATCGGCGTGGTCCTGTCGCTCGCGCTCGGCTTCGGCCTGCTGTTCCTGCACTACTTCACGTCGTTCGCCACCCAGGTCACGGCGCTGCTTTTCGGCAACGTGCTCGGCGTGGGCCGCGACACGCTCGGCGTGCTCGCCGCGCTGGCCGTGGCGAGTCTCGCCGCGCTCGCGGCCATCATGCGGCCGCTGCTGTTCGCCTCGCTGCAACCGGAACTGGCCGAGGCCAAGGGCGTATCGCTGCGACTCGTCTCGGTGCTGTTCCTCGCCATCGCCGCGCTGGCCGTGGCCGCATGCACGCAGATCGTGGGCGTGCTGCTCGTCTTCACGCTGATGGTAGGGCCCGCCGCCGCCGCGCAGAATCTCACCACGCGTCTTTCGGCGGGCCTCACGCTCGCCGCCTTGCTTGCGCTCGCGCAGGCATGGATCGGCGTGACGCTCGCCTACTACACCGACTGGCCGACGAGCTTCTGGATCACCGCGCTCGCGGCGCTTGTCTACGGCGCGAGCCTGATGGGCCGGCGTTAAGCGTACGGCGGGGGGTGCGTTACTTTGCGAGCACCCGCGCGTGATGCGCCAGATGGTCCTCGATAAAACTCTGGATGAAGAAGTAGCCGTGATCGTAGCCTTCGTGACGGCGCAGCGTGAGCGGCTGCCCCGCCGCCTTGCACGCGGCTTCGAACACATCCGGGTTTAACTGGTTCGGCAAGAACGAGTCGGCCATGCCCTGATCGACGAGGATGCCGGCTTCGAATTTATGCGCGGCCTTGCCCACCAGTTCGCTTGCGTCGTACTGCTTCCAGGCCTCGCGGTCGTCGCCCAGATAGCCGGAGAACGCTTTCTCGCCCCACGGGCAGCGCGTAGGCGCCGCGATCGGCGCGAACGCCGACACCGAACGATAGATATCGGGGTTGCGCAGCGCGAGCATCAACGCGCCATGCCCGCCCATCGAATGACCGAAGATGCCGAGCCGCGCGCCGTCCACGGGCAGGTTCGCCGTCACGGCCTCACGCAGTTCGTCGCGCACATACGAGTACATGCGCCAGTGCTTCGACCACGGCTCGCGCGTGGCGTCGACGTAGAAACCCGCGCCCACGCCGAAGTCCCAAGCCTCGGCTTCACCAGGCACGTTCGCGCCGCGCGGGCTCGTATCAGGCGCGATCAGCGCGATGCCGTGCTGCGCGGCGAAGCGCTGCGCGCCCGCCTTGATCGGGAAAGTCTCTTCAGTGCAAGTCAGGCCCGCCAGATAAAACAGCCCCGGCACCTTGCGCTCGCGCGCCTGGGGCGGCAAATACACCGAAAAGCGCATCGGCAGGCCGATCGTTTTCGAATCGTGTTTGTAGATGCGCTGCACGCCGCCATAACAAGCGTGCTCTTCAATCTGGTCCAGCATCTCTAGCCCTCGCTATTGGGATTGGACAACCGGGCGAATCGATTCGCCCTTCTTCATCAGGTCGATGCCGATCTTACCTTTCCTGTGCGATTCGGCACGAAGGGAACCGCGCGGCCTGTTACGGCTTCGGCGCAAACCATGTGCGCACGCGGCCATACAGATCGATGAAGCGCGCGTAGCGCTGCGCGAGCGCGGCGTCGGCACGCGGCTGCACCACGCAGGTCGCGGCGGGCGCGAGCGCCGCGAGCTCGTCCATGCGCCAATGCCCGCAGGCGACGCCGCCCAGCAGCGCCGCGCCGCGCGCGGCCGCATTCGGGCAGTCGATCGCATCGAGCCGCGCGCCCAGCACGTCGGCGAGCAATTGACGCCAGCGCGCGTCGACGGAGCCGCCGCCCGCAAGCTTGAGCACGGTGATCGGCGCAGCCGCGCTTTCGACATCGGTGAGGCTATCAACGTCGGCTGCACTGATCGCGTGAGCCGCGTGCAACGGCGCGCCGCGCAACGCGTCGAGCCCCGCGCGCAACGCAAACGCCACGCCTTCGAACGCGGCGCGCATGAGCACGCCGCGCGTGTCGCCCAGGCCCGCGCCGAGCCAGCCGCCGCGCGCCTCGGGATCGAGCCACGGCGAGCGCTCGCCGCTCAGGTACGGCAGAAAGGCAAGCGTCTGCGAGGGCTGCGCTGCAAAGGCCTCCGCATAAGCCGTGGCCCAATCGCAGGACAGCCAGCCGCGCGCCGCTTCGAGCGCCACGCCCACGTTTTGCATCGCGGCCATCGCATACCATCCGCCGCTCGCCGACCGATAGCGATGCAGGCCGCGCCGGGCAGGCGGCTCGACGCTCGATGTGACGACGATCTGGCCACCCGTGCCCGTGGTCAGCAGCGCGTCGCCGTCTTCGCGCAGGCCGCTGCCGAGCACGGCGCACGGCGTGTCCCCGGCGCCCGCCGCAAGCACGACGCCTGCAGGCAGGCCGAGGGCGCGCGCGGCGTCCGCGCATAGCGTGCCGCTAGCCGCTGCCGATGGCGCAAGCGGCGCGAACCAGCGCGCCGGCAAGCCCAGCCGCTCGATCAGCGCAAAATCCCACGCCCCGTCGGGCGCGGCAAGCGCGGTCGCGCAGGCATCGGATGGATCGGCCACGAAGGCTCCGGCCGCCGCATTCGCCGAACCCGCGAGCCGCACGCGCAGCCAGTCCTTCGGCTGCAACGCCCAGCGCGTGGCGTCGGCCGTCGCGCGCTCGTGCAGCGTCAGCCAGGAAAGCAACGGCCCCGCCATGCCGGGCGCGACCGGATTCGGCGGTGGATTCGCGGCGCTATCGTGCAATGCATCGGGCCAAGCATCGAGCGATGCGCGCGCCCGCGTGTCGGGCCATAGCATGGCGCAACGCAGGGCATGGCCTGCTGCATCGGTCGGCACGACGCCATGCATCTGACCGGAGAAGCCAATCGCGCGAACCCTCGCGCGCTCGGCGCCGGGCAGACGCCCGCATGCCAGCACGAGCGCGTCCCACCACCGCTCGACATCGATCTCGGCCCAGCCGGGCTGCGGCATCTCCAGCGCATACGCGGCGCTGGCCGCGGCACGCTCGGCCCCCGCTTCATCGACGATGGCGACTTTGAGCGAACCGGTACCGAGATCGATACCGAGAAAGCGCGACTGCATAGCGTTCATGCGAAATGACCGGGAAACATAATCAGGATTGGCGCGCGCTGCTCATCGAACACGACGAGCCGCGACAGCAGTAAAAAACGATAAAAAAGCGCATGATGACAGCGCGAAATTCATGCTCGGAGACTGGGTCGCGAACGGCGCTGGAGAGGACAAATCGGTGGTCTCGCGGAGAGTTTCGCAGGCAACTCGAAATGACCCAGTTTGCGTGCATTCGCGGGTTAACCCGGGGGCCTTTTGCGGCATGCGAAATGTGGCACATGCGAAAAGCGAAATATAGATCATAAAGGGTTGACCATATATTTCCGGTCCGACCGGGACCTGTTTTCACCCGACATCGCCCCTTCATGGGCGACTGCGCGAGCCCCATACTCATCCCGCGCAAAGCGGCGCAATAGCGACTAACGCCTGAAACCACCTGAAAACCGGGTCTAACGCTGCGTCAGAACGTCGCATGTGTACTCATACAATGCGCCGCAGCATCGTCCTGTAGGCTTGCGCCAGCTTCCATATAGTCTGATCGTACCCTGATATGAGGATCCGCGCGCGCCATCCGCATATCACCCCCGGAAAGCACGGAATAGTCCCCAGTGGTCTTGCTGCTTCTTTTCGTCGCGAATACCTTGGAGGCCATATTTTGAAACCAAAGACGGAGAGAGACGACATGCAATCCCAGGGTACTCAAACCCAGGCTCGAAGCCAGGTTCACCCGGTAGACGAGCGCCTGCCGTTCGGCCAGCTTCTCACGCTCGGAATTCAGCACGTTCTCGTGATGTATGCGGGTGCAGTGGCCGTGCCGCTCATCGTCGGCGGCGCCGTCGGACTGCCGAAAGACCAGGTGGCGTTCCTCATCAGCGCCGATCTGTTCGCATGCGGCATCGCAACACTGATCCAGACGCTTGGCCTCTGGATCTTCGGTATTCGCCTACCCGTCATCATGGGCTGTACGTTTGCCTCGGTCGGCCCGATGATCGCCATCGGCACGAATCCCTCGCTGGGCATTCTCGACATCTTCGGCTCGACGATTGCCGCGGGCGCAATAGGCATCGTGATCTCACCGATGATCGGCAAGCTGCTGCGATTCTTCCCGCCTGTCGTGGTGGGCACGGTGATCGCGGTAATCGGCCTCTCGCTCATGGAAGTGGGCATCAACTGGGCAGCCGGCGGCGTCGGCAACCCGAACTACGGTGACCCGGTCTACCTGGGCCTGTCGCTCGTCGTGCTGATGCTGATTCTCCTCATCAACAAGTTCGGTCGCGGCTTCATCGCCAACATCTCGGTGCTGCTCGGCATCGTGGCGGGTTTCGCGATTGCGATGGCGCTTGGCCGCGTGAACCTCGATGGCGTGTCGCACGCACAGTGGATGGGCTTCGTGATGCCGTTCCACTTCGGCCTGCCGCAGTTCCACATCCTGCCGATCGCAACGATGGTGATCGTGATGTTCGTGACCTTCATCGAATCGACGGGCATGTTCCTCGCCGTGGGCGACATGGTGGATCGTCCGGTCGACCAGGCAACGCTGGTGCGCGGTCTGCGCGTCGACGGTCTGGGCACGATGATCGGCGGCATCTTCAACTCGTTCCCGCACACCTCGTTCTCGCAGAACGTGGGCCTCATCGGCGTGACGGGCGTGAAGAGCCGTTTTGTGTGTGCAACGGGCGGCGTGATTCTGGTGGCGCTCGGCCTGTTCCCGAAGATGGCGCAGGTCGTGGCTTCGGTGCCTCCGTTCGTGCTGGGCGGCGCGGGCCTCGTGATGTTCGGCATGGTGGCCGCGAACGGCATCAAGGTGCTCTCGAAGGTCGACTTCGTGAAGAACCACCACAACCTCTTCATCGTCGCTGTGAGCGTGGGCTTCGGTCTCGTGCCGGTGGTCTCGCCGAAGTTCTTCGCGCAACTGCCGCCGGCGCTCTCGCCGCTGCTGCATAGCGGCATTCTGCTCGCCTCGGTTTCGGCCGTGGTCCTGAACCTGATTTTCAACGGCGCAAAGAGCGAAGCAGCTGCAGAACACGACATCCACCAGGTCGGCCACGACTTCGACGGCACCCAGTCGAACGAAGCCGGGCAAGGCTCGACGGAAGCAGGACAAGGCATGCCGCGCACGGCAGCACACTGAGTCGACGCGAGAGGCGCCTCGGCCGGGTGATAGCCACGCAGACACGCGTGCCGGGGCCTTTTGCTGGTTTGGCGTCACGGGAAACCGTGACGCCTTTTTTGTTTGAGGGCGCGTTGTCGCCCGATACGCGGGGCAGTGGCCCAGTGGTATGGAGGGCGCCCCACCCTATCGCCCTAACGCGCTTGCGGCCTCACTGCCGACTGCCCAAACATTAAGAACGCGCTCGAAAAAAAGCCACGGTCTCCCGTGGCTTTTGTCGTTTGAACCGCACTGAACCGCACTGAACCGCGTAGAACGCGGTCCATGTTCGCGTCGCTAACCCGCCGTTGCCGCCGGCGCCGAAGCCGCCACCGGTGCGCTGGCCGCACCGTAATCGACCGGCGCATCGGCCGGACGCGGCGTCTCGCCCGCGTGCTCGATCCAGCCGCCGCCCAGCGCGCGGTACAGATCGACGAGGTTGGTCTCCCGCGCGAGCCGCGCAGCCACAAGCGAGCGCTGCGCCGAGTACAGGCTGGTCTGCGCGGCCAGCACAGGCAGATAGCTGTCCACGCCGTTCTTGTAGCGCAGCTCCGAAAGGTCGAGCCCGCGCTGGTTCGCGAAGGTGCTGCGCTGGAGCGCCTGGATCTGCTGATCATAGGTGCCCCGCGCGGCGAGACCATCGGCCACTTCGCGGAACGCCGACTGAATCGCCTTCTCGTAGTTGGCGATCTCGATGCGCTTCTGGACATGCGCGAGGTCCAGGTTCGCGATGTTCGCGCCGCCTTCGAAGATCGGCATCGTGATCTGCGGCGCGAAACTCCACGCCGCCGTGCCCGCCTTGAAGAGCCCGCCGAGCGAGAGGCTTTCGGTACCGAACGCCGCCGTGAGCGAAACCTTCGGGAAGAACGCCGCGCGCGCCGCACCGATATTGGCGTTCGCCGCGAGCAGGTTCTGCTCGGCCTCCATGATGTCCGGACGCCGCGTGAGCAGGTCAGACGGCAAGCCCTCCGGAATGTCGGCCAGCAGGTTCTGGTTGTCGAGCGGCAAGCCTTGCGGCAGATCCGCCGGCAGCGGCTCGCCAATCAGCAACACGAGAGCGTTCTCGGCCTGCGCGCGAGCGCGCATTTGCGACTGTAGATCGGCCTGCGCATTCTCGACCACTGTCTGAGCCTGGCGCACGTCGAGCTCGGTGCCGGTGCCAGTGTCGAACTGCGCCTTCGTGATGTTGTACGAATCCTGCGCCGTTTTCAGCGTCTCCTGCGTGACCTTGAGCAGGTCGTCGTCGGCGAGCATTGTCAGGTACTGGTCGGCGACCTGCGAGACGAGCGAGATCTCCGCCGCCTTGCGCGCCTGCGCCGTCGACAGGTATTGCGCCAGCGCCTGGTCCTTCAGGCTCCGGATACGCCCCCAGAAGTCGATTTCCCACGACGCCTGCAAGCCCACGTTGTACACGCTGGACGGGTTCGGTTGCCGGGGCGAGGACAGCAGCGCGTTAGGCACGCGCGTGCGGCTTTCCGAGGCTACGCCGTCGATGGCCGGGAACAGCGCGGAGCGCGTGATCTGATACTGCGCGCGCGCCGCCTCGACGTTGAGCACCGAGACGCGCAGGTCGCGGTTGTTCTTCAACGCGATCTGGACCAGTTGCTGCAGGCGCGGGTCGACGAAGAAGTCGCGCCAGCCGATGTCGGTGGCTGCAACGCCGTTGGCGCTGCGGCCAGGCTGGCCGCTGTTGCCGGTCGCGCCGGGTTGCGTCGCGTAGACGCCGCCCTGCGGGAAGTCCTGCGACACCGGCGCGTCCGGCCGCTGATAGTGCGGCTCCATCGTGCAACCCGCCAGAAGCGCAGCGACCACCGCAGCGGCGGCCGTTGCAATTACGGATAGTTTTTGCATCTCAATGTCCTTCCTTGCCCTGGCCCTGGCCATTACCGCCGCCATTGCCGCCACCGCTGCCGCCATTGCCGCCGTTCTCGTCGTCATGGTCGTGCGCGTGGTGCTCTTCGTAGTGCGCAAGCGCGGTGTCGGCGTCTTCCTTCTCGCCGGCGAACTTCGCGCGGATCACGACGAAGAACATCGGGATCATGAAGATCGCGAGGAACGTCGCGGTGATCATCCCGCCGATCACGCCCGTGCCGATCGCGTGCTGCGATGCCGAGCCCGCGCCGTTACTGATCGCGAGTGGCAGCACGCCGAGAATGAACGCCATCGAGGTCATCAGAATCGGTCGCAGACGCAGTCGTGAAGCTTCGAGCGCCGCCTCGATCGGTCCGATCTTCCCTTCGGCCTGGAGATCGCGCGCGAACTCCACGATCAGAATCGCGTTTTTCGCCGAAAGACCCACGGTGGTCAGCAGACCCACCTGGAAGAACACGTCGTTTTCGAGGCCGCGCAGCGTCACCGCGAGCAGCGCGCCGAGCACGCCGAGCGGCACCACCATGATGACCGCGAACGGAATCGACCAGCTCTCGTAGAGCGCCGCGAGACACAGAAACACGACGAGGATCGAGATGCCATAGAGAATCGGCGCCTGCGAACCCGACTGGATTTCCTGGAACGACAGGCCCGTCCATTCGTAGCCGATGCCCGCGGGCAGCTTCGCCGCGATCTGCTCCATGGCCGTCATGGCCTGGCCCGTCGACTTGCCCGGACCCGCCTGACCCTGGATTTCCATCGCCGAGATACCGTTGTAACGCTCCAGCTTCGGCGAACCGTAGGTCCAGTGGCCGCTTGCGAACGACGAGAACGGCACCATCCCGCCCGAGCTGTTGCGCACGTACCAGAGACCGAGGTCTTCCGGGTTCATGCGGAACGGCGCGTCGGCCATCGCATACACCTTCTTGATACGGCCGTCGGTGTCGAGGAAGTTGTTCACGTACGCGGACGCCCACGCGACCGAGAAGGTCTGGTCCACCGCCGCCGACGTCACGCCGAGCGCATTAGCCTTCTCGCGGTCGATATCCACCTTGAACTGCGGCGTGTCGTTCAGGCCGTTCGGACGCACGAGCGCAAGCGACGGGTCCTTCGCAGCCATGCCGAGCAGCATGTTGCGCGCTTCCATCAGCTTCTCGTGGCCGACGCCGCCGCGATCCTGCAGCTCGAAGTCGAAGCCCGACGCCGTGCCGAGTTCCGGAATCGAAGGCGGATTCACGGGGAAGATCATCGCGTCCTTGTAGCCCGCGAAGTGACCGTACATGCGGCGCACCAGCGCCTGGACCTTCTGGTCCGCGTGCTGACGCTCCTTATAGTCCTTCAGACGCACGAACACGAGACCCGAGTTCTGGCCGCGGCCCGCGAAGCTGAAGCCGTTCACGGTGAAGGTCGACTCAACGATGCTGCCTTCGTCCTTGAGCAGCCAGTTCTGGATGTTGGCGAGAGTGCGCGCCGTGGTTTCCTGGGTCGAGCCCGAGGGCGTCTGCACAATCACGAACATCGTGCCCTGGTCTTCATCGGGCAGGAACGACTTCGGCAGACGCACGAACAGCAGCCCGACCGCGACGATCAGCGCGAGATAGATGATGAGCCAGCGGCCCGAGCGCTTGATGACGTGGTACACGCCGCTGTGATACTTGTCGCGGCTCTTCTCGAAAGTGCGGTTGAACCAGCCGAAGAAGCCCTTCTTCTGTTCGTGATGGCCCTTCGGAATCGGCTTGAGGATGGTCGCGCACAGCGCCGGCGTGAGAATCAGCGCGACGAGCACGGACAGCACCATCGCCGCCACGATCGTGAGCGAGAACTGCCGGTAAATGGCGCCCACCGAGCCGCCCGAGAACGCCACCGGCACGAACACGGCGGAAAGCACGAGCGCCACGCCCACGAGTGCGCCGGTGATCTGGCCCATCGCCTTGCGGGTCGCTTCCTTTGGCCCCAGCCCCTCTTCCACCATCACCCGCTCGACGTTTTCCACGACCACGATCGCGTCGTCCACCAGCAGACCGATGGCGAGCACGAGGCCGAACATGGAGAGCGTGTTGATGGAGAAGCCCACCATCGCCATGATCGCGAACGTACCGAGCAGCACCACCGGCACCGCGATCGTCGGAATCAGCGTCGCGCGCAGGTTCTGCAGGAACAGGTACATCACGAGGAACACCAGCACGATGCCTTCCAGCAGCGTCTTGATCACTTCCTCGATCGACAGGCGAACGAACGGCGTGGTGTCGTACGGGTACTTCACGACGAGGCCGTGCGGGAAGTACTTCGAGAGGTCGTCGATCTTCTGGCGCACGAGCTTCGCGGTTTGCAGCGCGTTGGCGCCCGTGGCGAGCTGAATGCCGAGGCCCGCGGTCGGCGCACCGTTGTACTTCGTGTCGAAGTTATAGTTTTCGCCGCCCAGCGTGATGCGCGCCACGTCCTTCAGGCGCACCTGCGAGCCGTCCTGATTCACCTTCAGCAAAATGTTGCCGAACTGCTCTGGCGTTTGCAGCAACGTCGCTTCGGTAATGGTCGCCTGGAAAGACTGCCCCGCCACCGCTGGCGTGCCGCCTAGCTGGCCGCCCGCGATCTGCACGTTCTGCGCGGTGATCGCGGCCGTCACGTCGCTTGGCGTGAGGCTGAAGTTGATGAGCTTGTGAGGATCGAGCCACACGCGCATCGCGTACTGCGAGCCGAACAGGGTGACCGTACCCACGCCGTCGATACGGCTGATCGGGTCCTTCACGTTAGACGCAACATAGTTCGCGAGGTCGTACTTGGTCATGCTGCCGTCTTCGGACACGAACGCGAGCACGAGCAAGAAGCTGCTGCTCGACTTCGTCACGCTGATGCCGAGTTGCTGCACCACCTGCGGCAGGATCGGCGTGGCGAGTTGCAGCTTGTTCTGCACCTGCACCTGCGCGATGTCCGGATTGGTGCCCGCGGCGAACGTCAGCGTGATGGTGGCCGTGCCCGAGTCATCGGAAGTCGACGAGATATACAGCAGGTGGTCGAGACCGCTCATCTGCTGCTCGATCACCTGCGTGACCGTGTTTTCCACCGTCTTGGCCGATGCGCCCGGATAGTTCGCGCTGATCTGGATGGACGGCGGCGCGATGGTCGGATACTGGGCGACCGGCAGCGTGAACACCGACGCCACGCCCGCCAGCATCAGGATGATGGCGATCACCCACGCAAAAATCGGGCGATCAATGAAGAACTTTGCCATGAAGCAGGCTCCCTGTTATTGCGCAGCGGAGGCAGCGGGTGCGGATGCAGCGTGAGCCGCCGATGCGCCCGAAGCGCCGCTCGCGCCCGCGAGACCCCCAGCCGTCGCCTGATCCGCTGAAGGCGCGCCCGGCGGCGGCGGCGGCGGCAGATGCGCCTCGACCGCCTTCACGGTTGCGCCCGGACGGACTTTCTCGGTGCCCTGCACGATCACGCGGTCGCCCGCATTCAGACCGCTTTCGACGATCCAGTCCTGGCCCTGCGTGCCCGACGTGACGATGACGTGCGGCACGACCTTGTTGTCCTTGTCGACGAGCAGCACCGTGGCCTGGCCCTTCTGGTCGTGCTGTACGCCGACCTGCGGCACGAGGAACGCGTGCTCATTGGTGCCTTCGTCGATGCGCGCGCGCACGAACATGCCCGGCAGCAGCACGCGGTCGGGGTTCGGGAAAAGCGCGCGGATCGTGACCGAGCCGGTGGCCTGGTCGACCGTGACGTCGGTGAACTGGAGCTTGCCCTGCTGCGAGTAGGTGCGGCCGTCTTCGAGCACGAGCGAGACCTTGGCCGCGTCGGGGCCGTTGGTCTTCAGGCGCCCCGCTTCGATGGCGCGGCGCAGCTTCAGGCCGTCGAGGCTCGACTGCGTGAGGTCCACGTACACCGGGTCCATTTGCTGCACGGTGGACATCAGCGTCGCCTGGCTCGCCTGCACGTAGGCGCCCGGCGTGACCTGCGAGATGCCGACCTTGCCGGTGATCGGCGAGACCACATCGGTGTAGCCGAGGTTGATCTGCGCGGTGTCGACCGCGGCCTTGCCCGCATCGACATCGGCCTGCGCCTGGCCTTGCGCGGCCACGGCGTTGTCGTAATCCTGCTTGCTGACCGCGTTGGCCGCGACGAGCACCTTGTAGCGCGCGACGAGTGCGTTCTGCGTGACGAGATTCGCCTTCGCCTTCGCGAGCGCAGCCTTGGCGTTATTGAGGGTGGCGATGTACGGCGCCGGATCGATCTTGTACAGGCGCTGGCCCGCCTTCACGACCGAGCCCTCGGTGAATTCGCGGCGCAGCACGATGCCGTCGACCCGCGCGCGCACCTGCGCGACGAGGAAGGCATTGGTGCGGCCCGGCAGTTCGGTCACGACCGGCACGGACGCAGGTTGGACGGCAACCACGCCTACTTCGGGAGTTTGGGGCGGCGGCGCGGAATTTTTTTGCCCGCACGCTGCGAGCACTACGGCAGCCGTCGCGAAGGTGATTAGGCGGAATGGAACCCGTTCGACGCGCATGGAGCAACCTCTGTCTATAACTGACAATAAAAGCGCGTGGCGTTCTTCCTTCGTGAGGAAGAACAGCGGCACACGCCAGCATCTGCAATACCTGACGGATAACCCGGTGTTTCAGGAATGGCGCGATACCGGTTTGCGACATCCGTCCGGGCGACTTGGGCGCGCAATGTAAGCAAACGGCGCGCACTGGGGTTTGTACGACTGGTGGCCAGTGACGGATATTAACCGGACATCAATTCTTGAGTTATCCAGGTGGTGGGGTGGTATTATAGATACATTCGCGAATGAATGTATAAGAACAAATCGTTCCGATCCCGGGACTGCACAAGAGCGTTCGGCGCACGGCGTGCGTATTACAAATTAATACATTGCTGATCCGGCTCTTATATGCTTTCTTACCCTGATAACCCACATACTGAGCAGTAGCCTTTCATGGTCCGACGCACCAAAGAGGAAGCGCTGGAGACGCGCAACCGCATTCTCGACGCTGCCGAACAGGTTTTTTTCGAAAAAGGCGTGTCGCGCAGCTCGCTTGCCGACATCGCCCAGGCAGCCGGCGTCACGCGCGGGGCAATCTACTGGCATTTCGAGAACAAAGGCGATCTCTTCAACGCCATGTTCGACCGCGTGGTGCTGCCGCTCGACGAGATGAAAGCGGCCACGGTCGACCCGGACGAGCCCGACCCTCTCGGGCGCATCAAGGACCTGTGCGTGCTGTGCCTGCGCGACACCGCCACCGACGCGAAGCGCCGGCGTGTCTTCGAGATCCTGTTTCTGAAGTGCGAGTTCGTGGAGGAAATGGGCCCTGTCATGGCGCGCCATCAGGGCAATATGCGCGAGGGCCTCGAGCGCATCGAGGAAGGTTTGCGCAACGCGATGTCCAAGGGGCAGCTGCCCGCCAGTCTCGACGCCCCGCGCGCGACGCGCGTGCTGCACTCGTTCATCACCGGGGCGCTGCACGACATGGCGATCCTGCCCGACATGTTTGACGTGGCGCACAACGCGGAGCGGCACGTCGAGGCCATGCTCGATGCGCTGCGCTACAGCCCGGCGCTGCGCGTCGAGCCGGCGGCGAAGGAATAGCGGGCCGCCGTCCAGACGGTGCGGCCCGCGAGAGCGTGCTGCCCCGCCCTGCCGGAATCAAGCCCGGGGTTACCGCAACATCACGCCGCAACCTGGCTGGCCCGCGCGCGCTGATTCGAGGCGTAAATGTTGTCGCGCTCCAGCGGCGCGCCCGCTTCGAGCGCGGCAATCCAGGCATCGGTGCTCGCGACCGCCGCGAAGCGCGAATGCATCACGACCTTGAACACACGATGGATCTCCTCGGCGCTCGCCGCGCCCGCTGCGTTCTCGTAGGGCACCGAGCCCGAGGCGTCTTCGAGGAATTCGACCGCGAGACCCGCGTGGGTCGCATCGAACACCGTCGACGCGTCGCAGTTGTGCGTCATGTAGCCGGCGACGGCCAGCGTGTCGATGTCGTGCGCCGCGAGCCATGCGGCGAGATCGGTGCCCGCGAAAGCGCTCGGCAACGCCTTTTCCACGTAATGATCGCGCTGGCGCGAAGCCACCACGGGGTGCAACTCGGCGCCGACGCTGCCGCGCGCGAACAGCGGCGACCCGGCAGGCGCGAAGTTCTGCACCACCACGACCGGCACGCCAGCGGCGCGAGCGGCGTCGATCGCGCGGCCCACGTTGGCGAGCGACGTCTGCACGTCCGGGTATTCGATCGGCAGATCGCCGGTGACGTATTCGTTTTGCACGTCGATGACGACCAGCGCACGGCGGGGAGTTACGGACATGGCGATACCTCCTTCTTCGATATGAACCTGGCGAGAAAATCGGGGAAATCCGGTGGAATCTCGATGGAATCCGCGGCCGTCCAGGCGACGCGGCTGCGATGGAGGCATTGTCCGTTGGCGCATCGCACGCGCACAGTGGCCCGAATGACAACTTTCGATAGAATTGGGCCAAACGTGGGCGAGAGAATAGAGACCCGCGCGTCCACGGCCCCTCTCGACTTGCGAGGAAATCGATGCCCACCGCTCCCCGTACTCCGACGCCGGTTTCCGAACCTGCCGCACCTGCCGCACTGGCGGCACTGGCCTCGCCAACGACAGCTCCAACGAAAGAAACGGCACCGCCAGCACGCCGCATTGCCGTGGTCGCGTTCAATCGCATCATTCCGTTTCATCTCTCGGTGCCCTGCATCGTGTTCGGCGAGCCGCGCCCCGAAGGCGGCGTGCCGCCGTTCGAGCTGATCGTCTGCGCGGCCGAACCGGGGCCGCTCGCCACGACGGCCGGTTTTACGATCGGCGCGCCCTGCGGCCTCGAAGCGCTCGAATACGCCGATGTGGTCGTCGTGCCAAGCTGGCGCGACGCCGAAGAAGTGCCGCCCCGCGCACTGTGCGAAGCGCTGCATGCGGCGCACGCACGCGGCGCGGTGCTCGTGGGCCTGTGTTTCGGCGCTTTCGTGCTCGCGCACGCGGGCCTGCTCGACGGCCGCCCGGCCACCACGCACTGGGCCGCCGCCGACGCCTTCGCGCGCCAGTTCCCGCAAGTGCGCTTCGATCCAAACGTCCTCTACGTCGACGATGGCGACATTCTCACTTCGGCAGGCACGGCGGCGGGTCTCGACTGCTGCCTGCATCTGCTGCGGCGCCTCGCCGGCACGCAGGCGGCCAACTACGTGGCGCGGCGGCTAGTGGTGCCGCCGCACCGCCAGGGCAGCCAGGCGCAGTACGTGCAGCAGCCGGTGGCGGCGCGCGGGCGCGGCGACCGGCTCTCGAGCCTGCTCGACTGGATCCGGGCCCATCTCGACACGCCGCATACGCTCGACTCGCTCGCGCAGCGCGCGCTCATGAGCCGCCGCACCTTCACCCGCCAGTTCCGCCTGACGACCGGCGCAACCGTGAGCGCGTGGCTGCTCGGCGAGCGGCTCGCCCGAGCGCAGCAACTGCTCGAAACCACTGACCAGCCGATCGACGCCATCGCGCAGGGCGCGGGCTTCGGCTCGGCCGCGTCGCTGCGCCAGCATTTCGTGGAAGCGTTCAGGACCTCGCCGTCGGCATGGCGACGGGAGTTCCGGGGGACGTGAGAGCGATGTGAGGGCGATGCGAAGCCGCGCGCGGCCTTAGCCTTCCGCCAGATGCCGCGCGACGTAAAACAGCAGCGCAACGAAAAAGATCATCGCGGCCCAGACCCAGTTTGGCATCGCGTGCGGCGCGGGCTCATGATGAAGCGTGCCCGCGGCACGACCCGACAGCGTGCCGCCCGCTTGCGGGAGCAGATGCGCGCGCCGCGCGACCGCCGCAAGATTGATGGGCCGCAAGAACACATGCTGACGCCGGGGCGCCTCGCCACGAACGCGGTTCGGCGCCCGTCCGTGCTTGGCCGCAACCACGGCGCAGAACTCGGTGAAGAACTCGTCGGCGAGTTCGTGCAGCGCGTTTTCGATTTGACGCGGCGGCAGCTCGCCCAGCGGCCCGGTCAGCGTGGCCCACACCGAATAGTCGATGCGCGTGCTCGCGCCCTTGCCCATCGCGGCGGGCTCCTCCTCGCGCAGCGCCACATCGATCTGGCCACGCAGCGAGCCGATGCCGTCGGCGCGCGCACGAAAGCTCAGCACCCGGCGCGGCGTGAGCGGCACCGTCGCAACGTCGCTGGCAATGTGAGCGCGCACTTCGTAACGTGCGCGCAGCGGCCCGAGCGGCACAGTCAGCGTGATCGCGTACTCGCCGGGGCCGAGCCGCCTGAACGACTCGCAATGCTCCAGACTCGCCCGCACGAGCGGGGCCTGCTGCAGCGCCTGCCAGACGGCAGACGGCTCGAGCGGAATCCTCAACGCATCGTTCAGTTCCATGGCGGCTCCCCGGTGGCAGTTCGAGAAGTTCCTTCAGGTCGTTCGGCTGATTAGAGCATCAATCGGCGGTCAATATGCGAGCGCTCGGGCGCTTTCTCAGGAGGTCTGATCGATGCGGTCCACGCGATCGGCGTGAAACGCCAGATAGGCCTTGATGCTGTGCGCCGCTTCGAGTGGCGCCTCATAGCTCCATGCGGCGTCCTCGATGCAGCCGTCCTCGGTGCGCAGGTGGTAAAAGGACGCCTCGCCCTTGTGCGGACAGGCTTCGGTGTGTGTGGAGCGTTCGAGCCGCGCCATGTTCACGTCGGCACGCGGGAAGTAAAAGACGTCCGGATTGCCGGTCTCGACGAGCGTGAGCGCCGCGAGCGTATCGGCAATCGTGATGCCACCGTGGATCACGCGCACGCGGTGACGGTTCGTGATGATGTCGATGCGATGGCCGGCATCCGGTTCGACCGTCATGGTCTGCTCCCTGAGCGATGGGCGCCGCTGCCCGGGAAGTCACGGCAAGCCCGTGACTTCATTATCCGCGAAACTTCGGCGGCTTGCGCGAATTCGGCTGCCGCGCGCCGCCAGGGCTTACCAGACGAACGATGCGCGGGCGCTGCCATTCGAGCCCACCGTCACGGCACTGGTCTTGTCGATGCCGTTGTGGCTCACGTGTACCGTATAGCGCCCCGGGCGCACGCGCACGAGCATGTACGGCCCGCGCGAAGTCGCATTGAGCACGCTCGCACCCCGGGCGTCGACGATCTGCACGCGCACGTCGGCGAGGAATTCGGCGTTGCGGTCCGTGAAGCGCAAGGAAAGCGGCCACTGCGACCGCGCGGCTTGCAGCGCCTTCGACTCATCGAGGCCGACACCGCCCGACACGAACTCCACGCCGCCTTGCTGCTGCACTTGCGGCATGCCGCCGCCGTTGGTGTTGCCGGCGCTCGACATGTCGGTGCTCGAACCGCCCACCGTGCCGTTCGAGGGATTCATGCCGTTCGCCGCGCCGTTGGCGCCGCCTTGCTGGGCTGGCATTTGCTGCATTGGTGCTTGCTGCGCCGGCATTTGCTGCATCGGCGCTTGTTGCATCGGCGCTTGTTGCATCGGCGCTTGTTGCATCGGCGCTTGTTGCATCGGCGCTTGTTGCATCGGCGCCTGCTGTACCGGCGCGCTTTCTTGCGGCATCGGCACCTGCTGCACCGGCGCGCTGCCTTGCTGCGCTGCCGCAATGCCCGCGAAACCAAGGGTCAGGGTCGCCGCGATCGCGGCGTTCGAAAGGACTGGACGCGTTTTATTAAATCTCTTCATCGTGACTGCTCCTTACACATTGCCTCGGTATGGAACCGCCGCAAAACGCATGCCCAACTGGATCAGGCACGAACAGCACGCTGAAAAGAAAACTGCCGCCGGGGCGCGAAGCCCATGGCGGCAGTGAAAACAGCGGCCCGGAAATCCCGGTATGCGTTGTACGCCAGGCCGCTGAAGCGAAGCGCGACCGCGCTCAGCCGAGATCGACCGGCACGAAGATCTGCGCGTCGTCGCGCTGAATCAGGAGTGCGATGCTGTTGCCCGCTTGCGCGATCATCTGCTTGAGCTGATCGGGGCTCGTCACCGCGCGGCCGTTCACTGCGAGAATCACGTCGCCGGGCTGAATGCCCGCGTTTTCCGCCGCGCCGGACGCCTGCTCGACGAGCAAACCGTGATCGATCGAGCCATTGTCTTTCTCCGCCGGCGAAAGCGGGCGCACCGCAACACCGAGGCGTCCCTGCATCTGCGACTGCTGCGCGTCGTTCGAGGCGAGCTTGCTGTCGGTGAGCGTGCCGATGGTCGCCGTGAAGTCCTTGGTCGACTTGTCGCGCCACACCTGAATGTCGGCCTTCGTGCCCGGCTTCATGCCCGCGATCAACGAAGGCAGGTCGACCGAGTCGCCCACCGCCTGGCCGTTCACGGCAAGAATCACGTCGCCGGGCTTCAGGCCCGCTTTCGCGGCCGGACCGTTCGCGTCCACCGAACTCACCAGCGCGCCGCGCGGCTTGTCCATGCCGAACGAGTCGGCGAGCGTCTGGTTCATCGACTGCACCGCCACGCCGAGGCGCCCGCGGCTCACGTGCCCCGTCTTGACGAGCTCGTCCTTGACCTTCATGGCTTCATTGATCGGGATAGCGAACGAAAGGCCCTGGAAGCCGCCCGTCTGCGAGTAGATCATCGAGTTGATGCCGATCACTTCGCCCTGCAGATTGAACAGCGGGCCGCCCGAGTTGCCGGGGTTCACCGGCACGTCGGTCTGGATGAACGGCGTGTAGTTCTCGTCGGGCAGCGAGCGCGACTTCGCGCTGATGATGCCCGAGGTCACGGTGTTGTCGAAGCCGTACGGCGAGCCGATCGCCACCACCCACTGGCCGACCTTGCTCTGGCGCGGGTCGCCGATCTTCACGGTGGGCAGATCCTTCGCGTCGATCTTGAGCACGGCGACGTCGGACTGCTTGTCGGCGCCCACGACTTTGGCCTTGAATTCGCGCTTGTCGGTGAGCTTCACGGTCACGACGTTCGCGCCGTCCACGACGTGCGCGTTCGTGAGAATGTAGCCGTCCGGGCTGATGACGAAGCCCGAGCCGAGGCTCGAACTCGGCGTGTCGGGCTGCATGCCGCCGCCGTCGCCGCCCATGCCGGGCGCGCCGCCGTAGAAGTGCTTGAAGAACTGATAGAACGGATCGCCCGGATCGATCGGCAGTTGCTGCGCCCTGCTGCGCAAGGAAGCCTGCTTCACCACGTGCTTCGCACTGATATTGACGACGGCCGGGCCGTAGGTTTCCACGAGGCCCGAGAAGTCCGGAATGCCAGTCTTGGCCGCGGCCTCTGCAGGCATCATCGCGGCCTGCGCCGGGGTGATCACCTGCGGCGGCGGCACGTCGCGGCGCCCGGCCACGTAGCCCGCCGACAACGCGACGGCAACGGCAATGGTCACGGCACTGCGGGTAATGACTTTGGTATTCATAGCGGACTCCTTGCGCGGGATGCTGTCACGACGTAACGAAGGTTAAGCGCTATCGCTTAAAGGAGTCTTAAGCGGGGAACTTCTCCGCAAACGCCCGCGCAACGGGCGTTTGCGGGGTTTTCAAAAGGAGTCGCGACCTCAAAACCGCACGTCCACCCGCAACCCGCCCGCCGGCGAATCGCCGAGCGTGATGGCGGCCTCGTGCTGGTCGGCAATGCGGCGCACGATCGCGAGACCGAGCCCCGTGCCCGCTACGTCCGTGCGCGCGCGGCTCGCGCTCGCGCCCACGCGATAAAAGCGATCGAACACGCGCGAGCGTTCGTCGACGGCAATGCCCGGCCCGCTGTCGTCGATGCGCACGAGCGGATGGCCATCGTCCACCATGAGGCTCACGTCCACGCGGCCGCCCGCGGGCGTGTATTTCGTCGCGTTGTCGATCAGGTTATTGAACATCACGCGCAAGGCATCGGCGTCGCCGTGCACGTGCGCGTCGGCGCTCTCTTCGATGCCGAGGTCCACGCCGCGCTGTTGCGCGAGCGGCGCATAGTTGAGCACGCAATCATCGAGCAGCGCATGCAGGTCGACGTTTTGCGCACGCGCGTGGCCGTCCGGCTCCGAGCGTGCGAGCGCGAGCAGTTGTTCCGCAAGGCGCGTGGCGCGCGTCACGCCCGCCTGCAGATCGACTAGCGCTTCGCGGCGCGTTTCGTCATCCCTTGCGCGCGCAACGAGTTGCGACTGAATCTGCACCGCCGCGAGCGGCGTGCGCAGTTCGTGCGCCGCATCGGCCACGAAGGCCTTTTGCGTATCGATCGCCTGGGCCAGGCGCTCGAGCAGCGCGTTGAGCGCGTGCACGAGCGGCATCACTTCGCGCGGCAGACGCTCTTCCGGCAGCGGTTCGAGCGCCTCGGGATGGCGCGTGTCGAGCGCGCGCGCCACGCGCGAAAGCGGCTTGAGACCGCGCCCCACCACCTGCCACACAGCGAGCCCGAGGAACGGCAGCACCACGATCAGCGGCCACAGCGTGCGCAGCGCGACGTTCGCGGCGAGCCGGTTGCGCACCGTCATCGGCTGGGCGAGCTGCACGACGTTGTCGCCGACGATCGCGCCATAGACGCGCCAGTCGCCACGGTCGGTGCGCTCGGTAGAAAAACCGAGCTCGGCGCGCGGCGCGAGCGGCGCGCGCGGATGCGAGTAGTACATCAACACGCCATTGCGGTTCCAGATCTGCAGAACGATGCCCTCGGTGCCGGTGTCGCGCGAGCTGAGAATCTCGTTGAACGGCTCGGAAGGCAGCGCAGCGGCAATCTCCTGCAACTGGTAATCGAACAGCTCGTTGGCTTCGGCGAGCGCCTGGCGGTAGATCAGCCAGCCCGCGAGGCCAACGCCCGCGACCACGATCGCGAGCAGCCAGAACAGCAGTTGTCGTCGAATCGAACTCATTCGGAACTCATCAAGCGGGCGCTCGTCCTCACGCGTCTTTCGCGATCATGTAGCCGAGGCCGCGCACGTTGCGGATCAGGTCGGCGCCGAGTTTCTTGCGCAGCGCGTGGATATAGACCTCGACCGTGTTGCTGCCGATCTCCTCGCCCCAGCCGTACATCTTCTCTTCGAGCTGGGTCTTGGAGAGCACCGCGCCGGGGCGCGCAAGCAGCGCTTCCAGCAAGGCGAACTCGCGCGCGGAGAGCGCGACGGGTGCGCCGTCCTGGGTCACCTGGTGCGAGGCGGGATCGAGCGTGATCGAACCGTGGCGGATCGTCGACTCGCTGCGGCCCGACTGGCGGCGGATCAGCGCGCGCATGCGCGCGCCCAGTTCGTCGAGATCGAAGGGCTTGATGAGGTAGTCGTCCGCGCCGGCGTCGAGGCCTTTCACGCGGTCGGCGATGGCGTCGCGCGCGGTGAGGATCAGCACCGGCAACGCCACGCCGCGCGCGCGCAAGGTGCGCAGCACGTCGAGGCCATCGCGCTTGGGCAGCCCGAGATCGAGGAGGATCAGATCGTAGGAGTCGGCGCTCGCGACCGAGAGCGCGGCCTCGCCGTCCTCGACCCAGTCGACCGCGAAGCCTTCGCCGCGCAGCGCCTTGCGCACGCCCTCGGCGATCATGCGGTCATCTTCGACTAGCAGTATGCGCATCGTAATGAATCGGCAAGGCGGTGCACGCGGCGCCGCGCTTGAAGCTCGAAGTAAATGAAGATGGGTGCATTCTAGCGCCTCGTCACGCACCGCCTGCACGACTCGCACGACCCGCTCGAACGACGCGAGCGCCCCGCCCTGCGCCCGCTCGACCTTTTCCCACATTTCTCGCCGCCGATGCGCGCACGCCACGCGAGGTCTTTACAATGGGCGCTTTTGCGGCGCGCGGCGCCGCGATGCGAACGCCCCCTTTCTCGTCCTACGTTCTTCATGCCGCCCGTTTCGCTGTTCCGTCTACGCACCCTGTTCTGCCCGAACACCCCGAGTCCGCTTGCTCGTCCGCTTGCTCGTCCGCTTGCTCGTCAATTTGCTCGTCAATCTGCACGCCCCCTCGGGCTCGTCCTCGCCTGCGCCGCGCTCGCCACGTCGCTAGCCGGCACGCCCGCCCTGGCGCAAGGCCAGGGCGAAGCGCCGCCCGCCGGCGCGCGCGTGCCTGCCGTCAACGTCAGCACCGTCCTGCCGCCCAGCGTGATGGCGGGGCTCGAGCGCGCAAACGTGCCGCTTTCGTCGGTGAGCGTGGTGATCGAAAAAGTGGGCGACCGCCAGCCGAGCGTGGCCGTCAACGCGGGCCAGCCGATGATGCCCGCCTCGACGATGAAGCTCGTCACCACGTGGACCGGCCTCTCGATGCTCGGGCCCGACTTCCGCTGGAAGACCAGCGCCTACACCGACGGCGACGTGGACGCGAGCGGCACGCTGCACGGCAATCTCTATATCAAGGGCACCGGCGACCCGAAGCTCGTCCCCGAGGAACTGATCGATCTGGTGCAAAAGATTCGCGCGACCGGCATCGTGCGCATCGAAGGCTCACTCGTGCTCGACAAGAGCGAGTTCGACGTGTCCACGCGCGACCTGCCTTCGTTCGACGGCGACGACGGCGCGCCGTACAACGTCGGCCCCGATCCGCTGATGTACGCGTTCAAGGCGGTCTCGTTCACGTTCGCGCCGTCGCCCGACGGCGTGTCGGTCAACGTGGTGCCGCCCGTCGCGCAATGGCAGATCGACAACCAGATCCGCGAGCGCGGCGGCAAATGCGGCGGCCTTCTGCCGAGCCCGCAGGTCACGCCGGGCACGAACGGCGTGGTCACGGCGAGCTTCGCGGGCAACTACGCGACGCGCTGCGGCGAGCGCACGCTCAACATGGCCGCGCCCGTCGATCACAGCACGTTCTTCGCCGACGGCTTTCTCGCGCTCTGGCAGCAGGCCGGCGGCAGCTTTGCGGGGACGACGCGCGAAGGCGTCGTGCCGCCGCGCTCGAGGCCGATCGCCGTGCATCAAAGCCCGCCGCTCTCGGACGTCGTGCACGACATCAACAAGTTCAGCAATAACGTGATGGCGCGCAACCTGTTCCTCACGCTCGGCGCGGTCGCCGGCAAGCCGCCCGCGACCACGGCGAAGGCCTCCGCTGCCGTCACTGCGTTCCTGCGCAAGAGCGGCCTGAACATGCCCGATCTCGTGCTCGACAACGGCTGCGGTCTTTCGCGCGAAGAGCACATCAGCGCGCTTTCGCTCGCGAATCTGCTGCAAGCCGCCAATGCGAGCCCGGTGGGGCAGCCATTCATCGACTCGCTGCCGATTGCAGGCGTGGACGGCACCATGCGCCATCGCCTGAACAACGCGGGCGTCGACGGCAACGCGCATATCAAGACCGGCACGCTGCGCGACGTGCGCGCGATCGCGGGCTATGTGGCCGCCCAGAACGGCGAGAGCTGGATCGTCGTGAGTCTCATCAACGATCCGCGCGCCGAAGCTGCGCGCGCCGCGCACGACGCGCTGCTCGAATGGGTCTATCAGGGCATGCCCGAGGAACGGCCCGTGTATGTCGATCCGCATCCGAAGCGTGCGTCGAAGGCGGCGAAATCCCGTTCTGCCAGCCACGCCACGAAAGCGGAAAAGACCAGCAAGACCGTCAAGCGGACGCGCGGCGCCCATTGATCGCCAGGGCGCGCCAGCCGATGCTGGCGCGCCCCGCTTTCCGCGCAAACTCGATGCGTGAATCCGGCCCGCGCATTCCCCCTCCCCGCTCCCCCTATCCTCTCCCGCCGGGCGCTCCGCTCGAAGTTTTCCTCTAGCAAAGCCCCGAGCGCCGCGCGCGTCGGGCGTGTACTCTGACAGGCGAAGTCGATTGGCTCGTCGGAATGCGCTGATCGACACAACACACAACAATGCCGCGCTGACTCGCCAGCGCCGCCCAAGGGACAAGGAGGACGGGTTTCGTGCAGTTCGACGTTGAATGGCTGCTGCTCGCCCTCGCGCCAGTCTTTCTCGCTTGCATCGGCTGGGAGGCATGGCACCTTGCCCGCACGCGCCCTGGCGCCGCGCTGTACAACTGGCCCGACACGCTCTGCAACGCCGCGCTCGCGCTCATGCACCAGGGCGCCGACAAGCTCGCCTGGCTCGTCGCCATTCCCGTCTACGCGTATCTCTACCGGCACTGGCGCATCGTCTCGTGGCAGCCGGGCGTCGGCGCGTGGCTCGCGCTGTTCGTCGCGCAGGATCTGCTCTATTACGTGTTCCACCGCGCGAGCCATCGCGTGCGGTGGCTATGGGCCGCGCACGTCGTCCATCACTCGTCGGAGCGGCTGAACTTCTCCACCGCGTTCCGCCAGAGCCTCATGTATCCCGTCGCGGGCATGTGGGTCTTCTGGATTCCGCTCGCCGTGCTCGGCTTCCCGCCGATGCAGATCGTCGGCATCGTGCTCGTCAATCTCGCATTCCAGTTCTTCGTGCATACACAAACCGTCGGCAAACTCGGCTGGCTCGAGTACGTGTTCAACACGCCGTCGATCCATCGCGTCCATCACGCGCGCAATGCGCAATACATCGATCGCAATTACGCAGGCGTGCTTGCGATCTGGGACCGCCTGTTCGGCAGCTACGTCGAGGAAGATGCACACGAGCCGCCCGTCTACGGCATCGTCAAGCCGCTCGATACCTACAACCCGCTTAAGGCGAGCTTTCACGAATGGCTGGCGATGGTGCGCGATTGCTCGCGCATGCCCGACTGGCGCTCGCGGCTCGCTGCGCTGTTCGCGCCGCCCGACTGGTGCGAGCGCCGCGATTGCGCACAAGCAGTAACTGGCTTCGCTGCGATACGCACATGCGTGTCGGAAAACAACACCGAGGGTGACATCGGATCGCGCAAGACCTGACGGATTGCGTAGTCTGACGATTAAAAGCTGGCAGCAGGCAATGGCAACACGCGCAACAAACGCAACACACGCCACAACAGAGGAGATGAAGTGAATATGAAGCAACAAGGACCGAGACACCGTACGCTCGTGCGCGCCACCCAGATCGCAGTCGCGAGCGCGGCTTTCGCGCTCCTCGCCGCGTGCGGCGGCGGTGGCGGCAGCAGCAGCAGCAGCACGAGCGCGCCGCCGCCGTCGGGCGTGAGCCTGCAGGTCGTGGCCTTCGGCACGAGCCTCACCGACGCCGGCACGTATTCGCCGCAGATCACGCCGGGCTTCGGCGGCGGCCGCTTCACGACCAATCCGGGCGAAGTCTGGGCCCAGAAGGTATCCGAGTATTTCGGCAATCCGCTCACGCCGGCCTTCGAAGGCGGCTTCGGCCTGCCGCTGACGGCCTCGGGCGGCTTCGATTATGCGCAGGGCGGCGCGATGGTCTCCACCGGCGGCGTGGCCAATACCAGCGCCCCGATCGCCACCGCCAGCCAGCAGCCCGTGACCTGGCAGGTCGGCCAGTACCTGGCACAGCACGGCAGCTTCAATGCGAACCAGCTCGTGCTCGTCGAAGGCGGCGCGAACGAAATCCTGGCGCTGCTCGACAACAGCGGCGCTGGGCTCACGGCGTTCGGCAAGGCCCTCGCGGCCACGCCGTTCTCGACGCTTGTGAACGATCCCGCAACCCAGGCGAAGACGGTCCAGTCGCTGGTTTCGCAGGGCTTCACGCAGGCGCAGGCCACGGCGCTGGTGCCGGCCGCCATCGCGCTGCAGATCATCACGACGGATCCGAACGCCGCAACCGACTTCGCATCGGTCCTGCCAATCGTCACGGCGGCCACGACGCTGGCCACCATCGTCAACACGCAAATCGCGGGCACGCCCAAGGTCGCGGTCGTGACGGTGCCCGACGTCGGCAAGACGCCAGCAGCAATGACGGCCGATGCAGCCGTCGGCGCGACGCCGGGCTCGGCGAACGCACCCGACCAGGCGCTCTCGCTCATCTCCGCGGTCTACAACCTCGCGCTGCTCAAGGGTCTCCAGCCGTCGATCGCGGCCAAGAAGGTCATCCCGATTGATACGTTCTCGTGGATCGACCAGTCGATCCAGAACGCCGCGAGCCTCGGCTTCACCGTGACGAATACGGGTACCGGCTGCAACATCACGCAGATGGCGGCCAGCGCCACCAACTATGCGCTGGCCAATCCGAAAGCGACGCTCGGCCTGGACCCGGCCACGACGCCGCAAGCGGTCATCAACGCGGCCGCGCAGCAATACGGCCAGGCCTTCGGCGACTCGCTGTTCTGCTCGCCGCAGACCTACACGACCCCCAACGCGCCCACGACGTACATGTTCGCGGATCTCGTGCACCCGACCACCGAGCTGCACGCCCAGTTCGCCACCTACGTGGAAAAGCAGTTGGCTGCTGCGGGCATCGGCAAAGCGCCGCAGTAATAGACTGTATGCGCCGGGGCTCCCGGCGTAAAAAAACACCCACGGCCCGCCAGGGTCGTGGGTGTTTGCATTTGCATCAAGCGCGGAGAATCGCGCGTTAGTTTTGCTGCGCCTCGAATGCCGCGGCCGCGCGGCCAAGGCGGTCGTTCACGGCGATCCACTCGATGGTCTCGGGAAGCTTCTCGATGAGGATGCGCGAAACGTTCGCGCGATCGAGCGCGCGCAGCAGGCCGTAGAGCTCGCGCGCATAGGTCTGCGGCTCTTCCGGCGCGGCCACGAAATGCACGTTCGCGGCGCTCGCCCAGGCACCGGCGCGCGAGCCACGCGCCACCAGCGCCACCGTTTCACCCGCATCGCGCGCGGCGGCGAGCAGCGGCTCCAGCGCTTCGAACGGCAGCAGCGCGAGCGGCGTGCGCGGCGCGTAGTGCGCCTTGAGCGTGCCCGACGCGCGCGGCGCCGTGGCGTCCGAGCCATCGGGCAGACGCGGCGCCTCGCCCAGCACGCGCGCGATATCGTGCGGGCTCACGTGGCCCGGGCGCAGCAGCGCGGGGAAGCCGCGCGAGAGGTCGAGAATCGTCGATTCGATGCCGACGTCGCACGCCCCGCCATCGAGCACGTGCACGGCCGCGCCGAATTCGTCGCGCACGTGCTGCGCCGTGGTCGGGCTCACATGGCCGAAGCGGTTCGCCGAAGGCGCCGCGACGCCGCCATGGCCGCCGCGCCGCTTCGAGAACGCGGCCAGCAGTTGCTGCGCCACCGGATGCGACGGGCAACGCAGGCCAACCGAATCCTGGCCGCCGCTCACTGCGTCGGGAATGCGCGCGTGACGCTTGACGATCAGCGTGAGCGGGCCGGGCCAGAACGCATCGACGAGCTTCTGTGCGGCCTCGGGCCACTCGGCGGCCCAGTATTGCGGATCGCCGCCCGGCGGCAGATGCACGATCACCGGATGATTCGCGGGCCGGCCCTTCGCGGCGTAGATGCGCGCGACGGCCTCGGGGCTCGCCGCGTCGCCGCCGAGCCCGTAGACCGTCTCGGTGGGAAACGCGACCAGCTCGCCCGCGTCGAGCAAGGCGGCGGCGGCCTCGATCTCGGCTGCGGTTACTGCGGGTGCTGCCGTTACGTTGGGGCCTGGCTGCTGATCAGACATGATGCGGCCCGGCTCAGCGCGTGGCGATGTGCAACAGACGCGCGCAATCGCGCGCGGCCGTGCGCGCTTCGTCGAGCGTCGGCGCGGTGAAGTTCACGTGGCCCATCTTGCGGCCCGGACGCGCCTCTTCCTTGCCGTACAGATGCAGGCGCGCGGAAGGCATCGCCGCGACCTGGTCCCACGGCGGCGTGACGGGCGCGGCGCCTTTCTGGACCTTCGTCTCGCCCGCGCCCACGGCAAACCACACGTCGCCGAGAATATTGAGCATCACGGCCGGCGAGTGCTGACGCGGGTCGCCGAGCGGCATGCCGGTCATCGCGCGCACTTGCTGCTCGAACTGGCTCGTAGCGCACGCATCGGTCGTGTAGTGGCCCGAGTTGTGCGGACGCGGCGCCATTTCGTTGGCGACGAGCGAGCCGTCTTCGAGCACGAAAAACTCCACGCACAGCACGCCCACGTAGCCGAGCTTCGCCGCAATCTGCAACGCCGACTGCTGCGCCTGCTGCACGAGCGCCGCGCTCGCGTCGGGCGCGGGGACGATGGTGTGCGAAAGCACGCCGTCGCGGTGCACGTTCTGCGCGAGCGGGTACACCACGCTCGCGCCGCTCACGCCGCGCGCGATCAGCGCGCTCACCTCGAACTTCAGCGGCAGGCGCTTTTCCAGCACGCACGGTACGCCGCCGAGCGAAGCATGCGCCTCGCGCACTTCCTCGGCGTTGGTCACGCGAATCTGGCCTTTGCCGTCGTAGCCCATGCGCGCGGTCTTGAGGATGCCCGGCAGCACGGCGGCGAGCGCCTCGTCGCCGATGGCGGCCAGCGCCTCGCGCGACTCGATCACCACATGGGGCGCGACCGGCACACCCGCCGCCGCGATAAAGCGCTTTTCGGCGATGCGGTCCTGCGCGACGGCCACGCAGCGGCCGGCCGGGCTCACGAAGGTCGACTTCGCGAGCGCGTCGAGGCTCGCCGCGGGCACGTTCTCGAATTCGGTGGAGATGGCCGCGCACAGGCGCGCAAGCTCGGTGAGCGCGGCTGGGTCGTCGTAGGGTGCGCGGATATGGCGGTCGGCGACCGCGCCGGCGGGGCTCGTCGCATCGGGATCGAGCACGGCGACGCGATAGCCCATGGCCTGGGCGGCAAAGCAGAACATGCGGCCGAGCTGGCCGCCGCCCACCATGCCCAGCCAGGCGCCGGGCAGGATCGGTGAAACCGGAGAGTTGTCAGGAGTCATCTTCGTGGTCGGTCGCGGCTGGCCGCGGCGCCTGAGGAAGGCGCGCGGGCCAGACCGAGGTTTAACGTCGCAACGCAAAGAGGCGGGAGCGCTGCCCCGCCTCTTTGCCTCTAGACGATGTCACTTGCCTGCTTCGCAGCGAGCAGGTGCTGCATCAAAGCGCCGGCAGCACCATCGCATGCGCCGCTTCGTTCTGGCGCACGCGGAAGGCCGCGAGCTTGTTCGCGTATTCGGGATCGGTCACGCTCAGCATCGATACGGCGAACAGCGCCGCATTCGCCGCGCCCGCCTCGCCGATGGCGAAGGTCGCGACCGGCACGCCCTTGGGCATCTGCACGATCGAGTGAAGCGAGTCCACGCCCTTCAGATACTTGCTGACCGCCGGCACGCCGAGCACTGGCACCGTGGTCTTGGCCGCCAGCATGCCGGGCAGGTGCGCCGCGCCGCCCGCGCCCGCGATGATCGCGCGCAGGCCGCGCTCGCGCGCTTTTTCCGCGTACTCGAACATTTCGTCGGGCATGCGGTGCGCCGAGACCACCTTCGCCTCGTACGCGACGCCGAATTCCTGCAGGATCGCGACCGCATGCTTCATCGTGTCCCAGTCGGAGCTGGAGCCCATCAACACGCCGACGAGCGGCGCCGCGTGCTGGTGAGCCGTCTGAACTTCACTCATTGTGCTTCCTTCTTCCCTCTTTGCGCTGCTTTACGGCGCTGCTTTAAGCGAGCTTCTGGCCCGTGAGGCGTTCGAGCGCCTCCTGATACTTCGCCGACGTCTTCGCCAGCACGTCGTCGGGCAGCTTCGGCGCCGGCGGCTCTTTCTTCCACGGCTGGGTTTCGAGCCAGTCGCGCACGAACTGCTTGTCGAACGACGGCGGATTCGAGCCCACCTGGTATTGATCGGCAGGCCAGAAACGCGACGAGTCGGCGGTCAGCGCTTCGTCCATCAGATAGAGCTGGCCCTTGTTGTCCAGACCGAACTCGAACTTGGTGTCGGCGATGATGATGCCGCGCGTGGCCGCGTAGTCGGCCGCTTCCTTGTACAGCTTGATGGAAATCTCTTTGATGGTGCGCGAAAGCTCGGTGCCGATGCGGCGCTCCATTTCTTCGTAGGTGATGTTCTCGTCGTGATGGCCCATTTCGGCCTTGGCTGCCGGCGTGAAGATCGGCTCGGGCAGTTTTTGCGCGTTTTGCAGGCCCGACGGCAGTTGCACGCCGCACACGGCGCCCGTTGCCTGATAGTCCTTCCAGCCGCTGCCGGCCAGATAGCCGCGCACCACGGCTTCCACGAGGATCGGCTCCAGACGCTTGACCACCACAGCGCGGCCCTTGACCTGATCGACTTCGTCGGCGGCCACGACCGTCTCGGGCGCGATGCCGGTGAGGTGATTCGGCACGACGTGCTTGAGCTTCTCGAACCAGAAGTCGGCCATCTGGTTGAGCACCTCGCCCTTGCGCGGAATCGGCTCGCCCATGATGACGTCGAACGCCGACAGGCGGTCGGTCGTGACGATCAGCAGCTTGTCGTCGCCCACGGCGTAGTTGTCGCGGACCTTGCCGCGGCCGAGGAGCGGCAGCGAGCGGAGCGTGGATTCGTAGAGGGTAGACATCGTCGTGATTCGCTAAAAGGACAATCGAAAACGGGCAGATCCGGGCAATATCGCGGCCACGGATCGCGGAATCAGTCCCCGGCGGGGAGCCGGAATCTGAAAGTATTGCGAGGGTAAACCAAAACTAATCAGAAATCCCGGAAAAGCCCATCGCCGTTCCCCCAAAACAGGCGGAAACGGCGATGTTTTTTACGACTTCGGGACAGCCGCGCCAGCGCGGCTACCCATTTAGCGGACGATCTGCGCGAGTTCGCCCGACTTGTACTTCTCTGCGATCTTGTCGAGCGAGACCGGCTTGATCTTGCCAGCCTGGCCTTCGCAGCCGAACGCGAGGAAGCGGTCCACGCAGACCTTCTTCGCGGCTTCGCGAGCCGGCTTCAGGTAGTCGCGCGGGTCGAACTTCGACGGATTCTCGAACATATAGCGACGGATCGCGCCCGTGATCGCCAGACGCAGATCGGTGTCGATGTTGATCTTGCGCACGCCGTGACGGATGCCTTCCTGGATCTCTTCGACCGGCACGCCGTAGGTTTCCTTCATGTCGCCGCCGAATTCGCGGATTTCCGCGAGCAGCTCCTGCGGCACCGACGACGAACCGTGCATCACGAGGTGCGTGTTCGGAATGCGTGCGTGGATTTCCTTGATGCGCTGGATCGACAGGATGTCGCCCGTGGGCTTCTTGGAGAACTTGTACGCGCCGTGCGAGGTGCCGATGGCGATGGCCAGCGCGTCGCACTGCGTGAGCTTCACGAAGTCGGCGGCCTGCTCCGGATCGGTCAGGAGCTGCTCGCGCGTCATGGTGCCTTCGGCGCCGTGACCGTCTTCCTTGTCGCCCTTCATCGTCTCGAGCGAGCCGAGCACGCCCAGTTCCGCTTCCACGGTGACGCCGATCGAGTGCGCCATTTCGACGACCTTGCGCGAAACATCGACGTTGTACTCGTACGAAGCGACCGTCTTGCCGTCGGCTTCGAGCGAGCCGTCCATCATCACGCTCGAGAAACCGCTGCGGATGGCTGCCATGCAGACCGCCGGCGACTGGCCGTGGTCCTGGTGCATCACCACGGGAATATGCGGATACGACTCGATCGCGGCTTCGATCAGGTGGCGCAGAAACGGCTCGCCCGCATATTTGCGCGCGCCTGCCGAAGCCTGCATGATCACCGGCGAGCCGACCTGGTTGGCGGCTTCCATGATGGCCTGGACCTGTTCCAGGTTGTTCACGTTGAACGCCGGCAGGCCATAGCCGTTTTCAGCGGCGTGGTCGAGCAGTTGACGCATTGAAACGAGAGGCATTGTTGCTACTCCTTTGATTTGAAACGAATTGCTTCGTGCCGCCGGCCGTCTTGCGCGGCCGGTCGAGGATGGCCTTGCGGCCATCGCCCGCGCGCGGGGCAGCGGGCTCAATTTCGTGATTTTATCGCGAAGCCGCTACGTTCCCGCCGCCAAAAAAACGAACTGGCATGAAATTAGCGTATCAGGACGTCAAATCGGCGAGAAGATGCAAAAAGAGTTGACAGCCCGCGCACCGCCTCGATTGCGCGCGGGCCACAAATGCTGGGGAAAGCGGCCCCATCAGCACCTTGTTGGCACCTTTAAGATACCAATTCGATACCAACGTCATGCTCCCCTTTTTCGCGCGAGCCTCACAAATAAAGCGAAAAAATTCGCCGCGGCTTTACAAGACGTCGCCGACCCGCACGATCTTCAGCGTGTTGGTGCCGCCGGGCTGGCCCATCGGCTCGCCCACGGTCAGCACGACCATGTCCCCGCGCGCCGCGTAGCCCTTGCTCACCACCACTTCGATGGCCTGCTGGAGCGCCGTGTCGCGGTCGTTGCTGGTGTCCAGATGCAGCGGCGTGACATTGCGGTAGAGCGACATCGCCCGCTCGCTGCCGGCGCGCGGCGTGAGCGCGAAGATGGGCACATGGGTCCAGTGGCGCGACATCCAGAGCGCGGTCGAACCCGAATCCGTGAGTGCGACGATGGCCTTTGCGCCCAGGTGATAGGCCGTGAACAGCGCGCCCATGGCGATCGACTGGTCGATGCGCGTGAAGGTGCGATCGAGAAAATCCTTGTCGAGCTCGCTGTGCTCCGACTTCTCCGCTTCCACGCAGATCGCGGCCATCGCCTCGATGGTCTCCACCGGATACTTGCCCGCCGCCGACTCGGCCGAGAGCATCACGGCGTCGGTGCCGTCGAGCACGGCGTTGGCCACGTCCGAGACTTCGGCGCGCGTGGGCACGGGCGCGTGGATCATCGACTCCATCATCTGCGTGGCCGTGATCACGAGCTTGTTCGAGTCGCGCGCCATGCGGATCATGCGCTTTTGCAACGCCGGAACCGCCGCGTTGCCCACTTCCACAGCGAGATCGCCGCGCGCGACCATGATGCCGTCCGACGAATCGAGAATTTCCTGCAGCGCCGGAATGGCTTCGGCGCGCTCGATCTTCGCGATCATCTTCGGCTTGATGCCGTAGGGCGCACCCGCGATGTTCGCGAGCTGGCGCGCCATTTCCATGTCGGTGGCGTTCTTCGGGAACGACACGGCTACGAAGTCCGCGCCGAGCGACATCGCCGTGCGGATGTCCTCCATGTCCTTCGCGGTGAGCGCGGGCGCCGTGAGGCCGCCGCCCTGGCGGTTGATGCCTTTATTGTTCGACAGGTCGCCGCCCACGCGCACTGTCGTGTGGATCTCGCTGCCGATCACGCGCACCACGTCGAGCACGATCAGGCCGTCGTTGAGCAGCAGCACGTCGGCGGGCTTCAGGTCGCGCGGCAGGTCCTTGTAGTCGAGGCCGACGCGCTCGTCGTTACCGAGCTCGCAGTCGGCGTCGAGGATGAAGGACTTGCCCGGCTCGAGCGTCGTCTTGCCGTTTTCGAACTTGCCCACACGAATCTTCGGGCCTTGCAGGTCGGCCATGATCGCGACTTCGCGGCCGGACTGGCGAGCGCATTCCCGCACCATCTCGGCGCGCTGGCGATGATCGTCGGCAGTGCCGTGCGAGAAGTTCAGACGCACCACGTCCAATCCCGCGCGGATCATTTTCTGCAGGACGTCCGGCGTGCTGGAAGCCGGACCGATGGTGGCAACAATCTTGGTGGCGCGATGCATGAGTCTCCTCGTCTGGATAGGATCGCTGGAAAAACCGTTGTTGCGAGATGTGCTGGCCGGCCCGATCGCCGATGCGGCGGGGCCGGAACGCGCACCGGTCAGACCCGGCGTCGCTTTCTTGGAGAGCTCGGCGCCAGTCGGCTGGACTGGCGCGGCGTTGCTTGTGATGGTGCTGCGTATGTTCGTGCCCGCGAGCGGCGCATGCTCGCGCTTTGGCGCGGCGGCGGGCGTCGCGCTCGCCCGCGCTGTGCCTGCGAGAGGCGCTGCGCGCCCCTGCTCTTTTACAGCTTTTGCGGCCCCGGCTGCGCCGCGCGGGCTGGCCGCGCCAGCGCGAGGAGACTTGCCAGCGGCGGCCTTTGCCACCTTCCCGGCCGGGGCGCGCGGCGCCACTTAACCTGCCGCCCGGGTTTCGAGCACTTCCACGGCCGGCAGCTTCTTGCCTTCGAGGAATTCCAGGAAGGCGCCGCCGCCGGTCGAGATATAGCTGACCTTGTCGGCGATGTCGTACTTCGCGATGGCCGCGAGCGTGTCGCCGCCGCCGGCGATCGAGAACGCGCCCGAATTGGCGATGGCGCTCGCGAGCGTCTTCGTGCCGTTGCCGAACTGGTCGAACTCGAACACGCCGACCGGGCCGTTCCACACCACCGTGCCGGCCTGCGCGAGCTGCGCGGCGAGCGCGTTGGCCGTGACCGGGCCGATGTCGAGGATCATGTCGTCGTCGGCCACATCGGCCACGTTCTTCGTCTCAGCCTTGGCCGTCGGCGAGAATTCCTTGGCTGTCACGACGTCGGTCGGGATCGGCACCGATGCCCCGCGCGCGCGCGCCGCTTCGATGATGGCCTTCGCTTCATCGACGAGATCGGCTTCAGCGAGCGACTTGCCGATCTTCAGGCCGGCCGCGAGCATGAACGTGTTGGCGATGCCGCCGCCCACGATCAACTGGTCGACCTTCTCGGCCAGCGTCTTGAGGATGGTGAGCTTGGTCGAGACCTTCGAGCCGGCGACGATCGCCACGAGCGGGCGCTTGGGCGCGCCGAGCGCCTTGCCGAGCGCGTCGAGTTCGGCCGCCAGCAGCGGGCCCGCGCAGGCGATGCCCGCGTACTTCGCGATGCCGTAGGTGGTGGCTTCGGCGCGGTGCGCGGTGCCGAAAGCATCATTGACGTAGATGTCGCAGAGCTGCGCCATTTTCTGCGCGAGTTCGTCGGAATTCTTCTTCTCGCCCTTGTTGACGCGGCAGTTTTCGAGCAGGACCACGTTGCCCGGCGCGACGTTCACACCGTTCTCGACCCAGTTCGCGACCAGCGGCACGTCGCGGCCAAGCAACTCGGCAAGGCGCTTCGCAACCGGCGCAAGCGAGTCTTCAGGCTTGAATTCGCCTTCGGTCGGGCGGCCCAGGTGCGAAGTGACCATGACGGCCGCGCCAGCGTCGAGCGCCGCCTTGATGGCCGGCACGGATGCGCGCACGCGGGTGTCTTCGGTGATGTTGCCCTGGTCGTCCTGCGGCACGTTCAGGTCGGCGCGGATGAACACCCGCTTGCCCTGGAGCTTGCCTTCGGAGATGAGGTCGGAAAGACGCAGAACCTTGTTCATGGAGATTTCATCTTGATGGTGGGAAGGCGGTGGCAAGCCGATGCGGGCGCCGAATGCAACGCGTGCCCGGATGCTATGGCTGCGCGGCACGTGCAATCGGGGACAAAGGCGCGAGGGGCGCGGCGCGGGATCCGCGCGGCTGCCCTCTGCCGGCCCTGTGACAGGCCGCGGCACCGCTGCGGGTCGCTGCTCGGCGCCGGGCGCAAGGCCAGCATCGATTTGCGAGATCGGTATTTTAGCCGATAGCCAGGTTGATCTGAGCCGTGCATCAGCGAATGTCGCGTATTTGCATGAACGCCGCGCAGACCTTACGGGACCTTACAGCGCCAACACATGCGCCCGCGAACGCGCTTGCGGCGCACAAATGACGCTAAAATGGCACACTTTGCCCCCGCGCACGCCCGAAGGGTTCGCGCCTTGGGGCGTGCGGCGCGACAGCCGGCTGCGCCCGGCCTGTGCCCGATCGATACACCGGATACAAAGAGAATCATCCTCATGAGCGAACTCAAGGAAATGCCCCTGGTCGAGTTGATGGCCAAGGACCTGCCCGCGTATTGCCCGAATCCGTCGATGCCGCGCTGGAGCAATCATCCGCGTGTCTTTCTCGACGTGACCCACGGCGAAGCGAAGTGCCCGTATTGCAGCACGCGCTACAAGCTGCGCGACGGCGAGGTCGTGCACGGCCACTGACGGCTGCTGCCGGCATGAAGCGGTACGGTTCGCGAGGTTCGTGCCCACGGCCGTAACGTGAGTGACGTGAGGACAGGCGGTGAGGACCGGCGGCCCAGGCCGCCGCATTCCGGGCGCACAGCGCAACGGAAGACGCCGCGCCAGCGTAGGCACCCGACGATGCCCGCGCCGGCTCGCGGCGTACTCCTCACACCTGCCGCTACGGTGCATCGTCTGCCACGCAGGCCGTTCGAGCGGCCCGCAGCCCGCTGGCGCGCTTGCCGCGCCGATCCCCTAACCGCGTTTCGCGCGCAAGCACCGGCACCAAGGTTGCCGGCCGCGCACGAAATCCCTGCCCTTTTTCCGGACTCTGACTCCCGATGCGCCGCGCGCTGGTAATTGCACCGAATTGGATCGGTGACGCACTGATGGCGCAGCCGCTTCTTTCGCGGCTCGTAAAACTGCATCCGCGCATCGACATCGATGCGATTGCGCCCACCTGGGTCGCGCCCGTGCTCGAGCGCATGCCCGAGATACGCGACGTCTACGCCACCGACCTCGCCCACGGCAAGCTGCAGCTGCTGCGCCGCTGGCAACTGGCTGGCGATCTGCGCACCGAGCGCTACGACGCGGTCTACGTGCTGCCGAATTCGCTCAAATCGGCGCTGATCCCGTGGCTCGCGAACATTCCGCTGCGCATCGGCTACACGGGCGAGAGCCGCTACGGCTTCCTGAACGTGCGCCACGCGAATCCGCCCAAGACCGAGCGCCCGCCGATGGTCAAGCACTACGCCGCACTCGCTTATGCGCCCGGCGCCACCGTGCCCGACGACCTGCCGCTGCCGCGCCTTGAAGCGGATCCGAACGAAGCCTCCCGCGTCTCGGCGCGCTTCAATCTCGACACGCGCGTGCCGCTGCTGGTGTTCTGCCCCGGCGCCGAATATGGCCCGGCCAAGCGCTGGCCGCCAGAGCACTTCGCTGCGCTCGCGCGCATGGTCGGACAGTCGTTCCCGTACACGCACATCGTCGCGCTCGGCTCGCCCAAGGACGCCCCGCTCGCCCAGGCCATCGCCGACAAAGCCCCGAACGTGCGCAACCTGTGCGGCCAGACCGCGCTCGGCGAAGCCTGCGCGCTCATCTCGCGCGCGAGCGCCGTCGTCACCAACGACTCGGGTCTCATGCATGTCGCCGCCGCGCTGCGCCGGCCGCTCGTGGCGATCTACGGGTCGACGGATCCGCGCCACACGCCGCCCTTGTCCGACCTCGCAAAGGTACAATGGCTGCACCTCGAATGCAGCCCCTGCTTTGCGCGCGAGTGTCCGCTCGGGCATCTGAATTGCTTGCGTGAACTAAGCCCGGAACAGGTTTTCGACGATTTGCGCGGTATGCTGGTCGCCCAGCGCTAGCAGCACTGAACCCGGCGGCGAGCGCGCTGCGCGTGCCCCGCGCGGTTTCCCTTCGGACCGCCTGCGGGCTGCCGGCGCCCCGCAAATCTCACGCGCCTCATGGGCTTCGGGCCGTGGATGTGCGGCACGCCACTGACACCATGCATCGAGCGCGCGCCCAATTCAGGTAACGCGCAACGAAGCGGGGCGTCACAGGCCTGTCTCGCGACGGTCTCATGATGCGGCGGCGCGCCTGGCTGCCAGGCGCCGCGAACTGCCGCATCGGAATCGAAGCAAATGCCGAAGCCAACGCCAACCCGCGCTAGAAGCGCATCAGATCAACGAACCATGCCACGTTTTGCCCACATCTTCGAAGCCGCCGCGGACACCCTCAATGCCTACTATCAGGCCGTCGCGGAGGTCAACATCGACGCGTTGATGGGCCTGTGGATCGACGAGGAGTTCGTGAGCTGCATCAGCGCCCAGGGTTCGCATCTGCACGGCCTGTCCGACATTCGCGCCGGTCTTGTCGCGGAGCTCGAGGCCGCGCCGGTGTCGATCGAACCGCTCGACATCCGCGTCTACGACAGTCTGGGCACGGTGGTCTACGCGATCGTGGAGGCGCATCGCCCCGTGGATCCGAACGCGATTCCGGCGATGGTCTTCACGACTTATGTGATGGTGCATGAACGCGGCGAGTGGCGCATCGCGCACATTCATGCGAGCCGCATGCCCGACGACGCCGCGAGCCAGTTCTCAGCGAAGCTGCGCCACGGCCAGGGCGCGCTGCATTGACGAAGGCGGGCGCGGCGCCAGCAGGACAGCGGTAAAAGCAGGGCCAGGCGCGGTAGAAAGGGGACGGCCATGAGCACGACAAGCGAAAAAGCGGCGTTAAGCCGGACTAGCAACGAAGCGGCAAGACACCCTGCCGCGTCTGTCCTGAACGGCGCGCGCGGCCACGCGCAGGGCGGCTCAAGCACTCCCTCACCCTGTCAAACATCCTGTCAAGCGCCCTACCAGGCCCCGTTCTGGCTGCCGGGCGCGCACATCCAGACCATCATTCCCGCGCTGTTCTCGCGCCTGCCCCTGCCCGCCTACCGGCGCGAACGCTGGGACACGCCCGATGGCGACTTCATCGAGCTCGACTGGGCCGACGCGCCGAATACGCCACAGCCTTCATCACAGGCGCCGCTATTCGTGCTCTTTCACGGCCTCGAAGGCAGCTCCGGCTCGCACTACGCCCGCGCGTTCGCCGCGGCGGCGCATGCGCGCGGCTGGCACGCGGTGATCCCGCACTTTCGCAGTTGCAGCGGGCCGATGAACCTGCTGCCGCGCTTCTACCATCTCGCCGACGCCGCCGAAGTCGACTGGGTCCTGCGCCGCCTCGCCGCGCGCCACGCGGGTCCGCTCGTGGCGGCGGGCGTTTCGCTCGGCGGCAACGTGCTGCTGCACTGGCTCGCGCAGCAACGCGAAGACGCGAAAATCTTGAGCGCCGCCGCCGCGATCTCGGCGCCGCTCGACGTGCACGCAGGCGGCAAGATGCTCGCGAACGGCTTCGGCATGGTCTACACGCGCAGCTTCCTGAAGACGCTCAAGGTAAAGGCGCTGCAAAAGCTCGAACAGTATCCGGGCTTGTTCGACGCGCAAGCCATGCTGGCGACGCGCAACATGTACGAATTCGACGACGTCGTGACCGCGCCGCTGCATGGCTTCAAGAGCGCACACGACTACTACACTCGCGCGACGGTCGGCCCGAAGCTCGGCGAGATTGCCGTGCCCACGCTCGTCCTCAACGCACGCAACGACCCGTTCCTGCCCGGCGACGTGCTGCCCTCGCGCCACGAAGTGAGCGCCGCGGTCGAGCTCGAGCAGCCCGAAGCCGGCGGCCACGTCGGCTTCATGACGGGGCCGTTTCCGGGCCGCAACGACTGGCTCGCGCAGCGCGTGACCCGCTACCTGTCGCCCCACCTCGCCAAGACTCATGGATGACATCGTCAAACAGGCGCTCGCGCGCTGGCCCAACGTTCCCCATTGCACCGGCTGGCTGCTGCTCGACGCGCGCGGCCACTGGCGCCTGCGCGACGAAGCCGACCAGGCCCAGGGCGCACCGGGCTCGCAGATCCGGCACGAGGCGCTCATCGGCTTCATCAACCGCAATTACGCGCGCGACGCAAAGGGCCAGTGGTTCTTCCAGAACGGGCCGCAACGCGTCTATGTCGAGCTCGAATACACGCCATGGGTCGTGCGCCTCGCCAGCGCGAAAGATGGCGCACTGACGCTCGCCGATCAAGCGGGCCAGCCTTTCGAGCCGACCGCCGTATACGTGGACGAGCATGGCAGCGTGCTATTCGAAGCCGTGCCGGAAGCGGACACCGAATCGACCACCGAATCGACCACCGAAAGCGTCGACACATCCGCCGCCACGCATGCGCGCGTGGCCCTGCTGCATGATCACGATCTCGACTGCTTCACGGAGCATGCGACGCTAGCCGAGGACGGCGCGAGCGGCACGTTTCACTGGCGCGCCGAAACCGCACTGCCCTTGCGGCCCATTGCACGCGCAGACGTGCCGGCGCATTTCGCATTCGTACGGAGTCCGGAGCAAGCTGAAAAGGCGGCAAAAGCCGCTGGCTGAGGCCGGACCGGCGCGCTCATCCCTGATCCTGTTCGTCCGCGCGCTCTTCCTTGTAGCGCGCCTCGAAGTCGTGCAGGCGCGCATCGATCGTCGACAAATCGTAGAACCCCACCGACTTCATGTCGCGCGCCTCCTTGAGCTGCCGGATTGCCGAGGGCCACGCGCCATCGAGCGCGAACTTCTCCGCGAGCGCGCGCCGCTGCGCAAGCAGGTCGCCCAGCCCCGCGCTCGACTGCGCGAGATACTGCCACCACGCCCCCTCACGCGGCTCGGACTCGGTCTCGGTGCGCGCAAGCGTCTGCGCCTCCTTGAAGCGGCGCGCGTCGATCAGCGCCTGCAGCAGACCGTCAGTGGCCGCGTGCGACGCGGGCCACGCTTCATGCGCGACCTGCGCGAGCCGCACAGCTTCGTCGACGCGGCCCGCGCGACGCGCGATCTCGGCGGCCAGCACGTCGAGGCTCGGCGAGCTGCGGATTTTGCCGCCACTGCTTTTGCCCCCATTGCCGCCCGCGCTTGTGCCATCCGCTGCTTCGAAGCGGGCAAACGACGCGCGCGCATTCGCCAACGACGCCGCTGCATCGTTGTAACGTTCGGCGCGCATTTGCGCACAGGCGATGCCGTACCAGTTCGCCGCCACGTTGAGCGCGACGCGATCGTCGATCTCAGCGCGCAGACGCGCGATCTCATCGAGGTAGTCGCCGCGCGAACGGTCCTGGAGCACACGCACGCGCGCGCGCACGAAGCCGTATTCGGGCGACTGGCGCGGCTGCCGGTAAGGCGAGCGGCGGGCGCGATCCTCCATGTCGGCGATGCGTGAAATGGTGAGCGGGTGCGTGCGCGCGTAGGCCGGCACGCCAGCGTCGCCCAGCGACGCGTGTTCGAGCCGCTCGAAGAACGCCACCATGCCCCACGGATCGTAGCCGGCGCCAGCCAGCAGCTTGAAGCCGACGCGGTCCGCCTCATGCTCGGCGGCGCGCGAGAAGCGCAACTGGCTGTCGACGGCGTACGCCTGGCTGCCCATGGCGATCGCGCTGCCGAGGTCGCCGCTGCGTGCCAGCACGCCCGCGAGAATGCCAAACACAATGCCCGCGAGCGCGGCATAACCCGAGCGCTCGTTCTGCGAAAGCATGCGCGCGATGTGGCGCTGGAGCACGTGGCCCATCTCGTGGCCGAGCACAGACGCCAGCTCCGACTCGGTCTGCGTGGCCACGATCAGCCCCGTATTCACGCCGATGAAGCCGCCCGGCAGCGAGAACGCATTGATCTGCCCATCGCGCACGGCGAACAGATCGAAGTCCGGCCGATACCCGCCGATGAACTGCGCCGCCGCCGAAGCCGAGAGGCGCTCCGCCACCGAGTTGAGATAGTCGTGCACGAGCCAGTCGCCGATATAGTCGGGGTCGCGCCGGACCTCGCGCATCACGCGCTCGCCGATGCGGCGCTCGGCCTGCGGAGTGAGCTTGCCGCCCGAGCCGTCGCCGAGGTCGGGCAGTTGCGGCACCCAGGCCGGTGCGCGCGCACTGGCGTTGCCGCGTGAGCCCGACATCCCGGGGGAGTCGGCGAGTTGTCCTGATCCGGATGTACCGAAGCGACTCTGCGCGCCGCCATAAGTGCCGAACACGCCCTGCGCGATTGAGGCGGGAATGGCGAAGCCGGCCTCATCGTCGAGCGGGCCGCTTACGAGCGCGGGTGCATCGGGCGCGAGCGTAGCGACGCCCGGCGTAGCGACGCCCGGCGTGGCTACGACGGACGGCTTGCTCGCGCCAGGCCTGGCCGGCATCGTGGCGGGCGCGCTCGCCGCATGGAGATCGAGCACGGCCGCGCGCGCAGCCGATGCCCCCGCCGCGCCGCCCGGCGCTTGCGCGTGCGCTTGCGGCGTAACGGCAAGCGACGTGCACAACCACGCAGCAAGTAGCCGTTTCAGATGCATTGATGACAGGATCGAAGAATGCAGGACGCTGGCCCGGTGGCAGGAACCCATCGTGTGCCGCCTGCGCCGACGGCCCCGATGGCCCCGAGTGGCCCCGACTGGCCCCCGAGTGGCCCCGACTGGCCGATTGTAGCCCGGTGCGGCAAGCCCGGAACGCTGCACTCCCCCAGGCTGGATGCTCCCACGGGGTGAAGGCGGATTCGAATCTTTCGCTTAATATATCGACGCGAACTATCGACGCAAACGATGCCCTCCGAGCTTACAATTCCAGAGCCTTGGCGCAGCCCCTGCCTCGATAGCCAATACACGTCACACACGGCACGTCGAGCGAAATCCTGCTAATTCGCGCCTCCATCACGAAAGAACCCACCATGCCCGAACTCACCCATTTCGACGCCGCAGGCGACGCGCACATGGTCGACGTCGGCGGCAAGGCCGAGACCCGGCGCATTGCCGTGGCGAGCGGCACGATCCGCATGCTGCCGGCCACGTTCGCGCTGGTGCGCGACGGCAACGCGAAGAAAGGCGACGTGATTGGCGTCGCGCGCATCGCCGCAATCCAGGGCGCCAAGCGCACCTCCGATTTGATTCCACTGTGCCATCCGCTCGCCATCACGCGCGTGAAGGTCGATTTCGCACTCGACGAGGCGCTGCCGGGCGTGCATTGCACGGCGCAAGTGGAGACGCTGGGCCGCACGGGTGTAGAGATGGAAGCGCTGACCGCCGTTCAGGTGGGCTTATTGACGGTCTACGACATGTGCAAGGCGGTCGATCGCGGCATGACGATCACCAATGTGCGCGTGCTGGAGAAGCACGGCGGGAAGTCGGGGGATTGGGTGGCGGCGGGTTGAGATATTGTTTTGTAAGTCTTAATTTCACGCCGAGACGAATTTTTAGATCACGGCCCCATCCCACGCTTCTCGTCGAAATCGGGTCTTAGACGCCTCAAAATTCGATCTTGTCCAAATTCTGTCCAAATGGAGACGGAATATGGCATCCATCCGACGCAGGGGCGACAAGTGGCAAGCACGGGTATCGCGGCACGGCTTCCCATCTGAAACGAAGTCGTTCGCAAGCCGACAAGATGCAGAACGGTGGGCACGATCAATCGAACAGGAAATGGATCGAGGTTCCTTCGTCAGCCGTAGCGAAGCTGAATCGACCACGCTCAAAGAAATCATTGAACGGTATATCGACGAGGTCTGCCCTGACAAAAGAGGCGGCACAGACGAAATCATTCGCTTGCGTGCAACCTGCCGGTCCAAGCTGGCAAAACTCAGCATGGCGGGGCTGACTCCGAAGGCTATAGCCACGTATCGGGATGAACGGCTGGAATCGGTCGCACCCGGCACGGTTATACGTGACCTCGCTTACCTGTCGTCGATCATCAATCACTCGATCCGCGAATGGGGCATCAACATCACGAACCCCATCCCCAAGGTGAGGAAGCCACCCGCACCACAGGGGCGAGACCGGATACTGTCACCAGACGAGGAAGCGAGGCTTCTGAGCGCCGTCGTTCCCACCGGGCGAAGAAATCCGTGGTTACTGCCCGCGACAATCCTCAGCCTCGAAACTGCCATGCGCCGTGGCGAGCTTCTCGCGCTTCGGTGGTCGAACGTCGATCTTCAGTCGCGTACAGCATATTTGCCGATGACCAAGAATGGGTTGGCGAGAACCGTACCGCTTTCGTCGAAGGCGATTGAAGTTCTCTCTACCCTACCCCACAGCATCGATGGCACAGTCATACCGTTAAGGGCATGCACGCTACATGCGGCGTTCAAACGAGCTTGCACAAGAGCACAGATAGCGAATTTCCACTGGCACGATCTTCGCCATATCGCTATCACTCGGATGGCCACCAAGTTGCCGAACGTGATCGAACTGGCGTCTGTTTCGGGACATCAAAGCTTGGCAATGCTCAAACGGTACTACCACCCATCAGCGACCGAACTGGCTAGGAAACTTGGCTGACCGATAGTCTTTAGACTACCGTCGAGACTGGTCGTCAGCCATCAGCCCCCTCGAAAGGGGTGGCTCCCTAACCCTCACGGAGACCGTGCATGAAAACTGTCCTCATCGTGTCGGGCAAGACATCTACAGTAGCCAGCAGAAGATCGACACGTTCATCAATTCTGTGCAGAGCCATTTTCAAAGCAACCCTGGTGCATGGTTCCATTGCGGTCGCCTGACGCCCCGTGGCATGGTTGAAGGGTATTCCGGCCCACAATCCGAGAAGACGGTTCTCGATCAGGCCGGAATCCTGTCTGACGGTCAGGTGTTTACCTTCTCGTCAGGTGTTTACCTTCTCGTAGGTCAACTGGCATTTCGGAAACGCAGCCCTGGCAAATATCTCCTGGAACGCGGATTTTTGCCTGGGTAAGTCTTTATGCGGGCCGCGCTGGCTCATTCCACCGCACGACCGATTACCGGATTCAACAAGCGACGACTGCCTGGGGTTGAGAAAACCAGGTGCATTTCGATCAGCGTTCCGTCGGGCGTCTGGATCGTTGTCGACTGACCCAGCTTCAGCGCCTTTCGTTCGTCGATAAGCCATTTTTCCGGCCAAGTTTCCAAACCGTTACCTCGTGCATCAATGCCCAGGTCCCGCAATGCCTGATGCACTGAGGCGTGCGCCGTTGGCTTTCGCGGCTTGCCATTGAGTCCGGTCACGATGCAAAGGTGTTGCTTACCCCTGCCGCTGTATTCCGGCCCCAGCATTGATGCTTCGGGCAGGGCCAAGGCGGCGGCGATTCGATCTGCAGTTTTCATGTGACTTTTTCTTTTGGAAATTGATCTGAGTATGCACTTTGATTCGCCATCGGCCATCAGTTCGTGACTGACGATCTCGTTGATCGCGTTGCGGATCCGGTTTGGCGCGACGAGCCTAAACGGTAACCACCCGATATTCGAGCGGCAACCCGACTGAATCGCGTAGATGAGCCAAATAGGCTGCGTCATCGTTCGAAAGCTGGTTTCGCCCAACCGCGACGAGCGTCACTTTTCGCCCCTCACTGTCAATCTGGAAGTAGGAGTATTCCAACAGTTGCCCTATGGCGAGCCGCAGCACAGTTCGTGGTGAAAGGTCCGACTTGATTTCGTACAACCGCAGTTCGCTATTCGTCTTGACCATTACATCAATGAAATTCTCTTCGCGCACGACAGCTGTGCCGGGGAACTCGGCTCGTAGCTGCTTCATGAGAACAGTCTGCATCCGTGCGTGTTCCGGGCTAACCCGCGTCGGCCCAACACCGTGGCGGGTGTACTCTGCGATGCTTGGGAAATCAGCGGAACCTGCACGCCCACCGTTGCGACGAAATTTCTCACGCAAGCCATCGACACCAGTCAACGAATAGCGATTCAGGTGCCATACAGGATCATCCTGCGAGGCAAAGGTGTCTCGCGCAAAGCGGTGTACGTTTTCGAGGCGATATCTCACATTTAAGGCATGCCTCGCCCACTGCACGTTACCAAGAGCTTCGATGTTGCCGCCGATCTCCCGGACCTCCTCCTGCATCGAGCTGAACCAACCGTTAGCCTTGAAAACGTCTAGCGCCGTCGCTGCCTGTTTATCATCTAGACACTCAACGTCTTCAATCCTTGCAACGTACCGTCTTTGTTTATCCGGTTGAATCGTGTAGAGCGTGACGTCGAATGGTTTGCGCTCTTCCACCAGTTTCCGATAGCTCCGATTTACTCCTTGAAGAAACGCATATCGCCAACCATCGATCTGCCATTCATCGCGAAACAGCCAGTCTTCATGGCCGAAGCCGTTGAGATTGGTATATGACTCTCCCCCTTCGTGTTGCGCGGCTTCGCCCGTCGGATGATGCCAGTCGGCACTGTTGTATGCGATACGCGTTATTTTTCCCATTCTTCGGGTTCCCTTGAACCGCCATTAGCAAGCTACACCGAGAATCAATGCTCGTTTCGCTGCTACTCACTACGTTGTGGACGGCCCGATCCACAATCCACGCGCCGTCTCAAACAGGGTCTCGCCACGCTTGGCAATGGCGCTCTCGTCCCATCCGTCCAACTGCATCAGCTTTCGGTTAAGTTGCAGGTTCGAGTGCTCGAACAGAGCGGCCCGTTTCTGCGGGTACGCGTGGTTCTGCAAGGAGCGATTCACGCCGTAATGCACGAGCGTGAGGTTGCCTATCCGGGGCACAGCCTTCTCGCGTTCGAGGATGAGCTTGGAGTGCGCGTCCATGCTTTCTGGCGCGAATTGGAGGATATGGGCCTGCGAAATCTCATCGGCACTGGCAACCGTGCCATCTGACAGCGGCCAGTAGGTGTTCCATGACTGCGGCAGGATGTGGTCGATGTCCAGGTCATCCAAGGCCAGTGGCACACGCTCCTCGCTTTTTTCCGAGCGCATTGCAGTTTCCAAGCGATGGAAGATAGCTCGTAACATCGAGGCGGTGAGTCGGCCGGGATAGATGTCCCCATTGATCCAGTGACTACGGAATTCCTCATCACGCGGCCAGCGCGAAATTTCACCTGCGCCGTCGGACAACAGGGCACGGAACGATGCGGCGCTCAGATCGCTTGTCTGGGCTTTCCTGAGTAGCTGCGCGAAGACCTTGTTGTAGTTCTTGCGTGTCAGGCCGCAGATGGCTCGACGCACGAGGTAGGACTCGATGGACCGGAAAATCTCAGTCTGCTCATCTGGCGGCAACGCGGAGTTGGCGATGCGTAGCGCCAGCGAATGGGTGGGGGATGCCTCCCAAATGCCGATACGCCGACCAAAAATGCCGATGGGTGATTCGCCCGCGCCCGTAACCAGGGCGCGGTAATTCTCAGCATGCCTATTCAGCATCTCCAGCTGGGCATCGGCGCTGCGTAGCTGTGCCGAGCCATCTATGAATCGCCGGTACCCAGCGTACAGCCGACCCACATCAATCTCGTCACCCGTCTCTGCTTGCACGGCGGTCTGCACAAACCACTCAAGCCTGGGGCGGCTTAGGCGACCACGCTTTTGCGATTCCGACCATAGCGGTGCCTCGAACTGGCTCCACAGGTTGGCGTAGAGGCTGTCGGCATTCTGGTTGGCCCGCATGAAGATGAAGTTGCGGATCAGGTCGGTGGCGTGCAGTTCCGCCCCGTGGCCGTTGAGAGTCTCGAATATCACTTGGGCGTCGTCTTCCTCTCCCAAGGAGATGCATACGATGGAAAGATCAGTCAGGATGGCGGTGGTCAGTGCCGTCGCCAATGTCTCTGCCGATATTTCCGCATGTTCCTGTCGCCAGTCGGCCATCGCGCCACGAAAGAACAGTATCGCCTCCAGTGCAGGTGGGTGGTCGATACCGATCTTTTTCAGTTCGGCGCGTTGCGTAAAGCTGGCCGGGAAACGCTCGCGTAGTTCATCGGGCGATGTGGCCGTCATCGCCTGCACATACTGAGACTGGTCGCGGAAGGTCGGCCAGAGCTTGAATACCTCAACGCCCGGATCTTCCATCGTCTGGGGGTTGTCGTTGCACAGGCATACATCGACCAGGGGCAACAGCTTGATTTGGTCCCACTCACGCAATGCATGCGTGAGTGCAGTCAGAACATATTGCAGCGTGGTCAGGCGCTGTTGCCCATCGATGATGTGGTCGCGCACCACGCCAAGCAAGCCTGTTCTCTGTTGCGGCTCAAGGACGACTGCGCCCATGAAATGTGGGACGGCTTTATTCCCATCCAGCCGATCTTCGGCCTTGTCACGAATGTCCTCCCACAGACGACACCATTGGTCCTCGCGGTTCCATACATAGGGGCGCTGGTAGAAAGGAACGCGATATTGGCGGCGATCCTGAAAGACTTGCTGGATGGTGAATGTGCGGGAATCCACAGGCGTTCTCTCTCGTGATCGTCAGGGTTTCTGCTGATTTTAGCCCGTGCCTACCGCTTGAAATCAAGACGGCCGGAGTGTCGCTGGGTTGGGTGCCAACCATTTCGCTATCAACGGATCCACGATCTCGAACCCTCGTAGACCCTGCAACCAACCACTTACCCCGATACCAGCAAGCCCGCCAGCAACCGCAGCAGTTGTGCCGCTGTAGTTCCCAAGACTGACTTCGGCGCTGGCTCGACTCAATGGCTGGCTTAGTAAATTACGCGTCCCATTTTACTGAGCCACATTTCGGGCACTTGTATCCCCGATTAACAATCCACGTGACGATCTCATCCTTGAAAATTAGCATAGCAACCCCGCCAGCGACTAAGGCAACGCAAATTTCCATTGCAAGTCCCGTTCCCGCAAAAAAATACGTCACCCACGCTGCAAAACCACCAGCAGGAAGTGCACCACCGATTATTTTTACAATAAATTCAACGGTGACCTTTTCGCTATGATTGCAATTTCCACATTTAACTTTCATTCTATTTCCCTAACTTGATGCGTTGATTGCGGTTGTTATAGCGAGATTGAATGCTGGCCGACCGAAGGCCGATCTCCCCCGCTCGCCAGAACGTCACCATCTATAACGGCATGGGCGCATCCAACTTTAGTCGTTTCATCAGCATTTCATCGAAAAAGCTGACCCTGTAGGCGCGAAATCGTACCTTCGCTTGAAATCACGCCTGATCGCCATCGCCATCGAGGTCATCGACGATCACGGGCACGCCATTCTTGTCGAATCGGTACGTAGCTCTTCGGCGAATCCCTCGTCGGTCCCAATTGACGAGCGCAATCGGCACACCGTCAGGACCAATGCCGCACATGTCGGCCTGCTCCCCCTGATCGTCATCAGAGTCAGTGGAGAGTGCCAACCATTTCGCAACCACCGGCTCCACGATCTCGAACCCTCGCAGACCCTGCAACCACGTTGCCGGGAGACCTTCGACGCCGAACTTGATACCGGCGAGCCCGCCAGCAACTGCCGAGGTCGTATCCGTGTCATTTCCGAAGCTGATTGCAGTCTTCACAACGTCATCGAACGACCCTTCTTCCATGGCTCTCCGGGCCGTTACCAGGGTATCAAGCACATACCCAGTACCGCAAGGTTGATTAATTTTTAGGCACTGTCGCAACCCTTCCAACTCTACCAACAGTACCGAACGTTCAGATTCTTTCCGCCAATCCCGATAGACGGCCTCCAACTGCTCGTCGGCCCATTCCCAAGGGGTCGTCACCTGGTTCAGATAACCTCTTGCGACCAGAGCATAGTATCCACAGGCAACCAGTGATCGCGGATGACTGTGCGTCGGCAACGACTGTCTGTGTGCAGACTGTACGAGCACATCATCAGAACCTGTATGCAACAGTGCCAATGGCAACAGTCTCATCAGTGAACCGTTGCCATTGGATCGCTCGTCTGAACCGCCAGATTTCAATGGTGATACGCCGTCGCGCAATCTGTTCAATGCTTCAGCCGTCTGTATGCCGATGTCGAACACATGACCGTCAATAGCCATGTATCCGTCATCAATCCAGCGCAACAGTCGGTCGGAGAAATCGTTCAGAGAAAGTTGGCCACAGTCGAGCAGACTCGCGAGCAGGCACAGCGCTTGGCTTCCATCATCAGACCAAGTGCCATATGGAATGTCTGGGTACGTACTGTTGTATCCAGTGGGCAGGCATATATCGATCAGTTCACGGGCCGGAATTTGCTCTACTCGTTTGAACTCGAAGGGTACGCCAAGACTGTCGCCAATCAATAGGCCGAGCAAACCTGCAATCTTGCGACTGTAGATATTGTTCCCCGTGGCGGATACAGTCTGTACCAGTGATAGATATCCGTTCATAGTCTCCCGCGAGCATCGGTCAATTTGGTCAATACTGTCGGCGGCGGTATTCAGTGCATTACCTGTATATCGCCCCATTTCTGTACAGCAGCCTCGGCTCGAACTCTTGCCACTGGGTCGCTATATTGCTGCGAATAATACCGCTCCAACTTCCCAGTCAAAGAACACCAATTTGGCGCCCCTTTACATTCAAAATTCGAAAGTGCTTGCCCGTACTTTTCATACACCGTCGTGCGAACCTCGACAAAATCACCCGGCATACGTTCAACCCTCTCATAAATATCACATTGCTTATTATCATAGTCGTCAGTGTGCACAGAAGTCGTGCAGACGGTATGGCGAAGATGGTCATATTTTTTGATCGTCGCAATATTATCCTTCTGCTCTTCAATGCTTTTATCACGAAGCCTCTTATAAATTGAATAATCTTGACTCGTCAACTTAACCGCGTCAATTTTCCTTTGCTCTTGGTAACCCTGCCAAACGATGTAGAGAGCAATAGCGCACCCAATAAGAAGCGGGACTGCGCCCTTCCAGATATACTCTGACGAGCTATAATGTATCGTTTCCCCGGTTTTATATCCATTCTTTCCGTAACGTTCACTTACGCGCATGATCTACCTCCGTTGAGAAGGTGGTCCAGCCGGAGCTGGGTTTTAAATTTTTCGGTATTTTTCTCTGTTTTGTGGTGCCACTCACGCTTATCGAGAGCACTGTTTATTGCCTGGAAGGATCGGCAAACGTGACAAATCGAGGAGAGCGATCTATTTGCTGCCCCCCCATGAATCGACACCTTTACGCGCCCCGGTATAACTCCCGAAAAGAGGACCATGGTCCGTCGAATTTGTCGATAGTACCCCACATGCTGTGGGGATGCCAGTCAGCACGCACCAATCCCAAGACCCGTCGTTAGTTGCACTCGGTGCCGCAATCCGCCGCCTGCGCGAAGCAAAGGAGCTTTCACAGGAAGCACTGGCATTAATGGCTGAAGTAGATCGAAGCTACGTCGGCCGGGTCGAACGTGGAACGAACAATGCGGCCACGCTCACGCTCAAGAGACTCGCCAATGCATTGGGAATGACATTGGCCGAGTTGATTTCTGAGGCAGGGTTATGAGACGGCCTCGGCGGCAGCTTCTACCTTGACCTGCTTGCTCAGGCGCGACAACGTTGACCGAGATGCCCCGGTTGCCGCGATGACCGTGTTCCAACTATCGCCGCGCCGAAGCATCTGCATGATGGCGGCGTTTCGTTGATCGTTCGGCTTCCGGCCTTTATAGCCACCTTCGGCTTTCAGCTTCTCGATTCCCTGTTTTTGGCGGCGACGCCGGTCCTCGTAATCTTTGCGTGCAATCGCGGCAAGCATGTCGAGCATCATGGAGTTGAGCGCATTCATCATGCGCCCCGTGATGTCATCGGTCGAACCGGTCATCATCCAAGAAGTCGGAAGGTCGAGAGCAACGACACGAACCCGGCGAGCCTGAAGTTCAGCCTTAAGCTTGTTCCAGTCGTCGGCATTGAGGCGCGATAGACGATCTACCTGTTCGATAAGCAGGATGTCCCCTTCGTGGCAGTCGTCAAGAAGTCGGAACAATTCCGGTCTGGCGAGTGATGCCCCCGATTCGTTCTCAACATAGAACGCCGCGATCTGAAGCCCACGCTCCTTCACAAACTCGATGAGATCGTCTTTGGCCCGACGAGCATCTTGTTCTTTCGTACTGGCACGGAGATACGCACGTACAAACATCGGTTTCCTCCGCAACAGTCTGTTTAGGATGGTTCGCATTTTAATGGTTCGTTTTGGGTTGTGTCAATGTATTTATCGAACCACCTTCAACCCGGTTCGGCTAAGGCATGCCCATTTGTTACCGATGGAACAGGGTTCATGCTCGCTTCGCTCGCGGGCTTCGCCGCCATCATTTGTCTTGATCAGTGCCGGAAGTGATTGGTGAATAATTTTTCATGAAATAAAAAGCCCCACTGTTGGGGCTTCGTCGGTGGCGGGCAGGATGTGCGGAACCATCTATGGTTCAATGATCACAGAAGAAAATAAAAACCCAAACCTTTGGACAGATCGGATATCTCTAAAGAGATATATCCGTATCCGTCCTGATTAGGTCGACAAAAGAAGACTCATCATGCCGGATAATTGATCTTTCTCTTCTTCTGTGACTATTTCAACTCATCGGTTCCGTCTATCCGATCACCGCACCGGCCAGTAGTAGTTACCGCAACAGCGAACATAACCTTTATCAACCAGGTTTTTACAAAATACCCGGAAGGTGCGACTGTGAGACTCCGGCTTAGAATCTGCTTTGAATTCACCGCGTTCGAGAAGCTTATCAACTGAAGCTTTCTGCCATTGATCCTTTGTGCAAACGTACTCTGGCACATCAGCCCCGGCCTCTTGCTCCACAACCTCTTCCGATGGTTTCATCCCAGTAAACTCAACCATCTCTTTCAGCAAATTAAAGCAAATACGCTCTTTACCTGACAGAATTATTTTTTCCTGTTTTGACGGCACACCAAGAGAAACCAGGTAGCCAGAAGAACCACCTTCGGAAAATTGATGATTTTCGATATCAAAATGGAATTCAAAATCATCTTTCCCATCTTTCATTTTCGTACATTTAAGAATTCGACGATCGCCTTTCTTCTCGACAGAATATTCCTGATCCATCGCAGCCTTCAATGCTGATGAACCACGTGCCCGATCCGATGCACTATGACCGGAATGATGAACAATCATGATGGCGACACCGAAGTTGATTTTCAAATATTCGTCAAGATAATTTACCAGTTGACCTACATCTCGACCTGAGTTTTCATCGCCGCCACCGAAATTTCTTGCGAGAGTATCAATCACGATAAATTTCGGCGTGATGCTCATCTGTCGAGAAATTGTTCCAATCTGCTCAGCAAGCTCACCTACGTTCTCTGAGTCCATTAGATGGGTGGGAACGTCCCGAATATAAAGTGGAACGCCTTTGAGACTAACATTGTTAATCTCCGACCATGCCTTCAGTCGCCGCCTGAACCCACTGACGCCCTCAGCACAGATATAAAATACCGCGCCTTGTTCGACCTCATGGTCACACCAATCGATTCCAGCAGCAATATGTGCCGCCCAATCCAAGGCCACAAAGCTTTTTCCGCTTGCAGATGGGCCAAACAGCATTGTCATCGACGACTGTTCAATTAGTCCATCGATAAGCCAAGCGGTATCATTGCAGTTTTCAATGAAATCATCAGCCTGAGTAAAGCCATTGAATAGACAGCTTTTCGCGGAATTCTTAGTTTCCTTCGGATAAAGCCGCGCGTTAAACTCCGCTCGCGCCATGGCACCCGCTTGGGCGCTATCGCTTTTCAGTGCCTTTTCTATGGTTTCTGCACCATACGTCTTACCAGCGCCAGAGACAGATCGATCCCACTTGTCTGGCCTGTACAGTGCCGACTGACGGAAAATATCATCAATCTGATCTGCATCATCAACCCAATATGACAGCATGGTAGCCAAACCCAAGTCTGCTTCGGAGTGACTTGCGTAATTTGAAATATCGCCATCTTCGAACAGGCGACGAAATTTATCACCATTTTTCGCCTTCGAAGCACGGTCGATGATTGCTTTGCTTGATTGCCTACTATCGAGCGTTTTGGGAGACGCGGAAGAAGCAGGTTCAGCCTTACCTGAACTCGCCTCTCTTTTATCGAACGTCTCGAACAGCCAGTCAACTGAATTCTGCTGCTCGGTGATTTCCATACCAGCCCCGAACATATGACCGGTCACAGTGAAGTATCGCGAACCATCTTTCGAATAACATTCAAGACGGTTTTCTGGTCCGAATTTTCCATTTCGCGGAATTGTGCCACGAGTCAGAATATGAAATCCATCTCCACTCGGCGAGATTTCAATATAGGTGCCGTGAAATTTGTCGATAATTTCTTGTGCCCACGGCTCAATCTGACCGTCGTGGATAACATGATCAAGATCAATACCGATCATATCTCCACGAATAACTAAGCCGACACCATCAAAACTGCCGTCTCTGTATGCCAAACTAACTGCGTCGAATGTTCCCCACGTTTCAGGATTGTTGGTTTTGGCATTATTTCTACCATTCACTTGGTAGGGCGGCTTCGTCCAACGCCCATTAACCTCTTCCCAACGCCACATAACCCAGTTGGGAAGTTGCTTCAGCGAAGCGGGGATACCATCAAAATTTACTGCGGTCACTGCTTGGTGCATCGATATTCTCCTATGAGAGATTGTTTAAATTTCGCCTTAATCAAAAGACAGGCGAAATTTACCCCTCACCTCGGAGACTCATCACCCCCATGTCACACTGCGTCACGCTATGTCACATTACGTCACGCCGAGTCATTTTCGAATTTGTTTATTACGCCGTTTCGTCTGTCTTAATCGAGCCGACAGCTTTTCAAACGTATAAAATTCCGTCTTACCACCATCCATGTATTTTATTTTCCCGTCTACAAAGGCTAACAAGCACTCATGCTCATCGTCGGCCAACTTTACCAAGCTCGCCCACACGCTATGAGGATCGTCACTGTCGCCCGCAAGCTTCCTTGCATAATTAATTTCAGCCGACAGCGGATAGCTTCTCCGCCCTTGAGTTGTAATCTTCCTTACCGGTAAGTCGTCAGTGCTTGGCCCATCATCAAGACCGGCCTCAGCCCCTCTCCCTTCAGTCTGTCCAGCACCCGCTGACGCTTCGACCCGCTCAACTTCCTCTAACTCGAACCTAAACCTAAGATCCGCATCTTCGCTTGTGATTTCGTATCCGTTGAGATAAAACCATTTCTCATTCTTCCCCGGCCAGAGACTTTCACTCACGAATTGAAATAAATACCGGCCCTCAGACTCGATCTCTGGACAATGACAGAACACGACCGGGGCACACTGAGGCCAGTTTTCGTAAGAATCCGGGGCTTCAGAATCCGAATTCACATAGAACTCTATGTAGCTCTTGTGCACTGCGCCGTCCACGTCCCCAATACACATTCCTCCGACAAACTCCCCGCCGACATAGCGCTCTTGATCGGTAAGCCGTACCGATGGGGTCAGATTTCCTTGGCGGATCAATTCATGGAGGTATTCCTTGGAACACTGCCACCGGTCTGCCAAGTCTGACAGCATGAGGAATTCTTTCTTCATCCAATACCCATCCATCAAGAAAAGCGGCGAGGTGTTTGATTGCATCTTGCCGTTTCCGTGTCTATGATCGTTGGACGCCAATCACGCAGTCAGCGCATCCGGTTCTCCCTTCGCCTCCATCAACTGCCCGACACTCGGCCCCGATTGTTGAATATCGAGACGCGGCAACGATTTCACGATCTTCATTGTTTCAAGACTGACCGTCACGAACCGCTGGAACAATTCCAACGGACAGCGCGGATTGTGCATTGTCTCAATCGCATAGTCGTTCGCATCGTTGCCAATGCCACTTTCCTTGTCGGTCTTCACGCACTGGCGCTCGACCACCCAATCTATTGCTAGCTTACGGTCAGGGAGTGCGCCAAGCAAGCGTCGATATCTTGGCTTTGGTGGGCTACAATACCGGCAGGCCACCTTACCGGCATTGTATTTGATCCGCTTTAGCCAGCTTTATACGCCTCTTTGTACTCTAAAGGCGATTTCGTCACACACCATTGCGTAATGGTGCCCCCCCTACTATCCACTGAAATATTGTTATCTTCGAAGTTGGATATTTTCGAAAATCCATCTTTCGATATACTGATTGACGATGGATCGCCTATTTTTTCAACTAACTCTTTTTCCTCGTAAACACTTGAAAGCTTTTTGCTTGGAGAAAACCTCGAACAGACCCTAGTCACCCTAAACTCTTTATCATCGTTGCTCTCCAGAAAAACCTGCGTGTCGCAAGAGGAGTGGAGATAGTCGAACGCCCATATTTTTTGTGTAGGCGATTCGACTACATCGCAGTCCGCTTTTCGCCCGTATGCCACAGTGACGTCTACCTCACGCATTCCAAGCTTCACATCGCCGATGCCATCTAGACGCCCAACATGATTTTCCTTCCAAACAAGCCCGCTTACAATAATAGCCAAGATCGCCAATATCCCTATGAAGATTTTTACCATCAGCTTCATACAGCCCCCGTTTTTAATTAGAAAATCCCTCTAGATCAAACAAAGAAAATTTTTTAACTTTTCATTTACACAACAAAGCAAAATCTGCACTTCACGCGAACACGGAAAAACAAGTGGCGCAACCTCAAGATACCCGCACCCATCTTCAAGGCCTATCCATACAGAAAATTCCTTTGAATCATCACCAATCTTATACAACAATTCATCTAGATATTCTATAATTAAAGAATAGAAATTATCGTCATTTTCATCTTCAGTCATTCGGCGAGCTTTAGAGAGCATTAATCGCTGCTCATGAATAATGCTTTTAATCCGAGACATATCTTCGTCCATAGGCCTACTATTATTGTGGCCCGCGTTGCTTTGAGGGCGCATCACAGGCGATCAACTCTTCGAAGTAGGTTCCTTTCTCGCGCTCGGTGACAGCGGCGTGGCGGAAAGTGTCGAGCAGTTTTTCGAGAGCGGTCATATGGGTCTGTATCTTGCGGTGATGGCGTTTCGGCCACGAAGCCGACATTATGCCTTTCGATCAATTGGCTTACATCCGGGACATTCACCGGGCGCGCACGAGCAACGCAGCCGGAATCTTCGACGACGAACTACGACTTCACGCATCAAGATTCTAGGTGACGCATCGCGCTGCACTTCCGCACACTCAGCCTCATCACGTAAACTTCAGGGTGGCGGAGGATAGGAATTGTTGTCCAAGTCCTGTCCAAACGCTGTCCAACTTTTCAATCAATTTGGACAAGTTCGGTGCGAGAGAGACGATCTAAGCCATTGATTTTAAAAACCGTTCAGGTGGGCTTGTTGACGGTCTACGACATGTGCAAGGCGGTGGACCGCGGCATGACGATCACCGATGTGCGCGTGCTGGAGAAGCACGGCGGGAAGTCGGGGGATTGGGTGGCGGCGGGTTGATGCGCAGCCTGGGCGGAGTCAAGGCAACGTCCAGACGCTGAGCGCGCTGGTTGGCACCCACTGCGTCACGGCGGCGAGCCGAAGCCCAGCCGCCGCGGCCGATAATCAATCCTCCGAATCGTCGTCGGACTCGTCCGATTCTTGCTGGACCTTCGTAGCCGGCATGCCGTACTTCTTCACGAGCGCGGCCTTGAAGCCCGCGAGCGTCGGCTGGCCGTCGCAGAGGCTGTAGAGCGAGGCCATTTGCGTGGGCCAGTCATGCAGTTCCTGCGCAAAAATCTTCAGGCGCTCGACCGTGTCGAACGCACCATCCTGATTCCCATCGAGCGCCTGCAATACCGCATAGCGGCGCAGCACGGTCTCGCCCGGCAGCAACGCAATCGCGCGCTCATGCGCGGCGAGCTTGCCGGCGAGGTCGTGGGCGTCGATCGACATGAGCGTTGCCATGCCGTAATTGCCCCACGCGCGGAACAGGAACGACGGCTGCGCCGCATACTCCTCGGCGGGATGCGAACCGTAGTACAGCACCTCCGCGCGGTTGTAGTCGCGCATCACCGGCCACAACGAAACGATGCCGCCAAATACGAGCACCGCATAAATGGCGCGCGTGAGGTTCGGCGGAACGAAGCGCAGCGGCTTCGTCTCGAGCAGACCAAATACGAACATCGCGGGCAGCAGGAAGAACATGTATTGCTGCGGATACTCGACGAGCGCATGCATGACCAGCGCGCCAATCAACGCAAAACCGAAAATGCGCTCGGCGGTGTGCGGCGCGCGCAACGCGCGCACGAACCAGGCCACGAGCCCGATCACGGCGATCGCGCAACCGAGCACGCCCGTCTTGGCGAGCAAATCGATAAAGATGTCGTGCGAGTTGTTGGCGATCTCGACGCCGCCAAGCGTGCGCGCAAGCTCGAACTGATGGATCGGAAAGTCGCCCCAGCCCACGCCCAGCAGCGGATGCGTCTTGAACATCGTCCAGCCGTAGCGCCACAGTGCGATGCGCGGCGCGATCTGGCCAGCGTCCTTGAAGCGGTCGGCCGCCGACTGGTCGAGCAGCAACTCATAGTGGACGTTGGCCCAGCGCACGAGCCCGTTCACGGCGAAGAAAATCACGAAAAGCACGATGGGCACGACCCAGGCCCGCGCGTTGCCAGCCCGCGCACCCGCACCGCCGATGCTGCCCGCCTCGTCTTCTGCGCGCACGCCGCGCGTCGCGGACAGCGCCATCCAGAGCCCCGCGACGACAATCACCGCCATCTGCAGCCACGGGCCGCGCGACACGGTAAGCGCTAGACCGCCCGAATAGATGACCGAAAGCACGACCCACAAGAGGACGTTCAGACGGCGCGTCTGCACTAGATACAGCGCCGCAGCCGTCGCAAACGCGATGTAGGTCGCGAGGTGATTGGCCTGCGCCATGTTGCCGAACGGCCGCCGGTCGAAGCGCACGTTGTAGGCGACCACGAGCGGCGTGACCTTCGCTTCGAGATGCAGCAGTTGAATGACCTGGCAGAACACCGCGAACAGGCCGCCGATCACGAGCGCCCAGGCGCCCCACACCATCGCCGTGCGCGTGAGATTCACGCGCGCGATGCCATAGCCCGCGTGAACGGCCATGAAGGCAGCCAGCAGATAGCCCGCGCCCAGCCAGTTCATCGACGGTTGCTCGACGGGCAGCGCGAAAGTTTGCACGACGAGCAGCAAGCCGAAGGCGAGCGGCACGAGCGCTACCGCGGGCGAAGCAAAGTCGCGCGCCGGCCGCGCGGAGCGCACCAGCAGCCAGACCCCGGCACCGACCATCAGATACAGCGCGAGCGCGGTGAATTCGGAATAGAACGTCGGGATGGGATACGTGTGGACGACGACTGCATACGGCAGGATCAAAGCAACGGCCAGCAAGACGAACGTAAGGTAACGCGCAAAAGGAGAAGGCATGGGAATGGGGGGCGTCGGCAACCGGCGCACTATACAAAACTTTTCCCTCCCTGTGCGGAAGGCGGACGAATGAAATCCGCCCGCGCGCGCTACGCCCTCGATCCGTGCGCGCGCATCAGGCCCGGGCTGCGGGTTGATGCAGCATCGCGGCGCATGCGCCGGACATCGCGCGCCGGACGCCTTCACGACGGCCGGCGCGCGAGTTGCTGCCCCACACGTGGGCTTCATACGAGCTTCATACTGGCTCTATGCGCACCTCAAGCCCGGCACTCCGGCGGCGCAAGGTTGGCCGGCAGCGTAGCCGCCTCGACAGGTACAGGGCCCAAGCCCGGTGCGCCAAGCGACGAGGCCGACTTGCCGCCTGCGAAGCATTCCCATGTGAGCGTGCCGCCCTGCACGCTGCCTTGCGCGAGCGCCACGCGCGCGGTAGGCGAGTCCGCGTTGTCGGGCACCGAGGGCACGAGCACGATCGTGTTGCTGCCTTCGGGCGCGATGCGCTTGGTGAACATCACAGTGATCTGCCCGGTTGTGTCGTCCACCTTCACCGAGTCTACGTTGCGCGTGGCCGGCGGCACCGTGTAGCCCGCGCCGAACGCATTGCCGCTCGCCGCGTTCTCCGCCACTGCAAGCCGCGCTGCGGACGCCAGCGAGAGACCCTCGCCCACCCGGCTGCGCGCGAGATAGTCCTGATAAGCAGGAATGGCATACGCGGCGATTACGCCAACAATGGCAAGCACGATCATCAGTTCGATGAGCGTGAAACCGGGCGCGGCCCAGCGTTTCGCGAAACGCACGAACGCGCGGCAGGACTGCACGAGCGAAGCCGCGGCATGCGTGGCATGGGTAGCAAACGGTGCGGCCGCCGCGGACGCGGCGCATGGCCCGGCGAGGCGAGAGGCGCTCGGGCTGGAAAGGGACGGGGATACGGTCATCATCAGGGCTCCAGAAACGAAAAACGCCTGCTCACGAAACAGTGAACAGGCGCTTCGATCGTATCGGCGCCCCCGTTGGCGCGGCAGTCGGCCGGATGGCTTAGGCCTGGCGCTGTCGGAGCATCGGCTTGTGCGCCAGCCTTCGCAATGGCCCGGTCACCGCGACCGGTAGACCTGCGTCATCGCGCTCAATGCGACCCTTGCGCGCGCCGCTCGTTACGGCGCTTGAGCAGATGTCCGACCACCACCACCAGAATCGCGCACGCCGCGCTCATGCCATATTCGGCGGCGGGCGTATCGAGCAGCGGCCAGCGGTCGCCGGCCGGATCGTTGATGATCAGCCCGCCCGCGATCCAGCCGAGCAGCGCCGCGCCCAGCGTCACCACCACGGGATAGCGGTCGAGCAGCCGGAGCACGAGCTGGCTGCCCCACACGATCAGCGGAATGCTCACCATCAGGCCGAAGATCACGAGCGCGATGCGGTGGCTCGGGTCGGCGGCTTCGGCCGCGCCGGCGATAGCCACGACGTTGTCGAGGCTCATCACAGCATCGGCGACGATGATGGTCTTGATCGCGCCGATCAGCTTCTCGGACGGCTTCACGTTGGCATGCTCGAGATGCGCCGGCGCAAGCAGGCGCACGCCGATCCACAGCAGCAACAGGCCGCCCGTAAACTTCAGATACGGCACATTGAGCAGCACGACTGCGAAAGCGATCAGCACGACGCGCAGCACGATCGCGCCGACGGTGCCCCAGACGATGCCGCGCAGGCGCTGCTGCGCGGGCAGATCGCGGCAGGCGAGCGCGATGACCACAGCGTTGTCGCCGCCAAGCAGGATGTCGATGACGATGATCTGAAAAACAGCGCCCCAGTGGAGCGACGTGAAAAACTCAAGCATGAAAGCGGCAGGAGAACCGTGAATACTGCGACAAGGCGCGGCCGCAGGGAAAAACAGCCGCACCAGTAAAAAAGCGAGGCAGCCATGACTGACTCCCTCGCTTCTGTCCGGAAACCTCGTGAAAGGGTTCCGCAAGCATATCAAAAACGCTGGCCACCCGCGCGTCACACCATGCGCGGGCGCGCAGCCGGTTTTGAAAATTACCGCACGGAAATTACAGAATCGACTTCAGCAGACGACCCATTTCCGACGGGTTGCGCGTCACCTTGATGCCGCAGCCGTCCATGATTTCCAGCTTCGCGTCGGCCGTATCCGCACCGCCCGAGATCAGCGCGCCGGCGTGGCCCATGCGCTTGCCCGGAGGCGCCGTGACGCCCGCGATGAAGCCAACCACCGGCTTCTTCATGTTGTCCTTGATCCAGTAAGCCGCATTGGCTTCGTCCGGACCGCCGATCTCGCCGATCATGATCACGGCGTCCGTATCCGGATCGTCGTTGAACATCTTCATGACGTCGATGTGCTTCAGACCGTTGATCGGGTCGCCGCCGATACCGACTGCCGACGACTGGCCGAGGCCGAGCGCCGTCAGTTGGCCCACCGCTTCATACGTGAGCGTGCCCGAACGCGACACAACGCCGATGCGGCCCTTCTTGTGGATGTGACCCGGCATGATGCCGATCTTCAGCTCGTCCGGCGTGATCGTGCCGGGGCAGTTCGGGCCGAGGAGCAGCGTCTTGCGGCCTTCGCGGCGCATACGGTCCTTGACTTCGATCATGTCGCGGACGGGGATGCCTTCCGTGATGCAGATCGCGAGATCGAGATCGGCTTCCACCGCTTCCCAGATCGCGGCGGCTGCGCCTGCGGGCGGCACGTAGATGACCGAAACGGTCGCGCCGGTGGCTTCCTTCGCTTCACGCACGTTCGCGTAAATAGGAATGCCTTCGAAGTCTTCGCCGGCCTTCTTCGGGTTCACGCCCGCGACGAACGCTTCGCGGCCGTTGGCGTATTCACGGCAGGCGCGCGTATGGAACTGACCGGTCTTGCCGGTGATGCCCTGCGTGATGACCTTGGTGTCTTTGTTGATCAGAATCGACATGTATTGACCTCTGTTCGTTTGGCGTCGCGCGTCGCGTCAGCCGGGCGGACCCGAGCCTTCGCGCCGGCACGATGCCATTCGTATCCGCTGAAAATTACTTGCCTTCGGTAGCCGCGACGACCTTCTGCGCAGCCTCTTCCATGCTGTCCGCCGAGATGATCGGCAGGCCCGAATCGGCCAGCATCTTCTTGCCGAGGTCCTCGTTCGTGCCCTTCATGCGCACGACGAGCGGCACATTCAGGTTCACGGCCTTCGAACCGGCGATCACGCCTTCCGCGATCACGTCGCAGCGCATGATGCCGCCGAAGATGTTCACGAGGATCGCCTTCAGGCCCGGGTTCTTCAGCATGAGCTTGAACGCTTCGGTAACCTTCTCGGTCGTGGCGCCGCCGCCCACGTCGAGGAAGTTCGCCGGCTCCCCGCCGAACAGCTTGATGGTGTCCATCGTGGCCATCGCGAGGCCTGCGCCGTTCACGAGACAGCCGATGTTGCCGTCGAGCGAGATGTACGCGAGGTCGAACTTCGAGGCTTCGATTTCAGCCGGATCTTCTTCGTCCAGGTCGCGGTAAGCGACGATTTCCGGGTGGCGGAACAGCGCGTTCGAGTCGAAGTTGAACTTCGCGTCGAGTGCGATGACCTTGCCGTCGCCCGTGACGTTCAGCGGGTTGATTTCGGCCAGCGACGCGTCGGTTTCCCAGAATGCCTTGTACAGGCCTTGCAGGATCGCGCGGGCTTGCGGAATCGAAGCAGCCGGCACGCCGATCTTCGCGGCGAGGTCGTCGGCCTGGGCGTCGAGCAGACCCGTCGACGGCTCGACGATGACCTTGTGAATCAGTTCCGGATGCTTTTCGGCCACTTCTTCGATGTCCATGCCGCCTTCGCTCGAACCCATCAGAACGATCTTCTGCGACACGCGGTCAACGACGAGGCTGACATACAGCTCTTGCTTGATGTCGGCGCCTTCTTCGATCAGCAGACGGTTGACGCGCTGGCCTTCCGGACCGGTCTGGTGCGTGACGAGCTGCATGCCGAGGATCTGGCTCGCGTATTCGCGAACCTGCTCCAGCGACTTCGCCACCTTCACACCGCCGCCCTTGCCGCGGCCGCCCGCGTGAATCTGCGCCTTGACGACCCACACCGGACCGCCCAGCTCTTCAGCGGCCTTGACCGCGTCGTCCACCGAAAACACCGGCTTGCCGCGCGGTACCGCGACTCCGAATTTCCGCAGGATTTCCTTACCCTGGTACTCGTGAATCTTCATGCGTGATTCCTTCAGTCTGAGAGTTGGAGTGAACTTCGTTTCCGCTGTTGTTATTCATGCGCGAGCATGCCGGCCCTGCCCTCTTGGCTCGGGCCGGGGTTGTCGCGCACGCCGGAGGCTGGCGCGCCGCGCTCTATTGAACGCGGCACATGGCCATACCAGCGCGGATAAAACTGCTTCACCGCCTCGCCGTCGAACCGCAGCGCATGGCAGCGGCCTAGCTGGAAAGGCGGCTTTTCGCCGGCGGCTTCGCCGTCGGCGGTCTTGCTCGGTTCCTGCCCGGACTCTTCGCCGGGCGCCCCAGTCGATACATCCCATACCGCCCCGACAAACGCCTGAATAGCGACAGTCGGCAACATTCCCAGCATTTCCGTGAGATGCGTGCAGCCGACCGTGCCGGCGAGCAATTGGCCCGCTTCGCGGCGAAAATTCTTGAGGAGGTTGAGCCCGATAAGGGCCCGATAGGCGGGATGAGCGTTCTGGCACTGACCGTCGTAGGGCACCCAGTCGGACGACGCTTCGGCGTCGACGACGTTGAGCTTGCGATCGATCGTGATGCGGAGCCAGAGTTCATGGATCGGCAAACCATTGGGCCGCACACCGGAGGCGAGCGGCACGTCGCGTGGCTTATGGTCGGTCAGGCACGCGTCGATGTCCCACAGGCCGTCTTCGCGCTCATAGGCGACCGCCCGGATAGCGCGCTGATGACGCAACTGGCGAGGCGCTGGCGAAGAAAGCGGCATGCTAGTAGAGGTAAGACCGGACAGGAAAACCGCTCGATTTTAGCATACCGAGTATTTGAGACAGCGATGAACCCACCGCGCCTGGCGGTACCGGGCCTCGACTGATTTTTGAGCCAGCTGGATCAGTTTTCGATTAGTAGCCGTCGAACCCGCCTTCGAAGTCGCCCTCGAAACTGTCTTCGATGCCCTTCAAAATCTTGCCGATAATCGACATCGAAAAGCCTCGCGCGGCCAGAAAACGCGCCTGACGCGCGCGCTCGGCGGGCGTCTCGGGCAACTGGCCGTACTTCTTCTGCCAGACGCCGCGGGCCCGGGCGAGTTCCGTTTCGCGCAATTGCGCGTTCACTTCTTCAATGAGCGCGTCGCCCACGGCGTGACGCTTGAGTTCGCTGACGATGCGCCCCGCCCCCACGCGCGCGGCGCGGCGGTACACGACGCTTTCCGCAAAGCGCGCGTCGGACAGCCAGCCTTCGCGTTCGAGCGCGTCGAGCAGTGCTTCGAGCTCGTCGGCGTTTTCGGTGAAGGGCATGAGCTTGCGCGAAAGCTCCGCGCGGCTGTATTCGCGGCGCGAGAGATAGCCGAGCGCACGGCCCTTGAGTGAGCGCTCGGGGCGCTGCCGGCCGGGTGCTTCGTTTGTGCGCGCGTTTCGCGAGGTGCGTGAGGTACGCGAAGTGGAGGTGCGCTCGAATTGATCGGCTTGCGACGAGGCCCCGCCTTCGTCCAAAGGCGAAGGCAGGGCCTCTGACGTTTCCGTCTCATGCGGCACCGAGGCGAACCCACTCTTGCGCATCACGATCGTGGACTCCCTGGTGCCGAGACTTAACTTCGAGACTTAACTTCGAGACTTATTCTTCGTCCGCGACTTCGACTTCGCCGGAGTCGTTGACGCCGTCCGGCATCGTGCTCACGCCAAGCGACTCGCGAATGCGGTTTTCGATCTCGCGAGCGATGTCCGCATTCTCGCGCAGGAATTCGCGCGCGTTGTCCTTGCCCTGGCCGATGCGCTCGCCGTTATAGCTGTACCACGCGCCGGCCTTGTCCACGATCTTGGCCTGCACACCGAGGTCGATGATTTCGCCCTGGCGCGAGATGCCCTCGCCGTAGAGGATGTCGAACACGGCTTCGCGGAACGGCGGCGACACCTTGTTCTTGACGACCTTCACACGCGTTTCGCTGCCGATCACTTCATCGTTCTTCTTGATCGAACCGATACGGCGAATGTCCAGACGTACCGACGAGTAGAACTTGAGCGCGTTGCCACCCGTGGTGGTTTCCGGGTTGCCGAACATCACGCCGATCTTCATGCGGATCTGGTTAATGAAGATCACCATGCAGTTCGTTTTCTTGATCGTGCCGGTGAGCTTGCGCAGCGCCTGCGACATCAGACGCGCCTGCAGACCCGGCAGCGAGTCGCCCATTTCGCCTTCGATTTCGGCCTTCGGCACGAGCGCCGCAACCGAGTCGATCACGATCATGTCGATCGAGCCCGAGCGCACCAGCGCGTCAGTGATTTCGAGCGCCTGCTCGCCCGTGTCCGGCTGCGAGATGAGCAGCTCCGGCACGTTCACGCCAAGCTTGGACGCGTACTGCACGTCGAGCGCGTGTTCCGCGTCGATAAACGCCGCTGTGCCGCCGAGCTTCTGCAATTCGGCGATCACCTGGAGCGTGAGCGTGGTCTTGCCCGACGATTCCGGACCGTAGATCTCGACCACCCGGCCGCGCGGCAAGCCGCCCACGCCGAGCGCGATGTCGAGGCCGAGCGAACCGGTGGAGACCACCTGGATGTCCTCGACCGCCTCGCCGTCGCCGAGCCGCATGATCGACCCTTTGCCGAACTGCTTTTCGATCTGCGCGAGCGCGGCAGCCAGTGCCTTGCTCTTTTCAGCAGTCAGCCCAGCCGAGCCTTTCTTGCTATCTTCCATGAATCGTCCTTTGCTATGATGAACGGCGTCTGGTGACGATGCGCGCGTACATTTGCACGCATGCGCCTGAACGCAGACACTGTATAAAAAAACAGTGGTTTTGGCAAGCCGTTTTTGGCCGTTTTGGGCAAACGCGCGCGCCGAAACCGCGAATTTTCGGAGACCGCCGCCCGACGCTGCCCGGGCCCGCTCCCTGCCGGGAGCGCTGCGCGCGCCGCACACCCCGCGCCGCACAAAACGGGCATCAAAGCGCGACGAGGGCGACGCTGGCGCACATGCGAATTCTCATTGCCGAAGACGACAGCATACTCGCGGACGGTCTCGTCCGATCACTCCGCCAGGCGGGCTATGCCGTTGATCACGTGCGTCACGGCGTGGATGCCGATACGGCCTTGTCGATGCAGTCGTTCGACCTCCTGATCCTCGATCTGGGCCTGCCGAAAATGCCCGGCCTCGAAGTGCTGCGCCGCTTGCGCGCGCGCAACTCCAACCTCCCTGTGCTGATCCTCACCGCCGCCGACAGCGTGGACGAGCGCGTGAAAGGCCTCGACCTCGGCGCCGACGACTACATGGCCAAGCCCTTCGCGCTCAACGAGCTCGAAGCGCGCGTGCGCGCGCTCACGCGGCGCGGCGCGGGCGGCGGCCCCACGGTCGTGCGCCATGGCGCGCTGGCGTTCGACCAGGTCGGGCGCGTGGCGCGCATCAACGACCAGGTGCTCGATCTCTCGGCGCGCGAACTCGGCGTGCTCGAAGTGCTGCTGCAACGGCTCGGGCGCCTCGTCTCGAAGGAACAGCTCGTCGACCATCTGTGCGAATGGGGCGAGGAAGTGAGCAACAACGCAATCGAGGTCTACGTGCACCGGCTGCGCAAGAAGCTCGAAGCGGGCGGCGTGCGCATCGTGACCGTGCGCGGGCTCGGATATTGCCTCGAAAAAGAAGCAAATCCGCCGAGCGCGAATACGAGTGCGCCCGCGAGCGCTCCCGCGAACGCGCCGACAAGCACCCCGGCGGACGCCGACGCGCCCCCCGCCATGCCGGCCAGCCACTACTACAAATAGCCAGGCGCCACGATGGCCGAGCCCGCTCCCGCAGCCCAGCCCGGCGCGCTCGACGACGAGGCGCGCGACGCCCGCTACGCCAACCCCTTCGCCCCGCCCGACGAGGCCGAAGCCGCCGCCGCGCGCCCGCGCTCGCTGTTCGGCGAGATTCTCGACTGGATGCTCGCGCCGCTCCTGCTGCTCTGGCCGATGAGCATCGCGGTCACCTACCTGGTCGCCAAGTCGATCGCCAACGGCCCGTTCGACCGCGCGCTCGAAACCGACGCCTACGTGCTCGCGCGCCAGATCCATCCGGTCAACGGCGTGGCGGAGCTCTCGCTGCCCGCCTCCACGCGCGACTTCCTGCGCGCCGACAACATCGACAGCGTGTTCTACCAGGTGCTCGGCAGCCGCGGCGAACTGGTGGGTGGCGACCGCGAGATGCCGCTGCCGCGCGACGACGACCGACCGCCCCCCGGCCTCGTGGAATTCCGCGACGACATGCTGCACGGCATCGACATCCGCGTGGCCTATACGACGGTCGAACTGCCCAATCTGTCGGGCTCGCAGCCCGTGCTCGTGCAGGTGGCCGAGACGCTCGACAAGCGCCGGCAGCTCGCCAACGACATCATTAAAGGCGTGATCCTGCCGCAGTTCGTGATCCTGCCGCTCGCGATCCTGCTCGTCTGGTTCGGCCTCTCGCGCGGCCTCGCGCCACTGCACGCGCTGGAATCGAACATGCGCATGCGCCGCCCCGACGACCTCTCGCCGCTCGAAGCGCGGCGCGCACCGCCCGAGATCGAGCCGCTCGTGACCTCGTTCAACGACCTGCTCACGCGCCTCGAACAGAACATGCAGCTGCAAAAGCGCTTTATCGCCGATGCCGCGCACCAGATGAAGACGCCGCTTGCGGGCCTGCGCACCCAGGCCGAGCTGGCGCTGCGCCAGGACGCAAGCGCCGAAGTGCACCGCTCGCTCGAGCAGATCGCGACGAGTTCCGAGCACGCCGCGCGGCTCGTCACGCAACTGCTCGCGCTCGCCCGCGCGGAGAACCGGATGTCAGGGCAGATTTTCGTCCCCGTCGATATCGCCGATGTGGCGCGTCACGCGGTGCGCGACTGGGTGCAGCCCGCGCTCGCCAAGCAGATGGACCTCGGTTACGAAGGTCCGGAGAGCGCAACGAACGACGGCAATGAGAGCGGCGAGCGCGGCGCCCAAGGCCGGGCCGCGCCGGTGCAGGTCGACGGCAACCCCGTGATGCTGCGCGAGATGCTGTCGAACCTGATCGACAATGCGATCCGCTACACGCCGGCCGGCGGCCGCATCACTGTGCGCGTGCGGCCCGAACCCGCCGCGCACGTGGTGCATCTGGAAGTGGAGGACACCGGCATCGGCATTCCGGCGGCCGAGCGCGAACGCGTGCTCGAGCGCTTCTATCGCATCCTCGGGCGCGAGGGCGATGGCAGCGGCCTCGGACTCGCGATCGTGCGCGAAATCGCCGCGATGCACGGCGGCACGCTCACCATCGACGACAACGTCTATCAACTCGAACCGCGCCTCGCCGGCACGCTGGTGCGCGTGACACTGCGTCTGCGCGACGTTAGCTGACGGCAGAACGGGCAAAAACCGGGATGGGACTTACCCTTAGCCGGCGCCAACCCACCTCGCATGAATTCAGCAGATAACCGGATTTATAGAAGCGTTGACCGTCGTTCGATGTGGGTTGCCGAAAATTAGCAAACAACGGGACATCCCGAATGCCCGGCCGAAAAGCGCCTCCGCCGTCAGAACCGCGTAAGTTTCCATTCCAATAATGCTCCGCAGGACCGCACGAGCCCGAGATCGCCGGGAGGCGGGCCATACAGACAAGCGCATACCAAGACTGGAGACACATATGGCAACCGTTGGCGGACAAGTCTCACACGCGCCGATGACCAGCGACGAAAAACGCGTGATCTTCGCGTCGTCGCTCGGCACGGTGTTCGAGTGGTACGACTTCTACCTGGCCGGCTCGCTCGCGGCCTACATCAGCAAAAGCTTCTTCTCCGGCGTGAACCCCACCGCGGGCTTCATCTTCACGTTGCTCGGCTTTGCGGCGGGCTTCGCGGTGCGGCCGTTCGGCGCAATCGTGTTCGGACGCCTCGGCGACCTCGTGGGCCGCAAGCACACGTTCCTCGTCACCATCGTCATTATGGGCCTGTCCACTTTCGTGGTCGGCTTCCTGCCCGGTTACGCGTCGATCGGCATCGCCGCGCCCGTGATCTTCATCGCCATGCGCCTCTTGCAAGGCCTCGCGCTCGGCGGCGAGTACGGCGGCGCGGCGACCTACGTGGCCGAACATGCGCCGCCCGGACGCCGCGGCTTCTACACCTCGTGGATCCAGACCACGGCGACGCTGGGCCTGTTCCTCTCGCTGCTCGTGATCCTCGGCGTGCGCACGACGGTGGGCGAAGAAGCGTTCGCCACCTGGGCATGGCGCATTCCGTTCGTGGCCTCGATCCTGCTGCTCGCGGTTTCGGTGTGGATCCGCCTGCAACTCGACGAATCGCCTGCGTTCAAGCGCATCAAGGCTGAAGGCAAGGTTTCGAAGGCGCCGCTCTCGGAAGCGTTCGGCCAATGGAAGAACCTCAAGGTCGTGATCCTCGCGCTGATCGGCGTGACGGCGGGCCAGGCCGTGGTCTGGTACACGGGCCAGTTCTACGCGCTCTTCTTCCTCACGCAGACGCTCAAGGTTGACGGCGCGAGCGCCAACATCCTGATCGCGCTGGCGCTCTTGATCGGCACGCCGTTCTTCCTGTTCTTCGGCGCGCTCTCCGACAAAATCGGCCGCAAGCCGATCATCATGGCCGGCTGCCTGATCGCGGCGCTCACCTACTTCCCGCTCTTCAAGGCGCTCACGCACTTCGCCAACCCGGCGCTGGAAACCGCGACGGCGCGCGCGCCGATCGTGGTGATCGCGAACCCGGACGAATGCTCGTTCCAGTTCAACCCGGTGGGCACCTCGAAGTTCACGAGCTCGTGCGACATCGCCAAGAGCGCGCTTTCGAAGGCGGGCCTGAACTACTCGAACGTGGCCGCGCCGGCGGGCACGCTCGCGCAGATCAAGGTGGGCGACGCGACGATCGACACCTATGACGGCAAGGCGGCGGGCGCGAAGGAAGCGGGCGCGGCGTTCGAGAAAAAGCTCTCGGGCACGCTGAAATCCGCGGGTTACCCGGCCAAGGCCGACCCGGCGCAACTCAACTGGCCGATGACAGTGGCGATCCTGACGATCCTCGTGATCTTCGTGACGATGGTGTACGGGCCAATCGCGGCGATGCTGGTGGAGATGTTCCCGACGCGCATCCGGTATACGTCGATGTCGCTGCCCTATCACATCGGCAACGGCTGGTTCGGCGGCTTCCTGCCGGCGACGGCCTTCGCGATCGTGGCGGCCAAGGGCGATATCTACTCGGGGCTCTGGTATCCGATCGTCATCGCGCTCGCGACCTGCGTGATTGGCGTGCTGTTCGTGAAGGAGACCAAGGACTCGGATATCTACGCGCAGGATTGATGCGCTGATTTGAAGCACTGATGGACCGGCGCAAACGCCGGTTCGGAGAATCTTGAAAAAAGATGGCGATAGGGGTTGACAGCTTCGCCAGGCATCTTCATAATTCTTCTTTTTAGGCGAATTAGCTCAGCCGGTTAGAGCGACGGAATCATAATCCGCAGGTCCGGGGTTCGAATCCCTGATTCGCCACCAAATGCGAAAGCCCGGTAGATCTTTGATCTACCGGGCTTTTTCACTTTTGGCTCTGCCGGTTACCCGCGAACCCTCTCTTTACCATCCGACTGCTATCCGCCTACCCACCGTGCAGGCCAGGCTCCGGACTCGACCATTTCGCGGATCACGCGCTGAGTCAGCGCGGTCACCGCCGCGCAAGCCAGCGAAGCGGGCCGCGTAACGTTGGTCGCGCAAACCACCCGCCGCTGCATGTGTGGATTGTCGATCACGGCGGTACGCATTTTCCCGTCAGCGACTTCCTGGGCCACCGATCCCAGCGGCAAGATCGTGCTGCCGATACCAGCCTCCACGGCGCGCTTGACGCTGCTGAGCGATTCGATCAACGCAACGACATTCAGCTCCAGTCGCTCTGGAGCGCAAGCATCGTCGATGATGCGCCTCAGCGCATGCTCCGGTCCGGGCAACACCAACGGCCAGCGAGCCACCTCTTTCAACAAAAGCCGCTTGGGCAAGCGCACCTTGGCAGTACTGGTGACAAATACCAGTTGATCGTCCAGCAGCGGGCGCCTGGACAAGCCAGGATCGACTGATTCGCCATACAGCAAAGCCAGGTCGAGCCGTCCGGATTGCAGCCACTCGCGCAAGAATCCGCTGTAAGCCTCGACCAGCTTTAGCCGCACATGGGGCAACTCTGTGCGACAAGCGCTCAGGATCGGCATGGTGGCCGCCAATGCCACGGTGGTGGGCAGGCCCAGAGCAACCTCGCCGCGAGGCACGGCGGCGCAATCCCGTACTGCCATGCGCGCCCGCTCGGCATCGGCAAGCACCACCCTCGCGTGCTCCAGAAATAGCCTCCCCGAGTCAGTCAGACTCATGCCGCGACTGGAGCGATCGAACAGGCGTGCACTGACTTCATGCTCCAGCATGGCGATCTGCTGGCCAAGCGCCGGCTGCGCCACGCCTAGCCGGCCCGAGGCCTTGAGCAAACTGCCGGCTTCCGCGACGCCCACGAAATAGCGAAGTTGGCGAAGCTCCATTCGATACCCCTGTTTCGTTGGCTAGCTGATTTTCATATAGCGCATAGGTCGATTAAGTATTTCACAACTACCGCACGCACCTCCAAAATTCTTCGCGGTAAGGAGACACACATGACCCAGGACCTGGACCATTTGCGCAGTTGGGTCGGCCGCACCGAGACCATCGACAACTTCGCGGCGCCGGCACCGCTGCGCGCATCGGCTGCCACGCTGGATCGCAACGACTCGCCGGTCATGCCCGCTGCCCCCTTGCCTGCCTGCTGGCACTGGCTTTATTTCCTGCCCGCGACGCGCCAATCCGAGATCGGCCTCAACGGCCACCCGCGGCGCGGCGGCTTCCTCCCACTGGTGCCATTGCCCAGCCGCTTTGCGGCCGAACACATCGCCGGCCTGCCCAGGTCGTATTAAGACGGCGCGATCATCATGATGCAACCGCTGCCGATCACAGGGTGACAAGCATGCTCCGCCGGTCCGTGATGCCCGGCGACATATTATTAAGGAGACCAATCAATGACACTTTCTGAACTTTCAAATCCAGCGGACCAAATCCGGGCCCTCCCCGTTACTCGACGCATTCGCGCCATCGTGGGCGCCTGCTCCGGCAACCTGGTGGAGTGGTACGACTTCTTCATCTACGCCTATACCGCGATCTATTTCGCGTCCCAATTTTTCCCGAAGGGGAATCAAACCAGCCAATTGATGGCAACCGCCGGTATTTTTGCCGTCGGCTTTCTCATGCGCCCGCTGGGCGGCTGGATCTTTGGCGCCATTGCAGACACCCACGGCCGCAAGCGAGCGATGATTCTGTCGGTCTTCCTGATGTGCGCGGGCTCCCTCGGCATCGCCGTCATACCGACCTATGAAAGCATTGGCGGCTTGGCCCCCGTGTTGTTGCTGATCGCCCGGCTGGCTCAGGGTCTGTCGGTGGGCGCGGAGTATGGAGCCGGCGCCACGTATATCAGCGAGGTCTCCAGCAAGGGCAACCGCGCTTTCTATGGCTCGTTTCAGTACGCCACCATCATTGCCGGTCAATTGCTGGCACTGCTGACCATCACGGTGCTCCAGCATCTGTTCAGCAAGGACGCCATGCACGAATGGGGCTGGCGCATTCCGTTTTTCATCGGCGCCATCTCGTCAGTCGTGGTCGTCTATCTGCGCCGCTCGATGATCGAAACGCTGGACACCAAGGAGGCGAAGCGCAAGGAAGCGGGCTCGATTCGGGGGCTTCTGCGGCACAAGCGGGCCGTGTTCGTGACGCTGTTCATCACCATGGGCTGCTCGCTGTTCTTCTACACCTTCACCACGTATATGCAGAAGTTCCTGGTCGTGTCCTCGGGTATCGACTCCAAGATCGTCAGCTTGATCATGACATCGGCACTGGTCATCTTCATGTTGCTGCAGCCGGTGTTCGGCCTGCTAGGCGACCGCATTGGAACACGCGCGAACATGATGCTGTTTGGCGCGCTGGCTGCGGTGGCCGTTGTCCCCCTGATGATGGCGCTCAAGCAGACCACCAACCCTTGGGTCGCATTCGGGCTGGTCATGGTCGGCATGGTGATCGCGGCCTTCTATACGCCCGTCACCGGCATTCTCAAGTCGGATCTGTACCCGCCAAGCGTGCGGGCGCTGGGCGTTGGCTTTCCCTATGCCATTGGCAACGCCCTGTGCGGCGGCACCGCCGAATACGTCGCCCTCTGGCTGCGCTCCATCAACGTTGAAAACGCCTTCTTTTACTACGTGGCATTCATGGCCGCGCTCACGTTCCTCGCGGCCTGGCTGATGCCCGACCTGCGCAAGCACGGTTATCTGGATGGCGACGGCCAGGTCGAAGCGAATGCCGGCTTGCGATAACGCGGGCCACGAGCAAGGCTCAACGTATTGCGCACGCGGGCAACGTGCAACAGCCGGCGTTGCCCGGCCGCCGTGCCTGGCGGCTCCCGAACGACCCCTCCTGCCCTGTCAGTTTTTCGCGTAGTCTTCTCACGATACTCGCACCTGCCGACGAATGAGACGACACACTCCGTTCAACCTTGATGATCTCAACCCATGCAGCTCCACGATCCTTACTGCAGCGACATCCGCGATGAGATCGCGGTTCTGAAAGACGTCCTCGAACCGCTACACGCGCAGGGACAATTGCGTAACGTGCTGGAAATCGGCTGCGGCACCGGCGACATGACACGACGAATCGCCGACGCCTGGCCCGACACCAAGGTCTGCGCACTGGAAGTCGACACGATACAACTCGAGAAGAACCAGCAACGCAATCGCCACGACAACATTACCTTTCTCGGCGGCCCCGCCGAACACATACCATTTGGCGCGCGCATCTTCGATGCAGTGCTGATGTTCAAGTCGCTCCACCATGTGCCTGGCGCATTGCTCGATCAGGCACTGAACGAAATTCATCGCGTGCTGCGGCCAGGCGGCGTCGCCTATTTCGCCGAACCCGTGTTTGCAGGAGAACTGAACGAAATCATCCGCCTGTTTCACGACGAGGAAATTGTCCGGCAAGCAGCGTTCGAGGCGCTCGTGCGCGCATCGGACGATTCCCGCTGGGACTGCGCGAGAGAAGTGCACTACCGCGTCCCCGTCCAGTTTCTGGACTTCGAGGACTTCGAACGCAAGGTCATGCGCGTTACGCACAGCGATTTCCAGCTCACGCCAGAACGAATCAAAGAGGTCCGTTGCGCGTTCGAGCCGCACATGACGAACCATGGGGCGCATTTCGGGAGACCCATGCGTGCCAATACATTCGTCAAGGCGCTGTCCAGGGAACTGAGCTAACGCTACTGGCAGGCTCCTTCAACGCGCAGGGTTCCCGCGATGGCGGGCGTCTCGTGGCGCGCGGCATGGAACATCGCCGCCGCGATCAGGCCGGATATCAGCGAGAGCGCTTCGATATCGGCTTCGTCGAATGCATCCACATCGGGCGCCACCACCTTCAGCACGCCCACGGTGGTTTCCAGGTGCTTGAGCGGCGCGACGATCATCGAACGCAGTCCCGCGTGCCGGCACGCTTCGCGATCCACGCGCGGGTCACTTTCCGAGTCGTCGCAGCGCAGGATTTCGCCGCTGCTCACACACAGCCCGGAACAGCCCGGAGAGACTCGTTTCGCGCGCGAGTCGCGGGCCCAGCATGTTCCCGACGCTGCCCGAGGCCGCGCGATACACCATCTCGTGGCCTTCGGCGAGTTCGACCACGGCGCCTTGTGCGCCGGTCAGTTCTTCGGCGCGTTGTGCAACGAAGGCCATCACGCCGCCGAGATCCAGTCCCAGCTTCGCGATATCCGATTGCGCGCGAATGATTTCGAGGAGCGTTGCGTTGTCCAGGGTCGAGACGCCAGTTGAGATTTTCATTGCGACGAACGGTTGCGAAATGAGCCGAATGGCGTTGCGTGAGCGCGCCTGACAGCTCTGAAAGCCAAAGGTCTGATCTATAGCAGGATAGCAAACCCTCGCTGCCACGCCGCTCAGCCTTCGATCCGCTCGCGCGTCACGCGCAGCAGCGCGGCCATCGCGGCGCTCGCCGCCTGCGCATCGCGCCGACCTATCGCCTCGAACACCGCCGTATGGTCGGGCAGCGCGGCGTTGAACACGTCCGCGCGTTTCGCGTTCACGCGCAACTGGCCTTCGAGCGTGCGTTCGATCAGTGTGCCGAGCGGCACCAGCAGCTCATTGCGGCACGCCGCCAGCACCGCGAGGTGAAAGCGCAAGTCGGCGCGCACCCATTCGTCGACGTTGCGCGCTTCGGCCATTGCCGTGTGGGCGTTTGCGAGCCGCTCGAGCGCGGGGGCATCGTGCGCGCTCGCGGCCAGGCCCGCCGCGAACGGCTCGATCATCTCGCGCATCTCCTGGAGCTTGAGCGCGAACGCGAGCGGCGGCGCGACGCGCGCGTACCAGTCGAGCAAGTCGGCGTCGAGCAGATTCCATGCTGCGCGCTCGCGCACCCGCGTGCCCACCTTCGGACGCGACTCCACGAGCCCCTTCGAGGTTAGCGTGCGCAAAGCCTCGCGCAACACCGTGCGGCTCACGTCGAAGGCCGCCATGAGGTCGGCCTCGCGGGGCAGTATCTCGGCGGGCGCGTAGTCGCCGCGCAGGATCGCGCTGCCGAGTTCGAACGCCACCGTTCCATGCAGATCGCGCTGAATGACCGTTCTCCTGGGGGTTATGTCCGCTGTAAAAGCCCAGATACTGGGAGTCCAGACGAAATAGTACTATTAATAGCACTTAAAAGCGATTTTTGCAGTAGCATGGTCTTCAGCGTGGCGACACGTGACGATGTCGCCACGCGCCGCGCAATTGATTGGCTTTGATGGGATGGGAGACCCCGCATGAAAATTACCAAGCTCGAAACCTTCGTCGTGCCGCCCCGCTGGTGCTTTCTCAAGATCGAAACGGATGAGGGCATCGTCGGTTGGGGCGAGCCCATTGTCGAAGGCCGCGCGCATACGGTCGCAGCCGCGGTCGACGAACTCGCCGACTATCTGATCGGCAAGGATCCGCTGCTTATCGAAGATCACTGGCAGGTGATGTATCGCGCAGGCTTTTACCGCGGCGGTCCCATCTCGATGAGCGCGATCGCGGGGGTGGACCAGGCGCTCTGGGACATCTTGGGCAAGCATCATGGCGTGCCCGTGCACGCGCTGCTCGGCGGCCAGGTGCGCGACAAGATCAAGGTCTACTCGTGGATCGGCGGCGACCGTCCGAGCGATGTCGCGAACAACGCGCGCGCCGTAGTCGAGCGCGGCTTCAAGGCCGTCAAGATGAACGGCTCGGAAGAGCTGCAGATCATCGACACGTTCGACAAAGTCCAGGGCGTGATCAACAACGTCGCGGCGGTGCGTGAGGCCGTGGGGCCGAACGTCGGCATCGGCGTGGACTTTCATGGCCGCGTGCACAAGCCGATGGCCAAGGTGCTCGCGAAGGAGCTCGATCCGTACAAGCTGATGTTCATCGAGGAGCCGGTGCTCTCGGAGAATGTCGAGGCGCTGCGCGACATCGTCAATCAGACGAGCACGCCGATCGCGCTGGGCGAGCGTCTGTACTCGCGCTGGGATTTCAAGCACGTCCTCGCGGGCGGCTATGTGGACATCATCCAGCCCGATGCCTCGCACGCGGGCGGCATTACCGAGTGCCGCAAGATTGCCGCGATGGCCGAGGCCTACGATATCGCGCTCGCGCTGCATTGTCCGCTCGGGCCCATCGCGCTCGCGACATGCTTGCAGATCGACGCGGTGAGCTACAACGCGTTCATCCAGGAGCAGAGTCTCGGCATCCACTACAACAAGGGCAACGATCTGCTCGACTACATCAGGAATCCCGAGGTCTTCAAGTACGAGGACGGCTTCGTGTCGATTCCGCAAGGTCCGGGTCTCGGCATCGAGGTCAACGAGGAGAAGGTGCGCGAGATGGCGAAGACGGGACATCGCTGGCGCAACCCGGTCTGGCGTCATGAGGACGGCAGCGTCGCCGAGTGGTGATCGCATTGCCAACGCGCGTTACGTGACACGCTCGCTGTCGCGCGTTTCAGCGCCGTAACGTTTGAGGCCGTTTTGCGGCCCAAAAGCCGCGACATGCCTTCGGGCGGGTTCTGCGAATGGCGCTTTCGCGCATAGCGAAAGCGTCTGCGAACGCCCGTCACGCAAGGCTCCGCGCGCTTCGGACCCTGCCCGCGCGCCATGCGCGGCGCCATCGGCGGCGACTTCCGGCCTTCGCTGGCCTGCTCCTTGCTGAATTCCCTGCGGCACTCATACCCGCCGCAGGGATTCACATGCAAGCCATGCTCCCCGACTATCTGATCCGCGAACAGGCCGCCGTTGGCGCTTTGGTCGTCTTTGGCCTGATGCGCGTGATCGTTGCCGCAGTCGCGTGCACGCGCGGCTGGCGCATCCTCGTTGTCGAGCAGAGCCTGATCGGCCTCGCGGTGCTGTGGTGCGCGCCGCAGCTCGTCGAGCTGATCGCTCACCCTTCGTCAGCGCTCGCGCTCGCCGAACTCGAAGGCAAGGCCATCGGCTGCGCCATCGCCCTCTTCTTTTCGCCGATCCTCAGTCACCGGCTCGGCTACGAATGAGGCTGCGCTAACGCTCGAACGAAGGTGTACGTGCGATGCGCGAACGCCTTCATTGATCCGGCGTTTCAGCCCTGCAACACATAGCCCGGCACGCTGTGCCCAAGCACCGCCGCGACGACGAGCACCGCCATCATCACCAGCGCTTCGAGATGCAGCACGTTGACGAAGCGGCGCGCCGCGGCCGTCGACGCCGCGCGGCGCAGTTCGGGCATCGCCACGAGGCGGTTAAAGCCGCCCAGCAACATGACCAGCACGACGAGAGCCAGCTTGGCGAGCAGCACGTGGCCCCATGCGCTCGTCACGAGCGCTTCAGGCGATCCGCCGGTGCCGCGCAGCGCATTGAACACGCCCGTCGCGAGCACGAGCCCCACGGCGAACAGCGCCACATTCGACACTTGCCCGGCCGTGCGGATCAGCACGCCGCGCGCCGTCGATGCGCCGAGCGCCGGCAGCACGGCCAGCCCGCCGGCCATCACGATGCCGCTCCATGCGCTCGCGCTGAGCACGTGCAGCGTCTGCACGCCGAGCGCCGCCGAGGCAAAGCCGGCATCGGCGGCATGGCCGAGTCCCGCGCGCCCGGCGGCCGTGGCGATGAGCGCGAGCCACAACACGCCGTCGCGTGCCGCACTGGCCGGCATCAGCGCCATGGCGGCCACCACCAGCGCGCCCACGAACGCAACGCTCCACGCGTGGCCCACGTGCGTTTGCGCGAGCACCGTCGGCACGACGCCGAATGAACCGGGCAGCGTCCCGCCGCTGATTGACGCGCTTTCGTACAACAGCCACATGGCGAGCGCGACCACGAGCACGAACGAGCCCGCCCGCAACGATGTTTGCGCGCGCAGCCATGCGGGCCGCGCCGGCGCAACCGCGCTGCGTGCGTCTTTTTCGAGCCATGCGCCATAGAGTGTCGAACCCAGCGCGAACGCATAGGCGATGTTCACGAGGGCGGCCATCGCGACCTGCCCGATCCACAACCAGTCAGCTTTCATCGGACCACGACCTCCAGGCATTCACGACATACGGGGAGCGGGGCAAGATCTGCTGCGCGCGGCTGCGGCATCGAGTGGGAATGTGCAATTGGAGTCATCGAGACGAGTGGCAAGGAAACAACAAGAAAACAAGGTGAAGTCAACATCGACGTTGGCGCAACGATGCACGCGTTCCGGTGGCGCGCATGCGTGCCAGTTCGCGACGTGCCTGCTTCGATAGCCGGCGCGCCGATCGGTTCAACCATGAACAACCCATGAACGAGCCGCGAACGAACGGCGAACACGCTGCGGGCATGCGCGGCACGCACCGATGCGCATGGCATGCAGTGAGGCGCAAGCAGGGTCAATCCCGAGTCGCGGATCGGCCAACAGGTGCAGAATCATAACCGGCGACGTTGCGACTCTCTGCCGCAATCGCGTTCGGGCAGGCCTGTGCAGGCGACCCGATAGCGCGCGTGGCAAATAGTCACTATCAGGTCGCGATGATAGAATCTGCTGCGTCGCCGCGGCGCGCACGGTCTTCTGTTTCAAGCGCGCGCAGCCTACTAGCCGGGTCGTTCGAAGCCTGGTCAGGTCCACGATAAAGAATGGAGTCGCGCGTGTCCCCAAGACGTATCTCCAGACCGCTCAATACGCTTGCCGCGCCGCTGTTGGCCGCCTTCCTGTTCGGCACGACCGGTATCCTTAGCGCAGCGTCCGCCCAGACCCCGCAGCCCAAAGCCCCCGACACGATTGCAGCGCGCGTGCAGGGCTGTACCGCGTGTCACGGCACGCACGGCCAGGGGACCGACAATGACTACTTCCCGCGCCTCGCTGGCAAACCGGCGGAGTACCTGTACAACCAGCTGATGAATTTTCGCGAGGGTCGCCGCAAGTACCCTCCGATGAATTACCTGGTCACGTATCTCTCCGACGACTACCTGCACGAGATCGCGACGTACTTCTCGCAGCAGCGGCCACCCTACCCGCCGCCTTCGAAGTCGGCGGTCGCCGAAAGCACGCTCAAGCGCGGCCGCGAGATCGTGCTGCATGGCGACCCGGCAAAACAGGTGCCCGCGTGCGCGGCCTGTCACGGCGCGAAACTCACCGGCATGGAGCCCGCGATTCCGGGCCTCGTCGGCCTGCATTCGGACTACATCAGCGCGCAGATCGGCGCCTGGCGTTCGGGCTCGCGCCACGCCAAGGCGCCCGACTGCATGCATGAGATCGCCACGCGCCTCACGGATGACGACGTGAACTCGGTCGCTGCCTGGCTCTCGACGCAAAGCGCACCGCAAAATCCCGTGCCGGCACCGGCTGGCTCGTTGAAGACGCCGCTTGCATGCGGCAGCGAACCGCAATAAGGCGCCGGGGGAGACAGCCATATGAACCGCAAGTCCCTGTTCGCACTTTCCGCAGTCGTCGTCACCGCCGCCGCCACGCTCGTGCCGGTGCTGTGGAACGGCACCGACTATCTGCGCAACAGCTCGGCGCGGGCAGCCACGCCCGCCGACCAGTCCGAACTCATCAAGAAGGGCGAGCTGCTCGCCCGCGCCGGCGACTGCGTGGCCTGCCACACGGTGCGCGGCGGCAAGACCTTCGCGGGCGGCCTGCCGATGGCGACGCCATTCGGCACGCTCTATACGCCGAACATCACGCCCGACGACAAATACGGCATCGGCAAATGGACCGCCGACGACTTCTATCGCGCCATGCACACGGGCCGTTCGAAGGACGGGAGCCTGCTCTACCCGGCCTTCCCGTTCACGAGCTACACGAAGGTCACGCGCGCCGATTCGGACGCAATCTATGCGTACCTGCGCTCGGTGGAGCCCGTGAACGTGCCGAGCCGCCCGCACGAGCTCAAGTTCCCGTTCAACAACCGCAACCTGCTGATCGGCTGGCGCACGCTGTTCTTCCGTGAAGGCGAGTACAAGGCCGACCCCACCAAGTCGGTCGAATGGAATCGCGGCGCTTATCTGGTCGAGGGCCTCGGCCACTGCGGCATGTGCCACACGTCCATCAACATGATGGGCGGGCCGGTCAACTCGTCGGCGTTCGCGGGCGGCCTGATCCCGCTGCAGAACTGGTACGCGCCGTCGCTCACCTCGAGCGAAGGCGGCCTCGGCGACTGGGACATCAAGGAGATTTCGAGCCTTCTGAAAACCGGCGTCTCGGAACGCGGCGCGGTATTCGGTCCGATGGCGGACGTGGTCCATAACAGTCTGCAATATCTCCCGGACGACGATATCCAGGCGATGGCGACCTACCTCAAGACGATTCCACAAAAGAAGGAAGCGCCTGAGAACATGCAGATGGAAACATCCGAAGCGTTCGGAGGCGAACTCTTACAGCAAGGTCAGAAGATCTACCATGACCAGTGTGCAAAGTGTCACGCGGAAAACGGTCTCGGCATGCCGCCGAACTTCCCGCCGCTCGCGAACAACCAGTCGATCCAGATGCATTCGGCGGTGAATCCGATCCGCATGGTGCTCAACGGCGGCTATCCGCCCAGCACGCAGGGCAATGCGCGCCCCTACGGCATGCCGCCGTTCGCGCAATCGCTGTCCAACCAGGAAGTGGCGGCGGTCGTGACGTTCATCCGCATGTCGTGGGGCAACAAGGGCACGCCGGTGTCCCCGCAACAGGTGGCCGATCTGCGCTCCGCACCGCTCGACTGACGCTCGTTTGTTATAGTGGCGTCTGCCTGATCAAGGGCGCAGCCGGCAAAACGCCGCCGGCTGCGCCCTTCGCTATTGTTGGGGCAAGAAGAACAAGGAGTAGCCGTCATGAACCCGGGTGAGCGTCTGAATAGCATTACGCACCTCGTGGGCGCGTTGCTGTCGGTCGCCGGGCTGGTTTCGCTAGTGACGCTCGCCGCGCTCGATCACGACGCGTACAAGGTCGTGAGCTTCGCCGTCTACGGCGCCATGCTGTGCGCGCTGTACACCGTCTCCACGCTGTATCACGGCGTGCGCGGGCCGCGCATCAAGGCCGTGATGCAGAAATGCGATCATGCCGCGATCTATCTGCTGATCGCGGGCAGCTATACTCCGTTCTCGCTTGTCACGCTGCGCGGGCCGTGGGGCTGGTCGCTCTTCGGCGTAAGCTGGGGGCTTGCCATATTCGGCATCGTGCAGGAACTCACGATCGGGCGCCGCACTCGCAAGCTCTCGATGGTGCTGTACGTGATCATGGGCTGGCTCGCGCTGGTCGCGGCCGGGCCGCTCCTTGGCGCGCTGCCGGCCGCCGGTACAGCGTGGTTGCTGGCAGGCGGCATCATCTATAGCGTCGGCATTTATTTTTTCGTCAACGACGAACGCATCCGGCACGGACATGGTATCTGGCATCTGTTCGTGCTCGCCGGGAGCGTCTGTCAATTCGTGAGCGTCGCGGCCTACGTCGCGTGATGCGCCGCCGGCACATTCACCGGACGCACACAGGGCGCACACAGGGCGCACGTTGCCCATACGAAGACCATCGCGCGGCGGCCGCAGTGTCCGCAGCTGCGCGATGCAACTTTACGCCAGCAGGCGGGTCTGCATAGACCGCCGACACCCGGCGCGCGCACTGGCGCGCCGTCCGAATGAACGCGAGCGGGCGCAACCGCATCTCGCGCGCCGCGCCGTGTTGTTGCCTCGGCCAGCAGCGCCTTGCCACTCGCGCCACTGCAATACAACAGGTCTTTATGTCTTTTGATTCTCTCGGCTTGTCCGAACCGCTGGTCCGCGCCGTCAACGAACTGGGCTACACCACGCCCACGCCTATCCAGCTGCAAGCCATTCCCGCCGTGCTGAACGGCGGCGATCTGCTCGCCGGCGCCCAGACCGGCACCGGCAAGACCGCCGGCTTCACGCTGCCCATCCTGCAGCGTCTGTCCGATATGCCGCCCGCCGCTTCAGGCAAACGCGTCGTGCGCGCGCTCATTCTCACGCCCACGCGCGAGCTGGCCGCCCAAGTCGAGGAAAGCGTGCGCGCCTACGGCAAGTATCTGAAGCTCAAGTCGACGGTGATGTTCGGCGGCGTGGGCATCAATCCGCAGATCGACGCGCTCAAGCGCGGCGTGGACATCGTGGTCGCGACGCCGGGCCGTCTGCTCGATCACATGCAGCAGAAGACCATCGACCTCGCGCATCTCGAAATCCTCGTGCTCGACGAAGCCGACCGCATGCTCGACATGGGCTTCATCCACGACATCAAGCGCGTGCTCGCGAAACTGCCGCCGAAGCGCCAGAACCTGCTCTTCTCGGCCACCTTCGCCGACGAGATCAAGGCGCTCGCCGACAGCCTGCTCGACTCGCCCGCGCTCATCGAAGTCGCGCGCCGCAACACCACGGCGGAAACCGTCGCGCAGAAGATCTACCCCGTCGATCGCGACCGCAAGCGCGACCTGCTCACGCACCTGATCCGCCAGCACAACTGGTTCCAGGTGCTCGTGTTCACGCGCACCAAGCACGGCGCGAATCGCCTTGCCGAGCAGCTCACGAAGGACGGCATCAGCGCGCTCGCGATCCATGGCAACAAGAGCCAGTCGGCCCGCACGCGCGCCTTGAGCGAGTTCAAGGATGGCACACTGCAGGTGCTCGTGGCCACCGACATCGCCGCGCGCGGCATCGACATCGACCAGTTGCCGCACGTGGTCAACTTCGACCTGCCGAACGTGCCCGAGGACTACGTGCACCGCATCGGCCGCACCGGACGCGCGGGCGCGACAGGCGAAGCGGTTTCGCTCGTCTGCGTGGACGAGCACCAGCTGCTGAAGGACATCGAAAAGCTCATCAAGCGCGCGGTGCCGCAAGAGGTCATTGCGGGCTTCGAGCCGGACCCGAACGCAAAGCCCGAGCCGATCTTGCGCCGTGGCCAGCAGCAAGGCCGTGGGCAGCGTCAAGGGCAAGGCCAGGGGCGTGCTGCGGCCGGCAATGCCGCGGCGGCCAAACCCGCACAGGGACGTGAAGGACGCGACACGCGTGGCGGCAACCGCGAGGGTGGCCGCGACGGGAACCGCGCTCAGGCGGCCAATGGCGGTGGAAATCGCGCCAACGGCGGTGGCAATCGTGGTGACAACAGCGGTGGCAACGGCGGCGGCCAGCGCCCAGCCAAGCCCGCCGCGCCGAACGGCGTGCGCACGGCCAAGCCGGTGAAGCAGCAAAGCGCGAATCACGGCGCGCCGGGCAGCCGCGGCGAGCACACGCGCCGCGAAAGCCAGCGCGGGGTGTCGCACGAAAGCGCGCTAGGACGCCCGCAACGCAAGCCGCAATCGAATCCGGGCGCCCTGCTCGGCGGCCGCCCGGGCGGAAGCTCGCGCCGCGACGGCAACGGCCAGCGCGACCGTTGATCGTGCGTTAATAGCCGTTAGTCGCTGAACGTACAAAGGCCCGCTGTTTAGCGGGCCTTTGCGTTTTCAACCGAACTTCAAGCCGGATAGCCGGCCAAGCAGCAAGACGGCGCTTCAGCGGAAGAACACGTGCTGCGTGATCTTCGCGAGCGGATAGTGCACGCCCGGCTGAATCTTCGCGGGAATGTCGAGCGGCTTGAGCAGCATCTTCACGCACATGTCGGCGGAAAGATTGTGGCGCACGAGCTTGTTCACGCGCGCCGTCAGTTCGCGGTTGTAGGCGAGATCCTTCACCCGGTCGGGATAGCGAACCGCGAACACGTGACGCAACGCGATCTCCGAGTCCTCGTTCTTGATCTCCATCACACGACGCATGAGCGCGCCGAGCACGGCGAGGCGCCCATGGCCTTCGACCTGGTTGTACTTCTTGAAGTAGCGGAAAAAGTGCTTGTAGTGGCGCACTTCGTCGCTGCGGATGTTGTCGGTGATTTCCTTGAGCACCGGCTCGTCCGAGCATTCGCCGATCGCTCGATAGAGCGTGGCCGTGCCCGTCTCCACCACGCAGCGCGCGACCATTTCCAGCGCGCGCGTGCGCTCGAACTCCTCGAATGAGCAGGTCTTCGAATACTCTTCGATGAAGTTTCGGAATGCCGTGTCCCAGTCGAATTCGGGCCAGACATACTGAATGTAGGTCTTCAGCGCGCGTCCATGCTGAAGCTCCTCGTGTTCCCACTCGTTGTTGAGCCACTCGGAAACTTCTGGGTCACCGTTGAAGAAGACGCTGAGGTTGCTCGTGTACAGGTCTGAACCGCTTTCAATGAACGACGACGCACACAGCAGCAACAGCAGGTCTTCGTTGGTGCGGGCACGCTGACAGTCGATCCGCGTGAGGTCGATATCTTCGATACGCCAGGGCATTACGTGGCGAGGCTCGGTCTTGTTGCGCATTCTGTCTTGCTCCAAAGCGGCCCCTTTTCGCGTGGCGCGCCACCGGGGTGGCAACCCGGACTTGCGTTTGCACCGCGCGGTGAAAGGCACCAGCCGTCATTACTTCATCTTAGATGTTGTTTCGCGAAGCTGCAGTCTGAGAGCACAGACCGATCCCGCTTACCGCAGTTCCAGGAAGAGTCGACTTGTAAGGCGCATGCGAGCGCGTTGTCATGCCCCGATTAGACGCCAGAGCGCGTGGCGGCGGGGGCACCGGCGACCTTGCGCCGCGCGTGCAGGCTCCCGCTACGCACCCGCACATGCGCCGGGCGCCGTCGCTGCGCTCTCCCGCGCTGCGGCAAAAACTTGAAGTGAAATCAAGGATCTGCGCGCAGAGCTCGACCGCCGCAGCATGCACGGAATGTCAAACAGAATATTTTCAGAGAGTGATTTGTACAACGCAGGGCGGTTGACTACACTCCAGTTCCCCGGCGTCGATCCGGGCTGGATGCCGTTTGCATTGTGTGTCGCCGCTTTGCAGATTCCGTGACGCACGACAGCAAATGGACCGCACATCCGGCACACAAATCGCGCCGTTGCAGGCTTTCGCTCACACCCACCGCATGATTGTCGTCACGCCGCCCAGCGGGCCGCGATTGACGACCTCTGATGCGGCAACACGGAGAGAACGATGCTGAGTCCGCATGAATTCGCCACCCTGCTGCTAGTGAAGGACGCCCCCAACCAGATCGACATGGAACGTGAAGAACTGGACGCCCTCCTCGAACGACAGCTCGTCCAGTTGGAGCGCCTCGCGTCCGGTCTCCAGCAGTGGCGACTGACAGAAATCGGCGACTCCGCGTTGCGCGCCATCAAACGATTGTCATAGAGGAACCGGCACGTGGCACGCGCGCCGGCCTGCGTCCTCTCGCTGACGCCTGGCTAATTTTTCTCGACCTGCGCGGACGTCGGAACCGTCCGCGAGCGGGATGTGTCGGGACCTTCCCCGATGCAGGCGCACGGCTGTAGACGTACGCCTGCAGTGCATGGTCACGCGGACCCGCGCGCTTCATGCCCGCGTGACCATTTTTTTCGTGCCTGCGCAGAAGAATGATGCGCCGCTACGCCGCGTTCAGCCCCCGCGCAGCGTAGGGTCGGCCGCTGCGCGCCATGACAGCGCCAGGGCGCGCTGCTCGTTGAGATACGTCACCCATTGGTTGCGTGCCGGTGCGTTCTCGCCCGCACCGTGCGCGGCGTACTGCTGCGCCAGAGCGGCCTGGAAGCTGCAGAACTGCGCCTGCGACAGCTTGCCGTGACGGTTCGCCACCCAGGCGTCGTAGACAGCCGAATAGACGGCCGGCGTATCGCCGCCATAGTCGGCTTGCTGAGCGCTGCACATCTGCTGCAATTGGGCGAATGGCGGCGCGCTCCCGCCCAGGAGCCCCGGTCCGCCGGCGCATCCGGCACACCCGACGGCCAGCACCGCCGCACCGATCATCGCAAGTCCACGCATCGCTATCCCCTCGTCTTTATTCGCCTGGCGCGACCGATTTCCGCCGGTTTCGACGGCGTTCGGTCACGCTGGCTATTGTCGCATCGCGCGGCGCGCGCCACACCCTGACCGCGCAGGCCCATGCCTCACTGGAAAGTCGGATAGAAGGCCGCCGCGGCCGTGGGCCGGCCCCCGCAAAAGCACGTATCATGACGTTTTCAACCTTCCCGTCTTGCGCGGCCACCCGCGCCGCGCCTGGCCCGGCCGCCCCGCTTCTCCGCCCTTTCGTCTTGCGCATGATCGACCATCTCATCTGCGACTGTGACGGCGTACTCGTCGACAGCGAAGTCATTGCCGACCACGTCCTCTTCGATACGCTCAGCCGCACTTTTCCCGACATCGACTTCCGTGCCGCCGTGGCCACGGCATTCGGCCAGCAAACCTCGCGCTTTCTCGCCGACGTCGCGGCGCGCTTCGATCTCACGCTGCCCGAGCATTTTCTCGAAACCATCGAACACAACTGCGAAATCGCCATCGCCGAATCCGTGAGCCCGATCAACGGCGTGCGCGACGCACTGCGCCAGGTCACGCTGCCCGCCGCCGTGGTGTCGAACAGCCGGCTCACGCGCGTGCACGCCTCGGTGCGGCGTGCCGGGCTCGACGCGATCTTCGGCGAGCGCATCTTCAGCGCCGAGCAGGTCGAGCGGCCCAAGCCTTATCCGGACGTCTATCTGCACGCGGCGCTCGCACTCGGCGTGGAACCGGAGCGCTGCCTCGTCGTCGAGGACAGCCTCTCGGGCCTGAACGCCGCGCGCGTGGCCGGCATGAAGACGATTGCGTTCGTCGGCGCAAGCCATATCCCGTCGGGCTATGCCGACGTACTGCGCGAGATGGGCATCACGCGCATCATGAAGCGCATGGATGAGCTGCCCGCGCTAGTCGAGGCGGGCGTACGCGGGGAATTCGGCGATCAACAGTCGTAGCCGCTTGCCTGCGCGCGAGCCGTAACGCGGCGCGTGCACGCAAGCAAAACGGCAAACGGCGCGTGAGCCGCAAGGTCGCTTGGGCTCACGCGCCGTTTTCACTACCCGGTCTGGATCGAAATGAGCCAGGCGCCTTATGCAGGTTCGGCGCAGCGCTCGCGTGCCAGCGCGAGCGATTCACGAAACGCCACCAGCTCGGCGATCGTCAGCATCGGCAGGTTGTGCCGCTTCGCGAAGTCGTCGACCTGCTGGCCGCGCGCCATCGTGCCGTCCGGGTTCATCAGCTCGCACAGCACGCCGGCGGGCGCAAGGCCCGCGAGCACGGCCAGATCGACGGTGCCTTCGGTGTGGCCGCGGCGCGCCAGCACGCCGCCCGGCTGCGCGCGCAACGGGAACACGTGGCCCGGGCGCACGATGTCGGCCGGCTGCGCGTTCGGGGCGATGGCGGCGCGGATCGTCGTCACGCGGTCGGCGGCGGACACGCCCGTGCTCACGCCGTCGCGCGCCTCGATCGATACCGTGAACGCGGTGCGGTTGCGGCTTTCGTTGTGCGCGACCATGGGCGGCAGCTCGAGCGCGCGCACCTTCTCGTCGGACAGACACAGGCATACGATGCCGCTGCATTCGCGGATGAACAGCGCCATCGTTTCCGGGGTGAGGCGCTCGGCGGCCAGCACGAGGTCAGCTTCGTCTTCGCGGTCGTGGTCGTCCTGGAGCACGACCGGACGGCCCTCGCGCATGGCTTGCAGCGCGGCGGCGATGCGCGGCGGCACCGGTTCGGTGTCAAGCAGGGGAAGATCTTCGATGGCATCAAGCGGCGGCTCGACAGCCGTGGCGTTGCGGTTGCGGGTAAGGGACATGTGAAACGCTCCTCGCAAGAGTTGGGCGAAAAACGTTTCAGGGCATTGCAAACAGACAGGAATCCCCGGCGAACGGCTTTGGCGCGCGCGTGCCGGAGCACGACGCCGGAACGTCGCGCGCGAGGCCCGCGCAGGCAGAACAGCCGCGGCGGTTGGGCAAACATGACTATCTGCACATCTTCTTTCATCCGGACTATGACCGTCGGCCCTGGCATCGCACCAGATCTGCTGACCCTGCGCGAAAGGCTTCGCGCAGGCGCTCGCGGGCTCGTCGGCCTTGCCTTGCGGCGCGGCCGGCATACCGCCGGTGGGGAATTTCACCCCGCCCTGAAGACGCACTGATTGCCGGTTGAACCGGCTGGCAAAGGATACCGCAGAGTTGCGCCGTTGTGCAGCGCAGTAAAAACCAGTAAACGGGCGGCGCGCGTCTCGCGCATTGCGCAGCGCGCGATATCACCCTTATATCGGCTGCACGGGCGCTGCCGGCCTGGCGTTCCCGGCGTCCCCCGCGTTCCGGTAATCGCTCGCCGGCGGCACGGCCCAGCGAGGCGGCGCTTCGGCGTTGAGCGTCACGCGAAAAACGCGCGCTTCGGTGTCGCCGGGATTGCGCAGGCTGTGCGGCTGATCCGCGTCGAAGACGATCGCATCGCCGGTCGCGAGCAGTTGGCGCCGGTCGTGCACGCTCACCTCGAGCGTGCCTTCGCTCACCACGAGGTTCACCGTCGTGCCCGGCGCGCGGCGCGTGCCCGGCTCGGTATGCAGCGGCGCGATGCGAAGCTCGTGAAATTCGGCGGCGGCGGGACTGTCCTCCGGATAGAGCGCGCGCGCCGAGTAGCGGCCATCGGCACTCACGCGGCGCGACGCGCGGTCGGCGGGCAGGTGCTCGAACCCGCTCACCGCGTACCGCCGCAGGAACGCCGACACCGAGACCTTGAGCGCCGCCGCCACCTTGCAGAGGACCTTGATCGACGGCACGCTGCGCGCGGACTCCACTTGCGCGAGCATCGCGCGCGAAACGCCCGAGGCGCGGGCGAGCGCGTCGAGCGAGAACTGACGCTCGGCGCGCAGCCGCGCAAGGTTTACACCGACGAGATATTCGAGTGAGTCGAAAGCACCATCGGTGCGCGCGGCAGCATTGGATTGCACCGATGGATGCACGGCCAGAGCCGGTGCGTGGTTGTCGTCGGCGATTCGGTCCGCGCGAAAGTCGGCGATGGGAAGATCGTCAGCGGGACGATTCGCACTCCGATGCGTAATGAGGCGATCGAGACGGTCGACACGATCGAGCCGATCAGCGCGATCGGCCTGCGCGTCCCTCACGAACGCGAGCGTTGAATGCATGGCATGCCTCCGTAGCGCGCCGCCAGAGGGCGCAAGAGCTTGAACGGAGGCCAGAGTAGCATCGCGTCCGGCCACGCCCAACGAAGTTATCTTCACACTGATATCAGCATTGCCGAACGCGGTTCCGGAAATGCTTTTGCCCTCCGGCGATATGCGCGCGCACCGCACGCCCGTGCATATCCCGACAGCGCATGAGGCTATAATGTTGGATTGCGCTGAAAGCACCTGAAAGCACGATTTGCACCGCGAACTGGCGGCAAAAAGTACGCAAAAGGACGTGAATCGGCACCTGAATCGGCCCGCGAATCGCGCCCGCTGAGGTGCGCCACGGCCCAGGCCGGCCGGCCACCTGTTTCAGCCCCTTTATCACCGTAGTCCCGAAGTGCACGAGTGCATCAACCGGACGACGCCCCCAGGTAAACCACTGCGAACGGCGACCCCGATGACCAAGAAAGTTTATGTAAAGACCTTTGGCTGCCAGATGAACGAGTACGACTCCGACAAAATGGTCGACGTGCTCGGCGCCGCTGAAGGCCTCGTCAAAACCGACACGCCCGAAGATGCGGACGTGATTCTCTTCAACACCTGCTCGGTGCGCGAGAAAGCCCAGGAGAAAGTGTTCTCCGACCTCGGCCGCGTGCGCGAGCTGAAGGAAGCGAACCCGAACCTGCTGATCGGCGTGGGCGGCTGCGTGGCAAGCCAGGAAGGCGCGGCCATCGTGCAGCGCGCGCCCTACGTGGACCTCGTGTTCGGCCCGCAAACCCTGCACCGCCTGCCGCAGATGATCGACGCGCGCCGCGCCTCGGGCCGCGCGCAGGTCGACATCACCTTCCCCGAAATCGAGAAGTTCGACCATCTGCCGCCCGCACGCGTGGAGGGTCCGAGCGCGTTCGTCTCGATCATGGAAGGCTGCTCGAAGTACTGCAGTTACTGCGTCGTGCCGTACACGCGCGGCGAGGAAGTCTCGCGTCCGCTCGACGATGTGCTCACTGAAATCGCCGGCCTCGCCGACCAGGGCGTGCGCGAAGTCACGCTGCTCGGCCAGAACGTGAACGCTTATCTTGGCGCGCTCACGCAAGGCTCGCCCGATATCGCCGACTTCGCCACGCTGATCGAATACGTCGCCGACATTCCCGGCATCGAGCGCATCCGCTACACCACTTCGCACCCGAAGGAATTCACGCAGCGCCTCATCGACGCCTACGCCAAGGTGCCCAAGCTCGTGAGCCATCTGCATCTGCCGGTGCAGCACGGCTCGGACCGCGTGCTCATGGCAATGAAGCGCGGCTACACCGTGCTCGAATACAAGTCGGTCATCCGCAAGCTGCGCGCGATTCGCCCGGACCTGTCGCTTTCCACGGACATCATCGTGGGCTTCCCCGGCGAGACCGAGGAGGACTTCGAGAAGACCATGGCGCTTGTCGAGGAAATGAAGTACGACACGAGCTTCTCGTTCATCTACAGCCCGCGCCCAGGCACGCCCGCTGCGAATCTGCACGACGACACGCCGCGCGAGGTCAAGTTGAAGCGCCTCCAGCATCTGCAGGCCACGATCGAAGAAAACGTGCAGCGCATCAGCCAGTCGATGGTTGGCCGGGTCGAGCGCATTCTCGTGGAAGGCCCGTCGCGCAAGGACCCGAGCGAACTCTCGGGCCGCACCGAGAACAACCGCGTCGTCAACTTCCCGGCGCCGCTGGCCTCGCACGCGCGCCTGATCGGCCAGATGATCGACGTGAAGATCAATCACGCCTATCCGCACTCGCTGCGCGGCGAACTCGTGCTCGCGCACGAGGACACTTCGGCGCTCCCGCATTGAGCGGCGCCTGAACGGAGTTCACTGATACCTTGAAGCCCAATCAGCAGCATCTGGAATTCAACGCGCCGCGCGACGACAATGCGCGGCTCGCGAACCTCTGCGGCCCGCTCGACGAAAACCTGCGGCAGATCGAGCAGGCGCTCGACGTGACCCTCGCGCGGCGCGGCCATCGCATCTCGATCCGCGGCCGCGGCGCGAAACTCGCGCTCGCCGCGCTCGAAAACTTCTACAACCAGGCGCGTGACCCGCTCTCCGTCGACGACATTCAGCTCGCGCTGGTCGAGGCGCGGCACCCGGGCAATCCCGCCAATGACCCGCGCGGCAATGGCAACGGCGGCGTACGTGGAAACAGCGGTGGAAACAGCGGTGGCAACAACGGCATCGACGCCACCGAGATCGACCCGCGTTTTCGCGGCGACCCCGACCACCCGTTCGACGAGCCCGCGCGCGAAGGCGTCGACGTAGAAGAACTCGGCCCGAAGCTCTACACGCGACGCGCCGACCTGCGCGGCCGCACGCCTGCACAGCGCGAATACCTCAAGCAGATCATCTCGCACGACGTGACCTTCGGCGTCGGGCCGGCGGGCACGGGCAAGACCTATCTCGCGGTGGCCTGCGCCGTGGACGCACTCGAGCGCGATCAGGTCAAGCGCATCGTCCTCACGCGCCCCGCCGTGGAAGCGGGCGAGCGTCTCGGCTTCCTGCCCGGCGATCTCGCGCAGAAGGTGGATCCGTATCTGCGCCCGCTGTACGACGCGCTCTACGACCTGCTTGGCTTTGACAAGACCGCGAAGATGTTCGAGCGCCAGATGATCGAAATCGCGCCGCTCGCGTACATGCGCGGACGCACGCTCAATCACGCGTTCATCATCCTCGACGAGGCGCAGAACACCACGCCCGAGCAGATGAAGATGTTCTTGACGCGTATCGGCTTCGGCTCGAAGGCCGTCGTGACTGGCGACACCACCCAGGTGGACCTGCCGCGCGGCCACAAGAGCGGGCTGATCGAGGCGCAGCAGGTGCTCGCCAACGTGCGCGGCATCGCGCTCACGCGCTTCACGAGCGCGGACGTCGTGCGCCATCCGCTCGTCGCGCGTATTGTCGAGGCCTATGACGCGCATTCGAAGAAGGATGAAAGCGGCGGCGACGCGCGCTAAAGCGCGAGATCGAGCCCGAATTCGAGTAGCAAAGAACCACGCATCCATGGCCCGCGCACCGAAACTCAAACTAAACGTGCAGTTCCCCGCCGCGAAGGCGTTTCCCGAGCACAAGGCCGCGCTGCCACGGGCCACCGTGGCAGCGTGGATAAAGGCCGCGCTCTTCGCCGATGCCGAGCTGACCGTGCGCTTCGTCGACGCCGAGGAAGGCCGCACGCTCAACCGCACGTATCGCGGCAAGGACTACGCGACCAACGTCCTCACGTTCGCCTACGCCGAAAGCGAGGATGACCCGGTGACCGGTGACCTGATCCTCTGCTGCCCGGTGGTGGAGAAGGAAGCCGCCGAACAGGGCAAGCCGCTTTCGTCGCACTACGCGCATCTGCTCGTGCACGGCACACTGCACGCGCAAGGCTACGATCACGAGGACGACGCCGAAGCGGAGGAGATGGAGGGCATCGAAACCGAGGTGCTCAACTCACTCGGCTTTCCCGATCCGTACAAGTAAGGCGACACGCCCCCTTCCGGCCCGAGCCCTTCAGACATGAACGACAAGCGCGCGAGCGATTCCAGTGTTGTTGCCGAACCGCTGGTGGATGGCGCGCCCGCCAGCGGCATGCCCAAACCCTGCCCTGGCTATCCGCCGTCGCTCGGCGAGTCGCGTCTGCTCAGCGAAGAGGAGCTGCGCGCATCGCTTGAGCGCACACTCCAGCAATGGGACCGCACGAGCGACATCTGGCTGTTCGGTTATGGCTCGCTGATCTGGAACCCGGGCCTGCCGACCGTCGAAAACGTGCGCTCGCGCGTGCATGGCTATCATCGCGGGCTGTATCTCTGGTCGCGCGTGAATCGCGGCACGCCCGAGCAGCCTGGACTCGTGCTCGCGCTCGATCGCGGCGGCTCGTGCGCCGGCGTGGCGTTCCGGCTGGCCGCCGACGGCGTCATGCCGCATCTGGAAGCCCTGTGGCGCCGCGAAATGCCGATGGGTTCGTACCGGCCCGCCTGGCTTCCCTGCTCGCTCGCCGATGGCCGACGCGTCGCGGCGCTCGCCTTCGTGATGCGCCGCGACGTGCCCACCTACACGGGCAAGCTCGGCGAAGACACGGTGCGCCAGGTGTTCGGCTGCGCATCGGGCCGCTACGGCACGACGCTCGACTACGTGCGTCGCACCGTCGAAGCCCTGCGCGAGAGCGGCATGCCCGACCGGGCGCTGGAGCGCTTGCTCGCGCGCTGCGCGTGAGCACCTGGCCCGGTTCGGCGCAGCAAACTCAATCGCTGCCGTACTTCGGCGAATGCGGGCCGTAGAGGATTCCGTTCGGCTGCCCGGCGGACAACAGCCTCTGGCTCGTCAAACCCGCTACCTCCTGGCTTTCGTCGGCGAGCGAATGCGCGACCTGCTTGACCGCCGCCTGCACCATCATGCCGATAATGCTGCCGCTGCCGAAGTCCACGTTGCCGAGTTCCTTGCCGTTGGCTGTCGCGGTGCCTTGCCAGAGCACATCGCCCGTACCTAGGCTGACGAGCTTCGCGGTCGCCGAGACGAACGTATTGCTGTCAACCACGCGATAGACGGAGCCGTACTGCGTGACCTTCGTGTAGAGCACGGCATCGGCGCCGAAGATTTCACGCAGTTTTTTCGGCGACATAGCCTGCATCTCCACGGGCAACGCAATGCCGTTCTGGCGGAAGGTCTCCGCCACTTCGGCAACGGGCAGCACGTAATAGCCGGACTCCGCGAGCGGCATCGTCATCTGCGACAGCATGCCGTTGGTGGCATTCACATCGACGGTTTCGTTCAGCGGCGGCAGCACGAGAATCGAGCGCGGCTTTGCGCTCCTGAACGCGGTGTAGTCGTAGCCGGCAGTTTGCTTCTGCGGCGCCACGCACGCGGCGAGCAGCGCGGAAACCGCGAGCACCGGCAGGCATTTCAGTATCGAAAATTTGAGCATGATGGCGTGCCTACTTCGAGAGGTTCTTCAACAAAAAGTCCATGTATGCGGACGACTCAGGGAAGGCCTCCTTCTCGGCACGCAATTCCTGCTGCGCCTGCTGGCCCTTGCCGACGCTCGCGTAAAGCGAGCCGAGGTGGGCGTGGAAACCGGGGGGCGGCCGGTTGCCCTTGGCGCGGATCTGTTGAAGCGCCTGTTCGAGCGCCGTGATCTGCTCTTCAGGGCTCGTCTGCCCTTTCAGGTACGCATAGACCTGCGGCTGGTAGGCATCCCATTGATAGAGCGTGGGTTGCGGGCGCGTCGCACAGCCGGCGAGCAACACGCCGGCAACGGCCAGGGCAACGCCGAGCGGCCCAGCAACGGACCGCCGTGTGGTGGGGGTTTGGGTCATGGGTCTGATTCTTCTGTTCAAACAGGATGGATTCACGCGGTCGTCACTTCACGAGGGGCTGCCCTGCAGGGGCGAGCGCGCCAGCATCGACGCGTTCCGCGAGGCGGTTGACGGCCTCCTGAATCGCCAGGTCGAGCACCTTGCCGTTGAGGGTCGAGTCATACCCCGCCGTGCCGCCGAAGCCGATCACCTCGCGGTTCGACAGGCTGTATTCGCCCGCGCCCTGCGCCGACAGCACGACCGCCGACGTAACCGTATCGACCACATTGAGGCTCACCTTCGCGTAGGCCACCTGGCTCTTGCCACGCCCGAGGATGCCGAATAGCTGCTGATCGCCGACTTCCTTGCGGCCGAATTCCGTCACGTCGCCGGTGAGGATGTAGCGCGCGCCCCTGAGCGCCTGCGCCTGCTTCGCGAAGCTAGCCTCCTGGCGGATCTCGTCGAGGTTGTCGCGGTCGAGCACGTTGAAGCGCCCGCTCTGTTGGAGCGCCGTGATCAGAATGGTTTTGGCCTGGCCGCCCAGACGGTCGATTCCGTCCGTGAAAATGCCGCGCATATAGCTCGAACGGTTGTCGAACTTGCCGACGGCGACCGCCACCGGCTTGCCGGCGTATGGCGTGCGCGCCACTGCCACTTCCGGGACCGGCAGCGTGCGCGACGCTTCGGTCGCGCAACCTGCCAGGACAATGAACAAAGACGGCACGAGCCATGCCGCACACCGCGTTGCGCGCTGCTTCGATAACACCTGCAAGATGGTTCTCCTTACGCACCTGGACCGGACCTCGTGCCCGGTCAACGACGCGCGGAACGATTGGGGGTTCCGCGTGAAGGTCCGAATTAGAGCAACGTCACTGAAAGGCAAATGTCAAACATTCTGGTACAGGTGACACCCATCAAACCCATGTCCAAAATCATCTAAATCCGAGGCCCGAAGATTCGTGAGATATGGCAAGGGGGGCCGGGCAGGCACATCGACAACCGTTGCCGCATGCCGAGCGTCCCCGGGCACCCCGCATCTGCGTTACGATGAACCACGGGCATGCCCTACACAGGCGCGCCACACGCATGCTGTATCCTTTCCTATCCGCAACAGCGCGCCCAGCCATCAAGAGGTTCAGGGCGCACCACCATGAACGACTCTTATCCCAGTCGACGACAAACCGGCAAACCCCAGGAAAAGCGCTCGCTGCTCGAGCGGCTGACCGACCTCATCTCGCCCGAGCCCGACTCGCGCAGCGAGCTTCTCGAAATCCTCCAGGACGCGCACGAGCGCAATCTGATCGACGCCGATTCGCTTTCGATGATCGAAGGCGTGTTCCAGGTGTCCGAGCTCTGCGCGCGCGACATCATGGTGCCCCGTGCCCAGATGGATGCGATCAACATCGCCGATAGCCCCGACGAATTCATCCCCTTCGTGCTGGACAAGGCGCACTCGCGCTATCCGGTCTACGAAGGCAATCGCGACAACGTCATCGGCGTTTTGCTCGCGAAAGACCTGCTGCGCTACTACGCCGAGGAAGAATTCGACGTGCGCGGCATGCTGCGCCCGGCCGTGTTCATTCCCGAGTCCAAGCGCCTGAACGTGCTGCTGCACGACTTTCGCCAGAACCGCAACCACATCGCCATCGTCGTCGACGAATACGGCGGCGTGGCCGGCCTCATCACAATCGAGGACGTGCTCGAGCAGATCGTTGGTGACATCGAGGACGAATACGACTTCGACGAGGAAAGCGGCAACATCATCGCCTCGCCCGATGGGCGCTTCCGCGTGCGCGCGCTCACCGAAATCGAGCAGTTCAACGAAACGTTCGGCACCCATTTCTCGGACGAGGAAGTCGACACCATCGGCGGGTTTGTCACGAATCACTTCGGGCACGTGCCGCATCGCGGCGAAAAGGTCCGCATCGACGACCTGATCTTCGAGGTGCTGCGCGCCGACGCGCGCCAGGTACATATGCTGCTGGTGCGCCGCGATCCGCTCGCGGGCCAGCGTGAAGCCGAGTTGCAGCCGCAGGGCACCTGACACCCTGCTGCGCGTGCTTTGGACGACGCCGGCCTGCGGGCCGGCGTTGCGCTTTTCAAGCCGCCGAAGCGCGATCGAGCCCCAAACGCCGCCCCAGAAACGCCCCCGGCGTCACACAATGCCGACGCGTGAAAATGCTATCGTTGCGCTCGCTGCGCGCATGGCGCGTGCAGCGAACGTTTTGCAACCCGCGCCCCGCGCGCCCCTGCAGTCGGACTGCAGCGCCCAAGCATACCCATGGCTGAACCAATCGATTCCCGCGCGCGCGACGGCGCGCGCGCCGCAGACACCCCCATCGCCGCGCGCCGCGCGCTGCCCGTATGGCACTACGCGGCCGCCGCCGTCCTGGGCGCGCTCAACACGCTTTCGTTCGCGCCCACGCCGCACGGCGGCTGGCTCGAAATCGCGATCTTCGCGGGCTTTTATTTCTGGCTCACGCGCACCACGGGGTGGAAAAGCGCGCTCTTCACCGGCTGGGCGTTCGGCTTCGGCAACTTCGTGACCGGCGTCTGGTGGCTCTATGTGAGCATGCACTTCTACGGCGGCATGCCCGCCGTGCTTGCAGGCACGGCGCTCGTGCTCTTCTCGCTCTACCTCGGGCTCTATCCGGCGCTGGCCGCGCTGGTCTGGTCGTTTTGCGCGGGACACGCAAAGAACGGGCGCACCCTGCCGTTTTCGCCGACATGGCATGGCGCGTTTGCCTTCGCGAGCGCGTGGGCGCTGGGTGAATGGGCTCGCGGCTATGTCTTCACCGGCTTTCCGTGGCTTTCTAGCGGCTACGCGCAGGTGGACGGGCCGTTGGCCGGATTCGCGCCGATCGTCGGTGTCTATGGCGTCGGCTGGGTGCTCGCGCTCGTCGCGGCGTTCGTCGTGCAGGCGCTCGTCCACGTGCGCAAGGCAGGGTCCGATGCAATCGGAGGGCCTGCCGGCGCCACCACCGGTTCCATCGGCACGATCGGATCAGTGGCCACGCCGGCCGGGATTGCCGTGGCCGTGATCGTCGTTGGTCTGTTGTTGCCGCTCGTCAGCTGGACGCACCCTGAAAACACCCCGCTGAACGTGCGCCTGCTGCAAGGCAACGTGAAGCAGGAGATGAAGTTCACCGAATCCGGCTTCGAGGAATCGCTCGCCGAATTCCAGCGGCTCATCACCGAAAAGCCCGCCGACCTCGTCATCACGCCCGAGACCGCTATTCCGGTGCTGCTGCAGGAGATGCCCGAAAAATTCGGCCGCGATATCCGCGCGTTCGCCGACGGCACCCACACCGCGATCCTGTTCGGCGCCGTGGGCGGCACGATCACGCCGGAGCGGCGCGTGGTCGACTACACCAACAGCCTCTTTGGCATCACGCCCGGCCAGAACGGCCTGTACCGCTACGACAAGCATCACCTCGTGCCCTTCGGCGAATTCGTGCCATGGGGCTTCCGCTGGTTCGTGAACCTCATGAACATTCCGCTCGGCGACTTCGCGCGCGGCGCCCCCGTGCAGCCGCCGTTCCTCGTGCACAACCAGCCCGTCGCCGTCGACATCTGCTACGAGGACATCTTCGGCGAGGAAATCGCGCGCACCGTGCGCGAGAATCCGACCTCGCCGGGCATCCTCATCAACTCGACGAACCTCGCGTGGTTCGGCGACACCATCGCGCTCGACCAGCATCTGCAAATCGCGCGCATGCGCTCGCTCGAAACCGGCCGGCCAATGCTGCGCGCAACCAACACGGGCGCGACCGCCGCCATCGATGCGCACGGCAACGTGATCGCGCGCCTGCCCGCCTTCACCGAGGGCTCGCTCGACGTGCGCGTGGAAGGCACCCAGGGCTTCACGCCCTACGTGACGAGCGGCAACAACACGGTGATCGCCGTGTCGCTCGTGCTGCTCGCGCTCGGCTTCGCATTCGGGCCCGCCCGGCCCGGTCGGAAGAAGGCTTGATGCGCCAAAATGCGCCCCGAACCCCGCGCCGGTCTCAACGCTGCGCCAATCCGGTAAAATTCAAGGTTTTAGCACCGGGCCGCCCCTCCTGACCGGGGCCGGGACCGCAGCACGCAAGGAACGCCCGTCACGCGCGAAACACCGGCCACACCAGGCCAACCCGGCCGCGCGTGGCCGTCCTTGCCGCCGCAGCCCACGCCGTTCGCCCTAAAAGACACTGCAGGCACACATGCTCACGTTTCAGCAAATCATCCTGACGCTCCAGTCTTACTGGGACAAGCAGGGCTGCGCGCTGCTCCAGCCGATCGACATGGAAGTCGGCGCCGGCACCTCGCACGTCCACACCTTCTTGCGCGCAATCGGCCCCGAGCCGTGGCGCGCGGCCTACGTGCAGCCGTCGCGCCGCCCGAAGGACGGCCGCTACGGCGAGAACCCGAACCGCCTGCAGCACTACTACCAGTACCAGGTGGTGCTCAAGCCCGCGCCGGAAAACATCCTCGACCTGTACCTCGGCTCGCTCGAAGCGCTCGGCTTCGACCTGAAGCAAAACGACGTGCGCTTCGTCGAAGACGATTGGGAAAACCCCACGCTCGGCGCCTGGGGCCTCGGCTGGGAAGTCTGGCTCAACGGCATGGAAGTCACGCAGTTCACGTACTTCCAGCAAGTGGGCGGCATCGACTGCAAGCCGGTGCTCGGCGAAATCACCTACGGTCTCGAACGTCTCGCGATGTACCTGCAAAAGGTCGAGAACGTCTACGACCTGATCTGGACCGAGTGGGAAGAAGAAGGCCCGAATGGCCCCGAGTTGCGCCGCCTCACCTACGGCGACGTCTACCACCAGAACGAAGTCGAGCAATCGACCTACAACTTCGAGCACGCGAACGTCGATCTGCTGTTCACGTTCTTCAACGCGTACGAAAGCGAAGCGAAGCGCATGATCGAGCTCCAGCTCGCGCTGCCCGCCTACGAACTCGTGCTCAAGGCCGGCCACACGTTCAACCTGCTCGACGCGCGCGGCGCGATCTCCGTGACAGAGCGCGCGGCCTATATCGGCCGCATTCGCGCGCTTTCGCGCAGCGTCGCGCAGTCGTACTACGAATCGCGCGAGAAGCTCGGCTTCCCGATGCTCGGCAATCCGGTGCACGGCGTGCCGGGCCTGACCACCGACGAACAGGACGCCGCGATGCCCGCCTGGGCGCCGCCGCTGAAGGTCGAACGCAAGTTCGACGAGGCATGACCGGATCTCAAGAACAATGACGCAAGCTCATCACGCCACCCTCCTCGTCGAACTGCTGACCGAGGAACTGCCGCCGAAGGCCCTCGCACGCCTCGGCGACGCATTCGCCGAAGGCATCGCGCAGCGCCTCGCCGCGCGCGACCTGATCGAAGGCGATCTCTCGTTCGAACGCTACGCCACGCCGCGCCGTCTCGCCGTGACGATCAAGAACGTGCGCAACGTCGCGCCCGAAAAACAGGTGCGCGAAAAAGTGCTGCCGGTTTCGGTCGCGCTCGACGCCAACGGCCAGCCCACCGCGCCGCTCGCGAAGAAGCTCGCCGCACTCGGCTTTCCCGACTTCCCGGTTAGCGACCTCGAACGCGCGAGCGACGGCAAGAACGAAGCGTTTTTCCTGCGCTACTCGGCGCCGGGCGCCACGCTCGCCGACGGCCTGCAGGCCGTGCTCGACGAAACGCTCGGCAAGCTGCCGATTCCGAAGGTCATGACGTACCAGCGCCCCGACGGCAGCAACGTGCAGTTCGTGCGTCCGGTGCACCGTCTCACGGTACTGCACGGCGAGCAGATCGTGCCGGTCACCGCGTTCGGCATCGACTCGGGCGACACCACGCGCGGCCACCGCTTTCTTTCGCACGGCAACGTCGCCATCACGCGCGCCGACGACTACGCACACACGCTGCAGCACAAGGGCCGCGTGATCGCGAGCTACGCGGACCGCCGCGAAGCCATCCGCGAACAGCTCATCGAGCAAGCCGGCGACGACAAGGCCGTCATGCCTGAAGCGCTGCTCGACGAAGTGAATTCGCTCGTCGAATGGCCCGTCGTGTATGCGTGCAAGTTCGAGGACGAATTCCTGCAAGTGCCGCAGGAATGCCTGATCCTCACGATGCAGACGAACCAGAAGTACTTCGCGCTCACCGACGCCGCAGGCCGCCTGCGCTCGCGCTTCCTGATCGTCTCGAACATCGAAACCGAAACGCCTGGCGAAATCATCGAAGGCAACGAGCGCGTCGTGCGCCCGCGCCTCGCCGACGCCAAATTCTTCTTCGAGCAGGACAAGAAGAAGCCGCTGGCCGATCGCGTGCCGCTGCTCGCGAACGTGGTCTATCACAACAAGCTCGGCTCGACGCTGCAGCGCGTGGAGCGCCTCGAAGCGCTCGCGGGCGCTATCGCCGACATGTGCGACGCCGATGTCGCGCTCGCGAAGCGCGGCGCACGCCTCGCCAAGGCCGACCTGCTGACCGACATGGTGGGCGAGTTCCCCGAGCTGCAAGGCACGATGGGCACCTACTACGCGCGCCACGACGGCGAGCCCGAAGAAGTGGCGCTCGCGTGCTCCGAGCACTACCAGCCGCGCTTCTCCGGCGACGCGCTGCCGGGCACGGCCACGGGCACCTTCGTCGCGCTCGCGGACAAGCTCGAAACGCTCGTGGGCATCTGGGGCATCGGCCTCGCGCCGACCGGCGAAAAAGATCCGTTCGCGCTGCGCCGCCACGCGCTGGGCGTGCTGCGCATTCTCGTCGAGAAGCAACTGCCGCTGGATCTCGTCGAACTGCTGCGCACGACTTACGCGCAATTTGGAGGCATCGACGCAGTAACGGAATCGACGCAAGCGATCTACGACTTCAGCATGGACCGCCTGCGCGGCATGCTGCGCGAACGCGGCTACGCGGCGCAGGAAATCGACGCAGTGCTCGCGATGAACCCCACGCGCCTCGACGACATCCTCGCGCGCCTCGACGCCGTGCGCGAATTCGCGGCGCTCGAGGAAGCGGCCTCGCTCGCGGCGGCCAACAAGCGCATCTCGAACATCCTCAAGAAGTCCGATGGCGCCGTGGACGCTGACGTGCAAAGCGCGCTCTTCGTGGAAAGCGCGGAAAAGGCGCTCTTCACGCAGCTAGAACAGGTCACGCCGCGCGTGCAGACGCAACTGGCCGCGCGCGAGTACACGGGCGCGCTCACGGCGCTTGCGGCACTGCGCGAAACCGTCGACACGTTCTTTAACGACGTGATGGTGAATGCCGAAGACCCCGCGCTGCGTGCGAACCGCCTCGCGCTGCTCAAGGCATTGCATCGCCAGATGAACAGCGTTGCCGACATCTCGCGCCTTGCGGCGTGATGGCGTCGTGACACTTCACTGAGCGACGCCATGCCGACCAGCAACAGCCGCAAACTCGTGATCCTCGACCGCGACGGCGTGATCAACGTCGACTCCGACGCGTTCATCAAGTCCGTGGACGAATGGATCGCGCTGCCGGGCAGCCTTGAAGCGATCGCCCGCCTGAACCAGGCGGGCTACCGTGTCGCCGTCGCGACGAACCAGTCCGGCATCGGCCGGGGCTTGTTCGACACAACGGCGCTCAACGAGATGCACGCGAAGATGCAACGCCAGGCCGCTGCGGTGGGCGGACGCGTCGACGCCGTGTTCTTCTGCCCGCACACCGCGCAGGACCATTGCGACTGCCGCAAACCCAAGCCCGGCATGCTCAAGATGATCGCCGAGCGCTTCGAGATCGATCCTGCGGATACGCCCGTGGTGGGCGATTCGCTGCGCGACCTCCAGGCCGGCGCGGTGCTCGGCTTTCCCACGCACCTCGTGCTCACCGGCAAGGGCAAGAAAACACTCGCGGCAGGCGGCCTGCCCGACGGCACGAAAGTGCACGACGACTTGCGCGCGTTCGTCCTCGACTTCCTCGCGAACGAGCCTGCTTAGCCTGGCCCTGTAGCCCTGCCTCCCAAACGGTCCAACCGATACCGATGCGCTTCATCCGCTCCCTGCTGCTGTCGATCTATTTGGTCGTCTACACGATCCCGTACGCGATTGCGTGCTTCATTGCGTTCCCGTTCCTGAACGCCGAGCGGCGCTACTGGATGGCCGCCGGCTGGTGCCGTTCGACACTGTTCGTCGCGCGCTGGCTCAACGGTATCCAGTACCGCATCGAGGGCATGGAGAACCTGCCCGACGGGCCCGCCGTACTGCTCTCGAAGCACCAGTCGGCTTGGGAAACGCTCGCCTTTCCGGCGCTGATGCCACGCCCGATGTGCTACGTATTCAAGCGCGAACTGCTGTATGTGCCGTTCTTCGGCTGGGCGCTGGGCATGCTGAAGATGGTTCATATCGACCGCAAAGAAGGCAAATACGCGTTCGCGTCCGTGACGCGCCAGGGCAAGGCGCGTATGGCCGAAGGCGCGTGGGTCATCATGTTCCCGGAAGGCACGCGCACGCCGGTAGGCAAGCAAGGCAAGTACAAGACCGGCGGCGCGCGCTTCGCCATCTCCACGGGCGCGCCCGTCGTGCCGATCGCGCACAACGCGGGACATGTCTGGCCCCGCAACTCGTTCCTCAAATATGCGGGTATAGTCACGGTGTCGATCGGCAAGCCGATCGACACAACCGGGCTCACGCCCGACCAGTTGAACACCCGCGTGGAGCAATGGATCGAAACCGAAATGCGGCGCATCGATCCTGGCGCGTATCGCGAATCGGATAGCGCATCGGTGGACGCCGCGCGGACTTGATGCTCCGGCGGCAAGGCTGTTGCCCACCTCACCGCCCGCTGCGTTATCCACACTCGTCATACGCCACGCACGCAAATCCGCACCCAGCCTGACGATGCAGAAGTCACCCACGCCGCGCCCTTCAGCGGCGCTCGATAACGGGCAACTCGATTTGCCGCTCTTTGCCGAGCCGGCGCCCGTTGTCGCTCCCTCCCCGGCATCGCCCTTCCTCGCACCCCCTTCCCCACCATCGCCGTTCAAATCGCCCAAGGGGCCGCTTGCGCCGGATGGCACGCGCGTGCGCACGCTCGAGATGGGCGCGCGCACGTTGCACTATCGGCTCAAGCGGTCGTCGCGCAAATCGATTGGATTTGCCATCGACGGGACTGGGCTCACGATCACCGCGCCCCGATGGGTGACGATTGCCGATATCGAAACGGCCATTGCCGAAAAACAGCGCTGGATCTTTGCGAAGCTGATCGAGTGGCAAACGCGCGTGGAGCAGCGAGCGCTGCCGCGCGTGGAATGGGGCGATGGGGCCGAGTTGCCTTATCTCGGGAAGCCGATGCGCGTGAGGCTTGGGGCTTCTGTACTGGCTTTTGACGAGGTGACGCGCGTGCTGGCGTTGCCGCTGCCGCTGCATGCGGATGCGCAGCAGATCAAGGATCGCGTGACCGGGTGGCTACAGGGCGAGGCGATGCGTATTTTTGGCGAGCGGCTTGGGGTTTATGCGGCCAGGCTTGGGGTGACGTTTCGGTCCTATGCGCTTTCCGCAGCGATGACGCGCTGGGGAAGCTGCTCGAGCGAAGGAAGAATTCGGCTCAACTGGCGGCTGATTCATTTTCCGCTTTCGGTTGTGGATTACGTCGTGGCGCATGAGCTCGCGCATTTGCGCGAGATGAATCACAGTCCGCGATTCTGGCAGACTGTGGAGTCGATCTTTCCTGAGTTCAGGGAGGCCAGGAAGCAGCTCAAGCAGCATCCGCCGGAGATGGTGCCGGGGATGTGAGGGGGGCACTCCATCGGTCAATGCCCGGATCAATTGGAAGATTAGGAACAGTATTATTGAATTGCGCCGTTGTCTCGTGACATGCTAACAAATGTCCTGATTGTTAGCTGGTCCTGCAATGATTTATATCTATCGGTTGGCGCACCTCCTGTTTCGGCTACGAATTCCCGTTTTGCCGTGGATCCTTAAGATCACGAACCGCATCCTCTTCTCAGTATCGCTACCGCCGTCGGTGGAGGTCGGAAAGAACGTGACATTCGGTTATCAAGGTCTTGGCATTGTGGTTCATAAGAATGCGCGTATCGGCTCCAACGTCATCATCTCGCCCAATGTCGTTATTGGCGGTAAGGGCAGAGGCAAACCGGGGGCGCCCGTCATCGAGGACGATGTCGTAATCGGCGCTGGTGCCTGCATCCTTGGCAATGTCCGCATTGGACGTGGTGCGGTTATCGGTGCAAACTCTGTTGTGCTTACAGACATAGAACCACAAGCAACGGTTGTCGGCATACCAGCGCGGTCGGTCACACAAAAAGTCGAGAGTGTTTCGTCTCTCTGATTAGTCTTTACTCCGTGACTTTGGGCTATTTCACCTGAAACCATTTGACTTCCACGTTTCCAAAAAAGAGCGTCCGGTCCTTGACATCTGACGGTCTCGATTGCCACCACCATTTATAGATTCCCATCTTAAGATAGGCTTCCCGATCGTTGGCATAAGCATTCCCACAACCTTGGCAGTTGACGACATTGACGCCATTCATCGACAAATCCATTACAGCATTTGCGCCAGTATGATCCGGCCGATAGCGCAAAACCCAGTGTACGACCTTGCCCCGATCTACCGACGGGTCACCGAACACAAACACGCGTGGCACGGCTTTGGCGGCACTTCGAATTTCAACCTGATAGCGCTTATCTACAAATCGAATAGAAAATGGCGGCGGGCCAAGGCCGCCTTCTGGTCCTTGCAGTATCTGAGTAAATAATTCAGGCTGCATGGAATCGAATTGATAGTCCTGTGGGATCACTGTTGACCAAGTAATCTGGTACAGCCGATTGGGTTCGAAATGAAAAATTCGATTGAACGCGATTTCTCCGCGTGGCGTACCGTTCGCGACGCTACGAAAATCGTCGGATTGATGGATGGAGATCCGCATCATCGGCGCTTGAGATACCGGATTATCAACGATTGATATTGCATTACGCGGAGCTTGCACAACCAAGCGTGGGTCAATTCCTTGTGTCCATGTACTGCTGTAAGATTGCTCGTGACTCTTGGCACCCGTCGTAACCTGCGACGTGCAGCCCGTACTCGCCAGGACAATGACAACCATCCCCGCGCGTAACAGTATTTTTTTCATGGCAGTATTAGATGGTTGATCCGACTCTAGCGACAATTCGCGCCTTAATTAGCATTAGTGCGAATTTACTGTTCGTAATCAGATACCGTCTCCACATCCTGCGCGGCTCCTGAATTACCCTAAACAGCCATTCCATACCAGCCATCTGCATCCATTTCGGCGCTCGGCGAACTTTTCCAGCAATAACATCAAAGGTTCCCCCGACACCCATTACAAAATCGACGCCGAGTCGTTCCTTCCAGCGCTCAATAAATATCTCTTTCTTTGGCGACGTTATCGCCACAAAGAGCAACATCGCACCCGACGAGCGGATCTTTTCTACGACTTCCTGCTCATCATCCCAGAAATAGCCGTGATGAAATCCCGCTACCTTTAGTGTCGGGAATTGAGCTTTCAATTTTGCGCATGTCTGCTCGACCACTTCCTCTGTCCCCCCAAGAAAGAACACCGGAAAGCCTCTCACAGCAGACATCTTGACCAACCGCTCGAAAAGATCAATGCCAGCCACACGCTCTGGAACCGCGTGCCCCAGCAGACGTGCGGCCCAGACCACCCCCATACCGTCGATATTTATCAAATCGCAATTTCGCACGGACGCCGCAAGGCTTGAATCGCTGCTCATATTCACCAGTTTTGCAACGTTTACTACAACGTGCTGAGTGAACTGCCTGCGGCTTGCTCTATCCGCAATCCAATCTACTGTTTCATCTATCGATGCAATATCCATTGGACACGAAAATATATTGATTCTCTTCATCACTCCCTCATCCACAGAAATTAGATTACCAATGCCGACGAACAACAATCCGTAAGAGTTTGCTGAATTCCGCTATACACACGACGTATAAATTTCGCTCAAATCGCACGCCATCTTTTCCACGGTGAAACACTCGAGGTAACGACGACGCGCGGCAGCACCTAGCTTCACCCGAAGTTCTGAATTTCCGAGCAGATCTCTGATTGCCGTCGCCAGTGCTGCTGCGTCATCGGGCGCGACAAGCATGGCTTCAATATCATTTCGCACAGCGTCGACAATGCCGGGGATCGCAGTCGACACTATCGCCAGACCGTGTGCCATGGCCTCCAGCACAGCAACAGAAAATCCTTCACTCCTTGATGGAAGTACGAAAATGTCGGCACTCGCCAGCACCGCTTGCTTCTCTTCCCCATCAATCCAACCTCCATATGAGATGACCTCATTTAGTCGGCGCGACATCAACTCCTTTTCGAAAGATGCGATCTCACCAGTACCGTAGACGGTAACGAAGAATTCCCCAGTCATGTCCGCAAGATTCTCAACTGCGCTCAAAAGCGACCCAATTCCCTTTGCCTCGGATATCAGCCCAAGAAATACAATTCGTACGGCGCCGTGATCTCTTCTCATTAACGGTACATGTCCGTGAAGTGGATCTGCGATTCCGTTGTAAACAATTGCACATCGATCCGCCGACAAAATCCCCCCCTCTACCGCACGTTCCCGCATATGGTCCGAGAGTACGATCACGCGTTCAGCGCGTCGTAAGGCTAACCGCACGATGAGGCGACTGGTACCTGCCATCTTCGAATAGCGTTCGAAGAATCCTCCATTGTGAATTTGAAAGACATATCTCTTTCTAAACAGGCAACAGATCCCCGCGAACAATGTCTTTCTAACCAGTGATCCCTTGAGGGCACTATGAATATGAACGATATCGATTTCCGATCTGGCCAGCGCTATTACTAAACACCAGATCGCCCGCAGGAATACCATCGCCTTAGGAAGCAGGCTGCGACCTCCAGATAGCGTCGTACCCACGAACCGGAGCTCGACGCCAACATTCTCGAATAACGCTGAGCTCTCGCCCATTACGCGAAGCACGGATGCGATTCCACCACGCGCCTCCCTGTCAGGACCGATATGGAGCACTCTTAGGCTCGTCTGTGGAGATATGCTCATGTGTTTGCCGAACTGACAATATGCAGCCTATCCTCCGCTAACATCGCATGCCAGCCCGTTCTTTTATGCTCATTTCGGATATATGCGCTTGCCCATGAAAATACGACACACAGGTAGAGTGCTGGCGTCTTGGTCACCAATGAGTTATTAGTCATGGCCGTCGCAAAGAACACCATGAAAATTAAGTAAATTGAGCCACCAGACCCACTGCTCCAACGACGAGCCAAAACCTTGGCACTGGTCCAGAAGCACAGGAACAGCAAAAGCGTGCACGCCAGACCAAACATGAAAATATATGCAACAAGAAAATTCTCAATGACACTGACATTGGCATTTTCCATAATCCTCAGAATCTGATCCGGATCTGTACCGACAATCAGATTTCCCCAACTTATGCTTTGAAGCATTTGAATGGACTGGAGACGAACACCGGAACTGTCGTCATAGGCTCCCACATTCGCGATGCGATCGCCAAACGCTCCGGAAAGTAATACCCAACTCAGTATTGCCACTCCAACCGGAACACCTGTCATGACAAATGGCAGACGTCTGACAGACTGCAACCCATATCGGACGAACCAGACCGCGTTCGTTATCAAATAGACTGCTAGTGCACCTCTCGCGCCAAACGCTGACAATGCACCAATCGTAAGAAGAAAAATAACGACCGATGCCTTCTTCGTCGCACTCAATTGGAGCGAAACTGCCACCGTCACAAGAACCAGCGCATTATTCAATGGATGGCCATGGAGCGCCGTCGCCCGAAAGTAACTCCCATACCATGTGTCGATGGGGATAAATTCGATTTTGGTAAAAACTTCGATGATGGCCATCGTACATTCCACGATGACGAAGACGAATCCCATCTTCCAGACACGCCTTGCCATCCTCTCATTCAGGAACGGAACAATCGAAGCCGCCCAAAGGGCTGACACCAACGTATCGACTGCAAATCCCAATGATTGGCGCCCACTTCCCATCGACTTGAAAATGAGGACACCGATAACGAGGGCGGAACAGAAGACCGGAGTAACAAACCGTCTGTCTGACATTTTTGACTGACGCGTTCCGAAGGAGACACCAAAAACAAGCACGCCGATTAAGGTAAACACAACATACGGGTGAACCTTCAAACCCGACACGCTTTCGTCACCAGAGTAATTCAGGCCCAGATAGTTAAGGGCTGCCCCACTGACAAAAAGTGCAAATACCACCGCCATGCTGAACAACCCAGCGACACACCGCGACTTAGAGAGTCTCATGTCGGGTAACCGGTTCTGGTGTGCAACTCTTCCTTGGCGAATCTTGACAGGCCGACCTGTTCGAGATATCGGCTTCCGATCACATCGAGAGAAAACTCTCTTGCCCGAGAAATCTGCATTAGTGGATCGCCAGCAGAGGCCAAGGATTCAACTAATGCGTCCGCGAGACCCCGCACGTCATCGACGTCCACAAGATGACCATACCGGCCGTCTTCGAGAATCTCATTTGGACCGTGAGGGCATCGAGTGGCAACAACAGGTAATCCAAAAGACATTGCCTCGACGATGACATTTCCAAATCCCTCTCGCCTCGATGAACAGACAAACAGATCCGCGTCGCGATAGAGGCTACGAATATCATTCGTAAAACCGGGCAAGCTGACGCAATCGTACAATCCCAGTTCTCCAACCAGGCTCTCCAACTCGCGGCGGCTCGGTCCTTCCCCCGCAATGACCAGCCTTACGCCGCCAGCCCTCAACCGTACCTGAGCAAATGCTCGCAGCAGGACATCGAATCCTTTGTCATCACACAGTCGACCGACAGCCAGAATCGTCTTGCCGGCTCGAGATGGCGCCCCCACACTCCTTGTTTCGTCGGGAATAAAGCATGGGTTGTAAATGACAGTGATTTTCTCATCCACGCGACCGGCAAGGGTACGCCGGAGATCGTCGGCGACACCACCGGATACCGCCACGATTGCGTCACCTGTTTGATACAGATAACGTCTTAATACCCGCTTCAACAGGTCCATCGGGCCCGTGCTGTGGTCGCCAACAACGGTCAGGTGTTCGCTGATTACCAGCCGCATTTCGTTCCGAAGCCCAATATTCGCAAACAGGGAGATCAAGTTCGCATAAGGCATAAAGGACAATACAGCGGCGGGCTTCATGCTCCTTATCAACGCCCGGAGTTCTAATAGTCGGCCGAAATGGCTGGTACTACGTGCTGCAACGACCCTGATTCCCTCGGGCAGGACATACGCTTGCTTTTCACTGTGAATAAAGAAAACTACCAAAACGCCTTTCGACAAGAAATATCGGGCAACCTCTACTGCAACACGCTCTGCTCCGCCACCCGCCAGGTGAGGAATGTGAAAAATGACTTTGCTATTCTGAATCATAACCGTCCCACCAATGCTGAACGAATCGATCCGACGTTTCCTCCAAAATACAATCCAGCAAATAGTACGATGCCAATCATCGTTGAAACGCACGTAATCCACACGTTCGAATAAAGAAAATGCGTCAGCGCTAACCGCGACAGACTACCGCACCATGCTGCAACGCCCGTGATTCCCACGAGAAACATGCCACTCATCATTACCCGCCTCATATCTACCAACGCACGAGCAAACGTGGCACTTGCGCCGAGTGAAAATAGATTGGCAACCAATAGCCCCGCTAGCAGACCATGCAGACCGGCAAAATGAGTCCCAATGTAGACGGAACACCCTGCCACAACGAGCGTAGATATATTGACTACCATCAGTATTTTGGTCCGGGCGTGTAAGTGATAAGCCTGATCAAAGAAATGTGTGCGAAATGCACCGACTACAGCGATGACCAGCAGAGGAAAAACCAAAGGTTCGGCCGCAACGCCGATTGTGCGACCGAGAAGGAGTGGGAGCGCAATATCCCGCGCAAGAAAGAACGTGAGACAAATGGCAAACATGCCGGCCAGCGTCATCAAACCTATTTGAGTATGCAACGTCCGATGTCCCGCTTCAGAGCGGTTTTTCTTTTCCCTCAGCAGCCACGGATATGAAGGTGTCACGACGAGCAGGCATGCCGCAGAGATTGCGTTGGTCACCAGGCCGCTCGCAGCAGCGTAAACGCCGACAAGCGCGGCACCCTCGAACACGGCCAAGATTGGCCTGTCGATCCGTGTAAGCGCAGTCGTCGCGAGAAATACAGGTACGAGCGGAAGCCCATACTGCAGCATTGTGCGTAGTTGCGCCGTTTCGAAAGAACCTGTCCGCATTTTTGTGGGCGAGGCGGTTAAAGGAATCGTTACCCGCGCGCCTGCGTGAATCGGTCGCCAAACAGGATAGCAAACTGGTTCATCGCCGACTTCCAGTCGAAGGCGGCACGAACGGACTTTGCCAGGACATTGCGTAGCGCCAGCCAGAGCAGCTTGATGGCTGCCTCGTCATTCGGGAAGTGGCCACGGGTCTTGATGATCTTGCGCAACTGCATGTTCAGACTCTCAATGGCATTCGTTGTGTAGACAACGCGCCGGATCTCCGGTGGAAACGCGAAGAATGGCGTGACGTGCTCCCATGCGCGCTGCCATGACTGCACGATCATTGGGTATCTTAGGCCCCATGGGCCGTCCGCGAACGCCTGCAGCGCCTGCTGCGCGGCCTGCTCGCTGGCGGCGGAGTAGACCGGCCGCAGTGCCGCGGCAAGGGCCTTGCGGTCCTTGTAGCTGGCGTAATCCAGACTGTTGCGGATCAGATGCACGATGCAGGTCTGCACGGCCGTGCGGGGGTAAGCGGTGCTGATTGCATCGGCCAGTCCCTTCAGGCCGTCGACCACCGCAATCAGGATGTCCTGGCAGCCACGGACCTTCAGTTCGTTGAACACCTTGAGCCAGAACTTCGCGCCCTCGGTCTGCTCGATCCACAGGCCCAATACATCGCGCTGACCATCCGCCTGAATGCCCAGTGCCAGATAGACGGCCTTGTTGCTGACCACGCCGTCGTCGCGGATCTTGACGCGCAGGGCGTCGAAGAACACCACCGGGTACATCGCATCGAGCGGACGGCTCTGCCAGAGCAGCGTTTCGGCCATCACCTCATCGGTGACCGAGCTGATGAAATCGGGCGATACCTCGGTGCCGTAGCTTTCGGCCAGAAAGGCCTGAATCTCGCGCACACTCATGCCGCGCGCGTACATCGCGATGATGCGCTCGTCGAATCCGGTGAAGCGGCGTTCGTGTTTGGGGATCAGGATGGGTTCGAAGCTGCCGTCACGGTCGCGGGGCACCTCCACGCGCACGGGGCCGCGATCCGTGATAACGGTCTTGCCACTGGCGCCGTTGCGCTCGTTGGCTTGCCCGGCTGGTTTGGACTGGCCCGGCGGGTAGCCCAAATGCAGGTTCATCTCGGCACCCATCGCGCGTTCGATGACCGCCTTGTTGAACGCCAGCATCAGATCCTGCACCTGGGCCGGCGTCATCGGTCCCTTGACCAGTTCGTCCAGCAGCGCCTTGGGCAGTTCAGGCAGCGGCCCTCGGGCCGCTGCCTGAGACGCCACCGTACGTTTCTTCTTCATCGGCATATCCATGATTTTTACCTCTCATGATATGCCTCACCCACAAAATGCCGGACAGGTCCTTTCGAAATGGGCCCGCCTAAATACGGCGACATGGTCGTATCCGCACAACACGGTCTGCAGGATGAAAACCATCGCAGTCGCGCACAGTATCAGAGGCATCGAATGGGTGGCCAACCATGTGACTATGCCAGCCGAGGTCGCACCGACCGTTAGCAGCAACGAGGCCAGCGCATATCGCAATACCGCACCTGACGCACGCGCGATCTCCTGCGTATATAGTGCGGCGCTCTTGGCAATCGCCACCATAGCGACCATCACCCATTCCACACGAGAGCCATCGGCTAACATTAATGCAACGAACCAAATAAGAGCGCCTAAAATTGCGACACAGATCCATGCCAAGTGACTGGTCACGAGATATGAATCTGCCTCGCCGTCGCCAATGGTGTTCCAGTATCGAACGAGAGCGAGCCTATGCCACTGGAAGAGGACGCCCTGAAACGCCTCGACAAGCGCCAGGTAGACTGCCAAGCGACCGTAGGTTTGCGGGCCGAGCATCCGTGCGTAGATCGTTAGCGAAAACACGCCTCCAATTAGAGACATGCCATAGCCAATCGTCAGCCCAAAACCCTTCTTAGCCACGCGCCAACACCCCACGCGTATCAATCACAACCTTCGCCTGCAAGCGAATCGGATCGACCTGTTTGAACTGCGAGTGGTCAACGAGAATCACGATCACGTCGGCCTCGGCCAACGCAGTGCGCAAATCGCAAAGATGCAGTGCGCCTTGCAAACCCGCCGGCAACTCACGAATATTCGGCTCGACGGCCATCACCTGGCCCGGGAAGCGTTGGCCGAGCGCCTTCGCAATCTCAACCGCCGGACTCTCGCGCAGATCATCGATATTCGCCTTGAACGCGAGGCCAAGACACGCAATAACCGGCTCACGGAAACGCTTGGCCGCATTCTCCACCCGGTCGATCACCCAATGCGGCTTGTCGTCGTTCACATTACGGGCTGCACGAATCAAGCGAGCCTGCTCCGGCGCCGAATCCACGATGAACCACGGATCCACAGCGATGCAATGACCGCCCACGCCCGGTCCCGGCTGAAGAATGTTCACGCGCGGATGGCGGTTCGCCAGCTTGATGAGTTCCCACACATTGATATCCAGCCGGTCGCAGATCAGCGAAAGCTCGTTCGCAAAGGCAATATTCACATCGCGGAACGAGTTCTCCGTAAGCTTGCACATCTCTGCCGTACGCGCATCCGTGACGATGCATTCGCCTCGCACGAACACCTGATAGAGTTCGCGCGCTGCTTCACTGCAACGGTTCGTCAAGCCGCCAATCACACGGTCGTTCTCGACCAGTTCGCGAATCACATGGCCCGGCAGCACGCGCTCGGGGCAATGCGCCACGCGCACGTCGGAGGCGTCGCCCATCTGCTGCGGAAACGTCAGGTCCGGCCGCATCTCCGCCATCCACTCGGCAATCTTTGCCGTTGCACCAACTGGCGAGGTCGATTCGAGCACGATCAGGTCGCCCTTCTTCAGGACAGGCGCTACCGCACGGCTCGCCGCCTCGATATAGGAAAGGTCAGGTTTGTGGCCATCCGAAAACGGCGTGGGAACTGCGATGAGGAACGCGTCGGCGGGCTCGGGAGTCGTGGTCGCTCGCAAATAACCCTGCGTCACCGCAGCATGCACGAGCATGTCGAGTTCAGGCTCAACGATATGAATGGCACCCCGATTGATGGTGTCGACGGCATGTTGATTCACATCGACGCCAATCACTTTCTTGCGCCGCGCGGCAAATGCCGCTGCCGTCGGCAAACCAATGTAGCCTAGACCTACAACCGAGATCGTTTCGAAGTTCATGATGTTCATGCCTTGATTAGTCGTTGCCTTCACGCCACGCGAGGCGCGGGATTCCAACTGGTTTTCAATGCCTCGGCAATACGGCCGCAGGCTTGTCCATCTCCGTACGGGTTGCTGCCCCGGCTCATCGCCGCATACGCCGCGTGGTCGTCGAGCAGTCGCGAAACGCCCTCGACGATTGCCTGCACTCCGGTCCCGACAAGTTCAACGACACCGGCGTCGATCGCTTCCTGACGCTCAGTCGTATCGCGCATCACCAGCACCGGCTTGTGCAACGAAGGCGCCTCCTCTTGAATGCCGCCCGAGTCGGTCAGGATCAGATACGAGCGGTCCATCAGGCTCACGAACGGCAAGTAGTCGAGCGGTTCGATCAGATGGACGTTGGCAATGCCCGTGAGCAGCCGATTCACCGGCTCGCGCACACTCGGATTCAGATGCACGGGATAAACAATGTCGACATCGGGATACGCGTGAGCCAATTGCGAAAGCGCGGTACAGATGCGCTCGAAGCCGTCGCCGAAGCTCTCGCGGCGGTGCCCTGTGACCAGCAACAGACGTCTGTCCCCGTCCAGCAGCGCAGGCAAGCCCCTTTGGGCTTTAGCCCGCAAATCTGCGTCATCAGCGAGACGACCACGCACATGCAGAAGTGCATCAATCACTGTGTTCCCGGTCACGTTGATTGAGGCGTCACTCACACCCTCTGCCAAAAGATTCTTCCGAGCCCGCGCCGTGGGTGCGAAATGGAGCGTCGCCAGCGCCCCCGTCAATTTGCGATTTGCCTCCTCCGGCCAAGGCGAAAGCAAATTGCCGGTGCGCAGTCCCGCCTCCACGTGACCGACCGGGATACGCTTGTAGAACGCTGCAAGCGCAGCCGCCATCGTCGTGGTCGTATCGCCATGCACGAGCACCACGTCCGGCCTGGCCTCGTCCAGCACGCCGCTCATGCCGGATAGAATCGACGTTGTCACGCCATAGAGGTCTTGACCGGGCTTCATGACATTCAGATCGAAATCCGGTTCGATGTTGAAAAGCGCAAGAACCTGGTCGAGCATTTCGCGATGCTGGCCGGTCACGCAAACCTTGCAATCGAAGTCCTGATCACGCTGCAAACGCTGCACGAGCGGCGCCATTTTGATCGCTTCAGGCCTTGTCCCAAACGTTAGCAGTACTTTTTTATTCATTGTTGTGATCTCGCACAACCGGCCTCTAGGGAGGCCGGACTCCTTGCGTTAGTCGCCCTTCTTCCGATAATCCGAATACGCGCCGTAAGCCGCGCCACGCTGCGGCACGTCGGTCAACAGCACACCATCCACCGCAACGCCAGCGCTGGCGAGGTGACGTGTCGTCTCCCTCAGCTCAGCAGCGGAATGCCGGCCATGGCGCACCACCATGAGCGTCGCGCCGGCCTCCTTGCCGATCAGCACGGGATCGGTCACCGCAAGCACAGGTGGCGAATCCACGATCACCATGTCGTAGGTTGCGGCGAGCGATTTGAGTACCGTTGCAAAGCGCTCACGCAACAGAAGTTCCGAGGGCCGTTCCGGTATGGCGCCCGCCATCATGACGTCGAGATTAGGCAGCACCTGACGATGGATGACCTCGGCGGACTCACGCCCCGTCAACACCTCAGAGAGACCCGGCTTGCCGTTGATTGAGAAGTAGGAATGCACGTCACCGCGCCGCATATCGGCGTCGATCAGCAAGATGCGCTTGCCCGTCGAAGCAAGCACCGTCGCCAGATTCACCGAGACGAACGACTTGCCCACGCCGGGCCTCGGCCCCGTGATCATGACAATGTTGTTCTCGGGTTTGAGCACGCCAAACTGCAACGCCGTGCGCAGGCTGCGAAGCCCTTCAACCGCGACATCGTCCGGAAACGCCACCGCCAGCACGCCTGGCTTCGACGGATTGCGGCGCACCGACTGCTCGAGCGCAAGTTGCTTGTCGCTATGCGAGATGATCGCGTAGACAGGCACCTCCACAGCGTGCTCGATTTCCGCGGGGCTTTCCAGACCACGATTGAACATGCGACGCCCCAGCGCCACGGCGCAGCCAAGCAGCAGCCCCAGCAACGCCGCGAGCGGAATTACGAGGAGCTTCTTGGGACGCACGGGCTTTTCCGGCACGACAGCAAAGTCCACCGTGCGCACGTTGCCCAGTTGCCCCGCCTTCAATACACGTAATTGCTGCGTGCTGTCGAGCAGCTTCATATAGAGATCGGTGTTCACCTTCACATCGCGCATGAGGCGCAGCGCCTCTTGCTGCGTCTGCGGCAGACCGCTCACCTGGTGCTCGTATTGATCCTGCAGTTGGTCCAGTTCGGCGATGCGCGCATCAACAGCCGCTACCGCAGGATGCGAGGGTGTATATCGCTGAACCAGTTCGGCACGTTGCTGCTGCATTTCTGTCAAGCGGGACTTCGTGTCCACGACAGCTTGCAACAGAAGCTTGCCTTGGGCGTCAAGATCGATGGCGCCCGTCTTCGCGCGATAGGCGTTGTAGCGCGCCTCCGACTGATCGAGATCGGCACGCAACTTTGGCAACTGGTCGCCAAGGAAGGTGAGCATCTGCTCCGCCTGCGCCGATTTGCGGTCGACGTTACGCTGCACGTACAGGCTCGCGATCATGTTGATCGTTGCGGTGATGCGCTGCGCGTCCTCGCCATCGAGCTTGACGCCGATAATGCCCGACTGCTTCGTCTTCTCGGCAAGGTCCAGTTTCTTTTGCAGCTCCTCAACTGTCTGCTGGGTCGAATAGCGCTTGAGATCGAAGCGCGTGCCTGGCCTCGCCACCAACGAGGCCACGGTCAGCTGCACAGGCCCCTCGGCGACCGTACCGCTTGCCGCTTCGCCCACGCGTGCGCGCAGCACAACGCTGCCATCCGGGTCCGTTAGTTCATAACGCTCGGCATCGATTGAATGCAGTCTGAACGTCTTTTCATACAACGCCGCAGGTACCTCGAACTGCGAAACACTGATGCGTTCTCCACCCCATGCATAGCTACCCAAGCCGAGTGCCGGCTTCGCCAGTTCGGGGCGGCCATCGCCCTGCGATCGCCGCGCAATCGCCCCGCCAATCAACGGAAAATAGTGCGGCTTCGCACTCACATCCAAATGCAGCCGGTTCACCGTCTCGCCCACGACCATGCGCGAACGGATCAATTCGATTTCCGCGTCGGCGGTCGCCTTGTTCTGGAACAGCGACGCGAGATCGCCAAGCTTGTCGTTGATCGACCCGGCACCCGAATCGTCATCGACCTGAATAATGGCGTCCGCGCGATAAACCGGTGCGCCGAGAAAGGCGTACGTCGTACCTAGGAGCAGCACGCATACCGCCACGATGACGATCTGCTGCCAACCTTCGCGAAGGACATTGAAGATTTCGGAAAGGTCGATCTCGTCGTCGTCCGACTGTTCAGCCGGATGGTTTTGCTTAAGAAGGGTCATGATTCAGTGAGCCAGTCCTGCCAGTACATCACTCCAGTGCGCGACGCCGTGCTCGATCTGCGCGAAAGCCAGTTCGAATGCGACGCGATGGCGCTGATACGGGTCGACGACATCGACGCCATCGTTCTCGTTGAGCCGATAGACCTTGCCTCGCGCATACGGCCACGCTTGCTCGATCTGCTCGCGCTGCACTTTTGTCATCGTCAGAATGAGGTCGGCCGCGCGCACCTGTTCGTCGGTGAGCGCCGTGGCGACGTGCTTTTCTAGCTGCACGCCACGCTCACGCGCCATTTCGAGAACACGCGGGTCCGCCCCCTCTCCAACCAGCGCATGCGTGCCTGCGGAACTAAAGCCGATATCGGGCAGCGCCTGCGCGAGCATGGCGCAGGCCAATGGGCTACGGCAGATATTGCCTTCGCACACCACCAGAACGCGATCGATCATTTCGCCACCAACCCTGCGGTCAAGCCCGCGTTAATGGCCGGAATCAACAGCGTCAGCACGCGGTTGAAGCGGACAAGACCGTTGCCGTCGACATACACGACATCCTTGGGCTGCAGGTCGAATTCCTTGGCGACCAGCATGGCCACCGGCGAGCGGCCGTCGAGATGGAAGACCTCGGGCGTGCCGCTGAGCGACCCGCGAATCACGAACATTTGTGCAGCATCGGCTGTCGACGAATTGACGCTGCCGGCCTGCGCAATGGCATCCGCCAGCGTGATGCGACCTGTGCGGCGCGGGATGGCCGAGATCGGCTTGTTGACTTCGCCCATGACGTAAACGTCGTTTTCGTCGCGCGCGATCACGCGCAGCAGATCGCCGGGCTGGAGATAGAGCTTCGACGGGCTCACGCCGCCCGCCAGCATTTGCGTCAGATTGATACGATGCGAAGCGCCGCCGCGCACGAGCACGAGATCGCTCTGATCGGCCGTATCGGCAAAGCCGCCGGCGCGCGAAACGGCTTCGTACAACGACATCGGGACGTCGTTCACCGCCACCACGCCCGGGCTGCGCACTTCGCCGTCGACGTACACCTCATGGGCACGATACGAGGCCATGCGCACGGTCACCTGCGGCTTGACGAAGTAGCGCGCGAGCACGGTGGTCAAGCGGCGCTGCACTTCCTCGGTGCGCATCCCGGCAACGCGCATCGTTCCCGCATAGGGAAACGTCAGCTCGCCGGCCTGATCCACCACGAAGCCCGAAGACGGATCGCCGGGCCGCGTGGATGCCTGCATCTGGCCCGAACCCGTGGCAGCCGCGATCTCCGGGTGATCCCATACCACGATCTGCAGCACGTCGCCCGGGCCAATGCTATAGGGCTGCGGTACGGAGGAAAGCAACTTGACCTGAGCCTGCTGCGTTGCGCGGCGCTCTTCCTGAATGCGCCGCACGAGCGCCACGTCCATTTCGGTGATGGCGATCTCGGGAGTCGCACTGGTTGCGTTGGCAACCTGTGTCGCCTTCGCCCCCCCCTCCGCGGCAGCGAACGAAGCGTCCGTCGGCACGGCATTCACCGCTTGCCGGGAGGTGGTGTCCATGCGCATGCCCGGCGCCACTCCGCACGCGGCCAGCACGGAACACATCGCAACCGCGATGCTCTTCCGGGAAATATGAAGGGTTCCAGCGCGATATATGCCACGGTGCACGGGAGCCGAGAGTTTATTCAATCGTTTCAACACTTCAGCGTTCCAGCCAATCAATAAGCATTGCGATGAACCAGTCCCTTGAAAATCGTCGCGACAACAATCTTCATGTCGAGCGAGAAGGACCAATTGCCGAGGTAATACAGATCGTGCTCGACGCGGCCCCGCATCTTTTCGATGCGATCGGTTTCGCCGCGAAATCCGTTCACTTGTGCCCAGCCCGTGATGCCTGGCTTGATGCGATAGCGATGGATATAGTTGTCCACGATGTCCTGATAGAGCGTGTCGTGCTCGATGGCGTGGGGCCTCGGGCCGACGACGGACATCTCGCCGCGCAGCACGTTGAGGAACTGCGGCAGTTCGTCGAGGCTCGTGCGACGCAGGAATGCGCCCACGCGCGTGATGCGCGGGTCGCCGCGCTTCGCCTGCTCGACTACGCCGTGGGTCTGGGCGTGCAGACGCATGCTGCGGAATTTATAGATGTTGAAGACCTTGCCGTTGGCGCCCTTGCGCCGCTGCGTGAAAAACACCGGGCCGCGTGAAGTCAGCTTCACCGCAATTGCAATGGCGAGCAGGAGCGGCGAGATCGCAAGCAACACGAAGCAGGCGAACAGGCGGTCGAATACTTCCTTTTGCGCGAGCGCCTCCTCCGAGATCGGCGAGCCAACGAGATTGATCGCCGGTGTGCCGCCCAGATTCACCATCTCGCCTTCGAAGAGCGCGAGGCCGCTGACGTCGGGAATAAAGCGGATGTTGACCAGATCGTTGCGGAAGAGCTCGGTGAACTCAAGAATGGTTTTTTCTTCGGAAAGTGGCAGCGCAAGCCAAAGCTCGTCGATGCCGTAGCGGCGCACATAAGACGCGAAACCTTCTTGGTCGCGAAACGCCGGCACGTTACCAGGCGGCTCGCCGAGATCCGGGCCGGAGTCGAACAGGGTGGCGATGTGATAAACCGAATCGGGCGTCGTATGGACCTTGCGCAACAACTGGCGGCAGTGCATGCCGCTGCCGACGATCGCGACACTGCGATAGCTCGCCGCCTGATCCGCCCGGCGCAAGCTGAACGCGGAATCCAGCAACCGGCACGCGATGAGCCCAAGACCGGAGACGAGCGTCCATTCGGAGAACCACGCAAGCGAAGGATGATACGGCCGGTGCATCACGGAGGCGATCAACGTGGTGCCTGCGAGCGTGAAGAGCCATACGATGCCGGGCACGCAAACGCAGCGCCAGAACAGGTGCGCGCGCGCGGTGCGGTACAGCCCGAAGAAGGGAAACACCAGCAACGCGGCAAGCAGCGTGAATGCAACAAGAGCGGCGTCATATCCGGCGTGCCCTGGCATGCCTTCGCCGGACATCGTGATCTGCGCCCCCACTGCGATAACCAGCATGTCGAGCAGGCGAGCCCAAAGACTGCTGTGGGTGGACGGTGCTCCAGCCTCGGTTTGAATAGGCAAGTTCATCGCATTTCCTTCGGATGTTCGTGTTCCCGCGCGATAGCGCCCGCGCGGCTGCTTGAGAGGCCGGGTACTGCCGATTGGCGGCCACAAGCGGACGGATCATTCGATAAGGTTCCAGCCACATAGCGCACCCGAACACGCGTAGAACGTAGAACTGCCTGATTGAAGGAAAGCCTGCATTTCGTGAATCGCTCTCAGAAAACCCTGGGTGCTCGCGCGTCGAGAGCAACTTGATATCCGCAAGCTGCCGAAGGCGACACCTTCGCCGGCTTCACACGCGGGATACCTCCCCAGAATTGTTTTGTAGTTAGTTAATATCCGAGGGACAGAGTCTCGTCTTCCGAGCTATTCTCGTATATAGGAATGCTCTGAATTGGTCTTGCGAAGTAACGCCCGAACGCCGCAAAGGTGTCTTGAAATACGCCTCATATTCAAGCCGGCGGCTTTAGGCACAAAGATCCGCCATCGCAAAATTAGGATATCGAAGTAAATGTATCGATTTGTATCCAGCAGGATGAAAAGCGGAAATGCGTCGAAATTTTAGCGATGCCGGGCGCGTCAATCGAATGCGTTCGGTGAATAACATCCGAACCTTCATTCAATTCACGATGGGATTTTTAAATTTGTTTAAATCGCGCTATATTTCTCTTTTTATTGTCAAGCGCCTCGCCGATTTACAACTTATCCCGAAAAACAAGGTGGTGACGCCAGAAAAATCTGACGCCACAGAGCGAAGCAATTTTACTTCTTCTGAATAAACTCGATCTTGTACCCATCCGGATCGGTCACGAACGCGATCACCGTCGTCCCATGCTTCATCGGCCCGGCTTCGCGCACGACGGTGCCACCCTGTGCCTTGATCTTCTCGCAGGCGGCGTAGGCATCGTCCACTTCCACCGCCAGATGGCCAAAGCCCGTGCCCAAATCGTACGAGGGCGTATCCCAGTTATGCGTGAGCTCGATCACGGCGCCCTCGCGCTCGTCGGTGTAGCCGACGAACGCGAGCGTAAACTTGCCGTCGGGATAGTCGTCGCGGCGCAGCAGTTTCATGCCGAGCAATTCGGTGTAGAACTTGATCGAGCGGTCCAGGTCGCCAACCCGGATCATCGTGTGCAGAAGGCGCATCATGTACTCCGTTTTGCCATCGTCAAAAACGCGACTGTACCAAAATCCGCTCGGCCCTGCCGACGCCGGCCGCGCCAGGCAGGCCACACCGATTTGCACTAGCATGAACGCCATCTCGAAGCAGCCGGGGTGCGATGCAACCCGGCCAGCGTTGCCGACAACAAGCGAAGCAAAGGAGCCGACATGCGGATTCTGGTAGTGGGTGCAGGCGCGACAGGCGGTTATTTCGGCGGGCGACTCGCCGCCGCGGGGCGCGATGTGACGTTTCTGGTGCGCGAGGCGCGCGCCGCGCAGTTGCGCAAGGACGGCCTCGTGATCCGCAGCCCGCACGCCGGCGATCTCACGCTGCGCGATCCCAAGACCGTGACACGCGAGGCGCTCGAGTCACCGGGCGCTCAGCCATTCGATGTCGTGCTGCTGAGCTGCAAGGCCTACGATCTCGACAACGCCATCGATTCGTTCGCGGCGGCTGTCGGGCCCCACACCGTGATCCTGCCGCTGCTCAACGGAATGGGCCATCTGGAACTGTTGCAGGCGCGCTTCGGCACGCAGGCCGTGCTCGGCGGCGTCTGCCTGATCGCCTCCACGCTCAACGAAAAGCGCGAAATCGTGCATCTGAACGACGCGCATGCCATCTCGTTTGGCGAGCTCGGCAACGGTGTCACGCCGCGCGTGGAGGCCATTGCCGGCACCTTCGGCAACGCCGGCTTCAACGTGAAAGCCAGCGCGAACATCCTGCAGGAAATGTGGGAAAAGTGGGTGTTCCTCGCGACGCTCGCAGGCAGCACGTGTCTGTTTCGCGCGCCCGTAGGTGTCATCGTCGCGACGCCGGACGGTGCGGCCACGATCGAACGTCTTTTCGCCGAATGCCGCGCGGTGGCCGCCGAACATGGGCACGCCGTGCGTGAAAGCTTCCTCGAGCGCTCGCGCGCCATGCTGTTCGCCACCGGGTCGACGCTCACGGCCTCGATGATGCGCGACGTGCAGAACGGCTCGCGCATCGAAGCCGACCACATTCTCGGCGACCTGATCCGGCGCGGCGGCGCGGCCCAACGCGCGTCGAGCGAGCTTTCGGTGCTGCGGATCGTCTATAGCCAGCTCAAGGCGTACGAGGCGCAACGCGCCGAAGCGAGTTGAGGCCGGAGAAGAAGGCGCGGCGCCCGCTTACTCGCACGTTTACTCGCACGCCTACGCCGCCGGTGCGCTGCCCGATGCCTGGGCAGCCTCGACTGCCTGAGCGACGCGCACGTACTCCTCCACCGGCACGTCTTCCGCGCGACGCGCGAGGTCGAAGCCGAGCGCTTCGAAGTCCACTCGCTCGCGGTAGTCGCCAAGGGTGTTGCGCAGCATCTTGCGCCGCTGCGAGAACGCCGCCGTCACGAGTTCGCCGAGAATCGCCTCGTCCACGCGCGGCAGTTCGTGCGGCGCGTACGGAATCATGCGCACGATCGCCGAATCCACCTTCGGCGGCGGCTGGAACGACTCGGGCGGCACGTCGAGCAGCTTGTCGATCACATAGCGATACTGAAGCATCACCGTGAGCCGGCTGAACGCCTTGCTGCCGGGCTCGGCCACCATGCGCTCGACCACTTCGTTCTGCAGCATGAAATGCTGGTCGATCACACGTTCAGCGAAAGTCGCGAGATGGAACAGCAGCGGGCTCGAAATGTTGTACGGCAGATTGCCGACGATGCGCAGCGTGGGCTTCTCCCCCGGCGCCGCGAGCGAGCCGAAGTCGAACGCCAGCGCATCGCCCGCGTGCAGTTTGAGCAGCGGCCCGAACTTTTTGGTGAGGCGCGCAATGAGGTCGCGGTCGAGTTCGACCGCGTGCAGCGGCGCTTCGGGCGTGGCGAGGCGCTCGATTAGCGGCTCGGTGAGCGCGCCGAGGCCTGGCCCGATCTCGACCATGCGTTCACCGCGCTGCGGGCGAATGACGTCGACGATCGAGTCGATCACGCCCGCGTCGACGAGAAAGTTCTGGCCGAAGCGCTTGCGCGCGAAGTGGCCCTGGTGCTGTCTGCTGCTATTGGACATCCTGGTCAAGTCAATGAGCCAATCAGACAGCGCGCCGGTGGCGAGCCATCGAAACGGCGGTGTCGATGGCGGCGATCAGGCTGCCCGCGTCCGCGCGGCCGGTGCCGGCGAGATCGAGCGCAGTGCCATGATCGACGGACGTGCGTACGATCGGCAGGCCCAGCGTCACATTGATGCCTTCGCCGAACGTCGCGTATTTCAGGACCGGCAGGCCCTGGTCATGAAACATCGCCAGCACGCAGTCGGCCTCGTTGAGGTAACGCGGCTGGAACAGGGTATCGGCGGGATAGGGGCCACGCGCGTCGATGCCTGCGGCTGTGGCTTGCGCGAGCGCCGGCGCGATGACGTCGATTTCCTCGCGCCCGAGGTAGCCGTTTTCCCCTGCATGCGGATTCAGGCCCGTCACGAGGATGCGCGGCGTAGCCACGCCGAAGTGATAGCGCAAGTCGTGGTCGACGATGCGCAGCGTCTCGAGCAGCCCGTCGACCGTCAGCGCCGCCGGCACGTCCTTGAGCGGCAGATGCGTGGTAGCGAGCGCGACGCGCAAGGGTCGCGCGCCGGTGCCCGCGAGCATCATGACGACGCGCGGCGTCTTCGTGCGTTCGGCCAGGTATTCGGTATGGCCGGTAAACGGCACGCCGGCGTCGTTGATCGTGCTCTTTTGCAGCGGCGCGGTCACGATGGCGTCGAACTCGCCCGTCATGGCGCCGTCGATGGCGCGATCGAGCAGCGCGAGCACGTACGGGCCGTTGGCGGCGTCGAGCTTGCCGGCTTTCGCCGGCGCGGCGAGCGCAATGGGCTCGACGCTTACATGCTGGCCCGCCAGCACCGCGGCCCAGTCGACGCTGGCTGCCGCCGCGCGCGTTTGCATGAGGTTCGGGTCGCCGAGCACGACGAATTGCGCGCCGGGCCAGTGCGCCGAGGCGCCCGCGAGCGCGGCGGCCGTGAGCTCGGGGCCCACGCCGGCCGGCTCGCCGGTGGTGATGGCGATGCGAACCGGCCGCGGCCCCCGCGGCGCAGAAGACGATGAGGCGGGAGCATTCACGGCGCGATTCCTTTGAGGATGGGTCAGTGTTGCTGCGGCGGGGTCAGGCCGCCGATCTTGTAGTCGACGTAGGCGGTGTCACGCAACTGGCGCAGCCAGTCGGCGTAGGCCTGTTCCGCCTTGCGCTGGCCGATGGCCTGGCGCGCGAGATCCATCTGCTGCGCGATCGAGCCTTCGGCCTCGCGGCGGCCCAGCACCTGGATCAGGTGATAGCCATATTCGGTGCGCACCGGGTCGCTGATCTGGCCGTCCTGGAGCGTGTTCATGGCGCGCTCGAATTCGGGCACGGTTTCGCCCGGGCTGATCCAGCCGAGGTCGCCGCCCTGCGAGGCCGAGCCGTCCTGCGAGTACGTGTGCGCAAACTTCGCGAAGTCGCCGCCCGCCTGCACTTCCTTCTTGATTTCCAGGAGCTTCTGGCGCGCCTGCGGCTCGGACGTGCCGTCGCCCACGCGCAGCAGGATGTGGCGCACGTGCGTCTGCACGAGTTGCGGCGCCGAGGCGCTCGTGCCCTGCCCCTGGCGGCGCTCGACGAGGCGAACGATTTCAAAGCCGTCGTTGGTGCGAATCACCGAGGGATTCACTTCGCCCGGGCGCAGCGTGGAAGCGGCCGTCACCCACTCGGGCGGCAGCTTCGCAGGCGGCAGGAAGCCCAAGTCGCCGCCCTTGCTGGCGTCGGCCGCCTGCGAATTGGACTTTGCGAGGCTCGAGAACTTGCTGCCCGACTGGGCCTGCTTGAGAAGTTCGTCGGCCTTCTTCTGCGCGGCCTCGATGTCGGTCTGCGACGCGTTTAGCGGCGCCTTGATAAAGATGTGCTCGAAGTGCAGGTCGTTTTGCTGGCCTGCGTTCGGCCCGCGCTGGCTCGCGATGTAGTTCGCGACTTCGGCGTCGGTGACCGAGATCTTGCTGTCCACTTCCTTCTCGCGCAGCTTCGAGAGCGTGAGCTCGGTGCGCGCGTCGCCCATGAACGTCGCCCACGGTACGCCGGCCGCCTCGATGCGCGTGCGATAGGTGGCGAGGTCCATGCCGTTGGCCTGGGCCAGACGCGTGAGCGTGCGCTGCACGGCGGCGTCGTCGATCGAGATGCCGTCTTCCTTGGCCTTTTGCAGCTGGATGCGCTCGAGCACCATCTGGTTGAGCACCTGCGCCTGCATCTGGTCCATGGGCGGGACCGGCGCGTTCTGCTGGTTCAGGCGGCGCGTGATGAGGCCAACGCGGTTGTCGAGCTCGCGCTGCGTGATCACGCCGTCGTTGACGACCGCCGCAATCGTGTCGGCGGTGCGGCCGCCGGCGGGCGCCAGCCCCTGTGCAAACGCCGGCGCGGCCGGCAACAGTCCTGCGACGGCGAAGATGCTCGCAGCAAACGCTGCCAGGCGAAGCTTTTTCATGATTCCCACTGATACTCCAAAGTTGGCGGGCAGCTTCGCCCGTCTCTATGCAACCGACCTCGCGCGGTGTCCGAACGCCTGGCCCTGCGGCCGCGTGCGCTGGTTCACGCGTTATTGGTAATCCGTGAAGCGCGACGGCAGCGGCAACTGCCCCGGCGGCTGCGTGTAGCCCGGCACGCTGGCCTTGAATGCCGAAATGAGACCGTTGTCCACGTTCGACAGCCCCTTGAGCGTGAGCTGCGCGAGAAAACGCGTGGCCGAATTGTTGCCGCCCGTGGTGTTGACCCCGTTCGCATAGCGCTGCACGCCAACGCCGAGCGCCCAGCAATCCGCGTCGTACTGCATGCCGACCAGGCCATCGACGATCTTGTGGCCGTTCAGATCGTAGTTGAAGCGGCCCACAGCGTACACCCGATGCGAGAACGGCCATTGGGCCGAAATCAGGATCTGGTTGATCGGCTGATTGTCGAGCGTGCTGTTGTTCTCGCGCGTGTAGCGATACGCGACGTTCAACACGCGGCTCGGCCCAGGGCTATAGCCGAAGCCGACGCTCGCCTTGGTCAGCTGGCCCGCGTCGGCATTATATTGGAACGCCGTTTCCGAAGCGAAACCGCCCCCGATCTTTAGCGACATCCCCGCAATCAGGTCGGAATGCGCCGACCCCGCGTTCGGGGCCGGCTGACCCGCGACGGGCGGCAGCAGCGTGACGCGTTGATCAGTGAAATAGTACTGCTGCGCGATCACGAAGCGCGCGCGCTCGTCGCCCGTGGCCGCGTCGATGAAGCGCGTGGTCAGCGCCGCCGTGAGGCGGTTCGCGTCGGCGATGCGGTCGTTACCGACGAAGGTGTTCGGCGTGAAGATCTCCGCGAGGCCGAAGTCGGCCTCGGCGGTGTCAAAAAGGGGCGCAAAGTTCTGGTTGCGGTACGGCGTGTACACGTAGTACAGGCGCGGCTCCAGGGTTTGGATATAGTCCTGGCCGAACAGCTGCACCGAGCGGTCGAACACGAGCCCCGTGTCGAAGCTGAAGGTGGGAATCGATTCGGTGAAGCTCTTGGGCGTGCCCGCGGGCGAGCCCGTGCCGATATTGCTCAGGTTGTAGTCCGCGAAGTGCCATTGCACCTTCGGCGTGACGAAGTAACCCGGCCCCATCAGCGAGTACGACAGGTACGGATTGAAGACGACGCGGTCGCCTTCGGTAGCATCGGCCGTCGTGATGCGAAAGCGCGAGTAGTCAGCTTCCATGCCGTAGTCGAAGCCGCCCACGTTGTACTTCGCGTACTTCACGTTGAGCTCGGGCTCGCGGCCGTACGGCGCGATTGACGGCGACAGCGTCTGCCAGTGCTGGTAGCGGCCGAGCACGGACCACGGTCCGTTGCTGTACGTAAGGCCGGCTTCCTGCTGATACAGCGTCTGCGTGCCGTTCAGGAACTGATTGGCCGGCGACGCCAGATCTTCCGGATAGGTGTTGTCCGAGACCTTGTTGTAGTAGATGTAACCGCCGAACCCGTTGCCGAAGTTCTGGTTGTGCTGGATGAACAGCGCATAGCGGTTGGTCTTCGTGATCGCGTCGTTGGGCAGGAACGTGCCGGTAATCGAGCCCGAGTAGTTCGTCGACAGATACCGGTAGTTGCCCTCGAGAAACACGCCGCGCTTCGAGATGATCTCGGGCGTGAACGTGAAGTCGCGGTTCGGCGCGATGTTGAAGTAATACGGCATCGACAGCTCGAGGCCATTCGTCGAGCTGATGGAGAACGTCGGCGGCAAGAGCCCGCTGCGGCGTTCGCCCGAGAGCGGAAACGTGAACCACGGGCTCGCGAGGATCGGCACGTTCTGGAAGAACAGCACGCCGTTGTGCGCGACGCCTTCGTCCGAGCCCGTGTCGAAGTCGAACTCGGTGCCCTTGATGTACCAGGCCGGATCCGCCGAGCACTGGCAGGCCGTGTAGGTGCCGTTGGTGAGCACCGAGCGCTCGCCGTCGAGCAGGTCAGCGCGCTCGGCGCTGCCCGAGCCGCCGGTGGCCGAGAAATGGTACTTCGGCGTGGGCATGAAGCCTTCGTTCGCCTCGACCTTCAGATGCGCTTCGGGGCCTGCGAAGGTGGTGCCGCTCTGCGAGACGACGACATTGCCGTAAGCGTCGGCCATGTCGGTGTCCTGGTCGTAGTGCAGCGCGTCGCCCTTGACGACGTTGGTGCCCTGGCGCAGCTCGGCCGCGCCCTTGACGGCGAAGTCGGTGCCCGACGTGCCGGTGGTCGAATCGCCGAGCACGAACGTTGCGGGACGCTGGCCCGGCGCTCTCGGCTGCTCTTCGAGCTGCGGGGACAGGCGCAGGCTCCACGCGTCGTCCAGCCGCTGGGGCTGCGCAGCATCACCCGCAAGCTGGGCGTGCGCCAGCGCGGGCATGAGCCCCGGCATGGCCACGAGCGCCGCGATGAGCCGCCGCTTGCCCGGCACGCCGTCGTCACTTTGGGAGATAGTCTGGAAATACTGTCTGGGCGGCATGTATGGTTTTGGCGTATCGGCCCCGTCAGCCTGCCCGCCCAGAGCGAATCGTCATGCGGGCTTTGGCGCGAGTCGCGTCAAAAAAGTCGTGGGGTATTATATGGCAAGACGTTGATCCACTGATTTTGCCTCCGGTTTTCATGACCCTCACTGCCCCGCCCGCCCCGGCCGACGCCCGCCGCGACCTGCTCGCCGCCTGGCTCGCCGGCCACGCAGAAAAATACGCACTCGACCTCGCCACCCTCGCCCCGGCCTCCGCCGATGCGAGCTTCAGGCGCTACTTTCGGCTCGCGAGCGCCGGCGCGCACGGCGCCACGCTGATCGCCGTCGACGCGCCGCCGCCCGAGAAATGCCGCGAATTCGTGCAGATCGCACAATTGCTCGAAGCCGCCGGCGTGCACGTGCCGCGCGTGCTGGAAGTCGATCTCGACGCCGGGCTCATGCTCGTGACCGACCTCGGCACGGCGCCCTACCTCAAGGCGCTCACCGATGCCGGCCCCGGCCCTCAGGCGCGCACGCTCATGCGCGACGCCATCGACGCGCTGATCCGCGTCCAGCTCGCCTCGCGCGAGGGCGTGCTGCCGCCGTTCGACGACGCCTTCCTGCGCCGCGAGATGGAGCTCATGCCCGAGTGGTATCTGGAGCGCCACCTCGGCCGCAAGATCGACGAGGCCACGCGCGGCATGCTCGATCGCACCTTCGCGCTGCTGAGCGCCAGCGCGCTCGCCCAGCCGCAGGTTTTCATGCTGCGCGATTTCATGCCGCGCAATCTCATGATCGCGACGCCCAACCCCGGCGTGCTGGACTTCCAGGACGCCGTGTACGGCCCGATCACGTACGACATCGCCTCGCTGTTGCGCGACGCGTTCCTGAGCTGGGACGAGGAGTTCGAGCTCGACTGCTTCGCGTACTACTGGGAGCGCGCGAAGAAAGCCGGGCTGCCCGTGGATGCGGACTTCGGCGAGTTCTACCGCCAGCTCGAATGGATGGGCCTGCAACGCCATATCAAGGTGCTGGGCCTGTTCTGCCGCATCAACTACCGGGATGCCAAGCCGCACTACATGGCCGACCTGCCACGCTTTCTCGACTACGCGGGCAAGGTCGCGCACCGTTATCGGCCGCTGGTGCCGTTCGCGCGGCTCATCGACGAGCTGCAGGGCACGAGCGCCGACGTCGGCTACACGTTCTGATCGCGCCGGCTCACCACTATCCTTCACGACAAGGTCGAATACATGACGCGTGCCACTGCAAGGGACACGGCTGAGCGCACGGCGATGATCTTCGCCGCCGGGCGCGGCGAGCGCATGCGCCCGCTCACCGACACCTGCCCCAAGCCGCTACTCGAAGCCGGCGGCAAACCGCTCATCGTCTGGCAGATCGAGCGGCTCGCTGCGGCGGGCTATACGCGCATCGTCATCAATCATGCGTGGCTCGGTGCGCGCATCGAAGCCGCGCTCGGCGATGGCGCGCGTTTTGGCGTGCAACTGCTCTACTCCGCCGAAACCGATGCGCTGGAAACCGCCGGCGGCATCGCGCAGGCGCTGCCGCTGCTGGAACGCGAAGGCGAGCCGGCCGTGTTTCTCGCCGTGAGCGGCGACGTCCATAGCGAATACGACTTCGCCATGCTGAACGCGCGCGCCGAGGCGCTCGCGGCGCGGCCCGAGCCGGGCATGCATCTGGTGATGGTGCCCAACCCGCCGTTTCACCCGTCCGGCGACTTCGCGCTAGGCGAGGACGGCCTGCTCGCGCTCGACGGCGCGCCGCGCTACACCTTCGGCAATATCGGGCTCTACGACACCCGCATGTTCCGCGCGCTGCAGCGCGGCGAGAAGCGCGCGCTCACGCCGTACTACCGCGAAGCCATTGCGGCGCGGCGCGCAAGCGGCGAACTCTTCGAGGGGCTCTGGGAGAACGTGGGCACGCCCGCGCAGCTCGCGGCGCTCGACGCCGCGTTGCGCGCGCCGCAGCGCGGCTGAGGCCCAGTCGAAACGCTCAATGCCCGCGCTCGGCATCAACCGGAGCGGGCTCTGCTGCGGCCCGTTGCGCTTCGTTCGCGCGCTGCTGCTGCAGCGCCCACATCTGCGCATAGTGGCCGTCGGCCTGTAAAAGCTCCGCGTGCGTGCCGCGCTCGACGATGCGTCCGTGATCCATCACGATGATCTGCTGCGCGTGGATGATCGTCGATAGCCGGTGCGCGATCACGAGCGTCGTGCGCTCGCGCGCGATCTGATCGAGTTCGTGCTGGATCGCGCGCTCCGAGCGCGAATCGAGCGCCGAAGTCGCTTCGTCGAACAGCAGGATCGGCGGATTCTTGAGCAGCGTGCGCGCGATCGCGACGCGCTGCTTCTCGCCGCCCGAGAGCTTCAGCCCGCGCTCGCCCACCGGCGTGTCATAGCCCTTCGGCAGGCTCTCGATGAACGCGTGAATGTGCGCCGCGCGCGCCGCCGCGATCACCTCTTCGCGGCTAGCCGAAGGCCGGCCGTACGCAATGTTGTAGTAGATCGAATCGTTGAACAGCACCGTGTCCTGCGGCACGATGCCGATCGATGCGCGCAGCGAATCCTGCGTCACCTCGCGGATGTCCTGGCCGTCGATCGTGATCGCGCCGCCGCTTTTATCACCCATCGCCTTGTCGAGATCGTAAAAGCGGAACAGGAGCCGCGAAAGCGTGGACTTGCCCGAGCCGCTGTGGCCCACCACTGCTGTAGTCGTGCCCGCCGCGATGGTGAAGCTCACGTCATGCAGGATCTGGCGCGCCGGCTCGTAAGCGAAATTCACGTGCGAGAAGCGCACCTCCGCGCCGCGCACCACGAGCGGCGGCGCGCCCGGGGCGTCGGGCACCTCGCGCGCGACGGTGAGCAGGTTGAACATGCGGTCCATGTCGGTGAGGCTCTGCTTGAGTTCGCGATACACCACGCCGAGAAAATTCAGCGGAATGTAGAGCTGCAGCATGAAGGTGTTGATGAGCACGAGATCGCCCAGCGTGAGCTTTCCGGCCATCACGCCCTGGGTCGCGCGCCACAGGATGAAGACGAGCCCCGTGCCGATAATCGCCTGCTGCCCGAAGTTGAGCACTGAAAGCGACTGCTGCGACGTGATCGCCGCAGCGCGATAGCGGCGCAGGTTCTCGTCGTAGCGCTGCGCCTCCCAGGCTTCGTTGCCGAAGTACTTCACCGTCTCGTAGTTGATGAGCGAATCGATCGCGCGCGAATTCGCGCGCGAATCGAGTTCGTTCATCGTGCGCCGGAAATGCGTGCGCCATTCGGTGACCTTCACGGTGAAGACGATGTACGCAGCCAGCGCCACGAGCGTGACGATCGCGTAGTAGGCCTCGTATTTCACGGTGAAAAAGCCCAGCACGAGCCCTACTTCGACGAGCGTCGGCAAGATGCTGTAGAGCGAGTACGAGATGAGCTGCGTGATGCCGCGCGTGCCGCGCTCGATGTCGCGCGACATGCCTCCGGTCTGCCGCTCCAGATGAAAGCGCAACGAAAGCGAATGCAGATGGCGAAATACTTTGAGCGCAAGCTGGCGCACGGCGCTTTCCGTCACCTTCGAAAAAAGTATCTCGCGCAGCTCGGTGAACAGCGAAGTCGAGAGGCGCACCACCGCGTAGGCCACCACGAGGAGCCCCACGCCGCCCATCAGCACGATGCCGGGCGCGTGCTCGGCACGCCCGAGCGCGGTGAGGTGCTGCGCGGCCGCGAGATTGTCGACGATGTGCTTCATCACGACCGGCACGCCGAGGTTGGCGACCTTGGCGCCGATCAGGCAGGTGAGCGCGAACGCCACGCGCCATTTGTAGGCGGTGAGATAAGGCAGCAGCGAAACAATGGTCTGCCAGTCGTTGCGCGGCCCGGCAGCGGGCGGCGCGGGTTCGTTGGAAGCGGGAAAGCGGCGCATGGGCGAGCGGCTATCAGCGTGCCGCGAGTGTGCGCCCGAAGAGTCGAGGGCGCGCGCGGGAAGCACGGCGTGTTGTTGGCGGAGTGGAAGACGGGTTCCGGGCGCGTCGGCGCGAGGCTGAAGCTGGGGCTGGGCGCCGTTTCGGCCGCACCGCCGCGCTTGCGGCTTTCCCGTACAATTCCTGACAGCGTATTGTCGCAGAAGGCCGCTCGCGCCGCTGACGGCCGCCGGGCGCGGCCCCGTTGCTTCAGCCGCGCCGCCCGAGCCCCCGCCTATCCAGTCTCTTTCATGGACACCCGATGACCGACTCCTCCCCGCTCCCCCAGAAGTCGCCCGCGCTGCGCGTCGTGCCGCAGCCCTCCGACGCCAACGTTCATGGCGACGTGTTCGGCGGCTGGATCATGTCGCAGGTCGACATCGCCGGCTCGATCCCGGCGAGCCGCCGCGCCAATGGCCGCGTCGCGACCGTCGCGGTGAACTCGTTCCTGTTCAAGCAGCCGGTGTTCGTCGGCGACCTGCTGAGCTTTTACGCCGAGATCGTCAAGACCGGCAGGACCTCGGTGACCGTCGAGGTCGAGGTCTACGCCCAGCGCATGCGTCTGGCCGATGAAGTCGTGAAGGTGACCGAAGCGACGCTCACCTACGTGGCCACGGACAACGACCGCCGCCCGCGCCCGTTGCCCGAGATCGCATAAGCCATCCGACGCGCGCCTCACTGGGCGCGCTTGTTGGCCTGCACACCGTGAGCGAGCGCTAGCCTCAAGCAGGCTCCAAGCGGGCCCCAAGCGAACCTCAAGCGGGCCACGCAAGGCCAGCGCCCTCCTCGTACGCCGCGCTCGTGCTCAACAGCGCCGCGGCTTCCTCTCCCGGCATCGGCGGCGCGAAGAAATATCCCTGCAGTTCGTCGCACGCGCGCTCGCGCAGGAACGCGAACTGTTGCGACGTCTCCACGCCTTCCGCGATTACCTGCAACCGTAGCTCGTGCGCGAGCGCGATGATGGCCGCCGTAATGGTCTCGTCGTCGCTGCTGTTGCCGATGTCGGCCACGAACGAGCGGTCGATCTTGAGCCGGTCCACCGGCAGCCGCTTCAGATAGCTCAGGCTCGAATAGCCGGTGCCGAAATCGTCGATGGCAATGCCCACGCCAGCCTCGTGCAGCGCATTGAGCATCGACACGGCTTCTTCCGTATTTCGCATCAGCGTGCTTTCGGTGAGCTCGACTTCGAGCCAGCACGGGTCGAGCCCCGTCTCCTGAAGCACGCCCTTCACGAGTTCGGTGATATCGCGCTGGTGAAACGTCTTCGCCGAGAAGTTCACCGATACGCGCACCGGCGGCAGCCCCGCGTCCTGCCACGCCCGGTTCTGCCGGCAGGCCTCGCGCAGCACCCAGTCGGACAGCGGGCCGATCAGGCCGCTTTCCTCGGCCACGGGAATGAACTGCGCGGGCGACACGAGCCCAGCCTCGGGATCGCGCCAGCGCACCAGCGCCTCCATGCCCACGATGCGTCCGCCCTCGATCTCCACCTGCGGCTGGTAGTGCAGCAAGAACTCGCCGTCGCGCAGCGCGCGGCGCAGGCGCCGCTCGAGGTCCATGCGCGCGCCCGCGCTCGCGTTCATCTCGGGCTGATAGAACTGGAACGTGTTGCGGCCCAGTTCCTTCGCGCGGTACATGGCGACGTCGGCCTTCTTGAGCAGCGCCTCGGCGTCGTTGCCGTCTTGCGGGTACACGCTCGCGCCCATGCTGCAGCCCACATAGAGTTCGGTGCCGTCGATCCATACGGGCTCCGAAATCATCGAGCGCGCACGCTCCATCCAGCTGATCAGCACTTTTTCGTCGATGGTCTCGGTCAGCACGATCACGAACTCGTCGCCGCCGTGGCGCGCGACGGTGTCGCTCGTGCGCGTGCAGCGAGTGAGCCGTTCGGCCACCACGCCCAGCAGCCGGTCGCCCACGCTGTGGCCGAGGCTGTCGTTGACGTTCTTGAAGCCGTCCAGGTCGATGAACACCACGGCCACGCCGCGCCGGTGGCGCTGCGCCGAAACGAGCGCCTGCTGCAGGCGGTCGCGCAGCAGGTTGCGGTTGGGCAGCTGCGTGAGGCTGTCGTAATTCGCCTGGTATTCGAGCTGTTCCTGATAGCGGATCAGCTCGGTCACGTCGTTGATGATGCCGATATGATGCGTGATGCGCCCGTCGAAGTCGGGCACCGGCGCGATCAGCAACTGGTTCCAGAAGAGCGCGCCGTCCTTGCGGTAGTTGCGCAGCACCGTGTTGACTTCGCGGTTCGAGACCAACGCCTGGCGCATGGCGATGAGCCCTTCCTGGTCGCGGTCGTCGCGCTGCAGGAAGCGGCAGTCCTGCCCTATCACCTCGGCCGGATCGTAGCCGGTGATGCGGCGGAACGCCGGATTCGCATATTCGATCAGGTTGCTGCCGTCCCGCCCCGGCGCGGTGATCAGAATGGCGTTCACGCAGGCGTCGAGCGCGCGGCTTTGCAGGCGCAGCGCGAGGTCGGCGCGCTTGCTCTCGGTGGTGTCCGAGTAGCTGCCGAGCACGCCCATCACGCGGCCCGCGCCGTCGAGCAACGGCAGCTTGCTCGCCAGTATGGTGCGGTGCACGCCGCCGAACGTCAGCTCTTCCTCAAAATTGACGCGCGGCAGGCCCGACTCGATTACTTCGCGGTCCTGTGCATGCAAGGTTCTCACGTAGGCGTACCACGGCAGATCCTCGTCGGTCTTGCCGACGATCTGCTCGGGGTACGCCAGACCAGCATCGCGCGCGAAGGCCATGTTGCAACCCAGGTAGCGCGATCGCGCGTCCTTCCAGAAGATCCGCTGCGGGATGTTGTCGATCACCGTCTCGAGCATCTGGTTGGAGCGCTGCGCCTCGACCTCGGCCTTGATCTGCTCGGTCACATCGTCTGCAAGCACGAATACCGCCTCACGGCCCTCGAAGACCAGCGAATGGTGCGAGATATCGGCGCTGATCAGCGAGCCGTCGCGGCGCATATGACGCCAGATGCCCGCCACCATGCGCACGTTCTGCGTAAGCATGTCCGAGCGCGCGAGATGCTGCTCGAGCCGCGCCACGTCGTCGGCGGGGCGGATATCGCGGATCGTCATCGCGAGGAATTCCTCCTCGCTATAGCCGTATTGCTGGATCGCCGCCGCGTTGACCGCGAGAAAGCGCAGCGTTGCGCGGTCGAATACGTACATCGGCACCGGATGGGCGTCGAACAGGCCATGGACGCGCTCGTTGCGCGCCTGCGTGCCTGCAAGCGCGCGCAGCCTTTCGCGCGCGGCGTTCTCGCGTGCGCCGAAGGTATAAAACAGCAGCGCGGCGCCCGAGAGCATCGTCACGATCAGCAGGATCGACGCGCGGCGGCCCATGCTCGACGACTCGGCGAACACGCCGGCGAGCGCGCGATCCTGGTCGCCCTGCAAGGCCGAGAGCGTGGCGTCGACGCGGTCGGCGCGCGCATCGAGCCGAATGTATTCGCTGGCGATCCAGGACGCGACTTTCGTCAGCGCGGCATCGGCGGCTTTCGCGTCGCCCGGTTGCGCTGCGGCCGCCATGGCTTGCTGCGCGCTGCCCTGCACGCGGGCATCGGCGAGCCGCGCCTGTGCGCGCGAAAGCGTTTCGTCGATCTCGCGGGCAAGCCGCGCGGCTTGCCCCTCCATGTCGTCGAAACGCCGAGCCTGCGCGGGATCCCCGGCCAGCTCGTCGCGCAATGTCTGCGCCGTATCGCGAAGCGCGACGGCGCGGGCTTCGCGCTCGCCGGGAGACTCCGTCACGCCGCCAGCCTCGATGCGGCCAAGTACTGCAAGCCCGCTGTCAAGCGCATTGCGAAAACGATCCAGATCCTGCCGCACGCGCGCAGCCTGCACCGCCCGCTCGTTGATCTCGCGCTGCGCGCCGATCTGCGCCCACGCCACGAAAGCGTTCGCGCCCACGGCGGCGGCAACGACCAGCAGGTTGATGAGGTGCCGCTTCGAGTAATGAAGATTCATGAATGCCGAACGCCGTTCGCCCCCGTGCGGCGGGCACGGAAAGACTGCTTACGATCTGCGCGCAACCGGCCGGCGCGCATCTGCGCCAGCGCGAATGCGCCATACCAGATAACGGCAAAATACGGCAAGACCTTTAGGAAAACGCGTGAGGGCGAGACGCGCGGCTCATGGGGTGGCTCATGGGGTGGCTTGTGCGGCGGCTCACGACGCCGCCTGCCCCGGCGCCGCCAGCCCGAACTCCCGCATCGCCGGCACGAAATCGTGATTCGCCTCGGGCTTGCGCGCGAGCTTGGTCAGCACATAGCGCTGGAACGGCGCGAGCCGGGCCCAGTCCTCGACAGCCGGCGCGCTCAGGTTCGCGAGCGCCGCCTGATTCGCGATGCCGCCCGGCACGGTCTGGGTGTCCCGCCAGGCAGGCGCTTCCTCGGGTGCGAACCATTCGGGCTCGACATTGGCATGCGTGCGCAACATCTCGAAGAGCGCGTGATCGAAATTGGGCTCGATCTCGGTGTCCTCGTCGACGGGAAAGCGCGCGAGCAGGCGGCGGTCTTCATAGGGCAGCAGCTGCCACTGCGCGAGCGAGATGCGCAGCCCGAAGCGGTCCAGATTGAAGCGCACGCACATAGGGATGAAGGTGAGATCTTCCGACGATTCGACCTCGTAATGGAACAGCAGCGGAGCTTCGGTCAAGGCCATGGCGTTATTCCTTCTCACGATGCGGGCCCGTCCGGGCAAAGGCTGGGTAAAAAACTGGGCGAACAGCCGGACGGCAGCGAAAGGCGCCCGCTTGAGGTATTTTAGAACCTTCCGCGTCAAGCGCATGCCCGTGCGGCCCGCCAGAATGCACGACGACGCACCAGGCCTTGATGGAGCACCCTGCTTGAATTCCCGACCGAACCCTCATTTGCCCGCCGCGCCAGACGCCGCCCCCAGCAACGCCCCCAATGCCGCCCCCCAAGCCACGCCAAACGCCGCGCCAAACCCGCTGGCAACCGAAGGCCAGCCCGGCGCCATCGAGCTGCGCGTGCACCGGCATCGCGGCGGCGCGGTGGAGACGCTCACCGATCACGTGGGCCAGGAATGGCCCGTCGCGCTCGTCTTCAACGGCATCTCGCACGCGGTCATGATGTGCACGCCGCGCGATCTCGAAGCGTTCGCGGTTGGTTTCGCCATCTCGGAAGGCATCGTCGCGCGCAACGCCGATATCCAGGACATCGAAGTCTTCTGGTATGCCAAGCCGGATTCGGACGCGCTGCCGCACGCCGAGGTCCATCTCACGGTCGTGCAGCAAGCGTTCGTCGAGTTGAAGGAGAAGCGCCGGGCCCTCGCCGGGCGTAGCGGCTGCGGCGTGTGCGGCATCGAGAGCATCGATTTGCTCGACCTCGAGCCCGAAATCGTGCCCGATACGGGCTTTCTCACGCGCCTTGCGCCGGACGCCATCGCGCGCGCCGCCCGCGAACTGCCGCAACATCAGGCCCTCACGAAACTCACGGGCGGGCTGCACGCGGCCGCATGGTGCGATGCGAACGGTGCAATCTTGCGCGCGTTCGAAGACGTGGGCCGCCACAACGCGCTCGACAAGCTCATAGGCCAACTGGTGATCGAGCGCGCCGACACGCAGCAAGGCTTCGTGTTCCTCTCCAGCCGGGCGAGCTACGAGCTGGTGCGCAAGGCCGCGCGCGTAGGCATCCCGATGGTGGCGACCATCTCGGCGCCCTCGACGCTCGCCATCGCCATCGCGAAGCGCGCCGGATTGCGGCTCGTGAGCTTCTGCCGCGAGTCCGGCTATGTCGATTACGACACGGCGCAGAATGCCGTGCCGGGCGCCAATTGAGCTAGTTAACCCCCTCTTAACCGCTCGAACGACGCGCGCCGAAGCGCGTGGTTTCAGTCGCCCAATCGCTCAGTCGAACTGCCGGAAATCGGGCTTGCGCTTTTGCAGAAAAGCCGTGAACGCCTCGCGCGCTTCAGGCGCGACCAGCATCGTGCGGAAGTGCCCGCCCTCCTCTTCCATCTGCGTCGCAACCTCATGCGCGCTCGCGCGCTTCATGAGCGCCTTGGTCACGCGCAGCGACGAAGCGGGCAGCGCGACGAGCTTCGCCAGTTGCGCGGCCACGAATGCATCGAGCTCGGCGGCGGGCAGCACGCGATTCACGAAACCCATGCGGTGCGCCTCGGCTGCATCGAAGGCATCGCCGAGCAGCAGCTTTTCCGCCGCGCCCTGATAGCCGGCCACGCGTGGCAGCAACAGCGACGAAGCCGCCTCGGGGCACAGCCCGAGTTGCGCGAACGGCATGGCGAAGCGCGCGGTATCGGCGGCATAGACCATGTCACAGTGCAGCAGCAACGTCGTGCCCACGCCGATGGCCGCCCCCGCCACGGCCGCCACGAGCGGCTTTTCGAAAACCGCGATGGCTTTCAGGAAGTGGCCCACGGGCGAATCGGTGAGGGTGGGCGGCGACTTCAGGAAATCCTCGATATCGTTGCCCGCCGTGAAAATTTCGGCGTGACCGCGCATCAGCACGACGCGCACGGCGGCGTCATCCTGCGCCGCAGCCAGCTCGTCGGCCATCGCCTGGTACATCGCGGGCGTCAGCGCGTTCTTGCGCTCGGGCCGGTTGATGGTGATCGTCAGCACGCCGTTTTCGCGTGCGATCAGGATTTCGTTGCTCATGTAGTTGTCTCCTGCCGGGCTCGACGTCGTGGCGAGCCCGATACGAAAAACGGCCCGCGGGCCGTGAAGCCCGCGAACCGTGTCGATAGCGCCCATGCACTCGCGGAGTGATGTGCTTACAGCCGCTCGATGATGCCCGCCGCGCCCATGCCGGTGCCGACGCACATCGTCACCATGCCGTACTTGTAGTTGCGGCGGCGCAGCCCGTGCACGACCGTCGAAGCGCGGATCGCGCCTGTCGCTCCGAGCGGGTGGCCGAGCGCGATCGCGCCGCCGAGCGGGTTGATCTTCGAAGGATCGAGGCCGAGGTCCTGGATCACCGCCAGCGACTGCGCGGCAAACGCCTCGTTGAGCTCGATCCAGTCGAGATCGTCCTGCTTGAGCCCGGCTGCCTTCAGCGCCGCCGGAATCGCTTCCTTCGGGCCGATGCCCATGATCTCGGGCGGCACGCCGCGCACCGCGAAGCTCACGAAGCGCGCGAGCGGCGTGAGGTTGAACTGCTTGAGCATCTTCTCGGAGACGACGATCAGCGCGCCCGCGCCATCCGAAGTCTGCGAGCTGTTGCCCGCCGTGACCGAGCCCTTGTTCGCGAACACCGGACGCAGCTTCGCGAGGCCTTCGAGCGAGGTCTCCGCGCGCGGGCCTTCGTCGAGCTCGATCAAACGCTCCTTCACCTTCACTTCGCCCGTGGCGAGATCCGGAAATCGCTCGACGATCGTGTACGGCGCGATCTCGTCCTTGAACTCGCCCGCCTGTTGCGCGGCTAGCGCGCGGCGGTGCGACTCCACCGAGAACGCGTCCTGCGCCTCGCGGCTCACCTTCCAGCGCTCCGCGACCTTCTCGGCGGTCAAACCCATGCCGTAAGCAATGCCGATGTCCTCATTGCGGTCGAAGATGTGCGGCGAGAGCGACGGCTTGTTGCCCATCATCGGCACCATGCTCATCGACTCGCAGCCGCCCGCGATCATCGCGTCGGCTTCGCCCACGCGGATGCGGTCCGCGGCCATCGCGAGCGCCGTGAGGCCCGAGGCGCAAAAGCGGTTGACGGTCACGCCGCCCACGCTCTGCGGCAGCCCCGCGAGCAGCGCGCCAATGCGCGCCACGTTCAAGCCCTGCTCCGCCTCGGGAATCGCGCAACCGATGATGGCGTCTTCGATCACCTTGGTGTCGAGTCCCGGCACCTGCGCCACCGCCGACTTGATTGCGTGCACCAGCAACTCGTCGGGGCGGGTGTTCCTGAACGCGCCGCGCGGCGCCTTTCCGATGGGCGTGCGGCTCGCGGCGACGATGTAGGCGTCCTGCAACTGTTTGCTCATCTCTTACTCCAGTCCGTTATATGCGTACGTCGTGCCGTTTTAGTTGCGCACCGGCTTGCCGGTTTGCAGCATGCCCATGATGCGTTCCTGCGTCTTTTGCGTGCCGAGCAAGTCGACAAAGGCGCGGCGCTCGAGCGTGAGCAGCCAGGCTTCGTCGACGAGGCTGCCCGCTTCGACATCGCCGCCGCACACCGCTTCCGCGATGCGGCCCGCGATCAGGAAATCGTGGTCGCTGATGAAACGGCCATCGCGCATGTTCACGAGCGACGCCTTGATGGTCGAGATCGCCGAGCGGCCCGCGACCGGAATCTGCGTCGCGCGCAGCGGCGGACGCCAGCCGGCCGCGCTCAATGCACGCGCCTCCTTCTTCGCCGTGTCGAGCAGTTCGAACACGTTGAAGACGATGGTGTCCGAAGGCTTCAGATAACCCATCGCGCGCGCTTCGAGCGCCGAGCCCGAGACCTTGGCCATTGCCGCGTTCTCGAACGACTTCTGCAGGAACTTGAGCAGATCGCTGGGCGCTGCGCCAACCGCTTGCGCGGCATCGGCAGCACGCAGCGCCGCTTCCTTGAGGCCGCCGCCCGCCGGCACGAGACCCACGCCCACTTCCACGAGGCCGACATAGCTCTCGATGTGCGCGACGCGCTTCGCGCTGTGCAGCATGATTTCGCAGCCGCCGCCGAGCGCGATGCCCGACACGGCAGCCACCACCGGCACGTTGGCGTACTTCACGCGCAGCATGGTGTCCTGGAACTTCTTCACGAACGGCTCGATGCCCTTGGCGCCGCCCATCATGAACGCAGGCATGGCTTCTTCGAGGTTCGCGCCCGCCGAAAACGGGCCGCCCGGCGTGCCGAGCTTCAGCGACGTCGGCTGCCAGATCACGACGCCCTTGTAGCCATCTTCGGCGATGTCGATGGCCTTCACGAGCGAGTCGAGCACGCCCGGACCCATGGTGTTCATCTTGCTCTTGTACGAGACGATCACGACGTCGTCCTCGCCGGCGCGCTCGTCAACCCACGCGCGCAGATGCTCGTTCTCGAACAGCGTCTTGCCGAAGGTCTTCGGATCGCGTGCACTGGTTTCGCCAACGAGCGCCGCGCGGAACACCTGGCGCTCGTACACCGGCAAGTTCGAGCGCGGCACGAAGCGCGCCTCAGCCGCCGACCACGAACCTTCCGCGCCATGCACGCCGCCGTTCGCGGCCACCGGGCCATCGAACACCCAGGCGGGCAGCGGCGCATTCGAGAGCGCCTTGCCTGCGTCGATGTCTTCCCTCACCCACTCGGCCACCTGCTTCCAGCCCGCGGCCTGCCAGCCCTCGAACGGACCTTCGTTCCAGCCGAAGCCCCAGCGGATCGCGAGATCGACGTCGCGCGCGTTGTCGGCGATCGACGCCAGATGCACGCCGATGTAATGGAACACGTCGCGGAAAATCGACCACAGGAACTGCGCCTGTGGATGCTGCGTTTCGCGCAGCAGCTTCAGGCGTTCGGCGGGCGGCCGCTTGAGGATGCGGCCCACCAGTTCGTCGGCCTTGCCGCCGCCGTCGACGTACTCGCCCGTGCTGGCGTCGAGCACCTTGATCGTCTTGCCTTCCTTGCGATAGAAGCCGCCGCCGGTCTTCTGGCCGAGCGCGCCCTTCGCAACGAGACCCGCGAGCACGGCCGGCGTTTCGTACACAGGGAAGAACGGATCATCCTTGAGGTTGTCCTGCATCGTCCTGATGACGTGCTGCATGGTGTCGAGGCCGACAACGTCAGCAGTCCGGAACGTTGCCGACTTCGCGCGGCCAAGGCGTGCGCCAGTGAGGTCGTCGACTTCGTCGAAGCGCAGGCCGAACTTCTTCGCCTCGGCGATCACCGCGAGGATCGAGAACACGCCCACGCGGTTCGCGATGAAGTTCGGCGTATCCTTCGCGCGCACCGCGCCCTTGCCCACCACGCTCGTGAGGAACGATTCGAGCTGATCGAGGATTTCAGGCTTGGTATGCGTCGTCGGGATCAGCTCGACGAGGTGCATGTAGCGCGGCGGATTGAAGAAGTGCACGCCGCAAAAGCGCGCCTTGAGGTTATCGTCGAAGCCTTCGGACAATTCCGTGATCGACAGGCCCGAGGTGTTGGTCGCGAAGATCGCGTTCGGGCCGATATGCGGCGCGACCTTCTTGTAGAGGTCGTGCTTCCAGTCCATGCGCTCGGCGATCGCCTCGATCACCACGTCGCATTGCGCGAGTTTGGCGATGTCGTCTTCGTAGTTCGCAGGCGTGATGTATTGCGCGTCGTCCTTCACGCCGAACGGCGCGGGCGAGAGCTTCTTGAGCGTTTCGATCGCCTTGAGCGCGATGGCGTTCTTCGGGCCTTCTTTCGCGGGCAGATCGAACAGCAGCACGGGCACGCGCGCGTTGATCAGGTGCGCGGCGATCTGCGCGCCCATCACGCCGGCGCCGAGCACGGCCACCTTGCGAATATTGAGGTTGCTCACGTTGTTCCTCCAGCGGATATGCAATGTCGAGCGGATTGAGGTGTGGGGGCGGCGTGCGTCACGCGTCGGCCGCCTCTGGACATCGGGTTGAGGGGCACGCGCCTTTGACGAGCGCGTACCCATTGGCTTTTAGAACAGCGCTTCGTCGACTTCCATCAGCGTCTTCGAGCCCGCGCGCGCCTGGCGGATCGAGGTCGCCGTTTCGGGCAGCAGCTTCGCGAAGTAAAAGCGTGCCGTGGCCAGCTTCGACTTGTAGAACGGATCGCCCGAGCTTTCCTTGTCGAGCGCGATGCGCGCCATGCGCGCCCAGAAGTACGCGAACACGAGGTGGCCCGCCGTGCGCAGGTACGGCACCGCGGCGGCACCCACTTCGTCGGGGTTCTGCATCGCCTTCATGCCTATTTCCATCGTGAGCTTCTGCATCTTGTCGCCGATGTCGGCGAGCGGATTCACGAACTCCTGCATCTCCGGCTTGATGCCTTCGGCCTCGACGAAATCCGTCACGAGCTTGCCGAACTTCTTGAGCTTCGCGCCCATGTCGCCGAGCACCTTGCGTCCGAGCAGGTCGAGCGACTGGATGGTGTTGGTGCCTTCGTAAATCTGGTTGATGCGCGCGTCGCGCACGTATTGCTCCATGCCCCACTCGGAAATGAAGCCGTGACCGCCGTACACCTGCATGCCGAGGTTGGTGGATTCGAACGCGTTGTCGGTGAGGAAGGCTTTGATGATCGGCGTGAGCAGCGCGACGAGATCGGCCGCTTCCTTGCGTTCGGTTTCGTCGCCGTGCGAGAGCTCCTTGTCGATCTGCAGTGCCGACCAGTACGTGAACGCGCGCGCACCCTCGGCCCAGGCCTTCTGCGTGAGCAGCATGCGGCGCACGTCCGGATGCACGATGATCGGGTCTGCTGCCTTTTCAGGCGCCTTCGGGCCGGTCAGCGCGCGCATCTGCAGACGCTCCTTCGCATAGGCGAGCGAGTTCTGGTACGCGACTTCGGTGAGGCCGAGACCCTGCATGCCGACGCCCAGACGCGCGGCGTTCATCATCACGAACATCGCGTTCAAGCCCTTGTTCGGCTCGCCGACCATCCAGCCCTTCGCACTGTCGAGATTCATCACGCAGGTCGCGTTGCCGTGGATGCCCATCTTGTGCTCGATCGAACCGCATTTGATGCCGTTGCGCACACCGGGCTCGCCTGCTTCGGTCGGTACGAACTTCGGCACGACGAACAGCGAAATGCCCTTGGTTCCCGGCGGCGCATCCGGCAGGCGCGCGAGCACGAGATGGATGATGTTGGCGGCCATGTCGTGCTCGCCGGCCGAGATAAAGATCTTCGTGCCGGACAGCGCGTACGAGCCGTCCGCATTCGGCTCGGCCTTCGTGCGCAGCAAGCCGAGGTCGGTGCCGCAGTGCGGCTCGGTCAGGCACATCGTGCCGGTCCATTCGCCCGAGACGATCTTCGGCAGATAGGTCTTCTGGAGTTCGGGCGTGCCGTGCGCGTGCAGGCACTCGTAGGCGCCATGCGAGAGGCCCGGATACATGGTCCACGCCTGGTTCGCCGAGTTGAGCATCTCGTAGAGCGCGTTGTTCACGAACGCGGGCAGGCCCTGGCCGCCGAATTCGGGATCGCAGCCGAGCGCCGGCCAGCCGGCCTCGACATACTGTGCGTACGCTTCCTTGAAACCCGTCGGCGTGGTCACGACGCCGTCACCGGCGTAGGTGCAGCCTTCGCGGTCGCCGACCTGGTTCAGCGGAAACAGCACCTCCGAGCAGAACTTGCCGGCTTCCTCGAGCACCTGGTTGATGGTGTCGGCGTCGAGGTCGGCGTGCTTCGGCATCTGCTTGACTTCGTCTTCGACGTTCAGCAGTTCGTGCAGCACGAATTGCATGTCGCGCAGCGGCGCGGTGTACTGTCCCATCTCTCTTCTCCCCAAAATTGAACCTGGAGTTTCGGGCCTCTCGCATACCGTCATGTGCCGCCGCTGCGCTCTCGCGCACGCCCGGCCGCTAGCGGCTTACGCTCTGGTACGAAACGATCAGTTTTTCGAACGCGGCCCACGTATGCTCGACCGCATCCGGCAAATGCAGGAAGCGGCCGTCATGATGCAAACCGAGTGTCACGCTATACAGTTCGAACAACATCAGCGCGGGATCGGTGTCCTTGCGCAGATGCCCCTCTTCAATCGCCTGCGAAATCGCCCGCATCAACGCTGCCCGCCACGTCGTCACGCTCGCAACGAGCGTCTCGCGCACCTGGCTCTCCGCACGGTCGTCGTACTCGACCGCGCCGCTGATGTAGATGCAGCCGGTCGTGACCTCGTGGATACGCTTCTCGATCCATCGCGAGAGCATCGCACGCAGGCGCGGCAAACCCCGCGGTTCGCGCAGGCTCGGAAAGAAGACTTCTTCCTCGAATCTGCGGTGGTACTCGCGCACCACCTCGACCTGCAGGTCCTCGCGCGACCCGAAGTGCGCGAAGACGCCGCTCTTGCTCATCTGCATGCGCTCGGCAAGCAAGCCAATCGTCAGACCTTCCAGTCCGTCGCGGCTCGCGAGGTCGAGTGCTGCATCCAGAATGGCGGCTCGTGTCTGTTCGCCTTTTCGCATAGCTTTATTTACCGTAACGATGAGACCGCGATGTGGGTATCCGAACCGGGCAACCCCTCACATCAAGGCCGAAATGAAATCGAACGGCCGTACTATTATTAAAGACAGCCGCTCGCGAAAACAAGAACTTTATTAGAAACCGATTTCTAGCCGGTACTCTAATTTTCGGGCATCGCGCGCCATGCACAAGCGAACATTTCTGGATTGCAGGCTTGTCGATTCGTATGGCAGGCGTGCATGCAGGGAGGATAAAGCGGCTAGTCGTAGCCGCCCACGGTGAGGAGTTTCATGGCCGCGCGGTAGAACGACCACGCCAGCCAGTTCAGCGCGCGCACCTGCCAGGGCCGCGCCTCGTAGCGCGCCCGGTCGATCTGCGGGGATTCTTCAAAGGCGCAGAGAATGGCGTCGCGCAGTCGCTCGATCTCCGCATGCTGCACGATCAGCACGTTGGCCTCGTTGTTGAGCACGAGCGAGAGCGCATCGAGATTCGAGGAGCCCACCGTCGCCCAGCTCGAATCGACCACCGCGACCTTGCCATGCAGCATGGTCTTCTCGTACTCAGCGATTTGCACGCCGGCGCTCAGTAGCTGGTGGTAGAGGAACGGCACGCCGTAGTCGAGCACCGCAAACTCTTTTCGTCCGATCAAAAGCTTGACGGCGACGCCGCGCTCGGCGGCCTCGAGAAGCGCGCGGCGCAGCCGGCGCCCCGGCATGAAGTACGGATTGGCGAGCAGCACTTCGTGGCGCGCCTCGCCGATCGCATCGAGATAAGCCTTCTCGATCGCGCGCCGGTTGACGACGTTGTCGCGCGCGACGAAAGCCACACACGCCACATGCGCCGCGCGCGGGTCGCGCACGCTCGCGCGCAGACGTTCGCGCAAGCGCGCAAACAGGCGCCCGGCAGGGCCCGAGCGCATAGCGGGCGAAAGTGCGCGCAAAGCATCGTCGACGATATGCGCCGATGAAGCATTCACAATCGTATGCCCGGTCGGGCGCGGCGCCAGGTAGCCCGCGCTCGCGGGAACGCCGGGCGACGGCATGCCCGCAGGCAACGGCGGCCGATGGCCGAGCCGGATGCGCCGCCATTGCTGCTCGAACGCGAGGCGCACGTCGACCACTACAGGACCATGCAATTCAACGGCGAAATCCCAGCGCGGATACGGCAGCGTCTTGCCGTCCTGCTCGAGGTCGTCGATCACGTTGATGCCGCCGCACGACGCGTACTGATCGTCGATCACAGCGAGCTTGCGATGCGTGCGCGAAAAACCGAAGCGCCCGAAGATATGCGGGTTGTAGACGCGATGCTCGATGCCGGCCGCGAGCCAGGCCTCGAAGAGCGCGAGATGAGGCGTGCCGATGCCGTCGGTAATCACGCGCACGCGCACGCCGCGCTGCGCCGCGCGCACGAGCGCCGCAGAGAGTGCGCGGCCGATCTCGTCGTCGCAGAAGATATAGGTTTCGATAGCGACGTCGCGCGTGGCGGCATCGATATGCTCGACCATCGCCCCGAAGAGTTCCGCGCCTGAGCAGAACAGGCGCACGTCGTTGCCGCTCGTGAAACGGTAGCGCGACCGATAGCGCCGCCCCAGCAGCACATCGCGCAGCCGCATTACGCGCTGCGAGTCTGTGCCAGATTCGGTGCCGGGTTCGGTGCGGGTATCGCTCACACCTGCGCCCCACGAAGCTGCTCGAGCCGCCCGGGCAGTTGCAGGATCGCTTCGCGATTCGACCAGGAGAAGCACTGCGCGGCCGCCTCTTCGTAAGGCAGCCATCGATACGCCACGTGCTCGCGCGGCGCGAGCGTGACGAGCGTGCCCTCGGGCACCTCGAGGCTGAACCAGTGCTCGGTGTTGCGCGTGACGCCCGGCGCATAGCGGTGCCGCCAGACCGGATAGATTTCGTACTCGATCTCGTGGCGCCAGTCACGCAGCGCGTGCTGCGGTACGTCCGGCGCGCCCACCACGATCCCGGTTTCCTCGGCAACCTCTCGAATAGCCGTTTCGACGTACGCCTCGTCGAGACGGTCCTTCGATCCGGTCACCGACTGCCAGAAGCCCGCCCGGTCGGCGCGCTCGATGATCAGGACTTCGAGCCGCGGGGTATGAATGACGACGAGTACGGATTGCGGAATCTTCGGCGGCTTCTGCATGGCGATGGTGCGCGACGGTACGTCTTGAGAGATACGCGGAGCAATGTGCGAAACAGCGCGCGGCGCTTGAATGATGAATTTAACGCAAAAAGCAAAAAAGGCGCACGATGCGCCTTTTTTGTGTTGCCGCCTTTTCTGTATTGGGTGACGCCGCTTATTGCGCCGTCTTCTGCTCGGGCTGACGCAGACGGATATGCAGTTCGCGAAGCTGACGCTCGTCCACTTCGCTCGGCGCCTGCGTGAGCAGACACTGCGCGCGCTGCGTCTTCGGGAATGCGATCACGTCGCGGATCGAGTCGGCGCCGGCCATCATCGTGACGATGCGGTCCAGACCGAACGCGATGCCGCCATGCGGAGGCGCGCCGTACTGCAGCGCGTCGAGCAGGAAGCCGAACTTCGCACGCGCTTCCTCAGCACCGATCTTGAGCGCGCGGAACACCTTGCTCTGCACGTCTTCCTGATAGATACGCACCGAGCCGCCGCCGATTTCCCAGCCGTTCAGCACCATGTCGTAAGCCTTCGCGAGGCAGCGGCCCGGATCCGTTTCCAGGTATTCCAGGTGCTCGTCCTTCGGGCTCGTGAACGGGTGGTGCGCGGCCACGTAACGGTTTTCTTCCTCGTCGTACTCGAACATCGGGAAGTCGATCACCCACAGCGGCTTCCAGCCCTTTTCGACGAGACCGTTGGCCTTGCCGAACTCCGAATGGCCGATCTTCAGGCGCAGCGCGCCGAGACTGTCGTTCACGACCTTCGCGCGGTCGGCCGCGAAGAAGATGATGTCGCCGTCTTGCGCGCCGGTGCGCTCGAGGATCGCGGCGATCGCGGCGTCGTGCAGGTTCTTGACGATCGGGCTTTGCAGGCCGTCACGGCCCTTCGCGGCTTCGTTGACCTTGATCCACGCGAGGCCCTTCGCGCCGTAGATGCGCACGAATTCCGTGTAGCCGTCGATGTCGCCGCGCGAGAGCTCCGCGCCCTTGGGCACGCGCAGCGCCGCGACGCGGCCGTCCTTCGTGTTGGCCGGTGCGCTGAACACCTTGAAGTCGACGTCCTTCATGGCGTCGGTCAGCTCGGTAAATTCGAGCTTCACGCGCAGGTCCGGCTTGTCCGAACCGAAGCGGCTCATGGCTTCCGAGTACGGCATGATCGGGAACTTCGCGTCGAGTTCGACGCCGATCGTTTCCTTGAACACGTGACGCGCCATGTCTTCGAACAGGTCGCGAATTTCCTGCTCGCCGAGGAACGACGTTTCGCAGTCGATCTGCGTGAATTCGGGCTGACGGTCGGCGCGCAGGTCTTCGTCGCGGAAGCATTTGACGATCTGGTAGTAGCGGTCGAAGTTCGCCACCATCAGCAACTGCTTGAAGAGCTGCGGCGACTGCGGCAGCGCGAAGAACTGGCCCGCGTTCACGCGCGACGGCACGAGGTAGTCGCGCGCGCCTTCGGGCGTGCTCTTCGTGAGCATCGGCGTTTCGATGTCGATGAAGCCGAGCGAATCGAGATACTTGCGCACGGCCATCGTCACGCGGTAGCGCAGGCGCAGATTGTGCTGCATCTGCGGACGGCGCAGGTCGAGCACGCGATGCGTGAGACGCGTGGTTTCCGAGAGGTTGTCGTCGTCGAGCTGGAACGGCGGCGTAACCGATGCGTTCAGCACCACGAGCTCGTGGCACAGCACTTCGATCTTGCCGCTCGTGAGATTCGCGTTGACCGTGCCTTCCGGACGGTTGCGCACGAGACCCTTCACCTGGACGCAGAACTCGTTGCGCACGCCTTCGGCAGTCTTGAACATCTCGGCGCGGTCGGGGTCGCACACCACCTGGACGAGGCCCTCGCGATCGCGCAGGTCGATGAAAATGACACCGCCGTGGTCGCGGCGGCGCTGCACCCATCCGCACAGCGAAACAGTTTGGCCCAGCAGCTGTTCGGTCACCAGACCGCAGTATTCAGATCTCATCGACATGATGTTCGTCTTTCGTTATGCATGAATGAACGGGAGCGCCGCATGCGGCGCGGCGTCCGGTATTTAAAGCGGGGGATCGATGGGGCGGCGGGAATTCGCGACCGGCGCGACGACGCCCATCGAAACAATATACTTGAGCGCGGCGTCGACCGTCATGTCGAGTTCGATCACCTCGCTCTTCGGCACCATCAGGAAAAAACCCGAAGTGGGATTGGGCGTGGTCGGCACATAAACGCTCACGTGCTCGCCCTGCAGATGGTTCACCACGTCGCCGCCCGGAATGCCGGTGAGGAACGCGATGGTCCAGGAGCCCTTGCGCGGGTACTCGATCAGGAGTGCCTTGCGAAAAGCATTGCCATTGCTGGAAAGCAGTGTATCGGAAACCTGCTGGATGCTGCTGTACAGCGGGCCCACGATCGGGATGCGGCGCACCAGCCCGTTCCACCACACCACCAGCTTCTGGCCGACGAAGTTGTGCGTGAGCAAGCCCACCAGGAAGATGAACGCCAGCGTGAGGATCGCGCCCAGGCCGGGCAGGTGCACCGGAGGCCGCCATGCTGCGGGCAGCAGGAGCAGCGTCTGGTCCATCGTGCCGATGACGAGATTCAGCACCCACAGCGTGATGGCCAAAGGCACCAGCACGAGAAGGCCGGTCAGGAATACCGATTTGAAGGTCGCTTTCTTGATCGTCATGTACACGCCATCCGGGCCGCGCGACGCGCGGCGCTTGCGCCGCCGGACTCAGGGGGAGCCTGGCAGCAGGTTTCAGGAGGTGCCGGCCGTGCCGGTCGCCGAGCTCGCGGAAGCGGCTGCGGGTGCGGCCGCGGGCGTTGCGGCGCTCGCGCCCTCGCCCGCCGGCTTGCTGCCCTCGGACGACGACGTGCCTTCGGCAGACTTCGCGCCGGTTGCCGCAGCGCTCGTGCCGCCGGACTGGCCGCCGCGGAAATCGGTGACGTACCAGCCCGAGCCCTTCAGCTGGAAGCCAGCCGCGGTGACCTGCTTGCGAAATGTGTCCGCGCCGCAGCTCGGGCACTGCGTCAGGGGCGCATCGCTGATCTTTTGCAGGACGTCCTTGTCGAAGCCGCACGACTCGCAGCGATAAGCGTAGATCGGCATGATCTCTTTCCTGATGAAACGGGTGAAATTCTGAGAAATGCTTGCAAAGCCTTGAATTATAGCCGCAAACGCTCCCCTGGCCCGGGATTTGCCGGGCCAGGTTGGGCGAAAGCGACGCTGCTGTAGCTGGGGGCGGCTTGCGCGCGATCAAGTGCGCGTGCGCGTTTTCACGTTCGCGACGACGGGGGTGGCGCGGCGGGCATGTCGTTGCGCTGCCACGTGAGCCAGCGCTCGCGGCCGACGAACACGGGCAGCGAGCCCTCCACGGGCTGGTCGTCGAGCAGCGTGAACCAAGGCGTTAGCAGCGCGTCGAGTTCGGTGCGCGAGATGCCGAACGGCGGCCCTTTTGGGGTATCGCCGAGAAAGAAGAAACCCGCCAGCAGCGCGCCCGGTGCAAGCAATGCCGCCATGCGCTGCGCGTAGTGCGGCCGGAGCGCCTTGGGCAGCGCGCATAGAAACGCGCGCTCGAAAATCCAGTCCGCCGCGAATGGCGGTTCGTAGGTGAAGAAGTCCGCTTCCTCGACCACATCCGCGAAATCGCCGAGCGCTACGCGCGCATTCGCCACCGCCGACGGCGCGAAATCGATCGCCCGCACGGTCCGGCCGCGCTCGGCCAGCCAGCGCGCTTCCCACGCGTTGCCGCAGCCAGGTATCAGCACGGCAGCGGCGGAATGAGCCTGCGCGAAAGACTCGAAGGCCGGCTGGACGCCGGCTTGATCCCATGGCGTGAAGCCGCGCTCGAAGCGCTCGTCCCAGAACTCGCGCGCGCCCGGGTCGCGCGTCTGGAACTCGGGCACCCCGTCGGGCACCCCGCCGGGCACGTCATCAGGCGCCCCGCCTGGCTGCTGGGGACAGGTCGGATCGTTCATCGTGTCACTCCTTGTCGGCGAAGCAGGTCGGTCTTGTCAGGGCCTGATTCGCGCCTCATCCACCATACGCCAGCGTCAGCCACATGCGCGCAGCGACCATGCCCACCCCCACCGCCACGCCGAACAGCACGAGGCCCTGCAGCAGGCGATTGGTGCGGCGCTGCTCGGCAAGAATCTGGCGAATGGTGTCGTCATTGGCGAGATGCGCGGGGGCCTGGCGATGCAGCAGCGCCTGGTGCACGAGACGCGGCAACTGCGGCAGCGTCTTGCTCCACTGCGGCGCCTCGATCTTGAAACGCTCGTACCAGCCGCGCAGGCCGATCTGCTCGGTCATCCAGCGTTCAAGATAAGGCTTGGCCGTTTTCCAGAGATCCAGTTCCGGATCGAGCGAGCGCCCAAGACCTTCGACGTTGAGCATGGTCTTTTGCAGCAGCACGAGCTGCGGCTGGATCTCCACATTGAACCGCCGCGAGGTCTGGAACAGACGCAGCAGCACCTGGCCGAGCGAAATGTCCTTGAGCGCGCGATCGAAATACGGTTCGCAGACGGCGCGGATCGCGCTCTCCAGCTCCTCGACGCGCGTGGTGGGCGGCACCCATCCCGATTCGATGTGCAGCGTGGCGACGCGGTGATAGTCGCGCTTGAAGAATGCGAGGAAGTTCTGCGCGAGGTAGTTCTTGTCGAAGTCCGAGAGCGCCCCGACGATGCCGAAATCGAGTGCGATGTAGCGCCCGAAATGCGCGGGGTCGAGACTGACCTGGATGTTGCCGGGGTGCATGTCGGCATGAAAGAAGCCGTCGCGGAACACCTGCGTGAAGAAAATTTCCACGCCCTCGCGCGCGAGCTTCGGAATGTCGACGCCGGCCGCACGCAGCTTGTCCACCTGGCTGATCGGCACGCCCACCATGCGCTCCATCACGAGCACGTCCGGCGCGCTGAACTCCCAGTACATCTCCGGCACGAGCAGCAGGTCGAGGCCCACGAAATTGCGGCGCAGCTGGCTGCCGTTGGCGGCCTCCCGCATGAGGTCGAGTTCGTCGTGCAGGTATTTGTCGAATTCGGCCACCACTTCGCGCGGCTTCAGGCGCTTGCCGTCGGCCCACAGGCGCTCGGCCCATACGGCGATGTCGCGCAGCAGCAGCAGGTCCGAATCGATCACGGGCCGCATGTTCGGGCGCAGCACCTTCACCGCCACGGCCTTGCCCGCATGCTGGCCGGACTTCACCTTCGCGAAGTGCACCTGAGCGATCGAGGCGCTCGCCACCGGCACGCGCTCGAATTCGTCGAACAGCGTGTCGACGGGCGCGCCCAGCGATTTTTCGATGATGTCGATTGCCACCTGCGATTCGAACGGCGGCACCTGGTCCTGCAGCTTCGCGAGTTCGTTGGCGATTTCGAGCGGCAGCAGGTCGCGGCGCGTGGAGAGCACCTGGCCGAACTTCACGAAAATTGGCCCGAGGCTTTCGAGCGCGAGGCGCAGGCGCACGCCGGGCGGCTGATCGAACTTGCGGCCAATGGTTGTGATGCGCAGCAAGAGTGCAACGCGCCGGTCATTGATCCGGCTCAACATCATTTCGTCGAGTCCGAAGCGGATGACCGTAAAGAAGATCTTCAGGAAACGCAGAAAACGCATGTTTTAGTGGCCTGTTGTCTGGCTCGGGCCGCGCGGTGCGGTGCTCGACGGCACCGCCTGGGTACCGTTCGCGGCGCCACGCGCTTGTGATTTTTGTTCGAGGCGCTCGATGCGCTTCTCAACGCGCGCCAATGCATCGCGCGCGCGCGACAACTCTGCGTTGAAGCCGTCGAGCTCGGCGCGCCGCACGAGTTGCGGCTTCTCGTCGAGCAGGTATTCGGTCACGGAGCCGAGCACGTTGCGCCCCGTGCGCAATGCCTGCTCATGCACCGTGCGCGCAAGCGTCGCGACACGCGACGCCGGCGCGTCGCCGATCAGCTTCGCGAGGTCCTCTTCAGGCTCCCAGCGCAGGTGTTCCGCCAGCTTGCCGATGATCTGCGCAAATTCGGCGTCGCCCTCGATCTTCACGTGCTTCATGACGGCGGACTGGCCGCCCTGCACGTACGAAGAAAGCGCGCCGGCCGGCAGCGAAAGCGCGACATCCGCGCAGTGCGCGTCGTGCTCTTCGACCGCCGCCAGGTAGCCTTCGGGCTCCACGAGCAGCGTGAGCACGACCGGCGGGCAAGACAGGCGCGCCGTCTTGCCGGCATAAGGTGCGAGGCGGTTGCGAGCCCACGATTCGCGGGCGAGCAGGTGATTGACAGCGGCGGCGAAAGGCTTGGCGGCGAGAGTCATCGGCGTGGAATAAAAAAACCCGCGCGGGCTCCAGCTCGCGCGGGTTCCTATTGTAGCGTTCGCGCAGTCCGATCGCGCCTTGCCGGGGTCCTGGCCACCTGGCTAACGCGCGCCACCAGGCTGCGCGGGATCAACGCTGCATCAATGCCAACTCATTGGTCGGTCAATGCGATTCGACCTGCTGGATACCGGCCAGCAGCCAGCCCTCGCCGGAAGTGCGCGACTTCGAGAGATTCCAGATCTCGACGAACGGCGCGGCGGCAGCGCCCGCGTCTTCGCGGATCAGGCCGGAGAAGCGCACGCTCGCAAGATATTCGTTACCGCGCTCCTCCACCGCGAGCAGGTCGGCGTTGAGCTGAACGACGTCGGTCTGATTGGGCTGCGTGCCGCGGCCTGCCAAGTCGACACGGATCTCGGCGAACATCTCGGGCGTGGTGAATTCGCGGATATCCTCGATGTTGCCCACGTCCCACGCGGCCTGCAGGCGTACGAAATAAACTTTCGCGTTGCGCACGAACGCCTCGGTGTCGAAGCCTGCCGGAACGGTCGGCGCCGTGTCGGCGTGCGGCGTGTTGAGCGAATTGGCTTCAGGCGCGAGGTATTGACCCGTGGAGCCCGTGGCCGGCGCCGGGTAGCGCGGCTCGGACGACGGGTAGCCGCCCATCTGGTTCAGTCCGCCGGAGGGCGACAAGCCTGCGCCGCCCGCCTGATACGCCGGCTGCGGCCCACGGCGACGCGCCATGAACTTGCGGATCAGCCAGATGGCGATGAACGCGATCAGCGCGATCACGATCATGTTCGCCATCATGCCGGCGAACGCCTCGCCTAGCCCGAAATGTGACAGCAGCGCCGCGATGCCGAGGCCAGCCGCGAGGCCCGCGATCGGCCCGAGCCAGCGATTGCGCGCCGGAGCGGGCGTGGGTGCCGGCGTAGCGGGGGCGCGCTGGGCGCCAGCCTGCTGCGCGGGATTCGTGGGGCTCGGCTGGGCCGGTGGCGGCGTGGTGCTGCGCTGCGAGGCCACCGACGATTGCTTGCCGATGCTGCGGCCGCCACCCATGCGGCGCGCCTCGGCATCGAACGATGCCAAGCTTCCCGCCACCATCACGCCGACGAGGGCCAGAACTCCGATCCGCCTGACCCACGATACTGAAAGCTTTTTGGAAGCAATGCTTCGGGACTCAGACATGGCGGAATTTCCTTTAAAGACAGAGAGTTGGGAACACTAATACTTTGTGCCGACGTGTAAGGCTACCACGCCAGCTGACAAATTGTAATATTTGACGGCATCGAGGCCAGCTTGTTCCATCATCGTCTTCAATGTTTCCTGATCGGGGTGCATGCGGATCGACTCGGCAAGATAGCGGTAGCTATCGGCGTCTTGTGCAAAGCGCGAGCCCAGCCACGGCAGCACCTTGAAAGAGTACACGTCGTAGGCCTTCTTGAGCGGCTCCCAGACCTTGGAGAATTCGAGCACGAGCAGGCGTCCGCCCGGCTTGAGCACGCGGCGCATCTCGGCGAGCGCGGCGTCCTTATGCGTCATGTTGCGCAGGCCGAAGGCCACCGTCACCACGTCGAAGTAGTTGTTCGGAAAGGGAATTTTCTCGGCGTCGCAAAGCAGCGCCGGTGTGATCACGCCGCGGTCGATGAGCCGGTCGCGGCCCACGCGCAGCATCGACTCGTTGATGTCGGTGTGCCAGACCTCACCCGTCGGGCCGGCCTTCTTCGCGAACGCCATGGAGAGGTCGCCCGTGCCGCCCGCGATATCGAGCACCCGGGCGCCCGGCCGCACGTTGGCCTGCGCGATCGTGAACGCCTTCCAGGCGCGATGCAGCCCGCCCGACATCAGGTCGTTCATCAGGTCGTAGTTCGAGGCGACCGAATGGAACACGCCGGCCACCTTCTTCGCCTTGTCCTGTTCGTCGACTGTTTCGTAGCCGAAGTGGGTTTTGCTCATCGCGCTCGTCCTTTCGCGGGTCTGACCGGATCGCGTCCGGTCTTATTGGATGAAGTGCAGCGCGTGAGCGCCGCGGCGGGCAGGATCGTAACAGGAAGCGTCAGTGGCAGTGGCCATGCGCAGCAGGCGGCGGGGCCATGGGGGTGTCGCGCTCGACGCCGGCGGCCTCGAGCTTCGCGAAATACTCTGCCCAGAGTTCGTCCTGGCGCGTCGCCAGCTCGTAAAGCTGGTCCCAGGAGTAGATGCCGGTATTGTGGCCGTCGGAGAAGGTGGGCTGCAGCGCGTAGTTGCCGACCGCTTCGAGCGCCGTGATCGTCACTTCGCGCTTGCCCGTTTGCAGCGTCTCCTGCCCGGGCCCGTGGCCGCGCGCTTCCGCCGATGGCGTATAGACGCGTATCAGCTCGAACGGAATGCGATAGCTCTCGCCGTTTCCGTACTGGAGTTCGAGCACGCGCGACAGCGCATGCACCACGATGCCGGTCGGCACCGGCGTATCGGCTCTCATTCCACTCATGATTGTTTCTGTCCCTCCCTCAATGTCGCCGGCACGCACAGGCACGCAAGGCATGGCACCCGTGCGTAGCGCTCTGGCTCAGGCAAGCGCCTGGTCGATTTCCTGACGCACCGCGTCGCGCAGCAGCGTGGCCTGGGCGCGGCGCTGCCCGAGCATGGCCTCCGAGACCGTTCGCTGGCGCGGCGACCAGACCGACATCGGAAAATGCGCGTCGTTCGTGAAGCGCGGAATCACGTGCCAGTGGACGTGCGGCACCTGGTTGCCGAGGCTCGCGAGATTCACCTTCGATGGATGCATCACGCGGCGCAGCGCCCGCTCGACCGCGTAGACCGCGCGCATCAGATGTTCCCGGTCTTCGTCGCGCAGATCCGAGAATTCGGCGACGTGCGTATTCCAGATGACCCGGCAAAAGCCCGGATACTCAGTTTCGGCGGTGGCGAGCACGACGCGCATACGCTCGTCTTGCCACAGCACATCGCCGCCTTCCTCATTGCAGAATACGCATCCCATCGTCGTCCTCGAACCGGTGTTACGGAAAATTTGGCGCTGCCATTAGACCAGCACGCGCTCGATTCCGCCATTGTTCGCCTTCTGAACGTAGTCCGCCATCCAGTTTTCGCCAAGCACGTGTCGGGCAATTTCCACCACGATGTAGTCGGCTTCGATGTTGGCGTCCTCGTTGTACCGCGACAGCCCCTGGAGACACGACGGGCAGCTCGTCAGAATCTTCACATCCTGCGTGCCGCCCTGCCCGCCCGCTTCCTGCTGCGTAGCCGGCTGCACCCCGTTTGCTCCGCTTATGCCACTCGCGACGATCGGAATGCCGCGCAGTTTCGCCGCACCCTTGCGAATTTCCTCTTCCTTGCGGAAACGCACCTGCGTCGAGATATCGGGACGCGTCACGGCGAGCGTGCCCGATTCGCCGCAGCAGCGCTCGTTCTTCTCGATCTTGTAGCCATCGTGTTCAGAACCCATCAGCTCATTCACGAGCTTGACCGGGTCGATCGTCTTGATCGGCGTGTGGCACGGGTCGTGATACATGTAGCGCGTGCCGGAGACGCCATCGAGCTTGATGCCCTTCTCGAGCAGGAACTCATGGATGTCGATGATGCGGCAGCCCGGGAAGATCTTGTCGAATTCATAACCGGCGAGCTGGTCGTAGCAGGTCCCGCACGACACCACCACCGTCTTGATATCGAGGTAGTTGAGCGTGTTCGCGACGCGGTGGAACAGCACGCGGTTATCGGTGACGATCTTCTCGGCCTTGTCGTACTGGCCCGAGCCGCGCTGCGGATAGCCGCAGCACAGATAGCCCGGCGGCAGCACGGTCTGCACGCCCGCCTCCCAGAGCATCGCCTGAGTGGCGAGACCCACCTGCGAGAACAGCCGCTCCGAGCCGCAACCCGGGAAGTAGAACACCGCCTCCGAATCCACGTTCGTGGTCTTCGGGTTGCGGATGATCGGCACGATCTTGTTGTCTTCAATGTCGAGCAGCGCGCGCGCCGTCTTCTTCGGCAGGTTGCCCGGCATCTTCTTGTTGACGAAGTGGATCACCTGCTCGACCACGGCCGGCTTGCCGGTGGACGCGGGCGGATGCGCCGTCTGCTTCTTCACGACCTTCTTGAGCAGGTCGTGGCCGAGGCGCTGCGCCTTGTAGCCCACGCCCATCATCGCTTCGCGCGCGAGGTTGATGGTTCGCGGGTTGGTCGCGTTCAGGAAGAACATGCCCGCCGCGTTGCCGGCGTTGAACTTCTTCTTGCCCATCTTGCGCAGCAGGTTGCGCATGTTCATGGTGACGTCGCCGAAGTCGATCTTGACCGGGCACGGCGTCACGCACTTGTGGCAGACCGTGCAGTGGTCGGCCACGTCGTTGAACTCGTCCCAGTGCTTGATCGACACGCCGCGGCGCGTCTGCTCTTCGTACAGGAACGCCTCGACTAGCAGCGAAGTCGCAAGAATTTTGTTGCGCGGGCTGTAGAGCAGGTTCGCGCGCGGCACGTGCGTCGCGCACACGGGCTTGCACTTGCCGCAGCGCAGGCAGTCCTTCACCGATTCCGCAATCGCGCCGATGTCGGACTGCTGCATGATCAGCGACTCGTAGCCCATCAGCCCGAACGACGGCGTGTAGGCGTTGCGCAGGTCGGCGCCGTCGAGCAGCTTGCCCTTGTTGAAGCGCCCTTGCGGGTCGACGCGCTGCTTGTAGGCGCGGAATTCGGCGATCTCCTCGTCGGTGAGGAATTCGAGCTTGGTGATGCCGATGCCGTGCTCGCCCGAGATCACGCCGTCGAGCGAGCGTGCGAGCTTCATGATGCGCGCGACCGAATGGTGCGCGTCCTGGAGCATCTCGTAGTTGTCCGAGTTGACCGGAATGTTGGTGTGCACGTTGCCGTCGCCGGCGTGCATGTGCAGCGCCACGAACACGCGGCCGCGCAGCACCTTCTTGTGGATCGCCTGAGCTTCGTCGAGGATCGGCTTGAACGCGCCGCCGTTGAAGATCTGGCGCAGTTCCGCGCGAATCTCCTGCTTCCACGAGATGCGCACCGTGCGGTCCTGGGTGACGTGGAACACGGTGGCGTCGGGCTGGACGTCGGTGCGATCGGCGAACTTTTCCGCGAGTGCCTCGTAGCCCAGCTGCACGAGATAGTGCTGCGCCTCGCGCAGCGGCATGTCGAGCTTCTCGCCCACGAAGGTCCAGCGCTCGCGCACGCGCTTGAGCAAGTCGAGCGCCTGCTGCACGCGGTCTTCGAGCAGTTCGGCCGACGGGATTTCGTTGGCGTCGTCGGTCTTGCCGAGCGGCAGCTTCCCTTCCTTGAAAAACGCTTCGAGCGCGTCCACGAGCTGAAGCTTGTTCTTGATCGACAGCTCGATATTGATGCGCTCAATGCCGTCTGTGTACTCGCCCATGCGGTCGAGCGGAATCACGACGTCTTCGTTGATCTTGAACGCGTTGGTGTGCTTCGCGATCGCGGCGGTGCGGCTGCGGTCGAGCCAGAAGCGCTTGCGCGCCTCGGCGCTCACGGCGACAAACCCCTCGCCGCTCTTGCCGTTCGCCATGCGGATGACTTCCGAGGTGGCGGTGGCCACGGCATCGGCGTCGTCGCCGACGATGTCGCCGATCAGCACCATCTTCGGAAACGCGTTGCGCTTGCTCTTGGTCGCGTAGCCGACAGCGCGCAGATAGCGCTCGTCCAGATGCTCGAGGCCGGCCAGGATCGCGCCGCCCTTCTTCGACGTCTCGAACAGGTAGTCCTTGATCTCGACGATGCTCGGAATCGCCTCGCGCGCCTGGCCGAAGAACTCCAGGCACACGGTGCGCGTGTGCGCGGGCATCTTGTGCAGCACCCAGCGCGCGGACGTGATGAGCCCGTCGCAGCCTTCCTTCTGCACGCCGGGCAGGCCCGCGAGGAATTTATCGGTGACGTCCTTGCCGAGGCCTTCCTTGCGGAAGCGCTTGCCTTCGATGTCGAGCCATTCGGTGCGCAGCAGCTTTTCACCCGGCGCATGTTCGCCGTCGAACCACTTGAGCTCGAAGCGCGCCACGGGAACGTCGTGGATCTTGCCGAGGTTATGGTCGAGTCGCGTGACTTCGAGCCAGTTGCCCTCGGGGTCGACCATGCGCCACCACGCGAGGTTGTCGAGCGCCGTGCCCCACAGCACGGCCTTCTTGCCGCCCGCGTTCATCGCGATGTTGCCGCCGATGCAGGAGGCGTCGAGCGAGGTCGGGTCGACCGCGAACACGAAGCCCGCCGAGTCGGCGGCCTCTGTCACTCGGCGCGTGACCACGCCCGCGCCCGAGAAGATCGTCGCGACCTTGCGGTCGACGCCGGGCAGATCGGTCATTTCGACGGGGCCGAGCTGCTCGAGCTTTTCGGTGTTGATGACGGCCGAGAACGGCGTGAGCGGCACCGCGCCGCCCGTATAGCCCGTGCCGCCGCCGCGCGGGATCACCGTGAGGCCCAGTTCGAAGCAGGCCTTGATGAGGCCCGCGATCTCGGCTTCGGTGTCGGGCGTGAGGACCACGAACGGATATTCGACGCGCCAGTCGGTTGCGTCGGTCACGTGCGCGACGCGCGCCATGCCGTCAAAGCGGATGTTGTCCTTCTGCGTGCGGCGGCCGAGCACCTTGGTGGCGCGGCGGCGCAGGTCGGCCATCTTCTCGAATTCGGCGGCGAACTCGTCGATGGCGCGGCGGGTGGCGGCGACCAGCGTTTCGACGCGCGCGGCGCGGTCCACGCCGTCCTGATCGGCGTGCTCCTGGAGGTCGGCGCGGCGGCGCTTCTCGATTTCGGCGAGGCGGTGGTTCAGCGCCTCGATCAGGAGCGTGCGGCGCTTCGGATTGTCGAGCAGGTCGTCCTGCAGATACGGATTGCGGCGCACGACCCAGATGTCGCCGAGCACCTCGTAGAGCATGCGTGCCGATCGGCCGGTACGGCGTTCGGCGCGCAGCTCGGCGAGCGCGTTCCATGCATCCTCGCCTAGCAGGCGGATGACAATTTCGCGATCCGAAAAGGACGTGTAGTTGTACGGAATCTCGCGCAGGCGCGGTTCGACATCGGCGGCCACGGCAGCAGCGGCGCCGTGAGGATCGAAAACTTGAGGTGCGTTCATGGTTGGACGACTCTTGGTGACAGCCCCGCTCATGTGGCTCGCTGATATTGCTCGCAGCGGGCAAGGCGGACGCTGACGGGGCGCGTGGGGCGCTATTCTGAAATCGTGTCCGCCGGTGGCTCGCGGCTGGCGCGCAGTGGCGCGCTGTTGGCTCGCGGTTGGCTGATAGCGGACTTTAGGGGTGGGCAAGCATGGCGGCTGCACTCACGCCGATGGTTCCCCGGCGCTCGGACTTAGCGGCACGATCGTGCGTGCCGGACTTGCCGCGGCGCCGCGGGGCGGGTCTCGCGCCGCGCGGGCATCAAATGGGCTGTCCGAGTCTGCCTGTGCATCTTCCGATCCTTGTTTCAAAAAGCGATTTTAACGCATGATCCGCGCCCGCGCTGACGGTGCCGGGAACTTTGCCATCTTGTAAACGCCAGTCTCTGTCATTCGCGCGACAGGCAGGTGATAGGGACGTGACACATCGAGCCGCAATGGATTCGCCGTCCGGACAGTCGGGAATTGGTCCGCTGCTGGGACGATCATTGGCGCTATCATTTACGTTTTCCCGTCAAATCCCGCGCCCGACGCATCCCTCGCATGGCCTCCCACGACGATTATCTGAAAAAAGTTCTCACCGCCCGCGTCTACGACGTGGCCCGCGAGACCGAACTGGAGCGCGCGCCGAACCTCTCGGCGCGCCTGCGCAACACCGTCCTGCTCAAGCGCGAGGACAACCAACCCGTGTTCTCTTTCAAGCTGCGCGGCGCCTACAACAAGATGGCGCACCTCACGCCCGCGCAACTCGAACGCGGCGTGATCACCGCCTCGGCCGGCAATCATGCCCAGGGCGTGGCGCTTTCCGCCGCGCGGCTCGGCGTGAAGGCCGTGATCTGCGTGCCGGTCACCACGCCCCAGGTCAAGGTCGACGCGGTGCGCGCCCACGGCGGTCCCACCGTCGAAGTCGTGCAGGCCGGCGAATCGTATAGCGACGCCTACGCGCACGCCGTGCGCCTGCAGGAAGAACGCGGCCTGACCTTCGTGCATCCGTTCGACGATCCGCATGTGATCGCCGGCCAGGGCACCGTGGCGATGGAGGTGCTCAGCAAGCATCAGGCCCCGATTCACGCGATCTTCGTGCCGATCGGCGGCGGCGGACTTGCGGCGGGCATGGCCGCATATGTAAAGGCGGTGCGCCCCGAGATCCGCGTGATCGGCGTGCAGACGGACGATTCGTGCGCGATGGCGCAGTCGATGAAGGCGGGCAAGCGCGTGGAGCTGAGCGAAGTCGGCCTGTTCTCGGACGGCACGGCGGTCAAGCTCGTGGGCGAGGAAACCTTCCGGCTGTGCCACCAGTATCTGGACGAGGTGCTCACGGTGGACACCGACGCACTGTGCGCGGCCATCAAGGACGTCTTCCAGGACACGCGCAGCGTGCTGGAGCCGGCGGGCGCGCTGGCCGTGGCGGGTGCGAAGCAGTACGCGGAGCGCGAGGGCGTCACGGGCCAGACGCTGGTGGCGGTGACCTCGGGCGCGAACATGAACTTCGACCGCATGCGCTTCGTGGCCGAGCGCGCGGAGGTGGGCGAGGCGCGCGAGGCGGTGTTCGCGGTGACGATCCCCGAGGAGCGCGGCAGCTTCAAGCGTTTCTGTGAACTCGTGGGCACGCGCAGCGTGACCGAGTTCAACTACCGCATCGACGACGCCGAGCGCGCGCACATCTTCGTGGGCGTGCAGATCCGCAATCGCGGCGAGTCGCAGCAGATCGCGCAGGCCTTCGTCGATCACGGTTTCCCGTGCGTGGACCTTACCGGCGACGAGCTCTCGAAGCAGCACATCCGCTACATGGTGGGCGGGCGCTCGCCGCTCGCGCACGACGAGCGGCTGTTCCGCTTCGAGTTCCCGGAGCGTCCGGGCGCGCTGATGCGCTTTCTCTCGTCGATGGCCCCGAACTGGAACATCAGCCTGTTCCACTACCGCAACCAGGGCGCGGATTACAGCTCGATTCTCGTGGGCATTCAGGTGCCGGCGGCCGAAGACGCGGAGTTCCGCCGCTTTCTCGCCACGCTCGGATACCCGCATTGGGAAGAGACGCAGAATCCGGCTTACCGGTTGTTTCTCGCATAAAGCACGACGATCATGGCCGTTTCGCTCTCTGACAAGCTCGTCGTCGCCATCTCTTCGCGCGCGCTGTTCGACTTCGAAGAAGAGAACCGCGTCTACGAGACCGGCGAGTTGCGCGATTACGAGGCGTTGCAGCGCGAACGCCTGAATGTGCCCGCGCGGCCCGGCGTCGCGTTCGCGCTGATCCAGAAGCTGCTCGCGCTCAATAACGGTGCGCACCACGTGGAAGTGGTGATCCTCTCGCGCAGCGATCCCATCAGCGGGCTGCGGGCCTTCAATTCGTGCCGCGAGCATCAACTCGACGTGCAGCGCGGCGTGTTCACGCGCGGGCGCGAGCCGTGGCGCTATCTCAAGCCGCTCAACGCGTCGCTGTTTCTCTCGGCGAACCCCGAGGACGTGCGCGGCGCGCTCGACGCCGGCTTCCCCGCCGCGCGTGTGTTGCCACGCGTCGAAGCAAATTCGGCGACAATGTCGGAACGCAATGCGCACGAGATTCGCATCGCGTTCGACGGCGATGCGGTGCTGTTTTCCGACGAAGCCGAGCAGATCTTCCAGCGCGAGGGCTTGAGCGCGTTCGTGAGCCACGAGCGCGACAATCGTGAGCTGCCGCTCGCGCAAGGGCCGCTCAAGCCGCTGCTCGAAGCACTCGACCGGCTGCAAAAGCTCGCCGACGCCAATGCGACGATGCGCATCCGCACTGCGCTCGTGACGGCGCGCTCGGCGCCCGCGCATGAGCGCGCGATCCGCACGCTGATGGCCTGGAACATCGAAATCGACGAAGCGATGTTCCTCGGCGGACTCGACAAAGGCCCGTTCCTGCGCGAGTTCGAACCGGACTTCTTCTTCGACGACCAGATCCGCCATTGCGAATCGGCCCGCTCGGTCACGGCGACCGGCCATGTGGCAAGCGGCGTGGCCAATCCCGCGAATCCGGCAAATCGCGCGGCGCGCCCGAGCGCAAAGAGCGCAATAAGCGCAACGATCGCGACGAGCAACGCGTCGAACGACGTACCCACTGAAACCAGCGCATCATGACTCCCGAACAATCTCCGCTCGGCAAGGCCGCGACCTACACCGAGCATTACGACGCCTCGCTGCTGTTTCCGATCCCGCGCGCGGGTGCGCGCGAAACAATCGGCATCGGCGCGCAACTGCCCTTCTTCGGCACCGATATCTGGAACGCGTACGAGCTTTCGTGGCTCAATGCGCGCGGCAAGCCGCAGATTGCCATCGCCACGTTCTTCATTCCCGCCGATTCGCCCAACATCGTCGAATCGAAGTCGTTCAAGCTTTATCTGGGCTCGTTCGCGCAAACGCCGTTCGAATCCGCCGACGTGGTGCGCGACACCATCAAGCGCGATGTGTCGGCGGCGTGCGGCGCTTCGGTTTCCGTGCGGCTCGATCAGCCGGGCGCGTTCGGCAAAATCCCGTTCGAGGAATTCGACGGCCTGTCGCTCGACCGGCTCGATCTGGACACCGAGATCTATCACCCGGACCCGACGCTGCTCAAGTCCGCTCAGGACGAGTCGCCCGTTGAGGAGACGCTGATATCCAACCTGCTGAAGTCGAACTGCCCCGTGACGGGCCAGCCCGACTGGGGCAGCGTGCAGATTCATTACGTGGGACCGCAGATCGACCAGGCGGGCCTGCTGCGCTACATCATTTCGTACCGCAATCACACGGGCTTCCATGAGCAATGCGTCGAGCGCATCTTCATGGACATCCTGCGCGAGTGCAAACCGGACAGGCTCGCGGTGTACGCGCGCTACACGCGGCGCGGCGGCCTCGACATCAATCCGTTCCGCACCAACTTCAACATGCCGATGCCGGATAACGCGCGGCTTGCGCGCCAATAAGCCGCAATAGCGGGAGTTGATACAAAAAGCGCCGGTTCGTCCGGCGCTTTTTGCTTGCGTGTCGTTTGCGTGTCGTTTGAGCTGATGGCCTATTGCGGCTATTGCGACGAAGGCGGGAGCTCTGCAGCGCCCATGCGGCGCGCAATCACCCTCGCGCGCTGAGCGAGATATGGCGAGTTGCGGTGCTCGTCGAAATACTTCGGCTGCGGCAGCATGACCGCCAGCCGGGCCGCCTGCCACGGCGTGAGCTTCGCCGCCGTCGTTCGATAGTAGTAGCGCGCGGCGGCCTGCGCGCCGTAGACGCCATTGCCCCACTCCACCGAATTCAGATAGATCTCGAAGATGCGCTCCTTGTCGAGCAGCGTCTCCAGCATCCACGTGATGATGAGTTCCTGGCCCTTGCGGATATAGCTCTTCTCGCGCGATAGAAACAGGTTGCGCGCAAGTTGCTGCGTGATCGTCGAGCCGCCGCGCACGATGTGGCCGCGCTTCTTGTTGCGCTCCCACGCCTGCAGAATGGCATCGGTTTCGTAGCCGTTGTTATTGGCGAAATTGGCGTCCTCGGACGCAATGATCGCGCGCTTGAGATTGCGCGAGATCTGGTCGTAGGGCACCCACTGGTGCTGGATGTCGAGGTCGGGACGGTCGGCGGAAAGTCGCGCCTCGTCGCTGCGCATGAAGGCCGTCGATTGCGGATCGGCGAAATTCCAGACGGCGATCTGCGCGAAGTAGAAAAGCTGCATTCCAACCCAGGCGGCGCCGAACACCAGCGCCACGTAGGCGAGCCAGCGCAGCAAGCCGGGGCGCTTCGCGTTCAGCGCGGCAACGCTGTGCGCGAACGGCTCGGCATGTTGTCCATTGCCGAGCCCTGCTGCGCGCTGTCCCGTGGCTTCTCTGCGCATGGCGGCGCGCGTCAGGCCTGCGCCGCCAGTTGCTTGCGCAGCGCGGCCAGCACGGGCGCGCCTTCGGGGCGCACGCCGCGCCATACGAAGAACGACTCGGCGGCCTGCTCGACCAGCATCCCGAGCCCATCCGATGCGCGCGCGCCCAGCGATTCGGCGTGACGCATGAACACGGTGGGTTCGGCGCCGTACATCATGTCGTAGGCCAGCGTGCCTGGGCCGAACGCGCGAGCGTCGCACTCGGGCAGCGCGGCGTCGAGACTGCCGGCCGTTGCGTTGACGATCACGTCGTAGGGCTTGGCATCGGTCGAGTCGCGATAGATCGCGTCCGGGCCGCCGCCGTTGATGAGGCAGCCAGCTTCACGCGCCGCGTCTTCGAACTGCTCGACGAGCGCATGCGCTTTTTGCGCGGTACGGTTCACGATGGTGATCTCGCGCGGCCGACGCTCGAGCATCGGCAGCACGACGCCGCGCGCCGCCCCGCCCGCGCCGAGCAACAGCACGCGCGCGCCCTTGAGCGAGACGCCCAGATTCACCTCGATGTCGCGAACAAGGCCGAAACCGTCGGTGTTGTCGCCGAATATGCCGTCTTCGTCGAAGCGCAGCGTGTTGACGGCGCCCGCCGCCGCCGCGCGCGGCGACAGCCGGTCTGCCAGCGCGTGCGCCTCCAGCTTGAACGGCACGGTTACGTTCAGGCCACGTCCGCCAGCGGCGCGGAACGCCTGGACGTGCTCGACGAAGCCGTCAAGCGGTGCGAGCAGACGGTCATATTCGACGGGCTCGCCAGTTGCGGCGGCGAACTGCGCGTGAATGTATGGCGACTTGCTATGCGCGACCGGATTACCGACCACGGCGTAGCGGTCGCGAACCTGCCCGGCACTCATGAACGCGGCTCCGCAGCATGCTGCTCGGACGACTGCGCTTCTTCGCCCTCGGCGGCATTGTCCGCACCGGTCGAATCAGCCGGAGCCTCGGCCAGCGCCTCCGCTTCGCTCTCGGCGGAAGCGTCGGCGGCTTCGATGAGCTCTTCGTCCTCGCCGGTGTCGTCTTCGGCTTGATCGCCGCTCGTCACGACCGGCGCGTCGAGCACGCGCAACATGCGCACCGACGCCTCGATCGTCAACTCGTCGATCGACAGCACTTCCATCATCAGGCGCGTGCCGCGCGCATGCACGCCGAGCGCGGGCACGTGCATGAGCAGCGGCACTTCCTCGAAGCGCACGAGGTCGTCCTTGACGACGGTGGCCGGGAATTCGCGGCGCGCTTCGCGGCCATCTTCACCGCGCATCTCCTGCTGGAGCCAGCGCAGGCACCAGAAGTACTCCATGCGGCGCTGATGATCGGCGTAAGCGGTATAGGTTTCGTCGAAGCCCTGCACGACGGCGAACAAATCGGCGTCCTTGGGCTTGAACGGCGCGACCAGCTTGGCGGCCACGCCGTGCTCGACGCACGCGAGCAGTTGCCACTGGTTCACGAGGTCGACGTAGCGGCGCAGCGGCGAGGTGCTCCAGGCGTACTGCGCGACGCCCAGGCCTTCGTGCGGCGCGGCGTTGGTCTGCATGCGCGTGCGCTTGGGGCCCGTGGGCGCGCCGAATGCGCGTTGAGAGCGATAGATGCCCGGCACGCCATGATCGTGCAGGAACGCGCCCCACGTGGAGTTGGCGAGAATCGCCAGTTCCGCGACGATCAGATCGAGCGGCGAGCCACGGCGGCGCGGCGAGATGGTGACGTGCTCGCCATCCACGTAGAAGTTGAAGTCGGTGTTGCGCTGGACTTCGCGGCGCAGGCCGTAGCCCGCGCGCGCTTGCTGGCGCTTCTCGAACAGCGCCTGCGCAAACGGCCACAGCACGGCAATGTCTTCTTTGTGCGGATAGTCGCCCGTGCCCGCGGCCAGCGTCTCTTCGGTCACGACCTCATCGAGCGTGTTGTGGCGCAGGTTGTTCTTCACGAACACGCGCTCGGCGCGCGTTTCCGTGGCGACGATCTCCTGCGTCTCGCGGTTCACGATGCAATAGAGCGAGAGCGCCGGGCGCATGCCGCCTTCCTTCAGCGTGAAGGCGTCGACGAAATCGTCGGGCAGCATGGTGATCTTGTCGCCAGGCATGTACACCGTCGACAGGCGCGTGCGCGCCACCGTGTCGGCGGTATCGCCGCGCTTGATGCCGAGCGCAGGCGCCGCGATGTGGATGCCGATGCGCACGCGGCCATCGGCGAGATGCTCGATCGAGAACGCATCGTCGATTTCGGTCGTGGTGACGTCGTCGATCGAGAACGCCTGCACGTGCGCGGCCGCATCGGGCAGGTCATCGGGCAGCGCGCCCACCTCCACGGCCGGGAAGCCCGTGCCGTGCGGGAAGAACTCGGCGAGAAAGCGCGCTTCGTGCAGCGCGCGCGGCGAGGCAATGCCGCCGCATTCGAGCATCAGGCGCGGCATCGAAATGCCACGCGCAGCGGCGGCCGCTTCGAGCGCCTTGTATTCGATCGTATTCTTGTCGGGTTTCGTGAGCAGACCCAGCGCCTTGTCCTTGAGCGCCTCGGGCAGCTTGCCCGCCTTGAGATCTTCTTCGTAGCCTGCCTGCACGAGCGCCTGTTGACGCTTGCGCTCGAGCGAAACAAGCGCCATCTTCAGTTGCTCTTCGGGCGCGCGCTGATACTGGCCACGGCCCTTGCGGCGGAAATACACGGGCGAGCCATGCAGTCGCAGCACGAGTGCGGCGCGCTCGACCGGGCCATAGGTTTCGCCGAAGTACTCGGCGGCGAGCGCCGTATAGGCGAATTCCTCGGCAGGCGCGCACTCCCACAGGAAATCGAGATCGATGTCCTGTGCAGCGGCGTCGGCCTGCTCCAGCAGATCGCCGGCGGCCGGCTTCTCGAATTCGATCAGCACGTCTTTCGCGCGCACCTTGGCGCGCCGCCCACCCGGCAACTCGACCTGAAACGCGTCGCCCTGGCGCGACAGCACGCTGCCCGCCTTGAAACTGCCCGATTCCTCAAAGAAAACGTTCACTCAACACTCTCGTTCAAACTTGGCGGACCGCGGGCGCGACGCGCCCGGCGGTGCTGTATACATATAGGCGTTCACGCGCACGGCGCGAACGTAAGCGACGCATCAAGGCGCGTCGCCAAAGGGCGCTCCGCCAAAGGGCGCCCCGCCAAAGGGCGCTCCGCAGAACTGGATCACGTCGTCGACGTAATCGGCGAATTCGCTGATGCCATGGTCGCTGCCTTCGATCAGGCGCGTTTTGGCGCCCGGATAATGAGCGAGCATCTCGCGGTAATCGAGCACTTCGTCGCCGGTTGCAGCGATCAGATAGTAGCGCTGGAGCTCGGTCACCGTCGCAACGGCCAGCGCGCGCAATTCTTCCAGATGACGCGGCTCCACGACGATGCTGCCGCCGCCGTGCCAGAGCGGCTGCTCGCCGAGGTACTTCGACAGGTCGCGGTCCGGCACCACGGCCGGATTGAGCAGCACCGCGCGCCAGCCATGCTTTTCGGCCAGATGCGTGGCAAAGAAACCGCCGAGCGAACTGCCGATCAGCGTGATGCGCTCGCCAGCTTGCGCACGCGCCGCGAACTCGCGCTCGACGAGCGCCACGGTCTCGAGCGGCGAAACCGGCAGCGTCGGGCACAGCCATTCGCCACCGCGCCCGAGCGCTTCGAGGCGTGCGGCCAGCAAACGCGCCTTGAACGATTGCGGCGACGAGCGAAACCCGTGCAGATAGACGATCACGCCGTGCTCCTCGACGAGAGCGCATCAAGCAGCTTCTGATGCACGCCGCCAAACCCGCCGTTGCTCATCACGAGCACCTGGTCGCCGGGACGGGCGGCCGACACCACCGCCTTCACGAGCGCGTCGAGATCGTGATATGCGTGCGCCTTCTCGCCCAGCGGCGCGAGCGCTCCAGCGAGATCCCAGCCGAGTGCGTCCTTGCCGCTCGGAGCGCCATAGCCGAACACGAGGTCGGCGTCGGCGAGACTGCCGGGCAGTTGCGCCTTCATCACGCCGAGCTTCATCGTGTTCGAGCGCGGCTCGAGCACGGCGAGAATACGCGTGCGCTTGTCGCCTTCCCCGTTGCCTATGCGCGTGCGCAACCCGGCGATCGTCGTTTCGATTGCCGTGGGATGGTGCGCGAAGTCGTCATAAACCGTCACGCCGTCGACGCTGCCGCGCACTTCCATACGGCGCTTGACGTTGCGGAAGGTCGACAGCGAAGCCGCGGCCTGCGCGGGCGGCACGCCCACGCTGCGCGCGGCGGCGATGGCCGCGAGCGCGTTCATGCGGTTGTGCTCGCCCTGGATCTGCCAGTCGACCATGCCCACACGCTCGCTGTTGTGATAGACGGCGAAGCGTTCATCGAGCGGCGTCCCTTCTTCAGCGGGCAGCGCCTGCCAGCCGCCCTGCACGCCGAAGCGCTCTACATCGCTCCACACGCCGCGCGAAAGCACGCGTTCGAGCGCGTCTTCGCGCCCATTCGATACGACGCGGCCCACGCCCGGAATGGTGCGCACGAGATGGTGGAACTGCGTTTCGATGGCGGCCAGATCGGGGAAGATATCGGCGTGATCGAATTCGAGATTGTTCAGCACCGCCGTGCGCGGACGGTAATGGACGAACTTCGAGCGCTTGTCGAAGAACGCCGTATCGTACTCGTCGGCTTCGATCACGAAGAAGCTCGAATCGGTCAGGCGCGCCGAGATGCCGAAGTTCAGCGGCACGCCGCCGATCAGAAAACCGGGGTTCAGGCCAGCGTCTTCGAGCAGCCACGCGAGCATCGAGCTCGTGGTGGTCTTGCCGTGCGTGCCCGCCACCGCTAGCACCCACTTGTCGCGCAGCACGTGCTCGCCGAGCCACTGCGGCCCCGACGTGTACGGCAGGCCGCGATTGAGGATTTCCTCCATCAGCGGATTGCCGCGCGAAACCACATTGCCGATCACATAGAGATCGGGATTGAGTTCGGTCTGGCTTGCGTCGTAACCCTCGATCAGGCGGATACCCTGTGCTTCGAGCTGGGTGCTCATCGGCGGATACACGCCTGCGTCGCAGCCGGTCACCGTGTGGCCCGCGCTGCGCGCGAGCACGGCGAGACCGCCCATGAACGTGCCGCAGATGCCGAGGATATGGATGTGCATAAGCCTGTCGCGCCGCGCGGGCGTCGTGAAAAAGGGTTAAAGCGGGGTCAAGCGGTTTACCGGGATGGGCAACGCAGAACGGCGGCGCCAGGCCGCCGGAGCAAAGATCGGTATTGTACCCGACGCCCTGCGGCTTTTTCGCCGCCGCTGCGGGCGCATCCGCGGCCCGGGGCCGAACAAGGACGCCATACGATCTCTAGTATCATGAGCGCATGGTTCGCAGATCACATTTCGATCCCCAGCGCGTGCGCGAGGAAATCGCCATCGCGGCAGCAAGGATGATTGCCGAGGACGGCCTCGACTACGCCACCGCCAAACGCAAAGCCGCGCGGCAGGTTGCGGGGGACGCGCGCATCGAAGGCGCCTGGCTGCCCGACAACGACCAGATCGAAGACGAAATCCGCGAATATCAGGCCCTCTTTCAGGGCGAGCACCAGCCCGCGATTCTGCGGCGCCTGCGCGAGATCGCACTCGAATGGATGCGGCGGCTCGAACCGTTCAATCCGTTCCTCACCGGCGCCGTGCTCAACGGCACGGCCGGCGAGCACTCGGACATCCATCTGCAGATTTTTTGCGATAACGCGAAAGATGTCGCAATCTGGCTTCTGAACGCGAACGTGCAGTACGACGTCTCGGAAACGCGTCATTTCGCGGCGCGCGGCTACGTGGAAACGTTCAGTTTCATGTGGCAGCCATCGCGAAACGAGGAGCCGGTGGGCATTCATATTGCGCTCTACAATACCGACGACCTGCGCGGCGCGGTGCGCGCCGATGCCCGCGGGCGGCTGCCGCGCGCGAATGCGCAGGCGCTCCAGGCGCTGATCAACGAAAGCGGCGCCACCTCTTCCACCACCTGACTCATATAGATCAAACGCAGCAATGAACATGAAGCGGATTCTTGCCGGCGTCGCAGTGGCGGCGGTGGCAGCTGGCGGCGGCATCCTGGCCGGACATTATGCAAACAGCGGCAACACCGGCGTAGCCGATGCGGCATCGGTCGCCAGCAAACCCGATGCGGTCGGTCAGCTGTGGACCGCTGCCGTGACCACACCCGACGGCAAACCCCAATCGCTCTCCATGTATAAGGGCCGCACGATCGTGGTCAACTTCTGGGCGTCCTGGTGCGGGCCTTGTGTCGAAGAGATGCCCGAGCTCGCCGCGCTGCAGCGCGAGTACGCGAAGAAAGGCATCCAGTTCGTCGGCCTCGGCGTCGATTCCGCCGCGAACATCCAGAACTTCCTCAAGAAAGTGCCTGTGGACTACCCGATCTACATCGCCGGATTCGGCGGCGCCGACGTGGCGCGCGCGTTCGGAAATGCCGCCGGCGGCTTGCCCTACACCGTCGTAATCGACGCGAACGGCACGGTACGTGCAACAAAATTAGGCCAAATCAAGATGGACGAGCTGCGCCACACGCTTGATACACTCTGACGCGCCCCAAATACCGCGGAACAATTGACCGCGGCTTAACGGGCGTACGGCACTTTTTGCCGCGAAATTCAGGGAAATTCGCAGGAGATCGGCCCGGGCGGGTCTTGCAAGCCGCGCTCGGGGCCATATCGATCTTATGGAAAACTAGACAAATTTCTCTAATCAGCGCTAAAGTTCGCGCAATTCCACGGAAAAAGAAGCCACCATGACGCGACTGCTGGTTCTGCACGGCCCCAACCTCAATCTTCTCGGCACCCGGGAACCCGAGGTCTATGGGCGCGTGACGCTGCCACAGATCGATCAGGCGCTCGCCGACCGTGCCGCCGATGCGGGTGTGGAGCTGGCAACCTTTCAGAGCAACCACGAAGGCGCGCTGGTGGACCGCATCCAGGCGGCTCGCAGCGAACAAACGGATTTCATCCTGATCAACCCGGCGGCGTACACGCACACGAGCGTGGCGATCCGGGACGCGCTGGCAGGCGTCGGAATCCCGTTCGTCGAGGTTCATCTCTCGAACGTGCATCGCCGCGAAGCCTTCCGGCATCACTCGTATTTTTCCGACCAGGCCGAAGGCGTCATCTGCGGCCTCGGCTGGAAGGGTTATCTCTACGCGCTCGAATACGCGCTCGACCGGCTCGCAGCCGGCTCGGCCGCGTGATTCCAGCGGCGAAAAGAAACCAACGCATTCTGCAAGACAACACCAATCCCGTGCCGGGCGCGCGCGCCGGCACCTCACGCATGCATAGCAAGGGGGCTGCACCATGGATCTACGTAAGCTGAAGACTCTGATCGACCTCGTCTCCGAATCAGGCATCTCGGAGCTCGAAGTCACCGAGGGCGAAGGCAAGGTGCGCATCGTCAAGAACGCGCCGCCGGTTTACGTGCAGCCAAGCCCTGCGCAATACGCCGCCCCCATCGCCGGCGCCCCGCTCGCCGCCGCGCCGGCCCCCGCAGCCGAAGTCGGCGCGCCCGCCGCTACCGCACCGGCCTTGCCGCAGGGCCACGTCGTGACCTCGCCGATGGTCGGCACGTTCTACCGCGCACCGTCGCCGGGCGCCGATCCGTTCGTGCAAGTGGGCGACACGGTCAAGGAAGGCCAGACGCTGTGCATCATCGAAGCGATGAAGCTGCTCAACGAGATCGAATCGGACGCCGCCGGCGTCGTCAAGGAAATCCTCGTCGAAAACGGTCAGGCAGTCGAATACGGCCAGCCGCTCTTCGTGATCGCCTAAGGCGCGAGGGCGAATACCCACCATGTTTGAAAAAATCCTCATTGCCAACCGTGGCGAAATCGCGCTGCGCATTCAGCGCGCGTGCCGCGAGCTCGGCGTCAAGACGGTCGTTGTCTATTCGGAAGCCGACAAGGAAGCCAAGTACGTGAAGCTCGCCGACGAGGCGGTCTGCATCGGCCCGGCCCCTTCGAACCTGAGCTATCTGAACATGCCGGCGCTCATCAGCGCGGCCGAAGTCACCGACGCCGAAGCGATCCACCCCGGCTACGGCTTCCTCTCCGAGAACGCGGACTTCGCCGAGCGCGTCGAGCAATCGGGCTTCACGTTCATCGGCCCGCGCCCTGAAACGATCCGCATGATGGGCGACAAGGTCACGGCCAAGCAGACCATGATCAAGACCGGCGTGCCTTGCGTGCCGGGCTCGGAAGGCGCGCTGCCCGACGATCCGAAGGAAATCGTGAAGATCGCGCGTGCGATCGGCTACCCCGTCATCATCAAGGCGGCCGGTGGCGGCGGCGGACGCGGCATGCGCGTCGTGCACACGGAAGCAGCGCTCGTGAACGCGGTCAACATGACGCGCGAGGAAGCGGGCCGTGCGTTCGGCAACCCGCAGGTCTACATGGAGAAGTACCTCGAGAATCCGCGTCACATCGAGATTCAGATCCTCGCGGACTCGTTCAAGAATGCCGTGTGGCTCGGCGAGCGCGACTGCTCGATGCAGCGCCGCCACCAGAAGGTGATCGAAGAGGCACCGGCGCCGGGCATCGCGCGCCGCCTGCTCGACCGCATCGGCGACCGTTGCGCCGACGCCTGCAAGAAGATGGGCTACCTCGGCGCGGGCACGTTCGAATTCCTCTACGAAAACGGCGAGTTCTACTTCATCGAAATGAACACGCGCGTGCAGGTCGAGCACCCGGTCACGGAGCTGATCACCGGCATCGACATCGTGCAGGAGCAGATCCGCATCGCCGCGGGCGAAAAGCTCTCGTTCCGCCAGCGCGACATCCAGTTGAAGGGCCACGCGATCGAGTGCCGCATCAACGCCGAAGATCCGTTCAAGTTCACGCCTTCGCCGGGACGTCTCACCTCGTGGCACATGCCGGGCGGCCCGGGCGTGCGCGTCGATTCCCACGCCTACAATGGTTATTTCGTGCCGCCGAACTATGATTCGATGATCGGCAAGCTGATCACCTACGGCGCCACGCGCGAGCAGGCCATTCAGCGCATGCGCATCGCGCTCTCGGAAATGGTGGTCGAAGGCATCCTGACCAACATTCCGCTGCACCGCGAGCTGATGCTCGACGCGAAGTTCGTTGAAGGCGGCACGAGCATTCACTACCTCGAAAGCCGTCTGGCCGAACGTCAGGCTGTGAAGAAGGATGAAGCGTAATTCATGAGCTATCGGGAACTGATCGTCGAGCTGGATCGCAATCGCGCGGAAGCACTCTCCGACGCGCTGATCGAGCTTGGCGCCCTCTCGGTGTCGGTGGAAGACGCCGATGCCGACACGCCCGACGAGCAGCCGCTCTTCGGCGAGCCGGGCCTCACGCCCGAGCGCACCGCATGGCAGCATTCGCGCGTGATCGCGCTGATCGGCAACGATCAGGATCCCGCCGTGCTGCTCGCGGCCGCCGCGAACGAGGTCGGTCTCGCTGAAACGCCAAAGTTCTCGCTGCGCGAAGTCGAAGAGCAGGACTGGGTGCGGCTCACGCAATCGCAATTCGATCCGATCCAGATCGGGGAACGCATCTGGGTCGTGCCCTCGTGGCACGATGCCCCCGACCCTGACGCGCTCGTGCTCGAACTCGATCCGGGCCTCGCGTTCGGCACCGGCAGCCACCCCACTACGCGGCTGTGCATGGAGTGGCTCGAGCAGCACGTTCAACCGGGCAATTCTCTGCTCGACTACGGCTGCGGTTCGGGCATCCTCGCAATCCTCGCGAAGAAGTGTGGCGCGCAATCGGTGATCGGCATCGACATCGACCCGCAGGCGGTCGAATCGGCACGCCAGAACAGCGAGCGCAATCGCGCCGACGTCGCCTACGGCCTGCCCGACGACTGCCCGGCGGGCGAGTTCGACATCGTGGTCGCCAACATTCTTTCGAATCCGCTCAAGCTGATGGCGTCGATGTTGTCGTCGCGCGTGAAGCCGGGCGGACGCATTGCGCTCTCGGGCATTCTCGCGCGTCAGGCCGAGGAAGTCGCTCAGGTCTACGCACAATGGATCGACATCTCGGTCTGGCGTGAGCACGAAGGCTGGGTTTGCCTCGCCGGTACGCGGCGCGCGTAAAACCTGTTCGCGCCCCATGAGCAAGGCGCGAAGTCGTAGGCCGCCGTGGATTGCCAGTAGAATGCGAGTATCGCCAACCCTCCGGTTCCACGGCACACATGCTTCTGGCAACGCGCTGTCCCTTCTGCGAAACCGTTTTCCGTATTCAGCCCGCACACCTCGCCGCGCGTCGCGGCCTCGTGCGCTGCGGGCACTGTCAGGAAGCGTTCGACGCGTCGGGTAGCCTGTACGAGCTGCCCGAAAACGGCGATTTCGCTCAGGCCACGCCTGTCGCGCCCGATATCGCCGCAAGCCTGGCTGCGCCATCCGCTCAGCAGGCCGCTGCTGTGCAAGCTGCCGCTCAAGCCGCTCAAGCGCCCGATCAGCCACCGCAAGGCGAGCCTGCGGCTCCATCTGCGGAATCCGCATCGCGTCAAGCGCCAAACTTCTCGGGCCGCGGCTGGGACCCATGGGCTCCGCGCGCGGACAGCAACCTCGACCCCAGCCTGCAATACAACGGCAGCAGCCTGCCGCGTGCAGGCCTTGCCCCGGCACGCAACGTCGAAATGCGCCTCGCCCGCGACGCCGAGCCCACGCTCCCGCCTGGCGCTGGACGCAGCGCCGCACCTGCCCGGCAACCCGGTGCACCCGCTCCCGTCGAGCCGACTCTTTCGGCGAACGAAGCCATTCACCGTCACCATGCCGACCCCGAGCCCGTGCTGCGGCGCGCGCCGGCTGGGCCGTCGGCTGCCCCCGCGTTCACCGCGCTCGAACCCAACGCCACCGGCGAACCCTTCGCGGTCACGCGAGAAGCGCCCGCTCGCGCGAAGCGCCACACGGGCTGGCGCATCGTAGGCGTGCTGATCGCGCTCGTGCTCCTCGCGACGCTCGCCGCTCAGCTTGCGTGGTGGATGCGCGAAACCGTGATGGTCCACTGGCCCGCCTCGCAGCCCTACTATCAACAGGCCTGCGCGCAGCTCGGGTGCCAGTTGCGCCCGCCGCGCGACATCGACGGCCTGCAGGTCCGGCCATCCGATCTGCGCCAGGTGGACGACCCGCATCACCTGGAGCTGAAGGTGCCGCTGCATAACCGATTCGACGTGGCGCTCGCGTGGCCGGCCATGGAGCTCACGCTGCTCGACCGCCAGAACAACATCGTTCTGCGCCGCGTGCTGTGGCCGCAGGACTACGCGCCGCCTGGCACGCCCATCGAAGCCGGCATGGCCCCGCATAGCACGCAGACGATGATCGTGCGGCTCGACACCGGCAACGTTGTAGCGTCGAACTTCCGCATCGAAATCTTCTACCCCTGAATTCCGCGCCGGCGCTCCCCTTTGCGCCGGCGCGCGTTTCCTGCGCCCGGCCACGCCGGGCGCACCCTTCACCACTAGAGCAATACATTCGGAGAGCACATCATGAGTCAAGTCACGCTAGGCGGTAACCCGATCGACGTCGCAGGCACATTCCCGACGGCGGGCCAAAAGGCCCCCGCATTCTCGCTCGTCGGCCGCGACCTCAATACCGTCTCGCTCGCCGATTTCGCTGGCAAGCGCAAGGTGCTGAACATCGTGCCGAGCCTCGACACGCCGGTCTGCGCCACCTCCACGCGCAAGTTCAACGAAGCCGCAGCCAAGCTCGACAACACGGCCGTCGTCGTGATCTCGGCCGACCTGCCGTTCGCCGCCGCGCGCTTTTGCACGACCGAAGGGATCGAGAACGTCGTCACGGCATCGACCTTCCGCGGCCATGAGTTCGCGCAAGCCTACGGCGTGGACGTCACGAGCGGCCCGCTGACGGGTCTCACGGCGCGCGCCGTGGTGGTCATCGACGCGAACGACAACGTCGTCTACGCCGAGCGCGTTAGCGAAATCAAGAATGAGCCGAACTACGACGCCGCGCTCGCCGCACTGAAGTAATACCCGTCGCGGTGCGCGCGAGCTGGACACTGCCCCGGCGCCATGCCGGCCCAGTGCCGCTCACGGCGCGCCGCCTCCCACACCCAAACGCATTACAGGAATCCCTGCCTTGGCTACGCTGATCTGCGGCTCGCTCGCCTACGACAACATCATGACTTTCGAAGGCCGCTTTCGGGAACACATCCTGCCCGAGCAGGTGCACATCCTGAACGTGAGCTTTCTCGTGCCGACGATGCGCCGCGAATTCGGCGGCTGCGCGGGCAATATCGCTTACTCGCTGCATCTGCTTGGCGGCGACGCGCGCATCATGGCGACGCTTGGCGGCGCCGATGCGCAACCTTATCTCGAACGCCTCGACACGCTCGGCCTCTCGAAGACGCACGTGCGTGTGCTGCCCGACACGTGGTCGGCACAAGCGATGATCACGACCGATCTCGAGAACAACCAGATCACGGCCTTCCACCCGGGCGCGATGATGCAATCGCACCTGAACCGCGCCGACGAAGCGCCCGGCATCAAGCTCGGCATCGTTGCGCCGGACGGCTTCGACGGCATGGTCCAGCACGTGGAGCAGTTCGCGAATGCGGACATTCCATTTGTCTTCGACCCAGGTCAAGGGCTACCGCTCTTTGACGGTGCGTCGCTTCGACGCGCCATTGAACTTGCGACCTATGTGACGGTCAACGACTACGAAGCGAGCTTGGTCAGTCATCGCACTGGCTGGTCGCTCGAAGAAATCGCGAGCCACGTCGAAGCACTCATCGTCACGCGCGGCGAACACGGTTCGCAGATCTATCATGGCGCCGGCATCGAAGAGATTCCGTCGGTGCGCGCGGAACGGGTGCTCGACCCCACGGGTTGCGGCGACGCCTTCCGCGGCGGTCTGCTCTATGGCATCGAGAACAACCTCGGCTGGGCCACCACGGGACGTCTCGCAAGCCTCATGGGCGCGCTGAAAATCGAGCATCTCGGGCCGCAGAACTACGCGCCCACGCAGGCGCAAATCAAGGAACGGTTCAAGGCGGCGTTCGACTACGAACTGCCGCTCTGAATCCGGGCGCCGCCGCGTTCGTCACCGGCGGCGCTCTTTGGAGTTACGGGAAATGAAAACAACAAGTCGTCTGATTGTCGCCGTCATGATCGCGGGCTCGCTCGCCATGACGGGCTGCGCCTATAACAGTAGTTCCGCCGATGTCTACACCGCCTCGCAGGCGCAACGTGAAGCCACCGTGCGCATGGCCACGGTCGAAAGCGTACGCGCGGTGAAGATCAGTTCCAACAACGGCCAGCCGAGCGGGATTGGCGCAGTGGGCGGCGGCGCGCTTGGCGCCGTGGCAGGCAGCCAGATTGGCGGCGGCACGGGCTCGATCATCACCGGCATCATCGGCGGCATCGCGGGCGCGGTGGCCGGCAACGCCGTCGAGAACGGTGTGGCGATGCACAACGGCCTCGAGATCACGGTGCTTCTCGACAACGGCGACTATCGCGCCATCACCCAGGCCGCCACCGGCGAGGTCTTTCAGGCTGGCGAGCGGGTGCGACTGGTTTCGAGCGGAGGCGTCACGCGCGTGACACACTGATTAGCCGGTTTCCCCTGTACCGCAGCGGCGCCTTGCGCCTTCCTGCGGAACCTCAGGCGCATGTGCTCCCCTGTGCATGCGCCTTTTTTCATGCCCGCTCCCAACAGGTTACCTGCAGGGGTTGCCAGCACTCAGCACGCCTTAACGCGGCGAATGAGCAAACGTGGACGAAAAAAATCCCGTCGCGGACAAACCCGGCGACGGGATTGGGAGCGGGCCCGGCATTTGCGTCTGCGCGGATGCATCCGCAGGCACAGCGCCCGGCCCTGCCACCGAAGCGCGCGTATTGACTGACTCTCGTGCGCTTCGGCTCGTACTGCTTACGGACGGCTGCCGGTCGGGAACGGCCATGCTGCGGCCGGGTTCAGGGCAGTCTTGACCGTTGCTGCGGGCGCGGCCGGTTGCGCAGCAGGGGCAGCAGGCGCGGCAGCAGCGGCCTTCGCAGGCGCCTTCTTGGCAGCCTTCTTCGCAGCAGCCTTCTTCGCAGGTGCAGCCTTCTTGGCAGCAGCCTTCTTCGCAGGCGCGGCCTTCTTGGCAGCAGCCTTCTTCGCAGGCGCGGCCTTCTTGGCAGCAGCCTTCTTCGCAGGCGCGGCCTTCTTGGCGGCAACCTTCTTCACCGCGGCCTTCTTCGCCGGTGCTGCCTTCTTCGCTGCAACCTTCTTCACGGCGACTTTCTTGGCTGCAACCTTCTTCGCTGCGGCCTTCTTCGCCGGTGCTGCCTTCTTCGCTGCGACCTTCTTCACCGCTACTTTCTTGGCTGCAACCTTCTTCGCTGCGGCCTTCTTCGCCGGTGCTGCCTTCTTCGCAACGACCTTCTTCACGGCGACTTTCTTGGCTGCAACCTTCTTCGCTGCGGCCTTCTTCGCCGGTGCCGCCTTCTTCGCTGCAACCTTCTTCACTGCGGCTTTCTTGGCCGCCGGCTTTTTCTTGGCAGTTGCCATTTTTTTCTCCTTCAGGTTCAGATGAGAGTCAGTTCAAACTACACCCTTCGTCAAAACCCGCTTCCCGCGAACGCTTCTCACGGCGCACACTACGAAGCGGGCTATTCATCGGCGTACGCTGATCCCGCGCGCTTACGCTAATGAATGCGGTAAGGCGCGCCGTGCCACGAGGCACCGCGCGCCAGATCGATCCGGCGTCGAATACCGACGCCGACCAACGTTCGTTGAAAGCGCAGGCCGCGCGACTCGCGAGGCCCACGCCCTTTTCCGGGGGGAAGTTTGCCCATCCCACTGAAGGGTTCGCAAAGTGCCTGTCATATCGGTGAGCCGCCAAGGCCCCGGACACGCTTTGCATCAGGCGTTCCTGCTCCTAATCATCCGCCGGCCGGGACGCTCATATGGCGCCTGGCGGCAACCCCAAAAGACTTGGCTCCAGGTGCGCCCGGGTTATTCCCAGGACAGCGCACCGCCGGTCTGATATTCGATCACACGCGTCTCGAAGAAGTTGCGTTCCTTCTTCAAGTCGATCATCTCGCTCATCCACGGGAACGGGTTCTCTTCGTTCGGGAACAGCGTATCGAGACCGATCTGCTGGCAACGGCGGTTGCAGATGAAGCGCAGATAGCTCTTGAACATCGACGCGTTCAGGCCCAGCACGCCGCGCGGCATGGTGTCTTCCGCGTAACGGTACTCGAGGTCGACCGCGTGCTTGAACAGTTCGGTAATCTCCGCGCGGAACGCCGGGGTCCACAGCTGCGGGTTTTCGAGCTTGATCTGGTTGATCAGGTCGATGCCGAAGTTGCAGTGCATCGACTCGTCGCGCAGGATGTACTGATACTGCTCCGCGGCGCCTGTCATCTTGTTCTGGCGGCCGAGCGCGAGGATCTGCGTGAAGCCGACGTAGAAGAACAGGCCTTCCATGATGCAGGCGAACACGATCAGCGACCTGAGCAGCGTCTGGTCCGCTTCGAGCGTGCCGGTCTTGAAAGACGGATCAGTCAGCGTCTGAATGAACGGGATCAGGAACTCGTCCTTGTCGCGGATCGACTTGACCTCGTGGTACGCGTTGAAGATCTCGCTCTCGTCCAGACCCAGCGACTCGACGATGTACTGGTAGGCGTGCGTATGGATCGCCTCTTCGAACGCCTGGCGCAGCAGGAACTGGCGGCATTCGGGCGCCGTGATGTGCCGGTAGGTGCCGAGCACGATGTTGTTGGCGGCGAGGGAGTCGGCGGTGACGAAAAAGCCGAGGTTACGCTTGACGATGCGGCGCTCGTCCTCGGTCAGACCATTCGGGTCCTTCCACAGGGCGATGTCGCGCGACATGTTGATTTCCTGCGGCATCCAGTGGTTCGCGCAGCCGGACAGGTACTTCTCCCAGGCCCACTTGTACTTGAACGGGACCAACTGATTCACGTCGGTCTGGCCGTTGATGATGCGCTTGTCGGCGACATTCACGCGGGCCTCTGCCGAGACCGGTGCTTGCGGCGGCGGTGCGACTGCGAAGTCGGCGGCGAAGATGTTGTGCGCCGAAGAGGACTGAGGAGCGGAATGCAGATTGAGCTGCGTTTCCGGAACAGAGACAGCCACTCCCGCGAGGTTGCGCATTGCGTTTTGCTGCGCACCGCTCGACGGAGTTACGGCCGTGATCTCGTCATCCCAGTTGAGCATAAATGTCACCATCAATTTAGATCGGTTTGTACCATCTTTTCATGCGCGATAAAAGGGCTCGCACACGAAAAATCCTGTTTTCGATTCGCGTTGCGACCTCGATACAACACTTTGTTATTGCATCGTGTCGTTCGCATCGCATGAACGGCGCTCAAGCATCGCGTGTTCGTCGCGACGATCATGTCCTTGCGAGGCCGATCGTGAGTCTTCGCGACATCGCGAACGTGTGTGAAGGTCGGTTCGCCACGCGCCGTTCGCTCGCGCGCGAAACTCCAAGGATTCCTTCCTGTTAGCGCTTCTGGCTTCTCGCATGTGCATCTCGTTGCATCCTGCGTTTGCGTCAGCTTCGCGCTTCGCAACGCGCGTGCCGCGCGTCGCCAGGAGAGCGGTCCGCGCGCATGGCGCGCGCTGACCGTTACTTCGACTACCTACTGTTTACTACTTACTACTGATGCTGCCGTGCTTGCGGTCCTGCTGCATACGCGCGACGTTGCATCGCGCGCTGCCGCTTTATTGGCAAGCTTCGCACTCTTCGAAGCCGGGATCGCCCGGACGCATCATGCACACCGGACCTTCCGCTTCGGGCGCGGCCTCTGCTGCCGGCGCCGCCTGCATCACGCTCGAGCCCGCGCCGTTGCCAGCACCGCCTGCCGCGCCGAAGCCCGCGCCGCCCGCGCTGCCGCCGTTACCGTTGCCGCCGGTCGGCACTGCGTTGAGCGCGCCGTGCGCGACCGTCGACTTCTCGACGTGCGTGGCTGCCATCGTGCGCAGGTAGTAAGTGGTCTTCAGGCCGCGGATCCAGGCGAGCTTGTAGATCTCGTCGAGCTTCTTGCCCGATGCGCCCGCCATGAAGATGTTCAGCGACTGCGCCTGGTCGATCCACTTCTGGCGACGCGATGCGGCTTCGACGAGCCACGTCGGGTCGACTTCGAACGCCGTTGCGTACACCGCGCGCAGATCGGCCGGGATGCGGTCGATACGCGAGAGCATGCCGTCGAAGTACTTTAGGTCGGCGACCATGACTTCATCCCACAGGCCGCGCGCCTTCAGGTCGCGCACGAGGTAGTCGTTCACCACCGTGAATTCGCCCGAGAGGTTCGACTTCACGTAGAGGTTCTGGAACGTCGGCTCGATGCAAGGCGACACGCCGATGATGTTCGAGATGGTCGCGGTCGGAGCGATCGCGATGCAGTTCGAATTGCGCATGCCGTGCGTCGCGATGCGCTCGCGCAGCGAGGCCCAGTCCATCGTCTCGCTCGAGTCGACTTCGACGTAGCCGCCGCGCTGCTCGGCGAGCAGCTTGAGCGTGTCCTGCGGAAGGATGCCGCGATCCCACAGCGATCCGCGATACGTCGAGTAGCGGCCGCGCTCGGCTGCCAGCTCCGTCGACGCCCAGTAAGCGTAGTAGCAGACGGCTTCCATCGAGCGGTCGGCGAACTCCACAGCCTCTTGCGAAGCAAACGGCGTGCGCAGCACGTGCAGGCAGTCCTGGAAGCCCATGATGCCCATGCCCACCGGACGATGCTTCAGGTTCGAGTTGCGCGCCTTCGACACCGCGTAATAGTTGATGTCGATGACGTTGTCGAGCATACGCATCGCCACGCTGATGGTGCGCTTGAGCTTGTCGTGGTCGAGCGCGAACGTACCGTCGGCCTGTTCGACCATGTGCGCGACGAGGTTCACCGAGCCCAGGTTACAGACGGCGATTTCGCTGTCGCTGGTGTTCAGCGTGATTTCCGTGCACAGGTTCGACGAGTGGACGACGCCCACGTGCTGCTGCGGCGAACGGATGTTGCACGGATCCTTGAACGTGATCCACGGATGGCCCGTTTCGAACAGCATGCCGAGCATCTTGCGCCACATTTGCGCTGCCGGGATCTTCTTGAACAGCTTGATCTCGCCGCGCGCGACCTTCTCTTCGTAAGCCGTGTAAGCCTGCTCGAACTCGATGCCGAACTTGTCATGCAGGTCCGGGCACGTCGAGGGCGAGAACAGTGTCCACTCGCCGCCTTCCATCACGCGCTTCATGAACAGGTCGGGAATCCAGTTCGCCGTGTTCATGTCGTGGGTGCGGCGGCGGTCGTCGCCGGTGTTCTTGCGCAGCTCGAGGAATTCTTCGATGTCGAGGTGCCACGACTCCAGGTACGCGCACACCGCGCCCTTGCGCTTGCCGCCCTGGTTCACGGCCACGGCCGTATCGTTGACCACCTTCAGGAACGGCACGACGCCTTGCGACTTGCCGTTGGTGCCCTTGATGTGCGAGCCGAGCGCGCGCACGCGCGTCCAGTCGTTGCCGAGGCCGCCAGCAAACTTCGAGAGCAGCGCGTTGTCCTTGAGCGCTTCGTAGATGCCGTCGAGGTCGTCGGCAACCGTCGTGAGATAGCACGACGAAAGCTGCGAGCGGTGCGTGCCCGAGTTGAACAGCGTGGGCGTGGACGACATGAAGTCGAACGACGAAAGCACGTTGTAGAACTCGATCGCGCGCGCTTCACGGTCGATCTCGTTGAGCGAGAGACCCATCGCGACACGCATGAAGAATGCCTGCGGCATTTCGATGCGCGTGCCGTGCACGTGCAGGAAGTAGCGGTCATACAGCGTTTGCAGGCCGAGGTAGCCGAACTGCAGATCGCGGCTCGCGTCGAGCGCATCGCCCAGACGCTTCAGGTCGAACTGCTGGAGCTTGTCGTCGAGCAGGCCGGCTTCGACGCCGCGCTTGATGAACTGCGGGAAGTACTCCGCGTAACGCCAGCCCATGTCGGCTTGCGTGACTTCCTCTTCGAGAATTTCGCGACGGATCGTGTGCAGCAGAATGCGCGAGGTGACCTGGCTATACGCCGGATCCTTTTCGATCATCGTGCGCGCAGCGAGAATCGCCGAGTCGTAGACCTGCGACATCGGCACGCCGTCGTACAGGTTCTTCACCGTTTCCGAGACGATCGGGTCGGCGTTCACAGCATCGCCGAGACCCTCGCAGGCCGAGACGATCAGCGCGCGCAGTGCGTGCATGTCGAGCGGACGCGTCACGCCGTTGTCGGTGACGTTGATGCCAGGCGCTGCTGCTGCCGCTTCCGGCGCGTGCGCGCGTTCCTGGTTGCGCTTCTCGCGATACAGCACGTAGGCGCGCGCGACGTTGTGCTCGCCGCCGCGCATGAGCGCGAGCTCGACCTGGTCCTGGATGTCTTCGATGTGGAACGTGCCGCCGTTCGGGCGGCTGCGCACGAGCGCGCGCACGACGTTCTGCGTGAGCTGCTCGACGAGTTCGCGAACGCGCGCCGAAGCCGCGCCCTGCCCGCCATTGACGGCCAGGAATGCCTTGGTCATCGCGAGGGCGATCTTCGACGGCTCGAAGCCCACCACGCTGCCGTTACGGCGGATCACCTTATGGTCGGCGAACTGCGTCGCGCCGGCCTGGCCGTCCTGCGGCTGGCCACCCAGCGTGCGCGCAGCAGGCGCGCCTTCGTACTGGGTCGAGACGTTATCGGTCGTTTGCATGTGCAAAGCTCCTGGTCCTGGAAATGAGCGAAGGGTTTTCGCGAGTTAAATCGGACGCCGCGCCCCCGTGTGCGCGGTCGATTGGGCGGAGAAGAAAAGCCAGCCTGGCGAGGCTGCCGGATGCGGCAAGGCAGATGAGTCACGGATTGCTTCGGTGTTCATCGTGGATGCCGCGATCATTGGCTGTACCTTTTTTCTCGATTGCAGCCGGTGCTGCCGGTTTCCCGGTAGCTGCACTGCACAAGTTTTTCTATGCCGCTAATGCGCGCGGCGCCATGCTCGCCAGAGCGGGGCGCCGCGGAACAACACAACATATGGTGTAAGGCCGTGCTTCGGGTACGAAGTATAGTGGAAGTTGCCGGACGGTCAACGGCTAAATTTCTGGCGGAAGCCTTGACAAAAACGCTGGCCCAGACGGCGCGGGCGTTCGGGCGAGACATCAATTTGCAGACGACAAAATGTCCTTGCGCGCCGCTACAGTTCGCGCTCGGCCAGGACTTTCGTTTAGTTGCGCTTCGATGCGTCACGACGACGCGTCGCGTGCGTCGTCTTCTATGCGCGGATGGATATAGGGGAAGAAGGCATCGGCGAGTTGCGTCTCGCGCTGCAAGCGGGCCCAGTCGAAATGCGGGCCGGGATCAGTTTTTCTGCCGGGTGCGATATCCGAATGTCCTGCCAGCGCGTCGATCGGATAGTGCGCCGCCAGCGACCTGACGAGCGGCGCGAGCGTCGCATATTGCGCGGGCTCGAACGCGCGCGTATCGCTGCCCTCGAGTTCGATGCCGATCGAGAAGTCGTTACAACGCTCGCGCCCGAAGAAACTGGACAGCCCTGCATGCCATGCGCGCTCGGCGCACGAGACGAATTGCTCGAGCTTACCGTCGCGATGAATCACGAAGTGCGCGGAGACACGTACGCCGCGCAGATGCGCATCGAAGTACGGATGCGCATCGCAATCGAGCCGATTGAGGAAAAGGTCGGCGATCTCAGGGCCGCCAAACGTGTCGGGTGGCAAGCTGATGTTGTGCACCACGATCAGCGTGGGGACCGCACCAGCAGGACGCGCCTCGAAGTTGGACGTTGGCAGATGGCGCGCGCCGGCAACCCAGCCCTGCGCATCGACAGCGAACCCGGCCGGAGTCGCGCTCATCGCGCGGGACGATCCTGGCGGGTCTTGCGCGCGTCGTACGCACGCGCGTGCTCGCCGCAGCAGAAGGTATGCGCGCCTACGCTCACCGACTCGCTGCGCGGCGCATGCACGCCGCACTCGGCGCAGCGGACCATCGGCTCGGGCAATGCGCCGTTGCCGGCGGTGTTGCCAGCGCCGTTGGCAGCGCGATTACCAGCCGTGTTGCCAGCGCCCGCGCCATTCGCACCGAAAGGACCGCCTGCGGCGCCGGAGCCATTGCCAGTGCGCCACGCACCGCCCGCCCCGCCCTGTCGCGGATCGGCGCCGGGACGCGAATGCTGCGAGTTGCGCAGCGACTTGAAGAACCACTGCCCAACGATGAACAGCAGGATAAGAAGAAGAATCTGTCTCATGAAATCAGCGTGTGAATCTGTACGCCAGTAGCAAGGCAACGCGCCTCGCGTCAGACGATGGGACGGTGCAGCAGCACCTCGAACACGAACCGGCTACCCACATAAGCGAGCAAGAGCGCGACGAACGACGCGATCACCCAGCGCAGCGCGGCGCGGCCTCGCCAGCCGGAAATCTTGCGCGCGGTGAGCAGCGAGCCGAACATCAGCCACGAGAGAATCGCGAACACCGTCTTGTGATCGAGCGAGAGCGGACGATCGAACAGTTGCTCGCTGAACACGATGCCAGATGCCAGCGTGGCCGTGAGCAGCACGAAGCCCGCGCCGATCAGACGAAACAGCAGTTTCTCCATCGTGAGGAGCGGCGGCAGCGTCTCGATCCAGTTCGAGAGCCATCCGGCGCTGCGGTTACCAACACGATTACCAGAACGGTTGCCGCCGTTGCGCTGGAAACCCGCGCCCTTGAGCGCGTGCAAACGGCGCTCGACCGCGAGCATCAGCACCGCGTGCAGCGCGGCAATCGCGAAGAGCCCATAGGCGACATTGGCGATGACGAAATGCAGCTTGAACATGGGCGCAGCCGCGTAAGGCAGCACGCGCACGCCGCCGAACACGAGCGGCAGAATCGCGGCCACGGCGGCCAGCGGCAGCAGCAGCAAACGCAGTCCATCGAGCGCGAAGAAAAAGCTCTCGATCCAGTAAATTCCCGCGCCGAGCCAGAACATGGCCGACAACGCGAACGCGAAGCCGAACACCATTTCGTGAGCCGGGAAGATCGTCATGTGCAGCAGCACGCCATGCGCCGCGAGCGCCACGAAAAGCAGCGCGCGAGAAAGCGGGCCGAAGCTGCGCGCGCACGGCGAGTCGTCGTGCAAACCGCCCGAACGAACGGAACTACCAGAAGAAACGCCCGAAGCACCGGCAACGGCCGGTGCGCCAGCGGCAACCGTCACCGGAACCGGCGGCACGCTGCCGAAGAGCGGCGCGGTGCTCGCGCGGCGCAATGCGCGCCAGTCGGCAACACACAAACCGCCGTACAGGAGCACGGTGAGGGCATACAGTACAATATCCATGTTCGAAGTTTACTATAGGCCCCCTCTCCGCGACGGATCGCGACGAATCGCCATTGATTCCCGCTTTTTCGCGCGTGCGCCGGGCCGCACTGCTCACCGCTCCCCATGCTCGACAATCTCACTCAACGGATGGCGCACGTCGTCAAGACGCTGCGCGGCGAGGCCCGGCTGACCGAGGCCAACACGCAGGAAATGCTGCGCGAAGTACGCCTCGCGCTGCTGGAAGCGGACGTGGCGCTGCCCGTCGTGCGCGAATTCATCGCCAAGGTGAAGGAGAAGGCGCTCGGCGAAGAAGTGATCGGCAGCCTCTCGCCCGGCCAGGCGCTCGTCGGCGTGGTGCAGCGCGAGCTGACCGCCGTGATCGGCGGCGACTACGAAGGCAAGGCCGCCGAGCTCGATCTCGCCGTCACGCCGCCCGCGGTCATCCTGATGGCGGGCCTGCAGGGCGCCGGTAAAACCACCACGGTCGGCAAGCTCGCCAAGCTCCTGCGCGAGAAGTACAAGAAGAAGGTCCTCACCGTTTCTTGCGACGTCTACCGCCCTGCCGCCATCGCGCAGTTGAAGACGGTGACGGAACAGGTCGGCGCCGACTTCTTCCCCTCGCAGCCCGATCAAAAGCCTGTCGACATCGCCAATGCGGCCGTCGACTGGGCCAAGCGCCACTATCACGACGTGCTGCTCGTCGACACCGCCGGCCGCCTCGGCATCGACGAGGCGATGATGAACGAGATCGCCGCGCTGCACGCTTCGCTCAAGCCCGCTGAAACGCTGTTCGTGGTCGACGCCATGCTCGGCCAGGACGCGGTCAACACCGCGAAGGCGTTCAACGACGCCCTGCCGCTCACCGGCGTCGTGCTCACCAAGCTGGACGGCGACTCGCGCGGCGGCGCGGCGCTCTCCGTGCGCCACATCACAGGCAAGCCGATCAAGTTCGTCGGCGTCGCGGAAAAGCTCGACGGCCTCGAAGTGTTCCACCCGGACCGCATGGCGAACCGGATCCTCGGCATGGGCGACATTCTCGCGCTCGTCGAGGAAGCGCAGCGCGGCGTGGACGTTCAAGCCGCGCAGAAGCTCGCCGACAAGGTCAAGAAAGGCGGCGACTTCGATCTCAACGACTTCCGCGCACAGCTCTCGCAGATGAAGAAGATGGGCGGCCTCTCGTCGCTCATGGACAAACTACCCGCGCAGTTCCAGCAGGCCGCCTCGGGCGCCGACATGGGCCAGGCCGAGAAGCAGATGCGCCGCATGGAAGGCATCATCAACTCAATGACGGCCGCCGAGCGCGCCAAGCCCGAGCTCATCAAGGCCACGCGCAAGCGCCGCATCGCGGCGGGCGCGGGCGTGCAGGTCCAGGAGGTCAACCGCCTGCTGAATCAGTACGACCAAATGCGCACCATGATGAAGAAGTTGAAGGGCGGCAATCTGCAAAAGATGATGCGCGGCATGAAGGGCATGATGCCCGGCATGCGTTGATGGACAATAGCAACAACCACCGTCTCACCACAGTCATGAATCGCGAAGAAGCCCTCCACATTTTCCGCCACTCCGAAGAAATCGTTACGGAGGGCGAAGTCAATGCGTCGATCGGCCGGATGGCCGACGCCATCCGCGCCGAGGTCAGCGAGGACTTCCCGCTCGTGCTGTCGGTGATGGGCGGTGCGGCCGTGTTCACCGGCATGCTGCTGCCGCACCTCGACTTCCCGCTCGAATTCGACTACATCCACCTCACGCGCTATCGCAACGCCATCAAGGGCAGCGCGGAAATGCAGTGGCGCGTGGCGCCGCGCGAGTCGGTGAAGGACCGCGTCGTGCTCGTGCTCGACGACATCCTCGACGAGGGCGAGACCATGGCCGCGATCCGCGACCGCATCATGGACATGGGGGCGAAGCGTTTTCTCTCGGCTGTGCTGTGCGAAAAAATCCTCTCGAAGGCCAAGCCGCTGCATCCGGATTACTGCGGCTTTTCGGTGCCGGACCGCTATGTGTTTGGTTGCGGCATGGACGCGAAGGGCTACTGGCGCAATCTGCCGACCATCCGCGCGCTGACCGAAGGCGCTTGAGACGCGAGCCTTTGCGGCCCGCATCATGAAAAAAGCAGCCCGAGGGCTGCTTTTTTTGTCTTTGGCGCTGATAACGCCAGGACAACGACGTCAGAGGTGATGCACGAACGTGCTGATCCCCGCGAGGATCATCTCCACCGAAATCGCCACGAGCACGAGGCCCATCAGCCGCTCGAAGGCCGTCACCACGCGCTCGCCGAGCCATTGCTGGATGCGCTCCGCGAGCAGCAGCACGATCGCGCAGATCGCCATCGTCACGACCAACGCGCCGATCCACTCGAACAGCTTGCCCGGCGCCTGCGAGGTGAGCAGCATGACCGTGGCGAGCGCCGAAGGCCCCGCGAGCGCGGGAATCGCGAGCGGCACGATGAGCGGCTCGCCCCCCTTGTCGCTGCCGCCGAACGGCCCGCCCGGATGCGGGAAGATCATGCGCAGCGCGATCAGAAACAGCACGATGCCACCGCCGATGCGCAGCGACGTGTCCGTGAGCCCCATCATCCTCAGGAAGGCGTTGCCGGCCACCATGAAGACGAGCAGGATCACGAACGCGATCGCCACTTCGCGCAGGATCACGATCGCCCGGCGCTCCCGCGCCACGTGATGCAGGCACCCGATGAAAAGCGGGATGTTGCCGAGCGGATCGGTAATGAGCAGCAGCAGGACCGTCGCGGACATGAAGCTGTATTCCATGTTCGCGACGCTCCTTTGGCTTAGTTGGCTATAGATATCGCGTCAGACCGGGGCGCGTCAGACCGCGAGTGCGGCCTGGATCTTCTGCACTACCGACTGCGCGGCCTCTTCGGCCGGCAGCAGCGTGGCTTCGGTGTCGCGGCGGCCCTGGTACTCGATTTTGCCGTCCTTCAGGCCACGCTCGCCAATCACGAGACGATGCGGCACGCCGATCAGCTCCCAGTCGGCGAACATCACGCCCGGACGCTCGCCGCGGTCGTCGAGGATCACGTCCACGCCGGCCTTCACCAGCTCGTCGTAGACGCGCTCGGCGTGCTCGCGCACGAGCTCGCTGCGGTCCATGCCCATCGGGCACACGACGACCTGGAACGGTGCGATCGATTCCGGCCAGATGATGCCCTTCTCGTCGAAGTTCTGCTCGATCGCCGCGCCCAGAATACGCGTGATGCCGATGCCGTAGCAGCCCATCTGCATGGGCGCGGGCTTGCCGTTCTCGGCGAGGCAGGTCGCGCCCATTGCGTCGGAGTACTTGGTGCCGAGCTGGAACACATGCCCCACTTCGATGCCGCGGCAGATGTCGAGCACGCCCTTGCCGTCCGGCGAGGGATCGCCCTTCTTCACGTTGCGGATATCGGCGACGACCGGCTCCGGCAAATCGCGGCCCCAGTTCACGCCCGTGGTGTGGAAATCCACTTCATTCGTGCCAACCACAAAGTCGCTCATGTTCGCGACCGTGCGGTCGGCGATCACCTTCACGGGCTTCTTCGTGTTCAGCGGCCCGAGGTAGCCCGGCGGCGTGCCGAACCACTCGACGATTTCGGCTTCGGTCGCCATGCGGAAACCGGCAAGGCCTTCGATCTTGCTCGCCTTGATCTCGTTCAGGTCGTGATCGCCACGCAGCATCAGCAGCCAGATCGTGGGCTCGGCACCCTCGTTCTCCGTCGCGAGGACGATCGACTTGATCGTACTTTCGAGCGGAATGCCGAGCAGTTCGGCCACCGCTTCGCACTTGGCCGCGCCGGGCGTGGGCGTTTTGGTGAGCGCCTGCTTGGGCGCAGCACGCTCGGCGATGAGCGGCAGCGCTTCTGCCGCTTCCACGTTGGCCGCGAACTCCGAGGTCGGGCAGTACGCGATGTCGTCTTCGCCGGTCTCCGCGATCACGTGGAATTCGTGCGAGCCGCTGCCGCCGATCGAGCCGTTGTCGGCCGCGACCGCGCGGAAATGCAGGCCCAGGCGCGTGAAGATGCGCACGTAGGCGTCGTACATCTTCTGATACGTGAGCTTCAGGCCGTCGACGTCCTTATCGAACGAATACGCGTCCTTCATGATGAACTCGCGGCCGCGCATCACGCCGAAACGGGGACGGATTTCGTCGCGGAACTTCGTCTGGATCTGATAGAAGTTCACCGGCAACTGGCGATAGCTCTTGATCTGGCCACGCGCGATGTCGGTGACGACCTCCTCGTGCGTCGGCCCCATGACGAAGTCGCTTTGCTTGCGGTCCTTGAAGCGCAGCAGTTCCGGCCCGTATTGCTCCCAGCGCCCCGACTCCTGCCAGAGCTCGGCCGGCTGCACGGCCGGCATGAGCAGCTCGATTGCGCCGGCGCGGTTCATTTCCTCGCGCACGATCTGCTCGACCTTGCGGATCGAGCGCAGGCCGATCGGCAGATAGTTGTAGATGCCGCCCGCAACGCGGCGGATCATGCCCGCGCGGACCATCAACTTGTGGCTGACGATTTCGGCGTCAGCCGGCGCTTCCTTCAGGGTGCCGATAAAGAAACGGGAGGCTTTCATTCAGAGTTTTTCCAAAGGCGGCGGCCCGAAGATAGGCCGCCCGAAAGAGTCCAACGGTGGAGTTCACAGACCCGACATTATGACAACGCCGCGGGCGCCGCGCCGATGACACCGGACGCGCTTGCGTTCAACGCGGTTTGCGCGCGCCTCGCGAAACGCTCCGATGTTCTGGGGCGCGAATGGCCATCGGGTGCGGAAGGGCCGTTATCTGTTTATAATCAAAGCAATTTTAAAGGATTCGAAGGTGGTTGTATGCTGGATCGTGAGGGGTTTCGCCCGAACGTCGGCATCATCCTCTTGAACGCACGAAACGAAGTGTTTTGGGGCAAACGGTTACGCGAACATTCCTGGCAGTTTCCGCAAGGGGGCATCAAATATGGTGAAACCCCCATGCAGGCGATGTATCGGGAGTTGCACGAAGAAACCGGGCTGCATCCGGAGCACGTCAAAATTATCGGTCGCACACGCGACTGGTTGCGTTATGAGGTGCCGGACAAGTTCATCAAGCGCGAGGTGCGCGGCCATTATCGCGGGCAAAAGCAGATCTGGTTTTTGCTGCGCATGGTCGGGCGCGATTGCGATATCTGCCTGCGGGCGACGGAGCATCCCGAGTTCGACGCGTGGCGCTGGAACGAATACTGGGTGCCGCTCGAAGCGGTCATCGAGTTCAAGCGCGATGTGTATCAGCTCGCGCTAACCGAGCTATCGCGCTTCCTGCGGCGTCCGGCCATGCCGCGCCCTGCGCGGAGTGGCGGTATGCATGGTCACGAGGTGCGCTACCCGCGCATCGTCACGTCGGCGCACGCCGAAGCGGTGCAACTCGAGCCGTCGCTGGCCGACGTCGCCAGCCACACGGCGCTCGAAAGCGATTGCGACACGGCGGGGAGTATGATCGAGCCTGCGCCGGGCGAGCACGGGTAAAACGACCCGGCTCGCGACGTCGCACCAAACGCCCGTACCGCCAACACCGGCGCTGCGCATTCCTGCGCGCGGCGCCGGTGCATCGAAGGAAATCAATTTGAAACGATTGGCTCTTGCCGCGGCGTGCGCCGCGGCCGCAAGCAGCGTCCTGCTGGCCGGCTGTGGCAGCTCTGGCCCCACCAACAAGGACGACAGCGCGTTCGTCTACCTGCTCGACCGCAAAGGCAATTGGCAGGAAAACAAGCTCGAAGGACTGCCGGCGCTGCCGCAGGCCAATACGCCGCTTCTCGGCTTCGTCGTCTCGAACAACACGCCGCTGAAGTTCTCGATCGATCCAACGTCGCTCACCGTGGGCACCGACGGCGTCGTGCGCTACACCATCGTCATCACGAGCCCGACTGGCGCGCGCAACGTCAACTACGAAGGGATCCGCTGCGATACCTACGAGTGGCGCCTCTACGCGAGCCTCGACGCCGATCACAACGGCTGGGACCAGACCGTGGCGAACGACTGGTCGCGCATCGAGAACGGCACACTCAACGCCTATCATTCGGCGCTTTATCAGGACTACTTCTGCGCGAACAAAATGCCAGTCGGGAAGGCATCGACGATCGTCGAGAACATTCGCTACGGACGCACCCAGTCGACGCTCGTGCGCTGATACCAAAGGCGCCCCGAATCGCCAGAAAAAAGCCGCAACGGTCGATGACCGCTGCGGCTTTTTGTCATATCGAGCACACCCCAGCCATTTGACTGGAGCAAGCGCCCTCAGATCAGCACGAGATTGTCTCGATGAATGAGCTCCGGCTCGAGCATGTAGCCGAGAATGCTCTCGATTTCGCCGCTCGGGCGCCGCTGGATGAGCTTTGTTTCGGCGCTGCTGTAGTTGGTGAGGCCGCGTGCGACCTCCCTGCCCTCGCCGTTCAGGCACGCAATGACTTCGCCGCGTGCGAAAGCGCCCTGCACGCCGACCACGCCGATAGGCAGAAGACTCTTGCCATCCGCCTTGAGCTTCTGCACGGCGCCGTCGTCGATTACCACGTGGCCGCGAACCTGCAGGTGATCGGCCATCCATTGCTTGCGCGCGGCCATGCGCGCGGTGCGCGCGATGAGCTGCGTGCCGATCGCCTCGCCCGAGGCCAGCCGCACCAGCACTTCGGCCTCGCGCCCGCTTGCGATCACGGTGTTCGCGCCACTATGCGCCGCACGCTTGGCCGCGAGAATCTTCGTGAGCATGCCGCCCCGGCCAATGCTCGAGCCCGCGCCGCCAGCCATCGCCTCGAGCTCCGGCTTGCCCGCGTCGGCTTCCTGCACGAGCGTGGCGGACGGATCCTTGCGCGGATCGGCGGTATAAAGGCCGCTCTGGTCGGTGAGAATGATGAGCGCGTCGCCTTCGATCAGGTTCGCCACCAGCGCGCCGAGCGTGTCGTTGTCGCCGAACTTGATTTCGTCGGTGACCACGGTGTCGTTCTCGTTGATGATCGGCACCACGCCAAGGCGCAGCAGCGTGAGCAGCGTGGAACGCGCGTTCAGATAGCGTTCGCGGTCTGCGAGATCGGCATGCGTGAGCAGAATCTGCGCAGTGCGGATGTCATGCTCGGCAAAGCGGCTCTCGTAGACTTGCGCGAGCCCCATCTGGCCGACCGCGGCCGCGGCCTGCAGCTCGTCGATTTCGCGCGGTCGTTTGGTCCAGCCAAGGCGCTGCATGCCTTCAGCAATCGCGCCGGAGCTCACGAGCACGACCTCCTTGCCCTGAGCACGCAGTGCCGCGATCTGCGCGGCCCAGCGGCCAATGGCCGCGTGATCGAGCCCACGACCATCGTTCGTGACCAGGCTCGAACCGACTTTCACTACCAGACGCCGGGAATCGGCGATGACGGAACGCATGCTGCGCTGTCTCCCCAAATGACTGATGAAGCGCGAAGTTTTCTTGAAGCTGCAGGTGCGGCCTGCGCACCTGCTCATACGGCGGTTTACTCCTGCGGCTGCGCCGCGCCCTGATCACCTTGGGCGCCCTGGCTGCCTTCACGAAAGCGCACGTCGGAAGCAAGGTCTTCGGCCTCGGCAGCGCGGCGCGCGTCCGAATGTGCGGCAGTGTAGTCGTACACCGCATAGCAAAGATTCTCGCAGCCCTGCCCGGTAAGCGCCGAAATTTCGAAAACGGGGCCATCCCATTCGAAACGCTTCACGAAGTCGGCGATGCGCGCCGCGCGCTCTTCCTCGGGCACCATGTCGAGCTTGTTCAGCACGAGCCAGCGCGGCTTTTCGTACAGCGACTCGTCGTACTTGCGCAACTCTTCGACGATGGCCTTGGCCTCCGCGACCGGGTCGACGGTTTCGTCGAACGGTGCGAGATCCACAAGATGCAGCAGCAGATTGGTACGCTGCAGGTGCCGCAGAAACTGATGGCCGAGGCCCGCGCCTTCAGCGGCGCCTTCGATCAGGCCCGGAATGTCAGCGATCACGAAGCTCTTGCTCGGGCCCACGCGAACCACGCCCAGATTCGGCGCGAGCGTGGTGAACGGGTAGTCGGCGATCTTTGGCTTGGCGTTGGACACCGAGGAAATGAACGTGGACTTGCCCGCATTCGGCATGCCGAGCAGGCCGACGTCGGCCAGCACCTTGAGCTCGAGCTTGAGCATGCGGCGCTCGCCGGGCTTGCCGTCGGTCTTCTGGCGCGGCGCGCGATTCGTGGACGATTTGAAATGCAGGTTGCCGAGGCCGCCCGCACCGCCCTTCGCGACGATCACGCGCTGGTCATGCTCGGTCAAGTCGGCGATCAGCTCGCCCGTGTCGAGGTCGGTGATGGTCGTGCCGACGGGCATGCGCAGCGTAATGTCGTCGCCGCCCTTGCCATAGCAGTCCGAGCCGCGGCCGTTTTCGCCGTTGCGTGCCAGATGCTTTTTCGTATAGCGGTAATCGATCAGCGTATTGATGTTGCGGTCGCCGACCGCGTAAACGCTGCCGCCTCGCCCGCCGTCACCGCCGTCCGGCCCGCCAAACGGGACGAACTTCTCGCGCCGCATCGACGCGCTGCCATCACCCCCATCGCCGGCGATGACTTCGATCTTCGCTTCGTCAATGAACTTCATGAGTTACTCCGTCCCGTGAATGTCGTTATTTTGCCCGCGGCGGCCTCAGCGGCCAACCTGGCCGAACGGCCCGGGCCGTTTGGCCAGCGCAACCGGCCGAACCCGGCCGATCCCGGTCAAACCGGGTCGAACGCGCCCCGGACAAGCACATAAACAAAAAGCCCCGCAAACTTCGCGGGGCCTTCCTTGCGTCGATTGCGAGCGGCTAGTACTTAGGCCGCTGCCGGGACGACGTTGACCGTGTGCTTGTTCATTGCGCCCTTGGTCGTGAACGAGACGTGGCCGTCGACCAGCGCGAAGAGCGTGTGGTCCTTGCCGATGCCGACGTTCAGGCCCGGGTGCATACGCGTGCCGCGCTGGCGAACAATGATGCCGCCGGCGAGGATTGCCTGGCCGCCGTACACCTTGACGCCAAGTCGTTTCGACTCTGAGTCGCGGCCGTTACGTGACGACCCGCCTGCCTTTTTGTGTGCCATTTGTTTGCTCCTTTACCTGCTTGCGCTTACGCGTTGATCGCGTCGATGCGCAGTTCGGTGTAGTTCTGGCGGTGGCCGCCATGCTTCTGGTAGTGCTTCCGGCGACGCATCTTGAAGATGGTCACTTTGGCGTGACGACCGTGCGACACAACGGTGGCCTTGACGGAAGCCCCACTGACCAGCGGCGTACCGAACTTAATCGATTCGCCTTCGCCCACTGCGAGAACCTGGTCGAGCGTGATTTCTGCGTCAATGTCAGCCGGTATCTGTTCTACTTTGAGTTTTTCGCCAACGGCAACCTTGTACTGCTTGCCGCCGGTTTTTATGACCGCGTACATTGAGAACCTCACTCTTCAATAATCCCGGGCACACTGCGCGCCCAAGAAACCTTAGATTATACATAGAGTTAGCTGCACGGTCAAAAGGTATTGACACATCGCCTCACCGGCCGGTAGCGGCCGAACCCGGATCAAATAGAGGGAAGCATCGAGGAAACCCTGGCCAAACGCCAGGGCAGCGTCCGGCGCGGCGCCGATTCGCCTTATAATCCGCGGCACTACCTCTATTTGCCATCATGTCGTCCACCGCCACCCATTCCCCCAGCGCAGCCACCCTGCTCGCGCCCGTTGCCAATGACATGGAGCAGGTCAACCGTGTCATCCGGCAGAGTCTGGCGTCCGAGGTGATGCTGATCAACCAGATCTCCGAGTACATCATCGGCGCGGGAGGCAAGCGGCTGCGCCCGGCCCTGCTGCTGCTCGTGGCCGGCGCGCTCGGCGACCGTGGCACCCATCGCCATACGCTCGCGGCGGTCGTCGAGTTCATCCACACGGCCACGCTGCTGCACGACGACGTCGTCGACGAATCCGACCTGCGGCGCGGCCGCCAGACGGCCAACGCCCTGTTCGGCAACGCCGCCAGCGTGCTGGTGGGCGACTACCTGTATTCGCGCTCGTTCGAAATGATGGTGGGCGTGGGCAAGATGCGCGTGATGGAGATCCTTTCGGCGGCCACGACGATCATCTCCGAAGGCGAGGTGCTGCAGCTCCTGAACATGCACGATGCCGACGTCGACACCGGCCGCTACATGCAGGTGATCCGCTACAAGACCGCCAAGCTCTTCGAAGCGGCGGCGCAACTGGGCGCAGTGCTTTCGGGTGCGGATGCGCGCACGGAGGAAGCGGCGGCCGAATATGGCCGGCGCATCGGCACGGCATTCCAGATCATGGACGACTGGCTCGACTACACCGGCACCCCGGAATCGATGGGCAAGAACGCCGGCGACGACCTGCGCGAAGGCAAGCCCACGCTGCCACTCATCTGGCTGATCGAGCATGGTACGGCCGCTGAAGCGGCGCTTGCGCGCGAGGCAATCGAGCAAGGCGGCACGACCCGCTTCGACGAAATTTTCGCGGCCATCACGCGTTCGGGCGCGCTCGACCATACACTGCAATGCGCGAAAGCCGAGGCCCAGGCAGCCGCAGCAGCAATTTCGTCATTCCCCTCTTCCATTTACAAAGATAGCCTGCTAGAATTATGTTCTTACTCGACGACGCGCCAGTCTTAATAAGACAAAGCAAGTTCGATGAGTGATTGAAACGGGGTGTAGCTTAGCCTGGTAGAGCGCTACGTTCGGGACGTAGAGGCCGGAGGTTCGAATCCTCTCACCCCGACCAGTTTTCAGAAAAAAGACCGTGCACTTGCTGCACGGTCTTTTTTTTCGTCCGTGGAAAACGGAAACGGGGGTAGCACACCACCCTGCTCCCCACGCCCGGAAGCCTTATCCCCACGGCTAACGCGGGGGCCGGCCAAGCCAGTGCAGCGGCACCCCTCTGCTATAGTTTCCTCATCCTCTCCCATCACAGTCTCGAAGCGTGGACCACCTTCCTTTATGGGCGCAGATTTGCGCCATTTTTGTCCTGCTCATCTGCTCCAGCTTCTTCTCCATCTCCGAAACGGCGATGATGGCACTCAACCGCCATCGGCTGAAATATCTCGCGAACCACGGCGCGCTGGGCGCCAGGACCACGCAGAAACTGCTCGCGCGCACCGACCTGCTGCTCTCGGTCATCCTGATCGGCAATAACCTCTTCAACACCATCATCCCGGTCCTGACCACCTCGATCGCGCTGCACACGTTTGGCCACGACAATCTGGTGCTCTCGATCGCCACCGGCATCGTCGCGTTCCTCATTATCGTGTTCGCGGAGATCACGCCGAAGATCGTAGGTGCCACCTTCCCCGAGAAAATCGCATTGCCGGCCAGTCTGCTGATCGCGCCGCTCATGCGCGTGACGAAGCCCGTCATCTGGTTCGTGAACATGTTCGCTAGCGGCATCCTGCGCGTGCTGCACATCAATACGAGCAAGGCGAGCGAGCAGCGGCTCTCGACCGAGGAGTTGCGCACCATCGTGCTGGAGTCGGGCAGCTTCATGCCCACCAAGCACCGCAGCATCCTCCTGAACCTGTTCGATCTGGAGAACATCACCGTCGACGACGTGATGATCCCGCGCCGGCGCATCGAGGCACTCGACTACGACGCGCCGCTCGAGGATATCCTGCGTCAGCTCGAAACCTGCTATCACAACAAGCTCGTTGTCTATCAAGGCGACATCGACCGCGTGCTCGGCGTGCTGCACGTGCGCAAGACGCTGACCGCGCTGCACAACCAGGACTTCGAACGGGAGACGCTGCGCGAACTGCTCGCCGAGCCGTACTTCGTGCCCACCGGCACGCCGGTATTCCAGCAACTTCAGTACTTCCAGGAAAGCCGTCATCGCACCGCGCTCGTCGTGAACGAATATGGCGAGTTGGAAGGTCTCGTCACGCCCGAAGACATCATCGAGGAACTGATCGGCGAGTTCACGACCACCATGCCGCGCAGCGGCACAGGGCGCGGCGGCTGGAACGATCAGGGCGAATGCATCGTGCCGGGCAGCATGCCCTTGCGCGAACTCAATCGCTGGCTGCATATCAAGCTGCCGACGGATGGTCCAAAAACGCTTAATGGCCTCATCCTCGAAGTGCTCGAAGAAATTCCCGAGGGCGATGTGTGCGTGCAGATCGGCGACGTGAAACTTGAAGTGCTGCGCAGCGACGACCAGGCCGTGCGCACGGTCAAGATCTTCAAACCGGGCACGAAGCCGAATAAAGGCACGGGCGCGCTGAAAAAAGCCAGGAAGCTGCTGCCGGGACGCTAGCCATCCGGCTGAGTGGCGCGCACTCGTGCGCCAGCCGATGATGAAGCCGTCACTCGCTCACGGCGGCTTCGGGCCGGCAACAGATGTTTTCCATTCCTAATCGTTTCATCGCACGGGGCGCTGTGCGGGTCTTTGCGGCGCTCGCCACCGATGGCACTGCCTCTGGTGGCACCGCAAGAGCCAGCTTCACCACTCAAACCTCCGCGGTGCCCGACGACGCGCCCGCCGTGCGCCTGCTCTCCGAAACGCTGCGAGAAGCCGCACGGCGCAACGCCTCCGATCTGCATATCGAGCCGCTCGAACAGGGCTGGCGTATCCGTTTGCGCATCGATGGCGTATTGCACGAAACCGCGCGGCCGCCCGCGCACCTGCGCGATGCGTTCGTCACACGCATCAAAGTGCTCGCACGCATGGACATTGCCGAGCGCCGCATTCCCCAGGACGGGCGCCTGCGGCTCGCGCCACGCGGCGAAATGCAGGCGCACGAAGACTACCGGGTGAACTCGTTGCCTACGCTGCATGGAGAAAAGCTCGTGCTGCGCCGGCTCGAAGCCTTGCCGGCCGATCTCTCGCTTGCCGCGCTCGGCCTCGACAAAGCGCAGCAGCAAACGCTCGATGCGGCGATCAGTGCGCCACACGGTCTCGTGCTGGTCACGGGTCCGACCGGCAGCGGCAAGACGCTTTCGCTCTATTGCTTTCTGCAGATGCTCAACAATGCGTCGCGCAATCTTTGCTCCGTCGAGGACCCCGCGGAAATTCAGCTCGCCGGCATCAATCAGGTCAATGTGCGCGAGAAGGCTGGGCTCACCTTCGCACTGGCGCTGCGCGCCCTGCTGCGCCAGGATCCAGACGTCATCATGATCGGCGAGATCCGCGATGAAGAAACCGCCAGCGTCGCAGTCAAGGCAGCACAGACCGGGCATCTCGTGCTTTCGACCCTGCATACCAACGACGCGCCGGCTGCGGTCGCCAGGCTCATCGACATTGGCGTGGAACCGTATAACCTTGCCGCCGCGTTGCGGCTCGTCACGGCGCAACGGCTCGTGCGGCGCCTGTGTCCGCAATGCCGCGCGAGAGCCGATGAATCGCCGGCGGCGCTTGGCGCAGCCGGCCTCGCTTGCAGCCAGGGCGACGACGCGCAGCACGAAGCCCAACCCTTTGTCGCGCGCGGCTGCGAGGCGTGTCATGGCATCGGCTACAGGGGGCGCGTTGGCATTCATGAGGTCATGCCGGTCAGCACCGCCATGCGCGAATTGATCGTCGCGCAACGCAGCGCACACGAGATCGCGCGCCAGGCCCGTGCGGAAGGCGTCGCCACGCTTCGCGACGCGGCGCTCGCACGTGTAAGAGACGGCACGACGAGCCTCGCCGAAGCGCTCTGCGCAACGGACGCGCCGTCATGAAGCCCACACCGCCGTCCGACTGGCGCTTCGCATGGCGCGGCCTGGACGCCGCAGGCACGGTGCGAAGCGGCACGCTGATCGCTTTCGACGCGGCGGCGGCACGCGGCGCGCTCCGGCGCGAACGCATCACCGCGACCGCCCTCGAGCGGCGCGGCCCTGCTCCGCAGCCGCGCGCGAGCCAGGCGGATATCACGCGCTTCACGCGTCAGCTCGCCAGCCTGCTGCGCGCCGGCTTGCCGCTCGCGAGCGCGCTCGAACTGCTCTCCCAGGCGCCGGGACCGCGCGGACTGCCGCGCATCGCCGCCGCGCTCGCGCGCGAGATCACGGCGGGCATGCGCTTTTCCGATTCGCTCGCCCAGCATCCTTCGCGGTTCGGCGCGCTCTACTGCCAGCTAGTCGCCGTTGGCGAAGCGTCGGGCGCGCTCGCCGCCGTGCTCGCCCGCATTGCCGACGATCGCGAGCGCGCCGCCGCGCAACGCGCAAAGGTGCGCGCGGCGCTCACCTATCCGGTCGCGGTGCTGCTGCTCGCGCTCGCCATTACGGCGGCGCTGCTGGTCTGGGTCGTCCCCACCTTCAAGCAGATCTTTGACGGATTCGGCGCGGCGCTGCCCGCCCCCACGCAATTCGTGCTGATGCTCTCGGCCGCCGCCGCGCGCTGGAGCGGGCCCGCCGCCATCGGCGCCGCTAGCGCCATATTCGCGCTGAACGCGCTGTTGCGGCGCTCCGAAGCGGCACGCCTCACGTTCGGGCGCATCGTGCTCGCGCTGCCACTCGCGGGCACGCTGCTCACCACGCTGTGCGCCGCCCGCTGGAGCCGCGCGCTCGGCACGCTGCTTGCTGCCGGCACGCCGCTGGCCGATGCTTTCGACTCGCTGGCGCATGCAAGCGGCAACGCCTTCTTCGACCACGCAAGCGCGGATATCAGCACACGGCTGCGGCACGGCGAGCGGCTCGCCTCGGCCATGCGCTTAGCGGGCTGCTTTCCGGCGGACGTGATCCAGCCCGTTGCCGTCGCCGAGGAATCGGGCGCGCTCGACGCCATGCTGCTGGACGTAGCCGCGCTCGCGGACCGTCAGGTGGACGAAAAGATCGCGCTCGTCGCGAGCTTGTGCGAGCCCCTCGTGATCGTGGTGCTCGGCGCGCTGGTCGGGGGCCTCGTCGTCGCGATGTATCTTCCCATCATTCAACTCGGCAACGTGGTGTAGCATCGCTGCCAGATTACGATCCTCCGCACATGCCTGCCCTCCTTTCGTCCACCGTCGTTGCCGCGCCTGCATCTTCCATGATGGACTCGACTGTGCCCGTCGCGCCGTTTGCATCGATCACGTCCGTCGATTCAACCGCATCCTTCGCTGCAATGCTTGGCACGCTGCCGCCGGGCGTGCTGATGGGCTTCGCGATCGTGTTCGGCCTTGTTGTCGGCAGCTTCCTGAATGTGGTCGTGCATCGACTGCCGATCATGCTCGAGCGCGCGTGGCGCGCGGACGCCGCCGAGGTCTTCGGCCAGCCATCCACGGACGACGAGCCAGGCACGGACCACAACCCGAACGACGGACTGCCTGCGCGCTACAACCTGTGGCTGCCGCGCAGCGCCTGCCCGCATTGCGGCCACGTATTGCGCGCGTGGGAAAACATTCCCGTCCTGAGCTGGCTCGCGCTGCGGGGCCGCTGCTCGCAGTGCGGCACGCGCGTGAGCCTGCGCTATCCGCTGATCGAACTCGCCGGCGCGGCATGCGCCGCCGCGGCGTTGCTCGCGTTTGGCCCCACGGGCAAAGCGCTTGCTGCATTCGCGCTGTGCGCATCGCTCATTGCGACGAGCGCCATCGACCTCGAACATCATCTGTTGCCCGACGCGATCACCCTGCCGCTCATCTGGGCCGGGCTGCTCGTGAATCTCGCCGGGACCTTCACCGATCTGCACGCAGCCGTGATTGGCGCGATGGCGGGCTACCTCGCGCTATGGTGTGTCTATTGGCTATTCCGCCTGCTGCGCGGCATCGAAGGCATGGGACACGGCGACTTCAAGCTGCTCGCCGCACTCGGCGCCTGGCTCGGCTGGGCCGCGTTGCCGCAAATCGTCGTGATCGCCGCAGTGACCGGTGCCGTGGTCGGCCTCGCCGCCACCTTGAGCGGGCGCATGCGCTTCGAGGAGCCGCTGCCCTTCGGGCCATATCTCGCGGTTGGCGCACTCATTACGCTGTTTGCCGGCACGCCGCTTTATGCAGTCTTTGTGTAGAGGAATGAATCGATGATTGCGGTTGGCTTGACTGGAGGCATCGGCAGCGGCAAATCCACCGTCGCGGACCTGTTCGCGGCGCGCGGCGTGCCGCTCGTCGACACGGACGTGATCGCGCACCGCATCACCGCGCCACACGGCATCGCGATGCCCGCGATCGCGTCGCAATTTGGCCCTGAATTCGTCGCAGCCGATGGCTCCATGGACCGCGCACGCATGCGCACGCTCGTATTCGGCGACGAGTGGGCGCGCAAGCGGCTCGAAGCGATCACGCATCCGCTGATCCGCGCGGAAACCGAGCGCGAGACGCGTGAGGCCAATGGGCCGTACGTGATCGTGGTGGTGCCGCTGCTCGTCGAATCAGGCGGCTGGAAAAAGCGTGTCGATCGCGTTCTCGTTGTGGATTGCAGCGTGGAAACGCAAATCGCGCGCGTGATGAACCGCAACGGCTTCACGCGCGAACAAGTGCTCGCGATCATCGCGCGCCAGGCCACGCGCGAAGCACGCCTCGCCGCCGCCGACGACGTAATAGTCAACGACGGCGCCACACTGGAAGCACTCGCGCAGGACGTCGAAACACTGCATCAGCGCTACCTCGTACTGTCGCGTGCGTAAAGAAGGGTAAAAACACTGGCCAAAGCCAACGCGACGCGCGTTGCAGCAAGGCTCGACGTTTCGCGGCACAAGCGATGCGCATTCGTCGAAAAAATGCGCTGGATCGGGCGCTTGCGCGGGCGGCGCGCGATTGCGACCGCAGACTCGCGGCATTAGAATGTGCTGCAATCCTTCACCGACCACGTCCGAGGCGAGCGCGCTTGATTCTTTACGAGTATCCCTTCAACGAGCGAATCCGGACGCTGCTGCGCCTCGAAGATCTCTTCGAGCGTTTCACGTTTTTCCTGACCCAGGAGGATCCGAGGGAACATCACGTTGCGCTCACGACGCTCTTCGAAATTGCGGAAGTCGCTGGCCGCGCCGACCTCAAGTCGGACCTCATGAAGGAACTCGAAAGGCAACGTCAGACGCTCGCGCCGTTCCGCGGCAATCCCGGCATCGAGCAAAACGCACTCGAAGCCGTTCTTGGCGAAATCGAGCAGACGCTCGCGGGCCTCACGCAGATGCAGGGCAAAACCGGCCAGCATCTCGCGGACAACGAATGGCTCGCCAGCATCCGTAGCCGCGCGATCATTCCGGGCGGCACCTGCAAGTTCGATCTGCCCTCCTACTACGCCTGGCAGCAATTGCATGCCGACCAGCGCCGCCAGGACATCGCCAAGTGGGTCACGCCCCTTTTGCCGCTGCGCGACGCCGCGAGCATCGTGCTGCGCCTCGCGCGCGAGTCGGGCCAGGCATCGAAGGTCATGGCGATGCAAGGCAGCTATCAGCAAATGCTGTCCGGTCGCACGTATCAATTGATGCAGGTTCGTGTGGCACCCGAATTGCACGTCATTCCCGAAGCGAGCGCCAACAAGTACATGCTCTGGGTGCGCTTTACTGTGCAGGACGGCAATTTGCGTCCGCGCGCCGTCGATCAGGATGTACCGTTTCAGCTCACGCTGTGTAGCCTGTGAATGAATTGTGCACCTGCTGAAGCGCTCTGTTTTTTGCTGTTCTTGCCCATCTAACGAATGATCACTGTCGTCAAATGTCCGACCTGCGGCAAAGATGTCCGCTGGGTGCCGGAAAACCGCTTCCGCCCGTTCTGTTCCGAGCGCTGCAAACAGATCGATCTTGGCGCGTGGGCTGCCGAAAAGTACCGGATCGGCGGCAACGAAGACGATACGCCGCCGGACGACGAAGCCCCGCCCACCGACACGCGCCAGTAAGCGAAACAGGTGGGACCCGTCACAAGGGTCATAAAAGCGCCGCGCCCGCGCAGGGCGCAAAAAAGCCGCTGCACATCGCATGCGCAGCGGCTTTTGTCTTTCTGGCCGTCGACGTGAACCTCGACGTGAAGCGCCGGGCTCACTCGGCCGCCAGCCACTCCAGCACAGGAATGGTCGCCGGCAAAAGCGGCTCCACGCTCGCGGGCAGCGATTGCCAGACGAACGCCTGGCCCTCTCGCCCATGCGGCTCGCCGCTCCACTCCGTTACCTTGCAGAAGTAGAGCCGCACGTAGGCGTGCGGGTAGTCGTGCTCGAGCGTATGCCACAGCTGGCACGCTTTCACGTCAATGCCCAGTTCCTCGTGCAGTTCTCGCGCAAGCGCGGTCTCGACGGATTCGCCCTTTTCCAGCTTGCCGCCCGGGAATTCCCAGTAGCCCGCGTAGGGCTTGCCTTCGGGACGCTGAGCCAGCAGATAACGGCCGTCGGGTTGCACCAGCACGCCCACGGCAACCTCCGTCACTGGACGCGCCGGATCCTTCGCCTGATCGCTCACGCTGCTCATGCGGCTCATGCTTCTTGCGCCTTCTTGCCCGACCAGTCGCGCGCGAACTGCCACGCCACGCGGCCCGAGCGCGAACCGCGCTCCAGCGCCCAGACAAGCGCATCGCCGCGCGCCGATTCAACCTCGGCATCACCGCAACCGAAGTGGCGCAGCCAGTGGCCCACGATCGTCAGGTAGTCGTCCTGCTTGAACGGATAGAAGCTCACCCAAAGGCCGAAGCGTTCGGAAAGCGAAATCTTCTCTTCCACCACTTCGCCAGGATGGATCTCGCCGTCGGGCATGTGCTTGTACGACTCGTTGTCGCTCATGTACTCGGGCAGCAGATGGCGGCGGTTCGACGTCGCGTAGATCAGCACGTTGTCGCCCTGCGCGGCCACGGAGCCGTCCAGCGCCACCTTCAGCGCCTTGTAGCCCGACTCGCCGTCTTCGAACGAGAGGTCGTCGCAGAACACGATGAAGCGCTCGGGGCGCGTCGAGATCAGATCGACGATATCGCCGAGATCGTGCAGATCGTCCTTGTCGACTTCGATCAGACGCAGGCCGTCTTGCGCATACGCGTTCAGGCAAGCCTTGATGAGCGACGACTTGCCGGTGCCGCGCGCGCCCGTGAGCAGCACGTTGTTGGCGGGCTTCTTCTGCACGAACTGGCGCGTGTTGCGGTCGATGAGGGCCTTCTGGCGATCGATGTTCTGCAAGTCGTCGAGCGAGATCGCCGAGATGGCCGGCACCGGCTGCAGGTAACCACGCCCCTGGCGCTTGCGCCAGCGAAACGCGACTGCCGAGTTCCAGTCGACTTCGGGTGCGGCCGGCGGCAGCACGGCTTCGAGACGGCCGAGCAGCGCTTCGGCACGAGTCAGAAACTGTTCGAGCTTGTCCATGATTAAGAACGATAGTCGGCGTTGATGCTCACGTAATCGTGCGACAGATCGCAGGTCCACACGGTGGCTTGCGCATCGCCGCGGCCAAGCAGCACGCGAATCAGAATCTCGCTCTTCTTCATTACGCGCTGGCCATCTTCCTCGCGGTAGTCGGGGTTGCGCCCACCGGCCCTGGCGACTAGCACATCGTCGAGATACAAATCGATCTTTTCGACATCCAGATCCGTCACGCCCGCATAGCCGATGGCGGCCAGAATACGGCCCAGGTTGGGATCCGATGCGTAGAACGCGGTCTTCACGAGCGGCGAGTGGCCGATTGCATAGGCGATCTGGCGGCACTCGGCCACGTCCTTGCCGCCTTCCACCTGCACGGTCATGAACTTGGTCGCGCCTTCGCCGTCGCGCACGATCAGTTGCGAGAGCGTCTGCGCGGTTTCGGTCACGGCGTCGCGCAGCGCGGCGTAGGCGGGCGAATCCGTCGAGGTGATCGCGGGCAGGCTCGACTTGCCCGAGGCGATCAGGATGAAAGAGTCGTTGGTCGAGGTATCGCCATCGATCGTGATGCAGTTGAACGAGCGGTCGGCCACGTACTTCACGAGTTCGTCGAGCACGGGTTGCGCGACGTTCGCGTCGAACGCGAGGAAGCCGAGCATGGTCGCCATGTTCGGCTTGATCATGCCTGCGCCCTTGCTGATGCCGGTGAGCGTGACCGTGTGGCCGTCGATCGTGACCTGGCGCGACGCGGCCTTCGGCAGCGTGTCGGTCGTCATGATCGCCTGCGCGGCGTCGTACCAGTTCGCAGCCTTGCGGTTCGCGAGCGCAGCCGGCAGACCGGCCTTCAGGCGGTCGATCGGCAGCGGCTCCAGAATCACGCCTGTCGAGAACGGCAGCACCTGCGAAGGCTCGATGCCCGCGAGGCGTGCGAGTTCATCGCAAGTTTCGCGCGCGTTCACGAGACCCGGCTCGCCAGTGCCTGCGTTGGCGTTGCCCGTGTTGATCACCAGCGCACGAATTCCCTTAACCTCGCCCGCTCGCACCTTCGCGAGGTGCTCGCGGCACACCGTCACCGGCGCGGCGCAAAAGCGGTTGAGCGTGAACACGCCCGCGACGCTCGCGCCTTCATCGACGGAAATCACCAATACGTCCTTGCGGTTGGGCTTGCGGATATTGGCTTCCGCCCAGCCGAGCGTCACGCCGGCGACCGGATGAAGTTGTGCGGGATCGATCGAGGGGAAATTGACAGCCATGGTGGCGACCTGTCGAAAAGGCAATGCCGGCCACGGCGTCTGTCAGCCGGGCCGGCATTCGGGATTCAAAAGACAAGGCCCGCCAAAAAGCGCGGGCCACCGGAATCAACGGTCAAACCGCGTCATGCAGCGAGCGGCGCGCGCCGTGCAAATGCGCACGTGCCGCTGCGCCCATCACGAGATCTTGCCGTGGCACTGCTTGTACTTCTTGCCGCTGCCGCACGGGCACGGATCGTTGCGGCCGACCTTCGGCACGTCCTGGCCGTCCGGCATGGCGGCGTGCGCGTGGGCCATGGCCGCGCCGACCATGGCCGTTGCGGCGTCCGCCGCCACAGGCCCCGCTGCCGCAGGCGCTGCGTCGGCTTCGGCGAATTCGGCGTGACGGAATTCGACGTTCTCCAGATGACTCGCGCGCTCTTCAATCTGCTCGGCGGCTTCTTCGAGCTGCTGCGGCGACTGGATCTGCACATTCATTACGATGCGCGTGACTTCCGTTTTCACGGCGTCGAGCATCGCGGCGAACAGTTCGAACGCCTCGCGCTTGTACTCCTGCTTCGGGTTCTTCTGCGCATAGCCGCGCAGATGAATGCCCTGGCGCAGGTGATCGAGCGCCGCGAGATGCTCGCGCCAGCTGCGATCGAGCGTCTGCAGCATGACCGAGCGCTCGAACGCGCTGAACGATTCACGGCCCACGAGCGCGACCTTTTGCTCGTAGGCTTCGTCGGCGGCGGCGAGCACGGCTTCGAGAATCTCGTCGGCGTCGATCGACGACGACTCGTTGATCATCTCCTGAATCGCGAGGTCGAGTTGCCACTCGTTGCGCAGCACTTCTTCGAGCTCGGGCACGTCCCACTGCTCTTCGATGCTGCCCTGCGGCACGAACTGGCGCACGATGTCCGTGATCACGCCATGACGCATGGCGCCGATGGTTTCGGTGATGTCATTCGCCTCGAGCAGCTCGTTGCGCTGCTGGTAGATCACCTTGCGCTGGTCGTTCGAAACGTCGTCGTATTCGAGCAGTTGCTTGCGGATGTCGAAGTTGCGCGCTTCGACCTTGCGCTGCGCCGACTCGATCGAGCGCGTCACGATGCCCGCCTCGATTGCCTCGCCTTCGGGCATCTTGAGGCGGTCCATGATCGCGCGCACGCGGTCGCCGGCGAAAATACGCAGCAGCGGGTCTTCGAGCGACAGATAGAAGCGCGACGAACCCGGATCGCCCTGGCGGCCCGCGCGGCCGCGCAACTGGTTGTCGATACGGCGCGACTCGTGGCGCTCGGTGCCGATGATGTGCAGGCCGCCTGCGGCCTTCACCTGATCGTGCAGCGCCTGCCACTCGTCGTGGAGCTGCTGGATGCGGCGCGCCTTTTCGTCGGCGGGAATCGCTTCATCGGCTTCGATGAACGCAGCCTGCTTCTCCGCATTACCGCCTAGCACGATGTCGGTGCCGCGGCCCGCCATGTTCGTGGCGATGGTGATGCGCTTCGGGCGCCCCGCTTCGGCCACAATGGCCGCTTCACGCGCGTGCTGCTTCGCGTTGAGCACCTCGTGCGGCAGACCGGCCTTCACGAGCAGGTCCGCCAGCAATTCGGAGTTCTCGATCGACGTCGTGCCGACCAGCACCGGCTGGCCACGCTCGTGGCAGTCGCGGATGTCGCGGATCACCGCGTCATAACGCTCCTTCGCAGTCTTGTAGATCTGGTCCTGCTTGTCGATGCGCTTGGGCGGCCGATTGGTCGGGATCACGACCGTCTCGAGCCCGTAGATCTCGTTGAATTCGTACGCTTCGGTGTCGGCCGTGCCGGTCATGCCCGAAAGTTTCGCGTACATGCGGAAGTAGTTCTGGAACGTGATCGAGGCGAGCGTCTGGTTCTCGCTCTGAATCTTCACGTGCTCCTTCGCTTCCACGGCCTGGTGCAGGCCGTCCGACCAGCGGCGGCCCGACATCAGGCGGCCAGTGAATTCGTCGACGATGACCACTTCGCCGTTCTGCACCACGTAGTGCTGATCCTTGAAGAACAGCGTGTGTGCGCGCAGCGCGGCGTACACGTGGTGCATCAGCGTGATGTTCTGCGCGGCGTAAAGGCTCTCGCCCTGGCCGATCAGCCCCCATTCGGCGAGCAGGCGCTCGGCCTTCTCGTGGCCCGACTCCGTGAGGAACACCTGGCGCGCCTTTTCGTCGAGCGTGTAGTCGCCCGGCTTTTCGACGCCCGTGCCGTCGGCCTTCTCTTCGCCGATCTGGCGCTCGAGCAGCGGCGGCAGCGCGTTCATGCGCACGTAGAGCTCGGTGTGATCCTCGGCTTGGCCCGAAATGATGAGCGGCGTGCGCGCTTCGTCGATCAGGATCGAGTCCACTTCGTCGACCACGGCGAAGTTCAGCGCGCGCTGCACACGCGCCTCGGTCTCGTAGACCATGTTGTCGCGCAGATAGTCGAAGCCGAACTCGTTGTTCGTGCCGTAGGTGATGTCCGACGCGTACGCCTCCTGCTTCATGGCGTGGTCCATTTGCGACAGATTGATGCCGACGGACAGGCCGAGGAAGTTGTACAGACGCGCCATCCACTCGGCGTCGCGCTGGGCGAGGTAGTCGTTCACCGTGACCACGTGCACGCCGCGCCCAGACAGCGCGTTCAGATACACGGGCAGCGTGGCGACCAGCGTCTTGCCTTCGCCGGTGCGCATTTCAGCGATCTTGCCGTAGTGCAGCACCATGCCGCCGATCAGCTGCACGTCGAAGTGGCGCATTTTCAGCACGCGCTTGCTGGCCTCGCGGCAGACCGCGAACGCGTCGGGCAGCAGCTCGTCGAGCGACGTGCCATTGGCCACGCGCTCGCGGAACTCAGCCGTTTTGGCGCGCAGTTGCTGGTCGGTGTATTGCTCGATCGTCGGTTCGAGCGCGTTGATCGCCGCGACCTTCTTCTGATATTGCTTGATCAGGCGCTGATTGCGGCTGCCAAAGATTTTCTGTAAGAAACCGGTGGTCATCGGATCGGTGTCTGCGTCGCGGCTTCGGTCGGGATTCCTGCGCAGTTCGCTTACGGCGCTTGCGGCTGGTTCAGCCCCCGGGTTGCGCCGGGTTTGCAAACGATTCTCGCGCCACGCACCCGGATCGGAAGGACCTCGGCGGCTTAAGCCCAAATTGGTGGATTCGAATCGGGCATTTTAGCACGCGCCCTGGTCACCGCCGGTGTCGGCCGCTTGAAGGATGCCGCGCGCAACGCCCGCGCTAACGCGCCTCGCGAGCCCCTGGAGAAGCCGGCTGGCGCATTTGTCCCGCATGGCTCTTCAGCTTGCGGCCAGGCGGTCCTGGCCAAACGGCTGCAAGGCGCGTTAAGGCAAAGTGCGCAGGCTACAATGACAACAACACCGCGCAGCCCGCGCGCCCTATCTTCTCCACACATGAGCCGTTTTTCGCCGTTTTCAAGGCCCGATGCCGCCGCGGCAGCGCGCACTTCAGGCGCATCGGGTGTGGCAGGCCTCGCAGCCAAGCCGGGTAAATCGCGCAAATTTTCCTCGCCGCGCGCGCCGCAGCCGCTCACCGAAGTGCTGAGCCGCACCGACGCATTCGCCCCGTTGCGCGCTGGCGTCGAGCAGATCGCGGCAATCCAGCGCGATCTCGACGCGCTGTTGCCCGACTATCTGGCCGCGAGCGTGGAACCGGGTTTCATCAAGGACGGCAAGCTCGCCCTGTTCGCGGCGCACAACGCGCTCGCGGCGCGGCTGCGGCACCTCGAGCCGCGCCTCGTGGCTGATTTGCAGGCGCGCGGCTGGGCGCTGGACGGTGTGCGCATCCGCGTGCGCCCACAAGCGGTTAAAGACGCGCCCTTGCCGAAACAGGCGCGCATGACGCCGGCTGGCGCCGCCGCGCTCGCCGCGCTCAGTGAGAACCTGCCGCCGTCCCCGCTGCAAGAAGCGCTCGCGAAGATGGCCGCACGCCATTTGAAGCGGCGTTGAGCAAGCCGAAGAGAAATAAAAAAGGGTGGCACCAAGCCACCCTTTTTGTTGCGCGTCCGGAGTAAAAAACCGGCGTGCGAATCAGATAAACGTTACAAAAACATCAGGCAAACGCCGTTTGCGCCTCGTAACCGAAGCCGCGCGGCGCCTTTTGCGCGTCGCCGAACGTGACGATCTCGTATGCGTCCTCATGCGCGAGCAACTCGCGCAGCAACAGGTTGTTCAGGCCATGCCCCGACTTGTACGCATCGTACGAAGCCAGCAGCGGATGACCCACCACATACAGGTCACCGATTGCGTCGAGCATCTTGTGCTTCACGAACTCGTCGTCGTAGCGCAGGCCGTCGTTGTTGAGGATGCGGTACTCGTCCAGTACGATCGCGTTGTCCATGCTGCCGCCGCGCGCGAGGCCCAGCTCGCGCATCATCTCGACTTCATGCGCGAAGCCGAAGGTGCGCGCGCGCGCGATCTCGCGCACGTACGAGGTATTCGCGAAATCGACTTCGAGCGCCTGGCCCGTCTTGTCGACGGCCGGATGGCGGAAGTCGATGGTGAACTTCAGCTTGAAGCCGAAATACGGGTCGAGGCGGGCGAACTTGTCGCCGTCGCGCACTTCCACAGGCTTCTTCACCTTGATGAACTTCTTGGGCGCGTTCTGCTCTTCGATGCCGGCCGACTGGATCAGGAACACAAACGACGATGCGCTGCCGTCCATGATCGGAATTTCTTCCGCCGTGACGTCGATATAGAGGTTGTCGATGCCAAGGCCCGCACACGCGGACATCAGATGCTCGACCGTGGAGACGCGTGCGCCGTCCTTCTGCAGCACAGAAGCCAGACGCGTATCGCCGATCGACATCGCCGACGCGGGAATATCCACCGGTGTCGGCAAATCCACGCGCGAAAACACGATACCCGTGTCCGGCGCCGCCGGGCGTAGCGTCAGATCGACCTTGCGGCCCGAATGCAGGCCGATGCCGACCGTCTTCACGATCGATTTGATGGTTCGCTGCTTCAACATAATTTTCTACTCATTGAAAATCCCAATCGGGACTTTTTAATTCATAGCACGAATTATACTCCAAGTCGGTGGAATCCGTCGTTACCCCAGGCGTGACAATCTGTTTCCCGTTGTTACGCGCACGGATTACAAGACGGGCCGATGACCGGAACGGAGGCGTTCCCGGCCAGCGGCCCGCACGGCTTGTGGTAATCGCCCGTCACATTTGCGCCGCCGGCCCGTTGCACATGGGCAACGAAGGCGCGGCAAATGCGCTCATGCTGGGCTCAATGCGGCCAGTATGCTCGCGGCATCGCTGACTTCGAACTTGCCGGGTGCTTCGACGTTCAGCGTCTTGACCACGCCGCCGTCGACCACCATAGCGTAGCGCTGGGAACGGACTCCCATGCCACGCGCCGACAAATCCTGCTCCAGACCAAGCGCCCGGGTGAACGCCGCGCTGCCGTCCGCCATCATGCGTACCTTGCCCGAGGTCCGCTGATCGCGCCCCCACGCGCCCATCACGAACGCGTCGTTGACGGACACACACCAGATTTCGTCGACGCCCGCCGCGCGCAGCGCTTCGTACTGCTCGATATAACCTGGCACGTGCTTTGCCGAACAAGTCGGCGTAAAGGCGCCCGGCAATCCGAAGATCACCACGCGCTTGCCCGCCGTCTGTTCGCGCACGCCGAAGCTGTTCGGCCCCAGCGTGCAACCCGCACGCTCGTCTTCGATGAACTCGAAGAGCGTTGCGTCGGGCAGCGTATCACCCACTTTGATCATGACTCGTCCTTCACATCGATGCGTAAAACGCAGCGGCACGCGCGACCGGTTGGCGCCCAATTGAAACCTTCGCGCCGAAAACCTCGCCATTGTGCTACCGGCTCAGAATGCCTGCACCATTTGCCGCGCTTCAAAACGCAGCGGACAGGCAGCCCTGCCTCGCATCCTCGCAGATGCGGCGCCGAGGCACTTCCTCGCCTTCATTGCAGCATCATGCCGGCCATTCCGTCTGCGGGCGGGCGCACCGATACTGCTTGCGCCGCGCCGCAGCAGGATTACGCTCGCAGCGCGCCTTAGTCGGCCTGCTTGCGCAGGAACGCCGGGATGTCGTACGTGTCGACGCCCTTTTCCTGCAGCGCCTGAACGTGCGAAGCCGCGGTGTCGCGCGACGTGCGCCAGACTGCCGGCGTGTCGAGCGCGCCGTAGTCGGCGGTCTGGCCTTGCTGCGGCGCGTAGCTGTGCTGAACAGCGGCAACGGGTTGATTGTCCGTGCCGGTGCGCAGCAGCGTCATCGGCGCTGCCTGCTGCTTGTTCGCCGCACGGCCAAGGCCCGTGGCCACCACCGTGACGCGCAGCGCATCGCCCATCGCGTCGTCGTACACCGCGCCGAAGATCACCGTGGCGTCGTCGGCCGCGTAGCTCTTGATGGTGTTCATCACTTCACGCGTTTCAGACAGACGCAGCGAACGGCTCGACGTGATGTTGACCAGCACGCCGCGCGCGCCCGACAGATCCACGCCTTCGAGCAGCGGGCTCGCCACGGCCTGTTCCGCCGCGAGGCGCGCGCGATCGACGCCGGCCACCGTGGCCGTGCCCATCATCGCCTTGCCCTGCTCGCCCATGACCGTCTTCACGTCTTCGAAGTCGACGTTCACGAGGCCATCCACGTTGATGATTTCGGCGATGCCTGCAACTGCGTTGTTCAGAACGTCGTCCGCGCACTGGAAGCACTTGTCCATCTCGGCGTCATCGCCCATCACGTCGAACAGCTTGTCGTTCAGGACGACGATCAGCGAGTCGACGTGATCCTCCAGTTGCTGCGAGCCGGCTTCTGCCACGCGCATGCGCTTGCCGCCTTCGAATTCGAACGGCTTGCTCACGACGCCAACGGTCAGAATGCCCATTTCCTTGGCGATCTGCGCGACCACCGGTGCTGCGCCCGTACCCGTGCCGCCGCCCATGCCTGCCGTGATGAACACCATGTGCGCGCCACGCAGTGCGTCGGCGATGCGCTCGCGTGCTTCTTCTGCCGCCGCACGGCCCATCTCGGGCTTGGCGCCTGCGCCCAGACCCGTGTTGCCCAACTGGATCACGGCAGACGCGCGCGAACGCGAGAGCGCCTGAGCGTCCGTGTTCATCACGATGAAGTCGACGCCTTGCACGCCGCGGTTGATCATGTGCTGCACGGCATTGCCGCCAGCGCCACCAACGCCCACCACCTTGATGATGGTGCCGTTGGTTTCCGTTTCCAGCATCTGGAATTCCATGTTGCCTCCGTCAAGAAAAAGATATCCGCACCTCGGCCGTTATTCAGGAGTGGATCGGGCAACCCACTCCTGCGCGCCAGCCGCCGGCACCAGCGCTAATTCGGTCTCTGCTCTTACCCTTATGCGTACGCTTTCTCGTTAGTCGCCGCGTCAGAAGTTGCCGAGGAACCAGTCTTTCATGCGAGAGAAAACCTGGCCCATCGACCCCGACTGCACAGCGACCTTTCGGCCGCGCATACGTTGCGCGCGGCCCTCGACGAGCAGCCCCATCGCCGTCGAATAGCGCGGATTGCGCACGACGTCGGCGAGACCGCCCGCGTACTCCGGCACGCCAATGCGCACCGGCTTCAAGAAGATGTCTTCGCCGAGCTCCACCATGCCCGGCATCATCGCGGCGCCGCCCGTGAGCACGACGCCCGAACTCAGCAACTCTTCATAGCCCGACTCGCGCACCACCTGCTGCACGAGCGAGAACAGCTCTTCCACGCGCGGCTCGATCACGGCCGCCAGCGCCTGACGCGACAGCGTGCGCGGACCGCGCTCGCCAAGGCCCGGCACTTCGATCATTTCGTCCGGATCGGCGAGCGCCTGCTTGGCGATGCCATAGCCGACCTTGATGTCTTCCGCGTCGGGCGTGGGCGTGCGCAGCGCCATGGCGATGTCGCTCGTCACCTGATCGCCCGCGATCGGAATCACGGCGGTATGACGAATCGCGCCTTCGCTGAAGATCGCGATGTCGGTCGTGCCGCCGCCCACATCCACCAGCACCACGCCGAGTTCCTTCTCGTCGTCGGTGAGCACCGCCAGCGACGAAGCCAGCGGCTGCAAAACCAGATCGTTCACTTCGAGACCGCAGCGGCGCACGCACTTCACGATGTTCTGCGCCGCGCTCACGGCGCCCGTGACGATGTGCACCTTCACTTCGAGACGGATGCCGCTCATGCCTATCGGCTCGCGCACATCTTCCTGGCCGTCGATGATGAATTCCTGCGTGAGGATATGCAGCACCTGCTGGTCGGTCGGGATGTTGATCGCCTTCGCCGTTTCGATCACGCGCGCAACATCGGTTTGCGTGACTTCCTTCTCCTTGATGGCGACCATCCCGCTCGAATTGAAACTGCGGATATGGCTGCCTGCGATGCCGGTGAACACATTAGTGATCTTGCAGTCGGCCATGAGTTCCGCTTCTTCGAGCGCACGCTGGATAGACTGCACCGTGGCCTCGATGTTCACCACCACGCCCTTCTTGAGACCCTTCGATTCGCTCTGGCCAAGGCCGATCACCTCGTAGTGGCCATCGCCCTTCATTTCGGCGACGATGGCCACCACCTTCGCTGTCCCGATGTCGAGGCTGACCAGCAGATCTTTATAGTCTTTACTCATATCGTGCTCGTTGCGTGTGATGTGCTGTTACTTCTTGCCAGAGGGCGGCGTGTCGCTAATGAAGCGCATGCCGGCCGCCCGAATGGCGAAACCGTTCGGATAGCGCAAGTCCGCATATTCGATATCTTTCCCCCAACGTTGCGTGAGCGGCGTCCATGCCACGATGAGCCGATGCGCGCGCTCGGCGAGCGTGGTGGCATTGCGCTCGCGTCCGAGTTCTACCTGCATGCCGTTCGAGAGCTTCACTGTCCATGCGTAGCGCGGCGAAAGCGTCACCTCTTCAGGCTCGATGCCGAGCGGCGAGAACCACTTCTGGAAGTCGCGATAACGCGCGACCACTTCGGGCGCGGTGCCGTCCGGGCCGTCGAACGCGGGCAGGTCCTGATCGAGTTCGCCCTGGTTCGCGGTGAAGAGTTCGCCATCGACGCTCACGAGCTGGTCGCTGCCCCACGTGCCGAGCGGCTTGTACTCTTCAAGACTCACTGCGAGCGCATTCGGCCAGACGCGGCGCACGCTCGCGTGGCGCACCCACGGCATCTGCTCGAACGCGGCGCGGGCGGTATCCAGGTTCACCGTGAAGAAGTTGCCCTTCAAGCGCCCGACCACGCTCGCGCGCACCGTCGGTTCGTTGATGTGCTCGGTGTCGCCCTCGATGCGGATCTCGCGCAGCGCGAAATTCGGGCGCTGCACGAGCCAGTAGCCGCCAGCCGCCAGGAGCGCGAGCACGAGCAGCGCGTGCAACGCGTTGGCGGCGAGATTGAGCTGGCGTACGTTATTCCACATGTCGAGATTGTCGATTCAATGCGCGGACTGCAATTCGTTGGTCAGAGGTTATTCAGCGGTTCAATCCTTCAGCGTGAGCGCGAGCACCCGCACCACGAGATCGCGATACTCGATGCCCACCGCACGCGCGGCCTTCGGCGGCAGCGAGTGATCGGTCATGCCCGGCGCCGTGTTCACTTCCAGGAAATACGGATTGCCCGCGCCGTCCATCATGAAATCGGCGCGGCCCCAATCGGTGCAGCCGAGCACGTCGAACGCGCGGCGCGCGAGCTTCTTGAGCTCGGCTTCCTTCTCGGGCGCGACGCCGCAGGGAATCAGGTACTGCGTAGTGTCGAGGATGTACTTCGCGTCGTAGTCGTAGAACTCGCCCGCCGGCACGATCTTGATGATCGGCAGGTCGAGATCGCCGGCGACGCACGCGGTGTACTCGCCACCGCCTTCGATGCTCTTCTCCACCAGCACAATCTTGTCGTGCTTCGCGGCTTCTTCGATCGCCGGCACGAGTGCTTCGGCCTGCTTCACCTTGATGACCGCGACGCTCGAGCCTTCGCTCGCCGGCTTCACGAAGAGCGGCAAGCCGAGCTTCGCGACGAGCTCCGGCGCGCGAGCGGCGTAGTCGTCGCCGCGCAGCACCGCGACGAACGGCGGCGTGGGAATGCCCAGTTGCTGCCACACGAGCTTGCTGCGGAACTTGTCGAGGCCGAGCGCCGAGCCGAGCACGCCCGTGCCCGTATACCGGATGCCGTAGAAGTCGAGCGCGCCCTGGATCTGGCCGTTCTCTCCATAGCCGCCGTGCAGCGCGTTGAATGCGCGCACGAAGCCTTCGTCCTTGAGCGCCGAAAGCGGCCGCTCGGACGGATCGAACGGATGCGCGTCGATGCCGGCGCTCTTGAGCGCCTGAAGCACCAGCGAGCCGGACTTGAGCGACACCTCGCGCTCGGCGGACACGCCGCCGAACAACACGGCCACCTTGCCGAACTGCTTGGGATCGAATTGGGAATCGATGCTGCTCATTTCGCTCACGCCTTCTGTTCCTGTTGTGCGATCCGGCCCGGCACGCCGCCGATCGAACCCGCACCCATCGTAATCACCACGTCGCCGTCGCGGACCACTGCGGCCAGCGCGTCCGGCACTTCATCCACTGTTTCCACGAACACCGGTTCGACCTTGCCCGCCACGCGAATCGCGCGTGCGAGCGCGCGTCCATCGGCGGCCACGATCGGCGCTTCGCCCGCGGCGTACACGTCGGTCAGCACGAGCGTATCGACGGTCGAGAGCACGCGCACGAAATCTTCGAAACAGTCGCGCGTGCGCGTGTAGCGGTGCGGCTGGAACGCCAGCACGAGACGGCGCTCGGGGAACGCGCCGCGCGCCGCCGCGATCGTCGCGGCCATTTCCACCGGGTGGTGGCCGTAGTCGTCGATCAACGTGTAGTTGCCGCCGCCGTTGACAGGAATTTCTCCATAGCGCTGGAAGCGCCGGCCCACGCCGTTGAATTCGGCGAGCGCACGCTGGATGTCTGCGTCCTTCACTTCGAGTTCGGTCGCGATCGCAATCGCGGCCAGTGCGTTCTGGACATTGTGCGTGCCCGGAAGGTTCAGCACGATGTCGATCGACGGCGCGTCTTCGCGCATCGCCGTGAAGTACATCTTGCCGTCGCGCGCGACCACGTTGACCGCACGCACCTGGGCGTCGGGCGCGAAACCGTAGCGGATGATCGGCTTCGAGACGAACGGCAGGATTTCCTTTACGTTCGGGTCGTCGACGCAGAGCACCGCAATTCCGTAAAACGGCAGACGGTGCGTGAATTCGATGAACGCCTGCTTCAGGCGCGCGAAGTCGTGCCCGTAGGTGTCCATATGGTCGGCGTCGATGTTCGTGATGACTTCGATCACCGGGAACAGATTCAGGAACGAGGCGTCCGATTCGTCGGCTTCCGCGACGATGAAGTCGCCCGTGCCGAGGCGCGCATTCGCGCCCGCGCTAATGAGGCGCCCGCCGATCACGAAGGTCGGGTCGAGCCCGCCCGCGGCCAGCACGCTCGCGACGAGCGACGTGGTGGTGGTCTTACCGTGCGTGCCCGCGATCGCGATGCCCTGCTTCAGGCGCATCAGCTCCGCAAGCATGACCGCGCGCGGCACGATCGGAATGCGGCGATGGCGCGCCGCCAGCACTTCGGGATTGTCGCTGCGCACTGCGGTGGACACGACCACCGCGTTCGCCCCTTCGATGTTCTCTTCGCTATGGCCGATGGCGATGCGCGCACCGAGCGCGGCGAGGCGGTCGGTGACCGCGTTCTTCGCGAGGTCCGAGCCGCTCACGTGATAGCCGAGATTGACGAGCACTTCGGCGATCCCGCTCATGCCCGCGCCGCCGATGCCGACGAAATGAATATGTTTGACGATGTGTTTCATTACTTTCCTCCCGGACTGGCGCCCGCCACGGCGGCGCAGATGCGCGCGACCTGATCGGCGGCGTCGGGTTTTGCGAGCGCGCGGGCGCGCTCGGCCATGTCTGCGAGCGATGCTCGGGTTTGCTGCTTGAGCCAGTCCGCGAGCGCCTCTACCGAAAGCTCGCGTTGCTGCACCACACGTGCGGCGCCCTGTTGAGCGAGAAACGCCGCGTTGGTGGTCTGGTGGTCGTCGACCGCGTAGGGGAACGGCACGAACAGCGCCGCCACGCCCACGGCCGCGATCTCGGCCACCGTCATCGCGCCCGAGCGGCAGATCACGAGATCCGCGTTTTCGTAAGCGCTTGCCATATCGTCGATGAACGGCACGAGTTGCACCGTGTCACCAGGCTCGATTCCGGCATTGATGTAGTTCTGACGCAATGCGTCGATGTGCTTTGCGCCCGCCTGATGCACTACATGCGGACGCTCGGCCGGCGCCAGTTGCGCAAGTGCGCGCGGCACGACTTCGTTGAGCGCGGCTGCACCGAGGCTGCCGCCCACTACCAGCACGCGCAGCGGGCCGCTGCGCTGCGCGTAACGCACCTGCGGCTGCACCACGTGCTCGAGTTCCGCACGGATCGGATTACCGGTCCACTCGGCGTGTGGCAACGCACCGGGGAACGCCACGAGCACGCGCTTCGCGAGCTTCGCCAGCACCTTGTTCGCGAGGCCCGCGATGGAGTTCTGTTCGTGCAGCACGAGCGGGCGACCGGAAAGCGCGCTCATCACGCCCGCCGGGAACGTGATGTAGCCGCCCATGCCGAGCACGACGTCCGGTTTCACACGACGCAGCGCCGCGAGACTTTGCTTGCACGCGCGCAGCATGTTTAACGGCAGCATCAACTTGGTCTTGATGCCCTTGCCACGCACACCGCCAAAGCGCACGTATTCCATCGGAATACCGTGTTTGGGCACGAGCGTCGCCTCCATGCCTGCGGGATTGCCGAGCCACACCACGCGCCAGCCCCACTGCTCCATGCGATGCGCGACAGCGAGCCCCGGGAACACGTGTCCCCCAGTGCCGCCGGCCATCACCATGAGCGTGCGCGTTGCTGCGGTCATACTTTTCCTCCGCGCATCAAAACCCGGTTCTCGTAATCCACGCGAAGCAGCACGGCAACCGCAATACAGTTGAGCAAAATGCCCGAGCCGCCATAGCTCACGAACGGCAGCGTAAGACCCTTGGTCGGCAGCAGTCCGAGATTCACGCCCATGTTGATGAACGCCTGCGCGCCGAACCACACGCCAAGGCCCTTCGCGATGAGCCCGGCGAACGTGCGATCGAGCGCGAGCGCCTGGCGGCCGATCTCGAACGCGCGGCGCACGATCCAGTAGAACAGCAGAATCACGACCAGCACGCCCACGAAGCCCAGTTCCTCGCCGATCACGGCGAGAATGAAGTCGGTGTGCGCTTCGGGCAGATAGTTGAGCTTCTCGACGCTGCCGCCCAGACCCACGCCGAACCACTCGCCACGCCCGAATGCGATTAGCGAGTGCGTGAGCTGGTAGGCCTTGCCCTGCGCATAGCGCTCGTCCCACGGATCGAGGTACGCGAAAATTCGTTCGCGACGCCACGGCGACGCCCACACCAGCAACGTGAACGTGCCGATCGCGGTGGCCACGAGACCGCCGAACAGCTTGCCGTTCACGCCGCCGAGGAACAGCACGCCCATCGCGATCGCGGCGATCACCATGAACGCGCCCATGTCGGGCTCGAGCAGCAGCAGCGCGCCCACCACGCCCACCGCGAACGCCATCGGCAAGAAGCCCTTGGCGAAGCTGTGCATGTATTCCTGCTTGCGCACCGTGTAGTTCGCGGCGTAGATCGTCACCGCGAGCTTCATGATTTCCGAAGGCTGCATGTTCGTGACACCGAGCGGAATCCAGCGCCGCGCGCCGTTCACGCCCTTGCCGACGTGCGGAATCAGCACGATCACGAGCATCACCAAAGCGATGAGGAAGAACTTCGGCGCGTAGCGGTCCCACGTGGAGATGGGAATGCGGAACGCCACGAGCGCCCCGATCACGGCGACCGTAAGCGAGACGAGGTGGCGCACCAGAAACGCGTAGTCGTGGTATTGCGCGTACTTCGGCGAATCGGGCATCGCGATCGAGGCCGAGTAGACCATCACCACGCCCAAGCCGAGCAGCGCGATCACGGCCCACAGCAGCGAGTGGTCGTAGTCGAGCATGCGCGAGCGCGCGGGACGCACGCCGCTGACCGCACTAGAAATGCCACGCGAACGCGCACCGCTGCTCGCCACGCCTCCTGCCGCGCCGCCCGATGGGCCCACCGGGGCGCCGCCGCTCGCATCGCGCGACAGACGCACGCCAAAACGTTCGGACCAGCTCATATCATCGTCCCCCGTTCTGCGGCGATTTCTTCCACCGTGTCGCGGAATACCGCCGCACGATGGGCATAGCCCTTGAACATGTCGAAGCTCGCGCACGCCGGCGAAAGCAGCACGACGTCGCCCGGTTCGGCGAGCGCCGTGGCGGCGCGCGTGGCGTCTTCCAGCGTGGCATGGTCGGTGAGCGTAATGCCCGTGCTTTCGAGCGCCGCGCGAATCTGCGGTGCATCGCGGCCGATCAGCATGACCGCGCGGCACCAGCGCGCCACGGGTGCCGCGAGCGGCTCGAAGTCCTGGCCCTTGCCGTCGCCGCCCGCGATCAGCACCGCTCGCTGCGCGAGGCCGTCGAGCGCCGCTACCGTCGCGCCGACATTGGTGCCCTTGCTGTCGTCCACGTAGTCGATGCCGTCGATCGACGCGATCAGTTCGACGCGATGCGGCTCGCCGCGGTACTCGCGCAGACCGTGCAAGAGCGCCGCCGGCGCCAGATCGATCGCACGAGCGAGCGCGAATGCCGCGAGCGCGTTCGCCGCGTTGTGCAGGCCGCGAATGCGCAGCGCGTCCGCGGGCATCAGGCGCTTCATCGTGAGATGCACGGGCGCGGCGTCGAGCTGCTTGCGCCGGCGCGCGGAAACAGGCTCGTCCGTGGCGTCGCGGTCGTGCGCCGCCACGAGCCACAACATGCCGTTCTCGCGCGAGATGCCGTAGTCGCCCTCGCGCCGCGGCTCATCGAGGCCAAAGGTCACGATCTTCGCGCCGCCGCTCTGCTGCACGCTCGCGAGCGACATCACGCGCGCGTCGTCGCGGTTGAGCACGCGCGTGGTCTGCGCGCCGAAGATGCGGCCTTTCGCGGCCGCGTAGGCGTCGATGCCGCCGTGCCAGTCGAGGTGGTCCTGCGTGATGTTGAGGACCGCCGCCGCGTCGGGCGCGAAGCTGTGCGCCGTCTCCAGCTGGAAGCTCGAAAGTTCGAGCACCCAGACGTCGGGCAGCGCCGTGTTGTCGATGGCCTCGGCGAGCTTGTCGAGCATCGCGGGGCTGATGTTGCCGGCCACCGCCACGCTCTTGCCCGCGCGCTCGCAAAGCATGCCCGTCAGGCTCGTGGTGGTGGTCTTGCCGTTGGTGCCTGTGATGGCAAGCACCTTCGGCGCGTAACCGCTCTCGCCGAGATGGCGCAGCGCCTGCGCGAAGAGTTCGAGCTCGCCCCAGACTTCGATGCCGCGTTCGCGCGCGGCGGCGATCAGCGGCACGAGGTCGGCGGCCAGCGGCGAAAGGCCCGGGCTGATGGCGACGAGTTCGACGCCATCGAGCAGCGCCGTGGAAAACGGGCCGCCAACGAAGTCCGCGTCGATGCCGCGCGCGGCGAGTTCGGGCAAGTTTGCCGGCGCTTCGCGCGTATCGGCGACGCGCAGGCGGCAGCCATGGCGCGCGCACCAGCGCGCCATCGCCAGACCCGATTCGCCGAGTCCCAGCACGAGCACCATCGGCTTTTGCCGATCCCGAAACTTCTCGCCAAACATCGCTTGCTTCCCTTTCTTACCTTGATGGAGTGCCGATCAACGCAGCTTCAAAGTCGACAGGCCGATCAGGCACAGCATCAGCGTGATGACCCAGAAGCGCACGACCACCTGCGTCTCTTTCCAGCCGGACAGCTCGAAATGGTGATGCAGCGGCGCCATCTTGAAGATGCGGCGCCCTTCGCCATAACGTTTTTTCGTGTACTTGAACCAGGTGACCTGCAGCATCACGGAAAGCGTTTCGGCCACGAAAATGCCGCCCATGATGAAGAGCACGATTTCCTGGCGCACGATCACCGCGATGGTGCCGAGCGCGCCGCCGAGCGCGAGCGCGCCCACGTCGCCCATGAACACCTGCGCCGGATACGTGTTGAACCAGAGGAACGCGAGCCCTGCCCCGCCCATCGCCGAGCAGAAAATCAGCAATTCGCCCGCGCCGGGAATGTGCGGGAACAGCAGATATTTCGAGTAGACCGAACTGCCCATCACGTACGCGAACACGCCGAGCGACGCGCCCACGAGCACGACCGGCATGATCACGAGGCCGTCGAGACCGTCGGTGAGATTCACCGCGTTGCTCGCGCCGACGATCACGAAATACGTGAGCGCGATGAAGCCCCACACGCCGAGCGGATAGCTGATCGACTTGAGGAACGGCAGCAAGAGGTCCGCGCGCGCGGGCAGGCCCATCGAGAGGCCGCTCTTCACCCATGCCATGAAGAGATCGAACACACGCACGTTGCTCGCCTCGGACACGCTGAACGCGAGATACACCGCCGCGAACAGGCCGATCACCGACTGCCAGAAGTATTTCTCGCGCGAGGACATGCCGCGCGGGTCCTTGTAGACGACCTTGCGATAGTCGTCGACCCAACCGATCGCGCCAAAGCCGAAAGTCACGAGCATCACGATCCAGATGAAGCGGTTCGTGAGATCGCCCCATAGCAGCGTGGCCACGGCGATGCCCAGCAGGATGAGCACACCGCCCATGGTGGGCGTGCCCGACTTCACGAGATGGGTCTGCGGGCCGTCCGTGCGCACCGCCTGGCCGACTTTCATTTCGGTGAGCTTACGGATCACCCACGGGCCGAGGAAAAGCCCGATCGCCATCGCGGTGATGGTGGCCATCACCGCACGGAACGTCAGATAACTGAACACGCGCAAGAAGCTTGCGTCATTCTGCAGCCATTGCGCCAGCGCCAGTAGCATGCCTTGTATTCCTTCGAATTTCAGTGCGCGCCGGACGCCGCGTCCGGTGCGGAAAGTTGCGGATTCGTGAGTGCGGCCACCACGCGCTCCATCTGCATGAAGCGCGAGCCTTTCACGAGGATCGTTGCACCCGCGCCGTAACCGGCGCCGGCCAGCGCGCGAACCAGCTCGGGAACACCGGCGGCGTGCAGCGCCTTCGCGCCGAATGCCGCCGAAATGTCACGCGCGGCTTCGCCGAGCGTATAGAGCGCGTCGATGCCGCGCTCCTTTGCATATGCGCCCACTTCGCGGTGGAACGCGGGACCGTCTTCGCCGACTTCGCCCATGTCGCCGAGCACCAGCACGCGCGGCGAAGCATGCGAGGCCAGCACATCCACGGCCGCGCGCACGGAGTCGGGGTTCGCGTTGTAGGTGTCATCGATCACGAGCGCGCCCGCGAGTTCCCCAAGCGCTGCGCGTTTGACCTGCAAGCGGCCCTTCACCGGCTGGAACGCTTCGAGGCCGCGACGGATCGCATCGAGCGAAACACCAGCTGCGAGAGCAGCCGCCGTGGCCGCGAGTGCGTTGTGCGCGTTATGCGCGCCGAGCACTTGCAGCGCCACTTCGAGTTGGCCCTCGGGCGTCGCGATCGCGAGCCGGTTTGCGCCCGCGCTATTGCTCACATCCGCCACGAGCTTGCCCGTCACTGCCGCTTCGACCGCGCGCTCGTCCGTATGCAGCGCGAAATCGAGCACCTTCGAGCCCGTGGCCGCCACGCGCCAGATGCCAGCATAGGCGTCGTCAGCCGGAAACACCGCGGTGCCTTCGGGCTTGAGCGCGTGGATCACGCTCGCGTGCTCGAGCGCAACGGCTTCGACCGTCGCCATGAATTCCTGATGCTCGCGCTGGGCGTTGTTCACGACCGCAACGGTGGGCTCGGCAAACTTCGCGAGCAACTCCGTCTCGTTCGGATGATTCATGCCGAGCTCGACCACCGCCAGTTTGTGCGCAGCATTGAGGCGCAGCAGCGTGAGCGGCACGCCGATGTCGTTATTCAGATTGCCCGCAGTTGCGAGCCGTGCGTCTTCGCCCACGGCCGCCGCGAAGATCGACGCGATCATCTCCTTGACCGTGGTCTTGCCGTTGCTGCCCGTGACGGCGACGAGCGGCATCGTGAAGCGGCGGCGCCAGCCGAGCGCGAGCGCGCCGAGCGCCTTGCGCGTGTCGTCCACGCGAAGCGCCGGCATGCGCCAGTCGCCGGGGCTGCGCGACACGAGCGCCGCGCTCACATGCCGGCCCGCCACTTCGGACAGGAAGTCGTGCGCGTCGAAACGGTCGCCCTTGAGCGCGACAAAGAGGTCGCCGGGGCCAGCCGTACGGCTGTCGGTTGCGATGCGCTCGAACGTTGCGTTTTCGTCGCCGAGAACGCTCGCGCCGGGAATCAGCGCCGCTGCTTCGCGCAGGGTAAGCATGGTCATTCACCACCTCCGCGCCCATGCCGATCCGACGTCGGACGGGCTGCGAGAGCAAGCCGCGCGTGGTCCTGATCCGAGAACGCGCGCTTCTTGCCCATGATTTCCTGAGTTGCCTCGTGCCCCTTGCCGGCCAGCACGACGACGTCTTCCTTTGCTGCGCCGCGCACCGCCTGCAGGATCGCGCTCGCGCGGTCCTCGATGCGGCGCGCCTTCTCGGGCTCGCGCATGCCGGCGGCGATCTGGTCGATGATCGCCGCCGGCGCTTCGCTGCGCGGGTTGTCGCTCGTGACAACGACCTGGTCGGCCAGACGCTCGGCGATCGCGCCCATCAGCGGGCGCTTGGTGGCATCGCGATCGCCGCCGCAGCCGAACATGCAGACGAGCTGGCCGCCGCGCGCGGCGGCGATCGGGCGCAGCGCCTCAAGCGTCTTTTCGAGCGCATCGGGCGTGTGCGCGTAATCGATCACGACGAGCGGCTCGTCGTGGTCCGCGCGCCCGCCCAGACGCTCCATGCGGCCGTTCACCGGCTGCAGCATCGCGATTTCGTTGAGCGCCGCGACGAGCGGCACTTTCGCCGCGAGCAGCGCGCCAAGCACGCCGAGCAGGTTGCTCACATTAAAGAGACCGAGCGTCTGCACTTCGACGTTCGCCTCGCCCCAGTCCGACGTTTCCAGATGGAACGCCGTGCCCGTGGCGGTCGCGCGCACGTCGGCCGCGCGCAGCCAGGCATCGGCGGCGGGCAGATCGGCCGCGGGCGTCGACACACACCAGGCAATCGTGCGGAGCTTGCCGCGCGTGGCGGCCAGCAGGCGCCGGCCCGCCGCGTCATCCGCGTTGATCACCGCCGCGTGCAAACCCGGCCACGCGAACAGACGCGCCTTCGCGGCCTCGTAGGCTTCGAAGGTGCGGTGATAGTCGAGGTGGTCCTGCGTGAGATTCGTGAAGATCGCGATATTGAACGAGGTGCCGTTCACGCGCCCCTGGTGCAGCGCGTGCGACGAGACTTCCATCGCCACAGCCTGCGCGCCTTCCTCGCGCAGTTGCGCGAGCGAGCGCTGCAACTGCGGCGCGTCGGGCGTCGTGAAACCGGTGTGCATGAGCTGGCCCGGAAAGCCGCTGCCGAGCGTGCCGACAATGGCGCACTTCTGGCCGATCGCCGTGAGCGCCGAAGCGACCCACTGGCTGCATGAGGTCTTGCCGTTCGTGCCGGTCACGCCGACCACGAGCATGGTGTCGCTCGGGTTGCCGTACCAGCCGCTCGCAATCTCGCCCGCGAGCACGTCGAGCTGCGGCACGGCAAGCGCGTTTTGCGCCTGCGCAGCATCAAACGAGCCCGCATAGCCTTCGGGCTGATAGACGATCGCCGCCGCGCCGCGCGCGAGAGCGCTTTCGATGTGCGGACGGTTGTCGGCGCCTTCGACGGCATAGGCGAGAAACACGTCGCCCGCCTTGAGCGAGCGCGTGTCGGCGTGCAGGTTGGCTTCGGGCGCTACGCGCGCGCGCAGCCACGCGAGCGCGTCCGCGATCTGCCGGTGCGCGGGATGGTGGGTGCGCAGGGCGCTCATCGGACGACTCCGGGACGATTTTTCGCGTTGTCGGCGACAGTCATATGACGCGCGCCGACGGGGTTCTTGCTTGCCGGCGCGTTCGTGGCGTGCTTCGCGGCTGCGGCGGGCGCAGTCGGCGCGTTGGCGACGGCGGGCGCCGAAGCGCTGTCGTCGGAAACCACGAGTTGCTTGACCGGCATGTCGGGCGGCACGTTGAGCGTGCGCAGCGTGTCGCCGACGATGCCCGAGAACACCGGACCCGAGACCGCGCCGCCGAAGTGGCTGCCGACCGTCGGCTCGTCCACCGACACCGCGACGACGATGCGCGGGTTCGGCATCGGCGCCATGCCGACGAACGACGCGCGGTACTTCGAGCGGTCATAGCCGTGCGGACCATGCTTGTACGCCGTGCCGGACTTGCCGCCCACGCGATAGCCGGGTACCGCCGCGTCGGGCGAAGTGCCGTCCCTCGACACCACGCTTTCGAGCATCGTGCGCACTTCGCGCGCCGTGGTGGGCGCGAAGACCTGCGTGCCGATCACAGGCTGCTCGTCGCCGGGGTGGCGAAAGATCGTCACCGGCAGAATCTGGCCGTCGTGCGCAATGGCCGTGTATGCGCGCGCGAGCTGGAACAGCGAGACCGACAGGCCATAGCCATACGACATCGTCGCCTGCTCGATGCGGCGCCAGCTTTTCCACGGACGCAGACGGCCCGCCGCCGCGCCGGGGAACCCGACCTTCGGCGCCTGCCCGAGACCGATGCTGGTGTACATGTTCCACATCTCTTCGGGACGGAGCGTCATCGCGATCTTGGTCGCGCCGATGTTGCTCGACTTCTGGATCACGCCGCCCACGGTCAGCACGCCGAACGCGGCATCGTCGGTGATGTTCGCGCCGTCGAGCGTGAAATGGCCCCCGCCCGTATCCACCAGTGTAGTCGGCGAGACGCGATGCAAATCGAGGGCCAGCGAGACCGTGAACGGCTTCATGATCGAGCCCGGCTCGAACACGTCGGTCAGGATGCGGTTGCGCAGCTGCTCGCCCGTGAGGTGCGAGCGGTCGTTCGGGTTGTAGGTGGGATAGTTCACGAGCGCGAGCACTTCGCCGGTGCGCACGTCCACCACCATCGCCGCACCTGCCTTGGCCTTGGTCTTCTCCACCGCCGCCTTCAGATTCGAATAGGCGATGTACTGGATCTTGCTGTCGATCGACAGTTCGACGTCTTTGCCGTTATGCGGCACGACCGTCTCGTCCACGTCCTCGACGATATGGCCCACGCGGTCCTTGATGACGTGACGAATCCCGGACGTACCCGCAAGAATCTTCTGGTCTGAAAGCTCGACGCCTTCCTGGCCTTCATCTTCGACATTGGTGAAGCCGATCAGGTGAGCAGTGACCTGGCCTTCGGGATAGAAGCGCTTGTATTCGTTGCGCTGATAGATACCGGGAATGTCGAGCGCGACCACCTTTTGCGCGACGTCGATCGGCACCTGACGCTTCACGTAGACAAAGGTTTTGTCCACCGAGAGCTTGCTGCGCAGCTCCTTGGTGGACATGTTCAGCAGCGCGCCGAGCTGCGTGAGCTTGTCGGCGCCGAGATCGTCGGGGACGTCTTCGGGAATCGCCCAGATCGCGCGCACGGGCAGGCTCGTGGCGAGCACGAGGCCATTGCGGTCGAGAATCTGGCCGCGCGTGGCCGGCAGCTCGATCGTGCGCTGATAGCGGCTCTCGCCCTGCTTCTGATAAAACGCGTTGCCGGGTCCCTGAATCCAGAACGCCCGCGCGGCCAGCGCGACGAACGCCATGAACAGCATGAACACGACGAACTTCGAGCGCCACATCGGCAGGCGCACCGAGAGAATGGGGTTTGGGGTAAAGGCGACGCTCTTGCGGTTATTGCCTTTTTTCATCGCGTACCCCCACGGCGGCCCTTCGTGGCTGCCGCGCCCTGGGCCGGCGCGGACGTGGGCACTGGTGCATCCGCGGCACTAGCCGCGCCCGGAGCGAGTGTCAGGTATTGCGTGCGTCCGGTCGTCACGGGCTGCATCTTGAGCGAATCGGTAGCGATTTGTTCGACGCGCGACGTCCGTGACAGCGCGCTCTGCTGATATTGAAGCTGCGCGTAGTCCTGCTGAAGCTGCCGCTCCTGGGACTGCGCGCGTTGCAACTGGAAAAACATCTGACGCTGCTGATTGGTGGCGTTGACGACCGACAGCGCACACCCCATCACGACGATCAGCAGGAAAATATTCAGACGGTTCATGGCGTGACGCGCTCCGCAATGCGCATCACGGCCGAGCGGGCACGCGGGTTGGCGGCGACTTCCTCATCGCTCGCGAACACGCGCCCGATCAACCTCAAGGGCGGGCTGGGCAGGTCGACGGCACGAATCGGCAGACGGCGGTCGACCGCGGGCGCAGTGGCATGCGCCTGCATGAACCGCTTCACGATACGGTCTTCCAGCGAATGAAAGCTGATGACCACGAGCCGCCCCCCCTGCTCCAGCAACGACATTGCTGCGTCTAGAACGACCTGCAGCTCCGCAAGCTCTTGATTGACGTGAATCCGTATAGCCTGAAAGGTGCGGGTTGCCGGATCCTTACCCTTCTCACGGGTTTTGACGGCGTTAGCCACGATTTGGGCAAGCTCGCCCGTGCTGTCGAGAGGCCCGAGACGGTCGGACTCTGCCCGGCGAGCAACAAGCGCCTTTGCAATCTGAAAAGCAAACCGTTCTTCCCCATAATCTCGAATCACCTCCGTCAGTTCCTGCAACGTGGCCCGCGCGAGCCAATCGGCAGCGGACTCGCCGCGCGTCGGGTCCATCCGCATGTCGAGCGGACCATTGGCGCGGAAGCTGAAACCCCGCTCCGGGTCGTCGATTTGCGGCGACGACACGCCGAGATCCAGCAACACGCCCGACACACGCCCTACCCCGCGCGCCGCCATGGCGTCGCGCAGTGAAGCAAAACTCTCATGCACGATCGAGAACCGCGCGTCGCCCACTTGTTCAGCCGTGGCGATCGCGAGCGGATCCTTGTCGAACGCAATCAGACGCCCGGCTTCGGAAAGCCGGCCGAGGATCGCGCGACTATGGCCGCCGCGCCCGAACGTGCCGTCCACATAGACGCCGTCCGCGCGCGTCACGAGCGCATCGACCGCTTCATCAAGCAGCACCGTGCGATGCTGCAATCCCTGTCCCATCGCAGATGCCATAGCGATTTAACCCGCGATCAGAACGTGAAATTCTTCAAGGCGTCGGGCATGCCCTGAGCCATCGCCGCCTGTTCCTTGGCGGCGTAGGTCTGCGCATCCCACAACTCAAAATGACTACCCATGCCGAGCAGCATGACTTCCTTTTCCATTCCTGCTGCCAGACGCAATTCAGGCGAGACGAGCACGCGGCCCGCGCTGTCGAGATCGACGTCGGAGGCATTGCCGAGAAAAATGCGGCGCCACCAGTGCGCGTCCATCGGCAACGCCGCGACTTTCGCGCGGAACACCTCCCATTCGGGGCGCGGAAATAGCAACAGGCAGCCGTCCGGGTGCTTGGTGATCGTCACCCGGCCTTCTGCCTGTTGTTGCAGCGCATCCCGATAGCGCGACGGAATCGACATCCGCCCCTTCGCATCGAGTGTTAGCGCCGACGCCCCCTGGAACAATTTGCTCCCCCTCATGCGACGCCGATCGCCGCCCGTCTAAATTTCAGGAAATTTACCCGAATGCGCTTCTGAAATCACACAAAAATACACTTTCTCACACTGTCTCCCACTTTAGAGGAACGACCTACGAGGGTCAAGGTGGGTGGCGCGTTTTTTGACGAAATTTATCCGCTAGAACAAGGACTTAGCAGCGCTTGTTCAAGTCAGACGAAAACCCAAAAACCGTTATGAATGAATGAGCTAACGAAGGTTGTGAAGGTGATACGTGAAATGCGCGGAGAAAACCACGATAGTGCGGGTACTTGGCGGGGATTAATTCGGGAGGGTGATAGCGGTGAAAACCTGAACTTGCACGGACCGGTCATGCAACCGGCCCGTCGAAGCATATCAAACGTAGTAGGCCGTGCGGGTCATGATTTTCGACGCCACGCGCATCAGCGAACGCACTGGCAACGGCAAATCAACGCCGCCCAGATCCGTGGCTGATTTCGCATGAGCGATCTCGTCGGTGCGCATCTGCTCGACGATCGCGCGCGATTCGAGGTCGGCGGGCGGCAGCGCGTCGAGGTGGCTGTCCAGATGATGCTCCACCTGACGCTCGGTTTCAGCCATGAAGCCAAGACTGATCTTGTCGCCGAGACGCCCTGCCGCGAGGCCGATGGCCAACGCTCCGGCGTACCAGAGCGGATTGAGCAGGCTCGGGCGCGAATCGAGCGCTTCGAGGCGGCGCGCAGTCCACGCAAGGTGGTCTTCCTCTTCGCGCGCCGCCTGATCGAACGCCGCCTTGAGCGTGGGGGAGCGAGCGGAAAGCTTTTGCGCTTGATAAAGCGCCTGGGCACACACCTCGCCCACATGATTCACGCGCATGAGGCCGGCCGCGTGAGCACGCTCGGCAGGCGTGAGTTCGCCAGACGCTACGGGCGACGCGGGCAGATCCGCGGCGCCGGCCGGAAGATCGGCTGCATCGGCTGACGGCTGCGGCATGGGTCGCGACATACGCGACACCCCGGCGATCGAGCGCAGTCCCCGATCGAACTCGGTAATCAATTCGTCAAACGTCATCCAACCTCCCTTCGTATCCACCGCAAACTGCTGCGCATAGCCGCAAAGCGATAGTGCGCAAAACCCGACCGACCGGACGTTCTAAATCACTACAGGAACTCGCCTCGCGTCGTCAATCCGGGGCAGAGCCGATTTCAGGCGCATATTTTAGACCATGTTGTGTAAACGAAACAGGTACTTACGTGCTGCCTGGCTTTTCCTTTGTCGCGCATAAACGGTTTGTTACATTACCGGGCAACTTCTCGCGAAGTTGGATGGCCAGGCCCCCCGCTAGACAATAAATCGGCCTCGCTGACAAGACGCATAAAAGTCGTAAAACACTGGAGATCATTCAATGAAGAAGTCGCTTCTCGCGCTGGCTGCGCTGGGCGCGTTTGCGGGCGTTGCGCACGCTCAGAGCAGCGTCACGCTGTACGGCATCATCGATGAAGGTTTCAACCTCAACACAAACTCGGGCGGCAAGCACCTGTACAACCTCTCGAGCGGCGTGATGCAAGGCAGCCGCTTCGGTCTGCGCGGCGCTGAAGACCTCGGCGGTGGCCTGAAAGCGGTCTTCGTGCTCGAAAACGGCTTCGACGTGAACACCGGCAAGCTCGGCCAGGGCGGCCTGATGTTCGGCCGTCAGGCTTATGTCGGCCTCTCCAGCTCGCAGTTCGGCACGGTCACTTTTGGTCGCCAGTATGACTCCGTCGTCGACTACGTCGGTCCGCTGGAAGCCGGCGACCAGTGGGGCGGCTACCTCGCGGCTCACCCGCAGGACCTGGACAACTTCAACAACGCCTACCGTACCAACAACACGGTCAAGTTCACTAGCGTGAACTACGCTGGCCTGACGTTCGGCGGCACTTACAGCTTCGGTGGCCAGGCGGGCAACTTCACGGGGAACCAGATCTGGTCGCTGGGTGCTGGCTATAACAATGGCCCTCTCGCCCTCGGCGTTGGTTACCTGAATGCACGCACGCCGAACGCCTTCGGCGGCCTGTTCAACAACGGCCCCTCCTCGTCGCCGCTGACGACCACGTCCACCCCGGTGTACGGCGGCTTCGCATCGGCCAACACCTATCAGGTCATCGGCGCAGGCGGCGCATACACGTTCGGCGCGGCGACGTTCGGCGCGACGTACTCGAACATCAGCTTCCGGAACCTCGGCACGACCGGCCCGACGAGATACGAGACCGGCTCGAACGTCTTCTTCAACAACTTCGAATTGAACTTCAAGTACCAGTTCACGCCGGCTCTGCTGGCTGGCTTCGCGTTCGACTTCACGGACGGCCAGAGCGTCACGCTGGCAAACGGCGCAAGCCAGAGCGGTGCGAAGTACTACCAGTACTCGCTCGGCACGGACTATTTCCTGTCGAAGCGCACGGACGTCTACCTGATCGGTGTGTATCAGCACGCGTCAGGCACCGACTCGACCGGTCACAGCGCTGTTGCGGCGCTCAACGGCCCCATCGTCCCGTCGAGCAACGGCAACGTGCTCCAGGCTCGCATCGGCATCCGTCACAAGTTCTAATAAGAACAGCCGTTTCAGTCTCGAAGGCGCCCGCGGGCGCCTTTTTTCTTTGGTGCGGCCTATGCCTGACATGCTTTCCGGTTCGCCAATAGAAAAGGCCCGCCCTCGCGGGCAGGCCTTCGGCGCAGGTCTGGCGGCAGCGGGATTACACGCGCGCGTCGCGCAGTTCGCGTCGCAGAATCTTGCCGACGTTGCTCTTGGGCAGGTCGGTGCGGAACTCGATGGATTTCGGCCGCTTGTATCCGGTCAGTTGCGCCTTGCAGTACTCGAAGACATCCTTGTCGGTGAGCGCCGGATCCTTCTTCACGATATAGAGCTTCACCGCCTCGCCCGAATTCGCGTCGGGCACGCCCACGGCCGCCACTTCGAACACGCCCGGCAGCTTCGCGACCACATCCTCGATTTCGTTCGGATAGACGTTGAAGCCCGAGACGAGGATCATGTCCTTCTTGCGGTCGACGAGCTTTATATAACCGCGGTCGCTCATCACTCCCACGTCGCCGGATTTGAAGAAGCCGTCGGCGGTCATGACTTTCGCCGTCTCCTCCGGTCGCTGCCAGTAGCCGGCCATCACCTGCGGACCGCGAATGCAGATCTCGCCCGCTTCGCCGATGGGCAGCTCATTGCCGTCGTCGTCGCGAATCGAGATTTCGGTCGACGGCATCGGCAAGCCGATCGTGCCCGTGTACTCGGTCGCGTTGGTCGGATTACAGGTCACGCACGGCGAGGTTTCGGAAAGGCCATAGCCTTCGACGATCGGCGTATGCGTGCGCTCGTACCAGCGCTTCGCCACCGCTTCCTGCACCGCCATGCCGCCGCCGTTGGCCACCAGCAGATGCGAAAAGTCGAGCTTGTCGAAATCGGGATGATTGAGGATCGCGTTGTAGAGCGTGTTGACCGCGGGGAAGGTCGTGATCGAATAGCCGTGCAGTTCTTTGATCATGCCCGCGATGTCGCGCGGGTTCGGGATCAGTATGGCGAGGCCGCCCGTGCGCATCGTCAGCAGGCCGCAGACGGTAAGCGCGAACACGTGATAAAGCGGCAGCGCCGCGACCGTCACCGGCTGGGTGCCGGCGGGCAGACGCGCAAGCGCGGGTTCGGTCCACGCCGCCGATTGCAGCACGTTCGCGACGAGGTTGCGATGCAGCAGCGTGGCGCCTTTCGACACGCCGGTCGTGCCGCCCGTGTACTGAAGGAACGCGATATCGTCGGGCTTCTGCTCGACAGGCTTGAAGGTGAGGCGCGCTCCGGCCGACAGCGCAGCGTTGAAACTCAAGTGGCCCGGCAGGCTCCAGGCCGGCACCATCTTCTTCACGTTGCGCACGACGTAGTTGACGATGAAGCCCTTCACCGCGCCGAGCAGATCGCCCATCGACGCCACCACGATGTGCTTCACGCGCGTCTGGGCGACGACGGCCTGCAGCGTGACTGCGAAATTCTCGAGGAGGATGATGGCTTCGGCCTCGCTGTCCTTGAGCTGATGTTCGAGCTCGCGCGGCGTGTAGAGCGGATTCACGTTCACCACGACATAGCCCGCGCGCAGGATCGCGGCCAGCGCGATCGGGTACTGCAGCACATTCGGCATCATGATCGCGATGCGCGCGCCGGGCGCGATGCCGCGCGACTGAAACCATGCGGCGAGCCGCTTCGAAAGTTCGTCGAGTTGCCCGTACTTGATGGACTTGCCCATGCACGCGAACGCGGGCTTCGAGCGGTTGGCGTTGAAGCTCTCCGCGAGCAGCGCCGTGATGGACGCATATTGGCTAGCGTCGATTTCCGCGGGTACGCCGGGTGGGTATGATTTCAGCCAGACTTTATCCATGCGGCGTCTCCTCCTGAATATTTTCGAATGGTCGTGCTAAAACGTTGATCGTAGCATGCAACAGCCGTTTTTCTTCCTCGAATCAGCGAGTTAGAAAGCCCCCTCGAACTGCTGCGCGCGCTTTTCAAGCGGTGTTTTTTCAGCGCTTACACGCGTTCGACTTCCACGAGGCAGTCATAAAACGTGGCGGATCCGCCCAGATCGGTGAGCGCCTGGCTCGTCACTTCGTTCGCGTTGCGGCCGTCCGGCGCAAGCTTCTTCCACCAGATCGACAGCCCGACCACGAGGCCTTCGCGCGCACGGTCGGAAACGCGAGCGCGCGCTTGCATCGACCCGCGATCGTTGAAGATTCGCACCTGGTCGCCGTCGGCGATGGCGCGTCGAGCGGCGTCGGTGGGGTGGAGGTCGAGATGCGGCTCGCCTTCGGTCGCCCTCAAACTCTCGACATTCACGAAGGTGCTATTGAGGAAGTTGCGCGCGGGCGGCGAGATCATCGCGAGCGGATAGCGCGCGGCCAACTCGGGCGCGCCGTCCGCCGATTCGTACGGCGGCAGGTAGTCAGGCACAGGATCGAGGCCGGCCTTCGTGAGTGCTTCGCTGTAAAACTCGCACTTGCCCGTGGGCGTGCGAAAGCCGCCGTTGGCAAACGGCGCATCGGCAATATTCAGCTTTACCCAGCCGTCCCGCTTGAGCGTCGCCCAATCGGCGCCGGAGAACGCGGGATCGCTCCAGTCGAACGCGCGCGCGGCCACGTCCTCGTCGCTCTCGAAGAGCGCCGGTTCGCTCAGGCTCATTGCGCGCGCAATCGAGCGGAAGATCTCAGTGTTAGGACGCGCCTCGCCCACCGGGGCGATTGCGGGCAGGTTGGCCATCACATACGTATGGCCGTAGGACTTGTGAACGTCGAGGTGCTCGAGCTGGGTCGTGGCGGGCAGCAGCAAGTCGGCATAGTCGGCGGTGTCGGTCTGGAATTGCTCGAGCACGATCGTGAACAGATCTTCGCGCGCAAAACCCGCTGCGACTTTCGCCGAGTCCGGCGCGACCGCCACCGGGTTCGAGTTGTACACGACGATCGCCTCGATCTTCGGACCGAATGCGGCATCGCCCGCATGTGTGAGCGCGTCGCCGATCTGGTTCATGTTGACGACGCGCGGTTGATGCTTAGGCCAGCCAGGAATCAGATCGGGACGCTGCAGCGCGTTTGTATCGACCGGCGCCCAACCCGACGACGACAGCAGCACGCCCCCCGCCCGCTCGCGCCATGCGCCAGTCAGCGCCGGCAGGCACGCGATGGCGCGCACCGCGTTGCCGCCGCCACGCACGCGCTGGAGACCATAGTTCATGCGGATCGCCGCCTTGCGCGTGGAGGCGTAAAGACGCGCGAGTTCGACGACGACCTGCTCCTCGATGCCGCAAATCTGCGCAACGCGCGCCGGCGTATAGGCGAGTGCACGCGCCTTCAATTGCTCGAAGCCATGCGTATGCGCCGCGATGTAATCGTGATCGAGACGGTCTTCCGTGATCAGCACGTGCATCATGCCGAGCGCGAGCGCGCCATCGGTGCCGGGCTTCAGCGCGATGTGCTGGTGACACTTCTCCGCTGTGAGCGAACGATACGGGTCGATCGCAATCAGCTTCGCACCGTTGCGCTTGGCCTCCTGCGCACGCGTCCAGAAGTGCAGGTTAGAAGCGATCGGATTCGCGCCCCAGATCAGGATCACTTCGCTCTCGGCGAAATGCTCCGTGAGCATGCCGAGGCTCGATCCATACGTGTAGCGCAAGCCCGCTGCGCCCGCTGCTGCGCAGATCGTGCGGTCGAGCCGCGACGCGCCGAGCTTGTGGAAAAAGCGCTGCGCAATGCTGTCGCCCTGCACGAGACCCATCGTGCCGGCATAGCTATACGGCAGGATCGCTTCGGGCGTGCGCTGCGCAATTTCGCCAAGGCGCGCGGCTGCGATCTCGCATGCTTCATCCCAGCTGATCGGCTCGAAACGCCCTTCGCCCTTGCGGCCGACTCGCTTCATCGGTTGCGTGAGGCGCTTCGGATGATGGACCCGCTCGGCGTAACGGGTCACTTTGGTGCAAAGCACCCCTTGCGTCGGCGGATGATCGGGGTCGCCGCTCACCTTGATGGCCTTGCCGTTTTCGACGGTCACGCGCATCGCGCAAGTGTCGGGGCAGTCGTGGGGACAGACTGCGCGGGCAAATTCGGCTCGTGCGTTCATTGGGAATCCGTCGATGAGAGGTGATGTCGATACCGCGATTTTATTATGTTCGGCTCGTGGAGCCGGCACACGCCCAGGCGAATGAGGCGATTGGCGCGAAAAAAGAGGTTCGGCGTAGAATGGTTCGTCCAAGCCCGCCTCGAATCCCGCCTCGAATCGGGAGCGTGGGCACCCACTTCCCCGAGCACTGTCCGCCATGAAACTGATCCCGGAAATCCAGGCCGCCCAAGGCGAAATCCAGGGCCTACGACGAACGATTCACGCCCACCCGGAACTGCGCTATGAAGAAACCCAAACGGCCGAGCTGGTTGCATCGAAGCTTGCCGAATGGGGCATCGAGGTGCATCGGGGGCTGGGCAAAACGGGCGTTGTCGGCGTGCTCAAAAGGGGCAGCGGCACACGATCCATCGGGCTGCGCGCCGATATGGACGCACTGCCCATTCAAGAGCTGAACACGTTCGAGCATCGCTCTCACAACGAAGGGAAGATGCATGCGTGCGGCCACGACGGCCATACGGCGATGCTGCTCGGTGCGGCTCAGCATCTCGCGAAGCACGGTCAATTCGACGGCACCGTCGTGTTCATCTTCCAACCTGCGGAAGAAGGCGGCGCGGGTGCGAAAGCGATGATCGACGATGGACTGTTCACGCGCTTCCCCGTGGACGCTGTGTTCGGCATTCATAACTGGCCTGGCATGCCGGCGGGGCACTTCGGCGTGACCGAGGGGCCGATCATGGCATCGAGCAACGAGTTTCGCATCGAAATCAAAGGCGTGGGATCGCATGCCGCGCTGCCGCATAATGGACGCGATCCGGTTTTCGCTGCAGTGCAAATTGCCAATGGACTGCAAAGCATCATCACACGCAACAAAAAGCCGATTGATACCGCGGTGCTTTCGATTACGCAGATTCATGCCGGCGATGCAGTAAACGTAGTGCCGAACACAGCGTGGATTGCGGGGACGGCACGCACCTTCACGACGGAAACGCTCGACCTTATCGAGACGCGCCTGCGCAAAATAGCGGAGAGCACGGCAGAGGCCTACGAGTGTACGGTCGACATCACGTTCCATCGCAACTATCCGCCGACGGTGAACAGCAGCGCGGAGGCCCAATTCGCCGCGCAGGTAATGAAGGAGATCGTGGGCCCCGATCGCGTCGATGACAACATCGAGCCGACCATGGGCGCCGAGGACTTCTCGTTCATGTTGCTGGAAAAGCCTGGCTGCTACGCGTTCCTCGGCAACGGGGAAGGTGGGCACCGCGACGCCGGCCACGGCGCGGGACCGTGCATGCTGCACAATGCCAGCTACGACTTCAACGATCAGTTGCTGCCGGTTGGCGCATCGTACTGGGTACACCTCGCAACGAAATTTTTGGCCCAGAAGTAGAGATTCACGGCTGCCTCAACGAAAAAGCCGGCCTGTGGGGTTCACAGGCCGGCTTTTTGGCTTTTGTTATGTGTGAGACTTGCGGATTTGGCTGCGTATTTCCACGCGCGTAAACGCCAGAACCCCGGCGCTCATGGTGAGCCACCGGGGTTCTGGACATACTGCATAAGGAGCCTGACGATTACCTACTTTCACACGGGCAATCCGCACTATCATCGGCGTGGAGCTGTTTCACGGTCCTGTTCGGGATGGGAAGGGGTGGGACCAGCTCGCTATGGTCATCAGGCA
>NZ_JTDB02000002.1 GCF_000785435.2 Paraburkholderia sacchari | reverse complement strand
GACGCTTGGCCGAGAGGAGCAGCGAGACCGCCTTGCGGATCTGTCCCGAGTGGCCCTTGGTGACCGGGTTGTACGAGCGCAGCGCAATGTTCTTGACCTGCTCATACGCGCACGGCGTGCGCGACACGTCTTTCGGAATGTCGATCAGCACGGGGCCGGGACGGCCGGTGCGCGCAATGTAGAAAGCTTTTTTGACGGTAGCGGCGAGATCGCGCACGTCCTTCACGAGGAAGTTGTGCTTCACGCAAGGACGCGTGATGCCGACCGTGTCGCACTCCTGGAAGGCGTCCTGACCAATCGCGGCGGTAGGCACCTGGCCGCTGATGATCACCATCGGGATCGAATCCATATAGGCCGTCGCGATGCCCGTCACCGCATTGGTGACGCCAGGTCCCGAGGTCACGAGACACACGCCGACCTTGCCGGTCGAACGCGCATAGGCATCGGCCGCATGCACGGCTGCCTGTTCGTGGCGCACGAGAACGTGCTGAATTTTGTCCTGCTTGTACAGCTCGTCGTAAATGTAAAGTACCGAGCCGCCGGGGTAGCCCCAAATGAATTCGACCTGCTCGTCGGCGAGCGCCTTCATCAGCACGGTTCCGCCGATGGACGTATGAGCTTGGGAGTCAGGTTCTTGCGAGGGGGGGACCGACGTGGAGAATTCCGCGCTGGGCATATTCATCATTCACCTTTCGAATTTTCGGCAAAAAATTGATCGGGTGCTCTCTGCCGGGCTTGTGGCTCGGGTTCAAGCGGCGCGTCCAGTTGACAGATGAGCCTCATGGGCCACACCTGAATTGAGACAAGTCACTTATGTTGCGAACCATCGACGATATCGGTTAGTCATTGTTTGGTCAAGCAATTCCTGGAACTTTCGAGCGTATCGGGCATAAATGTTGCGCGCAGGCCCAACCCGCTCGCAGCCCGGGGCACGACGGGCCCTGCTACACCGTGCGCCGGCAGTGTCCGCACGGCGTGCGTCACCTTGACTTGACGCAGCGCACTGGCCGCCGGCTACCCGGATGCCATGAAAATTTGCTAGCATCCGCGAGTTTTACGACATTTTTCGAACGATTACGCGTACGCTGGTGGCGGCGCCTGCAACGGATGGCATCAGACAAGGAACTCGCCGACTTCCTGGCGGGCGTCGAAAGACGCGCGTTCAAGCAGACGGTCTACGCCGTGCGCGACGACGACGCCTCGCTAGATATCGTGCAAGACGCGATGATCAAGCTCGCGGAAAAGTACGGAGACCGCCCCGCCGCCGAACTGCCCCTGCTCTTCCAGCGCATCCTGCAGAACACCATGCACGACTATTTCCGTCGGCAGAAGGTGCGCAATACCTGGGTGAGCCTCTTCTCTTCGCTCGGCAACTCCGAGGATGAGGAATTCGATATCCTCGAAACCTTCGAGGCCGAGTCGGGTTCGGCGGGCGCGGAAAGCAGCGAGCAGCAGATCGAACGCGCGCAGGTGCTCAACCTGATCGACGAAGAGGTCCAGAAATTACCGGCACGTCAACGCGAAGCGTTTCTGATGCGTTACTGGGAAGATATGGATGTCGCCGAAACCGCCGCCGCCATGGGCTGTTCCGAAGGGAGCGTGAAAACGCACTGTTCGCGGGCCACCCACACGCTGGCTCAAGCGCTCAAGGCCAAAGGAATCACGCTATGAGCTCCGCCCTTGACAATAAAGAAACAGAATTCGTGCGAGCGATGCGCCGCGCGCTCGACGAGAGCGCCGCGGACCTGCCCGCTGCCACTACCGCCCGTCTCGCCGCTGCCCGCAAGGTCGCGCTGAGCCGCAAGAAAGCCGAGCAACCGGTGTTCGTGCGCGTGCCGTCGTTCGCGGCTGCGGGCGCGGGCACGCTTGCCGGCGCCGCGCAGGGCGGCCTCAAGCCGCCGCGCCGGCGCTCCGCGCTCGCGCGCTTCGCACTCGCCTGGCCGCTCGCGGCACTGGTGGCGGGCCTGTTCGCCATTGCGTACTTCGAAGACCAACAACGTACCGCGGAACTTGCCGATATCGACGCGGCCATGCTGAGCGACGATCTGCCGCTCACGGCCTACCTCGACCACGGGTTCAACGCGTACCTGTCGCGCGCGCACTGAAGCGGGGGATTCACGGGGTGAGTTACAAGCGCGGCTTGGCCGTTGTCATTGGAACCGTAGTCGCGGCGCTCGTATCGTATGTGGCGACGTATCCGCGCTTTCATCCCGCGCCGGCCACCGAGCCCGCCGCGGCGGCGCCAGTGCAATCCCAGGCCTCCATCGCCGGTGCCCCGGCGGCCGCCCCTGCGCAGCCCGAAAACGCCGGGCCGCTGTCCTGGGCGCGCCTCACCGACGCCCAGCGCGCCGCGCTCGCGCCCTTTGCCGGCGAATGGGACACGTTCAGCGACGCGCGCAAGCGCAAATGGCTGAGAATCGCCGCACGTTACCCGAAGATGTCGCCGGAAGCGCAAAAGCGCCTCCAGGAACGCATGACCGAATGGGTGCGCATGACGCCTGAGCAGCGTCGCGTGGCGCGCGAGAACTACCAGGTGTCCAAGGAGATGACCGCGCAGGCGCGCCAGCGTGCCTGGAGGGCCTATCAGCAGCTTCCGGAAGAGCAGAAAGAGCACCTCGCCGCCAGCGAGCGCAAGCGCCGCACCGTGGTCAGCGCGCCGCCGAGCGGCAACAAGAGCGAGATTCGCGACATCGGACGGCTCGTGAATGAGCGCGAGCACGGCGTGCGGGCTCGCACGGCGTCGGGCGCTTCCGGCACGCAAGGCGCGTCCTCGCCGGCGCAGCCGGGTCCATCCGGTAGTTCCGGGCAGCCCCCGACGACGCCCGCTGCCGCGCTCCCGGCCAGCATCCCCGCGGCAGGCAGCTTCGTACCGGCCATTCCGATACCGGTATCGCCCGCCGAGGCGCCTGCGGCATTCAAGGGATCCTGAGCGCGCGCCTGGGTGTCTCCGTGCGTCTCCGCATATCTCTCTTCGCACGCGCCAGCGCGTTTTCCCGCGTTACTCATTGCAGCGCTTCGCGTTTATCCTCACGGTGTCCCGTCCCTTATCTGCATCGCGACGCCGCCGTGACCGAACCCGTCTCAGCCACTGTGCCTGCCGCGAGCGTCGCACCACGCTCGCCCTCCGCAAACGAAGCACCGCCTGATGCGCTGCCGCCCTCGTCCTTGCCACCCGTTACCGTGCGCCGGCGGCTCGCTGCACTCGTCTACGAAGCCGTGCTGCTCTTTGGCGTGATCTTCGCCGCCGGGCTCGCGTTCAGCCTCGTTTTGCAACAACGCAACGGCTACACCCATCATCGGCTGATGGCCGCGTGGATCGCTCTCGTGGCGGGCGTCTATTTCGTCGGCTTCTGGCATCGAGGCGGGCAAACGCTGCCGATGAAAACCTGGCGCCTGCGCGTGACCGGCCCCGACGGCGCCCCGCCCTCGCTCCCCCGCGCCACGCTGCGCTACTTCGCTGCGTGGCTGTGGTTCATGCCGCCGCTCGCACTGCATCCGCTCCTGAACCTTTCGGTGCCGCACACGCTCGTGCTCGAAGCCGCCTGGTTCGTGTTGTGGGCCGCGAGCGCGCGCTTCGCGCCCGGACGCCAGTTCCTGCACGACCGGATCGCCGGGACGCGCATCGTCGCCGTGCCGAGGTAAAGCCCAGATGCCAGCGCCGCCGCGCAACACGTCATCAAACCGTCACGGCACCTCGCGCGTACGCTGCCGTCCGCGCGCGCCACGAGGCTGACGCGAGACCCCGCGCGGCTTCGCAGCCTGCCTGCTAATCTCACAAGGACTGCGTAACAAGACCTTCTTGTGACTGTCACGTCGACGTCACGGCCTCATGGCGCAATGCGCGTATTGCAACCTGCCACGTGTGCCATGGCCCAGAAGACGTCCGCGACCTCCTTATTCCGGCAAACCACCGGGCCGGGCGCCGACCCCGCCGCCTTCCACCCCGGTCCGGGCGCAGCCGCGCCCACGCTGCCCCTGCCTTTGCCCCTGAACTGCGCGCCTTCTCCCGCTGCCCACGACGACGATCACCCCGCCCCGCACCGCTACCGCACGATCTGGCTCTCGGACATTCATCTGGGCACCAACGGCTGCCAGGCGAACTATCTGCTCGACTTTCTGCGCCACAACGAGTCGGAGTATCTGTATCTGGTGGGCGACATCATCGACGGCTGGCAGCTGCGCAAAGGCTGGTACTGGCCGCAGGCGCACAACGACGTCGTGCAGAAAATCCTGCGCAAGGCGCGCAAGGGCACCCAGGTGGTCTACATCCCCGGCAATCACGACGAAGGCGCGCGTCAGTTCTGCAACCTCGCGTTCGGCGACATCCACGTGCGCGAGGAAGCGTTCCATACGACGCTCTCCGGCAAGCGTCTGTGGGTCGTGCACGGCGATCTCTTCGATGGCGTGATCCAGCACGCCAAATGGCTCGCCTATCTCGGCGACTCGGCCTACACGATGATCCTGGTGCTGAACCGCTGGTTCAACCGCATTCGCGCGCGCATGGGCTTCCAGTACTGGTCGCTCTCGCAGTACCTCAAGCACCAGGTCAAGAACGCCGTGAACTTCATCTCGTCGTTCGAGGGCGTGATGACCGACGAAGCGCGCCGGCGCGGCTGCGACGGCGTGGTCTGCGGCCACATCCACAAAGCCGAGATCCGCGAGATCGACGACATGCTCTATTGCAACGACGGCGACTGGGTGGAAAGCCTTTCGGCGCTCGTCGAAACCTTCGAGGGCGAACTGCGCATCGTCTACTGGACCGTGATGCAGGCGCCCCAAGCACAAGGCGCGGCGCGCAAGCAGCGCGTGAGCGCGGCCTGAACAACGCCTGAACCATGCTTGACCACGCTTAAGCCGCACCCGGCAACACCTCCATTCCCACCCACGTAACCCGAGAGCCGACGACCAATGAAAGTGATGATCGTGACCGATGCATGGGAGCCGCAAGTCAACGGCGTGGTACGGACCCTGAAGAACACCACGCGCGAGCTCATCGCGCTCGGGCATCAGGTCGAATTGCTCACGCCGCTCGAGTTCCGCACCGTGCCATGCCCGACCTACCCGGAAATCCGGCTCTCACTGATGCCGCGGCGCCATCTGCGCAAGCGCATCGACGCGTTCGGCCCCGACGCCATCCACGTCGCCACCGAAGGCCCGCTCGGGCTCGCCGCGCGCCGCTACGCGATCGACCACGACCTGCCGTTCACGACCGCCTATCACACGCGCTTTCCCGAGTACGTGCAGGCGCGCTTCGGCATTCCGCTCGAAGCGACCTACCGCTTCCTGCGCTGGTTCCACAAGCCCTCGCTCGCGGTCATGGCGCCCACGCCCGTCGTGAAGACGGATCTCGAGAAGTTCGGCTTCACCAACGTCGTGCTGTGGACGCGCGGCGTCGATCTCGAAATCTTCCGGCCGATGGAGTCGAAGGTGCTCAACACCGCGCGCCCGATCTTCCTCTACGTCGGGCGCGTGGCCGTGGAAAAGAACGTCGAAGCCTTCCTCAAGCTCGATCTGCCGGGCTCGAAGTGGGTCTGCGGCGAAGGCCCGGCGCTTGCCGAGCTCAAGTCGCGCTATCCGCAGGCCAACTATCTGGGCGTGCTGAGCCAGCCCGAACTCGCGAAGGTCTACGCCGCCGCCGACGTGTTCGTGTTCCCGAGCCGCACCGACACCTTCGGCCTCGTGCTGCTCGAAGCGCTAGCCTGCGGCACGCCGGTGGCCGCCTACCCCGTGACGGGCCCGATCGACGTGCTGGGCACGGGCGGCGCGGGCGCGATGAACGAGAATCTGCGCGAAGCCTGCCTCGAAGCGCTCAAGATCGATCGCGCCACCGCGCGCGCGTGGGCCGAGCGCTTCTCGTGGATGGCCGCATCGGAGCAGTTCGCCTCGCACCTGAAGCCGCGCTCGCGCGCGCAGATGCAGGAATCGAGCGCGGCGGCCTGAGCGCCGCCTCGAACGGCCCTTGAGCACCGCCTGCAGCCCGCAGCGAAGCCGATGACCCGCACCCGCCCCGCGCTCGACACCCCCGCCCCCAGCGACGCCGACGATGGCGGCCAGACGCTCGCCGCCGCGCCCCGCGCGGCGGGCGAAGACGCGTGCGATACTGCGGCATCGACTTCGTCTGTTATGGCCCCACGTCCTTCATCCCCTTCCAAGGCGCCCACACCGTCCTCGTCATCGCACGCGGGCGAACGCTCCGCGCCGCCTCGCGAACCACACGGCGCCCCCGAGCCGCCTGAGCCCGCGCATCTGCACGAGCCGCTCGGCCCCGACGATCCGCTGGCCCCGCTGCCGTTCAACCCCTACAAGGGCAACCGTGGCGTGATGCGCGCGTGGCACGCGCTCAAATATTCGATCAAGGGTTTTCGCGTCGCCATTCGCGAGGAAAGCGCGTTTCGCCAGGAGCTCACGCTCGCGGCGATCCTCGTGCCCATCGGCGTGCTGGTGCCGGTCGAGCCCGTCGAGCGCGTGCTGCTGCTCGGCTCGGTGATGCTGGTGCTGATCGTCGAGCTGCTCAATTCGAGCATCGAAAACGCAGTCGACCGCATCGGGCTCGAACGCAACGAGCTTTCGGGCCGCGCCAAGGATCTCGGCAGCGCTGCCGTCACGGTCGCGCTCCTCACCTGCGTGATGGCATGGGGCTTGATCCTCGTGCCGCGCTTCGGCCCCGCGCTGCTGCACTGGCTCGGCGCGCGCTGAACCCCGAACCTCTCCCGCGCCGCACGCCCCTTTCCCGGCGTACATGCCCGCGCTTGCGGGCCAGGTTGGATGTGCGCCGGGATCGTCGGTTTATAATCGAACGACAGTCTTAAAAAACGACCACCCGCGACCGGGCACGCGACGCTTCGCACTTGCGCGTAGCATCGCCGGCCCCGCGCCGCACATCCCAGGCCGGACGACATGGATTCAAAACCTCCCCGCCGTACACGCGAACGGATTCTTGAGCTGTCGTTGAAACTGTTCAACGAGATCGGCGAGCCCAACGTCACCACGACGACCATCGCCGAGGAAATGGAGATCAGTCCAGGCAACCTGTACTACCACTTCCGCAACAAAGACGACATCATCAACAGCATCTTCGGCCAGTTCGAGCAGGAGATCGAAAAGCGTCTGCGTTTCCCGGACGACCATCGCGCCACCATCGATGAAATGTGGGCGTACCTGCAATACATGGTCGATTTCACGTGGCGCTACCGCTTCCTCTACCGCGACCTGAACGACCTGCTCGCGCGCAATCGCACGCTGGAGATGCATTTCAAGCAGATCATCAGCCACAAGGTGCACTTCGCGAAGCAGTTCTGCGAGCAGCTCGTGGAAGACGGCGAAATGGTCGCCACGCCTGCCGAGATCGACGTGATCTCGACCAATATCGGCGTCATTGCCACCTACTGGCTCTCGTACCAGTTCGTGATGAACCCGCGCAAGTACAACGATCAGGATGCGATCCAGAGCGAGCTGCACCAGGTGAGCGTGCAGATCATCTCGCTGATGGCGCCTTATCTGCGCGGCCGCGCACGGCAGCTCTTCGACGATCTCGTCTCGGGCAAGCTGCCCAAGCGGCAGTTCTACGATTACCTGCCGCCGCGCGAAGGCGCGGCGGGAGCGACAGGCGTGGCAGGCGTGGCAGGCGCCAACGACAACAAGGATTCCCGCGCATGAAAGCAGTCTGCGTATATTGCGGCTCCTCGATGGGAGCTCGACCGGTCTATCACGAAGCGGCGCAGGCGTTCGGGCGCGCGCTCGTCGATGCCAATCTCGCGCTCGTCTACGGCGGCGGCAAGGTGGGCCTGATGGGCGTGATCGCCGACACCGTGATGGCCCATGGCGGCCGCGCGATCGGCGTGATTCCCGAGCTGCTGGTGGACAAGGAAGTCGGCCACAACGGCTTGACCGAGCTGCACGTCGTGCCCGACATGCATCAGCGCAAGAAGATGATGGCCGACCTCTCCGATGCGTTCGTCGCGATGCCGGGCGGCGCGGGCACGCTCGAAGAGCTGTTCGAGGTCTACACGTGGGCGCAGCTCGGCTATCACCACAAGCCGGTTGGCGTGCTCAATATCGACCGCTTCTACGACCCGCTCATCGCACTGCTCGATCACACCGTGCGAGAAGGCTTCATGCGCCAGACCTATTTCGATCTGCTGCAGATCGACAGCGACCCCGCCGCACTGATCGGCAAGCTCAAGCACTACCACGCGCCCGCCAAGGACAAGTGGGCCGATCAGCGCGAGAACGTTTAAGCGTTTGAGCCCGCGCCGCACGCGCATCCTGATGCTTCGCATGGGCGCCATCGACAGGAGGTGACATCCAGATGGGCAAAGTCGTTCTGATCACGGGCGCGAGCCGCGGCATCGGCCGCGCGTGCGCGCGGCTGCTCGGCGCGCACGGCTGGACCGTGGGCGTGAATTATCTGCACAACGAACCGGCCGCCGAGGAAACCGCGGCCGAGGTGGGCCGCGCGGGCGGCCACGCGCGCGTGCTGCGCGGCGACGTCGCCAGCGAAGCCGACGTGGTCGCGATGTTCGACACGCTCGAATCGGCGTACGGGCGCATCGATGCGCTCGTGAACAACGCGGGCATTGTCGCGCCCGGCTCGCAGGTCGCCGACATGGACGCCGCGCGCCTCAAACGCATGTTCGACGTGAACGTCTACGGCGCCTTCCTGTGCGCGCGCGAAGCGGCGCGGCGCATGTCGAAGGATCGCGGCGGCGACGGCGGCGCAATCGTGAACGTGTCTTCGGCGGCGTCGCGCCTCGGTTCGCCCAACGAGTACGTCGACTATGCGTCGTCCAAGGGCGCCATCGACACGATGACGATCGGCCTCGCCAAGGAACTCGGTCCGCAGGGCGTGCGCGTGAATGCGGTGCGCCCCGGCCTCATCGACACCGAAATCCATGCGAGCGGCGGCCGGCCTGAGCGCGCGGCCGTGCTTGGCGCGCAAACGCCGCTCGGGCGTCCGGGCAGCGCCGATGAAGTGGCGCAAACGATCGTGTGGCTTTTGAGCGATGCGGCGTCGTACGTGACGGGCGCCCTGCTCGACGTGAGCGGCGGACGCTGAGCGTCCGCCCGGCGCGTTAGAACGACGAGCCCGGCTCGCGCAGAAACGCGGCTTCGGCGCTGGTGGTCGCGCGCCCTAGCTGCGCATTGCGGTGCGGGAACCGTCCGAAGCGTTCGATGACGGCCGCGTGGCGCAGCGCGTAATCGTAATAGCCCTTGCATTCCGGATCGTGCGCGAGTTCCGCGAAAAGCCGTAGCGACTCGCGCTGCGCTTCGGCGGATTCGGCATGCTCGAACGGCAGATATGCAAACACGCGATGCTGGAGGCTCGGCAAATGCCGATCGGCGCCGCTCTCCACCATCGCGCGCGCAATGCCGAGCGCCTTGTCGTCCGAGGAAAACGCACGCGGCGTGCCGCGATGGCAGTTGCGCGAGAACTGGTCGAGCACAATCACAAGAGCCAATGCGCCCTCGGGCGTCGCGCACCAGGCATCGAGTTCGCCCGCGCACGCGGCGTCGAGCAGCGCGCCGAAGCGTTCGCGCAACCGCGCATCGAACCCCCCATCCTTGCGGAACCACACCTTGCGCTCGCGGCCGAATTCCGCCGAGCCCGGCGGGCCGAACCAGAAGTCGAGCACCTCACGCGCGCGCGGATCGAGCCCGTGGTGCGCGCGAGCGGCGTCGGGCGCGGCGCTCATTCGGCCAGCTCCAGCACGAGCCGGCGCGTGCGCGCGCTCTTCTTTTCGAGCTTCGCCACGCGCAAGCGGCCGATCTCTTCGGTGTTGCGTACGTGTGTGCCGCCGCAAGGCTGGAGGTCGACGTTCTCGATGCGCAGCAGACGCACGCGCCCAAGCCCCATCGGCGGCTTCACGCTCATCGTGCGCACGAGTTCGGGGCGCTGCTGCATCTGCTCGTCGGTGATCCATTCGGTGGCGACGTCATGTGCCCCGGCCACCAGTTCGGCGAGGCGCGCCTCGACCATCTCGCGCTCGATCGGCTCGACGGTCGCAAAATCCAGGCGCGCGTAGTCGGTCGTGATGCTGCAGCCGTCGACCGCATAGGGCAGCACCGCGCACATCAGATGGCTCGCCGTATGCAGCCGCATATGCCGATGCCGGCGCGCCCAGTCGATTTCCGCGCGCACGCGCTCGCCGGCGGCGAGGCGCGCGAGCAGCGCCTCCTGGCCAGGTGCGGGGACGTGCAGCGCGTCGTCGGGCGTCGCGCCTTCGAATTTGGCCTTGCGCGTATCGGCGATCTCGATGCGCGTGCCGTCGGCGAGCACGAGCGCGCCCGTGTCGCCGGCCTGGCCGCCGCCGAGCGGATAGAACACGGTCTGGTCGAGCCGCACGCCATCGTCGCCGACGGCGATCACCGTGGCGTCGCATTGGGTGAGATAGGCGTCTTCGCGAAAGAGTGCGCGGGTGGGAGGTGTCGTCATGGGGCTTAATCTCCTGCCTTTGGTGCCAAATCCTGCATTATGGCGACACGCGCACCCGCCCGAAATAGAGACTCCGCGCACAGCGCCGCCGGACTGTATCGGTACGTTCTCCGGGCCAATCGGCTGTCAGAACCGGAATCAGCCCGGATGATTGCGCATCCAGTCGGCGGTATCGAAAAACGAATGCAGCAAGCGCTCGCGCAGCGCCTCGGACAGCCCGACATCCTCCATCGCCCACGCCATGCAGCGCAGCCACTGGTCGCGCTCGGACGAGGCGATGGCGAACGGCAGGTGACGCGCGCGCAGGCGCGGATGGCCGAAGCGCTCGATGTAGTGGTCGGGGCCGCCGAGCCAGCCGCACAGGAACCAGAACAATTTGTCGCGCGAGCCGTCCAGCGTCTGCGGGTGTATCGCGCGGATGCCGGCAAACTCGGGCTCGAGGTCCATCAGGTCATAAAAACGGTCGACGAGTTCGCGCACGCGCGCCTCGCCGCCGACGAGTTCGAAGGCCGTAGGCTGCTGGGGCGCTTCGTCGGCTGGATCGGTCATACGGTTCAATCGTTGCTGAATTCGGTTGCTGAATTCGGTTGTAAAAGCGGTGGCGGCAAGGCGCATGGCGTCCTGCCGGGGAGGGAGACATTTTCGCATGGCGGCGCAAGCGGCGCGCACCGTCCCTTCCCATGCAGTCCTGGCGGTGGACCGCTAGCGCCCTCGCGCCCACACCCGCATGGTCTCGTCGATGACAAGCGCCACCGTTTCGCCCTCGCGCAGCGCCGTGTCGCTGCGCGCGATCACCACAGGGCCCGCCTCGGCGCGCACGCTGGCGAGATACACGTCGCCCCCGCCCTTGGCCCCCACGCGATGGCGCACCACCGTGCTTTCCTCCACCCAGCCGCCACGTGCGGCCTCGCTCGCCCAATCCGCCGCGCCGCAGCGCGGACAGCGGTAACGCGCCGGGAACACCGCCTCGCCGCACGCATTGCAGCGCGGGATCATCAGAACCGTCTCGCTCATGCCGACCTCCTTTCGAGCACGACGGCATTCGCACACATGCCGTAGCGATACTGCACCATGCCGTAGCCGCTCACGAGCGCGAGCCGCGCCTCATGCACCTGACGCGCGCCAGCCAGGCCCTGAAGCTGCCGGATCGCTTCGACAAGCCCGTGCATGCCGCCCGCCGCGCCCGCCTGCCCCGCCGATAACTGCCCGCCCGAGGTGTTCACCACCAGCTCGCGCGACGCGATGCGCGCGATCAGCGCGCGCAGGTCGCCGCCGGGCGCGTAGCCGAGATCGGCGAGCTGGATCAGCGTCATCACCGGGTAGTCGTCGTAGACCGAAATCACGTCGATGTCGGCCGGCGCGGCGCCGGCCTGCGCCCAGAGCGCGCCGGCGAGCGCGGCGAGGCCCGTCTCCAGGCCGTCGCCCGTCTGATGATCGGGGTTGTAGCGGCACTGCAAGGCGCGCACATGAAGCGGCGCATGCGCGTGTTCGGCCTGCGCTTTCACGAGATCCGCGCGCGCCACCACGACGGCGTTCGCCCCGCACACCACGGGCACGCAATCGAAGCGCCCGAGCGGGTCGGCCACGCGCGGCGCCGCGAGGTACTCGTCGAGCGTGAGCGGCGCGCGGTACACCGCGCCCGGATTGAGTGCGGCCCACTCGCGCTGCGCCACGCACAATGCGCCGTAATCGCGCGCGTCCAGCCCGTAGCGGCGCGAGTGGCGCTGCGTGAGCATCGCGAACAGGCTGTTCGGCCCGCCGTTTTCGAGCGGCCGCAGATAGGTGCGCGTCGTGAGGTTGTAGTGCTCGACCAGTTGCCGGAAATCGGCGGCCTCGAAGCGGTCGCCGGAAAGCAGCACGATCACTGAGGCGTCGCCGTGCTGCACCGCGCGGATCGCGTGCTGCAGCAGGTTGATCGCGCTCGCGCCGCCGTGGCAATCGTCCATGCACCAGCGCGGGCTGATGCCCAGCCGCCAGGCCATGTCGATCGCATGATCGGGGGCGAGCGTGAAAGACGCCACGCCAAGGCCGTCCACCTCGCGCGCCTCGAACCCCGATTGCTCGAGCGCCAGCGCGAACGCCTGGGCCAGCAAATCGCCGGTCGTGTGCTCTGGCGCCTGGCGTCGATATGGCACCTCGACGCCGCAAACCACGGCAGCGCCGCCGAAATCAGATTCCATGTCCTCTCCTCGCACGGCATGCCGCCGCGCGTGTCCTGTCCGCGTTCATCTTGCCTCGACTCCTCTCGTAAGACGATTCGCACCGCCCCGGCCTCGGGAGCCCCCGCCTTGACAGCCGGTTTTTTTCATTATCCAATAAAACACATGAATTTTCATATTTTCGAATCTAAAGGGTTTACGCGCAGATCACTTTCGCAGCGCGTCGATCCTGCTGATCGAACAAGGAGCCCCGCAATGAGCAACGCGCCCGTCGCCGATGCCTTCGACGTCATCGTCGAAGCCGTCGAGCCGCTTACGTCGCACGTCACCGCGTTTCGCCTGCGCGCGCCCGATGGCCGTGCACTGCCCGGCTTCACGGCGGGCGCGCATATCCGCGTGCAAGTGGGAGGCGGTGACTGGCGCGCTTATTCGCTCATCAATCTCGCATCCGAAACCTGCGCCCCGTGCGAACACGCGCCCGATCACTACCTGATCGCGGTACGCCGGGAAGACTCGGGCGCGGGCGGGTCGCTGTGGATGCACACGCAGGTGCGAGCGGGAACCACGCTGCGCATCGCGCCGCCCGTCAACGCGTTCGCGCTCGATGTCGATGCCGCTGACGCCGTGCTGATCGCCGGCGGTATCGGCATCACGCCGATTGCATCGATGGCCGCCTCGCTCGCCGCGCGGGCGGCCCGCTACAAGTTGCACTACACGGGGCGCTCGATCGCGCAACTCGCCTTCGTCGACGCATTGCGCGCGCTCGCGGGCGAGCACCTGCACCTCTACGGCGACGGCGAAGCCAGCGAAACCAACCGTTTCGACCTCGCGCGCCTGTTCGCCACGCTCACGCCAGGCCAGCCGCTCTATGTGTGCGGTCCGCAAGGCCTGATCGACGCGGTCATCGCGTTCGCCACCGAACGCGGCTGGCCGCGCGAGCGCATCCGCTCGGAGCTGTTCGCAGCCGCCGCGCCCCAAGCCGGCGACGCCGCATTCGAAGTCGAGTTGCGCCAGAGCGGCATGACGCTCACCGTGCCCCCCGCGCAGACGATCCTCGACGCCATGCTCGACGCCGGACTCGATCCGCTCTACGACTGCAAGCGCGGCGAATGCGGCGTGTGCCAGGTGGGTGTGATCGAGGGCGCAGTCGATCACCGCGATTACTGCCTGAGCGAAGCGGAAATGTGCTCGGGCAAGGTGATGCATATCTGCGTGTCGCGCGCCCGCGCGGACCGCCTCGTTATCGACGCATAAGCGCGACGCATAAGCGCGACGCCTGAATCCAGGCGCCGTACAAAGCGCACCACAAAACGCATTACGCCCCAGCCAAGGAGCCCGCCATGCCCCGCTATCGCGAAGACGCCGCAGCGCTCGCCGCGCTCGTCGAGCCAGACCAGGTCCACCGCGACGTCTATCTGGACCAGGAAGTATTCGACCTCGAAATGGAGCGGCTCTTTCACCGCACCTGGGTCTACCTCGGCCACACGAGCCAGGTGCCCAATGCCGGCGACTACCTCACCGTCGACGTCGCCAAAGAGCCGCTCGTGATGGTGCGCCAGGCCGACGGCAGCGTGCGCGTGCTGAAGAACCGCTGCGCGCACAAGGGCGCGAAGCTCGTGAGCGCGCCCACCGGCAATACCGGCAAATTCTTCCGCTGTCCTTATCATGCGTGGACCTACAGGACCGATGGCAAGCCGCTCGCAGTTCCGCTGAAGAACGGCTACGAAGGCACGCGCATGAGCGAATGCCCGTCGGGGCAAGGCCTCACCGCCGTCGCCAACATGGAGACGTATCGCGGTTTCGTGTTCGTGCGCCTCTCGGACGAAGGCCCGTCGTTCAGCGACTATTTCGGCGATTCGCTTTCGTCCATCGACAACATGGCCGACCGCTCGCCTGAAGGCGAGCTGGAAATCGCGGGCGGCTGTCTGCGCTACGTGCATAACTGCAACTGGAAGATGTTCGTCGAAAACCTCAACGACACGATGCACCCGATGGTGGCGCACGAGTCGTCGGCGGGCACGGCGAAAAAGCTCTGGGACGGCAAGAGCGCCGACGAGCCCAAGCCCATGGCCATCGAACAGTTCGTGCCGTTCGTGTCCGACTACGCGTTCTTCGACGGCATGGGCGTGCGCGTGTTCGAGAACGGCCACAGCTACACGGGCGTGAACTTCTCGATTCATTCGAGCTATGCGGCGCTGCCCGAATACGAGCAGCAACTGGCCGCCGCCTGGGGCGAGGAAAAGGCGAAGCAGGTGCTCGGCACCTCGCGCCACAACACGGTCTACTACCCGAGCCTCACGATCAAGGGCGCGATCCAGGCGATCCGCGTGGTGCGCCCGATCGCACCGGACAAGACGGTGATCGAGTCATGGACGTTCCGCCTCAAGGGCGCGCCCGAGGTGCTGCTGCAACGCACGCTCACGTATTCGCGCCTCATCAACTCGCCGATGTCGGTGGTGGGCCACGACGACCTGCACGCTTACCGCGCGATCCAGGAAGGCCTCGCCGCGAACGGCAACGCATGGGTGAGCCTGCACCGCGACTATCGAGCCGACGAAGGCGAGGCGCGCGACCTCACCGTCAACGGCACGAGCGAGATCTCGATGCGCAACCAGTTCCGCGCATGGGCGCGCTATATGGCGCCGCAAGCGTCGAAATAATTCCGGGGGACCCAGCGATGAACGCCACACCTGACACGGCCCTGCGCGAGACGCTCGCCGATTTCGTCTACCGCGAGGCGCGCCTCATCGACGAAAAGCAGCTCGACGCGTGGTACGAGCTATTCGCCGAAGACGGCCTCTATTGGATTCCGCTCGCGCCCGATCAGCGCGACGGCCTCAATCACGCCTCGCTGATGTACGAGGACCGCCTGCTGCTCAAGCTGCGCGTCGAGCGCCTGAAGCAGCCGCGCGCGTTCTCGCAGCAGCCCGAGAGCCGCTGCCAGCACGTGCTGCAGCGCCCCGAGATCGAGTCCGCCGGCGCCGGCGGCTATCGCCTGCGCACGCCGTTCTTCTACGCCGAAGCGCGCGGCGACGAGCAACTGGTCTTCACGGGCGTGGTGCGTCATCACCTCGTCGAGGAAGGCGGCGCGCTGCGCATCCGCGAAAAGCGCATCGATCTGCTCAATTGCGACGCGGCGCTGCCGTCGGTCCAGCTTTTCATGTGAGGCATGCGGTGAACCACGCACAACACCATTCCGATCCGTTGCCCTTCCCTTCCGTTTACGCGGCCTTTGCCGCGAGCGCCACGCGCTACACCGATCACGACTTCCTCGTCGTGCTGCCGGAAACCGCGCAGATCTACGGCATCGACGCACAAACGCTGCGCTATGGCGAAGCGCTCGCCCGGGTCGACGCACTCGCCGCGCACTACCGCGCCGCCGGCTTTGGCCTCGGCCATCGAGCGGGGCTGATGCTCGAAAACCGGCCCGCGTTCTTCCTGCACTGGCTCGCGCTGAATGCGCTCGGCGTCTCGGTCGTGCCGCTCTCCACCGAGTTGCGCGCCGCCGAACTCGAATACATCACGGGCCACAGCGAACTCGATCTCGCGGTCGCGCCTTCAGCGCGTCATGCCGATCTGCGCGCGGCGGCGCTTGCCGCGCAACGCAGCGTCACGCTCCACGACGCCGACGCCGATGCGAACGCTATCCCGCGCGCCGCCACCGAAGCTCGAGCGCACGCACCCGACGTCAACACCGAATGCGCCCTGCTCTACACCTCGGGCACGACCGGCCGCCCGAAAGCGTGCGTGCTGCCCAACGAGTACTTTCTGCTCGCGGGCCTCTGGTACAACCGCATCGGCGGTTTGTGCGCATTGCGGCCCGGCGTCGAGCGCCTCGTCACGCCACTGCCGATGACGCACATGAACGCGATGGCGTACTCGACCATGGCGATGATCCTCGCGGGCGGCGCCATCGTCGCGCTCGACCGCTTTCATCCGCGCAGCTGGTGGGCGAGCGTGCGCGATGCGCGCGCAACCGTGATCCACTATCTCGGCGTGATGCCGGCCATGCTGCTCGGCGCGCTGGAAACCGCGCACGACCGCGATCACGCGGTGCGCTTCGGCTTTGGCGCGGGCGTCGACAAGACCCTGCACGCGCCATTCGAAACCCGCTTCGGCATTCCGCTGCTCGAAGCCTGGGCGATGACCGAAACCGGCGCGGGCGCCGTGGTGATCGCCAACCGCGAACCGCGCAACATCGGCATGTCGTGCTTCGGCAAGCCCGAGGCGGCGCTGGAGGTCCGGATCGTCGGCGACGATGGGCAGCCTGTGGCCGTGGGCGAGCCCGGCGAATTGCTCGTGCGTGCGAGCGGAGAGGCTCCGCGCCGGGGATTCTTCCGCGAATACCTCAAGGATCCCGAAGCAACGGCGGCGGCATGGGAAGGCGGCTGGTTCCATACCGGCGACATCGTGAGGCAGGACGCCGACGGCCAGATGTACTTCGTCGACCGCAAGAAGAACGTGATTCGCCGCAGCGGCGAGAACATCTCGGCGGTCGAGGTTGAGAGCGTGCTGCGCAAACATCCGTGCGTGGCCGACGTGGCCGTTGCGGCCACGCCCGATGCGGTGCGCGGCGACGAAGTGCTCGCCTGCGTCGTCGCGCGCGAGCCGCTGCGCGAAGCAGAACGCGCCGCGTGCGCCGCCGAGCTCGTGCAGCTCTGCCTCGTGCAGCTCGCGTACTTCAAGGCGCCCGGCTATGTCGCGTTCGTCGACGCGCTGCCGCTCACCGGCACGCAGAAGGTGCAGCGCGCCGCCCTCAAGGACCTCGCGCGCACGCTGCCCGGCACGCCGGGCTGCATCGACACGCGCACCATGAAAAAACGCCAGGACTGACATGACGACGAACACCAGTTCCAATAACGCGATGCGGCGCGCGGCCATCGTCACCGGCGGCAATGCCGGCATCGGCCGGGCAATCGTCGAGCATCTGCTCGAAGCCGGCTATGAAGTGATCTCGCTCGACCTGCGCGCGAACGCGCCGGGGCATGCGCGCCTTCATACCGTCGAGGTCGATCTTTGCGACGCCGCAGCCACGCGCGAAGCCGCAGCCGAAATCGCGGCGCGCCATGCGCCCACCACGCTGATCCACAACGCCGGCGCGATTCGCCCGGCACTCCTGCCCGACGTCGCACACGAGGACCTGCTCGCGCTCACGAACCTGCATCTCGCCGCGCCCATCGCGCTCGCGCAGGCCATGCTGCCCGCCATGCGCGCGCTGCATTTCGGCCGTCTCGTGCTGGTTTCGTCGCGCGCGGCGCTCGGGCTCGCCACCCGCACGGCCTACTCGGCGACCAAGGCGGGCATGCTCGGCCTTGTACGCACCTGGGCGCTCGAACTCGGGCCGCTCGGCGTCACCGCGAACGCGATTGCGCCCGGCCCGATCCAGACCGACATGTTCCATGAGATCGTGCCCGCCGACAGCCCGAAGGTCGCGCAAATCGCGGCCGGCATTCCCGTGGGCCGCCTCGGCCAGCCCGACGACATCGCGCGCGCCGCGATGTTCTTCGCGGCGCCGGAGAACGGCTTCGTCACGGGGCAGACGCTTTATGTGTGCGGCGGCACGAGCACGGGCAGTCTCGCGCTTTGATGGGCCTCGGCCCGACTCACTTCGCGTGCTGCTCGATCAGCTTGCGCAGCACGTCGACAAAAATCTTCGCCGTCTCGGGCTCGAACGGCAGCAGCACTGAAGCCTCGTGCTCCAGCGCGAGCACCACCAGTTCCGCGGCGAGCGTGCTGCCATGCGGCGTGAGCGCCACGAGCGTGCGGCGGCGGCTCGCCGGATCCTCCTGACGCACGACCAGCCCCGCCGCCTCCATGCGGTCGATCAGCTTGCTCACCGTGGGCTGCTTCGCGAGAATCACGCGGCCCAGATCGCCCATCGGCAGCGAGCCGTCGGAAAGACACGCGAGCACGCGCCATTGCAGCACCGGAATCTTCTTGCGCGCGAGCGTGGCGTGGAATTCGTCGGAAATGAGGCTGCTCGCGCGCGCGAGCAGCGCGGCGAGATAAGTGTCGAGAAAGCGCATCGGCGCGGCGGCGGCGGACGTGGTCGGCTTCGTGGTGGGCGCGCTCGCACGCTTAAGTGTGCGCTTTGGAGTCGATTCTGTATTCATGGCATGGGCGAAAAAAGCCCTGGCATCATATGCCGAAATCCACGCCGATGGCAGGCCTCGCGCTTCACTGAACCGCAGCGCACTCTTCCTTCACGCATCGCGCAGCGATTGCAGCGCGGGCCGCGCGAGCACATGCCGCAGGCTGATCCACCCGCCCACGCCCGCGCAGGCCACACCCGCCACGACGCCCGCAGGCAGGAGCCATGGATCAAACGCGAGATGGAACGCAAACACTTTCGAGGCCAGCACCGACCCCACGACCAGCGCGCCCACCGCCGCCATCAACCCCGCGAGCGCGCCCACCGCAACGAACTCGGCCACCTGCACCGCGCGCACCTGCGCATGCGAGGCACCCAGCGCGCGCAGCAGCGCCGACTCGCGCATGCGCTCGTCGCGCGTGCCCGCGAGCGCCGCGTAGAGCACCAGCACGCCCGCCGCGAGCGTGAACAGAAACAGGAACTGCACCGCGTTGATCACCTGCTCCAGCATGCGCTGGACCTGCGCGAGAATCGGCCCGACGTCGATGGCGGTCACGTTCGGATACTGCGCCACGAGCCCGTCCACCACGGCGCGCTGTGCGCTTGATTCACTGCGGGGAAGATGAAAACTCGTGATGTAGGTGGCCGGAAAATCGCGCAGCAGCGCGGGCGGCATCAAGACGAAGAAGTTCACCTTGAACGAGCCCCAGTCGAGCTGGCGCACGCTCGTCACGGGCGCCGTCACTTCGAGGCCGGTCACGTCGAAGGTGAGCACGTCGCCGGGCTTCACGTCGATAAGCTTCGCGAGGCCCTGCTCGATCGAAAGCTGCGGCGCGCTCGACTCGCCGTACCACGCGCCTGCCTCGATGCGGTTGTCCTCGGGCAATTGCGTCGTGTACGAGAGGTTGAACTCGCGATCGACGAGACGGCGTGCATCCTCGCTCTTGTACTTCGCGGGATCGACGGGCTTGCCGTTGATCGTGACGAGACGCCCGCGCACCATCGGTTCCAGATCGGGATTCGCGATGCCATGCGCCGTGAGCCACGCGGCCACGGCGTCGCGCTGCTCGGGCTGGATGTCGATGAGGAATTCATTGGGCGCATCGGGCGGCGTGGATTTGCGCCAGCCGTCGATCAGGTCGTTGCGCGTCATCGCGATGAGCAGCAGGCACATCAGGCCGATCGCGAGCGAGGTGATCTGCAGCGCGCTCGCACCGGGCCGCCGTTCGAGCGACGCGAGCGCGTAGCGCCAGCCCACGCCCGCACGCGCCTCGAAGCCGTTGCGCTGGCTGCGCGCCACGCGCGCCGCGCCCCACAGCGCGACCCGCGCAACGCCCGCGAACACGACGAGGCCCAGCGCAAAACCGCCCGCGACGATGCCCCCGAGCTTGAGCTCGCCCGCCGCGATTATGAGCAGCCCCGCAAACAGCGCGATGCCAACGGCGTAAGCAGCCCATGCCGTGCGGCCCTCGTCGCCCCACTCGCGGCGCAGCACGCGCACGGGCGGCACGCGCGTGAGCGGCAGGAGCGGCGGCAGCGCGAAGCCGAGCAGCAGCACGAGGCCCGCCGCGATGCCTTCGAGCGCGGGCAGCGGCCCGGGGCGCGGCAGCACCACATCGATCAGCGTGCCAAGCCAGGCGAGCAGCGCGAGATGGCCCGCATAGCCCAACGCCACGCCCAGCGCGCCGCCCACCAGCCCGAGGCCCGTGAATTCGAGCACGAACAGCGCGCGCAGCGTGCGCTGGCTCGCGCCGAGGCAGCGCATCGCGGCGCAGCCGTCGAGATGGCGGCGCGTGTAGCGGTGCGCCGCCATCGCGATCGCCACGGCCGCCAGCAGCGCCGTAAGCAGCGAGACGAGCGTGAGAAAGTGGCGCGCGCGGTCGAGCGCCTGGCGCACCTGCGGCTGCCCGTCCTGCAGCGATTCAAGGCCGACGCCGCGCAGCTTGCCGCCGTCCACGCGCGCGTGCGCCCACCCGGCGAACCGCGCGACGGCGGAATCGGGGCCCGCCACGAGCAGCCGGTACGTGACGCGGCTGCCGTAGCCCGTGAGGCCGGTCGAGGGCAGATCGGCGGCGTTGAGCATCAGGCGCGGCGAGAAGTTCACGAACGAAAAGCCGCGATCGAGTTCGCGCGTGATGAGCGCGCCGATCGTGAAAGTGCGGGTGCCGACCTTCACCCGGCTGCCCACATGAACCTTGAGCGCATCGAGCAGTTGCTGGTCGACCCAGACCGTGCCGGGCGGCGGGATGCCCTGCACCTCGCGTTCGGGTGCGCCAGGCGCGGAGGCGAGACGCAACGCCCCGCGCAGCGGGTAGCCCGACGAGACCGACTTGACCGCGGCGAGGCGCGTGGCCGCCCGAGCGTCGGGCGCACCCGCGGCCCCTTCCGCGCTCACCATGCTCGGGAAAATCGCCGTGTTCGCGGTGTGCAAGGCCAGCGACTGCGCCTCTTGCGCGAAAGCGGGATCGACAGGATGGTCGGCGCGCACGATGAAGTCGGCGGCGATCATACCCCTGGCGTCGCGTTCCAGACCGCGCTGGAGCCGGTCGGCGAGAAAACCCACGCTCGCGAGCGCCGCTACCGCCAGCACGAGCGCCATCAGCAGCATGGTCAGCTCGCCCGCGCGCCAGTCGCGCGCGCTCATGCGCGCGGCGAGGCGCACGAGGTCGGGCCAGCCGAGCGTGGCGCGGGGGGTATGCGGTGTGGGGACGGTAGGCGGGGCAGCGCCCGCCCCGCCGCCGCGCGGCTGCTCACTGCCCGCGCGTGGCGGCCTGGGCCCGGTCCGGCCCGGTTTGGCGCCCGGCGCGGCGCTGGAAGCAGACGAGGAAGGCCCGGTACCGCTCAATCGTGGCGGCTCCGCAGCGAGAAGCGCGAGACCATATGCGTCGCCATGCCGCGAAACCCGCCCTGCACGCCGCGCCACAAGCGCGGCAACGCCCAGGCAGCCACCAGCAGGAAGGGCACGAGCATCACCAGAAACAGCAACGGCGCGAACAGCGCGAGCAGCACGCCAATAAAGGTCATGCCGTCCTCCGCGCCGGACGTGACGACGTTCGACACCGGCTCGGGCGAAAGATTGATGAGCGCGCGCGTGCCGGCCTTGGCCAGATGCGCAGTGCCGGCGAGCGTGCCGCCGGCGAGCGCCGCGACGGTGAGCAGCGCCGGGTCGGCATGGCCGAGCGCGCCGACCGCCAGCACCGCGCCAGCCGGAATGCGGATGAAGGTATGCACGGCGTCCCACAGCGAGTCGAACGCGGGGACTTTATCGGCGAGGAATTCGAGCACCGTGAACGCGGCGGCAATGCCGATCACCCAGGGCGAAGCGAGAATCGCCAGCGTGTCGGGCAAATGGATGAAGCCGAGACGCTGCAGCACGCCGGCTATCAGAACCGTGAGGTAGAGGCGCAGACCGCTGCCCCAGGACAGGCCCGCGGCAAGCGAAAGTGGTTCCAGCATGACTGCCTCCTCGCGCGAGGCGCGTGCGGCGCCGTCCCCACGAATCAGACGTGGTGCGGAGTGTTGGGTTTTATCGAGCTATGTCGTTCCATTATAGCCACGCAAACCACCGCTCCGCTGCTGCGTTGCACGAGCGCACCAGACGTGGCGCGCCCGGCACGGCAACCCGCACTGAAACAAGCGCCTCAGGCCGCCGACGCAAGCTTGAGCCCGACGAGCCCCAGCACGATCAGCGCGGCGCTGGCCACGCGCGCGACGCTTGCGGCTTCGCCCATCACGATGATGCCGAGGATGAACGCGCCCACCGCGCCGATGCCGGTCCACACCGCGTACGCGGTGCCGAGCGGCAGTTGGCGCATGGCGAGTGCGAGCAGCCAGAAGCTGCCGAGCGCCGTCACGATGGTGAACGCCGACCAGCCGAGCTTGGTGAATCCTTCGGACAGTTTGAGACCGGACGCCCATGCGACTTCGAGCACACCGGCAATAAGGAGGTAAATCCAGGCCACGAGAACGCTCCCCTGAGAAGTGGGGCCGTCCCCGTTTGAAGATGAGACGCAAGGTCGTCCTTACGCATTTGTAAGTATATCACGGGAGGCCCCGCGGCCGGGCCTGGCGGGCCGCCCGCTGCGCCCCTGCCGAACTACTGCACGCCCACCAGCCGATACCCCACACCGGTCTCGGTGACGATGTGCTCCGGCTGCGCGGGATCGCGCTCCAATTTCTGCCGTAGATGCGCCATGTAGATGCGCAGATAGTGGCTGCTCTCGACATGCGAAGGCCCCCAGACCTCGCGCAGCAATTGCCGGTGGGTCAACACGCGGCCCGCGTCGCGCACGAGCGTCGCGAGCAGGCGGTACTCGATCGGCGTGAGGTGCACGGGCGCGCCATCGCGCGTCACCTGCCGCAGGCCCAAGTCGACGGTCACCGCGCCGAAGCTCACTTGTGGCGCTTCGTTCGCGCCACCCCGGTTACGCCGGCGCAGATGCGCGCGAATACGCGCGAGCAGCTCGGAGACGCCAAACGGCTTGGTGAGGTAATCGTCGGCGCCGGCGTCGAGCGCGGCAACCTTCTCGCTCTCCTGCGTGCGCGCCGACAGCACGATCACCGGCAAATCGCTCCAGCCACGCAGCTCGCGGATCACGTCGAGCCCATCCGTATCGGGCAGGCCCAGATCGACGATCACGAGGTCGGGCTTGCGCGTCGCCGCCTCGACGAGCCCCTGCTTGCCGGTTTCGGCGTCGTAGACGGTAATGCCCTCTCCCTCCAGCGATGCGCGCACGAAGCGGCGGATCTGCTTTTCGTCTTCGATCAGGACAACGGCGAGGCTCGGATCACTCATGGGCGGGCTTGAGATCGGCGGGTTCATCGGTCGGCAACGGCGGCGGCGTCTGCACCGGCAGCGCGAACCAGAACGACGCGCCTTCGACGTGGCCATCGGCGGCCACGCGATTGGTTGCGCCGATTGTACCGTCGTGCGCCTCCACGATCGCCCGGCAGATCGCCAGCCCGAGGCCGATGCCGGGCTTGGCCGATTCCTTCTCGCCGCGCGTGAACTTCTCGAATACGCGCTCGCCCATGTTGTGCGGCAAGCCCGGGCCACTGTCGTCGATGCTCACGCGCACGAACGGCTGACCGTTCTGCTCGATGCGGCGCGCCGCGATCGTGAGCGGCGTGTCGGGCGGCGTGTACTTGGCGGCGTTTTCCAGCAGGTTCGAGAAGAGCCGCTCCATGAGCACGGCGTCGAGCTGCAGCAAGGGCAAACCCTCTTCGAGCTGCACCTGGACCGGGTGCCGCACCAGCACGCGGCGGCACGCGGCCAGCGCCGCGCCCACGGTTTCCTCGAGCAGCGTCCATTGCCGGTTGAGCTTGAGGCTGCCCGCCTGCAGGCGCGCCATGTCGAGCAGATTCGTGACGATGCCGGTCATGCGCAGCGCTTCGTCGTGGATCGCCTCGATGAGCTCGCCCGAGCGTGCATTCCGTTCGTCGGCGGGCGTGCCGCTCGCATCGGGCTCGTGCGTCTGCGCGAGCATCGACGAAAAACCGACGATGGCCGTGAGCGGCGTGCGCAGGTCGTGCGAAATCGCCGAGAGCAGCGAGTTGCGCAATCGTTCGGACTCCATGTTGACGAGCGCGTCGCGCGCGATCTCCACGTAGTGCACGCGTTCGAGCGCGAGCGCGATCTGCGCGGCGAACGCGTCGAGCATGCGCTGCTGCTCGGGCACCTGCAACTCGCGCGCGTCGCGCGTGACCACGGCCAGCACGCCGCGCGTGCGCATCGGCGCCTTGAGCGGCAGGTAGCGCGCCGCCGCCGCGGGCAGCGTGTCGGTGCCGTGGCCCGCGGGCTTTTGCTGGTCATAGACCCACTGGCCCACGTCGATGTCGAGACTCCCCGGCTCGAGCATGATCTGCGGATCGGGGTCCTCGATCTTCTGCTGGACCTTGTCGGCGCTGTCCGGAAGCAGCATCGCCACGCGCGCGCCGAACACTTCGCTCACATGGCGGCTGCCGATCGCCACGATCTGCTCGGTGGTGAGCGCGGCCGCCAGCTCGCGCGCCATCGCGTACATCGCGCCTGTGCGCTGCTCGCGCCGCTGGGCGACGCTCGCCTCGCGGCGCAGGCTCGAAGTGAGATGGCTGATGACGAGCGAGGTGAGCAGCATGCCCACGAAGGTCAGCAGGTACTGCGTGTCGCTCACCGAGAACGACAGGCGCGGCGGCACGAAGAAAAAGTCGTAGGCGGCCACGCTCGCGAACGACAGCAGCACGCCGGGGCCGCGCCCGAGTTTCGTCGCCGTGAAAATCACGCCGAGCAGATACAGCATCACGAGATTGGCGAGCGCGATGCGGTCCATCACGGTGCTCGCGAGCACCGTGATGGACGCGCAGATCAGCAGCGCCGCCGCGTAGGCGCGCGGCGGCGAGCGGTTCGCCGCGCCGCTGGAGATGGCCGCGCGCCAGGCGTTGGCGGCGCGCGCAGCGGCCGACGCCTCACGCTGCGTGCCTGCAAGCCGGTCGTTGTCGGCGGCGCTCGCGCGCACCAGGGTCAGGTCGACATCCTCGGCCTTAACGGCCAGGCGCTCGCCGAACGGCCGGCGCAGCCAGCGCCACCACGATGCGCCGCTGCGCGCCGGAGCGCCCGCCACGAGCTTCGAGACGTTGCGCAGCCGCGCATAGCCCGCGAGCGTGACGGCCGCGTCCTCGCCGGCGAGCGTGGCGGTTTCCGCGCCCAGTTCGGAGGCAAGCTTGAGCGCACCGAGCGTGCGCTGACGCACTTCGTCGGGCAGGCGCTGAAGCCTGGGCGTCTCTACGTACACAGCGATCCAGTCGGCCTTCAGGCTCGCCGCGAGCCGCGCCGACGCGCGCACCAGCGCGCTCGCCTCGGGGCCCGGGCCCACGCACACGAGCAGCCGCTCGCGCGCCTGCCACACATGCTGGATCGAGCGGTCGGCGCGGTACTCGTGCATCTGCGCGTCGACGCGGTCGGCCGTGCGGCGCAGCGCCAGTTCGCGCAGCGCGATCAGGTTGCCCTTGCGGAAGAAATTGCGCACCGCGCGCTCGGCCTGCGCGGGCATGTACACCTTGCCGTCGCGCATGCGGTCGAGCAGTTCCTCGGCGGGCAGGTCGACGAGCGTGACTTCGTCGGCGCCGTCGAACACACGGTCGGGCACCGTCTCCCAGACGCGGATGCCGGTGATCTGGCCCACCACGTCATTGAGGCTATCGAGGTGCTGGACGTTGACGGTCGTGTAGACGTCGATGCCCGCATCGAGCAGTTCGTACACGTCCTGCCAGCGCTTCATGTGGCGCGCGCCCTGCACGTTCGAATGCGCGAGTTCGTCGACCAGCACGAGTTGCGGCTTGCGCTCGAGTGCGGCGTCCAGATCGAACTCTTCGAGCGTACGCCCGCGGTAAGCAATGCGCTGGCGCGGCAGCTCTTCGAGGCCGCTCGTGAGCGCGGCGGTCTCGCTGCGCCCATGGGTCTCGACGACGCCGACCACCACGTCCACGCCCTCTTCCTTGCGGCGGCGCGCGGCCTGGAGCATCGCGTAGGTCTTGCCGACGCCCGCCGACGCGCCAAAGAAAATCTTCAGCTTGCCGCGGCGGCGTTTTTCTTCGTCGCGCTGGAGCCGGTCGAGGAGTTCGTCGGGATCGGGGCGGTTCATGCGGATTTCATGGAGGGTTCATGGAAGATCGTCTCACCGCGGCCGTGAATAAGCAAACAGCCGTACCTGGTCGCCTTCAGCCTTCAGCCTTCAGCCTTCGGCGTCGCGCAATGGCTCAGCTCGCCGCCTTGCTGTCGAGCGCGAGGTTCAGTTCGAGCACGTTCACGCGCGGCTCGCCGAGCACGCCGAACTGGCGGCCCTGGGTATAGCGGTCCACGAGCGCTTGCACGTCGTTCGTGCTCAGGTGGCGCGCCCTGGCCACGCGCGCTACCTGGTACGCGGCGGCGGCCGGCGAGATCTCGGGATCGAGCCCGCTCGCCGACGAGGTCACGAGATCGGCGGGGATCGGCAGAGAAACATCGGTGCCCGCAGCCTTGAGCGCTGCGATGCGGCCTTTGACTTCGTCGGCGAGCGCCGGGTTGGTCGGGCCCAGGTTCGAGCCGCCCGAGCTCGTCGCGTTGTACGGATTCGGCGCGGTGGCCGAGAGACGGCCCCAGAAGTACTGGGGCGCGTCGAACTGCTGGCCGATCAGCTTGCTGCCCACCACCTTGCCGTTCACCTCGACAAGACTGCCGTTCACCTGGCGATGAAACACGGCCTGGCCGAACGCGGTCATCACGGCGGGATACACGAGACCCGTGATCGCGGCGAGCACGGCGAAGATCACGATGAGAGGTCGAAATTGCGCTTTCATTCTGGATTCCTGTTCATCAGATAACACGCGACTGTCAAACCCAGCCGAATGCGGTGAGCACCATGTCGATCAGCTTGATGCATGGGAACGGCAGGAGAATGCCACCGAGGCCGTAGACCAGCAGATTGCGGCGCAGCAGCGTCGCGGCGCCTAGCGGCCGGTACTTCACGCCCTTGAGCGCGAGCGGTATCAGCATCACGATGATGAGCGCGTTGAAGATCACGGCCGAAAGAATCGCAGACGACGGCGAGCTCAGATGCATGACATCGAGCACGCACAGTTGCGGATAGGTCGTCGCGAACGCCGCCGGAATGATCGCGAAGTACTTGGCGACGTCGTTGGCGATCGAGAAGGTCGTGAGCGAGCCGCGCGTCATGAGCATCTGCTTGCCGATCTCCACGATCTCGATGAGCTTGGTCGGGTTCGAGTCGAGGTCGACCATGTTGCCCGCTTCCTTCGCGGCCTGGGTGCCGGTGTTCATCGCGACCGCCACGTCGGCCTGGGCGAGCGCCGGTGCATCGTTGGTGCCGTCGCCGGTCATCGCCACGAGCTTGCCCTGGGCCTGGTGCTCGCGAATTGTCGCGAGCTTGGTCTCGGGCGTCGCTTGCGCGAGGAAATCGTCCACGCCGGCTTCGGCGGCAATAGCGGCGGCGGTCAGGCGGTTGTCGCCCGTCACCATCACGGTCTTGATGCCCATCTTGCGCAGTTCGGCAAAACGCTCCTTGATGCCGCCCTTCACCACGTCCTTCAATTCGATCACGCCGAGCACGCGCGCGACCTTGTCGTGCATCTCCGCGACCACGAGCGGCGTGCTGCCGCGGCGCGCGATGTCGTCCACAGCCGTGTCGACTTCCGAGGGGAAACGGCCGCCGTGGGCCGCGACGTATTGCTTGACCGCATCGGCTGCGCCCTTGCGAATCTCGCGGGCATGCGTGCCGGGCGCCGTGCCTTCGGGCGAGAGGTCGACGCCGCTCATGCGAGTTTGCGCGCTGAAGGCGAGGAACACCGCGTGCAGCGAGCCCATGTCGCGCTGGCGAATGTTGAAACGCTGCTTCGCGAGCACCACGATGCTGCGGCCCTCGGGCGTTTCGTCGGCGAGCGAGGCGAGTTGCGCGGCGTCCGCGAGCGCTTCCTCGGTCACGCCGGGCGCGGGCACGAACGCCGACGCCTGACGATTGCCGAGTGTGATCGTGCCGGTCTTGTCGAGCAGCAGCACGTCCACGTCGCCGGCGGCTTCCACCGCGCGGCCCGAGGTGGCGATCACGTTGGCCTGCATCATGCGGCTCATGCCCGCCACGCCGATCGCCGAAAGCAGCCCGCCGATGGTGGTCGGAATCAGGCACACGAGCAGCGCGACGAGCACCGTGATCGTGACCACGTGGCCCATCTTCGCGGCTTCCACCGAGAACATCGAGAACGGCAACAGCGTCGCCGTCGCGAGCAGCAGCACGATGGTCAGCGCGACGAGCAGAATCGTGAGCGCGATCTCGTTGGGCGTCTTCTGGCGCTTGGCGCCCTCGACCATCGCGATCATGCGGTCGAGAAACGCCTCGCCGGGGTTGGCCGTCACGCGCACGACGATCCAGTCCGAGAGCACGCGCGTGCCGCCCGTGACCGACGAAAAGTCGCCGCCCGATTCGCGGATCACCGGCGCCGATTCGCCCGTAATCGCCGATTCGTCCACCGAGGCCACGCCGTCGATCACCTCGCCGTCCGCGGGAATGGTGTCGCCGGTCTCGACCAGCACCACGTCGCCGCGCCGCAAATCGGTCGCGGTCATGATGCGGATGGGCGCCTTCGGATGCGGCTCGTTGAGCTTCTTGGCCATCACATCGCGCTTGGCCTGGCGCAGCGATGCGGCCTGCGCCTTCGAGCGCCCTTCGGCGAGCGCCTCGGCGAAGTTCGCGAACAGCACCGTGAACCACAGCCACAGCGCGATCGCGAGAATGAAGCCCGCGGGCGCCTCGGCCTGGCCCATCAGCGCCGCGACCCAGAGGATCGTCGTGAGCACGCTGCCCACGTAGACGCAGAACATCACCGGGTTGCGCAACTGGGTGCGCGGATTGAGTTTCCTGAACGAGTCCACGATAGCCGGACGCACGAGCGCCGGATCGAACATGGATCGTGTTGCACTATGTTGTGTCATTTGATGATGTTCCCGTTCAATGCACGCCCATCATGATCAGATGCTCCACACCGGGGCCGAGCGCGAGCGCCGGCACATAGGTGAGCGCGCCCACCAGCAGCACGGTGCCGAGCAGCAGCACGACAAAAAGCGGCCCATGCGTGGGCAACGTGCCGCCCGTCACGGCAATGCGCTTCTTGGCCGCGAGCGAGCCCGCGATGGCGAGCACCGGCACGATGGTGCCGAAGCGGCCGAACCACATCGCGATGCCGAGCAGCGAGTTGTAGAACGGCGTGTTGACCGTGAGGCCCGCGAACGCGCTGCCGTTGTTGTTCGCGGCGGAGCTGAACGCGTAGAGGATTTCGGAGAAGCCATGCGCGCCGGGGTTGGCGATGCCGGCCTTGCCCGCGTCGGCCAGCACGGCGATCGAGGTGCCGAGCAGCACCAGCATCGGCGTGAGCAGCACGACGATGGCAACCATCTTCATCTCGAACGACTCGATCTTCTTGCCCACGTACTCGGGCGTGCGCCCGATCATCAGGCCCGCCACGAACACCGCCAGAAGCGCGAACACGAGCATGCCGTAGAGGCCCGAGCCCACCCCGCCGAAGATCACCTCGCCAAGCTGGATGAAGAGCATCGGCACGAGGCCGCCGAGCGGCGTGAGCGAGTCGTGCATCGCATTCACGGCGCCGCACGAAGCCGCCGTGGTCGCCACGACGAAGATGCCCGTCTGCGCGATGCTGAAACGCGTTTCCTTGCCTTCCATGTTGCCGCCGGCTTGCAGCGCGCTCGCGTGCTGATCGACGTTCAGCGATGCGAGCAGCGGATTGCCCGCCTGCTCCGCCGAGAGCTCGACGCCCACCGCGACGGCGAACGCGATTCCCATCACCGCGAGCACCGCCACGCCCTGCCTGCGGTCGCCCACGACGTTGCCGAACACGAGACACAACGCCGCCGGAATGATCAGGATCGCCAACATTTCGACGAAGTTCGAGAACGGCGTGGGATTCTCGTACGGATGCGCCGAGTTCGCATTGAAGAAGCCGCCGCCGTTGGTGCCGAGCATCTTGATCGCGACCTGCGAGGCGACCGGGCCCATGGCAAGCGTCTGCGTGGTTGCTTTCGTATCGACGGTGACGGGATTGCCCTTCGCGTCCTTGACCGGATTCCCCTGCGCGTCGAGCTTCGGCGCCGCATAGGTGGTGGTCTGGAGCGTCGGCACGTCCTGATACGACTTGAAGTTCTGGATCATGCCCTGGCTCATCAGCAACGCCGCGACGATCGCCGCCATCGGCACGAGGATGTAGAGCGTCGTGCGCGTGAGGTCGACCCAGAAGTTGCCGATGGTTTGCGCCGAGTGGCGCGCAAAGCCGCGAATCAGCGCGATCACCACGACGATGCCGGTGGCCGCCGAGAGGAAGTTCTGCACCGTCAAGCCGAGCATCTGCGTGAGATAGCTCACGGTCTGCTCGGGCGTGTAGTCCTGCCAGTTCGTGTTGGTGACGAAGCTCACGGCGGTGTTGAACGCGCCGTCCGCCGTCATCGCGCCCAAGCGCTGCGGATTGCCGAGGTTATCGGGCAGCCAGCCTTGAATGCGCAGCAGCACGTAAAGAAAACCCACGCCCAGCACGTTGAACGAGAGTGTGGCGAGCGCGTAGCGCTTCCAGCTCATCTCGGCGCTCGGGTCGACACCGGCGATGCGGTAAAGCAGATTCTCGAGCGGTGCGAACAGACGCACGACGCGCGAGCGCCCATCGAGCACGCGCGTGATATAGCCCGCGACCGGCACCGCGAGCGCGAGCAGGACGACGATGAAAATCCCCGCTTGCAGCAGATTGTTGGCGTTCATTCGATCTCCTCCGCGCGCAGCAGCGCATTGAAGAGATAAACGAACAGCAACAGTGTCGCCGCCCCCGCTAGCCAGAAAATCCAGGTCATGAGCGCGCCCCCGTATCGCCCCGATCCGCGCGGCGGTACTGCATGAGCTTCCCGCAGCCGGCGATCAACGCGTAAGTGAGCGCGGCGAAGACCGCCAGCCCCCCGATATACAGCACATCCATTGTCGTGTTCTCCATTCACGGATGACGGATGGCCGTAAGGTAGTGGTTATTGCATTAAATCCGGATCAAAGGTTTTGGTGCGCGTATAAAAATCACGTAAACGCGGACGGGGGCGCGCATGGCAGGCACGCGCGCCCCCGTCAGGTGAATGCCGCTAAATTACGGCAGCAGAATGGTCGAGCCGGTCGTGCGGCGCGCTTCGAGATCGGCGTGAGCCTGGCCCACGTCCTGCAGCGCATAGCGCTGGTTGATCGAGGTCTTGACCTTGCCCGAGGCGACCACTTCGAACAACTCGGCGCTCATCGCCTCATAATCGGCACGCTTCGCGATGTAGGTGAAGAGCGTCGGACGCGTGAAGAACAGCGAGCCGCGCCCCGCGAACTCCGACGAATCGATGGGCGGCAGCGGCCCCGACGCATTGCCGAAACTCACGAACAGGCCGAGGGGAGCCAGGCAGTCGAGCGACTTCGTATAAGTGTCCTTGCCGATCGAGTCGTACACCACGGGCACGCCCGCGCCGTTCGTGATCTCGCGCACGCGCGCGGTGAAGTCCTCGCCCGTATAGACGATCGGGTAATCGCAGCCATGCGCCTTCGCGACTTCGGCCTTCTCGTCCGAGCCCACCGTGCCGATCACGGTCGCGCCCAGCGCCTTGGCCCACTGGCACACGATGAGGCCCACGCCGCCCGCGGCGGCCTGGATCAGGATCGTGTCGCCCGCCTTCACGCGGTACGTGCGGCGCAGCAGATATTGCGCGGTCAGGCCTTGCAGCATGATGGAGGCGGCCTGCTCGTCGCTGATCGCGTCGGGCAGGCGGATCACCTGATCCGCGCGCAGCACGCGCTCCTGCGCATACGCACCCGGCGGACGCGCGACATACGCCACGCGATCGCCGGGCTTCACGAGCGCGACGCCCGGGCCCACGGCCACGACTTCGCCCGCAGCCTCCATGCCGAGACCGGCCGGCAGCGGCTGCGGATAGAGCCCGCTGCGGAAGTACACGTCGATGTAATTGAGCCCGCAGGCGCTCTGCTTCACGCGGATCTCGCCCTCGCCCGGCTCGCCCACCGTGACGTCCACCCACTTCATCACTTCGGGGCCGCCGGTCTTCTCGTAACGGATTGCCTTGGTCATGCTGCCTCCTTCGTTCTGTGAGTACTGCGAGTCAGTCCAGTGAGTCTGGGGCTCGCGCCCAGCGCGCGGCGCTCAGATCTCGTCTTTCAGACGTAGCGTGAGCACGTCGAGGATCATGCGTGCCGTCGAGATGTTGGTCGCGCACGGTACGTCGTGCACGTCGCAGGCACGCACGAGCGCGTTGATGTCGGGCTCGTGCGGCTGCGGGGTCATGGGATCGCGCAGGAAGATCACCACGTCGACATTGCCTTCGGCGAGTTGCGCGCCGATCTGCAGGTCGCCGCCGTGCGGGCCCGAGAGCATGCGCTCGACGTTCAGGCCATGCGCCGCCGCGATGCGTCCGCCCGTCGTGCCGGTCGCGAGCAGCTCGCAGCGGCGCAGCGTGTCGACGTACTCGCCGGTGAGCCTGATGATGTCGTCCTTCTTGTGGTCGTGCGCGATCAGCGCGACGCGGGTGGGCATGGCCTTCTTCCTTGTTTCTTGTTTCGATGAGGTTTGCGTGTGTCGTGCGCGCGGCTGCGCGCCGAACAGAACGTACCGGATCAGAACGTTCCCGGATACGCACCGCCGTCGATCAGCCAGTTTTGTCCTGTGATATAGCCCGCATGGACGCTGCACAGGAACGCACAGGCGCGGCCGAATTCCTCGGGCGTGCCGAAGCGGCCTGCCGGAATCGCTTTCACGCGGCGCGCGCGCACTTCCTCGAGCGACAAATTGCTCGCCTTCGATTGCGCGACGTTGGTGGCCTGGATGCGGTCGGTGTCGAACGAGCCCGGCAACAGGTTGTTGATCGTCACGCCCGTGCCCGCGACCTGGCGCGCGACGCCCGCGACGAAGCCCGTGAGGCCCGAGCGTGCGCCGTTCGAGAGGCCGAGCACGTCGATAGGCGCCTTCACCGAGGAACTCGTGATGTTGACGATGCGCCCGAAGCCACGCTGGCTCATGGCGTCGATGGTGGCCTGGATCAGCGCGATCGGCGTGAGCATGTTCGCTTCGAGCGCGGCGAGCCAGGCTTCGTGCGTGTAGGTGCGAAAGTCTCCCGGCGGCGGGCCGCCCGCATTGTTCACGAGGATGTCCGGCGACGGGCAGGCGGCGAGCGCGGCGGCGCGGCCGGCCTCGGTGGTGATGTCGCAGGCCACGGCCTTGACCTCGACGCCGGTATTTGCGCGAATCCGCGCGGCGGTTTCCTCGAGCGTTTGCGCCGTGCGCGCGACGATCGTCACGTTCACGCCCTCAGCCGCGAGCGCCTCGGCGCAACCGCGCCCCAGTCCCTTGCTTGCGGCGCACACCAGCGCGCTGCGTCCTGCGATGCCCATGTCCATCTTTACGGTCCTTGTGATTGGCGTGACGAATCGGTGACGGCGCGTGGTTGCGAAGCCGCCGCGCAATGGCGGCGGCCCGCGCGCCCAATTTTGCGATTCTAGAAGAATCGGGCGGCGCGCGTGGGACGCTGCGAGCCGCGGGTAGCGCGGACTGGCCCGCCGTGGCCCCAGGGTGGCCCCAGCGCGGCCTCAATCGCGCTCCTGTTCTTGCCCGGTTCTCGTATACTTGCGCCTGTAGCGCGGCCCAGCGCTCGCGCGAGCCCCGCCGGAACCAGGCAGCCGGCAGCGCCGCGGCCGACACCCCAACACCCCTTGCAGCCTCGTGCGCCCCGCCATGAAACAGGACAGCCGCTTTCCGAATCTCTTCATCCTCGATCACCCGCTGATCCAGCACAAGCTCAGCCACATGCGCGACAAGGACACGTCCACGCGCACGTTCCGCGAGCTGCTGCGCGAGATCACGCTACTGATGGGCTACGAAATCACGCGCGAGCTGCCGGTCACGACGCGCCGCGTGCAAACTCCGCTCGTCGAGATCGACGCGCCAGTGATCGCCGGCAAGAAGCTCGCGATCGTGCCGGTGCTGCGCGCGGGCGTAGGCATGTCCGACGGGCTGCTCGAACTGATCCCGTCGGCACGCGTGGGCCACATCGGCGTCTATCGCGCCGACGACCACCGCCCGGTCGAGTACCTCGTGCGCCTGCCCGACCTCGAGGACCGCACCTTCATCCTGTGCGACCCGATGGTTGCGACCGGCTACTCGGCCGCGCACGCAATCGACGTGCTCAAGCGCCGCGGCGTGCCCGGCGAGCGCATCCGCTTCCTCGCGCTGGTGGCCGCGCCCGAAGGCGTCGAGGTGTTCCAGCAGGCGCATCCGGACGTGCGGCTCTACGTGGCCTCGCTCGACACGCACCTGAACGAGCACGCTTATATCGTCCCGGGTCTCGGCGACGCCGGCGACCGTCTGTTCGGCACCAAGAACTGATGCCGCTTGGGGGGCGGCGTCCTGGCCGCCACGCTTCGGTCCTCCTCGGTCCATCTTCGCCGCCCCCCCTTTGCCTCCCCTCTTCGCAGCCGTTCGCGCGCGCGAAAAATCCGCGCTCCGGCGCATCCAGACCATCGAGGGGTGAGGCCGAGCGCTCCCGGCGTGATAAAATTCACCTCTTCCCGACCGGGTCTGCCTGACTGTCCCCAAAAGTCCCCTGGACTTCGCGAAGCGCGCCCCAATGCGCCGACGCGCCCCCGGCGCACGTCCCGCACAAAGCGCCACCGGCAAGCCCGGCCGCGCGCGCGACAAGCCGGCTGCGGTCGAGGCATCGGACGGACAGACAATCGCGGATGGGCACACCGGCACGCAAGCATGGGCCGCGCACAAACGAGCGCGCCACGCCGGCCCCGGCATCGTATTGAAAACTGCGGTAACGACAACTGCACCATGCACGCGTGAAGCGTGCGACGGAGAAAGGTATGGCGGGTCATTCGAAATGGGCCAACATCAAGCACAAGAAGGCAGCTGCTGACGCGAAGCGCGGCAAGGTCTGGACGCGGCTCATCAAGGAAATCCAGGTTGCGGCGCGCATGGGCGGCGGCGAGATCGACTCGAACCCGCGCCTGCGCCTGGCCGTGGACAAGGCCTACGACGCCAACATGCCCAAGGACAACATCAACCGCGCGATCCAGCGCGGCGTGGGCGGCGTCGACGGCGCGAACTACGAGGAAATCCGCTACGAAGGCTACGGCATCGGCGGCGCGGCGGTGATCGTCGACACCATGACCGACAACCGCACCCGCACCGTCGCGGAAGTGCGCCACGCGTTCTCGAAGTTCGGCGGCAACATGGGCACGGACGGCTCGGTGTCGTTCATGTTCGATCACGTCGGCCAGTTCCTCTTCGCCCCCGGCACGCCGGAGGACAAGCTGATGGACGCCGCGCTCGAAGCGGGCGCCGACGACGTCGTCACGAACGAGGACGGCAGCATCGAGGTGATCTGCCAGCCCAACGACTTCCAGAAGGTGAAGGACGCGCTCGAAGGCGCGGGCTTCAAGGCCGAAATGGCCGAAGTCACGATGAAGCCGCAAACGGAAGTCGAATTCACGGGCGACGACGCGGTGAAGATGCAAAAGCTGCTCGACGCGCTCGAAAACCTGGACGATGTCCAGGAGGTGTACACCAACGCGTCGATCGACGAGGAATAAGCGGCTTTGGCGCGAGCGGGCGCTGCGGCTGACCGGCCGCGCCACGCTCGGGCGCGCTTGAGTCGCGGTTCCGCGGTTCCGCGGTTCCGCGGTTCGCGGCACCAACGCCTTCACGGCCGGCGCATCGAAGCGCCGGCCGCAACTGTTTCTGGTTCTGGTCTTTCGGGGATTTACATGAAGTTACTCGTCGTCGGTTCTGGCGGCCGCGAACATGCGCTGGCGTGGAAGCTCGCGCAGGCGCCGCGCGTCCAGCTCGTCTACGTCGCACCGGGCAACGGCGGCACCGCGCAGGACGAGCGGCTCGCCAACGTCGACATCACGGACATCAACGAGCTCGCCGATTTCGCCGAGCGCGAACAGGTCGCCCTCACCGTGGTCGGGCCGGAAGCGCCGCTCGCGGCCGGCATCGTCAACGTATTCCGCCAGCGCGGCCTGAAGGTGTTCGGCCCCACGAAGGAAGCCGCTCAGCTCGAAAGCTCGAAGGACTTCGCGAAGGCGTTCATGAAGCGCCACAACATCCCCACGGCCGCCTACGAGACGTTCTCGGACGCCACGGCCGCGCACGCCTATGTCGAGAAAAACGGCGCGCCCATCGTGATCAAGGCCGACGGCCTCGCCGCGGGCAAGGGCGTGGTGGTGGCGATGTCGCTGGAAGAAGCGCATCAGGCCATCGACATGATGCTCGCCGACAACAAGCTCGGCGACGCCGGCGCGCGCGTGGTGATCGAGGAATTCCTCGCGGGCGAGGAAGCGAGCTTCATCGTCATGGTGGACGGCAAGCACGTGCTCGCGCTCGCCTCGAGCCAGGACCACAAGCGCCTGCAAGACGGCGATCAGGGCCCGAACACGGGCGGCATGGGCGCCTACTCGCCCGCGCCCATCGTCACGCCGCAGCTGCACGCGCGCGTGATGCGCGAAATCATCCTGCCGACCGTGGCGGGCATGGAGAAGGAAGGCATCCGCTACACGGGCTTCCTCTACGCGGGCCTGATGATCGACGCGCAGGGCAACCCGAAGACGCTCGAATTCAACTGCCGCATGGGCGATCCGGAAACGCAGCCGATCATGGCGCGCCTGAAGGGCGACTTCTCGAAGGTCGTGGAGCATGCGATTGCCGGCTCGCTCGACCAGGTCGAGCTCGAATGGGACCGCCGCACCGCACTCGGCGTCGTGCTGGCCGCGCACAACTACCCGGACACGCCGCGCAAGGGCGACCGCATCAACGACATCCCCGCCGAGACCGCCGATTCGGTCACGTTCCATGCGGGCACGCAGTTCGTGGACGGCAAGCTCGTGACCTCGGGCGGCCGTGTGCTGTGCGTGGTGGGCCTCGCCGATTCCGTGCGCAGCGCGCAGAAGGTGGCTTACGAGACCGTGAACCGCATCTCGTTCGACGGCATGCAGTATCGCCACGACATCGGCTATCGCGCCGCAGGGCGCAAGCAGTAAGGTCCCAGGCGCAGAAAAGGCGCTCGACGCGGCCTGGCCAGTGTTGGCCGGGCATGCGTGGCGGGTGCCTTGCCGCATGGCGGCGCGCTCGCCATGGCGCGTCGCCATGAAGCCAGCGCACGCCGGCCGGCGACAGCGGGCAAACCGGCCCTTGCCCGCAGCGCGGGCAAGGCGAAGCGCCGCAGCGCCGGCCCGCCCCCAGGCGGCACAACGAGCGGCCGCGGCATGGGCGGCATAACCGCGAAGCCGCGCCGAACGGCGTAAGCTTGCCGCTAGCGGCCGCACCGCGCGACCCGCACCCCGATTCCGAACCAATCCTGGCGCAGTTCCGGCCCCGCCGCCTCGCCCGCCCACCGATGACCGAACCGACTCAAAACGGCTCTACCCCCGGCTCTACCCCCGTGACGCCCGCAGGCGCAACCGCTGGCGCAACCCACGACAGCGCCGCCGTGCGCGCCTGGCTCTCGGGCCTGCAGACGCGGATCGCCGACACGCTCGGCGCCTTCGACGGCACGCCCTTCGCCACCGACACATGGCAGCGCGAACCCGGCGAGAAACTGCGCGGGGGCGGCTGCACGCGCATTCTCGAAGGCGGCCAGTTCTTCGAGCGCGGCGGCATCGGCTTTTCCGACGTCGCGGGCGACGCCTTGCCGCCCTCGGCCACGGCCGCGCGCCCCGAACTCAACGGGCGCGGCTTCGAGGCGATGGGCGTCTCGCTCGTGCTGCATCCGCGCAATCCGTACTGCCCGACCGTGCACATGAACGTGCGCATGTTGCTCGCCACGAAAGCGGGCGAAGCGCCGGTGTTCTGGTTCGGCGGCGGCATGGACCTCACGCCCTATTACGGCTTCGAGGAAGACGCGCAGCATTTCCACCGCGTCTGCCGCGACGCGCTCGCGCCCTACGGCGCGGATCTCTACCCGCGCTTCAAGCGCTGGTGCGACGAATATTTCTTCCTCAAGCACCGCAACGAGGCGCGCGGCGTGGGCGGCATCTTCTTCGACGACTACGCCGAAGGCGGCTTCGACCAGGCGTTCGCGATGCTGCGCAGCGTGGGCGACGGCTTCCTGAAAGCGTATTTGCCGATCATCGAAAAGCGCCGCGCCACGCCTTATGGCGAAGCCGAACGCGAATTCCAGGCGTACCGGCGCGGCCGCTACGTCGAGTTCAATCTGGTCTGGGACCGCGGCACGCACTTCGGCCTGCAAAGCGGCGGGCGCAGCGAGTCGATCCTCATGTCGATGCCGCCCTCCGCGAACTGGCGCTACGACTGGCAGCCGCAACCGGGCACGCCGGAAGCGCGCCTGTACACCGACTTCCTGCCGGTGCGCGACTGGATCTGACACCGTGACGCAAGCCCCGACCGCCTCCGCGAGTGCGCCAGCCGGCGCGCCCTCTCACGCGCTCGCGCGCCGTGTGGGTGTGCTCGGCGGCACCTTCGATCCGATTCACGAGGGCCATCTCGCGCTCGCGCGCCATTTCGCGCGCGTGCTCGGCTTGACCGAGCTGATCCTGCTGCCCGCCGGCCAGCCCTGGCAGAAACCCGAAGTGAGCGCCGCAGAACATCGCCTCGCGATGACGCGCGCGGCAGCGGCCTCGCTCGTGCTGCCGGGCGTAACGGTGAGCGTAGACACCGACGAGATCGAGCACGACGGCCCCACCTATACGGTAGAGACGCTGCGCCGCTGGCGCGCACGCAGCGAAAGCAACGCGCAGGCTGCGCTCACGCTGCTGATGGGCGCCGATCAGCTGGTGCACCTCGATTCCTGGCACGCATGGCGCGAGCTGTTCGCGCTCGCGCATCTGGGCGTGGCGAGCCGGCCCGGCTTCGACTTCACGGCGCTGCCGGACGCCGTGACGGCGGAAGTGGCCGCGCGGCGCGCCAGCGCCGCCACGCTCGCGGCCACGCGCTGCGGGCATCTGCTGATCGACGCAACGCTCGCGCTCGATATTTCGGCTACTGAAATCCGGCGCGAACTGGGCGCGCGGGTGGCGGCGCAAACAACGCAGGCGGCACAGGCCAAGGCGCCCGCGACCGGGCACAAAACGGGGCACACAACGGCGCACACAGCCGCGCCCGCAACGACTGAACCACGCGGCGGCAGCGCCGCGGACAAGGTCCCCACGGCAGTGTGGGACTATATCCTTCAACATCATTTGTACAGGCAACACGGGTAAATATGGACATCCGCAAACTTCAACGCGCCATCGTCGACGGTCTGGAAGACGTCAAGGCACAGGACATTCGTGTCTTCAACACCAGCCATCTGACCGAGCTGTTCGATCGCGTGATCGTCGCGAGCGGCACCTCGAACCGCCAGACCAAGGCGCTCGCCAACAGCGTGCGCGAGAAGGTCAAGGAAGCCGGCGGCGACATCGTCAGCACCGAAGGCGAGGACATCGGCGAATGGGTGCTGGTGGATTGCGGCGACGCGGTCGTCCACATCCTGCAGCCCGCGCTGCGCCAGTACTACAACCTCGAAGAAATCTGGGGCGACAAGCCGGTGCGCGTGAAGCTCGCGGCCAACACGGGATTCACGGGCGCGCGCCCGAGCGAGCCGATCGACGACGAAGACGACGAAGAAGTCGACCTGGCCGCCGTGAAGAAGCCCGCGCGCAAGGCCGCATCGCGTCGCAGCGCGAAGTAAATCCGCCATCCACGCGAAGGGAACGCGCGCGCTCAACACGTCGATGAGCACGTTGAGCACGCAGCGATCTCCCAAGCGCGTCACATGTGCCACACGGATTCGTTTAGCACCATGAAATTGCATATCGTCGCCGTTGGGCACAAGATGCCGGACTGGGTGGCCGTTGGCTTCGAGGAATACACGAAGCGCATGCCGCCCGAGTTGCGCATCGAGTTGCGCGAGGTGAAGCCCGAGCAGCGCTCGTCGGGGCGTTCCGCCGAAAGCGTGATGGCCGCCGAGCGCACCCGCATCGAAGCCGCGTTGCCGAAGAACGCGCGCATCGTCGCGCTAGACGAGCGCGGCAAGGACTGGACCACGATGCAGCTCGCCCAGGCGCTGCCCGGATGGCAGCAGGACGGGCGCGACGTGGCGTTCCTGATCGGCGGCGCGGACGGGCTCGATCCGCAGATCAAGGCGCGCGCCGACACGCTGCTGCGCCTGTCCTCGCTCACGCTGCCCCATGCGATGGTGCGCGTGCTGCTTGCCGAGCAACTTTACCGCGCGTGGACCATCACGCAGAATCACCCCTATCATCGCGTTTGAAACGCTCGCGCATGACGCCCGCCGGCGTGTGCGCCGCGAGACCCACACGCCACAGCAGCCCTCGCAGATGCGAACCCGTGTGAGTTCCGCGTGAGCCCGCTTGAGCACGCTTGAGTCCGATCCCCGCCTCATCAAGACGTAACCACGCCCCGATGACCACTACCGCGCCCTATCCGTTCGTCTATCTCGCCTCGCAGAGCCCGCGCCGCCAGGAACTGCTGCAACAGCTCGGCGTGCGCTTCGAGCTGCTGCTGCCGCACCCCGACGAAGACGCCGAATCGCTCGAAGCCGTGCTGCCCGGCGAGTCCGCCGACGTCTATGTCGAGCGCGTGTGCGCCGCCAAAGCCGATGCCGCGCGCGCCCGGCTCGTGGCGGGCGCGCACGACCATGCGCCGATCCTCACTGCCGACACCACCGTGAGCATCGACGGCCATATCCTCGGCAAGCCGCACGACGCGGCCGATGCCTACGCGATGCTCGAACGGCTCGCCGGCCGCGAACATGAAGTGTTCACTGCCGTGGCCGTGGTCAACGCGGAAGGCGTGTGCCTGCCGCTCGCGCTTTCGCGCTCGCGCGTGCGCTTCGCCCCGGCGCTGCCCGCGGCGCTCGCACGCTACGTGGCGAGCGGCGAGCCCTTCGGCAAAGCCGGGGCATACGGTGTCCAGGGGCGCGCCGCCGAGTTCATCGAGCGAATCGACGGGTCCTATTCGGGTATCATGGGTTTGCCGCTTTTCGAAACGGCCGCCCTCCTGCGCGCCGCCGGCATCGACTTCTAAAAGCAATCATGAACGAAGAAATCCTGATCAACGTCACGCCTCAGGAGACGCGTGTTGCGCTGGTCCAGCAAGGTGCAGTCCAGGAGCTTCACGTCGAACGCACGCTGTCGCGCGGACGCGTCGGCAACGTCTATCTCGGCAAGGTCGTGCGCGTGCTACCGGGCATGCAGTCGGCGTTCATCGACATCGGCCTCGAGCGCGCCGCGTTCCTCCACGTGGCCGATATCTGGCATCCGCGCATCGCGGGCGAGGCGCATGCGCCCGTGCATCATCAGCCCATCGAAAAGACCGTGTTCGAAGGGCAAACGCTGATGGTCCAGGTCGTGAAGGATCCGATCGGCACCAAAGGCGCGCGTCTTTCGACGCAGGTGAGCATCGCGGGCCGCACGCTCGTCTATCTGCCGCAGGAGCCGCATATCGGCATCTCGCAGAAGATCGAAAGCGAAGCGGAACGCGAAGCCGTGCGCGCGCGGCTGACCGCCGTGCTGCCCGCCGACGAGAAAGGCGGCTATATCGTGCGCACCATCGCCGAGGACGCCACGAGCGAAGAGCTCGCCGCCGATGTCGCCTACCTGCGCAAGACGTGGACGACGATCCTCGCGCAGTCGCAGCGCATGCCTGCCACGAGCCTGCTCTATCAAGACCTCAATCTCGCGCAGCGCGTGCTGCGCGACTTCGTGAACGACGATACCTCGCGCATTCAGGTCGATTCACGCGAAACGTTCCAGAAGCTCACCGAGTTCGCCACCGAGTTCACGCCCGCCGTGCTGGCGAAGCTGCATCACTACACCGGCGAGCGGCCGCTATTCGACCTCTACAACATCGAGGCCGAGATCCAGCGCGCGCTCTCGCGCCGCGTCGACCTCAAGTCGGGCGGCTACCTAGTGATCGACCAGACAGAGGCAATGACGACCATCGACGTGAACACGGGCGGCTACGTGGGCGCGCGCAACTTCGACGACACGATCTTCAAGACCAATCTCGAAGCGGCGCACACCATCGCGCGCCAGTTGCGGCTGCGCAATCTGGGCGGCGTGATCATCATCGACTTCATCGACATGGAGAACGTCGAGCACCGCGACCAGGTGCTAGGCGAACTGAAGAAGGCGCTCTCGCGCGACCGCACGCGCGTGACCGTGAACGGTTTCTCGCAACTCGGCCTCGTGGAGATGACGAGAAAGCGCACGCGCGAATCGCTCGCGCATGTGCTGTGCGAGCCCTGCCCCACGTGTCTCGGCAAGGGGCAGGTGAAGACCGCGCGTACCGTGTGCTACGACGTGCTGCGCGAGATTCTGCGCGAGTCGCGCCAGTTCAATCCGCGCGAGTTTCGCGTGGTGGCTTCGCAGCAGGTAATCGATCTGTTTCTCGAGGAAGAGTCGCAGCACCTTGCGATGCTGATCGACTTTATCGGCAAGCCGGTGTCGCTGCAGGTGGAGTCGAATCTGAGTCAGGAGCAGTACGATATTGTGCTGATGTGAGCGGCAGATCAGGAAGGCGCGCTTCGAATGAGTCACGCGGCGCGCCACCACCGTTTCACTGGTAGCTAGTCACGACCGACACCAACGTCAGTCCTGTTGTGCGAGACAAGTCACCGGCCCGCAGCCGGATCACCCCGCCGGCGCTCCCCATACCGTATCGTCCATTGCCTCCGGGCTCGCGTCGATAAGCCATCCGGTCCGTAGCGCTCACCGGCGCAGGATTCGGCGTGGCATGCGACCCGGCCGCATTGCCTTCGAGTGCAACGATCGATACGTCGGCATAGACCCGGCTATTCGGCGCAGCGACATACGCGATGGACACCGCGCCATCCGCCTCGACTGTCCACGTGGGAACTTTCGTGCTTGATGAAGCTCCGGCGGAAGGGCCTCGGGTGGCGGTTATCTGGAACGTCGGCTCGACGATCGCACCGCTGAAGCGAATGCTTCCCCCCGCTCCAGCCTGTGCAACGCCGCAAGCCGTGAACAACATCGAAGCACCGAGCATCCATTGCCTCGCGATTCGTTCGTGCTTCGATTTCATCGTGCCTCCGTCTGTGAGATTGCGAATGCCGCCCATCGGCGGCGCGCTTTTGTGTCTGACTTAACGGCACATCACGAGCAAATCTTAGGTAGTGCTAATGCCAATTTCAAGATAACCGGCACCGACAGCGGGCACGTCGTTCAGCGTCGCTCGTGCCTTTGCTGGTAATTGCAGGGCAAGTCCCAAGCATCAGCGGATCGGACGGTCGCAACACGACTCTGCGGCCTGCCCGCCCTCGACTTGAAAATATACGGGATTCCCGCATAATCCAACCATGCGTACTGTATTCGAAACGCCAACGTTCCAGAACCAGGCGGAGCGTGTCTGGTCCGACGGCGAATTCGAGGTCATGCCCCCAAGGACATCCGAAGATACCGTGATGAAGGATATCGAGAGAATTGCCAAGGCCATCGAAGCCGACGCCAGCGCATCGCTGCCCGATCTGCCCAAGGCGCCCGAGGAAGCGAAGGAGCGCGGTGGTCGTATGACCACTCCCGAGCAGATGCTCGTGCGTCAGGCACGCGAAGCATCGGGCATGACCCAGCCAGTATTCGCCGAGTGCATCGGAACGCCCGTTGCCACGCTGCGCGACTGGGAACAAGGACGCTTTGCGCCATCGGGAGCGGTGCTTTGCCTATTGCGACTGATCATCAAGCATCCCGAACTCATCATCGAACTCGCCGCCTGATCGCGAATTCGTTCTAACGCCTACCGCTGCATCGCGCCCAACGCGCGCGTAGCCGTTGTACGCACCACCGGAGCACCGCAGTTGAATCACCAGCGCGCCACCCTTTCCCAACTCGGCGAGTTCGACGAGATCATCGACGTGAGAACGCCGCTCGAATACGCCGAGGACCACGTGCCCGGCGCGATCAACGCCCCTGTGCTCAGCAACGAGGAGCGCGTGATCGTCGGCACGCTGTACAGGGAGTCGCCTTTCGACGCCACGCGCGTGGGCGCGGCTATCGCCGCGCGCAATATCGCCATGCATCTGGACACGACTTTCGCCGACCGTCCGCGCAACTGGCGCCCGCTTGTCTACTGCTGGCGCGGCGGCAAGCGCTCGGGCTCGATGACGACGATGTTCAACATGATCGGCTGGCGCGCGCGCCAGCTCGAAGGCGGCTACAAGACCTACCGGAACGCCGTGGTCGAGACGCTCGGCGCGCTGCCCGGACACCTGCGCTACGTCGTGCTGGCCGGGCCGACCGGCAGCGGCAAGACGCGCCTGTTGCAGGCGCTCGGCCAAGCCGGCGCGCAAACGCTCGATCTAGAAGCGCTTGCCGCGCATCGCGGCTCGCTGCTCGGCGCGCTGCCCACGCGCGCGCAGCCCTCGCAAAAGTCGTTCGATACGGCGCTGGTGGAACGGCTGCGTGCGCTCGACCCCGCGCTGCCGGTGTTCGTGGAAGCGGAAAGCCGGCGCATTGGCGCGATCACGCTGCCTGTCGCGCTGGTGGAAGGCATCCACTCGGCAATGTGCGTCGTGGTCGAGGTCGCAATCGAGGAGCGCGTCGCGCTATTGCTCGAAGATTATGGTCACCTGCTCAGTGACCAGGCCTATTTCCGCGAGCAATTGCTGAAGCTCACGCCGCTGCATGGGCGCGAGCGCATCGAGTCGTGGTGCCGTCTGCTGGAGGAAGGCCGCCACGCGGCGCTCTCCGAGACGCTCGTGACCGAGCACTACGATCCCGCATACTCACGCAGCACACGCAAGCACTATCCGACGCTGGCGGCGTCGCCGCGTTTCGTATTCCATCCGATGACGGGCGAGCCAATCGAAGAGGCGCGCGCGCTACTCACGCAACTGCACGCCGAAAATCTGCTCGGGGAGACGTCGGGGCGATAGCCCGGTCGACGGTTGACTGCCGCCTGGACAACCGCCAGCGGGCAATCTTCACGCGCCGCGCCGCCTTCTGGCGGCGCGCCCCTGGCGGCGCGGCGCTCTTCAAGTCCGGACTAAAGCAGCGCTAGCGGCTCAGGGATGCGCGTACATCGCGTTCCAGTCCTCCACCGACACCTTCGCGCCGCGCGCCCCCGATTCCGTCGCGTTCGCGACACCGCCGTACGCGCTATTGCCGTTCATCGCGGCCACCTTGGCCTGGGCGGCCTGAATCGCTTCGGGGTAGTGCACCTGATCGCCATCGCCGACGTGGTAACCGACCTTCTGCAACTGCACGAGTTCTTCGCGCACCTGGGCGCGGGTGATGGTCGATTGCGACTGGGCGAACGAAGCGACGGGAGCAACGAGGACAGCGGCAACAGCAACGGCTTGAATCAGGGACTTCATGGTTACGACCTCCAGTGGGTTCAGGGCGGCCCATGTGCGACTGTTTGTCTGTGCATGCGGCCGATGTACGCATCGTATGCCTGTCGAACCCCAGGGTTAACACCTAAAACCATGGAGGACCTTTCCAGACCGCGGAAGAATCACTGGAGGTGTCGCATGTCATGCATGAGCGGGGCAAGGCCCGAACTAGCGGGTTGGTGAGATGTCCGCCATGAGTTGAAGCAGCGCATCCACGTGCGCCTGCACGGTAGCGTCGTAGAGGACGGCCGGGGGCGGACCCGATGGATCGCCCGGATCGGCAGGTTCGACGCGCCGTCCGCGCGCCGCCACGGCCGCTTCGATCGCACGGCGCAGATCGGCGGCATTGCCGGGTCGGAACAGGTATTTGGCGCCGTCGCCGATGGCGTCGCAGCAGCCGATATTCGACGAAAAGATCACCGGCGTTCCGCACATGACCGATTCGATGCCGACGAGCCCGAACGGCTCGTAGGTCGACGCGAGAATCGAGTAATCGGCCGCACGATAGGCGTTTTCGAGGTCTTTCACATAGCCGAGGTAGCGCACGCGCGCGCTCGCGCGCTCGGGCGGACGCCCCGCCACGGCCACCACGACCGGCAGGTCCAGCGCGGCGACCGCCTGCTCGATGAGCGGCAGGCCTTTGCGCTCGTGGCTGCTCGACGCAAACAGCAAGACCGTTTCGTGATCGCCGAAGCCGTATTGACGGCGCAATGCGGCGCGCGTATCGGCATCCACGGGCGAGAAACGTTCGCCATCCACGGGCGGACAGAGCACGCGGATCTTCGCGTCGTCCACACCATATAGCTCACGAAGTTCGGACCGCATAAGCTCGGAATGCGCGACGATCACGCGAGATCGCGCATATTGCTGACTTTCGAGCGCAATTTGCCGGGCGTCGGAGCCGCGCATGGGGCGCCCCATTGCGCGCAGGAAGCCGCGGTGCGTACCGCCGCAAATGGCGATCTCCGAGCCATCGACCCGGTTACAGCCGATCAGCACATCCACGCCAGCGCGACGGCGCAAGGTGGCCAGCCGCCGTGAGAACCACATGTCGCGCAGCTTTCCCGGCAACAAGGAGACGTTGATGCGGTGCGGCTCCACCAGCGCGTATTCCGGCACGGACGGATCGAACTTGCGCGCAAAGAACACGGGCCGCACGCCGCGCGCGGCGAGGCCCCGGATAAGGTCCATCGCATAGCGTTCCAGGCCGCCGCTGTGCTTGAGCGCGTTGCAGGAGATTCCAACCTTCATGACCCGTCCGAGATGTGAATTATTTTGTGCGCAGTGCTCGCGTGGGCCGATTATAAAGCGCCAGTTCCACACAATGCCGCAGTGCCCATGCTGCCGCGAGCCGACGCGGACCAGGCGATACTTCATCCAATCCAGGAAGATTCCCATACGGCGGACCGCATGTCTGTCAGAGCATCGCGCATACCCAAAATTCGCTCCGGTATAATCGACCGGTTTATGGGCAAGCGTGCGTGTCCGGCTCCGCCGGCACGACACCTGACTGCCCATCCGATTTGCGCCGGCCGACATGAATCACGATACGACGACCTATCTACGCCGCCTGGCTCCAATCGTTACCCTGCTGCTCGTGGTTGGACCCGCCACGAATCTGGTCTGGCGCGGTGGTACGGGCTACTGCTTTTTCCTGCTGCTCGCGTTCGCGCTTCATGGCGCGTACGTCAATCGGCACGACCGCAGCTACTTCGCCCCCTGGCGCGAATACCGCTGGTACACCGCCGCGATGCTCGCGCCGGTAGCCGTGGTCGCGCTCCAGCAGCCGCTGCTCGGCTACTGGGCGCCGCACCAGTTCGATGCGCTTTCGCGCTTCGCACTCGCGCTGCCGATCTTTCTGCTGCTGAGCCGCCTGCCTTCGCGCCACCTCACGGTCATCGGCTGGGGCTGCGCGCTGGGCGCGCTCGCGGCGAACGCCTGGGTTTTCATCGACCGCCCCGCAGGCGGCTGGAACGACACCGAGCGCCTCTCGAACTACTACACCAACGCGATTCCGTTCGGCGACACCGCCCTGCTGTTCGCTTTCCTCTCAGTGTTCACCTTCGGCTGGGACCGCAAGGCGCGCCCGCTCGCGCTCGTCGTCAAGCTCGCCGCGCTCGTCGCGGGCGGCTTCGTCTCCTATCTTTCGGGAACGCGCGGCGGCTGGATCGCGGTACCCGTGTTCGCGCTCCTGCTCGGCGTGCAATACGGATGGTTTTCGCACTGGAAGCGTGTCGTCGTGACCCTGGTGCTGCTCGCCGCCGCCACTGGCGCGCTGTTCTCGACCAATGGCATCCGCCACCGCATAGCCGACGCCGGCAGCGACTTCGCCCTCATGCAGCGCGGCAACAAGGACACCTCGGTGGGCCTGCGCCTGCAACTCTGGAACGCCTCGATCATGTTGTTCGAGCGCCATCCGGTCTATGGCGTGGGCAAGGGCCGCCTCGAACAGGCGCTCGGCGATCTCGCCCAGCACGGCGAGGCGAGCCAGCAGATCGTCAACGAGCGCGCGCACAGCGACTTCTTCTCAGCCATCGCCGAAATGGGCGCGATGGGCGCGGCGGCCCTGCTGCTGCTTTACTTCGGCACGTCGGTCTATTTCTGGCGCGCGTGCCGCGCCGCCGATTCGGTCATCCGCACCGCCGGCTGCAGCGGCCTGGCGGTGTCGTTCAGCACGATCCTCTTCGGACTCACCATCGACGTGCTGGTGCCGATTCAGGTCGTTGTCCTGATCTCCCTGCTCACCACCGTTTTCATGGCGATCGTCGTGTCGCGCAAGCGCGAACTCGAAGGCGGCGCCACCGTCCGCTAGCCAACCAGGCGCCCGGCATCGGGCGCCTCTCTCCCGCGCTTGCCAACGCTTACGCGGCGTTCTGCTGGAACTGGATCTTGTGCAGGTGCGCGTACAGCCCCCGCTGTTCGAGCAGCTGCTGATGCGAGCCGCGCTCGACAATGCGGCCCGCCTCCATCACCAGAATGCGGTCCGCGCGTTCGATGGTCGAGAGCCGGTGCGCGATCACGAGCGTCGTGCGGCCCTTCATCAGCGTTTCGAGCGCCGCCTGCACATGGCGCTCCGACTCCGAATCGAGCGCCGAAGTCGCTTCGTCGAGAATCAGGATCGGCGCATCCTTGTAGATCGCGCGCGCGATCGCAAGGCGCTGGCGCTGCCCGCCCGAGAGCTTCATGCCGTTGTCGCCAACCCGCGTTTCGATGCCTTCGGGCAGCGCCGCAATCGTGTCCCAGAGGTTGGCCGCGCGCAGCGCTTCTTCCACGCGCGCGAGGTCGGCTTTCTCGCCGTAGGCCACGTTGTTCGCGACCGTGTCGTTGAAGAGCGTCACGTCCTGGCTCACCATCGCGATCTGGCTGCGCAGCGCGTGAATGTCGTACTCGGGCAACGGCACGCCATCGACGAGAACCTCGCCGCCGCTCGGATCGAAAAAGCGCGGCAGCAGGTTCACGAGCGTGGTCTTGCCGCTGCCCGACGGGCCCGCCAGCGCGATCATCTCGCCCGGCGCCGCGCTGAACGTCACGTTCTCGAGGATCGAGCGCCCACCGGGCCCATAGGAGAACGACACGTTGCGCAATTCGATCTCGCCGCGAGCGCGCTCGAGCGGCTTGCCGCCGCCCGCCGGCTCGACCGGCTCATCGATGAGGCCGAAGATCAGCTCGGCGGCCGTCATGCCGCGCTGCAAGGGCTGGTTCACGTCGATCAGATGCTTGAGCGGCGAGATCACGAGCAGCATCGAGGTCACGAACGCAACGAAACCGCCCACGGTGGTCTGGTCGTGCGAGGCCTGCACCACGGCGATCGTGATGACGACCGCGAGCGCGATCGAGGCGAGAAACTGCGTGAGCGGCTGGGCGAGGCCGCCAGAGATCGTCATGCGCATCTGATAGCCGAGCAGGCGCTTGCTCATTTCGCCGAAGCGGTCCATTTCGTACTGCTCGCCGTTGTGAACCTTGACGACCTTGTAGCCGCCCACCGTCTCTTCGACGATGTACGACAGCTCGTTCGTGAGCGCCTGGTGCTCGCGATTCAGGCGGCGCAGGCGCCGGTTGATCTTGCTGACGAGCCAGCCGATGGCCGGCAGCAGCACGGCCACGATCAGCGTGAGACGCCAGTTCAGAATGAACAGATAGCCCAGCAGGAAGACAACAGTAAGCGAGTCGCGCACGGTCGTGACCAGCACACTCAGCAGCACGCCCAGAATCTGGTTGACCTCGAATACGATCGCGTTGATGACAGTACTGGCCGTCTCGCGCTGGAAGAATCCGACGCTCGCATGGATCATGCGCTCGAACATCTTCAGGCGCAGTTCCAGCAAGATTTTGTTGGTCATGTACTGGAGCAGATAGCCGGACGCGTATTGCGCGAGGCCGCGCACGAGCGCGAGGCCGATCACGGCGGCGGGCACGATCCATTTGGCGCTCGTGCTGCCCTTGGTGCCGAAGCCGTGATCTAGCAGCGGCTTGAGAAGCGCCGGAATGCCGGCCTCGGTCGCGGCCACGATCGCCAGCGTGACGATAGCGGCGACCGCCACCCAGAAGAGCGGCTTGATGTACGGCCAGAGACGCCGGCCGACCGACGAGGCAGTCGACTTCGTGCCAGAGCCGATCGGCTTGCTGAGAGTGGATTGTGGGGAGGTCTCGCTCAAGGAATCCTCTGGAAAAGCGTGTACTGGAAATGCAGGTGGAAATGCCGGCGGGACTGCATGCGTGACGGGGCCGCTAGCCCCGCCGCCGGCCGGTTCAAAGCAGATCGTCTGACAGATGGTCCGGCGGCGCGGTACGCATTGTATACGCTTGACGCAGCACGCCGTGCGATCCGCCGGGAATGCAACAACAGCGATCCAGCCCTTAATGTTCGCCCGCCAACGCCCCGCCCACCCCGGCACATCGTCCGGCATCGTCTAGAATACGCACCTCCGCGCCGCGCCCGGCTGGCCTCCAGCGGGCCCGGCGCGGTCCACCGCTTCCGACACTTCTCCAGAACAGGCGTCCTCTTCATGTCCGACGGATTTTCTCCGACCCGCCCGAGCGGCTCATCGCATGCCACCCTTTCGGTCATCGTGGTGGCGATGAACGAGGCGCACGACATTCGCGACTGCCTCGAATCGGTGCGCGGGCTCGCGATGGAAACCATCGTATTCGACTCCGGCAGCACCGACGGCACGCCCGACATCTGCCGCGAGCTAGGCGCGCGCGTGTTCGAGACCGACTGGCCCGGCGACGGCCCGCAGAAAAACCGGGCGCTGGCCGAAGCGCGCGGCGACTGGGTGATCTGCCTCGACGCCGACGAGCGCCTGAGCCCCGAGCTGCGCACCGAAATCGCAACCCTGCTAGCACAAGGCTCGACGCACGCCGCCTTCAGCACGCCGCGCCGCTCGAGCTTCTGCGGGCGCTTCATGAAGCATTCGGGCTGGTGGCCCGACCGCATCGTGCGCCTGTTCAGGCGCGGCAGCGCGCGCTTCACTGACGTGCGCACACATACGCACCTCGAAATCGACGGCACGACCGGCCGCTTCGATGGTCCGTTCATCCATATTTCGATGCCAGACCTGCACGAGGCGCTGGACAAGACCAATGTCTACTCGACCGAAGGCGCGCTCACGATGGCCGAAGCCGGCAAGCGCTCGTCGCTCGCCAAGGCGCTCGGCAAGGGCTTCTGGGCGTTCTTTCGCACCTGGGTGCTACGCGCGGGCTTTCTGGACGGTGCCGAGGGGCTGATGCTCGCGATCAACAACGCCGAGACCACGTACTACCGCTACGTCAAGCTCGCGCTGCTCACGCGCGACGGCAAGGTCGCGAAGAAACGCTGAATCCCGGGGAAGGACAGGCAGCGCGAGCGGCAGCCATTGCCGCTCGCCAGGAAAGACATCGTCAGTAGACGATTTCGATGGAACTGCCCGCGAACTCGCCGCGCAGCGCGGCAATGAGTTCGTCGGTGGGTTTCACGCGCCAGGCGTCGCCCAGCCGCACTTCGCCTTGCGCGCGTTCGTTGCTATAGACGATCTGCACCGCGAGGCCGTTCGGAATGGCCACCTGCTCGCGCTCGCGGCCCCGGCCGTAGCCTCCACCGCCACCCCCATCGCGCCCGCCACGTCCGCGCGTTTCCACCGCCGGCGCGGGCAGCGAATCGTCGGGCTTCGCGCGATGCGCTTCGAGCACCGAGCGCAGCGCGAGCGCGTTGGCGTTTCCGTTCATCTGCACCTTCACGGCCTGCGCGTAGCGGCTGCGGGCGCGCTCAAGATCCATCACGGTGTCCACCGTGAAGCGGATGCCGCCCGTGAACGCGTCGTTGCGCGCGCCGCCCTGCACGACCAGCAGCTCGTCTTCCTTGAAGAGCGCCTTGTGCGCCTCGTATTGCTCGTTGAATACCGTCACTTCGCACTGGCCCGTGCCGTCGTCGAGCAGCGCGATCAGCATCTTGCCGCGCTGGGTCATCTGCGTGCGCAGCGAGGCGATCACGCCCGCGACGAGCTTGTCGCGCCCTTCCTTGAGATCGCCGATCTTCTGGCGCACGAAGCGGCGCACTTCGTCCTTGTAGGCATCGAACAGGTGGCCCGACAGATAAAAGCCGAGTGCGCCCTTCTCTTCCTGGAGCCTGCGCTTGTCGCCCCAGGCGGGTTCGTCGACGAGTTCGTGCGCGGCCAGCGGCGCGTCGCCCATGTCGAAGAGGCCGGCCTGCATGGCGTTGGCGCTCGCCTGGTCGGCGGCCTCCATCGCCATCGGCACGGAGGCCAGCAATTGCGCGCGATTCGCGTGGATCGAATCGAACGCGCCCGCGCGGATCATCGCCTCGATCGTGCGGCGATTCACGAGGCGGCGGTCGATGCGCTCGCAGAAGTCGAACAGGTCCTTGAACAACCCGCCTTCTTTGCGCGCGCGCAGGACTTCTTCGATGGCGTTCTGGCCGCTGCCCTTGATCGCGCCGAGGCCATAACGGATCGTGCGCGAACGCTTGCCTTCGGCCACATGAGCATCGGCCACCGGCTCGAAGCGATACGCCGACGCGTTCACGTCCGGCGGCAGCACCTTCAACCCGTTGGTGGCGCAGTCCTCGAAGAGGATCTTCACCTTGTCGGTGTCGTCCATGGCGAGCGACATGTTGGCCGCCATGAATTCGGCCGGATGGTGCGCCTTGAGCCACGCAGTGTGGTAAGCGAGCAGTGCATACGCGGCCGCGTGCGACTTGTTGAAGCCGTAGCCCGCGAACTTCTCCATCAAGTCGAAGGTTTCGTCCGCCTTCTCGCGCGTGAGACCGTTCTTCGCCGCGCCTTCCGCGAAAATCTCGCGGTGCTTGGCCATTTCCTCGGGCTTCTTCTTGCCCATCGCGCGGCGCAAAAGGTCTGCGCCGCCGAGCGAGTAGCCGCCGATGATCTGCGCCATCTGCATCACCTGCTCCTGATAGACCATGATGCCGTAGGTCTCTTTCAGAACAGGTTCGACGCGCGGATCGGGATACTCCACCACTTCGCGGCCGTGCTTGCGCGCGCAGAAGCTCGGGATCAGGTCCATCGGGCCCGGACGATACAAGGCCACCAGCGCGATGATGTCCTCGAAGCGGTCAGGCTGGGCGTCCTTCAACATGCCCTGCATGCCGCGGCTTTCCAGCTGGAACACGGCGACCGTATTCGCTTTCTTGAGAATCTGGAACGACGCCGCGTCATCGAGCGGCACCTGGGCGAGCGACCAGTCCTGCTTCGAAGGATCGAGCATGCGGATATAGCGCTCGGCCCAATCGAGAATCGTGAGCGTGGTCAGGCCCAGAAAGTCGAACTTCACGAGCCCGACGGCTTCCACGTCGTCCTTGTCGTATTGGCTCACGACGCCGCTTTCGTCGCCCTGGGTGTAGAGCGGGCAGAAGTCGGTGAGCTTGCCGGGCGCGATCAGCACGCCGCCCGCGTGCATGCCCACGTTACGCGTGAGACCTTCCACGAGCTGCGCGAGGTCGAGCAGCTGATGCACTTCGTCTTCGTTGTCGTAGCGCTCTTGCAGCAGCGGCTCTTCCTTCATCGCATCGGCGATGGTGACGTGCTTGCCCGGCTTGAACGGAATGAGCTTGGCCACGCCGTCCGTGAAGTTGTAGCCGAGGTCGAGCACGCGGCCGATGTCGCGTACCGCGGCCTTCGCCGCCATGGTGCCGAAGGTGGCGATCTGCGAAACCGCATCCGCGCCGTACTTCTCCTTCACGTACTGAATCACGCGGTCGCGCCCGTGCTGGCAGAAGTCGATGTCGAAGTCGGGCATCGAGACGCGTTCCGGATTCAGGAAACGCTCGAACAGCAGGTTGTAGCGCAGCGGGTCGAGATCGGTAATGCCGAGCGCGTACGCGACCAGCGAGCCCGCGCCCGAGCCCCGGCCCGGCCCCACCGGCACGCCGTTGTTCTTGGCCCAGTTGATGAAGTCCGCGACGATCAGGAAGTAGCCCGGGAAGCCCATCTTGATGATGGTCCCGCACTCGAATTCGAGGCGCTCGTTGTAGCGTGCACGTTCGTTCTCGCGCTCGGCTTCATCGGGATAAAGCTGCACGAGGCGCTTTTCGAGGCCCTCTTTCGAGAGCTGCACGAGGTAGTCGTCGAGCGACATGCCGTCGGGCGTCGGGAAGAGCGGCAGCTTCGGCTTGCCAAGTTCGAGCGTGAGATTGCAGCGCCGCGCGATTTCGATGGTGTTCGCCATGGCCGACGGAATGTCCGCGAACAGCGCGACCATTTCGTCCTGGGTGCGAAACCGCTGTTCGGTCGTGAAGCGCTTCTGGCGGCGCGGATTCGCGAGAATGTCGCCTTCCGAGATGCACACGCGCGCTTCGTGCGCCGTGTATTCCTCGTCGGTCATGAACTGCATCGGATGCGTGGCCACCACCGGCAGCTTCAATTCCGCCGCGATCGCCACGGCCTGCTCGATGTACTGCTCGGCGCCCGGCTGGCCGCAGCGCTGCAATTCGATGTAATAGCCGTTCGGGAACAGCTTCGCCCAGCGCTGCGCGTGACGCTTCGCGCTTTCGACGTTGCCCGCCGCGAGCGCGAGCCCCACGTCGCCGTGCTGCGCGCCCGAGAGCGCGAGCAACCCCTCGCCGAGCCCGCTTTCGAGCCACGCGACGTCGACTTCCGCGCGCCCGCGATATTGATTCGTGAGCCACGCCTTGGACAGCAGTTCGCAGAGATTGAGGTAACCGCGCTTGTCCTTCACGAGCAGAAGCAGACGAGACGGTTTGTCGCGGTCGTCCGGATTCATGATCCAGACATCGCAGCCGGCAATGGGTTTGACCCCTTTGCCACGGGCTTCCGTGTAGAAACGAACGAGGCCGAATGCGTTGCCGAGGTCGGTGAGCGCGAGCGCGCCCTGGCCGTCCTTGGCCGCCGCCTTGACGAGGTCGTCGAGGCGCACGATGCCGTCGGCAATCGAGAATTCGGAGTGGACGCGGAGATGGACGAAGCGGGGATCTGACATGGGCGTCATTGTACCTCTACGGTCCGGCGATTTTTGCCGCCATCCACGCGCGAGGCGGCGCGCTGGACAGATGGCCCGGACCATAGGGATATGCCCCGGATAAGGCCCTGCGCGACATCAAGTCGTGCCGCAGGCGCCGCATCGCGCGGTTGAGGGATAATAACGGATTACGCCCGCAACGCAGCGGGTCTAACAGATTCAGGTTTTCAAGTTGGCCATGCGTATTCTCAATCTCTCCGCCTACCAGTTCGCGACACTCGACAAGACCGCCGAATGGCGTCCGCTCGTGCTCGAACGCTGCAAGTCGCTCGATTTGCGGGGCACCATCCTGCTCGCGCCGGAAGGCATCAATCTGTTCGTTGCGGGCGACGAAGGCAACGTGCGCGCCTTCATGGACTACATCAACCACGATCCGCTGTTCGAGGGCAAATTCGCGACCCTGCAGTTCAAGGAAAGCCTCTCGGAAACGCGCCCCTTCAACCGCATGCTGGTGCGTCTGAAGCGCGAGATCATCACCATGAAGAAGCCCGCGATCCGCCCCGAGGAAGGCCGCGCACCATCGGTCGCGCCGGTCGTGCTCAAGACGTGGCTCGACCGCGGCTTCGACGACGAAGGCCGCCCGGTCGTCATGCTCGACACGCGCAATGCGTTCGAAGTGGACGTCGGCACCTTCGACCAGGCGCTCGACTACCGCATCGACAAGTTCAGCGAATTCCCTGGCGTGATCGAGGCCAACCGCGCCGATCTCGAAGGCAAGACCGTGGTGTCGTTCTGCACGGGCGGCATCCGCTGCGAAAAGGCCGCGATCCACATGAAGGAAGTGGGGATCGAGCACGTCTATCAGCTCGAAGGCGGCATTCTCAAATACTTCGAGGAAGTGGGCGGTGCACACTACAACGGCGACTGCTTCGTGTTCGATCAGCGCACCGCGCTCAACCCGCAGCTCGAAGCGACCGACACCGTGCAATGCTTCGCGTGCCGCGCCGTGGTTACGGCCGCCGGGCAGGCATCGCCGCTCTACGTCGTGGGCAAGAGCTGCCCGGCGTGCCATCCGGAGCGCGAAGAAAGTGTAAAAGCGGCGGCGGCCGCCACGCCGGCCCAGGCTGCGTGACATCGCGTGATGCGCGCGTGAGCGTACCGGCTAGAACGCATCAGGGGTATCGCGGGCGCTTCGCGCCCTCGCCCACCGGGCCGCTGCATTTCGGCTCGCTCGTCGCGGCGCTCGCGAGCTGGCTCGACGCGCGCGCGCATGACGGCGCGTGGCTCGTGCGCGTGGAGGACATCGATGGCCCGCGCACCGTCTCCGGCGCCGCCGAGGACATTCTCGCGACGCTGGAGCGCTTCGGCTTTCAAGCCGACGAGCCGCCGCAATGGCAAAGCCAGCGCTTCGGCCTTTATCGCGCGGCGCTCGACCGGTTGATCGCGGCGGGCCATGTGTATCCCTGCGGCTGCACGCGCAAGGAAATCGCCGATTCGCAACTGCACGCGCACCGGCGCAACACCACGCTGATCTACCCCGGCACCTGCCGCGCCGGACTGCACGGCAAGCCCGCGCGCGCGTGGCGTCTGCGCGTGCCGGACGACATGCCCGAGGCTGAGGTCAATCCCGCGCTGATCCGCTTCGACGACCGTTGGCAAGGGCCGCAGGAGCAGGATCTGGCGACCGAAGTCGGCGACTTCGTGCTGCTGCGCGCGGACGGCCAGTGGGCGTATCAGCTCGCCGTGGTGGTGGACGACGCCGCGCAGAACATCACCCACATCGTGCGCGGCGCGGACCTGCTCGATTCCACGGCGCGCCAGATCTGGCTCCAACGGTGCCTCGCCGTGCCCACGCCCGCGTATCTGCACGTGCCCGTCGTCACCAACGAGGAAGGCGAAAAGCTCTCGAAGCAAACCGGCGCGCAAGCGCTCGACGCCGAGCGCCCGCTCGTGGCGCTGCTGGCCGCCGCGCGCCACCTCGGGCTCGAACTGCGCGACCCCGCGCCCGTAACGCTCGAAGTCTTTCAGGCCGATGCGATCGAGGCCTGGAAGCGCCGCCTCGCGCAGTTAGCGGCCCAATGAGCGCATAGCCCACGATTGCGGGCAGAAATGGCAGAAATGCGAAAGCGGCGTGCCGGTCGAAACCGGCACGCCGCTTTTTTCATCGCGCGAAGCCGAAGAAGCCTCGCCGCCCTTCAAATCTCAGGACGACGAAGACGAAGTAGGCTTGTTGCGCCACGACGAACCCAAGCCACCCAGCAGCGCCGCGAGCGGCTGCTTCGGCTTTTGCGACGCGGCGGCGGCCGGCGCGGGCTTGTCTTCGGCCGCGCTGCGCGCGCTCGGCGACGGCTCGTAGGGCTTCAGGAAAAAATCGTCGATGGGCTGCGACTGGCGATGATGATGCGGCCGCTCGTAAGCCCCCTGGCGACGATGACCAACGCGCTCCCCACGACCTTCGCGGCCCTCGTGGCCATCGCGCTCGCGGCGGCGGCCGCCGCCTTCGTGATGCGCAACCGGCGTGTCGACCACCAGCCGCTCGACGGTCAGCGGACGCTTGATCAGCTTTTCGATGTCGGCGAGCTGCTTCTTCTCGCTCGGGCTGCACAGCGAAAGCGCGTCGCCCGAGGCGCCCGCGCGGCCCGTGCGGCCGATGCGGTGCACGTAGTCTTCGGCGTTGAACGGCAGGTCGAAGTTGATCACGGCCGGCAGCTCGGCGATGTCGAGGCCGCGCGCGGCCACGTCGGTTGCCACCAGCGCCTCGATCTCGCCGCGCTTGAAGGCGTCGAGCGCCTGCATGCGCTCGCTTTGCGAGCGGTCGCCGTGAATCGCGGCGGCCACGATGCCCTGCTTCTCGATCTGGCGCGCGAGACGGCTTGCGCCGATCTTGCTGTTGCAGAACACGATCACCTGCTTCAGGCCGCGCTCGCGAATCAGTTGCACGACCGCGCCGGTCTTGTCGCCTTCGGCGACTTCGTAGACGACCTGCGTGACGTTGGTGGCCGTCGAGTTGCTGCGCGCGACCTCGATGGTCTGCGGCGTGCGCAGATAGGTCGCGGCAAGCTTCTTGATCTCGCCCGAGAAGGTGGCCGAGAACAGCAGCGTCTGGCGCTCCTTCGGCAGCAGATTCAGGATGCGCTGGAGGTCGGGCAGGAAGCCCATGTCGAGCATGCGGTCGGCTTCGTCGAGCACCAGCATCTGCACCTGGCCCAGACTCGTGGTCTTCTGCTGCACGTGGTCGAGCAGGCGGCCCGGCGTCGCGATCAGGATTTCCACGCCACGGCGCAGTTCGTCCGATTGCGGATTCATGTCGACGCCGCCGAACACCACGGCGCTGCGCAGCGCCGTGTGCTGCGCGTAGGTGCGCACGTTGTTGGCGACCTGGTCGGCCAGTTCGCGCGTGGGCGTGAGGATCAGCGCGCGCACCGGGTGGCGCGCAGGCGAGGCGCTCGTGCTCGCCAGCGGCAGCAGACGCTGAATGATCGGCAGCGAAAAGCTCGCGGTCTTGCCGGTGCCGGTCTGCGCGGCGCCCATCACGTCGCGGCCCGTGAGGACCACGGGAATGGCCTGCGCCTGAATGGGCGTGGGCGTCGTGTAGCCCTGCTCCTTGATCGCCTTGAGGATCTCGGGTGCCAGGCCGAACTGATCGAAGGTCTCGGTGCTGGGCTTGACGGCTGTGTCGGACATGATGGCTTCGCTATAAAGGCGCTATGCGCGCGAGGCGCGGTGCGCCTCAAATGATCACTGCGGGGTACTGCCGGGTTGCAAACGTGCGGGCAAACTGGGCGAGCGTTACTGAGTTACGGAGCGGCGGGGCTGCAGCGGCCGCGTTGTCCGTCCAGCGGACGGATCGCGGAAAATGCCCGGCAGGTTCGCGGGAACGCCGTCGAGTCAACCCATCGCGGTATGCAGGGAGCGCCGGCTGCACGGCCGCGCTCGACCCGCTCGTTCCCTTGTTGCCAGCCGGTGCGCCCGGCTGCTTCAGTCGATGTCGTAACGCCTGGGTGTCTGCCTCGTCGTCTGCCTCATCCCGGCGCTCACGGGCACGGCAGTCTGCCCCGTCGCCGGCCACAACCCGCCACGAGAGCAGGCGCAATTCGGCGAAAGGCCGGTATTGTAACACCTTGGCACAAATCCCTATGGCCGGGCGACCCGGCTTCTGCAACGCCGGGCACCGGAATGGCGCGGGCGCAGAGCACCGGGCACCCCTAGCGCATGATCGTGGCGCAGCCGGAAACGATGGGTTTGGGACTGCCTTCGGCCATTTCGTCGTAAAGGTCGGCGCCGGGGCCCTTGGTCCACCAGGTATAGCGGTCGGCGACGTATTTCACGCCCGACGCGGCAATCACGCCGACAAACAGCAGCGAGTGCCCCGCAACGGGAACGAGCGCGAAGCTCTGCCCGTTGGAGCCGTTGATGTAGGTGACCTTGAAGGTCTTGCCGTCCGCGCAGGTATAGCGGTAGGTGTGGCGAGACTGGGTCTGGATCTCGCGCACGTCTAGCGAGGCGGCTTGCGCGGCAGTCGCCGCGAGGCTCGCGCCGGCGCCGACGACGGCAAGCGCGAACACACCCGCAGCGAGCCGGCGCGGCGTGCGTAGACGGGTGGCAAGACGGTGGGCGGCGTTGCGTCCGCGGATCATGGCGTATTCTCCCGATACCCGGTTGGACCGGCGCGCTGCGCCGGCATGGTGAGTTGGCGTGTTGCGCCGCTAATGTTGCGCACCGGGCGGGCTACACGGTTCAGGGGTCGATCACGTCGGCACAGGCGTCGGTAGGTGCCGCAGCCACGTGCCCGACTATCGGCACGATCTTCAAGCCCGCCGACACCACGCGGCACGGCGCGGCTGCGATGCCGCAACCCGAGAGCGCGAGCGCGCACACCCCCAACAACAGTCCGCGCGGCCACCACAACGCGATCGACTTCATCATTCCCGTTTCCTGCAATTTGCTTGACACGATAACCCGGCGCATCGCGCCGCGCCCCGGGCATGCCAGGTCATGCACGGCGGCAGCGCGCCCCGGGCGGCAAAAACAATGATTATCTGACGCTACGACGGCAGCACGAATGCGCCCGATCAACGTATGGCGTCAACCAGGTCAGGCGTCGCCGCGCCGGCGCTTGTTACGACGCGCTCCCCGGCACCGGCCGCACCGCCGCGGCCGCCGCGCGGGCACGCGAACGGGCTTCGTCGATGTCGACGCCGGTCGCGAGTGCGACGCCCATGCGGCGCTTCGCGAAGCTCTCGGGCTTGCCGAACAGGCGCAGGTCCGCGCCCGGCACGGCCAGCGCCTCTGCCACGCCTTCGAAGGCGATGCCGCGCGCGTCCATGCCGCCGTAAATCACCGCCGATGCGCCCGGCCCGCGCGCCGTAGTATCGACGGGCAGCCCGAGAATCGCGCGCGCATGCAGTTCGAACTCGGAGAAGCGTTGCGACGCGAGCGTGACAAGCCCCGTGTCGTGCGGACGCGGGCTCACTTCCGAGAACCAGACGTCATCGCCGCGCACGAACAACTCGACGCCGAAGAGGCCGCGCCCGCCCAGCGCCTCGGTCACCTTGTGCGCGACTTCACGCGAGCGCTCGAGCGCCTTCGGGCTCATCGGCTGCGGCTGCCACGACTCCACGTAGTCGCCGTCGACCTGGCGGTGGCCGATCGGATCGCAGAAGTACGTCTGCACGGCGCCGCTCGCCGGATTGGTCGCGCGCACGGTGAGCTGCGTGATTTCGTATTCGAAGTCGATAAAGCCCTCGACGATCACGCGGCCATGATTCACGCGCCCGCCCGAGAGCGCGTATTGCCAGGCGCGCTCGACATCGGCATCGCTCTTGAGCACCGACTGCCCCTTGCCCGAGGACGACATCACCGGCTTCACCACGCACGGGTAGCCGACCTTGGCAATGCCGGCCTTCAGTTCGTCGAGCGAATCGGCGAATGCGTAGGGCGAGGTCGGCAGGCCCAGTTCCTCGGCGGCGAGACGCCGGATGCCTTCGCGGTTCATGGTGAGCTGCGCGGCGCGCGCGGTGGGGATCACCACGGCCGCGCCCTCGGCTTCGACGGCCGCCAGCGCATCGGTGGCGATGGCCTCGATCTCGGGCACGACGAGGTGCGGACGCTCGGCGTCGATGAGCGCGCGCAGCGCCTTGGGATCGGCCATGTCGATGACGTGGGCGCGATGCGCGACCTGATGGCCGGGCGCGTTTTCGTAGCGGTCGACGGCGATCACTTCGACGCCGAGGCGTTGCAGCGCGATGATCACTTCCTTGCCGAGTTCGCCGGCGCCGAGCAGCATGACACGGGTGGCGGAAGCGGAAAGCGGCGTGCCGATGCGAGTGCCGGTCTGCATGATATCTCCAGGAATGAGGGTGAGGCGGCGCGTGGTTCGCGCTTCAAGGGATGCGAATGCGAGGGAGCGCCGATGTTAACACCCCGCGCGCCTCGAGCGGGCGCGCGAAGCAGGCTTTTGTGGATCTCCGGCGAGCCTTTGCGCTCGCATGCGGCCCCTTGGTGGGTTACGCTTACGCCTTCGCCAGTTATGAGGAACGATGCGATGCCCCACCGCTCGAGCACACGCCCCGCCGCACGCAAGTTTGCGCGCCTGCTCGCCTCGCGTGTGTCATACACCGCGCCGTTCGCGGCCGCCGCTGCGGCTGCGCTCCTGCTTGCCGCCTGCAAGCTGCCGGTTCACCAGGACACGTCCGCCCCGCCGCCCGACCCGTTCAATCCCGCCGCGACGCAATTGCTCGACAACACGCACTGGCAACTCGTCGAATGGAAACGCGCCGACGGTACGCAGCGCGCGGTGCCCGCAGCGTCGAGTGCAACCGCCGAAAACGGCGCTCCCGATGCGCGCCCCGCGCGCCCCGTCACGCTCGATCTCTCGACCGCCAGCGGGCAGCGCCGTGCGAGCGGCTTCTCGGGCTGCAATCGCTACATGGGAACCTACTCGCTCAAAAACGGGCTGCTCTCGTTTGGCCAGCTCGCGGGCACGCGCATGGCGTGCGTCGGCACGGGCGGCGAAATCGAAGGCCCGTACCTCGACGCGCTCGCGCACATCCAGCGTTCGGGCGTGCAAATGCGCGAACCGCAGGCACTCCTGATCGTGCTCGCAAACGGCGACCGCCTGACCTTCGCCCAAGCGGGTGCGCCCGCTGCCTCCAGTGGGCCCGCAAGCGCGCCGTCCGCGGCCTCCGCCGCCGCGCCCGCGCAGCAGGGCAAGTGAGGCGTTGCGCCGTTAAGCAGCCGCGCGCTCGTCCGGCGCGGCTCTTTTTTGGCGCGCCGTCTCGCGCCTCGCGCACGGCAAACTGGTCCACAGTCTTCCCCCCGCTGAGTTCCCCACGGTGTCCGGCGTGGCTTCCCATAGCAGCCCGCCCTGCTCATAGCCCTGCGTGCCGGGCTTGCGGCACACCCGCCAGACGCCTGCGCGGCCACGCCGGTTGCGGCGCGGCAACGCGCATTGCGGTGCGCGGGGGCTGGGCGGTTACACTCGATACGTTGCACATCTTTTAAGCGTTGATCTCTGGCATGCACACGGTAGTCCCTGGCTGGTTCGGCTTATCCGCCATCTGGTTCGTCCCTCTGATCTGGCGTCTCGTGAAGTCGGTGCTGCCTGGCGGCGCGGGCTTGCGCGGCCCCGGCACAATCCGGCTTTGGCTCGGCTTTGTCTGCGTGTTGCTGGCGAGCTGCGCGCTCGAAGCCACGATCCTGAACATCGACGGCTTCGATGCGCTCGGGCACGCGCTCGCGGGCGGGCTCGGCAAGCTGATCGGGCATGTCGCCGCGCCGCTCGCGATGGCGGCGCTGCTGTTCGTGAGCCTGCCTTGGCTCATCGATTTCCACTGGCGCGACTTCTTCGCCTGGGCCGACGTCTCGCTCGGCCTCGGGCTCAACATCCGTCCGTCGAACAAGGAAGACGACGATGAACGCCGCAGCCGCCGCGCGCCCAGACAGGACGCCGCGCAGCCGCAAGGCGCGGCGCGCCCGGGCTCGAATGGCATGAGCGGGATAAGTGGCCTGGGCGGCCTCGGCAAGCTGGCTAGCGGCCTTGGCAACGGTCTGGGGCTCGGGGGCAGGACGGCCTCGGGCACAGGACCTACCCAAGGGATGGGTGCAAGCGCAAACGGCACGCCTGGTGCAGGCGGCTTTGCCGAGCCGCTCGACGGCGTGCGCCGCAAACGCCCGACCGTATGGCGTCCGCAGACGCCGGGCAAACGCGCGGCGACCGCAGCCGGAGCGAGTGCCGCCGCGAGCGCGGCGGCGCGGGACGCGGATGGCGCGTTCGCGGTCAATGGCTCGACGCGTGGCAGTGCCTCGCCGTGGCGCACAGAACCGGATTTCGCGTCGCCGGAGCCGAGCCCCGCCGCTGCATGGGCGCGCTCCGAACCGACCGCCCCGGCCGGCTGGCTGCGCGAGGGCCAACCGGCCGACACGCGCCGCAACCCGGCAGCGGGTGCGACCGGTGCGCCGCTGGCAACCCCGCCCGCCGGTTTCCCCGCCGACATGCGCCGCCAGGCGTTGGCCGAGACCGGCGGCACACCGTTCGGCGGTGTGCCGTCAGGTGACGCGGCGCTTGCCAGCGCAGCCGGCAGCCCGACGCCGCGACGCATCGCGCCGATCCCCCCGGCCGTCACCGCTGCCACTATCACCGCCCCGCTCCCACCCGCGATTTCGCCGCCGGTTTCACCCACGAGCGCGCCTGGCGTGCGCCCGGTGGTAGCCGCCGCCACGCTCGCATCGACGGCCGCGGTCACGCCGCGCGGCTTCTCTGCGCCGCGCGATCCGCTGGTTTCGCCGTTTGCGCAACCGGCCCCGGCACGCCGTAGCGCGCCGCCGCCGGTCGCGGGCAGCACCGCCGCGCGCGCAGCGGCCGCAGCCGCGCCGCAGGCACGCCAGCAGAAACCGCCACGTCCGTTCATCTGGCCGGCCAAGAGCGCGTCCAGCCCGGCACAGCGCGCGCCCGGCTCGTCATTCGACACCCGGTTCGGTGCGTCCGCAACGACGCCGCTCGCCGGCACCGCCACGCCGGCCTACTCCCGCGCGACGCAAGGCACGGCATCCGCACCGCAAGCGCCCCTCTCGACGGGCGTGCTCGAAACGCTGCGTTCGATCGAGGAAAACGCCGCGCGCTGGACGACGCTCGCGGGCGCGAGTCTCGCGCGCCGCAACACGGTCGACCAGACTGCGACGCAAGCAGAAGTGCGCGCGAACGCGCAAGCCGCCGCTGACCTGCCCGCCAGCGACGCGAGCCCCGCCCCGGCAGCGCACGTGGCGCCGCCGCTTGTCGAACCGCAGATCGCTCCGCTGCCCGAGACGGCAGCATTCGAGAATGCTGCCCCAGTGGATGCGGCCGCCGAAGGCGCGGTCGTGACTTCCACCACGTCGCCGGCGCGCGGCACGACCGGATTCGCCCACACGGCCGCCAGCGCGTGCGACGACGCCTCGCCTGCTCCCGCGCATCCGGAACATCCGGAACATCCGGTGCAATCGGTGCAATCGGTGCAATCGGTGCAATCGGTGCAATCGGTGCAATCGGTGCAATCGGTGCAATCGGCCGAAACCAGCTTGGCGTCCGTAGCTTCCGTCGAGCCAGCCGCCGCGATACCGCCGGTCACATCACCCGCCGCCGAATCCTTCGCGCCGTGGACCTACGCCGGCGATGCATCGAACCCGAGCGCCCTGCCCGCTTTCCTCATCGACGAGCAGGAGGAAGACGTGCTGCCGGAACCCGCTGCGCCCGCTGCAACGGCTACGCCGCCCGCACAGCCGCTCGCAACTTCGCCCGTCCACTGGCCGACCTTCGACAACGGCATGCCGTGGGTCATGCTCGACGACGAACCAGCAGCGGACGAACCGGCCGACGCGGCGCCGGACCACGCCACCTCGACGCCCGAACCAGAAGTTGCCGTACCGGCCGCCTCGACGCCCGCGCCATCGGCTCAGGCGACGGGCCTTGCGCCGTCGAACGTTGCACAGAGCCGTGCCGCGCTGCCGCCCTCCACGCCGCTACAGCATCACGACGACATCGACGTGACGAGCGAGCCGCCGTTGCCCAAAGCTACGCCGGACGTAACGCCCGATGTGCAAGAACCGGTAGCCGCAGAAAACGTCGTCCAATTCCCGCGCGTTGCGACGGGAACGCTGCACGTCGCGCCGGCCACGCCGGCAAGCCATGACGCGATTGCAGAGCCATCGCCTGTGAATGCCGCGCAAGCGGACGACACGCCGGCCGGCCACGACACCTCGACGCCCGTGCAACAGACTCACACGTTCGCACCGTCCGCCGCCGTTGAAGTGCCTTCGTTCCTGGCTGACGCAACGCCGGCCGCCATCGCGCCGACAAGCTTCGTGCCCCACTCGCCTGTGGCAGTTCCGACCTTGTCCACGCCGGCCCCGTTCGCCGCCGCACCCGCCACGCCAGCGGAACCCAAGCCGGAAACCCCTGCGCAGCCAACGCCCCCGGCACAGTCCGCATTCACCGCGACGCCGGCATTTACATCGATCGCCTCCGCAAGCGCGCCCACCGTCGCTGCGATTCCGACACCGTTCGTTGCCCCGGCAGCCGAAGCCACGCCGCGAACCGCCGCGCACGAAGCTGCAGCGCCACTGTCGCCCGCTCCTGTTGCACCAGGCGGTTACGCCAGCACGACACCGCCGTGGGCGCAGCCACCGGCACCCGCAAACCCGCTCGACCACGGCAACGGCACGCCCTCCACGCCGCCCGCGCCGCAAGCCGAGGCCCAGCCCGAAGTCCAGCAAGCCCCCGCGCCGCGCCAGCCCGTGCGCGGCCACGCGCCGACTTCGTTCGAGTTCCAGCCGCTCAGCGCATCGGCGGTCGAACTGCCCGGCATCGATCTGCTCGAGCGAGCCTCGTCCGAAATCGAACCCGTCTCCGAGCAAAAGCTTGCCGAAACGAGCCAATTGATCGAGCAGCGCCTGCAGGAATTCAAGGTGCCCGTGACCGTAGTGGGCGCATCGGCGGGCCCGGTTATCACACGCTTCGAAGTCGAGCCCGCGCTCGGCGTGCGCGGCAGCCAGATCGTCGGCCTCATGAAGGACCTCTCGCGCGGCCTCGGCCTCACGTCGATCCGCGTGGTCGAGACCATTCCCGGCAAGACCTGCATGGGGCTCGAACTGCCCAACGCGCGCCGCCAGATGATCCGCCTTTCGGAGATTCTCGAATCGGCGCCGTACCACCGCTCGCAGTCGAAGCTCACGATCGCGATGGGCAAGGACATCGTCGGCCACCCGATCGTCACCGACCTCGCCAAGGCGCCGCACATGCTCGTCGCGGGCACGACCGGCTCGGGCAAGTCGGTGGCGATCAACGCGATGATCCTCTCGCTGCTCTACAAGGCCACGCCGGAGGACGTGCGGCTCATCATGATCGACCCGAAGATGCTCGAGCTTTCGGTGTACGAAGGCATTCCGCATCTGCTCGCGCCCGTGGTCACCGACATGAAGCTCGCCGCCAACGCGCTGAACTGGTGCGTGGGCGAGATGGAAAAGCGCTACCGGCTGATGTCGGCGGTGGGCGTGCGCAACCTCGCGGGCTTCAACCAGAAAATCCGCGACGCGCAAGCGCACGAGAAGAAGATCGGCAATCCGTTCTCGCTCACGCCGGAGGCGCCCGAACCGCTCTCTCCGCTGCCGATGATCGTCGTGGTGATCGACGAGCTCGCCGACCTCATGATGGTCGCGGGCAAGAAGATCGAGGAGCTGATCGCGCGTCTCGCGCAAAAGGCGCGCGCCGCCGGCATCCACCTGATCCTCGCGACGCAGCGCCCTTCAGTGGACGTCATCACGGGGCTCATCAAGGCGAACATCCCGACGCGCGTGGCGTTCCAGGTCTCGTCGAAGATCGACTCGCGCACGATTCTCGACCAGATGGGCGCCGAGTCGCTGCTAGGCCAGGGCGACATGCTGTTCCTGCCGCCGGGAACAGGCTACCCGCAGCGCGTGCATGGCGCGTTCGTCGCCGACGAGGAAGTGCACGCCGTAGTCGAGTATCTGAAACAGTTCGGCGAGCCCGAGTATGTCGAAGGCATCCTCGAAGGCCCCGCGAGCGAAGGCGCGCCGCAGGACCTGTTTGGCGAATCGCCCGATGCGGAAGCCGATCCGCTCTACGACGAGGCCGTCTCGTTCGTCGTGCGCACGCGGCGCGCGTCGATTTCCTCGGTGCAGCGGCAGTTGCGCATCGGCTACAACCGCGCCGCGCGCCTCGTCGAACAGATGGAAGCGGCAGGCCTCGTCTCGCCGATGGGCATCAACGGCAGCCGCGAAGTGCTCGTGCCTGGAGGCCAGGCCGAGTAAGCCTCCTGATGCGTGCCGCGAGGCACGATCGCTCTAACGCAAAGCGCCGCGCCGGAACTTGTCCGGCGCGGCGCTTTGTTTTTACGGCGCGACGAACTTGAAGTCGACGGGCGAGCCGATGTCGATGCGCTTCGGATTCGGTTCGAGCAGGCCCGTTTCCTGATCGCGGCGGAACACGTAAGCCGTGTCGCTGTTCTGATTGCCGACGATGAGCCACTGGCCGCTCGGATCGATCGCGAACTCGCGGGGCGCCTTGCCGAGGCTCGACTGACGGCCCACGCGCTTGAGTTTGCCCGTGAGCGCGTCGACGGCGAAGATCGAAATGTCGTTGGCGTCGCCGCGGTTCGAGACGTACAGGAACCTGCCATCCGGCGACAGGTGCAGCGCCGCCGCACCCACCGCGCCTTTGAAACCTGGCTCCGTCAGTTTCTCGACCTGTTCGAGCGTCATGCGACCGTCGCGATAAGCGAACACGCTCACCGTGGCGGACAGTTCACTCGTGAGGTAGGCGAAGCGTCCATCATTGCCGAAGACGAGGTGGCGCGGTCCCGTGCCGGACTTCACGTCGGTGTAGCGCCACTCGGTCGGGCTCACGAGACCGCGGCTGCCGTCCGGCGTGTAGCGGTAGGTCCAGAGCTTGTCGGTGCCGAGATCCTGGGTGAAGAGATAGCGTCCGTCCGGCGAGAACACCGTGGAATGCACGTGCGCGCCGTCCTGGCGACCCTTCACCGGCCCGCTGCCCTCGTGGTGCACGGTGAGCACCGATGCCCCGAGCTTGCCGTCCGGCTCGATGGGCAGCACCGCGAAGCTGCCGCCGGGGTCCGCCGCAACCGAGTAGTTGGCGACGAGGAGATAGCGCCCATCGGGCGAAAGGCTCAAATAGCAGGGGTCGTTGCCTTGCGCGGACACCTTGTCGAGGAACGTGAGTTGACCGCTCGCGGCGTCGAAGCCGAATGCGCTCACGTCGCCGCGCTGGGTCGCCGGGCCGTTGTCGCCTGGCAACTCGTTCACCGCGTAGACGAAGCGCTTGTCGTTGCTCACCACGAGGTACGACGGGTTCACCGTCTTCGCGACGCTCACCTGCCGGGCGTCGCCGGTTTTCGAGTCGAAGCGATAGACGTAGAGCCCCTCGCTCTTGCCGCCGGTATAGGTGCCGACGATCAGGTCGTACACGCCATTGCCCCCCGTATCGGCGAGCGCCGCGCCCGGGCCGGTTTGAGCGAACGCCTGAGTGGCGGCGACTGAAGCCATGAGGACGATACCCTGGATGATCTGATGAATGAGCGCGCGCTTTTTCGCGCGCGGCGGATCGTGGCGAAACTGGCGCGGGTGGCTCTCGTGCCGGTACGCGGGCACGGGCATGGAGATTGCGGCGTCATGAACCTGAAACATGTCGACCTCCATTTTTCTTGTCGAAGCGCGAGCGCGTCGGCGTCGTGAGGATTCGCGGCCCAGTATAGGAGAGCTTGCGCCAGGCTGGCTGCTGGCCGCCCGGCCAGGCCCGCCCTGTCCAGGGAGTAACCGTCAATGAACATTCATCTTGCGATCGGTCCGCTCGTTGCGCTCATCGCCGGCATCCTGATTCTCGTGGCGCCGCGCCTGCTCAATTACATCGTTGCGCTGTATCTCATCATCATCGGGCTCGTCGGGCTCTTCGGCACCGGCGGCCATCTCGGGCATTTTTGAGGCAGGCGTGCATGGCATGCCGCAAAACGCATTGCGCGAGTCCCCCCGCACCCACTAATCTTGTGCGTGCATCTGCCGTTTCCGCTCCAGGCGCAACGCTGTCAATCTGCTTACCATGCCCGCACTCATCGAAGACTATGCAATGATCGGCGACGGCCACACGGCCGCGCTCGTGTCCCGCGAGGGCTCCATCGACTGGCTCTGCTGGCCGCGCTTCGACTCCGGCGCGTGCTTCGCGGCGCTGCTCGGCACCGAGAATAACGGCCGCTGGCTGATCGCGCCGGCCCCGCCCGCCGACGGCTCCAAAGCCACTATCAAGATCACGCGCCGTTACCGCGGCGAGACGCTGATCCTCGAAACCGATTTCGAAACGCCCGAAGGCGCCGTCACGCTGATTGACTTCATGCCGCCCGGCAATGGCTGGAGCGAGCTCGTGCGGCTCGTAGTGGGCCGGCGCGGCACCGTGCGCATGCACTGCGAACTCGTGCTGCGCTTCGACTACGGCTTTTCCGTGCCTTGGGTGAGCCGCCTCAACTATGAAAGCGGCATCAAGGCGACCGTCGGTCCCGACACGGTCGTGCTGCGCACGCCCGTCGACCTGCAAGGCGAGAACATGCGCACCGTCGCCGAATTCGACGTGAGCGAAGGCGAGCGCGTGCCGTTCTCGATGGCCTACGCGGCCTCGCATCTGCGCCTGCCGCCGCCGCGCGACCCATTCACGGCGCTCGCGCGCACCGAGAACTTCTGGGAGGAATGGTCGGCGCGCAGCACAGTGGAAGGCCGCTGGGCCAAGCCCATCCGCCGCTCGCTCATCACGCTCAAGGCCCTCGCCTTCGAGCCCACCGGCGGCATCGTCGCCGCGCCCACCACCTCGCTGCCCGAAAAGCTAGGCGGCACGCGCAACTGGGACTACCGCTACTGCTGGCTGCGCGACGCCACCATTACGCTGCTCGCGATGATGCGCGGCGGCTACTACGACGAAGCGCGCGCCTGGCGCGCATGGCTCGGCCGTGTAATGGCGGGTTCGCCCTCGCAGTTGCAGATCATGTATGGCCTCGCCGGAGAGCGCCGCCTGCCCGAGTTCGAGCTCGACTGGCTGCACGGCTACGAAGGCGCGAAGCCGGTGCGCGTGGGCAACAACGCGGTCGGCCAGTTGCAGCTCGATGTCTATGGCGAAGTCATGAACGCGCTGCACCTCGCGCGCGTGGGCGGCCTGCAGGCCGACGAAACCGCGTGGTCGATCCAGTGCACGATGCTCGAGCACCTCGAAAAAATCTGGACCGAGCCCGACGAAGGCATCTGGGAAACCCGCGGCGGGCGCCAGCACTTCACGTTCTCGAAGGTCATGGCGTGGGTGGCGTTCGACCGCTGCATCCGCTCGGCCGAGAAGTTCGACCTGCCCGGCCCGCTCGATCACTGGCGCGCGCTGCGCGACACCATCCACGCGACCATCTGCGAGCGCAGCTTCAATACTGAGCTCAACTCGTTCACGCAGATCTACGGCGGCACCGATCTCGATGCGAGCCTGCTGCTAATACCGCTGGTGGGCTTTTTGCCGGCCTCGGACCCGCGCATCGCGGGCACGGTCGCGGCCATCGAGCGCGACTTGATGGTGGAAGGTTTCGTGATGCGCTACCGCACCACCGAATTCAACGATGGCCTGCCGCCCGGCGAAGGCACTTTTCTCGCCTGCAGCTTCTGGATGGTGGACAACCTCGCGCTCCAGGGCCGCGTGGACGACGCGCGCAAGATGTACGAGCGCCTGCTCGCGCTCGCCAACGACGTGGGGCTGCTCGCCGAGGAGTACGACCCGGCAGCGGGCCGGCTTGTGGGGAATTTCCCACAAGCGTTTTCTCATGTGGCCCTCGTCCATACGGGCCTGAATTTGATACGCCACGAACAGGAAATGGCCCGGGTGACCGGGCATCCGGCCGTTGCCGGGGCCCCGCTGGTCAATCCGGATTTCGCGGCGGCAGCAAACGAGGCATCGTAAAAGTACGAAATCGATGTCAAACAGATGCGCAAGCGACGAAAACCCGTATACGCCCGCGCTAAATGAGCTACACTTGAGAACTGGATTGCTGCATTGCACAACGACCCTGAAGCCGCCAGGTACGGAAGGTTCGATCCCGGCGCCAGGATCTGCATTTGCTGGCAGCAAACCATACGCCGCGCCGTTCAGGCGGCCGGCTGCAAAGCCGATAAACAGGCTAACCGACCAACTACAGGCCGCGTTCCGTGCCGCGCTTACCCCGGTGCCGCGCAGGCGCGAACCGTCCCCGATGCTGGAGCACCCATGCTCTACCAAATCCGTGAATTTCAACGCGCCCTGCTGAGCCCGCTTACCGCGTGGGCGCAGGCTGCCTCCAAGTCGTTCTCGAATCCGGCGAGCCCGTTCTCGCTCGTGCCGGGCGCCACGCGCCTCGCGGCGGGTTACGAACTGCTGTACCGCCTCGGCAAGGACTACGAGAAGCCCGAATTCGACATCCGCCAGATCGAGAAGGACGGCTTCAACATTCCGATCGTCGAACAAACCATCATCGAAAAGCCGTTCTGCCGGCTGCTGCGCTTCAAGCGCTTCGCGGACGACCCGTCTGCCGTCGCCGCGCTCAAGGACGAGCCCGCAGTGCTCGTGTGCGCGCCGCTCTCGGGCCACCACTCGACGCTCCTGCGCGACACCGTGCGCACGCTGCTGCAGGACCACAAGGTCTACATCACCGACTGGATCGACGCGCGCATGGTCCCGCTCGAAGCCGGCCCGTTCCATCTGGACGATTACATCGCGTACATCCAGGAATTCATCCGCCATATCGGCGCGAAGAAGCTGCACGTGCTTTCGGTGTGCCAGCCCACGGTGCCCGTGCTCGCGGCCATCTCGCTGATGGCAAGCCGCGGCGAGGCCACCCCGCTCACCATGACGATGATGGGCGGCCCGATCGACGCGCGCCGCAGCCCCACGACGGTCAACTCGCTAGCCACCGAGCACTCGATGGAATGGTTCGCGAACAACGTGATTCACACGGTGCCCGCCAACTATCCGGGCGAAGGGCGCGCGGTCTATCCGGGCTTCCTGCAGCACGCGGGCTTCGTCGCGATGAATCCGGGCCGCCACACCAACGCGCACTGGGACTTCTACAAGAGCCTCTTGCGCGGCGACGAAGAGGACGCCGAAGCACATCGCCGTTTCTATGACGAATACAACGCGGTGCTCGACATGGCCGCCGAGTACTACCTCGAAACCATCCGCACGGTGTTCCATGAGTTCCGCCTGGCCGATGGCACGTGGGACGTCGCGGGCGAGCGCGTGAAGCCGCAGGACATTCGCGACACGGCGCTCTTCACGATCGAAGGCGAACTCGACGACATTTCGGGCTCGGGACAGACGCACGCCGCGCACGACCTTTGCACGGGCATCGCGGAGCAGCACAAGCATCGCCTCACAGCGGAAAAGTGCGGCCACTACGGGATCTTCTCGGGCCGCCGCTGGCGCACCATCATCTATCCGCAGTTGCGCGACTTCATCCGGGAGCACCAGCGCACGAAGCAGAAGGCGAAGGAAAGCGCTGTGGCCTGAGTGCCCTCAGTGGCTTGAGTCGCCTGAGAAGGCGCACGCGCAGCGCGCAACGCCAAACCCCGCGCCCGGTTCGCACCGGGCGCGGGGTTTTTATTTGCGCTTTATTTGCGCCTCATTTGCGCATCAGGAACGCAAGCAGCATCTCGGTGTTGAGCTGGATGATCTCGGCACGCTCCGCGGTGGTGCTGAAGTCGCGCCCGAGCGTGGCGTTGAGCGTATAGCGGTTGGAGACGATGTAGTAACCCATGCCCGAGAGCGTCACGTAAAGGCGCAGCGGATCGACGTTCGCGCGAAACAGCCCCGCGGCCTCGCCACGCGCGAGAATCGAGCCGAGCGTCGCGATGATCGGCGAGATCATCTCGTGAATGCGCGTGGACTTCTGCATGTAGCGCGCCTCGTGCAGGTTCTCGTTATTCACGAGCCGCAGAAGGTCGGGATGGTCGCGATAGTAATCCCACACGAAATGCGCGAGCCGCGTGATTGCCTCGACAGGTGCGAGTCCGGCCAGATCGAGCGCGCGTTCCGCCTCGTTCAGCGCGCCGAATGCATGCTCCAGCACCGCAGTGAACAACTGCTCCTTGCTGCCGAAGTAGTAGTACAGCATGCGCTCGTTGGTTTCCGCGCGGCGCGCGATCTGGTCGACACGGGCGCCGAACAGGCCGCCATTCGCGAACTCTTCCGCTGCGGCAAGCAGGATGCGGCGGCGCGTGCCTTCAGGATCTCTTTTGATTTTCGTCTGATTCATGGTGGCAGGATCGCTCGATAGGCGCGGCTTTCCACGTTGCGCTGCCGGGCCTCTCCAAACCCATCGTGCGGCAGCGTGCATGGAGCGCGCCGGGTTAATGAACCTACACCCTTCGCTTCTCGATTTATCTTTGTTTGCAGTCGTCTTGACCCCTCGCCCGACGCTGCATATGTGACGCCGTCCTGCGGACTCGATCCGATGCCGTGCGCCAATGGTGCAAGCGCTGCGAGGACATTCGAATTAAGCACTTTGATTATGGCACATGGCCCGCCGATGGCAATGCGGGAAATCGGCGATAATGCGGGCTTTGGCGCGGGGCGTGCAGCCCCTGGGCGTGCGAACCCCGAGCGTGCGCTCGCGCAGCCACGCCGCCGCCCGCCCAGCAATCGCAACCGTGAACGATTCCAAGACACTCGCAGATCGCATCGAAGATCTGCTGCCCCAGACGCAATGCACCAAGTGCGGCTACGACGGCTGCCGGCCCTATGCCGAAGCCGTCGCCGCCGGCGCCGCGAGCTACAACCAGTGCCCGCCGGGCGGCGCCGAGGGCGTCGCGCGCCTCGCCAAGCTGCTTGGCAAGCCTGTTATTCCGATCAACCCCGTAAACGGCGTCGAGCGGCCTCGCCCCGTGGCCTTCATCGACGAACAAGTGTGCATCGGCTGCACGCTGTGCATGCAGGCATGTCCGGTCGATGCGATCGTCGGCGCGCCCAAGCAGATGCACACCATCGTCAAGGATCTGTGCACGGGTTGCGACCTGTGCGTCGCGCCCTGCCCCGTGGACTGCATCGCGATGATTCCGGTAACCGGCGAGGCAACGGGCTGGGACGCGTGGACCCAGCAACAGGCCGACGAAGCCCGCGTGCGCCACGACCGCCGCCAGGCCCGGCTCGCCGCCGAGCGCCATGCCGCGGAAGCGCGCGCGGCCGCGCGGCGCGCCGCGGCGACGCCCGCCGGTGCCGCTTCTGAGGCTTCCGATGCATCGGCCACGTCGGCCTCGCCGGCTGCAGCCTCGCCCGCAGCTACCGACGACGCCGAAGCCAGGAAAAAAGCCATCATTCAGGCAGCGCTCGAACGCGCGCGGCGCAAGAAGCAGGAACTCGCCGAACGCGGCGCCGGCCCACGCAACACCGAGCACGTGAGCGCCGACGTGCAGGCGCAAATCGACGCCGCCGAGGCCCGCCGCCGGCGCCTCGGCATTGCCGCCGACACGGGCACGGCCGACAACAAGACCGGGGGCGCAGCCACGCCCGACCAGCCTGCGCCGAACGCCGATCAGAACGACAAGCCCGCATGAACGCCACCAAGCGCCGCGCCATCTACGAAACGCTCCAGAGCCTCAACCCGAACCCGACGACCGAGCTGGAGTTCACGACGCCCTTCGAACTCCTGATCGCCGTGATGCTCTCGGCCCAGGCCACCGACGTATCGGTGAACAAGGCCATGCGCAGGATGTTTCCGGTGGCCAACACGCCGCAGGCGGTGCTCGCGCTGGGCGAGGAAGGCGTCGCCGATTACATCAAGACGATCGGCCTCTACCGCACCAAGGCGAAGAACGTCATCGCCACCTGCAAGATCCTGATCGAGCAGCACGGCGGCGAGGTTCCGCAAACGCGCGAAGCGCTCGAAGCGCTGCCGGGCGTCGGTCGCAAGACCGCGAACGTAGTGCTCAACACGGCGTTCGGCCATCCGACCATCGCCGTGGACACACACATCTTCCGCGTCGCCAACCGCACGGGCCTCGCGCCCGGCAAGGACGTGAAGGCCGTGGAAACCGCGCTGGAGAAGTTCACGCCAGCCGAGTTCCGCCAGGACGCCCACCACTGGCTGATCCTGCACGGCCGTTACGTATGCAAGGCGCGCCGCCCGGAGTGCTGGCATTGCGTGATCGAGCCGCTGTGCGAATTCAAGCCGAAGACACCGCCGCCCGAACTCTGACGAACCCGCCGGCGTAAAATCGAGTTTTGGGCCCCGCGTCACGTGGAGTCTGGCTCTGAGCACACCGCCCTCAACACTGCACGATTCAGTACCCGATGTTCAATCCTAGCCGCGACGAAGTCCGCCATTTTTTCACCGAGACCTGGCGCAAGCAGCGCGCGGGCGAGATCCTAACGCCGCTCGAGGCGATGGCCGCCGACTGGATCGTCGAGCATCCCGAGTACCACGCGCAGCTCGCCGATGCCGAGGCCGCCTCCGCGCAGGACTATTCGCCCGAGCGCGGGCAAAGCAATCCCTTTTTGCATCTGTCGATGCATCTCGCCATCAGCGAGCAGCTTTCGATCGACCAGCCGCCAGGCATCCGCGCGGCGCACGACCGGCTTGCGGCGCGCATGGGCTCCACCCACGACGCGCAGCACGCCATCATGGAATGTCTCGGCGAGACGATCTGGGAAGCGCAGCGCACCAACACGCCGCCCGACACCGACGCTTACCTCGCGCGCATCGAGCGGCGCGCCTCGCGCGACTGAACCCGGGCCGCCGCTCGAAAGCGGCAACGCCCATGCAAAACACCCCGTGTGAGAAAACGCCTGAGCGCGTCTCACACGGGGTGTTTTGCATTCGCATCGCGCACGTATCGCGCACAAACGCCATGCATGCCGCATGGCGCCTGCGCGATCGCGCTTACTTCTTCTCGACCAGATCGCCCTTGAGCGATTCGACGTAGGCGGCCAGATCCTTGAGGTCACGCTCGGAGAGGCTCTGCACCTGCGCCTGCATGATCGGATTGCTGCGGCCGAAATTCACGTTGCCGGTGCCCATCTGATACTGGCGCAGCGCCCAGAAGATGTAGTCGGCATGCTGGCCCGCGAGCTTCGGGTAATCGGGGCTCACAGGCTTGTTCAGGTTCACGCCGTGGCAGGCCGCGCAGTTATGGCTGTCGGCGAGCACCTTGCCGTTGGAGGCATCGGCGGCATGCGCCGATTGCACGCCGAACGCGAGCGTGAGGGCTGCGGCGGCGGATACCGCCGAGGCGGCCTTCAGAAGCGACGCGCGCACAGCCGTATAGGGCTTGTTCATGGATTCTCCTGTGTCGACCCGAGTCGGCGCTTCAGCGCCTTACTCCGGTCCCATTGCGCTAAAGCGCCCGTGCCGGTTACTTCTCGGGGTTGTTTTTCGTGGCGGCCGTCTGCGACGAGTAATAAGCCGCGATATCGGCGATGTCCTGCTCGGACAGCGACGCCGCGATCGCGTGCATCGTCCCGAAGTGGCGATCACCCTTCTTGTAGCCGTGCAGCGCGCTAGCGATATACTGCGCGTTCTGGCCGCCCAGAATCGGCACGTGATAGACCTCGGGATAAGCGGTGCGGTAGTCGGGAATACCATGGCAGCCGATACACATCGCAACCTTACCCTGCCCTGCCTTCGCGTTGCCCACGACATCCGCGTGGGCCGAGGCCGCGAAGCCCGCCAGCACTGTCAATGCGCCAAACATGACGTGCTTGCTGACAATTTTTTTCATAGCATCCAACCTGGCTTGAGGGGATTCGAACGCCCGAACCGCAGGCCTCGGCCTGCGACGCATGACTGCTGTTTTACTTTTGGGTCGCCGTGCAGGCCGAAAAAAATCGGTCCGAGTATACCGCGACGGCCCGCCGCACGTCCACCGGGCTGCTGCCCGGGCAAGGCCCGCTGACGCCCGCCGGACGGGGCTCGGGCGCGAATGGGAAAATTCGCGAGCGGCCTGGCGCGTGGCGTGCGGGTCATCCCTGATGCGTCTCGCGCCCTGCTTGCGAGCCGCAAACGAGTGGCATAACCGTAGTACCAAGGCCCACATCGCGGGCGGACCCAACGATACGCGAGCCCCTCCCGGCCCAACACCCCTTCTGACTTATACTGAGATTTTTTTAGCGAGCGGTTCATCATGCGCGCCACGCGTTTCGAAGGCTCTTCGCAGTACGTCGCCACCGACGATCTCAAGCTCGCGGTCAATGCCGCGATCGCCCTCAAACGGCCGCTGCTCATCAAGGGCGAGCCCGGCACGGGCAAGACCATGCTCGCCGAGGAGGTGGCCGCCGCGCTCGACATGCCGCTCATGCAGTGGCACATCAAGTCCACCACGAAGGCGCAACAGGGCCTCTACGAATACGACGCGGTCTCGCGCCTGCGCGATTCGCAGCTCGGCGAGGAGCGCGTGAAGGACATCCGCAACTACATCGTGAAGGGCGTGCTATGGCAGGCGTTCGAGTCGGAGCAGCAAAGCGTGCTGCTGATCGACGAGATCGACAAGGCCGACATCGAGTTTCCCAACGACCTGCTGCGCGAACTCGACCGCATGGAATTCTACGTGTACGAAACGCGCGAGCTCGTGAAGGCGAAGCAGCGCCCGCTCGTCATCATCACGTCGAACAACGAGAAAGAACTGCCCGACGCGTTCCTGCGCCGCTGCTTCTTCCACTACATCAGCTTCCCCGATCCGGCCACGATGCAGCGCATCGTCGAGGTGCACTACCCGGGCATTCGCAGCGACCTGCTCAGCGCGGCCATGGAAAGCTTCTTCGAGCTGCGCAACGTCGCGGGCCTGAAGAAGAAGCCGTCCACTTCCGAACTGCTCGACTGGCTCAAGCTGCTGCTCGCCGAGGACATTCCGCCCGACGCGCTGCGCGCGGTGGACGGCTCGAAGTCGATGCCTCCGCTCGCCGGCGCGCTGCTCAAGAACGAGCAGGACATGAGTCTCTTCGAGCGGCTCATCTACATGAACCGTCATAACCGCTAAAAGCCCCCGCTAGAAAGCGCCGCCAAAACCGCGGCACGCTCGCAAGGCCGGAGAACCCGCATGCTGATCGACTTCTTTTATACGCTGCGAGACGCGAAGCTGCCGGTCTCCGTGAAGGAGTACCTCACGCTCGTCGAGGCGCTCAAGGAGCGCGTGATCGCGCCTTCGCTCGACGACTTCTATTACCTCGCGCGCATGACGCTCGTGAAGGACGAGCAGTACTTCGACCGCTTCGATCAGGCCTTCGGCGCGTACTTTCGCGGCATCGAGAAAAAATCGGAGCTCGCCTTCGAGATTCCCGAAGACTGGCTCAAGAAGCGGCTCGAACGCGACTTCACGCCCGAGCAGCGTGCGCAGATCGAAGCGATGGGCGGGCTCGACAAGCTCATGGAGCGTCTCAAGGAGCTCTTCGAGGAGCAAAAGGAGCGCCACGAAGGCGGCAGCAAGTGGATCGGCACGGGCGGCACCTCGCCGTTCGGCAACGGCGGCTATAACCCCGAAGGCATCCGCATTGGCGGCGAAGGCGGCCAGCGCAGCGCCGTGAAGGTGTGGGACGCGCGCGCCTACCGCGACTACGACGACCAGGTCGAGATCGGCACGCGCAACATCAAGGTCGCGCTGCGGCGCCTGCGCCGCTTCGCGCGCGAGGGCGCCGCCGAAGAACTCGATCTCGCGGGCACGATCCGCAGCACGGCGGCAAACGCTGGCTGGCTCGACCTCAAGATGGTCCCGGAGCGCCACAACAACGTGAAGGTGCTGATGCTGCTCGACGTGGGCGGCTCGATGGACGATCACATCAAGCGCACCGAAGAGCTTTTCTCCGCGGCGAAGGCCGAGTTCAAGCACCTCGAGTTCTACTACTTCCACAATTGCGTCTACGACTACCTGTGGAAAAACAACCGCCGCCGGCACGCCGAGCGCACGCCCACCTGGGACCTGCTGCACAAGTTCACGCCCGACTACAAGCTGATCTTCGTCGGCGACGCCACCATGAGCCCCTATGAAGTGCTGCAGCCAGGCGGCTCGGTCGAGTACAACAACCCCGAGGCCGGCGCCGTGTGGCTGCGCCGTCTCGCCGACCAGTTCCCGCATTTCGCGTGGCTCAACCCCGAGCCCGTGCGGCTATGGGAGTATCGCCAGTCGGTGTCGATCATCCGCGAGATACTCGGGCATCGCATGTATCCGCTCACCGTCGCCGGGCTGGAGACAGCCATGCGCGTGCTGAGCAAATAGCGGCGCGCATGACCGTTGCGAGCCCGGCTCGCGGCCATACCGTTGCGCACACAACCATAAACCCAGGAGATTTCCAGCATGACCGCGCCTTCGTCCCCGGACCTGCCATCGACATTCCGGCCGGGACCGCTGCGCCCCTTCGCAGACACCTCGGTTGCCACGATCGTTGCCGGCTTTGTCGCGATGATGACCGGCTACACGAGTTCGCTCGTGCTGATGTTCCAGGCCGGCCAGGCCGCGCATCTCTCGCCGGAGCAGATTTCCTCGTGGATCTGGTCGCTCTCGATCGGCATGGGCGTGACCACCATCGCGCTGTCGCTCTGGTACCGCGCACCCACCGTGATCGCGTGGTCGACGCCGGGCGCGGCGCTGCTGATCAGCTCGCTGCCGCACGTGCCGTATGCCGAGGCGATCGGCGCGTATATCGTGTGCGCGCTGCTGCTCACGGCCGTGGGCGTGACCGGCTGGTTCGACGCGCTCATGAAGCGCGTACCCGCCGGCATCGCGGCGGCGCTGCTCGCGGGCATCCTGTTCGAGATCGGCATCGAGATCTTCCACGCCGCGCAGGTGCAAACGCCGCTCGTGCTCACGATGTTCTTCGCGTACCTGCTGCTCAAGCGCGCGGTGCCGCGCTATGCGATCGTGGGCACGCTCGTGGTGGGCGTCGCAGCCGCCGCCGTGCTCGGCTTGCTCGATTTCAGCCACTTCCACGTGGCGCTCGCAAAGCCCGTGTTCACCATGCCCGCGTTCTCGGCGTCGGCGATCGTGAGCATCGGCATTCCGCTTTTCGTCGTGGCGATGGCCTCGCAGAACGTGCCCGGCATCGCCGTGCTGCGCGCCGACGGCTACAACACGCCATCCTCGCCGCTCATCGCCACGACCGGCATCGCCTCGCTCGTGCTCGCGCCGTTCGGCTCGCACGGCATCAATCTCGCGGCCATCACCGCGGCGATCTGCACCGGCCCGCACGCCCACGAAGACCGCACCAAGCGCTATATGGCGGCCGTCTGGTGCGGCCTCTTCTATCTGATCGCGGGTGTTTTTGGCGCGACTATCGCGGCGCTGTTCGCGGCGTTTCCGCCCGCGCTCGTGGTTTCCATCGCCGCGCTCGCGCTGTTCGGCTCGATCATGAGCGGCCTCACCAACGCGATGCAAAACCCGCACGAGCGCGAAGCGGCGCTCGTGACCTTCATGGTGACGGCTTCGGGACTCACGCTGCTGACGATCGGCGCGGCGTTCTGGGGGCTCGTGGCGGGCGTGATCACGCAGGTGATCCTGAACGCGCGCCGGACCTGAAGGGGCCTGAAGGTGCTTGACGGTGCCTGAGGCTCGCGTAATCGCATCGCCACCCGATCCGCCATAAAATGATGAAGTAAGCCGTGCCTGCTGGCACGGCATCGTGTGCAGCCCTTCGCGCCGGGCGCAAGCCGCCCGGCCGCGCGAAGCCGTTCAACTCCCACCGATGCCGGCGCACCCGCGCCCACAAGGCCTGACATGACTAACGCACTCGATCAGCTCAAGCAGCACACCACCGTCGTCGCCGATACGGGCGACTTCCAGCAGTTCATCCAGTACAAGCCCGAGGACGCGACCACCAACCCGTCGCTGATCCTCAAGGCCGTGCAGAAGGCCGAGTACCGGCCGCTGCTCGAAAAAACCGTGCGCGATCACGCGAGCGAATCGGTCGAGTCGATCATCGACCACCTGCTGGTTGCCTTCGGCACCGAAATTCTCAAGATCATCCCGGGCCGCGTCTCGACCGAAGTGGACGCGCGCCTCTCGTTCGACACGAAGAAGTCGATCGAAAAAGCGCACCACATCATCGACCTGTACAAGCAGGCCGGCATCCCGCGCGAGCGCGTGCTGATCAAGCTGGCATCCACGTGGGAAGGCATCCGCGCGGCCGAGGTGCTGCAAAAGGACGGCATCCGCTGCAACATGACGCTGCTGTTCTCGCTCGCGCAGGCCGCGGCGTGCGCCGAGGCGGGCGCGCAACTCATCTCGCCGTTCGTCGGCCGCATCTACGACTGGTTCAAGAAGGCCAAGGGCGCCGACTGGGACGACGCGAAGGACGGCGGCCCGAATGACCCGGGCGTGCAGTCGGTGCGCAAGATCTACGCGTACTATAAGAAGTTCGGCTACCAGACCGAGGTGATGGGCGCGAGCTTCCGCAACACGAGCCAGATCGTCGAACTGGCCGGCTGCGACCTGCTCACGATCAGCCCGGACCTGCTGCAGAAGCTGCACGACAGCACGGAAAAGGTCGAGCGCAAGCTCTCGCCCGAAGCGTTCAAGGACGCGCAGATCGCGCGCGTGGCCGTGGATGAGCCGTCGTTCCGCTTCCAGTTGAACGAAGACGCCATGGCGACGGAAAAGCTCGCGGAAGGCATCCGCGCCTTCGCCGCCGACGCGATCAAGCTCGAAAAGATGATCGAGGAACTGCGCGCGCGTTAAATACGCAAAAGCACGCGAAACACCGCAGCTTCCATCAGGGCCGCACATGTTGCATGTGCGGCCCTTTTTGCATGGCGCGCGGCGCAACCTTCATTCCCGTATGCGCTCTCGCAAACCCTGACGACACTTGCTCCCGAAATGCGCATGCGGTCATCTGGAGCGCCTAGAATCAGGGCAGCGGCGCAACATGCCGCGCCATCCCGGCCCCTGCCTGCCGCGCCCGTCACCCTGGTTGCGCGACGCTTCTCCACGGGGCCGGCCATCGGACTAATCCGCCAGGAAATTGACGATGCAAATCCAGCCCTACCTGTTTTACAACGGCACCTGCGAGCAGGCGATTGCGTTCTACCGCGAAGCGCTCGGCGCGCAGGAGCTGTTCAAGATGCGCTTCAAGGACGCTCCGCCCGACCCCGAGCGCCCGATGCCGCCCGAGTTCGCCGAGAAAATCATGCACGCGACGCTTCAGATCGGCGACGCGCAGATCATGATGTCGGACGGCGGCTGCATGACGCAGAACGACAAGTTCGCCGGTTTCAGCGTCTCGCTCACGGGCTCCGACGCCGCCACCGCGCAGCGCTACTTCGACGCGCTCGCCAACGGCGCCCAGGTAACGATGCCGTTCCAGAAAACCTTCTGGTCGCCCGGCTTCGGCATGCTCACCGACAAATTCGGCGTGCCGTGGATGGTCAGCGCGCCGCCGGCCGAAAATCCCGCCGCCTGAGTTCAAACTGAGTTCAAACTGAGTTCAAACCGGGTTCAAACGGAGCGCCCCCAGAACGTTCGCGAATGCGAGCGTCACACCATGCGGCGCCAATGAGCGCGTTCGATGTTCCACCGCGGCTCGATTTCGAGGAGCAAGGCACGCAGTTGCCCCACCTGCTCCTCGAAACGCTGTTCTAGCCAGTAAGGCCCCTGCATCTGCGGCGCGGCGTCCGGCGGCGTCGGCATCGCCCTCGCGGCCGCGTCGAGCGGGCTTGCGCGCAACGCCCGCGCCGCCGCCTCCGGATGATGCCGCGTCCCGCCAAAACGCAGTGCCCGGGCCGCCGTCAGCAGCGCCATGCGCACGTAGTCGCCGTACCCCGCGAAGGCTATCCGCACGAGTTGCTGCTCGTAATGACCGAGACCCGTCGACATCATCTCCAGTGAACTCAGCAGCGCGCGATGCAGGCGCTGCACCTGTTCGAGCCGTGCGAGCGGCACATCGATTTCCTGCGCGACCGAAGGCATCAGCCCGCGCAATTGCACGAGCCGCGCGTTCAGGCGCCGGAAAGCTTCGACCTGTGCATCGGCATCCACCTGCGCGCCGCTCACCACCTTCGCATGAACGCGCGCCATCTCGCGCAGATTGTCGGCGAGCCGGTAACGCCACGAATAGGTGGCGTGCAGCGGCAGCGCGAACGAAAACGCCAGCGCGATCACGATGCCGATCATCACGTTGAGCGTGCGCCACAGGCCCGTATCGATGAGGTTGTCGCCGTGACCCGCGACGATGCACATCGTGATGGCCGTAAGAAGCGGCACGTAGCCATCCTTGCCGATCGCATAGTAGCTGCACACGGCCGCGACGATTGCCATGAGCGAATACGTGAGCCACGTGAAGCCCGTCACCGCCTGCACGATGATGAGCGTGAGGCCGATGAGCGCGCCAAGCACCGTGCCGAGCGCCCGCTCGGCGGCCTTCTTGCGAATGTTGCCGTGGTGCTGGAGCCCGCCGATCACCACGAGCAGCGTGACCGATGCCCAGATGCCGTGCGGAATATTGATGCCCGTGGTGGCGAGAATCGACACGAGCATCGCGAGCCCGACGCGCACGCCGTGGATGATCCCGGCGTTGCGATAGCGATAGAACGGCGACGTGAGCGCGCGCCAAAAGTTCTCCACGCGCGCACGCAATCGCGAGCGCCGGCGCGGCGGCTTGCGCTGCAAGGCAGCGTTGGCGCTCTGGCGCGCTGCGTCGCCGGAAGCGACTGCGGGTTCGGTATCGTGGTCGTGATCGGACGAAGTCATGGTGCGCTAAAAGCCTGCTGGACGTGATGCGAGTTAGCGGAAAGCGCGCAAGGACGCCTCCCGGCAAAAAACCCCCTGCAGGCATCCTGCACCAGAAAAACAAATGCCCGCAACCGTGAAGTTGCGGGCATTGCAGGCACAACGCAGATTGCGCGCGGAAGACGCGCCGGATCAGCCTTCCTGCACGTCGAGATAGTCCTCGGGCCGCGTGCGATCCACGCCCTTCTGCATGCCGAACAGATGCACGAGCAGCGATACCGCCACGGCAACCACGAGGTTCACGATCAGCGACCACACCGCCGCGTAGCCCGGCACGTCCATGCCGAACAGGTGCACGACGAAGATCGAGCCCTTGAGGTGCAGCGAAATCGCCATCCACGTGCCGGTGGCGATGCCCGCCGCCCAGCCGATCAGCAGGCCGCGCCAGTCGAGCATGCGCGTGTACAGGCCGAGCACGATCGCGGGCAGCGTCTGGATGATCCAGATGCCGCCGAGCAGTTGCAGCTGGATCGCATACGTGAGCGGCAGCCCCAGGATGAACGCCACCGCCCCCACCTTCACGATCAGCGAAACCAGCTTGGCCACATTGGTCTCCTGCTCGTGATTCATGTTGCGGTTGATGAACTCCTTGTGGATGTTGCGCGTGTAGAGGTTGGCGGCCGCGATCGACATGATCGCCGCCGGCACCAGCGCGCCGATGCCGATAGCCGCGAACGCCACGCCCACGAACCACGACGGGAAGTACTGCAGGAACAGCGCCGGCACCGCGAAGTTCGGGCCGAAGGCCTTGAAGTACGGCGCGTATTGCGGCATGTCCTTCACGCCCGAAGCGAGCGCCATGTAGCCGAGCAGCGCGAGCAGGCCGAGCACGAGCGAGTACGCGGGCAGCATCGCCATGTTGCGGCGGATGCTGTTGCCCGACGACGACGAGAGAATCGCCGTGACCGAGTGCGGATACAGGAACAGCGCGAGCGCCGAGCCCACCGCCAGCGTCGCATAGGCGCTATAGCCATTCAGGCTCGCCGCATCCGGTGCCTTGAGCAGCAGCTTGGCCGGCGGCACCGCGCCGAAGATATGGCCGAAGCCGCCCAGTTGCGCGGGAATCACGATGATGGCCGCGATGATCGTGATGTAGATGAGCACGTCCTTCACCACCGCGATCATGGCCGGCGCGCGCAGACCCGACGTGTAGGTGTAGGCCGCCAGAATCGCGAACGCGATGATGAGCGGCAGGTCGCCAACAAAGCCCGTGGTGTCGAAGCCGAGCCCGCCGATCACCACTTCGATGCCCACTAGCTGCAGCGCGATGTAAGGCATGGTCGCGACGATGCCGGTGACCGCGACGGCGAGCGCGAGCATGCGGCTGCCGTAGCGCGCGCTCACGAAGTCGGCCGACGTGACATAGCTGTGGCGCTTGGCGATGGCCCAAAGTTTGGGAAACACCACGAACGCAAACGGGTAGATCAGGATCGTATAGGGCAACGCGAAGAAACCCGTTGCCCCCGCACCGAACACGAGCGCTGGCACCGCCACGAAGGTGTACGCGGTATAGAGATCGCCGCCGAGCAGGAACCACGTGACGATCGTGCCGAAGCGCCGGCCGCCGAGCCCCCACTCGTCGATATGGGCGAGATCGCCCTTGCGCCAGTGCGCGGCCAGGAAGCCGACGATCGTGACGCCGATGAACAACAGGACAAAGACGAAGGTTGCCGTACCGTTCATCGCGCACCCCCTGCCTTGCCGCCGTTCTTCGAGCGATCCTTGGTCTTGATATAGACAACCACGGTGATGACTGCGCTGATCAGCACCCAGAGCAGCTGATACCAGTAGAAAAATGGGAAGTCCCACAGCGTGGGCTCGACCTTGTTGTACGACGGCACCCAGATCATGGCGATCCAGGGCAAGATCAACAGCCATAGCCAGTGCTTGCTGGCTTTCGCGGCGTCGGCGTCGTGAGCCATGACGTCTCCTCGTTACTTATGTAGTTATGGGGGTTTCGAAGCGGTCCACCGCCCGATATGGAGCGGTCCCTGGCCCGCGAGATCGTGCCTCGCAAGGTCCCCGAAAGCGCAGAAAAGAGTAGCGATGCGGCAGCAACGGGTCAAGAAGGGCGGACCCCAATTTAGATCATGTTGTCAAGATGCGACTGGCGGTGCGTTTGACCCTGAATCGTCAGCATTTAGTAAGCATAGCGATCCGAAATACAAAAAGCCGGCCCTCATTCGTCATGGGACCGGCTTTTCGTTGCGCGCCGCGATTCCTCTCGCGGAACTGGCGTCAAATGGCAAACGTGTCGTCGTGCTTGTTGCTCTTGCTGCTCTTGCTGTTTTCGGCGTTGGATTCGCGCAGCGCCTTCACCCACTGGTGCGCCGGCAGACCGAGCTTGCTTTCGAGCAGGCGCGCGCGCTTCTCGAGCGCCGCCCAGCTCACTTCGAGCGCCGGACCCGAGAACGCCAGCGCAATGCGGTTGCCCTCGTGCACCTCGGGCAGCGCGATCACGCGGCCGTCGAACGCTTCCTTCAGGCGCTTCATGTTGCGCACATAGCTCGGGTGGTCGCCGAACAGGTTGATGGTCGCAATACCGGCCTCGGTGAGGCACGCGCGTGCCGCACGGTAGAACGCCACGCTGTCGAGCACCGGACCGCGCGCGGTCGCGTCATAAACATCGATCTGCAGCGCGCCGATCGTGCCGTGGTTCGCGCGGTCATGCACGAAGTCCCACGCATCGAGCTCGCGCACCGTGAGGCGCGCGTCGTCGTGCGGCAGCTCGAACATCGTGCGCGCGGCCACCACGACGGCCGGGTTCAGCTCGATCGCCTCGACCTTCGCGGGGCGCAGGTAGCGATGCGCGAACTTGGTCAGCGCAGCAGCGCCAAGACCCAGTTGCACGATGCGCGCCGGCGTAGCGAGGAACAGCAGCCAGGACATCATCTGCTGCGCGTATTCGAGTTCGATGTGCTGCGGCTTGGACAGACGCATTGCGCCCTGGACCCACTCGGTGCCGAAATGCAGATAACGCACGCCGCCCTCTTCCGAGAACGTCACGGGCGCAAAGCGCGGCTTGCGCGGCGCTTCGATGACCGGCGCGTTGTCGAGATCGGCGTCAGCATGCTTCGAGGCGGTCTTGCTGCGGGTCTTGCCGCCGGTCTTGCTGAATGCGCGCGCTTCGGCCGAAGCGCGCTTGATGAGGTTCGTCATGTGGAGATGTTTTGCTTTCTTGCTTATGAGGTGCAGGTGCGGATGTGAAATCCATGGCGTTTTTTGGTGCGAGCTTTGGTGCGAGCTTTGGTGCGAGATTTGGTGCGAATTCAAACGCAACTTTGGACGCAACGCCGGCCGCAACTGCGCGGGCGACCGAGAGCATAGCATTCGCGGCGCATCGGGCTGGTTTTCGGCGGCGGCGCGTGGTGACATGGCCGCGCACCCATACGCTGTTGCTTCCCGTTACAGCGTCGCGTAGCGCGTCCCACCGCCAGCTTCGCTACGCAGTCGATAATCGAGCCAAAAAAATCTGGCTCGATCACTACTAGAGCGACGATCGACCAAGCCTGAAGCAGTGACGTCTGAGAACATCAATCGAAAATCTGCCGCCATGCCTCCAACTTTTGAGCATATGAAACTGATGCATGCGCCGGACTGCTCGATGGCAAACGGAGGAGTCGATATTGCTCGCCGCACTCGCTCAGTGCTTTCAGTCCGATTCTTTCCGCAGTCCCGCCGTTAAAGGCGATCGTATTCAGATTCGGTAATGTACCGATAAGCGCGATGAGATCGTTGCTCGCATGATTGCGGATACGGCTATCGAGGCTGCCAATGCGCTGCGCTTCAGCGACGACGTCCCACAAACCGATGCGATGTTCAAGCAGCGTTTGCAGCCGCGCATCGTAGGCCATCGCGGGAAGGTCCGCGCCGATCACCTCGCCGACCAGATGCCAAAACCGGTTCTGCTTGTGCGCGTAATACTGCTGATGCGCCAGCGACACCTCGCCCGGCAGGCTGCCGAGGATCAGCACGCGCGTATGCGCATCGACGACCGGAGCGAAGCAGCGCTTGAAGGTCATCGGCGAGAACTGGTTGGGGGAAGCGGCGAATGCGCGGCCCGCGAGGCCGTATGGCCGAGCGGCCCGCGCTCGCGTGCCGAGTGAGCAACATGTGCGGGCACCGCCGGTTGCGCATCGCCTGCCAGACACGCAAGCCGCGCCCACAACGCAGGCAGCATGCATTCGGTCACGAGGAGCGGAGCGCCGTAGCGCTCGAACACAGACCGGCGCGCGACAAAAACATGCGGCACATGCCCCTGCGTTTCGCGCGCGGCCAGCGCATGCAGCGGATGCCGCGCGCTCACGCGCCGGCTCACGAGCGCCGAGCGCGCCACGCCGCTATCGGTGTAAAGCAACTCCGCAAGCGGGCGCGTGCGCAGGCGGCGCATGGCCTGCCAGATACCGTGGCTCGCTGCAATCGGCGTCACGCTATGCGCGGCCACGAACGGCACGCCGTCGACTTCGAGCACGATCTCGCGCACCCAGGCGCGTGCACGCGGCGCGAGGCCGAGCGCGGCGTATTCGTCAGGCCAGGGCATGTCGACGGCCTCACGCGTCACGCGCACGGCAACGTGCCCGAGCGCGCGCAGATGCGCGGTCAGTGAACCGCCGCGCGTGAGCCAGTCTTTTTGGTCGGCGCTGAAGGCCGCGAGGGGCGCGACGCGCCAGTGCGCGTCGGCGGCATCGAATCGGATAAGCATGGCGCGCATTATAGGCCGCGCGCATTTCAATTCGCTGCGGGGCAAACGGCGAAACAAAGCTGCAAGAAACGCCGCCTCAAAGAAAATCCCCTTGCAGCACACGGCCGCGAGGGGATCGGCAATTCAACAAACGCCTCCGGCAAGCGAGGCGTGTGCTTTCTAAATTAACCCGCCCGCGCCAGCAACAACGCGTTGGTCCGCTTCACAAAGCTCGCCGGGTCCTCCAGCGCACCGCCTTCGGCCAGCATCGCCTGATCGAACAGCAGATGGCACCAGTCGCCGAAGTCCGCGCTATCCGTGCGCAGCGCCTTCACGAGCGGATGCTCGGGATTGACTTCGAGGATCGGCTGCATCTGCGGCGCCTGCTGGCCCGCGGCCTTGAGCATGCGCTGCAGGTAGCCGCTCATGTCGCCTTCGTCGGCCACGAGGCAGCTCGGCGAATCGGTCAGGCGGAACGTGAGGCGCACGTCCTTGGCCTTGCCCTTGAGCGCTTCCTTCATTTGCTCCACGAGCGGCTTGAGTTCTTCGCCCACCTTCTCCTGCTGCTGCTTTTCCTCGTCGTTGAGCGCGCCCAGATCGAGGTCGCCGCGCGCCACGCTCGCGAGCGGCTTGCCGTCGAAGTCGTTCAGGAACGACAGCATCCATTCGTCCACGCGGTCGGTGAGCAGCAGCACTTCCACGCCCTTCTTGCGGAACACTTCGAGGTGCGGGCTATTCTTCGCGGCCTGCCAGGTGTCGGCGGTCACGTAGTAGATCTTCGTCTGCTCGGGCTTCATGCGCGCGACGTAGTCGGCAAGCGAGACGGTCTGCTCGTCGGTGTCGTTGTGCGTCGATGCAAAGCGCAACAGCTTCGCGATGCGTTCGCCGTTCGCCTGGTCTTCGCCCACGCCTTCCTTGAGCACCTGGCCGAACTCGGTCCAGAACGTCGCGTACTTAGCCTTGTCTTCTTCCTTCGCTTCGGCGTCGGTTTGCGCCGAGGCCATCTCTTCGAGCATCGACAGCACGCGCTTGGTCACACCGTCGCGAATCGCCTTCACGTCGCGGCTTTCCTGCAGGATTTCGCGCGAGACGTTGAGCGGCAGATCGCTCGAATCGACCACGCCCTTCACGAAGCGCAGGTAGTTCGGCAGTAGTTGCTCGGCGTCGTCCATGATGAAGACGCGCTTCACATAGAGCTTCAGGCCGCTCTTGTGATCGCGGTTCCACATGTCGAACGGCGCATGCGACGGCACGTAGAGCAGCTGCGTGTATTCGCTGCGGCCCTCGACGCGGTTATGCGTCCACGCGAGCGGGTTCTGGTGATCGTGCGCGAGATGCTGATAGAACTGCTGATACTGCTCGTCGCTGATGTCGTTCTTCGCGCGCGTCCACAGCGCGCTCGCCTGGTTGATGGTCTCGTATTCGTCCTTCGTGACCATCTCGCTCTTTTCGGCGTCCCATTCTTCCTTCTTCGTCTCGATGGGCAGACCGACGTGATCCGAGTACTTCTGGATGATCGACTTGAGCTTCCACGCCGAAAGCAGTTCGTCTTCGCCTTCGCGCAGATGCAGCGTGATGGTGGTGCCGCGCTGCGCGCGCTCGATCGTCTCGACCGAGAATTCGCCCTCGCCCGCGCTCGTCCAGCGCACGCCTTCGCTTGCAGGCAAGCCCGCGCGGCGGCTTTCGACCGTGATCTTGTCGGCGACGATGAAGCCCGAATAAAAGCCCACGCCGAACTGGCCGATCAGGGCCGCGTCCTTCTGCTGGTCGCCCGAGAGCTTGCCGAAGAATTCCTTGGTACCCGAGCGCGCGATCGTGCCGAGGTTGGCCACGGCTTCGTCGTGGCTCATGCCGATGCCGTTGTCGTCGATGGTGATGGTGCGCGCGGCCTTGTCAAAGCCTACGCGAATGCGCAGGTTCGGATCGCTTTCATAAAGCGCGCTGTTGGCGAGCGCTTCGAAGCGCAGCTTGTCGGCGGCGTCCGATGCATTCGAAACCAGCTCGCGCAGGAAAATTTCCTTGTTGCTGTACAGCGAATGGATCATCAGGTGCAGAAGCTGTTTCACTTCCGCCTGGAAGCTCATGGTTTCTTGTGCCATGGTCGGGGTCCTCGTTCGTTGCAATCAGTGGGGTCGGCCGCGTGGGCAGTCCCGCGGCGCGTCGAGCGCGCATATGGGGACGCGCCGCGCCGGTTTCAAGGGTTTTCAAGCAGATTTCAGGTGAGTTTCAGGCGCGCCGCGCCACGCCGTCCAGATAGCCGGAGAGAAACGTCGGCAGCGCCGGGTCGCCGCAGTTCGCGATGTTAAAGCGCATCCAGGTGGTGGGCGACTGGTGCGGCGAGAAGAGGCTCCCCGGCGTCAGCAGGAAGCCTGCCTCGTGGCCGGCGGCCGTGAGCGCGTCGGCGTCCACACCGGTGTCGGCCCACAGGAACATGCCCGCGCCCGGCGCGACGAAGAGCTTGCAGCCCGCGCGCTCGAGCATGCGCGCGGCCTTGTCGCGCACGGCGTCCAGCCGCGCGCGCAGGCGCTCCACGTGGCGCCGGTAGTGGCCTTCGGTGAGCACGCGAAACAGCACCCGTTCGTTGAGCTCGGGGCTCGTCATGCCCACCAGCATTTTCTGGTCCGCGACCGCCTGCGCCACGTCGAGCGCGCTCGCGATGAAGCCCACGCGCAGGTTGGGCGCGAGCGTCTTCGAAAAACTGCCGAGGTAGATCACCCGGCGCAGCTGGTCGAGGCTCGCGAGACGCGTGGCTGGATAGCCCGCCGGGCAGAGATCGCCGTAAATATCGTCCTCGACGACGAGGAAGTCGTACTGCTCCGCAAGACGCAGGATGCGAAACGCCTGCGCCGCCGTCAGCGACGTGCCGGTGGGATTCTGCAGCACGGAGTTGATGACGAGCAGCTTCGGCCGCCAGGTCGCCACGAGCGTTTCGAGCGCGTCGAGGTCCGGCCCCTCGGGTGTGTACGGCATGCCCACGAGGCGCGCGCCCTGCGAGACGAAGCGGCCGAACATCTGGAACCACGCGGGGTCGCCCACCACGACGGTGTCGCCAGGCCGCACGTACAGGCGCGCGAGCAGGTCGATGGCCTGGGTGACGCCGGAGACCATCACGAACTGCTCGGGCGTCGCGCCGATCTCGAACTCGGCAAGACGCGTCTGCAACTGCTGACGCAGCGGCAGGAAGCCTTGCGGCGAACCGAAGCCGAGCAGTTGCGAGCCGCTCTGGCGGCCCAGCGAGCGCATCGCCCCCGCCAGCAGTTCGCCGTCGAGCCAGCGCGCGGGCAGGTAGCCGAGCCCCGGCCCCTTTTCCGGATGCGTCGACGAATGGAGCATGTTGCGCAGCAGCCAGACCACGTCGAGGGTGGGCGGCGGCGCGGGCTCGGCCGCTGCGTCAGCGCCGGTGCCGGGCGCCGCGGGACCGCGCTCCAGCGGCGTCACGGCCGCGAGCCGCTCGCGCACGTAGAAGCCCGAGCCGCGCCGCGAATCGAGGTAGCCCTGCGCGACGAGGCGCTCGTAGGCCTCCACCACCGTGAAGCGTGAGACGCCCTTGTCTAGCGCGAGCTTGCGGATGGACGGCATACGCATGCCGGGGCGGAACACGCGCTCTTCGATACGGCGACGGCCCCACTGGACCAGCTGATCGACGAGCGTGGTCGTGGCAGCGTCGTGCGGTGCCGGAATCTGGTCGAGGGGGACGGACGACATGGCGGCTCCAACTGTACAGAACACTATCGGAGCGATTGTACCGTTACTGTCTGACACCATACCGGTACATTTCTTCGGATACTGGCCGGTAAGGCTGTCGTTCGGATGTCGCGCCATGTCGTGCGATACGCCCGCGCGAGCGGGTTTCGCGCCATAATTGAAAGTTCGGCGACGCGTGCGCCTCACGCTCGCGCCGCCGCCATCGGGGCCGTTCAAACCCTCGTTCCCGACCTCAACAAGGAGACCTCATGGACCAAAGCGATCTCAAGGCTGCCCCCGCGTGGCAACTGTCCGAGCGTGCGATCAAGCTGACCAGCTCGGCGATTCGCGAAATCCTGAAGGTAACGGAACGGCCCGAGGTCATTTCATTCGCGGGCGGCCTGCCCGCACCGGCGTCCTTCCCGGTCGAGGAAATGCGCGTGGCCGCCGACCGCATCCTGCGCGACAACCCCACCGGCGCGCTCCAGTACAGCGCGACCGAGGGCTACCTGCCGCTGCGCGAATGGGTCGCCGAGCGATACTCCGTGGGCGGCGCGAAGATCCGCGCGTCGCAAGTGCTCATCACCACGGGCTCGCAGCAGGCGCTCGACCTGCTCGGCAAGGTGCTGGTCTCGCCGGGCAGCCCCGTGCTGGTCGAAACGCCCACCTATCTTGGCGCGCTGCAATCGTTCTCGCTCTATGAGCCGCGCTACGTGCAGGTCCCCACCGACGAGCAGGGCCTCGTGCCCGACGGTCTCACGCCGGAACTCACCGATGGCGCGCGCCTGCTCTACGCGATCCCGAACTTCCAGAACCCGACGGGCCGCCGCCTGCCGCTCGAACGGCGCGAGGCGCTTGCCCGCTTCGCGCAGGGTGCGCCCTTTCCGGTCATCGAAGACGATCCTTACGGCGCACTCGACTACGCGGGCCAGCCGCTGCCCACGCTGCTCTCGATGGCGCCCGAGCACATCGTGCATCTGGGCTCGTTCTCGAAAGTGCTGGCGCCGGGCCTGCGCGTGGGCTACATCATCGCGCCCGAGGAGCTGCACTTCAAACTGGTGCAGGCCAAGCAGGCCACCGACCTGCACACGCCGAGCTTCACGCAGCGCATCGTTCACGAAGTCGTGAAGGACGGCTTTCTCGACACGCATATCCCCAAGGTGCGCGCGCTCTACCGCGACCAGTGCGCGGCGATGCTCGACGCGCTCGCGCGCAACATGCCCGAGGGCGTGAGCTGGAACCGCCCCGAAGGCGGCATGTTCGTGTGGGTCTCGCTGCCCGAGGGCATCGACACCATGAAGCTGCTCGAAGCAGCGGTCGCGCAGAACGTGGCCTTCGTGCCGGGCGCGCCGTTCTTCGCGAGCGAGCCGCAGCACAACAAGCTGCGCCTTTCGTTCGTGACCGTGCCGCCCGCGAAGATCGAGGAAGGCGTGGCGACGCTCGCGAAACTGATCCGCGCGCGCCTCTGATGCACGCTGCCCCGAACCCGTTTTCACTCTCACTTTTACTGCAAAAGGACTCCTGATCATGGCTGACCTCAACGTCTACGACCGCCTCAAAGAACTCGGCATCGAACTGCCGAGCGCCGGCGCACCCGCCGCTGCCTATGTAATGAGCGCGCAAAGCGGCAACACCGTGTACCTCTCGGGCCACATTGCGAAGAAGGACGGCAAGGTCTGGGCCGGCAAGCTCGGCGAGTCGCTCACGACCGAGGAAGGCAAGGCCGCAGCGCACTCGATCGCGATCGACCTGCTCGCCACGCTGCATGCCCACGTGGGCGACCTCAACAAGGTCAAGCGCATCGTCAAGCTGATGAGCCTCGTGAACTCGACGCTCACCTTCACCGAGCAGCACATCGTCACGAACGGCGCATCCGAGCTGATCGCCGACGTGTTCGGCGAGAAAGGCAAGCACGCACGCTCGGCGTTCGGCGTCGCGCAGATTCCGCTCGGCGCGTGCGTCGAGATCGAGCTGATCGCCGAAGTCGAGTAAGTATTCGGCGCATAGCAAGCAGCCCGGCCAGGTCTGTCGCGACCCGGCCGGGCTTTTTTTCGTCCTGCTCCTCATTCTCGCGTCATGGCTCTACGCAACGTCCGCTTCAAACAGGTCGACGTATTCACGTCGCATCCCTTTAAAGGCAATCCGCTCGCAGTCGTGTTCGACGCGGACGGGCTCGATACGGCGCAGATGCAAGGCATCGCGCGCTGGACCAATCTCTCCGAAACCGCGTTCCTGCTCGCCCCCAGCGATGCGCGCGCCGACTATCGCGTGCGCATCTTCACGACGCAGGGCGAATTGCCTTTTGCGGGCCACCCGACGCTCGGCACCGCGCATGCGTTCCTCGACAGCGGCCGCCAGCCGAAAACGCCTGGCCGGCTCGTGCAGGAATGCGGCGCGGGCCTTATCGAGCTGGCCGCGCGGCATCCGGCCGGATTCGACGACGATGGCGCGCCACGCTGGGCCTTCGCCGCGCCGCCCGCAACGATGACGCCGCTGCCCGAGGCGCGATACGACGCGTTGCGCGCGGCCCTGCGCTCGGATGCGATCGATTTCGGCGCGCCGCCGTGCGGTGTCGACAATGGCGCGCCGTGGCTCGTGGTGCGCCTCGCCTCGGCGCAGGCGGTGCTCGCGCTCGACATCGATTACGAGGCGCTTGCGAGCGTCGCCGCGAGCGTGGGCGCGCAAGGGCTCGCGGCCTATGGCGCGCATGATGCGGATGGCCCCGCCACCTTCGAGGTGCGCTGCCTCATGACGGATCTGGGCATTGGCGAAGACCCCGTGACGGGCAGCGCCAATGCTGCGATTGCGATGCTGCTCGCGCAGCAGGACCGCCGGCCCGGCAGCGGCTATACCGTGCGCCAGGGCACCGCGATGGGGCGCGACGGCCGCGTCTTCGTCGACTACGACGACGCAGCGGGCAAGATCTGGATCGGCGGCGCGGCGCTCACAGTGGTCGACGGCACGATTCAGCTCGCATGAGCGACACGCGATCGTCATCGTCGCGATCTCTTTCCTGAACATCGCGGGGCCGTGTACTCAGGCATGCATTCTGCGTGAACTCGCCGCTCTCGCCCGATGCACGGCATTCCGCCCATGCGCAGCAGATAGCGGGCGTCGACACCTGCCCTCGACGGGCGCAACGACTCGTGTATACCCGGGGAGGGATAGCTTCCTAATTCATTGTCCAACCATTAAGATCCAGACATCGGATATAACGATCCATCCGATGGTCCACGTTCGCGCACTCCGCGCTATTTCCACAGCCGTTCCGATGCCGCCGATCCAACCGAGCGCCTTGTTGCAGTCCCGGCCGCCGCATCTGCGGCGCGGCGGTGTGCGCGTGCGGCGGGCGCGATGAGCGCGAACCGGCGCTCCCTCTCGCGCGACGCCGCGCTGCGCGCCGCGCCCGGGCCGGCCTACACGCGCCCGCGCACGCTGCTGGCCATCCCGGCGCTCGGCGTGCTGGTGCTGATCCTGCTGTGGGCCGTGATCTTCACGCGCCTTGCGGTCGAAAAGGAAGCGGCCCAGCGCGAGGCCACGGCTTCGGCGGCCATCCTCTCGTCGGCGCTCGAGCAGCATACGGTGAAGGCGATCCACCAGGTCGACCAGATCACGCGCTTCGTGAAGTACGAGTTCGAGAAGACGCCCGAGCACTTCAACCTCTCGAGCACGGTCGAGAAAGGCGTGGTGCAGAGCGACTCGCTCGTGCAGGTGTCGATCATCGACGAGCACGGCAAGCTGGTCGCCAACACCGTGGACCCGAATCCCAAGCCCATCGACCTCTCGGACCGCGAGCACTTCAAGGTGCACGAGCACGAGAACGACGATCAGCTCTATATCAGCAAGCCGGTGCTCGGTCGCGTCTCGGGCCACTGGACCTTGCAGATGACGCGGCGCCTCAATCACGCGGACGGCTCGTTCGCGGGCGTGGTGGTGGTCTCCGAAGACCCGAGCTATTTCACGAGCGACTTCTACAACAACGCCGCGATTGGCCGCGACGGCGTGATCGCCGTGATCTCGGACGCCGGCGCCGTGCTCGCGCGCCGCACCGGCAACGCGGAGCGCGCGAACGGCGCGTTCTCGGCGAGCGGCGTGTACCCGATGGCCGAGCACGTCTCGGGCACCTACACCGACCCGATCGACCACGTCACGCGCATCGTTTCGTATCGCCACATCGACGGCTATCCGCTCGCGGTGCTGGTCGGCCTGTCACAAGCCGAGCAGTTCGCCGATTACAACCACACGCGCAACGTCTACCTGATGATGGCGACGTTCATCTCGCTCGCCATGCTGTCGTTCTTCGCCGTGGCCACGGGGTTGATCGGCAAGCTGCTCGGGCGCGAGCGCGAGATGTCGCAACTCGTGCAGTACGACCTGCTCACGGGGCTGCCCAACCGCTACGCCACCTTGCAGCGGTTGCGCCACGAAGTCTCGCAGCCGGACAACCTCGGGCGCCTCGCGATTCTCTTCATCGACCTCGACAACTTCAAGACGGTCAACGACACGCTCGGCCACAACGCCGGCGACATCGTGCTGCAGATGAGCGCCGCGCGTCTCGCCGACGCGGTGGGCGGCGCGGGCACGCTCGCGCGCATCGGCGGCGACGAATTCGTGGTGATCGTCAAGGGCGACGAAATCGAGAAACGCGCAAGCTCGATTGCCGAAGTGACGAACGCCGCGTTCACGCATCCGTTCGACGTGCGCGGCAGCGCCTTCGTGCTGCACGCGAGCACGGGCATCGCGCTCTTCGCCGTGGCGCACGAGAGCGAGATCGACCTGCTCAAGAAGGCCGACCTCGCGATGTACGCCGCCAAGGAGGCCGGCCGCAACTGCTTCCGCTTTTACTCGCCGCAGCTCGCGCACCGCGCCGACCACCTGATGAAGTGGGAGCAGCAACTGCGCATCGCGCTCGGCGAAGGGCAGCTCTTTCTCGCCTATCAGCCGAAGATCGATCTGCGTCGCCGCTGCATCACGGGCTTCGAGGCGCTGGTGCGCTGGAATCATCCGCAGTACGGGCTGATTCCAGCGAGCGAGTTCATTCCGGTGGCCGAGTCCACGGGCCTGATCGTGCCGGTGGGCGACTTCGTGATCCGCACCGCGTGCGCGCAGCTCGCGCAGTGGCAGCAGCAAGGCTATGAAACGCTCTCGCTCGCGATCAATATCTCGGCAGTGCAGTTCTGGCGCGGCGACCTCTACGAGACGGTCGCGCACGCGATCGAGGAAACCGGCATCGCCGCGCACAAGCTCGAACTCGAGATCACCGAAACCGCGATGATGGAGTACCCCGAACTCGTCTCGGAGAAGATTTTCGCGTTGAAGCGTCTGGGGGTACGCGTTGCGCTCGACGACTTCGGCACCGGCTATTCGTCGCTGTCGTACCTGAACCGCTTCGCCGTCGATACGCTCAAGGTGGACCGCTCGTTCGTGCAAGCGATTCCGGCCGACCGCAGCGTTTGCGTGATGGTCGCGGCCATCGTCAATCTCGCGCGCTCGCTCGGCCTCACCGTGGTCGTGGAAGGCACCGAGACCGAGGAGCAGATCGCATGGCTCTCCGCGCTCGGCCCGATCGAGGCGCAGGGCTTCCTGTTCTCGCGGCCCGTGCCGGTGGAAGGCGTGCCCGCGCTGATCGAACGCTTCGGCGTGTGCGGCGCGGCGCTGCCGGGCGCGCAGGATGCGCACAGCGAGCGCGTGAGCGACGCGTCGCAATCGCGCTAACGCGGCGCGCGGGGTTGCCCGCCGGCGCCGCTTTTCTGCTTTATTTAAAGCACTACGCGCACTATCGCGCGCCTGCCTCCGTAAAGCCCCCAAAGAACGCTTGCGCGTTGGCCTCGAGACTTTCGAGGTGGTAGCCGCCTTCCTGCACGATCACCGAAGGCAAGCCCAACGCGCCAATCGCCTGGCCGAGCTTGCCGAAGCCCGCGGTGCTCACCGCCACCTTCGACTGCGGATCGTCCTTGTAGATGTCGAAGCCGAGCGCGAGCACGAGCGCGTCGGGCTGGAAGCGCTTGAGCACGCGCAGCGCCGCGTCCACGCGCTCGAAGAACGCCTCTTCCGAAGCGCCGTGCGGCATCGGCAGGTTGACGTTGTAGCCCTCCCCCGCGCCCGCGCCGCGCTCGTCCTCGTAGCCCGCGACCACCGGATAGAAGTTGGTCGGGTCGCCGTGGATCGATACGTAGAGCACGTCGTCGCGGCCGTAGAAAATCTCCTGCACACCCTGGCCGTGGTGCATGTCGGTGTCGAGAATCGCTACGCGAGCGAAGCGCTGCCTGAGCGACTGCGCGGCAATGGCCGCGTTGTTCAGGTAGCAGAAGCCGCCCGCCGCATCTGCGCGTGCATGGTGGCCGGGCGGGCGGCACAGCGCGTAGCTCGCGCGCGCGCCCTCGTTGACCGTTGCGGCTGCCGCCAGCGCACTTTGCGCCGACCAGTACGCCGCGCGCCACGTGTTCGCGCCCACCGGGCAACTGCCATCGGCGAGATAGCGCGCCGCTTGGGCGAGCACACCGCGCAGCGGATTCGGATCGCGCACGTAAATGTTCGACATGACTTCGTCGCCCCAATCTTCGGGCATGCGCTTCCACTCGGCATGCGCTTCTTCCAGGAAGCGCAAATAGTTCATGTCGTGCACGGCGGCAATCGGCGCAGTGCCGAAGTCGGCGGGCTCGCCCACCTCAAAGCCAAGCGCGTGCGCGGCAGCGACAAGTCGCGCGGCGCGCTCGGGCACTTCCTGCGGCTCGCGCATCTGGCCGCGTGAAAGATAGGTACGCGGATGATGGAGCAACTGCTCGGGATGAAACCAGGTCTTCATATTCAGCAATCCTTTAGATTTCACTCATGCATTCGCGTGTTCGCGCACACAGGCGCGCGCAGCAACCGCGTTGAGCAGCACGTTCGTACCCGCCGTGACATCCTGGGGCAAGGCATCCTCGGCCTCGTTGTGCGAGAGGCCGTCCACGCAAGGGATGAAAACCATTGCCGTCGGGCAATAGCGCGCGAGGTGGATCGCGTCGTGGCCCGCGCCGCTCACGATGCGCTCGTTCGAATAGCCGAGGCGCTCGACCGCGTCGGCCACGAGCGCGACGCACGCCGGGTCGAACGGCGTGGCGGGCGAAGTCCAGCAATGCGCGATTTCCACGCCGAGTCCGCGCGTGCCGCCCACTGCCGCGCAGACCGCGCGCAGATCCAGCTCCATGGCATCGAGCTGGGCGTCGTCGGGATGGCGCAGATCGACCGTGAAGGTCACGTTGGCCGCGATCGTGTTGCGCGACGAGTTCGCGATCTGCACCTGGCCGATCGTCACGAGGCCGAGCGGCGCATGACGCGCCATCGCGCGCTCGATTTCCAGCGCCATGTGGGCCGCGCCGAAAAATGCGTCCTTGCGGTAGCGCATCGGCGTCGTGCCCGCATGCGCGGCCACGCCCGACACCGTCACGTCGAACCAGCGAATCGCCTGGCCGCCCGTCACCACGCCGATGGTCGTGCCGTTCGCCTCCAGGATCGGGCCCTGCTCGATATGCGCCTCGAAGTATGCATCGACGGCCACGCCCCGCACGGGCCGCGTGCCGCGCGCCTCGCATGCGTCGAGCGCCTCGCCCAGCGTCACGCCTTGCGCGTCGCGGCGCGCGAGCGCGTCGTCCAGCGTCATCGCGCCCGCGAACACCGCCGAGCCGAGCATCGCGGGCGTGAAGCGCGCGCCTTCCTCGTTGGTCCACGAGCAGATCTCGATGGGCTTGTCGGTCACGACGCCCGCGTCGTTGAGCGCGCGCACCACTTCGAGCGCGGCCAGCACGCCGTAGACGCCGTCGAAGCGCCCGCCCTCTGGCTGCGTGTCGAGATGGCTGCCCATCAGCACGGGCGCAGCCTGCGGGTCGGCGCCCTCACGCCGCGCGAAGAGATTGCCCACCTCGTCGGTCCACACGGTCATGCCCGCTTCGCGGCACCAGTTCGCGAACAGCTCGCGACCGCGCCGGTCTTCTTCGGTGAGCGCGAGGCGGCGCACGCCGCCGCCCGCCGTCGCGCCGATGCGCGCCATTTCCGCGAGACTGGCCCACAGGCGCGGGCCGTCGATATGCAAGAGGTCATTCATCTGTAAGCCCATCTCCGATTTATTAGTTGGCACACCTGCACGGATGCATCAATGGGAACTGAGCGCTTCGGCAGCCGCTTCGTCTTGCGCATGCACGGCACGGCAAGCGTCGAGCGCGACGATGCACACCAGCGACACGCCCGCGAGGCAGGTATAGAACACCGCGAGCGGCCACCATTGCCCCACGTAGCGATGCGCGAGCCAGGTGCCGACGAGCGGCGTGAGGCCGCCGGCCACCGCACCGCAAACCTGATAGGCGAGCGAGATGGCCGAGTAGCGCACGCGCGTGGGAAACACGCCCGAGACGAAGCCCGCGATCACCGAGTAGAAGCTCGCCATGCAGACCACGGCGATGGCGATGCCGACCACCATCGGCACGACCTTGCCGCTTTGCACGAGCACGAACATCGGGTACGGCGAGAGCATGGCCGCCAGCGCCGCGCACTTGAGGAAGCGCGCGCCGCCCATGCGCTCCGCGATCCAGGCGGCGACCGGCTGCGCGAGGAACTGGATGATCGCCACCGCGAACAGGCAGTCGAGAATGAGCGAGCGCGTGATGCCGACGTACTGCGTCGTGTACGCAATCATGAAGGTGTTGGTGAAGTACACGCCCGCGATACCGATGGTGTTCGCGCCGATGCACAACAGCACGAGCCCCCACGCCGAGCGGAACACTTCCGCGACCGGCAGCTTCACGGTGCGGCGCTGGTCCTTGAGCTTCTCGAACTCGGGCGACTCGTTCACGCCGAGCCGGATCATGAGGCCCACCACGAGCAACGCAGCCGATGCGAGGAACGGCAGGCGCCAACCCCACGAGAGGAAGTCGGCCTTGTCGAGCGAGGTGACCGAGCGGAACGCCAGCAGCGAGAGAATCAGGCCCGCGGGCGAGCCCAGCTGCGCGAACGACGCGAAAAAATTGCGGCGGCCAGCGGGCGCATGCTCGCCTGCCATCAGCACCGCGCCGCCCCACTCGCCGCCCACGGCCACGCCCTGCACGACGCGCAGCAGCACGAGCAGCACCGGCGCGAGCATGCCCACCTTCGCGTACGACGGCAGCAGGCCGACACAGACGGTCGCCACGCCCATCATCATGAGCGTGGTCATGAGCGCCTTCTTGCGGCCGATGCGATCGCCGAGATGGCCGAAGATCAGGCCGCCGAGCGGCCGCGCGAAGAAGCCGACCGCGAAGGTGGCGAACGACGCCATGGTGCTCACGAAGCGGTCTTCGGACGGGAAATAGAGTTCGCCGAACACCAGCGCGGCGGCCGTGGCGTAAATGTAGAAGTCGTACCACTCGATCATGGTGCCGATGAACGCCGCTAGCGCGGCGCGCACCGGTTGACGGGCGGAAGCTTGTTGTATGGATGCTGTCATGGGCGGTTGTCTCCTGGCGCTTTCGTCGTGCGTGCTACATGCCGCAGGACGTGCAATACGCATGAAAGCTTTATCTCCTGACAGAAAATATTAGTCAAATTTCGAGTTATTATTCGGCACATAAGTTTGGCTAATACCAAGCCGGAGGCGAGCCCGAAGCGCGTCCCCCCACAGGAGAACACAACCCATGCGCGCCGACACCGCCCGCTTTCTCAACGACCGGCTCGACTGGAACCTGCTGCGCACCTACCTCGCGATCATGCAGGAGCGCAGCCTGAGCCGCGCGGCCGCCCGCCTCTACGTAACACAGCCGGCCGTGAGCCAGGCGCTCAAGCGGCTCGAAGACACGCTCGGCCGCAAGCTCATCGAGCGGCGCGGCACGCATTTCGTGCCGACCCAGGCAGGCGAGGAGGTCTACCGCATTGCGAGCGACATCTACGGCACGCTGTCCCAGCTCGAAACCGGGCTCGACGAGCGCACCGCCGACATCACCGGTTCGATCCGCCTGCTCACGGTCAGCCGGATCGAGTCGCGCATCTACGACGAGTTCCTTGCCGAATTCCACTCCGCGTATCCGCGCATCGATCTGCAGATCGAAGTCATGCGCTCGTCGGACATCATCTCGTCGCTGCTGCAAAAGACCGCGACCGCGGGCCTGAGCCTGTGCCGCACGCCGGTCGAAAAGCTCGAGATGCGCTGCTTCCTGCGCCAGCGCTATGCGATGTTCTGCGGCCGGCACCACCGGCTATTCGGGCTCTCGCAACTGACGATGGAAGACTTGCTCGCGGAGAATTTCGTGTCGTTCACGAGCGACCAGATTGGCGACAGCCTTTCGCCGCTCACGGTGTTTCGCGACCAGCGCGGCTTTACGGGGAGAATCGTGGCGTCGTCGCCGAGCCTCGACGAGGTGCGGCGGCTCATCTTCGCGGGCTATGGCATCGGCTGCCTGCCCGAGCACATCGTGAAGGACGATCTGGCGCGGCAGCGCCTGTGGCGGCTGCCGCCGGAGGAAGGACTCGTGGATGTCGACATCCACTTGCTGTGGCATCGCGATCGCAAACAGAATGCGGCTGAAAAAGCGTTCTTCGATGCGATGGAGCGCTGCATGCAGCGCCATGCGCTCGCGGAGCGGCTATGAAGCGACTATAAAGCGGCTATGAAGCGTGGCTTTAAAGCGCGCGCCGCGAGCGTGCACCAGCCCGAAAGCTCTCAAGAAAACACCGGGCCGCCCCAAGCTTTCTTGCCCCCCTCGGGGGGCTGACGCGAAGCGGCAGGTCTGGGGGCGCTCAAATCCCGCGCGACATCACCGCGACGCCGATGGTCACGACGCCCAGCACGAGATTGACGATCACGAGCCGGCGCACGGTGCCCACGGCGCGCGCGCCGTCGGGCCACTTCTGCGCCTGCACCGCGCGGCGGATGCGCGGAAACACGGCAAAGCGGATATGGCCGAAGATCAGCATCATGACCACGCCGAGGCCCGCCATGGCGTGCAGTTGCCAGGTGGCGTGAGCGCCGCCGAATTGCATCAGCAGAAAACCGCCCGTGAGCAGGATCACGATCACGGCGATGCCCACCCAGTTGAAGAAGCGGCTGAACACTGACTCGATGAGCGGCAGCCGCAGTTGCGGCGAGAGGTCCTCGAGCGCCGGACGCAGGCAGAAGTGTGCGAACACCATGCCGCCCACCCAGACGGCCACGCTCAGCAGATGCAGGAAGAGCGCGATTTCGATCGCATGAGCCATGCTTGAGATTCCTTGGTTAGTTTATTGCGCAAGCACCGGACGCATGCCCGTGATGACCTTGAGCCGCGAATCCGGCACGCGGCCCTTGCGCGCGCGCTTGCCGATCTGCGGCGCGAGCACCGCGCCCGCCATCTGGTCCTCGGCCGCCTTGCCGCCGCGGCCCGTGCCTTCGAGCACCACGCCCGCCGCCGTGATCGCGAGCGCCCGCACGAGCGTCTCCTTCTCTTCGAGTTGCATCAGCGTGACGCCGCGCCCGCCGCCCGAGAGCGTCTTCATCTCGTCGAGGCCGAACACGAGCAGGCGCCCGCCAGACGAAAGACACGCCACCTGGATCGCGTTGGGCAGCATCGGCATCGGCGCGAGCGGCACGCAGCCCTCGTCGATTGTCATGAACCCCTTGCCGGCCTTCACGCGGCTCACGAGGTCGCCAATCTTCGCGATAAAACCAAAACCGTTGCTCGACGCGAGCAGCAGTTGCTGGTCCGCGCTCGCCGCGAAGTAATGGAGCAGATGCGTGCCCGCCTCGAGTTCGATCAGCGAGGTGACCGGCACGCCGTCGCCGCGGCCGCCCGGCAGTTGCGCGACCGACACCGAATACACGCGCCCATTGCTGCCCCACGCGATGAGCGTATCGGGCGTGCGGCACTGGAATGCCGCATAGAGCCCGTCGCCGGCCTTGAACGTGAAGCCTTGCGGGTCGAGCCCGTGGCCCTTGAGCGCGCGCACCCAGCCCTTCTGCGACACCACCACCGTGACCGGCTCGTCCACTACGCGCACTTCGAAGCTCGCGCGCTTTTCCTGCTGGATCAGCGTGCGGCGGTCGTCGCCGTACTGTTTCGCGTCGGCTTCGATTTCCTTCACGATGAGCCGCTTCATCGACGACTCGTTCGCGAGCAGTTCTTCGAGCTTGGCCTTCTCTTCGCGCAGTTCGGCGAGTTCCTTCTCGATCTTGATCTTTTCCAGCCGCGCCAACTGGCGCAGACGGATTTCGAGAATGTCCTCGGCCTGTCGCTCGGAGAGCCCGAACGCGCTCATCAGCGCGCTCTTGGGCTCATCCGATTCGCGGATGATGCGGATGACCTCGTCGATATTGAGGAAGACGATCATCCGCCCTTCGAGGATGTGGATGCGGTCGTCAACCTTGGTGAGGCGATGCTGCGTGCGCCGCGTGACCGTCACGAAGCGGAAGCCGATCCACTCGCCGAGGATCTCGCTGATGCCCTTCTGGCGCGGACGGCCATCGGCGCCGATCATCACGAGGTTGAGCGATGCGTTCGATTCGAGGCTCGTGTTGGCGAGCAGCGAATTGACGAACTCGCCCTGATCGATGCGGCTCGTCTTCGGCTCGAACACGAGGCGCACGGGCGCGTCCTTGCCCGACTCGTCGCGCACGGCGTCGAGCAGCGCGAGCATCGACTGCTTGCTCTGCAACTGCTCGGGCGTGAGCGTCTTCTTGCCGAGCTTGAGCTTGGGATTCGTCAGCTCCTCGATCTCTTCGAGCACCTTCTGGCCCGAGGTGTTCGGCGGCAGCTCGGTCACCACGAGCTGCCACTGGCCGCGCGCGAGGTCTTCGATCTTCCAGCGCGCGCGCACCTTCAGGCTGCCTCGCCCCGATTCATATGCCGCCGCGATTTCCGCTTCGCTCGAAATGATCTGGCCGCCGCCCGGGAAGTCGGGCCCCGGCAGCTTCTCCATGATCTCCGCGTGCGAAAGCTTCGGGTTCCGAATCATAGCCACGGCCGCCGCCGCGACTTCGCGCAGATTGTGCGAGGGGATTTCGGTGGCGAGACCCACGGCGATGCCCGATGCGCCGTTGAGCAGCAGCATCGGCAGGCGAGCGGGCAGCGTCTTCGGCTCCTGGAACGAGCCGTCGTAGTTCGGCATGAAATCGACGGTGCCCATGTCGATTTCGTCGAGCAGCAGCTTGGCGATGGGCGTCAAGCGCGCTTCGGTGTAACGCATGGCCGCCGCGCCGTCGCCGTCGCGCGAGCCGAAATTGCCCTGGCCGTCGATGAGCGGATAGCGCATCGAGAAGTCCTGGGCAAGGCGCACGAGCGCGTCGTACGCCGACTGGTCGCCGTGCGGGTGGTACTTGCCGAGCACGTCGCCCACCACGCGCGCCGACTTCACGGGCTTGGCGTTGTCGCCGAGGCCCATCTCGTTCATCGCGTAGAGAATGCGCCGCTGCACCGGCTTCTGGCCGTCGCAGACGTCGGGCAGCGCGCGGCCCTTCACCACGCTCACCGCGTAGTCGAGGTAGGCGCGTTCCGCGTAGTGGCCGAGCGTGAGCGTGTCGTCGTCCGGAGCGCCGGTGTCAGTGACTTCAGCAAAAAGATCGTCCATGTTTCAATCAGTCCGTAATCTGGTGTGGGCGTGCGCGGTCAAATATCCGCTTCGACTTCGTTGCCCTTCTCTTCGAGCCACGAGCGGCGCGAAGCCGCCTCGCCCTTGCCCATCAGCATCGTCATGCGCGCGACGGTGGCTTCGTAGTCGAGTTCGCCGAGCGCAATGGGCGACAGGCGCCGTGTGTCGGGGTTCATCGTCGTGTCCCAAAGCTGCTCGGCGCTCATTTCTCCGAGGCCCTTGAAGCGGCTGATAGTCCACTGCGTTTCGCGCACGCCGTCCTTGCGCAGCTTGTCGAGAATTGCTTCGAGCTCGCCTTCGTCGAGCGCGTAGAGCTTCTGCGCGGGCTTCTTGCCGCGCGCGGGCGCATCGACGCGGAACAGCGGAGGGCGCGCCACGCACACGTGGCCACGCTCGATCAGCTGCGGGAAATGCTTGAAGAACAGCGTGAGCAGCAACACCTGGATGTGCGAACCGTCGACGTCCGCGTCCGAGAGAATGCAGATCTTGCCGTAGCGCAGGTTCGAGAGATCGACGGTGTCGTCGGGGCTGTGCGGATCGACGCCGATCGCCACCGAGATGTCGTGCACCTCGTTGTTCGCGAACAGACGGTCGCGCTCGGTCTCCCACGTGTTGAGCACCTTGCCGCGCAGCGGCAGGATGGCCTGATATTCCTTGTCGCGGCCCATCTTCGCGGAGCCGCCCGCCGAATCGCCCTCGACGAGGAACAGTTCGTTGCGCGCGATATCGGTCGACTCGCAGTCGGTGAGCTTGCCGGGCAGCACGGCCACGCCCGAGCTCTTGCGCTTTTCCACCTTCTGGCCCGCGCGCGTGCGCGCCTGGGCCTGCTTGATGACGAGATCGGCGAGCTTCTTGCCGTGCTCGACGTGCTGGTTGAGCCACAGTTCGAGCGCGGGGCGCGAGAACGACGAAACCAGCTTCACGGCGTCGCGGCTGTTGAGGCGCTCCTTGATTTGCCCCTGGAACTGCGGATCGAGCACCTTCGCCGAGAGCACGAACGAGACGCGCGCGAACACGTCTTCGGGCAACAGCTTCACGCCCTTGGGCTGAAGATTGTGCAGCTCGACGAAGCTCTTCACGGCCTGGAACAGGCCATCGCGCAGGCCGCTTTCGTGCGTGCCGCCCGCGGGCGTCGGAATCAGGTTGACGTAGGACTCGCGCGTGAGCGGCCCTTCCTCGCTCCACGCGACCACCCACGCAGCGCCCTCGCCTTCGGCGAAGGTGTCGTCGGTGGTGCGGGCGTCGGCGTAGCGCTCGCCTTCGAAGAGCGGGATCAGCAGGTCGCTGCCGCCCATGCCTTCGAGCAGATAGCCGCGCAGGCCATCCTCGTACTTCCACGAAAGGCGCTCGCCGGTCTTCTCGTTGACGAGCTCGACCTCGACGCCTGGCAGCAGCACCGCCTTCGAGCGCAGCAGCCGCTGCAGTTCGCCGAGCGGCAGATTGGCCGAGTCGAAGTATTTCGCATCGGGCCACGCTCTCACGCGCGTGCCGGTTTTCTTCTCGTCGCGCGCAGCGTTGCGCGTGGTGAGGGGCTTGACGACGTTGCCGTCCGCAAAGCCGATTTCGGCGACCTTGCCGTCGCGCCAGACAGTCACGTCCAGACGCGTCGAAAGCGCGTTGGTGACCGAGACGCCCACGCCGTGCAGGCCGCCCGAGAACGTGTAGGCGCCGCCGGCAGCCTTGTCGAACTTGCCGCCCGCATGCAGGCGCGTGAACACGATCTCGACGACGGGCACCTGCTCCTCGGGGTGCAGGCCGAACGGAATGCCGCGGCCGTCGTCGTCGACGGAGACGGAATGGTCCGCGTGCAGCGTGACGGTGATGCGCTTGCCGAAGCCGCCGAGCGCTTCGTCGGACGCGTTGTCGATGACTTCCTGAATGACGTGCAGCGGATTCTCGGTGCGCGTGTACATGCCCGGCCGTTGCCGGACGGGCTCGAGGCCCTTGAGCACCTTGATCGACGCTTCGCTATATCCAGCGTTTGCAGCGTTTGACTTCTTCGTTGCCATGGTGATCCGCAGGGGGTTGTCCGCGCGCTTGTCCACAGGTCCTGTGGACATCTGCGGGGAAAACGCGTTGAGTGTTCAAAAAAACCGTGTCGAAACAATGGGGTGAGCGCGCTGCGCAATGCCCGCGCAAACCTCGCCTGGCCGGCGCGCGCTCGCGCCGCCGCTCCCGCTGTTGTTCGAATTCGCGAGGTATTGTACTGATTTGGGCTTGCGCGGCAATTTGGAAGAGGGTCGGCCGTTCGGCCGAGGGGTGGAGAAAAGTGCGAGTCGCGTAGAATGAGGCGTGCGCGGCATGGTATGTGCCGCCGCGATTTCAACCGGCCTGTTGCGCATTTTGGAGGAGTGCAGCGCCCATGAGACCATCCGAAGCATTACACGCGCATCGTGCCGAAATCCGGCAGATCGTCGCGAGCCATCACGCAACGAATGTGCGCGTGTTCGGCTCGTCGGCGCGTGCGGAAGACGACGAGGACAGCGATCTGGATTTGCTCGTCGATCCGACGCCTGAGACTACGCTTATCGACCTTGCGCAAATCCAGTTGCGGCTCGAAGCGCTCTTGGGCGTGCGGGTGGACGTACTCACGCCCAAAGCGCTGCCCGAGACCTTCCGCGCCCGCGTAGTCGCCGAATCGGTGCCGGTATGAGAAAGAAAGATCTGCGCACCCCCGACTATCTGCGGCATATCCTTGACGCCATCGAACGTATTCGCGCGTACACGGAACCGCTTTCGCGCGAAAGCTTCGAGGCAACACCCATGGCCGTCGATGCAGTCGTGCGAAACATCGAGATCATCGGCGAAGCAGGGCGCAACATCACGCAATGTGATCCAGATTTTGCGGCCGCTCATCCCGAGATACCGTGGGAAGCAATGTATGGGATGCGCAATCAAGTCTCGCACGGTTACTTTGCCGTCGACATTGACATTGTCTGGAGCACCATACAGACCTACTTGCCCGACCTGGAACACAAGCTCCTGAAGCTGAAACACCTGTAAAAAAGCGGCCCTCAGGCCGCCTTCTCTCGCATCACATCACTTGCGCTTACTCTCCAGCTCTTCCCACCGCTCCAGCGCCATAAGCAACTCCTCGTCGATCGCCGCATAGCGCCCGGTAAGCCGCGCTCCCTCCTGCGCATCCTTCGCGAAAATCGAGCCGTCCTCGATCTTCGCGCCGATGGTCTTTTGCTCGGCCTCGAGCGCCTCGATGCGCTTGGGCAGTTCCTCGAGTTCGCGCTGCTCCTTGAACGAAAGCTTCACAGTGCGCTGCGCGTTGCGGCCCGCCGCGCTCTCCTTCGGCACGGCGGCGGCAGGCGCCGCTTCCTTCGGCGCGCGCGCCTCGGCGATCTCCTGCGCGCGGGCGCTCTGGGTCTGCCAGTCGGTGAAGCCGCCCACGTACTCGCGCCAGCGCCCCTCGCCCTCCGACGCGATCACCGAAGTCACCACGTTGTCGAGAAACGCGCGGTCGTGGCTCACGAGCAGCACGGTGCCGTCGTAATCGGTAAGCAGTTCTTCGAGCAGTTCGAGCGTGGGGATGTCGAGGTCGTTGGTCGGCTCGTCGAGCACCAGCACGTTCGCGGGGCGTGCGAAGAGACGCGCGAGCAGCAGGCGGTTGCGCTCGCCGCCCGAGAGCGATTTCACGGGCGAGCGCGCGCGTTCGGGCGCGAACAGGAAGTCGCCCAGATAGCTCATCACGTGCTTCTTCGCGCCGTTGATCTCGACCCAGTCGCTGCCCGGGCTGATGGTGTCGGCGAGACTCTTTTCGAGGTCGAGCTGCGCGCGCATCTGGTCGAAGTACGCCACCTGGAGGTTCGTGCCCACGCGCACCGTGCCCGCGTCCGGCTTGAGTTCGCCGAGGATCAGCTTAAGCAGCGTGGTCTTGCCCGCGCCGTTCGGGCCGATAAAGCCGATCTTGTCGCCGCGCATCACCGTGCCCGTGAAGTTATCGACGATCGTGCGATCGCCATAGCGCTTCACGACATCGGTGAGTTCGGCGACGATCTTGCCCGACTTCTCGCCCTGCGCGACGTCGAGCTTCACGTTGCCCTGCACGTTGCGGCGCTCGGCGCGCTCGTTGCGCATCTGCACGAGCCGCGCGATGCGCCCGACGCTGCGCGTGCGGCGCGCCTCCACGCCCTTGCGGATCCACACCTCTTCCTGCGCGAGCAGCTTGTCGAACTTCTCGTTTTCCACGCGCTCGACTTCGAGCTGCTGCGCCTTGCGCTCCTGATACTGCGAGAAGTTGCCCGGATACGAGAGCAGCTTGCCGCGGTCGAGTTCGACGATGCGCGTGGCCACGCGGTCGAGAAACGCGCGGTCGTGGGTGATGAAGAGCAGGCTCGAGCGCTGCGCGACGAGCAGCTCTTCGAGCCAGCGGATGCCGTCGAAGTCGAGGTGGTTGGTCGGTTCGTCGAGCAGCAGCACGTCGGGCTGCACGACGAGCGCGCGCGCCAGCGCCACGCGCTTTTGCATGCCGCCCGAGAGCGCGCCCACGCGCGCGTCGCCTTCGAGGCCGATCTGCGCGAGCGTGGTGGAAACGCGCGTGCGCCAGTTCCAGGCGTCGGCGTGATCGAGCGACGATTGCAGCGCATTCATGCGCGCAAGCAGCGCGTCGTGTTCCGCGCCTTCCGGCGTTTCGGCGAGCCGGTGCGCGACCGCGTCGAATTCGTCGAGCAGCGCGCGTACGCCCGCGAGTCCCGAGGCGACGGTGTCGAACACGGTGGCGTCGGCGTCGAAATCGGGCTCCTGCGGCACGTAGACGGTCGAGAGATCCTGCTGGCGCGTGACGAGGCCGTCATCGGGTCTGGCGAGGTCGGCGACGATCTTGAGCAGCGACGACTTGCCCGCGCCATTGCGTCCGATCAGCCCGACGCGCTCGCCGGCTTCGAGCGAAAAGTCCGCGTGATCGAGCAGCGCGACGTGGCCGAACGCGAGTTGCGCGCCGGTAATGGTGTAAAGCGACATGAATGGAGAGCGTTGCCTGCGTTGGAGAGCAAGCGCGTATTGTACCGGGGCGCGCACGGGGCGCATGGGGGCGCCACGCCAGCCCCGTTGCGGCGAGCTTCGCGGGCATTGCCGCCCGCACGGCCTACTTCACATGGACTGTGATCGTCTGGCTCCACCCGGGGCCATACGACTGATGCGCGCCGTTGGCGAATTGCGCCGTGAGCGTGTGGTCGCCGGGCGGCAGCGTGACCTCGGCTTCGGTCTGGCCTTTGCCGTAGTGGATCGACTTCTCGTTGCCCGGCACGACCGTGCCTTGCGGCAGCGCCGCGCCGTCGATCAGCAGATGGTGATGCCCGGTGTTGGGCGTGGTCGTGCCGGCGGCCGCAACCGTCATGCCGTCGACGCGGAATTTCACGTGGACCGGGTTGCTCACGGTCGCGCCGTTCGTCGGCTCGACGAAGTAGACGCCCTCGGCGCGCGCGACGCTGCTCATCGCGAGGAGTGCCGTCGTCGAGGCCATCAGCGCTGCGCTGGCCAGCCATGTCCTTCTGGTCATTGTTCGCTCCTGTGGAATTGCTCGGTGGTTGCTCAGTGGGTTGCGGCGCGATGCGCCCGCGTCCGAGCATACACTGCAAGAGTCGCGCCCGCGCGGCGCAAGCGCGCCGTTTTCCGGTAACATCGCGGGTCGCCGGCCGCCCCCGCCCCGGTAAGGGCTATGGGCTCAGGGGGCCATATGATGGCCAAACCCGGTGGACAAAACCGGCGGGCAAACCGCGTCGAACCCGAACGAAAAGGTGTGTGTTGTGAGCGAAGTGATCGAATACAAGAGCTGGGTCTGCCTGATCTGCGGCTGGGTCTATAACGAAGAAGAAGGTCTGCCCGACGAAGGCATCGCGGCAGGCACGCGCTTCGCGGATATCCCCGACAACTGGCGCTGCCCGCTGTGCGACGTGGGCAAGGCCGATTTCGTGGCCGTGGAGTTCTGATGTGCACGGCGAGTGGCGCGTAACCCGCGGGGGTGACGTTCTCGAGGTGCATGGCGTTTGTTATACTCTTGCGCCTGCACAGACTCCGCGCCATGACGGGTGACTTGGGAAACATGGCGATCCGGCGGAGTGGGAATTCGTGCTCCCCGCAGCGGATTTGACGGCTCCCTGTAGTTCAATGGATAGAACAAGTGCCTCCTAAGCGCTAGATGCAGGTTCGATTCCTGCCAGGGGGACCAGCCGCCGCACCCATCCCCGCCTCGCCGCTCACCCGCGCCCGCCTCGCCACATCCTCACTCCAGGCAGATACCGCATGGACATCAACAAGCAACTCGCCGCTCTCACGCATTCCGAACTGCAAACCGCGGGCGCCAGCCAGGCAACCGCCATCGCCGTAAGCGTTCTGCTACGTCATCTGAGCTCGCCGGAACTCGTCAAGCTGCTGTCGTCGGCGTTCGAGAATCATCAAGCCGTGATGCTGCAAACGCCCTGGCCCGAGCAGATGCTCAATTCCTTCGGGTCCACGCGCCGGTTCCTCGAAGCCGCCGCGCAAGGGCCCGCGCCCACGCCCGACACGCCGGCCGAATAAGCCGCTGCCCGAAGCCGCGTCCGACTGCGGGTAAACATGGGTCACCCAACCCTCAAGCTGGGGCCGGAACTGTCGTAATCTTCGGGCATGGACACACTACGTCCCCTCCCGGCCGGCCACCTGTTGTCGAGTCTCCTCGACCAGGATATCGCCCATATTCGGCGCGTCATGCCGCTTTCGCTCGCGGGCGATTTCGGCGGACCGATCCTCGCCCCTTCCTACTGGCGCATGCGCCTGCACCAGCTGCTCGCCACCGGCCACGTCAATAAAGGCCAGCTCGCCGATATCGACAGCCTGCTGTTCCAGATCGAATTGCATGAACTGAACGCCGCGTCGGAGGAGGCGGCCAGCGCGAAGCACGCCGTCGGCAACGGCGCTGGCCGTCGCTAACCGCTTTTAGTCTCTGGTCCGCCGCGCGCGGAAGTCCTGGTGCTGGGGTCGTCCATCGGACATAATGTCCGCCAAAATACCCAGAGAGGACTTCGTGCACCCGGCCCATTCGCTAGACCTGCTTCAGCAGGCACGCCAGCGCTTCACGCAGCAGCAGATCGCCGCCCACGTCGGCAAGGACGTCAAGACCGTGCGCCGTTGGGAAAAAGGCGAAACGCCGTGCCCCGCCATGCTCGAAGCCGCGCTGCGCGAGCTCTTGCACAGCGCCGATACGGTCGCGGGCTCCGGCGCGAAATCGTCCAGCCGGCAACCCGCGCGCTTTCGCTTCGTCGATCTGTTCGCGGGCATCGGCGGCATTCGCAAGGGCTTCGAGGCGCACGGCGGCGCCTGCGTCATGACGAGCGAGTGGAATCCGTTCTCCAAGAAAACCTATCTGGAAAACTACGCGCAGACGGATGCGCAGTCGAATGATGCGGGCCATATGTTCGTGGGCGACATCGTCGAATTTCCCGCCGCCGAGGTGCCCGACCACGACGTGCTGCTCGCGGGCTTTCCGTGCCAGCCGTTCTCCATCGCGGGCGTTTCGAAGAAGAACGCGCTCGGCCGTCCGCACGGCTTCGAGTGCACGACGCAAGGCACGCTGTTCTTCGACGTCGCGCGCATCATCGCCGAGAAGCGGCCCGCCGCCTTCCTGCTCGAGAACGTCAAGAATCTCCTTTCACACGACCACGGCCGCACCTTCGACGTGATCCTGCAGGTGCTGCGCAACGAGCTCGGCTACGACGTGCATTACCGCGTAATCGACGGGCGCCATTTCACGCCGCAGCATCGCGAGCGCATCATCATCGTCGGCTTTCGCGAGCCCACGCCGTTCACGTGGGACGCGCTCAGCCTGCCCGAGGAAGGTCCACGTCTCGGTTCGATCCTGCACCGCACCGACGGCAGCGAGCCCGTCCTGCCCTGGGACGGCGAACGCTTCTTCGATCACGCGGCGCGCCAGGTCCAGCCGAAATACACGCTCACGCCGGGACTGTGGGCCTATCTGCAGCAATATGCGGAGAAGCATCGCGCGGCCGGCAACGGCTTCGGCTACGGCCTCGCGTTTCCGGGCAGCGTCACGCGCACGCTCTCCGCGCGCTATCACAAGGACGGCAGCGAGATTCTCGTGCATCAGGGCGAAGGCCTGCGTCCGCGCCGCCTCACGCCGCGCGAATGCGCGCGCCTGATGGGCTTTCCCGACACCTTCCGCATTCCGGTGAGCGACACCCAGGCGTACCGGCAATTCGGCAATAGCGTCGTGATGCCGGTGATGCGCGAAGTGGCGCGCACGATGATGCCGCATCTCGATACGGCGCTGGCGCGCTCACGCGCGGCGGCTGAGTCCGTCGATTCGGCGCCGGTTTCGCCGCCCGCTTCGTCTCTCGTCTCGGCTCCCGTCTCGCCGGCCGGGTCCCAACCCGCCGCCGCGCCGGCCTGAGCGCCAGCTCGCGCGAACCGCAAAAGGCGCGCCATGGTCGACGTCGTCGACACCGCCACGCGCAGCCGGATGATGTCGGGCATCCGCGCGCGCAACACGAAGCCCGAAATGCTGGTGCGCAGCCTGTTGCATCGGCGCGGCTTTCGCTTTCGGCTCGACGTGCGCGAACTGCCGGGGCGCCCCGACATCGTGCTGCCCCGCTATCGCGCCGTGGTGTTCGTGCACGGCTGCTTCTGGCACGGTCATCAGTGTGCGCTCTTCAAGTGGCCGGCCACGCGGCCGGAATTCTGGCGCGCAAAGATTGCGCGCAACCGCGCCAACGACGCAAAGGCCCTCGCCGCGCTCGCGGCCCAGGGATGGCGCGTGGCCGTGATCTGGGAATGCGCGCTGCGTGGTGCCGCGCAGGATCCGCAGGCTGTCGTGCAGCGGCTCGCGCATTGGCTCGAAGACCCCGCAAGCAGTTGGTTCGAGGCGCGCGCCTGAGCGTCGTTCACGACCCAGGCCGCCCCAGGAGCGTTCCAGGCACAGCCGACGCCCGGCCATAGCGCCACGCCACGCAGTGATAAACTGGACCGTCTGCCGGCGTCCCCCGGCAACGCGACGCCCGACTTGTGACGCCCGACGCATCCATTTCAGAATTGAACGAGAAGGAGGCAACCGATGGCTGATTTTCGACTCTGGTCCGATGACTTTCCGAGTAACGGTTTCATGCCAAAGGCGCAGGAATTCGACGATCGAGCCTTCGGCGTCGATGGCGACAATGTTTCGCCCTCCTTGCAATGGGACGCGCCGCCCGCCGACACGCAAAGCTTCGCGCTCACCGTCTACGACCCGGATGCGCCCACGGGCAGCGGCTTCTGGCATTGGGTGGTCGTCAACATCCCGGCCGACGTGCGCTCGCTCGCGCTCAACGCGGGCAAGGCTGATGGCAGCCTGTTGCCGCAAGGCGCGGTGCAGGTGCGCAACGACTACGGCACGGTCGGCTTCGGGGGCGCAGCGCCGCCGCGCGGGGACAAGCCACACCGCTACATCTTCCGCATCCATGCGCTGAAAGTCGCGCAGTTGCCGGTCACGCAGGAAACCACCAACGCGGTCGCCCGCTTCATGACGCACCTGAACGAGATGGACTCGACCACCTGGGTCGGGCTCTACGAACTGAAGTAACGCTGAAGCCACCGCGGCTAGCGCGCCTGGCGCACGTCGCGCAACACAACGCAGCACCATGAAAACGCCCGGCGGCGCATGTCAGGCTCGACGCGCGCCGCCCCTCTCATCGATGCCCACATCCACGCTTGCCGCCTCGCGCGCCGATCCCGCCAATCCCGTCGATCCCTCCGGCGACCTCGAGACCGGGCTGCCCTTCCCTCAACGCTATTACGCGATCCTCGTAGTCGCGCTCGGCATCACGCTCGCAGTGCTCGACGGCGCGATCGCCAACGTCGCGCTGCCGACCATCGCGCATCACCTCAATGCGAGCGCCGCGAGCTCGATCTGGATCGTGAACTCGTATCAGCTTTCGGTAACGATCTCGCTGCTGCCGCTCGCCTCGCTCGGCGACCGCATCGGCTACCGGCGCGTCTACCTGTGGGGCATGGCGCTCTTCACGCTCGCCTCGCTCGGCTGCGCGCTCTCGACCTCGCTGCCCGAGCTCACGATCGCGCGCACGGTGCAGGGCTTCGGCGGCGCCGGCATCATGAGCGTGAACACCGCGCTCGTGCGCATGATTTACCCGCGCGCGCAACTCGGGCGCGGCATCGCCATCAATGCGATGGTGGTGGCGATCGCTTCGGCGGTGGGCCCGACGCTTGCGTCGGGCGTGCTCGCCATCGCTTCGTGGCCGTGGCTCTTCGCGATCAATGTGCCGATCGGCATCGCGGCGCTCGTGCTGGGCCTTCGCGCGCTGCCCGTCAACGAACGGCATCCCGCGCCCTACGATCTGCTGAGCGCCGTGCTTAACGCCCTCGTGTTCGGGCTCCTGATTTTCGCTGTCGACGGCCTCGGCCACGGCGAAGGCCGCGCGTGGGTCGCACTCGAATTCGCGGGGGCGCTCGTGATCGGCTGGTTCTTCGTGCGGCGCCAGCTCACGCAACCCGCCCCGCTGTTGCCCGTCGATTTGCTCGCCAATCCGGTGTTCGCGCTGTCGATCGGCACCTCGATCTGCTCGTTCTGCGCGCAGATGCTCTCGTTCGTGGCGCTGCCGTTCCTGCTGCAGGAGACCTTCGGCTTTTCGCAGGTGCAGACGGGCCTGCTCATGACGCCCTGGCCGCTCGTGATCATCGGCGCGGCGCCGCTCGCGGGGGTGCTCTCCGACCGCTATCCGGCCGGCATGCTCGGCGGCGTGGGGCTCGCGCTCTTCGCGCTCGGGCTCGTCTCGCTGGCCTCGCTCGCGACGCTGCATGCGCAGCCCACCATCGTCGAGATCAGCTGGCGCATGGCGTTGTGCGGCGCGGGCTTCGGCATTTTCCAGTCGCCCAACAACCGGCAGATTCTCTCCTCCGCGCCACGCGAGCGCAGCGGCGGTGCGAGCGGCATGCTCGGCACGGCGCGGCTCACCGGCCAGACGCTCGGCGCGGCGCTGGTCGCGCTGATCTTCGGCGTCGCGCCGCAGCATGGGCCCACCGTGGCGCTCTATGTGGCGACCGCTTTCGCAGCGCTTGCGGCGGTGGTGAGCGTGCTGCGGCTCATGCCGCGGCGCGGCGCGGCCACGCAGGGGTAACAACGCGCCCACGCCGGCCACGCCCGCTGCATCCGCCGTGGCACCGGTAACCCGCGCGAACATGCACTAACATGGATTCATTGGCGCCCGCCCCGCAGCATCCGCCGAAGGTTCGGCGCCGCTCGTCAGGCGAGTCAACCTTGCGAAGGGGGATTCCCATGTCTCTGATCGTCGCAGGCCGGTTCACGACCTTCCCCGCCGCCGAAGCCGTGGCCGAAAAGCTGTTCGCGCGCGGCTTCATCGAGGAAGACGTCAACCTTTTTTTCGTCAATCCGCGCGGCATGCATGACGTGCACCGCAGGTCGCATCCCGCGCATGCCGATGCGCTATCGCCGCATCGCCAGCGCAATATGACGTTGGGCGCGGTCGCAGGCGCCGTGGTGGGCATCGCGCTGTTCGGCGCGCTGCTAATGGCGTCGCTGCCGTCCACCGTGATCGCAGCGATCGTGGGCGCGTGGCTTGGCGCGCGCATCGGCGCGGGCTGGCAGCATCGGGCCGAACACGCGGAACTCGTGCATCGTGAAGCACGCCAGTCGGGCGTGCTGCTCGCGGTGCATGTGAGCGCAGAGAATCAGGCAACGGCTGCGCAAGTCCTGCGCGAGGCCGGCGCCGACGATCTCGAGCGCGCCTCGGGGCAATGGAACGGCGGCCACTGGGCCGACTTCGACCCAACCCGGACGCCTACGCCATATGGCCAGGCGGGAACGCAGCGGGCCTGACAGCGCCGGCTGCCGGTAGCCGATAACCGACAACATCGGGCACGGCGGGCAGCCGCGCTCGAGTCGTCGTGCGCATGCCCGCGGCGCACACGATAGACCTGTGTTCGCCCGGGTGCGCTCAGTTCGCCTTGCTCGTCGTAGCCGCTTTCACGGGCGCGGCGCTGCGCGCCTTCGCGGTGACAGAAGCCGCCGTCGCCACGCTGCGCAGGTCGGCGAGGAAGGTGTCGCGCCACACCGAAAGATTGTTCTCGCGCAGCAAGGCCATCATGTCCTCGTAACGCGAGCGGCGCTCCGCGTGCGGCATCGAGAGCGCGCGCTCGAGCGCCTCGGCGGTCTGGTTCAGATCGTAAGGATTCACAACAAGCGCGCCCGGCAACTGTTCGGCGGCGCCCGCGAACTGCGAGAGCACCAGCACGCCCGGATCTTCGGGATCCTGCGATGCGACGTACTCCTTCGCAACCAGGTTCATGCCGTCGCGCAGCGGCGCGACATAGCCCACCTGCGCCTGGCGGAACAGCGCCATCAGCAAATCGCGCTCGTATTTGCGGTTCAGATACTGGATCGGCGTCCAGTCGAGCTGCGCGAAACGGCCATTGATGCGGCCCGCCTCGCCTTCGAGATTGCGGCGGATCGCCTGATAGGTCTGCACGTCGGAGCGCGTAGGCGGCGCGATCTGCAGGAGCGAGACGCGGCCATGCCAGCCCGGGCCGTTCAGCAGCATGCGCTCGAACGCCTGGAACCGCTCGGCGAGCCCCTTCGAGTAATCGAGCCGGTCGACGCTCATGATGAGCTTGCGCCCGCGCATGGCGTCGCGCAGGCTGCGCGCGGCCTTGCGGTCGGAGAACTGCACGGCGGACTTCGCGATCGCATCGGGATAGATGCCGATCGGGTAGGCGCCCACCTTCAGGAAGCGATCCCACGCGTGGACCATGCCGTCCTCGCTCGACGTGCCATGGCCGCCACGCTCGACGTAATCGAGGAACGCCTGACGGTCGGCGTCGGTCTGGAAGCCCACCACGTCGTAGTCGCACATGAAACGCATCAACTCCTCGTGCGGCGGCACCGAGCGTATTACTTCCGGCACCGGCAGCGGGATATGCAGGAAAAAGCCGATCGGATTCTTCACGCCGAGCTCGCGCAGGCTGCGCGCGAACGGGATCAGGTGATAGTCGTGCACCCAGATGATGTCGTCGTGCTGAAGCAGCGGCTGCAACTGACGCGCGAGCGTCGCGTTCACGCGCAGATAGCCGCTGTATTCCTGGCGCTCGTAGCGCGCGAGATCATTGCGATAGTGGAAGGTGGGCCAGAGCGTCGTATTCGAGAAACCTTTGTAGTACTGGTCATAGTCGCGCCGGGTGAGGCCCACCGTGGCGTACGTGACGCTGCCCTGTTGCTCGATGACGGGGGCCGCCTGCTCCGTAACGGTCTCGCCGCTCCAGCCGAACCAGACTCCGCCAGTTTCCTTCAGGGCGTCGAGCACGCCGACCGCCAGCCCTCCGGCTGCCGGGCGCCCTTCCTGTGTCGGTGCAACGCGATTCGATACCACGATCAGTCTGCCCATTGCGGGTGTACCTCCTGTTTCGTTGGGTGCAGAGGACGGTGCAAGGACAATTGAAGCAAGAGTCGTGCCTCCTCCAGGCCCAGGCGCTCCAGACGCAAATCGCGGCGGCATCGGTTCGCGCGGCAAGCGCAAGCCGCAGCGCGCGTCAGGCGCTCTGCGAACGCGGCAAATCAGGCGTCCTGCTCGGACCCCAGATCGCGCTGATAGTCGAGTCCCTCCGCGCGCGCGCCGCCCTGATTGTGCTCGCCGTCGGGCGGCACGCCGGGCGCCGGGCGGTTCTGTCCGGCGGGATCGTGAGGGATGCCGGATGCCGGATCGGCAGCCGGATCGCCGCTCTTGCCGGCGGCGTCGCGCGGGCCGCGCTTGCCCGTGTAGCGGGCCGAGCGGCGCATGGCGGGATGTCTCATATCGATGCCTCCTGATGCCTTCTGATGCCTCGGCCGCGAACCTGCGGCAAGGCTGCGGTGTGCTTACAGTCTAGGGGCCGTCGCGTGAAAATGCCGGTAAAAATGGCGAAGCGTTTGTAACTCGTACATAAAAAGCACGAGTATCAGCGAACTTGCCTCGGCACCCCGTCGGCATGCGGCGCTTCGTCGGGCTCGGGCGGCGGATCGCCGATGGGCGGCGCATCAGGCGCATCGGGTTCGCGGTGCGGGGGATCGTCGGGCTGCGGCGTATGCGCAAGCGAGGGTGGCATGCGCGCAGGATCGGCGAGATTCGGTAATCGGCAGGTGAGCATCGGTCGCTCCTCGTGAGGTTGCACAGAGCAGGTTACAAACCACGTACCAGCGCCCGTACCAGCACACCTGTCCGTGCGCAAACCCGCGCGCCTGGACGCCTGCGGCCGTCGCCGGGAGCGGCGTTCAGGCGCCGCCTGCGACGCCCGTGGACGCTTCGCCCTTGCCGCTCTCATTGCCATACTCGACGAGCCGGTTATAAAGCGTCTTCAGGCTGATGCCGAGAATCTCCGCCGCACGCGTCTTCACGCCGCCGCACTGCTCGAGCGTCGCGAGAATCAGCTGTCGATCGGCATCGGCGAGCGAGGTGCCGAACGGAATCGTCACCGCCGTGCCCGCCACGGGCTTCGAAATCGAGATCTGCAGCGGCACGGCGGCCGTGAGCTCGCCTTCGGCGCCGGCCATGATGTGCGCGCGCTGCACGTAGTTCTTCAGCTCCCGCACGTTGCCCGGCCACGGATAGCTGGCCAGCGTCTCGCGCACGGCCGCCGGGAACTGCTTCTTCGTGCCGTGGCGTTCGTTGAGCTCGTCGAGGAACGCCTGGGCGAGCAGCTCCACATCCTTGCCGCGCTCGCGCAGCGGCGGCAGGCTGATCGGAAACACATTCAGGCGGTGGTAGAGGTCGAGCCGCAGCTTGCCCTCCTCAACGGCCTGCTCCGGGTCGCGGTTGGTCGCCGCGATCAGGCGCACATCGGTCTCGATCTCCTTGGTGGTGCCCACGCGCATGAACATGCCGGTCTCCAGGACGCGCAGCAGCTTCACCTGGAGCTCGATCGGCATTTCGGTGATTTCGTCGAGAAACAGCGTGCCGCCGTTCGCCCGTTCGAAATAGCCCTTGTGCTGACGATCCGCGCCCGTGAACGAGCCGCGCTCGTGGCCGAACATTTCCGACTCGATCAGATTCGGCGAAATCGCGCCGCAATTCACGGCGAGGAATTCGTGCTTGCGGCGCAGGCTCAGCTGATGGATGGTCTGGGCCGCGACTTCCTTGCCCGTGCCCGACTCGCCCACCAGCATCACCGACGCAGGCGTGGGGGCGACACGGCTGATCTGGTCGTAGACCTCCTGCATCGCCGGCGAGTTGCCCATCATGAGACCGAAGCGCCCCATGCGGCGCAACTCGCCGCGCAGCGTGCCGATTTCGGCCTTGAGGTCGCCCGCGCGCGGCAGGCGGTTAAGAATCGCCTTCACGCGCTGAAGATTGATCGGCTTGACCAGATAGTCGATGGCGCCCGACTTGAGCGCATCGACCGCCGTTTCCACGCTCGCGTGACCGGTGATGACGACGAGCTCCACGCCCGAGCGCGGGTCGAGGTCCTGAAACAGATCCGTGCCGCTGCCGTCGGGCAGCTTCAGGTCGGTAAAGACGACGTCCGGCATCTGCCGGATCAACTGGATACGCGCCTCGCGCAGGTCGCCGGCCTGCGCGGTGGTGAGTCCGTCTTCGGCCACCACGGCGGCGAGTGCTTCGCGGGTTTGCGCATCGTCATCGACAATCAATACATGTGGCATCGCGTCTCGTCAGCCCTGAAAGATGAGTGGCTCCCGTGCGCGGCAGCGCGGCAAGCACGGGCCGCGAGGCAATGTGAGCCCGCGCCGCAAACTTCGCGGCGCATGCTGTCGCGCTGCAGGGGAGTACGAAACGGTCGGGGGCGCTCAAGACGGCGATTGAGCGGTTTTAGCTGCGCTTGCGCAACAATACCGCGGCCAGCACGCAACCCGAACCTCGATTGTTGTGGATATGACCATTATAGACTCATTCGAGACAGGCTTGCGCGCGCTTGTCGGTGTCCTGCTGGAGCCCTGCCGGTGCCCCCGTCGGCGCGCTCCCGGCGCACGACGGCGCGAGCGCGCCCAGCGCGGGCCTCGCCGCTCGCACCGGCAGGCAGCTTCAGTGTCGCGTTACCGGGTCGCCGCCTCCATGCGGAAAAGGCCAGGCCGTGCCCGGCTCGTCGTTCGACGCGCCGTTGGCGGGCTCGAGCGCCGTCTTGCTCACCGTGCGTGCGGCTTTGGTCGGGTCGGCCATGCTCGCGCCGCTGTCCGAAGCGGCCACGCCCGGCGCGCCGGCGCCGCTCTCAACCAGTGCGCCGCCCTCGCCTTCCCACCGGCTCAGATCGCGATAGAAAGTCTGCCGCTGCATGCGGTGTCGTTGCGACCAGCGCAACGCCAGCATGCCCGCCGTCGCGCCCAGCGCGCCCACCGCAAACAGGGTTCCAATCAGTCCAGGCTTGTTTCTGGCCATATCGCATTCTCCCAATTTCGTTGCCGGCGAAGCGGATTCGGAACAGTTCGTGCTACACGATGCAGACGCATGCAGGATACGCCCGCTCATAACGTAGACGCGCTGCGCAGGTCCGAGTTGCACAGCACGAGCCATGCCATAAGGCCAGATCGATTGCCCTGCAAGGCGAGGCAGTGGTTAAATGTTTATGAGATGGATTCCGAGGCCGTCGGCGCGGCATCGTCCGCGCCAGTTCTGGACGGCCTGTAAGGACGGCCCGTAAGGACGGCCTGTCAGGACGACCTGCGGTATAACCGATGATAGCGGCCTGCCGGCTCCGCTTCCGGGTCTCGCCCACGCGCCGCGCCTGTACGACTGGCATTGCGAGCGCTTTCCGGCTTCTGGCCGCACACCCCAATTTGCAGGACGAATACGCCATGCCGTCAATCGAGCCGGGCCTGCCCGCCGCCGAACGAGACGATGAGCGCGCCGAAAGGTGCAATGAAAAGGCCAACGACACGCGCCGCAGCGACACTGCCGGCCCGCGTGTTGCCGGCTTGCAGTCGTACGGCTTGCTGTACGGCTCGTCGGCGATCATGCGGGAGCTTTACGGCCAGATCGAGCGCGTGGCGCTCACCGACGCCACCGCGCTGATCGTCGGCGAGTCGGGCACGGGCAAGGAGCTCGTGGCGCGCACGATCCACGCGCAAAGCACCCGCCGCGACGGCCCGTTCATCGCCGTGAACTGCGGCGCGATTCCCGACGATCTGATCGAAGCCGAGCTGTTCGGCCACGAAAAAGGCAGCTTCACGGGCGCCGTGCAGGCCCGCGACGGCCACTTCGAACATGCGCGCGGCGGCACTCTGTTCCTCGACGAAGTCACCGAGATGTCGCTGCTGCACCAGGTCAAGCTGCTGCGCGCGCTCGAAACCGGCGAGTACTATCCGGTCGGCAGCAACGAGGCGATACGCGGCGACGTGCGCATCATCGCGGCCACCAATCGCGATCCGGTGACCGCCGTGAAAGAGAACGCGCTGCGCGAGGACCTGATGTACCGGCTCGCGGTGTTTCCGCTGCGCGCGCCGCCGCTGCGCGAGCGCGAGCGCGACCGCGAACTGCTCGCCCAACTCTTTCTCACCGAACTCAACGAGGAAAGCGGCACGCAAAAGGTCTTCAGCAAGCGCGCGCTCGAGACCGTGCGCAACTGGTCGTGGCCCGGCAATGTGCGCGAGCTCAAGAATGCCGTGTACCGCGCGTTCATCCTGGCGGAGAAGACCGTCGAGATCGCCCATCCGCAACTCGTGCCGCGCGTGAAGAAGCCCGTCACCCAGGGCGACGCGATGAGCGTGTGGATCGGCACGCCGCTCGCGGATGCGCAAAAGCAGATCATCCTCGGCACGCTCAAGTACTGCGGCGGCGACAAGCGGCTCGCGGCGCGCACGCTTGGTGTGAGCCTGAAGACGCTCTACAACCGGCTCGGCAGCTACGGCGCCGAGGACAGCGACGCCAGCACGCCCGACGAAAGCACGAGCGATAGCGACGCGAGCGAAGCAGGCGACACGCACTAAACGCACTTACGTCGATACGATACGCACCCGCCAGCACGAGCGCATCGATTCAAAACGCACACGATGGTGGCGCGCGCAAGCATGTAACGACAATCGGCGCACGACGTTTTGCAATTTCTTGCACTTTCCCTATCCCCTTTGTATAGGCCATCCTGCACAATCCGCAGCACCAAAACGTGCTGGAGGTCCGCGCCGGGCAGCTTCCAGCCGCTAGTGGCAGGGAAATGACATGCAAGAACGAAGTGCTCTGGCGTGCAATGCGCCAACGTCGACTCCACGAATCGCGCCTTCGGCCATCGCGGCACGCTCCCGCCCCCTCGCTTCGAGTGCCCATTGGCGACGCACGGTATCGCTCACGCTGCTCGCCGCCGTGGCGAGCCTCGCCTGCTCCGCGTGCAGCTCGCTCTACTCCGAAGGCGCGCAGGCGGGCGCCGGCATCGCTGGCGCGGCAGTTGCCTCGAAGGTGACAAGCAACGCGGCTGTCGCCACCGGCATCGGTCTCGGCGCCGTGGCGGCCGCGAAGGCCGGCGTGCAGTATTCGGAGCGTGTAGTGCACCGCAACACCCAGGACAGTATTGCGAAGGCCGCCGGCCCGCTCGAGGTGGGCGGCGTGGCGCCCTGGTCCATCAGCCATTCGTTTCCCATCGAGGACGACGCGCATGGCCGCGTCACGGTCAGCCGCACGATCAGCACCGGCGCGCTCGACTGCAAGGAGATCGTGTTCTCCGTCGATCAGGACGCGACCAAGGATACGGCGGCCTCCAGCGCGTTCTACGTGGCCTCGGTCTGCCGCGACGGCGAGGCATGGAAATGGGCGTCGGCGGAACCGGCCACCGACCGCTGGGGCGCGCTGCAATGAGCGGGGCGCACGACTTCGCTGCGCGCAGGTCCTCCATCCCGCACGCGACTCCGTCCGTCAGGCCGCGCGCGGCTGCGCGTGTCGTCGCGCTTGCCGCGCTATGCGTGAGCGTCGCGCTCGCGTCGAGCGGCTGTTCGTCGATCGGCGCGGCCAGCGGCGCGGCGGCGGCCGCAGCCACCGGCATCGTGACGGCGAACCCTGCCGTGGGTCTGGGCGTGGGCATTGCGGTGCAGGCGGCCACCGACGAGGCCGTCAACCGCTTCATGAAGAGCATGCACGCCGACCAGCAGGAAATGCTCGCCGAAACCGCCGGGCGGCTGCCCGTGGGCGGCATGGACATCTGGCGCATCAAGCACCAGTTGCCGGTGGAAAACGGTCACGGCCAGGTGCGCGTGACGCGCGCGTTTGCTTCGGCGCTCGCGCTGTGCAAGGAGTTCGTGTTCTCGGTGCAGGACGGCGAAGCCGCCGACGCGCCCGAGCAGTGGTACACGGCCAGCACCTGCCACGACCAGGGCGGCTGGAAATGGGCGACCGCCGAGCCGGCGGTCGAGCGCTGGGGCACGCTGCAATAGCGCCTGAAGCGCCCCTGAAGCGTGCCTGAATTGCGCGTGGAACGGGCCTCAACCTGGCGCGCTCAGGACTCCACGTCTTCGAGACTGAATATCTCCGACTGGTCGTTATACGAGAAGATCTCGCCATAACGGCCCCAATCGATCACGGTGTCGAGCGTCTCTTCCGCGGCGCCGTCCGAAAGGAAGTCCTCCAGCTCCTGCTCGAAGCGCACGCGCGGCGCGCGATGCCCGGGGCGCTCGTTGAGCACCTTCTTGATGCGCGCCGCGAGCGGCACCTGACGCAGCAGATGCTCGGCGAACATCATCTTGCGCTCCTGCGTGCCGAATTCCGCAAACACGCGCGCGGGCGGCGTGAGCAGAACATCGCCTTCGCGCACGTCGGCGAAGCCGAGGTGCTGGAGCACTTCGGCGATCGGGAACAGATCGTCCACTTCCAGGTGCAGCGAGCGCGCGATTTCCGGCATGTCGGCGCGGCCGTGATAAGGCGCGGCCGCCAGCGTTTCGATCAGACCGGCCATCAAGTTCGTGGACACGCGCGGCAGCCAGCTGCCGAGCTCGAGCCCCTTCTTCGTCGCCTCGCCGGTCTGGCGCGCGGTCATCTTCGCGTAGATGTCGTCCACGAGCTTGCGGAACGCCGGATCCAGACGATTGCGCGGGTGCTTGAACGGCACCTTGATCTCGGCCACCACGCGCCCCGGATTCGACGACAAAACGAGAATGCGGTCGCACATGAACACCGCTTCCTCGATGTTGTGCGTGACGATCAGCACCGACTTGATCGGCAAGCGCCCTTGCGTCCAGAGATCGAGCAAGTCTGTGCGCAGCGTTTCGGCGGTCAGCACGTCGAGCGCCGAGAACGGCTCGTCCATCAGCATGAGCATCGGGTCCACCACGAGCGCGCGCGCGAAGCCCACGCGCTGGCGCATGCCGCCCGAAAGCTCGCGCGGGTAGGCGTTTTCGAAGCCGTCCAGACCGATCAGGTCGATGGCGGCCAGCGCACGCTCGCGGCGCTCGCGCGCGCCCACGCCCTGCGCTTCGAGGCCCGCTTCCACGTTCTGCAGCACCGTGAGCCACGGGAACAGCGCGAAGGTCTGGAACACCATCGCCACGCCTTCGGCCGGGCCTTCGAGTGGCTTGCCGCGCCACGTGACCTCGCCGGAGGTGGGCGAAATCAGCCCCGCGATGATGCGCAGCAGCGTGGACTTGCCCGAGCCGGAGCGGCCGAGCAGCCCGACGATCTCGCCTTCGCGCAGCGAGAGATTGGCGTCGTCGAGCACGAGCAGCTCGCCCTGGGTCTTGTTGAAGCCCCGGCACACGTTCTGCACGCGCAGGATTTCCTCGCCGACGCGCGGCGGATTCGGGACGCTCTGCGCATCGCCCAGCGTAGTCGTAGTGCTTAGGGTCTTGGGGTTTTGCATCGCTTTACCTTCGAGCCTTCGATTATTCGGTCAGTCGAGCCGCAGCCGGGACTCCGCGTAAGTGTAAAGGGGACGCCAGAGCACGCGGTTGAACAGCGTGACGAACAGCGACATCACGGCAATGCCGAGAATGATCTTCGGATAGTCGCCCGCGGCGGTCATCTGCGCGATATACGCGCCCAGGCCGTGCGCAGCGACCCTGGTGTCGCCCCACTGCACGAACTCGGACACGATGCTCGCATTCCACGCGCCGCCCGACGCCGTGATCGCCCCTGTGACGTAGTACGGGAAAATGCCCGGCAGCATCGCCTGACGCCACCACTGCCAGCCGCGGATGCGGAAATTCTTGGCCGCTTCCTTGTAGTCGTTCGGATAGGCGGTGGCGCCGGCAACCACGTTGAACAGGATATACCACTGCGTGCCGAGCACGATCAGCGGCGAGAGCCAGATATCCGGGTTCAGGTGGAAGCGCACGATCACGATCACGAACACCGGGAACAGCAGGTTCGCGGGGAACGCCGCGAGAAACTGCGCGAGCGGCTGCACCTTTTCGGCGAGCGCCGGACGCAGGCCGATCAGCACGCCGAGCGGCACCCAGATCACCGAGGCAAGCGCGATCAACAGAACCACGCGCAACAGCGTAATGAGGCCAAGCACGAACACATGGCCGACTTCGTCGAGCGTGACGCCGGTGCGCACGAACGCGAACACGCGCCAGACCACGTAGGCGGTGAGCGCGATCACGAAGACGGCCCAGATAACATCGCCGATCTTCGCGCGCAGACTTTCGCCGCGCGCCGGAGCGGGCGCCGCGAGGGACGTCAATGACAAGGTCAGCGCGGCGGGCAGCCGGAACGGCACGCGCGCGGCCTTTGCGAAGAACCAGCCCATCGGCACGAGCAGTCGATGAATCAGATGCGTGCGGCGGATCAGGTCGAGCAGCCACGACTCGGGCGCGTCGCCCGATGCGGTGTTTTCCATGCGGAACTTGTCGGCCCACGCCACCAGCGGGCGGAACAGGAACTGGTCGTAGGCCAGGATCACCACCGTCATCGTGAGAATCACCCAGCCCACCGCGTGCAGGTTCTTCTCCGTGATCGCCTGCGCCAGGTACGCACCAATGCCCGGCAGCGTAATCGTGTTGTTGCCCACCGTGATCGCTTCGGAGGCCACCACGAAGAACCAGCCGCCCGACATCGACATCATCATGTTCCAGATGAGGCCCGGCATCGAGAACGGCACTTCGAGCTTCCAGAAACGCTGCCAGCCCGTGAGATGGAAACCGCGCGAGACTTCATCGAGATCGCGCGGCACCGTGCGCAGCGACTGGTAGAAGCTGAACGTCATGTTCCAGGCCTGGCTCGTGAAGATCGCGAAGATCGCCGCGAGTTCCGCGCCCAGCACGCGCGAGGGAAACAGCGCGAGGAAGAACGTAACGGTGAACGAGATATAGCCGAGCACCGGCACCGACTGCAGGATGTCGAGGATCGGCACCAGCACCTGGCCCGCGCGCCGGCTCTTGGCCGCGAGCGTGCCGTAGACCAGCGTGAACGTGAGCGAGGCGACCATGGCCGCGAGCATGCGCAGCGTCGTGCGCATGGCGTACTCGGGCAGGTTGGCCGGGTCGAGCGAGATCGCCTGCGTCTTGAGCGTGGCGATGGGCGCCATGGTCTCGTGAAAGCCCACCACGGCCATCGCGATCAAACAGATGATCAGCGGGAACGCCACGAAGTCCCAGCGATTGGGCAGCACGCGCCACGCCGAGGCGTTGGCCGTGCGGTTCAGGTTGAAGCTGAAGTCCATTCAGGCGCTCTCCCGTGCTTGCCCGGTTCCAAAACGGCACGACACTACACAACGTTCATGACAGATTCAACCTCGCGTCCGATGCCCCTCTGTCTCATGGCGAAGCATGCAGGTTGCATCGACACAGCCCACCCCAAAGCGTCCGCGGGCTCTATCGCTCCATTGGAGAGTTAAAATCGTCGCACGGCAACGGCGGTCACCCGTAACACGGTTGTCCCACCCAGCCCCCCAATGTTTTACCGATTGCCCCGCTTTACCGGGACACCGGGCATCCCGCCCGCTAAACCACCATGTGCACAATGTGCACCCTGCGCACCATGCGCCCGAACGAACCAGAAGGCCGATGAACAGGAGACTCTTGCGTCAAGCCGCGTTGCCCCCCGTGGTCACGGTGGCGGCTGTCGTGGCGCTCGCGCTTGTCTGCTGGCTGGCCGCGGGCTGGCTCGCCAACCGCATGATGCGCCAGGAGCTCGACACCGCGCTCGGCGTGCAGCGCCAGATGACGCGCTCGGTCGTCGACAACATGGCCGAAGTCATCGCGAGCGATCTCTCGATGTCGCGCGCCATCCCCGCGACCATGGCCGAAACCCACGTGGTGCAACAGGCGCTGGTCGAGGCCGGGGATTATGCCGCGTCGCGCCCGTCCACGGAACTGGTGCGGCGCGCAGCATTGCAGCACGCTCCCGCGCTCGCGGCCGTCAACGGCTTCCTGCACGATGCCCAGGGGTTCTCCGGCTTCGACGCCATCTGGCTCGTGAACAACAACGGCATCTGCATCGCGTCGAGCAACGCCATGGAGAAAATCTCCTACGTGGGCGTCGACATGCGTGCGCGCAACTATCTGAGCGACACCCTGCTCGGCGCGTTCTCCGAAACCTATGGCGTCGGCACCTCGAGTGGCGAGCCCGGCATCTTCGTGGCCGCGCCCGTCTACGACAACGGCTTGCTGGTGGGCGCGGTGCTCGCCAAGGTCAGCATCGCGCGGCTGCGCCACTGGGTCACCCGCCCGGGAACCTTTGTCTCCGACAGCAACGGCGTGATCGTCATGGCGCACGACAGCAAGCTTGAAGGGCTCGCCATGCCCGGCTCCCATGTGCAGGAGATGAACGCCATCGACCGCGTGAACACCTATCTGCGCGAGCGCTTTGCCGAGCTCCCGCTGCACGGCGCCGGCGAGGCGGCGGCGCGCGAAGCGCCGTGGATATCGGAAAGCGCGGCGCAGGCGCTCGTGGAATTGCCCCGCCAGCGCACCCCGGCGCTTTACGAGCAACGCGGCGGACTCAATTCGGGGCTCACCGCCCATCTCGTCGATCCGCTCAACGGATGGCCCGAACTGCTCGCGAATCACCGGCGCGACCGGCTGCTGATCTTCCTCACGCTGGCGGGTTCGGTCACGCTCGCCGCCGTGATCTCGATCTCGTTGGTCCGCGAGCGGCGCCTGCACCGCGCGAGCAGGGATCTCGCCGAGCAACTGCAGGCCGCCAATTCGCTGCTGGCCGCCGAGGCGCGCCACGACGCGCTCACGGGCGCGCTCTCGCGCCGCTACTTCCTCGACCTGCTGCGCCACGAGATCGACAGCGCTTATGCGAACGGCAAGCCGCTCTGCATGGCGATCGCCGACCTCGACCACTTCAAGCAGATCAACGACCGCTTCGGCCACCCGGCCGGCGACCGCGCGCTCCAGCACTTCGTCGAGACCTGCCGCAGCGAGCTGCGCTCAGACGACGCGGTCGGGCGGCTCGGCGGCGAGGAGTTCGGCATCCTGCTGCCGGGCGCGACACTCGCCGCCGGGCAAGACGTGATCGAGCGGCTGCGCCGCCAGGTGAAAGCGAACGTCTGCGCCGGGCTGCCCAGCGAGGCGTATCTGAGCGTGAGCATCGGCATCACCGAACTCGCGGCGACCCAGGACCAGCCCGAACGCCTGATGAGCCGCGCCGATCTCGCGCTCTACATGGCGAAGGCCGCAGGCCGCGACCGCTGTGAAGCGATGGCTTCGGACGGCGCCGTGCCGCCGCGCACGGCTGCGGCGACCTGGTAATCCGCCCGGCCGGTTCGCGCTCAATCACTCATCGACGAAAGTCATTGCTCACTTAATTGCGAACCCGGCCCAGGGCTTTCGTCTCCAACGCGGTATCATCGAATGAACGGAGCGCGCGGCATCATGCGGCGCGCATCGCCGTGGCAAGTCGCTCAGCACATAGGAGGCATGCATGAAGGGAAATCTGGTCATCGTCTGCCGCGATCAGGATGCTCTCGCGTTCGACCAGTTGATGGTCGAATACGGCGCATTTCAGACGCGCCTGTCATCGACCGCGTGGTACCTGAAGCTCGAAGCCGCGCCCGAGCTGGTACAGGAAGAAATTCTTGCCCGCCTCGGCAAGTACACGACGCACTACATCTTCGAGGCCGACAGCGTCGTCTACAACACTGTGGACAGCGAGGCCGCGGCCGCGCTCGACACGCTGTTCTCGGCCTGACGCCACCTCACGCATATCGCGTAACATCCGGCGGCCTTGCCCGCCGCACGCTCCCCCGCCAATATGCGCCGCTCGCCGGCGCTCACCAGATCTGCGCCGCCTCGGCAACCGTGCGTTCGACCACTTCGAACGGAAACGTCATGCGCACTTCGAGGCCGCCACTCCCGCCATTGCCGATGGCGATCTCGCCGCCCGCGCGGCGCACGAGCCGCTCGACGATCGCGAGGCCCAGGCCGCTGTGGCCGTTGCCGCCGCGCGCCGGATCGAGCCGCACGAACGGGCGGCTCGCCTGCGTGAGGTCCTGGTCGGCAATGCCCTTGCCGTGATCGCCCACGGTCAGCGTGAATTCCTTCGCCCCGCGCGCAGTCTCGATCACCACGGGCGGCGCGCCGTAGGCGTGCGCGTTGTCGAGCAGGTTCGACACCACGCGCTCGAGCGTGGCCGCGGGCAGGCGGAACGCCGCTCCGGCATTCAGGCGGCGTTCGATCGCGAGCGTCTCGCCACCGACCGTGCGGTAATTGCGCGCGATGCGCTCGCACTGGTCGTCCACTTCAACGGGCTCGCTGCGGTCCGCGCCATCGTGCGCGAACACCAGGAACTGGTCGACGATATGCGCCATCGAGGTCACGTCGCGCACCACGCCGTCGCGCACCTTCTGCTCGTCCATCATTTCGGCGCGCAGGCGCAAGCGCGCGAGCGGCGTCTTCAGGTCGTGCGCGACCCCCGCGAGCATGACCGCGCGGTCTTTCTCGGTGCGCTCCACTTCCTTCACCATCTGGTTGAAACCGCGCGTGAGCTGGCGCATCTCGCGCGGCCCGCGCTCGGGCAAGGGCGGCACGGGCTGGCCGCGGCCAAAGCGCGCAACCGCCTGGGCAAGCGCGCGCAGCGGCTGCTGGAGCATCCAGGCAGCCACCAGCGCAGCGATCACCGCCGCCGTGAAAATGATGATGAACCATGGCACCGCACGATCGATCGGACGCATCGGGCGCAGCGGCTGCGCCGGCACCACGATCCAGCGCGCGTCCTGCGGACCGCGCACCCACAGCATGGGCGGATGCCCGGGCTGGCCGATGCGCACGTCTGTGCCGGCCGGCATGCGCTCGCGCAAATCGTCGACGAAACGGCGCAGGCCCGTGGGCATGTCGGGCTTGATGGCGGGCACCGCGGCGCTGGCCGGGTCGACCAGTTGCACGCGCGAGGGCAGCGGCTGATCGGGCTCGCGCTGCACGTGCTGGCGCACGGCGTCGACGAGGAACACGGCCTCTTCCACTGCGTAGCGCGACTGCATCTGATCGCGTTCGAGACGCATCAGCGCGAACCACGCGACGTGAGACAGGAGCAGAACGCCAATGAACAGCAGCGCGAACCGCCCGAACAGCGAATCAACCGGCCGGCGCATGGCTGTTCTGCTCGCCATCCGGCACAAAGACGTAGCCACGGCCGCGCACCGTCTGGATAAAACGCGGCGTGGAAGGGTCGGTCTCGAGGATGCGGCGCAGGCGCCACACCTGCACGTCGATGCCGCGGTCGGTGCCGTCGTACTCCGGACCGTGCAGCAGCTCGAGCAGGCGCTCGCGCGTAAGCGTGCGCATCGGGTGATTGACAAAGATCTTCAGCAGCGCGAATTCGCTGCCCGACAGCATGATGGGCTTGCCCTCCTGCTGCAGCGTGCGCGACTGGAAGTCGAGCACAAAGCGGCCGAATGAGAACGGCTCGCGCTGCTCGGGCGCGGCCGCCGAGGGCACCGTACGGCGCCGGCGCAGCACGGCCTGCACGCGCGCGAGCAGCTCGCGCGGGTTGAAGGGCTTGCCGAGATAGTCGTCGGCGCCGAGTTCGAGGCCGACGATGCGGTCCACGTCGTCCGCACGCGCGGTCAGCATGATCACGGGAATATCATCGCCCGACGCGCGCAGCTTGCGCAGCGCCGTGAGCCCGTCCACGCCGGGCATCATGAGATCCAGCACGATCAGGTCGGGGCGCTCGCGCTCGAGCCGCCGCTCGAGCGAGCCCGCATCGTGCAGCACCGACACTTCAATCCCCTGCCTCGCCAGGTAGTCGCGCAGCAGGTCGCGCAGTTCGACGTCGTCATCGACGACCAGAATTTGAGTAGCCATGGGACGAAGTGTAACGCGCGCGTGAAAGCCGTTTGCTTACACGGACGCGCTTTGGGTTACAGGGTGTTACCGCGAAAGGCGCACGTAATGTTGCGTAATGCCGGCCGACGGGGTGGTAACACGCGAGGTCGGTCTGCCCGATACGCTAGGGACACCGGTTGCGAGCGCCATCGACTTTCCCTGGCGTCGTGCCAGACCGGACACCTTCAAGGATTTGTCAGGAGCTTCACCATGAATAAGACCCCTTCGCGCCTTCTCGCCATCGCCGCCACCTCGCTTGCGCTCAGCTTCGCCGCCACCGCCGCCAACGCTCAAACGCCCCCGCCCCCGGCCAGCCCCGGCATGATGCATGGCGGCCCGGGCATGCATGGCGGCCGCGGCGTGCACGGCGATTTCATGACGGGTTTCAAGAGGCTGCATGACAAGCTGAACCTGAACGCCGCGCAGGAAAAGCAATGGCAAGCCGCGCTCGACACGATGAAGCAGAACCACGAAGCCATGCGCAAGAATCACGAGCAGATCAAGCAGCAGTTCGACTCGATGAAGAGCCAGCCGATCCTCGACATGAACGCGCTGCACGCCACGCATCAGAGAGTCGAGCAGCAGGACGCGCAACTGCGCGAGCAGACCGCGCAAGCGTGGCTCGCCTTCTATAACGGCCTGAACGATCAGCAGAAGACGACGGTAAGCTCGGCGTTCAAGGAGCGCTTCGCGAAGATGGAACAGCGCCGCGAGAAGATGCGCGAGCGTTGGGAGCAGTACCAGAAGGAGAACAAGGGCGCGGCTTCGGCGCCGGCGCAGTAAGCGCCTCGTGAGGCGCGGCGCGGGCGGAGCACCGCCCGGCGCGCCGGCCCTTGGCACACCATCGGCACAACGCCGCGGGATGCGAATCCCGCGGCGTTTTTCTTGGTGATATGGCACGCGAAGCGGTAGCCGACCGCGCCGGCCTGCGCATCGGGTAAAATACCGCGCTTTTCAGACGCCGGTCAGGGGCGCCCGGTTGGGCAGTCCGTATGGCCCATCAATCAGATACGAGCAACCGGCGCTGTCCGCGTCCGACCCGCATTTTTGATCGCCTAAAATGACGGCGCCCTTACAACGCGGCGCCCGCCCGGCGTCGCGCCCGTTTCCGCTTTGCATGGGACCGGAGTCACGAGCTTTGCATGGGGCCGGAGTAAGTGCTCAAGCACCCACTCCGGCCGACAGCCAAAGCGCGGATTCTGGTCGACAGGAGAATGATGAAGAAGTTCGCAGTGTGCCTCGCACTCGCCTTGTTGGCGGGCAGCGCCGCGGCCAAGGATTGGAAGACCGTGCGCATCGGCGTCGATGCGAGCTATCCGCCGTTCGAATCCAAGAACGCCAGCGGCCAGATCGTCGGTTTCGACGTCGACCTGACCAAGGCCCTCTGCGCGCGCATGAACGTGAAGTGCGTCTGGGTCGAGAGCGACCTCGACGGCATCATTCCGGCGCTCAAGGCCCGCAAGTTCGACGCGATCGTCTCGTCGTTGTCCGTCACCGACCAGCGCCGCCAGCAGATCGACTACTCCGACAAGATGTTCGACGCGCCCGCACGCATGCTCGCCAAGGCCGGCTCGCCGCTCCAGCCCACCGTGGCCTCGCTCAAGGGCAAGAACGTGGGCGTCGAGCAGGGTTCGACCCAGGAGGCCTACGCGAAGGCGCACTGGGCCGGCAAGGGCGTGAACGTCGTGACGTACCAGAATCAGGATCAGGTGTATCAGGACCTGATGTCGGGCCGCCTCGACGCGGCGCTCCAGGACGAGGTCCAGGCCGACTTCGGCTTCCTGAAGACGCCGCGCGGCAAGGGCTTCGCCTGGGCGGGCCCGGCCGTGGAAGATCCGGCAACAATCGGCGACGGCACCGCGATCGGCCTGCGCAAGGAAGACACCGACCTGAAGGCGAAATTCGATGCGGCACTCGCCTCGATTCACAAGGACGGCACGTTCGACCGACTCGCGAAGCCGTATTTCGACTTCGACATCTATAAAGGCAAGTAAAAGGCAAATAAGCAACAAGACGGAGACACACGGCGCCCATGGGCGCCGCCGTCGCGAAGCACGCGGCCAGCCACGCCGGCCGCGCATGAACCGACTTGAACCGCGGCAGCCTCTGCCGCGCCTTTCGCGGGGCGCCGTCCAGCGTTGAGACGCCCCGTTGAGGACTCACCTATGTTTCTTCAAGGCTACGGCCCGCTGATCCTCGCCGGCACCTGGCAGACCGTCAAGCTCTCGGTGCTCTCGCTCGCCCTCTCGTTCCTGCTCGGACTGATCGGCGCGGCGGCGAAGCTCTCGAAAAACCGCGTCACGTATGGCGCGGGCACGGCCTACACCACGCTCGTTCGCGGCGTGCCCGATCTCGTGCTGATGCTGCTGCTCTTCTACAGCATCCAGATCTGGTTGAACATGCTCACCGATTACCTCGGCTGGGACCAGATCGATATCGACCCGTTCCTTGCCGGCGTGATCGTGCTGGGCTTCATCTACGGCGCGTACTTCACCGAGACCTTCCGCGGCGCGTTTCTCGCGGTGCCGCGCGGCCAGCTCGAAGCGGGCCACGCCTATGGCATGACCAACTGGCAGGTGTTCAAGCGCATCATGTTCCCGCAGATGATGCGCTTCGCGCTGCCCGGCATCGGCAACAACTGGCAGGTGCTCGTGAAATCCACAGCGCTCGTCTCGATCATCGGCCTCGCCGACGTCGTGAAGGCCAGCCAGGACGCCGGCAAGGGCACCTTGCGCTTTTTCTTCTTCACCCTGCTCGCAGGCGCGATCTACCTCGTCATCACGACCGTCTCGAACTTCGTGCTGATGTATCTCGACAAGCGCTACTCCACGGGCGTGCGCAAAGCGGATCTCTGAATCGCGCGAGGCCAAGACCATGCAAGACTTCGTCCAACTGATCCAGCAATACTGGCGCAACTATCTTTATAGCGACGGCTATCACTTCACCGGCGTCGCCATTACCGCATGGCTGCTGGTGATTTCGATCGGCATCGGCTTCTGCCTTTCGGTGCCGCTCGCGGTCGCGCGCGTCTCAAAGCGCAAGTGGCTCGCACGGCTCGTGTGGCTCTATACGTACGTGTTCCGCGGCACGCCGCTCTACGTGCAGCTGCTGCTCTGCTACACGGGCCTCTACAGCCTCGACATCGTGCGCAACCACGAACTCACGAGCGCGTTCTTCAGAAGCGGCATGAACTGCACGCTGCTCGCATTCGCGCTCAACACCTGTGCGTACACCACCGAGATCTTCGCGGGCGCGATCAAGGCGACGCCGTATGGCGAGATCGAGGCCGCGCGCGCCTATGGCATGTCGCCCTTCACGCTGTATCGCCGCGTGATCCTGCCTTCGGCGCTGCGCCGCGCGCTGCCCTACTACAGCAACGAAGTCATCCTGATGCTGCACGCCACGACCGTGGCGTTCACGGCCACCGTGCCCGACATCCTGAAAATCGCGCGCGACGTGAACTCGGCGACCTACCAGTCGTTCGGCGCGTTCGGCATCGCCGCCCTGCTGTACCTGATCATTTCTTTCACGCTCGTATGGCTGTTCCGCCAAGCCGAGCGCCGCTGGCTCGCGTATCTGCGACCTCAAGGTAAATGAGGGCAAGTGAGCCCGCACCGAGGTATTTGATGAATTCCCAGAAACAAAAACTTTTCGTCGATTCGCTCCACAAGAAATACGGCGACCATGAAGTCTTGAAGGGCGTTTCGCTCAAGGCGAACGCCGGCGACGTGATCAGCGTGATCGGCTCGTCCGGCTCGGGCAAGAGCACGATGCTGCGTTGCATTAACTTTCTTGAGCAACCCAACTCGGGCCGCATCATTGTCGACGGCGAGGAAGTGGCGACCCGCGCCGACAAGCGCACCGGCGCGCTGCACGCCGCCGATTTGAAGCAGTTGCAGCGCGTGCGCACCAAGCTCGCGATGGTGTTCCAGCACTTCAATCTGTGGTCGCACATGAACGTGCTCGAAAACGTGACCGAGGCGCCCGTGCACGTGCTCGGCATCTCGCGCAAGGAAGCCGAGGACCGCGCGCGCACGTATCTGGAAAAGGTCGGCCTCGCGCCGCGCGTGGAGACGCAATATCCCTCGCATCTCTCGGGCGGCCAGCAGCAGCGCGTGGCCATTGCGCGCGCGCTCGCGATGAACCCCGACGTCATGCTGTTCGACGAGCCCACCTCGGCGCTCGACCCGGAACTCGTGGGCGAAGTGCTCAAGGTGATGCAGAAGCTCGCCGAGGAAGGCCGCACGATGATAGTCGTCACCCACGAAATGGGTTTCGCGCGCAACGTTTCGAACCACGTGATGTTCCTGCACCAGGGCCGCGTGGAAGAAGAAGGCGTGCCGGCCGACGTGTTCGCCAGCCCGAAAAGCGAGCGCCTGCGCCAGTTCCTCTCGGGCAGCCTCAAGTAATCCGGACCATCATGTAGTCGACTACATGCCGTCGCGGCAATGTAGTAAAAGCAATATTTCAAGGCGCTTTCAGCGCCTTTTCTTTTTGCCTTCAAAGGGCTGCTTCGAACACTCCCGATACGCGTCGAATTCGCGCATTTTGCTCTACGCCTGACGATATTTCGCGTCAATAGTGGCAATCCTGAAGATCCTCCGCCAGCAAACGTGTGTGCCTTGTCCTGCAAGGCTTTAAGCATACTTTTCGGATCGTGCTGACCAGCATCCAGGAAACACGTATGGCAATTTGACGACACCCCAGCACCCACAAGCGATTTCGGTCGCCAGCGTCAGCCTTTTTTGCTAAATTAGTAACCAAAGTAGCAAAACAAAGTTCATTAAAAGTAGTTTCACTTCAAATAAGAACGGGAGATGCCAGTCAACTAGGGGATCTGCAAGACGACTCGAACAGGTTGTCCTGCTCGCATCGTTCCGCACGCCGATCCTCGGGTCACGCTCCCTACGCGACAATTTCTGTCCGCGACATCCCGAACGCGCGGACATCTTTCGCAGTACTTAGGTTGACTCTTTGACAGGGTATGGAGGAGAAGATGAAGAAAGCTCTGCTCGCCGCAGCGTTGATGTCGGCTGGCGTGGTCGCGCATGCGCAAAGCAGCGTAACGCTGTATGGCCGTCTGGATGCGGGTATCGCGTACATGAACGGCATCGGCGCAGGCGCCGACGCTCAGGGCCGCGCGACCCACGGCACGAGCCAAGTCCAGCTGGAAAGCGGCTACTGGGGCACGAGCCTCTGGGGCATGAAGGGCGTTGAAGACATCGGTGCCGGCAACAAGGTGCTGTTCCAGTTGGAAGGCTCCTTCAGCACGGCGACCGGCCAGGGTCCGGGCGGCGGCGGTCTCTTCAATCGCTGGGCGACGGTTGGTATGGCTAACGACATGTACGGTACGCTGCTGATGGGCCGCGAACTGTTCATCTCGAACGGCATTTGGGACTTCGACCCGTTCGGCCAATCGAACTGGTCGTCAGCATCGATGGTCCGCGGCCGCAACTGGCCGCAGTCGAGCAACAACATTTCGTACCAGTCGCCGAAGTTCTACGGCTTCGACGTGTACGGCCAGTATTCGTTCTCGAACGCCACGAGCTGGAACGGCAACGGCACCACGTCCCAGGGTCGCCAGGACGGCCTGCAACTGACCTACACGAACGCGTTGTTCCAGATTCGCGGCTTGTACGACGAAATCCGCAACCCGATCAACGGCCAGCTGAACGGCGACCCGACCGTGACCGACCCCGCAACCGGCCAGACTGGCGGCCCGTTCACCGCGTCGCGTGAGTACACGATCATGGCGAACGTGTTCCTCGGTGCGTTCAAGATTCAGGGCGGCTACCAGGCCGTCCGCACGTCGGGCATGAACGGCGCATTCACGTTGCCCGGCCAGCCGACCACGCTCGATCACGAGTGGGGCGGCGTGACGTGGCAAGCCACACCGGCAGCCGCGCTGATCGGCGCGATCTACCACGTCAACGCGAACAACGGCGGCGGCAATGCCACGCTGTACACGGTCGGCGGCTCGTACAACCTGTCCAAGCGCACGCTGCTCGACCTCCAGGTGGCAACGGTGCAGAACAGCAAGTCGGCCAATTTCGGTCTGAACGCGAACAACCCGGGTCTGGGCGCCGGAACGGGCAACCCGCTGCCGGGCCACAGCCAGACCGGCGTGTACGCAGGCATCCAGCACTCGTTCTAATTCGCGACGAGTGTAGACAGAACAGCTACATCGAAGTTTTCACGCTGCTGCGAGAGGCGCGTATCGGTGCGGTATCCCAACGGGTATCGCACCGTTTTTTATTTGGGGACGGGCCGTGCGAGCGGCACCGTCCCTGCTTTTTTCAGACCGCCGCTTCGTTCTCTTCGCCGGTGCGGATGCGGATCACACGCTCGACGTCGGTCACGAAAATCTTGCCGTCGCCGATCTTGCCCGTGCGCGCCGCGCCGATGATCGCGTCGATCACCTGGTCGGTCTGCGCGTCGGCGACCACCACCTCGATCTTCACCTTGGGCAGGAAGTCCACCACGTACTCGGCGCCGCGATAGAGCTCCGTGTGGCCCTTCTGGCGGCCGAAGCCCTTTACCTCGGTCACGGTCAGGCCCGTGAGGCCCACTTCGGCGAGCGCCTCGCGCACTTCGTCGAGCTTGAACGGTTTGATGACGGCTGTAATGCGTTTCATGGCGATCCTCGTCTGTCTCAGTTTATTTGCGGTTCATCCGCAGGTTATCGGCGATTTTACGCTGTGCGCGACGATTTCAAGACGCAGCGTCAAGACCCGGCGACGGGCGGCGGCGCGCTTGCGCGCTCCTGATCGGGCACGCGCTCGAGATCCGCGAGCCACACCACCGATTCCGAATCGCTCGGCGCACGCCAGTCGCCGCGCGGCGAAAGCGAGCCGCCCGAACCCACCTTCGGCGCGTTCGGAATGCAGGTGCGCTTGAACTGGCTCGTGCGGAAGAAGCGGTCGAGGAAAATCCGCAGATTGCGCTTGATATCCGCGAGATCGTACTGATTGCGCGCGACCTTCGCGTTCTCGGGCCACGCGCCCGTCTCGCGCTCGCGCCATGCATGGCGCGCGAGGAACGCGACCTTCGAAGGCGCGAACCCGAAGCGCAGCGTGTAGTAAAGATTGAAGTCCTGCAGTTCGTACGGACCAATCGTACTTTCGGTCTTCTGCTCCGGCGCGCCGTCGGTCTTGCCCGGAATCAGCTCGGGGCTGATGTCGGTGGCGAGAATCGCTTCGAGCACGTCGCGCCCGCTCTCCCCGTTCTGGCCGATCTGCCCCGTCTCCGCGACCCAGCGCACGAGATGCGTGATGAGCGTCTTGGGCACGCTCGCGTTCACGTTGTAGTGCGACATGTGATCGCCGACGCCGTAGGTGCACCAGCCGAGCGCGAGCTCGGAAAGATCGCCGGTGCCGATCACGATCGCGTGATTGAAGTTGGCAAGGCGGAACAGGTGGTTCGTGCGCTCGCCCGCCTGCACGTTCTCGAAGGTGATGTCGTAGCTTTCCTTGCCCGCCGAATACGGATGGCCGAGATCTTCGAGCATCTGCATGCAGCTCTGGCGAATGTCGATCTCGCGCGCCGTGCAGCCCACGAGCGTCATGAGCTCGCGCGCCTGGCGCAGCGTGCGCTCGCTCGTCGCGAAGCCGGGCATGGTGTACGCGAGAATATTGGCGCGCGGCAGCTTGAGGCGGTCCATCGCCTTCGCGCAGACCAGCAGCGCGTGCGTGGAGTCGAGCCCGCCCGACACGCCGATCACCACCTTCTTGATGCCGGCCTGCGAGAGCCGCTGCACGAGCGCCTGCACCTGGATGTTGTAGACCTCATTGCAGCGCTCGTCGCGGCGCTTCGGATCGGCCGGCACATAGGGGAAGCGCTCGACGCGGCGCGCGAGCGCGAGCGTTTCCTGCTCCCAGGCGCCCTTGCCCGTGGCGCCAAGCTCGCAACGAATCACGCGGAACTTCGCGACCTCGTCGGCATGACGGCGCACCGAATCGCCGAAGGTGGTCTGACGGATGCGCTCCTGCTGGAGCCGATCGAGATCGACATCGGCGTAGATCAGGTGCGAGTCGTCGAGGAAGCGCCCCGACTGCGTGAGCAACTCGCCGTTTTCGTAGACGAGCGCCTGGCCGTCCCACGCCATGTCGGTGGTGGACTCGCCCTGGCCCGCCGAGGTGTACAGGTACGCGGCGAGGCAGCGCGCCGACTGTTGCGAAACCAGTTGATGCCGATAGCCGGCCTTGCCCACCACCACGTTCGACGCGGAAAGATTGACGAGCACCGATGCCCCCGCGAGCGCCGCGAACGACGACGGCGGGATCGGCACCCAGACGTCCTCGCAGATTTCCACGTGAAAGCGCAGGCCCGGAATTTCCGCCGCATCGAACAGCAGCGATGCGCCGAACGGCACGTCCTGGCCGGCGAGGCGCACCGTCTCCGTGCTCGCGGAATCGGCGCAAGCGGCGGCGCTGAACTGGCGCGGCTCGTAGAACTCGCCGTAGTTCGGCAGATAGCTCTTGGGCACGACGCCCGCGACCCGCCCGCCCGCGACGACCGCCGCGCAGTTGAACAGCGCATGGCCGACGCGCACCGGCAAGCCCACGATCATCGCGAGCGGCAGCGTGGCCGACGCGGCGGCGATCTGCGCGAGCGCGCGCTCGCACGCGTCGAGCAGCGCCTGCTGGTGAAAGAGATCGTCGCAGCTATAGGCGGAAAGGCCGAGCTCGGGAAACGCGATCAGCGCCGCGCCGCCGGCTGCGGCCTCGCGCGCGAGCGCGAGCGTCTGTTCGGCATTGAAGGCCGGATCGGCCACGCGGCAGCGCGGCACGCCCACGGCCACGCGCGCGAAGCCATGCGAGTAGAGATTGAAGAAGCGCTGTTTCATCTGGATGACTGATAAGCGATTGGGGACATGGAGACGCTCAGTGGACACTCAAACCGACCCGCACCCTCACCCGTTCGGATGGTTTGCTTTACCATGACCGTTTGCCGCGGCGCGGCACTTCGCCAAGCCACAACGGGCACGCAAGTTGAATAAGGAACATTTCGATTATCGCACGGGCATTCTCGGCTCACCGGCCGAGGTCGACGCCGCGCAATGGAACGCGCTGCTCGCGCGCCAGGCGCAGCCAACGCCCTTTTTGCGCCACGAATTCCTCGCGGCGCTCGACACCACGCGCTGCGCCACGCCCGATGCGGGCTGGGCGCCGCAGTTCGTGACGCTCACCGACGCGCGCACGGGTCAGCTCGCCGCCGCCGCGCCCGTCTACCTGAAGGGCCACTCGTACGGCGAATACGTGTTCGATTGGGCCTGGGCCGACGCCTACAAGCGCAACGGCCTCGAGTACTACCCGAAGCTGCTGTGCGCGGTGCCCTTCACGCCCGTGCAAGGCACGCGCCTTCTGGCCGCCGACGACACCGCGCGCCGCCATCTGGCCGCCACGCTGGTCGCGTTCGCCGAGCAGGCCGACGTCTCGTCGCTGCATGTGCTGTTTTCGACGGCCGAAGACGCGGCCCTGCTCACCGAGCTCGGCATGATGCAGCGCGAAGGCGTGCAGTTTCACTGGCTCAACGACGGCTACCGCGACTTCGACGACTTTCTCTCGACGCTCGAACAGAAGAAACGCAAGAACATCCGCGCCGAGCGCCGCAAGGTGCGCGACGCGGGCGTCACGCACCGGCGGATTCGCGGCGAGGATATCCGCGACGAGCACTGGCGCTTTTTCAGCCGCTGCTACCGGCAGACCTATCGCGAGCACTTTTCGTCGCCGTATCTGAATCTCGACTTCTTCCGCGCGATTGGCGAGACGATGCCCGAGAACCTGATGCTCGTGATCGCCGAATACGAGGGCAAGCCGATCGCAAGCTCGCTCGTCGTCTACCAGCGCGACGCCGACGGCAGCGGCGGCACGCTCTACGGCCGCTATTGGGGCGCGCTCGAACACGTGCCCTGCCTGCACTTCGAGACCGCGTACTATCAGCCGCTGGAGTTCTGCATCGAAGAGAAGCTCGCCGTATTCGAAGGCGGCGCGCAGGGCGAGCACAAGATGGCGCGCGGCTTCATGCCCACCGTCACGCGCTCGGCGCATTGGCTCGCGCATCCCGCGTTCGCCGACGCCGTCGCCCACTTTCTGAAAAGCGAGGCGAACCAGATTCATGCCTATGTGCATGAGCTGAACGAGCACAATCCATTCCGTGGCTGAATTCGGCAACTGAATTCGGCAACTGAAACCGCCCCCTCACCGTTCAAGCGATCATCGCGTCCGCACCCATGCCGTGGTTCCTCTATTTGCTCGAATGCGCCGATGGCAGCGTCTACACGGGCATCGCCGTCGATGTTCAAGCGCGCTTCGCGCAGCATGCGAACGGCACTGGCGCACGCTACACGCGCTCGCGCAAGCCGGTGCGCGTGCTCGCGCAGTTCGAGCTGGCCGACCGCGCGAGCGCACTGCGCGCCGAATACCGGGTCAAGCGCCTCACGCCCCGCGTAAAGCGCGCGCTCGCGGCCGGCGAGCGCACGCTGGACTCGGTGCTGCCCGCGCCGCCCGAGCCGTCCGGGCGCGCGCAGCCGGAGGCTGAAGCGCCGGCTTAAGCGTCCACCCGCGCGCCCAGCCGGACACGCGCCCATCGTCACCCAGGCCCAAAGCCGGCCGCGCTTGCGCCGTTATCCTTCACAGGACCGCCGAGCTTTTGCCCTCGACGCGACCCGTCACGTCATTCCATAGAAACCGTGGACGAAAAAAAAGCGCTCCTTGCGGAGCGCCCTGACTAGCCTTGCTTGCTTCGCGATTACTTCTTGAAGTTCGCGACGCCGTCGGTGATTTCCTTGTGAGCTGCTTCGATGCCGACCCAGCCTTCCACCTTGACCCACTTGCCCTTTTCGAGCGCCTTGTAGTTCTCGAAGAAGTGCTTGATCTGGTCCATCAGGTACGCGGGCACGTCTTCCAGCGACTTGATGTTGGCCGTCATCGGGCAGACCTTGTCGTGCGGCACCGCGATCAGCTTGGCGTCGACGCCCGACTCGTCGGTCATCTGCAGCATGCCGAGCGCGCGCGAGCGCACGACGGAGCCTGCCAGCAGCGGGAACGGCGTGATCACGAGCACGTCGACTGGGTCGCCGTCACCGGACAGCGTCTGCGGAATGAAACCGTAGTTGACCGGATAACGCATGCCCGTGCCGACGAAGCGGTCGACGACCAGCAGGCCCAGGTCCTTGTCGGCTTCGTACTTGACCGGATCGCTTTGCGCCGGAATTTCGATGATCACGTTGAAGTCTTGCGGCAGATCCTTGCCGGCGGGGACATTTGCGAAGCTCATGAGCGCTCTCTGTTGAGAAGGGAAAAAGCGACGGTTGCGGGCGCGAGGCGCGGCGTGCAACCGGACGTCGGAAGTTGGCGCTCATTATAGCCAATCGCCTGCCGCCTCTTACGGTTCGGCCCAGGGCTTTCCCGCAAGAGGATGAAGCACCTGCTGAATTGGCGTGATAATGGTCGCGCCGGAGGCTTTGCCCTTTTGTCTTTACCCTTTGGCGTTGCTCGTTTTGCATTCCCCTTCCCTCGTTTCATCCCCCATTTACGAGGCGCATGCATGGAAGAAGCGAAGCACTTCATCGGCGGCGCGTGGCGCTCGCCCGCCAGCGGCGAGACCCTCGCCGCCATCGACCCCTCCACTGGCCAGCCGTTTGCGCAACTCGCGCGCGGCAACGCCGCCGATATCGATGCAGCCGTATCCGCTGCGCGCGCCGCGTACGAAGGCGCCTGGGGCGCACTGAGCGCGGCGGAGCGCGGACGCTTGCTGTTCAAGCTCTCGGCGCGGGTGGCCCAGCATCAGGAAACCCTGGCGCAACTCGAAGCGCGCGACACCGGCAAGCCGCTCAAGCAGGCGCGCGCCGACGCCGCCGCGCTCGCGCGCTACTTCGAGTTCTACGCGGGCGCCGCCGACAAGCTGCACGGCGAGACGCTGCCCTACCAGGCCGGCTATACGGTGCTCACGGTGCGCGAGCCGCATGGGGTGACGGGCCACATCGTGCCGTGGAACTACCCGATGCAGATTTTCGGGCGCAGCGTGGGCGCGGCGCTCGCGGCCGGCAACGCCTGCGTCGTGAAGCCCGCCGAGGACGCCTGTGTCTCGCTGCTCGAAGTGGCGGCGCTCGCGCACGAAGCGGGTCTGCCCGCCGGCTCGCTGAACATCGTCACGGGCCTCGGGCACGAGGCGGGCGCGGCGCTCTGCGCGCACCCTGGCATCGACCACATCTCGTTCACTGGCTCGCCGCAAACGGGCAAGCTCGTCGCCCAGACGGCGGCCGGCAATCACGTGCCGGTCACGCTGGAACTCGGCGGAAAGTCGCCGCAAATCGTTTTCGCCGATGCCGATTTGGACGCCGCGCTGCCCGTGCTCGTCGCCGCCATCGTGCAGAACGCGGGACAGACGTGCTCGGCGGGCAGCCGCGTGCTGATCGAGCGAGCCGCCTATGAGCCGCTGCTCGAACGGCTCGCGGCGGCGTTCGGTGCGCTGCGCGTCGGGCCCGCGAGCGCCGATCTCGACTGCGGGCCGCTCATCAGCGAGAAGCAGCGGCGGCGCGTGCGCGAGTTTCTCGACGAAGCCCAGCGCGACGGCATCGCGACCGCCGCGCGGGGCAAACTCGAAGCCGAGGCGCCCGCGGGCGGCTTCTACGAAGCGCCGGCGCTGCTGCGCGACGTGCCGCCGCAAAGCCGTCTCGCCCAAGAGGAAGTGTTCGGCCCGGTGCTCGCGGCCATGCCCTTCGACGACGAAAACGAGGCGGTCGCGCTCGCCAACGGCACGCCCTACGGGCTCGTGGCCGGCGTATGGACGCGCGACGGCGCGCGCCAGATGCGCATGGCGCGGCGCGTACGCGCGGGCCAGGTGTTCGTGAACAACTATGGCGCGGGCGGCGGCGTCGAATTGCCGTTCGGCGGCACCCGCCTCTCGGGCTATGGGCGTGAAAAGGGCTTCGAGGCGCTGTACGGCTTCACGGTTCTGAAAACGATTGCGCTGCGGCACGGCTAGCGCGGCATCATCGTGCGCGCACCTCCACGCATATTCAGGAACGCTTATAAAAATACATCAACACACGGAGACATCATGCGACTCCAGGGCAAGACTGCTGTCGTGACGGGCGCCGGTTCAGGCTTCGGCGAAGGCATCGCGAAGACTTACGCGCGCGAAGGCGCGAACGTCGTCGTCAACGACCTGAACGGCGCCGCCGCGCAGCGCGTGGCGAGCGAGATCGCGCTCGCGGGCGGCAAGGCCATCGCGGTGACCGGCGACATCACGCGCGAGGCCGACTGGCACGCGCTGCGCGAAGCCGCCGTCGAGGACTTCGGCAGCGTGCAGATCGTCGTCAATAACGCGGGCACGACGCATCGCAACAAGCCCGTGCTCGAAGTGAGCGAAGCGGAATTCGACCGCGTCTTTGCCGTCAACGTGAAAGGCCTCTACTGGAGCGTGCGGGCGTTCGTGCCGCACTTTCGCGAGCATGGCGGCGGCGCGTTCGTCAACATCGCCTCCACAGCGGGCATCCGGCCGCGCCCGGGGCTCGTCTGGTACAACGGCAGCAAGGGCGCGATGATCGTCGCCAGCAAGGCGCTCGCCGCCGAACTCGGCCCCGACCGGATCCGCGTGAACTGCGTGAATCCGGTGATCGGCGACACGGGCCTCACCGCCGAATTCATGGGCGTGCCCGACACGCCCGAGAACCGCCAGCGCTTTATCGCGGGCATCCCGCTCGGGCGCTTTTCCACGCCGCAGGACGTGGCCAACGCGTGCCTCTATCTCGCCTCCGACGAAGCCGCCTTCATCACCGGCACCTGTATCGAAGTGGACGGCGGGCGCTGCGTATAACACGCTCCAGCACGTTCCAGCGCGTACTCCAGGCAACCAGCACGACGATCCCGTTTATGGAGACATTATGGCCAGTCCAGCGAATCACCTGCCGCAAGCAGGCGCGGGCGCTCCGCCCTCCGCCTTCGAAGAAGCCACCTACCGCAAGGTCGCGTGGCGCCTCATCCCGCTGCTGATGCTCTGCTACGTGGTCGCGTATCTGGACCGCGTCAACGTGGGCTTCGCCAAGCTGCAAATGAGCACCGCGCTCAATCTCTCCGATGCGGTCTACGGCTTCGGCGCCGGCATTTTCTTCATCGGCTATTTTTTGTTCGAAGTACCAAGCAACGTAATCTTGCACCGTGTGGGCGCCCGGGTGTGGATCGCGCGCATCATGGTTACATGGGGCCTCGTCTCCATCTTCACGATGTTCGTGACCACGCCCACCATGTTCTACGTGATGCGCTTTTTGCTCGGCGTGTGCGAGGCCGGCTTCTTCCCGGGCATCATCCTCTATCTCACGTACTGGTATCCGGCGCACCGGCGCGGCCGCATGACCAGCTGGTTCATGACGGCCGTCGCGCTTTCGGGCGTGATCGGCGGGCCGGTCTCGGGCTGGATCCTCAAGTCGTTTAATGGCGTGAACGGCTGGCAGGGCTGGCAGTGGCTGTTCCTGCTCGAAGGGCTGCCTTCGGTGATCGTCGGTGTGCTGGTGTTCTTCGTGCTCGACGACCGCATCAGCGAGGCGAAGTGGCTCACCACCGAGGAGCGCGCGCTGCTCGAACGCAACATCGCCGCTGAGGACGCCACCAAAGAAGACCTCCCGCTCGCCAAGGTGCTCATGAGCGCGCGCGTGCTCGTGATGGGCCTCACCTACTTCTCGTTCGTAATGGGCCTCTACGGCGTGAGCTTCTGGCTGCCCACCATCATCAAGGCGACGGGCGTAAAGGACGCGCTCATGATCGGCCTGCTTTCGGCGATTCCGTTCGCGGCGGCGGTGGTCGGCATGGTGCTCGCCGCGAAGAGCGCCGACCGCATGCGCGAGCGCCGCTGGCATATCGCGATTCCGGCCGCGATCGGCGCGATCGGACTCGTACTCTCGGTCACGTGGGCGCACGACACTACGCTCGCGATGACGGCGCTCACGATCGCCACCATCGGCATTCTCACCACGCTGCCGCTGTTCTGGAGCCTGCCCACGGCATGGCTCGCGGGGGCCGGCGCGGCGGCGGGCATCGCGCTCATCAACTCGATCGGCAATCTCGCGGGGTTCCTCAGCCCCTATGCGGTGGGCTGGCTCAAGCAGGTCACGTCGGCGAACGATTCGGGCATGTATATGCTCGCCGCGTTCATGATCCTCGGCGGCCTGCTCGCGCTGTGCGCGCCCGCGAAGCTGGTGAACCGCTAAGGTCTGTTCACGCTGAAGATTCCCGGCGCTCAAAAACAAACGGCCGCTCGATGAGCGGCCGTTTTGCGTTGATGCATGCAAAGCACGCGTCGAAGCCCGCGTTACACGACGTTCATCGCCAGCGCGCTCTCGCGATAATGCGTGGCAGCTTTTCCGGCGTCGCCGAGCTGCTCGTGCAGGCGTGCGAGCGCGCGATGCGAGCGGATCTTGAGCGGCTCGTTATCGCTCGCGTCGGCGGACTTGAGCGCCGCTTCCAGGAACGACTGCGCCTTGCCCCAAAGCTGCTGCCTCAGGCACAGGCGGCCCAGCGCGAACAAGAGGTCGCCGTCCTCGGGGCGCTCCTTGCGCCACGCCTCGGCCTTCTGGATTAGCGGCAGCGCGTCGTTGCCCGCGGTGTCGGGATAACGGCGCAAGAGGCGCGCATCCCAGCTCTGCCCCAACGCTTCCTCGACGATCTTGCGCGCCTCGTTCGGCCGGTCGAGCGCGATCAGCAGTTCGGCGGCGCAGTCGGCCAGACGCGGCGAATGACGCTCGACCGGCGTGAGCGCGTGCCAGAGTTCGAGCAACGCGTCCGCGTTATGCCGGCGATCGCGCAACAGGTTCTCCGCCGCGAGCTGTCGCAGGCGCACCGCCACGGCCGGATGCAGCGCCTCGCGCTTTTCCAGCGTCTTCACGAGCTTGAGCACTTCGCTCCAGTTCTTGAGCTGCTGCTGTGCGCGCAGCGCGATCTGCTGTGCGTGAATGCGGCGGCCGCCCTGCGAGCGCATTTCGGTGAGCGCGGCAAGCGCGCCGTCGGCGTCGCGGCCATCGGCGCGCATGTCGGCGGTGGCCATGAGACGCGCTTCCTGGAGATCGGGGTCGTCCACCTGCGTGAGCCAGTCGTCGCGGCGCGCGTACTCGTGCAGACGATGCGCGGCGCTCGCGGCGATCAGGCCCGCGGCACCCTTGTTCTTCTCGTCGACGAGCGAATCGCGCGCGGCCTTTTCGGCGCGCGAGAAGCGGCCCGCGTAGAGATTGCCCACGGCCTCGCGCAGCGCCGAGTTCGCCTTTTCCGTGCGCATGCGCGCGCGGTAGGCGGCGACGCGGCGCGGCATCGTCACGATGTTGCGCGCGAAGCGCAAGAGCGCGTAGAGCAGCAGGAACGCGACGACGATGCCCACCACGAAGAGATTGAGCGAGACGTCCACGCGATACGGCGGATAGACGAACAGCACCTGCCCCGCGTCGAAGCGGCCCACGGTGGCGAGCGCCACGGCAACCGCGAAGAGGATCGCCAGCCAGATAAGTCCACGGATCGCCATGTATTACCCCCGGCTCCGGTATTGCTGGAGTGCCTTCAGGCTCGTATCGAGCGTGGGCAGCGCGACCGCGCCCGAGCCTGCGTCCACCTGCTTGAGCAGGTCGCGCACGTTCTGTGTTTCCTTCGACGCGCTGTCGAAGTAGCGCGCGAGCGCCGTGTCGGCGGCGGCGAGGTCCGACTTGAGCGTGGGCCCGTTGCGCGAGAGCAGCGAAAGGCGCGCCGAAAGCAGGCGCAGCTTCAGGTTCTCGCGCACGAAGTAGCCCTGGTCGGGCGAGGCGAGCATGGCGTCGGCGTTGTCGATGCGGCGCACCTGCACGAGGCTCGCGATCTGCTTGCCAATGCCCGAGACGAAGGTGTCGAGCCAAGCGCGCCAGCGCGGCTCGCCGGTGGCGGCGGCCACTTTCGCGGCGTCGATTGGCGGGGCGGCTACGGGCTTGGTGTGCGCGACCAGCGCTTCGCCGGCAAGCGGCAGCGAGTCGACCGCGTCCAGCGCGGTGTCGAGCTTGATCGCGAGGCCCGCGAGGTCGGTGGACGGCGCGGCCTTGAGCTTGTCGACGTCCTGCGCGATGGCCTTGCGCACGGCGAGCGCCTGCGGGCTGTCCGAGGCGGCGAGACGCGTATCGGCGCTTTGCAGCGCGAACAGCGCGAGCCGCGTGTTGCCGGTGAGCTGAAGCTGCTCGCTCGCGCTCGAGAGCATCTGGCCGACTTCGGCGAGCGTCCAGTCGTCGCGGTTGCGCGCGAGATCGGCGTATTGCTGCGCGAGCGCCTGCTGCGAGTTCTGCGCGTCGGCGATCTTGGCTTCGAGCAGCGCTATCTGCTTGTCGACCTGCTGGGCGTTCGCGACGGCCTGATCGGTGCGCGCGCGCAGCGCGGCGCTCTGCTGCTCGGCGGCCTGCTGGCGCTGCACGAGAGCCGCATCCAAGCGGTCGAGCTTGCGGTTGAGCGCATAGCCGCCCGCCCCCGCGCCCGCGGCAACCAGCACCACGACGAGCCAGAGAACGGCCACGCCCGCACCGCCGCGCCGCGTGGGCTGCGTGTACTGCGCAGATGAAGAAGAAGGGGAGGCGGATGCCGGGCGCGCACTCGCGGCGGGGGGCGAATTGCCCTGGCTGGCGCTGCTGCCCTGGGATGCCGCGCCCCGTCTGGAAACCTGGCTGGAATCGTTCGAATCAGTCATGCGTGGTTGTGCCGGCGGCGACGCCGGGGTGTTCTGAACCGGTTGAGCTGCCTGTGCCCCATGAGGCGCAGCTGAATGCGCTACGGAAGAAACCGAGGATGCCGCAAGGCCCAGCAGCGTTTCGACGATGCGCTCGTCGCCCGCGCCGGACACCGTAATCCTATCAAAACCCAAACCGCGCGCTGTCTCGCCGATCCGCGCATGGGGCGCGACCAGCAGCGCATGGCGCAACTCCACGAGCTCGCCCGCGGTGAGATGCTCGCGCGCGAGTTCGTCGAGATTGCGCACGCCTTCGGAACTGGTCACGAGCCACGCGTGCGGCAAGCCGCCGAGCAGCGCGTGCACCGTCTCCCAGACGCCGATGGGCGGCTCGGGCATGGCGCGGCGATACGCTGCGACGGCCTCGACTTCGGCGCCCGCCTCGCGCAGGCGCTCGGCGAGCCATTCGCGGCCGCCGTCGCCGCGCACGATCAGCACGCGCTTGTCCGCGAAGGCGTTCTCGCCGAGCGTTTTTTCGAGCGCGGCGTAGAGCGATTCGGAGTCGAAGCGCGCGGATTCCTCGTCGGCGGGACGCTCCGGGCTGATCACGCGATGCTCGGGCGCGGCGACGCCGTGGCGCGCGAGCGCGGCCACGCTGGCCGGCCCCACCACGGCAACGGGCAGCGCATGCGGCCAGATCGACGAAATCGCGCTGTAGTAGCTAAACGCGCGGTCAACGGCGTTGGGCGAAATGAACACCACCAGCGCGTAGCGGTCGAGCGCGCCTAGCGCTTCGCGCAAGGGCGCGTCGTCGCGCACGGCTTCGATGGCGATGAGCGGGAATTCAAGCGTGCGCAGCCCGCGCGATTCGAGTTGCGCGGCGAGCGAGCGCGACTGGCCGGCCGGTCGGGTAATGACGACGGTGAACGGCCCGGAGGCGTCACTAGAAGCGCGGCCGGAAGCAGCACCGACCGCGCCCGTGCCGGGGTCGGCAGGGCCGCCCCACTCGTCGGGCTGCGCGGGGGCGCTCACGCCGCCGCGACGCGGCTGCCACGGGGCCGTCATCGCGCGCCCGTCTCGTCCGGCTTGCCAGCCGGCGGCGCGTTCGGCGCGCGTGCGTCGTCGGCGCTGGCCTCGGACAGCGCGCGCACGATCTCTAGCGCGCCCTGGGCGATCAGTTCGTCCGCGACCCGGCGGCCCAGCGCGACGGCGTCTTCAACCGTGGCCGGCGCCGTGTCGCCCTCGGCGGCGAGCACGCGGCTCGCGTCGGGCGTGGCGATCGTGCCGCGCAGCGCGAGCCGGCCGTCGCGCCACTGCGCGTACGCGGCCAGCGGCACCGAGCAGCTGCCGCCGAGCGCGCGCGACACCATGCGCTCAGCCTCCACGGCCTTCGCGGTGGCATCGTCGTGCAGCGGCGCGAGCCATGCGGCCAGATCGGCGCGATCGGCGCGGATCTCGATGCCGAGCGCGCCCTGCCCCGCCGCCGGAAGGCTGTCCGCCGGCTCCAGCAGCGCGCGGATGCGCGCGCCAAGGCCCAGGCGCTTCAACCCCGCCGCCGCGAGAATGATGGCCGAGTAGTCGCCGCGGTCGAGCTTGGCAAGGCGCGTGTCGAGGTTGCCGCGCAGCGGCTTCACGTCGAGATGCGGATAGCGCGCGCGGATCATCGACTCGCGGCGCAGGCTGGAGGTGCCCACGACGCTGCCCGGCGGCAGCGCTGCAAGCGAGTCGTAATCGTTGGACACGAACGCGTCGCGCGGGTCCTCGCGCTCCATGATCGCCGTGAGCGCGAAGCCCTCGGGCAGTTCCATGGGCACGTCCTTGAGCGAATGCACGGCCAGATCGGCGCGCCCTTCGGCCAGCGCCTGCTCCAGCTCCTTGACGAACAAACCCTTGCCGCCGACTTTCGAGAGCGTGCGGTCGAGAATTTGATCGCCGCGTGTCGTCATTCCGACAATTTTCACGTCGCAGGATGGATATAATTTGTGCAGCGCAGCTTGCACATGCTCGGCCTGCCACATCGCCAGGCGGCTCTCCCGCGAAGCGATCACAAGGGTGCCGGGCGTGGGCGCGGATAACATCTCGGAATTCATGGCAAGCACATCGAATGACGGGTTCGAAAAACAGAAGCGGATAACCGGCAATGTTAGCACGCGCCCCTTTTTCGGCCTGCCGCCTGCAAGCCGACGGGGTTCATGAAGCCTTTTGGTGCCCTCCCCGGCAACACCGGCCCTGTCCGAACTGTCCGCACGCTGTCTCATAATATGCGCGATGCGCGTGCAGCACGCGCAAGATGGCGCATTCATTCCAGGTTGCACCGGTTATACCCCTGAGTACCCCTGACCGCGGCCCGCGCCGCGGCCATGCAGTTGGCAGTTCCAGATCAACTTGTCCATCTCCTGGCTAGTCCTGAGGAAAACATCGTGAAGTCTTCCGGATCGGCGCGCGCAGAGCGCCGCAACAACGCATCGCAACCCGCCTCCTCCACGGCGGCCGAAACGGCCGCCCCGTCGACGGCCAAAAAGGCCAAATCGACGACCACCGTGAAAGCCCCGACCCAGTCGATCCAATCGACTCGATCGACGAAGGCGGCAAAGACCACGAAAGCGGCAGGCGCGACGAAGACCACGAAGGCCACCCCAACCACCAAGGCCCCGAAAGTCACCCAAGCGGCCAGGCCCGCCGCGAAGCCGGCAGCAAAATCGGCCGCAAAGCCCGCGACCGCCGCGCGCAACGCCCGTGCGCGCGACGACAAGGACCAGCCGCTGTTCGAGGACATCCGCTACCTCGGCCGCCTGCTCGGCGAAGTGCTGCGCGAACAGGAAGGCGACGCCGTGTTCGACGTGGTGGAGACGATTCGCCAGACGGCCGTGCGCTTTCGCCGTGAGGACGACAACACCGCCGCGCTCGCGCTGGAAAAGCAACTGCGCGCGCTCTCGCCCGAGCAGACCGTGAGCGTCGTGCGCGCGTTCAGCTATTTCTCGCATCTCGCGAACATCGCCGAGGACCGCCATCGCAACCGCCGCCGCCGCATCCACGATCTCGCGGGCTCGGCGCCGCAGGCGGGCACCATCGCGCACTCGCTCGAACGTCTCGCGCAGGCAGGCGCAGCCGCGACGCCGGTGCTCCAGCAGTTCTTCAATGACGCGCTGATCGTGCCCGTGCTCACCGCGCACCCCACCGAAGTGCAGCGCAAGAGCACGCTCGACTCCCAGCACGACGTGGCGCGCCTGCTCGCCGAACGCGACCAGCCGCTCACGCCTCGCGAGCGCGAGCAGAATGAGACGCTGCTGCGTGCGCGCGTGACTTCGCTCTGGCAAACGCGCATGCTGCGCGACTCGCGCCTGACCGTGGGCGACGAAATCGAAAACGCGCTTTCGTACTACCACACGACTTTCCTCACCGAGATTCCGGCGCTGTACGGCGAGATCGAAACCTCGCTGAAAGAGCACGGGGTCGATGCACGCCTGCCCGCGTTCTTCCAGATGGGCAGCTGGATCGGCGGCGACCGCGACGGCAACCCGAACGTCACCGCCGCCACGCTCGAAGAAGCGAGCGAGCGCCAGGCGCAGGTGATTCTGCAGCACTACCTCGAAGAAGTGCACAAACTCGGCGCGGAGCTATCGGTATCGAACCTGCTCGCGGGCGCGAGCGACGCGCTCAAGGCGCTCGCCGCGGCTTCGCCCGACCAGTCGCCGCACCGCGTGGACGAGCCGTACCGCCGCGCGCTGATCGGCGTCTATACGCGGCTTGTGGCCAGCGCGCGCGTGCGCCTCGGTGAAGGCGTGGTCGCCGTGCGCAGCGCGGGCCGCAACGCCCAGCCCGTGCGCGCGCAGCCCTACGCCGATGCCGCCGAGTTCTCGCGCGACCTGCATATCCTGATGGATTCGCTCGCCGAGCATCACGGCGCGTCGCTCGCGACCACGCGTCTTGCACCGCTGATGCGCGCCGTCGACGTGTTCGGCTTCCATCTTGCGAGCATCGACCTGCGCCAGAGCTCGGACATCCACGAAGCCGTGATCGCCGAACTGCTCGCGCGCGCGGGCGTGCAAGCCGATTACGCGTCGCTCTCCGAAGAGGACAAGCAGATCGTCCTGCTGGCGCAGCTCGCCGACGCCCGCCCGCTGCGCTCGCCCTGGCTCGACTACTCGGACCTCGTGAAAAGCGAGCTTGGCGTGCTGGAGATGGCGCGCGTGACGCGCGAGAAGTTCGGCGCGCGCGCAGTGCGCAACTACATCATCTCGCACACCGAAACGGTTTCCGACCTGCTCGAAGTGATGCTGCTGCAAAAGGAAACCGGCCTCATGAGCGGGCGTCTCGGCCATGCCGACGACGCCGCGCGCGCCGCGCTGATGGTGATCCCGCTGTTCGAGACGATCCCCGACTTGCGCAACGCCACGCGCATCATGCGCGACCTGCTTGCGCTGCCTGGCATCGACAGCATCGTCGAGCACCAGGGCAACGAGCAGGAAATCATGCTCGGCTACTCCGACAGCAACAAGGACGGCGGCTTCCTCACCTCGAACTGGGAGCTCTACCGCGCCGAACTCGCGCTCGTCGCGCTCTATCGCGAGCGCGGCATCACGCTGCGTCTGTTCCATGGCCGCGGGGGCACGGTGGGCCGCGGAGGCGGCCCGACCTACAACGCCATCCTCTCGCAGCCGCCGGGCACGGTCGAAGGCCAGATCCGCCTGACCGAGCAGGGCGAAGTCATCGCTTCGAAGTTCGGCAATCCGGAGATCGGCCGCCGCAACCTGGAAACGGTGATCGCCGCCACGCTCGAAGCCACGCTGCTGCCGATGGGCAAGTCCGCGGGCAACGCGCCGGACCAGTTGCCCGTGTTCGAAGAGACCATGCAGAAGCTCTCCGATGCAGCGATGGCGGCGTACCGTTCGCTCGTGTACGAGACGCCCGGCTTCACCGATTACTTCTTCGCCTCGACGCCGATCACCGAAATCGCCGAACTCAATATCGGCAGCCGGCCCGCCTCGCGCAAGCTGCAAGACCCGAAGAACCGCAAGATCGACGATTTGCGCGCGATTCCGTGGGGCTTCTCGTGGGGCCAGTGCCGCCTGTTGCTCACGGGCTGGTACGGCTTTGGCAGCGCGGTGGCCGCGTATCTCGACGAAGCGGACAACGATGCGGAGCGCACGCGCCGTCTCGCGCTCTTCAAGAAGATGTACAAGACCTGGCCGTTCTTCTCGAACCTGCTTTCGAACATGGACATGACGCTTGCGAAGACCGATCTCGCGGTGGCGTCGCGGTATGCGCAACTCGTTACCGACAAGAAGCTGCGCAAGCTCGTGTTCGACCGCATCGTAGCCGAGTGGGAACGCACGACGCGCGTGCTCAACGAGATCACGGGCGCGGGCGGCCGTCTCGCGGATAACCCGCTGCTTGCACGTTCGATCAAGAACCGCTTCCCGTATCTCGACCCGCTCAATCACTTGCAGGTCGAGCTGATCAAGCGCTATCGCGCCGGCGACCCGAGCCCGCGCGTGCGGCGCGGTATTCATCTGACGATCAACGGGATTGCGGCGGGGTTGCGTAATACGGGCTAAGCACTGCGTTCGCGCGTTTGATTGATGGAAAACGGCGTCGTGCCCCTTGCGGGCGCGACGCCGTTTTTTTTCATCGGCGGACAACCGACGCTCGGCGACGACGAATCAAGTACGGCGTGCGCGTCGGATGAAATGGATCACCCCCGCCGCGTCGCCTCTATCATCAACGCATCGAGTCTGAACGAGCAATCAGTTTGGACATCGAAATACTGCCGCACTTCATCGGGCGCGCGCTCCCACATCGAGCGGATCGCGCTCACGCGCTCGGGCGGCGTGCGCATGCGCGCCACCCACGTGTCGAAGTCGAGCGCGATGCGCCAGCGCTCGGTCACCTTCGCGTCGAACCCCGCGCGATCGAGCATCGCGATCCACTCATCGGCGCGGTAGTCACGAATATGCGACGCATCGCGCAACAACTCGATCGCCTGGATATGCGTGTCGTAAAGCGGGTCGTCGATACCGGCGATGTCGATGAATTTCAGGCGCCCACCGGGCTTGAGCACGCGATGCACCTCGGCGAGCGCGCGCGGCACGTCGCGCCAGTGGTGCGCGCTCATGCGGCTGATCGCCCAGTTGAAGGTCGCATCGGCGAACGGCAGCGCCTCGGCGGCACCCTGCTGCGTGCGGATGGTCGCGAGGCCGCGCTCTTTCGCGGCGGCCTCGACCGTGGCGAGCATCGGCGCGGCAATGTCGTAGGCCACGACTTCGCGCACGTGCGGCGCCACCGCGAAGCTCGCATGCCCCGCGCCGCAGCCCATATCCAGCACCACGGCGTTGCCGCAAGTCGCCGCGAAGGTGGCGGCGAGATTGTCCAGATCCGCGCCGCTCGCGTGAACCTGGCTCGTGAGGTAGGCGGCGGCGGTCGAGCCGAATGCGTCGGCGACCTGATCGTGATGCTTCATCGCTTGCTCCTTTAGGTGAACGGCCTGCGCGGCACCGAGTCCGGCGCCGCATCAGCCGTTACAATAGAGGCCGTTTTGTACCAGTACAAGTTAAGCGATTATTCTGGTATCGCGAGCACCTGCCCCACGCCTCATGAGCCCCGACACCCCCGCCGCCGGCACGCCGGCCGCCGAACCCGGCGCCTCCAAAACGCTCGATGCGACGCCCGCCCGTGCGCTGGGCGAATTCATCCGCGCCCACCGCGAGCGGCTCTCGCCGCAGGAAGTCGGCTTGCCGCCCGGCCCGCGCCGCCGCACGCCGGGTCTGCGCCGCGAGGAAGTCGCGCAGCTGTGCGCCGTGAGCCCCACCTGGTACACGTGGATCGAGCAGGGCCGGCCCGTCTCGGCTTCGGCGGACGCGCTCGCGCGCATCGCCGTCGCGCTGCGCCTCTCGCGAGCCGAGCGCGCCTATCTGTTCGAACTGGCCGCCCAGCGCGATCCGAGCGAACCCGATTCGGCCAGCGCCGCCGATGCGCCCGCCACGCTCCTGCAAACCGTGCAGCTGGTGGACGCGCCCGCCTACGTGCTCGACCGTCAGTGGACCGCGCTCGCATGGAACGCCCACGCGGCGGACCTGTTCACGGGCTGGCTCGACGCCGGACACGACCGCAACCTGCTGCGCTTCACCTTCACGCAGCCGCTCGGGCGCGAGTTGATCGTCGATTGGGAAACGCGCGCGCGGCGCCTCGCCGCCGAGTTCCGCGCCGACTCGATCCGCCATCTGAACGACGCCCCCACGCGCGCGCTGATCGATTCGCTGCTGGCCGCGAGCGACGAGTTCGCTCGCTTCTGGGCCTCGCAGGACGTGTTCGAGCGCGAAGGCGGCCGGCGCGAGTTCAATCATCCGCGCCACGGCCGCATCGCCTATGACCAGATCACGCTCAAGCCCGCGCATCGCGAAGACCTGAAGCTGGTGGTGCTGGTACGGCTCTGAACGCCGCCGCGCCCGGTGCCTGGCGCGCAGCCGCCGCGCCGGGCGGCCTACGCAGCGGCAGCCCACTGCGCCAATGGTAAAATCGTCGTCTTTCCCGCCGTGCGCCGCATCTGGCATCAGAATGCGCTGCTGAGCTTCCTGCTTGAGCACGCGACCTGAGCACGCGGCCCGCTTAATCACGCTCGTTCACGCCCATCACCATGACGTCCCAACTGCACAAAAAAGGCGAAGCCTGGTCGGCTCGCTTCTCCGAGCCCATGTCGGAGCTGGTCAAACGCTATACGTCGTCGGTCTTCTTCGACAAGCGCCTCGCGCTCGTCGATATCGAGGGCTCGCTCGCGCACGCGTCGATGCTGGCTGCGCAGAAGATCATCTCCGCCGACGACCTGGCCGCCATCCAGGGCGGCATGGCGCAAATCAAGGGCGAGATCGAACGCGGCGAATTCGAATGGCTGCTCGATCTCGAAGACGTGCACTTGAACATCGAGGCGCGCCTGACCGCCCTGATCGGCGACGCGGGCAAGCGCCTGCACACGGGCCGCTCGCGCAACGACCAGGTTGCGACCGACATCCGCCTGTGGCTGCGCGGCGAAATCGACCGCATCGGCGGCCTGCTCGGCGACCTGCGCGGCGCGCTGCTCGACCTGGCCGAGCAACACGCGGGCACGATCATGCCCGGCTTCACGCACCTGCAAGTGGCGCAACCGGTCACGTTCGGCCATCACCTGCTCGCCTACGTGGAGATGTTCACGCGCGACGCCGAGCGCATGGCCGACTGCCGCAAACGCGTGAACCGCCTGCCGCTGGGCGCGGCGGCGCTCGCGGGCACGAGCTATCCGATCGACCGCTTCGCGGTGGCGAAGACGCTGGGCTTCGACAGCATCTGCGCGAACTCGCTCGACGCCGTCTCCGATCGCGACTTCGCAATCGAATTCACGGCCGCCGCCGCACTGGTGATGACGCACGTGTCGCGCTTCTCGGAAGAACTGGTGCTGTGGATGAGCCCGCGCGTGGGCTTCATCGATCTCGCAGACCGCTTCTGCACGGGCTCGTCGATCATGCCGCAGAAGAAGAACCCGGACGTGCCCGAACTCGCGCGCGGCAAGACCGGCCGCGTGAACGGCCATCTGATGGCGCTGCTCACGCTGATGAAGGGCCAGCCGCTCGCGTACAACAAGGACAACCAGGAAGACAAGGAGCCGCTGTTCGACACCGTGGACACGGTTGCGGACACACTGCGCATCTTCGCGGAAATGGTTGCGGGCATCTCGGTGAAGGAGCAGGCGATGCGCGCGGCGGCGCTGCAAGGTTTCTCGACGGCCACCGACCTCGCCGACTACCTCGTGAAGAAGGGCCTGCCGTTCCGCGACGCGCACGAAGCCGTGGCGCATGCGGTGCGCATCTGCGTGGACCGCAACTGCGATCTCGCGGACCTCACGCTCGACGAAATGCGCCGCGAACTGCCGGCCGTTGCGCATCTGCTGGCCGATGACGTGTTCGCGGTGCTCACGCTCGAAGGCTCGGTCTCGGCGCGCAACCATCCGGGCGGCACCGCGCCGGAGCAGGTGCGCGCGGCCATTGCGGCGGCACGCGCAGCGCTCAAGTGAGGGCGCTGCGGCGCATCACCCTGCTCGGATGATGCGTCCATGAGGTCACGACAAAGCGGGCGCGCGACGAATATCGTCTCGCGCCCGCTTTGCATTGGCGAGCCCCTGCGCACTGTGCTCACTGCACAATGCCCGAAGTGTGCGCCCGAGGTTCGCGCTGCTTCGCCTATCATGGCGCAAAAGCCCGGCCGCCCAATTCGCCAGGCGCCAGCCCAACTCCACTCCCCCGGCTCCGATGATCGTCCGCCCTCACCTTCACTGGTTCCGCATGCTGCTCGCCTGGCGCGGCTCGGTGCTGCCGCAGCTTCTGCCGCGCCTCATGCTCGTGCTGGCGATCTCGATCGCGGCCGTCGCCGCCAACGATCACATCCTCAAGTTCACGGTGCACCTGAGCACCGTGCCGTTCTCGCTGATCGGCATCGCGCTCGCGGTGTTCCTCGGCTTTCGCAACAGCGCGAGCTACGACCGCTATTGGGAAGGCCGCAAGCTGTGGGGGCAAATGCTCAACCAGACGCGCTCGCTCGTGCGCGAGTCGCTCACGCTCGTGCAAAGCGATGACCCTCGCGGGCACGTGCGCCCGTTCGCCATGCTGCTTTGCGCGCTGCCGCACGCGCTTCGCCACCAGTTGCGCCGCACCGACCCGCGCGCGGACCTCGAAGCGCGCCTGCCGCATGACGTGGTGCAACGCGTGCTGGCCTCGCGCTACCGTCCCATGACGCTCGTGCAATGCGCCTCCGAATGGCTGCGCGACGAAGCGCGCGCAGGCCGCGTCGACGGCTACGCCATGCTCGCCTTCGAGCACAATCTCAATGGGCTATCCGAGGTGATCGGCGGCTGCGAACGCGTCGTCTCCACGCCGTTGCCGTTCGCTTATACGGTGATGATTCACCGCACGGTGTATTTTTTCTGCGCGCTGCTGCCCTTCGGGCTCGTCGACAGCATCGGCGCGCTCACGCCGATCTTCGCGGTGTTCGTGGCCTACGCGTTCATGGCGCACGAAGCGATCGCCGCGCAGCTCGAAGACCCCTTCGGCATTGACGAAAACGACCTCGCACTCAATGCGATGTCGGAGAGCATCGAGCTCGCGCTGCACGACCTGCTGGGCGATCCCACCACGCTTGCGGCGCGCGCGCCGGAGCAGTTCATCTTCGACTGAATTGCTTTACAGGTGCCTGGATAATTTGTCGGTCTTAGTTTGCACGACCCGGCGTGCGGGCACACGTCGGTCGGCGGAAATGGGCGAAACAATGGACGGCGAGCGCATGCCGTGTATGGCCACGCCAATACGAACGTTTCAACCGGACACCCCGGGGGGGGCTGACGCGCAATCCCGCCGATCCACCAAAACGGATCGCGCCGCCCCCCTCTCGCGTACCTCCTCTACTTCAGCGTGGGATTAAAGTACTTGACCGGCAAATCGAATTTCGCGGTCGGGAACTTCTCGCTCAACGCTGCCTGCAGTGGCGCCAACTGGTCAAAGGTACTCGCGTGAACAATGACGAGACCCATGCTCGGCCATGCCTTGACGGTGACCGGCTTGCCGCTGAGCGCCTGACTGACCGCCGCCGTGTCCCGATAGACCACGACAAGGTCGTTCGCGCTGACGCCCACCAGGTTATCGCTCGCTCTCACGACCGTGGTGGTCTCGCCACCCGTTGGCATGGACTGGGCTTGGGCTTTCATGTTGCCCGATGCTGCCGCGCTGCCAGTGGACTGCGCGGAACCGCTCCCTTGACTCACCGGGCGCACGGACACCGCGCCCACCGTGACCGGCTTCACACCCTTGAGCTGCTGAACGACGTCAGCGGGCGCCGTGCTCCCTTGCACCAAAGACTCCGCCGCACCGGCCGACGCCGTGACGGCGATTGCGGCCACAGCCGCGCATACGATCTGAAACGACAACATATTGCATCTCCTGCGCATATCAGTGGCCCATGACGTCAAGCTTCACACTTTGAAAGTATCCGGGTAACGCGTTCGCCCGTTGTGCAGTGTCGACGAATCTGAGCTTCCATACACCGTGAGCCGATTCGCCGTTGAACGCGTTCGAGCTCAGCGTCAGATTCCACACGTTCGCCACGCCCGGCTTGACGCCGTTAAACGCGTTGAACAGCACGCTGCGCGTTCCTGCGGGAGAGATCAACTCGACCGCTATGTCGCGCATGCTGACACCGACCAGGTTGACGGTCAGCTGCACGGCCTCGATAGTGTTTACCCCGTTGCCGCCCACCTGAACTGCCACCGTCAAGCCGTCTGCCTTACCAAGCGCAATACTGTCGCCGCAAGTGTCCAGACTCGCACCCTCGACCGAGCAATTGGCGCTCCATGCGCTTGCGCCGGCCACTGTCATCGGTCCGGTCAGATACGTCGAGTAGCTCTTCGCCATCGACACCGCCGCCGTTGCATCGACGAGGCCGAATCCGTACCAGTTGTCGAACCAGCGGCCCGCGCCGTTGCGCGTCCAGGCCGGCTCCGGCACATACTTGTCCCCGCCCTGGAGCGTGACGGTCTTTGCTACTCGCGCGGCGTCCACCCGGCGCGCAGTCGCCGTGAGAATAGTCCGCACGTCTCGCCACGTCAGTTGCGGATTCGCATGCAGCATCAGCGCAATCACGCCCGCTACCGTGGGTGTGGCCGCCGAGGTGCCGTTCATCGTGGCCGAATAGTTGCAATCGGGATTAAGTTCGCGCGCGATCGCCGTGGAAGGATCGTTGAACGGGTTCTCCGACTTCTCTCCGGTCCTTACCGCACCGCGATTGCAACCGGACAGGTCGGTCGTCAAGATGGCCGGGCCGGAAATCGCGTCGTCCACCTTGTAACCGAATTCGCCGCCCAACCCAGAAACGAGATTAGTCGACCCCGCCGTGGAATAACTCGCCTTGACGCCGTCGGCGTTGACGGCCGCGACCGTCACCACCTGCGGCATGGTATTGACCGGGTCCAGGGCTGCGTTGCCGCAAGTCACGCCCGCCTCGATGGCTTGGGAACAGTCGACGCCCTCCCAGAAAAAGCTGTATGAATTTCCGGGGGCCTTGACGACCAGGGCACCCTTGCCGTTCCTGAGCGTCTCGAGGTGCTTCATCACAACGGCGTAAGCGCTCGAGCTGGGATCAAATTCCTGCACGGCAGGACCGTCCGAGCCAAACGACGCGTTGAAGACATCGGCATTCTGCGAGTAAGGCGCCCCGCCAAATGAGTTCGCAAAGTTGGCATCCACGTAGCAGGGGTCGGCTTGACCCACCTTTCCGCACATGTAGGTGATGCCACCCAGCTTGATACCGGGGGCAACGCCGCGCACACCCGTGCCGTCGATCCCAGAGGCGCCAATGATGCCGGCCACCATCGTTCCATGAGCCAGGTTGGTAGACGGCGCCGGTGTCTGTGCCTGAGTCGGCGTCGGATCGTTGGCATCGGCCACTGTCGGATCGAAGCTATGCAGCATGCTGGAGTCAATGCGATCCTTGAGATCGGGATGCCTGATGTCCACTCCCTCGTCCACCACGAGGACGCGCACGCCTTCGCCGGTTTCCCCCCGATCGAAAACCGGGGCAACATTCAGATCGATTCCGGGTACGCCGCCCCGATCCGAAAACGTCGATTGCCCGGTATTCTTGAGGTGCCACTCGTATTGCACCAGCGAATCCGGCTTCGGCGGTGTGCTGCCGCCAGACGCCTGCGTGTCCTCGTTGCTGCCACCGCCACAAGCCGCCAACAGCGCGGCAAAAAGCGAAACGACCGCATATCTTGATAACCGTCCTGACAATAAGGATTGCAGATCAATTTTTCGAAAGCGAGGGCGGGCGTGAATTTTTGTGTTAGTTCTTCGGTTCATAAGCACCTTCGTGGTTGTCCAGAGGCGCGATTTGACACCCAACCAATGAATCGGTAAATGGTCGGTTTGCTTTAGTCCGTGAAGATTTGACATGGGCTAACTGAGTACCGGCCGCGCGATCTCATGATGAAGGCCGCGTCCATTCCGTCACGGAAGCCAGCATGGACCGCCAGCCAGACAGGCAGATAGATACTCCGCACGCGCAGCGCTTCCCGGGCGGCAGGCATTTAATAAAGACAACTATATTTATGGTGGAAATGGAGGTTACGCGCCTGATTGACAAAAATCAGATAAATGACCGTCAAACGATTAACGATACGGACCACTTAGCATGTATCAGGATGTCGGCGCAATTGCACCACAACAGCCGTTTGCCGCACAAACGTGCGGCCCATCGTCACCGGTTATTCACCGTCTCCGACAAACGCTTGAGCGTCGCGAGACGCGCCCCGAGCAGATCGAGGCGCGCGTGCTCGTCGACGAGCGGCGTAGTCGAGTCGCGATACGCGCGCCACGCGTTTTGCGCCCGCGCGAGCGCGGGCCGCGAATGCGCCGGCATGCGCGCATACAGCTTGCGGTAATAGCGATTCAGGTCGTAGCTGACGTGCTCGCAGCGTGCATCCGCGCTACACGCGCGCGCGCGTGCCGGCGCGTCGCCCGAGGCCGCGACGGCCTGAGCGCGCAGCGAGAGCGCGCGGTCGCGCACCGGCTGCAGGCGCATGTCCGCTTCATAAAGTTGATATGTGGTGCCGCTCGTGCTCGCGAAGGCCGCGCCGAGCATCGTGTCCTCGGCGTCACGCCACGCTGCCCATTTGGTCTGGCTGAGTCGCCAGCGCTTTTGCTGCGCGGGCGGCAACTTCGTGATCAGTTGCGCGAGCGCCGTGTCGGCGGCGCTGTGCCATGCGGTGCGCGCTTCGTCCATGCACTGGATCTGGCCCGCCGTGGAGGAACGGTCGGCGCGCGCGAGACAGGTGCGCATGCCCGCATCGATCGGGTCGGCGGCCGCCACTTCGGCATGCGCCGCCGGCACGACCGCCACCAACGCTGCCACCACACCCGCCGCCAGCGTAGCCGCCATTGCCAGCGACGTCACGAAAGAACGCACCATCATGCCGCTCGACCTTCTCCTTGCGCTCAAGCGCGCACGCAATCCACGAAGTACTCGATGCGGCCGTTGATGGTCTCGCCCACGAGTCCGTGGATGTCGGTGTGGAAGCCCGGGAAGCGCTCGTTGAATTCGCGCGCGAACTTCAGGTAGTTCACGATCGTCTTGTTGAAACGCTCGCCCGGAATCAGCAGCGGAATGCCCGGCGGATACGGCGTGAGCAGGATCGACGTGACGCGGCCTTCGAGTTCGTCGATAGCTACGCGGTCGATCTCGCGGTGCGCGAGCTTGGCGAACGCGTCGGACGGCTTCATCGCGGGCTCCATGTCCGAGAGGTACATCTCGGTCGTGAGGCGCGCGATGTCGTTGGCGCGGTAGACGCTGTGGATCTGCTGGCACAGGTCGCGCAGGCCCACGCGCTCGTACATCGGATGCTGCGCAACGAACTCGGGCAGCACGCGCCAGAGCGGCTGGTTGTTGTCGTAATCGTCCTTGAACTGCTGGAGCTCCGTGACCATCGAGTTCCAGCGGCCCTTGGTGATGCCGATCGTGAACATGATGAAGAACGAGTAAAGACCCGTCTTCTCCACGATGATGCCGTGCTCGGCCAGGTACTTCGTGACGATGGCCGCGGGAATGCCGTTTTCGCCGAAGTCGCCGTCCACGTCCAGACCCGGCGTGACGATGGTCGCCTTGATCGGGTCGAGCATGTTGAAGCCCTCGGCGAGCTTGCCGAAGCCGTGCCAGCGATCGTTCGGGCGCAGCATCCAGTCTTCGCGCGAGCCGATGCCTTCCTCGGCCAGATCGTCCGGACCCCAGACCTGGAAGAACCAGTCGTCGCCGTATTCGGCATCGACCTTGCGCATGGCGCGGCGGAAGTCGAGCGCCTCGGCAATCGACTCCTCCACGAGCGCGGTGCCGCCCGGCGCTTCCATCATCGCGGCGGCCACGTCGCACGACGCGATGATCGCGTACTGCGGGCTCGTGGACGTGTGCATGAGGTACGCCTCGTTAAAGCGGTGGCGATCGAACGCGCTGTCTTCGGAGTCCTGTACCACGATCTGCGAAGCCTGCGAGATGCCAGCCAGCAGCTTGTGCGTGGAGTGCGTGGCGAACACGAGCGCCTTGGTGCGCGGACGGCCCGCGCCGATCGCGTGCATGTCCTGGTAGAACTCGTGGAATTCGGCGTGCGGCAGCCAGGCTTCGTCGAAATGCAACGTGTCGAGCATGTCGCCGAGCAGGTCCTTGATCATCTCGACGTTGTAGATCACGCCGTCGTAGGTGCTTTGCGTGATCGTGAGGATGCGCGGCTTGACGTTCGGGTTCTTCGCGAGCACTTCACGCGCGAACGGATTCGCCTCGATCTTCTTGCGGATGTTTTCCGGCTTGAATTCGTCGCGCGGAATCGGCCCGATGATGCCGAAGTTGTTGCGCGTGGGCGTGAGAAACACGGGAATCGCGCCCGTCATCGTGATCGCGTGGAGGATAGACTTGTGGCAGTTGCGGTCCACCAGCACGATGTCGCCGGGCGCGACGGTTGCGTGCCAGACGATCTTGTTCGACGTGGACGTGCCGTTGGTCACGAAGAACACGTGGTCCGCGCTGAAGATGCGCGCCGCGTTGCGCTCCGAGGCCGCGACCGGGCCCGTATGGTCGAGCAGCTGGCCGAGTTCCTCGACCGCGTTGCAAACGTCCGCGCGCAGCATGTTTTCGCCGAAGAACTGGTGGAACATCTGGCCGAGCGGGTTCTTCAGGAACGCCACGCCGCCCGAGTGACCCGGGCAGTGCCACGAGTACGAACCCTCATCGGCGTACTTCACCAGTTCCTTGAAGAACGGCGGCGCCAGCGCGTCGAGATACACCTTGGCTTCGCGAATCACGTGGCGCGCGACGAACTCCGGCGTGTCCTCGAACATGTGGATGAAGCCGTGCAGCTCGCGCAGGATGTCGTTGGGCAGGTGGCGCGAGGTGCGCGTCTCGCCGTACAGGAAGATGGGGATGTCGGCGTTGCGCTTGCGCACCGCTTCCACGAACGCGCGCAGCGCGATGATCGCGGGCGCGTGGCCGGGCGCTTCGCCATCAGAACCTTCGACGTAGGGCAGCAACTCGTCGTCGTCGATCGAGAGGATAAAACACGCCGCGCGGCTCGATTGCTGCGCGAACGAGGTAAGGTCGCCGTAGCTCGTCAGCCCGAGGACTTCCGCGCCCTCTTTCTCGATGGCTTCGGCCAGTGCCCGGATGCCGGAACCCGAGATGTTCTCGGAGCGAAAGTCTTCGTCAATGATGACGACGGGAAAACGAAACTTCATGGGCGAATTCTCCAAAAGAAACGACCGCTGCCAGGGTCTGTTCACCCTGATGCGCAGCGGTCCCCGTATGTCGTGTGTGCGGTGGGTGGTGGTGCGCTCGAACGTCAGGTCTTGGGCAGCGTGACGCCGTGCTGGCCTTGATATTTGCCGCCGCGATCCGCGTAAGACACCTCGCAGATCTCGTCGCTCTCGAAGAAGAGCACTTGGGCCACGCCTTCGTTCGCGTAGATTTTGGCAGGCAAAGGTGTCGTATTCGAGAATTCGAGCGTCACATAGCCTTCCCACTCGGGCTCGAAGGGCGTCACGTTCACGATGATCCCGCAGCGCGCATAGGTGGATTTGCCCAGACACACGGTCAGGACGTTGCGTGGAATGCGGAAGTACTCGACCGTGCGCGCGAGCGCGAACGAATTCGGCGGGATGATGCAGACGTCGCCCTTGAAGTCCACGAACGACTTCTCGTCGAAGTTCTTCGGGTCGACGATGGTCGAATTGATGTTCGTGAAGATCTTGAATTCGTCGGCGCAGCGAATGTCGTAGCCGTAGCTCGAGGTGCCGTAGCTCACGATCTTGCGGCCGTCTTCCGACATGCGAACCTGGTCGCGCACGAACGGCTCGATCATCTGCTGCTCTTCGGCCATGCGCCGGATCCACTTGTCGGATTTGATTGCCATGTTGGGCTACGGTCCAGAAAAAACGGGGAACAAAAAAGATAACGCCGGAAACAACGCAGAAGCGGCGCTGGAGTGGTCCGAAAGCGCGTCTCGCGCGCCCTGCCGCCCGCTCCGCGGCGTGCCGCCGATCTACGAAAGGCGACTATTTTACGCGATGTGGGTCGGCGTGCCTGGAAGTGCACACGAGGCGCCCCTCGGCGGAGCGTCATTGCGGGGGTTGATTCGTTGCTTGCCGCGCGTCATTGCGCCTTGATCACGCCGCAGGCGAGCGCCGGGCCGGTGCCGCGCGCGGGAAAAGCGTAGGGGTCGATTGGGTCGCGATGCACGAGCACCGAGCGTTGCAGCACGGAGCGCACGCCGTCGAGCGAGACGTCCGGCGCCACGATGAAGCCGATGGCGACGCCATTGGAATCCGCGTGGATATTGCCGAGGTCGCCCTCCACGCGCGTGCCCGCCTTCAGGCGATCGGCCGCGGGTGCGAACACGCCGCCGGCACTCGACGCGTCGGCGGCGTTGCAGTCGCCGCGATCGTGGACCTGGAGAGCGTGGTCGCTGTCGGGCGCGAGGCCAAGAAGGTTGTAGCTCACCTGCACGCCGTCCGAGCGCTCGACGAACGAGACGGTGCCCCGCACCTGGCTGCCGACGACAGGCAAGACCTGCGCGAGCGCACGCTTGTCCTGCCGGCCCATGAAGCTCGTGCAGCCGGCCAGCAGCATGCACGCCGCCACGGCCAGCACGGCTGCGCGGCCCGCGCGCCTTGCGTCTCCCCGGTCGATTCCTTTGCCCATGCAATCCTCATGTCCGCACGCGGTGCGCCCCTGCGACCGTCGATCCGGACCCTTGAATGTCACATGATACCGCGCGGACGCCCTTGTGCGCGCCCCGCGTGAGCGCTGCCGCGCACGCCGCAAGCCTTATGCAGCAAGGCTCGACGAGGCATGCCGCGCAGCATCGGCTCAACTTCGGCTCAAACAGGGACAGTTTGCCGGCCTGGCCCGCTACGAACCGCCGGCCGCGCGTGCGCCGCTCAGGTGTTCTGCACGACGATGGTCGGGAATTTCGAGCTCATGTCGCGTGCGCGCTCCGCGACCTGGATCGCGATGCGGCGGGCAATCGCCTTGTACGTCGCGGCCACCGGGCCAGCCGGATCGGCCACCACGCTCGGATGGCCCGAGTCGGCCTGTTCGCGGATCCCGATGTCGAGCGGCAGGCTGCCGAGCACCTCCACGCCATACTCCTTCGCCATGCGCTCGCCGCCGCCCGCGCCGAAGATGTGCTCGGCGTGACCGCAGTTCGAGCAAACGTGCACGGCCATGTTCTCGACGATGCCGAGAATCGGAATGCCCACCTTCTCGAACATCTTGAGCCCCTTCTTCGCGTCGAGCAACGCGATGTCCTGCGGCGTCGTCACGATCACGGCGCCCGTGACCGGCACCTTCTGCGAGAGCGTCAACTGGATGTCGCCCGTGCCAGGCGGCATGTCCACGACCAGATAGTCGAGATCGCGCCAGTTGGTCTGGCGCAGCAACTGCTCGAGTGCCGAAGTGGCCATCGGGCCGCGCCAGACCATCGGGTTGTCCTGCTCGATCAGAAAACCGATCGAGTTGGCCTGCACGCCGTGCCCTTCGAGCGGGTCCATCGACTGGCCGTCCGGCGATTGCGGGCGGCCTTCGATGCCGAGCATCATCGGCAGCGACGGGCCGTAGATGTCCGCGTCGAGCACGCCGACCGAGGCGCCTTCGGCCGCCAGCGCGAGCGCGAGATTCACGGCGGTCGTGCTCTTGCCCACGCCGCCCTTGCCCGAGGCCACGGCGACGATGTTCTTCACATTCGGCAACAACTTCACGCCGCGCTGCACGGTGTGAGCGGTAATCTCGTGGCGCACCGCGACCCGGCTCGCCTTGACGCCGGGCACGGCGGCAAGCGCGCCTTCCACCTGAGCGCGGACCGCCTCGTACTGGCTCTTTGCCGGATAGCCGAGCACGACCTCGACGCCGACCGTATCGCCGTCGACGGTAACGTTTCGCACGCCTTTCGCCGTTGCGTACGGTCGGCCCGTGTTCGGATCCACGAGGGCCGCCAGCGCGGCGTCGACCAATGCCCGATCAATGCTCATTCAAACTCCGTCTGCAAGAATGCGCCGGCGCCCGCGCGGCCGGAATGCCGCGAGGTGTCATGTCAGCGCCGGAAATCGCAAGAAATTGTTAAGCTGGATTGCGCAAATGCCCGAGGCAAGGCACGCTTCGCGGCATCGGCCCTTTTTGCACCGCTGCTTGTGCCGATTGTGCACCTGTCAAGCCGTCGCCAAAAAACGGACCCATCATTGCCAGACGATTCAAGCAAGTGCCCAAGTCGTCATTGTAGTAGTTGCAGCCGCGCGCCGTCCGAAGACCCTGAGCCCAATCGGGGCCAATCCGGGCCAATCGGGAGCAGTGACCGGCACAAGCGACTGTACAGTTCCACCCAAGAGAGGATTGAAAAAATGAACACAAGAATCTTGACCCGCCTGTCCGTCTTTGCCGTTGCCGGCGCGCTCGTCGCCGGTTGTGCAACCCAGCAGGGCACCAACACCGCCATTGGCACCGGTGTCGGCGCTGGCACGGGCGCGGCCATCGGCGCGATCTTCGGCGGCGGCAAGGGCGCGGCCATCGGCGCGGGCGCCGGCGCGCTGGTCGGCGGCATCACGGGCTACAACTGGACCGCCATCCACAACAAGCTCTCCGGCGCCACCAAGGGCACCGGCACGCAGATCAGCGAGCAGCCGGACGGCTCGCTCAAGCTCAACATCCCGAGCAACGTGACGTTCGACACCAACAGCTACGCGATCAAGCCGTCGTTCGCGCCGGTGCTCGACCAGGTCGCGCAGACGCTGCAACAGAACCCGGAAGTGGTCGCGCAGGTCGTGGGCCATACGGATAACACGGGCCAGCCCGCTTACAACCAGACGCTGTCGGTCAACCGCGCGCAGAGCGTGGTCAACTACCTGGCGTCGCGCGGCATCCCGATGCAGCGCATGGCGGCCGAGGGCCGCGGCGACACCCAGCCGATCGCGGACAACAGCACCGAAGCCGGCCGCACCGCAAACCGCCGCGTGGAAATCTATCTGCGCGCGACGGCACAGCACCAGGGGGGCTAAGCGCGCCTCGCGGCGCCGCGGCAACAGCGCGGCGCCGGCAACATCTGAAGCGGGACGGCTGCAAGGCCGTCCCGTTTGCGTTTTGAGCCTGCGCGGGCCTGCACGAACCCCTGCAGACGGGCCGCGGCCAGACACATGGCCAGACGCACGGCGGGCGAAGCTAGCCGATCGAAAAATTTTTCGAACTCTCCCCCAACTCCGCTGTCTTTCTTTACGGTACGTGTGCGGCGACGCCGCCGCGTCACCATTCTCCTCTTGTCGTTGTTGCTCCGGGGCCATCCTGCCCCGGTTTTTTTTGCCTGGCATTTTTGCATGCGCGCCCCGCATGCGCACGGGCCGTCGTTCCCGGGCCGAACGCGCCAAGCCCCCGCCCTGCTAAAATCGCTGTTTCCCCCCGCAACATCGGACTTCCCCTCACTTATGTCAGCACCCGCCACCGACCTCGTCGCAGCCGGCGCGTCTACCGTTCAAAGCGGCCGCCGCCAGATCCTCGTCACGTCTGCTCTGCCCTACGCCAACGGGCAGATCCACATCGGCCATCTGGTCGAGTACATCCAGACGGACATCTGGGTTCGCGCGCTGCGAATGCATGGCCACGAGGTCTACTACGTCGGTGCCGACGACACTCACGGCACGCCCGTCATGCTGCGCGCCGAGAAGGAAGGCCTCACGCCGCAACAGCTGATCGCGCGCGTCTGGCAGGAGCACAAGCGCGACTTCGACAGCTTCGGCGTGTCGTTCGACAACTACTACTCGACGGACTCCGACGAGAACCGCGTGCTCTCGGAATCCGTGTACCTCGCGCTCAAGGCGGCGGACCTCATCGAGACGCGCGACATCGAGCAGGCCTACGATCCGGTCAAGAACATGTTCCTGCCGGACCGCTTCATCAAGGGCGAGTGCCCGAAGTGCGGCGCGAAGGACCAGTACGGCGACAGCTGCGAAGTGTGCGGCTCGACCTATGCGCCCACCGACCTGAAGAACCCGTATTCGGTGGTCTCCGGCGCCACGCCCATCCGCAAGACCTCGACGCACTACTTCTTCCGCCTTTCGGACCCGCGTTGCGAGCAGTTCCTGCGCGGCTGGGTGAGCGGCCTCGCGCAACCGGAAGCCACCAACAAGATGCGCGAGTGGCTTGGCGACGCGGGCGAATCGAAGCTCGCCGACTGGGACATCTCGCGCGACGCACCGTACTTCGGCTTCGAGATCCCGGGCGCGCCCGGCAAGTATTTCTACGTGTGGCTCGACGCGCCCGTGGGTTATTACGCGAGCTTCAAGAACCTGTGCGAGAAGCGCGGGCTCGACTTCGACGCGTGGGTCAAGCCCGACACGAAGACCGAGCAGTACCACTTCATCGGCAAGGACATCCTGTACTTCCACACGCTGTTCTGGCCGGCGATGCTGCAGTTCTCGGGCCATCGCACGCCCACCAATGTGTTCGCGCACGGCTTCCTCACGGTGGACGGCGCGAAGATGTCGAAGTCGCGTGGCACCTTCATCACCGCGCAAAGCTATATCGACACGGGCCTGAATCCCGAGTGGCTGCGCTACTACTTCGCGGCCAAGCTCAATAGCTCGATGGAAGACCTCGACCTGAACCTCGAAGACTTCCAGGCGCGCGTGAACAGCGACCTCGTCGGCAAGTACATCAACATCGCGAGCCGCGCGGCGGGCTTCCTCATCAAGCGCTTCGAAGGCCGGGTGCTGGACAGCGCGATGAACCATCCGCTCATCGCGCAACTGAGCGCGGCGATTCCGCAGATCGCCGCGAACTACGAAGCGCGCGAATATGGCCGCGCACTGCGCCACACGATGGAGCTCGCCGACGCGGTGAACGCGTACGTCGATGCGGCCAAGCCGTGGGAACAGGCGAAGGACCCGGCCAACGCGGCGGCGCTGCACGAAACCTGCAGCGTGAGCCTCGAAGCGTTCCGTCTGCTTTCGCTGGCGATGAAGCCGGTGCTGCCCACGCTCGCCGAGGGTGTCGAGCAGTTCCTCGCGATCGCGCCGCTCACGTGGGCCGACGCGGGCAAGACGCTCTCGTCGCAACAGCCGATCAACGCGTACAAGCACCTCATGACGCGCGTGGACCCGAAGCAGGTCGAAGCGCTGCTCGCCGCGAACCGCGACTCGCTGCAGGCGACCGAAGCGCCCGCCGCCGCCAGCGCCGACGCGAGCAAGAAGTCGAAAGCCGCCAAGGAAGCGAAGAAAGCCGAACCGGAAACCCCCGAGGCCATCTCCATCGACGACTTCGCGAAGATCGACCTGCGCGTGGCGCTGATCGTCGACTGCAACGTCGTGGAAGGCTCGGACAAGCTGCTGCAACTCACGCTCGACGTGGGCGAAGGCAAGACGCGCAACGTGTTCTCGGGCATCCGCTCGGCGTACAAGCCCGAAGACCTCAAGGGCAAGCTCACGGTGATGGTCGCGAACCTCGCGCCGCGCAAGATGAAGTTCGGCATGTCCGAAGGCATGGTGCTCGCCGCTTCCGCCGCCGACGAAAAGGCCGAACCGGGGCTTTATATTCTCGAGCCGCATAGCGGCGCGAAGCCGGGCATGCGGGTGCGTTAAAACCATACGGCGCGGTGCGCTTCACAGCCCGGCCGCGCAAAAAGCGCCCATCCTCACGGTGGGCGCTTTTGGTCGAATACTCGCCTCACTGGTATGACACGGTCAACGTCATGGTTGTGTCGGCTGGTCCGGGCGTCACGGTGCCCGTGCGGTAATAGCGCGCCGTCAGTGGGACCGAATAGCTCCCGCCGCTGGCGCTATTAAAGCCACTCAAAGCCTTATTGGTGGACAATGGAAAGACCGCTCCCGTGCTATCAAAGAGTTCGACTCCAACTCCGGTGGCCGAAGGGCTGCCGCCGAGCGCCGCGACATTGGTGACCAGCGTGCCGTTCGTGGGATCGATGCGGTACTGAACGCTATGTATCTGTCCCGCTTGTGTGCCGCTCACTGCCGCGCCGCCTGGACAGTTTTGAAGCTGAACCACAAAACTCGCCGGACTCGGGGAGAGCGAACCGACACCGGGAAAATCCGTGGTCTTGAACACCCCCATCGGTACACTAATGTCCGGCGTCCGGCACGTCATAACCGTGACTGCAACAGGCGAAATACTGAAGTTGATCACGCCGGCCGCAAGGTTGTCGCCGGCCGGCGGATTCGATGGCCCCTCCCAGGAGAAGGCCTGGGCGATCATGCCACTCAAGGTGCCAGGCGCAACATCCCCGATCTTGACCAATGCCGCGACAAGCTGCCCGCCGTTATTGACCGTTCCGTTGGGATTGTTCTGAAGACCGAGGTGCGGGAAGTCGTAAAACCCCGCCCATCCGATCCCGCCTGAATTGATATACCCGCCCATTGCAATGCCGATGCCTGGCACATTCGTGGAATAAACACTCACGGAATAGCCGTTGTAGGACACCTTGTACGATGTCGGCGTGGAAGATACGATCCCGGCAGTCTCGAAGTCCACGCCGGTTGCTGTCTGCTGCGTCACGGTGCACGTGTAGTAATTCGTCAATTGCTGTGTCTGCACCCATGCGGTAAGCAAGGAACCGTTAGGCACGTCACGCGCAACAGCCACCGTGGAAGGAAATGAAAGCGTAAAGGCGCTGTAGTTGGCCTTGCACGAAGCAGTCGCCCACGCCCCACTCGAAGTCGCCAGCAAAAGCAACAACACGAAGCGACGCCATATCACGCGAATCAAACTGACTTTTTCCATAACAACATTCTCGTTGCATCAAGCTTTCGCTCACTGGCAACTCGTATGCGAAAACACCGTCTCCGCCGGCTTGTCCTTTGCAGAAGCCCGTATCGAATAGCGAATCTTGCCGCGTAGCCCGATACTCGCGCACCGGCAAAAGCGCGATGCCGTGCGCGAATCGTGGCTATAGCCGTCAACCGAATTGGCGATCCAATTAATCAGTTATACGTAAAATTCACGGTCGCCGTGGCCGCCACCGATCCGGCCGTCATGGTCCCCAGACGGTAGAACTGCGCCACCATTGGAATCGTCAAGCTCGCGCCGCCTACTGCTCCCAGAACCAGCGCGCCATTCAGCGTGATGGGCGTACCTGTCGTTGCGCCCACGCTGGCGGCCTTCAGCAATTGCACGCCCACCTGCGTCGCGGTACCCGTGTTTTGAAGAACGCTGGCCACCGAACTTGCCGTTCCGCTCACGGTCATCGTTACTTTCGCGCCGGCATCGCAATTGGTCAGATTCAGATTGAACCCTTGGGCATTGCTGATACTGCCCACGGCGCCAAAGTCCACGATCGATGCCGTGCCAAGAGCGATGGTCTGATTCGCGGTCGAAGTATCCACCGTACAGGACGGCGGGTTGATCGTCCCGGTAAAGGTGAGTGTCGCGTCCGCCGCGAAAACGGGTCCCGCGGCCGTCGCGGCAAGAAGTGCCAAAGTAGTGAGACGCTTATGCATGGCTGTGAAGGGTTTGAGCATGACAAGGATCGTGGTGTCGAGGAAGATGGCGGGCGCCAGCGCGGCGGCCGCCTGCAAGACCGGTGTTTATTGGTATGACAGCGTCACTGTCATTGTCGTATTGGCCGGGCCGGCGGTGACCGTTCCGGTTCGGTAGTAACGTGCCGTCAGCGGGATCGTGTAGTTGCCGCCCACTGTGCCGTCGTAGCCGCTCACCGTCTGCGGCGTGGACAGCGGAAGCACCGCGCCGGAGGGATCAAATAACTGAATACCCACTCCTGTGGCGGAAGGACTGCCGGAGAGCGCCGCGACGTTCGTTGCCACGGTTCCCGCCGAAGGCGTGATGCTGTATTGAACCGAATGAATCTGCCCACCCTGCGAATTCGGATCCGCCGTACCCGCTGGGCAGTTGACCAACTGGATGTTGACCGGTGCGGCGGCGCCGGGAGACAGCGAACCCACAGTTGGAAAATCAGTCGTTTTGAACGTCCCCATGGGAACGTTGACGTTAGGCGTCGTGCAACTCATAGGAACGACCGTTACCGGCGTTATGACGAACGAGTCTGCAAGCGCGGTCTTCACCCCGTTATAGTACGGTGCTGTCTTGAGCACCGTGGCACCACTGATCGTGCCGCCCAACGTGGCCGTGTTACTCGTCTTCACGAGAGCCACCATGGCCCGGCCGCCGATGGGTGAAACGCCATTCGCATTGCTGCACCCCCAGCCGAAGCCCCAGCTCGACGTGGCGCTTCCCCAGCCCCCCCAGCCGAATCCACATCCACCGAATTCGAGATACGACGAAAAGGCAATGGCAATGCCGACGCCCGAAAGATTCGTGTTCCAGACCGTATAGGTCTTGCCGCCCCAAGAAATAGTCGTGCCTGAAGGCGTGGAAAGCGAGCCAATCATCTCGACGGAACCGGCCACGACCCCGTAGGCTGTACAGCTCCAAAGAGCCGAGTTCGAGGGAGAGCTAATCCAATCGGTAAGCATCGCGCCCGCTGGCAGATCGCGCGGTACCGACACGGAGGAAGGAAGCGTGATCGGGATCGTCTGTACGGTCCCGCTACACTGCGCCCATGCGCCAAACGACGTCATTAGCAGCAACAAGGCGAGGAAGAATCGCCGCACGCGCGCCGGCAAGCTAGTTTTCAACATCCCGATACCCCACACCTGTCTGAATTGTCCGCTTGCTTTCACTGGCAGTTCGCGTCCGCGAACACTTTTTCCGCCGGATTGTCCTTCACGGCCACTGGCATCGAATAGCGCACCTTGCAGCTCTGCCCGATACCCGTGCCCCACTTCACCGAGAGTTCACCGCCCACGCCCTTGCTATAGAACATCGCGCGGCTGCCCTGACTGACGTTGCCGATGTTATTGCCCTTCTCGTCCAGCACGTCCGCGCCGAACGGAACCGCTTCGCCGTTCGAGCGCTTCAGGCGCATCACCACCGCGCGGCCGCGATAATCGGTGTCGAACTTCACACGCACCACCGCGCCGGCCGTCGGGGCGAAACGCTGCTCCGTGCTCTTGAGCTCGACGCCCATCGGCAGGCCTTTCGTGTCGATTTCAGCGGTGTTCATCGAATACGGCTGCATGCCGGCGACGAGCGCATGTCCATTCGTGTCGACGCGCACACCCGGCGAAGTCGCGAGACGCGCGCCCGCTGCGTCCTTCGCCTCGACGACGGCAAACGTATCGCCGGTTTGCGGCGAGAGCGCGACGCCGCCCTCGTAGGCGAGGACCGTGCCGGTGAAGCCCGCGCCGGCCTGCGTGTAACCGTTGCCATAGCCTGCGTTCGCACGCATTTGCGTGTACTGGCTGAGATAGCCCACGTTCGAGCTGATGCTGCCGCCGCTGCCGTCGCCCGAGTTGTAGCCCGCCGTAACGCCATAGCTGAATGCGTTGTCCACGCCCGCCGTACCCGTGATGGTTTGCTGGATCTGGCTGCTGTTGTCGCGCGAACTGTGCGTATAGCTCGTCGACGAATTGGCGATCTTCGTGCCGATATCGAGCGGAATGCTCAAGCTGAGCATCACGCGGGTGTCCCAGCGCGCGGCATCCACGTTGAGTTCGCGCGAGGCCGAAATGCCCACGCCCACGCGGCGGATATTGGTGTTGTAGCCGACCTGGAACGACGTATCCCGGCTCGGCTTGTTCCAGTAGTTCTGCGTATAGCCGGACAGATAAACCGAACCCAGCGAATTCAGGTTCTGATTGAGCGTCAGTTGCAGCCGGCCTTTCTGGATACCGTTGCTCGTATTCTCGATGCCGCGCTTCGCGAGATCGACCAGATTCATCGCATCCGCAAGACTCAGGAAGCCGCTCGTGGAGTAGCGATATGCCGCCAGCGTCACGTTGGTATCCGTGGGCGAAAAAACGCGTGAATACGCAATGCGCAAGCTCTGCCCACTGCGGCTCGGCAAGTTCTTCAGATTCGTATTCGCCTGCGTGACGTCCGCTGCGAAAGCGCCTACCGGCGTGTCGAGCGCCGCGCCCACCGCACCGGAAAGGTAGCCGTCGGCCACGATCGCGCCGCCGTACAGCGTAATGAAATTATTGACGCCGCGCTGCACGCCCGCTTCAAAGACGAACGGGTGATTCTGCCCACTCGTATTGCGGTATTGGCCAGCGGCCGCGCTATAGCGCCAGCGGCCCTCGCGCAGCGCATTTACCGGCGCGGCATAAGGTACCTTGGATACGTGCTGGCTGCCGTCCGCCTCGGTCACCACGACCTGGAGGTCGCCGCCATAACCGGTCGGATAGAGATCATTGATCTCGAACGGCCCCGGCGCCACCGTGGTCTCGTAAATGATGTTGCCGTTCTGCCGGATCTCGACCTTCGCATTGGAGTTCGCTATCCCGCGCACCGTCGGCGCATAGCCGCGCTGCGACTCCGGGTACATACGGTCATCCGTGCCGATCTGCACGCCGCGCACGCCGAAGCTGTCGAAGATTGTGCCGTCCGTGTAGGAATCGCCAACCGTAAGCTGACTCTTGATGGGCGCGAACGAGCGCTGCAGATAGGTCTGCATGCTCTGGACGTGCGTACCCGCACCGGCGGTTGTCGTAACGTTGCCGTTGTAGCGAAAGCGCCAGGCACCGACGTTTATGCCGGCCATCATACCCACATAGCCTTGGGTGGTGGACAGACCGCTGCCGCTGGTGTGATACACGTTGGCGTTGTACTGAAGCGTCGCGGCCGGCACGCCGTCGTCCCAGAACTTCGGATCGACCCAGCCACGCGCATTGCGGCTCATCATTGCCTGCGGAATGCTCACGTCGAGCCGCTGCTCGCCCATATCGAAGGTTGCCGCGGCTTGCGGAATCAGGTCCGGCAATAGCACGAGCGCGCCGCCATTGGCCGCGCCGTCGAGCTTCGCGAGCGCGGTCTCGGACAGGCGCGCGAGATCGACGCCCGTGCGTGTCAGCAGATCACGGTCGAACATCGGCTGCACGTTGTGCTTGCGATCGCCCACTTCCCGCAGGCTGACGTCGGTTACACCGACCCAGACTCCGTTCACATAGAACGCCGCGCGATAGCGTCCTGGCAGGGCCACGTTGCCCTTGTCGAAGCGGGAAATGTCCATGTCCGGCGCACCGCTGCCGTTCAGGAACTGCGCATTGAATTCCACAGTCTCGGACGTTGCCGGCGCGGATGCGGCGGGCACGGTGGCGGCCAGTGCAACGGGAGTGGGCGGCGTGGTTGCCACGTTCGCCATTGGGCCTACGTTACCCGACGTCGCATTCGCCACGGCGAGCGCAGCCGCATCGGCACGCTCAGGCTGCGCGACGCTCTGCACATCGACGGGGGCCGCGAGCCCGGCTTCCCCTATGACGCCGTCGCGCGGCAAGCCGTCGGCCATGGCCGGCATCGCCGCGAACGCGAGCAGCACAGCCATGCTGGCCTGACTCAGGAGAAAAGGATCGGCGTGAGCGTATCCGGAATAGGATTTCGAATTGCGATTATTCATGTTAGGCCGGTTTCGCAATCAATAAGGAATCCTCTAATATCTGGCCAGCGGCACGCAGACTCCCTATGTCACGCGACATTCGAATCATTGTTGTTCGCGTGCGTCGGGACTCATACCCCGTCTGACGCCACGGCTTCCTGCCTGCAAAGATTTAGGAATCCTTGCAATATTGAATGGAGTTGATCATCAACTCCTGAAAACACGAGCGTTACTGCAAAGCCGCCTCGTGCTTCATAGGTCCACCGTAATCATTGAGGGTTGTGAACGACACCTTGCCCGCGGAGCCCGGTGCTGCGGAGAGCGGCAGTTCAAGCTGCGCACCCGGGGCCACCATGCCGCCTTCGTCGAACTTGGGCGCGTGCGGGCCCTCACCCACGTGAGCTTCGATAATAGTGACGTGATACGGCGTGGGGTTTGAAACCACCAAGGCGGGCTTGCCGTTTTGCGCGCCGACGCGCCACTTGAGCTTGTCCGGCGCGTCGTCGGCCTTGCCGTCAAGACCGGCGGGGCGGAAGAAAAATTTCAGGCGCGAGCGGAATGCGAGCTGCACGTAGTTCGGGCCAGACTGCTCCGCCGAAGGCTTGGGCGGCACCTCGAGCATGTTGAACCACAGGAGCGTTTCGCGATCCTTGGGCATCGCTTCGCCGGTGTAGGCAATGCGAATGGTCTGTGCCTTGCCCGGGTCGATGCGCACCAGCGGCGGCGTCAGCACGAAGGGCAGATCGAGCTTGCTCGGATCGGCTTTCGGGTCGCCCTTGTCGAGCCACACTTGGGTTAGCGCCGGCGCCTTGCCGACGTTGGAGAGCTTGAGCGTCACTTCACTATCCGTGACGTTATAAACGACGCGAGTACCCGCAATGACCACCGATGCCGTTGCCTCGAAGGGCAACATGGCAGCCACTGCCATCACACTCGCGGCAACCGTACTGCTGATGAATTTTCGGATATTCATGACACTCAACTCGTCCGGCAGCTCAGGGGCAGCAAGCGCGGAACATAAGATTTGTTATAAGTACAACTTAAAGATGGGAGCACACACGCGCCCCCATCCGCACATCAGTTGATTACTGGTAAGCCATCGAGTAAGTGACGCTAGTGGTCACGCTACCCGCGGTTGCGCCGCCAGCCGGCGAGACGTACTGTGCCGCGTATTGCAGATTAGCCTTGCCGCCCGAGATTGCGACGGATTGCGAATTCTGCGCGTTGTCGCCCTTGCTCGCATCGATAACCTTCATGGCGCCGTTGTAGTCGACCAGTTGGACTTCCACGTTGGAGGCAGTGCCATTGTTCAGCAGGTTGCCGTTGCTCAGCGTGTTGGCACCGTATTCCCAGAAGGTGTGGACGTTGCCCGTCGACGGCGTGCAGTTTTGCAGGGCGATGTTAAAGCCCGTCGCGCCAGCAACCGTGCCTGCGCCCGACAGTTCCGAAGCCGACAGAGTCGGCAGCGTGACCGTGAAGTTGTTGCCTTGGCCGTCGCCGCTCACGTCGCACGTGTTGGCCGTCAGTTCGCCGTTGATCGTCAGGATGCCGCCATTGCTTGCGGGGCCTGCCGCGTGTGCTGCCGAGGCGGTGAGACCGATTGCCGCGATGATCAGAGGAAACGCAATTTTTTTCATAAGTAATTTACCGAAAGGTATCCGTAGTGACGGGACCGGGTGAATAAACGAGCCAGGGTGCGCGAACCCGCGCATGAAACATACGGTGCTGTGATTGACGATGGGTTCGTTGCCGCTAGTCGCTCCCCCGTAACAAGGGGTATTTTTATTATTGTGGATCTACCTACAGACCGTAATCAGAAGATTCCTAATCTGATTGATGCAATCTGGGAACACGCTTAGATTCACACTGACAACCCTGTCCACATGGCCGATGGCCCTGGAAACTGTTTGACGAAATTTAACGTAATTGAGTACTGGCACGTCCCAAAAGTGAAGAGAAAATCGAGGACCATTGACACATTGGCGTAAGCACCGTCGGAATCACGCAAGAAATCATCAAGGCACCACAGGGATTTGCTCGCTATCCGCTGAATCGTTGGCTCGAGCGACCCGATTTCGCTACGGCAAAGGGTGATTTGGATTATTCGAAATTCATTTCAAAAATTATGAGAAATTGCTCAACTTTCAATCTCAATCCAAAGATTTCTCCCAGCACACTGATCCGCGTGTGCTGCGTTTGCCAAAGCAGCTCTGGTGTCTTCCCTCGTGAGAGGAATTTCGCAAGAAAAAAAAGCACCCCGCAGGGCAACTCACGCGGAGTGTTTTTTGCACATCGAGCCGAAGCGTCGAGCCGCATGATGCAGTGTCAATCGGCTGACGGCGGCGCGGGAGTTTTGTCGCGCGGCATAACGGAAAACAGCGCATCGCTAGCAAAATACGATGCGACAAGCGCGCTCGTATGTTGTCGAGTCCGCCAACGTGCGGCTTTACCCGGGGCGAGCTTCGCTGCTTCCCGCTACCACTTGATGCGGTCGTAGCGCCGCGTATAGAGCACGTCGGCGCCGTAGAACGTGCCGCCATAAGCGGTCACCGACCAATAGCGCGTGAGATTGATAGTGGCCTTGATCGCGTTCGAAGCCGACTGCAGCCCTTGCTCGTAACCGAGCACGAACCGCTCGTTGATGGCCTTGGACAGCATCACGACCTCGGGATCGGTGAGGCCGACCTCGCTGCGTCCGATCGAGAATTCGTCGAGTCCGATGCTCTGCGCAATGCGCTTGCCCTGCTCGCTGCCAAGCAGCGCCAGCGCCGTCGTCATCGCGTTCTGCTGGCCGACGTTGTTGCCCTGGTCGGTGCCGTGGCCGAACAGCAGCCACGAAAGCTTGTCGCTGTCGGGCACGTTCGGCTCGGAAACGAGCTTCGCCACCGGCGCCTGCACCGTTCCTGTCACCTGCACGCCCGCTTCGACCTGCTGGTTGCGCCGCATCGCGAGAATGTTGATGCCCGGATTGCCAACCGGCCCGTTGAAGGTGAAGTAGCCGTTCTCGATGTTGAGCTTGGTGCCAAACGCCGTGTACGTGGACCCTTCGGTCACGCGCACGTTGCCGACCGCGCGCAGCGGCACATCGGGCGCGCTGGTCACGGTGATGGTGCCGGCGAGTCCCAGATCCGCGCCCTGGCCATGGAAACGGAAGTCGCGCCCGAGGCTGATGGCGATGTTCGAGCGCGGCGCGAAGCGCGGCGCGGGCTTTTTCGACGCAGTCTCTTCGACCGGCGGCGGCATGCCGCCCGTGGTCGTACCGTCAGGCCGCACGATCACGATGTCGTCGCCGAGCGTGGGCGCGGCCGACTCGGGCATGTCGAAGCGCGCGTGATCGACGGTGAACTTGCCGTCGATCTGCATGCCGCCCAGATGCCCGCCATTGGCGACGGTCGCGCTGCCCGACAACGACAGCTTGCGATCGGGCGAAGCAAACAGTTCGAGCTGATCCGCGATGATGTTCGCGGTGAGATCGGGCTCGGCATTGTCGAGCCGCACGCGGCCTGTCGCGCGCAGGGTGCCGCTTGTCGCGCCGTGGAACTCGACCTGCTGGAAGTCGACGAGATTCTTCGAGAGCGCGATGCGGATCACGCCGTCCTTCAGCTCCAGGCCCTGATCGACGACCGTCGCGGAAATGCCGTCGCCGATGAGCGAGCCCGTGAGATTTGGCTTCGCGAGCGTGCCGCCCAGCGCGAGGTCGAGCGCGAGATGGCCGTCGAGCAAATAGCTCGGGCCCAGCAGGCCGCCGGTGGTCTTGAGCGAGGGCACGTTCGCCCTGATCGTGCCGCCAAGCGGTGCCTCGTCGGCTACTGTGAGCATGCCGTCGCGCGCCACCAGCGTGGTGTTCGTGTCGATGTCGAGCACGCCCACGCGGCTCGCCTGCGCATGCGCCGTGAACGTGAGACGGTTGCCGCCGCTGAAGGCCGCACGCGCATGGAGGTCGCCGATGCCGAGCGAGGCAAAACCGCGCCCGATCTCGGTCGTGATGTCGCCCGAGCGGCGCTTCACCTGCACATAGCCGCTCGCGCTCTGGCCAAGCGAGAAGTCCCAGTCGCCATCGAAGATCAGGTCGGACCTGAGCGTGGACGGCACACCCGTGAACTGCTGGCGCAACTGCAGGATGCGCGCGACCGAGACATTCGTGAGCGCGCCCGCCGAGCGGATGCGGCCGTGGTCGAGGTCGAACGACTTCAAGTCGAGCAAGGCGCCAACGGCCGCGATGCGCGCCGCGCCAAGCGTGACCTTGCCAGGCCCCGCGCTCACCGTCACCGGCGACTCCAGCTTCACGCCAGGCACGCCGCGATTCTCGAGTTGCGTCACCGTGCCGTCCCAGCGCGTGCCTTCGCTCGTGTCCGAGAGCTTGCCGTTGGCCGCCACCGCGACGTCGACCGGCTGCCCCTGCACCCGGCCCTTCGCGCTCGCGGTGAGCGTGTGCTTCGCGCGCGTGCCGGCAAGGCGCGCGCTCAGCGCCGTGATGTCGATGCCCGCCACGGCGATGCCGCTTGCGTCGGCACTAAAGGCGAGCGCGCCGTTCGCACCGTCGCGCGCCTCGGCCCGGCCCTCGGCGTGGCCGACGCGGTTCTCGCCGAACATCACGTTTTCGGCCTTGTAGTCGAGCGTCACGTCGGGATGCGCGAGCGTGCCGGTCAGGTCGCCGCTCGCCGCCAGCTGGCCCGCGACGCCGAAGCCGAGCCGGTCGAGCTGCGGCGCATCCACGCGAAAGCGCAGGCGGTCGCCGCGCGCGCCGAAGCTGCCCTGCAGGTCGACGGTATTGCCCGCGACCGAGAGATTCGCGCGGCTCGGCAGGACGCGCGAACCCGCGAGCTGAACGAGGCCCTCGCCGGTGAGCGGCAAGTCGTCGTAGACGCTCGGACCGAGTTTGAAGCCGGCCTTCGTCGTGAAGGTGGGCGCGAGCATGCCGCTTGCGTTGAGCGTGCCGTTCACGCGCGCCGTGATGCGGCGCGCCGGGGGCTTCGGCGCGGCTTTGCGCGGGGGAGTTTTGGGGGCGGCGGCTTGAGTGGCGCTTCGAGTGGCGCTTCGGGTAGTGTTGCGCGCAACATTCTGCGCGTTCGCCTGCTCGCTTGTCTTCGCCGCATTGAGCGCCGGGTTCATCGCCGGATTGAGCGCGAGGTTGCGCTTCGGATTCAAAGCGTCCTTTTCCGCGGCGCGCTGCGCATCGGTGGGCGCCGCGGGCTTCGCCGCCTTGTGCGCCGCCTCGGTGCGCGCCGGCGCCTGCGTCGTCAGCGAGAGCGGATCGAAGTCGGTCAGCACCGCCTTGAGCGTGTAGCTCGAATTGGCGTCATGCTTGAGCGCGCCCGAGAGATCGAGACGTCCGGCACCCGAGCTCAGCCGCACGTCGTTGAACGCGAGGCGCGCGGGATCTTGCGTCACCTTGCCTTGCAGGCGCAGCGCGGCCTTCGGATCGGCGAGATCGAGTGCGACGCTCTGCGCGTCGCCGGCGATGCGCACCGTGATCGGGCCCGCGAGCTGGGTCGGAATCACGCTCGCTTCGAGCGCGTTCAGGTCGAATGCCGCCACCTTGAGGTCGAAGCGGCCGTTGCGCCCGCTCAGCACGCCGCCGCCCGTCACCGTGGCGTTCTTCACGAGCCTCACGCTCAGGTTCGAAAGGCGCTGCGTGTGCGCGTCGAGCACGACGTTCGTGTGCGCGTCGATGAGCGGCAGCAGATGCGCGTCGATGGCCCCTGGCTTCGCGTTGACGATCGACACCGTGCCCGCGACCGTGAAACCTGCTGCGTTGGGGTTCTCGCGGCGCGGCGCGGCGCTAGAAGCGCTAGAGGCGCTCGATGCACCCTTCGGACTCTTCGCCCCTTTTTCACCCTTCGTATCCTTTGCCCCGGACGCCGCGGCCTGCGACGCCGCCTCGGGCACGAACGGCTTGACCCCGCCCTGCGCGGGCGCAAGGTCGGCGCGCAGCGCAAGGTCGGCGAACGGCGCGCCCGGTGCGAACGCCTGCGGGTTCACGTGATCGAAGGCCAGCGTCACGCGCTTGAGCGGCACCGCCGCGAAGGGCGCCGCCTCGGCGTGCGCCTGCCCCGTCAGCTTCATGCCGCTCGCCGTGATATCGGCGCTGAGCGCCTCGAGTGACCCGCCGAGGTGTGCGCTCACCTGCACGTCCTCGTTGTTGACCTTGCCCGCATAGCCGAGGTCGCCCGAGAGCGGGAACGGCCGCACGCCGTCGAGCTTCGCGCTCGCGTTGACCGCGCCAAACGGCGTGTCGAGCTGCTCGATGGCCGCCTCGTGATACCGCCCGTCACTGCGCCCGTGGAATGCGAAATTCGAAAGCTCGGTGGCCGAGGTGCCCTCGTGCAAGGTGAGCTTCTCCACGCGCAAATCGCGAATCTCGAGCGCGAGCGGCAACCGCAGGTCGCCGGGCAGCGTCATCGGCGACGAAGGCTCGGTGGACGGCACGATGCGCGCGTCGATATCGCCCACATGCAGATAGTCGAGCACGAAGCGCCAGGGCTGCCCCTCGTGGATCTCCAGCGCCCACTGGCCGCTCGCGCGGTCGATCGCGAAAGTCGTGCCGTCCTTGCCGCGCCAGCGCACGTCGCGCAGGCGCAGGCCCGTTGCGATCGTGCCGCCGTCGAGCCTGCCTGCAAGCTGCCCGCCCAGCACCTTGACGGCGGCGCGCCAAGCCCAGGCCGTGCCACGCTCGGTCGTCGCCACGCCATAGACGAGCCCGGCAACGACCGCCACGATCAGCACGGGCGCGACTATCGCCCACGCAAGCGACTTCCACAGACGACGCCAGCGGCGCGGCGGCGGCGCATCCGCGCCACCGGCTCCGTTCGCGCCATCGCCACCATGGCCGCCCGCCGGCGGCGTTTCGGACGGCGGCGCACCGCCCCCCTCCGACGGCGCGGCAAAGGCCACCGCGGCCACCACAGCCACCGGCCAACCCGCGCAACGCCAGCTCTCGCGCGCGCTCATGCGGCGCCTCGCACGGCGCAAGGCCCGTTGGCGGAGCGCCCCTTGGCGAGCAGCGGCATCGAAACAGCGCGGAGCGTGGCGAGCGTCATTATCAGAAGGTCAGAAGGCGATTCCGAGAGTCACGTAGGGCCGCACTCTGCGGTCGCGAAAACCGTACGCGAGGTCGAGATTGACCGGGCCGACGGGGCTGCGCCAGCGCGCGCCAAAGCCCGCGCCCGGATAGAAGACCTTTTCCCCCCAGGTGTCGGTGGCGGTGCCGACATCGAAGAAAACCGCGCCGCCCCAGTCGTGGTTGAACCAGTGCTGATATTCGGCCGATCCGGTCACGAGATACTTGGTCGGCAGAATCGAGCCGTCGACGTTATTGCCGATGCTCTGGAACGCGTAGCCGCGCACCGAGTTCGAGCCGCCCGCGCGAAACAGCAGCGACGCCGGCACGTTCGACGAACTGCTTCCCGTGAAAACGCCGCCCAGTTCGGCGCGAAACAGCACGATGTCGTCGCGGCCGATCGGCAGGTACTGCTGGCCGCGCATGGCGCCGCGCACAAAGGTGGCGTCGGAGCCCGCGCCCTTCACGCCGAAACTGGCCTCCACGCGCACGAGGTTGCCCGAGCGCGGAAACAGCGGATCGTCGACGTTGCGGCGCGTCCACGACCACTGTGGCGTCAGCGCGCGGGCCATGGTGGGCGGCCCGGCATTCTGGTAGAGGCGGTCCTGGTAGTAGAGCAGCGAATACGCAAAGTCGATGTTCTGCGACGTGCGCGTGCGCTGCACGCCCGCGCGCAGGCTGTAGATCGTGGTGTCCGAGACGTCGGTGGTCGTGTACGACGCGAGCACGCTGTTGGTCCACGCGTGCTCGCCTGGCGGCATCGAAAGCTGAATCTGGCCGTACTTCTGGATCTGGTCGAGCCGCCCCGAAAGCTGCAGCGGCCATGCCGAACCGAAGGTGTTCAGATAGGTGTACGAGCCCTGGACGTGCGCGCCGGTGTCGGTCGAGTAGCCCACGCCGCCGCGGAAATTGTTGTACGGATACTCGCTCACCTTCACGTGCAGCGGCGTCTGCTCGGGCTTTTGCGCGTTGTCGTCGACGTCGATGGCCACGCTCGCGTAGTACGGCGTGTTCTGGATCTGGCGCTGCAGTTCGGTCACGCGGTGGACGTCGTAGATTTCGCCAGGGGTGATCGGGTTCACGTTGTTCACGATCCGCTCCGGGTAGCGCCGCGTGCCCGAGACGTCGATCTGCCCCATCGTGAAGGTCGGGCCGCTGTCGAATGTGACGGAAAGCTTCGCGTCGTGCTGGAGCGGGTCGATGCGAGCCTCGGAGCGCACGATCTTCGCGCCCAGGTAGCGGCGCGCCTGCAGCGCCCTGAGCGCCGCGCTCTTGGCGCCGTTCCAGCCGGACTGCGTGAAGGCATCGCCCTCGCGCAGCGAGAACGCGAAGCGCGTGGCGTTTTCCTGCGCGGGATCCTCGGTCCGCACCGCCCCGCTAAAGGTCAGGGTCACCGCCGAGATGGTCGTGCGCGGGCCCGGATCCACATGCACGATCACGCGGCGCTTGCCGTTCTCGCCCGCGTGCACGTCGGTGCGCACGACCGGCGTGAAATAGCCTTCCGTGGCGGCAAGGTCGCGCACCTGCTGCGGCGTGGCCGTGATGAGAAAGTCGAACTGGTCGTCGCTGACACCTGGCCGCGTGGAAAAGCGCGCGATGTCGAGGTGCGCTTCGAGCAGCTTGCGCAACTCGCGCGGCGAGGTCTCGACTTCAACGTCGTAGTAGGTGCGCTTGTGCGACCACGGCAGCAAATCGACCAGATCGGCCCGCGCGGGCGCCGCGCTCATGAGGCTGACGAGGAAGCTCACGGCAAGCCACGCGAAGAAGCGCAGCGAGCGCATCTGCACGCGCGCAACGGCATACCCGTGCCGCGTCACCCGCGAGGGACGCTGCTTCACGCGCGACGCTACGTTCACCCTTCCCGCCAAACAAAACCTCCAGCCGTGGTTCTTTTTCCGTTGCACACGCCGGGCGCGGGCGCAAACGCGTTATTTCACCACATCGGCGCTCCAAAACCCCAGGATGCAGCGCAAAAAGGGCCGCAAGAAGCGTTGTAACCCGGCACCATGGCCGCCCGGGACTGGGCTCCGGCATCGCCCGCCCGGATGTTCCACGTCCCGCGCTTGCGGTAAAATTCCCGCCGACACGCGACAATCACATTGAATCGCACTAATCGCAAACTACCCGCGACGGACATTCGCCATGTATCAGTCGGAAATCACGCAGTTCCTGAATCAGCTCAAAGAGCAGAAGCCCGGCCTCGAAGAGCAGCAGCGTAAAGGCCGCGCGCTCCTGTGGGACAAGCAGCCGCTCGACCTCGAAGAGCGCGAGCGCCAGCAAGCCTCGCGCGTCAAGCAAACGCCCTACGTCTACTACCAGAACTTCTGATGGCCGAGGCCGACGGGGCCGATATGGCTAACGAGGCCGAGGGGAAGGCCGCTACGGGTCATGCCCTTGCGGCCGCAGCCGAAGCGCATCACGCTGCGGCTAACCCGGCCAGCGCGGCCAGCCCAGGCGACGCGCTCACCGCCCCCGCCACGGATTCGACGCCCGACACGGTCGACGGCGTCGCGTTCGCACGCCTGTACGGCGAGCCGCTCTTCAAGCTCCCGCAAGACCTCTACATCCCGCCCGACGCGCTCGAAGTCTTCCTCGAAACGTTCGAGGGCCCGCTCGATCTGCTGCTCTACCTGATCCGCAAGCAGAACTTCAACGTGCTCGACATCCCGATGGCGGATGTCACGACACAATACCTCGGCTACGTCGAGCAACTGCGCAAGACCAACCTCGAACTCGCCGCCGAATATCTGCTGATGGCAGCCATGCTCATCGAGATCAAATCGCGCATGCTGCTGCCGGTCAAGAAGGCCGACACGGGCGAGGAAGCCGAAGACCCGCGCGCCGAACTCGTGCGGCGCCTGCTCGAATACGAGCAGATGAAGCTCGCCGCGCAACGCATCGACCGTCTGCCGCAGCTCGGCCGCGACTTCCTGCGCGCCGAGGTCTATATCGAGCAAAGCATTACGCCGCGCTTTCCCGACGTGGACAGCAACGACCTGCGCGCCGCGTGGGCCGACGTCATCAAGCGCGCGAAGCTGGTCCAGCACCACAAGATCTCGCGCGAAGAACTTTCGGTGCGCGAGCACATGAGCGTGATCCTGCGCAGGCTCCAGGGCGCGCGCTTCATGGAATTCTCCGAACTCTTCGACACCACGCGCGGCGTGCCCGTCGTGGTCGTGAACTTCATCGCCATGCTCGAACTCGCGCGCGAATCGCTCATCGAGATCACCCAGGCCGAACCGTTCGCGCCGATCTACGTGCGCCTCGCGTACTTGCCCGCCTAGTTTGCTTGCCCAGGCGGCAAGCCCGCCCGCGCAGCCGGTCCGCGCCGGAAATCGATCCCACCTCGATCCAACCCCATATAGCCTCCCGCAGGCGAAGCCAGCGCGTGGCCAGGATAATCCCCCATCCGAAGCGGCTGCGCTGCACGCCTAAATCCTCTACAATCGCCCGCGCCTGCCCCCCACGGGCCGGGCACACGCCATCCGGCCAGCCGCGCGCCTTCAGTGCGCCGCGCGTTTTGCCGCTTGCCGCAACCTGTCTTGCCCCGTGCGAGGCATAACGCATCCGATCATGAAAGTCATCAGCTCGATTCAGGAACTGCGCGACCAGTTGCGCGGCCAAAACCGCACCGCGTTCGTTCCGACCATGGGCAACCTGCACGAAGGCCACCTCTCGCTGATGCGCCTCGCGCGCCAGCACGGCGACCCGGTGGTGGCCAGCATCTTCGTCAACCGCCTGCAGTTCGGCCCGAACGAAGACTTCGACAAATATCCCCGCACGCTCCAGGACGACATCGAGAAGCTGCAGAAGGAAAACGTCTACGTGCTGTTCGCGCCCACCGAGGCCGACATGTATCCGCAGCCGCAGGAATACCGCGTGCATCCGCCGCACAATCTGGGCGACATTCTCGAAGGCGAGTTCCGGCCCGGCTTTTTCGAAGGCGTATGCACGGTCGTCATGAAGCTGATGTCGTGCGTGCAGCCGCGCGTCGCGGTGTTCGGCAAGAAGGATTACCAGCAGCTGATGATCGTGCGCGCGATGTGCCAGCAGTTCGCGCTGCCCACCGAGATCATCGCGGCCGAAACCGTGCGCGACACCGACGGCCTCGCGCTCAGCTCGCGCAACCGCTACCTCTCGCCCGCCGAACGCGCGGAAGCGCCGCAACTGGCGCTCGCACTGCGCGGGATTCGCGAAGCCGTGCTTTCGGGCCGCCGCGACTTCCAGCAGCTCGAACTCGAAGCGATGGCCGCGCTCGCCGCGCGCGGCTGGCAGCCCGACTACATCGCCATCCGCAAGCGATCGAACCTGCTGCCCCCCGCAGCCGGCGTTGCCGCCGATGGGGATGCGCCGCTCGTCGTGCTGGCCGCGGCCAAGCTAGGCCCCACGCGCCTGATCGACAACCTCGAGATCTGAGCGCCGCGCGCCGTTTCATCCGTTTTCCAGCTGATTTTTTTGCATTTTTCGCGCCGTTTTTTCCGCATCACCCGCGGCGGGCCGCGCGCCCGCTCGCCTGAGGAGACTCACCATGCAACGCCATATGCTCAAGTCGAAGATCCACCGCGTCGCCGTCACGCACTGCGAGCTGCACTATGAAGGCTCGTGCGCGATCGACGAGAACCTGCTCGAAGCGGCAAACATCGTCGAAAACGAGCGCATCGACATCTGGAACATCAACAACGGCGAGCGCTTCACGACCTACGCGATCAAGGGCGAGCGCGGCAGCGGCATGATTTCGCTGAACGGCTCGGCCGCGCGCCGCGCGCAACTGGGCGACCTCGTGATCATCGCGGCTTTCGCGAATGTGGAAGAAGAAGAGCTGAAGGCGGGCTGGAAGCCGGACCTCGTGTTCGTCGACGAGAACAACCGCATCAAGGGCAGCCGCGACCACGTGCCGACGCAAAGCTGGACCTGATCGGGCGCGCCACACCCGGGCGGCCCTGGCCTTGAGCGCCAGCGCCGCCCGGCGGCAACGCAGGCGCCGGCCGGCGTTTATTTGGCACTTATTTGCCATTTACCCACTCGATAATCGAGCGCCACTGCTCGAGATCCTTCTCCACGCGGCTTTTCGCGACGTCCCACAGCGTGAGCCCGTGGGCGGCCATCTGCACGTAGTTCTGCGTGTCGCGCACATAACCCAGCACGGGCAAATCCAGCCCTTCCACGAAGCGCTGCAACTGCTCGGCCGAGCGCGTGCGCGCGTCCACCCGCATGCCCACCACGCCCACCTTGATTGCACCCTTTTTCACCGCCTTTTCCTTGGCGAGCCGGTCGAGAAAGTCCTTGGTTGCGAGAATGTCGAACATCGAAGGCTGCAGCGGCACGATCACCTTGTCCGCGAGGGCGACGATCGCGGCCAGCCGGTTGCCGTGCAGGCCCGCCGGCGTATCGATGATGGCGTGCTCGAGCCCTTTGGGCGGCTTCGCCGGGTTATCGAGATCGACGCTCCAGTTCTCGATGGCTGGCAGCGTCTCGGGCCGCAGGTCGAGCCATGCGTGCGCCGATTGCTGCCGGTCGAGGTCCGCGAGCGCGACCCACTCGCCTTGCGCCGCAAAATAGCCGGCCAGATTGGTGGACAGCGTGCTCTTGCCAACGCCGCCCTTGGGGTTCGCCACCACGATCACCGTCATGAATGCTCCCGTCAGGATGGCTGGCGCGCGGGCCAGCCGGTTTGCCGATTCTGCTGAATTCTGCCGATTTCGCTTCCGCCTGTGGCGCTGCTGCCGCTGCGGCCAACCCATGCCGCGCACGCCAGCCGCCGGGAAGCCGCGCGGCACACCGATGCGCCGACGCAACCGTCCGATAATATCGGCAAATGCGGCGGCGCCGAAGTCCGGCCCGTGCGTGCGCCGAACTTTGCCCCCTATTTTCCGACAATCAAGGAGTCCCTTCTGCCATGAGCATCTTGCGCACCGATATCACCATTGATTCCCTGCAGCAGCGCCAGCGCGGCCGGCTGCCAGGGCTGATCGGCTTTCGCGCGGTCGCGCTCGACCAGGGCCTGATGCGCGGCGAGCTCGACATCCGCGACGAACTACTCGCGCCCAATGGCTTCCTGCACGCCGCCACGGTCATCTGCCTCGCCGATACGGCCTGCGGTTACGGCTGCTTCGCGCACCTGCCGCCCGGTGCGAAGAACTTCACCACCATCGAACTCAAGAGCAACTTCATGGGCACGGCGCGCGAAGGCACGCTGAGCGTGGTCGCGACCGGCGTGCATCTCGGGCGCAGCACGCAAGTTTGGGACGCCACCGTGACAGGCCCGGACGGCAAAACCACCGCGCTGTTTCGTTGCACGCAGATGGTGCTGTACTAAAGCGGGTTCAGCAGGCCTCGCTGAAGCGCGCCCGTTTCAGCCCCGTCGCGCCGTAAAGGCGCGTCGGATCGAGGCTGGCTTCGAGCGGGCTGCGCCGCGCAACGCCCTGCGTCCAGCCACGCGCTCCCGCCGCCATCGCCATCGATCTGACGAAAGACTAGCCGCTACAATCGCACGATGATTTCCCGCGACCTCACCTTCATTGTCGGCGGCGCGCGTTCTGGCAAGAGCGCCTACGCCGAACGCCTCGCCACCGAAAGTGGCCTGCCGGTCACCTATATCGCCACCGCCAGCATGCCTGGCGGCGAGCACGCCGATGCCGAATTCGCCGCGCGTGTCGCGCATCATCGCGCGCGGCGGCCCGCCCATTGGGAGCTGATCGTCGCGCCGCACGATCTCGCCGGTGCGCTTAACGCCGCAGCCACACCCGGCCAATGCGTGCTGATCGACTGCCTCACGCTCTGGCTCGCCAACCTGCTGTGCCCGCCCGAGTCCGAGACGCCGCTGCCCGACTGGCGTGCCCGCCTCGACGCCTTTGCCGCCGCCTGCGAGCGCGCGAGGCGCGCCGACTGCGCCGTGCTCGTGGTGAGCAACGAGATCGGCATGGGCGTGGTGCCGATGGGCGCGGCCACGCGCCTTTACGTCGATGAGCTTGGCCGCCTGAACCAGCGCATCGCCGCGCTCGCCGACCGCGCGACGCTCGTGGCGGCCGGTCTGCCGCTCGTGCTCAAAGCGCCGCCATCGTGCTGACGGCACTGAGCCTGCCCGCCACCGCCGCCCTCGCCGTGGCGGGCGTAGCCGTCGACCGCTGGCTTGGCGAGCCGCGCCACGCGCATCCGCTGGTTGCGTTCGGCAAGCTCGCGAACCACATCGAAAAACGGCTGAACACCGGCCGGCGCGGCCGCCCGCTCGGCCTCGCGGCCTGGCTGCTGGCCGTTGCGCCGCCCGTTGGGCTCGCGGCGCTGCTGTGCGCCGTGCTGCCCTGGCCGCTCGCGTGGACGTTGCATATCGCGCTGCTGTGGTTCGCGCTCGGCGCGCGCAGCCTCGAAGAGCACATCGCGCCGATTGCGCATGCGCTCGCGCAACGCGACCTCAGCGCCGCACGCACGCTGACCGCGCGCATCGTCTCGCGCGATACCGCGAACGCCGACGCGACCGCGCTTGCGCGCGCGGCCTGCGAATCCGCGCTCGAAAACGGCAACGACGCGATCTTCGGCGCGCTGTTCTGGTTCGCGATTGCGGGCGGACCCGGCGCCCTTGCGTTTCGCCTCGCCAACACGCTCGACGCCATGTGGGGATATCGCACGCCGCGCTTTTTGCGCTTCGGCTGGGCGGCCGCGCGCATCGACGACGGGCTCAACTGGATTCCCGCGCGCCTCACGGCCGCGGGCTATGCGCTGCTCGGCGACACGCGCGCCGCCCTGCGCTGCTGGCGCGAGCAGGCGCCGCGCTGGGAGAGCCCGAACGCGGGTCCGGTGATGGCCGCCGGCGCGGGCAGCCTGAACGTGCTGCTGGGCGGCGCGGCGGTCTACCACGGCGCCGTGGAGGAACGTCCCGCGCTCGGCGCGGGCGCGCCGCCGCGCGCCGAAGACGTGGCTGCCGCGTTGCGTCTGGTCGAGCGCACGACGATCCTTTGGCTCGCCGTGCTCCTTGCACTGGCTTTCCTGAGCGTGGCAACCCATGTCTGAGGTACAACTCGACACCGCCGCGCGCATGATCGCGCACGGCGGCAATCTGCGCGAAGCCGCACAGCGATATGGCATGGCCCGGGACGCGTGGATCGGTCTCTCGACCCGCATCTTCGTCGCGGCTTGCACCGCTTGCGCTGCACTCGCAACCGGAACCGCCTGCGCCGCCACAATCAGCGCCGTCGACGATGCCGGCGAAACCGTCACGCTCGCCGCGCCCGCACAACGCGTCATCAGCCTCTCGCCGCACGCAACCGAGTTGATCTACGCAGCGGGCGGCGGCGCGAAGCTCGTGGGCGCGGTCGCCTACAGCGATTACCCGCCGCAGGCGCAAAGCGTGCCGCGCGTCGGCGATAACCGCGCGTTCGACCTCGAACGCATCGCCGCGCTCAAGCCCGATCTGATCGTCGTATGGCGGCATGGCAATGCGCAGCAGCAAATCGACCGCCTGCGCGAGCTGCACATCCCGCTCTTCTTCAGCGAGCCGCATCGGCTCGACGACGTGGCAACCTCGCTCACGCGGCTCGGCGCGCTGCTAGGCACGCAAAAAACCGCTGCGCAAGCGGCGCTCGCGTATCGCCGCACGATCGCGCAATTGCGCACGCGTTACTCGCTGCGCGCGCCGGTGAAGGTGTTTTACGAAGTCTGGGACCGGCCGCTCATGACGATCAACGGCGAGCACATGATCAGCGACGTGATCGCGCTATGCGGCGGACGCAACGTCTTTGCCGCGCTGCGCCCGCTGGTGCCCACGCTCTCCACCGAAGCCGTGCTGGCCGCCAATCCCGATGCGATCATTACCGCGTCGCAAGGCGCGACGGCGCCGGACCAGCCGCTGCCCGCGCTCGCGCACTGGCGCGCGTGGCCCCAGGTGCAGGCTGTGGCGCGCGGCAATCTCTTCTCCATCGACGGCGATCTGCTCACGCGGCCCGGGCCGCGCATCGCGCAAGGCGCGGCGCAGTTGTGCGAGGATCTCGATCGCGCGCGTTCGCGTGATGCGAGCACCGCGAATTAATCCGGGATCCGAATAAACCGGCGGCGCATGTCACGCGTTCCAGCGTGCGAGCAGCCACTCGCCGCCCGACGACTCGCGGCGCAACGTGACGATCGCCGCCATGCCGAGCGGCCAGCGGGCGCAGCGCGCGAACGGCAAGTCTAACGCGCGCGCGGCAACCGCGCGAATCACGCCCGCATGCGCAACGGCCCAGACGCGCTCGTGCGCCCCGGCATCGAGCCCATCGAACCACGCCGACACCCGCGCGTAGAACTGCGCGACGCTCTCGCCGCCATGCGCGCGCGCATGCTCGAAGTCGGCGGCCCAGGCGTCGATCTGCGCGCGCTCGATGGCGTCCCAGCGCTCCATCTCCCACGCGCCGAAGTCCATCTCCGCAAGACGCGCATCTTCATGCGGAGCCACGCCGTCGTGCATCTGCCCGAGCACCCGTGCCACGCTCGCGCAACGCGCAAGCGGACTCGTTTCGATGCGTTGCGGCGCGCGCACGTCGAGCGCCGCAAGGCGAGCGGCAATCGACGCCGCGCCGGCATCGGCGGCTGCGGCAAGCGCCACGTCGGATTTGCCGTAACACACGCCCGTCTCCACCGCCACGGCAGGATGACGAATCAGGACGAGATCCATGCGAGCCCCATCAAATAGATCGCGAGCTCGAACACCTGCTGCGCGAAGCCGAGGCAATCGCCCGTGTAACCGCCGATGCGCCGCACGAAATACCGCCCGAGCCCACAGCGCAGCATGCCGAGCACCGCGAGCGTGGCCACGCCCGCGCGCCAGTCCGGCCACGCGGGCCAGAAGAGCCACGGCAGGCCGAACACGAACGCACAGGCGAGCGCGAGCGCGCTCATGCGTTGCGCGACCGGCTTGGCCTTGCCCTCGGGCCGCACGTAATCGAGCGAGACGAGGTAGCTGATCGCGAGCGCGCGGCTCGCCGCATGGCCGGCGATCATGAGCGTGGCGGCACGCAACGGCGGCAGCGCGGCAAGCGTCTGCCACTTCAGCGCCAGCGAGACCACGATGCCGATGGCGCCGAACGCGCCGATGCGCGAGTCGTGCATGATGCGCAGCACGTCCTCGCGCTGATACGCGCCGCCGAATGCGTCGATGCAATCGGCGAGGCCGTCTTCATGGAATGCGCCCGTCGCGAGCAGCGTCGCGGCCATCGAGAGCAGCACCGCCACGCTCGCGGGAAACACGTGGAGCGCCGCGAGGTAAACAAGCGCCGCCAGCGCGCCGATCAACGCGCCCACCAGCGGAAAATAGCGCGCCGCCGCGTTCAGCCATTGCGGCTCGAAGCCGACCCAGCGCGGCACCGGCACGCGCGTGAAATAGCCGAGCGCCGTGAAGAAGTAACGCAGTTCCGCCAGCGGATTCAATGCCCACGCTCGCTCTCGTCCACGCCGGCGGACTCGAAGCTCGCCATTTCATTGAGAAATGCCACGGCCGCGCGCAGGAGCGGCACGGCCAGCGCGGCGCCCGTGCCCTCGCCCAGACGCAGATCGAGTGCGAGCAGTTCGCGCGCGCCGAAATGATCGAGCATGCGCCGATGCCCCGCCTCGTTCGACGCATGCGCGAACACGCAATACTCGCGCACGTGCGGCGCGAGCGCGTCCGCCACCAGCAGCGCCGAAGTCGCGATGAAACCATCGACGAGAATCGCCATGCGCTGGCGCGCCGCTTCGAGAAACGCGCCCGCCATCATCGCGATCTCGAAGCCGCCGAAGGTTGCGAGCACATCGATCGGCTCGCGCGCATTCGGGTGACGTGCGAGCGCCGCCGCGAGCACGTTGCGCTTGCGCGCGAGGCCCGCGTTGTCGAGCCCCGTGCCGCGCCCCACGCATTCGTCGATGGGCACGCCGCACAGGCGGCTCATCAGGCACGCAGCCGATGACGTATTCGCAATGCCCATCTCGCCGAAACCGATCACGTTGGTGCCGAGCGCCGCGTGATGACGCACGCGCGCCGCGCCCGCCGCGAGCGCGGCAATGGCCTCGTCGCGCGTCATCGCGGGTTCGTGCGCGAAGTTGCGCGTGCCGCGCGCGAGCGGCAGCGAGACGAGCCTTGAAATGTCAGCTAACGGCGGCAGAGGCGGCAATGGGGTTGCAACCCCGGCATCGACGATCTCCAGCTCGAGTCCTGCCACGGCGCTGAACGCGTTGATGGCCGCGCCGCCCGCGATGAAGTTCGCGACCATCTGTGCGGTCACTGCCTGCGGATACGGGCTCACGCCTTCGTTGGCGATGCCGTGGTCGCCAGCGAACACGATCATCACGGGACGCTCGACGCTCGGGCGCGTGCTGCGCTGGATCAAGCCGAGCTGGCGCGCGAGCGCCTCGAGTCGACCGAGGCTGCCGGGGGGCTTGGTCTTGGAGTCGATGAGGTGCTGAAGCGCGTTGCGCAGCGACGGATCGAGCGGCTCGACAGCCAGCAATTCGGAAAGCGTTGAAGTCATGTTGGTTTCAGTTCGGTTCAATGCGCGGTTCAACGCGCGGTTCAATACCGCTCGCGCGCAGAAGGCGTCAGCGCTCGCGTGGAAGTTCGAAAGCAGCCACGAGCGCCTCGTGCACGCCCTCACGGATCAGCCTGAGGGGGTGGCCGAAGGCCGCGCTCGCGCGCTCCGCCGTGAGCACGTCGCGCACGGGACCCGCGAAGCAGCCACCACGGCCGTCGAGCAGCAGGGCGTGCGTCGCGTAGCGCCGTGCAAGATTGAGATCGTGACAGGAAAACACGACCACGCGCGACCCGGTATTCACCCAGTGCGAAAGCGCTTCCATGCAGGCGATCTGATGATGCAGGTCCAGATGCGAGAGCGGCTCGTCGAGCAGCAAAAGCGGCGCGCCCTGGCAGAGCACCGCCGCCAGCGCGACGCGCTGGCGCTCGCCGCCCGAAAGCGAGAGCACATCGCGCGCGGCGAAGGCTTCAAGACCGAGCGTCGCAAGCGCGGCGTGCGCGGCGGCGCGATCCTCCTCGCTTTCCCAGCCCCAGCCCACGAGGTGCGGATAGCGATTGAGCAGCACCGTGTCGAGCACGCTCGCGCTGAATGCGTCGCGCACGTCTTGCGGCATCAATGCGCGGCGAAGCGCCAGGCGCACCGGCTGCCAGTCGCGCAACGCAATGCCGTCGACTTCGACGTGGCCCGCCGCGCTCTCGCGCAGGCCCGCGAGCGTTGCGATCAAGGTGGTCTTGCCCGCGCCGTTCGCGCCGGCCACGCACCAGATCTCGCCCGCATCGAAGCACTGCGTGAGCCCTTCGATCAGCGTGCGCGCGCCCGTGCGCAACGTAAGCGCATGCGTAGCGAGCAGCGGCTTTTCGTAGGCCGGGTTGTGACCTGAAGCGTGGTGGCTGGCGTCGATGCTCATGGCGTGCGCCTCTTGAGCAGCATCCACAGGAACACCGGTACGCCCGCGAGCGCGGTCACGACGCCCACGGGCAACTGCGTGGGCGCGGCAATCGTGCGCGCTACGAGATCGGCGCCCATCACTGCGAGACCGCCCGCGAGCGCGGCCGCCGGCACGAGCATGCGCTGGTCGTTGCCGAACGCGAGCCGCAACATGTGCGGCACGACGAGCCCGACGAAGCCGATGGTGCCGCCCGTGGTGACGGCCGCCGCCGCCGCGAGCGATGCCGCGAGATAAACACCCACACGCAAGCGCAGCACCGGCACGCCGAGCGCCTGGGCGGCCGCGTCGCCGCGCAGCAGCACGTTCAGGCGGGGCGCTGCGCTCACGCCGAATCCAAGCACGAGCGCAAGCGCAATCAGCGCTGACCATGGCATGCCCGCGCCGTTAAGGTCGCCGGTGAGCCAGAACAGCATGCCGCGCAGGCTTGCTTCGGGAGCGAGCGTCAGCAGCAGCGTGATCAGCGCGCCCCACCCCGCCGCCGTCACCGCGCCCGTGAGCAACAGGCGCGGAGAACTGTCCTGCGGTTCGCCACGCCAAAGCTCGCGGCGCGCGAGGCCGAGCACGAGCAGGATCGACACGAAAGCGCCCGCACAAGCGCTCGTCTGCACGGCCCACCACGCGGCGCCCGCGATCATCGCCACCAGCGCGAACGCGGCAGCGCCGCCCGAAACGCCCAGCACGTACGGTTCGGCGAGCGGATTGCGCAACAGCACCTGAAGCAGCGCGCCCGCGAGCGCGAGCAGCGCGCCGCACGCGAAGCCGCCGAGCGCGCGCGGCAAGCGCAGCGTGCGCACGACCTCGCTTGCCATGTCGTTGGCGTTTTGTGCAGCCGTAGCGCCCGGTGCGGCGGGCACGAGCGCATGCAGCGCCTGCGCGAACGTCACCGGGACGCTGCCGATCGCGAGCGACGCCACGAAGACCGCGAGCGCGGCCACGGCAAGCACGCACCAGATCGTTGCCGCGCGGCGCGCATTCATCGTGCGACGCAGCACATTGGCGCCGCAAGCGCGCGGCGAAGCCGGCGCATGGGTGCCGCGCGATTTATCGGAGTTGACGGTTCGCATCGTCGAAAGGGGTCGATCCCGGGACACTGACACGCGCGATCGTTAGAGGGCGAAACGGAGGCTGGCAAGTGTAGGAGGGCCCCGTGCGAGCGTCAAGAAAGCGTCATTATTGCGCGAAACGCGGCGACAACCGCGATATGAGGGCCGGCCCTCGCACGGCGCAAAACGCGTTCCCGGCTGTCGCCTGCCGGCCCATGTCGGTCCAAAAACGGCAAGAAGCCAACATGAAGCGGTGCTGTTACGTCTGGAAACGTCGCAGTTGTCGGAATACGCGACAATCCGCGCTAGAATGCCTGTCTTTAGAGGACGCAGCAGATGCTCAACGAACTCGAAACACTCTCACAAAACATCGGGCGGCTGATCGAGATTAATCAGCGCCATCATGAAGCACGCGTGGCGCTCGAAGAGCAACTTGCGCAATTGCAGGCGCAGTGCGAAGCGACCCGCGCCGAACTCGACCAGGTGCGCGAAGAGCGCAACGCGCTGCAGGCCGAGCGAGATGGGCTCTCGGCCAAGATCGACGACGCCCAGGTCCGTCTGAACGCAATCCTCGAAAAGCTGCCGCGTGCACGCACGGGCGCGGAGCGCGACAACCAGCTCGACTTGCTCGGGCCGTCGCAAAACGCTGACGACGACAACGCGGCTCGCCACGGAGAAAATGCATGACGACCAAACAGATCGAAGCGACGATTCTCGGCCAAAGCTATCGCCTCGCCTGTTCGCCGGAAACCGAAAACGCGTTGCTCGAAGCCGTGGCGCGCGTGGACGCGGAAATGTCGAAGATCCGCAATCACAGCAACGTGCGCGGCACGGACCGCATCGCTGTGATGGCCGCGCTCTCGATCGCGTCGGAATTGCTGCGTTTGCAGACCAGCGTGCGGCACGGCGAAGCATTCCCAGCGGAAGAAATCCGTCGTACAATGCACCAAATGAATGAGCAGCTTGGCGCAGTCATCCAGCAGTACGGCGTTCAATAAAAGCCGCTACATAAAGGATTAAAATCGCGCTACAGTGATGCTCAACGGAAAGGTCCACAAGACGTTTCCTCCTGCAGCAAAGAGAAACAGTTTAGTCAGCTTCCCTGCCTGGTTCGCCAAGGTCATATATTCCTTGAACCAATGCCATGTGCACGGTTGCGGAAATTTGTAGCACGGGCGTGCGCGTCACTAGTCTGATGTACCCAAAGTGCTGCTAACTGCGACCAATTCTGAACCTCCGGTTCAGGATGCCGGCCTAGCGGCTAAGGCGGGGACCTATTCAAACGGCATCGGACTTACGTCCGATGCCGTTTTCCTTTTGTGCTTCCCTTTTGGCGTTCCGTGTTCACTGCGCCAACGCTGTTTCCCCCTCCACTTCCGACGTGTTACTTCGACTCATGCGCTATTGGCTGATGAAGTCCGAACCCGACGAAGCAAGCATCGACGATCTCGCGAACGCCCCGCAGCGCACGCTGCCGTGGACTGGCGTGCGCAACTATCAGGCGCGCAATTTCATGCGCGACACCATGCAGATCGGCGACGGCGTGCTCTTCTACCATTCGAGCTGCCCCGAGCCCGGCATCGCGGGTCTCGCGCAAGTCTCGTCCACGCCATATCCCGATCCCACGCAATTCGATCCGAAGAGCCCTTATTACGACGCGAAATCCACGCAGGAAACGCCGCGCTGGATGCTCGTCGACGTGGTGTTCAAGAAGAAGTGCCCGCTCATTGCGCTCGCCGCGCTGCGCGAGCACGAGGAACTCGCAGACATGCGCGTGCTCGCCAAAGGCAATCGCCTGTCCATCACGCCGGTCACCAAGGCCGAATGGGACTTCATCACCAGGCGGCTAATGTAAGCGCGCCTGCGTCAATCTTTAAAGACTGCAAAGCCGCCCTGCTCCGGCGGGAACCCTGCGCGGCCCACCCCGCCTAACGAACACGCAAACGGCACGCACGTGCCGTTTTGCGAATCTGTTCTGCCAGGAGCCCAAATATGAAGAGAAAAACTGTCGTCACGCTCGCCGCCGCACTCGCCGCCGCTGTGCCGCTTGCCATGACGCTCGCGCCGGGCGCCGCATTCGCGCAGAGCGATGCGCGCTATCAACCGGCGGGCGTGCTGTCGCTTTCCGCCCAGGCAAGCGCGGAAGTCCCGCAGGACGTCGTCACGATTACGTTGTTCTACGAGCAGGAAGCAAAGGATCCCGCATCGCTCACGGCCACGCTCAATCAGCGCGCCGACCAGGCGCTGCAAAAAGCCAAGGGCGTCGCGGGCGTGACCGCGCGCTCGGGCCAGTTCTCGATCTATCCGTCAACCGATCGCGACGGGCGCATTTCGGCATGGCGCGGCCGCACGGAAGTCGTGCTCGAATCGCACGACTTCTCCGCCGCCTCGAAACTCGCCGGCGATATTGCTTCGGTGATGCAGGTGGGCAACGTGCAGTTCTCGCTCTCGCCCGAGGCCCAGCGCGCCGCCGAGCAGAAGCTCTCGGGCCAGGCAATCGCTTCGTTCCGCGAGCAGGCGGCCGCGAATGCGCGCGCATTCGGCTATAGCGGCTACACGGTCCGCGACGTGAATGTGGGCCATCAAGGCGTGATGCCGCGTCCGTTGATGATGATGAGCGCGCGCGCCATGTCGGCCGACGCGAAGGCAGCACCGCCGGTGCCGCTCGAAGGCGGCACGTCCACCGTCACAGTCAACGTGTCGGGCTCGGTGCAGATGAAGTAACGCGCGCGAGGCGCACCGCAAAAAAAGAAAGCCACGGCAAAACCGTGGCTTTCTTCATGGTGCGCTCAGTGCAGCGCGAGTCACCTCAATGCGACATCAGCTCCTGGCGCCCATGGCCTGCTGCGCACCGTTGCCGCGTTTGGCGCGGCGATACGCCCAGATCATCATCAGCACGCCCGCGACGATCATCGGCAGCGAGAGCCATTGCCCCATCGAAAAGCCCAATGCGAGCAGGCCGAGGAAATCGTCGGGCTCGCGTGCGAACTCCACGGTGAAGCGCGCGAGACCATAGCCGATCAGGAACATCGCCGAGATCGCCCCCACGGGACGCTGTTTGCGCGCGAACAGAATCAGCACGATGAAGAGCGCAACACCTTCGAGCGCGATTTCATAGAGCTCGGACGGATGACGCGGCAGCAAATGATATTGCGCGAACACGTCGTTCAGATGCCACTGCGCGGCTTGCTGCGGATGCGCGGAAAGCCACGCGGCGTCGTCGTTGGCCGCGCCCGGGAACAGCATGGCCCACGGCGCGTCCGGCGAGGTCACGCGGCCCCACAGCTCGCCGTTGATGAAGTTGCCAAGACGCCCCGCGGCGAGACCCGTGGGCACCATCGGCGCGACGAAGTCGGTGACCTGCAGCCAGGTGCGCCCGCGCTGCCACGCGAACAAGACCATCGCGAAGGTCACGCCGAGAAAGCCGCCATGGAACGACATGCCGCCTTCCCATACCTTGAAGATGTCGAGCGGATGCGCGAAGTACCAGCTCGCCTTGTAGAACACCACATAGCCGAGGCGCCCGCCCAGCACCGTGCCGAGCACGCCGTAGAACAGCATGTCGTCGATGTCCTTGACGGTCCAGCCCTGCGCGGCCACGTACGGCAGGCGCAGGCGCAGCCGGCCGATCACGATCGCGAGGATGAAGCCGACGAGATACATGAGGCCGTACCAGCGCACGGCGAGCGGCCCCAGATGAATGGCGATGGGGTCGAAATTCGGGTGGATGAGCATCGTGGAATCAGTGCTTGTCGGCGGTGAGGTTTGAAATCGAGTTGTAAAATCAGCACAAAAATGCGCGGCGCGAGCGTTGGACGTTTTCAACGCTGCGCAGTTCGCATCGCGTGCTGCGGCGACACATTATCGCCGAGACGCGCACGCATGAACCGAAACACGCCCCCGCGCACTTCCCCGGGCGGCTCACTGCGGGCTCACTGCAGATTCGGGGACCGATGGCGCGGAGAATATATTGGACATTGTGTTCGTGAAACTCCATTCTTCTTCGCACAAGCCGGCGCATTTCCTTTGAGCCCCAAGCCCGGCAACCGACAAGATTCGAGACACTGTCACGGAGCGTCCCCATGGCCTACAACCGTCGTTCGAAGCACATTACGCAAGGCGTCGCCCGCTCGCCGAACCGGTCGATGTATTACGCGCTCGGCTATGAAAAGGCCGACTTCGACAAGCCGATGATCGGCATCGCCAACGGCCACTCGACCATCACGCCCTGCAACGCGGGCCTGCAGCGCCTCGCTGACGCGGCCGTCGCGGCCGTCAAGGGCGCGGACGCCAACCCGCAGATCTTCGGCACGCCCACGATCTCGGACGGCATGTCGATGGGCACCGAGGGCATGAAGTACTCGCTCGTCTCGCGCGAAGTGATTGCCGACTGCATCGAGACCTGCGTGCAGGGCCAATGGATGGACGGCGTGGTCGTGATCGGCGGCTGCGACAAAAACATGCCCGGCGGAATGATCGCGCTCGCGCGCATCAACGTGCCCGGCATCTACGTGTACGGCGGCACGATCCGCCCCGGCAACTGGAAGGGCAAGGATCTGACCATCGTGTCGGCATTCGAGGCCGTGGGCGAGTTCACCGCGGGTCGCATGACCGAAGAGGACTTCGAGGGTGTCGAGAAAAACGCGTGCCCGTCCACCGGTTCGTGCGGCGGCATGTACACGGCCAATACGATGAGCTCGTCGTTCGAGGCGCTCGGCATGTCGCTCCTGTATTCGTCGACGATGGCCAACCCCGATGAGGAAAAGGTTGATTCGGCCGCCGAGTCGGCGCGCGTGCTCGTCGAAGCGGTCAAGAAGGATCTCAAGCCGCGCGACATCATCACGAAGAAGTCGATCGAGAATGCCGTGGCGCTGATCATGGCCACGGGCGGCTCGACCAACGCGGTGCTGCACTATCTTGCCATTGCGCACGCGGCGGAAATCGACTGGACCATCGACGACTTCGAGCGCATGCGCAAGAAAGTGCCGGTGATCTGCGATCTGAAGCCCTCGGGCCAGTATGTGGCGACCGACCTGCACAAGGCCGGCGGCATTCCCCAGGTGCTCAAGATCCTGCTCGACGCGGGCCTGTTGCACGGCGAGTGCATGACCATCACCGGCAAGACCATCGCCGAGGAACTGAAGGACGTGCCGGCGAAGCCGCGCGCCGATCAAAAGGTCATCTTTCCGATCGACCAGGCGCTGTATAGGGAAGGCCACCTCGCGATCCTCAAGGGCAACCTCGCGCCCGAAGGCGCCGTCGCCAAGATCACCGGCCTGAAAAACCCTGTGATCACGGGCCCGGCGCGCGTATTCGACGACGAGCAAAGCGCAATGGAAGCGATCCTCGCCGACAAGATCCAGGCCGGCGATGTAGTCGTGCTGCGCTACCTCGGCCCGAAGGGCGGCCCGGGCATGCCGGAGATGCTCGCGCCCACTTCGGCGATCATCGGCAAGGGGCTCGGCGAATCGGTGGGCCTCATCACCGACGGACGCTTCTCCGGCGGCACGTGGGGCATGGTGGTGGGCCACGTCGCGCCCGAGGCGTTCGAAGGCGGCGCGATTGCGCTCGTGCAGGAGGGCGACTCGATCACCATCGACGCGCACAAGCTGCTGCTGCAACTGAATATCGACGACGCCGAACTCGCGCGCCGCCGCGCGGCATGGAAGCAGCCAGCGCCGCGCTACACGCGGGGCGTGCTCGCGAAATACGCGGCGCTGGCGCGCCCGGCGAACAAGGGCGCGGTCACGGGCTGAGAACTCGGGGTTGAAGACCTGCGGGCTGAGAACGATCAGTTCCGCGGTATGCGGAAAAATCAACGCAACGCGAAGGCCTCGCAGCGGCCCCGGAGAGGCCATAAGGAGGGCGCGCGGACCGTGCGCCCTTTGCTCTTATAATGCGACCACACAGCCGGCGACCAAGCTGGTGGAGACCAGTATGAAACTGAAGTCGCACGCGAAGAACGACACGGTGACGCCCGTTGCCGCGTTGGCGCTGGCGTTGGCGCTGGCCACGACGAGCGCTCACGCACAGAACGGTCCCGGCCCGAGCGGGCTTGCACTCGCGCAACAGCAGAACTGCATGAGCTGCCATTCGGTAACCCGCACCTTCATGGGCCCGTCGCTGCACAACGTCGCGGCGAAGTACGCGGACAAGCCCGAAGCCCAGAGCTATCTCGTACACAAGATCCTGGAAGGCAGCAACGGCGTGTGGGGCTCGGTGCCCATGCCGGCGAACACCCAATTGACTTCCGCCCAGGCGGCCTCGCTCGCGAACTGGATCCTGACGCTCAAATAACCGGCACCGGCCCGCTCAAAACCGCTTCAAGCCTCCGGCGGCGTCGATTGCGCCGCGCGCGCGGCCAGTTCCTCGCGCACTGCAGCCTTCACCCAGCCCTTCAATTCAGCTTCGAGCGCGAGACCGATTTCGCGCGACACCTGCCCGACGATCCAGTGCGCGTGCTCCTGCATCGCCGCGGCGCAGCGCGCCTCGATCACGCCGCGCCCATCGCCTGTGAGCCAGCTCATGGCCCGTCCGCTGAGCCGTTCGACGAGCGCCTCGGCGTCGGGCGGAAGGGGGCTATCGGGAACTTCGGCGGACACGCCAGGACTCGGCGCAGGTGTGGACGGCTGTGCCGACACGGTCTCGAACGGCGACCCATGACGACCGCGCAGCAGGTTGCCCTGCACGAGCGGTTCATTCAGCAACGGGATCTCGGGTTCATCAGCGCGATGAAAATCGGACACGATCGCCTCCTTCGGATTTCGATCAAACAATAAAGGAGAGACAAGCAACCGGCGTGCCGGGTTCAATGGGGGTCAAGCGCCCTGCTTGTAGTTGTTCAGCGCGTAGCCGCGGTCGCGGTAGAAGCGGTAGCGCTCGCGGCCCGAGGCAAGCTCCTCGGGCGCGTCGCCGATCACTTCGAGCAGGCGCTCGAAGCGCGCGAACTGCGGCGGCACCGCCGCGCCGAGGTTGAGAAGCACGCCATGATGCGGCGCCTGCTCGAGATCCGTGGCCAGCACAATGGGCGTTTGCGCGGCGTGCGCGCTGCCGGCCATGCAGTGCGGCACGAAGTCGAGTGGCGAAAAAGTCCAGAGCATCTCGTCGAACGCGCGCAGGCGCGCGGGCTCGGCCAGCACGACAGCTTGCTGGCCGGCCTGGTACGCCTTGCGCACGAGCCGGCACGCGTACATCAGCGAATTGCCGACGTTCGTGTGAAAGTCGATGCGCGTCATTGCCCTGCGCGACCGTCCGCGGCCCGATCGATCAAGAACTGCGCGAGCAGCGGCACGGGACGGCCCGTCGCGCCCTTCGCCGCGCCGCTCTTCCATGCGGTGCCCGCGATGTCGAGATGCGCCCACGGATAGTTTTGCGTGAAGCGCGAGAGGAAGCACGCCGCAGTCACGCTGCCTGCCGGACGCCCGCCGATATTGGCGAGATCGGCGAAATTCGACTTGAGCTGGTCCTGATACTCTTCGTCGAGCGGCAGGCGCCACGCCGGATCGCTGGCCTCGCGCGAGGCGTCGAGCAGCTCGCCCGCGAGCGCGTCGTCGGTCGAGAACAGGCCGCTGTTGTGATGGCCGAGCGCAATAATGCAGGCGCCCGTGAGCGTGGCGATGTCGATCACGGCGGCCGGCTTGAAGCGCTCGGCGTAGGTGAGCGCGTCGCACAGGATCAGGCGGCCTTCGGCGTCGGTGTTGAGCACCTCGACCGTGAGGCCCGCCATCGTCGTGACGATGTCGCCGGGCTTCGTGGCGTTGCCCGCGGGCATGTTCTCGCAGGTGGGAATGATGCCGATCACGTTGAGCTTCAGGCCCATTTCGGCAACCGCGCGAATTGTGCCGAGCACCGAGCCCGCGCCGCACATGTCGTACTTCATCTCGTCCATGCCCTCGCCGGGCTTGAGCGAGATGCCGCCCGTATCGAACGTGATGCCCTTGCCCACCAGCACGACCGGCGCGGCCTTCGCGCTCGCGCCCTGGTAGTGCAGCACGATGAATTGCGGCGGCTCGACCGAGCCTTTCGTAACAGAAAGAAACGAGCCCATCTTGAGCGCTTCGATCTGGCGCTGGCCGAGCACTTCGACCTTGAGCTTCCAGTCGCGCGCGAGCTTCTTGGCCGTGGCCGCGAGGTACGTGGGCGTGCAGACGTTGCCCGGCAGATTGCCGAGGTCGCGCGTGAGGTCCATGCCGTTGGCGAGCGCCACGGCCTGCTTGCTGGCGAGCTTCGCGGCCTTTTCCTCGGCCGCGTCGACGCTGAAGACCACGCGCTTGAGCGCGCGCTGCGCGACGTCGGGCTTGCTCTTCATCTGCGTGAAGCGGTAGGTCTCGTTTCGCAGCGCCAGGATTGCCGCGCGCACGCCCCAGTCGCTCGTGCGATCCTTGATGGGCTGCTGTGCAAGCGTGAACGTGACCTGAGCGATCTTCGTGCCGAGAATCGCGCGCCACGCGGCCTTGACGGCCTCGCCATAGGCCTTCTGGCCGAATGCATCCTGCTTGCCGAGGCCGACGAGCAGCACGCGTGAAGCGCCGATGCCGGCCACTTCCGGCAGAAACAGCGTCGAGCCGGCCTTGCCGTCGATGTCGCCGGACTTGACGAGGCGGACAATCGCGCCGCCGATGGCGCTGTCGATCACGAATGCCGGGCCCGAAAGGGTCTGCGCCTCGAAGACGCCCACCACGACGCAATCCGACTTGCCAGTCAGGAAGGGACCTTCCCCGCCTTTGCTCCAGTCACAGGCTTTTATGCTAAAGTCCATCGCGCTTGTCCTCGGATAAAATCAGGGCTTAGGATGAAAGCCGCAATTATCCGCTATTTTTCCCGCGGCGGCTCCCGGACCGTTGCGCGCGCCGCCCGGCGCGGGCCGCCCGCCCTCTTCATCAACAATGATCTTCGAACGTTCCCTGCAGCGAGAACTCGCGTATACGGCCGGCGCCGTGTTCATGGTTCTGCTCACGATCATGCTGACGACGATGATGATTCGTATCGTCGGCTTCGCGGCTTCCGGCCAGATCGACCCGCGCGACGTGCTGGTCCTGATCGGCCTGACCGTGATCGGCTATCTCGCGGTAATGCTGATCGTCACGCTCTTCGTGTCGATCCTGTTTGTGCTCACGCGCTGGTACAAGGATTCCGAAATGGTCGTGTGGCTCGCCTCCGGGGTGAGCCTCACGCGCCTCATCAAGCCGATCGCCGTTTTTTCGACGCCGATCATCCTGATGATCGTGTTCTTCGCCTTCATCGGCTGGCCGTGGTCGAACGCGCAAAGCAAGCTGATTCGCGCGCGCTTTCAGCAGCGCGATGAAGTATCGCTGCTCGCGCCCGGCCAGTTCCGCGAATCGCCCACCTCGCACCGCGTGTTCTTCATCGAGAGCATGAACCCCGACAAGGGCCGCGTGGACAACGTATTCGTCACGAGCACGGAAAACGGCAAGGTCAACGTGATCGTCTCAAAGACCGGCCACACCGAAACCGCGAAGAACGGCGACCGCTTCGTCGTGCTCGAGAACGGCCGCCGTTACGACGGCGAACCCGGCCACCCCGACTTCCGCATCACCGAGTTCCAGCGCTACGGCGTCAAGGTCCAGAGCCAGCCCGTGGTCGCCACGCCCACGGCGAGCAGCACCTCCACGCCGGACCTGCTGCGCAATCCGGGCGGCGACAATCTCGGCGAATTCGCATGGCGCGCGGGCCTGCCGCTCATCGCGATCAACCTGATGCTGCTGGCGATCCCGCTCGCGTATCAGAACCCGCGCCGCGGGCGCACCATCAATCTCGTGATGGCCGTGCTGATCTACCTCACCTACTCGAACCTGCTCAACGTCGTGCAATCGCAGATCGAGCAGGGCAAGATGCCGTTCGGCGTCGGCCTCGTGGTGCTGCACGTCGTGGTGTTCGCGCTTGTCGTCTTCATGTTCTGGCTGCGCGTGCGCAACCGGCCGCTCTTCACGCGCGCGATGTTCCAGCGCACGTCCCAGGGGAGCTGACCGATGCGCATCTACGAGAAGTATTTCGCACGCCAGGTCTACGTGTCCTTCGTGTTCATCCTGTTTGCGTTTTCGGGTCTGTTCTTCTTCTTCGACCTGATCAACGAACTGAACTCGGTCGGCCACGGCAACTACAAGTTCATGTACGCGGTGCTGCGCGTCTCGCTGCAGGCGCCGTCGCGGCTCTACGAAATCATTCCGGTTGCGGCGCTCATCAGCGCGATCTACGTGTTCGCGCAGATGGCCGCCAATTCCGAATACACGATCTTTCGCGTCTCCGGTCTCGCAACGGGTCAAGCGCTGCGCTCGCTGCTGAAGATCGGCATTCCGCTCGTGCTGCTCACCTACCTCATGGGCGAAGTGATCGGGCCGTACACTGACCAGCTCTCCGAGCGCGTGCGCCTCGAAGCGCTCGGCTCCGCCGTGTCGTCCGACTTCAAGTCGGGGGTGTGGGTGAAGGACACGCTCACCGCGCGCGCCGACGGCGAACAAGCCACGCGCTTCGTCAACGTGGGCGAACTGCAGCCCGACGCAACCATCACCAATGTGCGCATCTACGAATTCGATTCGCAGTTCAGGCTCTCGAACGTGCGCGTCGCGAAGAGCGGCAGGTATCAGCCGCCGGGGCACTGGCTGCTCAAGGATGTGACGGACACCGAACTCATCAGCGTAACGCCGCCGCCAAGCCAGCCCACCGATGCGCTCAACCCGGTCTATCGCGCGCAGCAAACCTCCGTGCCCGAGTACTCGCTGCGCTCGGAGCTCACGCCGCAGATTCTCTCGGTGCTGCTGGTCTCGCCCGATCGCATGTCGATGTTCAACCTGTTCCGCTATATCCAGCATCTTGCGGAAAACCATCAGGACACGCAGCGCTACGAGATCGCATTCTGGCGCAAGCTGATCTACCCGTTCGCGGTGTTCGTGATGCTGGTGCTCTCGCTGCCGTTCGCGTACCTGCATACGCGCGCGGGCGTGGTGGGCGTCAAGGTATTCGGCGGGATCATGCTCGGCATGAGCTTCCAGCTCGTGAACACGCTGTTCTCGCACATCGGTACACTGAACACGTGGCCCGCGCCGCTCACCGCGGCGACGCCGGGTCTCATCTATCTGGCGCTCGGGCTGATCGGCCTGAAATGGGTCGACCGGCACTGACGTCGATCTGACGCGCCGGTATCTACGGCGGCCAGACCACGCTCCTCGGGAAAATACGGCGATGGGCACGCACGGCATGATTCTCTTTGGCCACGGCGCGCGCGATGCGCGCTGGAAAGAGCCGTTCACGCGGCTCGCGGGCAAGCTCGCCGCCACGCGCGGCGCGGCGCGGCCCGTGAGTCTCGCCTTCCTCGAACTCATGGAGCCGAGCTTGCCCGAGGCCATCGCCGAGCAAGCGGCGCTGGGCTGCGACGCCATCACGGTGGTGCCGGTGTTCTTCGGCCAGGGTGGCCATATCCGGCGCGACTTGCCCGCGCTCATCGCGCAATGCCAGGCTGCACACCCGAATGTGCGGCTCTCGTGCGCGAGCGCCGTGGGCGAAGACGACGGCGTACTCGACGCGATCGTGCAGTACTGTCTTGCGCAGGAGCGCGACTAAGCGCACGGGCGCACTAGCCCGCCAGCCCGCTGAGGCACGCACCAAAGCAAACGGGCCGCTACATATCGAGCGGCCCGTTGCCTGTTCTACTACCCCTGTTGTTTCTTCGCTGCCTCAGGCCGCCCTGCGGCCCGGCGCTTCGTCCTGTGCCTCATCTTCGGCTTGCATCTGCTGCACCGACCGCTCGGCAAAAGCCTCGCCGATCATGAGCAGGCTCGGCTGCACCGGATCGAGCCAGTCTTGCGCCTCGCCCGCTTCAAGGCCCGCCAGCGTCAGCGTGAGCGTGCGTTCGCGCGCCGTGCTGCAGGCCTCGACGATCGCCACCGGCGTCGCGCCCGCGCGGCCCGCTTCGATCAGCTGGCGCGCGATTTCCGGCGCGCTGTCGCGGCCCATGTAGAACACCAGCGAATCGGCGTTGACCTGCTCGCGGATCTCCTCGCTGCCCGCCGCGCGCGAGTACGTCGCGAGCGCGACGCTGCGCGACACGCCGCGAAGCGTGAGCGAGCGTTGCAGCGTGGCGGCGCTTGCCAGCGCGGCCGTGATGCCCGGCACGATCTCGTACTCGATGCCCGCCGCTTCGAGCGCGCGCATCTCTTCGTCGGCGCGACCGAACAGCATCGGATCGCCGCCCTTCAGGCGCACCACTACGTCATGCTCGCGCGCCGCGTCCACGATCTGCTTGTTGATGAAATGCTGCGCCGTCGAGCGCTGTCCGCAACGCTTGCCCACCGCGATGAACTTCGCGTCCTGCGGGGCGTAATCCAGCATTGCCGGCTCGACGAGCGCATCGTGCAGCACGACCTGCGCTTTCGCGAGCAGGCGCGCGCCGCGCACCGTGATGAGATCCGCCGCGCCCGGTCCGGCGCCAATCAGATAAACCTTGCCCATTTGCCTCGTTGACTCCTGTGTCGGCGCGCCGCCTTTGGACGCCTTAACGCCTTCAAACCCTGGCGGCGGCGCGCTGCCACGTTCGCGCCGTGCCGCGTCAGGCGGCAACCGCGCGAATCATGCCTGCGGCCACCGTGTGATGCGTCGCCTCGTCGATGAGAACGAACGCGCCGGTGCCGGGGTGCACATCATACAGGTCCGCGACGACCGGCTTTTGCAGCGTGAGCGCCACGCGGCCAATGTCGTTCATCGCGAGGTTGTGGCGGTCGGTGGCGTGCGAGAGCGTATGCACGTCGAGCACTTCCTTGACCGCGCCGATCTTCGCGAACACCGTGCTCGTGGTCTGCTTGAGCAGGTACTTGCGCTGCAGCGAGAGCGGCTCTTCGTCGAACCAGCAGAGGTCCGCTTCGAGCTTCTTCGCCGGCTGCGTGTCGTCCGAGGCCGGCACGAAGGTGTCGCCGCGCGAAACGTCCACGTCTTCGGCAAGGCGGATCGTGACGGTCTGGCCCGCGAACGCGCGGTCGACTTGCGCGGTGCCGCCCGGCACCGGCGCGATGATCTCGGCCACCGTGGCCGCGCGGCCGGCCGGCAGCACGGTGATGGCGTCGCCGAGCTTCACTTCGCCCGCTTCGACGCGGCCCATGTAGCCGCGGAAGTCGTCGGCGCTCGAACCGTCCTGGCGCGCGACCCACTGAACCGGGAAGCGCAGCGCGTCGCCGGTGGCCTGCTCGACCGGCAGCGCCTCGAGCACGTCGAGCAGCGGCTCGCCCGCATACCACGGCATGCGCTCGCTCGCGGCCACGATGTTATCGCCCTTGAGCGCCGAAACCGGCACGAAGCGCACGTTCGCGAGACCGAGTTGGCGCGCGAGGGCCACATAGGCGTCGCGGATCAGGTCGAAGGTGGCTTCGCTGTAGTCGACCAAATCCATCTTGTTGATCGCGACGATCACGTGCTGGAGGCCCAGCAGCTTGACGATCGCGCTGTGGCGCTTGGTTTGCGGCAGCAGTTGCGTCACGCCGTTCTCGACCGTCACGCGCGTGGCGTCGATCAGGATGATCGCGGCGTGGGCAGTGGAAGCACCCGTGACCATGTTGCGCGTGTACTGCTCGTGGCCCGGCGTGTCGGCGATGATGAACTTGCGGCGGGCCGTGGCGAAGTAGCGGTACGCCACGTCGATCGTGATGCCCTGCTCGCGCTCGGCTTCGAGGCCGTCGGTGAGCAGCGACAGGTCGATCTCGTCGCCCACGGTGCGCTTGTTCTTCGCGCGCGAGAGCGCCGAAAGCTGGTCGCTCAAAACCGCCTTGCTGTCGTACAGCAGGCGGCCGATCAGCGTGCTCTTGCCGTCGTCCACGCTGCCGGCCGTGATGAAGCGCAGCACGCCGAGGTCTTCAGGTTGATGCGCGGGTTGCTCAATGCGAACCATATTCGTTTCTTCCTCTGCGTGCTCTTTAGAAATAACCTTGCTTCTTGCGCTGTTCCATCGCGGCTTCCGACGCCTGGTCGTCCATGCGCGTAGCTCCACGTTCCGTGATTTCGGTCACGGCCGTCTCGGCGATGATCTTCTCGACGTTGTCGGCATCGCTTTCCACCGGGCACGTGCAGCTGATGTCGCCCACCGTGCGGAAACGCACCTGCGCCATTTCGCTGACTTCGCCATCCTTCATCGGCGTGAGCGGCGTGACCGGCACGAGCAGGCCGTTGCGGCGCACGATCTCGCGCTGGTGCGCGTAGTAGATCGACGGCAGTTCGAGCTTCTCGCGCTCGATGTATTGCCACACGTCCAGTTCCGTCCAGTTCGAGATCGGAAACACGCGCAGGTGCTCCCCGTTGTGCAGGCGCGCGTTGTAGAGGCTCCACAGTTCCGGACGCTGAGCCTTCGGGTCCCACTGGCCGAATTCGTCGCGGAACGAGAAGATGCGCTCCTTCGCGCGGGCCTTCTCTTCGTCGCGGCGCGCGCCGCCAATCATCGCCGTGTAGCCGTATTGCTCGATGGTTTCGAGCAGCGTGACGGCCTGGGCGGCATTGCGCGAATCGGTTTCGCGGCGCAGGCGCACGGTGCCCTTCTTGATCGAATCTTCGACGTGGCCCACCACGAGTTCGGCGCCGATTTCGGCAGCGCGGCGATCGCGGAAGTCGATCACCTCTTCGTAGTTGTGGCCCGTGTCGATGTGCACGAGCGGGAACGGCAGCGAGGTCTTGCGATTCGCGCCGAGGCCGAAGGCCTTCAATGCGAGCGCCAGCACCACCACCGAGTCCTTGCCGCCCGAGAACAGCAGCGCAGGCTTGCTGCACTCGGCAACGAGTTCGCGCAGGATGTGGATCGACTCGGCTTCGAGCCAGTCGAGATGGTCCATGCGGTTGGCGGTGACGTTCAGCGGCGCGTTCACAGTGGGTTCGAGCGTCGTGCTCATAGTGAGATCCTTCGGAGATTCGCGCCGCGCGGCACTCGCCATACGACGCTGCATGCTTGCTCTACGACGGCGCGCACTGGGAAATCCCCTCGCGCGCCAACTTTTAATCCTACTTGGTGCCCCCGGCGGCCGGCGCTTGCACGACCGGAATCGCGGAAACCGACGTGATGTGCAGCCCGCATTCCTTCGTGTCGCGCGACTCCCACCACCAGCGGCCCGCCCGGCTGTCTTCGCCCGGACGCACGGCCCGCGTACAGGGCTCGCAGCCGATGCTCGGGTAGCCGCGCGCGTGCAGCGGGTTCACGGGCACGTCGAAGGCGCGCAGATACGCCCACACTTCGGCCTCGGTCCAGTCCGCGAGCGGATTGAACTTGGCGATGCCGCGCGCGCCGTCCTGCTCTTCCTCGTGCAGTTCCGCACGCGTGACCGACTGCTCGCGACGCTGGCCCGTGACCCAGGCCGAAACATCGGAAAGCGCGCGGTTCAGCGGCTCGACCTTACGGATCTCGCAGCAGCGCTTGCGCAGATCGATGCTCTCGTAAAACGCATTCAGGCCGTGCTGCGCGACGTATTCATCGACAGCATCCTGTTGCGGATGAAACTGCTCGATCTCGTAGCCGTAGCGCTCGCGCACGCGGTCGATCATGGCGAGCGTTTCCGCATGCAGGCGGCCCGTGTTCAGCGAGAAGACGCCGATTTTCACGCCGCGCGAGAGGATCGCGTGGGTGAGCAGCATGTCTTCGGCTGCGAGGCTGCTCGCGAGCTTCACGTTCGCGTGGCGCGCGGCGATCGAATCGAGCAGCGCGTCGAGGCGCTCGATCTTCGCCTGCAATTCCGCCGTGATTTCGTTGGCCGAAGCGTCAACTGCGGTGTCCGAAGCGGCGCTCATGCTGCGGCGCCCTGTTGTGCTTGCTGGGCGAGGCGGCGGCGAAACAGCGGCGACGGCTCGTCGAACGCGCCCTGGTACTGCACGGTGAACTCCGTGAACGCGTTCAGTGCGTCCTTGATGTCCTTGTCGGCGCGCACGGCGTACGAATCGAAACCGCAGCGCTCGTAGAAACGCAACTGGTCGCGCAGCACGTCGCCGATCGCTCGCAGCTCACCCTTGTAGCCAAAACGCTCGCGCAACAGACGCCCGATCGAATAGCCGCGGCCGTCGCGGAACACCGGGAAGTCCACGCCGATCAGCGCGATCTTCTCGAAGTCGCCGGCGATGTCGGCCGGTTCGCTGTCCGGCGCGAGCCACACGCCGAGTTCGTCCTTGGCGCGCGAAGCGACCAGCGCGTCGCGTTGCGCCTGCCACAGCGCGAGCGGCACCAGCACCTTGCCGGCCGGCAGCGCGGACACTTCAGGCAGCGCGCCGTCTTCGGCGGCACGCACGACTTGCCAGTTGTCTTCAACGATCTCGCGATTTTTGATGATCAATGTCATTGCTCTTGCTCTCGTGTCTCGTTGCGTTCAGGCGTGGGCCGGCTGGCGCGATGCGTACACGCGCTCCTTGAAGGGCGCCATGCCGATGCGGTCGTACGTGTCGATGAAGCGCTCGCCGTCGATGCGGTGCTCGACGAACGTGTCGATCACCTTTTGCACCACGTCGGGCATCTCTTCAGCCGAGAACGACGGGCCGATCACGCGGCCAAGGCGCGCGCCGTTGGCGCCATTGCCCTGTTCGCCGCCGAGCGACACCTGGTACCACTCCGAGCCGTCCTTATCGACGCCCAGCACGCCGATGTTGCCGACGTGATGGTGACCGCACGAGTTCATGCAGCCCGAGATGTTGAACGACAGGTCGCCGAGGTCGTGGACGAAATCGAGGTTGTCGAAACGCTCCTGGATCGCAAGCGCGATGGGGATCGACTTCGCATTCGCGAGCGAGCAGAAGTCGCCGCCCGGGCACGCGATGATGTCCGTCAACAAGCCGATGTTCGCCGTGGCAAAGCCTTGCGCCTTCGCCTTTTCCCAGAGCGCGTAGAGGTCGCGCTTCTTGACGTCGGCGAGAATCAGGTTCTGCTCGTGCGAGACGCGGATCTGGCCGAACGAGTACTCGTCTGCCCAGTCGGCCACGGCTTCCATTTGCGCATCGGTGGCGTCGCCCGGCGCGATGTTGCGCGGCTTGAGCGAGATCGTGACCGACGCGTAGCCCGGCACGCGGTGCGGGCGCACGTTGCGCTCGACCCAGCGCGCGAATGCGCGGCTTTCCAGCAGATGCTTCTCGTACGACGCATCGGTGTCGGCGAGCTTTTCGTAGGTCGGCGGCACGAAGTGCTGCGAGACGCGATCGAGCTCTTCCTGCGTGAGCGTCGAGGGGCCGTCCTTCAAGTGCTGCCACTCCTCTTCCACCTGCTCGGCGAACTTCGCCGGCGAGAGCGCCTTCACGAGAATCTTGATGCGCGCCTTGTAGAGGTTGTCGCGGCGGCCGTAGCGGTTGTACACGCGCAGCACGGCTTCGCAGTAGGTCAGCAAATGCTGCCACGGCAGATCACGCTTGATGATTGCGCCGATGATCGGCGTGCGGCCGAGACCGCCGCCCGCGAGAATGCTGGCGACCACTTCGCCCTTCTCATTGCGTTCGAGGTAGACGCCCAGGTCGTGGATCTGCACCGCGGCGCGGTCTTCCTTCGAGCCGGAGACCGCAATCTTGAACTTGCGCGGCAGCCACGCGAACTCGGGGTGGAACGTCGACCACTGGCGCATGATCTCGGCCCACGGGCGCGGATCGACGACTTCGTCGGGCGCGACGCCCGCGAACTGGTCAGCGGTGATGTTGCGGATGCAGTTGCCCGAGGTCTGGATGCCGTGCATCTGCACCGAGGCGAGCTTGCGCAGGATTTCCGGCGTTTCCTCGAGCTTGATCCAGTTGTACTGGATGTTCGAACGCGTCGAGAAGTGGCCGTAGCCGCGGTCGTGCTCGCGCGCGATGGTGGCGAGCATGCGCAACTGGTCGCTGCGCAGGTTGCCGTAAGGAATCGCGATGCGGTGCATGTACGCGTGGCGCTGGTAGTACAGGCCGTTCTGCAGGCGCAGCGGGCGGAATTCTTCCTCGCTCAATTCGCCCGAGAGGCGCCGGCGAACCTGGTCACTGTATTGCGCGACGCGTTCGTCAACGATGGTCTGGTCGTACTGATCGTATTGGTACATTCGGGGACCCCAGGGTTGTTCATTCGCAGCGTTCCGGTTACGCCGCGCGCTCCGATTCGATTCGACCGTCTTGATCCGGCTTCCGGACGGCGCGTTCGAACTGCACCATTCCTTTGCTAATGACCAAAACAGATATCCATATTGAAAAACTTGGAGGAATGGTAATAAACTCGCCTTATATTTCAAACGATCTAAAAATCAGCTTGATATGCCAGTGGGTTATATATGAACCTCCACCAGTTCCGCTTCGTGCGCGAGGCCGTGCGCCAGAATTTCAATCTCACGGAGGCGGCCAAGGCCCTGTATACAAGCCAGCCGGGCGTCTCGAAGGCCATCATCGAGTTGGAGGATGAACTCGGGGTCGAAATCTTTACGCGCCACGGCAAGCGCGTGCGCTCGCTCACGGAGCCGGGGCGCATCATCCTGGCCTCGGTGGAGCGCATCCTGCAGGAGGTGGAGAGCCTCAAGCGCGTAGGCAAGGACTACGCCGCGCAGGACCAGGGCAACTTGACCATCGCCGCCACGCACACCCAGGCGCGTTACTCGCTGCCGGCCGCCATCGCCGAATTCAAGCGGCGCTTCCCGAAGGTGCACCTTTCGATTCTGCAAGGCAGCCCCACGCAGGTAGCGGAGATGGTGCTGCACGACCAGGCCGACCTCTGCATCGCGACCGAGGCCATTTCCGGCTACAAGGAACTGGTGTCGCTGCCCTGCTTCACCTGGCACCACGTGGCGATGATGCTGCCGGACCATCCGCTGCTCGAACGCAAACCGCTCTCGCTCGACGATCTGGCCCAATTTCCGCTCATCACTTACGACAACGCATTCGCGGGCCGCACCAAGATCAACGACGCGTTCCGCCTGCGCGGCCTCTCGCCCGACATCGTGCTCGAAGCCATCGACGCGGACGTGATCAAGACCTATGTGGAACTGGGCCTGGGCGTAGGCATCATGGCCGACATCGCGTTCAACGCCGAACGCGACCGCCATCTGCGCGCAGTGCCGGTAGGCCATCTGTTCGGCAGCAACGTGACACGCGTGGCGCTCAAACAGGGCGCGTATCTGCGCAGCTACGTCTATACGCTGGTGGAGCTGCTCTCGCCGAGCCTGAACCGCAAGCTGATCGAGCAGGCGCTCAAGGGCGAGCACGAGACCTACGAGCTTTGATTTGCCCACCGTCACGGTGCGGGCGCCGGAAGAAACCACGACGCAACAACACTACAACAACACTTCTCGCTTCATATCCTCCTGGAGACCCATCGCATGAAGCTGCAATCGCGCCTGAATTCGTTCCTGAGTTTTTCGCCGCTGGTCTCGCTGCGCCCGCTCGCGGCGGCCGCCGCGCTTGCCACTGCCGCGTTCGCCCCCGCTGCGCACGCCGACCTCAAGGTCGGCATCGATCTGTCGAGCACCGGCCCCGCCGCGGCCATCGGCATCACGAGCAAGAACGCCATGCTGATGTGGCCCGCTGAAATCGCTGGCCAGAAGACCGACTACATCGTGCTCGACGACGGCTCCGACCCCGGCGCGGCGGTGCGCAACATCCGCAAGCTCATCAACGAGGATCACGTCGACGTGATCGTCGGGCCGAACATCACGCCGGCCGCGCTCGCCGCGCTCGATCCCGTGGCCGAAGCCAAGACGCCGATGATCACGCTGGTAGGCTCAGGCTCGGTGGTTGAGCCGCAGCAAGGCGCGCGCGTGTGGGCCTTCAAGATGGCGCAGACGGACGCCGCCATGGCCGATGTGATGACGCGCAACATGGTGGCGCACGGCGTGAAGACGGTGGGCTTCATCGGTTTTGCCGACAGCTACGGCGACAGCTGGCTCAACGAGTTCACGAAGTTCGCGAAGGACCGCAACATCCAGATCGTGGCGACCGAGCGCTTTAACCGTACCGACGCCAGCGTGACCGGCCAGATCCTCAAGCTGATAGCCGCGAAACCCGACGCCGTGCTGATCGCCGGCGCGGGCACGCCTACGGTGCTGCCGCAGCGCACGCTGGTCGAGCGCGGCTACAAGGGCGCGATCTATCAGACGCATGGCATCGCCACGCCTGAGTTCATCAAGCTTGGCGGCAAGGACGTGGAAGGCACGCTGTTCCCGACGCAGCCCGTGGTGGTCGCGCGCACGCTGCCGGCGGACCACCCGGCGCACAAGGCCGCGCTCGCATTCGTCGACGCTTATGAGGCGAAATACGGCCCGGGCACGGTCACGCAGTTCGCAGGCGACGCAGCCGGCGTCTACCCGCGCCTGGAGGATGCGGTGAAGCGCGCGCTCAAGACCGCCCAGCCCGGCACCGAGGCGTTTCGCGTGGCGCTGCGCCGGGAGCTCGAAGGCGCCCACGAACTGGTCGTGCCCAACGGCGTCGTCAACACCAGCGAAAGGGACCACGTGGGCCTCGACCAGCGCGCGAGCGTGATGGGCACGATACGCGGCGGGAAGTTCGTGTATCTCGCGCAGTGATGCCGTTGGTTGCCGGTAGATTTGCTAGCCGGCAACGGCGGGCCATCGCCGCGAGCTGTGGAGCACGCGCAAGACCTTGATCATCGTGTGACGCTCGATCCGGTAGATCACGATGAGCGGCGCGCCTTGCACGACCAGTTCGCGCGTGCCCGCCATTCGGCCAACGCGGCCGATCTCGGGAAAGAGCCGCAGCCGCCGGACAGAGGCTGCGATGCGCTCGTCCGTGACCACCGCTGTTCGCGAGCTCCGGGCCTCGGTAAAACTGAATATCGCTTCGCGGTCGGCCAGCGCGAGCGGCGACCATTCGAGCCTCAAGTCTTGCTCTTGCGAGCATGCGCGAGCCGGGGCCGCCCGCCACGAGGCGCTCGCGGGGCCTGGCCGTCCCGCGCCGGCCCGGATGCGTTGCCCACTGCCGCCGCGCGCCGCCTCGCGAAAAGCGCCTCCACCTCGTCCGCGTCGATGCCCGGCCGCGGATCTTCGAGCGCCTCGCGCACCTTCGCGCGGAACCACGCATCATGCGTGGCCGGATCGACCGCGAAGTCGAACGGCAAAGCACCTTCGTTCGCGACGCGCGTGAGCAGGATGCGCACCGCGTCCGAAACGGTGAGCCCCATGTTTTCGAGCACCGTCGACGCGCGCTCCTTGAGTGCCGGATCAATGCGGACCTGTACCAATGCGCTTGCGCTCATCCCCCAACTCCTTCGCGTGATGTTCGAAGCCGCATTGTAATTCATCTGTATTACGCAAGACATACCATTCCTTTGAAGCGGGTTAAACACGCTTCGAGTTTCGCTGTCCGACGCAATACGCTCAATTCATCCGAATGGCCAGACGGGCCACGCCACGCGTTCGAGCCAGGACAAATACTGATCCGCCTGCGCATTTCCAGCGCCGCCGGCAAGGCTCCACGCGAAAGCCCTTTGGTACAATCTCGCGGTTGCCTGGCACCGTTTTCAGCGTGTGTTTGCTGGTTGTCCGAGGCCTGGCCATCTGCACAGAATCCGAACCGCATCCGTACCATAACGCCGAGTCACCATGAACATCGAACAAGCGCGTTTCAACATGATCGAGCAGCAGATTCGCCCCTGGGAAGTGCTCGACCAGGACGTCCTGAATCTCCTTTCGATCGTCAAGCGAGAACACTTCGTCCCAGCGGCCTATGTCGAACTCGCGTTCGCCGACCTCGAATTGCCGCTGCCCAATGGTCAGCACATGCTGGCGCCGCGCGTCGAAGCGCGCGTGCTCCAGGAGCTCGCGGTGAAAAAGCACGAGAGCGTGCTCGAGATTGGCGCGGGTTCGGGCTACATGGCGGCGCTGCTCGCGCATCGCGCGCAGAAGGTGCTGACCGTGGAGATCGACCCGGAGCTCGCCGAGTTCGCGCGCGCCAACTTCGTGAAAAATGGCGTGCTCAACGCCGAAGTCGCGCAGGGCGACGGCTCGCGCGGCTGGGCCGCGAATGCGCCCTACGACGTGATCTGCGTCTCGGGCGGCATGCCGGTGGTGCCGCAGGAGCTGCTCGAACAATTGAAGGTGGGCGGGCGTCTGGCCGCTTTCGTCGGCGACGCGCCCGTCATGGAAGCGCAGATCATCACGCGCATGGACGAGAAGCAATATCGCATCGCGACCGTGTTCGAAACGTATGTCGAGCCGCTCGAGAACGCGGTGCAGCCCTCGCGTTTCAAGTTTTAAGCCCTGGTTTTGAACCCTGGTTTTGAGCCCCCTGTGTTCCCGGCGGGCCGCACAAGCGGCTCGTCCTATTTTTACGAATGAGTCTCACATGCAGAATCTGACCGCTCCCGCCCTCGCCGAATGGCTCGCCGACACCTCGCGCGCCGCCCCCGTGCTTCTCGACGTGCGCGAGCCGTGGGAAATCCAGACCGCCAGCATCGCCGGCAGCGTCTCGATCCCGATGGCCCAGATTCCGGCCCGCAGCGAAGAACTGGACGACGAAGCGCAGATCGTCTGCGTCTGCCACCACGGCGCGCGCAGCGCCCAGGTGGCGATGTTCCTCGAATCGCGCGGCTTCACGAAGGTCTTCAACCTGCAAGGCGGCATCGACGCGTGGTCGCGCCAGGTCGATCCGAAGGTGCCCACCTACTGATCACCGCTGATCACCCGCTGATCGCCCGCCGATCCCGTGAAGCAGCATGGCCGGCGCGTGATGCGCTGCCCTGCGCGTCCAGTCGCCGTCCACACCTGCCTCACATTTTCAGCATGTCGCTTCACAAAGATCTCGCCGCGCCCGCCAGCCCCGTCAGCACCGCCTCGCGCAACACGATTCATCACGAATGGGCCGCGAAACTCGAACTCGGCTTCGAGCTTCGCGGCGAGCGCACGACGCTCGCACACCGGCTGCACACGGGACCGTTGCGCGTGCAACGACCGCTCTATCCCGAAGGCGACGCGATCTGTCATGCCGTGATCGTGCATCCGCCCGCGGGAATCGCGGGCGGCGACCGGCTCGACATCGACGTTAATGTCGGCGACGGCGCTCACGCCGTGCTCACCACGCCGGGCGCCACCAAGTGGTACAAGTCCAATGGGCGCGTGGCGCGCCAGCGCATCAAGCTGCGCGTGGGCGCCAACGCCAGGCTCGACTGGCTGCCGCAGAACAATCTCGTTTTCGATCACGCGCACGCCGAACTCGACTTCTCGCTCACGCTCGCCGAAAGCGCGACGGCAATCGGCTGGGACGCCATGCAACTCGGCCGCCAGGCAGCGGGCGAGCGCTGGTCGGCCGGCATGGTGCGCTCGCTAATGCGGATCGTGCGGGTCGCGCGCGCTGCAGCACCCGGCGCGGAGGAACAACTCCTCTGGTTCGAACGCGCCCTCGTGGACGCCACCGACCCGCTGCGCGACGCTCCCCAGGGCCTCGCGGGCTTTCCGGCGTTCGGCATGCTGTGGGCCGTTGGCCCGGCCTGCAACGAGGCGCTCGCGCAAGATCTCGCGGCCACGCTCCGCTTCGACGACGCGCTGCGCGCGGGCGCAACCTGCGTCGTGCCAGGCGTGCTGCTGGTGCGCGTCATCGCGCGCTCGATGGAACCGCTGCAGCAAACGCTCGCGCAGTGCTGGACGCAGTTGCGCCCGATCGTGCACGGCGTGACGGCGGCGCCGCTGCGTCTCTGGACGACCTGAATCCGGCCGGGCTCCTCTCTCACGCACCATATCGGCGCGCCTATGCGCCATCGAGGCGCATCGACGCCTCAACACGGTGCGACCATTCCGCGCGAAGGTGCATTCAACGCGCCCCATCATTGGCATACACCTTGCGTAATGCCTGCGTCGCCACGTCTGCCTGATCCCCACGATCTGCAAGCTGTACGTAACCTCGCTCCCGTAAGCTGACGCCGCACGATCGTGCCCCGGTGGTTGGCACCCGGTTAGCCGTTCCAACTTATTAAAAACGATGAAGCTCACGCCACGCGAGAAAGACAAGCTCCTGATCTTCACCGCCGCGCTGCTCGCCGAACGGCGTCGCGCGCGCGGTCTCAAGCTCAACTATCCGGAAGCGGTCGCGTTCATCAGCGCCGCACTGATGGAAGCGGCCCGCGACGGCAAGACCGTCGCCGAGGTCATGCATTACGGCACCACGTTGCTCACGCGCGACGACGTAATGGAAGGCGTGCCCGAGATGATCCCCGACATTCAGGTCGAGGCCACCTTCCCCGACGGCACGAAGCTCGTGACCGTCCACCATCCGATTCCTTGAGAGTGCCGCCCATGATCCCCGGCGAAATGCTGATCGACGACGGCGAAATCGAGCTCAATGCGGGCCGCGAAACCGTCACCGTCACCGTCGCGAACACCGGCGACCGCCCCGTGCAGGTCGGCTCGCACTACCACTTCTACGAAGTCAACGAAGCGCTCGCGTTCGAGCGCGAAGCCGCGCGCGGCTTTCGCCTGAACATTGCGGCGGGCACCGCCGTGCGCTTCGAGCCCGGCCAGGAGCGCACCGTCGAGCTAGTCGCATTCGCAGGCGAGCGCGCCGTCTACGGCTTCAACGGCAAGGTGATGGGCCCGCTCTGAGCGCTGCGCCCGCCTCCGAATTCATCAGGATTCCGACATGACATTGAAGATCGGCCGCCGCGCCTACGCGGAAATGTTCGGCCCCACGACCGGCGACCGCGTGCGTCTCGCCGACACTGCTCTGCTCATCGAGATCGAACGCGACTACACGGTCTACGGCGACGAAGTGAAGTTCGGCGGCGGCAAGGTGATCCGCGACGGCATGGGCCAGTCGCAGCGTCTCGCGGCCGAGGTGGCCGACACGGTCGTCACCAACGCCGTGATCGTCGACCACTGGGGCATCGTGAAGGCCGACATCGGCATCAAGGACGGCCGCGTCTGGCGCATCGGCAAGGCCGGCAACCCCGACGTGCAACCGGGCGTGACGATCCCCATCGGCGCTTCGACCGAAGTGATCGCCGGCGAAGGCCAGATCGTGACCGCGGGCGGCATCGACACGCACATCCACTTCATCAGCCCGCAGCAGATCGACGAGGCGCTCGCCTCGGGCGTCACGACGATGATCGGCGGCGGCACCGGCCCCGCCACCGGCACCAACGCCACGACCTGCACGCCGGGCCCGTGGCACATGGAGCGCATGCTGCAGGCCGCCGACGGCTGGCCGATCAACCTCGGCTTTCTCGGCAAGGGCAACGTGAGCCTGCCCGAGCCCGCCGAAGAGCAGATCGCCGCGGGCGCGATCGGCCTGAAGCTGCACGAGGACTGGGGCTCGACGCCCGCGGCCATCGACAACTGTCTCACCGTGGCCGACGCCACCGACACGCAGGTGGCCATTCACACCGACACGCTCAACGAAGGCGGCTTCGTCGAGGCGACGGTGAACGCGTTCAAGGGCCGCACGATTCACACGTACCACACCGAAGGCGCGGGCGGCGGCCACGCGCCCGACATCATCAAGGTGTGCGGCGAGGCCAACGTGCTGCCCTCGTCGACCAATCCCACGCGCCCGTACACGATCAACACGCTCGACGAGCATCTCGACATGCTGATGGTGTGCCATCACCTCGACCCGTCGATTGCCGAGGACATCGCGTTCGCCGAGTCGCGCATCCGCCGCGAGACCATCGCCGCCGAAGACATCCTGCACGACCTTGGCGCGCTTTCGATGCTCTCTTCGGATTCCCAGGCGATGGGCCGCGTGGGCGAGGTCATCATTCGCACCTGGCAGACCGCGCACAAGATGAAGGTCCAGCGCGGCGCGCTGCCCGAGGACGGGGGTGGCCAAGGGGGGACAAACGGCGCGCGCAACGACAACTTCCGCGTGAAGCGCTACGTCGCGAAGTACACGATCAACCCGGCGATCACGCATGGCATCGCGCACGAACTCGGCTCGATCGAGCCAGGCAAGTGGGCCGATCTGGTGTTCTGGGACCCCGCGTTCTTCGGCGTCAAACCGGCGATGATCCTCAAGGGCGGCATGATCGCGATGGCGCAGATGGGCGACCCGAATGCCTCGATTCCCACACCGCAGCCCGTGCATTATCGCGAGATGTTCGGCACGCGCGGGCGCGCGCTCACGCAGACCTCGCTCACCTTCGTCTCGCAGCTTGCGCTCGACAAAGGCATGCCCGAGCGCTACGGCCTGCAAAAGCGCATAGTGGCGGTACGCAACTGCCGTAACGTCACGAAAGCCGACATGATCCACAACGCGTGGCAGCCGTCGATCAGCGTCGATCCCGAGACCTATCAGGTGATCGCCGACGGCCAGTTGCTGACCTGCGAGCCCGCCACGGTGCTGCCGATGGCGCAACGCTATTTCCTGTTCTGAAGCCTGAAACGCCAAGCCGACATGCGCACGATAGACAAACGACTCAACGCGAAGCTCGCGCCCGTGCTGATCAAGCGCGCGCCCACGCTCACCCTCGCGTACGACGCGCGCTGCAAGAGCCGCTTCGCGGCCACGCTCGATTCGGGCGAGGAAGTGGGCGTGGTGCTGCCGCGCGGCACGGTGCTGCGCGACGGCGACATGCTGGTCGCCGACGATGGCGGCCTCGTGCGCGTGATCGCCGCGCCGCAAAGCGTGCTGCGCGTGCGCGCGCCCGAGCGCCTCACGCTCATGCGCGCCGCGTATCACCTCGGCAACCGCCATACGCCCGTGGAAGTGGGCATCGACGAACTCAAGCTCGAAGCCGATCCGGTGCTCGAAGACATGCTCAAGCGCCTGGGTGCGCAGGTCGAGCGCGCCGAGTTGCCGTTCCAGCCCGAAGCCGGCGCTTATGGCGGAGGTCATCGGCATGGCCATGACGAAACCTTCGCCGAAGATTACGCGCTCGCGCAAAGCGTGTTCGACGAACATCATGGGCACGCGCACGGCCATGCACACCGTCACGACCATGGCGACCACGCACACGGCGCGGACTGCGGCCACGATCACGGTCATTGCGACGGCCACGCGCACGACCACAGCCATGAACATCGCTGAGCTCACCGCGCTGCTGCATCTCGCGTCGCCGGCGCTGCCGATCGGCGCGTTCAGCTATTCGCAGGGGCTCGAAGCGGCCATCGACGCCGGGCTCATCGCCAACGCAGACGACGCCGCGCACTGGATCGCGGGCGGCCTCGCGAACGTGCTCGCGCCTGGCGAGCTGCCGTTCATCGCGCATCAGCTCGAACGCTGGCGCACCCACGACGCCCGCGCGTTGATCGAAGCAAACGAGGAATTCGTCGCGAGCCGCGAATCGGCGGAATTGCGCCGCGAGACGTCGCAAATGGGCTGGTCGTTGCGCCAGCTTTGCGCCCAGCTCGAATGGGGCGACGCGGCAAGACGCGAGACGCTCGAACGCATGACGCCCATCGCGCAGCCCACCGCATTTGCCTTCGCGGCCTTCGCGCACGACGCGTCTGCCGACGCCGCGCTCGCGGCCTATGCGTTCAGCTGGGTCGAGAACCAGGTGGCCGCCGCGCTCAAGGCGGTGCCGCTCGGGCAGCTCGCGGGGCAGCGCATCGTGGTCGCGCTGCGGCCGGCCATCGAAAGCGCGATCGCGCGCGCGCTCGCCACGCCGCCCGACGCGCTCAACACTTTCGCGCCGCAGCTCGGCATTCTGAGTGCGCGGCACGAATCGCAATACTCGCGGCTGTTCCGCTCCTAGCCGCCTGACTGAACACACACACACGCACACGAACCATGAATTCGCATTCCAGACGCACGAAGAAACTGCCGCCGCTGCGCGTCGGCGTGGGCGGCCCGGTGGGCTCCGGCAAGACCACGCTGCTCGAAATGCTCTGCAAGGCGATGCGCGAGCGCTACGACCTCGTCGCCATCACCAACGACATCTACACGAAGGAAGATCAGCGCCTGCTGACGGTAGCGGGCGCCCTGCCCGCCGAGCGCATCATGGGCGTGGAGACGGGCGGCTGCCCGCACACGGCGATCCGCGAAGATGCGTCGATCAACCTCGAAGCCGTCGACCAGATGCTCACGCGCTTTCCCGACGCGGACATCGTCTTTATCGAGTCGGGCGGAGATAACCTCGCGGCCACCTTCAGCCCCGAACTTTCGGACCTCACGATCTACGTGATCGACGTGGCGGGCGGCGAGAAAATTCCGCGCAAGGGCGGCCCCGGCATCACGAAGTCGGACCTGCTCGTCATCAACAAGACCGATCTCGCGCCGCTCGTGGGCGCGAACCTCGACGTGATGGCCTCGGATGCGAAGAAAATGCGCGGCGAGCGGCCGTTCGTGATGTGCAATCTGAAGGCGCTCGAGGGCCTCGAGCAGGTGATTGCGTTTATTGAAAAGCAGGGGTTGCTGAAGAGCTGAGCTTGTCGGGCCAATGCGGGGGGCGACCGCGCCAACCGCTACCGCCCGAACCAAACTCAGAGATCGAACGACGCCGACGCATGCTCGGGCAACAGTGTCGCGAGCACATCCACCGTACGGTCCGTGGCGCCACGATGGCGCGCCGCGAACGCCGCTGCTGCCGCGGCCATCGCCACGCGGCGCGGCTTGTCGTTGAAGAGCTCGCGCAACGCACGCGCGAGATCGGCGGGATCCTGAACCTGCAGCGCCGCGCCGGCCGCCACGGCGTCGGCGGTGGCCTGGGTGAAGTTGAACACGTGCGGGCCGATCAAAACGGGCACGCCCACCGCGCACGCCTCGATCAGATTCTGGCCGCCGAGCGGCAACAGGCTCCCGCCGATGAACGCAAGATCGGCGGCGGCGTAATACGCGCCCATCTCGCCCATCGAATCGCCAAGCAGCACGTTCACGTCCTGCGGCAACGCGCGCACGCCTTCATGCGGCGCGGCGGAGCCCACCTTCGAAGCAGTTGGCGTCGGATTTGGAGCCGGATTCTGGACCCATCGCGAGCGCCGCTCGAGCTTGAGATTCTTGCGCGCGACAAGCGCGGCCACCTCGTCGAAGCGCTGCGGATGGCGCGGCACGAGAATCAGCAGCGCGTCTTCTACACCCAGCGTCGCGAACGCCTGCAGAACCAACTCCTCTTCGCCTTCGCGCGTGCTCGCCGCCACCCATACGGGCCGCGACCCGATCGCGCGGCGCCAGTCGCGCCCGCGCGCCACCACCGCGGCGGGGCTCGCCATATCGAACTTCAGATTGCCAAGCACGCTCACATTGCGCGCGCCCAGTGCGGAGAGGCGCTCGGCATCCGCCGGGCTTTGCGCGAGTACGCGCGTGAAGCCGCCGAACACCTCGCGCGCATGCGCGCCGAACTTCGCCGCGCGCTTGAACGAACGCGCCGACATGCGCGCGTTCGTGAGCACGAGCGGCACGTCGGCGTGCTTGCATTCGTCGATGAGCGTCGGCCACACCTCGGTCTCCATCACGAGGCCGAGCGACGGACGCCAGGCGCGCAGGAAGCGCCGCACGGCATGCGGCATGTCGTACGGCAGATAGCAGCGCAGCACGCGATCGCCGAATAGCTGCTCGCCCGCCGCGCGCCCGCCGGGCGTCATGTGCGTGAGCAGGATGCGCGCGTCGGGGCGCGCCGCCAGCAGCGCGTCGACGAGCGGCTGCGCCGCGCGCGTCTCGCCCACGGACACCGCATGCACCCAGATGAGCGGCGCGTCGTCCTCGGGCACGCGCCCGATGCCAAAACCGAACCGCTCGCCAATATGCTCGCGATAGCCGCGCTCGCGCCGCGAGCGAACGAAAAGACGCAGCACCGCAAGCGGCGCGATCAGCCACCAGGCCGCGCGATAGACGGCCCTCAGCATCGGGCCTCCGCGATGCGAGGCATCATGCCCGCCCAAGCGAGCGAACCCGCGATGAAATTCAAGCCCGGCTTCAAACGAGTTCCTTGCCCTTGATGCGCTGGAGAATGCCGAGCGGCGCCCATTCCGGATGCACCATGTCTTTCGCCGGCAGGAAGAAGGTCTGCTCCATCATGAACTGGCCGGACATGACCGCATGCGACGCATGATCGGAGAAGCAGACCCACACGCAGCCCGGCGGAAAGTTGATGGTCTCCTGCGGAGCCGTCTTCTGATAGTCGAGATCGGCCTTCATGCTGTCGTGCAGGTTCAGCATCAGATGGTCGTACTCGCTGCGCGGCGACTTGGTGATGTGCAGCAGGTTCTGCAGCCACGCCGAGCCCGGCATCTGCGGCTTGATGTGCGGCAGGAAGCGCCGCGCCATGTCTTCGAACGGCTCGCCCACGCGCCACACGCGCGGCACGCCGTGCGGGTTCACGTTGGTGAACACGCGCAGGATGCGCTCGCCATAATTCGGGCGCGACGGAAACGCGTCCACGTGCAGGCGCGAATCGTCCTTGCGCCACGAGGTCTGGCGCGTTTCCACCTGATGAAGGCGCAGGCTCGTGGGCGCGACGCGCAGCTTGCCCGTGTACTCGGGAAAGAGCCCGTCGACAAGCGTGCGCGCGCAGGCCTGATAGCGCGCGACCATCGCGCGCACCGCCGACTGCGTAACCGTGTCGCCCAGCACGCCGCGCAGCGCGCCGCCGTTCGGGTCGAGGCTGATGTTCTTGCGCTTGGGATCGGCGATTGCCGGATCGAGCAGCGCGCGCTCGCCGCCTTCGATCGGAAACTCGAGCTTCGGAAAATACAGGACCTTGCCCTGCTCGACAGCATCGAGCAGCGTCTCGCGCGGCTGCGAAAGATATTGGCCGTGCCAGTCGGCGGATGTGACTTCGATAATCTGGGATTCGTTCATGGTCGCCCCTGGGAAGCGATGGATCGGGTTGCCTGGCGGGATGCCCGGCGCCGACCCTTATACCGCGCGTGCCGCGTAGCGCGCCTTGACGTGTCTTCACGTGCCTTGATGCGACCTGATGCGACTTAATGTGACACAAGGCTGTGACGCCAGGCGCCGCAGCCTGATCAGAGCAGACCAAAGCCCGCCAGTGCGCCCTTCACCTGCGCGAGCGTGGGCGGCTGCCCCGCCGTGCCGAGATTGACGACCTTCGGCGACCAATAGCCGCCGGTGCGCCAGGCGGTCGCGAAATTGTACAACTCGACCGTCGGGCGCTTGAGCGCCGCCGCGATATGTACGAGACCCGTGTCCACGCCGACCGTGGCCGCCGCGCCATCGATCAGGCCGACCACGGCCGGCAGCGAAAGCCTCGGCGGCACGATGGCCGCCTCGCCAAATTCCTTGGCAAGACACTCGCTCGTCGCACGCTCGGCCTCGCTGCCCCATGGCAGCACGATCGAGGCGCCGCGGCGCACGAGCGCCTGGCCAAGCTCGATCCAGTGCGTATCGGGCCACTGTTTGTCCGCGCGCGAAGTGGCGTGCACGAACACCACATAGGGCACCGGAAGATTCAAGCCGACCGCCGCGAGCGCCTGCGCCGCGCGGTAGGTGTCGAGGCCGAACTCGATGTCGTCGGTGGGCTGCGGCGGCGGCAGCTCCAGTGCGCCCGCAACCAGTTGGCGCGTGCGCTCGACCACGTGCGTGCGCGGCTCGATGCGGATCGAGCGGTTGTAAAACAGACGCACCGGCCATTCGTAGCCCGCGCCGTCGGTGCGATTGCCGAGGCCGGCGAGCGGCCCGCGCGCCCAGCTCGCGACCCAGGCGGTCTTGATAAGCCCCTGGCAGTCGATCACGAGGTCGTACTTCTCGGCGGCGAGCGCGCGGCGGAACGCACCAATCTCGCGCCAGTTGGCCGCCGAGAAGAGCCCCTTGCGCCAGCGGCGCAGCGAAAACGGAATCGCACGGCGCACGCCGTGCACGAGCTCGACGAGCGACTGGAAACCTTCTTCGACGAGCCAGTCGATTTGGGCGTCGGGATACCGCCGCCGGATATCGGCGATGGCGGGCATGTTGTGGACGACGTCGCCAAGCGACGACACGCGCACGATGAGGATCTTTTGCACGCTCAAGGCAGAAATAGGCGGACTGATTAAAAGGTCCGCAATTTTAGCGCGTCAAACGAAGTTAAGCGAAAAAGCGGGAAGAAAGTGCGGATATGGATGCTGGAATCGGCGCCTAAAGGGCATCGAAGAAGAAGGCCGCAAGCAAGGAAAAGGGCGCGGCGCCGATCGCCGCGCCCGAGTTGCCGGGCATGCAGGTCGAAGAACGCCGCCTGCGCTGCAGAAAATCTTTCTACTGGACCAGTCTCGGCGGCGTGTAAGCACCGTAACCCGGCCCAACCCCTCCCGAATTGGGTGTCTCGCAATGACTCATGTCGTTGCTCATCTGCACGAGCACATAGGGATTCGCGCCGTTACTCGCATCGAGAATGTGCAGGCACGCAAATGCCGTGACAGGCTGAAACCCGCTCGTCGTCGGATCGTTCACCACAACCACCGTCACCCACGCGCATTGCCCGTTACCCGCAGCGCTACACGTTGAAGTATTGTTAAAGAGCGTGTTTTCCGTACCCGTCTGGATCCACGTCCCCGGTGAACCACCGACGGAGAAGCCGGTGCTGTTTCCACTACTCAACAAGGTCCTTGCATAGCTGGCACTGTTGTCATTGACATTGAACGTCGTCCACTGGCCGGATTGGCAAGTCCCATAGTGGTAGCTGGACCCTATCCGGAAGATGTACGGCTGTCCCGCGATCTGCGGGTCCGAGAAACCGGACACGGTGCCGGTGGTGGGCGAAGTCAGCGGTGAATCGGTCGACGAATTCCAGTAGGTGTCGTACAAGCACTGCGACATCGCCAGTGGAAACAACCCGCCTGGCCCCACATTGCCGGGCGAAGAGAGCACGGCCGTCGCCACTGCACTGGCTTTCAGAATATTGACCCCGAGCACGCCACCCAGAAAGCCCGACACTGATCCGTTCGCGTTTGACCCGTCTTTCTGGATCTTCACCTGCACGGCAGGCAGGTCGTTCGCGCCCGGTGTGAACGGCAGCGCCTCGAGGCCATATGGCGTGCCCGTGGCGTTCCAGTATCCAGTCGCTACCGTGCTGGCTTGCACATAGGCACCCTGGACCTTGTTGGTCGAAGTCGACGTAGAGAACGTCGAGGCTGTAGCCGACGCCGTCGTAAAATCCGGCTGGGTCGCGCTGGTATTGCCGCACTCACTGCGCGGTTTCAGACAACCCGCGCCTGCCAGCGCAGCCGCATCGGCCGCGTTCTGGAGCTCGTTGCGAGCGACCATCAGATTACCGATGTCGATGGCGAGCGCCGCGGTTCCCAGCAGGAAGACCATGAACACAGCGACCGTGACGGCCACTGCCCCTTTCTGTTTCCCTTTGCTCCCCGTGCGCATGATCGTCCCCTTTATTCGTTATTCATGACACTGGTGGCGGTCAGCGTAATCGGCCCCGTGATGGGGGCCACCATCCGTCCCAAAGCCAGTCCGCTGTACTGATAGGAGACGGTCACCGTAAGCGGTTGACCGAACGTGCCGCCGGTGCCGGACGTAGTGACCACTGGCGTATTTTGCGAGCCGAACGTAAGCAGGTAGTTCGAGGTGTAGTTCGTCACGACGTTCTGCACATCGGTTGAGGTGGCCTTCGGACTCTTCAGCACGATTCCGGCGCGCGCGCCCTCCCGGCTGGCGTTGGTGACGACGGCTTTGTCGTAAAGGAACAAGCCCATTTCGACGATGCCGAACAGCAATATCAGCAGCACCGGCAGCACGACGGCGAACTCGACCATGGCCACCCCGCGCTGCGCGCGCCACAGGCGCCCACGCACGGGGCTCACCGCCCCCCTTCTTCCTCGTCCCGCGCGTAACTGAAGGCTTAGCGCGCCGGTCTTTGCTGATTCCATAGGTCCCCCGATCAAATCGCCCATACCGGGCCAGGTCCTGCCACATCGTCCGTTACGGCCGCCAGTTAGCCGCTCATAGCCGGAAGCATGGTCCGGTAGATATGCAGCATCGCCGGCCCCATCAGCACCACCAGCAGCGCGGGAAAGATGCAGAACATCAGCGGAAACAGCAGCTTGAGCGCGATTTTCGCGGCCTTTTCCTCTGCAAGCATGCGACGGCGCGTGCGTAGCGTGTCTGAGAGCACGCGCAGCGAATCGCCGATGCTCGTCCCGAAACGCTCCGCCTGAATGAGCATCGTGCTGAACGAATCGACATCTTCCACACCCGTGCGCAGGGCAAAGTTGCGCAGCGCCTTTTCCTTCGCATACCCCGAGCGCATTTCCAGCAGCGTGAGCTCCATCTCGCTCGCGACCACCGCGCTGCGCAATTTGATCTCTTCCGCGACGCGCATCAGCGCAGCATCGAGGCCGAGCCCCGCTTCGACGCAGACGGTCAACAGATCGATTGCGTCGGGGAAGTCCTCGAAAATCATGCGCTTGCGGCGCGCCACCGCGCGTCCGAGAATGAAGGCCGGCAGGTAGTAGCCGAAGCTCACCAGGCTCACGAGCACCACCGCGAAGCTCGTGACCGAGCTCGCTCCCCCGCCGCCGAGCATCCACATGGCCGCCATGGTGGGCAAGAGCAGCGCCAGCACCGTGCGGGTCCCAAAGTAGGTCGCCACGGCGCCCGGCGAGCGCCAGCCCGCGTTCATCAAACGCACGCGCAACGCCGAAACCTCCCAGCCCTCCTTGGGCGCCGAGAGCTTGGAAAGCGGCTCCGTGACGTGCACGAGCTTTTCGTACCAGGGCTCGTCTCCACCGTCCGGCTGAGCACTGGGAGCAGGCGTGCCGCCCCCGCCCGCCTGTTCGATGCGCCTGCGCATGGTTTTGGGCGCGAAGAGATACATGGCGCCCAAACTCAGGCCGAACACACCGGCAAAGAGACAGACCAGCAACATCAACCGCGTCGTATCGAGCGCTAACATGGCTCCCCCTTTTCGAATTTTCTGCTGGCGCGAAGCTTGGCTTTTTCAGACGTGAATGCGCACAATGCGGCGCACCCATATCGTGCCGATCACCATCAGCACCGAAACGCCTTCGAGCAACATCACGCCTGTCGGGTCCTTCCACAGCACCTCGAGAAAGTCGGGATTGAGGAACGCAATGGCCCCGGCTGTGAACACGGGCAGCAGACACAGCACCCGCGCCGAGAGCACCCCTTCCGCGGCGAGCACGCGCACCTTGTCGAACAGCTTGAAGCGCTCGCGCACAAGGCTCGCAATGCTGTCCAGCAGCTCTGCCAGGTTGCCGCCGGTCTCGCGCTGGATCAGCACGGCGATGACGAAGTAACGCAGGTCCCCCACCGGCACGCGGTGGGCAAGCCCCAATAACGCGTCGTTGAGCGAGACGCCATAGTTGATTTCGTCGAACGTGATGCGGAACTCCGCACCCATCGGGTCCGCGAACTCGGTGCCGACCATGTCGATGGCCCCCGTGAACGCATGACCCGAGCGCAGCGCGCGCGCGAGCATGTCGCAGGCATCCGGCAACTGCTTCTGAAAGCGCAGCAGTCGCTTCGCGCGTCGACGACTCACGTACAGCAACGGAAGCAGCGCAGAGGCGCCCGCGGCCGCCGCCAGCACCGCAAACGGCACGCGAACGAAGAGTCCCACGACGAGCACGAAAACCGGCATCACCGCACAGAGTGCGATGATGCGCGCTGCTGTCCAGGAGACGCCCGACTGCTGCACCCATGCCTCGAACGAGCGGATCTTCGGCACGAGCAGCAAGGCGCGCCCGAAAAGCGTCGACCCATCGAGCCGCTGCGACTTCAGGATGGACATCGTCTCCTTGCGTCCCGTGCCCCCCGTGGCCACGGCCTCGAGGCGCGCTTCGAGACGGCGCGCGACGGCGCCATGCCGGCTGTTCCACCATTCCCACGCGCCTTGGGCTGCGAGCACTACCGCCACGAAGAGCAGCAGGATCGCCAGAAAGAAAGTTGTGCTCATGCCACGCTCCCCCGCAAGAACGTCGAGAACATCAGGCCGTTTCGAAACGGCGGCCCGGTTCGAAAATCTGGTCCGGCACGTTCACGCCAAACGCCGCAAAGCGCTCGCAGAACTTCGGCCGCACGCCGGTCGCGCAAAAGTAGCCGCGCACGTTGCCGTTCGAATCCATGCCAGTGCGCTTGAACGTGAAGATTTCCTGCATGTTGACGATGTCGCCTTCCATGCCGGTCAGCTCCGAAATGCTCATGATCTTGCGGCGGCCGTCGGTGAGGCGCGCGGCCTGCACGACCACCGAAATTGCCGACGAGATCTGATGACGCATCGTGCGCGGCGGCAACGAAAGACCGCCCAGGCTGATCATGTTTTCGAGCCGCGTGAGCGCGTCGCGCGGCGTGTTGGCGTGGATCGTCGCAAGCGATCCTTCGTGGCCTGTGTTCATGGCGTTGAGCATGTCGAGCGCTTCCGCGCCGCGCACTTCGCCAAGGATGATGCGGTCGGGGCGCATACGCAGCGCGTTGCGCACGAGCGCGCGCTGGGTGATCTCGCCGCGCCCCTCGATATTCGGCGGGCGCGTTTCGAGCCGCAGCACGTGATCCTGGCGCAGCTGGAGTTCGGCCGCATCCTCGATTGTGACAATGCGCTCGTCGTTCGGAATGAAGCCTGAGAGCACGTTGAGCAGCGTCGTCTTGCCGCTGCCCGTGCCGCCCGACACGAGAATGTTGACCTTGGCGCGCGCAAGCCCCTCCAGCACCTGGGCCATGGGCGGCGTGAGCGTCTGCAGCTCGATCAGATCCGAGACCTGCAGCGGCGAGACCGCGAACCGCCGGATCGAGACAAGCGGCCCATCCACGGCCGAAGGTGGAATGATGGCGTTCACGCGCGAGCCGTCGGGCAGGCGCGCGTCCACCATCGGGCTCGACTCGTCGATGCGCCGTCCCACCCGCGAGACGATCTTCTCGATCACCTTCATGAGGTGCGCGTCATCGTAGAAGTTGACGTCGGTGAGTTCGAGCTTGCCGCGGCGCTCCACGAACGTCTGGCGCCACGTGTTCACGAGAATGTCCGAGACCGTGGGGTCGCGCAGCAGCGGCTCGAGCGGACCGAATCCGAACATCTCGTCATACACGTCGATGGCGAGCTGCCTGCGCTCGATGTCGTTCGCGAGCGCCTTCTGATCTTCGAGTATGCGACCGACGAGCGCGCTGATCTCGCTGCGGATCTGCTCCTGAGGCATGCGCGAAAGACGCTCGAGCTCGACGCGTTCGAGCACCGCCTGGTGGATTTCGTACTTCAGCTTCTGATACGCCTCGGTTTTCACCCTGGCAGGTGCGGAGGTTGCAGTTGAAGCGCCGATACCGGCGCCGGCGCTCACGCTGGAGTCGGCACGTTCGACGATCGTCGGCTCGAAGCGCTGCGCAAAGATTTGCTCGCGAAGAGACATGTTTTTTCTCCTTTACATCATGCCGAGTTTGGCCGGCGCCTGACGACCGATCAGGCGTGCGAACAACGAGTCGCTTTTGCCGCGCCGCGTCGTGTCCGTGGCATTCGCGGCCGCAACGCTCGCCGCCAGCGTGCGCAGGCTGCGCGTCACCGCGCTGCCGGGCGCCGCCACGGCAATCGGCAAACCCTGATTGACCGCTTCGGATACGGCACGCGCGTCGTCCGGAATGACCTGGAACGGCTTGACGCCAAGCACGCTTTCGGCGGCCTCGCGCACGCGCTCGCCGTGTTTGGTCTGGCGGTTGAGCAGCACACGGATGCGCTCAGGCCCATAGCCGAGCGATTGCAGGATCTCCTGCAGGCGGCGGCCCGCCCGCAGGTGCGGCATGCTTGCCTGCAAGACGATGTGAATCTCGTCACTGCGGTCCAGTGCAAGCATGGAAAGCGGATTGATGGTCTGCCCGAGATCGATGACCACGCAGTCGTAACGTGGCATCGCGACACCGAGCACCCATTCGAGCCGGTCCTGACGCATTTCGCCCGCCTTGATCGGGTCGCCCGCGCCCGCCAGGATGTCGAAGTTCTCGCCGGCATGTATCACGCTCGCATCGAAGAACGCCACGTCCATGCGGTCCACTTCCGCGCACAACTGGGGCAGCGTCGAGGGCGGCGTCTGCTCCGTCACGAGAAACGCGGCGTCCGCGTAGAGCTGGTTCAGATCGATCAGCAGCACGCGCTGGTTCTGCGTCTGCGAGATGATGTGCGCCACGTTCGCCGCGATGAAGCTCGTCCCCACGCCGCCCTTGCACGACATGTACGACACGATGCGCGTGGAGCGAGCACTGCCCTGCGCGCGCTGACCGATCGCGCGCTGCAGCGCATCGCCTATCGCCACAGGGTCCAGCGGCCCGGTGATCACGTCCCGGAAACCCGCGCGCATCGCCGCAATGAGCGCGTCCGGCGACGCCTCGGGAATCAGCAGCATGCACAAGAGCCGTTCGCGACGGCGGCACAGCTCCGTCACGGAAGGCAGCTGCGCCTCCTGCAATCCCCTTGCATCGACGATCAGGACATCGAATGCATCGAGCGTGTCGCCACGCTCGACGAGATCGAACGGCGTGCCGACGGTACGCGTCGTGCGGTAGGGACCGCATCCCGCGATCACGCGCATGATCTGCGCGAGCCGCTCGGTGTCCGTGGAAGTAATGAGTATGTCGATCATGATCGTATGCCCGGTTTGGTTTCGTTCTCCGGCCTGTCGTGCGTGACCCGGCTTATTGCCCCGAGCTCACGCCAATCGTGTAGGGCGATGTGGACTCCTTCGGTTGCGTGAAGGACTTGTCGTAGCGGTCCATCGCCGCTGCGGCGGCCTTGCCGTCCACCCCCGGCTGCGAGCTGACGTGCATGGCCGCGTCCGGGTCGATGATCTGCGCTTGCGTCGAGTGGTGCACCGCTTCGCCGAAATGCGCTTCCCAGATGGGCGAGCTGGTCATGCAGCCGCCGAGCGCAACGCCAAGCGGCGCAATCAGCAGAGCCCGGCGAAAGAATGCGAAAGTATCGAGTTTCATGCTGGTCTCCTGATCGCCGGGTCAATGAACGACGGTTGGATTCGACGCGATGCTGGCGGCTTCGTGCTCGATGCGCTGCGCACGCGCTGCGCTGTCATCGCCCGCTGACGGCGCGAGGGACTGCACGCTCACTTGCTGTGTAGCGACCGGCTGTGCAACCGTTTCCTCGGGCACCGGCCCGGAGGACGCCGGCGCCTCGCGACGCGAAGAGACCTGCGGTGCGGGCAGCGCTGCGGGCACACCCGGCGCCGACGCAGGTGCGGCGGGCGTTGCCGGCGTGGCCTGTGGGCCCGCGGGTGCTACCGGTGCGGGTGCCGCTGGTGCAAAGCGTCCCTCGTTGCGCTTGGCGCGGCCTTCCATGTTGCCCGTTGCGTACACGTCGGCCTCGAGGGGCTCCGAGAAGCTGTCGGTAGGCATCTGAAGTTGCGCGATACTCTTCACGGGCTTCACGAGGTGCGGCGTAATGATGAAGATCAGCTCCGAGCGGTCGTGCTGGAACGAGGTGCTGCGCATCAGCGCGCCCAGCACCGGAATTTCACCGAGGCCTGGCACTGCCTTGAGCGAGCCCGTAATGTTGTTGTTGATCAGCCCGCCGATCGCGAACGACTCGCCATCGGCCATCTGGACCGTGGTGGAAGCGCGCCGCGTCGTGATGAGCGGCAGGATGCTTACGCCGCTCACGTTCGAGGCGCTCAACGTGACGCCCGTGGGCGACAGCTCCGAGACTTCCGGCGCCACCTTCAGATTGATGCGGCCGTTACCAAGCACGGTCGGCGTAAACTTGAGCCCCACGCCGAACTCCTCTTGCTGCAGGGTGATCGCCGTGGCGGTATTGCCGCCGCCGCTTTGCGGCACGGGGATGAAGATCTTGCCGCCGGCGAGGAAAGTAGCTTCCTGACCGCTGATGGTGACGAGGTTCGGCTCCGCGAGGATCTTCACGAGGTTGTCGGTCTTCTGCGCATCCACGGCGAGGTTGAACGGCCTGTTGTTCGCCTTGGACGCCAGGAATGCGCTCGAGACGCCCGCGAGGAGATTGCTCACGAGCGCGCCCGTCCACGACCCGAAGCCGCCCTGGATATTGATTGCCGAACCGAGCTGATCGATCAGGGTCTTGTCGACTTCGGCGACCTTCACTTCGAGCATGACCTGCTGCGGCGCGTCGACGCTCAGCATGTTGATCACGCCGCCCGACTTCGATCCGTTGCCGCCGCTCACGCCGAACACCTTGGCGATTTCCACCGCTTGCTGCGCCGCCTGTGCGCTAGACGCATGACCGGCGAGCACGATGTTGTCGGCAGCCGTGGAAACCCGGATATCGCGCTCTTGCGGCATGAGTTGCGCGAGCGCGGTCTGGAGGCCGCCCGAGTCGGCGCTGACGATCACGTCGATCACCTGGCACGCACCGCTCTTGCCCTGGATGATCATGTTGGTGGTCCCGACCGACTGGCCAACCACGTAGAGCGTCTGCGGCGAAACCATGGTCGCCTGCGCGATCTCCGGATTGCCGATCGTGCGATTTCGCACCGGCTCGTCGATCGGCACAAGCGTCGACTTGCCAAGCGGCACGACCACATTGCTCTCGCCACGAATGGCCCCGACGCAACTCGGTCCGCGCAGCGGTCCCGCCACGGCTTTGGGCGCGCCGTTGGCGCCCTGTGCAGGTCCCATGCTGATGGTCATCTGCACGGGGCCGCCCTTGCCCATCGGAACCTGGGCAGTCGAAGCGGACTTCTCCTGCGCCCCGTTCCCGGCCTGCTCCTGCGCCCAGCCAGGCGTCGCGTTCACCAACCCCGCGCACACCCAGGCCAGCGTCGCAACGCGCCACGTACCGATGTCCTTGCAGGCCCCCGTGGACCCCACCTTTACTTTGGTATCCATATCGTTATACCCCGTGTTTTACCAGCGTTCTAGTAGCGGCTTCGCCGCTATCGCAACCTGTCCCGGGTGGTCAACTCCGGGCTTGGACGGCCGCCCTGCGATGCTTCAGAAACACTCCTGACTACCCGTGACGCCCGACAGAACGCCGACGCAATCACGCTTGACCTGCGCATGGGCCACGTACTTCACCCGCACCGGATGGGCCGGCTCGGGCACCGGCGCCGGCAGCGGCACAGCCTGGCCCAGCAGCGTCTGCTTGGTCACACCGTCCGTGACGAGCTTTTTGTCGTCCACCTGGTTGCGCAGGACGAGTGAGAGCGTCCCCACGCTTCGCGCCAGATCGAGTTTCTCTGCCTGCTCAGGCGTCACCTCGAGGGTCACGGCGTTCACGACCTTCGGCGCGGTGTCGTCGCGGTTGACCTGCTGCGCGACGGCGAGCACCAGGATCTTTTCGAGCACGATCTTCGAGATGCTCTGATCTTGCGCGTCAGTCTTCTTCTGCGGCTCCTGGGTGTTGACGATCACGTCGACGTAGTTACCCGGCAACGCAAAGCCGGCCACGCCCACCACGTCGTTCACGCGCACCGTAATCGCTCGACGCCCCTCGCCAATCACAGCGGACAAACCGCCTTTCGTGCCCACGGGCGCCAGCTTCGAATCGAGCACCGGTTCACCACGCGTGAGGCTCGCGCGCACGACTCGACCGTCAAGGTCCTTCGGTGCACTGAATGTTCCGGGTGGGAGGCTGTCCTTTGGCCAGTTGACCGTTCGGATCATCGTTTCATTGATTGGCTGACCGAGATTGATGTCGTCGGATGCGACGGCAACGGGTACCGTGGCCCCCGAGGACGTCTGAAGCAACCATTTGGAAGCGAAGACCACTGCGGCCAAACCGGCCAGCAGGGCAATCGCGAGCATGGCAAGCGCGCGGCCGTTTTTCATGTCAACCCCCATATACTGTCGAGAAAATTCGATCTCTTTCGAACCCCGTAAAGTCGCCGCCGGGGCACGTTACCGCCAGACACTGCGCTGCGGCCAGCGCTTTAGTGCACCATGGCAAACAACGCCGCTACAGTTCCCGCGCCGATCGCCACACCATACGGAATCGACCCAACCGACTCCCGCGCCACCTGCACACCAGGCGACAAACCCGGTGCGCGCATGAACCGGCCGGACCCCGCGAGCAACGCCGCGACGTTTCCGATCAGCCGGACCAACCGCCCTCGCATCAAGGCGACACCTAGTGACCACACTCCACCGATAATGAAGGTGTTCACTGCGATATCGACTGTTGCAGCCGCCCCGAGCCAGGCGCCGAGCATCATCAGCAACTTGACGTCGCCGGCAGCCATGCCCCGGAGCAGGTAGAACGGCAGCAAAAGCGCGAACCCGGTCGCCGCGCCGCTCAGCCAGATCGCGCTGCCCGAGAGCGCTCCGCGCAGCGCGATCTGGACCGCGAGCGCCGACACGAGCCCCAGCATGATCAGCAGGTTCGGAATCCGGCGGCTGACGATGTCCGTGCTGGCAGCGAGTATCACGAGGGCGATCACGCACAGCGGAACGGGTTGCGGCGGCAAGGAAACCGAAAGTATTGTGAAATCCATTTGTCCGCTCCCCCGACCCAGATTTTTTTAGACCGCAGCGGCAATGTCGGAAAACACGTTCTGGAGCACCGAACCGATGGTCGCGATGCTGGCGATCAGCAGGACCGTGATCAGCCCCGCCAGAATGCCGTACTCCAGAGCCGTAATACCCTCTTCGTCGCGAACGAAGCCCTTTGCCAGAGCGATGATCCTTTGCATTTCGATCTCCTTGAAAGTGAACTGCTGAGCCCAGTTCCCTGTGGGTTTGAGGGCTGGTCGGACTACATCACTGTGGGCAGCTCAGTAATCGCGTTCGCACTTTGTACCCGTTTGAAACCAATAGCTTTGTGCGATCGGCAACACCTGAAGTCATTTCCTGAGACTGCCCTTCAACTGCAAAACCCTATTCGGAAAGCTTTGTGGCGCGGGCCCTGTCTCACGGCACACGACGCTGTTCCAGGGACGCCTGGTCATCAGGCGTTTCCGAATCCGGTCTCGAGTATTTCCAGTTACAAAGGTCCGCTTCTGGTGAAACTGGGCGAGTGTGTCGCGCGCAGCAAACCCACTCGCCCATGCATCGGTTAGACCGCTACGGCAACGTCGGAGAAAACGTTCTTGAGCACCGAGCCAATCGTTGCGATGCTGGCGATCAGCAAGATGGTGATCAGACCTGCCAGGATGCCGTACTCGAGAGCCGTAATGCCGTCTTCGTCACGAACAAAGTTCTTTGCCTGAGCGATGATGTTTTGCATTTTTGATCTCCAAATGGATGTGTACATCGTTAACCCCCGTTCCATGTGGTTTTGAGGGTGGTGGGACTACGTCACTCGACCTCGCGGACTAGTCTCGGGTGCAGTTTTACGCGACTCAAATTAATAGCTTTGTGCGATCGACCACGCCTGAAACCATTTCCCGCCCCTGCTCTTGATTGCAAAACCGCATTCGGAAATGCTTCACGTCGCGGACCCTCCCCATGGCACACGACGCTGCTCGAAGGACGCCCGGCTTCCAGACGTTTCCGAATGCGGTCTCGAGCAGTTCCAGCTTCAACGTTTGTTTGTTGTGAAAGTGGGCGAGTGTGGCGCGCGTTGCAAACACACTCGCAAACGCGTCCGCTAGACGGCCGAGGCGATGTCGGAGAACACGTTCTTGAGCACCGAGCCGATCGTTGCGATGCTGGCGATCAGCAGGACGGTGATCAGGCCTGCCAGGATGCCGTACTCGAGAGCGGTAATGCCGTTTTCGTCGCGAACAAAGTTCTTTGCCTGAGCGATGATCTTGTTCATTTTGATCTCCGAATGGATGTGAACATGGTAAACCCCCGTTCCATGTGGTTTTGAGGGCAGGTGGGACTACGTCACTGGCTCAGCGCCGTAGCCTCAGGCGCAGTTCTACGCGAGCCAAATCGATCCCTTTGTGCGCTCGGACACACCCGCAACAATGACGCGTACGCCGGCGCTCAATTTCGGTAACTTTGACCTTCGACATGTGCGGCACCTCGCTTAACGAACGCGCCCCGCGCCCCCTCATCTCCGCGTTCGCACCCGGTCTCGCGCACCTGCAACTTCGGCCAGCAGATCGAAATAAATGACACGCGCTTTCATCGCGTTCGATCCGCTCCCACGCCAGTGTTCGCTCCCGAACGCTGGCGACGCACTCCGTGTTGCCCAGAAAACGCCCTGCTCACCATAATCCCGCAACACGCCAGGACTGCCATCCATCGCACCACTGGCGTGTACGGGGCAAAAAAAACGGCGGCGGTGCCGCCAATCCGAAAAATTCAGCGGGGGCTGAAAAAAATGCGACCACTAGAGTGGAATGCCACACGTTCGCACTCGATAGCGTGCTCCTGGCTTTCGCGGGAGCGACTCATCGCTTACAGCACCGCCATCCTTGTCATAGGCGTAGGCTTCGTGGTCCTATGGGCGGTGGTGACCCGCGGCTTTTCCGACACAGGCGGATGGAGTCCAGGCTCAGATCTGCGCGTGTTCTGGTCGGCCAGCCACGCGGTCCTGCACGGCCAGGCCGCCGCGGTCTTCGACTACTCGGCGTTCTCCCGGATCGTGGTCGCAGCAACGGGCGGCCTGCCCAAGAGCGCGTTTATCCCCTGGCTTTACCCCCCCACGTTTCTGCTATTCGTCACGCCGCTCGCGCTGTTGCCGCTTCCGCTTGCGTACGTTGCATTCCTTGCCGCGAGCGCTTCGGCTTATGTCTGCGCAACCGTTCGCGTTTCCGGGCTCGCACAGGGCGCGCTCGGCATCGCAACGGCCCGCTACATCGTGCTCGCCATGCCCTGCGTATTGGTGTGCGCCATCTTCGGACAGAACGGTTTGATTACGGCAGCGCTCGCCGCGTTTGCCATCGCGTCGATCGACCGGCGCCCCGTGGTCGCCGGAATTTGCATCGGACTGCTAGCTATCAAGCCGCAACTGGGCATCTTGTTCCCACTCGTTCTGGTCGCGGCACGGGCGTGGAAGGTGTTTGGATACGCCGCCGTGACGGCCGTGCTCCTTGCTCTTGCAAGCGTGATACTTTGCGGGCCGGCTTCGCTTCGGCTCTTCGCCGGAAACGTCGGAATGGCACGCGAGTTCCTTCTCGAGCACGACGTCCGTTTCTGGCTCGCTTCTCCGTCCGTGTTCGCTTCGCTCCGGCTCATGGACGCTTCGCTGATCGTGGCGAGACTCGCGCAAGCAGTCGTTGCCGTCATCGCCGTCTGCAGCGCATGGAAAGTCTGGCGCACGACGGGCGACACCGCCATGCGCGCGGCTGCGCTCGCGACTGCCACGCTGATTGTCAATCCCTACGTCTGGCACTACGAACTGACGTGGCTCGGACTGGCGTGCGCCGGTCTGCTCGCAACAGGATTGCGTCGTGGATGGCTGGCCGGCGAACAGCCCGTGCTGCTTCTCGCCTGGCTCCTGCCCGCGTACGAGTTCTTCAATCAGGTTCTCAGGCTGCCGCAAGTCGGCCCGGTCATTCTGTTGCTCATGCTGCTCGTGGTGCTGCGCCGCGCGCGCATCGAACGCACCCATTCCATTACACGAGAGGCCACTCAATGAACCAGACGACTCTTCGTGAACTGACCGGCACCGCCAAGATGGCGCCCGTTCAGTCTCCCGATAGCGGAACGCACCGCTCGCACTGGTTGAGCGGACAACGCCTGTGGATCTATCCGCTTGCCGCACTCATCTACTACGTTGGGGTTGCGCTGGCTTACCTGTATCACCTGGTGTGGCTGAAGGATCCACAGATGAGCGTGCTCGCCGTGGACTCCTTGCCGTTCTGGAGCGCCTCGCATCTTGCCCTGCAGGGACATGCGGCGGATGCCTATAACCTCAGCATCCTGACGCCCATCGAGGAGCATGTGGCCGGCCGCCCCGTCGGCGTCCTCCCCTGGCTCTACCCGCCAACATTTCTGCTGTTCGTCTATCCCCTGGCGCTGCTGCCGTTCACGCTTGCGGCACCCATCTTCCTGTTCGGCACGCTCGCGCTGTTCGTCAAGGTAACCACGACAATCGTGCCCCACCCGCGCACCGCGCTCATCGCGATCGCCTTCCCGGGTTCCGCGCTCGTGCTGACGTCCGGCCAAAACGGATTGCTTACGGCATCGCTGGTGGGGCTCGGTCTGGTTCTGCTGCGCCGCCGTCCGATACTCGCCGGGCTGTGCTTTGCACTCGTTGCCATGAAGCCGCAGCTTGCCGTGCTGATTCCGCTTGCGCTGCTCGCTTCACGCTCATGGCGCGCACTGGGCGCGATGGCCGCAGGCGTGGCGATTTCGATGGCGCTCGCGGTACTGGCGTTCGGCAGTGAAACGTTCGTTGCATTCCTTCACAACGTGGCGCTCGCCAACAGCTACGTCGAAACCGGACGGGCACTGCTGTTTCGAGTACCCACGTTGTTCGCAGCGTTCAAGCTGCTCCATGCGCCCACTGCCCTCGCAGCCGCCGCGCAAACCCTGTCCGTCGTATGCGCCGCCTCGGCCGTCTGCTATGCATGGGGCCGCCCAAGCGCCTTCGGTCTGCGCGCCGCCGTGCTCGTTTGCGCCAGCTTGATGGTGAGCCCGTACCTCTACGATTACGATCTCGCATGGTATGGAATCCTCATCGCATGGATTATCGCTCACGCGAAAGAACACGGTTTCCAGCGTGGACAGCGTGAATGGCTGGCCGTACTCTGGCTCGCGCCCATCGCGGGACTCACGCTCGTGTCGAATCTACACGTCCCGTTCACCCCACTCATCTCGATTGCCACGCTCTGGATGCTGGTCGCGCAGATTGCGCGCGAGCGCAGCGCGCGGGCCATCGCCATTACCGCGACCTCGTTGTAACAAGGGAGTAAACGTCATGAACAGGCCTATCGCAGAGGAAACGCGCCGCGCCAGATCCGCGTTCTCGAACCCTCTCGTCTCCATCGTTGCCCCGTTCTACAACGAGGAAGACGGTGTCGAGGCTTTTTTCACGCAAATCATAGCGACGATGGAATCGGTCGAATCGATCCGCTTCGAGATTGTCTGCGTGAACGACGGCAGCCGCGATGCCACGCTTGAAAGACTGATCCGCGTGAGCCAGCGCGACAGGCGTGTGCGGGTAATCGATCTCTCGCGCAATTTCGGCAAGGAGGCGGCGCTCACGGCAGGTCTCGACGAAGCAGCTGGCGATGCGGTTATCGTCATCGATGCGGACTTGCAGGATCCGCCTTCGTTGATCCCCCAGATGATCGAGCGTTGGCGCGAAGGCGCCGAAGTCGTGCTCGCCCGACGCGCGAGCCGCGCCTGCGATTCTTTCCTGAAGCGCACGACCGCCGCGTTGTTCTATCGCGTTCACAACGCACTCTCGGAACTCAAGATTCCCGAGAACGTTGGAGACTTCAGGCTGATGGATCGTCAGGTGGTGAATGCACTGCGCAGCCTTCCGGAGCGTCATCGGTTCATGAAGGGTCTGTTTGCGTGGGTCGGGTTCAATTCGGTGACCATCGACTATGAACGCACGCCACGCACTGCAGGCAAAACCAAGTTCTCGGGATGGCGCCTGTGGAATTTCGCCCTGGAAGGGATTACGAGCTTTAGCACCGTGCCTTTGCGCAGCTGGACGTATATTGGCTGCGCGATAGCAGCACTGGCGTTTTGCTACGGCGGTTTTATGGTCGCTCGCACGTTGCTGTTCGGCAATCCGGTCCCCGGTTACGCTTCCCTGATCTCCGTCGTGCTGTTCATGAGCGGCATTCAGTTGACCGGCATCGGTGTCATTGGCGAATACATCGGGCGCATTTACGACGAGTCGAAAGAGCGGCCCATCTACCTCGTGCGCCGGCGCTATGAGTCGCGTAGCAAGATCAGCACCTTGCCGGTCGAACGTGCGGAAGCCCATACCAGGGGCGCGACGCTGGAATTGGTTCGCGGGCCCAGTGCGTCGCAGGTCCGGGCAGCTGGCCGGTGACTATGCGTCGATCGTGGGTCGCTATCGACGGGGGCGGAAGGCGAGGCGTGTCGTATCCGAGGTCAACCGTGCGGCTGATGCGGCAGGACGGAAAATGTGCTGACGCGCGAGCGCTATTGCGCTGTGCAGCGCGGCATGGTTTATTTTGCAGGTCACACTGATCGGAATCCCGGCAACGGCCTATTCTTATGCACGCCTTGTGCGGCCACGCAAGGCATACAGCGCGCATCCTTGAAAGCTCCCACAGTAAAAAAAGCGGAGGCCGGCTTGAAAACTACAAATCGGGGCCTCGAAGGCCTGCGGGGCGCCGCTGCACTGCTCGTCGTATTCTTCCACATCGGCCGTTTATCGCCCTTCTCAGCAATCACCCGCAGCGGTTATCTCGCGGTTGACCTCTTCTTTGTACTGAGCGGGTTTGTGATTTGCTCTGCCTATGCAGACCGGCTGAAAACAGGGCATGACGTATGGCGCTTCGTCGTCCGTCGCAGCGGACGATTGTGGCCGCTACATTTTGTTTCTGCCATTCTCGCTTGCGCATTTTTAGGCATGATTTTCGCGCTCTGTGGCAGGCCACCCCATATGCCAACAGGCGGCGAATCGATGGCGATCGTGACCATGACCCAGGGACTGGCTTTTCCCAATCACGACATTGGCAATCTGGTTGCCTGGAGCACCGGCGATGAGTTCTACGTGTATCTGCTCTTTGCGGTAATCTGTTTGGGCATGCGACGCTGGCGTCGAATCACTTTCGCTATAGCTGCTGCCACAGGATTTGCGATTGTCCTTTACGTCGACGCAGGAACTTGCGTTTCGATCCAGCACTGCATGGATCTGCATTCCTCCTTCGGCTGGGCACGATGCATTGCAGGATTCTTTGTCGGCGCGCTGCTTGCTCGCTCGCGAACCCATCTCCGGTGGTTTGACACACCAGCCGTCCAGATCGCTTTGGCAATTGGCAGCCTTGTGTTCCTCGCTAGCACGTCTGAATTTCCTCTCGCAGCCTTCGCGGCTCCTCTCGTGTTCGCTGCACTTATCGCGTCGCTCATTAGCGACCGCGGGCCGCTGGCAACCATCCTCCAGACTCGCCCCATGCAGTATCTCGGGAGAATTTCCTACGCCTTGTATTTAGGTCATGGCGTAATTGTCCTTCCGTTCACCCCTTGGCTAAACCAAAGCAAGTACGCTGGTGGATTTCAATTGATTGCTATTGCTGTACTTCTCTCCGCCTCATTTGCCCTTGCCCATCTCCTGCACCGATATATCGAAGTCCCTTGCCGCGATCGTATCTACGCATGGTCTGACGCCGGTATTGACCGGGCCACGGCCACGCTATCGCGAGATGGCGCCGAAGATCGCTGCCGTCATTCTGATAAATCAACCGGATAATGTGGCTGCGAAGTCAAAGCCGACTGACCGTGCTGCTATGCTCTTCGGCCTCAACCATGCAGGCACACGTATTAGCGCTTACGGCTCGTTGGACCACATAGCGCCGCATCACTACCAGCAGCAGTGCAAAAACGATGAACGGCACATAAGCGCCGGCCGCCCAACCTCCGGGCGTATAAGAGACGACCGGTGACAGCCACGCACTCACCATCGCGACGGCGTCGCCCCGAATCCAACCGTTGCGGGTGCCGTCTCGCACCAGCCACAAAATCGGTAAGCCCAACAATAGCAAGTCGTAGGGCATCAGATAGGTCGGAACCAGCAGCGTAGCGAGTACGAGCGCCGACGCGCGCAACTCGAAACTCGCGCGCGTGGCCCAAAGCCAGGCAACGGCACTCGCGGCCAGTGCAGCCATGATCGCGTGAAGCAGATATGCGGTCGGCACCGCCACGCCAAAATGACGTGCCGTGCCGAACACCGTCAAAATCCCGCGCGGCCAGCGATCCGAATACTGAACGACGAACTGGCTAAACGCGGGGAGCGCCTCGGCGAATCGAGCGAACGTGCCGAACCCAAGCACAAACCCCGAGAGCGCGCAAAACACGCCTACGCTCAGCGCCGCCGATATGAACGCGCGCCAATTCCTGCCGAACACCAGCGCAACGGGGATCATGAGTCCGAGTTGCGGCTTGATAGCGAGCAGACCGAATAAAATTCCTGCGAGCCATGGCCGCCTCTCGAGACAGACGAGGCCGAGTCCCATCAGTGCAAACGTCAAAAACGAGTTCTGCCCGGCGCCTACCGTCACCCAGATCGCGGGAAACGCGACGACCGGCAGCCACCAGGACAGGTCCCGCACCGGCGGCAAAATGCGTGCACACGCCTTGAACGCGAAGGCAGTCCCGGCCAGGAGATAGGCGACGCACGACACCTGGAATGGCAACAACGCTGCCGGAAGCATGACGAGAAGGAACGTCGGCGGATAGGTCCACGGGGTGACGAATGCCGACGGCAGCATGTTTTGAAGCGGCAAGGCGATCGGCTCGATCAGGGCGGTGTCGAACGCATTGACGGCTGGACCGTGCAACGCGAGCCAGGACGCGCTCCAGAATACGGCGAAATCCCAACCGGGCGGACTGACGTTGGGCACCGGGTCGATCGCCCCAAGCCATATCCTCAGGGAAAAGTAACCGATATTGACCAGTAGCACGAACGCCGCGTAGGCGCGGATACGTTGCGCGTCGAGCCAGCGGGGCGCTCGATGCAGCAGCCGGGAGCGAGATTGAACGAAATCGTCGTGCATGGTCAGGCCGCCTGATAGGTCCATCGCGCATGCAACACATAAGACAGCGCAGGAATGCAGATGATGACAGCGAAGGTCGGCAGCCAGATCGTCTGCCGACCGCACAGCAAGGGAATCAGTGCAGCGGCCAAAAAACCCGCGATCGAGACCGTGGCAAAGCGCATGAAGCGCGCGATAGTCGGACGCGAGGAAAAGCTCCACAGCGTCTGAAGCAGAAACGAGACGATGTTGGCGACAACGAATGCCACAACATTGGCGACAGTGGAGTCGCGAACTAGCCAGTTGAACACCGACCAGGCGACCGAGACGTGAACGCCGGTCGCAATGACCCCAGCGATTCCAAACCTGATGATCCGCGGCATCCCCCGTCGCTCCTTGAAATGCGCGACGCTTGGGCCGGCAGGTCATGGCGCCCCACCCTTTTGTCAGGTGGCGCGCCTCGTGCCGGTCGTGCCTCGCGATAGCTTGTATCTTCAAGTATGAGGGATTCGCTAGCCGCGCGGCAGCTGGAATAGCTGCAGGATCGTTCGCGAACCCACACACCGCAGGCAAATCAGCCACGTGCGGGTTCGCCATCCACGTGCCGTCCTTACTGACGTACGTTTGCAAACGTGTCCGAATTTATGTCGATATCGGAACCCAACACCAGGAGATAGCGACGCAGATGCGGCGCGATCGCCAGAGCCGCCTCTCAGTCGGTGCACCCAGCGGGTTATCGAGAGGTCCGATGCGCAGATGCCGACGTGCCGCCCTTGGGCCACGGCGGCGGCCAGATCATGATCATCCAATCAATTTTCGACACGACGCCCATAGTCGTCGGAGCACTCACGCAAAAGCGGCGCCGCGTTCTCACGAGTACGCGAGTCCACCCATGCATAAATCCGGTCACGAAACGGGATTTCTACGTACTTGTGCATAAAGTGGGTCAGTGTTAGAGACGCGAACAGGAACGCCACCGCACCAGTAAGCTGATACCCAATTCTATAATTGCCATGCAAAAGCCATTCCGCGAGCGGCATAACGAATACGGCATGACTGAGATACATGGCGTAGGAAGTCCTGCCGAGATATTGCATGGGGCGTGCCTGGAGGAGAGTCGCTAGTGGTCCGTCATCGGAAATGAGAGCCGCGATGAGCGTGCCGAACACAAGAGGTGCCGCAAAAGCCAACAACGGAATTGCGTATGCGCCCTTCATGAGCGCAGGAACGCAGATTGCCGCTGCTACCTGAATCCTCGGTGTACCTAGCGACCGGAGGCGCTCCCGTGAAAAAGCAATCAATACGCCGATAAAGAAACCGCAAATGCATCGCGCCCATCCGAAGTTAGAAGCCAGATCCATGCAATGGCGGTTAGATATGCATGTCCCGGCGTCGACATATATGGCAATGGCAAGGCCGACAGCTGCAAAAGCAATTGCGAAAGCAATCTGCACGTGGCGGCGTGCACCCAGGCTGATGGCCGCGAACAGGAGGTAGACGTAAAACTCGTCGCTGGTACTCCATGCGTTCGGGTTGCCGAACGAGTGGATGACGATACTCAGACCCTGAGTCATTGTGACAATTGACAGAGCTTCCGCGCCCGTTGGTGCGAATACGCCGCTGCGGGTGAGGATCAGCGGCAATCCGCCGATCACATAAAAGAGGACTGCGGTAGAGATATGCAACGGCCACAGCCGTCCGAAGCGGCGCACGACGAAGCGCCACACGTCATGCCCCGTTTCCAGGCGCTCCCCATATGCTGAACAGATGACGAATCCGCTTAGCACGAAAAAAAGATCAACCGCGAGATAGCCGTTTCGAATGACACCGGGGACGTGTGACACCTGGCCCAGATGAAAGAGCACGACGAGCAACGCTGCTGCCCCGCGCAGGCCTTCGAGGCTTCGATTCGTTCTATGCAAGTTGGTCTCCCGCTGCGGGCGGATTCCTCAGACGTAAATTCTGGGGCTTTTCCCGGAAACAGAATGTGTGACAGCGAACACCCGAATCGCAGTTGAATGACCAACCGCCGATCGGGCGGTGAAACTATGCTTGGAAGAAGGAGATTAGTCAGTCGTTCGCTGTCAACCCGGTCTCGTTTCGGCCCCTGATGACAGGCATTCTTTCCGCAAAAGCGTAGATCTGCTCCCGTAGCGGAACCTCAATGTATCGATGCAAGAAATGTGCGAGCGCAAAGGAGGCAAATAAGAAGCCTGCGCAACAGCCTGCCTGCCATGCCACATGGCGCCCCGGAACGTCTACCAGGTTCACAAAGTAGACCAGAAAGACGGCATGGCTTAGATACAGTGCATAAGATACCTCTCCAAGGTATTGCAGCGCTCGCGTGCGCAGCAGGCTGGCTACGGGCCCACTGTCTCGCGCTAACGAGGCGACGAGCAGGCCGAAGATAATCGGCGCCCCGAACGCCAATGGCGGTACAACGGCTGCAATCTGAAGCAGCACCAGCGCACTAATCGCGGCGATCACCTGGCATTTTTTCGACGTCAGGAAATGTAGGGCGTCGCCATGCCGAGCCACCAGTGCGCCAATGAAAAAGCCAGCCAGGCAGCGGGCCCAGCCGAAAGAGTAGGTCATGTCGTAGCAAGCGCCATGCGTAAAGCAATATTCGGCGTTGATCCGAAAGGCTATCAGGGCTCCTAAAATCGCGAAGGCAGCAAACAGCACGGACACCCGCACGCGCAGTGCCATGCATGTCACCGCGAAGACGACGTAGACGTAAATCTCGTCCCCTGCGCTCCAGCTGACACTGTTCCCGATGTTGTGGTCAAAGAGATTGAACCCGTTTGTCATCGTGAGCAGCGAAACGAATTCCGCTGGCGTAGGTACCACGACTGGTTGATGCGACATGACTGCGTGCAAGGAAAGCAGGCCATAGAAAAGCACGGATGAGAGGGCGTGCAGCGGCCAAAGCCGTCCAATGCGACGAACCACGAAGCGGAAGACCTCGCGGCTGTTCGTCAGGCGAGATGCGTAAGCAGAACAGATCACATACCCGCTTAGAACGAAGAAGAGGTCCACGGAGAGATATCCGTTCTGAACGACTCCAGAGTACGCGGACAGTATCTTCATGTGAAAAAACACGACAAGGAGCGCCGCCGTACCGCGCAGGCCTTCGAGGCTTCGGTTCGTTGTATGCAACTTGCCCTCCCGTCACGCGGCTTCCTCATACATGGCAAGCCATTAATCGCTTGCAGTGCAGCAACTCTGTATCACGACCCGGTGTGGGTAATGCAGGCACGGCCATGGGCCCGCACGCGGGTTTCTTGAAGGAAACGATGGGCGATGATCACCATCAAGCCGATCAGCAAGACCACTGCCCACCGGCTCTTGAAAGGCATAAACCACGTAATCAGTGACGCGAGAGGAGCGAGCCAGGCGAGCGCTGAAACGACATATTCCACGCGCGCGGGCCGAGGCGATTTCCGAAGATCTTCGGCTAGGTAAAGAATTGGCAACAGAAGCCAAGCCAGATCGTAGTACAACAAATAAATCGGTATCAACAATGCGGACGTAACGGCTGCTGCCTTGGCCAGCGACGAGTGCGGCTTGCGCAGCCATATCGTGATCGTGAACAGCAACGATCCCAAGGCAACAAAAGCATGAAGCGCGTACGCGACACCGATACTGGCCCCCGAGTGTCGCGCGATCGCGAAGACGGTAGGCATGGCGTCCCACAAGCTGGCATAGTTATTTTGAACTGCTGAGTTGAACCATGAGGCCATCTCGAAGAAGCGAAGCCAGAGAGGCATGCCGAAAACCATTCCACTCACGAGGCAAAGCACCGCTGCCGTCACTGCGGCTGCAAAAAAAGCCTTGAAGTTCCGGCCCAACAGGAAAAGCAGAGGAAATATGGGCGCGAGCTGCGGCTTGATGACGAGAAGTCCAGCACACACGCCGGCTGCAATCGGCCGTTTCTCGAGTAATCCCAGTGCGCCCGCGGCAAGCGCGAGTGTGATCAATGAATTCTGACCATGAATAGTGGCGACCCAAATGCCGGGAAATGCGATGACGGTCGCCCCTGGCAGCGGCCTGGATTTCATCATTGGGGCGCACGCTAACAGACAGCACGCGATGCTGGCGCAGCAGAACAACGCATACGCCGCAGGGTAAGGAAGTATCGCGAGCGGAAAGATGAGCAGCTGAAACGGAGGGGGATAAACCCAGAGTGCACACGGGCTTTCCATTCCGGTGCCCTGAAGCAACGTGTTTTCGACTGTCTGCAGGAGATCTGGATTGAATGCAGCAATGGCCCCTTGATGTATGGAAATAAAGGAAGCGCTCCAGAACACGCGGAAGTCGAGACCGGGAGGCGGCACGTTGCGAATATGCAATAGCCAGCACGATACAACCCAGACCCCGATCACAACGAGTTGCCCGACCAGTAACGCGCTGCTGTACACCGCGATTCTTTCTCGCGTGAAAAAAGCAGATTGCTGGACCTCCCGGCTAACAATGGCTTTCAAGAGGCCCCCGATCGGTATGTTATGTGTGGCGATTCACCTGTTCGGAGATTGTGTATGGGGAAAGCGAAACGAGGTGTGTGCCAGCGAACACCCGTATAGCAAGTCAAACGATCAGCCGTCCACCAGGCGGGTTATTTAGGGGTCGTCGCAGGAGGCCCATGAGGAGCCAGGCTCAGAAAAAGTGCGGCGCCGGGCGGTAAAACCGCGCGGCGCCACGTTAAGCCCTACTTCTAATACAGCTTCAGGACTGCATCAAACGCACACTGAAGCCTCAAAACGGCAGCTTCGCATCCGGCTTCTCGGCCAGAATCACACGCTTGAAGTCAGCCTGAATGCGCGCAAGCGCTGCATCGTTATCGGCCTCGAAACGCATGACCACGACCGGCGTCGTGTTCGACGAACGTGCGAGACCGAAGCCGTCCGGATACTCCACGCGCAGGCCGTCGATCGTGATGACGTCGTCGGCGCCCGTGAACTTCGCGTTCTGCTGGAGCTTCGCGATCAGCGCGAAGTTCTCGCCCTCTTCGAGCTTGAGCTGCAGTTCCGGCGTGGAGTGCGAATTCGGCAGGCCGTTGAGCAGCTTGCTCGGGTCGGCCACGCGCGTCAGGATCTCGAGCAGGCGCGCGCCCGTGTACAGGCCGTCGTCGAAACCGTACCAGCGGTCCTTGAAGAACACGTGGCCGCTCATTTCGCCCGCCAGCGGCGCGCCGGTCTCGCGCAGCTTCGCCTTCACGAGCGAGTGGCCCGTCTTCCACATGAGCGGCTCGCCGCCCTTCTCCTTCACCCACTTCGCGAGATTGCGCGTGCACTTCACGTCGTAAATGATCTGCTTGCCCGGATTGCGCGAAAGCACTTCCTCCGCGAACAGCATGAGCTGGCGATCCGGGTAGATGATCTCGCCGTCCTTCGTCACCACGCCGAGGCGGTCGCCGTCGCCGTCGAACGCGAAGCCCACTTCGGCATCGGTTTCCTTGAGCGCGCGGATCACGTCCTGGAGATTCTCAGGGTGAGCCGGATCCGGATGGTGGTTCGGGAAGGTGCCATCGACTTCGGTGAAGAGCTCGACCAGTTCGCAGCCGAGCGCCTTGAACAGACGCGGCGCGAGCGCACCCGCCACGCCATTGCCGGTGTCCACGACGATCTTCATCGGGCGCGCCAGCTTCACGTCGCCCACGATGCGCGCGATGTATTCATCGGCGATATCGTAGTCGGCATAGGTGCCCGCGCCCGACTCGAAACGCTCGTCGACGATGCGCTGATACAGCGCCTGGATCTGCTCGCCGTAGATGGCCTTGCCGCGCAGGACCATCTTGAAGCCGTTGTAGTCGGGCGGATTGTGGCTGCCCGTGACCACGATGCACGAGTCGATGCTGCGCTCGCCCGAGGCGAGCTTGAGCGGCACGCTGGCCGCGAAATAGCCGACCGGCGTGGGCACCATGCCCACGTTGACAACATCCACGCCCGCAGCGCGCAGGCCATCGGCCAGCGCCGCCGAAAGATCTGGCCCCGAAATACGACCGTCCCGCGCGATCACCACCGCATCGCCGCCCTGCGCACGCACCTCGCTGCCAAACGCCCGACCGATCGCGCGTGCGGTGTCGGTGTCGAGCGTCTTGCCGATGACGCCACGGATGTCATAGGCCTTAAAAATCGATTGAGAAATCATAGTGAGGCTCACAGTGCGATAGAAAGTCGGAATGTATTCGTAACACGGTTCCACCGGCTGACGGGGCCGGTGGTTACGAAAAGTCGGAATCGTTACAACTATAATTGCCGTTTTTTGGCGTCGGCCGTCGTCCGGCCGGGGCTCTTGTTGGTTACCTGTTGGTCATCTGCTGATTACGCACCTATTTTAATGCCTCACCGTTTCCTTCAGACGACAAAAACCGCGCCGGATCTGGTGGGGCGGGACCTGGGCGCATGGCTCAGCACGCAGCGTGCCTGCCTCAACGCAGGCGCCACGGGTACGACGGGCGTGTTCCGCCGATGCTGAGCCTCAAACGCTACGCGAACCCGGACGTCCGCCGCGCGTTCGCAAACATCGTGTGGCTCGGCCTGGAGCGCATCACGCAGATCGCCGTGGCCATCGTCATTAGCGGCGTGCTCGCGCGCTATTTCGGGCCGGATGTGTTCGGCAAATGGCAATACGCGAACACGCTGCTGCTCGTGCTCGCGCCCATCACCTGGGTCTGCGGCGCCGAAATTCTCGTGCCGACCATCGTGAACAAACCTCGCGAGGAACTCGGCACGGTGCTCGGCAGCGCCTTCGCGCTGCGCATCGGCGTCTCGGCGGCGGCGCTCGTCATCACCTGGGGCGGCATCGCGCTGGGCGTGACCGACCCGCTCGTGGGCGCGATGCTCGCCGGGCTCGCCGTCACCATGCTGTTTCGCGAGCCCTTTGTCGGCGTGATCAACGCCTGGCTGCAGAGCATGACGTACAGCAAGCCGCAGTTGCTCGCGAGCATGAGCACGGCCGTGGTCAAGGCGCTGCTCGTGTTCCTGCTCGCGCGCGCGGCCTTCGCGCCCGCCAGCTTCGGCTGGCTCTGGGCGCTCGAATCGGCGGCCATCGGCGCGGCGCTCGTGCTCTATTTCCGGCGTCAGCACGGCGGCAAGCTCGGCTGGCACGTGGACCGCGCGCTCTTCAAGCATTTCGCAACGGCGGGCACCGTATTCTGGCTCGGGCTCATCTGCATGTACCTGTTCCTGAAGCTCGACCGGCTCATGCTCGAGCGCACCATCTCGTTCGCCGATCTCGGCCGCTACTCCGCCGCACAGCAGCTCAACGAAAACTGGATCACGCTCGCGCTCATGCTCTCGCAGACGATCGCGCCCGCCTTCGTCTATCGCGTGCAGCAGACCGCGCAACTGCGCCGCAACCTCATGCGCCTCTTCGCGATGACCGCCGCGCTGATGGTTGCGGGCGCAATCGTCCTTGATGCGCTCGCCGGATTTATCATCGGCCACGTGTTCGGGCCGGACTATGCGGGCGCGATCAGCATCTTCCGCTGGGCTGTGTGGCTTTCGCTGCCCGCGGGCATCGAAGCGATCGGCAACCTCGTCGTGCTCAAATATCAGGCGAAGTTCGTGCTGCTCGCCAAATGGCTGCTCGCGCTCGCGGTGGCGTTCGCCGTGAACCTCGTGGCGATTCCGCGCATGGGGTCCTACGGCGCGCTTGTCGGGCTCGCGTTCGGCTATCTCGCGGCGGCTTGCGTGAACTTCTACTACATCCGCTTCAAATTGGCTTCATGACGAATTCCCCCGCCGCCACACAAGCCGATGCACGCACCGGCGCACTCGCCGATGTGGCCGTGCTGATGCCCGCCTTCAATGGCCAGGCCGACGTCGAGCGCACGCTCGCCTCGTTCGAGGAAGACGCGCCGGTGTACGCGCTAGTCGTCGACGACGGCAGCATGCCGCCGATCGTTGCGCCGAACGTTCCGGGCATGCAGATCGAAGTGCTGCGCATGCCGCAAAACGGCGGCATCGAGCGGGCACTCAAGGCTGGCGTGGAAGCGCTTGCGGCGCGTGGCTTCCGCTACGCGGCGCGGATCGATTCGGGCGACCTCGCCGCGCCGCAGCGGCTTGCGAAGCAGCGCGCGCGCATGGAAGCCGAGCCAAGGCTGGCCGCGCTCGGTACGTGGACGCAAGTGGTGAATCGCGCCGGCGCGCCGCTCTTCATGCTGCGCCCCGCCGCCGACGCGCGCACGCTGCGCCGCACGCGCATGCTGCGCTCGCCTCTCGTGCATCCTTCGGTGATGCTGAGAATCGACGCGGTGTTGGCGGTGGGGAATTATCGCGTGCAGTATCCGGCCGCCGAGGACCTCGATTTGTTTTTGCGGCTGATGGAACGCTACGACTGCGCGAATCTGCCTGAGCTCGGGCTTTATTACGAGCTCAACGAAGGCGGTATCAGCGCAACCAAACGGCGGCGGCAGATTGTGTCCACGCTGCGTTTGCAAGCGCACTATCTGAACATACTGAACTGGCGGGACTGGGCGGGGCTTGCGAAAAGCGCGCTGCATTTCGTGACGCCCTACGCGGCGTTGCAGCGGATAAAGCGGGCGGTGTTTGCGCGGGGAGCGTGACGCGCCTGCAGTGCAACGTTGAATCAAATCCGAACGATTCCACGCACGTCCCGGCTATGCGGACGGCGCTCCGGGCGAGCGTGTTTCAGCATGGAGTCATTTGCGCCGCCCCGCCGAGACGAAGAATAATCAAATCAATTCAATGATTTGCAAGCTAATCAAGTTCGGGCGGCAGCAGTGCTCGGGTGACGCGTCGTACATATCTGAAACAAAAAATCGGGGGTACGTCGGCGAGTTCGCGCCGTAACGCTCTCCAAAGCCCGCGCGCTCGCGGTTTGCAGCGCACTGGCACATACCGTGCTTGGCCGAATAGGCCATACAGCGTGACGCATACAACCGATATCGCGAACGCAGTGGGGCCTACGGGGTCGGCAAGACGAGCCAGCAGCCGCGATGGGAAGCGACCAACAACAAGCGGTTCGGCGGCCGAAATGACAAAACAGGAGGCGGAAAAAGCCGCTTCGCACGGGGACCATCATGCTAGCCTTTCAATCGGATCTGCACGGCAACCACTTGCTCGGCGCCTTGCCGTCACACGAATGGCACGCACTCGCACCGCACCTCGAACTCGTTCATCTACGTACCGAGCAATTGCTTTGCGATTCCGGCCAGCGCATTCACCACGTCTATTTTCCGACCACCGCGATCATCTCCATACTCTCGACGATGCAAGACGGCAGTTCGATGGAAATCGCTGCGATCGGCCGCGAAGGCATGACCGGCGTGCCCGTGCTCACGGGCGGCGAAGCCATGCCCAATCGCGTGCAGGTGCAATGCACGGGCTTTGCGTATCGCATGAGTGCGCAAGATCTCAGGCAACACTTCGCACGTTCGGACTTCCTGCGCCGCCTCATGCTGCTCTATATGCACGTACTGCTCACGCAGGTGGCACAAACTGCGGCCTGTAACCGCCATCATTCGCTCAGCCAGCAACTCTGCCGCTGGCTGCTGATCGAAGTGGACCGCGTAGCCTCGAACGACCTGATGGTCACGCAGCAGCTCATCGCCGACATGCTTGGCGTGCGCCGCGAAGGCGTCACCGAAGCGGCCGGCAAGCTGCATGGCGATGGCCTTATCCATCACAGCCGCGGCCGCATCCGCGTGCTCGACCGCAAGGGTCTCGAAGCCCGAGCCTGCGAGTGCTACGGCCTCGTGCGCCGCGAGTTCGACCGCCTCCTGCCACTCCTTCACGAAGAAAAGGTGGAGTAAAGCGTTGCACACGAAAGCGGCATCGTTGCGGCGAGCGATGAGCTAAACGCAAAAAGAAGCCATGTTGGTTCGTTTCCCGACAAACATTCACCTCCAACGCCCCCAAACTGTCACGATTCCACCGTTGGTGGAATCAATGCAGAAGCAGGAATTGCGGAGGAGTCGTTCATGGGCCGCAGTACGCACTGGCTGAATCGGGAGCGAATCAAAATCTACCCACGAATCGTGCTGGGTTTGATTGTGGTCGTCTTCATTGCCTGGGTGCTCCTGTCGAAGGATAGGCTGGACCCGCAAGGCAAACCTCTCGGCGCCGACTTTATTGCGTTTTGGGCTGCCTCTCATATCGCACTTGCCGGGCATGCTGAGGATGCCTATAACCTCCCGTCGCTATTCAAGGCCGTGCAGGTCGCGGTGCCTGCTTCGCAGTCAATCTTCGCCTGGTACTATCCACCCAGCTTCTATCTGGTCGTACTGCCACTGGCACTATTGCCCTACCTGGCGGCATATTTGACCTTCATTCTGTCGACGCTGATCTGTTATCTGGTGGTCTTGCGTCGCATCGCCTTCAACACGACAGCGAGGTGGTGTCTCGCGGCGTTCCCCGGCTTGTGGATGAACGTCTTTCATGGGCAGAACGCATTCCTCACGGCGGCGCTCGCCGGGGCCGCGATGCTTTGCCTCAGGCGGCGGCCCATCGTGGCCGGCGTGTTCATCGGACTGCTCACCCTGAAGCCGCAACTTGCCGTGTTATTTCCGGTCGCATTACTCGCGATCGGCGCATGGCGGACATTGATCTCCGCCGCTTTGACTGCCTTGTGCTTCTTCGGTCTCGGTACCGCCGTGCTGGGGACCGCCACGATCAGCGGATGTATTTCCAGCCTGGGTGATGCGCGGCACTTTCTCGAAAGCGGCGTACTCCCCTGGGCCAAGATGCCGAGCGTCTTCGCGTTCCTGCGATTACTCGGCACGCCCGTCATCGGCGCGTACGCCGTGCATGGCCTGGTCGCTGCGGGCGCCGTGTTTGCCGTGTGGTACGTCTGGCGCCGTTGCGCTGACTGCGAACTGCGCGGCGCCGCCCTGTTTGCAGCGACATTCCTTTGCAGCCCTTACATATATGACTATGACCTCGCATGGTTAGCGTTTCCAATCGGCTGGCTAGCACTGGCTGGCTTGCGCACAAGCTGGCTACGCGGTGAACGGGAAGTCCTCGTGGCGGCGTGGCTATTACCGCTGGCGATGGACCCGGTGGCGACCGGGCTGCATGTTCAAATTGCTCCGTTTGTCCTGATCGCGCTGCTGGTAATCGCCGTGCGTCGCGCAGCCGGGTCGTCGAGAACGGCCACGATGGTCGTTCATCGCCAAAATAGCGGATTCATTTCGGCACAATAGCTTTCATGCTCGATGCACTCGCGGGCTTCATCATCGGCCGAGTTTTTGGGCCGTTGGAGCGGACGTGTTGAGCACGACGAGATCGCGAAACGGCTGCTCGTGGTCGCCGACGAGAACGAGGTTACAGGCCGGGCTATTCGATATCGAGTGCGATCGACACAAGCAGCAGCAGTACGGACGACCAGATGAACAGATCTCCAAACAGATTGGACGTACCGAATCCAGCACCTGCCATCACGCTCGACAGCCAGAAAGTGAATGCGCTCATCATGAGCACAGCATGATGAGGGTTACATTGCGTCGCTTTGCTTCTGCTGTCGCTTTCTTCGCGTCGCTGTGCATCATCGCGTGAACAAAAATTGTCATCAATTTCCGCATTACGCGGCGGGGACGTGAAATGTTTGCATGTCCGCGCGGGGCGTGTCCGTGCGCGAGCACATACAGCGTCGTATCTAACATGGCTTTCACGATGTTCCCCGTTCGACGGTAATCAGTAAGTCAAGATTCGGTCGGGGTCGGCCCGCTGCATCAGGTCCACTGCATTAACCTGGACAGAATTACCGAGCGGGGCATGCCAGCGACAAGGTCGTGCCGCACGCACAGGCTACGTGGCTCCGACTTTGCGGATTAATGGAAATCGCGTTTTGTGGCGGCAGATGGGCTTGCCCTGTTGGGATAGCCAGCCGTATAGGCGTCGCCTGGACCTGTGACTTTCGGGAATTTTCACCGTTTACTCAGCCCCGCTTTCACACGGAGAGAATGCGCTTTTTCAGGCTGAAAATCCTCCGCCCCGTGAAGGGGGGAGGATTCCTGGAGCAGGCAGTCGCGAGGTGTGACTGTTCATTGCAAGGGCATTCCAGGCGCCCGCAGCCGATTGATTTCTAGTGCGTACCGCCGTGCCCGCCGCCGTTGCCGTTGCCTTGACCGCCGTTGCCGTGGCCGCCGCTACCTTGACCACCGTTGCCCTGACCGCCACTACCCTGGCCTCCGCTCCCTTGGCCTCCGTTACCGTTGGCGCCGTTACCCTGGCCACCACTACCGTGACCACCGCTACCCTGGCCGCCGCTACCTTGGCCTCCGCTACCTTGGCCTCCGCTACCTTGGCCGCCGCTACCTTGGCCGCCGCTACCTTGGCCACCGCTACCTTGGCCGCCGCTACCTTGGCCACCGCTACCGTGGCCTCCGCTTCCCTGACCGCCGTTGCCATGGCCGCCGCTTCCCTGGCCGCCGCTTCCCTGACCGCCGTTGCCATGGCCGCCACTACCCTGGCCTCCGCTCCCTTGGCCTCCGTTACCCTGGCCACCGCTACCTTGGCCKCCGYTWCCSTKGCTCCGCTTCCCTGGCCTCCGCTTCCCTGGCCTCCGCTTCCCTGGCCTCCGCTTCCCTGGCCTCCGCTTCCCTGGCCGCCGCTTCCCTGACCGCCGTTGCCATGGCCGCCACTACCCTGGCCTCCGCTTCCCTGACCACCGCTTCCCTGGCCGCCGCTTCCTTGGCCGCCGTTACCTTGACCACCGTTACCGTGGCCGCCGCTTCCTTGGCCGCCGCTTCCTTGGCCGCCGTTACCCTGACCACCGTTACCGTGGCCGCCGCTACCCTGACCACTGCCACCTTGACCGCCAGTACCTTGCGAACCGCTACCCTGACCACTGCCACCTTGACCGCCAGCACCTTGCGAACCGCCACCCTGACCACTGCCACCCTGGCCGCCAGCACCTTGCGAACCGCTACCCTGACCACCGCCACCCTGACCGCCGGCACCCTGCGAACCACTACCCTGACCACTGCCACCTTGACCGCCGGTACCTTGCGAACCACTACCCTGAGCACTGCCACCTTGCGCACCGCCACCCTGCGCACCGCTACCTTGGCCACCGCCGGCCTGCGCTCCCGCGCCCTGACCACCGACACCCTGCTGGCCACCGTTGCTTTGGCTACCCGTGCTTCCAGCACCTGCGCCACCGCTGCTTGAACTACCCGCGGTGGAACCTCCCACGCCACCGCCCGACGTTCCAGCGTCACCTCTGCCACCGTTTGCAGTTCCTGCGGTGGTTGCCCCCACGTTGGCACCGACGCGGCCAGAGAGGCCACCCCCACTGCCAATACCCGTATTTCCGGTGCCGGCGCCCGTGCCGCCGTCCGTCGCAACGCCTGCCGTGCCGGGCCCACCCGACCCGCTGCCATCGCCCGCGCCCGGCCCCGGGCTCGCAGCCGAGCCGACGCCTACTCCCGCGCCGCGCGCGCCGCCTGGCATCTGCTGACCGGTCGCAGCCAAAGCGTCAGCTGCGCCCATGGGCGAATCGATGCCGCCTTGCCGGAATGACAGACCTGTGCCATCTGCGAGGACGTCCGGCGCGTTCCCTGCAGTAGATGGACTAGCCACCCCCGTCCCCGCTTGCAGACTAACCGCCAGCATCGCCAGAACTTTCAGTGGCACCCATTCCTTCCCCCCCCGGGTCTTCGTTTTCATTTTGGATTCCAAATTAATCATTCCTCGACGCCGACCGTGGACCGTGGACGTCATCTCAAGCAGCGCCGCTGATTGCTCAGCGCGGCCGCCTCCCTTTTACGTGTCGTTAAGGTATCCGCGACACAGAGAGCAAACCGTTCGCTACCTCACTGAGCGATTGAAAGCGGGAGGAAATCCGAAATAAAGAATCCGACAGACGAGCGCTGGACCACGCGTTCTCAGGAAGCCCGCCGTTTCGACAGTTGACACGTTGCGCAGCCAACCATCGCTTTGGCAGAAACGTCGCGATTGGGCGTTCGGCGGGTTAAGGAGTGATCAGCCGTACGAATGACGGCATGGTGGTATGTGCGGCCGACAACATTTGGCCGAGGCCAATTGCGTGTAAACGCGAGGCAATCGGCCGATCGGCAGACTTCGGTGTTTTTAGGCCCGTTGATCGACGGCAAGAGACGTGACGAGACGCATCAACCCGCGTCAACAGCGTACCGCGCCACGCGTTTCATCATCGAATCGCAGCCGTGAAGTTGTTCGACCGTCAGATATTCGTCGGGTTTGTGCCCTTGGTCCATGCTGCCCGGGCCGCACACGACAGCAGGAATGCCTGCGAAGTTGAATAGCCCGCCCTCGGATCCGTACGCGACCGTACCAAACTCCTGGGAGCCGCTGAGCATCGCCAGAATACGCGCGGCTTCGCTGTCTGGCGGCGTCGCGAGTCCGGGATAGGCGGACAGCAACTCAAAGCGGATTTCCGTATCGGGCTTCACTGCGCGCATCTTCGGCAGCAGTTCCGTTTGCGCATACGTCTGCAAATCGTCGGCAACCTGGTTCGCGTCGAAACCCGGCAGCGCGCGCACTTCGAAATCGAATTCGCATTCCGCTGGCACGATATTGAGTGCGCGGCCACCTTTGATGACACCTGTCTGCACGGTCGAATACGGCGGATCGAAGCGATCGTCATGATGCCCAGGCCGCGCCAGCCGCTCGCCTATTTCTTCCAGACGATTGATCAGACGCGCCGCATGCTGAATGGCGTTGACGCCATACGGCGCATAAGCGGAATGGCAAGCCGCGCCCTTCACCTGGCAGCGCATTGCGAGTTTGCCTTTGTGGCCAAGCACGGGCTTAAGTTCGGTGGGCTCGCCGATCAGACACAACAGTGGCTTGTGCGGCCGCTTTTCCAGCTCGGCAAGCATCGGCCTCACGCCGAGGCATCCGACTTCTTCATCGTATGAGAACGCGAGATGCACCGGAATCTTTAATTCGCTCTCGAGGAACAACGGCACCGCCGCTAAAGCCGAAGCCAGATAGCCCTTCATATCGGCCGTACCACGTCCGTAGAGCCTCCCGTCCTGCTCGCTGAGCCTGAACGGATCGACACTCCACGCTTGTCCGTCGACCGGCACGACGTCTGTATGCCCCGACAGCACGATGCCGCCACGATCGCGCGGCCCGATGGTCGCGAACAGGTTCGCCTTCGTACGCTCCGCGTTGTAGAACAGCTCGCACTCGATGTGCAGTTGCGCGAGGTAGTCGCGAATAAACTCGATCAGCTTCAGATTCGAATCGCGACTGACCGTCGCGAAGCCGATCAGCCTTTCGAGCAGATCGCGGCTCGTCAATTCACTCATCGCCAGGCACTCCATAGCTTGGCGCGGCGGTCGGGTTCAATGCGCGAGTGACGTAGTCCTGCATCTGCGGCTGATACGCCTGCCAGAGACCATCGAGCTTGACGATGGGATCGTCATCGGCCCAATCGACGCGCAAATCGACAAGCGGCCAACTCTGCTCCCCGGCGATTTTCAGCGCGGCCGAATGCACGGGCCCTGCTTCGCCGCCCGCCGCGAGCGCCGCATGCATCGCCGCAAGCAATCGATCGGCAAGATGACCCGACGCACTCTCGAATGCGGGAATCATCGCCTCGATCACGTGAACGCCCGAGAGCATATTGCCCGCCGCGACGCACTGCTTGCCCGCGACCGCGTGATACGTGCCGAGCGCTTGCTTGCCGCTGAAAAACGCGGTGCGCCCTTGTGCATCAACCACCGTCACCTGCCGGTACTCGCTCCATTCGCTCTCGCCCAACGCGCGATCCAGCGCTGCGGCCGGATCGAGCTTCGCACTCTCCATATGATCGAGGACCCGCGGACCGAGCGCGGGCAGCGTGACGTTCTGCGTCGCGACCACGCCAACGCCCGCGCGTACCCACGGACAGCGCGCGCCCACCGCGATGCTCGATGAACTGATCGCGATGCCAAGCTGGCCGGTCCGCTCGCAACGCCCGACGATAGAAAAAGTCATGTCCTCTCCTTTAACACTCCTTTAACACTCCTTTAACACTCCTTTAACGTCTCTTTAACGCCTTTCAGGCCTGCGGCGGCACCCATCCATCGGGAATCACGGCGATCACGTCGATTTCCATCAGCCATTCCGGCTGCCCCAGCGCCACGACAGTGAGACCGGTGGAAATGGGAAACACGCCCTTGAGCCATTTGCCGACTTCGCGATACACGGGCTCGCGAAAGCGCACGTCGGTGAGATAGGTCGTCGTCTTGACGATATGCGAGAGATCGCTGCCCGCCTCTTCGAGCAACTGCTTCACGTTCTTCATCGCTTGCTCGGCCTGCGCGCGCGGATCGCCGAGACCGACGAGATTGCCATCGAAGTCCGTGCCAATCTGGCCGCGCACATAAACGGTATTGCCGGCACGCACGGCCTGGCAAAGATCATTGTCGAGCGATTGATTGGGGTACGTATCCTTGGTGTTGAACATGCGGATACGGGTATGCGTAGGTTGACTCATCGATGTACCTTACTGGATAGTTTTGAAATCAATTCACGCCCATCTCGCTGACCTTGCGCACGCACGACTCGTCAGGTGCGCTTCCGGCGCTTCCCGCGCGCTTGTCTTCCACATGCTGTTGCGGCGTATCGTAATAGGTCAGGTATTTGCGCTGCGTGACGATGTGATCGGCAATATGTTTCGCGTCATGCCATACACCCCAGATGAACGCGGAGCCACGGCGCGAAAGCCACGGCAGGCCGAGGAAATAGATGCCCGGCTCCTTCGCGACGCCGCGCTGATGTTTGGGCTTGCCCTTCTCGTCGAACGTATCGACTTTGAGCCAATTGAAATCGACGGCATAACCGGTGGCCCAGATAATCGACGTTACACCTGCCTTCGCCAGATCGAGTTCGGCAAGCGGATGCGTCATGCATTCAGGATCGGGGCCAATGATGCGCGCTTCGGGTTCCTCAGGAAGATCGAGGCCGTTGCGTCGAGCATAGGCATCGGCTGCATCGAGCAGCGACAGATAGTTCTCGTCGCCGCGGCGGATGTTATCGGCGAGATCGGCTTCGAACGCGACGGTCGTATCGTTGAACGATTTCGTCAGGCCGACTAGCGTGATGCCCTGCTGCGCGAGACGCCTGAAGTCGACCGTATGACCGCCGCGCGCGCCGCTCACCGCGATGGTCACGTGTTCGCGGCCGGGCTTCATGACTTCCGCGTCCCATTCGCCGAGCACGCCGAGCCACCAGCAGAAGTCGCGTCCGCGATACCCGCGCGGCGGACGATCGTGCGCGCCCACCGACAAATAAACGCGCCGGCCCGAGCGCTGTAATTCATCGGCGATCTGCACGCCCGACGACCCCGCGCCGACCACCAGCACGCCGCCTTCGGGCAATTGCTGCGGATTGCGATAGTCGGCGGAGTGGATCTGCGTGAGTCGATCCGAGGTCGGTGCGATCGGCGGAATCACGGGCCGCTGAAACGGCCCGGTCGCGACAACAACGCGCTGCGCTTCGATCGTTCCGGCCGATGTATCGACGGTAAAGCCGGGCCGCCCGACATTGCGCACGACCTTCTTTACTTCGACGCCGGTGCGAATCGGCGCGTCGAACTTCTTCGCATAGGCAACAAAATAGTCTGCGATCTGCTCCTTGCCCGGGAAGCCGTCGGGATCGAAATCGGCGAATTCGAGGTTAGGAAAGCGATCGTGCCAGGCAGGTCCATTGGCGACGAGCGAGTCCCATCGCCCGGTGCGCCAGCGTTCGGCGATGCGATCGCGCTCGAGCACGATATGCGGGACGCCGAGCTTGCCCAGGTGTTCGCTCATGGCGATGCCAGCTTGCCCTGCGCCCACAACGAGCGTGTCCGTTGCCTTTATTTCGACTGTCATGGCTGAGTCCTTCGAAGGAGCAAAATTCGGTGTGCTTGAATCGACCTCGCGCGGCCTCCAGACACCCTGCGTGATCTTTCGGATAGGAATCTACGCCGGCTTGCAGAATCCGAAAAATATATTAAAAAAATGCAGAGCATTGGATTCGGCTATGCAGTGATTTTTGATCACTTCACAATGCGATCCATCTGAGGACGTCAACCGGGAGCGAAGCTTATGGAAAGTCAGCCGCTGCGTTACTCGCTGCGCCAGTTGCGGTACTTTGTAGTGACTGCCGAAGTCCTGTCTTTCACGGCCGCTGCAAAGCGGCTGCATATTTCGCAGCCGTCCATCTCGACCGCTCTGGCCGATCTCGAGATCTCGTTCGGCGTGCAGCTGTTCATCCGGCATCACGCGAGCGGCCTGTCGCTCACTCAGGCGGGGCGCGATCTTCTCGGCCAGGCACGCAATCTGCTGAAGATTGCGGAAGAACTGCAGATGACCGCCACCGAAATGGACGGCGGGATGACGGGATCGATTGCGCTCGGCTGCCTCGTTTCTCTGGCGCCGCCGCTCATGCCGGGGCTGATCAGCCGTTTTACGAGCGAGCACAGTGGCATCAGTTTTCGCACCATCGAGGCGCATCAGGACGAGCTATTAAAGGGCCTGCACGACGGTTCGCTCGACATCGTGCTCACCTATAGCCTCGATCTGACCGAAGACATCGCGTTTACTCCGTTGCTCCCCTTGCCGCCTTACGCGATCCTGCCAGCCACGCACCGGCTCGCACGCGCGCGCAAGGTATCGCTGCAGGACCTGATCGACGAACCCTACGTGATGCTGGACCTGCCGCACAGCCGGGACTATTTCGCCGCGCTCTTCGATGCCGTAGGCAGCCGGCCCGTGCCGGCCTTTCGTTCATCCCAGCCCGAAGTGGTGCGGGGGATGGTTGCCAACGGCCTTGGCTACAGCATCCTGAACTTCCCGCTGAGTTCGACGCGAACCGTCGACGGCAGCGAGTTCGTGATCAAGCGATTCAGGGACAACGTCAACGCGACGACGCTCGGAATCGCCCAATCGAAAACGATGAAGGCGCGCCAGGTGGTGTCCCGATTCTCATCGTTTAGCGAAAGCTATATACGCCGCCTGAAGCTCGACATATAACCGTCCCTCACAACGGAGCGGACATGCTTCGCAGGCTGCATAGCCAAATCCTGTCTTTAGTATCCGAAAACAATATTTTGACTGGTAATTTGGCTTGGTAGATTACCTCTCAGACGACGCGATTAAAGCGCAGACCTTCCCGTCGCGCGAACGCACTCGACATCAGGAGCGCCTCATGGAAAACCCCACCGTGCACACCGTGCAAATGGCCGCCCATGCTTTGATCGACGCGCTTGTGGCCGGCTGCGAGCGACCATTCAGCGATGCGCGCTCGATGCCGCCTGGCGTGTACACATCGGCCGAATTCCTCTCGCTCGAAGAGCGCGCGATCTTTGCGAAGGAATGGCAATGCGTAGGGCGTGCGAGCGCGCTGAAAGCGCCCGGCGACTATCTGACCGCGAATATCGCGTCGCAACCGGTCGTCGTGGTGCGCGACGAAAAGATGGGGCTGCGCGCAATGTCGAATGTGTGCCTGCATCGCATGTCCGTTTTGCTTGAAGGCCGAGGGAACATACGACGAATCATTTGCCCGTATCACGCGTGGAACTACGGACTCGACGGCGCACTGAAGGGCGCGCCGCTGATGGACCAGCAAGCGGGCTTCTGCAAGGAAAGCTACCAGCTGCCGGCAATCCGCTGCGAGGAATGGCAAGGCTGGATCTACGTGACACTCGATCAAGATGCACAGCCGGTTCATCAGCAGCTCGCGCAACTGGGCGAGTTGATTGGCGCATACGGCATGACGGACTATGTCGAGACCTTTTATGAAGAGCACGTCTGGGATACCAACTGGAAAATCCTCGCCGAAAACTTCATGGAAAGCTATCACCTGCCGATGCTGCATCGCGCAACGGTCGGGCCGCACTCCAGACTCGAAGAGATGGAATGCCCGCCGGGTTATCCCGCGTTCAACTATCACTGGATCACGAAGGAAGCGTCGCTTCCTATCGGGAATGCCCATCCGGACAATAACCGCCTGACCGGGCACTGGCGCAAGACCACCGCGTTGCTCGCGGTCTATCCGACGCATCTCATCACCCTGACGCCGGGTTACTTCTGGTATCTGGTGTTGCAGCCGCAAGGCGTCGGCCGCGTGCATATCCGCTTTGGCGGCGGGCTTGCGCCCGAATTCATCGCCGACGCCGAAGCCAACGCGCACATGGCGACGCTCAAGACACTGCTCGACGAGGTGAATGCGGAAGACAAGCGCGGCGTGGAAGCCGTGTTTCGCGGTGTGCATGCGCCGCTTGCCAAGCCCGGCCACCTGAGCCACCTCGAACGTCCGAACTTTGACTTCGCCCGTTATCTCGCGTCGAAGCTCACTGCGCGTTAATCGAAGCACCCTCGACAGGACGCTATCACGATGTCTAACCCATCCTTCATTTCGTTCTCACGTGTGAGCAAGTCGTACGACGGCGCGAATTACGTCGTCGACGATTTGAACCTTGATGTGCGAAAGGGCGAGTTTCTGTCGCTGCTTGGTCCGTCGGGGTCGGGCAAAACGACCACACTCATGATGCTTGCTGGCTTCGAGTCGCCCACGCAAGGCGAAATACGCCTCGACGGAAAGCGTCTCGACGACAAGCCACCGCATCAGCGTGACATCGGCATGGTCTTTCAAAACTATGCGCTCTTTCCGCATCTCACGATTGCGGAGAACGTCGCATTTCCCCTGTCTGTGCGACGTGTGAGCCGCGCGGACCAGAAAGTGCGCGTGAAGCGAGCGCTGGAGATGATCGAGCTGCCGCATCTGGCAAACCGGCGTCCAGCGCAACTCTCGGGCGGACAGCAGCAGCGCGTGGCACTGGCGCGCGCACTCGTCTTCGAACCCAGCGTCGTTCTCATGGACGAGCCGCTCGGCGCGCTCGACAAGCGGCTGCGCGAAACCATGCAGTACGAAATCATGCGATTGCACCGCGAGCTGTCGCTCACGATCGTCTACGTGACTCACGATCAGGCGGAAGCCTTGACCATGTCGGATCGGGTCGCGGTGTTTTCCGATGGACGCATCCAGCAGGCCGCGTCGCCCACCGAGCTCTACGAAAACGCGCGCAACGCCTTCGTCGCGAACTTCGTGGGCGAGAACAACGGCCTGCGTGGGCGCGTCGTGACGGTGAAGGACAACTGGGCGACCCTGGTGCTCTCCGATGGCAGCATCATTCGCGGCCGCTGCGAACAAGACCTGACCGAAGGCAACGAGGCGATGCTCGCCTTGCGGCCCGAGCGCGCGCATATTCACGGCGCCGATGACATGCAGGCCGACACACAAAGCAATGTCGTGCGCGCCAGGGTGCAGGAACTCGTGTATTGCGGCGATCACCACCGGGTGCATTTGACGCTCGGCTCGCGCGACGCGCTCGTTGTGAAGGTCCCCAACACGCAACGCCACAGCTTGCCTGCAGCCGGCGACACCATCGAGGTGGCCTGGCGCCACGACGACTGCAAGATTCTCGCTGCGAGCGTGCCTCGCAGCGCCCCCGCAGTGCCTCCCCCAGCATCGCCCTCACCTTCCATCATTTCGACCGCACCCGCAGGAGCCAACTGATATGCGCACTCACATCAAAGCACAATGCGCTGCACTCGCTGTAGTCGCCTTCGCTTGCGTTTCGGCGCAAGCCGCGCAGACGCTCAATGTCGTCACCTTCGGCGGCGCCTATGAGGCGGCGGCGAAAAAGGCGTATTTCGATCCATTCACGCAATCGACCGGTGTTAATTTTTCGCTGGAATCGTACGATGGCGGCCTCGCGAAGCTTGCGGCAATGGAGCAGGCAAAAAACACGACATGGGATCTCATCGATCTCGAAAGCAATGACGCGATCACGGCCTGCGACGAAGGGCTTCTCAAGAAGTTCGACAAGAAGAGTCTTGGCAAAACAAGCGACTTCATTGCCGGATCCATCAGCGACTGCGCCGTGGCAAGCATGGTGTGGTCCACGGTCTATGCCTACGATGCGAGCAAGCTCAAGACAGCGCCACAGACCATCAGCGACTTCTTCGACCTGAAGAAATTCCCCGGCAAGCGGGGCCTGCGCAAATCGCCGAAGGGTTCAATGGAATGGGCGCTCATTGCCGATGGCGTGGATCCGAAAGACGTCTACAAGGTCCTCGGAACGCCTGCGGGCGTTGATCGGGCATTCAAGAAACTCGACACGATCAAGAAGAACATCGTGTGGTGGGAGTCCGGTGCGCAGGCGCCTCAACTGCTCGCCGATGGCGCCGTCGTGATGACGCAGGCGTACAACGGCCGAATCGACGACGCCGCGAAGAAGGACCAGAAGCCCTTCAAGATCGTCTGGGATGCGCAAGTCTACGACTATGAATGGTGGGGCATCCCGGCGGGCGCCAAGCATGCCGACGAGGCTGCGAAGTTCATCGCTTTCGCATCGCAGCCAAAAGCCTATGCCGATCTTTCGAAGTACATCGCCTATGCGCCGCCGCGCAAGGATGCGATTGCGCTCGTCGACAAACAACGGCTCGCCGATCTGCCGACCGCGCCCGATAACTTCAAGCGCGCCATCCAGATCAATTCGACCTTCTGGGCCGATAACGCCGACGAGATCAACAAGCGCTTCCAGGTCTGGCTGACGCAGTAATACCCCGCAGTAAAACTCCCATCGAAAGAGAGCCCGCTGTGACCGCGACTACCCATAAGCCCATGACGGCCAGTTCTCCGGCCACGGGCTCTCCGACGAGAGCCGCCGGCCGCGCGTCTTATCAAAAGGCGCAACGCCGTGCTTCGATTCGAGCGCTGATGCTGGCGCTTCCGCTAATCGTCTTCCTGCTGTCGACCTTCATTGCACCGATCGCGCTTTTGCTCGCTCGCAGCGTGCAGAACAGTGAAGTGCCCGACAGCATGCCAGCGCTATCCCGCGCGCTCAACGCTTGGGACGGCCATGGCGTGCCCGACGAACACACGTTCGCCCTGCTCGCATCCGGAATCAAGGACGCGCAGCAAAGTGGAGAACTCGGCACCGTCGCGAGACGCATGAACTTCGCGCAACCGGAATTCCGCAGCCTGCTGTTGAAAACCGCGCGCGGCGTTCGCCACGATGCGCCTGCCGCGTGGAAGCCGGCGCTGATCGAAATCGATGAACGCTGGAACTCGCCCGAGACATGGCGTCTGCTCAAGCGCGCCGCCACTTCGCCGACGCCCGACTATCTGTTGAACGCCGTAGACGCGAAGGTGACGCCTCAAGGCTCGATCGTCTCGCTGCCGGCGAACGCCACGGTCTATCGCGAAGCGTTCCTGCGCACGATCTCGATCAGCTTCACCGTCACCTTGCTTTGCTTGCTGCTCGGTTATCCCGTCGCATGGCTACTCGCGAATCTGCCCGAGAAAAGCAGCAGCCGGCTCATGCTGTTCGTCATCGTGCCGTTCTGGACCTCGCTGCTGGTGCGCACGACGGCGTGGTACGTGCTCCTGCAACCGGGCGGCGTCGTCAACAGCCTGCTGATGAGCCTCGGCATCGTAACGCATCCCATGCCGCTCGTTTTCAATCGCACAGGCGTATTGATCGGCATGACTCACGTGCTGCTGCCGTACATGATTCTCGCGATTTTTTCGGTGATGAAAGGCGTGTCGCCCGTGTATCTACGCGCAGCCAAGTCGCTGGGCGCGCACCCCTTCACGGCTTTCGTGCGCGTCTATATTCCCCAGACTTTGCCAGGCGTGGGAGCTGGCTGCTTCCTGGTGTTCGTGCTGGCGCTCGGCTACTACATCACGCCGGCCCTGCTCGGCGGCGCGGGCGACGAGATGATCAGCCAGCTCATCGCGAACCAGACGAACACGCAACTCAACTGGGGACTCGCGGGCGCGCTATCGGCCTATCTCGTGATCTTTACCGCGATTTTCTATTTCATCTTCAACCGCATCGTCGGAATCGACCGTTTGCGGTTCGGTTGAGAAACGGGGCATAGACACAGGAACGATCATGCAAGACAAACGCAATACGGTACTAACGGAGCGTGTCGCCTTCCGCTGGGCACGCGTGCATTGCGCGCTCGTTCTGTTCTTTCTGGTCGCGCCGATCCTCGCGATCATTCCGCTTTCGTTCAACTCCGGCTCGTACTTTTCGTATCCGCTGCAGGGATTCTCGCTGCGCTGGTATGAGCAGGCACTCACGAGCCCGGACTGGCAACTTGCGCTTCTGAACAGTGTCGGGATAGGCGCTGCGTCCACGCTGATTGCGACCTGTCTAGGGACGCTGGCGGCGCTCGGCCTGTCGCGAACGCAGTTTCCGCTACGTTCGATCGTCATGCCGATCATCATCTCCCCGATGATCGTGCCGATTGTCGTCGTCGCGGCGGGCTTCTATCTTGTGTTCGCTCCGCTCGGGCTCGTGAATTCGTACCCCGGCGTTATTCTTGCGCATGCCGCGCTCGGCACGCCGTTTGTCGTCATCACGGTGACGGCGTCGCTGCTGTCTTTCGACCAGAGCCTGCTGCGCGCAGCGTCCGGGCTAGGTGCGCCGCCTTGGGTCGCGTTCAGGCGCGTGACGCTTCCGATGATTACACCTGCGGTCGCGACGGGAAGCGTATTCGCATTTGCAACTTCGTTCGACGAAGTGATCGTCATTCTGTTCATCGGCGGCCCCAATCAAAAGACCGTTCCGCGACAGATGTGGAGCGGCATCCGGGACTCCATCGATCCGTCGATTCTGGCCGTGGCGACCATGCTGATTGTGTTCGCCGTGGTGCTGTTCATGAGCATCAACTGGTTGCGTAGTCGCGCGGCAGCCGCGAATCAAGCGCTGATCTGAATTGGCCAGAGACGGGCGAACAGGCTCAGGAACTGGACATCGAGCGGAATCGAGCAGCGGTGTACTCCAGGAACAATCGAGCAGGCACGGTCAGTTGATTGCGTTTCAGCCACGCAGCCACGAGGCCCGAACAGGCGACTGACTCCGCGATCTCGACCGCAACGACTTCGTGCCCGTCATAGGTGGTCGGTGAATGCGGCCGCGTGACCAAAAGGGAATATCCGAATCCTTGGCCCACCATGCCGCGAACCAGTTCCAGCGAGGGTGAACTGAACCCTACTTTCGGGCTCAGTCCGTAAGGTTCAAACAGACCGACAAAATAGTCTCTGCTCGGCGCGACATCGAGCAGAATCAGCGGCTCGTCGCACAGGTCGAAGAGACTGACCTTGTCGGCCCCCGCAAGCCGATGCATCGCCGGCAACAGGACATAGGGAGGTTGCCCCGCCGTCAGCGGATGAGTGGAGAGTGTCTCGTCGAGCCCCAGTTCGTACACCACCACAAGATCGAATCGACCTTTCTCCAGCCCTTGCAAAAGCTCGTCTTGATCTCCATCCCGCACCTTGATTTCAATGCCGGGATAAAGCGTATTGAAGCCGCGAATCAAACTCGGCAGATACAGCGGCGCGAATGTCTCGAAACACCCGATGTCCACTCGGCCAGATGAAACGTCTCCATCGGCAAGCGCGTTTTGCTCGAACTCGTGCACTGACTGGAGCAGCGCCTTTGCACGCTCATAGAACCTGGCGCCGGCTGGGGTCAGTGAAATACCCTGCGCGTGATGCCGGATGATGAGCTGCGTGCCGAACCCTTCTTCGAGACTCTTGATGGCAACCGATATCGCCGGCTGCGCGATGAAGAGTTTTCGCGAAGCCTCCGCAACGCTCCCGTGGTCCACCGTGGCAACGAAGTATTTCAGCTGGCGCAACGTGAATGGAGGCGACATTCGGGCTCGCTGGGTATGGGCTCAAACCATCAATGATAACGGTGGCTGAGCTATCCCGGTTAGCCAACGCATTCGCGCGCTTCCTGAGGCAGTCCTGCATAGCGAAAAGCTGGGGAGCACATTGAAAAACAATGGTTTCCTCGTTGTTTTAACCCGTTTACTTTATGAGCATCGGCGCTCGGCCGGGTCAGGAGGTTAAATCGCGATGAATGCACCTGTAGTTGCACCTACCGATATCCTTGCGCCATGCGACCGGGCTCTGCTGGACAGGCTGTCGACATTGTCGCGCTCCCCCGATCGCGCGACTCACGGCATGCCAGGGGCGTTCTACACCTCTGCTCACTTCGCTGAACTCGAACGACAACGTGTCTTTCGACGCACCTGGGTCTGTGTCGGCCACGTCGGCGAAATCCCTGATGCAGGCGACTACTACACGACTGAAATAGTCGGAGAACCGCTTTTGGTTCAGCGCGACGCGCAGGGTGAAATTCATGTGCTCGCGAATGTGTGCCGGCATCGCGGCAATCTGGTTGCGCTCGGTCGTGGCAATGCCCGGGTTCACGCATGCGCATATCACGCGTGGAGCTATGAACTCAACGGCAAGCTCAAACGCGCTCCGCTGATGCAAGATTCCAGGGAACTCGATGGCGCCCGATGCGCGCTGCCAAAAATCCATTCGACGATCTGGCAGAACTTCATCTTCGTGAACCTCGATGGCAACGCGCCGCCGCTAGGCGATGCGCTCCGCCCTCTCGAGGCTCATATCCGCAACTATCACAACGAGGATCGCGAGCTTTATCACTTCCAGGAAGAGGCCTGGAACACCAACTGGAAGTGTCTGGCTGAGAACTTCATGGAGGGCTATCACCTGAACGCCACCCATCCGCGAACCTTGAGGCCGGTGACGCCAGCCGAGCTTTGCGAATACGTGCCCGGAAACGGCCACTTCTCGGCCTATCGCGCGCACTACACACTCGACTCGCCTCAGCGCGCGCCATTTCACGAAAGCCTCACGCAGATCGAACGGCGATCCAGTTTTCTCTTCAGCGTTTTTCCCAACCTCGTCGTCACCTACATGCCTCATCAGACGATCTATCTTTGTCTGCGGCCAGCAACAACCGACCAGGTCGTGCTGAGGTGGGGAATCGCCGGACACGAGTGCAACCCGGGTAAGGACAGCATCGAACGATACGTTGCGTTCGCCAACGCGTTCAATGCCGAAGACCGTGCAAAGCTGGAAACGTTGCAAAAAGGGCTGAGTTCGACGTTTTATTCGCCCGGGCCGCTCTCCGCCGAGAATTTGGAAGGCACGCTACGCGACTTTTATAGCTTCATAGCGCACCGGATCTGTGACTGATTCCGAATATACCTTCCGCCGCTTGCGCGCGAAGCGCAATCAGACGACGAACGGAAACTCCTCTTCCGGCAGCGGATCGCCCGGCGTCAATCGATCGGCCAGATGGCGGTACGGCGGCGAAGTTTCGCCGCCTCGGTCGACATACACGGCATTGTCGCCAAGCCAGCGAAACGACACCACGCGTCGGGATATGGACCCCGAACGATTTCCCGGCGCACCGTGCACCGTGAGATAGTTAAAAGCCACTGCATCGCCGGGCTTCAGATCCCAGCCAAGAATTTCGTAGTCGCTACGATGAGCGTCGATGTCCGGCATTTCTTCGAGTCCGTCAGTGTTGCGGTCATACGCGACACCGGTGAACTTCCTCGGCCGAAAGAGCTTTCCCCAACGATGCGAGCCGGCGACGAATTCGAGCGTGGTTTCGCGCGGCACCGGATCGAGCGGCACCCACATGCTCACCGACTGCTCGGCGCTCACGCAATAGTAGGGTTCGTCGTGATGCCAGGGCGTGATCTTGTCGGCGCCCGCCTCCTTGACGAGAACGTGCTCGTGAAAGATTCGCGCACGCTTCGATGCCATCAGTTCTCTTGCGATGCGTCCCGCCGGGCTTTTCTCGACGAACCGGCGAAAGGGCTCGATACGCTGCCAGTTACAATAGTCTCCGAAGAACCGTCCTGACGACGTGCCCTTGCTGTAGTCGCGAAAATCGGGCCCGGGGTGCTTTTCGTTGAAGTCCACGCCATCGCGTAAAACGTCCACCCAATCAGTGAACACGCCCCGCAAAACGGTCACTCCATCGCGTGCAAATGCTTCTCGCTCGGCGCTCAACATGCTCCTCTCCTTTCAGTTCGGTGGTGTTGAGCGAGAATGACATGACAGATTGCTTCGCGAAATTAACAAAATCCTATAACTGATTCAGCAAAGTCTTATGCAGGTGCTGCGCACGTTATTGCCGATCCGGCGGCCCCAAGACTTGACCAGAAATTCGCGAACTTGCGCGTTTATGAGGCGCACGTGAAGATGCAGGGCTCGGCAATCACGCCGGCTTCGGGTCACCATAATTTGCTGCCAGAGCGACAGCAAGTTCCGGCAGATGGTCGTCGGCCTTCGCACGACCCGGATGAGGCGACATCACATCCGCACCCAAACGCTCGTGGACTGCCCGATCGATCTGCTCCAGCAGATCCGCGATCAGCGTCTGCCGCCTGCGAAATTCAGCACGCCGCTTTGACGGAACCTCGTTGATATCGCGGTGATATGGACGAAGCGGCAGCACGAATCGCCCATCGACTTCCACCCCACCTAGTTCACTCCAGAAGCCGTCATAGTCCGCGCTGAACTGAATGTCCGTTGCGGCCGAAACGTGGGTCTTCTTCGTCACGCCGGTGAGCACGTCTACCTTTGCCAGCCTGCAAAATTCGCCAATGGCTTCCATCACGGCAGCCTTCGGCCGCAAGCCATGGCATGCGCGCGTAGCCTCGCGCACCCGCTCCCGGTCTGTGCCGGCCGGCCCTTGCAGACCTCCGATCAGCACACCTCGTTTCCCGGATTCGGCATGTCTTTCGAAGCTGATTGTCGCCCACGCAAGATCGACGCGCTCCGATACGTCGCGCCAGGCAACCGTCAGCAGTCCTTCTCGCCAGCAGCGCACCGGCTCGCTCACAACGAGCGCGTACGTGCCATTCGATGCCAACGTCACGTGTTCCGAATTCAGGTAGAGCCTGCGCGCAAGACCTTCGCCAAACAGCTCCCGAACGACGCGAAAATGACCGCATAGCAGTTCGGCGCGCTCGTATGCCGGCATGTCGGCCTGAGCAAAGCAATGAAAGGGACGTTCGAGAAAGCGACGGTTGCGGACAGCCATCTCCGCAAGCAGAGGGGTCGTAGTCAGTGCCTTCAACCAGATGCGAGCGGCAAACGGATTAAGCGATGCGTACATCAGTACGCGGGCCCGCCGGAAGAGGTCATGGGGCGTTCGCCCAGGAATAGACTTCGAAAGCAGTTGGTAAGTTTCAAAAATCGACATCGTAAGCCACGATCTGTTCTCCATCCCCACACCTCAAAGCAATGCACTCCTTATCAATTACACAGGAAGTGTTGCTGATATTCGACAATCTCCTTTCAGATTGACGTCATGTTTCTGTCATTCTGAAAGGTAAAGCGAACGTTCGTCCGGCGATACGTCGGATTCGCATTATTACACGAGATTTCCCAATGTAATCAAATATTACGGGGGTGCGGCCCCCCTCTGACTCACAGCCTGATGTCACTGGCGATACCGACCGCCGAGACAATTGCGGTAAGCGAACCCGCCACGAGGCCGCCAAGAAGCGGCAGCGCGCTACGCTTGAGCTTGGCCCACTGCCGGTACAGCGGCAGCGCAAGCGCCACCGTTGCGGGCCCGAGCAGGAAGCGGACAAACTGCGCGCCTTCGAAATAGGTGCGATACGGCGTATCGGTGATCTTCAGCGCAACGACGACGATCGCCACCGCGATCAGCACCGGGTTGGCGAGCGGGTTGTGTTTTGCGCGAGCGTAGATGTTTAGCGCGATCAGATACGCGACGAGCGTGACCGTGAGACCGAGCAGCGGCGAGGCCGCGAGGTAAACCCAGATGGCGTCGATCTTCGCGAACGGCAGGTGCGAATTCATCACGCGCCCTCCCCGGTGTTTTCGCGGCCGCGCTGACGCCGCAGCAACGCACGCGTGACGAGCGCAGTGACGGCGATGCCAAGCGTCGTGCTCACGGCGAGGCTCGCGATCACGGCAAGCGCCTCACCGCGCACGGCCTGAGCGGAAACCATGATGCCCACGCCCGCGGGAATGAAGAGCAGCGAAAGATGGCGCAGCAGCTCGAGCGCGGTGGGCTCGATCGCCTCGGCCGCATTGGGCCGGAACATTGCGAATGCGAATAGCAACAACATGCCGATCACGGGACCGGGAACGGGCAGCGAGAAAACGTAGGAAACGCTCTCGCCAAGACACTGGAAGATCAGGAGGGCGGCCAGGAACGGAGCATGGCTGGGATTTGGCAAAATTGCGCGCGGCGGCGGTCCGCGCGGCCGGCAGTGTAGCCGAGGAGAGGCGAACGCGCAGCGTGGCGGGCACCTACGGTATTTACCGGGTGCCCGTTTGAGCGCTCCGGCGAGACGCATCCACGCTCGGCTAAAATGTGGCCCCGGCGGCGCAGCCCGCAAGACCCGTGCCCCCGCCTCCTCCACACATCGACGCTCACCAGCGAACAGGCCTTCGTGAATTCCCCCGCTGCTCCATCCGCGCTTGCCCGGCGTGAAGCCCCGCCCCAACGGCTCCCGTTGCACATCGCCCTCGTCTGCAACACCGCGTGGGCGATCTATACCTACCGCCAAGGCTTCCTGCGCGCGCTCAACGCAGCCGGCGCGCAAGTCACGATCATCGCGCCGCGCGACCGCACGTTCGAGCCGCTTGAGCAGATGGGCTGCAACTGCGTCGATCTGCCTGTCGCTTCGAAGGGCACGAATCCGCTCGACGACCTGCGCACGTTGCTCGCCCTCTTCAAGCACTATCGCGCGCTCAACCCCGACGTCGTGTTCCATTACACGATCAAGCCGAATATCTACGGCTCGGTTGCGGCGTGGCTCGCGCGCGTGCCATCGGTGGCGGTCACGACGGGACTCGGTTACGTGTTCATCCAGAAGAGCCGCGCGGCGCAGGTCGCCAAGCGCCTTTACCGCTTCGCATTCCGGTTCCCGCGTGAAGTCTGGTTCCTGAATCGCGATGACGAAGCCGCCTTCCAGCAAGAGAACCTGCTCGTGCATCCCGAACGCGCGCGCCTGCTGCACGGCGAAGGCGTCGATCTGGACGAGTACGCGTTCACCCCGCTGCCCGAGCGCGAAGCGTTTGCGTTCGTGCTGATCGGCCGGCTGCTCTGGGACAAAGGGGTGGGCGAATATGTCGAAGCCGCGCGCCAGTTGCGCGCGCGTTATCCGCATGCGCGGTTTCGCGTGCTGGGTCCAGTAGGCGTCGACAACCCGAGCGCCATTACGCGCGAAGAAGTGGCTGCATGGGAGCGCGAAGGCGTAATCGAGTACCTGGGCGAGACCGCCGATGTGCGCCCTTATATCGCCGATGCGGACTGCGTTGTCCTGCCGTCGTACCGCGAGGGCGTGCCGCGCACGCTCATGGAAGCGAGCGCGATGGGCCGCCCGATCGTGGCGACCGACGTGCCTGGCTGCCGCGAAGTGGTGACGGATGGCGAAAACGGCCTGCTCTGCGCGGCACGCGACGCGGCATCGCTAGCGGGCGCGCTTTCTCGCATGATCGATATGGCCCCATCTGCGCGCACAGCCATGGCCGAGCGAGGCCGAAAAAAAATTGCGAAAGAATTCGACGAACGGGTTGTGGTACAACGCTACCGGGAACTGATCCGGGAATTGACCGGATTGACGTTTTGAACGAATTCAGAAAACCCGGGAAAGCAACATGGCAGCGACGAACACCAAAGGCACGATCCTCGTCACAGGCGGCGCGGGCTACATTGGCTCGCACACCTGCGTCGAGCTCCTCAACGACGGCTATGACGTAGTCGCAGTCGACAATCTCGTGAACAGCCGCCAGGAATCGCTGGTGCGCGTCACGCAGATCACCGGCAAGCCGGTCGCCTTCTACGAAGCGGACGTGCGCGACGCGCAAGCCCTCACGCGCATTTTCGAAGCGCACAAGATCACAGGCGTGATTCACTTCGCGGCGCTCAAGGCCGTGGGTGAATCGGTCGCTAAACCCATCGAGTACTACCGCAACAATGTCGACGGCCTGCTCGTCGTGCTCGACGTGATGCGCCAGCACGACGTCAAGCAGTTCGTGTTCAGCTCGTCCGCAACCGTGTACGGCGTGCCCGAGCGCTCGCCTATCGACGAGACCTTCCCGCTCTCGGCCACGAACCCGTATGGTCAATCGAAGCTGATCGCCGAGCAGATTCTGCGCGACGTTGTGATTTCGGACCCTACGTGGCGCATCGCGGTGCTGCGCTATTTCAACCCGGTGGGCGCGCATGAGAGCGGCTTGATCGGCGAGGATCCGGCCGGCATTCCGAATAACCTCATGCCTTATGTCGCGCAGGTGGCGGTGGGCAAGCTCGAAAAGCTCCGTGTGTTCGGCGGCGATTATCCGACTCCGGATGGGACCGGAGTGCGTGATTACATTCACGTAGTCGACCTGGCGCAGGGGCACCTCAAGGCGCTCGATGCGCTTGCTGCACGCGGCGAAGGTTTTGTCGTGAATCTGGGGACCGGGCAGGGTTATAGCGTGCTCGAGGTTGTGAAGGCGTTCGAGAAGGCGTCAGGCCGGCCTGTTCCCTATGAGATCGTCGCGCGCCGGCCGGGCGATATCTCCGAGTGCTATGCGAATCCCGCGACGGCGGAAAAGCTGATCGGTTGGAAGGCGCAGTTCGGGATCGAGCGCATGTGCGTCGATCACTGGCGCTGGCAGGAGGGGAATCCGCGGGGGTTTGAGTAAAAAGGGGCGGCCACAAGGGCCGCCCCAACAAGCGAAGACCAAATCGTCTTCGCCCTTATGTCATTCGAACTCAGCCGGTCGCTCGCGCCGCCGAACTACTCACACTTAGTAACTTCGGCACGCTCGACGGCTGATACTCAGGCACCCAGCGACGCAAATCCCGCCTGACTTCATCGTCAGTGGGCACGCGATGCTGCATCAACCAAGGCAGCAGTTCGTCGAGTAGATTCTCCGGCACCTCGCGTGCGCGAGCGATGCGCAGCTTGGGATGGGGCGTGCGCGTAGTCGTTTCATCGTCGGCGAGCAATTCCTCGTAGAGCTTCTCTCCCGGGCGCAGGCCCGTGAAAGCGATACGGATATGCTCCTCGGTAAAGCCATACAAACGAATCAGGTCGCGCGCGAGATCCACGATCTTTACCGGCTTGCCCATATCGAGAATAAAGATCTCGCCGCCGTGCCCCATGCTGGACGCCTGCAGCACGAGCTGCGAAGCCTCGGGAATCGTCATGAAAAAGCGCGTGATTTCCGGATGCGTAACCGTCACCGGGCCACCCTTCGCGATCTGCTGCTGGAACTTCGGAATCACGCTGCCCGCACTGCCCAGCACGTTACCGAAGCGAACGGTCTCGAACTGGGTACGCTCGCTCGTCTGCTGCATGGCCTGACAGGCCATCTCGGCCAGGCGCTTGCTCGCGCCCATCACGTTCGTCGGGTTGACGGCCTTGTCGGTCGAAATGAGCACGAAATGGCGGACCTGGTGCCTGATCGCCGCACGTGCCACGCGGTACGTGCCCAGCACATTGTTGCGAATCGCCTGCCATGCATTGAGCTCTTCCATCAACGGAACGTGCTTGTATGCCGCTGCGTGGAACACGATGTAAGGCGTGTAGCGCGCCATTACCTGGTCTAGCAGCAGCGAGTCCTTCGCATCTCCGATGATGGGTACCACGGAAAGCTCCGGGAAGCGATCGCGAATTTCCTCCGTGAGCCGGTACATTGCGTATTCGGATAGATCGAGCGCAACGAGTTGCGCGGGCGCGAAACGCAGAATCTGGCGACAGAGTTCCGAGCCGATCGAGCCACCCGCCCCCGTCACCATGACTACGCGTCCGCTCAACAGGGCTTCGACGTGAGGCGTATCGATATTGACCGCATCGCGACCAAGCAGGTCTTCGAGATCGATGTTACGGACCTGCGAAAGAAAGCCCTGACCAGGAGTGAGTTCGGTCAAAGCCGGCAACATCAGCGCGTTCACACCCGCGCGCAGGCACTGGGAAGCGACATGACGCTGCACCTCGGCGGAAGCGGAAGGAATAGCGATGATGGCAAACTCGCAACGCAGCGCTCCGGCCCAATGCTCGATGTCACTAATGGGACCCAGCACCTTATAACCGTAAATCTCGCGCCCCTTCTTAGCGGGATCGTCGTCGAGCAGACCCACGAGGCGCCACTCTGCCGAACGAGACAACTCGCGCGCGAGACTCGCGCCGGCCCCGCCCGCACCCACAACAATCACAGGCTTGCCCTGCGCAACAAGGCCGCCGTACAAATAAAATTCCTTGGTCGCGCGATAGAGCGCGCGCGCGCCGCCCATGGCGAAAAACAACAGCAACGGAGAGACGATCAGCACCGAACGCGGAATGATCGGCGACGGCTGTAGCATGACCGACGCCACCATCACAATGAACGCGGCCGAGACGATCGCCTTCGAAATACGCATCAGATCGGGCAGGCTCGCGAATACCCACATGCCACGATACAACCCGAAAATACGGAACATGACAGCGTAGACCGGCAACACCCAAACCAGGTTGTCGACGGCACCGTGCCAGAACTCAGTTGGAACGGAAGCGTTGAAGCGTAGAAGATAGGCCGTCAGCCATGCAGCGGCCACCGCGCCGATATCGAAGATAAAGGCGCTGAAGGAGAGCCAAGAGGCTTTATTGCGAAGCATCAGCGTTCGACCTCAGGGTTGTCTGGTGAGGGACTGGAAACGGCGCCAGCGCATGTCAATTGCCGCGCCCATCAGAATAAGAACGACAGCCCAACCTGCAACGATTCCCCACTGCATGGCCGCGGGTAATGCCAAGGCCCAAATAGCAAGTATTATGCCGGCAAACATGACCAGATACCACGTCAGTGCCGTTGTCGCATGACCGGTCCCAAGGCGAACCATGCGTTGATAATAATGTTCGCGGTGCGCTTGCCAAAATTTTTCTCCGCGCAGGAGCCGCCGGATCAGCGTGATGGACGCGTCTCCAATAAACGGCGAGAACACCAGCGCCGGAAACCAGATCGGCCAAACGCCGCTACACCAGCCCCAGTAGCCAAGCGCGCCGGCCAGAAAGCCTGCGGGAATCGACCCTGCATCGCCAAGAAATATCTTGGCCGGGTGAAAATTGAAAAACAAAAACCCGCCCGCTGCACCCGCTACCGCAGCGCAGGACCAGCTTAGTTCGCGCATCGGCGCCGGCCCGAGCAGCGCGGCAATCGCGTACGCTCCGAAGCCGAATAGCGCCATACCGCCAGCGAGGCCGTCCGAGCCGTCCATGAAATTGTAGAGATTGACTAGCCACAACATCAAAAATGCCAGGCCTGCGAGGCACCACCAGGGCACTGGGGCCGGATAGACGACGATCAGCGCCAGCACAGCGACGAAATGCGCGGCAAATCGTACGCGCGCGGGCAGGCCGCGGCGATCGTCGATCTGCGACACCGCCGCCAGAAAAGCTGCACCCGCAGCAATCAGCCACAGCGATGGAGCCAAAAGCAGAATCGCCAGCACAACCACAGGCGTAATGCCCCAACCGCCTACGCGCGGCGTCGGACGCTCGTGAAGCGAACGCTCGTTTGGAACATCGGTGGCGAGGCGCCACGCGAGACCGGTTTTGAGCAGCACGCCGAGCACGGCCGCGCACAGCACGGCGCTAATCGCCGCAGTCATCGCGGCGCCTTGGGTTGTCGAAATCGGGGCCTGCAACATCGGATTCAGCGCTCTCCGTTAATTCAATGTGTGGAGCGATACCAGCGCGCCGTCGCGGCCAGTCCTTCGTCCAGGGTATAGGGGCCCGTCCATCCAAGCGTCTCGCGAATGCGCGAGTCGTCAACTCTCAGGCTTTGAGTCAGCCGGTCTATTTGCGCGGCGCGCCCCGTCAGAGCACCCGCCGCGCGTAACAGCGATAGCGGAACCGGCAGGAGCCGCGCTGGACGGCCCAGATGGTGGCCTAGCGCGCGCAGCAGTTCAGCCACCGATAGATCCTGATCATCGCGGACATAGAAGCGCGCGTTCGCCGCACGCGGGTCCGTCGCGCAGTGCATGAGCGCATCGGCGAGATTTTCGACGTAAACGAGGCTGCGCCGCGCGTCGACCGCCCCAAGCGGTAGCGGCAGGCGTCGCCACAGCGCATTCATCATCTGAAGGAAGTTCGCGCCGACCCCAGGACCGTATACAAGCGGCGGCCGGACGATCACGATTTCAAGGCCGCTCTGCTCGCCATATTGCCAGAGTGCTTCCTCCGCTTGCAGCTTCGAGACGCCATACGCGTCATCAGGGGCTGGCTGCATGGACTCGGCGAGCGGCAGCCCGCCGTCGAATTCGGCCGCTGCTTTCACGCTGCTCACGAATACCATACGCCGCGCGCCGCGTTCGCGGGCGGCGCGCGCCACCCGCAGCGCGCCTTCTACGTTAGTGGCGCGAAAAACCGCGAGCGGGTCAGCAGCCGTGTCGTTCATCACATGCACGCGTGCGGCGAGGTGTACAACACAGTCGGGTACGAGTTCGCGTGGCCATGCCTCGGCGAGGCCGGCGAAGTCCACCCCGTTATGGACCCATTCGTGCGCATCGCCAGCGGACGTGCCGGCACGCCGGACGAGCGCCGTTACGTCGTGACCATTGGCGGCCAGCGTGCGGCACACCGAACGGCCGACGAAACCATTCGCGCCTGTGACCAGAATGCGGTTCAAAACCATTTCCATCCGAAACGGTTGAAGAACTTGAAGGCTGACGCCACGAACATGCGGATGTGCGCCCACCCCTTGCGCGAAGCGCCTCCGCCGTGGTGGAGCACGCGCACCGTAGGGACATAGACGACGCGGGCCACAACGTGCGCGCGCAGGCTCAGATCATAGTCTTCGAAGTAGAGGAAATATCGAGGATCAAATCCCGCAAGCTGCTTCAGCACGCTCGTGCGAAACAACATGAAACAGCCACTCACGATTGGTGGGTCCCAGATCGTATCGCGCTCGTTGATCTGCGCGCGCATTTCGTAACGTGCCAAACGTGCAGCGAATAGACGCCGCACGGCCGGGGGCATGAACCCTCGCACGAACAAATCGATCAAGGCGGGGTATTGCCGGCACAGATATTGCGGCTGCCCAATGTCATCAACAATGGCGGGAGAAAGCAAACCCACCTCTCTATGTGCCCCCATGAACGCCAACGCTCTAACCAGCGCGTGGGGTTCAACATCAATATCCGGGTTCAAAATTAAATGGTAGCGGCTGGCAACTTGCTCAATGGCAAGATTATGGCCGCGGCCATATCCGACATTGCCATGTCCGCTGAGCACCGTCCATCTAACCCCCGATTTTGCAAGTTCCTCGAACGCCACGCTGATGTCGGGCAGGCCACCATTATCGATAAGGTATAGGTGGATCGGCAGCATGGCAGTTCTTCTGAGGCCAGCCGCAGCCGCCGCGAAACTTGTAAGCGTACGCAGAAGAAGCCGCGGATCAGGTCGATAGACGACGACGGATACTGTAAGTTCCTGCAAGTCTTCGCTCATTTGCGCTCGCATTGTCATTCGAAAACGCGACTAGCGCGCAACCACTTCAAGGCAAAAAATCGCCGAAACTTATAGTATTGCTGAGAACATCCACATTCGACAACCCGCTTTCTTTTTGCTACCGCCACCGCCCCTAAAGTGCACAAACGTTGAGCATCTCACAAATTTTTTTGTGTCTACTCGACTGCAATAGCTCGGCGAAACAAGATCAAGTTCAGCTGCTAAAGCGAATGCCGCAGCCGGGTTATCATCTCCAGCGTCATATTGGGCCGCGGAAAACCGCAGAACTGAATCCAGTCGGCGCTCAATTGGCATACCCGCAGTGTCTCGAAGCGATAGCGCTGCGCACATCGCTCCCGTGAGAATTCCGCACTCAACCATATCGTTCCAATACGGGCAGTATGCGGAGTGACGAACGTCTGGCGCAAACCGTGGCTGTACACCAAATGCGTGTAATCGGGGCCCGTGAAGATCCCGCCTGTTGTCGCTACTCCGCGTGAACGGTTTCGTCACCGCCTGAGCGTTCCGAACCGGCAGCTCAGCCCACGCCCCACCGCGGTTGCGGCCGCGCTAGCCTTAGCGTTGCGTGACGGACGTCGGTCGAGTCGTTCGCGTGCATAGCAGTCAATCAGTAGCGCCCGCCTCCACGGCCAGTTCAGACGCACCACTTTCGGCCGACTAACGTTCGTTCGGCGCAGCCGCAACCGACGGCTTGGTTTGAACGCGCGTGCAGAAACCAATTGGCCGCCTACGAATTGCCAGCCCATCAATTGGAAAACACGAGGCAACGTGTTCTTGTTGAGTCCAAGCGTATACGCCGCCGTCCGATATCCGAACGACGGCGACTACGCGATCAGTGCCTTAAACGGCTCGACAAATCGGACTGGGCCATCACCTAGCAACGCACGACCGTAACTTTGCGACGCGTGCGGCGGCACTCGAGGCCTGTTTCCGATACTGGGTTAGGCCAAACGGGGTTCTACAAGGATGATGTTGCATCATTTAAGTTTCGGTATCCAGCACATCGGCACCCTCCCTCATAGTAGAGAAAGTTCGATCCGAAATCGGGCCCGCATTATCCTCCCGCACAGCCTCGTACATCAGTACTACTTGCCGGCGCGAGGTTCCAACAATCGGAACTTCGTATTCGGTTAGCTCGAACCCCTCTCGCCACGCTGCTTCAACGACGCGCGAGGGCTGAGTTACCGAGAAAACGACCATGCCACCCGATTTGAGCATGGAAACGGCTTGCCTGATGATTTCAACAGGCTCAGGTTCCTGATCAATGGAATTGTTATAGATCAACGCGTCCAAATCGCGTATTTCGGCATTCGCCAAAACCGAAGGAATGTCTCCCGATGTGGAAAACCACGGCTGCGCGCGTAATATTGTGGTTAGCGCACTAGGCTGGCCGACCTCGTGGATCCGAAGATCAGACCGTCGGCGAGCCAATTCAGCTATCGAGCGTTCTCCGTCGCGAGCGAACATGTCGAGCACTGCTTGCCCCATCCCTGCAACGCTACCTGATGCCTGGCAACTACCGCATACAACACCGTTACCCGTACTCAGCGCCCGTGCCATTCGTATCCCGGCGTCGAAACCGCACACGCTGCACCGCTCGACACTGAACACGCGCCCGATCGCCTCGCGTGCCGCAGCACGTGAGAAACGATTCTGAATCAACATTGCACTTGCTCGGGAAAGCGCTTCACACCTCTGTGCGTCCCCCAGCAAACCTAAAACGCCAGCAGCCAATTCATCCGCTGTTTCCGCCACGATTGCGTGTCGCCCGGGTTCGATACCAATCCCCTCAGCACCGATCGGCGTAGTCACCACTGGAACCCCCAAACGAAGGGCATCTACAGTCTTGCCCTTCACGCCTGCGCCATAACGCAGTGCAGCGAGCAATACTCGCGCTCTGTCAAAGTACGGTTCGATCTTCGGCACCTGCCCTGTTACTATGACGCGCGGCCCTGCGAGCGCGAGGACTTCTGGCGGCGGGGCGTAGCCGACCAAGACGAGTTTGACGTCGGGACGTTCGCGCCAGACCTGAGGCATGATCTCGTTCGCAATAAACAACGCCGCATCCACGTTCGGCGTATGCGGAAATCCCCCGACAAAAACAACGTCGGACAACGAGGCGAAGTGTTTGGCGTCACGTGCATTGATATTCTCAGCCTCATAGAAGTACGGCGGAATCACACGAACCGCTGCATTGATTCCGAAGTCTTCAATGATGTGTGCCTCGTCCTCACTAGGCGAAACGACCGTATCCACGTCATGAAAAATCTTGCATTCGACATTGCGCATATTCTCCGCGGCAACCACCAGCGCAGCATCACCGCGCAACTCTGCCTCGCGAGCCATTCGAATATGATGCAAATCATGCGTGTAGTAGGCGATTCGTGCATTCGTATGCGCGCGCACCGCCGGAATCAGTTCCGGCGCAATCTCCGGACGAGCCAGGTAGACGTCTTGAACATGACGCCCGTTTTCAGCAAGCCAATCATTGACCGAGCGCGGTTGACGAATCAACTCAATCCCCTGTCGCTCCAATGCTTCAGCAGACGGACCGTCAGCAACGCCATTGATTGGCGCAAATACGACGCGCCATCCTGCCGTCGCAAGCAGTGAGAGATACGCCGCCAGCGTCACGTCTCCAGCATGTCGATCAGGTTGCGGAATCGCGCCGTCCACAACCAAAAGTACCGGGCCGCATCCCAGTGAGCCGCGCAATATAAACTCATCGTCTGCCGTTTGCGGCTGATGTTTCAGCACCGCGCCGAATCGCTCAGTAAACTTGGCATGGTTGACGCCGGATAGATAATCTCGACGCTCTGCCCCATACGATGCACTGCCAAGATGCACAACCTTGCTGCGCGGCTCGTAAATCGTCAGAAGGCCCCGCTCACGTGCACGGAAAGCGAAATCGAACTCTTCGTAGAATGCGGGTATGTAGTGCGGGTCAAGCCCGCAGAGATCATCAAAAACTCCTCTTGGCATTGCGAAACACGCACCTGTCACACAGTCCACAGTACGACGATACGTATAGGCACCATCACGCGCGTCGCGATTGCGTCCTATCGGATGCCCCCATCCATTTTGAAGCATAGTCCAGCCGGCATCCTGAATCGTCCCGTCAGCGTTGAGTAGCATGCCTCCCGCCAGTCCCGCGCGCGGAGTGTCCTCAAGCGCTTCAATCAGCGAACTAAGCCAACCGGGCGACACAATCGTGTCACTGTTCAAGAAACAAAGGTAGCGTCCACGTGCTACCGATGCCCCGTGATTACAGGTAAGCAGGAATCCAAGATTCTGCGTATTCGCGAGTTTAATGAGCCCCCCGCTGTACGGGATAGCCCAGAGAACGGGCTCGTCCGGACAGTCATCAACCACAATTACTTCAAACGAAGGTTCAGTGTCACGATGCGCCGCCAACGATCGAAGACAGGTCAGCAGATCATTAAGCCCCTTATAAGCGGGGATAATCACCGATACTTCAGGTGCGACGACTGGCGGAAAGTAAATAGCCGCTTCGCCGTGCCATGCAAGAAACGCACTTCTAAGGTCGCGAGTCGCGACAGCAGGTGTCACTTCGTGAACCAGTTCCTCCACGTGAGCATCCTGTACTGCAGTTTCCGTATTCTTGTCTTCGTTATGATGAGCCGAGGGTACTTCATTCACAACGAAACACTCTTCATCTGAAGGTGAGGTGTTATCCAGCGCCCCCTGGTTTTGGGCGACAACGTGTTCTACCTGTGCAATCAGGGTCTGGTGACGGCGCCAAGCCACATACCTGTATCCAATCTGCAATGTGGCGGTCCACCATGTCGCCTTGATTGCTTTGCGGACCACGCGGGCAAGCGACGGATGACGAACGCCGATCGAACGAAACGGTGCGAGGAGACGCCAGCTAGTACTCAGCAGTATGGTGTCGCGCTGGAAACGGACGTCGTTGGCCTCACGTAGCGCATCTATTCTTGCCGTTTCGGTCACAGCTAACCGTTGTCGTTCATGCTCTAACAGTTGTCGTTCATGCTCCAGCAGCTGCAAGCTGTTCGCCGCCTCTGCACACCACATATCCCTATCGCGTACGACTTCACCGGCTCGCTCATCTGCCTGGACTCGCGCTTGATTCGAAGACGCCAGTTCGCTCTTCAGGGCCGCCAGCGACCTCGTGAGCCTCGATACTTCACTTTGGATTGTTTCGCTCTCGCGGCGCTGTTGCTGCAACTTTTGCCGGGCGCCGTCCAATTCACGCGTGCATGCATTCAGCTCTGCTCGCGCTTCCTGACGCGCGCACTCCAATTGCTCCCTCGACGCAACGAGTTCCGCACGCACAGCCGCAAGCGCATTTTGAAGCTGAGCGATTTCGCTCTCAGCATACTCTCGGTCATTCTGCAACTGGATATTGCGTTGTTCAAACCGAGCCACTTGTTCCGTGCGAATTGCCTGTAGGCGCGCAGAGATATTCCGCGGCATGCGACCTTCAAAGGCCGCCTGCCCGTGCCGCCCGACGTCAATCTCAATTACCTTGATCATGGCCTCCGGGCGCACCGGGAATGGCGCCACCAGAAGCAGTGGCCATAACACCGGAATGGTGAGGTTGGGCTCGATAGCTTGCGCGTAGTGCTCGCGGGCATCCTTCAGCGAAGCCATGAACTCACACGGAATCGAAACGGATTGTGCGAAGTCTCTCCACTTGAAAGGCAAGTCGATTGCACCGCTGTCCCAAAATGCAAAGGGACGCCCGTATGCAACTGCGGCAATCGCGCCGTGCAAAGCGCCGCACAAAACAAAATCAGCGTGCGCCACGCTATCAACGAATTCGCGGATGCTCTCAAAATCGTTGCCGATATTTGGCCGAACGACTACATCGCATCCGGACATCCGAAGCAGTTCATTGTCACTGCGCGTGTCCAGGAAGTGTGGCACAAGGATGGATTGACGTTCGCCCTGACGAAGGTCCGATGGGTGAATTAATGCGGGAAGAAGCAGTCCTGGATCGCCGATTGGAGTGGATGCGCCAAGGCGTAGCGCTGAACGCGTTAGCGGTCCTCGTACAGCAAGGATCTCGGCGCTTTCGAAGCATCGTTCGCTGAGGCTGCTCTCATGGCGAAGTCCGCATCCCCAAAAGACCGTTTTCGATGCTATGCCCTCTTTTTGCGCCCCGGGGGCGGGGGCTCCAAGCAGGCCGTCGTCAATGCAACTTCCAATCAACCTGATCTGGCAAGCATCCAGCCTTGTATCGTAAAACAGCTTATCCATGAACAATTCAGACAGGAAGTCTCCAAAATTCTGAACTGACTTTCCCCGAAGCCAATATTCGACGTTCTTTGCCATTCTAAATCTTGCCAAATTAAAAGATTGAAGGGGAAGCCAGCGATGGAACCCGCCCTCTTCGTGCCTGAATCCGCGTGCGAGTGAGATTATATGCAACAAATTGTTTCAGCGGTAAGATTCCCTGGCGGGCACGGACATGGTCAGTGAAAAGCGAGTTTGAAATCACGCATAGGAGGCCGGAAAGCACTCGAGTTCAGTGACGCGCAGTTCTATGCAAGGTACGGGCGCGAACTTGCTGACCTAGTTTGCGTCCTCGTGGGCCGCTTGGCCTTGGGTGGATTCACGCTGGACGCGTCTCGCTGGCGATCGCATAGATTTCCTCAGCGCGTTTCGCGCGGAGGCAAGATCTGGTGGCGCCGGCGCGGTAAGTGGCAAGTCCAGGACTACGCGCTCAAGCAATTCCATTTGGGTTGATATGAACACCGCATCGGGCGGCGCTTGCGGCATAGACCGGCTGAGCGATTTAACCAAATCGTTGATCGACCGGTTGAATCCACCGAGCACAATGGTTCCTGCACCGTGCCAAAACGCTTGCACAATCTCGCATCCAGAAATTCGCTTGCCTCGATCTCCCTCCCGAACCGAGCACGCTCTTCCGCCGGCCGCTTCCCCGCCCTCTCTCTCGCGCCAATCGTGACGTACGCCAAGTTACCAGGTTTCGTGGCAGAGAAGTGGGTAGTTGCAAGACGCTAGACTCGCTTACGATCTTGACGTTGAGGTCGCGCCTTACCGATCGGTGACGACGAGTGTCCCAACTGCCGTTCGGCGCCCAGACGACTCGACGATACTCACCTGGTAGTCGCCCGCATTATCAAGAATGATGTTTGGAACAGATGTGGTGATGACGTCGGGATACACCATAGCCGGCGCGACCGCTCGATACTCACCGAACTCGACCCAAGTTTCGCCGAAGCCGGTGACGTTCTGTGCCTGAATCCAAATCGCTGATTCGCCGCTCGGCTGAATGTTCACCCCTTCGCCAACACGCGCTTCCTGCGGCCCCCAGTTTCCTAGTACGACTGGCAATGCAGGCTTACGCACCCAGATCACGGACTCGAAGCCATAGAGCGCCCAAGTCGCGCCGGGTATAACCTGCCTACGAAGCATGCTCACCGGCTCGAAAAGCAACCCGCGAATCCAGAGCGGGCACGGCCGGTAGCGTTTAGCCTTGAATTCAAATTCACATCCGCGCGCTGATAACGCTTCGAGCGTGCTGCGCCAAGAGGGTACGCGCTGGTGTGTGCGATCGTCGAAGAAGTTCAGGCATCCGGCTCGCTTGGGGAAGTGGACGCTCTCTTCACAAGGGAACGCGAGGTAGAGACGGCCTCCGGGCCGAAGCGCGCTAACCATGGCGTCAATCACGCGCTCGGGTTCATCGCAGTGCTCGAGATTGTGGGTGCTCACGACCGCGTCCATCTGCCCGGCATAGCTCTCCAGCGTCGCGGCGAACTCCTTCGGCGGGCAGACGACATACTCGTCGGCGTGCTCGCTTGGATCACCCGGCTGATTGCAGTCGTCTACATCAACGCCCACATAGTAAATGTCAGGCCGCATCGATCGGAAAAATGCCGGTGAACCATTGCCGCAGCCGACGTCGAGAACACGGCCTGAACGTGGAAGGGCACGGATGAATGAGCCTTTTCCGTGAATTGGTTCCGCATCGAACAATTGCGTCTCCAAATGTTGTGAGGTGCAGGTGTAATACGAGGAAACGGGCGCTACTGCGCCGGCTTTTCGTATCGTCGTCCTACCGCCCTCCGAATAGAAGGTTCTCAACATCAATTCTATAAACGAGGTGCACGCAACTCTTCCTAGCAAATGAGACGCATGCGGACCGATTCCTTGCGCCACCGCGCACAACGATGTAGGGGCCGCATCGCGCATCATACGGGCTGCATCGGTGGAGTCATTACACCGCCCGCTGCGGCAACGTAGCGGCCAATAGCCTGTAAATCAGCCACGCGCATTGCTCCTTACGAGCGTGCGCCAGGGCCGCATACGCCCTCATACCGCATGCCACTTGCTGCGTTCCTGCGGCTTTGAGCTCCCGGGTCGCTCAAACAGGGGCGCTCCCATTCCAATCCGACTTCGTCCCGTTGATGCGTTGCTCCCCACCACTTCATGTTCCCTTCGGTAGGTCATATTTGAGTTTGGTTCCTTGCGGCCACCCCAGCAATCGGTTCCGTTTACGCGCGCGATAACTGTATAGAAGAAACTAATTCTAGTGGCGACTATGTTCGCCGCGAATTGTGCGACGAATAGAATCGTATTCACAGCATGTAGGCGCCCTCTATACGTGCAAGCGTACCGACATGGCCTTTCATGGACTTTTCGCAGATCAAAGCCTTCACTTTGTAATTCAAACCACTGCAACCTAACAAGGCACCAAAAGGACTCGCCTTCAACAATTGCCTCAGATATACTCATCTATTACCAAATATTTCACATTTTTTCTTACAAAAAATATAATAACTTGGGAGTGGATGGGTCATGAAAGAAATATTTCAGAAGGCATTTAGTAAGTTTGCCTCTTCGATTCATCACAAGACAACGCTTCGAGAGTTGCACCGCGAAAACACGGAATTCTGCGAACGCATACGTGATCTCGAGGCACGCAGTGCGGAAGTGACGCCTTCACAGGTTGAGTTGGATGAGTCTCTCGCCCGCCACGCATATTCACAAGGGGGCCAGAGTGACGGTGCGCCTAATTTTTACGACCTCAATGTTAAGGATCGCGAAAGAATTGTCAGCACTGCGATAGATTCGCGTCAGACATTAATTTCGCGCTGGGAAGCGCTTGCCTCAGAAAGGACAGAGGGGTGGGAGACCCGAGCGCAGCAAGCTGCGAGCATGCTTGGCGCCGTATCGTCGGTGGCCGATGTGGGTTGCGGAATGATGACGTTAGAGAAATACCTGTCCCGAAATATTCTCTACATTCCCTTAGATGTTGTCAGGCGCGATGTACGGACCGTAGTTATTGATTTGAACAAAGACGAGTTGCCTGATCTTGGAGCCGAATGCGTTGTAGGGCTTGGGCTGCTTGAGTATCTGTTCGATGTTCCTTCCGTTCTCCGACGAATTGCGTGTGTCTATCGAGTGGCAGTCTTGTCGTATAATCCTTTGGACCGCCTATCAAATATGAGCGAGCGGACCGGACACGCGTGGGTTAATCACTACGCCGAAGCTGAGCTCGAATCATTGTTCCACTCGTGCGGTCTTCAGATCGAAGAACGTGTCCGTCACGAAACTACTCAAACGATCTGGCGTTTGAGTAGTAACAAATTTTCTGGCTAGCGAGTCATTGCTGGGCCACGGGGAGTGCAACACAATTCTGACTCGGTGCTGCTCGACCAGACTTCAAGCGGCACTTTGTCTTATGTCAGCTTTTTGCCAGCATTACCCGTTAAGTCCTTGGCAGACAAAAAAAGGCAGATTCCAGTTCCGCCATGAGCGCCACGATTTATTGTAAGCGCTCAGTAGTCAACGTGGCTTCCAAGAGGTGACCGGTGTGCGTCAGTGTGTCGAGATGGCGACCCACTACGGCAACCCGATCTCATAGTCGTCGGCACTGTGTGCGAGCGAGAGTGCCTTGAACAACGCGACGAGATAGCCGTACGGTTCGGACGTTATTTGCTTTACACATTTTGATCAGCGAATACCGGTTGGCTACGTCATTCGCGCCTGCGACTGTGTCATAGAAGAGCCAGCTTTTTGCGCCCGACCGTGAACTACCTGATCGCGTTCTCGCACGCATTGGTCGATATCGGCCCGCCATTATCGACGTAGCGAATGAGCAACGGCCACTGGCCCTGCAAGTCGGGCAGCGCGTTGTCGAAGATGCAGTGCACTGACAAGTCTGGCCCACGAGCAAATTCTCGCAGTTCCGGGTATGCATTGTCGTTCGCACTCGCCGTATGCCTCATTAAAGCAGTGCGAGAGAACTCATCATATTGGATAGCGAGATATTTTCGAGAAATATGTGAAAAAAATCCTCCAGTTCCTGTAGCACAGGAAGCACACTTGGAGCATCACTTGGGGAGACCCTCTCTGATCCAGGCTGGATGCTCGATGAAACGTTTGAGCATAACGGAATCGCCATCTGTTTCGAACGAAGCATGCGACAAAAAAGCTTCACACGCCTTATTTTTCCCGGTGCTGACGAATAGTACCGACAACGGTTCGCCGGAAGTCATCAATTGCACCTTATGCACAAGTGCATTTTCCACACCTAGTCCGAACACGCGACATGACATGACCATCTGGATCAACTCGCGCCCCTTGACAGCTGCGACAGCGACAAGACCGTTGTCCGAGAACTTGTCTGCCACGGATGCAGCGATCAACTCCCCACCTTGCGACAAGTGTGTCTCGAAGTCCGCCTGGCTCCATCGCCTCCCTGTCGTGTTGAACTGATTGGTCTTGTTAATGAGTTCCGAGGCTCGCGCGAATTTAGCGTGATCGATGCTTCCAATCTCATCAAAGCGAACGGTCAGTTCCAGCGACCGCAAGTAGCTGTCACGGTCCATCTGCTCAGCCAGTTCATCACGTTGCTGCTTCGCTTGAATCATCTCGGTCCGGGTGGCCGATTCGGCCGAGATCCGCGCCACCTGGGTATGCGGCGAATATAAAATGACATTGCGCCACATACGGGGCTCGCCAGTAAGCGCACGGACACCTGGCAAAGCGCGCGTAACTTCCTCAATCTCTCGCGGGTTGTCGTCGATAAACAGGATGTTGCCAGGAAGCAGATTTGTTTCCTGCATGATTTCCTGAATCGCTTTCGACTTGGGCTCCCAATTTATCTTGACCGAACAGAAGTCCTCGATTTTCAGGCGCGTACCCCAGACTTTCCCGAATCGATCGATTGTCGGTTCATGATCGTTCTTACTGGATATCGCCAAAAGGCCGCCGCGGCGCTTGAATTCCAAGAGCGCCTCGGCATAGCCTAGCGGCCAGCCCTCGTAGTGCTCATGGGGGACGATCTCGTCCATTTCCGCAAGGATGCCAGTCCAAAGCGTGTTGTCAAGATCGGTCACAATCAGCTTGATCGGAGCTTCAGCACGCAAGATTGACATCGCATGCACGACGCGTTTCATGATTGAGTAATAAATCTGATCGGCCTCACGCGAATCAGGGACACCAGCATGCGTAAAGTGGACTTGATACGCATCCGACACAACCGAGTCACCGTGGTAACGGACAAGATCATTGACTTCGATGTAGTGCGCGTTCGGTAGCTCTTCGAGCATTGTTGCCAGATCGTCGTTCAATGTACGCACGAAATGGTGCAGCGATTTGCGCCGATTGTTGAGCAACACACCCTGATATGCCGCTGGCGGCTCGATAAACGAAAAGTAGAAAACAGGTGCGGCAGAACCGACAGCAGCGTTGATGTTACCGATCATGCGCTGGATCTGAGCTTTTATTACAGCCAGCGCGCTCGCATATTCCCCATCGGTCATGTGGCTGGTATGGAAAAGGTCAGGACGTCCGCTTACTGACCAGCTTAATTGCCGCAACGTCAGATGAACGACTACAGCATCGTATTGGCTCCAGTCTGCCTGCGGAACAGAATCTTCAGCGCGCGACTGCATGAGATAGTGGTCTGCCTTGTGGCCCCCCTTGACTGCAGCGTTGACGAACCCTTCTGCCAAACAAGTCCCGAGAACGGCTACACTCAATTTCGACGCTGGTCCCCTATAAAGTTCGTCTGGAAGCAAGTGAACCTGACCTTGCGCCTCCTTGCTTTCCTTCACGGGGTCGGACTCGAGTGCCCCTATAACGTCAAATGATTCGGCCAAGGACAAATCTCGCGACGAATCCTGTACGCCAATATTGTCTTTGCGCTTCGAAAAGAGGTTGCGCAGCATGCGTTGGTCTCCAATAGCAGTAGCGGCATTATCGCAGAAGTCCGAACGACTGCCCAAAGCTGCGCGTATGGCGCATATACCCCCGAATACACCTCCCATCGGACGGTTTCTGCCCGGTCATGACGGCAACGGCGTGGATTTGAGTGGTAAGGATTGCCAGCAAAGGCTAGCGCAAATTGAACCCCTGTGTCGCACGGGCATGATTGCGCCCTAGATCAGAAATCGCCACGCAACAGCGAGGCGACAGAAAAACCGCACGTGGCCGTGACGCCCTCGGTCCATGCCGGAACGAATGAAAGCTGCGCCTTCGGCGACCTTCGTGTTTTGGGCGATCGCCTCGTCTTGCTTGTCGGAACGACTGACTACTGCTCGCCGGAATTCGGGTTCACGCAAATCCATCATTTCGTCCGCTTCCATGCATTCTCGGAAGTGAAAAAGCCACCACTAGCGGTAGCTGTGGCTTACATCGCCCGCTTAGGGCAGTAACTCAATGAGGTAATTGCCTGACTGCTTGCCCTCTCGCGCTCAACTCGGCACCATCAGGACGAACCAGGGTCACGCAGTCATCGCGCCTATTGTCAAAAACTCATCAATCGGACGAATTTGAGACAGAAACAAAAAAGCCACCTCATACGCAAAGGCGGCTTATTTTTTTGTCGCTAACTCTATACATGGCTAGCCGTCGTTCAGGGCAGCTTGAGCATTAGCGAGCAAATGCTCTATTACATTATCATGGTTTGCCGCGGTTGCGACCAAATAATGCGGAATCATACGATCGGTGTAAGGACGATAAAAATCAGATCGCAAAAACGGGCGGCCAAAAAGATCGTGAAGACGGTACCCAACCTGCTCGAATAGGCCAAAATATTCATCTTCGGTATAGCCCGCAGCAATGGCCGAATCCGCCCTACCGCACTCCAAGGCAATTATTGGCCTATGTTTGATGAGTAACTGCATCCCGCCGCGAAGCGCGTGGTATTCACCGCTTTCTAAGTCAAGCTTGATGAAGCGAATTGGCTCTTCGAGCAGCAAATCCAATCTGAAGCGCGGTACGGTGACGATCTCCACAGGCTTGTCCGTACCCTTGAATCGGCGCGCAATGCCAGAAAGCCATGGCTCGTCCGTCATAACGTGAAATGACGTATCACCATCACGATCGGAAAGGGCCTGCCTGAATACTCGGACTTGGGGCATATCTTCCGCTGCCTTCTCAATGCAGTCGGCCAAGCTCCCAATTGGCTCGAACGAAAATACCCTCCCGCCCGTTCCGACTCTCCTGGCCATGGGAAGTGTGTGCATTCCGATATGAGCGCCGCCGTCAATGGCCCGGTCTCCTTGGCCTAGAACTGACGAATAGCATTGCTCGATCAAAGTCTCAAAAACGCCGTTTTTTTCTTGTAAATCAAAAAGTTGCGCCGCCTGCCATTCATTTAACATTGTATGGTCGCCTTCCTTTCGAAACGAGGCCAGCATATCACGGCATTATGGCAGTCGATATATCGATATCCATTTGACAACAGCAGGAGAGGTTGCAAGCGCAAGTGAGGAGCCAATCGTTTGATACGCTTTGAGCGACAGCGTTTGTCCAACGGTCAGATTGACGATGCAACTCCCCAGCATGGACGATGCTAGATGACGCGACGGTCGACGTCACAAACTGGACGCCACCGGAGATTGCGTAGTATCCAGTGGCTGGCACGGTATAATCGCCGGCGCTCCCATTGAAATTCGCGCTCAACCGGTCATAGACTTTCGCCCAGCCGGTGATGATTGTGCCGCTACCGGCTGGAATCCCTGCCCCGATATGTTCTGGTAGAACAGTGCACCGTTACCGTTTGCCACCAATGGATGCCGGCGGACCAATCAGCGATCCGTTTGCCCAGATGTTATTCCCAACGCCCAGCCGCCAAGCGTGACGATGGCGCCTGTTGCAGTACTGATTGAACTCGTGCTAGCCGCGACGTTTAAGCCGTCCGGCACCGCGACGATGCGCGTAGCCCAGGAAATCTGGACGGCCAATCGACGAGCGCGCCCGAATCGTTATCGTGGTTCAGATTGAAATCGCTACCCGCATTGCTGCCCGATTCGGCGGTCGAGTTCGCCCCCCCGTAATGTTCCAGCGATAGGACGTCCCCGTCTGAAACGTCATCGAACGCGGGGTGCCACCATTCCCGGGATACGAGCAGATTGCCGGGAAATTCGGCGCTACGCCCACAGGTACGGACGGCGCGTCTTGCCCTTCGACCCGGCCATGGCAACCGAGTAGCTTTGAAGGCAAAGATTGCCAGCGAAAGCTGGCGCAAGTTCAATTCCGTGTCGCATGGGCACGATTTCAAGCGGCGTCTTGGGTAGCATGGGTACCTGAAGATCCGCGCTTGAAAATGCCCCTCGCTTGGCTGCGGCAAACGCATCGTGCGCGATGCTCGCCCGCGTATGAGAAAATTTGCACCGCAATCGATTGACGGGAAGAGAAATGCGCACACATCACATTCGAGAGTTGGACGGGCTTCGTGGAATCATGGCCGCGTGGGTAATAATTGGTCACACGCTCGGCGCACTCCCCGCACTATTTGGAGCTATCCCGAATTCGTTATATAACGATATCCCCGTTCAGGTGTTTATCATTCTGAGCGGCTTTGTCATATTTGGGATGCTCGACCGCGGCTACGAGTCGTACGGTCGTTACCTTACCGGTCGAGCTTTTCGCATTTTCCCCGTCTATCTCATTGTTCTCGTACTTTCCACATTTACCCTGAATTTTGCGGAGCAGGTGCTACGTGCGGCCCCCGTGGGCGTTGCCACCGCAGCACGCATTCAGGTAATCGATATTGCACGCGATGATCTCGTTAAACATTTCCTGGCGCACCTCCTGTTACTGCAGGGAATATTTCCGCATCTAATATTTCCCTACGCCGCAGTCACAATCGTCGGCCAGGCGTGGAGCCTGACACTCGAATGGCAATTCTACCTCGTGGCGCCACTACTGTTTTTTCTAGTCAGTAGACTGACGCAGCGTTGGACGGCACTCGTAGCCGCATTGATGGTGGCCGTTTGTTGGGTAGTCGCACCTGAAATGGACTCGGCGTTTCTCTCAAATGGTCTACCGCTCTTTTCAATCGGTTTCTTGAGTTCCTTTGCTTTCAAGCGTGGATTAATTCAAACCAATCGGCGCAGCCGGTTCGCCATTTTTGCTGCGTCAGCGTTACTGAGCGGGCTATTGGCGCGCGACTTCGCTGCAGCCAGCATCATCTGGCTGGTGTCGTTGTTCGCGGCCACCGCGTCATCCAACGAGCTTGGATTCGCCGCGATTCGTTCAGCCCTCTCCTCACGCCTTGCTTCGTACCTCGGCAGCGTTAGCTATCCGCTCTACTTGATTCACATGCAACTGCTATTTGCTTGTCTTTGGATCACGAACCACTTCGTGCTCTCAGTGACGTCGCGTATAATCATCCTTCCCCTACTCACACTTGGGACGTCGATTCTCGCTTCGGAACTGCTCCATCGACTGATTGAAGTCCCGTTTCAGCGCATTGGCAGGCGCCTCTCCACCGCAACGCACGAACAAGCGCGTCAGATCGGACCTAATGTCCACAGATAGTTCCGAACAGATGAAGCAGGCTAGCAACGGGCAAGGTCCACTGGTAAGCAAGCCGCAGCCATCAGAGCACGACTCTCTGATAGTCTCGTGTGTCGATCCCTACCAGCAATTCTTCCGGCACAAGAAATTCGTTCATATTGAATCTCGCCATAAATTCGCTGAGTAACTCAGTTTTGGTTTTCGTGGCGGAAGCGAGGTGCAACAGGCGATAATCGTGAGGAGAATTTTTATAGTGAAACTCTCTTGAATTGAATTCCGAATGATCGAGGCGAATGAAGAAATCGCCTTCTTCAAACCTCCTATCGGTGGTCAAGACATACACGATCGCGTCCTGGTCTCCATTTGTGTACATTCCATATTTTTCCTGATTCCACCATGCCTTGACATGTTCGAGGTTTACATTGCGCACAGCATCAAGGAATTCTAGTGAACGTCGAGTAGATTTCAGAAAAAATTGGCCAGATGAGACGAAAGTCCACGCACCAGCATTGATGGGGCTTTTGCATATGATCAAATCATGCTTCTTGTAGCGGCTGATATATGGCAAGAGACGCCATGAAAAATCCGTGAAATACGCATCATCGTCAAGCCAAAAAACCCACTCGTCGCCCCCCAAGGCCGCGCGCACAGTATCGATTTTTCCAAAATACGGATTGACGCCATCCCTGCGCAACATGAATGACCACGCATAATTGGCGCAATTGATATCAGCAAATACTTTGTGATTAATGAAGGATTTGAGTCGAAGCCGATCGCAGCCGCTGACGATCGTGAGCCCGCCCTTTCGCTGGGACAAAAGACGTTTAGAAAAGAACATTTGGCTTGACAGTAATTTGCTGTACAAAAGTGTGCTGATTGGCCGCGTGATACAGCATGGCTTTCCGGTTTCGTACCACCTATTTACCATCCGATGGACGGACTATCGGGCCAGCCAACAAGCGGATTCAAATCGGTTCGGCAGAAGCTGCGGACATGTCATCAACGCAGAAAACTGAGAGCGGCCTGCAGTGACGGGATCGTCTCCGCGAAGTCGCAGCTGCCTTCTGGCGTTAAGAGCAGGTTGGTGCCGACACCCGCAGCCGCACCAGCCTGCATATCCGTAAGGTTGTCGCCGACGAACAGCGAAGCCTTCATGTCGATGTCGAAGTCGTCACGTGCGGCGAGCAACATGCCGGGCGCTGGCTTGCGAAACTCGCTAACGCGCCGGTACTCCCCCACCCCGTGCTCCGGATGATCGGGACAGAAGTACACTTTGTCGATATGTCCGCCACGCGCGTCGAACTGCTCGCCAACCCACTCCATGAGCGCGTGAAAATCCGCCTCGGTATAGTAGCCGCGACCGATACCTGCCTGGTTGGTCACAACGATTACTAAGTATCCGCGCGCCCTGGCCTGCGCGACAAGTTCAAAAATACCGTCGACAAAATCGAATGCATCGCGTCGCACGACATAGCCGTGATCAATGTTGATCACACCATCGCGGTCAAGGAACAGGGCCCGCCGGCTCATCGTCGCTCCACATCCGCGAGATCTGTCTGTGCGCGCAGGTAGTCGGCCGGTACACCGATGTCGATAAACATTCCTTCGGTGACGAACAACCTGAAGGCCTGTTGCTTCACCGCTGACGCGAGGAAGTCCGTCTCCAGCGAAAACGGCACGCCAACAGAAAATGCATCGAGCAAATCGCGCGGAAACACATAGCAGCCCGCGTTGATGAGACCGGGCCCCGCTGTGCCCTTCTCAGAAAATTGTGTGAAGCGACCGGCTTCCATTTCCACGCGACCATAACGCGCCGTGTCGGGCACGGCGCGCGCGACGACGATCGGCTCGTGCCAAGTCTGCCAGCACGCCTCGATCTCAGCGGCTTCGAGTGCAAGATAGGTGTCACCGTTGAAGATGAATACGTGGTCGGCCTCGCATCGAGCCAATGCTTGGCGGATCGCACCACCGGTGCCAAGCGGCTCGCTTTCAACCACGTGCACGATCGCCATACCCTCAAAAGTATCACCGAAGTGCGTGGCAATCACATCCGCCTTGTAGCCGAGCGCAAGGACCACACGCGTAAAACCACGCGTCGCGAGGCTACGCAACACGATTTCAAGAAATGGGCGACCGGCCACCGGCGCCATGGGCTTAGGCAGATCAGGAACGACTTCCCGCAGTCGCGTCCCAAATCCACCCGCAAGAACGATAGCTTCCATGAGATTTGGCGAGTCGGCCCTGTTCGCGAGCCGACATTTTTCTTCAAACAGGTTTCGTGAACAATGCGTTCTCAACGAGCCCGCAAAGGATATGGCCGAGTACCAGATGGCCCTCCTGAATCTTCGGTGTATCAGCCGCCGGCACTTCGAGAACGAAGTCGCACAGCTCCTTCATCGGGCCACCGCGGTTACCCGTCATGCCAATACTCTTGATGCCAAGACGACGCGCCTCTTCCAATGCACGCAAGACGTTCGGCGATTTGCCCGAGGTGCTATAGCCAATGAAAATATCGCCTTCGCGGCCATGCGCCTGAACCTGACGCTCGAACAACTTCTCGTAGCCGTAGTCGTTGCCGATCGCCGTGAGAATGGATGTGTCGGTCGTCAGAGCGATAGCCGGCAGGCCGGGCCGGTCAAAGGCGAAGCGGCTGACGAATTCACCGGCGATATGTTGTGCGTCGGCAGCACTGCCGCCGTTACCGGCAAGCAGAATCTTGCCCCCCCTCTTCATGCATTCGATACATGCTGCGGCTGCAGCAGCAAGCGTCGTTTGCAACGACTCGTCCGCCAGCATGCCGGACATCACGCGCTGCGCTTCGCTAATTTGCGAAAGAATATACGATTGGGTCAAATTTTCCATGCTTGCGTTCCATTTTTGGTGAAGTGGCAATTGCTGACCTGGCCATTGAAGCGGCCCAGTGTACGAATAACGTCCATGCGCCGCTGCGGCGGTACGAAGAACATCATGAAGCCGCCGCCGCCCGCCCCCGACACCTTCCCGGCAGACGCTCCCGATTCGACTGCAGAATTGTAGATCTCTTCGATGTGGGCGTTCGATACCGTGCTTGCTGAGCGCTTCTTGTTTTCCCAGCCTTGTTGCATCGACTCGACTATGCCGTCAAAGTCCGCACGCAGCAGGCACTCTTTCATGGTAACGGCTTCGCGCTTCAGACCGTGCATTGCGTCGATCGCCTGCTGCGCACCCGAGCGCACATTATTGCTCTGGTCGGCAATGATACGGGCCGACTCGCGTGAGACGCCCGTATAAAAGAGCACGAGCGAGGCTTCGAGCTCACTGACGATGTAATTCTTGATCCGCAGCGGGTTCACGACCGCGCGCTCGTCTGCGTAGAACTCCATAAAATTGAAGCCACCGAACGTTGCCGAGTACTGATCCTGACGGCCACCTTTAAGGCCACAATCTACCCGTTCGATACGGAATGCCAAGTGCGCAATCGTATAGTCATCGAGTGGCAGATTGAGCAACTCAACGAATGCTCGCACCATCGCCACCACCAGCGTCGACGAAGAGCCAAGGCCCGACCCTGCAGGAGCGTCGCAGAATGTCGTCAATTCCATCGCAATCGGCCGACCGCCGTTGTACTCGCGGATCATCGTCGTGTAGACCGCCCGATGCAGATCTAGTTCGCCTCCCAATGCAAGTTCGGCTTGCAGCGGCAATTCCTCGCGGCGATTTTGGTCTGCCGCATAGAAGTGGATGACTTTCCCCTCAAGCGGCTTGATTACCGCATAGGCATATCTGTCGATGGTGGCGTTCAATACGTATCCACCATGCATATCGCAATACGGCGAAACATCGGTCCCTCCACCTGCCAGCCCTAAACGCAAGGGCGCGCGAGCGCGAATCAACATACGTCTATCCTTTACTTTATTGTGCCAACGAAAACGGCGTTGCTTGAATGAGTCCAGGGTATTCAAAAATCCGGTCAAACCCCTTAAGGCCTTCCGAATAGAACTGCAAGTAACGCTTTCGACTCAATTCGGCGAGCCGCTGAAGTGCATCCGGGTTCCGATGCAATGCAAACAAATCCTGAACGAGCGACTTGAGGTCAGCATGTATATGCATCGGATCGCCGGTTTCAATGCCCTTTGAACCACATTCTGTGGTCAAGAGAGGCATGCCAAACGCCATAGCCTGTACAGTTTTGACATTGATACCGGTGCCCATGGTGACGGGCGATACGACGAGGTCCAGTTCGGAATAGAATTCGCCGATATCTTCGACAAACCCCCGCATGGACACCCACGGACGCCTGAACACGGCAGCCTCGCCCGGCGAAAGCCCACGCACCATTTCGGCTACTTGCCCGGCCACCTCGACCACGAACGGACATGGCCGACCGCGCAATTGCCGATCAATGGTCTCCAGATACTCGCGCACCAATGCAAGATTGATGCGGTTTGCGCTCGCCACCACACCAACCTTTTCCATACGATTGAAACGCTTGTCGAGAAAGCGCGGCGCCTCGATATGCGGAATCACCACGGAAATCGCCCGACCGGCGACCTCGTCGAAATAACGCGCCTCTTCCTCACGACGTCCAATAACGATGTCCGCACGTTGCAGATAGCGCCCCTCCTCCGCTGGCGTGCAGGAGAAAAACTCAAGCGGCTGCCCGTTCTTGCGCAGCATGTCGTATCGATTGCCCATCTTGTCATGGGTATCGATCACTTTGAGCATGTGCGAGGGCACGAACTCAAGCAGCTTCGACTGGAAAATATACGAGCAAAAAACAATATCAATCTCGTAGCGATCGCACAAGCAACGAATGCGCTCTCCAAGGCCCTCCTCATACCAACCATCGAACGGGATGTCGTGCCCATTTGCCATCATGGGATTCGAAAAAGGCAGCACATCAAGTGAGTCCCAAGCGGCACGCATGTCGTCGAGATCGGATTGCTCGTATTCATGGCTTTGCAGCAGCGCGAAATGCACTTTATGGCCAGCGTTGCGAATCCAGGATGCAAACTGGTTAATCGTCGCACGATTGCCATGGTTTGCCGGATGCGAGGGGAACGGGCTGAAGTAGAGCACGTTCAGCTTGCCGGATTTGCGACGCTTCATCGCACGCGGAGGAATCGTGCGCTCTGCGCGGCTCGCTGCGAGTTGCCATGGCACCGGCGGGTAATGGTCGCGCGCAAAAACGTCCTTCCACTTCTCGCGCAACAGTCGGATATTGTGATCTTGCAAAGCCGTGTTATGAGACGGCGCCTGATCCGCGTAACTCGCATGCTCGAAATGAATAACCTCCGAAGCCGGTTGATAAACCACCCTCATACCGCTTGAGCGCGCTGACATTGCAAGATCGGAGTCTTCGCAATACGCGTTCTTATAGCGTTCATCAAACCCACCAACCGCGTCCCAGAAAGATTTCCGGACAAGGATAGAGCAACCCGAAATATAGTCGACTTCACGCTCAATATTGAACACCGGCGTATGGCGAGCGCAACCGCGGCCGGTATTGTTCGCCGTCCCATCGCTGAAAAGCACCGCCCCCGCTTCTTGAATGAGCCCGTCGGGATAGAGCATCTTAGAACCCGCAATTGCGATTCCAGGATCATCCTCCAGCGTACGGTATAGATTCTCCAGCCAGCCCGGCAGGACAATCGTGTCATTGTTGAGCAGCAGGATATGACGCCCGCGCGCATGGCGAGTTGCGTTATTGCAGTTGCGCAGGAAACCTACGTTACGTTCCGTCTTCACTACCTTCAACCCTGGATACAACATCTCTGCATTGACGGTCTCGTCCGTCGAGCCGTCATCAGCAAGAATTAGCTCGTAACAGACGCCGTTGCCCAGTGTCGTTTCCAGAATGGAGTTCAGACAGGCATAGGTCATGCGCCACTGGTTGTAGACAGGCACGATGATCGACACATCCACGTTTGCCTCGTCGTCCGGCACCGGGACCGCACGCGGCGCAAGGCTGCGGCAGTAGTCCGTGACGAGATCGAGCGGCAATGCGTGGGCTGCGTCGAGCACGCGCATCAGAGATGCGCGGTTCGCCGCATCCCCGAAGCTCTGCGCTATCAACACGCGACCGTTGCGCGAGAGACGGTTCCACAGCACCTCGTCGCCGTACAGCTTTACCACGGCGTCGGCAAAATGCCGCGGATCATCGGCGATCAACGCGTGCACGCCGTCCTGCACGTGCATTCCTTCAGCGGCAATATCCGTGCAAACGCAAGGAATACCTGCGCCCATGGTCATGCCAACCTTGCCCTTGATCCCAGCCCCATACAGCAGTGGGGCAACGCCGACGCGCATAGTCGTAAGAATCGGAGTCAGGTCCGGCACGAAACCAACGACCTTGATACCGGGTATGTTGGCAAGCTCAGTCACTGCTGGCGGCGCTTCTGCGCCAACAATATGAAATTCGACACCCGGCAAACGATCCCGGATAAGCGGCCACACCTCTTTCGAGAACCATTCGACAGCATTTACGTTCGGTGTATGGGCAAAGCCGCCGAGGAAAAAAAGATGCTTGCGCGTGGCAAAAGGTGCCGGTGCGGCTTCCACCGGTACGTACAGAGCCGGGAACACGCTCACTGGCAATTCCGGCAATTCTGCCTTCAAATATGGTACTTCCGCTGGACTGACAACGACGACGTGATCGACACGACGCATGATGGCGAATTCGCGCCTGCGCGTGTCTTCGGCTTTTGCTCGCGACTCGATGGTCTTGTCAATTTCGGCCTGACGCATTTCACGTAGGAAGTGCAGGTCTGGCGCATGGAAAATGACGCGCGCATACGGTGCGACTTCACGGATCACACCGAGCATTGTTTCCGCGACATCGACACGGATCAGATAAAACGCGCCAAACTCATGACCGCGCGCCCGCAGAAATGCGACCGATGAATCGTATCCACTTTCGCGTGTCACAACTTCGACGCCGTACGCCTTGAGTTCCCGTTCGTGTTTCCGCGACGCCTCCATGCCATTTGGCAAGAACACGACTTCGTAGCCCATTTCGGCGAGGTCGCGCAGAATCCCTACGGTCGCGCGCTCCCCCGCCGACACTTCCGCCATCGGAATACGGTAATCAGCAACCAGAAGACGCTTCGGATTCTCTGGCACTCGCTCAGCATTTGCCATGAGCGCCGTCGTCAAATGCGGCAACGCGTGGCCAGCCGCGGCCGCTGCAGCGCGTGCACGCAGAAAGCGCACGCGCTCTGCCGTACGATGCGGCGTCAAGGTCCACCAAAGCGCTTTCGCGCTGCGGCGCAACTGAGTTCGCGCCCACGATGGCATATGGGAGCCGACGCGGCGCGCAACGCCCATTGCGCGCCAGGTCGTGCTCGCTTTGATAATCGCGAGTTCGCTTCGCGTGGCAGAGAGTTGCCCGGATAGTTCATCATTCTCACGTTGGCTTTGCGCGATCACATTTTCCATGTTCTCGCGATCACGCTTGTGCTGATCGACTACTTTGGCGAGTTTGTCCCCATCCTTCACTCGCAGAGCGGTCAGGTCCTTGAGCATAGCGTCGCGTCGCGCAAGCTCTACTTCGCGATCTTTCAAATCTGCGTCGCGTCGTTTTAGTTCCTCATCGCGCACGTGAATATCGGCGTTCAGTCCCAATATTTCGCCATCGCGCACATCAACGATGCGCCGCAACTCTTCGACTGCATTGCGGAGATCACCAAGCGAACGTTGATCGTCACCGGCCTGCTGTTCGAGTCCGCCGATGCGCTCGTTGAGCAACGCGACGATACGCCGACTTTCTTCAGCAATCGCAGCGAAGTGATATGCCCGAGAGTCCAAAAGCTGGATACGGCTCGCAATTTCGTCCTTCAACGTGCAGTCAAGCGCGTCATTAAGTTCAAATTGCAGGACTTTCAGGATCGCATCAGGACGCAGCGGATAGGGCGCGGTCGCCAGCAGCTCCCAGAGTGACGGCAATTTGATCCTGCCCTCGATGCACTCCTTATATAACCGCTCGCCGCCTTCGAAATCGCGGGCGAATTCAGCTGTGAGCCCGACCGCCTCCGCGAAATCTCTCCATTTCGTCGGCAGATCAATAGTGTCGGTTTGCCAGAATGCAAATGGGACACGATAGGCCAATGCGACGATTGCCGCGTGCAATGATGCACAAAGCACGAAACGCGCAGAAACGATTGCGTCGATAAATTGTTCGACTGCTGCGAATTCCGCAACAATCGCCGGCCGCAAAACAAGATCGCAGCCGCTCGATTTCAAAATCTCCACATCCGTGCGCTGATCGTGGAAATGCGGAATGCAGAGTGCCTTGCCGGAAAACTTGGGACGCTTGGACGCGCTGTAGATCGCCGGTAGCAAAAGTCCTGGATCGCCCATAGCGACGTCCGCCCCAAGACGCAACTCGCTCGCGCTAACAGGACCACGCACGGCAAGAATGTCCACTTGTGCACGCTTTTCCCGACTGAGGCCACCGGGCTCCCGAACGCCAAGGCCCCACGCGACTAGCGTCGAAACACGCTCGCCCGTATCTTGCAGATCTGCGCGGCCATCGTTTTCCTGCTTGATGACTGCCGGGTCCGGAATGAAGTAATCGTCGAGCGCGCTTCCGATTACCCGGACGTGGCTGGAATGGCGAGCCGTACGCAAAAACAGCCGGTCGACCAGATACTCGGATAAGTAATCGCCGAAATTCTGCATCGACTCTCCTTGCAGCCAGTACACGATTTTATCCATGTTCTCTGGAATCTTTAGCTAATCGAAGATATTGAAAATTGTAGGTTTGCAACTTAGCGCACCCGCTTATACCAGAGGCGGTACACGTGGCATTGTTGACAGCCCGAAATCGTCCCGCTCCAGCGTCAAATTCGGGTTGTAGGCCGGGTCGTTCCGCAGTGCACTTCCCCATCGTCGCTCCATATATGCAATTTCCTTCGCAAATCGGGCGCGCTTCTCGGGATTATCTTCGTAGCCACGAGTAGCCGATTCGTGATGGTAAAGCTCGGCGTAGGGAGTCCAGACATTGCGGTAGCCAGCATCGCGAACACGCAAGCAAAAATCAACATCGTTGAACGCAACGGTCAGGTCCTGCTCATTCAGGCCGCCCACCTCGAGATAGACAGATTTGCGAATGAGCAGACACGCTGCGGTAACAGCGGAATACGAACTGATTAGTCGTGCACGGCCAAAATAACCATTGGCGTTGCGGGCAGCATGTTTGTAAACGTGACCCGCCACACCGCCGACGCCAGTTACTACTCCTGCATGCTGGATCGTGTCGTCCGGGAACAATAGCTTTGCGCCTACGGCACCAACGCCGGGCTGCAGCGCAAGACTCACCATTTCGCCAAGCCACTCGCGCGCAATCACCTCGATGTCATTGTTCACAAGTCCAACAAGTTCACCGCGTGCCTCACGCACCGCTGCGTTGTTCAATGCAGAATAGTTGAAAGGCCGATCGTCCCGAATCACCCTGACTCGCGAATCGGCCGCAAACGCATCGAAATAACGCAGTGTCTCGGGATCGTTCGAGCCGTTATCGACGATCAATATTTCATAGTTCGGATAGTCTGTCCTCGCGTGGATGCTCCCGATGCATTGGCGCAAGAGTTTCAAGCCATTACGCGTCGGCACGATCAGACTAACCAACGGCAGTGTCTTCGGCAACGCATAACTCACGCGATAACCGTGGCCTATCCATTCAGCACTTGCGGCGACGCCCGTACGCGCAAAATGCTCATTGAGCGCACGCTCGCCGGCCAGCGCGACATACGGTTTCGCAGCAACACTCTGCGCAGTGCTGCCAGAATGTACACGCCAGTGGTACAGCACGCGCGGAATATGATGAACCGCGCCATCACCGGATACTTCGAGACAGCGCAACGCGAGGTCATGATCCTGCGACCCTTCTAGCCCCTCCCGAAAACCGCCGACCTCGTCCACGAGCGACTTGTGATAAACGCCCAGGTGACTAAACATATTGTGGGAATAGAACAAATCGATGTTCCAGTCACACTTGAAATACGGATCGTGCCTGCGCCCAGTCTCATCAATCTTGTCTTCATCGGAGTAGATAAGGCGAGCCGAAGGACAGGCGAGAATCGCGTCGGCGACACAATACAGCGCGTGTTCGGGCAGCATATCGTCATGATCGAGCAACACCACCCAATCGCTGCTCACTAGCGCGAGTGCACTATTCGACGCAGCACAGATATGGCCGTTCTGCTCGCGAAAGACAACCTTGATACGAGCGTCATAAGCAGCGTATTGCTCGAGAAGCGGGCGGATCGCAGGATCGGTCGAGGCGTCGTCCGCGATGCAAAGCTCCCAGTATGGGTAAAGCTGCGCACGCACAGAATCTATGGCCTGAGCGAGCCATTCTGGCTTTGGATTGAACGTCGGCATCACAATCGACAACGTCGGCCAACCTCGTTCGCCTTCAATGCGCTTGACCATTGCCGCGCGAGCCGCATCGTCGAGCGTGTCGTGACGCGCTATCCATTGCAAATAGCCCTCACGACTCGCCCATGCATCGACTGCGCTCCGGCCCAAACGCCGCATACGTCTGCCTAGCCCGCTCATGCCGTCCTCGCGGTAAATGGCGTACGCTCGGTGCACGACTGACCTCATTCCGCCCGTCATGCGCACGCGGCGCGCGATCATCGCACCAAAATTGTAGGCCCGCCGCCACGGCATCCTTACTCCCTCCTTCGACATCCTCAACCATCCCGTCACGTCAGCTTACGCTCCCGCGATTTGCACCTCATAAGCACGGACGACTTCCTCCGTGGGGCCAAACGCGCGCACTTTACCGCGCTCCATCCAAAGGACCTTGTTGCACACGCGGCGAATCTCCGAATTCTGGTGCATTGCCAGCACGACGATCTCGGCTCGACTGTGCAAATCTTGCATGCGCAGCTTGGCCTTGTTGAGAAACGCGGCGTCGCCGACACCCATGACTTCGTCGAGCAGGAGAATCTCCGCATCAACCGCCGTAGACACCGCAAAGGCTAAGCGCACGCGCATCCCGCTAGAGTACGTACGCAGCGGCAAATCGAGATAGTCGCCTAGCTCGCAAAATTCTGCGATCTCGGCCTGCTTGTCACGAATCTCGCGGTCGCTCATACCAAGCAGCAACCCGCGAAGGCGAATGTTCTGCATGCCAGTTGAATTTTCATCCATGCCAAGACTGATATCGAGCAAGGGCACCACTTTGCCATCGCGCTCGATCACGCCTGCTGTCGGAGGATAGATGCCGGCCAAGGTGCGCAACAGTGTTGACTTGCCGGCACCGTTGTGACCAATCAGCCCAATGCGATCGCCGCTTTCGAAACGGATATCGATGTGATCGAGTGCGCGTACGACAATTACGCCCTCGTTATCTTCCGCGATCGAGTTGCGGCGGCCCATGCTCATGACTTTCTTTTTCAGCGAGCGACCTTGCACGTCGTAAATAGGCAAATCAAGCGTCACGCCCTTAAGTTCAATAAACGCCACGTCACGCTCCCTTCAGACCCAGTACGGAATACGTTTGATATAGCGCCCGGTCATCACGAGCGCGAGCGGCCAACCGACCACCAGCATCCCGAGCGCCACTCCCCACGTCAACAAGGACGGCCCTTGTCCGATTAGCGGATCGCGCACGACGCCCAGTAGATAGCCGATCGGATTAAAGTCGACAATGAAGGAGAAACGCGTCAATGCTTCAGGGCGAAACATGATAGGGGTCACATAAAATATCACCTGAATAAGCGCCGCGATAATCTGTGGAAGATCGCGAAAACGCGCCGAAAGCAACCCGGCAATCATAGCGAGCCAAAGTGCGTTCAGAATGAAAACAAGCAGGCCGGGAATGAATAACGGTAGCGTCTCCCAACTCTTGACACCAAAAATCCCCAAGAGAACGATGACGATGATGAAGTTGTGCGCAAGCACGATGAAATTGCGCCAGACGACCTGCAACATGAAAATAATCTTCGGTGTTGCGGCTTGGCGAATATACGTGCTGCTGTTGATATAAGCCATGCTCCCTTCGTTCACAGTCTGCGAGAACATATTCCACATCACGAGACTGCATGCGAGGTATGGAAGGTAGTCGCTCATCTTCTGGCCGAAGAGCGTACCGTACACCACACCAATGGACGCGATTACGACACCCATACTGATAGTCAGCCAGAACGGTCCGAGTCGCGAACGCGCGTAGCGCTGCCGCACTTCGAGCCATCCGAGCAGCGTCCATAGGCGCCAGGAGACAACACTATTTTTTAGATCGAGCAATGCGAGAGAGAACATGCGGTCGGTCTGATATCTCAGAATGATAGTTAGAAGCGGCATTGTCGCTCACGGGCTACTAGCCACGCGACAACGCCCCCAATCGGCCCGTCAAGCCATGCCAGATGCCGAGCAGCGCCATCTTCAGATGTTCGCCGCGTGGTGACATGAACAAGCCATAGATCACGAGCCGCCCCGGCAGCTTCACGAGCTCGGTGGACTTCCAGCTCCAGGGCATGTAGCCACGTTTCATCAGTGCAATGCAGTTTCGGAACTGGTAATAGTGGCGCAGTGCACCATGCCCCGGATACGCGCGACCGAACACCCGCACGGGCTCGCCGCCCAGCGAATGGGCTAGCCTCAGCGCAGGCGCGCCCAACACCGAAAAACCCTTGTTGCGCGCTCGCACACACCATTCGAGATCGACGAAGTCGATAAAGAGCGCGTCATCCATCGGACCAATTGCCGGCCACGCGGCAAGATTGATGCATGACCCCGATGTGATCAGAAAATCGATCTCGATCGGACGTGTCCCAACAGGCGCAATCCGCTTGAGCCGCCACATTCCGAACCGCACGAACGGCGCAATCCCGCCCAGTCTGCCGTCCTCATAGGCTGGGCCGATGAGCGCTACCTTCGTACCGCGCGCGAGCTCGCTCTTCAGCGTAAGCGGCAGTGTGTTCAGCAATTCATCCGATGGTTCGCTGTCTTGATCGAAGAGAATCGCGCTCGTGCAGCCACACGCGATCAACGCTTCGACGCCCTGGTTGATTGCCGTGGCAATACCGAGGTTAGCTCCGTTCGGCAGATAGTGAACGCGTGGGTCGAGCCCGAGAGCTGCGGGGTCGTACACCTCTTCGGTGTTGTCGACGACCACGCAAGGCCCAAGACTGGCTAGCCGGTTCGCACGCGCGACACACCCTGCATCGGGACGGTAGAACACGACGACCGTGCCGGTCCCGGCATCGCCAACCACGCTTGCATCCATCAATCTTCGAGACAAAGACGCAGTGCTTCGTCCCACATCGGCGGTCGCAGCCCGAATGTGTTCGCAAGCTTGTCACCCGCCATCCGCGAATTTGCCGGTCGCTTCGCCGGCACCGGATACTCTGAAGCCGGGATCGGCAGCACGTTCGGGGCCTTATCGCCCATCGCGATACCAAGGATGGCCTGCGTGAAGCCATGCCACGACGTGGCGCCGCCGGCCGTCAGGTTGTAGATGCCCGAACGCTCACGCCACCACTGCGCATTGCCGCCGCGCTGAGCCGCCAATCCTTGCGCGACGACATGCGCCGTCACATCGGCAATCGTGCGCGACCACGTCGGCGCCCCGATCTGGTCGGCCACCACGCGAAGCTCAGGACGCTCCGCGCCAAGCTTGAGCATCGTCAGCAGAAAGTTCTTGCCGCGTCGGCCATAGACCCAACTCGTGCGCAGGATCAGATGCGCGCAATCACTCGCCGCAATCGCCTGCTCGCCTTCGAGTTTGGTGCGACCGTAGACGTTCTGCGGATTAACCGCATCAGTTTCCACGTACGGCGCGTCTTTCGTGCCGTCGAACACGTAATCGGTCGAATAGTGGATCAGCGTTGCGCCGCACTTCGCGGCCTCTTCAGCAAACACCTGGGGCGTTTCGGCATTGAGCCGCCGCGCCATGGCTTCGTCCGATTCGGCCTTGTCCACGGCGGTATACGCCGCAGGATTCACGATGATCGACGGCTTCGTTGCGCGCACAACTTCGCGCACGCGATCGAGATCGGCGAGATCGAGCGCCGCGCGATCAAGGCCAATCACGCGCCCCAAGCCCTGCAAGCTGCGCAGCAACTCAAACCCGACCTGACCGTTCACACCGGTAACGAGAATCGTCGGCTGGCTGTCCATCGAATCCTCACGCATAGACTTCTGCTTCCGCCAACCGCTTGCCCGCCGCATCCTTCGCCGCCAGCAACGGCTCGAAGTCGATTGGCCATTCGATACCAATTTCCGGGTCGTTCCACACGATGCTGCGCTCGTGCTCGGGGAACCAGTAGTCGGTGGTCTTGTACAGGAACTGCGCCGACTCCGAAATCACGACGAAGCCGTGCGCGAAGCCCGGCGGCACCCACAGTTGCCGATGATTCTCGGCCGAAAGGTTCACGCCAACCCACTTGCCGAAATTGGGCGAGCTGCGGCGGATATCGACGGCAACGTCGAACACCTCCCCTTCCACCACGCGCACGAGCTTGCCCTGGGCATGCTGAACCTGGTAGTGCAGCCCACGCAGAACACCCTTCGCCGAGCGCGAATGATTGTCCTGCACGAACTCGACGCCGGCTTCGACCAGTTCGTCGAATTCGCGTCCGTTGAAGCTCTCGTAGAAGTAGCCGCGCGTGTCACCGAACACCTTCGGTTCGATGATCTTGACTTCGGGGAGCGCCGTAGCAGTTACCGTGATGGCCATGCAACCTGATCCGTGAGAATGTTCAACAAATATTTACCGTACTCGTTCTTCGAAAGCGGCTTGGCAAGCCTCTGCACCTGCTCCGCATCGATCCACTGGCGGCGGTACGCAATCTCTTCCGGGCATGCAACCACAAGCCCCTGACGCTTTTGCAGCGTCGCGATGAACGTCGCCGCCTCGATCAGCGAGTCATGCGTGCCGGTATCCAGCCACGCGTAACCCCGGCCCATGATCTCGACATTCAGCGCACCGTCGCTCAGATAGCGCGAGTTCACGTCGGTGATCTCGAGCTCCCCGCGCGGCGACGGCTTGATGTCCGCCGCGATGTCGCACACGCGGTTGTCGTAGAAGTACAGGCCCGTCACCGCATAGTTCGAGCGCGGCTGCGCCGGCTTCTCCTCGATCGACAGCGCCCGGAAGCCCTTGTCGAACTCGACCACGCCATAGCGCTCCGGATCGTGCACGTGATACGCGAACACCGTCGCGCCCGTGTCCTGCGCATCCGCGCGCTCGAGTTGCTTCGCCAGATCGTGGCCGTAGAAGATGTTGTCGCCGAGAATCAGCGCCGACGGGTCGTTGCCCACGAACTCCCGGCCGATGATGAACGCCTGCGCGAGCCCGTCCGGCGACGGCTGTACCGCGTACTGGATGTTCATGCCCCACTGGCTGCCGTCGCCGAGCATCGCCTCGAAGCGCGGCGTGTCCTGCGGCGTCGAGATGATGAGCACGTCGCGGATGCCCGCCACCATCAGCGTCGACAGCGGGTAGTAGATCATCGGCTTGTCGTACACCGGCAGCAGCTGCTTGGAGACCGCGTGGGTGATCGGATAGAGCCGCGTGCCGGAACCGCCGGCGAGAATGATGCCTTTGCGCGCCATGTCGGGTGCCCTTACGCGCGCTGCGCGTAGTTCGTTTCGACCCACTTGCGGTAGTCGCCCGAGGCAACCTCGTCGGCCCAGGCCTGGTTATCCAGGTACCAGCGCACCGTCTTCGCAAGACCCGTTTCGAACGTCTCGGCCGGCTTCCAGCCCAGTTCGCGCTCGAGCTTGCGCGCGTCGATCGCGTAGCGGCGGTCATGGCCGGGGCGATCCGTCACATAGGTGATCTGGTCGCGATACGAGCCCGCAGCCTTCGGCCGCATCTCGTCGAGCAGGTCGCACAGCGTGTGCACGACCTCGAGGTTCTTCTTCTCGTTCCAGCCGCCCACGTTGTAGGTCTCGCCAGACTTGCCGCGCGCGAGCACTTCGCGGATCGCGCTGCAGTGGTCGCCCACATAGAGCCAGTCGCGCACGTTCTGGCCGTCGCCGTACACGGGCAGCGGCTTGCCGGCGAGCGCGTTGGCAATCATCAGCGGAATGAGCTTTTCGGGGAACTGGTACGGACCGTAGTTGTTCGAGCAGTTCGTGGTGAGCACCGGCAACCCGTACGTATGGTGGTAGGCGCGCACGAGATGGTCCGAGCCGGCCTTGGTGGCCGAGTACGGGCTGTTCGGGGCGTACGGGGTGGTTTCCGAGAATTGGGGATCCGTAGCCGAAAGCGAACCGAACACTTCGTCCGTGGACACGTGCAGGAAGCGGAAGGCGGCCTTTTCCGTCTCGGGCAGGGTGTTCCAGTACTGGCGCGTGGCTTCGAGCAGCGTGAAGGTGCCGACGACATTGGTCTGAACAAAGTCAGCCGGACCATGGATCGAGCGGTCGACATGGCTTTCCGCCGCGAAATGCAGCACGGCGCGCGGCTTGTGCTCGGCGAGCAGCGCGTCGAGCGCGGCGCGATCACAGATGTCCACGCGCGCGAACACGTGATTCGGATTGCCCTGCAGCGAGCGCAAGGTTCCAAGATTGCCCGCGTAGGTCAGCTTGTCTACGTTCAGAACGGCTTCGTCGGATTGACGGAACCAGTCAAGCACAAAGTTGGCGCCGATAAAGCCGGCACCGCCCGTTACCAGGATCATGGAACTCCCTTTTTTGACGCGAGATTGGAGGCTGGTCTGGCGCGAATCCCCGTGGCCAGACGCTCGAAAGAATGCTGTAAACAATGGACTTCAGGCACGATAACGGCTGATTTTATCCACGCAGCATACTTTGGCTCTGATTTTGTAACAGCAATTATACGGGCAGCCTGAGCGAAAGCCATACCCCTAACATCTTGAAACAGCTTGACAATTTCTGACCTTCTCGCTCCAGCGCGCAAATATTCGATTGCGGTTCGACGACTCGCCTGCGTCAATTTGCGCCCAAACGAACGAGACAATTCATCCGCGCTCATACCGCAATCGTTTTCCTGTGATACCGTCGTCTACTTGCCCCGAGACACAGTCACGCTCACCCGCAGCTTATCCGCACCTGTTTTCGCTTCGATGACCACGCACGCGCCATTTCCGCCGCCTCTCGCTTTTGGCGATCTTCAAGGCTGTCTTACCCCATTTCGCGAACTGCTTGCCAAGGCCGGCCCTTCCGCCGACACCCCGCTCTGGTTCGCGGGCGACCTCATCAATCGCGGCCCCGATTCGCTGGAGACGCTGCGCGAGGTAATCGCGCTCGGCGACCGCGCGGTGGCGGTGCTCGGCAATCACGATCTGCACCTGCTTTCGGTGTCGGCGGGCATCCGCAAGTCGAAAAAGGGCGACACCATCGACGACATCCTCAGCGCTCCCGATGCCGAGGATCTTCTGCACTGGGTGCGCCATCGTCCGATCGCGCATTACGACCAGGGCATGCTGATGGTGCACGCCGGCGTGCTGCCGCAATGGGATGTGGAACTCACGCTGGAACTCGCGCGCGACTTCGAAAAGGCGTTGCGTGGCGACAACTGGAAAGAAGTGCTGGCCGGCCTCTACGGCAACGAGCCGAGCCGCTGGTCGAAGAATCTGAAGGGGATCGAGCGGCTGCGCATCACCTGCAGCGCGCTTACGCGCATGCGCTTTTGCAACGCCGATGGCGTCATGGACTTCTCCACGAGCGGCGGGCTCGATTCCGCTCCTCCAGGTTTTATGCCGTGGTTCGACGCGCCTGGACGCAAGACCGATAACGCCACCGTGGTGTTCGGCCATTGGGCGGCGCTTGGCCTCACGTTGCGCGAAAACCTGATCGGCCTGGACTCGGGCTGCGTTTGGGGCGCGCATCTTTCGGCGGTCAGCCTGCAAGCCGATCCCGATCAGCGCGTGCTCACCCAGGTACCCTGCTCGAGCTGCCGCGCGGTCTCGGGCTGAACGCGCGGCGCGCAAGCGCCCTGCCTTAAGCGTCAACCCCGCTGCGCAGCCCCTGCCGATCCACCCGCGCCGGCGAGCGCAGCACCTCCAGCGCCTCCCCCACCGCGCCGTGCGCTTGCGCCGCGAGCCTGCGGCGATCATCGCCCGGCTCGATCGCCTCGCATACATACACATGCGCCGTAATCGGCCCGGCCTTGAGCAACATATCGAGCGACTCTTTGAGCGAGACATCGTCGATATACGCTGGTGCGGCCGACTGCCGCCCCAGCGCGTCTTCATAGAGGATGCAGATGGGCTGCACCGGCGCGCCCGCCGACACTGGCGCCTGGAACATATTTGCGTGAAACGGCTTGATCGCGAGGCCGTCGGTGGTCGTACCCTCCGGGAACACGCACATCAGTTCGCCGCGCCCAAGGCGCGCCGCCAGTTCGTGCATGATGCGGTGCGCGTCGCTGCGCCTCTCGCGCTCGATGAACACGGTGTCCAGATTCTGCGCGAACCAGCCGATCAGCGGCCAATGGCGGATCTCGGCCTTCGAGACGAACGGCGTCGGCCGCCACGCGTTGATCACGTAGATGTCGATCCACGAAATGTGATTGCTCACGACGAGCGCGCCCGCGTCGAGCCGCGCCGCGTCGTTATGCACGACGATCTTCATGCCGCACAGTTCGAGCATCCGGCGCGACCAGGCGCGGTTCATGGCGTGGCGCGCTTGGGGCGTCGCGCGCGGAAAGCGCACGCCGACGGTCCAGGCGCCGCGCAGCAGGTGCCCGAGCAGCCGGGCTTTGCGTATAAAGAGCCTCATGGGGATATGAATGTCGATGGCGGTCGCGAGTGCGCTCGATGAGCCTCAATGATGTCCGGCGTCGCGCTCGAAGCCGATGCGCCCCGCCACCAGCGTTGCGCGCACCACGGCGGGCAGTTCGTAGCCGAGGAACGGCGTATTGTGCCCCTGGCTCTTGAGCGCGCGCGGCTCGACGCGCCAGTGCGCGTTCGTATCGAACACGCAGAGGTCGGCGGGCGCGCCTACGGCAAGTCGCCCTGCCTCTCGCCGCATCACGCCGGCAGGCGCCGAAGTGATGCGCGCCAGTGCCTTCGCAAGCGGCACCCCTGCTTCCTGCGCCCACTTCACCGTAAGCGACAGCAGCAGTTCGAGCCCGCTCGCGCCCGGCGTGGCTTCGGCGAACGGCAGCAGCTTCTCGTCGTCGTCCACGGGGGTGTGCTGCGAACAGATCGCGTCGATGGTGCCATCGGCGAGACCCGCGCGAATCGCCTCGCGGTCGCGTTGCTGGCGCAGCGGCGGGTCGAGCCGGAACTGGGCATCGAAATAGCCGATGTCCATGTCGATCAGATGCACGTGGTTGGCCGTGACGTCGCAGGTCACGGGCAGGCCTTCGGCCTTCGCCGCGCGCATGAGCTCAACGCCCGCCGCCGACGAAAGATGCTGAACGTGCACGCGCGCGCCCGTCACGCGCATCAGCTCGAAGAGCGTGAAGAGCGCGATGGTTTCCGCGCTCACCGGCACGCCCGAAAGCCCGAGCCGCGAAGCCAGCGCTCCGCTTGCGGCCACACCGCCCTTCGCGAGATACGCGTCCTGGGGGCGCAGCCACACGGCGTAGCCGTAGGTGCTCGCGTACTGAAGCGCGCGCAGCAGGACCTGCGTGTCGGCGATCGGCTTGTCGGCCTGCGTGAAGCCGATGCAGCCGGCTTCGGTGAGCGAAACCATCTCGGTGATCACGTCGCCCTTCAGGCCGACCGTGAGCGCGCCGAGCGGATATACATGCGCGCGTTCGAGCTTGCCCGCGCGGTACTTGAGCATCTCGACCAGGCCCGCTTCGTCGAGCACCGGATCGGTGTCGGGCGGGCACACGAGGCTCGTCACGCCGCCCGCGAGCGCCGCGTTCATTTCCGAGTCGAGCGTGGCCTTGTGCTCGTAGCCCGGCTCGCGCAGCCGCGCGCTCAGGTCGACGAGACCCGGCGCGACCATGAGGCCCTTCGCGTCGAGCGTTCGGTCCGCGTGAAAGCCGGCAGGCGCGGCGCCGAGCGCGGCAATCTTGCCGTCCGCGATGTACACGTCCTGCTGCGTTTCGGTTCCTGCCGACACATTGGCTGGATCGATCAGCGTGCCGCCTTGAATGTGAATCTTCATGCGCTGCCCTTGTAGTTCTCGCCCGTTCATTCGTTATTACCGGCGACGATGCCCATCACCGCCATGCGCACCGCAATGCCGAAGCTCACCTGGTTGAGGATCACCGACTGCGGGCCGTCCGCGACCTGCGAATCGATTTCAACGCCGCGGTTCATCGGCCCCGGGTGCATCACGATCGCATCGGGCGCGGCGAGCGCGAGCCGCTCGGGCGTCAAGCCCCAGCTCTTGAAGTACTCCTGCGCCGATGGCAGCAGCGCCCCGCTCATGCGCTCGTTCTGCAGGCGCAGCATGATGATGACGTCGACGTCCTTCAAGCCTTCGTCGAGGTTATGGAACACGCGCACGCCCATCTGCTCGAGTCCGCCCGGCAGCAGCGTGCGCGGGCCGATCGCGCGCACTTCGGGCACGCCGAGCGTGGTGAGCGCGTGGATGTCCGAGCGCGCGACGCGCGAATGCAGGATGTCGCCGACAATCGCCACGCGCAGATTCGTGAAGTCGCGCTTGTAATGGCGGATCGTGTACATGTCGAGCAGGCCCTGCGTCGGGTGCGCGTGGCGCCCGTCGCCGGCGTTGATCACGTGCACGTGCGGCGCGCAATGCTCGGCGATCAGGTACGGCGCGCCGCTCGACGCGTGGCGCACGACGAACATGTCGGCGTGCATCGCCGAGAGATTGCCGATGGTGTCGAGCAGCGACTCGCCCTTGCTCGTAGACGAGGCGTTGATGTTCAGGTTGAGCACGTCCGCCGAGAGGCGCTTGGCCGCGATCTCGAAGGTCGTGCGCGTGCGCGTGGAGTTCTCGAAGAACAGGTTGAACACCGACTTGCCGCGCAACAGCGGCACTTTCTTTACGTCGCGGTCGGTAACGCTCACGAACTGCGTGGCGGTGTCGAGAATGTGCGTGAGGATCGCGCGCGGCAGGCCCTCGATCGTGAGCAGATGCTTGAGTTCGCCGTTCTTCGTGAGCTGCGGATTGCCCTTCAAGAAACCGTAGCGAAAGCGCTTGTCGTCCGGTGCGGCTGGTGCCGGCGTGGGCTGTGTGTTCATCGCGAAATTCCTGCGCGGGTGTCTGACTGGATCTGGCCGGGTCTCGGCGGATCCGCTGGTATCGGTATCGGGTTCGGTGATGTTGCCCGAGCGTGGCGGTGCTTAATGGCTTCGCTCAGGCTTCGCTCAGGCCTCGTTCTGGCAGTGCGGTTCAGTGCGCCTCGCGCGGTTCGATGCGCAACGCGAAGCGGCCATCGTCGGCGCGCTCGAGCACGAGCGTCGACTCCGGGTCCGCCTGCCGCATCTCGCCGCCGGTGAAGCGCGCCGCCACGGGCAACTCGCGCCCGCCGCGGTCGACGAGCACGGCCAGCTCGACCGAAGCGGGCCGGCCATAGTCGTAGAGTTCGTTGAGCGCCGCGCGCACGGTGCGCCCGGTGTGCAGCACGTCGTCGACGAGCAGGATGCGGCGGCCTTCCACTTCGAACGGCAGCGCGGTCGGGCTCGCCTGGCTGTGCAGGCCCTTCTTCGCGTAATCGTCGCGATGCAGCGCGACGTTCACCACGCCCCATTGCGTGGCTCCAAGGTCGTGCGCGAGCCGTTCGGCCAGCCATGCGCCGCCGCTATGGATGCCGGCAATCGCCATGCCATCGGGCGCACCGAACGTGTCGGCCGGGTAAGCCGCGCGAATCTGCTCGAGAACGGCGCGGTACAGCGCCTCGGCGTCGGGTGTGTTCATCACGGGAATTATTGGGGCGTGTTTTCGTCGAGGTACTGCTGGAGGATCACGCAGGCCGCTTCGGCGTCCACATGCTCGGCGCGCTCGCCGCGTTCGCGCAGGCGCGCTTCGGCATCGACGGAGGAATAGCGCTCGTCCACCCAGACCACGGGCAGATTGAAGCGGCCGTTCAGTTGATTGCCGAAGCGTTTGGCCAGCTTCGTCATGACGTGCGGCGTGCCGTCGGGATGACACGGCAGGCCCACCACGAGCAGATCGGGTTGCCATTCGCGCAGCAGCGCGCTGACGGCTTCGAAGCGATAGTCGATGCTGCGGTTCTGGATCACGGTGAGCGCGCGGGCGCTGCGCGTGAGCGCATTGCCGAGCGCCACGCCAATGCGTTTCTCGCCGTAGTCGAACGCCAGCAAGGTCGCCTCGGCAGCGCCTCGCCCTCGCCCTGCCGCCACGCTCATGCGTGGCCCGCCTCGCCCGAAAGCATCGTCGACGAAATGCCGAGCAGCGCGAGCGCCGCTTCGAAGCGCTCTTCGGCGGGCACGTCGAACACGATCTTCGGATCGGCTTCGACTGTGAGCCAGCCGTTCTTCGAGATTTCGTCTTCGAGCTGGCCCGCGCCCCAGCCGGCGTGGCCGAGCGTGAGCAGGAACTGCTCGGGTCCGGTGCCGCTGGCGACGGCTTCGAGCACGTCCTTCGAGGTGGTCATTTCGAGGCCGCCGGGCACCGACATCGACGAGGTGTAGTTCGTGCCGGTCTTGGGCGCGTGCAGGACGAAGCCGCGCTCGGTCTGCACCGGGCCGCCGAAATAGACGGGCACGTGCAGCAGCGGTTCGATTTCGAGCTTGAGGTCGATACGCGAGAACAGCGCTTCCAGATCGATATCGGTAGGACGATTGATCACGAGGCCGAGCGCGCCGCGCTCGGAATGATCGCAAAGGTAGACCACCGTTCCTGAAAACGTGGGGTCCGCCATGTTCGGCATGGCGATCAGGAACTGGTTGGTCAGATTGATGCGATCGTTACTCTTGGACATGGTTTGAATTCTAGCAAAGACGATACGGAACGGCGGCTGGCCTCAACGCACTTTCCAGCGCTCCGTAGCAATTAGGTGATCACTCTATCACGCGCAGCCGACCCGGCGGCATGGCCGCCGAGGCGTATGTGGACGCACCTGTGCGCCAACGCACGCCGGACAAAGCGATGCGCTTCAACGCGGCGCGAGTTGCGCCGCCGCGCCCGCTTCGCCAACACCACTGGTTGCGCCCGCCGCAATTGCCGCGCCAAGGGCGCGCACCGCCGCGCTCGCATCGGGTTGCGCGACGCCCGCCGCCACCTTGTGCAACATCGCGCGCAGCGCCTCGTTGGCGTGTTCGATCGCCTGCGCGCCCGGTGCTTCCACGGCCACGTAGCCCGACGCTGCTTGCGCCCCCTGCGCCCCCCGCGCCCCGCCAGCCGCCGCGTGCGCGGTGCGCCGCCAGGCAAGGCCGAGCGCGTCGGAGAGCAGGCCCACGTGGCCAAGCCCGAGCGCCCACGCCGCCGCGCCGATGCGATACGCCGCATCCGCCGCTACAAGCGCCGCCGCGCAATCCACGGGCGCACCCGCAGGCCGCAGCGACAGTGCGCGAGACGCCGTGCCAAGCTCCAGCATGGCGGCATCGGCGGTCTGCAGGAAATCTTCGTACGCGTTGCCGTTCACCACAAGCGCACCCAGCTCGCGCGTGGGCGCCACGCGCGCCGCCAGCGCATCGGCCTGCGCGCTGCCCGCCTCCCACAACGCCTCGGAGGCCTGGGTGCCCGCAACGTGCCAATCCACGGTCAGGCCGTAGTCGAGCAGCAGATCGACATCGGCGGTATCTTCCGCTGCGGCGCCGAAGAGCGCGTAATCGCGCCACAACACCGCCAGCGCCACGCACACGAACGACTGAGGTGCAACGCGCAGGCCGCGCGCCTGCTCGGCAATCAGCAGATTGCAACGCGCGTAAAACGAGCGCATGGGGCCATCGCCCCAGATCGTCACGCCGTTGCGCAGCACCCGGGCGCAAGCGGAGGCAAGACGCCAGAAGTCGTAGACATCGGCGCTCGCGAGCTCCGCGATGCACGCGTCCAACTCGCCGAACGCGGCCTGCGCGAACTGCTCCGCCGCACGGCTGCCGTTGGCCATGCGCGCCTTCAACGCGGGCAGCAAGGCCGCCTCGTAGCGCGCCCGAATCTGCGCGAGCCGCTGCCCCGGTTGCGCGGCCAGCGTGGCGACCGCAATGGGCCGACCAGACAGCGCGACATCCTCGTAAGCAAGCACGACGCCAGCCCCATGCGAGGCGAGCGCCTCGAACAGCACGCGCTGGCGCGCATACAGCACCGGCGAGCACGCCAGTTCACGCAGATTGTGACGCTCGAGCGCGCCGACCAGATCGATCAGCGCATCGCGAAAGGCCTCGCGAATGTGGCCCTCATCTGCTCCATCGTGTTCGTGCGCGGGCCGCGGCGGCATGCCGGGCGGCGGCGGCGCGGGCACCGATGCCGCCAGCGCGAGCGGCGAGGCCAGCAGCAACGTATCCGCAAAGCGCGCCGCCGCGAACCAGCCCGCGTCGCGCAACGCGCGCGCCGCCTGGCGCAGCGGCCGCGCGACATCGCGCTGTTCGTCGAGCGCGGCCAGCGCCTGGGCGAGCGCCGCGTGCGCGAACGGCACATGCCCCCCGCGCGGATTGGGCAACGCTTCGAAACGGGCAACCGACGTCGTATGAAGGCTCATGAGACAGTGCCTGGAACAGTTGCGATGCGGTGCAAAAAGCGGCGAGCCGGCCGGCTGGCCGACTACCGCCTCGCGCGAAGACCGGCGGGATCAGGCAAAAAGCGCGGACGCCAACCACGGGCGCCACGGAAAGCCGGCAAAACGTTCGACAACGGTACTAAAAACAGCTGATGAAGACCAGGCCGAAGCCTCGCCCAAGACGCGTCAGATCTGGACCATCTCGAAGTCTTCCTTGCGTGCGCCGCACTCAGGGCAGGTCCAGTTGATGGGAACATCCTCCCAGCGCGTGCCGGGGGCGATGCCTTCGTCTGGCAAACCGGCTTCTTCATCGTAGATCCAGCCGCAGATCAGGCACATCCAGCTTCTATATTCCATTCTTATGCCGCGTCGAAAAGTCCAAAAAACCGCCTGCGGACAAGCGCCGCGGACGATCGGGAAAACTATCGGGAAAAACAGGAGCCATGATGGTACCGTGTTGCCGATTCCATGCCTAGCAACTGTGACGGCACCCAAGTCCTGCGCCTGACGCGCTGTCAACACGAGAAAATCCCTCGTGGGCAGCAGGTCATCCGTCCCCCGCAACCGCTTCCAGGCCGCATAATTGAACCGTCGGCGCGAGATGGCCGCGCCAGCATCCGCTACAACCACGAGCCAACCCAACACTTCGCGTCAACGTACATGCCCGGCGACACCCCTCCCATCGTCCTTACCTTCGGCCTTTCCGACCCGACCGGCGGCGGCGGCCTGCAAGCCGACCTGCTCACGCTCGCCAGCATGGGCTGCCACGGCGTGAGCGTGCTCACCGGCTACACCGTGCGCGACTCGGCCGGCTGCGACGAAGTCACCGGTCTCGACCCCGAAACCGTCGCGGCCCAGGCACGCATGCTGCTGGAAGACATGCCCGTGGCGGCGTTCAAGGTGGGCGCGGGCACGCGCGCAGAAGTGGTGAGCGCGATCGCCGAAGTGGTGGCCGACTACGACGAGATGCCGCTCGTTGTCGCGCCCGACTTCACGCTCGACGACGAGCACGTGCTCGCCGCCGACGAGTTGCGCGAAGTGGTCACCGATCTGCTGGTGCCGCAAACCACCGTGCTGGTCGCCGACGTCTCGGTGCTGCTCGCGCTCGCGCAGCCCGACGGCGACGCCGATACGCCCAGCATCGACACCGCGATCTCGCATCTGCTCTCGACAGGCTGCGAATACATTCTCTCGATGGAAACGGGCTCGCACCGCGTGGTGAACACGCTCTATAGCGAAGAGGGCCAGTTGCGCCAGGACTTCTGGGACCGCTCGAATCAGCCGATGATGGGGCTGGCCGACACGCTCGGCGCGGCGATCGCCGCGCTGCTCGCGAACGGCCAGGAGCCGCCTGAGGCGGTGCGCGAGGCGCAGGAGTATCTCTATCAGGCCGTGCAGAACGCGTTCCGGCCGGGTATGGGTGCGTGGATGCCGGACCGGTTTTTTTGGGCGCGGAGTAATGATGCGGAAGGCGATGCCGAGGGCGACGATGCGTCGCCAGGCGACGCCTGATTCCAGACCGCAGACTGGACCGCACAAAAGAAAAACCCCGCAGCGATAAACTGCGGGGTTTTTCTTTTCAGGCTTGGGGAAACGCACCTCACGGCGCGTCCCCCGCACTTCAACGTAATTCCGGCGCGAGCCGTTCTTACATATCCATGCCCATGCCGCCCATGCCGCCGGGCATGCCGCCAGGCATCGGAGCATCTTCCTTCGGCACTTCAGCAACGGCTGCGTCCGTCGTCAGCAGCAGGCCTGCGACCGAAGCTGCGTTTTGCAGCGCCGTGCGCGTGACCTTCGTCGGGTCGACCACGCCGGCTTCAACCATGTCGACGTACTCGCCCGTCGCTGCGTTGTAGCCGTAGTTGCCCTGGCCAGCTGCAACCGCTGCCACGACCACCGAAGCTTCTTCGCCGCCGTTCGTGACGATCTGGCGCAGCGGCTCTTCCATTGCGCGCAGGACGATCTTGATACCTGCGTCCTGGTCTGCGTTGGCGCCCTTCACGCTGGCGATTGCCGTACGTGCACGGATCAGCGCGACGCCGCCGCCCGGGACGATGCCTTCTTCAACGGCAGCGCGGGTTGCGTGCAGCGCGTCTTCCACGCGTGCCTTCTTTTCCTTCATTTCGACTTCGGTCGCAGCGCCAACCTTGATCACTGCAACGCCGCCTGCCAGCTTGGCAACGCGCTCTTGCAGCTTTTCACGGTCGTAGTCCGAGGTCGCTTCTTCGATTTGCGTGCGGATTTGCTTCACGCGCGCTTCGATGTTCGCGGCTTCGCCTGCGCCGTCGATGATCGTCGTGTTTTCCTTGCCCACTTCGATGCGCTTCGCTTGACCGAGTTCGTTCAGCGTTGCCTTTTCGAGCGTGAGGCCGGTTTCTTCAGCGATGACCTGGCCGCCGGTCAGGATCGCGATGTCTTCCAGCATGGCCTTGCGACGGTCGCCAAAGCCCGGAGCCTTCACAGCAACGGTCTTCAGGATGCCGCGGATGTTGTTGACGACCAGCGTGGCCAGTGCCTCGCCTTCGACGTCTTCAGCGATGATCAGCAGCGGACGGCCAGCCTTCGCGACTTGTTCCAGAACCGGCAGCAGGTCACGGATGTTCGAGATCTTCTTGTCGAACAGCAGGACGAACGGGTTTTCCAGAACAGCGACTTGCTTGTCCGGGTTGTTGATGAAGTACGGCGAGAGGTAGCCGCGGTCGAATTGCATGCCTTCGACGACTTCGAGCTCGTCTTGCAGCGACTTGCCGTCTTCGACGGTGATGACGCCTTCCTTGCCGACCTTGTCCATCGCTTCAGCGATACGGTCGCCGATCGACGTGTCGCTGTTTGCCGAGATCGAGCCGACTTGAGCGATTTCCTTGTTGGTCGTGCAGGGCTTGCTGACCTTGCGCAGCTCTTCGATGGCTGCTGCAACGGCCTTGTCGATGCCGCGCTTGAGGTCCATCGGGTTCATGCCCGATGCGACGTACTTCATGCCTTCGCGCACGATCGACTGTGCCAGGACCGTAGCGGTCGTGGTGCCGTCACCGGCGTTGTCGCTGGTCTTGGAAGCAACTTCCTTGACCATTTGCGCGCCCATGTTCTGGAGCTTGTCCTTGAGCTCGATTTCCTTGGCGACCGAGACACCATCCTTGGTGACCGTCGGGCCGCCGAACGAGCGCTCGAGGACCACGTTGCGGCCCTTCGGACCCAGCGTGACCTTCACTGCGTTGGCGAGAATGTTCACGCCTTCAACCATCTTGGAACGGGCGGAATCGCCGAACACGACGTCTTTAGCTGCCATCTTCTAACTCCTTGAATTCTTGATGAATGAGCGGTGGTCTGAACTTACTTGTTCACCACGGCCATGATGTCTTCTTCGCGCATCACGAGCAGTTCGTTGCCGTCGACCTTGACGGTCTGGCCTGCGTACTTGCCGAACAGGACGCGGTCGCCGACCTTCACGTCGAGCGCGATCAGGGCGCCCTTGTCGTCGCGCTTGCCCGGGCCGATGGCCAGGACTTCACCTTGATCCGGCTTTTCTGCCGCTGCGTCCGGGATCACGATGCCCGAAGCGGTCTTGGTTTCTTGATCCAGGCGCTTGACGATCACGCGATCATGCAAAGGACGAAGGTTCATGGATAGATCCTCTATCTTGGTTGGGACTTGAAGAGACAAAACCTGGCTGACGACAACCACCAGCCAGCGATGTTTGGCACCAGAGTTGTTAGCACTCTCATGCGGTGAGTGCTAATTATATGGACGAGGAATGACAAATTCAAGAACGGGCCGGATGGGTTTTTTTCGGGTGCGGGAGCGGCCTAAAAGAGCCAAATTTTGAACCCCGGTGACCTGGATTCGAGTTCACCGCGCCGGCGCAAGCCGCGCAATACCGGTCATTTTTTCATTAAGAAACAATTACTTATCGAGACCGCTCGCTGGACTGTGGATTGTCTGGTGACACCGAGCCCCATGGCGGGCTGCCATGACCCTGATATCGCGCCCCAATTTTAGTCAGCGTCCCAGGGGATTCCCGTAAACATCGACTCACTGACGAATGGTCTGGATCCGCCCCGATTTAACCGCCGCCTTCAAAATCTCCCAGTCGGCTTCATTCCGGTCGGCATAAGCGAGTGCGAATCGTTCGATTGCGTCGTCGAAGGCGTTCGACTTGCCCATATAGCCACAAAGGAGTGCCGGATCGCCCGCCTTGGCCATCGAATGGGCCAGTGCGTGCGCGCAGGAGACCGCATATTCGCCGAGATCCTCGACATCGAAGGTGGTGAAATCGAAGGCGCCTTTCATGTCCCGCAACTGGCGCACGTAGAAGTCGTTTCCCGTGTGCCGCATCTTCGACCACCCCAGGAAGATATCGCTCGCCGACTGCAGCAGGCGCTGTCCGTTAACCACCCGCTGGCCGTGATTCGGAAAGCGGCTCGGCGGCACATAACCCTCCAGCACCGAAGCGCGCGCCTCCTTCAATTGAAGGAACAGCGGGGACTCTCCATCGGCCATGAAAAGCGCCTGATAGCACCGCGTCCCGACCGAGCCGATGCCCACGACGCGAATGGCGACATCCACGAGTTCATAGCGGTCGAACAATGCGCGCCGGTCATCGGGCAGCGTCAAGCGGTAGTCGGCAAAAAATCGCCGGACCTGCGCCTCGTACTGCTTTTGGTCGTGCGGGCTCGCCAGCGGAACGTGATACACGAGCGGCGGCGCGTCCTTGATGCGCAGCTTGCCGTTGACGATCTCGGTGGCGTGCCCCATCTCGGAACGCGACGACTGCAGCCGCGCCTTCTCGATCACCGCCAGTTCTTTCTGTTTTTCCTCCAGCGTATCGGCAATCGCGAGCATGCTCGCGGCCCTGAACTGGTAGTACCAGACGTCGAGCGTATCCATCTGGCCGAACCTGGCGATCTGTTGCCGGAACGTCTCGCACAGCCGCCGCACCACGGCGCGCTGATCGCGCGTCGCCAATCCGCGTTCGCGCGCGGCGATCACGAACGAGGTCGCCAACCTGCGCACATCCCAGTCGAACGGGCCAGGCAGCGTTTCGTCGAAGTCGTTGGGTCCGAACAGGATGCGCCGCTCCGGGCTCGCGAACAGTCCGAAGTTCGCGAGGTGCGCATCGCCGCCTAGCTGCACGGTCACGCCGGAATTCGGCAGCTTCGAGAGGTCATGAGCCATCAGCGGCGCGGCGCCGCGATAGAACGCAAACGGATTCGCGACCATGCGTGCGTAGCGAATCGGTATCAGCTCGGGCACCCGGCCCACGTTGGATGCGTCGAGCAACGCGAGCGGATCGCGATCGTCGAGCCTGCACACCGCCAGCTTCGCGCGCGGCGCCTTTTTGCGCGCCGCCTTGCCGTGCCCCATTCGCGACGCCAGCGAGCCGCGCCCGCCAAACAGCATGGACGGATCTTCGAGCGCAGCCGCAACTCCCAGGCCAGCGGGTTCCTTCGCAGGAACATTGCGCTTATCTGCAACGGTTTTAGGCACGCGTCATCCCCTCTTGGTATTCATTCGCTTTCGCCTGGTTTCGCATTGTCGGGCGACGCCGCCGATGTGTCCGGCGCGACGTTGCCGAGCGCCTCGATCGCGGCATCGACCGTCGCGAAGATCTCGCGCTGCGCGCCTCGCGCACGCAGCGCCTTGTAGCGCTCGATCTCGCGGCGCACGCCCGTTGGAAGCGCGACGGCCGCAATGCCGATACCGCGCCGGTCGAGCTCCTCAGCCAACTGTATCAACGCCTTGCCGCCGGTGTAGTCGATGTTGTTGATCACCGACGCATCGATCACCACCCAGCGCGGCGCCGGATTCGCTTCGTTCACGAGCATCAGCACTTCCTCGGTGAAGCGTCCGGTGTTCGCATAGAACAGGTCGGCTTCGAACCGGTAGACGACAATGCCTGGCACCGCGAACAGATTCGGCTCGACGCGATGCGGAACCCAGTGGCCGGAGGGACTGCGCGTGAGCACGCGCGTATGCAGGCGGTAGCTATGCCGAACATGAGCGATCAGCGACAGCACGACAGCGGCGAGAATGCCGTGCATCACGTCGACGAACACGACCACGCCCGCCGTCAGCAAGGCGACGATCAATTCGTCCTTCTGCATGCGATAGAGCTCGGCCATGCCTTTCGCGTCGATCAGCTTCACGCCGATCATGAAAACGATTGCCGACAATACCGCCGCGGGCAGCAGGCTCAGCGGGCGCGTGAGGAACAGCAGCACCAGCAGCACGATGGCGGCCGTCGTGAGATGCGCGATCTGGGTGCGGCCGCCCGCTTCGTCGACCATCTCGGTCTTGGTCGGACTGCCATTCACGACGAAGGTCCCCGTGAATGCCGCCGCGGCGTTCGCGGCCGCGAGCCCGACGAGGTCCGCGTTGTCGTCGCCCTTCTCGTTGTAACGGTTGGCATAGGCGCGCGCGGTCGCCGCGCTCTGCGCGATGATGACGATGAAGCACGAGGCGGCCGTGACCAGCACCTCGTTGACATCGGCCGCCGTCAGGCGCGGCAGGAACAGCGACGGCAGGCCGCCCGGCACATCGCCCGTTACCGCGATGCCGCGCCCAGCGAAATCGAAAACGCCGCTTGCAAGAATCGAGCCGATCACGGCGATCAGCGCACCGGGCGCGCGCGGCGCGAAACGCTTGCAGCCGATGATCACCGCCAGCACGCCGAACGAAAGCGCCGCGGTTGCAAGGTGCGCTGCGGGGATGCGCTCGAATGCGGAGACGGCTTGCATGATCGGACCATGCCCCTCTTTCGGCAGCCCGATCAGCCCGGCGAATTCGCCAGCGGCGACCTGCACGCCCACGCCGGTCAGAAAGCCGATCAATGCGCTGCGAGAAAGGAAGTCGGCCAGAAACCCCAGCCGGAACACCCGCGCGATCACGAGCATCACGGCAACCGCGAGGGCCACCGTGCTGGTGAGCCCGACGTATTTCGGACTTCCCAACGCAGCGACGGTCGTAAGCTCGCCCGCAAGGATGGCGGCGGTTGCGGAGTCCGCCGCGACCACCAGTTGCCGCGACGCACCCAGCACCGCGAACGCGATCAGCGGCAGCAATATCGTATAGAGCCCGGTCACGGTGGGCGTGCCGGAAATCTTCGTGTACCCCATCACTTCGGGAATGCCGAGCGCGGCGAGCGTGATGCCCGCAACGATGTCGTGCGGCAACTGGGCAGGCTTGACTGGCAAGACGCCTTGCAGAAATGGCAGGCGATGCGGACGGGACTCCGTGGCAGCAGCCGGTTTCATGTCGTCGCCTCCAGCGGGTGTCGTGGCGAGATTGTCCCGTCCCAAAACGCTCAAAATCCGCTGAAAACCTGCTTTAAACCGTTTGTCAGGAAATGCGGCAGGGGATGGGATCCGATTGAGACAACAGCAAACCTGATTCGAGACTGACACCGTCGTCTCTTTTATACGAATAGTCAATAGTCACGCGCCCCACCCAATCACACTGGGTTAGCTAGCGAACGGAAACTATCGATAGCTGTTGATAGCTTCCCGGAAGACAACGCGTGTCGAAGAGACTTTGGTCCAAACCCGGCCTCATCTTGTTTGATTCCAGACCGCGTCCGGTGAATGCCGCCAATCCCGTCTTGGCGCCGGACCCAAGTCCGCGCTCCAGGCGCGCTTCGACTGGAGCCGGTCGCATTCGTTACGCCGTTCCAGTATCCGAAGCTATCTTCAACGCGATTCGAGGTCGTTGAGAGATGACGCACTTTATCGATTTCGAAGCAGACGCCGCATCGCCCATCGGGTGCGAGCCGTTTGATCTCATCGTGGTTGGCAGCGGTGCTGCCGGGTTGACCATCGTGCGCGAACTGTCCGGCCATGGGCTGAAGATTCTACTTCTGGAAAGCGGTGGACTCGAGGAGTCTTCCAACCACGAGGCGCTGAACAAGGTGGAAGTACAGGGCGCCCTCAACGACGCAAACATGCGTGAAGCGCGTCAGAAATTCCACGCATATCAATTGAAGTTCTGGAGCGCCGAAATTCAGAAGTTCGGCGTCCGATGCCGTGTGCTGGGGGGATCGACGACGGGCTGGGCAGGCAAGGTTGCGCCCTTCGACACGACGGATTTTATTCAGCGCGACTGGATACCGAACTCCGGATGGCCAATCGATTCCGCCACCATCGCACCTTATATCGACCGGGCAGCCGAATGGCTCGATTTGGGACCGACCATCCACGACCGCACGTTCTGGGGCACCGCGAAACTGAAGGAACCAACCGAAGTCTCGCGAATGCAGCACTTGACGTCCTACTTCTGGCAATTCTCCCGCTCGCGTCACGACGCAAAGGACATCATGCGATTCGGGCCCGACTTCATGCGAGAAGCGCATGACAACGTGACGGTCCTTTTTAACGCGACGGTCTCCGCAGTGAATGTCGATGCAGACGGGATAACGGGCGTGCATATCATCTCGTCGCTCTCAGGTAGCAGGAGGCGAACCGTTGAATCGGCGCACGTGGTGCTTGCCGCCGGCGCGATAGAGAATGCGCGCTTACTGCTCATGTCGAAAGATCTCGCGGGCGGCGCGCTGGGAAATCAGCATGACGTAGTCGGACGCTACCTGACGGACCATCCGTGCATCGCGCTGGGCGTTGTTTCGCCCGATAGCCACGCGCGTGTCGCCACATTGCTGGGCTTTTTTCCATTGCGCCTGAAGTATCGGGCCTTTATGTATTTTCACGGACTCGCTCTTCGCCATGAGGTGCAACAAGGCGAGCGTCTGCCCAACATGGCCGTTTTTGCGCACATGCGTATTTCCGATGATGACCCAATGGTCGCGCTCAAGCGGTTGATCAGGCGGCAGAGCGAGCGTCCGGTGTCGGACGTGCTGTTGGTTGTGAAAAGTTCGGGAATCGTCTTGAGTCTCATCGGTCGCAAAATCCTGGGCAGCCAGAAAGTGCCCTACCGGCTGCGCCGCGCGATTGCAGACGCCGCAGTTCTGCTGAATGCCAATTTTGTGGCCCGAGACTATGTGACCAAAGGCACGGCGCGAAAAATCGAAGCGCTGACGCTCAATCTGATCTGCGAGCAAACACCGCTGCCCGAAAACCGTGTCACCCTCTCCGACAAGCGCGATCGCCTCGAACTCCCGCTGGCCCATGTCACCTGGGAGCCGGGAGTTTTCATGAGGCGCTCCGTGCTGAGGTTCTCGCAACTGCTGAAACAGGATCTATCCGCCGCAGGTATCGGCTTCGAATTTGCTCCAGAGCTGGCAACCGGTGACATGACAAAGCTCGTCTTGCACGATATGGCCCATACCGCCGGGACTACGCGAATGGGGATGAACCCCGCGACGAGCGTCGTGGACGACACGTGTCAGGTACATGGCATACGCGGCCTTTACGTGGCAGGCGCTTCTGTCTTCCCGACGAGCGGACATGCCAATCCGACGATGGTTATCATGGCCCTCGCAATCCGGCTGGCCGACCATCTTAAAACGCGAGTGGTGGCGCACCGCCTGACGCACTTCGAGAGCTGACGCATAGGGATCCGTCTCCTGAGGCGCTTATGCTTTCATAAAACCAACATTTATCAAACGCTGAGCCAACTTACAGGAAAGAACCTTCACCGAACAGGCTAAATTTCCCGTTATGCGTGCGGCGGCGCACAAACGCGCCGATTATTTAATACTCACAATATGCGTCATGTATGCAACGCAACTGTCCCGACGCATCAATCCAACGTAAATCCACACTCCCTCATACAAGAGAAAAATCAGGAATTCAGGTACGAGATGAGGCGCGACTTTGAAAATCCCTATGAAGTTAGCGTAATAATTCCACACTACAATCGCGTTGATCTGCTTTTTATCGCCATAGAATCTATATCCAGACAAACCATCGCTCCCCGAGAAATTATTGTTATAGATGACGCATCGGGACTGCAGTTCGAATTGCCAAGTCATTGTGGAGACAACATTGCGTTGCGCCTGATTCGCGAGCCCGAGAATCGCGGAGCGGCGTGGTGTCGAAACAGGGGCATAGAGGAAGCGACTGGCGACCTGATCGCTTTTTTGGATGCAGATGACCGATGGCTACCGGACAAGCTGGAACGATGCATTGCCGCGCTTGGCCCCAAGCCTCCTCAGCACGCCGCGCGGGTGTTGTTCAGTAACGTCATGCTCGTCGATGGGAGCCGGCGCAGACTTGGCAACCCGTTTCCATACGATGGTCAATCGATGTTCGACTTCATTTTACTGGAAGGCGGATATTGCCAAACATCATCCATTATGATGTGGCGTCATCAGTATCCGCTGATTAGCTTCGACGTATCTTTGCGCCGTCATCAAGATTGGGATTTTGCAATCAATGCCGAGATGGCGGGCAGCGAATTCATCTATATGCACGACGCCTTGGTTGAATATTCATTGAGCGCAAATTCCAAAAGACTATCTGCCGGGACCAATTACGAGCCAAGCTTGACGTTTCTTGGAAAATACGAAAAATTCATGTCAAAGCAGCACATGTCACGGTTTGTATTCAATGTATTGATTTACAAAAATCTTGACTTACTTTCAAGATTTCAAATCGCCAAAAAACTGATGTCGAACGAAATAAAACTACCCGGAAAAGGAAAGATATCATCTTTTATGCGATTGATTGCAGGGAGAAGCGGAATCAATATGATCAAGCGAATGAAGCGAAAAATTTGAATTCGACACGCTACTCGACCAGATGCCTTTGGCTGCCACGACCCTCCACCAGTGCGCGCCCGAATGACGATCCTGTAGAATCGACAAGCACCGCCGACTATGGATTCCAGGCATTCAATGTCCTTTTCTCCCCTACCGCCGCCCTCGTCACAAGACGTGCATATCTGGCAGTGGGATCTCGATGACTGCGGCGATTTCAATCTGGACTGGCAGATATTGTCGGCACAGGAACGCGAGCGCGCCGACAAATTCCACTTCCAATTGCATCGCCATCGCTACGTGGCGGGACGAGGCGCGCTCAGGCGAATCCTCGGCCGCTATCTGGCGCTACCACCTCAGGCAATCGCGCTTGGCTATGGGCCGGAAGGCAAGCCCTTTTGCGCGGCCCAGCCGCCCGATGGGAAAATTTGCTTCAACCTCAGCCACAGCGAGAACACGGCCGTTCTTGCAATCTCGAACGGTTTCGAGGTCGGCGTCGATGTCGAACTCGTTCGCCCGATCGAAGAGTCTATGCCCCTCGAAGTCTTTTCCCCCCGGGAGCGCGCCGAGTTCACCGCGTTAGCAAATGCCGAACGGCAAAATATTTTCTTTGAAACCTGGGTGCGCAAAGAAGCCTGTCTGAAAGCGCTAGGCACCGGCTTCATGCTGCCAGCCAGCCACTTCGAGTTCGATCTTTCCGGCCGCGGTGACACGACACCTCGCCTGGTCGGCGGCAAGGCACAGGAAGCCACACATTGGCGCATTCGAACCCTCCCGGTGGGTCCGGCCTGCGTCGGAGCGGTGGCGGCCCGGCGCACGGACTGGTCAATTCTCAAGATGAATTGAGCGGCGGCGGCTACACGAGCCGTCCTTACGATTGCGCGCCAATTCTGGCGTTTCAGGCGTTCGCTCCATTGCGGCTTCGCCGGTATTGCGTTGCCCACCGAACACAGTCGTCCCGCCTGGGCCGCTAGACTCACTGACAGCTACGGCCAGAGTGTGAGGCGGCTTTCTTGGGGTTGTAGGTCCCGGACGACAGGGGGTTGTGATGGCTCCGAGAAGCAGCAGATACGATGCACTCGACGGTTTGAGAGGCGTCGCCGCCATTGCAGTGATGCTGCTGCATATTACCCAGGGCGCCATATTCAAGAACGCATACGTGGCGGTCGATCTGTTCTTCATGCTGAGCGGCTTTGTCATTGCTCACTCTTATCGCGCACGGCTCCTCGGCGGCATGACCGCATATGAATATGTAAAAAGACGCATTATCCGACTCTATCCAATGCTCGTGATTTCGTTGCTGCTGGGCTTGCCCGTATTGATCGAGGCAGGAACGCTCGGCATATCGAACTATCCGATGCGCAGCATCATCTCTGGAACTATCTCCAACCTGTTCTTCACGCCGTACATTGCCCATTACGGCATCGCGAACATGGCGTCGCCGGGCGCCAATGCTACGGCCTATCTCACGATCGGCGAAATATTCCCGACGAATCCCCCCGCGTGGTCGCTTTTCTTTGAAATGGTAGCAAGCATTGCGTTCGTGTTCATCATCCGGCTGGGCAGGCCCGCGATGCTCAAGATCATCTTCGCGAGCGGCCTCATGCTTCTGATATCAGGCATCCTCACCAGTTTCGAGATTCATGGGCACTCAATCGTCGATCTCGAAGATGGTTCGGTTGGCAGAGGAATCGATGGCGGGTTCTATCGCGTAATGTTCGGCTTCACGATTGGCGTCCTGCTCTATAAAACAAAAATCTCCGGCGTCGATCTCCGCATGATAGATGGGCTGAAACAAGTGCTTCGAAATTCATACGGCTTGTATGCCGTGGCACTGCTCCTGTTCATGTTTCCGATGTCGCTTCGCGGCATGTACCCGGTGTTCGCCATTTTCTGCGTCGCACCTTGCCTGGTGATGGTCGGCGCCAATCTGACCTGTGCGGGCGTGTTCGAAGCGAAAATCGCGCGGTTTCTCGGCTGGCTCTCCTACCCGATTTATCTCCTGCATTTTCCGATCGGCCGAGCCGTATTCATGCTTGTCGGCACGCCGAACGGATCGGTGATTGTTCCGGCACTCGTCACATGCGCAATCACGCTCGTGAGCGCAATCATCGTGACGAGATATGTCGAGGAGCCCGTGCGCGCTTTCCTGTCGAAGCGATTTGCAGGACAACCGGCGCTGACACCGAGTGGATTGACGGATCGGAACGCTGGATGATCACCGGCTCGCATTGGCGCACACGGGGCCATGCCTCGTCGGGAACCCTCGTGTAGTGATTGTTGCGTCGCACCGTATGTGCGAAGGCGAACGGATAGGCAACCCGCAAGAAGATTAAATTTAACTTACAGCACATGCCGCGCTTGAGACACGGATCAGACGCGCATCGCCTCGTGCTGCTTGCACCATCCGTGACCGGCCGCTGATATGTGCGCGAATTGCGCTCGCATCGCGAGACGTGGCTCATCGCAAGGCCCCTCATCACAATCATTGGAGAGCGGCAAATGTCACATAGAGATGGATTGTCAGGCGCCCTGCCGGGCGAAACCGATCGTGGAACTGGCCTGGCAGCACGCTTCGATGCCATATGTGCTGAGTATGGCGATCATCTCGCTGTGATCGACGCAACAGGCGAAGAAAGCTATGCCACACTCGCCAGGCGTTCCGCCCGCCTTGCCACCATCCTGAGCCGCCAGGGGCTCGAACGAGGCGAGCGCTGCGCCATCATGGTTCCGCGCAGTCGGGACACGCTGGCTTTGATGCTCGCGATCGTGCGTCTTGGCGCCGTCTATGTGCCGCTCGATCCGGCCTATCCCAAGGCTCAGCTCGATTTCATCGTTTCAGATTGCTCGCCCAGGCTTATCGTCGCCGAAGGTGCCGCTCTCGCAAACGTTGGCGGGCTCAATGGAGTACTAATCGATCTTGCGGATATCGTGGCGTCATCGGAGGCTGCCGAATCCGCGGCGCTCCGAGCCTGCGGCGGGGACGAGCCTGCCTACATCATGTACACCTCCGGCTCGACCGGCAAGCCGAAGGGTGTGATCGTGCCGCACCGCGCGATTTTGCGCCTGGTGCACGGTCAGTCTTTCACTGAGCTGTCGTCGCACACCCGCTTTCTGAATCTCGCGCCCCTCGCCTTCGATGCAAGTACGCTGGAAATCTGGGGCCCGCTTCTTAACGGCGGCTGCGCCGCAATCATCAACGAGGTTCAGCCTTCGCTCGACACGATCGCCGCCGAAATGGCGCGGCTCGGCGTCACGAGCGCCTGGTTCACAGCCGGCCTTTTCAATGCGCTCGCCGACTATCAGCTCGAAGCCTTCCAGCCGCTCAAGGAGGTGCTCACCGGCGGAGACGTGCTCTCGCCCGTCCATGTGCGCAAGGTCATGCAAGCGCACGCGGGACTGCAGATCATCAATGGCTACGGTCCGACCGAAAACACGACCTTCACGTGTTGCTACCGCATTCCGCGCGAAGGCGACGCCCTGGCTCATGGCGAGGCCATTCCCATCGGCGAGGCCATCACGGGCACGCGCGTCTACATCGTGGACGACAAGCTCGAGCCTGTTGAGGAGGGAGAGGTCGGCGAACTCGTCACGGGCGGTGACGGCGTTGCGCTTGGCTACCTCAATCGTCCGGAGCTGACTGCGGAAAAATTCGTCGACGACGTTTTCAACCCCGGCGCCAAACTCTACCGAACCGGCGACCTGGTCCGCCGGCGACCGGACGGTGCCATTGCTTTCCTGGGACGCAACGACCGGCAGATCAAGATCGCCGGCAAACGCATCGAGCTCGACGAAATCGAACACGCGTTGCGCGTGGCGCCCGGCGTGGCCGACGCCGCCGTGGCGGCATTCGAAGGCCGCACGGGCAAGTCCATCGCCGGCTTCGTGAAGGCAGATGTGGCCGATGGTCCCGATGGTGCCGTCTTCCTGAGCGGCTTGCGCGCCCATCTCAAGACGGCATTGCCCGACTACATGGTGCCGGCGGAACTGCGCGTCCTCGCGGCCTTTCCCTTGACACCGAACGGCAAGATCGATCGCAAAGCCCTGCTTGCGGGGCTCGATACGCAAGCCGAATCACCGGCCGCGCCGCAGCCGGTCAATGACGATATCGCCGACAAGCTCGCGGCGGTTTTCGAGAGTCTTCTCGGCAAACCCGTCGATCGCCGCGCGAACTTCTTCGACCTTGGACTGCGCTCGCTCGATCTGATGCGCTCGCACGCCATCATCATGCGCGACGTAGCGCCAACGATCGCACTGGTCGACCTGTTTCGTCATCCGAATGTTGACGCGCTGGCCACCCATATGCGCGCCACGCTCGACATCGCGAACGGGCTCGCAGTCCAGCCCCGCGGTAACACGCATGGCGGGGCGATCGCCGTGATCGGCATGGCGGGACGCTTTCCTGGGGCGCGCAACGTCCGGGAGCTTTGGGCCAATATCCTCGCGGGGCGCGACTGCGTCACGCATTTCGACGTCGCGGAGCTGGAAGACAGTTTCGACGAGGGCACGAGGCGCGAAGAGCGTTACGTGAAAGCGCGGCCGATTCTTCCGGACGTCGACCGCTTCGACGCCGGCTTCTTTGGAATGCTCGCGCGCGAAGCGGCGCTCACCGACCCGCAACAACGGCTCTTTCTCGAGATTGCCTGGGAGGCCTTCGAAGACGCCGGATACGATCCAGCGACGATTGCTGGCGCCGTCGGGGTGTTCGCCGGCACCTCGATGAACACCTACTTCCTCAAGCATGTCCTGTCCGACCGCGCGGTCATCGACGAATTCACGAGCCAGTTTCAGATCGGCGAGTATCAAAAGCTCGTCGGCGCCGGCGATTTTGTCGCCACACGCACCGCCTACAAGCTGGGCCTGACCGGCCCTGCTGTCTCGGTACAGACGGCATGCTCGACCTCGATGACAGCGATTAGCCTCGCCGTCGAGAACCTTCGCGCGGGCCGCTGCGAAATGGCGCTGGCCGGCGGCGTGTCGATCACCTTCCCGCAAAAGCGCGGCTACTTTTACGAGGAAGGCGGAATGGGCGCGGCCGATGGCGTTTGCCGCCCGTTCGATGCCGATGCCAGGGGCACGATATTCGGCAGCGGCGCCGGCGTCGTCTTGCTCAAGCGCCTTGACGACGCCATCGCCGACGAGGATCCGATCTATGCCGTGATCCGTGGCGTCGGCATCAACAACGACGGTTCCGACAAGGTCGGCTTCACGGCACCCAGTGTCGATGCGCAGGCCCGCGCCATTGCCATCGCCCACGCAGAGGCGGGTATCGATCCGGCATCCGTTGGCTATATCGAAGCCCATGGCACGGCGACACCATTAGGAGACCCGATCGAATTCGCCGGCCTCGTCCAGGCATTCCGCCTTGGCGGTGTCGAGGGCGGCCAGTTCTGCGCCCTCGGCTCGGCCAAAGCCAATGTCGGGCACCTCGACGCGGCGGCTGGCGTAACGGGTTTCATATCGGCGGCACTCGCCCTGAGCCACCATACCCTGCCGCCGCTTACGCATTTTCGCTCGCCCAATCCGGCCATCGATGCAGCCAACAGTCCCTTCTTCTTCAACACGGCCGCGCGTCCATGGCCCGAAGGGCCCACACCGCGCCGCGCCGGCGTGAGTTCCTTCGGCGTCGGCGGCACGAACGTCCACGTGGTGCTTGAAGAAGCGCCATGCCGTGCCAGCGCGGGCGAGGCGGAAGAAGGGCTTCAGATCTTGCCGCTCTCCGCGCGCAGCGCACCTGCGCTCGATCGCGCGAAGGCAAGGCTCGCCGACCATCTGGCGGCCCATCCCGCGCTCTCGCTCGCCGACGTGGCGGCGACGCTCCAAACGGGTCGCCGTGCCTTTACCCACCGCGCCGTGGTCATCGCCGACAGCCTCGATCAGGCCCAGGCGAAGCTCCAGAAGGGTGCCATCGAAGCCCAGGCGCCTCAGACCCCGCCCGCGGTGGTCTTTATGTTTCCCGGCCAGGGCGCCCAGTATCCCGGCATGGGAGAAGCGCTCTATCGCACCGAGCCGGTCTATCGCGAGTGGATCGATAAGGGCGCCCAGGCGCTGATGCCACACCTCGGGCTGGACATCCGCACATTGATGTTCAGCGATGCCGCCCAGGGCGACGACGCCCCGCACCCCATCCGTTCGACAATCTACGCGCAGCCGGCGCTGTTCCTCGTCGAATATGCGCTGGCGCAACTGTGGATCTCGCGCGGCATCAAGCCGGCGGCCATGATTGGCCATAGCATCGGCGAACTGGTCGCGGCCTGCGTGGCCGAGGCGATCGGCTTCGACGACGCGCTGTACCTGATTGCCAGGCGTGGCGCGCTCATGCAGTCGGCCGAACCGGGCGCGATGCTGGTCGTGCGCCTTTCGGAAGCCGAACTGCGGCCGCTTCTGCCCGCCGATGTCGACCTGGCCGCCATCAATGCGCCGACGCTCAGCGTCGTGGCCGGCCCCTTCGCGGCCATCGAGGCCTTCGAGGCCACGCTCAAGGCGGGCGACATCGAGCATCGACGCCTGCACACCTCGCATGCCTTCCACTCGCGCATGATGTCCGGCGTCGTCGAAGCGCTTGCGACGGTCGCCGACAGCCTGTCTTTCGCACCGCCAAAGACCCCGTATGTATCCTCGGTGACCGGGCAGTGGGCGGCCATGGATCAGCCCGTGTCGGGACGTTACTGGGCCAGCCATTGCCGCGACGTCGTGCGCTTTGGCGATGCGCTCACCACGGCGACGGCGCAAGGCAAGCCGCTTCTGCTCGAAATCGGCCCCGGCCGGACTCTGACGACCTTCGCCATGCAAGGGTTGTCGAAGGACCGCTATCTGGCCGCGGTTGCCTCCCTGCCTGATTTCGCCATGCGCGACCGGGAACTTGCCGTCCTCGCCGATGCGACCGGGCGGTTGTGGATCAACGGCGTCACGCCGATCTGGAAAACCGTCCAGACCGAAGGTGCGCGCCGTGTCTTGCTGCCGACTTACCCCTTCGAACCCGAACGGCATTGGATTGAAGCACCCGTAGTTGGGCCGACGGTTGGCTCGACAGTTGCGCCTGCACCTGCCCTTCAACCGACGGCGGACGCCGCGCCAATAGCTGCACCAATAGCCGCGCCAATAGCTGCGCCAGCCTCGTCCGCTGCCATCACCGACATTGCCCAGACCGCCATGGCCCAAACCGCTCAAATCGACCGCAAACCGCGTCTCGTCGCCGAACTAGCGTCGCTTCTTGCAGAGATGTCCGGCGAGGCGCCGGATACATCCAATCCGGATCTGACCTTCTGGGATCTCGGTTACGACTCGCTCTTCATGGGCCAAGTCTCCCGCCAGCTTCGCCGCCGCTACGATGTCACGATCAGCTTCCGGCAAATCATGAGCGACTATCCCACGCTGCCCGCCCTGGCGGCGTTCCTCGATGGCGCTTTGCCGCCCGATCCCGAGCAGCCGGTCGCCCCCGTCGCGGCCCCTGCGCCCGCCGCGGCATCCTCCGCTGCATCCTCCGCTGCATCCGCCGGTGCCGCAACGGCCGCCGCTGCGGCACCGGCAGCCCCCATCGTTGCCGCGCAAGTGGCCGGCGTGCCGGCGGCGGGCGACCTCCACGCGGTCATCCGCGACCAGCTCGCTGCGATGCAGTCCCTGATGGCGCGTCAGCTCGAGATGCTTCAAGGGGCGCCGCTCGCGCCCCAGCAACCGTCGGCGGCGGCACCCGTCCCGTCTGCGGCGCCAATCCAGCTCGCAGCCGCACCTGCGGCGCCGGTGCCCGATGCCGCCTCGCGCGCCGCCAGCCCCGAGATCAAGTTCGACGAAAGCCGGCCATCGCGCTTTAACGCGTACAAGCCCGGTGCAACCAGTTCGGCGCAGATGACCGATGCCCAGAAGGCGTTCGTCGCGGATCTGGCGGCGCGCTACTCGGCGAAGACGCTCACCTCAAAGGCGCGTACCCAGTCTTATCGCGCTGTGCTTGCCGACCCGCGCACTGCGAGTGGTTTTCGCGAGGAATGGAAGGAGCTCGTCTATCCCATCGTCGCCCAGCGCTCGAAGGGTTCGAAGATCTGGGACGTCGACGGCAATGAATATATCGATTTGGTCAACGGCTATGGTCAAACCGCGTTTGGCCATACGCCGGATTTCGTGGTGGAAGCGGTCAACGCCCAGATGGCCGAGGGCTTCGCCATCGGCCCGCAGTCCCCGCTTGCGGGCGAAGTCGCCCAGATGTTCGCCGAAATGACCGGACATCAGCGCGTCACGTTCTGCAATACCGGTTCCGAGGCCGTGATGGCTGCCATGCGCCTCGCACGCACGGTGACCGGCAAGGACAAGGTCGTCTGCTTCGACGGCGACTATCACGGCCAGTTCGATGAAGTCCTCGTCAAGCCAGGCAGCGAAGCGGGCCAGCCGCGTGCCTTCCCGGTCGCGCCGGGCATCCCGCAGAGCTCCGTGGGCAATATGCTCGTGCTGCCCTACGGAAGGCCCGAAAGCCTCGAGTGGATCAAAGCCAACATCGACGACATCGCCGCTGTCCTGATCGAGCCCGTGCAATCGCGCCACCCCAACCTGCGGCCGAGGGACTTCGTGCAGCAACTGCGCGAGCTCACGGCGGCCAACGACTCCGCCCTGATCTTCGACGAGGTCGTGACCGGCTTTCGCGTCCATCCGGCCGGCATGCAAGGCTACTGGGGCATCAAGGGCGACATGGCGACCTATGGCAAGGTGGTCGGCGGCGGCCTGCCCGTCGGGGTGCTCGCCGGCAGCGCGCAATTCATGGACGCGCTAGATGGCGGCCAGTGGCAATTCGGCGATGCTTCGGTGCCCGAAGTTCCGCCCACCTTCTTCGCCGGCACGTTCGTGCGTCACCCCGTCGTCCTGGCGGCGATGAAAGCCGTGCTGCTGCATCTGAAGGCGGCAGGCCCGGCGCTCCAGGCATCGCTCGGCGCGCGCATGGACGGCCTCGTGCAGCGTATCAATGCTCATCTGGAGAAAGTCGGCATCGCCACGCGGGCGGAATGCTTCTCGAGCTGGTTCTACATCAACTTTGCGGGCGAGGACCGCCTGGGCAGTCTGTTCTTTGCCTATATGCGCCACCTCGGCATCCACATCATGGAGGGCTTCCCCTGCTTTTTGACGACGAGCCATTCGGATGAGGACATCCGAAGGATCGGTGACGCCTTCATCGAAACCATCGCGGCGCTCCAGGCCGTGGGCATTCTCGGCGGAACGACGCAAGCCCTCGCTGGCACGCAGCCGGCCGAACGCGAGCCGCTCGTGCAATCGCCGCTCACTGAGCCCCAGAAAGAAATCTGGATGTCGGCTCAGCAGGGTCACGAAGCATCGCTCGTGTTCAACGAGTCATTCACGCTCGAACTCACGGGCAAGCTGAACGAAGCCGCTTTCGAGCGCGCCTTCAATGCGACCGTTGCGCGCCACGATGCGTTGCGCGCGCACTTCTCGCGCATCGGCACCACGATGTACGCGGATGCGGCCACAACCGTTCCGCTCGTGCTAATCGATCTGCTGGGCCACGCCGATGCGGCAGGCGAACTCGCGGAAATTGTCGATGCGGAAGCGCGCGAGGTCTTCGATCTCACCCGTGCGCCGCTCGCGCGCGCCGCGCTCGTGCGCCTTGAAGCCCAGAAGTGGGCCTTCGTGTTCACGGCCCATCACATTGTCTGTGACGGATGGTCGATCAATGTCATCCTGCGCGACCTGGCTGCCCTCTACGCCGCAGAAGTGTGGGGCACGCAGCCGCAACTCGACGAAGTGCAGAGCTTCCTCGCCTTCGCCAAGGCACAGGACGAGGCCGGCATCGATGGACAAACGCGTGAATTCTGGTTGAATCTCCATCGCGACCCGGCCCCGCAGCCCGAACTGCCCGGCGACCGCCCGCGCCCGGCGCTCAAGAGCTTTAACGGCGCATCGACCACACGCCATCTGGGCGCGGATCTCCTCAAGCAAGTCAAGGCTGCCGCCTCGAAGCAGGGCTGCTCGCTCTTCGCCGCTCTGTTCGGCGCGGCCCAGGTGCTGTTCGGCAGGCTGTCCGGCAATGATGATGTCGTCATCGCTGCACCCATGGCGGGCCAGTCTCAAGCCGGCGAAGCGCTGCTGGTCGGGCACTGCGTGAACTTCCTGCCCTTGCGCGTGAGGTTCGAGCGCGACAAGCCCTTTGCCACGCACATGAAGGCCGTGCGCGATCATCTCTACGATGCGGGCGACCGGCAGAACTACACCTATGGCGCGCTGGTGCGCGATCTCGGCATCAAGCGGGATTTCAACCGCCTTCCGCTCACCGATCTGCAGTTCAACCTGGAGAAGGTCGACGGCGAGCTCGACATGGCCGGCGTGACGACGCGCTTTACGCCGAACGCGAAGGCCTATAGCAACTTCGATCTGTTCCTGAACGTGATCGAATCGGCGCAAGGCCTGCGTCTGGACTGCGATTTCAACACCGACATCTATGACGAGTCGACGATCCAGCGCTGGCTTGGCCACTATGAGACCTTGCTGGGCGCGATCGCGCGCGATCCCGAAATGCCGGTCGCCGCATTGCCGCTCTTGCGCGAAGAAGAGATCCACCATCTTCGCGACGAGCTGAACGCGTCCCTGTGCGCCTTCGATCTGTCGCAGACCACCCCGGCAATGATCGCCGCACAGGCCCGCCTGACGCCCGATACGACCGCCGTATCCGACGAAACGGCAAGCCTGTCCTATGGCGATCTCGACGCACTCGCAAACCAGATCGCGCGCCGGCTCGTGGCGGCGAGCATCGCGCCGCACTCACGCGTCGCCATCGCGATGGACCGGACGGCGCTGACCGTGGCCGCCATGATTGGCGTGTGGCGAGCCGGTTGTGCCTACGTGCCCCTCGACATGACGATGCCGCCTGCACGCGTGCGACAGATCCTCGATAGCGCGGAGCCCGCCGCCATCCTCAGCGATCACGTCAGCCGCCTCGCGCTCGAAGCGGGCGCGCATCGCGTGCTCAATCTCGAGGCCCTCCTCGAGCAAAGCGACGACGAGGCCGTGCCTTTGCCCGTCGTGTCCGATGCGCATTCGGCCTACGTGATCTTCACTTCGGGCTCGACGGGGCAACCCAAGGGCGTAGAGATTGGCCATCGTGCGCTGAGCAACTTCCTGCTGTCGATGGCGCAAGCCCCCGGCTTCGCGGCGAGGGACAGCATCGTCGCGGTCACCACGTTCTCCTTCGATATTTCGGGGCTCGAACTATTCCTGCCGCTCATCGTGGGTGGGCAAACCTTCATCGCCGGCCATGCAGAGGTGCGCACCGGCTACGAGCTGGTGACGCGACTGAAGGCGGAAGCCGCCACCGTCTTGCAGGCGACGCCTACGCTTTGGCGCATGCTGCTGGAGGCGGGCTTCAAGGCGCCGAAGGGCTTCAAGATCCTTTGCGGCGGCGAGCCGTTGCCACGCGATCTCGCCGACGCGCTGCTCGCAACCGGCGCTCAGGTGTGGAACCTCTACGGCCCGACCGAGACGACGATCTGGTCTTCGGCTTCTCGTGTGGACGCGAGCGGACCTGTGGTGATCGGCGCTCCGCTCGCCAATACGGATCTGCATGTGCTGACCGACGACCTGCATCTGGCGCCGCTAGGCGTGAGCGGCGAACTGTGGATTGGCGGTGCGGGCCTGGCGAAGGGGTACTTCAACCGCCCCGACCTCACCGACGCCGCCTTCAAGTCGGTTGCGATCGAGGGCGCCGCGCCGCGCCGGCTCTACCGCACCGGCGATCTCGCGAAGCGGCTCGCCGACGGCTCATTGCAGCACCTCGGCCGCCGCGATCAGCAAATCAAGCTGCGGGGCTTCCGGATCGAGATCGAGGAGATCGAGGCAGCCTTGCGCAATGCGCCAGGTGTTGCCGCGGCGGCGGTCGCGCTGCATACGGTCAGCGGCAATGCCCGCCTCGTGGGCTACCTTGTCGATGCGAGCTCGGGGAAGACCGACCACGCGGCGGTAGCGGCGCATGTCGGCGCGCAGTTGCCTGCCTATATGGTGCCCACCTTGTGGATGACGCTCGACGCGCTGCCTCAGACCAGCAATGGCAAGCTCGACCGCAAAGCCCTGCCCGTGCCGACGCCCGACATGGTGGCCACGCCGGTGCGCCAGCCGCATGCCGCGCTCAAGGTGGTCCCGAACTCTCCCATGCCGAGCGAAGCGGCGACGATCGAGACCACAGCATCCGAGCCTGTGTCGACCGAATCAGTGGCCGACTCAGTGGACGAAACAGCAGCCGACTCAGTGACCGACTCAGTGACCGACCCGGTGACCAGCTCCGTGGCGAACCCAGCAGCCGAGCCCGCGGCCATGACGCCGACTCAGGCCGCCATCGCCGCGGTCTGGCGCGATGTCCTCGGCCTGCAGCACATCGACATCGACCAGAAGTTCTTCAGCCTCGGCGCGGACAGCCTCCAGCTCTTTCGCATCGTCGCGCGAATGAACGAACGCGGGCTGGGCGTGGATGCGCGCCAACTCATGAAGAACGTGACGATCGCCGAACTGGCCGCGAGCCTCGATGGCACGCAGGAGCAGGAGCCGACGCAGGCCCCGGCCGTGATGCGGCCATCGATTCTCAACTTCAAGCGCAGGCATGCCGAGGGAGCATGAGCGATGAACGGGATAGCCTTGAACATCGCCGACACTCACGAACTCGAGGCCGGCTACGCCCTCTTCCCGGCGACCGCCTGCCAGGTACGGTTCTGGCATGAGCAGAGGGCATCGCCGAACGCCTCGGCGCTGAATATCGCCTTCCGGCTGCAGTTGTCGGGGCCGCTGAAAGCCGCGAGTCTCGAACAGGTGCTCGGCGAACTGGTCGCGCGGCACGAGATCTTGCGTACCGGTTTCCTGATGACGGGCGCAGGGCTGCGCCAGCAAGTCTGGAGCGACGTGCCGTTCCAGCTCGAAGTGGTCGACCTCGCGGGCATCGAGGAAAATGCCGCCCTTGCACAAGCCGAGCGAGTCGGTCGCGAGCAGGCCCGCACACCGTTCGAATTGACGTCGCGCTCCTTCTTTCGGGCCGTATGGCTGCCCAGGTCGGTCACGCAGGGAGAGTTGCAGCTGACCTTCCACTCGCTCGTCATGGACGGCTGGTCGCTTGGGATCCTCGTGCGCGAACTCGTGGAAGGGCTTGCCGCATTGCATGGCGGCCACGCCCCCGAATGGCCCGATGTCGAGCTTCACCATGGCGACTATGCGCTATGGAAGGAAGAGTTCCTGGCGAGCGGCGCGCTCGATCGCGCGCGCGCCCATTGGCGCGAGGAGCTTCAGGATTTCAACCGCTTCGACGTTCCCGGAGATCGTCCCCGACCTCAGGAGCGACGCTTCCAGGGCGTGATTCGCTCGACGCTTTTGCCCGGCGCACTGAGCGAACGGCTGATCGCAGCCGCCAAGGCCCAGGGTGTGACGCTCTTCAGCGTGGCGGCGGCGGGCCTTGCAATGGCGCTGAAACCGGCGGCGGGCCAGACCAGCGTTGCCATGGGCACCCAGATGTCGCTGCGGGATCAGCAGGAGCTGGAGGGCGTGGTCGGGCCGCTCATCAATACGGTGATCCTTCGCCTCGACGTTCCAGAAGGCAGCACGCTCGCCTCCGTCACCGCGCAGTGCGGCGCCAAGCTCAGTGAAGCCATCGAACATCTCCACTTGCCGTTCGAAGAGATGATGGAGCTGGCCGGCGAAGTTTCCGAAAAGGATCGCCCGCCACTTTGCTCCGTCAATTTCGCTCTGCAAAAGAGTTTTGTCGGCATGGACGATGAAGTTCGCCGGCACGATTTCGCCGCCACGACCTCGCCCTCATTCAATGCGGGCGCACTCTACGACCTCAATTTTTTCATGGTGCGACGCCCGGATGGCTGGCGCATCTCCTGTGAAGGCGACACGGATCTCTACGATGTGGAGACGATCGACGGCCATATCGCAAAGTGGCGCGAGGTGCTGGAAACCGTCGAGGTCGTGGCGCAACGTCCGTTGGCGCCGGTTCACCACAGTGTGCCCGGCAAAGGGACGCCGAGGTTCGTGGCAGGCGTGGGCGCCAGTGGGTTCATGAGTCAGGCCGAGCTGGAGGCGAAAGCGCGCAATATCGTTCAGTTCAATGAGGAAGCGCCGGGAACGCCGATCATCGCGCTCAACAACACGGCCGTGCTCTTCGGGCTGGCTCAGCAGTTCGCCTGCGAGCGGCCGCTCATCGATATCCCGATGGTGCCCGAAGGCGCCCCGCGCGAGTTCCCACAGCGGGCCTTCCAGGATATCACAGCGGACGCCGTGCGGCTCATCAGGCTCGCCCGGCCAAGAGGTCCCTATATCCTCATGGGGCACTGCGTGCTGGGCGCGATGTCGCTGGAGGCGGCCCATCAGCTGCGGCGCGAGGGCGAAACGGTGGAGCTCATCATCCTCAACGATTCCTGGTGTCCGGGTTATCGCGAGATGATGCCCTGGTACGACCGGCAGCTGCGCAAAATGCAGGTGCGCGCAGACAACATCCCGCGCGACTTTCGCAAGGCCATGCGCGGCGAGACCTCCATGGCTGCATTCCTCAACCAGTACCGGATCGTCCGCTGGCTCCACATTGCAGACGTCGCGCTGAAGCTTGGCCTGATCAAGGGCGACGCTTCGGAGCATCTCGTTGCCGAGAATCGCTGGTACATCGAGTATCTGCTGGCTCAGCAAGCACGATATCGTCCTGCGCCCTATGACGGCGACGTGCAAATCTTCCGCAGCGATCAGGCGCTCAAGGGGAGGCTGTTCGCCTGGGATCTGGGATGGCAATCGGTGGTAACGGGCAAACTGGTCGTGACCCCGGTCCCAGGGATGCACGACCAGATCTTCCGCCCGGCCGGCGCCGCTGTCATTGCAAAGCAACTCCATGAGCGTTTGGGCGGAATTGGAGCCAGCCCCGCAGTCGACGGCGCTCCTGGCGAGCAGGATGCTCCCCCGACGCACCTGAGTCGCGCCAATGCTTAACCGTGGCGACTTGATAAGGACTGCTGGGCACGCCGTGGCGTGTTCCAGCAGACCAGTCGATAGCGGGTTTGCGCGAAGCGTTCGTGAACCGAAGCGCGGTCGAAATGAGAAGCAACTGTGCTGGCGACGCATGCGACGCCAGCGCGTGCGCTCAGCGCTTGACCAGCCGCCGAACCGCGTTTAGCGGCGATATCAATCTACTCACTGGAGAGTAGACGACATCGGAAAAGGACTTTGGATTGCGGTGTTCCAGCGTCGAAATGGCCCGCCTCTTCAGGCTGTCACGCAATGGCGAAAGCCCGGGCGGCAACGGCGTTATGCCGATCTTGCGCAGCAGGTAGTTGGCCTGATAGACCCTGGCACGCTGCTCGAGCGACTTCATGCAGTAGTTGATGCTGAGGCTCACCGAGATGTTGTCGCCGTTCTTTACCCAGTGCGGCGCCAATGAGGGGTGATGCACCACTTCCCCCGGAGAGAGCCGATAAACCGTGCCGCGGTCCTGCAGTTGCGGGCGATACAACGCCGCTTCGAAGTTGCCGCTGTAGTAACGCTCGATCTCCTGATCCGGAACCAACTCGCGATCGGTCGCAGGAAAAAGACAGACGTCCTTCGAGCCCTGCAGCTGGAAAAGGAAGTTGGTTTCGTGATCGATATGAAAAGGCGTGGCGATCCTGGGCGAGGTGAGCAGCAGTGTCATCGACACCCAGGTCATATCCTTGCGCAGCGGCCAGCCAGACAGGTCCTCGAGTTCGGATGTAATGACATCAAGCACCTGCGCATACTCGGGATCGTAATCTTGCGCCCGGGTGAGCTTGATCCATGTGCCGTTTTCGCCAAGACGGGAAACCGTCTCGGCCAGTTGCTCGCTGCGCGACAATGCGCTGAACTTTTGGTCGATGGTGCCGTGCTTGAGTGCACAGAAATGACCATCTTTCCTGTCAATCATCCGCTTGGCGAGCTCCACGAGTCGAGGGATCTCGAACAAGCCGCTTTCGTGCAACGTATGATTGAATTTGAACGGATGCAAATTGAAATTACTTTTGAATTCTTTCTCGCAAACCTGAAGAATGTTCTCTTTGGCATGAGGTTGGTGTGACGAATTCGCCGAGACGGTACCATCGCTGAATACAGACATGGCACACCTTCATAGGTTGGAGAGCACTGCTTGTTGGAGAGCACTGCTTTCAGCCTACGCCCCCGCATGGCGGCCAGATGTGCGCTGAACAACATCTGCATTCATTTCGCATCGTCCTGGCTTGCGCCCACCTCCTCGCGCACCCGCGAAGCTGACTGCGTGCTTTCAGCAAAGCTCGGTTGCAGAAACGCGATGACCTCGGCATCGGTGATCGGCTTGATATGCAGTCCCAATGCGGCATTCAGGGAAGCCACGAGGTGCTGCGTCCAAAGGGTATTCCAGACGACCCCGGCATGACTGTCCGACACGACGGCGTTGTGCGGATCGTCGCCGGACGTATTGGTGATTGCCCAGCCTGGTGACAAATGCACCGTCTTGTAACGCGGGCGCCCCTGCGGGTCACGCGTGCCCCACAGGCTCCTGAACCAGGCGCGATCATCAAGAAAGTGGACATGGGGATTCGCCGCGGCCAATTTGCGCAAGCCATCATCGAACAGATCCATGCCAGCATCGATATTGGCCATTTGCCTGGCCGATTGCCAATTGTCGAACTCAGCGGACCAGTCCGCGTTGCTGAGTACGCCCACGAGCACAATGTAGGTGTGCGGATGGTGCGCGCGGATCAAAGCGACCGCCGCGCCAATTTCCTTGATGCAACCGTCGACGAGGGCCCGGGGACGCGCTGCATTCCGATCACGGGACAACTCATCGAGTACGTCGTGTGCACCGATATCGTTGATGCCGATGCGGATCAAGACGATGCCGCCTCGCCAGGCCCGCGGCTCCGTGTTCATCAAGTCCACGAGCCGGATCGCCTCGCGCAGCGGATGCCCCATCAACTGGTTGCAGGTCGCGCCGCTGACTGCAAAGTTGTAGCGGTAGTCGTCTTTGGGAGGCGTGCGGGCAAGCACGCCGAAGGCTTCGTCGAAATAGGCGCGATACTTCCCGGTGCCCCACGCGCCCCATGTGCCCAGGTCAACCTGGTCGCCGCGCAGTCGCCCAAGCACCTCGGTCCACTGCCAGGTGGTCGCACGCCAGGGGCCCCCTCGCGCGTCCGGATCGCCCAACATCAATGTGTCATGGTAGGACTGGCTGTCGGAATCCCCGAGCACGGCAAATCGTAGCCGGCCAGATTCCCCTGCAGCCCCGGCAGCAATAGCGGCTGAAGGCGAGCGCAGCAGACTGGGCACGGCCAGTCGGGCAGCGATGAGGCCGGCCAGGGTCATCGTGCCGCAGACCGCAACCACCACCGCTTTACGCAAACGGGACATAGCAGACGTTTTTCCCATGTATCGGCCGTGAACATGCCGGTTCAACACCGGCCGCCCAGCACGGTTTCACGAAGTCAGTACCGATTGGCGAATCCGCGATCGCTTGCCCTCGAACCAGCCAAGCACCGGTTTTTCGATGTACAGGTGAACACCCAGTGCAAACATGACGGCCATGCCTGCAACGCAGCACGCCGCCACGTAAAGGCTGAGCGCGTGGTGGAACGCACCGGATTTGATCGCCTTGGCAAACAGGATCATGAAAAATCCGTGCGTCAGATAGAGAACGTAGGAAGCGTTTCCGAGCACGGTCAAGGCTCGCCCCGCCCTGCCGCCGCTGTCGACCGATTGCGCGAACGCGGCTACGAGAAGCGTCGCCGGAATCCCCCAGGCCCACCATCTGAAAGAGAACGGCAGGCCCGATGTGGCTTCAGTGGGCGAGGCCAGCGCAGCCCACCAAAAGAGCGCGACACACGTCATCGATACTATCCATTTCAAGCGCAGGCCCGATTCAGGCAGCCGCGCGCTTGCCATGCCAAGGAAGATGCCGCCCAAAAATTCGAGCACGATCGGGTTGCCGTAATAGTGGCCTTGCGCGGTGGCCCCTGCCACATCGAGCGCTACCGGGACACCCGCGAGCAGGGCGGCGATCAGCACCACGCGGTACCTATGCCACGGAAGACACAGCGCAGCGGTACAGATGAGGTAAAAGTAAAATTCATAGACGAGCGTCCACGCCACGCCGAGCACCAATCCCCCCGATGTGGTGGGCGGGAGCAACAGCACGGACTCGCTGAGGCCAACGGCGCTAAGCTGCACGTGTCGATACGCGATCCCGCTCCAAGACAGCGCAACGACAATGGCGAGACATGCCCAATAGGGCGGCATGATTCGCGTGAATCGACGCGCGAAGAAGCGCCTGGCTGACGCTTGCGATGAGAACCCTCGTGTTGTATGCCACATCACCAGCCCGCTGATGACGAAAAAGATGTCGACGCCACACGCTCCTACGCGCTGCATGGTCGGAAAGATGTGCGCCAGCGGACTCCCCGAGGCCTCTTCAAGGATATGGTGCGCCAACACCGCGAAGGCGGCAACGAAGCGCAAATGTTGCAAGCCATAGAGTCTGGTGTGACGTTCCATACGGGCCGCCAATAGAGCGATGCGGTTGGAAAAGCGGAAATCACGGGCTCGCGGCTGGGGTTTCTGAGCACGAGCCCTGGCGGCGGCATTGCCCGTTCATGAGGATCAAAGAGGCCCCATTCGGGGGCTTCCGTCATTCAAACTCCATCCACATACGTGGACCGAATTTTTATTCGGCCGCTGTTCCAGCCACGTAGCGTTTCAACCCAGTAATAAGCGCCGCGCAAAGGCGATTTCAATCTCTCGAGCCAGCGGGAGCGACGATCCGACTCGGATCGCGTCGGTCCGATATCAGATGCGATCCCCTTGCTCCCATGTTTTAGCAACATGTCCTGGATGCATGGCGCCGGGTGCCATTGAAACACGGACATTTCGTCCAGATCGCCGTCAAACATGACGAGATCCACTGCGCGATCCGCTCGCGCAAAACGATCGACCATCCTGCGGCACCCATCTCTCGAAATGATGTAGGCGGCCGTGCCCGAGTGATTGCTCCGTAACCGGTGCAGCCCCGTGTGACCCGGCAAATTCACGCCTTGCCTGTCAACGAATATCCCAGCCAGAAATGTCTCCAGCTTTATGATGTCGTAGCAAAATCCTCGGGAGATTTTCTCCTGAATGGATTCGACAAGCATTCTTGCGTCCCGGCAGAAGTGAACATCATCCTCGAGCACGAGCGCATGATCGATCCCTTCGTCCAGCACCTTTTTCCAGATGGTGTAGTGACTGAGCGCGAGCCCCTTTTCGGGCGCCGTGCAATTGCCGCGCAGCAGTGGCAGCGCCAGCGTTCGACTCATGGCTTCTATTTGCGCGGGGCCCAAAGCGGGAAACCGTTCCCAGGCATAGCCCAGCCTGTCGAGCTGCTCCGCCATGTGGTTCAGTCTGTCGGTGGACCTGTCGAGATTGATGACGAATATCTTCATTGACTCCGGCAACGTGCTCCGTTGCCCTCCCCTTTTCTGCGTCGCATGCGAATATCGGCGTCGGCGCTCGCCCTGGCACAGGCTGCGCTCAGCCCTGACCAATCGTAGGAGGGCTTTCCACTACCGGTCGGTGGGTTGCCCAACAATTCCGGGCGGGAAAGGCCGTCTCGCGACCATCGCGCACCGCCACTCGTGGCAGCCCGGAAGCCTCGGCTGAAAGCGCCGCTGGGGTACGCAAGCGCACAAACAAGGCCACGATCCACCAGGCACAATTGATCTAACCTGTTTGCCGGGCGGCCGCGCGCTGTTCCGGGATGGCCCAGACTGCCGCATATCATGACCGCCAAGCCCACACTCAAACGAAACGCGATCTTCAACTTTCTGGGTAGCGTGCTACCCATTTTTGTTTCGCTCGTCAGTACACCGGTCTATCTGCATCATATTGGCGCGGAGCGCTTCGGCGTACTCGCCATTCTCTGGATGCTGCAAGGATATTTCGGATTCTTCGATCTCGGCCTGTCCTTCGCCGCGTCCAACCGCATTGCACAGCTTTCTGACGCGACGCCTGCCGAGCGGGAATCCGTATTCTGGACCGCGTTGCTGCTCAATTTGGGCTTCGGTCTTGTCGGGGCGCTTCTGTTGTTTGCGCTCATGCACGTCATGCTCGCGCAATTCGACATCGGTCCCGTGCTGAGCGCGGAACTGCGGCCCGCGCAGGCCTGGATCTGCGCTCTCGTGCCGCTTACGAATGTGATTGCCGCATGCAATGGGGCGATGTCGGGGCGCGAACAGTTTGGCATCGCCAATGCCGTGCAGTTTGTCGTCGTGATGCTGTTCCAGCTGTCACCGCTATGCGTTGCGATCGTCTTCGGACCGAACCTGCACTATCTCGTGTTCGCGACCCTCTTTGCCAGCGTGATCTCGCTCATCATCACGTTCTGCACAATGGCCCATGTTTTCCCGCTGCGGCTTGCCGCTGGACCCGACCGCAAGCATGTGCGGCCGCTCTTTTCCTATGGCGCGTGGATCAGCATTACAGGATTCGCGACGCCGGTGCTCGAGACGGCCGATCGCTTGCTGATCGGCCATGTGCTGGGCCCACAAGCCGTAACCTACTATCAGGTGCCGTTCAGTCTTGCTGCACGCGCGCGTCTGGTGCCAAGCGTCATCACCCGCACGCTGTTCCCGCGACTGTCCGCCCTGGGCGGTCACGATGCCGCCCAGCTTTCCCTGCTCGCCCTGCGCGGGCTCACACTCGTGATGACGCCGGCCATCGTGTTCGGCATCTTTCTGATGCGGCCGTTTCTTTCGTTGTGGGTGGGCCACGACTTCGCGAACAGTGCATCCTCGGTTGGCGAGACCATTCTGCTCGGCGTCTGGATTAATTGCCTCGCGGTTGTGCTGTCTTGTCATTTGCAGGCTGAGGGGCGGCCGGGCGTCGTGGCACGGTTTCAGCTAGTCGAAATCGTGCTTTTTATCGCCAGCCTCTGGTGGGCGCTTCATGCCTTCGGCGTACTCGGTGCGGCGCTTGCGTGGAGCGCACGATGCGCGCTCGATGGCGCCCTGCTCTTTTGGGCCGCGCATTTCGGCCGGCAACACCTTCGCCAGCTCATTGTGCCCGCGCTGTTGATTCTCGCCGCCTACGGGAGTTCGTTCGTGCTCGATTCGCTTTCGCTCGCGGGCGTGGCGGCCTGGGTGGGACTCACCTGCACGGCCATCGCATGGTCGATTTCGGCAGAGCCTCGCGCCTGCGCGAAAATCGTCCCGGTGCTTGCGTCTTTCTTCGAGCGCAATCGCGAGCGCATCTGGAAAAGAAAGAGCGCTCAGGTAGCGCGCAACGAGATCTCCCTCAAACGCACAACCCGCGAATGCGCTCAGCAGCCCATGTCTTCCGAAGCGATGCCGGAAACTGCGGCTTGCGGCGACACGAGTTTGCGCAGCAATGCATCCAGTGTTACCAAGACATGCATCGGACGGAGCTTGCGTTAGGGCAGCCCTGATTTCACGAATCTGGCCGCCTGCGGGTCGCAAGCTGCGATCAGACGAGCCGCCGCCACGGTTCCAGCGTGCGGCTCGGATCACTTCGCAAGGCCAGGCTACGTCTGCGCTGCGACGCGTTCGAAGTAATACCCATAGTAACTATCGACTTCGTACTCGGTCTTGAAGGGGATGCGCATGCGGCGCTCGTTCAGGTCCCAGTGATCCCGCACGCGATAGCCAAGGGCCTGCATGTCGGCGACCAAACGCCCGATCGACTCCACCCGGTACGGGCACACGGCAACCCCGAGATTCTGCAAGGTGAAGAATGCCTTTTGCGGGTGCAAGGGTATGAGATTGAACAAAACGTGACGCGGCGGATGCGAAAGCTCGCCAATCAGCGACGGCAAGCGATATCCAAGGTACTGCAACGCGCCGGTGCTGATGAGCACATCAAAGCCGTCCGCTCCGTGAGGCGTTTCGCTGAATGTCAGCGCGCCCAGTTTGTCGCGTTCCGAGGCAAGGCGCCTGCCTGCGGCCACCACGTGAGGCAGGTCATGCACGCACCAAACCAGGTCGGACGGAAATGAAATGTAATGCTGATATCCGTAGTAGGCGAGACCCAGGTGGCCACCGATATCGAATATCCGGCGCCCGCCTGCACTCAGGATCTGATTGATCCAGAAGAGCGCTGGGTAGTCGCATGTTCGCAGCGATTGCAATTGATCCAGATATCTCGTGGTCACTTCTTCGACGTCGTAGGTCGAGGGCAATTTCGCCGAAGCAATACGCTGCGCCTCGTCCAGCGCTTCCTGATAAGTGTCGTAGACGCCAAAGTACAGGTTGCCGCTGCGATAGGGCTCGCGGAAATAGCGTCGGTACAGGGGCGCACTCAAGAGCCTTATGCCAGGAAGCTCCGAGATCTCGCGCGCGATGCGCAGTAGCCCACGACGCAGGTGCTGCCGTCTCACGGCGGAATCGTATGTGCTCATACCCGATCTCCTGACACGATGTGGATTTTGAGTACCGTCTAAATGAAACGCTTGACCTCTTTGGTGCCGAAACCATTACCGGTTGGCCGCGTTCACCGCTTCCAGCAGTTCTCGCGCGGCCCTTTCCCAGGTAAAAGCGGCGGCATGCCGGCGACCTTCGGCGATCAACGCTTCACGCAGCGCTTCATCGTCGAGCACAGTGCGGATCTTTAGACTCCACGCCTGCGGATCGAACGGGTCCGCATAGAGCGCGGCGTCGCCACAAACCTCGGGAAGTGCGCCGAGCGGAGCGGCAAGAACCGGACAGCCTAGTGCCATTGCCTCCAATGGCGGCAGGCCAAATCCTTCGGTTAGCGAAGGGAAAGCAAGCGCCCCCGCATGGCTCATCAAGCCCGCCAGTTCCGGGTCGGAAACACGGCCCGCGAATCGCACATTAGGCGGCACCACGTGCCCTAGCACTTCGAAGTCGGCTTTGGTTGCCGCCCCGAACAGCACGAGTGCAACGTCCCGAAGCTCCGGACCTGAAAAGGCATTGAGCAGAACGGCGATGTTCTTGTGCTTCTGGGTGTTGGCGAGCGCGAGAACATAGCGCTTCGATTCAAGGTTCAAAGCCGCAAGCGGCCGCGCGTCGGGCTGCACGAGCAAGACATGATCGCAGCCGTTATGTATGACCGTGATCTTTTCCGCGCTGGCAATGCCATATCGCACGAGCTCGCCTTTAGAGAACTCCGAAACGGTAAAGATAATCCTGTGCCGTCTGCCGATGAAAAAGAAAAGGAATTTGTACCAGAGCCGAAAACCTGGCGAATACGAATCCGGCGCGGAATAGACTTGGGCGTCGTGAATCATCGTCGCGGAATCACGGTGCAACAGCGGCCCGAGGTTGCAGAGATTGAGGATGAAGTCCTTTCTGCGCGCCATCGGAAGATAGCATTGCTCCCACGCTATGCGGTGCATCCTGCGAGCCAGCGGGTTCTCGCGGACGCACAGAATATTGCGGTAAGGTGGAACGGCGATGCGATTCCTCACCACCAGAGCATAGTCGACGCCACTGCCGGTTTGTTTCGCTATCAACGCATCGGTCGCGGCGATCAACTGTTCTGCCACCCTGTGCACACCCGTTGGCGCCGCCCCGAAGAATTTGCCGTTGAACGCTATCGTCCTGTACTGCACGGTGCTCATAGCTTCTCCGCTCGCTCAGGAGTCAGCCTTCCTCGCATGCAGTCCCAAAAGCCGATCAGATTGCCGCTCAGTCGACCGCGGCGGTCGATCCAGGGCTCCGGCGCGAGGCTTCGCACCACATTGCTGGCGACATTGCGCACGACATGATCGAGCGCGTCGCGCACGGACATCGTCTTTCTGCTCACCAGATAGAGTGGATTGACGACCTGCGAATAGCCGAGTTTGCGCCCCGACACCCGCCCCCCTTTGGTTCCCAGGTGCACGCCGACAGCGCTGGTGATACGCACGACGCGCCCCCCCCGGTTGCGGATCTGGCCTCCAAAATCACGGTCCTCCTGCCAGCCATAGAGCACAAGGCGCTCGTCAAAACGCAGGCCGGCAATGCTGCTTGCCCGGAATGCCATGTTGCAGCCATACGGGCCCCGGGTAGGAATCACCGTCGACGCCTGCCTCGCCGTGCTCGCGCGCGCGAGAATAGCCTGTCCCTGTTCAATGGAAAGACCCGGCCCGTGGATGCCGTCTGCGAGTAGCGTGCCAGTCACACAGGCGATGGTGGGATCGCTGTTTAGCGCATCGACGATTTCGGAAATCCACGTGCGATGCATGAGGAAATCATCGTCCAGGAAAATCACGACGTCGAAGCCGGCCGGCACATGATTGAGTGCCGTATTGCGTTGCACAGTAAGGCCGGGCCGTCCCTTGACCACGAGTAATCCGGGGCGATCCGCAAGATCGCCAGCATCCTCGTTCGACACGCAGGAGACGATGATCAGTTCCGGCTTCAGCGTCTGCGCATCCACGGAAGCGATGACATGCTTAAGGAGTTCTGCGCGGCCCCGCGTGGCGAAAATCAGGCAGATTCTCGGCGCTTTTCCGGGCGACGGCTGGATGCACTTTCTCGACACGATTTCCCCCGGGATGACACTCGATTCCATCGCTTACCTCGTTGTTCAGGAGTCCGTGGCGGACTGTTGTTCGCGGCTTGGGCACGCGTCGCGGCGACAGCGAGAGCGCGCCTGCCGCAGCCACAATCAGGTAGAAACACACTCCAAGCTCGAATACCCCGCCAGAAGCCGAAGCGACGATCAACGCCGAGATCGTGCTATGCCGCGCTGCGTAGCAAACCGCGCGCTCTGTGAACGGGTAATCGGGCGACATCGGCGAAAACAGCGATTTGCCGATGAATAGCCCATAGGAGATCACCCCCACGATGCCGAGGCTTGCCAGCAGCACTACGAGGAAACTCGACGCGCGAATACTGCCGAGGCCGACACCTATTCCGTAGGTATCGAAGAAATTGGTCACGCCCTGAGCGTTCCATCCCATTCGCTCGACGCCCGACGAACTGGCGGCCTTGCTCAATATCGTGGTGTCGACGAATTGCGCGAGCGCGTCGGCCACCGCAGGAAGGAAAAGCACGACATAGAGCGCCCCGAGCGCGCCCAGGCAAACGCTCATGATCCACAGACGGTGCTTGCGCGCGGAAGCGGCGCGTGCGACGCGCTGGGGCCGACTAAACAGCAGCACGACCAGATACCCGCCGAGCCCGACATAGGCGCTCCCTGAAGTGGACAGCAACAGCAGCGCCCCCGACGCGGCGGCCAGCATGCCGGACAGTTTTGGACGAAAACCGACCAGCCAGAGATTGAGACAAAAGACAAAGAGCGGAACCGTGAAGCCCGAAAAGCCCGACGTTTCGCTGAATGTCCCGCTGATACGGACCAATCCCTCCATCTCGGCGCCGGTCAGGTAGGCGAACTGTGCTGTCTTCACGAACGAAAGCGCATCTACGCCAACAGCGTGCGACGCAATATCGATCACGCCGGCGAGCACATCGAGCGCGGTGAGCAGAAGAAGCGCGTTCGCGAGCGTGCGGTACACACCGCGAAATTGCAGAAACGCGTACATGCAGCAATACACGAGCGTGTCTGCAATCAAATAGACTGCCTGCGACAAATTCCCCGAAACAGGCGCAAGCGGACGCAGCAGGATGTCCAGACCGGCACCGGTGGCATCGCGATCGACCGGGAACACCAGCGTTGAACCGGCCAGCAACCGCGGCAGCACGATGGCGCCTGCGACTCCCCACACGCAGGTACAGAGCAGCCAAAATCCAGGCTTGTCCAAAGAGAATGCATCGGCGATTTTGCGCCCGCCGACGAGATTGAACGCCCTCAACGCAAAGAAGGCGAGAAAGAGTTGCGCCGGCATCACACCCGTCGCGCCCAACGACAGCGCAAGCGCGCATCCGAATAGCGCGTACACCGCCATGCCGTAGATCGCGCCGCGATACGACGCATAGAGCGCCGCCAATCCGCTGACGATGACTACGATTCCGAATATCGACAGTCCCACTTGCCTCGCCCCCATCCGCTCGCCGCACGCGCGTACGTGCGCAAACGCTCTTGTCTCGCACCGCTTCAGGCAGAACGCCAACGCCGGGCCGGCGGCTTGCTGGGCGCCTCGTTGCCCTCCATGGCGCGCTCGACGACACCCAGGAATTCGCGCCTGAAACGATCCGTCGTAAAGCGCATGGCATTGCGGCGGCAAACGTCCGGGCGGAACGCCTGATGCTGCTCGAAGCGCTCCACCGCATCGACAATGGATGCCACGCTCTGCTCGCCGAAAAAGAGTCCGGTACTGCGCTCCGGATCCGGCGAATCGATGACGATTTCCCGCACACCGCCACGGCCAAGCGCAATGACCGGCGTCCCGCAGGCTTGCGCCTCGACCACCGAGATGCCGAAATCCTCTTCCGCCGCGAACACGAACGCACGTGCACGCTGCATATAGTCGACCAGTACCTCGTCGGGCTGATAGCCAAGCAGCGTCACGTTGCCCGCCGCCGCCGCACTGGCGCGCGCCAGATCGGGGCCTTCGCCGATCACCACGAGACGCCGCGAGGGCATTGCCGAGAACGCCTCGACGATGAGCGGCACACGCTTGTAAGGCACCATACGCGAGGCCGTGAGATAAAAGTCCTCATGCTGCGTACACAATTCGAACCGCTCGACGTCGACCGGTGGATAAACGACGACAGCCTCACTGCCGTAGGCCTTGCGGATGCGCCGCCCCACGAAGGCGGAATTGGCGATGAAGGCGTCGACGCCATTCGCGGTGCGCTGATCCCAGATGCGCATGTAATGAAGCAGGGCGCGCGCGATCCAGCTCTTTATTCCGCGCTCAAGGCCGGCTTCGGACAGATATTGATGCTGCAAATCCCAAGCGTAGCGAATGGGTGAATGCACGTAGCTCACATGAACCTGATCCGGGCCGGTCAACACGCCCTTGGCCACCGCGTGGCTTGACGAAATCACGAGATCGTAGGACGAGAGGTCGAACTGCTCGATCGCCAGTGGCATGAGCGGAAGGTAGTTGCGAAACGCTCTGCGCGCCCGAGGCAGATGCTGAATGAACGAGGTCGTCGCATGTTTTCCGCCCAATGCGCTGCGCTGCGACTCAGGAAAAAAGTCAACGACACTGTAGAGATCGGCGTGCGGAAACACTTGAAGAATCTGCTCGACGACCTTCTCCGAGCCCGCATAGGCGGTGAACCAATCGTGCACGAGCGCCACTCGTCCGAAACGGCGCGTGTCGTTCGCCAGGGTAGGAGCGAGGGTTACATTAGCCACGGCGAAATCTCCTCGATCAGCTTGACGGCTGTGGCGCGCCAGGTCAGTTCCGCGGTCCGCGCACGACCACGCTCGCGCAGACACGCACGCAGCGCGGCGTCGCCCGTGATCCGTTCGAGCAGGTGCGCGAGCTCAGTTGGATCGTCCGGCGAGGTGTAGAGAATCGCATCGCCGCATGCCTCCTGCACCGCAGGCAAGCGCGAAGCGATGACGGGACAGCCGAGCGCCAGCGCCTCGACAGGCGGCAGCCCGAAGCCTTCATAGCGCGACGGGTACACGAAACATGCTGCGCGCCGGTAAAGCGCGGCCAACGCGCCATCGCTCACATAACCGAGGTGCTTCACGAACCCGGGCAACGCATCCTGGCCACTGCCATATACCCGCGAATCGCCCCCGCCCACGACCACGATGTCGAACTGCGCGTCGCGAATCAGGCGCGCGGCATCGGCAACGAGTTGAAAATTCTTGTGCCGGTTGAGGCTTCCCACCGCGAGCACGAACGGACGCCCGTTCAGCGTAGGCGTGACCTCCCCTTCGTCTTGTTGCACACGCAACATATGTTCGCCGCTCTCCGGCACCACGCCGATCTTTCCGGCCGGAATCCGATAAGCGTCGCAGAGCTCGCGCCGCGAGAACTCCGACACGGTGATCACCCGCTGCGATACGCGGCCGAGGTGCGGCACCATCAGGCGGTACCAGGCCACAAAGGAGCGACTGTAGCTTTCGGGAACGCGTGCTGGCGCCGCATCGTGCAGCACCGTCACCTGCCGCCTGCACAGCAGCGGCCCCGAATTGCATAGATTGAGCAACAGCCTCCCGCGCGCGGCCTGTGGCAACGCGAACTGCTCCCAGCGCATGCCGCCGCCTTTACCGCTCGCCCGAAGCCTGACGTGCCGAAACGGATTCACCATGTCTGCCGCTGCTTCCGGCACGACGATTTCAGCCCGCACTTCGGCGACCAGCGGCTCGCGGGCCTCGAGCATCTGGTCAAGCGCCCGAATCGTTTCGAAGGCAAAGCGATCGACCCCCGTCGCGCGGCGAGCGAGGAAACGGCCATTGATCAGCAAATTGGGAAAGCCAACGGGTTTCATCGACGGATTCCAGGACATCGTTCAGGCTCCTTCCGCACGCAAGGCCACCTTGCCAAGAACGACCGGATTAGACGGGCTCACATGATGCGAGTCATTGATCCAGAGTGTGACCGACGCGCATGAGTAAAAATGTTCGCCGCCACGCATCCGACTTCAGTTTGCGAACCACGTTGCGCGGTCCTTGCACGGGTAGCGCTGGAGATCGCCCGTCGGTTGAATCCGAAAGATGAGCTAAAGCTCGGGAAGTTTTGCCGGCTGCATGGCCCGCGCCACACAGCCGGCGAAATTCGTACTGCGACATAAATCCAGACGAATTTACCGGTGCGCCGGCCCCACGTCCTTCGCAAACCCGTAGCTAGCGTAGCCGTACGTGCCGTATTTGTGGCCGTAGCGGCCAGGGCGCGATGTCATGTCGTTGAAGATCACGCCGCGAATCGGTACGCCAACCTGTTCAAGGCGGCGCACGGACTCGCGCAGATCGGCCACGCTCGTGGACCCCTGGCGCGCGATCACGAACACTGTGCCCGCGAGCTTGCCAACGATCCCCGCATCCGCGACCGGCAAGATCGGCGGCGCGTCGATCAGCACGAGGTCGTACGCGTCGTTGGCCCAGGCCACGAACTCCGTGAAACTCTCTTCGCGCAGCAGCTCGCTCGCATTGGTCACGTAGCCGCCCGTCGGGACGAAGTCGACGCCTGGCATGACTTCGTGGCGCACCGCTTCGCCGAAGTTCTGACTGCGGTCGACGATGTCCGTCACGCCAGGGGCGCTTGGCACACCGACATGGCGGTTCAGCGAGCCGCGCCGCAGATCGGCGTCGATCAACAGCACCCGCTTGCCAGATGCGCCGAACACCGCCGCGAGATTGACCGAGACGAACGACTTGCCCACCATCGGCGTCGGCCCCGCCAGCAGCACGACATGATTAGCGGCATCGGCCAGCGAATATTCGAGCGCACTGCGGAAGCTTCGCAGACTTTCAACCGCAGCATCGAACACGGCCGTACGCGCGAGCACCGTGTTCACGCCCGGAGCCGTGCGCGGCAGACGCCGCGTAAGGGATTGCTGAATGCGGCTGCGCGGCACGGCTGCATAAACCGCCAGGCCGGTGTGCACTTCAATTTCGTCCACCATGGACACGCCGCGTTTGAACCGTTGGCGCATCAGCACGATGGCGGCACCGACAAAAAGGCCAGTGAAGAACGCCGCGACCAACAGAACGACGCGCTTGGGCCGAACGGGTTGTTCCCCCGGCACCGCAGCGTCGATCATGCGCACGTTCGACACGCGGCCGGCCTTGAGCAGACGCATCTGCTCGCGGTTGTTCAGCAGATTCGTATAGATGTTGGTATCGACGGTCACTTCCCGCTGCAGGCGCACGAGGCCCTGCTCCACGGGCGGCAGCGCACGCGTCTGCCCGACGAGGTCGCCGAGCGACTTCTGCGCTTCGGCCAGTTGTCCGTCCACGGCGACCAAGGCAGGATTGTCCGGCGTGAAGCGGGCCATCAATTGCGCGCGCTGCTGGCGCAGATCGGCGATGCGCTGCTGGGCGAGTGCCGAGCTTTGCAACAACGCCGTCGCTTCGGCGCCCAGGTTCACCGCGCCATGCTGCGAGCGGAATGTGTTGTACTCATTCTCGGCCTTCTCGAGCTGCGCCTTGAGCATCGGGAGTTGCTGATCGAGAAAGGCAATGGACTTCTGCGCTTCCTCCTGCGTGCGCTGCGCGTTCTGCCGGATATATTCAGTGCCGATCGCGTTGAGAATGGTGCTGGTGAGGACCGGGTCGTCGCCTTCCAGCGCAACGCCGATAACATCGGATTCCTTGCCTTTTTCAGAAATCAGCAGCGCGGTCTGCAAGGTCTGGATTGCACGCAGTTCAGACAGGCGCATCAGATCAAAGGTCGTTCCTGGCTGCCCGTCGATACGGTTCACCAGCAGATCGATCGCACCGCCCACAACCGGTGCATGAAGGGGTTCGCCCACACGCCCTTCGACCTTGACGCTGCCGGAGGCCAGTGTATAAGCGCCGTCGCCCTGCCAGGTCAGGAGAAATGGGCTGCCGTGCAGGCGATCCGGCACATCGAATTGCGTCACGTCGATGGCTTCGTCGGTCCACGCGTAACCGCCCCATCCCGACCATCCGTTCAGATTCAGATGTCGCGCGGCCCAGCGACCCACGACCGGAAAATAGTGCGGCGTCGCGCGGATATACAGTTTCGTCGCATTCACCGCCGACGATACGACCAGCCGCGAGCGCAACACTTCTATTTCTGCCGTGGCTGCGGTCTTGATCGCAAACTGCGCGGAAAGGTCGGCGAGTGCCGTTTTTGCTGGGTTCTGCCCTTCCTCCACCTGGATGAGCATGTCCGATTGGTAGACAGCGGGCGCGAGCAGCGCATACGTGCAGCCGATCAGCGTGAAGATCGCCGTCACGATCATGATCGTCTTGCGTCCTGCGTACAGCACGTCGAGCAGATTGCTCATATGCCCGCCCTCGGGCGCCTGCGGCAAAACCACCTCGGCAGGGCCTTCAAGCATGTAATCGCGATGAATCATCTTGTCCTCTTTATACGGTGACGCGCTGCCGTGGCGGGCGCGCGTTCATGCCGCTATCAAAAACCCACCGCCCGGCTGGCCGCGGCGGCTTGGGTCGTGGGCAAAATCAGGCTGATGACACGGCTCCACTTCACGAGCGCTGATGTATCGACGAACACGACGTCGTTGGGCTTCAGATCGAACGAATCGGCCGTGGCCATCGCGGCGGCATTGCTGGCATCGAGATGAAAAACGACCGGCTTGCCGGTATCGCGCCCACGCACGACATAAACCTGCGAGGCATCGCCCGATGCCTGGTTGATCCCGCCCGCGTTGCCGAGCGCCTCGTTCAGGGACATATGTCCATTGTTGAAGACCACCCCGCCAGGGCGTTCCACCTCGCCGACCACGAATACCTTGCTGTCCGTCTGCGCATAGACGCGCACGAGGTCGCCGTCGCGCAGAACGACGCGATCGGGATTGAAGCCCTTGCGAATCATGTCGGGCATGTCCACCTCCACGGTGGTGTCCCCGCGCGTCACCGCGACATGCGAACGGTCGGCGTTGTTGGTGAATCCGCCCGCCCGGTTGATCGCCTCGGGCAAAGTCATGGGCCGGTCGTTGAGCACTTCCACGCCCGGCGTCTTGACTTCTCCATCCAGATAAACGCGTTTGCTGCGGTAGGTCTGGATGCGCACGGTAACCTGCGGCTCACGCACGTAGCGCGCGAGCTTCGCGGCAAGGACATCGCGCACGCCCATTTCCGATAGGCCTTCAACCTTCATTGGCCCTATATAGGCATACTGAATAAATCCGTTGGTATCGACGGTATAGCCCGGTGCGACCGAACTGGCCCCGGTGGCGGCATCGGCGCCGCCACCCACAAAAGGCAGGTTGAGCTCGGGATGGTCCCACACCACGATGCTGAGAATGTCGCCCGGCCCAATCTCATATGGCTTGGGCGTGGCAAAGAGCTTCTCCACATCCGCTGGAATGCCCTTGGGCCGCTGCTCGACCTGTTTTTCCACCAAATGGTTCGTGATCTCTATGACCTGGCCGGGTGGCGCACCCACGACCCCCTTGGCCACCATGCTGCCTGGCACCTGCGCGCCGGATGTCGTACTGGCCGTGGTTTCGGCACCGCCTGATGGCGCACTGACCGTCATGCCCGGCGCCAACGCGCAACCGCCCAGCCCCGCGAGCGCCAGCCAGGCGACACACGCGGCCTGGCGCCGCAACATTGCCGGCACTGCGCGATTGTGAGCAGCGCACGCGGGAGCCACTCCGCTCGATTGCTTCGCATTCAGTCCCATTGCGATACTCCACATCCCACTACATCCAGCCCCGTTGCCGACACGCGGGGCGTTCCCGATCGCTCCAGGAAGCCCGCATCCTTATCTGGCTGCGTCCTTGTTCTGCTCAATACGCGCCGTTACCATGAATCACCACGAAGAACGTCTTGAAGAGAATTCCCATGTCCGTGCGGAAGGTCCAGTTTTTCACGTAGGAGACGTCTAGCAGTACCCGTGTCGCATAGTCGATGTCATTGCGTCCGCTCACCTGCCACAGGCCGGTGATCCCGGGCGTTACCATCAGGTAGTACTGGCTGGCCTCGCCGTAGCGCTCCAGTTCCTGGTCAATAACCGGCCTCGGCCCGACAAAGCTCATTTCGCCGCGCAGCACGTTCCAGATTTGCGGCAGTTCGTCGAGGCTCGTGCGCCGCAGAAAGTGGCCGATCCGCGTCACACGCACGTCGTTCTTGAGCTTGAATTCGCGCTCCCATTCGGCACGCGCTTCGGGATCGTTCGCGAGTAGTTCCTTGAGCACCTGCTCCGAGTTGACGACCATCGACCGAAACTTCAGACAACGAAATGTCTTGCCGTGACGCCCGACGCGGGTATGCCCATACAAGGCCGGTCCGCCGTCGAGCCTGACCAACAGCGCGATGACAATGAGCACCGGCGAAAGTACGACGATGCCTGCCACTGCAGCGACGACGTCGAAGATCCGCTTCATTGCATGCCCGAGGACGGCGCTGCGCACCGCACTGCGCGGCGCGATCTCGAGTGGCTCCCGGTGCCACCATGCACGCGTGAGCCGCAGCACGCTGAATTCCGCAAAGAACAGCGTGTGCGACGCCAGCAGTGCAATGCCGGTCGTCAGCGTCCAGTAGATGAACCACGGCAACGGCAGCAGATGATCATGATGGATTGCGTAAAGCAGCACGAGCCCGCAGAACTGCACCGCGAGCCAGGCGAGCGCCGTGCGGCCCGCAACGCTGAAAAGCGTACGGCTGCCGCGCGAACCATAGGTTCCACAGGCCGGGAACACCGACAGGGCGAGCGCCGCGCAGAACGCCACCAGCGCGGGGTCAGGGTGACGTACAGCGCCTACATACGCGAAATTCGGGTTCAGGTGGACGGCGCCTACGGCGCCAAGCACAATCAGCGCGATGTCGATCGCGCGCTGCGTTAGTTCAGACATATCCCTACCCCAGTGCGAGTCGTATTCGTCAGACTGTCGTGGTCGGCCGCGATGGGCTGCTGCGAGAGAACGACCCGATAAGCCACAACAACACGATACGAAACGAAAGCGCCAGGATCCGTGCGCAATCCCACCAACTTCGCACGATCGTGTGCAGATCCCTTGATGGCAGAATGCGCCGCGTATTAGCCACGTCGATTCTGAATAAGAATGTGAATACGGGCCGCGCAGTAACCAGTGGATCTGCAAGCGCGGGTCGGCCGCGCGCGTGACATGGGTTGCAATTGAAATATGCGCATTAGTTGTCGTGGTTATCCGTTCGCAATCCCACACACGAGGACCCGGGGACACGTCAAAATGGCTGCGCCGCAGAAACAGCGGTCCAGCGACGCCCGCGTGAGGCAAGGTGCTCTAAACCGGCAGTCGCACCATGCGAGGAACGCGCCGTGAAGGATTCCTTAGCAACTTGCCACCGCCTGCTTGCTCGCGCAGCCGTCCGGTATCGTTCACGCTACTCGCACATCACCAGGCGGCGCTTGCAGCCTGGTACGCGCATGGCGAATGTTTTCGTGATCCTTGGCGCACTCGCGTGCGCATCGTTGGCACAGGGGAGCGATGCGGTGCGCGCAATGCCCGCCGACGCTTTCCTCGACACGCTTGCCGTCAACACGCACGTCAACTACACGGACGGCGCCTACGCGAATGTGCAGAACGTCGCCGACGATCTGGCGTGGCTAGGCATTCGTCATGTTCGCGACGCGTCGCCGGCTAGCGGAGCCGCGCCGTTCTCGAGCTATGTCTATCTCGCGCAGCGCGGCATCAAATTCGATTTCCTCATACATGGCGACATCACCGAGTCGATCGAACAAATCGCGCGCCTGAGCACAGCAGTGCCCGGAAGCATCGCGAGTGTCGAAGGCCTGAACGAGATCAATAACTGGCCGCCCACCTATCGCGGCCTGACCGGCACCCCCGCCGGACTCGCCATCCAGCGCGAGATCTACACGCGCGTACACGCCAGCCCGGAACTCGCGGGCGTGAGCGTCTACGACCTCACTGGCTACGAGACCAAGCCGGTCGAGTCACGCGCGAACGCCGCCGATTACGCGAACCAGCATTTCTATCCGCAAAACGGCGAACAGCCATCCTACGAGGCAAACGGCGACAGGTGGTTGGGCAATGCCATCGACAGCGTCAAGAAGTTCCAACTGCCGATCGTGATGACCGAATTCGGATACTTCTCGATGCCTCAGTCTGGCTGGTACATGCTGGGTGTCGATGAGCCGACGCAGGCCAAAGGCATCCTCAATGGCTATGTGGGCGCGGCGGCGGCAGGCGTGAAGCGGACTTATGTCTATGAACTCCTGGACCAGAAGCCCGATCCGCAGAACAAGAACAACGAGATGCACTTCGGCCTTTTTCGCAACGACAACAGCCCGAAGCCCGTGGCTCACGCGATCCGCAATCTCACGTCGATTCTGCGGGCGGACGCCGCGCATCAGGCCAACGGGGCGGCGCCAGGCGCATTGGCCTGTTCGCTATCTGGCATGCCGGTGTCGGCAAACAGTCTGCTGCTGCAGAAGAAGGACGGCCGCGTCGTGCTGGTGCTGTGGAATGAAACGCGGATCTGGGATCGCGCGGCAGGCACCCCGCTCACGAGTCCGCCCGCGAACGTGGAAGTCGACTTTGGGGCGACAGCGAGCCGCGTCGATCTTTACGATCCGATTGTGTCGGCAGCACCGCTCGCAACCCACCGGGAGGTCCGCAAGCTCAGCGTGGCCGTACCCGATCATCCGGTCCTGCTGGAAGTAACCCCCGGTGGCAAGCTCCGCTCCTGAGCCCGATTGCGGCGTCAACGCTTCACGAAATTGCGCAGCGCGAAAAACGGCCGGTACGCGCAGGGACACGCGGCGTAGAGGAACATGCGGATCTTGAAGCCCATCTTTACGCCCGGCGTGCGCAGCATCAGCGCGAGCTTCGCGCCGAAGCCGCGCGCCGCGAACACGTCGCGCGCGTAGTGCTCGCGCGCGAGCTTGGGCACGAGCAGCGCGCGCATCGGCTCACCCACGCCCGCGATCTGCGCGTCGCGCTGAAACTGCTCCGACTCGACCAGGCCGAACGCCGTGGTGAGCTTCACGCGCGCGATGAACTGCTCGACGGTGCGATAGCGCTTCTTGCCCGAGAGCCCGCCACGCCGGTAGCGCACGAGCGGCTCGCGCAGGCTGTGCGCGCCGCCCGACATGACCGCGCGAAACGTCATGATCTGGTCTTCGGCCATGGCGCCCTGCAGCATCGGCCCGAAGCGCTCGAACAGGCGCCGCGACCATGCGTGCGCCGCGCCCACCAGCCACGGGCGCTCGCGCGCCCAGTCGTCGAAATTCTTGTACTGGTCGAGGTCGGTGGGGGCGATGCGGCCCGCCTGCCCCGCAGCGCTCTCGAATTCTTCGAGGTCGGACGCGATGAGGTCCGGACGCCGCCCCAGCGCGTTCCAGCAATCGACGAGGCGCGCGCAGCGCTCGGGCACCGAGACGTCGTCGCCGGCGGCTACTACGAGAAGGTCACCCTGGCTCATGGCGGCGAGCTTCGAGAGATGCGCGCTGATGCCCACGTTCTGCTCATTGCGGTTGAGCACGAGCCGATGCGGGCCGCGATAGTCGCGCACAGCCGCTTCGATGGCGGCCCACGTGCCGTCGGTCGAGCAATCGTCGGAGATCAGGATTTCGAGCGGAGAGTAAGTCTGCGCCAGCGCACCGCCAATGGCGTCGCCAACGAGGCTCGCCTGGTTGTAGGCAATCAGCAGTATCGAGACGAGCGGGCGCGAAGCGTCGTTCACGCGTTGCTCACTGCGTTCGGCGGGTCCTTGATCTTGCGAGTGATCCTGAGGCATCGGCAATGACGAGCCCGCGAGCGCGGGCGTATGAGTTTGAGCGCGGGGTTGGATAGGGCCGACGATGGGCTTCCGGGGCTCCCGACCCGGCGCGGGCGCGCCATACTATCACGCGCGCACGCCGCGCCTTATGGCTCGCGCTACAGCCCGGCGGACTGCACCCCGCCCGCCCCGCTCGAGGCGAACACCGGCTCGCCGTTCACGGCCCGCGCGATCCACCCCTCGGCGCTCGCGAGATCGATGCCTTGATCCGTGAACCACGCGTCGTCGTAATAGGTCGACCGGTAGCGCTCGCCACTGTCGCACAAGAGGCTCACGATCGAGCCCGACTCGCCGCGCGCCTTCATGCGCTCGGCCAGCCACAGCACGCCGACGAAGTTCGTTCCCGTCGAGCCGCCCACACGCTTGCCAAGCCGTCCCGCCAGGTAGCGCATGGCCGCGAACGAGAGCGCGTCGGGCACCTTCACCATGGCGTCGATGCAGGTGGGAATGAACGAGCGCTCCACGCGCGGGCGGCCGATGCCCTCCACGCGCGAGCCGGTGTCGTGCGTGAGCCCGGGCTCGGGACGGCCCGCCAGCACGCTGCGGAAATAGTCGAAGAACACCGAGTTCTCGGGGTCGGCGCACAGCACGCGCGTGAGGTGCCGCGTGTAGCGCACATAGCGCCCGAGCGTGGCGATCGTGCCGCCGGTGCCGCCGCTCGACACGAGCCACGCCGGCACGGGATATTCCTCCGCCGCCATCTGCCTGAAGATCGATTCGGCGATGTTGTTGTTGGCGCGCCAGTCGGTCGCGCGCTCGGCGTAGGTGAACTGATCCATGAAGTGGCCGCCCAGCGACTGCGCGATGCGGTGCGACTCCTCGTAGATCTCCGAGGCCTTGTTCACGAGATGGCAGCGCCCGCCGTAGAACTCGATCTCCTCGATCTTCTGGCGCGAGGTGCTGGCCGGGATCACCGCGACGAACGGCAGCCCGAGCAGGCGCGCGAAATAGGCTTCGGAAATCGCGGTCGAGCCGCTCGACGCCTCCACCACGGTGCTTTTTTCGTGGAGCCAGCCGTTGCACAGCGCGTAGAGAAACAGCGAACGCGCGAGCCGGTGCTTGAGGCTGCCGGTGGGATGGCTCGACTCGTCCTTCAGATAGAAACGCAGATCGGGGTAGCCGGGCAGGTCGAGCGGCACGAGATGCGTGTCGGCGGAGCGGTTGAAGTCCGCGTCGATCTTGCGGATCGCTTCGCGGACCCAGGCGGAATGGGGCATGGGCGGATTCCGTCGAATGAAGGTCCGGCCATCATGGCACAAGGGTGCGCGCCGGGTTTTGAAGCTGCGCTCGCACATTCGGCACAGGCCGCGCACCGGGCGCGCCACGCCGCCTTTGTATAATCGTGGATTCCCTCTTCCTGCCCTGCGTTCACCTTTCATGCTTAGTTTCGCACTCGGCTTTCTTGTCTCGCTGCTGGTCACGCTGCTGATCGTGCGTTACGCGCATCTGCATGAAAAATTCTCCGTCGACTCCGACCTCGCGGGCGTGCAGAAATTCCACGCGCGCCCCGTGCCGCGCATCGGCGGCGCCGGCATCCTCGTCGGGCTCGTGGTCGCGGCGGCGCAGCTGCATTTCACTTATCCGGCCGTGTCGGGCGGCATCCTCGGCATCGTCGCGTGCGGGCTGCCCGCGTTCACCTCGGGCCTCGTCGAGGACCTCACCAAGAAAGTCTCGCCGCTCGCGCGCCTGATCTGCACCATGGCCGCCGCGGCGCTCGCGTATTTCCTGCTCGACATCGCGGTCACGCGCATCAGCGTGCCGCCGCTCGACTTCCTGCTTTCGTACGCGGCCATTTCCTGCGTCATCACCGTGCTGGCCGTGGCGGCGCTCGCCAACGCGATCAATATCATCGACGGTTTCAACGGCCTCGCTTCGATGGTCGCGTTCATGATGTTCGCCTCGCTCGCCTATGTGGCGTTCCAGGTGCACGACGCGGTCGTGCTCTCGGCCTCGTTCATCATGATGGGCGCGGTGCTGGGCTTCTTCATCTGGAACTTCCCGGCCGGCCTGATCTTTCTCGGCGACGGCGGCGCGTACTTCATCGGCTTCATGCTCGGCGAACTGGCGATCCTGCTCGTGATGCGCAACCGCGACGTCTCGGCGTGGTATCCGGTGCTGCTCTTCATGTACCCGATCTTCGAGACCTGCTTCTCGATCTACCGGAAGAAGTTCGTGCGCGGCATGTCGCCGGGCATTCCCGACGGCGTGCACCTGCACATGCTCGTCTACAAGCGGCTGATGCGCTGGGCCGTGGGCGCGCGCACCGCGCGCGAGCTCACGCGCCGCAACTCGCTCACCTCGCCTTATCTGTGGCTGCTGTGCCTCGTGGCCGTGATTCCGGCCACGCTGTTCTGGCGCCACACGCTGCACCTGTTCTGCTTCGTGGTGGTGTTTGCGCTCACTTACGTCTGGCTCTATGTGAGCATCGTGCGGTTTCGCTCGCCCAAGTGGCTCGTGGTGCGCAAGCATCAGCGGCGGATCTGAACCACCAGGGGCAAATGCCGCGGAAATATGTGCTTACGCATACGTCCCCGGATCGCACGTACAATTCCGCCACGCGCCGCGCTGGCCCCGCCGGAGCAACCAGCGAGCGCCCGAACATTCGTCGTCATCCGTCGTCGTAACATAAAAGGAAAACCAGAATGCGCCGCTATCTCGCGATTGCTCTCGCTCTCTTCACTGTCACGCTGGCCGCCTGCAACACCATGGCCGGCTTCGGCCAGGACCTTTCGAAGGGCGGCAACGCCATCACGAATTCGGCTGAAAAAGCCAAGTAAGCCCGCTGGAGCGCCGGAACCGGCAGCAAACAACGCCTGAGCGCGGTTTGCCGCCGGTTCGGCTCGTTTTTGCGTGCGTATTGGCGTACTTTGCAGCCCGTTTGACCCTCAGCCGCGCGCGAACTCCCGCAGCCGCGCCACTTCCGCTTCCAGTTCCCGCACGCGCGCCTCGCGCCGCTGCGCCGCCGTCTCCATCTCGCGGATCCGCTCATCGCGCTCATCGAGCGCCGCCTTCACGTCCTGCGCGTCGAAGCGCTGCGGAATATGCTGCGGGCAGTTGCTGTCCCACGCCGTCACCGTGAAGCGGATCGCCCGCTCGGCGCGCGCCTTGTAGCCCGCCGGCATGAGCCGCTGTACCAGCGCCGCATCCTCCTGGACGCGCGCCTCGCCCCAGATCTTGATGCGCCTGCGCCGCGCGTAATCGATCAGGAACAGATACGACTTCGGGTTGTCCGTCAAATTACCGAGCGTGATGTATTGCTGATTGCCGATGAAGTCCGCGAACGCGATGGTGCGTGCGTCCAGCACCTGCAAGAAGCCCGCCGGCCCGCCGCGATGCTGGATATAGGGCTGGCCGTCGGCGTTCGCGGTGGCGAGGAACACGCTGCGCTGCGCCTCGATGAACGCGCCCACATCAGGCGTGAGGTCGGTGCCAAAGCCGCGCTGCGTTTCCATGCGCGCATAGAGCTCGCGCGAGCCAAGGCGCGCCTGCATGGCCTTCACGGTGGGCGTGAACGCGACATCGCTCGGATAGCGGATTGCGGACGTATCCATCTGTTGCTCCTTCACTGCACTCTGGAGCCTGCAAGATAGATCCTTCCGCACGGAAACAGAATCCGGCATCGCCTGGAATCATCCTCCCGAAATGCGGAAGGATGCGGAGATGCCGCCAACGTGCCGCCCACGTGTCGCGGAAGGAGGCGCGTCCGATGCGGCACTCGCGCATATCGCGCCACCGCAATCCGCGAACGCGCTACCCTTGAAACTCGCGCCGCGCCGCGCGAGTCCACTCACCGCTTCGGCCGTTCATTGCGCCGAGGCACTGGCAGGGAGACACGCATGTCGAACATGATTTGGGTCGTCGTCGCCAACCGCGTGACCGCGCGCATCTTCGCGACGGAAACCCCGCAAGGGGCCATCGAGGAAATCGAAACCCTGCTCCATCCCGAAAGCCGCGTACGCGAGCAGAGCCTCGTGACCGACCGTTCGGGGCGCACCGAGCGCGCCACCGCCGGCCGCCAGCAGAGCGATCCCGACACCACGCATCACGAACACGAGACCAGCCTGTTCGCCGCGCAGGTCGCGACCACGCTGGGCCAGGCGCGCCACGCGGGCCGCTACGGCACGCTCGTGCTGGCCGCTCCGCCGGCGTTCCTCGGCGCGCTGCGCAAGGCGCTCGACGCGCAAACGCGCAGCCTCGTCACGCTCGAACTCGACAAGGACCTCGCGCTGCTTGACGCGCGCACGCTGCGCACGCATTTTCCGGAGCGCTTCGTACGGGCGCAGATTTGAGGCGCGTCAGCCGAGGTTGATCGCCACGCGCCCATGCGTGGCCGCCGCCACCGCCTCATACGCTTCACGCGCGCGTTCGCGCGGAAAGTGTGCCGCCACCACCGGCGCAACGAAGCGCCCCGCGTCGAAGGCTTCGCCGAGCGCGCGCATGGTGCGAGCGATGCGAGCACTCAAAGCGCGTTCAACGGAATCTTGAGATAGCGCACGCCGTTGTCCTCGGGCTCGGGCATGCGCCCTGCACGGATGTTCACCTGGATCGACGGCAGGATCAGGTTGGGCATGGCGAGCGTGCGGTCGCGCGCTGTGCGCATCTGCACGAAGGCTTCCTCGGTCACGCCGTCGTGCAGGTGGATATTGGCGCGGCGCTGGTCGCCCACCGTCGTTTCGAAGCACGGGCCGCGCGACTCGGGCGGATAGTCGTGGCACATGAAGAGGCGCGTCTTGCCCGGCAACTCCAGCAGCCTGCGTACCGAGCGGTACAGCGTGTGCGCGTCGCCGCCCGGAAAGTCGCAGCGTGCCGAGCCCACGTCGGGCATGAAAAGCGTATCGCCCACGAACACCGCGTCGCCGATCTGGTACGCGAGGTCGGCAGGCGTGTGGCCCGGCACGTGCATCGCGCGCGCCGCTAGCGGGCCGACTTCGAAGCGCTCCTCGTCCTTGAAGAGGTGGTCGAACTCGCTGCCGTCGGCGGCCAATGTCGCGCCAAGGTTGAAGACCGCGCGGAACACACCTTGCACGTCGCGAATGTGCTCGCCAATCGAGATCTTGCCGCCCAGTTGCTGCTTCAGGTACGGCGCCGCCGATAGATGGTCCGCGTGCGCATGCGTCTCCAGCAGCCATTGCGTCGAGAGACCGTGCTCGCGCACGAACGCGGCCACGCGGTCGGCCGACTCCGTGGAGGTGCGCCCCGACTTCGGGTCGTAGTCGAGCACCGGATCGACGATCGCGCACGCCGAACCGCGTCCCGAATGCACCACGTAGGTGACGGTGGACGTGGCCGGGTCGAAGAACGGCTCGACGAGCGTGGCATGCGTAACCACGGGGACAGAAGTGGGGGCGGACTCGGACATTGGGAACTCCATGCGGCCTGGGAATGGATGAGTTGCGCAGGTCGACTGCTGGTTTCGCCCGACCTACGATTTATTGATCAACATATTATTAATCGATATAATGTTTGTCAATGAACTGTCAGCTGGCACACGTCAGCATGTGTGCCCATCGCCCCATTGCGTATTCAACGCCCTTACCTATGAACCCATCGCTCACCTCTGAAGCGCGCGACGCGCTGCGCGAATCCGCCGAGAAGTGCTGCGCGCTGCTCAAGGCGCTCGCGCACGAAGACCGCCTGCTGCTCTTGTGCCAGCTCACCGAAGGCGAGCGCAACGTGGGCGAGCTCGAAGCGCTCGTCGGCGTGCATCAGCCGAGCCTCTCGCAGCATCTCGGCGTGCTGCGCGAGGAAGGCCTCGTCGAGACGCGCCGCGAAGGCAAGTACATCTACTATCGCCTCGCGAGCCACGAGGTCATCCAGGTCATGCAGACGCTTTCAAGTCTCTACTGCGGCAGGTTGAAGGCAACTGCAGCAACTGCGGCACGTTCGGAGCCCTCGGCATGAACCTCGACCTCGCCCACTTCACGCCGTTCGCTTCCCTCGCGGGCGGCCTCATGATCGGCGCTGCCGCCGCGCTTCTCGTGCTCTGCAACGGGCGCGTCGCGGGCATCAGCGGCATCGTCGGCACGCTGCTGCAAGGCGCGCGCACGGAACCCGGGGGCCGCGCCTGGCGCGTCGCGTTCGTCGCGGGCCTCGCCGCCGCGCCGTGGCTCTGGCGGCTCGTCTTCGGAGCCGGCAGCGCGGGCTTGTCGCCCACCATCGCCGCCTCGCCCGCCACGCTCATCGTCGCAGGACTGCTGGTGGGCCTCGGCACGCGCTACGGCTCGGGCTGCACGAGCGGTCACGGCGTGTGCGGCATCGCGCGCGGCTCGCTGCGCTCGTTCGCCGCCACCGGCGTATTCATGGCCGCCGGTTTCGTCACCGTGTACGCGGTGCGCCACCTGGCGGGAGGCTGAGATGTGCCTGCGCAACCTCGCCGCCTTCGCGAGCGGCCTGCTTTTCGGCCTCGGCTTGATCGTGTCGGGCATGGCGAACCCGGCCAAGGTGCTGGCTTTTCTCGATCTGGCCGGGCGCTGGGATCCCTCGCTCGCCTTCGTGATGGTGGGCGCCATCGCCATCGCGAGCATCGGCTTTCGCCTCGCGCGCGCGCGTTCCACCAGCGTGCTCGGCGCGCCCATGCAGTTGCCCACGGCAAGCCGCATCGACCCGCGCTTGATCGCCGGCGCGCTCGTGTTCGGCGCAGGCTGGGGCCTCGCGGGCTTCTGCCCCGGCCCCGCGCTCGTCAGCGCCGCGAGCGGCCAACCGCGCGCGTGGCTCTTCGTGGCCGCGATGCTCGCGGGCATGGCGCTCTTTGCCGTTTTCGAGCGCATCGCCGCGCAGCGCCGTCAATCTTCACGCTAGTCAGGAGTTACCGAGTCCATGCAAATCGTGCAACACGACGCGCGCTTCGCAAGCGCCGCACAAATCACGCCCGCCGACCTCGCCGAAATTGCCGCAGCGGGCTACCGCTCGATCATCTGCAACCGGCCCGATGGCGAAGGCGGCCCGTCGCAACCGGCTTCCGCTCAGATCCGCGAGGCCGCCAAGCAGCTCGGACTGCAATTCGCGTATCTGCCCATCACGCCCGGCAAGATCGGCCCCGATGAAATCGCCCGCTTCGAGCAATTGCTCGCCGACATGCCCGCGCCCGTGCTCGGGTACTGCCGCACCGGCAACCGCGCGACCAATCTGTGGCAGTTCGCGCAGGCGGGCGCGCAGGCCCATCCGGTCCCTGCGCCGGTCGAGGCGGGCCACCCGGCGGCGGCCGCATGGGATTCGGACAAGACCGCGGACAAAAACGCCGCGCAAAGCGGCGACAAGACCGCCGCATCGAGCGGCGCGGGCAAGCGCTGGGACGTCGTCGTGATCGGCGGAGGGTCGGCGGGCATCAGCGTGTGCGCGAGCCTGCTGCGCCGCCAGCCGGGCTTGAGCATCGCGATCGTCGAGCCCAGGGATCACCACGACTACCAGCCCGCGTGGACGCTCGTGGGCGGCGGCGCCTTCGACGTGAAGAAAACCCGCCGCCCGATGGCGAGCGTGATCCCGCGCGGCGCGACGTGGATCCGCGCGGCGGCCGAGCGCGTCGAGCCGCATGCGGATCGCGTGCGGCTCTCGAACGGCGAGACCCTGGCGTACCGCCAGCTCATCGTCGCGCCGGGGCTGCGCCTCGCGTGGGAGCGCATCGACGGGCTCGAAGCGACGCTCGGCCAGAACGGCGTCACCTCGAATTACCGCTACGAGCTCGCGCCCTACACGTGGGAGCTCGTGCAGAAGATGCGCGGCGGCACAGCGCTCTTCACGCAGCCGGCCATGCCGATCAAATGCGCGGGCGCGCCGCAAAAGGCCATGTACCTGGCCTGCGATCACTGGCTCAGAACCGGCGTGCTCGACAAGGTGAACGTGGAATTCGATCTCGCCGGCGCGGCGCTGTTCGGCGTGCCGACCTTCGTGCCGCCGCTCATGGAGTACGTGAAGCGCTACGACGCGAAGCTCGCGTTCACGTCGAATCTGGTCGCCATCGATGGCCCCGCGCGCCGCGCCACCTTCGAAACGAAGGACGCCGACGGCAACGTCACGCGCATCGAAAAGCGCTTCGACATGATTCACGTGGTGCCGCCGCAGGTGCCGCCCGATTTCATCCGCGACAGCGAACTCGCCGACGCGACGGGCTGGTGCGAAGTCGATCACGCCACGCTCCAGCATCCGCGCTGGCTCAACGTGTTCTCGCTCGGCGACGTGTGCTCGGCGCCCAACGCGAAGACCGCGGCAGCGGCGCGCAAGCAGGCGGTGATCGTCGCGGAGAACCTGCTCGCCGTGCGCGCGGGTCAGCCGCCGCGCTACCGCTACGACGGCTATGGCTCGTGCCCGCTCACGGTCGAGAAGGGCAAGGTCGTGCTGGCCGAATTCGGCTACGGCGGCAAGCTGCTGCCGACCTTCGCGCTCGAACCCACGCGGCCGCGCCGGCTCATGTGGTTCCTCAAGGCCAGCTTGCTGCCGCGCTTTTACTGGAGCGGCATGCTCAAGGGCCGCGAGTGGTTCACCGGGGCGCAGGCATCCGAGGCGCAGCACTGAAGCACAGGACTGAAGCACAGCACTGAGGCGCTGATGCGCTAACCGCGACAGAAAGAGGAGATCGCCACCCATGGACGCCACCACGCTCGCCAGCGCCGCGCTCGGCTCGGTCGTCGGGCTCATCCTCGCGCTTACGGGCGCGGGCGGGGCCATCGTCGCCGTGCCGCTGCTCGTGTTCGGCCTCGGGCTCGGGGTCGCGCAGGCCGCACCCATCGGGCTCTTCGCGGTCGCGCTCGCGGCGGGCATCGGCGCCCTGCTCGCGCTGCGCGAAGGCGCGGTGCGCTACAAGGCCGCCGCGCTGATGGCCGCCACGGGCGCGGTGATCTCGCCCGCCGGGCTGTGGGTCGCGCACCGCGTGCCGGACGCGCCGCTCACGCTCGTGTTCGCGCTAGTGATGGCGCGCGTGGCGTGGCGCATGTTCTGGCAAAAGCGCGGTCAGGAAAACGGTGCCGCGCACGCCCAGCAAAGCGAACCGTGCCCGCCCGACCTGCCCTGCCGGCTGAACCTCGAACGCGGCAAGCTCGACTGGACCGCGCCCTGCGCGCGGGCGCTCGCACTCTCGGGCGCGATGGCCGGCTTTCTCTCGGGCCTGCTCGGCGTGGGCGGCGGCTTCGTGATCGTGCCCGCGCTCAAGCGCGCGTCGGACATTCCGATGCAGGGCATCGTGGCCACCTCGCTCGCGGTGATTGCGCTGGTCTCGATGGCGGGCGTGGCCGTATCGGCGGCCAGCGGCCATATGCTCTGGCTCAACGCGCTACCGTTCGCGGCGGGCGCGCTCGCCGGCATGCTGGGCGGACGCGGCTTCGCGCGGCACGTGAGCGGCGCGCGGCTGCAGCAGTCGTTCGCGGTGTTCGCGGGCTGCGTGGCGCTGGGCATGGCCGTGAAGGCCGTCCATGCGATCGCGCTTGCGGGCACGATCTGATACCCGCGTAAAACCCGCGCACGCCTCCCGCATCAACCTTCGAAATCGAGCCCGCCCAGCAGCACTTCCGGCTCGCCTTGGGTGCGCGAGGCGAAGTCCAGCGGCCGCGCGGTCTCCCACGAGGCCAGCTTGCGCCCCAGTGCGTCCAGGTAATGCTCGAAGCGCGTCTCGCCGCCGGGCGCCATGAGGCGCTCGATCTCGTCGACGTCCCATGTGAGCGACACGTTCAACGCAAACGCATACGGATGCCGCAGCTCGCTCGGCGCGCCCAGGATACGCACGCGCGTGGGATGCCCGCGCCCCTCGCCCGGCACGACCTCCACGCGCACCGAGGGACCGAAATGGCTCGCGAGCGCAGCAGCGACACGCGGCGCGAATTCGACTTCGAAACGGTAAGCGGCGGCGCTAGTCATGCGCGGGTGTCTCCAGTTTTGAGTGTTTTGGGTGTTTCAGGTGTTTTGCGCGTCCTGAATCAGACTGTCTCGCGAGCGCGCCGTGTCGCGATGATGGTGGCGCGCAGCCCCTCGAACGAATAGAGCGCGAGCGCGACCCAGATCGCCGCGTAGCCGATCGCGCGCACCGAGCCGAACGGCTCGCCGTACACGAGCACCCCGGTGAGCAGCTGGAGCGTGGGCGTGACGTACTGGATCAGTCCGAGCATCGACAGCGGAATACGCCGCGCCGCCGCCGCGAAGAGCAGCAGCGGCACGGCCGTGATCGGCCCGGCGGCGACCAGCAGCAGCTTGATCCCGAGCGACGCATGCCCGAAATGGCTCGCGCCGGCCATGCCGATGATCGTCAGATAGACGATGGCGACCGGAAACAGCAGCACCGTCTCGAGCGCGAGCCCTTCGAGCGCGCCAAGCTGCGCGGTCTTGCGCAACAGGCCGTAGCCGCCGAAGGTCAGCGCGAGCGCGAGGCTGATCCACGGCGGCGCGCCGTTTTGCCAGGTGAGCCACGCCACGCCGAGCGCCGCGACCGCCACGGCGGACCACTGGAGCGCCCGCAGCCGCTCGCGCAAAAACGCATAGCCGAACAGCACGTTGACGAGCGGATTGATGAAATAGCCGAGGCTCGCCTCGACGATATGCCCCGCGTTCACGGCCCAGATGTAGATGCCCCAGTTGGCCGAAAGCAGCACGGCGCTCGCGGCGAAGCGCGCGATGAGCCGCTTGTCGCGCAGCGCGGGCCGCAGCCACGCCCAGCGGTGCCGCACCAGCAGCACGAGGACGATGAACACGAGCGACCACGCCATGCGATGCGCGAGCATCTCGAGCGCGGGAATCTGATGGAGCGTCTTGAAGTAGACGGGAAAGAGGCCCCAGATGGTGAAGGCGCACAGGGCGTAGGCGATGCCGGGATTCATGAGTGGTTTTATCGAGGCGAGGCAAGGCGAGGCGGTGCAGGCAACCGGCGATGTTATTCCGCGAATTTGCAAGGGGATTCAAACCACCCCTGCGCCGATCCGCCGGTTTTGCGACAATAGCGGATTTTCACCGCCAGCCTTTGCCGCTGTCCAGCCTGACGCTACGCTCTGTTTGGGTATGCGTGAGCGTTGCCGCGTCATCCGCGAGGCATGAACCCGCGGCCCCGTCGGTCGGCGGCCCTCTCTTTTCAACAGGAAAGCTGCGCGTTTTCGCGCGCGCCCGCGATGGTCCTACCTCATATCGATCCGCTCTATTCGCTCTCCGGCCTGCTGGTCGGGTTTCTGGTCGGCCTGACTGGCGTGGGCGGCGGCTCGCTGATGACACCGATCCTCGTGCTGCTGTTCCACGTGCACCCCGCCACCGCCGTGGGCACCGACCTGCTCTACGCGGCGGCGACCAAGTCGGCGGGCACGCTCGTGCACGGGCTCAAGGGCTCGGTGGACTGGCGCGTGACGCTGCGCCTCGCGACGGGCAGCGTGCCGGCGGCCACCATCACGCTGATCCTGCTGCACCGCTACGGCATGGACACACCGCGCGCCGGGCATCTGATCCAGTCGGTGCTGGGCGCGGCGCTGCTCATCACCGCGGTCGCGCTGATCTTCCGGCCGCAGCTCGCCGCGTTCGCGTCGCGCCATCGCCACGGGCCCAGCGAGGCGCGCACGCTGTTCTTCACGATCTTCACGGGCGCGGTGCTGGGCGTGCTGGTGTCGCTGACCTCGGTGGGCGCGGGCGCGATCGGCGTGACCGTGCTGCTGCTGCTCTATCCGACACTGCCCACGCTGCGCATCGTCGGCTCCGACGTGGCGCACGCCGTGCCGCTCACGCTGCTCGCCGGCGCGGGGCACTGGCTGCTCGGCTCGATCGACTGGTCGATGCTGCTTTCGCTACTGTGCGGCTCGCTGCCCGGCATCGCGATCGGCAGCATGCTGTCCTCGCGCGCACCCGAAAAGCTGCTGCGCGGCCTGCTCGCCGCGACGCTCACCCTCGTGGGCGCGCGCCTCGTGCTCGCCTGAGCGCCACGGCAGCCCGAACGCCAGCGCCGCTCAGGCGCGCGGCGCGCTGCTAAAGAAGCGGCCGTTCAGATCGGTCTCGAACTGGCGCAGCCACTGGCCGCGCGCGTCGATGCGGTAGGCCTGCGCCCAGGCTCCGCGCCGCACGATCACGAGCTCGCTGTGCTCGGGATCGTCGGGATCGGTTTCTCCATGGACATCGAAGTGAATCGGAGCAAAGCCGTGCCGCGCGCACGCCAGCTCGAACGCCGCCCGGTCGACGAGCGGCAGATCGGTGTAGCTATGAATAATCATGGCATTTCCCCGCAATGAAGCCGTGCGCGCCTCTGTAGAGCTCGCGCACTTACAACGTATACCCCTAAACGCGGAAATGTTGTGTGTCAGTCCACACAGGCGAGCGGGATATCGCTGAGCGACACCTCGCGGATGACAAAAAAGCCCCGGCAACCTGCCGGGGCCTGTCCGCACGGATCGTACCCCCGCTGTGCCCGCAATCGTGAGCACAGCGGGGTTATGCCGCGGGTATTACTGCTGCATGACCGTCAACTTGTTCGACACCGACTTCACGCCGGCCACGCCCTGTGCGACCTCACCGGCCTTGTCGATCTGCTCCTGAGCCGGCACCGAGCCCGTGAGCACGACCGCACCGTTGTGCGAGCGCACGGTGATGTTCGAGACGTCGATGCCCTGGGTCTTCGAGAGCGCCTTGCGCACCGAGTAGCCGAGCTTGCGGTCGACCTTCTTGGTCGAGGCCGGGGCCGCTGCCGCCGGAGCCGCTGCCGTGGCGGCAGCCGTGCCGCTCGCCGCCGAATTGTCCTGGGCGTACACGCTGCAGGCGACCGTCACGCAGGCTACTGCCGTCAGCGTCTTCAGAAAAGCGACCGATTTCATGTTTTCTCCTTGTTGCTTTCGCGTTGTTGCTTCACTCGTTGCGAGAATAGACCGCCTTCCCGGGCGGACGGACTGGCCGTCCGCCAGACCCGGTCCGGCGGCTTCGTTACGACACCCACGGGCAGCGGGCGAGCACGCGAAACGCGCGCCCGGACACTGCCATGGTCCGGACACGCTGCTGCGAGAGGCAAGGATGGAGTGGCACGCGACGGCACAGTCGACCGTTGCGACGGCAGTGGCGGTGCGTGACGGCTGTTCCGGTCGTCGGTCTTTTGTCGCCGCCGATGTGCCGGTTTGCCTCGCGCCTGCCTCGATTGCCTGATTACGCCGGGTAGTTTGTTATGGGTTGCACGGCCTCGTGGCGCGTGCTGCATGGCGCAAGCGCCATGGCGATCCACAATTTAGCCTGGCTGAGGCGCGAGTGCAAAGGGTTTAGCGGCGCGAGCCGCAGCGGACATGCCGTTGCAACGTCCAATCTCGGGTAACATCGGCTGGCATGGCGGCGCTGACGCGCTTTCGGGCACAACACCGGACGCAACACCGAACGCAAACCCGGACGCACCGCGCCGCGCAATTTTTCCCTGAATTTCCCGAGGCCCCTGCCCTTCCCCAATGAAGTTTCCCACCGGCCGCAAACCTCCTAATCCTACCCATCTCGTCGCCCGCTTCGTGGCGATTTCATGGCGCGACCTTGCGGTCTCGTTCGGCCCCATCCTGTTGATCAGCGCCGCCGCAATCTGGCTGGCCGTGCGCCTGATCCAGCCCGCCCCGCCCAGCACGCTCACGCTGAGCGCGGGCCCCCAGGGCAGCACGTTCTGGAACGCCGCCCAGAAGTACAAGACGATCCTCGCGCGCAACAACATCACCGTGAACGTGCTCGAGTCGGAAGGTTCGGCGCAGAACCTCCAGCGTCTGTCCGACCCGACCTCGCACGTGGACGTCGCGTTCGTCCAGGACGGACTGGCGAGCACGCCGCCCGAGGGCCTGGCTTCGCTCGGCAGCGTGGCCTACGTGCCGCTCGCGGTGTTCTATCACGGGCCGCCCGTGCGGCTGCTCTCCGAATTCGAAGGCGAGCGCATCGCCATCGGCGCCGAGGGCAGCGGCACGCGCGAGCTCGCGCTCAAGCTGCTCAAGGCCAACGGCATCGAGCCGGGCGGCAAGACCAAACTGCTGCCGCTCTCGGGCGACGACGCCGCGCGCGCGCTCGTCGAGGGCAAGATCGACGTGGCCTTCCTCGCGGGCGACTCCGCGCAGCCGCCGGTCATGGGGCGCCTGATGCGCATGCCGGGCGTGCGCTTCTTCGACTTCGCCCAGGCCGACGCCTACGCGCGCCGCTTCCCGTACCTCACGGCCATCACGATCCCGATGGGCGCGTTCGATTTCGGGCGCAACCTGCCCGCCGCGCCACTGCATTTCATCGCGCCCACGGCCGAGCTGGTCGCGCGCGATTCGCTCCATCCGGCGCTCTCCGACCTCCTGATCGAAGCGGCCAAGCAGGTGCACGGCAAATCTTCGCTGTTGCAGCGCGCGGGTGAATTCCCGGCGCCGCGCGCGCAGGACTTCCCGATCAGCGACGACGCCGCGCGCTACTACAAGTCGGGCAAGAGCTTCCTGTACCGCGTGCTGCCGTTCTGGCTCGCGAGCCTCGCCGACCGCCTGATCGTGGTGCTCGTGCCGATCATCGTGGTGCTGATCCCGGGCCTGCGGCTCGTGCCGAGCCTTTACGCGTGGCGGGTAAAATCGCGCATTTACCGCTGGTACGGCTCGCTCATCGCGCTCGAGCGCGCCGCGAACGCCGAGAACTCGCCCGCCGAGCGGCGCACGCTCACGCACCAGCTCGACAAGATCGAGGAATCGGTGAACGGCATGAAGATGCCGCTCGCCTACGCGGGGCAGTTCTACGTGCTGCGCGAGCATATCGGCTTCGTGCGCGAGCGACTGCTGGCCGTGCGCGAGCGGCTGTCGGCCATGGGCGATGAAATGGGCGATGAAATGGACGATGAAAGCGGCGGCCATACTGGTAACCCCAGCGGCGATGGCGTCCGGACTTGACCCACGCGCGGGCGCGCAAGACAGGCGCGCCTGCGAAAAAAGCAGCACGCAACAGCGAATTCGATCGATACTCGCGATCACTACTCGAAAACCACGCGAAAAGCGGGCCGCCGATGCGGCCCACAAGCAGCCCATATCGGAGGAAGAGCATGATCAGCGGCATCGACGCCAACCGGCCAGCCTGGTTCTACGACTTCGTGTCGCCGTTCTCGTATCTGCTGCTGGAGCAATACGACAAATGGCCGGGCTTCGACTTCGTGCCCACCCCGGTGATGCTGAGCGACCTGTACCGCCACTGGGGCACGCCGTACGGCTCGACGATTCCGGCCAAGCGCGTGTTCACCTACCGGCACGCGCTGTTTCGCGCGGAGCAGCTCGGCATTCCATTCAAGATGCCGCCCGCGCATCCGTTCGACTCGGTCAAGCCGATGCTGCTCGCCATCGCTGCCGGTGGCGAGTTCGCCTGCGTGCGCGAGATCTTTCGCTTCATCTGGCGCGAGGGGCGCGACCCGTCGAGCGAGGAGGGCTTCGAGCAACTGTGCGAACGCGTGGGCATCGAGCACGGCGAAGCGATGATTGAGCGGGAATCGGTGCGCGCGCAACTACGCCGCAACACCAACGACGCCATCGCGATGGGCGTGTTCGGCGTGCCCACCTTCTGGATGAACAAGCAGCTCTTCTGGGGCGAGGACACGCTGCCGATGGTGCTTTACTGCGCGCGCACGCCGAACTGGCTTGACTCGCGCGAGGTGAAGCGCATCAGCTCGCTGCCTTCGGGGCTCACGAAGCAGGACAAGGTATAGAGCGGGTGTAAAGCGGGTATAAAGCGGATGCAGCGAACGCCGTGCTTACCCCACCGGGCGGCGCGGCGCTCGCGCCGGGCCGCCCTGCTGATGCCGGTCATACCAGGCGCCCTATGGCGGCGGCGCACTCAGCGGAATATCGTTATATGTCGAGCCGCGCGCATGTGAAGTGCGCCAAGCATGAAGTGCACAGAACGCGCGGCACCTCCCCCCGAGCATACGCATTGCCATGGACGACACTGCCCTTTCTCTCGACATCTGGCTCGTGCGCGTGCTGCGCACGCTGCTGATCGAGCGCAGCGTCACGCAGGCCGCGCTACGGCTGAATCAAACCCAGCCGGCAATCAGCACGGCGCTGCGGCGGCTGCGCGAAATTCTCGGCGACCCCATCCTCGTGCGCGGCAAAGCGGGCATGGTGCCGACCGAATACGGCGAGTCGCTGCTGCAGCACGCGCAACGCGTGCTGCGCGACGTCGACTTCGTGGCCACGCCCCACGGCGACTTCGACCCGGAGCGCTCCAAACGCATCTTCCGCGTGGCCGCGCCCGACTATCTCAACGACTTCTTCATGCCGACGCTGATCGCCTGCTTTCGCGAGGCAGCGCCTTCGGCGCGTCTGGAGATCATTTCGCTGTCGCCTTCGCTCGATCATCACGCGGCGCTGGAGGCGGGCGAGATCGACATCGTGATCGGCAACTGGCCCAAGCCCGACCCGCGCTTCTCGCGCAGCGACCTGTTCACCGACAAGATCGTCTGCATGATGCGCGCCGACCATCCGCTCGCGCGCGCGCCGCTTACGCGCGACGCGTATCTCGCCGCGGTGCATCTGGCGCCCACGCCCTATACCGGCGCGAACGCGAGCCCCGTCGACCTGGGCTTCGCGAAAGCGGGCGCGCAACGACGCATCGTCGCGACGCTGCCCTACTTCGGGCTCGCGCCCCAGGTGCTGCTGCAATCGGATTTGATCTTCACGACCACGCGCCGCTTCGCGACGCATTACGCCAGGCTTTTGCCGATCGCCGTGGTCGAACCGCCGTTGGCGTTTCCGCGCATACGCTGCTACCAGATGTGGCATCCGCAGCCGGACCGGCCGAGCGATATCGACTGGCTGCGCGGGTTGATCGAGAAGGTGTCGGCGACGCTCACCGAGCCGGTGAGGAAGGGCAAGGCGCGCAAGGCGGGGGCTGGGCAGGCAGCGGGTAGTCCGGAATAACCATCAAGAACGTGCATCAGAAGGTGGCGGTGGCGCGTCAGTCGCATCGAACGCCTCGCGCACCGCACGCACGATAGCTTCGCGCAGGTTTGCCTCCTGGATAATAGGGAATTCCTTGCTCAGCTTGCCCGAAACGCTCCAGTGATTGTCGCGTATCGACCGGATGATCCGGTCGATATCCAGATTTGGACCATCGAGTAGTTCCTTCACGGAAGACCTCGCCCGATCCCAATTCCGGATCAGTTCGGCCTCCTGACGCATTTCCGTACGGATCGTTCTGTCTATCAACTCGGCCAGATATTCGACGTGCGCCGTGAGATCCGGATAGCGCCACGTGAATGACGCATCGTCGTAAGCGCCAAACGTGAAGTTCGACTTCACGCCATCGCCGAACTCGCGGTGCGCCTCGAAACCCGCGTATTCCTCGTAGCGTTGCATCAGTGGCCTGGACAGGACTTCGAGCACCTGGTCGTAAGCAGCAAGATGCTGAGGCTTGCTGGTAATGGCCGATGAAACGGGCAGGATAAAGGGCTGCGGAACTGCGTTGTCGCGGCGCAGAACGTCGTTGATCAGAAAACGATGCACACGGCCGTTGCCATCGGCCAACGGGTGAATGTAGACAAACCCGAACGACACCGCTGCCGCCCGCACAATCGCCGAGGCCCCCGTCGTGTGTGTCAGGAACGCATCGAGCCCCTCGATCATTCCACCAACGTCCTCCCAGCGGGGGGCGATATAGTGAATGACGTTGAGGAAATGGTCTATCGCGCCGACAAACACCGGCGACTGCCGCAGACCGAAATGCTTGAGGGTAGTCCGCTCGCCGATGATTTCCCGTTGCAGTTCTGTAAGCGCGCCAATTTCCAATGGGTTGGCATAGGTGCCCATCCGCGCTTCCATGACCGCCGCGAAGCGTTTGATACGATCTCTTTTATCCGACTCGTGCTCGATCTGGAAACTGGCGCGGCTTTCCTTGAACGTCAGCCACGCCGCACTGCGCCGCAGCACGTCTACACCGTACTCCGCCTGAAGCGCATCGAGTTGGGCCGCGCAATCGTAGGCTTCTGCTTGCTGCACGAGATCCGTGCGTCGCACCGTGACACGGAATTCGCGGCGGCCAGGTAGATTGTCACGCACGCGCCACCGGGAATTGTTGCGAGCAGACGTGCTGACCAGACAAGCACGCGGGTCGAGTGCGTCCACATAGCCACCGTTAGCCACCGCCGGAACGCCGGCGAGTTGACGGCCCATGAGCCACTCGTACAGGAAGCCCACACGCCGGGCATATTGGCCGGTTCGTTCAGCGAGAACCCAATCGCGAATCTCGGCTTCCGGAATAGCGTTGAAAAGCCTGGCGAGCGGCTCCAGGAAAACACCCTCGTGTTTGAGCGCAAAGGTCAGATGGGCTGGCAGCGTATCGGCCGGCTTCATCGCTGCGGTATAGGCTTCCCTTACGGTGCCGTTATGGTGGATAGTTCGCCGTGTTGCACCGATTTCGCTCTCGATAAAAACGCTAACTCGCAACACCAAGAACCGAGCGTCCGGACAAAAAAACACCCCAAACGCAGGATGGCGTCCAACGTTTGGGGTGCAGCTCACGGCAGAAACGAAATTTTTTCGCCCACCTGCCCCTGCTCGGGTTCAGGTGGTCACTCGAGCTTCAAACGCGCGCGAACCTCGTCGCGCTCGCGGTCTGGCCCGCAGCAGAAAGCGGCACGCGCATCTGCATCAACTGCGCGGCCACGGCAACCGCAATCGACGAAGGCGCCTTGTCGACGATGCCCGGCACGCCGATCGGGCAAGTCATCTCGCCCATGCGCTGCGCCGCCACGCCGCGATCGATCAGGCGGCGCTCGAACTTCACGCGCTTGGTCTTCGAGCCGATCAGCCCGAACCACGCGAAATCGCCGCGCTCCATGATGCGCAACGACAGATCGAAATCGAGCGCGTGGTTGTGCGTCATCACGATGAAGTACGCGCCCGGCGGCGCCTCGTCAACGATCGCGGCGGGCGTGTCGGTCGCCTCGATCTGCACGTTGGCCGGCACTTCGTCGGGAAAGAGCTCGTCGCGCTCGTCCACCCACTGCACTACGCACGGCAGCGTGCCGAGCAGCGTGACCAGTGCATGACCCACGTGCCCCGCGCCGAACAGCACGACATGCATCGGCCCATAGTGCGGCACCGGCGTGCCGCGCCGACCGATCACGACGTGCCCCGCGGCGTCGATCCGCTCACAGTGATTGGCGCTTTTATTCGCACGGCTTGTCATCTGACGAGACTCCTTTAAAGCATCGCACTCGATCGCACTAGATCACACTCAAGCGCGCGCCATCGTCCGCACCGCGCGCACGCCCTTCAAGATTTCCTCGGCGGTCGCGGGCGCATTCATCGGCGGATTGAAGCGGTAGTCGGCCACGCTCGCCACGGCGTCGCGAATCGCGAAGAACACCGAGAACGGCAGCAGCAGCGGCGGCTCGCCCACGGCCTTCGAGCGATGAATGCTGTTCTCGACGTTGCGGTTCTTGAACAGCTTCACGTTGAACTCGACGGGCGTGTCGTTCACGGTCGGGATCTTGTAGGTGGACGGCGCGTGCGTCATGAGCTTGCCGTCCGGCTTCCACCACAGTTCCTCGGTCGTGAGCCAGCCCATGCCCTGAATGAAGCCGCCTTCCACCTGCCCCACGTCGAGCGCGGGATTCAGCGAGTCGCCCGCGTCGTACAGCGCGTCGGCGCGCAGCACGCGCATTTCTCCCGTGAGCGTGTCGATCACGACTTCGGAAACCGCCGCGCCATATGCGTAATAGTAAAACGGGCGGCCTTGCAGCGTCTTCTGATCCCAGTACAGCTTGGGTGTCGCGTAGAAGCCGTCCGACCACAGTTGCACGCGCGCGAAATAGGCCTTCGAGATGAGCGTCTCGAACGGCACGACCTCGTCGCCGACAATCACGGTGTCGTTGGCGAAGCGCACCTCGGCGGCGCTCACACGGCCCTCGCCCCACGTCGCGGCGGCGAGCGTGGCCAGCCGCTCGCGCAGCTGGCGCGCGGCGTCCTGCGCGGCCTTGCCGTTCAGGTCGGTGCCCGTCGATGCAGCGGTCGCCGAGGTGTTGGCCACCTTGCTCGTGTCGGTCGCGCTCACGCGCACCCGGCCGAAATCGATGCCAAGCTCGTGCGCCACCACTTGCGCGACCTTGGTGTTCAGGCCCTGGCCCATTTCCGTGCCGCCGTGGTTCACGAGCACGGAACCGTCGGTGTAGATATGGACGAGCGCGCCCGCCTGGTTGAAGTGCGTGACGTTGAACGCGATGCCGAACTTCACCGGCGTGAGCGCGATGCCTTTCTTGAGCACCGCGTTGTTCGCGTTGAATTCACGGATCGCCGCACGGCGCGCGTGATAGCCGCTCGTTTCCACGAGTTCGTCGATGAGCTCGTGAATCACGTTGTCTTCGATCGTCTGGCCGTACGGCGTCAGGTTCTTGTCCGTCTTGCCGTAGAGGTTGCGGCGGCGCACTTCGAGCGAGTCGATGCCGAGCGAGCGCGCGATGTCGTCGATGATGTACTCGATCGCGAACGCGCCCTGCGGGCCGCCGAAGCCGCGGAACGCGGTGTTCGACTGGGTGTTGGTCTTGCCGCAGTAGCCCGCGATGGAAACGTCCGGCAGCCAGTAGGTGTTGTCGAAGTGGCAGACGGCGCGCGTCATCACCGGGCCGGACAGGTCGGCCGAGAAGCCGCAGCGCGAGGTCATGTCGACCGAGATGCCGTCGATCGTGCCCGCGTCGTCGTAGCCCACTTCATACGTGTAGTGGAAGTCGTGGCGCTTGCCGGTGACCATCATGTCGTCGTCGCGGTCCGGACGCAGCTTCACGGGGCACAGCAGCTTCCACGCGGCAAGCGCCGCGCAGCACGCGAACAGGCCCGACTGCGATTCCTTGCCGCCGAAGCCGCCGCCCATGCGGCGGCATTCCACCAGCACGTTGTGCGAGTGCACGCCCAGCACGTGCGCGACCAGATGCTGCATTTCGCTCGGGTGCTGCGTCGAGCACCAGACGTGCATGCCGTCGTCGTCCTTCGGCACCGCGTAGGCAATCTGGCCTTCCAGATAGAACTGCTCCTGGCCGCCCAGCAGCATTTCGCCTGCGTGGCGGTGCGCGGCGCGCGCGGCGCGCGTGGAGGCATCGCCGCGTGCGAGCTTCATCGGAGGCAGCACGTATTGCTCGGCGGCGCGCGCCTGCTGCGCGGTGAGCACGGCGGGCAGCTCTTCGTACTGCACTTCGGCGCGGCGCGCGGCCTGGCGCGCGATGTCGTGCGAGGTCGCCACCACGATGAACATCGGCTGGCCCACGTACTGCACCACGCCATCTGCCAGAATCGGGTCGTCGTGGATGATCGGGCCGCAGTCGTTCACGCCCGGAATGTCACCGGCGGTGAGCACGGCCACCACGCCCGGCGTCGCGCTCACCTTGCCGAGATCCATCGAGACGATGCGCGCATGCGCCTTCTGCGAGAGGCCGAGCGCCGCGTGCAGCGTGCCCGCCACGAGCGGAATGTCGTCGGTGTAGGTGGCGCGCCCGCTCACGTGCAGGTGCGCCGATTCGTGGGCACGCGAGACGTGCACCTGCGCGAAATCTTCGCGCGCCTTCGCTTCTTCCAGGAACGGTTCGGCTTGCTGGTTCATTGTTTCGATCTCCGTATGTTGTCCGCTTTGATCCGCTTCCTGGGGTATCAGACTATTTCCGCCGCAACCGCGCGCACGTTGAGCGCTTCGGGTGCGAGCGGATTGTTCGGCCGCGTTTCGAGCCAGAAGCGATACAGCGTGTTCTTCGCGGCTTCGAGGCGGTAGTCGCTCGTCGCGCGCATGTCGGAGAGCGGGGCGTAGTCGTTGGCGAGCGCGATCATCGCGGCCTGCGCGGTAGCTTCGTGCCATTGCGCGTCGGCGAGCACGCCTTCGGCATGGGCCGCGCGCTTGGGCGTCGCGGCCATGCCGCCAAACGCGATGCGCGGCTCGCGGATCGTATCGCCGTCGGCGATAAAGGCGTACGCGGCGCACACGGCCGAAATATCGGAGTCGAAGCGCTTCGAGATCTTATAGGTGCGGAACTGCAGGTTCGCGCGCGCGCCGGTGCGGGTCGGCACTTTCAGCGCGAGCACGAATTCGTGCTCGGCCATGTCCTTTTTCTGGTACGCGAGGTACAGGTCTTCGAGTGGCATCTCGCGCACCGTGTCGCCGCCGCGCAGCACCACGCGTGCGCCCAGCGCGATCAGGCCCGGCATCGAATCGCCGATCGGCGAGCCGTTCGCGACGTTGCCGCCGATCGTGCCCGCGTTGCGGATCGGCAGCGAAGCGAAGCGCTGCCACATCTCTTCGAGTTCGGGATAGTGCTTCGCGAGTTCGGCGTAGCCGCGCTCGACGGTGACGCCCGCGCCGATCTCGATCCACGCGTCGCTCACCTCGATCTGGCGCATCGCCTCAACCTGGCCCACGTAGACGATGTCGCCGAGTTCACGCATCTGCTTGGTGACCCACAGGCCGATGTCGGTGCTGCCCGCGAGAATGCGCGTATTGGGGCGCGCGGCCTTGATCGCGGCGAACGCGTCGACGGTGCGCGGCGCGTCGTATTGCTGGCCGTCGTGCTCGTAATGGAAGGTCTCGCCGCGCTCGAGCGTGGCGAGCGTCTGCGAAAGCGCCTTCACGTCGATAGGGGCCTTGGGCGCATCGGCCTTGAACATCTGCTCGGCGGCGTCGAGGATCGGACGATAGCCGGTGCAGCGGCACAGGTTGCCGGTCAGCGCGTTGGCGATCTCGTCGCGCGAAGGCACGCTGCAAGCGGCCTTGCCGGGGCAGCCTTGTCCAGCCGGAGCTCCTTGAGTGCCCTGCCCGGCGTGCTCATGGCCATGCTTTTCGTAGAGCGCCCACATCGACATGACGAAACCCGGCGTGCAGAAGCCGCATTGCGAGCCATGGCAATCCACCATCGCCTGCTGCACGGGGTGCAGCGACCCGTCAGGCTGGCGCAGGTCTTCGACGGTGAAGAGCGCCTTGCCGTCGAGCGTCGGCAGGAACTGGATACAGGCATTGACGGCCTTGAAGCTCACGCCGCCTTCGGCCGTGCGCTCGCCGACGACGACCGTACATGCGCCACAGTCGCCTTCCGCACAGCCCTCCTTCGTGCCGGTGCAGTGCGCGTCTTCGCGCAGGTACTGGAGAACAGTACGGGTGACGTCCGCGTCGCTGACTTCACGGATCGCGTTACGGTGATAAAAGCGGATCGGCTGACTCATGGTTTTTCGTCTCGTCGTGTTCTGCGGCTCGCAGGACGCCCCGAATGGAGGTGCGTGTGCCGCGCTTCTGTGGACGGTACGAAAATTAACACCGCCAATATCACGAACCCATAGGCAGAGGTACATGGGCGTTATATCGTTATCGCGATGAATCATTAAGTCATGCGCGAGCTGGGCTTATATGGCCGGAGAATGGCCGAATCGCACGATTTATGTTTAATTTCGCGCGAATCGGCCGTCAAGCGGCGGAGAAATCACTGGTTTCGCCGCGTGGAGCACTTTCTCCATACCAGCAGAAGAACCGGTTCCATGGGACAATCTCGCCTTTCCCGCCGTTATCCATCCGTATTTCCCCCATGTCCGCCGATTCAGCGCCCCAGCGCAACGCCGCATCGACGACCTTGCAGATCATCCCGGTCGTCTTTTTCACCTTCCTCTGCTACCTGACCATCGGCATTCCGCTCGCGGTCCTGCCAGGCTACGTGCACAACGACCTCGGCTTCAGCACGATCGTGGCCGGCGGCGCAATCAGCGTGCAATACATCGCGACGCTCTGCTCGCGGGCGCTGGCCGGGCGCTCGGCCGATACGCTCGGCCCCAAGAAGACGGTCACCAACGGCATGATCCTCTGCGGCACGAGCGGCGTGCTGCTGCTCCTCGCCACGCTCGTCGCACACTGGCCGGCGCTCTCGCTCGCGCTGCTCGTGACGAGCCGGCTCGTGCTCGGCTGCGGCGAGAGCCTCGTCGGCACCGGCGCGATTCTCTGGGGCATCGGCCGCGTGGGCACCGCGAACAACGCGCGCGTGATCTCGTGGAACGGCATCGCCACCTATGGCGCGCTGGCGCTCGGTGCGCCGCTAGGCGTGGAAATGGTGCATTACCTCGGCTTCTGGTCGCTCGGCGTTTCGGTGATCGCGCTGGCCGCGCTCGGCTTCTGGCTCGGGCGCCCGATCGCGCCGGTGCCGATCGTCCATGGCGAGCGCATGCCCTGGCGCAGCGTGCTCACGCGCGTGCTGCCGCATGGCCTCGGCCTTGCGCTGGGCTCGGCGGGCTTCGGCTCGATCGCCACCTTCATCACGCTGTTCTACGCGGCGCGCCACTGGCCCAACGCGGCCTTCGCGCTCACGCTGTTCGGGCTCATGTTCATCGGCGCGCGCCTGTTGTTTTCGAACACGATCAAGACCTTTGGCGGCTTTCGCGTAGCCATCGCCTCGTTCTCGTGCGAATGCGCGGGTCTGGTGCTGCTGTGGCTCGCGCCCACGCCCACGGTCGCGCTGATGGGCGCCGCGCTCACGGGCTTCGGTTTCGCGCTGGTGTTCCCCGCGCTGGGCGTGGAGGCGGTCAGTCTCGTGCCGGCCGCGAGCCGTGGTGCGGCGTTGTCGGCATATTCGGTGTTTCTCGACCTCTCGCTCGGCATCACCGGGCCGCTCGCGGGCTATGTGGCCAATCTGTTCGGCTACGGGTCGGTATACCTGTTCGCGGCCATTGCGGCTGCCGCGGCGGTGGCGCTGTCGGTCTCGCTGCATCGCAAGAGCGTGCAAGGCGCGGCATCGAAGGCGGAATAGTCGCGCGGGAAAAAGCGCGGAATCCACCTAAAAGAGAAAGCCGCACCGGGGCGCATGCGCCGGGTGCGGCTTTTTTTGCGGGCGCGGCGGCATCGCGCCGCCGCGCCCGTCTTGCTGGCTTACTACTTCACCGCATTCGGGTCGAGCTTCTTGCCCGTGGCCGCGTTATAGCGCTCCACATACTCCGCCGTGAGCTTGCGTACCGCACGGCCGATCTTGCGGTAATCCGATTCGTTCAGATTCGCGAGCGACACGCGGCCCGACGGATGCGCCGTGCCGAAGCCCTTGCCCGGCAGCAGCACGACGCGCGCGTCGCTGGCGAGACGGAATAGCAGCTCGTTAGGCTGCGCCTGCTTCAGGAGCCAATTGACGAACTCGCGCCCGTAGAGCTTCTCGCCGTAGTACTCCATGTCGAGAATCGTGTAGTAGTCGACCGTGTTCGGATCGGCTTCGTCGTAGGCGATGCCCATTTCCTCGAAGAGCGCGCGCTTGCGACTGCGGATCAGGCGCTTCAACGCATTCTTGTACGAGTCGGGCGTATCCATCAGCGAGAACAGCGAGAACAGCACCATCTGCACCTGCTGCGGCGTCGAGAGGCCCGCCGTGTGATTGAGCGCGACGGTGCGGCTGTCCGCGACCAGACGGTCGATGAATTTGAGCTTGTCCGGCTCCGTCGTGATCGACTTGTAACGCTCGTGCAGGAGCTTCTTCTCATCCTTCGGGAGCTTCGCGATTGCGGCGTCGAGCACGTTGTCCTGGTGCGTCGCGATGGTGCCCAGACGCCAACCCGTTGCGCCGAAGTACTTCGAGTAGGAGTACACGAGAATCGTGTTCTTCGGTGCGAGCGCGAACAGCGAGACGAAGTTGTCGGCGAAGGTGCCGTACACGTCGTCGGTAAGGAGGATGAGGTCCGGGCGCTCCTTGACGATCTCGGCAATGTATTCGAGGCTCTCGTCGCTAATCTTCACCGAAGGCGGATTGCTCGGATTCACGAGGAAGAACGCCTTGATCTTCGGGTCGCGCAGCTTGTCGAGCTCCTTCTTCGAGTACTGCCAGTTGTTCTCGACGGTCGCGTTGAGATGCACGACGTTGAGCTGGTAGTCGTTGAGTTCGGGAATCTCGATGTACGGCGTGAAGATCGGCATGCCGAGCGCGATGGTATCGCCCGGCTTGATCAGGAAGTTCTCGCGCATCGTGTTGAAGATGTACGTCATGGCCGCGGTGCCGCCTTCCACCGCGAACGTGTCGAACTCGCCCACGAACGGATGCTTGCCGATCATCTCGCGGCGCAGGTACTGCGCGACGATTTTTTCGGACAGCTTGAGCATGCGGTCCGGCACGGGATAGTTGCAGGCCAGGATGCCTTCACACATTTCGTACAGGAAGTCGCCCGCCGACAGGCCTAGCTGGTCGCGCACGTACGACACCGCACCGCCGATGAAATCGATGCCCGGCTGGCCCTTGTTCTCGCGCAGGAACTGGTCGAAGCGCTCGACGATGCCGGCGCGCTGCGGGAAGCCGCCCACACCCTCGGGCATATAGGAGAACGAGCGCTCCGATTCGCGCATGGCGAACAGGCCCAGCTGCCAGAAGCCGTGACGCGGAATCGTGGCGAGGAAGTTGGGATTGCCGCGGCCCGCATTGAGCATCGCGTAGTTGGCCGGGCGCTCGGTTGCGCCGCCGCCCGCCGCCTTGATCAGCTCGTCCTTGAGCTCGAACGGGCTCAGTGCTTCGATGCCTGACTTTTCCTTCGATTCAGCTTTACCTTTTGCCATGATGCTCTCCATTGGAAGACGTTGAGCGCGCCGCCGCTGCATGTGCTCGATGCACAGTGCGAGTGCGGCACGCGACTTCAACTAATTGATGCAGACGGGCCTGCGCCTATGGCGACTGTTCACGCAGCCCGAATTGCGCGGCCCGATTGACTTCATGTCACGCAAGACCCACCACGAGCGGCCCGAGCAGCGTGAGCAGCACGTTGGCGATCGCGTAGGTGATGGCGAACGGCGCCGTGGGCACGGCGCTCTCGGCCTTGTCGAGAATGCCGCCGAAGGCCGGGTTCGCACTGCGGGAGCCGGACAGCGCGCCCGCGAGAATCGCCGCGTTGTTGTACTTGAGGACGTAGCGGCCAAACAGCATCGTGAGAATGAGCGGCACGATGGTCACGACCACGCCGAGCAGGAAGATCGTGATGCCGCTCTGCTTGATCGTCACCACGGCCTGCAGGCCCGAATTCAGCCCCACCACCGCAACGAACGCCGCCAGACCGAAGTCCTTGAGCAGTTGCGAGGCGGCCGGCGGCATCACGCCGTACATCGGGTGCTTGCCGCGCATCCAGCCGAACAGCAGACCCGCGAGCAGGCAGCCGCCGCCCGAGCCGAGCGTGAGCGGAATGCCGGCCACGTTCACGACGACGAGGCCGATCAGCAGGCCGAGCACGAGGCCAACGCCCATGTAGATGAAGTCGGTCTTGTTGCTGTAGGCGAGCTCGTAGCCGGCGTCCTGCGCGACGCGCCTGGTGTCGGTCGCGGTACCGTAGACGGTGATCACGTCGCCGTGCTCGAGCTTCGAGCCCGGCAGCAGCGCAACGGGCTGCCCGGCGCGCTCGATCTTCTCGATGTAGACGCCGTGGCGCAGGTCGCGATCGACGTTCTTGCGCACCTCGGCAATCGTCGTGTGGTTCATGCCCTTCTTCGTGAACACGATCTGGCGCGTCTGCATCACGAGGCTCATGCCGCCGGAGTCCGGCATTTCCGGTCCGATCAGCGCGCCCACTTCGACCATCTGCTCGCGGCGGCCCACGACCAGCACGAGGTCGTCGCGGCTCAGCACGAAGTCGGGCGTGGCGTCGACGACCTTGCCCGCGCGGCGGATCTTCTCGACGGCGACGAAATCCTGCTGGGCCAGTTCGATCTGCTTGACCGTCTTGCCGGCTGCGGCCTCCACGCGGAACACGCGGCCGAACAGTTCGGGCAGCGCTGCGAGCTGGCCCGGCCCTGCCGTTGCGGCACCGCCCGCCATTTCGCGCTCGGCATCCATGGAGGCGTCCTTGAGGCTGCGGCCCATGAACTTCGGCAGGATGTTCACGCAGACGATGATCGCGCCGAGCGAGCCGAACACGTAGGTCACGGCATAGCCGATCGCGACGTCGGCCTGCATGGCCTTGACCTGATCGGGCGGAAGGCCGAGACGCGCGATGGCGTCGCCCGCCGTGCCGATGATCGCCGATTGCGTCATGCCGCCCGCAGCGAGGCCGGCGGCGAGGCCCTTGTTGAGGTGAAAGAGCTTCGCGCAAACGAGCACGGTGGCGAGACCCGCGACGGCCATGAACACGGCCATGGCGATTTCGCGCAGCGTCTTGCGGTTGAGCGAGTTGAAGAAGCCCGGACCGGAGTCATAGCCCACGGCGTAGATGAAGACCGCGAACATCACCGCCTTCACGCCGTTGTCGATCGTCACGCCAACCTGGCTGATCACCACGGCGGCGAGCAGCGACCCGCCTACGCCGCCGAGCTGAAACTTGCCGAAGTTGATCTGCCCGACCCAGTAGCCAACGGCCAGTGAGAGGAACAAGGCGATTTCCGGGGATTTGTGAAAGATGTCATGTAGCCATTCCATCGTGCCCTCGCATGGTTAGAAGTGACTGCTTGCTGCCGTTGAAGTTGGACGGCCGGTTGGACAACCGGTTGTAAGCCGGACGGACGACCTGACGAAAGCGCGTCGTTAATGACATGACGTGGCCATCATCGGCCACGAACGGATTCGGTGCGCGCCATGTGCTCAACCGCGGCGCGCACCGCTGGTCGGCCGAAATCAGCCGAATTTCGTTGCAAGCCCAACCACCACGGGCCCCATGAGCGGCAACAAGATATTCGACAGCGCATAGGTGATCGTGTAGCCGATCACCGGAATCGAATTGCCGGTCACGCCCACCAGCGCGCTGATTGCCGGCGTGCTGCACTGCTGGCCCGCGATTGCGCCAAGCAGCATGGGGGTTTCGAGCTTGAGGAACATGCGTCCGATCCAGAGGGACATGAGGCCCGGAATCAGCACCATCAAGATGCCGACGAGCGGCAGCGCGAGACCGTATTCGCGCACGAGCTTGATGGCGTCCGGGCCAGCGGAGAGACCCACGGCCGCGATGAAGGTCGCGAGGCCGAAGTCCTTGAGCACCTGCGCCGCCGCCGAAGGCAGCGAGCCGACCACCGGGAAGTGCGAGCGCAGCCAGCCGAAGAACAGGCCCGAGAGCAGGCACCCGCCGCCCGTGCCGAGCTCGAGCGCGACGCCGCCCAGCTTCACGCCGAAGCGGCCGATGATCATGCCCACGAGCACGCCGAGGCCGAGGTAGACGAAGTCAGTCTTCTGGGTCTGCTGGATCACGTAGCCGAGGCGTTTGGCGCCGCGCGCGACGTCGCTGGGCGCGCCGATCAGCGTGAGCACGTCGCCGCGGCGCACCATGGTGCCGGGCAGCGCGGGCACCGCGGTGTCCAGACGCGTGATCGCGCCCACGTAGATGCCGCGCCCTTCTTCGGGCGAAGCGCGCTCGCGCATCTGCGCGAGCGTGAGGCCGTCGGCGTCGCGGCGCGTGAGCATCACGTCCACGCGCTGCGCGAACAGTTTCACGAATCCTTCGCCCGAGACCTCGGCGCCAAGGCTGCCCGACGCCTCCACCACGGCCTCGCGCCGCCCGCCGATGAACACGATGTCACCCGCCTGCAGCACGGCTTGCGCGGCGGCGTCGATCTCCTGCTTGCCGCGCACGATGCGCTCGACCGTGACGTTGTTGCCAAAGCGCGCCTCGAATGCCGAGACCTCGGTGCCCGCCGCCGGCCCCACCTCGAACGCGCGCGCCACGAGCCGCGGCAGCGCGAGCCGCTGGCCTTCGTCGAGCACGCCGTCGCCGCCGAGCTTGCGAAAGAGGCGCGCGGCCTCTTCGCGCAGGTTCACGCGCAAGAGGAGCGGCGCGATCTGGCTCGTGAACAGCACGATGGTGATCAAACCGAAGAGGTAGCTCACGCTATAGGCGGTCACCACGTGCGCCTGCAGCGTGCTCACCTGGGCGTCGCTCAGGCCCAGTTTCGTGAGCGCCTCCGAGGCTGTGCCGATCACCGCAGACTCGGTGGCAGCGCCCGCCAGCAGGCCGGCCGCGGTGCCCGCGTCGAGCTTCATCACGACGACTGCGATCATGATGAGCGTCATGACCGAGACGATCTCGATGATCGAAAGAAGACCATAGCGCCAGCCGCGCCCGATGTTCGCGAAGAACTGCGGGCCGCCCGTGAAGCCGAGCGCGAAGATGAACAACGCAAAGGCCACGTTCTTGAGATCGGGCGAGATGCGCGCGCCCGTCTGACCCAACACGAGCGCGACGATCAGCGTGCCGCATACGCCGCCGAGCGAAATCGGCCCGAAACGGATGGAACCGATCAAATAACCAAGCGCGAGACTGACGAACAGGGCAATCTCGGGCTGCGACTTCAGCAATTCGACGATCATGTCTGGTCTGCCGATTTACGTTTTTAGTTTTCAGAAAAATGCATAAAAAAAACATGCGCGCGGCATGCACATCTCTATTTCCCGTGCTTCGCGACTATTTTGCGCGAAGCACAAAAAAACTTGGCTCGATCGAATCAAGCTTATGTGAAAAACGCAAGACAAAGCCGAAACCAGGCCGTCAACGCGTCGACAATTCGGCAACCGCAGCGCACAAAGGCTGGCAAGACCTGAGCCCTTCGCAGCGTGATAATCCCGCAATGCCATCCACATGACAGGCATGCGGACTGAATTATGCAATTGATTTCGCGATCGGCGTCGATTGCGTGCGCACTGTTCGTTTTGCTGCTCAATACACGCATCTCCGGAAGTTCTATTCCTATACAACAAGTGAAATACCGGCGCCGCTTGAGATAAATATTGCAATTCTTTACAACTGTCAATATTATTTTCCTTCCAATATCGCCACCGCAATCGCACATCAAGGCCGCGCGCCCATTGCCGGACGTTATCCCGGCAATGCCGAACGAAATGCCCTTAACCGGGTAAATGCAATCAGCATACGAGGCGAAATTCCATGAACCAGATACACGCCATGCGCGTCTTCGTCACGGTTGCGCAATCACAAAGCTTTCGCCGGGCCGCGGAGCAACTCGACGTCTCGAATGCCCTGGTCACCCGCTCGGTTGCCATGCTCGAAGCCCATTTGCATACCCGGCTCATCAACCGCACCACGCGCAATCTTTCGCTTACCGAAGCAGGCCAACGCTATCTCGAAGGCTGCCGCAGCGTGCTCGACGAACTGGACCACCTCGAAAATGCGCTCGCGCACACCGAACGCGAGCCCGGCGGCACGCTGCGCGTGGCCGCGGCCAGCATGCTGTCGCTCGGCACGCTCACGTCGCTCATCGATGGCTACCGGCGGCGCTACCCGCGCGTGAACGTGCGCCTCACGCTTGCCGAGCGGCAAATCTCGCTCGTCGAGGACGGCTTCGACGTGGGCATCGTCTCGGCCTCGCCCATGCGCGACGGCGATCCTGATCTCGTCGAGCGGACACTCGGCGTGGCAACGTTCGTGCCATGCGCGTCGCCCGGCTGGCTTGCCGAGCACGGCGAACCGCGCACGCCCTCGCAACTCGCGCGCCACGCGGCGGTCACCCTGCCGCCCGAGGCGCGCAGCGTCACCTGGCAATTCGCAAGACCCGGCGAGCCTGCGCAGCAGGTCACGCTGCGGCCCGCCTATGCCGTCAACAACATGCTGATGGTGCGGCACGCCGCGCTCGCGGGCATGGGCGTGGCTATCGTGCCGGCATCGCTCGTCGCCGAAGACCTGGCCGCCGGCACGCTCGTGCGCCTGTTGCCCGAGTACGAGATCGACGACCCCGAGGCCAACATGTCGATCGTTTATCCGAATCGCCAATATCTGCCTGCGAAAACGCTGCGCTTCGTCGACTACGCCATCGAGCATTTTCAGCGTGAGAGCGGCGCCTCCGGACGAAGCACGGTCACGCCCGCGGCGCTCCCGGCAGCCGGCCACGCCGCTCTGCGGCCCGTGAACGGCACGCTCGGCAACGGTGCGGCGCTGCGGATGTCGAACGGCGTCTGAGGGCTCGCCTCGTGCCGGCTCTATGCAGGGGCGCGAGGCCGTACTGACCCGTCAGCGCTACATCGGCGCTACGTCGGCGCTACGTCGGCGCTACGTCGGCGCTACGTCGGCGTTATGCCGGCCCAGGCGCCGCACCACGCCCATCTTCTTCCAGCCCCACGGCGCCGCACAACTCACGCAGCAGCGGCGCTTCGCGCTGATGCACTTCCACCGGTAGCCACTGCGCGCCCGCCCATGAGAGATAGCGCGCACGATGCTGGCCGTTGCGAAACGCCACCACGCCCTCGTGCGCGAGGCCGAGCCATCCCGTGAGGCCGCCCACGCGCCGCTTCACGATCGTCACGTAGGGCATTTGCGGCACCCGCTCGTTGCGCGGGTCGAGGAATTCGCGGATGCCGCGCACCTTGCCCATATGCCAGTCATCGACGGGCTTGAGCACGTAGTCGGTGTCGTCGCGGTCCGCGCAGACCAGCAGCTTGTACAGATCGACCACCACGACTTCATGACGCGTGCCATCGGTCGCGAAGACGCGCTTCAAACGCACGTGATCGTAGGGATGATGTCCGGGCACCGGCACGATCCAGGAAGGTCCGGACGCGGACTGCAGCTGCGGTGACGGAATCGATGGCATTTCGGTGGGCGTGGACAGAGACGTCTGCGGCATGCGTCAGGCACATCCTCTTGTAGCGATGAAAAGGGGCCTAAGCTACGGGGGATATGTGAATTCTTCGTGACCTGTGCCTCGCGAATGAAGGCTGCCCGCGCACCGGAAAAAGCAGACGAAACACGCATCCGTCGCACGCCGCCAACATCGATCGTTGCTTCTTGAAGGTCGCCGCGCGAGCCGCTAAATTTAAATTCGTCAGTCGCTTCGAGCCCCCCACCGATCGATCGGCTGCCTGCACCGCCCGCACCGAGCGCCGCCAGAATCGCCCATGTCATCTGTTGCACGATGGTGCATTCCCTGGACGAAACATCGCCGCGCACAACCCATGATGCTGCATCAGGGGACCTCCCATGCCGACGGATCGAATCATCCGGTTCGCGGATTTCGAACTCGACGTCGAGCGCTACCAGCTTCGCCGCGCGGGCGAAGCGGTGCGGCTGGAGCGGCTGCCGATGGATCTCCTGATCCTGCTCGCATCGCGCCACGGCGAGTTGATCTCGCGCGCGGACATCGTCGAGCGGCTATGGCACGGCAATCCCTGGCGCGACACCGAGAACGGCATCAACACCGCGATCCGCAAGATCCGCATCGCACTCGCAGACGATCCGGCGCAGCCGCGCCATCTCGTCACGGTGAAAGGCAAGGGCTACCGGCTCGACGGCGCCAGCTTCCCGAACCCGGCCGCCGCCACGGAGCCCAGCGTCGCGCACAACGCCGTGCGCGTGCTGGTGCTGCCGTTTGCAAACCTCACGGGCGACGGCAAGGAAGAGTCGCTGTGCAGCGCGCTCGCCGACGAAATCTCGGCCACGCTCGGCGCGCTCGGCGCGGACCGTCTGCGCATGATCGCGCGCACGACGGCTGCGCGCTATCGCGACACGGCCAAGAGCATCGGCGAGATCGCGCGCGAGCTCAAGCTCGACTATGTGCTCGAAGGCTCGTTCTCGCGCGAAGGGCACAAAGTGCGCATTCTCACGCGCCTGATTCGCTGCGCCGACGAAGTGCAGATCTGGAGCCGCGCGCACGAACCGGTTTCGCAAGGCGCGCTCGACCTCCTCAAGGAGGCCGCCGCGGCGCTTGCGCAGGAACTCGCCTCCAAGCTCTCCGAACAGCAGCGCTCGCTGCTCGCGCGGCGGCTGCCGGTCGACCCCGCGGCGCACGACGCCTATGTGCGCGGGCGTTACTTCTGGTACCGGCGCGTGCATTTCGATGCAGGGTTCTGCGCCCAGCACGGCATCGACGGTGAAGACTTCGCGCGCAGCCGCGCCTATTTCGAAGCGGCGCTCGAGCACGACCCGAACTACGCGCTCGGATACGCCGGGCTCTCGAACTACTACGGGGCGTCGGTCGTGCACGGCCTGTTCGCACCCGACGACGGCTGGCCGATCGCCCGCGCCCTTGCGCAAAGCGCGCTCGAACTCGACCCCGATCTGCCCGAAGCCCATCACGCGCTAGCCGCGGTGCGCTACTTCTTCGACTGGGACTGGCCGCGCGCCGAGGCCGGCTTCAAGGAAGCGCTGCGGCGCAATCCGAGCTACCCGGAAGCGCACCGGCTCTACGCGCGGCTGCTGCTCGCAGCGGGCCGCCATGCCGAAGGCCAGGCCGCGATGGCGCGCGCCGAAAAAATCGATCCGCACGCGTTCCAGGGCTCGCGCGCGTTCAGCATGGTCCTCGCAGGCCAGCACGCGCAAGTCGTGAGTGAATATCTCTCACCGGGACACATGGAACATTCGCCGCTCGTGTACCAGGTGCTGGCAACCGCGTTCGAAGTGAAGAAGCTCTTTGCGCAGGCCGTGGACGCCACCGCGGAAGCGCTCGATTGCTGCAATCTGCCCGCACGCTCGGCGGCCATCCGCATGCATTGGGAAACGGGCGGCTACGACGCGGTGCTGCACTGGTATCTGGACGACCTGCTCGCGCGGCGGCGCAGGCAGTACACTTCGCCCTTGCTGATTGCCGAGGCCTATGCGCGGCTCGCGCAGCCCAACGAGATGTTCCAGTGGCTTGACGCGGCGCTCGCCGAGCGCAGCTCGCGCCTGTGCGAGCTGCGCATGAATCCGTGGTTCCAGCCGTATCGCGCAAGCGGACGCATGCGGCGCATCGAACAGCACATCGGCGACGGCATCACGCACTGAACCGCGCGAAAGCCTCAATCGTAAGTGGTCCTCACAGACACACAAAGGGTGCCTTGTCAGGCACCCTTTGTCGTTGTTCGTCTGTCGGCCACTTCGGCCAGGATTTCGCTTGAGGTCTCTGTTCTCGTCTCAATTGCCGTGATACAGATCGTTGTTCAGACGGTCGCGCTCACCCGACTTGATCGAGCGTTCCAGATCCTGATACACCTGCGCATGCGACATCGATAGCGGCGCCCCCGCGGCGCTATTGGTCATGGGCATGCCGCCCACGTCCTGCGAAGCCGACGGCGCGCCCTGTGACGGATCGGACGACGTATCGGCAAGCGCGATTCCTGCGAAGAAAGCGGCCGAGCAGGCCACTGCGATGCGTACTGTGTTCAGCGTGTTCATGTCATCGCTCCAGGAGAACAGCGCATGCACCCCACCCGCCATGCGCAACGCGGACGAAACCAGTAGTCCCCCCGCCAAGCTGAAGAACGGGCATTGCACCAGATAACGCGCACTGGATCGTAGGCCAATGGTGCGGCCCGCCAGCGGGGTGCACCATGGACGCAACCTGAAGAAATCGTCAAGGTCACCCGCAGCAGGACGCTGTTACGTAAGACGAACGCAAGCCGCACGGAACGCTCGCGACGCGGCGCTCTCACCCGTAGTAGGATCTCGCCCGATGAAAACCATCTTCACCCGCGACTTCCTCGCACTGATCCTGAGCGTGGCCGTGGTCGGCCTTGGTTCCGGCGCGACCCTGCCGCTCACCGCCCTCGCCCTCACCGATGCCGGCTACGGCACCGCCATCGTCGGTTTGCTGACCGCCGCGCAAGCGTTCGGCGGGCTGCTCGTGGTGCCGGCCACGGCGTGGATCTCCACGCGCTTCGGCTCGCGCCAGGTGATCGTGGGTTCGGTGCTTGCCGCCGCCGTCGCCACCGCGCTCATGCAGTTCAACGCAAACCTGTGGCTCTGGGCGCTCTTGCGCATGGTCTGCGGCGCGGCGCTGATGCTGCTCTTCACCATCAGCGAAGCATGGGTCAACGAACTCGCCGACGACACCAATCGCGGCCGCGTGGTCGGCATCTACGCGACCACCTTCACGCTGTTTCAGATGTCCGGCCCGGTGCTGGTGAGCCAGATCGCAGGATTCACGGCGTGGCGCTTCGCGATCTGCGGCGCGATCTTCCTCGTCGCACTGCCGACGCTCGCTGCCATCCGCACGACCGCGCAGACCACCGACCTGCACGAACCGCACGGCAGCTGGCGCCATATCCTGCCGAAGATGCCCGCGCTCGTCGTCGCCACGGGGTTCTTCGCGCTCTTCGACACGCTCGCGCTCTCGCTCTTGCCGCTCTTCGCGATGGGCCACGGCATCGACAGCGAAACGGCGGTGCTATTCGCCTCGGTCGTGCTGCTCGGCGACACCACCATGCAGTTCCCCATCGGCTGGCTCGCCGACCGGCTCGGCCGCGAACGCGTGCACGCGCTGATGGGCGTGCTCGTGGCGGTGCTCTTGCCGTTGCTGCCATTGGCCGTCGCGACGCCGTGGCTGCGCTGGCCGCTGCTGTTCGTGCTGGGCGCGGCGGCGGGGTCGATCTATACGCTCGCCATCGTGGCGTGCGGCGAGCGCTTCGAGGGCGTGGCGCTCGTATCGGCAAGCGCGCTCGTGAGCGCCTCGTGGAGTGCGGCGAGCTTCGGCGGACCGATCGTCACCGGCGCGCTGATGGAGCACGCGGGCCAGGACGCCATGCTGTGGGTGCTGTTCGCGTGCGCGCTGGTGTTGCTCGGAACGCTGCGCTGGGAACGCGCGCGCGGGATCGTGCGCGCGAAGGCTTGATAAGCCGGTGCCAACGCCAACCCGGCGTCGGCGCGCTTACCTCATGACTTCAACGCCGGCAAAATCTTGCCGACACACTCGCCGAACCCCACGCGATAACCGTCGCCCTGGCACCAGCCCGCGAGCGTGAGTTCGTCGCCGTCTTCGATGAAGGCGCGCGTGCCGCCGCCCTTCAATTCAAGCGGATTCTTGCCGTTCCACGTGAGTTCGAGCAGGCTGCCGAACGAGTCGGGCGTGGGACCCGAGATCGTGCCCGATCCCATCAAATCGCCCACGCGCGTGTTGCACCCGGCCACCGTGTGATGCGCGAGCTGCTGCGCCATCGTCCAGTACATGTGGCGGAAATTCGTGCGCGAAATCGAGGTGGCCTCGCCTGCCGCTTCGGGGCGCAGCAGCACTTCGAGCGCAATGTCGAACGCATGGTCGCCCGCGTGACGCAGATAGTCGAGCGGCCGCGGCTCCTGCGCCGGCTGCGCGACGCGAAACGGCTCCAGCGCATCGAGCGTCACGACCCACGGCGAGATCGTGGTGGCAAAGCCCTTCGAATTGAACGGCCCGAGCGGCACGTACTCCCACTGCTGGATATCGCGCGCGCTCCAGTCGTTGAGCAGCACCATGCCGAAGATATGCGCCTCGGCGTCCTCGCACGCGATCGGCTCACCCAGCGCATTGCCGCGCCCGACGATGAAGCCCGTCTCCAGTTCGATGTCGAGCTTGCGGCACGCGCCGAACACCGGACGCTCCTGATCGGGCAGCTTCAGCTGGCCATTGGGGCGGCGCACCGGCGTGCCGCTCACCACCACCGACGAAGCGCGCCCGTTATAGCCGATCGGCATCTCGGACCAGTTCGGCAGCAGCGCATTCTTCGGATCGCGAAACATCGATCCCACATTCGTCGCGTGCTCCTTCGACGAATAGAAGTCCGTATAGCCGGGAATCTCCACGGGCAGATGCAGCTTCGCATCGGCGAGCTTCACGAACGCGCGCTGGCGCAGACCCGCATCGTCGCGCAACGTGACGCCGCTCGTCGTGTCGCGCGCAAGCAGCGACGAAAGCTGCACGCGCACGCTGCGCCACGCATCGCGGCCGAGCGCAATGAAATCGTTCAGCGCGGCACGCGCGAAGACGTTCTCGGCCCCCGAGGATCCGGCCGGCACGCGCAGCAATCCGGCCTCGTGCAGCACTGCGAGGTCCACGACCGAGTCGCCGATCGCCACGCCCACGCGCGCGCGCTCCTGGCTTGCCGTGCTGAACACGCCGAATGGCAGGTTCTGGATCGGGAAATCACAGGCGGCATCGTTGGCGCTTTCGACCCAGCTCTTGCGCTGCGGATCGAGCGTTGCCTGCAGATCGGCGGGAATGGGGTTGCTGGGGTTGCTCATTGCTGCTCCGGATTGAAGTTTTTCTTGAGGCCTTGCCAGCACTCGTAGTAATGCGCCTGCAGTTGCGCCGTTTCGAGCGCGAAGCGCGTCGGGCGAATCAGCGTGCGGGTCTCGAACATGAACGCCATCGTGTCGGCGACCTTGTTCGGTTTGGTCGTATCGATGCTCGAAGCCTTCTCGAAGGTCTCGGCGTCGGGGCCGTGGCCTGTCATGCAGTTGTGCAGGCTCGCGCCGCCCGGCACGAAGCCCTCGGCCTTCGCGTCGTACACCCCGTGCACGAGGCCCATGAATTCGCTCGCGACGTTGCGGTGGTACCAGGGCGGACGGAAGGTGTTCTCGGCCGCGAGCCAGCGCGGCGGGAAGATCACGAAGTCGATCGCGTCGACGCCCGGGGTGTCGGTCGGCGACTGCAACACGAGGAAAATCGACGGATCCGGATGGTCGAAGCTGATCGAGCCGATGGTGTTGTAGCGGCGCAAGTCGTACTTGTACGGCGCGTAGTTGCCGTGCCAGGCGACCACGTCGAGCGGCGAATGGCCGATGTCGGCGCGCCAGAGCTCGCCATTCAGTTTCGTCACCAGCTCGAACTGCCCTTCGCGGTCTTCATAGGCCGCGCGCGGCGTGAGGAAGTCGCGCGGATTCGCCAGGCCGTTCGAACCGATCACGCCCAGGTCGGGCAGACGCAGCAGCGCGCCGAAGTTTTCGCAGATATAGCCGCGCGCCTCGAAGTCGGGCAACTCGACCGTGAAGCGCACGCCGCGCGGAATCACCGCGATCTCGAACGGCTCGACGTCGAGGCGGCCCATCTCCGTGCGGATGGCGAGGCGCCCCTGCTGCGGGACGATCAGCAGCTCGCCGTCGGTGTTGTAGAAGAAGCGGCCGGTCATCGGGCGGTTTGCCGCGTACAGATGAATCGCGCAGCCGCTCATCGAGGCGGCCGAGCCGTTGCCGGCCATCGTCACCCAGCCTTCGATGAAATCGGTCGGCTCCGTGGGCATCGGCAGCGGATCCCAGCGCAACTGGTTCGGCGGCGTGGGCGGCACAGCACCGAAATCGGCGACGAGGCGCGGCGCGCGGCCTTTGTCGCCTTCGACGCCAACGCCGCTCGCGCGCGCCGCAAGCGGCGTGAACGGCTGATGCACCGCGCCGGGCCGGATGCGATAGAGCCACGTGCGGCGATTGTGTGCGCGCGGCGCGGTAAAGGCCGTGCCCGAAAGCTGCTCGGCATAGAGGCCATAGGCGCAGCGCTGCGGCGAATTCTGGCCTTCGGGCAAGGCCCCGGGCAGCGCCTCGGTGGCGAACTCATTGCCAAAGCCGCTCATGTAGCGGACGGTTGCCGCGTCCGATCCGCTTTTCTCTACTCCCGCCTGGGTTAAGTCCCGCAAGGGTGCGTTCATCACTGTCTCTCCACGTTTTACCGGCGAAACTCGCCGCGAGATTTACGAATAGTAAAACGGATTATGATTAGTGAAATTACATGTAAACCCTGATATTCCCCGGCGGGCTTCGGAATTGCGCCCTGGCATGGATATCGTTATCACTAATCGGTGCATGCCGAAGCGCCCGGGGCTGCTACCATCAAGCCATGCGGCCCTGTTGTCGCGATAAAACCAATCGGCGCGGGCCGCCCGCGCATTCCCCGTTACGCCACATTCATCGCGTCATGATCGCCCCAACCATTCCCGAGCTCGTCGCCCGTGCAGCCAACCACCCATTTCTCGGCGAGCACCTCGCGATGGGCACCGGCACGCGTCACGCCCAGGCCGTCGCGCACCGCAATGGCGTGGAGATTTTGAGCGCCTACGAGCCGATCTACGACATCAGCGTGCACGGCGGCGCGCAATCGCTCACGGCGGATCTCACATTGGCTTCGCGCTTCGGCGACGAACTCGGCTTCCAGGCGGTGACGCTGCGCGAGGTGGACGGCAAAACCGAACCCTTCGATCCGTTCGCCGCCACGGTCGACGACCCCGAGCTCGTCGCGCTCGACCGCTGCGTGCGCGCGCTCCACGCCATCAACTTTCTCGGCTCGCAGCAGCATGGGCTGCTATTTCTGCGCGTGCACGAGCGACTGCTCAAGAGCGTGAAGTACGATCACGGGCGGCACTTTTCGAATGTGCTGGTTTCGTTCGGGCTGAACCCGGGGCGTGTGGTGATTGAATTGCCGGCGGCGGCGGTCGCGCACCGGACTTTTGTCGGCTATCTGACGAAGAGCTATCAGCGCTATGGGTTCAAGGTGGCGGGCAATTTGCCCAACGCGGGGCAGATTCTGTCCGTGTCGGACATGGCGCGGCTCGACTTCCTGAAGATGGATGCGAGCGCGGCGCTGCGCGATTCGATGGTCAAGCCGCTGGTGAGCTACGCGGCGCGGCTGCGCATTCCGCTGATCTTCAATCGCGTGGTGGACGCCCCACAGTTCGAGCAGTTGCAGCAGTACGACGTGCGCTTCGTGCAAGGGCCCGTGTTCGCCACGCAGCACAGCGCGGCGTAGTGCGGCGTAGTGCGGCGTAGTGCGGCGTAGTGCGGCGTAGTGCGGCGCAGGGCGGATACGGAGAGGGCTGCGGGGACCTAAAGGCTGACGGGTTCTTGCTCCAGCTCCACGCCGAAGCGCTCGAACACGTCACTGCGGATCGCCTGGGCCAGTTCGAGGATATCGCTGCCGGTGGCGCCGCCGAGATTCACGAGCACGAGCGCCTGCCGCTCATGCACGGCCGCTGCGCGCAGCGTGCGGCCTTTCCAGCCGCATTGATCGATCAGCCAGCCCGCGGCGAGCTTCACGCGGCCATCCGACTGCGGATACGAGACGATGCGCGGCTCGCGCACGACGAGCGAGTCGAACTGCTGCGCGTCGATCACCGGATTCTTGAAAAAACTACCTGCATTGCCGAGCGTGAGCGGATCGGGCAGCTTCGCACGGCGCACCGCGACCACGGCGTCGAATACGTCGCGCGCGCACCGCGCCTCGGACAGCCCGCGCTGCGCAAGCTCGCGCGCAAGGTCGGCGTAACCGGCGTTGGGCCGCCACGCCTTCGGCAAACGGAAGGTCACCGAGGTAATCAGGAAACGGTCGCGCCCTTCCTGCTTGAAAAAGCTGTCGCGATAGCCGAAGCGGCAATCGGCGGAATCGAACTCGTACGGCGTGCCCGACTCGATCTCGATCGCGCGCACGCTCGCGCAGCGCTCGGCCATTTCCAGTCCATACGCGCCGATGTTCTGAATCGGCGCCGCGCCCACGGTGCCCGGAATCAGCGCGAGGTTTTCGAGGCCCGGCATGCCCGCTTCGAGCGTCCACGCCACGAAGTCGTGCCAGTTCTCCCCGGCGCCGGCTTCGACGTACCAGGCGTCGCCATCCTCGCGCGTCACGCGCTTGCCCGCCAGCGCGACGAGCAGCACGAGGCCGTCGAAGTCGCGCGTGAGCACGACGTTGCTGCCGCCGCCCAGCACCAGCGTGCGCAGGCCCTGGGCGCGCGGATCGCGCAAAGCGTCGGCCATATCGGCCTCGCTCTCGATACGGCAGGCGAAGCGCGCGCGCACGTCAAAACCGAAGGTGTTGTGCTCACGCAGCGGGTAGCCGGCGGCGAACCACACAGGGGACGAAACGGCGGACGTGGCAGAAGCAGGCATCGAGGACGGATGTGACACGAAAAGATCGGAGACGGAGCCGAAAGAACGGGCGGTGAAAACGAACGAGGCAAAAACGACGCAAACCGGAAAACTCAAACCCGCTCAAACCCGCTGAAACCCGCGCGACGCGAAGCGCAGGCACGCGGGCTGCGAGGTCCCCGGCACGCAACGCCGCGCAGCCTTGGGCAAACGCGGCGGCGCCGGTAAAATGGCGTCGGTCCGTGATTATAGCGAGTACAGGGCGCCGCACCGGCGAGCCCCGCTGCGGCCCGCGAGCCGCACAATACGCGCCGCTCGCGCACCACTCGCACTTTTGGGAGAAAGCAATGCCATCGTTTGACGTCGTCAGCGAAGCCAACATGATCGAAGTAAAGAACGCCGTCGAGCAATCCAACAAGGAGATCTCCACGCGCTTCGACTTCAAGGGCTCGGATGCGCGCGTCGAGCAAAAGGAACGCGAACTGACCGCGTTCGCCGACGACGATTTCAAGCTCGGCCAGGTCAAGGACGTGCTGGTGTCGAAAATGGCCAAGCGCAACGTGGACGTGCGCTTCCTCGACTACGGCAAGATTGAGAAGATCGGCGGAGACAAGGTCAAGCAGGTTATCACCGTGAAGAGGGGTGTCTCGGGCGACCTCGCGAAGAAAATCGTCAAGCTCGTCAAGGACAGCAAGATCAAGGTTCAAGCCAGCATCCAGGGCGACGCCGTGCGCGTAGCCGGCACCAAGCGCGACGATCTGCAAAGCGTGATTGCCATGCTGCGCAAGGACGTGACCGATACCCCGCTCGACTTCAATAACTTCCGCGACTGATTCGTCGCGCCTGGCCGCGTTTTTGCGGCCGTTTTTGCGTCCGTTTCTGCATCTTTTCACCCACGGCTGCCTCCGATTCCTTCGAGCGCGCGTTTGGGTTCGACGGGCGCATCCGCACCACTCCTGTCAGGTTTCCTGCGCGCACAAGGCGGGCGGCTTCTTGCGCGGCCGCCCGCCCTTGCGCCCGTTCGCACGGGCCGCGGCGGCCTTGGCCGGCGAGGTGACGGAACCCATGCCGCGCGCGAGCTCGCGCATCCACGCCTTCGACCCATAGACGCCTTGCAACAACCCCGGCGCCCAGACCAGCAGATCGAGCCGGGGAAAGTAGACCGACTGCCCGCCGCCCCAAATCTCGACCTCCGCAAGCTGCGCGGCCGTGGGCGGCGTTTCGAGCATCTGGAAGTCCTGAATGAGCCCGATGGGCACCGCAATGCTCACGCCGTTCGCGAACGCGACCTCGAGCTTGCGATGCGTGCGGCTGTACCGCGCGGCAACCGCGACCGGACTTTCCTGTGCCGCCCGGGTCGCGGCTTCGAACTGCTCGTGGTTGATGTCGACCATGTTTGCATTCTCCATGCTGCGATCCTTTGCCATTCCCTGCACAGGCGCCCGATTTCCGGTTCGATCGCGCCGGCAAGTCGCGCGACCTCGTAATGCGCGAGCACGAAGCGCTCACGCAACGCCAGCGGGCCCGCTGGGCAGTTGAGATTGAAGACACACGAGCCCTGCGGACTCACGAGATGAACATGCGCGGGCGAATGGTCGTTGGGAAAGATAACCACGCGGGCGCCGGGTACGCGAAGGACTGTGGGCATGGCTCCGATAATAACCTAACGTTGGGTTTCCGAAATGCCCCGCGAACGCGCGGGACACGTAATCGTTTGCACCAGATCAATCGTGTGCTGGATTCGAGCCGACATCCAATTCCGGGTCGACACGCAATGACCTGAGCAAGCATAAGGGGCATAGCTTCGCGAGTAACCTCGGCCAATCGGCATAGGCACGCTCGAAGCCAATGGCGAGACCGGGCGCGCGGCTAGCGGCGCGCGGCTAGCGGCGCGCGGCTAGCGTCAACGCGCCGGCGAAAAAAAACGGCGCCGTAGCGCCGTCCCTTTCCTGCCGTTCTCCCGCACGCCTCCCGCGATTTTGGCGGCGTGCTCAATCGAGCCTGAACTGCCCCACCGTCTGCGCGAGGTTCGCGGCCTGCCCGCGCAGCGCGGCGGCAGCGGCCGTCGACTGCTCGACGAGCGCCGCATTCTGCTGAACCATCTCGTCAAGCTGGCTCACCGCGCGGTTCACTTCCTGGATGCCGCGCGTCTGCTCGCCGGCCGCCTGGGTCACTTCGGAAATGATGGTGGTCACGTTCGATACGTTCGCGACGATCTCGTCCATCGTCTCGCCAGCGCGGCGCACGAGTTGCGAGCCCGAATTCACGCTAGCCACCGTCGACTCGATCAACCCCTTGATCTCGCGCGCAGCCTGCGCGCTGCGCTGCGCGAGGCTGCGCACCTCGCCCGCCACGACCGCGAAGCCGCGCCCCTGCTCACCGGCGCGCGCGGCCTCCACCGCCGCGTTCAACGCGAGAATGTTGGTCTGAAAAGCAATGCCGTCGATCACGCCGATGATGTCGGCGATCTTCACCGAGGCGTGCTCGATCGCGCCCATCGTGTCGACCACGTCCGAAATCACCGCGCCGCCGCGCGAGGCCACCGCCGAGGCCGACGACGCCGTCACGTCCGCCTGCTGCGCCGCGTTGGCGGACTGCGCCACCGTCGCCGTGATCTGCTCCATCGAGGCCGCCGTTTGCTGGAGGCTCGCCGCCGCAGACTCGGTGCGGCCCGAGAGATCGACGTTGCCTGCGGCGATCTCGTCGCTCGCGGTGCGCACCGATTCGCTCGCGTCGCGGATCTGGCGCATCACGTCGCGCAGCTTGTCCATGAACGCGTTGAACGCGCGCGCGATCTGCGCGACTTCGTCGTTGCCCGCCGCGGGCAGGCGCTGCGTGAGATCGCCCTCGCCCTTGCCGATGGCGTCCATCGCATCGCGCACGCGCGAGAGGCGCTGGAACGACACCGCCGTCACCGCACCGACCACCAGCGCCGCCGCCACCGCGATCACCACCAGCGCGGCGAGCGAGGCCGTGAGAAGCGAGCGCATGCCGGCCGTGGCTTCGGCGCGGTCGAGCGCAACCACCACGCGCCAGTCCGTGCCCGCGATCGGCTGCGCGCGCATCAACCGGGCGTCGCCGCCTGCTTCGACCACCAGCGGCACGCGAGCCGCGAACAGCGCGGCCAGCTTGTCGCCCGTGAGCGCGGGCGCGATTTCGGTAACGGGCTTGAGCGTGAGCTTCGGGTCGTTGTGCGCGACGATCTGGCCTGCGCTATCGATCAGCATGCCGAAGCTCGCGGGCGTCGGACGAATCGAGCGCACGTTGGCGATCACGCCGTCCATGACGACGTCGCCGGAAACCACGGCCTTCACGGCGCCCTCGCGGATCACGGGCTGCGCGAACGACACCACGAGCTTGCCCGTGGCCGCATCCACGTATGGCGCGGTCACCACGCCCTTGCCCGCCGCTACCGCCTGCTGGTACCAGGGCCGGCCGGTCGGATCGTAATCGGCGGGAATGCCGGCGTTGTCTGCGAACTTCGCGCTCTTGTCGGGGTAGCCCACATAGACGTCCAGGAAGCCGCCGGCCGCGGCGACCTGCTTGAGCATGGGCACGGGATCGGGTTGCAGCGCCGCGTCCTGCAGCGAATCGATCATGTGCGCATGGCTCGCGACCCATTCGCCGATACCCTGGGCGTGGCTGTCCTCGACGGCCGTGAGCGTGGCGTCGATCGAATCCTGGTTGTGCGAGTTGGCAACGATGTAGTCGAGAGCCGTGTTGGCCGCCAGCGCAACGACGACGATAACGACGCATAGCGCGACGATGCGCGCCCGAATGGTGGTGAACATAGAACGAAAGGCGCCGTGTAGATGAGTGAATCGAGCTGCGGTATCGATCTGCGATACCTGCGGCAAAAAACGATGATCCACGCGTTTACGGCGTCCGGCGCCCAAGACTTGAGTCCGGTTTATCGGGGCGCGAGCACCAAAAGGCGGCCCCTCCCCGACTTATTTGCTTGCAGCGGCTTTCTTCTTGTCGCCGATACGGCTTTCAGTGCCGCTCACGAGCTTCGAGATATTGGTCCGATGGCGCCAGAACAGCAGCACGCTCATCGCGAGAATCGCGAGCGCCATCACGTGCGCGCCGAACATGAGCACGCAAAAGAACGGTGCGAACACGGCGGCCGCGAGCGCCGCCAGCGACGAGTAGCGCGTGAAGAACGCGACGATCAGCCAGGTGAGCAGCGTGGCGCCGCCCAGCACCGGGCTCACGGCGAGCAGCACGCCGGCTGCGGTCGCCACGCCCTTGCCGCCCTGGAAGCGGAAGAACACCGGATAAAGGTGGCCGAGGAACACGGCAATGACCGACACGGCGACGGCCGTCTCGCCCAGACCGAAACGCGGCCCGAAGCGCATCGTGAGCCAGACCGCGAGCCAGCCCTTGAACGCGTCGCCGATCAGCGTGAGGATGGCGGCCTTCTTGTTGCCGCTGCGCAGCACGTTGGTCGCGCCCGGGTTGCCGGAGCCATAGGAGCGCGGGTCGTCGAGGCCCATGACGGCGCTCACGACCACGGCAAACGAAATCGAGCCGATCAGATAGGCAGCAACGGCAACAAACAGGTTGTACATGCACGAAACCCGAAGGAAGAAAAACAAAGCGCGGCGACCCGGTGCGGATAAACAGGGTTGCGCGCGCGAAGACGCTCATTCTACCGAAGCGCGGGCGGCTCTTGCCGCCACCCCAGGGCAATCAGGGAAAGCGGCGCGCGTACTGCGCGCGTCCAGGCATTGGCTCTGGCCTTATTCAACGCTCGCGCACTGGACCGGCTTGGCGCCCAACAACGTCGTGAGCGCCGCGGGCGCGAGGCTCACGAGATAGCCGCGCCTGCCGCCGTTGAGCCAGATCTGGTCGAGTTCGAGAATGCTCGATTCGACGTACACGGGCATCGTCTTCTTCGTGCCGAACGGCGAGGTGCCGCCCACGAGGTAACCCGAGTGGCGATTCGCGACTTCGGGCTTGCAGGGCTCGACGCGCTTGGCGCCGATCTGCCGCGCGAGGTTCTTGGTGGAGACCTTGCGGTCGCCGTGCATGAGGACGATCAGCGGCTTCGCGTGCTCGTCCTCCATCACGAGGGTCTTGACGACGCGATGCTCGTCCACGCCGAGCTGGCGCGCGGATTCGCCCGTGCCGCCATGCTCGACGTACTCGTAGGGATGCTCGCCGAACGCGACGCCCGCGCGGCGCAGCATCTGCGTGGCGGGCGTTTCGGAGACGTGTTTCGATTTGCTCATGGCGCGCATTTTAATGTGCAACGGGGTCCGGCGGTGGCGTTGCATGTGCCGTTGCGCGCCCGCTCCCCGGCACCCTACCCGCGCGGATGATGCGCCTCGTGCAGTTGCCGCAGGCGCTCGCGCGCGACGTGCGTATAGATCTGCGTCGTGGAGATGTCGCTATGGCCGAGCAGCAGTTGCACCACGCGCAGGTCCGCGCCGTGATTGAGCAAATGCGTGGCGAACGCGTGGCGCAGCGTGTGCGGCGAAAGCGGCGCGTGCACGCCCGCGTTGAGCGCGTGGCGCTTGATGATGTTCCAGAACTGCTGGCGCGTCATGCCCTCGGCGCGCGCGGTGACAAACAGCGCATCGGCCGGGCGCGCGCCAAGCAGCTCGGGCCGCGCCTCGCGTAGATAACGGGTGATCCATGCCGCTGCCTCTTCTCCGAACGGAATCAGGCGCTCCTTCGAGCCCTTGCCGAGCACGCGCACGACGCCTTCGTTCAGGCCCACCTCGACGGTCTTGAGCGTCACGAGCTCGGTCACACGCAGGCCGCTCGCGTACATCAGTTCGAGCATCGTGCGGTCGCGCAGGCCGAGCGGCGTGGTCACGTCGGGCGCGTTCAGGAGCGCTTCGACCTGCGCCTCGGTGAGCGTCGACGGAAAACGCGGCGCCTGCTTCGCCGAGCGCACGCGCACGGTCGGATCCACGCTCACGCGCCGCTCGCGCAGCGCCCAGCCGTAGTAGCGCCGGAATACCGAAAGACGCCGGTTAGCCGAAGTCGATTTGTCGTCCTTGCGGCGCGCGCTGTAGGCGAGCAGATCGTCCTCGCGCACCGCGTCGAGACCATGCGAGCGCGCGTGCGCGAGCCACTCGGCAAACAAACGCAGATCGCGCCGGTAGGCGTCGAGCGTATTGCGCGAGAGGCCATGCTCGAGCCACATGGCGTCGCAGAAGGTGTCGATGGCGAGCAGGCTCGCGCAAAGCGCCTGCGCGGAGGCTGGAGCAAGCGCGGGCGCTTCGGCTTCCTGCGTGCCGGTGGTCATAGGGTGGTTACGCCTTCATGGTTGAGCAGCCAGCGCTTCACGTCGCGAAAGAAGCCGTCGCCGCCATGATGCGCGAAGCCGCCGATGCCGCTCGCCGACACCACGCGGTGGCACGGAATCACGATCGGAAAAGGATTCGAGCCGCACGCCTGTCCCACCGCGCGCGCGCTGATGCTGCCGATGCGCTTCGCAAGCGTGCCGTAAGTGAGCACCTCGCCCGCGCCGATCGCGCTAATGCCGTCCCACACGCGGCGCTGAAACGCGGTGCCGAGCGGCGCGAGCGGCAAGTCGAAGTCCGCTTGCGCGCTCGCGAAATAGCGCGTGATCTGCGCGACCGCGCGCTCGGCGAGCGGGCAATTGGGCGCGAGCGCACGCGTGGATTCGGGCAGATAGACGATCTCGCGCACCGCGCCATCGCCGGTGCGAATGCCGACCTTGCCGAACGGCGCTTCGATTACTGCGTTGAACATCGCGTCTTCTCCTTGCTTCGATCGCATGCAAGCCCAATGCAAGCGCCAGTCTAAGCCGCTTCCAGCGCCCATTGCACATGCTCGCGCACGAGCGCGGAAGCATCGTGCTCGCGTGCGCGCAACGCCGCCACGATCGCCGCCCGGCCTTCCTGCCGATCCAGCCCTTCCTCGCTATCGCGCGGCGCGCGCAGCGCATTGCCCATCGCCACGGCGATATTGCGCAGCCACGCCTCGTGGCCGATGCGGCGGATCGCGCTGCCCTGCATGCGCTCGTCGAACTGCTCGGCGCTCCAGCCGAAAAGCTCGACGAGACTCGCGCGGTCGAGCCCGTGGCGCACATCGAAATCCGCAACCGGCGCGGCTTGCGCGAACTTGTTCCACGGGCACACGAGCTGGCAGTCGTCGCAGCCATAGACACGATTGCCGATCAGCTCGCGCAATTCCAGGGGAATGCTGCCCTTCAATTCGATCGTCAGATAGGAAATGCAGCGCCTCGCGTCGACGCGGTACGGCCCGACGATCGCCCCCGTCGGGCATGCGCCGATGCAGCGCGTGCAGCTGCCGCAATGCGCGCCGGGCTGCTCGGGCGCTTGCGAGACGCGATCGCGCGCGTCGTGCGTATTTTCCGCATCGGTGGGCAACGGCACGTCCACGTAGATTTCGCCGAGAAAGAACAGCGAGCCCGCATCGCGCTGCAATAGCAAAGTGTGCTTGCCGCGCCAGCCGATGCCGGCCTTTTGCGCAAGCTCGACTTCGAGCACCGGCGCCGAATCGGTGAACACGCGAAAGCCAAACGCGCCGATCTCGGCCTCGATGCGCTCGGCCAGTTGCTGCAGCCGCGCGCGCAGCACCTTGTGATAGTCGCGGCCGCGCGCGTAGATCGACACCACGGCCGCGTGCGGGTCGCCCAGACGCGCGCGTTCGTGCTGCCGCCAGCTATCCGAAAGCGCTTTGTCGGCCAGCGTTGCGGCGGGCAAATAGGCCATGCGCGCGGTGATGACGCGTCGCGTACCGGCCACAAGCTCTGCGGGCCGCGCGCGTTTCATCCCATGTTTGGCCATATAATCCATCTCGCCATGGCAGCCTGCTTCGAGCCACGCAGCAAGGCCCGCCTCGGCATGAGATAGATCGGTGTCGCTGATGCCGATCGCACCGAACCCCAGCTCGCGTCCCCATGCGCGGATGCGATCCGCGAGCGCGGCCAGCGCCGCTTCGTCGAGCGGCGCGGGCGAATTCGCCGGCGTCTCGACCGGCACGCGCTCATCGACCGAATCGGGCACTTCGTGCGTTTCCTGCGTTCTGTCGTGCATCGGGTTCGAAGGGGAATGCGAGGGATTCATTACGCTATTTTACGAGAATGCCCGGAACACCCGACATGCCCGGACACGACCACGCGAGCCTGCCTGGCGCGCCCATTCTGCTCGAACGCCGCTTCGAGCTCGCGGATGAAACCGCCACCGATGCGTTCGGCGCGCGCTTCGCGCACGCGTTCGAAAGTCAGCGCACGCAAGAATCCGGCCAAAACGGTTTGCATGTGCAGCTGTTCGGCGACCTGGGCGCGGGCAAGACCTCGCTCGTGCGCGCCGCGCTGCGCGCGCTCGGCCATGCCGGACGCGTGCGCAGCCCGACCTATACGCTCGTCGAACCCTACACGGTGGCCACCGCGAGCGGGGAACTCCAGCTCTATCACTTCGATCTCTATCGTTTCAGCGACCCGGCCGAATGGGCCGACGCCGGCTTTCGCGAATATTTCGCGCAAGGGGCGGTGTGTCTCGTCGAATGGCCGCAACGCGCCGGCGGCCTGCTCGGCGTGCCGGACCTCGTGTTCCATCTCGAACCGGGTCCGTACGGTGAAGGCCGCGTGCTCACCGCGTACGCATACAGCGCATCAGGAAAGGCATGTCTAGAAAGATGTTAATCAAACCGTTCCGCTCGATCGAATCCGCGGCCACCGCCACCCACAACTGGCGGCGCAGGCAGATTCTGAAAGCGGGCGCATCCACGCTGATGCTCGGCCTCTCGGTCGCCGCGCCGCGTCTCGCGTGGGCAGCTTCGGTGATCGGCGTGCGCGTGTGGCCCGCGCGCGACTACACGCGCGTCACCATCGAGTCGGATCAGCCGCTGCAGAACTCGCAGCAATTGCTGCAAGGCCCCGACCGGCTCGTCGTCGATTTGAACGGCCTTGACCTCGACGACGCGCTCAAGAATCTCGTCTCCAAGATCACGCCGAACGATCCGCAGATCCAGGCCGTGCGCGTGGGCCAGTATCAGCCGCACGTGGTGCGCATGGTGTTCGACCTCAAGGGCTCGGTCAAGCCGCAGGTCTTCAATCTGCAGCCCGTGGGTTCGTACAAGTACCGGCTCGTGTTCGACCTCTATCCGGCGGTCGCGCCCGATCCGCTCATGGACCTGCTCGCGCAGACCGAGCGCAAGCAGCAGCAGCTCGATTCGCACGAAGCGATGGGCAACCAGGTGCCGCCCGCGCCGCCCTCCACGCTCGCGGGCCCCAACAGCCCGCCCGTGCACGACAACAGCGATGCCTTTTTCGAGCGCTACGCGCAAAACGATGCGGGCTCGAACGCTGCTGGCACGCCGGCAACGCCGTCCTCGCCGCGCCCGACGGCGCCGCCCGCAGTGCCGCCTGCCGTGCCGCCCGCGACGATCCTGTCGCGCCCGAAGCCCGCGCCGAAGCCGCCCGTCATCGCGCAGGATGACGACAACGGAGCGGCCGACGACAACTACGGTTTCACCACGCCGAAATCCAGCAAGGGCGGCACCACGCGTCTCCTGACGGTGGCGATCGACCCTGGCCACGGCGGCGAGGACCCCGGCGCAATCGGCGGCGCAGGCACGTACGAAAAGCACATCGCGCTCGACATCGCGAAGAAGCTGCGCATGAAGATCGACGCGCAGCCCAACATGCGCGCGATGATGACGCGCGACGCCGACTTCTTCGTACCGCTGAACGTGCGCGTGCAGAAAGCGCGCCGCGTGGGCGCCGATCTGTTCGTGTCGATCCACGCCGACGCGTTCACCACGCCGGACGCGCGCGGCTCGTCGGTGTTCGCGCTTTCCGAGCACGGCGCGTCGAGCGCGGCCGCGCGCTGGATGGCGACCAAGGAGAACTCGTCGGACCAGATCGGCGGGATCAACGTGAAGACGGCGGACGCGTCCGTGAACCGGGCGCTCTTCGACATGTCGACCACGGCGCAGATTCGCGATTCGCTGCGTTACGGCGGCTTCGTGCTCAACGAGGTCGGCTCGATCAACAAGCTGCACAAGGGCTCGGTCGAGCAGGCGGGCTTCGCGGTGCTCAAGGCGCCCGACATTCCGTCGATCCTCGTGGAGACGGCTTTCATCAGCAATCCCGAGGAAGAGCAGAAGCTCAACGACAACGCCTATCGCGACAAGATGGCGAACGCCATCCTCAAGGGCATCATGCGCTACTTCGCGGCGAATCCGCCGCTCGCGAAGAGCCGGATGACGTAAGACCGATCGAATTGCCGCTCGCTTCCGAATTCTGAAGCGAGCGGCGCACGATCCCGCTCAGGAGCGCACGGCCAGCATCGCCGCGAGCCGCGCCCCGATCCTCCCGCCAAACACATTCACGGCCAGCCCGGCCATCACGAGCGCCGCGCCGCCGATCTGCACGGCGGAAAGGCGCTCGCCGAGCAGCAGCGCCGCGGCCGCCAGTCCGACAATCGGCACGAGCAGCGAAAACGGCGCGACCTGGCTTGCCGGATACTTCGAGAGCAGCCGGCTCCAGAGGCTGTAGCCGAGTATCGTGGCCACGAACGCGAGATAGACGATAGCGCCGATCGAATCGACGCCGATGCCCCCGAGCGCCGCCTCGATGCGCTGCGGCCCCTCGACGAAGAACGAAAGCGCGAGAAACGGCAGCGGCGGAATCAGGCTCCCCCACACCACGAGCCCGACGAGATCCACCTTCCCCGCCTTCTTCGTGACGATGTTGCCGAGCGCCCACATGCAGGCCGAGCACAGCGTGAGCAGGAAGCCGGCCACGGTCATCGCCTGCGCGCCCGAGCCCGCCGCCGCGGAAGACGATTGCAGGCCGATCACCGCCAGCCCGCACGCCGCGATCAGCAGGCCGAACACGTTCTGCGCGCGAAAGCGCTCGCCAAGGAAAATCGCCGCGAACACGAGCGTGAAGAACGCCTGCGCCTGCAGCACGACCGAGGCGAGCCCGGCGGGCATGCCCACGTACATGGCCGTGAAGAGAAACACGAACTGGCCGAACGAGATCGTCGCGCCGTAAGCGAGCAGCCAGCGCAGCGGCAATTTCGGGCGCTTGACGAACAGCACCGCGGGAAACGCCGCCAGCATGAAGCGCAGCGCGCCCAGCAGCAGCGGCGGCACGCCATGCAGTCCCACCTTGATCACCACGAAATTCACGCCCCACGCGAGTACGACCACGAGCGCACTCAGCAAGTCCTTCGGTGACATCTCCGGCTCCGCCTATTGTTCAGTCGAAACCGCGAGTTTACCGGCCTGCGCGCGCGCGTGCTCGCGGACCTCGCGGCGCACCGGCGAGCCCGGCGTTAGAATGAGCGCCTGCTCGCGCGCTGCACCCCTCGCGCTGCCCTCCGCCGTGCCTTTATTCGTGCCGTCCGACCCATCAAGGAAGCGTTCATGTCCTCATCGATCAAAGCGGTTCTCAAGCCCCATCAGCGCGACATCGGCAATCTCTATGTACGCCGCGTGCTGCCCGCGATGGCCGCGCGCCTCGTCGGCCCGTTCATCTTCTTCGATCACATGGGGCCAGCCACGCTCGCGCCCGGCGCCGGTGTCGACGTGCGCCCGCATCCGCATATCGGCCTCGCCACCGTTACCTATCTGTTCGACGGCGCGCTCATGCATCGCGACAGCATCGGCTCGGCGCAGAAGATCGTCCCCGGCGACGTCAACTGGATGACGGCCGGGCGCGGCATCGTCCATTCGGAGCGCACACCCGACGAAGCGCGCCAGACCGGCCTCACCATGCACGGCATCCAGACCTGGGTGGCGCTGCCGCTCGAGCACGAGGACACCGAGCCGTCGTTCTTCCATCACGCCGCCGACACGCTGCCGAACCTCGAGCGCAACGGCGTCTCGATGCGCGTGATCGCGGGCACGGCGTTCGGCGCGACCTCGCCCGTCGCAACGTTCTCCGGCACGCTCTACGTGGCCGCCGACTTCGCGCCGGGCAGCGCCATCGCGCTCGACGCCGAGCACGAGGAGCGCGGCGTCTATCTCGTCGAAGGCGACCTGTCGATCGACGGCACGCCGCTCGAGCAGTACACGATGGCCGTGCTGGAACCGGGCGAAACCGTCACGCTCGCGAGCACCAGCGGGGCACGCGTGATGCTGCTCGGAGGCGAGAAGCTCGCGGGCGAGCGCTTCATCGAATGGAATTTCGTCGCCAGTTCGCGCGAGAAGATCGAGGCCGCCAAGGACGCGTGGACGCGCCAGGAAATGGGGCACGTCCCCGGCGAAACCGAATGGATTCCGCTGCCCGAAAAGAAACCGCGGGATTGAAGCGCGCCGATCCGCCCTCATCTTTACGCTCATCGTGCGTAATGGATTTTTCCCAACGAGGACCTAATGGATACCACCCTGGCCACTTTTGAAAAGGACGTGATCGAAGCGTCGGCGCTCGCGCCGGTGCTGGTCGACTTCTGGGCGCCGTGGTGCGGCCCGTGCAAGACGCTCGGACCGCTGCTCGAAAAACTCGAAGCCGAATACGCGGGCAAATGGAAGCTCGTGAAGGTCAACGTCGACGAGAACCAGGAGCTCGCCGCGCACTTCCAGGTGCGCAGCATTCCGCACGTGGTGGCGTTCGCCGACCAGCAGGCGGTCGACCAGTTCATCGGCGTGCTGTCCGAAGGCCAGCTGCGCGAATTCCTCGACCGGCTGATTCCGGATTCAGCGCTTGCCGCGCGCCAGGCCGCCCAGCAGGCGCTCGCCGAAGGCCGCCGCGAGGATGCTTACGAGGCGCTGCAAGCCGCGCTCGCGTTCGACCCGGGCATGGAAGACGCGCGCATGGACCTGATCGAGCTGCTGCTCGCCGATAACCGCGCCGACGAAGCGCACAAGGAAGTCGAGCTGCTCTCGCCCAAGACCACGCAGGGCATCGACCCGCGCTTCAACGCCCTCAAGACGCGCCTCGACGCGCTTGACGCCGCCGCCGACCTGCCGCCCACCGACGCGCTCGAAACCCGCGTGGCCGAGCATCCCGAGGACCTCGAAGCGCGCTTCGACCTCGCGAGCGCGCTGATCGCGCGGCGCAAGTACGCGGGCGCGCTCGAACACCTGCTCGAGATCGTCAAGCGCGACCGCGCGTTCCGCGAGGACATCGGCCGCAAGACCATGCTCTCGGTGTTCGATCTCGCTTCGCATCAACCGCAGCTCGTGAGCGAATGGCGGCGCAAGTTGAGCGCTACGTTGAACTGATGAGGGAGCGGGGCGTGCTTGTCGGTACGGCACCCTATCTAATTGGGGAATTCGAGGACCAAGACCTGAGATTCGGTCGTTCCGCCCGAAATTTCTTCAGCCCGGACCAGAAACTGCGCCCCATCCTCGAATTAAGATCGTTGCAGGGTCGCCGGACAATTAGCTCCGGCTCCCCGAGCGGGCGTCTCCGTCAATATCCGAGGGCGCTAAAGCCGTAGCGAACGCCTCGCGCACCACGTCCTCGATACGGGCAATGACCTCATCCGGCAGATGTTTGTACGTTTTGCGTTCGTTCGAGAAGGGCCGCCCACCCGGCGACGCCGTCACATGCGAAGCATCCTCGCCAGGCGCGTACTTCCACAGTCGTGTAGTTAGGCGGGAAAACGCATTCAGCACATTCAGGCATCCATCTGCCCGACGCAGGAGCACTGCGGAGCAAATCCAAAGGTCCACAGGCGGGAGCACGTCTGGACATCGATATCCGCCGGTGTCGGGATGGCGTTGATGAAAGCTGCCCGTGTTCGTCCGACGCGAAAATGCCTTACAGGTACGCCAGTTGTCGCACGTTCGACGCTGTTCGGTCAGATCCGAACAGGGTTCGGGCTGCCTTGCCGCATCGGTGCCGCGATCATGTTCGGGCAACGTCTGGCATCGAATACCAGAAATTGGTATTCTTGGCAGAGGAGGTGCGAGTCATGAGCAAAAGCACATCGTTCACGCTCGGTGAGCATTTTTCGGAATTCGTCGATGACCGCGTACGCAGCGGCCGTTACAGCACGGCCAGCGACGTTGTCCGAGCCGGCTTACGCTTGCTTGAGACTGAGGAAGCGAGGCTGGAGGCGCTGCGCAACGCACTGATCGAAGGCGAGCATTCTGGGCCGTCGCGACCGTTTGATTTTCGCAAGTACGTCGCGGGTAAGCGGAACAAGGCCGCATGAGAGCGTATGTTCTCTCTCCGGCGGCCGAGCGCGACCTTGACGAGATCTGGGATTACACCGTCGCCAGATGGGGAGAGTCGCAGGCTGAGCGTTACATTCTGAGCATCGAAAGCACCATTGTCGGTTTGGCCGACAGCACTCAGCCAAGTCTGTCTGCCGAAGAGGTGCGGGAAGGCTACAGGAAAGCGCTGGTTGGAATGCATGTCGTGTTTTTCAAGCAATCGCCGGCGCTGATCGACGTGATCCGCATCCTGCATCAACAGATGGATATTCCAGCCAGGCTCGGGGACGACAATTAAGCGCCTCAGCGTGGCCGTATTACCGGCAAACAGCGCGTCGAATGTGATTACCAAAATCACTGATGCGCAGGGTCGGAATGTGTGGCGAGGCTGGGCGCGGCTTCGACGCAATCGGATATACGCGGTCAGGACGGCGTCAGCCCGCCGCCGCCCCATGCGCAAGCGCGCGCAGCACATACGCCGCCGCCGCAAAACCGAAGCTCGCCGTCACGCACACACTCGAACCAAAACCCGCGCAATTCAGGCCCACGGGCCCGTGGTGGCCCGGCGAAGTGCTCACGTGCTCGGCCTCGTTGTCGATATCGCACACCGCCGCTTCGGGGTAGATGAGCGGCTCGTCGGAATACACGGCGCTCACCTTGAAGCGCGCCTTCGGGCCGCGCGGAAAGCCGTGGTGCTTGCGCAGTTGCCCGCGCACCTTCGAGAGCAGCGGATCCTGAATCGTGAGCGCGAGATCGTCGATGCGAATGCGCGTGGGATCGAGCTGGCCGCCCGCCCCGCCCACGGTGATGAGCGGCACGCGGTGCTCGACGCACCAGGCGATCAGCGCGGTCTTGGTGCGCACGCTGTCGATGGCGTCCACGACGAAATCGAAGCCGCCGCCAAGCAGCGCATCGAAGTTCGACGGATCGACAAAATCCTCGACGAGCCGCAAGTCGCAGGCCGGATCGATGAGCTTGATGCGCTCGGCCATCGCCTCGACCTTCGGCTTGCCGTAATTGCCGTCGAGCGCGTGAATCTGGCGGTTGGTATTGCTCTCCGCGACGTTGTCGAGATCGATGAGCGTGAGCGTGCCGATCGCGCTGCGCGCGAGCGCCTCCGCGACCCACGATCCCACGCCGCCAATGCCGATCACGGCAACGTGCGCGCGCTCGAAGGCCGCCAGCGCGGGTGCGCCGTAAAGCCGCGCCACACCGCCAAAGCGGCGCGCCCGGTCGGCAACATCGGTTGAAGCGGGCGCGGTAAGATCAGCGAGGCCGGTCGAACCGGCTGTGGCGGAAAGCGGAGTACTGGACATGGCGATAGCGGGTCGAAAGCGGACCGATCGCGCACTGCCACGGTCCCAGGCAGCCGGTATTTTGCCCGATCGCGACCAAACGCGCGCGCCCTGCCCATTGGCCACCGCTTTGCCACCGCCTTCGCGCAATGTTCGCGCCGTGTTCTATATACTTGTCCGCATTGAAGCGTTTGCATAAAAAATGACCTCGCTCGCCAACCTCCGCAAGAATTACTCACTCGGTTCGCTCGACACCTCCGACGTCGACCCCGACCCGATCCGCCAATTCCAGACCTGGTTCAACCAGGCGCTCGACGCCAGGCTGCCCGAACCCAACGCGATGACCGTCGCAACCGTCGACCAGGACGGCCGCCCCGCCGCGCGCATCCTGCTGATCAAGGCCGTGGACGAGCGCGGCTTCGTTTTCTTCACCAACTACGAGAGCCGCAAGGGCCGCGAGCTTGCCGCGAATCCGCACGCGGCGCTGCTGTTTCACTGGATCGAGCTCGAGCGCCAGGTGCGCATCGAAGGCCGGGTCGAAAAAACCAGCGATGCGGAAAGCGATGCGTATTTCCACTCGCGCCCGCTCGGCTCGCGCATTGGCGCGTGGGTCTCGGAGCAAAGCGCCGTGATCGGCAGCCGCGCCGAACTCGAAGCGCGCGAGCGCGAAGTTAGCGCGCAGTACGGCGAGCAGCCGCCGCGTCCGCCGCATTGGGGCGGCTACCGGCTCGTGCCGGCCGCCATCGAATTCTGGCAAGGGCGTCCGTCGCGGCTGCACGACCGTATCCGCTATACCAGGGACGGCGCAACGTGGCGCATCGAGCGGCTCGCGCCCTGATCCAGAGGCACATCCCGAAAGTTTCGCTGGTCTGATCCGCAACACCCTGCAACACCCCTGCATCACGCGCGCCGCGCTTCGCCGCGGCGCAGCGCAGCGCAGCGCAGCGCAGCGCAGCGCAGCGCAGCGCAGCGCCAGTCAGTTTGCATCACGGCACGCATTGCAATTCGCTTTTGTCTTTGGGCTTCAATCGTTCATCTGACAGGGAGAGAAACGCATGTTCTGGGAGAAAAAACTCGCTCAATGGGTCGACGAAGTGCGTCAGAAGGCCAACCTGCCCGCGCGGCTCGTGCTCTGGAGCGGCCAGCAGTACGACTTCGGCCAGTTCGCCGCCCCGCAGGTCACGCTAAAGGTCAATAGCGCGGCGGCGCTGCCGCTGCTGCTCGAACCGAGCCTCGACAATCTCGGCGAGGCCTACGTGAAGGGCAAGATCGACATCGAAGGCAAGCTCGCCGACATCATCGACATCGGCTACTCGCTCGCGCGCAACACCATCACGAACGCGGGCAAGCTCGCGCGGGTGCGCCGCTACTTCACGCACTCGAAGAACTCCGACCAGAAAGCCATCCAGTACCACTACGACGTCTCGAACGAGTTCTACAAGCTGTGGCTCGACGAGAACATGGTCTATTCGTGCGCCTATTTCGAGAACGGCGACGAAGACCTCGCCGCCGCGCAGATCAAGAAGATCGACCACATCCTCACCAAAATCCAGCTGCGGCCGGACCAGACGCTGCTCGACATCGGCTGCGGCTGGGGCGCGCTCGTGCTGCGCGCCGCGCAGAAGTTCGGCGCGCGCTGCGTGGGCGTGACGCTCTCGCAAAACCAGTTCGACCTCGCCACCGAGCGCGTGAAGGCCGCGGGCCTCGCCGATCGCATCGAGATCCGCCTGCAGGACTATCGCGACATTCAGGGCCAGTTCGATCGCATCACGAGCGTGGGGATGTTCGAGCATGTCGGGCGCAAGAACCTGCCCGGTTATTTCACGAAGGTGCGCGAGCTGCTCGCCGACGACGGCATCGCCATGAACCACGGCATTACTTCGACCGATGCCGAGAGCGGCGAGGCGGCGCTGGGCGCCGGCGAGTTCATCGACCGCTACGTGTTCCCCGACGGCGAGCTGCCGCACATCGGCCTCGCGCTCGAAGCGGCGCAGCGCGGCGGGCTCGAGGCGGTTGACGTGGAGAGCCTGCGCCGTCACTATGCGCACACGCTCGGAATCTGGGCGGAGAACTTCGAGGCGCACGCCGAGGAAGCGAAAAAGCTCGTCGACGACGAGAAGTTCCGCATCTGGCGCGTCTATCTGGCGGGTTGCGCCTACGCGTTCAAGCACGACGACGTGTCGATCTACCAGATCGTCTGCCGCAAGGCTGGCCGCAATGCGAATACGCTGCCGTGGTCGCGCCGGTATATGTACGAGAAGCCGCTTTAACGCTGCGTTGCCGTTGTGCATGGCGAGGCCGCGCTGCTGCATTTGCGCCGAACGTTGCCGGACGCTTGGCCGGAATTTACGGACGGCGCGCGCATCGACCATGCGCTTCGCCATCACGACTCACACGCATGAACGAACGCGACGACGGCCTTTTCGGGGCATTAGAGAACGACAGCTCCGGCACTGGGCGCAACCCGGCGCAAGCTTTACCGCGAAGGGGCGCCACCGGCCGCCGCACTGCGCGTAGCGCGCGCGAGAATTCGCCACCCGAGCCCCAGACGGACCTGTTCGGCTTCGTGCCCCCTGAGCCATCTGCGGGGCGCGCCGCGCGCAGAGAGGTCGCCGATGCCGACGCATCCGCGACAGAAGTACACGACAGCGCACACCAGACGATTACGGCAAAGCCAGCCAAATCGCCGAAATCGACGAAATCGACGCCCGCCGCCGACTCGCCCGCCCCGCGCCGCCGCGCGAAAGGCGTGCTGCCCGCCGAACCAACACCGGACCTGCTCGACCTCGCCGCGGAACTGCCGCCGGGCGTATGCCTCGGCACATCATCGTGGTCGTTTCCGGGCTGGCGCGGCATCGTCTACGGCGACGACTACAGCAATTCGAAGCTCGCGCGCGACGGGCTCGCGGCCTATGGCGCGCATCCGCTTCTGCGCTCGGTGAGCATCGACCGTTCGTTCTACGCGCCGCTCACCGTCACCGATTACCTGCGCTACGCGCAGCAGGTGCCGGACCACTTCCGCTTCATCGTCAAGGCGCCCGCGCTGATCACCGATGCGAGCGTGCGCGGCGATCGCGGCGAGCCGGTCTCCGCCAATCCCTGCTTCCTGAACGCCGATCTCGCCGCGCGCGAATTTGTCGAGCCTTGCCTCGCGGGGCTCGGCGCAAAAGCCGGTGCGCTCGTGTTCCAGTTTCCGCCGCTGCCCGATCAACTGCTTGCCGATCCGGCCGTGTTCGTCGAGCGACTCTCGGCGTTTCTCGCCGCGCTGCCGGCGCTGCCCGCGCCTGCTTCGGCACCGCCGGCAGACGCCGAAGCAGGCGAAGCAGCGTCAAGCGCTGCGTTCCCCAGCGACGGCCCCTGCTACGCGGTCGAAATCCGCGACGGCATCCTGCTCACGCCGCGCTTCGTGCGCGCGCTGCGCGCGGCGGGCGTGCGTTACTGCGTCGGGTTGCACGCCCGCATGCCCGACCCGCTGCGCCAGGCGGCGGCGCTAGCGCTAATGGATGGCGAAGCGCCCGCGGGGCCGCTGATCGTGCGCTGGAGCCTGCACAGCGGCTTCAAGTATGAACAGGCGAAGGCGCGCTACGAGCCCTTCGACAAGCTCGTCGACGAAGACCCGCACACGCGCGACGCCCTCGCCGAACTGGCCGCGCGCTATGCGATCGCGGGCCAACCGGTGCTGATCACGACCAACAACAAGGCCGAGGGCTCGGCGCCGCTGACTTGCGCGAAGCTCGCGCGCGCCATCGTCGACGAAATGCTGCGCATGCGCGGCGACGGCGCCTGACGCGCTCCGTCAGTCGGCCTTGAGCCGGTGCGCGAACTTCTGGCGGAACTTGGCCACCTTGGGCGCCACCACGAACGCGCAATAACCCTGATTCGGGTGCTGCGCGAAGTAGTTCTGGTGATACGCTTCGGCGGGAAAATAGTTGCCGTCGAGCGGCAGCACCTGCGTGACGATCTCGCCGTCGTACACGCCCTCGGCCTTCAGCTCGCGAATGGCCTGCAGCGCCGTCTCGCGCTGCGCCTCAGAGTGCGTGAAGATCACCGAGCGGTACTGGGTGCCGACGTCGTTGCCCTGACGGTTCAACTGGGTCGGATCGTGAATCGCGAAGAAGATGTCCAGAATCTCGCGATAGCCGATCTTCGCCGGATCGAAATCCACCTTCACGACTTCGGCGTGGCCCGTGTCGCCATCGCACACCTGTTCATAGGAAGGATTCCCGGCATGGCCGCCCGCGTAGCCCGATTCCACCGCCACCACGCCATCCACACGCAGAAAAACCGCTTCCAGACACCAGAAACACCCGCCGCCGAGCGTGGCGGTTTCAATCGTCTGAGTCATGCTGCCCCCTCCTTGTATGCCGTGCTGCCCCAATTACCCACTGCTCCGGGGCCCGCGTGAATATTCGATCTACTCCTGAACTGGTGGCCACTGGCGGGCCGCATGTACGACGCTCAGCACGCGGATCTGGTCGCCGCTTACGTCGTAGATCAAGAGGTAATTCCGGTGCGCGACTAATTCACGCGTGTCGGCAACCCGGCCACGTCGACCAAGGTTCGGATGATCGACCAGCAACATCGCCTTTTCCTCGAACAACTCATCGAGGTCCAACGCTGCGGCCGGGTTGTCGGCCTCAATGTAGTCGTAGATGTCATCGCGATCGCGTATCGCCTCCGGCGTCCAGAACAGCGCCATTACTTCGATGCTTCAAGCCGGCGACGTGTTGCGGTTCGACGCGCTGCAAACCTGGCTTCGACTTCGGCGGCCGGCACCAGATTACCGGCGTTGGCCGATGCCCGTGACCGCTCGACCTTGGCACGCAGCCATGCGTCATATTCCGCCGCGTCCTGCTGTTGCTTAATGTAGTCGCGCATGAAGTCACGCAGGAGCTGTGCGCCAGTGCGGTCGTGAGCCTTTGCCGCCGCTGAGAATTCGTTTTTCAGGGTCTCATCGACCCGGAAAGTAAAGGTTGCATCACTCATGGCACTAACCTGATGTGTTACATGATTAGTGCATCGTAGCACAGCGTCGGTTACGCTGAAATTGTCAGAACTCGCGCCGGAAGGCGGAAACAAATGCTCTCTGATTTCCGGCTTCACCCCATGCAGTCAGGCCGATGAGCCGTCGCACGCCGCTTTTCGTTAAAATTGGGGCAATTCGCCGAAATTACACATGACGTTCACCTCGACTTCCGCTTGCGCCGCCGGTGCCGCTCACGCCGCCCGCCCCGTCCAGCCCGCGCCGGACACGCGCCCCCATGCCCGGGGCCTGCGCTCATGACCCGCCGCGCCAACCCGCCCAATTTCGACGACGGCGCGTTCCGCCGCGCGCTCAGCCAGTTCGCCACCGGTGTGACGGTCATCACGACGCGCGCGCCCGACGGCCAGCTGATCGGCATCACCGCGAGTTCGTTCAACTCCGTCTCGCTCACGCCGCCGCTCGTGCTGTGGAGTCTCGCCACGCGATCGGCATCCATGCCGGTGTTCCGCAGCAACAGCCATTATGTGGTGAATGTGCTCGCCGCGTCGCAGCTCGACCTGTGCAAGCGCTTCGCCACCGTGAAGGGCGACCGCTTCGAAGGCGTCTCGCACGCGGCCGGCGACTCCGGCATGCCCGTGCTCGACGGCGCCATCGCGTGGTTCGAGTGCCATAACCGCAGCCGCTACGACGAAGGCGATCACGTGATCTTCGTCGGCGAGGTGGAGCGCTGCGGCGTTCGCGAACCCGGCACGGACGACCAGGGTAGCGCCGCGCCGCTCGTCTTCCACGGCGGCACGTTTCATCAGCTGCAGCCGCTCTAGACGCGCTTTAGGCGCACCAAACCAGGCGCACCAACGCAACCGAAGCGGCGCTAAGAAACCTTCGGCTCGCCGCGTTGGGCGATCAGGTCGACCGGCAGCCCCGCCTCGACCTTGAGCGTCGTGAGCACGATGTTCGAGCGGATGTCCATCACGCCCGGCGCCTTGTAGAGCTTGTTGAGCACGAAGTCCGAGTAGTGCTTGAGGTTGTGCGCGAGCACGCGCAGCAGATAGTGCGTCTCGCCCGTCACCACGTAAGCGCCCACCACCTCGGGCCAGTCGCGCAGCGCGGAGACGAAGCGCTCGTGCCAGCTCTCCTGGTCGTTGCGCATCGAAACCTGCACGAAAGCCTCCATTTCGAAGCCGAGAATCTCCCGGTTCAGACTCGCGCGATAGCGCTCGACCACGCCCTGCTCCTCCAGCAGGCGCAGCCGCCGCAGGCACGCGGAAGGCGACAGCGAAATACGCTCGGCCAGATCGAGATTGCTGATGCGCCCCTCGTTCTGAAGTACGGCGAGAATCCGGCAATCGGTTGCATCAAGCGAGATAGCGTTCATATTTGGTCCCCTTTCCGCTATTGAATCAAATTATGTGCCAAGAACTGTAGCGTACGGCGTTTTTTTCGCAAGCACATTTCGCGACGAGTTGCCTATCATTCGAAAAACATTGAGACAACCTCGTCAACGCGATGAACGACCTCTGGGACATTTCCCCGCCCATCCGCCCCGAAACGCCCGTCTGGCCCGGCGACACGCCCGTTGGCGTCGAGCGCGTCTGGCGCATGGAAGCCGGCTCGCCGGTCAACGTGGCGCGCGTGACGCTTTCGCCCCACACCGGCGCGCACACCGACGCCCCGCTGCACTATGACGAAGCGGGTGCGCCCATCGGCGCGGTGCCGCTCGACGCCTATATCGGCGCGTGCCGCGTGATTCACTGCGTGGGCGCCGCGCCGCTCGTGCGGCCCGAGCACTTGCAGGCGGCGCTCGCGGACATCCCGCCGCGCGTGCTGCTGCGCACCTACGCCAACGCCCCGCTAGAGCGCTGGGACAGCGCGTTTTGCGCCGTCGCGCCCGAAACGATCGACTTGCTGGCCAGGCACGGCGTGCGCCTGATCGGCATCGACACGCCCTCGCTCGACCCGCAGGAATCGAAGACGATGGACGCGCACCACCGCATCCGCGCGCATCGCATGGCGATTCTCGAAGGCGTCGTGCTCGACGCCATCGCGCCCGGCGACTACGAACTGATCGCGCTGCCGCTGAAATTCACCACGCTCGATGCAAGCCCCGTGCGCGCCGTGCTGCGCACGCTGCCTGAGCACAACTGAGCGCCATTGAACCCTGCTGAACCTTTGCTACCTCCGACCCAACACCTCACCGCCCCGAAGAACCCACATGAACGACCGTAACGAAGCCCTGGCGCTCGATCGCGCCGATCCGCTCGCCGCGCTGCGCGAGCAATTCGCGCTCGCGCCCGAAACCATCTATCTCGACGGCAACTCGCTCGGCGTGCCGCCGCGAGCGAGCGCCGCGCGCGCGCAAGCCGTGATTGGCGGCGAATGGGGCGATGGTCTCATCCGCAGCTGGAACACGGCGGGCTGGTTCGCCATGCCGCGGCGTCTCGGCAATAAGCTCGCCCCGCTGATCGGCGCGGCCGAAGATGAGGTCGTGGTCACCGACACCATTTCCATCAATCTCTTCAAGGCGCTCTCGGCCGCGCTGCGCGTTGCGAACGCGCGCGATCCCAAGCGCCGCGTGATCGTCTCCGAGCGCTCGAATTTCCCGAGCGACCTGTACATCGCGCAAGGCCTCATCGAGCAGCTCGACCGCGGCTATGAACTGCGCCTCGTCGACGACCCGAGCGAGCTGCCCGCCGCGATCCGCGAAGACGTGGCCGTGGCGATGATCACGCACGTGAACTACCGCACCGGCGAAATGCACGACATGCGCGCGCTCACCGAGCACATTCATGCGCAAGGCGCGCTCGCGCTGTGGGACCTCGCGCACTCGGCGGGCGCGGTGCCCGTGGACCTGAACGGTGCGAACGCCGATTACGCGGTCGGCTGCACGTACAAGTACCTGAACGGCGGTCCGGGATCGCCCGGCTTCGTGTGGGTGGCCAAGCGCCATCAGGACACCTTCTCGCAGCCGCTTTCAGGCTGGTGGGGACACAAGTCGCCGTTCGAGATGAACCCTGTGTATCGCCCGGACAACGGCGTCGGCCGCTATCTGTGCGGCACGCAGCCGATCGTCTCGATGGCGCTCGTCGAATGCGGCCTCGACGTCTTTCTGCAGACCGACATGCAGGCGATCCGCCGCAAGTCGCTCGCGCTCACCGACCTCTTCATCGAACTCGTGGAAACGCGCTGCAAGGAATTCCCGCTCACGCTTGTGACGCCGCGCGAGCATGAGCAGCGCGGCTCGCATGTGAGCTTCGAGCATCCGCACGGCTATGAAGTGATGCAGGCGCTGATCGCGCGCGGCGTGATCGGCGACTATCGCGAGCCGCACGTGCTGCGCTTTGGCTTCACGCCGCTGTATCTGCGTTATGTCGATGTGTGGGACGCCGTCGAGACGCTGCGCGACGTGCTCGCGACCGAAAGCTGGCGCAAGCCCGAATTCGCCGCGCGCGGCGCAGTGACCTGAGGAGCGCGAGATGACCGATCACATGCACATTCCCGGCGTGCCCGACACCGACGCCGCCCCGGCTCCCGCTTCTTCCAGCGCCCAAAATGCTAGCGAACAGGCGCGCGGCGGCTGCCCGTTCGGGCATGGCGCTGCGGCTCCCGCCGCGCCAGCGGCTGCGCAAACAGGAGAAGGCTGGCACGACGCGCAGCTCGACTTCTCGAAGTCGATGAGCTACGGCGATTACCTCTCGCTCGACTCGGTGCTCAACGCGCAGCATCCGCTCTCGCCCGATCACAACGAGATGCTGTTCATCGTCCAGCATCAGACGAGCGAGTTGTGGATGAAGCTCGCGCTCTACGAATTGCGCGCGGCGCTTGCGTGCGTGCATCGCGACGAGCTGCCTCCTGCGTTCAAGCAGCTCGCGCGCGTCTCGCGCATTCTCGAACAGCTGGTGCAAGCGTGGAGCGTGCTGTCGACGCTCACGCCGTCCGAGTACACGGCGATGCGGCCGTACCTGGGCGCTTCGTCGGGGTTCCAGTCGTATCAGTATCGGCAGATCGAGTTTCTGCTGGGCAACAAGAATGCGCAGATGCTCAAGCCGCATGAGCATCGGCCCGAGGTTCTCGCGCAGGTCAAGGCCACGCTAGAAGCGCCTTCGTTTTATGACGAGGTGATCCGCCTGCTGGCGCGGCGTGGATTTGCGATCGCGCCGGAACGCCTCGCTCGCGACTGGACGCAGCCGACGCTGCACGATGCGTCAGTCGAGGCCGCATGGCTGGAGGTCTATCGAAACCCTTCGCAGTACTGGGATTTGTATGAAATGGCCGAGGAACTCGTCGATCTCGAGGACGCGTTCCGGCAGTGGCGATTCCGCCATGTCACCACGGTCGAGCGGATTATCGGGTTCAAGCAGGGTACCGGTGGAACCAGCGGCGCGCCTTATCTGCGCAAGATGCTGGATGTCGTGCTGTTTCCGGAGCTTTGGCATGTGAGGACGGTGTTGTAAGGCCACCCGCACGCCACACCAGAAATGACTTCGCGCCGGCCGGCAGGGCTCTGAAAAGCCCGCCGGACCGGCGCGAATATTTTATGCGGCAGGAATGGGCGCGTTAAACCACTACCGTCTGCGCCTCACCTTCCTTGCTCTCGCGCACCACGCCAATCTTCCACACCTGCTCGCCCGCGGCAGCCAGCAGCGAAGCCGCCGCGTCGGCCTGATCGGCCGCCACGATGACGGCCATGCCGATGCCGCAGTTGAACACGCGGTGCATTTCCGCATCGGCCACGCCGCCGTGCTTCTGCAGCCACGAGAACAGCGGCGGCAGCGGCCATGCCGCGTGATTCAGCTCGGCCGTGAGGCCCTCGCGCAGCACGCGCGGAATGTTCTCCACCAGACCGCCGCCGGTGATGTGCGCCATGCCCTTCACCGCAATGGTTTCCATCAGCTTGAGCAGCGGCTTCACGTAGATGCGCGTGGGCGCCATCAGCGCGTCCGCCAGCGAGCGGCCGTCGAAGTCGGCGTTCATGTCCGGATTCGCGCGCTCGATGATCTTGCGCACGAGCGAGAAGCCGTTCGAATGGATGCCGCTCGAAGCGAGACCCAGCACCACGTCGCCGGGGACGATCGTGCTGCCGTCGATGATCTTGCTCTTTTCCACCGCGCCAACCGCGAAGCCCGCAAGGTCGTATTCGCCGTCGGGGTACATGCCCGGCATTTCCGCCGTTTCGCCGCCGATCAGCGCGCAGCCCGAGAGCTCGCAGCCCTGGGCGATGCCCTTCACGACCGTGGCGGCCGTGTCCACATCGAGCTTGCCGCAGGCGAAGTAATCGAGGAAGAACAGCGGCTCGGCACCCTGCACGAGGATGTCGTTCACGCTCATGGCGACCAGATCCTGGCCAACCGTGTCGTGTTTGTTCAGATGAAACGCGAGACGCAGCTTGGTGCCCACGCCGTCGGTGCCGGAGACGAGCACGGGCTCCTTGTACTTCTTCGGCACTTCGAAGAGCGCGCCGAATCCGCCGATGCCGCCCATCACGCCTTCGCGCAGGGTCTTCTTCGCAAAGGGCTTGATGCGATCGACGAGCGCGTCGCCCGCGTCGATGTCCACGCCCGCGTCGCGGTAGGAGAGCCCTTGCTCCTGATTAGCGGGGCCGGATTTCGGTTGATTCATGGGGAAGAGGCAGAAGGTCGGTAAAATGCGATTTTAACCGATTGACGGCTCCCCGCCGCCGCTTGCGTGAGGATGCGCGAGTTTTTGGTAGTAGCGGCGCGGGTTCGTCAGCCGGAAACCACGTTTTGTCGCCGAACCTGCCTATTTTCAAGCGATAACTGACACACCGCCTTCGGCCAGACACACCGTGCAGCGACAGCTAACGCTCGATCTCGGCACCCCGCCGCCATCGACCTTCGACAACTTTCACACCGGCGCCAATGCGGAGCTGGTCGCGCGGCTGCGCGGGCTCGACGCTGCGCTCGCGGCGGGCCCCACCGTCGACCCGAAGGCCGACCGCACGTTCTATATCTGGGGGGAGCCCGGCAACGGCCGCTCGCATCTGCTGCATGCGCTCGCGTTCGAGACGCCGCCCGGGCACGTGCGCTACATCGGCCCGAAGAGCGGCCTCGCTGCCTTCACGTTCGATGCGCGCGTGCCGATTTACGCGGTCGACGACTGCGACGCGCTCTCGGGCGCCCAGCAGATCGCCCTGTTCAATCTGTTCAACGAGGTGCGCTCGCACCCGAACACGGCGCTCGTCGCGACCGGCAACGCGCCGCCGATGGGGCTCGCCGTGCGCGAGGACCTGCGCACGCGCCTCGGCTGGGGTCTCGTGTTCCACCTCGCGCCGCTCTCGGACGCGGGCAAAGCTGCCGTGCTCAAGCAGGCGGCGCGCGAGCGCGGCATCAATCTCGCCGACGACGTGCCGGCCTATCTGCTCACGCACTTCCGGCGCGACATGCCGAGCCTGATGCGCCTGCTCGACGCGCTCGACCGCTTCTCGCTCGAGCAAAAGCGCGCGGTGACGCTGCCGCTGCTGCGCACGATGCTGGCGAATAGCGAGACCGAGCCGGGCGTGGCGACGCCCGGCGAAACCGGTGATGCAGCCGATGCGCGCGTCGAAGAAGCAACGGCCGCGGAACATCCGGACGAGGCCAGCGCGACGCCGCAAGCGGAAGAACGCGACGCGCCCGAGCCTGCCGGCCAGGATGGGCCCGGCGTCGAACTGGAGCTGTTCCCGTCCTGCGACACGCCGAACGCCGCAGCGCCGGCCGAGCCGCCCAGCGCAGGCTACGAAGCGCCGCGTGCTCCCGCGCTGCAACCGCGCGCGCCGCTTGGCGCGCCGCCGTTCCAGCCGCCCACAGACAATGTCGAAGGCGAACTGGGGGCCAGATTCCGCGACGTCGTCCACCGCGAGCTGGGCGCCGAACTCCAGGGTGAAGTGGAAGCCGATGTCAGCGGCGAGATGAACGGCGAGCTCGACGGCGACCTCGATCCATCCGCCGAGCCGGCCGCCCCCGACACCGATCCCGCCACGCCCACCGCGCCAGCCGATCCCGCGCCACCCGGCGCCACGCACGAAGCTCCGCCCGCCGGGTCCACTGAGGCGAATCCACCGTCGTCAGCGCCGGCGTCCGAACCCCCTTCCGTATCGCCGGACGCCGCAACCGGCGCCGGCAACGGCTTCACCCGCTTCAAGTAAAATGAGCGCCCATGGCTAATCTCGCACTTTTTGATCTCGATCACACGCTGATCCCCACCGACAGCGACTACGAATGGGGCCGCTTCATGGTGAAGCTCGGCATCGTCGACGCCGAACGCTTCGCGGAGCAGAACGAGCGCTTCTACGCCGACTACAAGGCCGGCAAGCTCGACATCCACGCGTACCTGCTCGCCATGCTCACGCCGCTCGCGAAGTATTCGCGCGCGCAATTGAAGGAATGGCACGACCAGTACATGCACGAGGTGATCAGCCCGACCATCGTGCCGGCCGCGCTAGAACTCGTGAAACAGCACAAGGAAGCGGGCGACCTCTGCTGCGTGGTCACGGCCACCAACGAATTCATCACGGCGCCCATCGCCGGGGTGTTCGGCGTGGACAAGCTGATCGCCTGCGAAGTCGAAACCGTGGACGGCCATCCGGCGTCGGCCTTCACCGGCCGCCCGACCGGCACTCCGAGCTACCGCGAAGGCAAGATCGTGCGCGTCGAAACCTGGCTGGCCTCGCTTGGCAAGCGCTGGTCCGACTTCGAGCGCAGCTACTTCTATAGCGACTCGCACAACGACATTCCGCTGCTCGAAAAAGTCACCGACCCGATCGCGACCAACCCCGACGACACCCTGCGCGCGCATGCGCAACAAGCAGGCTGGCGCATCCTCGATTTGTTCCAGGCATCGTGATCAAGAAATTCATCCGCAAACTGTTTGGCCAGGACGACGCCTCCGCGACCCAAGGCGCCCCGGCCGGCGACACAGCATTGGCCGCCGCGCCGCATGAAGGCGATGCCACAGGCGAGGCAACCGCGCGCCCGCGCCGCAAGACAGTCACCGCGAAGAAAGCCGCCAAGCCCCGCGCGGGCCAGGGCGCTGGCGACCCGGCCACGCCGGTCGTCCTCTCCGCCGACATCCACGGCATCGATCCCTCGCTGATCTCGCGCAACGCCGTGCGCGTGACCGACGGCCTGCAGCAAGCGGGCTTTCGCGCGTTCATCGTGGGCGGCGCGGTGCGCGACCTGCTGCTCGGCGTCGCGCCCAAGGACTTCGACGTGGCCACCGACGCCACGCCCGACCAGGTGCAGAAGCTGTTCCGCCGCGCCCGCATCATTGGCCGGCGCTTCCAGATCGTGCACGTGCAGTTCGGCCAGGAGATCATCGAGGTCTCGACCTTCCGCGCGCTCGTCGATGCCCCGGCGGCCCCGCCCGCCGACGCGGCGCCCGCGAAGCGCATGCGCCGCGACGAGCTCGACCGCAAGACCCACCACGTGGACGCAAGCGGCCGCGTGCTGCGCGACAACGTCTGGGGCGAGCAGCACGAAGACGCCACGCGCCGCGACTTCACGATCAACGCGATGTACTACGACCCGTCCACGCAGACGGTGCTCGACTATCACAACGGCATGGCCGACATGCGCGCGCGCCTGCTGCGCATGATTGGCGACCCGGCCACGCGCTACCGCGAAGACCCGGTGCGCATGATGCGCGTGGTGCGTTTCGCGGCGAAGCTCGGCTTCGAGATCGAAGAGCACACGCGCGCGCCGATCCTGGAACTCGCGGACCTCATCAACAACGTGCCGGCTGCGCGTCTGTTCGACGAGATGCTCAAGCTGCTGCTTTCGGGCCACGCGCTCGAGTGCCTCAAGTGGCTGCGCAAGGAAGGCCTCCATCATGGCCTTTTGCCTCTGCTCGACGTGATTCTCGAGCAGCCGCAGGGCGAGCGCTTCATCACGCTCGCGCTCTCGAACACCGATGCGCGCGTGCGCGCGGGCAAGCCGGTCTCGCCGGGCTTCCTGTTCGCGACGCTGTTGTGGCACGACGTGCAGCAGCGCCTGCAGCAATACACGGCCGAGGGCGAATTCCCCGTGCCGGCGCTGCATCGCGCGATGGACGACGTGATCGACGCGCAAACCGAAAAGCTCGCGATCCATCGCCGCTACTCGTCGGACATGCGCGAGATCTGGGGCCTGCAACTGCGACTCGAAAAACGCGGCCGCAGCGCGATCAAGCTGCTGGAACACCCAAGATTCAGAGCGGGGTATGATTTCCTCCTGTTGCGCTGCGAATCGGGCGAGCTCGACGCCGAAGTGGGCCAGTGGTGGACCGACTTCATTAGCGGCGACCCGGCCGCACGCGAGACGCTGCTCGCCCAGGGCGGCAGCAAGGAACGCGCGCCGCGCAAGCGCCGCCGCCGTGGCGGCGCGAGGAACCGCAAGACGGGCGAAGCCGTAGCGGGCGCCGAAAGCGCCGCAGCGGCATCCGCCCACGGCGGGGGCAACGACGAGCCGCACGAGGACTGAAGCCATGCAGCACGCAACCCGGCGCGGGCATGTCGAATGCGCTCGCGCAACACAGGAAGTGAAGCCATGACGGTTGCCTGGCTCGGAATCGGGGCGAATCTGGGGGATGCGCGCCAGACGCTCAAAGACACGGTGGTGTGTCTCGCGCAGCAGCACACCATCACCGTGCTCGCCAAATCGAGTTTGTACCGCACCGCGCCCATCGACGCGGGCGGCGACGACTATTTCAACTGCGTCGTGAAGCTCGAGACGCTGCTTTCGGTGCGCGAGCTGCTCGGCCTGTGCCATCGCATCGAGCACCACTTCGGCCGCGAGCGTCCGTTTCGCAACGCGCCGCGCACGCTCGACATCGACATTCTGCTGTACGGCGAAGCGATCATCGACGAGCCCGACCTGATCGTGCCGCATCCGCGCATGACGGGCCGCGCGTTCGTGCTTGCGCCGCTCGCCGAAATCGATCCTGAGCTCGCCATTCCGGGCCTGGGCGTGGTCAGCAGCTTCCTGCCCGCTGTCGCCGAGCAGCGCATCGAAAAAATGAAACCGCTGTGCCAGTGTCTCGCCGACCCGGAAGCGGGCAAACCCGCGGGCGGTGTGGGCGATTCAGACAACTCCGCCGCCTCCACGGATAACACGCCGCGATCGAAGGGCACCTGCCGATGAGCACGCCACTTTCTTTCGCCACCACCGTAGCCGCGCGTCCGGCCGCGCTCCAGTACATCGCGATCGAAGGGCCGATCGGCTCGGGCAAGACGCCGCTCGCAACGCGACTGGCCGAGCGCTGGTCGATGCAGACGCTGCTCGGCTCGCGCGCGGACAACCCGTTTCTCGAGCGCTTCTACCGCGACACATCGCGCCACGCGCTGGCCGCGCAACTCGCAGTGGCGCTGCAGCGCGAGCATCTCTCACGGCAAGTGGCAGCGCAGCTTGCCGCCGGCACCCCGCTCGTGACGAATTTCCTTGCCGAACGCAACGACCTGTTCGCGCGCCTGACGCTCTCCGAAGAAGAGCTGCAGCTTTTTCAGGCGCTCGCCGCGCGTCTGCGCGTGGCGTCGCCGCCGCCCGACCTCGTGGTGTATCTGCAGGCGAGCCCCGAAGCGCTCTATGCGCGCATCCAGAAGCGCGCGGTGGCGGCGGAGCAGCACATCTCCGACACTTTCCTGCGGGCGCTGTGCGACAGCTACAACGAATTTTTCTATCATTACGACCGTGCGCCGGTGCTGACCGTGGGCGTCGAGAATCTGAACCCGCTCGACTCCGACGCGGACCTTGCGCTGATCGTCGAGCGTATCGAATCGATGCGCGGCCGCAAGGAATCGTTCGTCAAGGGCGCGACGCTGTGAGCGGCGCGCCGTCCGGCATTCCCTTTCCCTAACGGATTCCCCATGACTTACCTGCAGGAAACGAGCCGCAGCGCGGTTACCGTGCCCAAGCTCCAGGCAATGCGCGACGCCGGTGAGAAGATTTCGATGCTCACGTGCTACGACGCGAGCTTCTCGGCGCTGTGCGACCGCGCGGGCGTTGACACGGTGCTGATCGGCGACTCGCTCGGCAATGTGCTCCAGGGCCACACCACGACGCTGCCCGTCACCATCGACGACATCGCCTATCACACGGCCTGCGTCGCGCGCGCGCAACCGAAGGCGCTGATCATCGCCGATCTGCCGTTCGGCACGTTCGGCACGCCCGAGGACGCCTTCGCGAATTCGGTGAAGCTCATGCGCGCGGGCGCGCAGATGGTGAAGATCGAGGGCGGCGAGTGGCTCGCGCCCACGGTGAAAATGCTGGTCGAGCGCGCAGTGCCGGTGTGCGCGCACATCGGCCTCACGCCGCAATCGGTGCATGCGTTCGGCGGCTTCAAGGTGCAAGGCAAGACCGACGCGGCCGCCGTGCAGCTCGTGCGCGACGCGCTCGCGCTCGAAGCCGCGGGCGCGCAACTCGTGGTGATCGAGGCGGTGCCGGCGACGCTCGGCGCGCAAGTCACGAAGCAGTTGCGCATCCCGACCATCGGCATTGGCGCAGGCCTCAACTGCTCGGGCCAGGTGCTCGTGCTGCACGACATGCTCGGCATTTTCCCCGGCAAGCGTCCGCGCTTCGTGAAGGACTTTATGGCGGGACAGCCCGATATCGAATCTGCGGTGCGCGCGTATGTGAGCGCCGTGAAGGAAGGTACGTTCCCGGGGCCAGAGCACACGTTCTGATGGGTGTTTTCCGATCCGCAGCGGGCGATGGCCGGCTGAAATGGCATCGGCGCACAATGCAAAACAGCGCGTTCCTTGCGGGACGCGCTGTTTTTGTGCTCGCTTACCACTTTTGTGCAACTGGCGAACGGCAACCGAAGGCGCGATAGAGGAATGGGCGGTGCGTGCTACAGATTTGGCGCACTTGGCTCGCCAAGCCATTGAAATGCGCTCAGCAAAAGAAAACCCGCCGGCCCCATCGAAAATCGAGAGCACGGCGAGCGTGGTTTCAGCTGATCAGAAGCCTTGTAACAGCAGATCAATCGCGGCGACGATTTCGTCGTACCGGTCAGCGAGACTGCCGACAGGTTGCTTCAGCAGCTTGACGGACACGGCGCCCATCGACTGAGTCAGCATCACATACTGCTCGCCGTCAATATCGACCACCGGATTGAGCCGGGTCGCAGGCTTGGGCAACTCGGCCAGCGGCAACAGCGGGATCACGACCCGGGAGTCGAGGTGGCCCATCGTATCGGCCTGCACGTTCAGCAGGTACCACCGCTTCGTGGGATGTGGATAGATCGTGAAGCGCTCCATCAGAACATCCTGAACTCGTCGAGCGGCAACCCATTCCTCTCGATATAGTCGTTGTAACACGCGATCGCTTCCGCGTTCTCGTTCAGCCACACCTCGGCACGCTTATCGGAGACGGCTTTCGCGAGCCCGGCCTCCGCCGCCTGGGACACGTTCAGGCCAAGCTGCCTGGCTTCGGCCAGCAGACTTTCGGCTATCGACACGTTGGCGGATTTTTTGGGCAGGGGGGCGTAGGTGACAGACATGTTCGGGCTCCCGGTGAAAGTTTCACGATCATGGTGCCACGAACTGGAGCGCCGGGCAACATTGTCAATGCACATCCCGGATGCACTTTGACGATGTACATGCACTGACAGTGGCGTGTGCATAGGCCGGTCGCACGACCTGTGGCTCGGGAGCGAGCCGCTCCTGTGTCGCCATAGCTGGCAACGCGCCTTTGCCGCGCAGTCTCCAGTCGCAGCATCTGCGACGCTCTACGGCAGTGTCCGACCGTTCGCGTCGGCCACGCCGATGCGCTTGGGCATACGTTATCAGATCAAACTCGCGGCCACGGCCCCGCGCAACGCATTGGTGAGCATGAGCGCCTCGGCGTTCAGCACGTCCTCGCGCGTGAGCACGCGCTCGCGCGCCCCGAACGCCGCATCGTCGAGCAGCACGCCTCGCATTACGCCAGGCAGCAGCCCCGACGCCAGCGGCGGCGTCCACCACTGCCCATCGCGCTTCACGAACACGTTCGAGCGCCCGCCTTCGGTCAGCTCGTCGCGTTCGTTGAAGAACAGCATGTCGAAGCCGCCCTGCGCTTCGGCCTCGCGCCATGCGCGGTCGAATTCGGCGCGACGCGTCGACTTGCGCAGCAGCAACGCATCGCCTGACGCGACGGGCGCGAAGCCGTGATCCGGCGCGAGCAGCACGCCAACGGTGTCGTGTGCGAGCGGCGCAAGCGGCGCGCTGGTCAGCGTTGCCACGCCGCTCTTGCCGAGCGCGAGCCGCAGGCGATGCGGCGCGTTCCCTTCCGCAAGCGCGGCGCATGCGTCGGCGAGACGCCCGCGCAGTGCTTCCACATCGCACGGAAAGCCCAACCACGCCGCGCCCGACGCAAGCCGTGCGAGATGGCGCTCGACGTGACGCACGCCCTGGGCACGCGTCGCGTACATCGTTTCGAAGAGTTCGATGCCGGGGTCGGCCTCGGTGAGAAAACGCGCTTTCAATCGGCACTCCTCGTATTCGTCGGCGGCCACGCTGTCCAGCACGATGCCCGCGCCCACACCCATCTCGCCGCGCCGCATTGCGCCATCGCCATTGCTGGGCGCGTCGAGCGTGAGCGTGCGGATCACGACCGAGAGGCAGAAATCGCCGCAGACCTCGCCAACGCCTGGCGCGTCCAGCCAGCCGATGGTGCCCGTGTAGAGCCCGCGCGGGCCATGCTCGAGCGCCTCGATCAACTCCATCGTGCGGTGCTTGGGCGCGCCCGTGATCGAGCCGCAGGGGAACAGTGCTCGCATTGCGTCGGCGAAGGTCGTGCCGGGGCGCAGTTTCGCCTCCACCGTGGAGGTCATCTGCCAGACCGAGGCATACGGCTCCACGCTGAAGAGCGCGGGCACGCGCACCGAACCTGTCTGCGCGACGCGCGACACGTCGTTGCGCAGCAAGTCGACGATCATCACGTTTTCGGCGCGATTCTTGGGGTCGTTTGCGAGGAATTGCGCGGCAGCGGCATCCTCGGCCACATCGGCACGACGCGCGGTGGTGCCTTTCATCGGCCTCGCGCGCAACGTTTCGCCGTGCTTCTCGACGAACAGCTCCGGCGAGCACGAGAGCACCCAGCGATCGCCAGGCAACGCGATGAGCGCGCCATAACGCACGCGCTGACGCTCGCGCAAACGCCGGTACAACGCCACCGGCGCGCCGAACGCCTCGAAACCCAACCGGTACGTGTAGTTGATCTGATACGAGTCGCCGATACGCAATGCGTCCTGCACCGCGCCGATGTCGTGCTCGAAGCGCTCGCGCCCGACGCCCATCGTCACGCCGGCAATGCCTGCCGGCGCGGGGGCCGCGTTGCCCTCACGCGCGGCGAGCCACGCGTCGGCCTCCTCGCGCGAGAAACGCTCGCAGCGCGCGAACAATAAAAAACGCAGCGCGGCGTGGCCGTGCTGCGTTTCGCTGGATGAGACATCGTGCTTCGCGAATTCGAGCGCGCGCCCGAATTCGTAGTCGCCGAGCACAAGCGCATGAAGGGCCTCGCCCGCTCCTGCGCTCAATGCTGCATTGACTTCGCGGCACGCCGCGTCGAGATCCGCCGCGCGCTCGCATGCGATCTCGCGCACGAACCCCGTGTACAGGCGGCTCGAACGGCTCGCCGCCGTGGAGTCGCCATCGTCGAGCAGCGCGAAGATCGCGTCACCGGCCGCGCCGCTTTGATTCACTGCCATTGAACGTTACCGCCTGCCTGCTACCGCACGACATCCCGACGTGCATTAATCAAAGAAGCTCTTCACGCGGTCGAACCAGCTCTTGCTCTGCGGACTATGGCGCGAGCCGCCTTCCACGAGCGACTTCTCGAACTGCTGGAGCAAGTCGCGCTGCTGTTCGGTGAGTTTGACCGGCGTTTCGACCTGCACATGCACGTACAGATCGCCGGCGATGCTCGAACGCAGGCCCTTGATGCCCTTGCCGCGCAGACGGAAAGTCTTGCCCGACTGCGTGCCCTCGGGCACCGTGAAGCTCGCGCGGCCCGCCAGCGTCGGCACTTCGATCTCACCGCCGAGCGCCGCCGTGGTGAACGGAATCGGCATCTGGCAATGGAGGTCGTCGCCGTCGCGCTCGAACACCGCGTGCTGCTTGATGTGGATCTCGACATAGAGATCGCCCGACGGCCCGCCGTTGATGCCCGGCTCGCCGTTGCCTGCCGAGCGGATGCGCATGCCGTCGTCGATGCCCGCCGGAATCTTCACTTCGAGCGTCTTGGTTTCCTTCACCTTGCCCGCGCCGTGGCAGTTCGTGCAGGGCTCGGGAATATAGGAGCCAGTGCCATGGCACTTCGGGCAGGTCTGCTGGATGCTGAAGAAGCCCTGCGACATGCGCACCGAACCGGAGCCGTGGCAGGTCGGGCAGGTCTCGGGCTTGGTGCCGGGTTTCGCGCCCGAGCCGTGGCAGACGTCGCAGCTGCTCCATCCCGGCACGCGAATTTGCGTCTCGTAGCCGTGTGCCGCCTGCTCCAGCGTGATTTCCATGCTGTAGCGCAGGTCCGCGCCGCGGTACACCTGCGGGCCGCCACGCGCGCCACGGCCACCGCCGCCGGCTGCCTGGCCAAAAATATCGCCGAAGATGTCACCGAAAGCGTCCGCGAAACCGCCGAAGCCCTGCGCACCCGCTCCACCCATGTTGGGATCGACACCCGCGTGGCCGTACTGGTCGTAAGCCCCGCGCTTTTGCGAGTCCGACAGCATCTCGTAGGCTTCTTTCACCTCCTTGAAATGCTCTTCCGCATCCTTGCTGTCCGGATTGCGGTCGGGGTGATACTTCATCGCAAGCTTGCGATAAGCCTTCTTGATTTCGTCGTCGCTCGCGTTCTTCGCGACGCCCAGAACCTCGTAGTAATCCCGTTTCGCCATATCGGTTCAACGCCGGCCGCGCACCTTTCGCGCACGCGCCGGCTCCTCTTGAATGCTGGATCTCGTGACCCGTTTGCCGCTCCTTCGCACCTTCCGCGCACGGGCGCTTTCACGCCCCGGCGGCCCCTGCAAGAGAACGGCCTCCATAAAACAAATGTGCCCGGAGAGCCAAAAAGGCCCGCCAGGCGCTGCAATGCCGAAGCGCATCGTAACCGATGCGGCCGTGCTTGGGTCTGCTCAGTCCTTTCGACCCGGGCCCGATTCTCGCGACATCCGGCGCACTTCGCGCCGGATGTCCTGGCCCTGAACGAGCAGACTTAGTCCTTCTTGACTTCCTTGAACTCGGCGTCGACCACGTCCTCGGCGGCGTGCTGCGGGTTGGCTTCAGCGCCCGCGGCACCTGCTGCCGCACCCGCCGCGCCTTGCGCCGCCTGCATGTCGGCGTACATCTTCTCGCCGAGCTTCTGCGACGCTGCCGACAGCGCCTCGACCTTCGCTTCGATCGTCGCCTTGTCGGCCGACGTGTTCTTCAGCGTGTCTTCGAGTTCCTTCAGTGCGGCTTCGATCTTCTCCTTCTCGCTGGCGTCGATCTTGTCGCCGTACTCGGCCACGGCCTTCTTCGTGCTGTGAACCAGCGCATCGCCCTGGTTGCGCGCGTCGGCCAGCTCACGCAGACGGTGATCTTCTTCCGCGTTCGCCTCGGCGTCCTTCACCATCTTCTCGATTTCAGCTTCCGAAAGACCCGAGTTCGCCTTGATGGTGATGCGGTTTTCCTTGCCAGTCGCCTTGTCCTTCGCGCCGACGTGCAAAATGCCGTTCGCGTCGATGTCGAAGCTCACTTCGATCTGCGGCACGCCGCGCGGTGCGGGCGGAATGCCTTCGAGGTTGAACTCGCCCAGCAGCTTGTTGCCCGCTGCCATTTCGCGTTCGCCCTGGAACACCTTGATCGTCACGGCGCCCTGGTTGTCGTCGGCCGTCGAATACACCTGCGCGTGCTTCGTCGGGATCGTGGTGTTCTTGTTGATCATCTTCGTCATCACGCCGCCGAGCGTCTCGATACCGAGCGAGAGCGGGGTGACGTCGAGCAGCAGCACGTCCTTGCGGTCGCCCGACAGAACCTGGCCCTGAATCGCGGCGCCAACTGCCACGGCTTCGTCCGGGTTCACGTCACGGCGCGGATCCTTGCCGAAGAACTCCTTGACCTTCTCCTGCACCTTCGGCATACGCGTCTGGCCGCCGACGAGAATCACGTCGTCGATATCGCTGACCTTCACGCCCGCGTCCTTGATCGCCACGCGGCACGGCTCGATGGTGCGCTCGATCAGGTCTTCGACCAGCGCTTCGAGCTTGGCGCGCGTGATCTTGAGGTTCAGGTGCTTCGGACCCGAGGCATCCGCCGTGATGTACGGCAGGTTGATTTCGGTCTGCTGGCCCGACGACAGCTCGATCTTGGCCTTTTCAGCGGCTTCCTTCAGGCGTTGCAGCGCGAGCACGTCCTTCGAGAGGTCGACGCCCTGCTCCTTCTTGAACTCGCCGATGATGTAATCGATGATGCGCTGGTCGAAATCTTCGCCGCCAAGGAACGTGTCGCCGTTGGTCGAGAGCACTTCGAACTGCATTTCGCCGTCAACGTCTGCGATTTCGATGATCGAGATGTCGAACGTGCCGCCGCCCAAGTCGAACACGGCGATCTTGCGGTCGCCCTTTTCGGCCTTGTCCAGACCAAACGCGAGCGCGGCTGCGGTCGGCTCGTTGATGATGCGCTTGACTTCCAGACCGGCGATGCGGCCGGCGTCCTTGGTGGCCTGGCGCTGGCTGTCGTTGAAGTACGCGGGAACCGTGATCACGGCTTCGGTGACCGGCTCGCCGAGGTAGTCTTCAGCGGTCTTCTTCATCTTGCGCAGCACTTCGGCCGACACCTGCGACGGCGCGAGATTATTGCCGTGCGCCTGGACCCATGCGTCGCCATTGTCGTGCTTGACGATCTTGTAGGGCATCAGGTTGATGTCCTTCTGCACTTCCTTCTCGTCGAAGCGGCGGCCGATCAGGCGCTTGACCGCGTACAGCGTGTTCTTCGGGTTCGTGACCGACTGACGCTTGGCCGGCGCGCCGACCAGCACTTCGTTGTCGTCCATGTAAGCGATGATCGACGGCGTCGTGCGAGCGCCTTCCGAGTTCTCGATCACCTTGACCTGATTGCCTTCCATCAGCGCCACACACGAATTGGTGGTGCCGAGGTCGATGCCGATGATTTTGCCCATTTTGTCCAATCTCCAGATTTTGATCGCTGTGCGTTCGCCGCTTCTCCGCCGCTTCTCGCGTGGTGCGGGGGCGTTCGCCTCAGCTCAATTCGGTTTGTTTCAATTCACTGTTGCCCAAATAGGTGCCGCAAGGACGTTTTCAAGAGCTTTGGGCTATACATTCGTTAAATTTTTTCGATCGGCGGCGCTTCGCTCGAAACGGTGCCGCCCAATCTTTCCAACGCCTTACAAGACAGCTGCGAAACGGTTGGCCGAGACGCGTTACTTCGGCTGCGAAACCGTGACCAGCGCCGGGCGCAGCACGCGCTCGGCAATCACATAACCCTTTTGCAGCACCGCGACGACCGTGTTCGCCTCTTGCTCCGAGGGCACCATCGAGATGGCCTGATGGCGATGCGGATCGAACTTCTCGCCCACCGGGTTGATCTGCATGACCTTGCCCTTCTCGAGCGCGCCGATCAGCTGCTTGAGCGTCAGCTCGACGCCTTCGTTGACCTTCGCGAGGTCGTCCGAGCCGTGCGCCAGCGCCGCTTCGAGGCTGTCCACGACCGGCAGCAAGTGCTCGGCAAAGCTCTCGATGGCGAACTTGTGCGCCTTGGCAACGTCTTCCTGCCCGCGGCGGCGGACGTTTTCCGTCTCGGCCTTGGCTCGAATGAATGCATCCTGCAGCTCGGCGACCTTCGCTTGGGCCTCGGCCAGCGCAGCTTGCGCGTCGCCTTCGGGCATCTGCGCGGCGCCTTCAGCCGCGGGTTGTTGCGGCTGAGCAGCGGCTTGCGACGCCTCGTCCGCGGGCGTGGGGTTCTGGCTCGTCGGGTTCTCTTGCGTGTTTTCCATGTCGCTGAACGTCGTTGAATAGTAAAAGGGGGGAACAATGCGCGGGCCGTCCTGGCCGGCTCGTTTGCTACGCCGGCAAGCGTTGCGCCGGCGCGACGGCCGCCTTGTCCATCGCGACAGCACGTGGGTGCCGGATCATTTATTTCAAGGGCTTCGCGCGGTTTTTTTATGCACCGATCAAACCGCGAGAATTGCTTGTTACAACCATTACTGCAGTGCCGCAACAATGAAATTGAGTACGGGGCAACCCTGACCTACACTCAGGAACAGGTGCTGCTCACGGGGCGTTTACCCTGAGTCCGGCACCGCACCGACGGGCCCCTGCCGTTGCGTCTCTGGCCCGCGTATTGGCCGTTTTGCAGCTTTTCTTCCCTTGGGGGAGTACCGTGAAACTGACCTTTGCCATCTCGGTGGTCGCTCTGGTACTCATCGCCGGGACCACCACCATCTGCATGTCCGGCGTCGTGAATGAAAATACGACGGAATACGGGGGCGTTCACGCCACGATGGAAGAGCTCTTCAATCCTCACGCGAAAGTTTGTCGATAGTGCGACGGTCGCGCTTGGTGGGCCTGCCATGGAACACGGCGGCGGGCTCGCGGAAGAGCCGCCTGCGCTCCTGTTCGGCCGTGCGCTTTGCACGGCCGGCTTCTGTTTCCGCATAGAGCGTCTGGGCGATGCTCGCCGGGCCGCGCACCTCGCAGATGCCGAGCACCTGCACCTCCCATACCGCGTGATCGATCTCGATTTTCACGAAGTCGCCCACGCGCACGTCCCGGGAAGCCTTCACGACATCGCCGCCGATCCGCACGCGGCCCTTGCCGATGGCGTCCGACGCCTGCGAACGTGTCTTGAAAAAGCGCGCGGCCCATAGCCATTTGTCGATGCGCAGACGTGCGCCGGGTTCGGTCGAAATCTTGTAGTTCATAGATGCTTCCTGATTGAGCGCCGCCAAAGTCCCGCGCTCAGGCCGTCGCGCCGACTGGAACCGGCGCCCGCACCGGCCAGCCCTGCAGGTTTTGCGCGACGATTTCGCCCAGCGCCGCGATCCACGCCGGCGACGCGTTCAGGCACGGAATCCGATGGAACTCTTTGCCGCCGCCATGCAGGAACTCGTCGCGGACCTCCATGCCGATTTCCTCGATGGTCTCGAGGCAGTCCGCCGTGAAGCCAGGACAGAACACGTCGGCGCGACGCACGCCGCCCTGCCCGAGTTCCCTGAGCGTCGGCGCGGTATAGGGCTGCAACCACTGGGCCCGCCCGAAGCGCGACTGGAACGTGACGCGGCATTCGACCGGCGTGAGTTCAAGCGCGTGCATGAGGAGCGAGGCCGTCTGCTGGCATTGATCGTGGTACGGGTCGCCGAGATCGAGCGTGCGGCTCGGCACGCCGTGAAAACTCAGCACGAGGCGGTCGCCTGCCGCGAAGTCGGGGCGGCCGTGGGCCTGCCAGTACTCCCGCACCTGGGTCGCGAGCGCCGCAATATAGGCCGGATGGTCGTGATACGCGCGCACCGTGCGGATTTCCGGCTGATTGCGCATGCGCCGCAGCTTGGCAAACGCGGCGTCGAACGCCGTGGCCGTGGTCGACGCCGAGTATTGCGGATACATCGGCACCAGCAAAATGCGCTCGGCCCCCGCGAGCTTGAGCTGGCTGAGCATCGCCGCGATGTCGGGCGTGCCGTAGCGCATCGCATGCTCCACGAGTACGGCGTAGTCGTTCAGATGCAGCAGATGGCGCAAGCCGTCGGCCTGCTTCTGCGTGTGCACGCGCAGCGGGGAGCCTTCGGGCGTCCAGACCGCTGCGTATTTCTTCGCCGACGAACGGCTGCGAAACGGCAGAATCAGCCCGCGCAGGATGACTTGCCAGATGGGCGCGGGAATCTCGACCACGCGCGGATCGGAGAGGAATTGCGCCAGATAGCGGCGCACCGCGCGCGGCGTGGGCGCATCGGGCGTGCCCAGATTGATGAGCAGCACCGCGACACGATGCGCGACGGCGGACTGCAGGGGCCGCTCCAGGTCGAAACGCATAGGCGATCAGGTGCGCCGCGCTTGAACGCGCGGCAAGGGTTGTACAAGTGCGCATTATAGCGGGCGTGCTGGATGCGCCGGGCTCCAAAGCCTGCTCACGAGGCGCTGTATGCACAGCGGCGGCGCGCGCCAAACCACCAACGTTAGCCATTCGGCCAGTGGCGGGCCGCGCCACCACGGGAGAAGATGGACACACAGTGAAACGCGGGCAAACCGTGCGGCAAGCGCGGTCAGTTCTGGCTGAGCGTGAGCGAGAGCAGGCGCGCGGTGATGTCCACGATCGGAATCACGCGGTTGTAAGCCATGCGCGTCGGGCCGATCACGCCGAGCGTGCCAACGATCTTGCCGTTCACTTCGTAAGGCGCGGTCACCACGCTCATTTCCTCGATCGGCACGAGGTTCGACTCGCCGCCAATGAAGATCTGCACGCCCTGGGCGTGGCTCGACACGTCGAGCAGTTGCAGGAGGCTCGTTTTCTGGTCGAACACGTCGAACAGCTTGCGCAGGCGCGCCATGTCCGACGACAGATCGGCCACTTCGAGCAGGTTGCGCTCGCCGGAAATGAGCACAGTCTCGCCGGTGTCGGTTTCGTCGGTGCTCGCGGTCACGGCGGCGTGCATGAGCGTGGTCATGTCGCCGCGCAGCGCGTCGATCTCTTCACGCAGGCGCTGCCGCACCTCGTCGAACGACAGGCCCGCAAAGTGCGCGTTGATGTAATTGGAGGCTTCTATGAGTTCGGAAGGCGCGAAGTCGCGCTGCGTCGCCATGATGCGGTTCTGCACGTCGCCTTCGGGCGTCACGATGATGAGCAGGATGCGCTTGTCGGACAGGCGCATGAACTCGACCTGCTTGAAAACGTGCGTGCGCCGCGGCGTGAGCACCACGCCCGCGAACTGCGAGAGATTCGAGAGCACGCTGGCCGCCGCCGCCACCACCTTCTGCGGCTCGCCGGGGCGCAGCGTGGTCTTGACCGCGCGCGTGAGCGCGTCGTCGTCGGCCGAGGGCTCGACGGTGAGCAGGGTGTCGACGAACAGGCGGTAGCCGCGCGGCGTGGGCACGCGCCCCGCCGAGGTGTGGGGGCTCGACACAAGCCCCAGCTCCTCGAGGTCCGACATCACGTTGCGGATCGTTGCCGGGCTCAGCTCCAGGCCGGAAAAGCGCGACAGCGTGCGCGAGCCGACCGGCTGACCTTCGGCGATGTAGCGCTCGATCAGCGTTTTGAGGAGGGTTTGTGCGCGAGGGTCTAGCATGACTGAAAATTCTAGCCTAATGCCGGGTTGGCGGCGAGCCCGCCCGCGTTCGCGCCGGTGGCCCGGGCGCCCAGCAAACACGGTAGCCCCTGCACTGTTTTGGGCGCACCGTCATCGCCGTGTCACGCCGGCCTGCAAAAAGGGGGCGCAGCCCTTGCCCGCGCCCCGTGGGCAAGGGCTGCCAGGTTCTTTTCGAGACCCGACTATGGTGTAATGCCGGCATGCAGATCCAGAAGATCCAGAGCCAGTTCAAAACGGTTGCGCTCGTCGGGCGCAGCAATACGCAAGGCATCGGCGAGCCGCTGATGGCGCTCGCCCATACGATTTCGCAGCGCGGCTTCGACGTGGTGTTCGAAGCGCACACGGCCCAGGAGATCGGCGCCACCGGCTATCCGGCGCTGCAGATCGCCGAAATCGGCGCGCGCGCGGATGTGGCCGTGGTGCTCGGCGGCGACGGCACGATGCTCGGCACCGGCCGCCAGCTCGCGCCCTACCGCACGCCGCTCATCGGCATCAACCACGGGCGTCTGGGCTTCATCACCGACATCCCGTTTGCCGACATGCAGGAAGTCGTGCCGCAACTGCTCGCGGGCAGCTTCGAGCGCGAGGAGCGCTCGCTGCTCGAGTCGCGCATCACGCGCGGCGGCGACCCGATCTACCATGCGCTCGCGTTCAACGACGTGGTGGTGAACCGCAGCGGCGTTTCCGGCATGGCGGAGCTACGCGTGCACGTGGACGGCCGCTTCATGTACAACCAGCGCTCGGACGGGCTGATCGTCGCCACGCCCACGGGCTCGACAGCCTATTCGCTCTCCTCGCAGGGGCCGCTGCTGCATCCGCAGTTGCAGGGCATCGTGCTCGTGCCGATTGCGCCGCATGCGCTCTCGAACCGCCCGATCGTGCTGCCCGACGACTGCAAGGTCAGTATCCAGATCATCGCGGGGCGCGACGTCAATGTGAACTTCGACATGCAGTCGTTCACGGCCCTCGAACTCAACGACGTGATCGAGGTGCGCCGCTCGCGCCATACCGTGCCTTTCCTGCATCCGGTCGGCTACAGCTATTTCCGGACCCTGCGCCAGAAGCTGCACTGGAACGAACATCCCTCGCTACAAGACGACCCGGAAGACTGAGGCCGCCATGCTCCGCCATCTTTCGATCCGCGACTTCGTGATCGTCGCCGCGCTCGACCTCGAATTCGACAACGGCTTTTCCGTCTTCTCCGGCGAGACCGGCGCGGGCAAGTCGATCCTGATCGACGCCCTCGCGCTCACGCTCGGCGCGCGCGCCGACGCCGGCGTGGTGCGCACGGGCGAAAGCCGCGCCGACATCACCGCCGAATTCGACGCCCCGCCGCATGTGGCGCAGTGGCTCGACGAGCAGGCGCTCGCCACGCCCGATGGCGAAAACACGGTAATGCTGCGCCGCGTGGTCGACAGCGGCGGGCGCTCGCGCGCGTTCATCAACGGCACGCCGGCCACGCTCGCGCAGTTGCGCGAGGTGGGCGAGCGCCTCGTCGACATTCACGGCCAGCACGCGCATCAGCTGCTCATGCGCCCCGACGCGCAGCGCGAACTGTTCGACACGCACGCGGGCCTGGTCGACATGGCTGCCGCCGTCACGCGCGCGTGGCGCGTCGCCCGCGACGCCCGCCTCGCCGTGCAAACCGCGATGTCGCGCGACCGCGAACTCCAGCTCGAGCGCGAGCGCCTTGCCTGGCAGCTCGCCGAGCTCGACAAAGTCGCGCCGCAGCCCGGCGAGTGGGAAGAAGTGAACGCCGAGCACGTAAGGCTTGCGAATTCGGCGAATCTGATCGAAGGCGTGCAAGGCGCGCTCGCAGCGCTCTCCGAATCCGACGACGCGATGATCTCGCATCTGAACTCGATCCTCTCGAAGCTGCGCGATCTCGCCGAGGTCGATCCCGCGCTCGGCGACGCGCTCGCCGCGCTCGAACCCGCCGCTATCCAGTTGCAGGAAGCGGCCTACTCGCTCTCCCATTACGCCCAACGGCTCGATCTCGATCCGCAACGGCTCGCGCAGGTCGAGCACCGGCTCGACGCACTGCACTCGGCGGCGCGCAAGTTCCGCCTGCAAGCCGAATCGCTGCCCGAGGAACACGCGGCGCGCCGCGCCCAGCTTGCGGCGCTCGACGCCGCCTCCGATCTCGACGTGCTGCGCGCCGCCGCCGACAAGGCGCACGAAGCGTATCTCGCCGAGGCCCGCCAGCTTTCGAAGGCGCGCGCGAAGGCCGCCAAGGCGCTTGGCGCGGCAGTCACGCAGGGCATGCAGGAATTGTCGATGGCGGGCGGCAGCTTCGAAGTCGCGCTGGTTCCGCTCGGCAACAGCGCGAGCGGCGAGCCGATCGGCGGCGCGCACGGTCTGGAGCAAATCGAATTTCGCGTGGCCGGCCACGCGGGCGTGCCGCTGCGCCCGCTCGCGAAAATCGCCTCGGGCGGCGAACTCGCGCGCATCAGCCTTGCGCTCGCCGTGATCGCGAGCGCCGCGAGCCCCACGCCCACGCTGATCTTCGACGAGGTGGACACCGGCATCGGCGGCGGCGTCGCCGAGGTGGTCGGGCGCTTGCTGCATCAGCTCGGCCGCCAGCGCCAGGTGCTGTGCGTCACGCACCTGCCCCAGGTCGCCGCGCGCGGCGATCACCACTTCCAGGTCTCGAAGTCCGGCGACGGCAATGGCGGCACGGTCTCGGTCGTCACGCCGCTCGACAGGCCGGGCCGCGTGGAGGAAGTCGCGCGCATGCTCGGCGGGCTGGAGATCACGGCCACCACGCGCCGGCATGCGAAGGAGATGCTGGCGGCTTGAGCCGCCCGAAGGCCAGCGCAAATGCGCCGACGCACAGCGCGCGCTTCCTGCAGTGCAGGCGTGGCGGCAATCGCCACGCCAGTGAGCCCCCAGCCCTAACCGTTTTCCGGCCGCGTCGGCTGCGGCGCCGCGCGCACCGCCTTGCGCACCTTCGCGACCTCGCTGGCGCTCACCGCCGGCGCGCGATTGCCCCAGCTCGAACGAACGAAGGTCAGCACGTCGGCGATATCGCGGTCGGTGAGACGCTCGGCGAAGCCAGGCATGCCGAACTGTGCCGGCGCAGCCTTCGTCCACGGCATCCGGCCGCCCTCGAGCACGATGTGGATCAGCGAGGTTGGATCGTCGCTGTTGACCACGGAACCCAATGCGAGCGTCGGGAACGTGCTCTCGTAGCCGCTTCCGCTCGTACGGTGGCAAGCCGCGCAGTTGTCCACGAAGGTCAGCGCGCCGTTGCTGCGGTCCGTGCCCGCGCGCAGCTTCTGCGTGGCGGCGGGGTCCGCCGCCAGCGCCGACCCATCCGCATGAGCAGGCGAAAGCGTCTTGAGATAGGCCGCAATCGCCGCGAGATCCGCGTCGCTCATGTTCTGTGTGCTGCGCCCGACGACTTCCGCCATACCGCCGAAGGCCGCCGCATGAGCGTTGCGCCCGCTCCTGAGGAACGCGACGATCTGCTCCGGCGTCCATTCGCCAAGACCGTCCTTGCGGTCGCCGCGCAGGTTCTTCGCCAGATAGCCGTCAACCACGCCACCGGACAGGAACAGCCGGGAATCGTCGGTCAGCGCCTTTTCCTGTAGCCCGAGACCGCGCGGCGTGTGGCATGTGCCGCAATGCGCGGGTCCTTCCACCAGATAGCGGCCGCGCGCGACCACTCCATCGGCTGCGCCGGGTGCGACGTCGCTCACGACGTCAGGCGCGAACGCCATGCGCCAGAAGCGCAGCGGCCAGCGCATCGAAAGCGGCCAGGGGATGTCCGTAGCCTTGTTCTGCTGCTCGACTGGCGCGACGTCTTGCATCAAATACGCGTACAGCGCCTTCACGTCCGAAGGCGGCATCTTCGCGTAGGAGACGAAAGGCATCGCGGGATACAGCGTCGAGCCGTCCTTCGCGATGCCGCGACGCACGGCGCGGTCGAACGCTTCGAAGCTATAGCCGCCGATGCCCGTCGCCTTGTCGGGCGTGATATTGGGCGAGTAGATCGTGCCGATCGGCGAGGCGATGCCCACTCCGCCCGCATACGGCTTGCCGCCTTTGGCCGTATGGCAGGCGATGCAGTCGGCGGCCGTTGCGAGGTAACGGCCTTGCTCGATCAGTTGCGCCTGAGCACCCGTCGACAGCGCGAGAGGCTGCGGTACATTCGCCGCCCCTGCGGCCGGCGGCTCCTGGGCAAGCCCATGCGCGGCCCATGCGGCGGCGGCCAGCAGCGTGGACGAAACCACGGCGATCGTCATTTTCTTCATCGTCATGGCCTCCTCCTCAAGCCTGCACCAGCGGCGCGGGATGCTTCAGGTATTGCTCGCGGATCGCCTTCGCGGTGTGCCAGGCGAGCGCCGCCACGAGGCCCGTCGGGTTGTAACCCATGTTCTGCGGAAACGCCGATGCGCCCGTGACGAACACATTGGGCACGTCCCAGCTCTGCAAATACTTGTTGACCACGCTCGTTTGCGGCGATGCGCCCATCACCGCCCCGCCCGTCGTATGCGTCGATTGATAAACGCGTGTGTCGTAGTGCTGCCCCTTCACTCGCACCGCCTTGAAATACGTCTCGGGTTTCATCGCCCGCGCCACTTCCTCCATGCGGCTGCCCATGTAGCCGAGCATGGCGTACTCGTTGTCGTGCCAGTCGAACGTCATGCGCAGGAGCGGCAGGCCGTGCGCGTCGCGATAAGTCGGATCGAGATCGAGGTAAGCATCGCGGTACGGCATGACCGAGCCCGAAATGCCGATCGTCAGAAAACGCTGATAGGCATCGGCCACGCCTTCCTTCCATTTCGCGCCCCAGGCGGGCGTGCCGGGCACGGTCGGCGTCTGCTGGATCGGACGCCCGCCATAGCGCACGTGGCGGATGCTCGCCCCGCCTACGAAGCCCAGCGGGCCATGATCGAATTGATCGCCGTTCAGGTCGTCGAGGGCGACGCCGCCCGCGCCCGTGCCGATGAACGGATTGAGCTGCGTGCCCTTGGGCAGCAGCACGTTCACCGCGCCGTTCATCTGGTACGCGTAATTGCGGCCCACGACGCCCTCGCCGGTCTTCGGGTCGTATGGCTTGCCGATGCCGGACAGCAACAGAAGACGCACGTTGTGCATCTGGAATGCCGAGAGGATTACGAGGTCAGCGCCCTGCTCGACCTCGCGGCCCTGGGCGTCGATGTAGGTCACGCCGGTTGCCCGCGTCTTGTCCGCGTCGAGCAGCACCTTCGTCACATATGCATTGGTTCGCAGTTCGAAGTTAGGCTTCTTCAGCAGCACCGGCAGGATGGTGGTCTGCGGCGAGGCCTTCGCATACATATAGCAGCCGAAATCCTCGCAAAAACCGCAGAAATTGCACGGTCCGAGACGCACGCCGTACGGATTCGTATACGGTTGCGAGCAATTGGCGGCGGGCGCCGGATAGGGATGAAACCCCGCTTCGCGCGCGGCCTGTTCGAACAGCGTCGCGCCATAGCCGTTCTTGAGCGGGGGCGTGGGATATTCGCTCGCGCGGCGTCCTTCGAGTGGATTGCCGCCCGGCTGGATCGTCCCGTTCAGGTTGCCGGCCCGGCCGGACGTGCCGAACACCTTCTCCGCGTAATCGAAGTGCGGTTCGAGTTCGTCGTAGGTCACACCGAAGTCCTGCACCTGCATGCCTTCGGGCATGAAGCGCTTGCCGTAGCGCTCCTCATAACGCGTGCGCAGCTGCAATTCTTCCGGCAGCGCGCGGTAGTGCATGCCGTTCCAGTGAAAGCCCGCGCCGCCCACGCCATTGCCGAGGTAGAACGAGCCGTGCTGGCGATACGGCACGGCGAGATCGTTCACGCTGTGCCGTATCGTCACCGTTTCCTTCGAGAGATCCTGGAACAGCTTGCCGCGCACGGCGTACTTGAGTTCGTCGATGACCTTGGGATATGCAGCGTCGGTGGGCGTATCGCGCATGTCGCCGCGCTCCAGCGCGACGACATTGAGGCCCGCATCGGTCAGTTCCTGGGCGAGAATCGCGCCAGTCCAGCCGAAACCCACGATCACGCAATCAACTGGTTTCTTCTTGATGCTCATTTCGCTTCACCCCCGTCTTCCGTCGATCGACACCGGCCCGTACGGGTACTTCGCCCCGGGCTGATCGATCCAGTCCGCGTAATCCGCGCGCGCGCCCGGAAAGCCGATCGTCTTCCAGCCCGCCATGCCCTTGTTGCCGCCATAGATCGGATCGGCAAAGAAGCCTTCCTTCGTATTGCTTAGCAAGAATGCAAAGAAGGTGGCTGATGGAACCGCTTCGAATTCGATCTTTCCATGCTCCATCTGGCCCAGCACGGCGTCCTGATCGGCCGCCGCGAGTTGCGCGAATGGCTTGCCGCCATAGTGCCGGCGACAGTGCTCGTCGCAGGCCTTGATGCCATGGCGATAAATTTCGCGTGGCGCGAGATTCAACTGGAAGCCGAACTCCGGCGGCTGGTCCGGATGAAACGGACCATGCATGTACCAGATCTTGCCGTGCCCATAGGGCGTATCCATCTGGCTGTCGATGTACTCGGGCACGCCCGCCTTGAGCGCACCGGGACCCGACGCGTCTTCGGGAATCAGGCGATCGACGGCGGCCTGGAGAAAGCGCCATTCGTCGGCGGTGAAGTATTCGGGATGCGATGCGTGGCGAGCGCCGTCGGCCGTCGCGGCGGACGGCGCGGCAGCGTCGCCGCACGCCGTGAGCGACAGCGCGCCGCCGGCGGTGACCGAAGCAGCGGGCACAGCGGCCAGCATCTGCCGCAGGAAACGGCGACGCGGTTCGTGATTGTTTGACATGACGTGTTCCGGTTTGGCCTGAGACGCGCGGAAATCGGCGTCAGCACCGCGATGCGCAGGCCAGACGCGACGCACTTTTATGTGCGCTCTTCGATTTAGATGCGCAGGCAACGATCGATGTTAGGCGTTGAGATGCCAGTGGCGTCATCACCTTAAACGATGTACTGGCCTTTGCGAGTAGCCCAGCGGGCGTTTCATTCAGATGGATTGATGCAAGTCAGACGGAACCCTACAGGTCACGGGGCGGACACCGTCAATTCCGACGGATAAACGTTAAATACAAGAGCGGAGCAGATCGAGATATCGCAACGGCAGACCCGCTGCAATTACATTGCATACCTAAGTATATGGAGGCCGCTTCCGGCCGCTGAAAAGCGACGGCGACACGGCGCGCCGTCTGTGCACGCCGTGTCGCTCGCCGTCTTAGCCCTGCTCCCCAAACACCCGCTTCCAGAGCGCCAGCACCGCTTCGCGCTCGCGCTCGACCCGCGCGGGACCGACGCGCGCCGCCTCCATGCCGTCGAGCCGCAACTGATGCTGGAGCTTGCGATAGAGCCGGTACGCCGAGCCGATCGTGTCGGCCTCCTCCTCGCTCATGAGCCCGAAGCGCGACACCTCGCGCAGGAGCGCGATATTGCCGGTGTTGCGGATCAGCTCGGGGTCCTGCGCCGCGTGCAGCAGCACCCAGTACTGCACGAGGAATTCGATATCGACCATGCCGCCGCGGTCGTGCTTCAGATCGAACAACTCGGTGCGGTTCGGGTGGCCGTCTTCCACGCGCTGGCGCATTTCGACGATCTCCTTGGCGAGCGGCGCCGCATCGCGCGGCGTCGTGAGCACCTGCACGCGAATCGCCTCGAAGGCATTGCCGATGTCCGCGTCGCCCGCCGAAAAGCGCGCGCGCGTGAGCGCCTGATGCTCCCACACCCACGCGGTATTCGCGGCGTCGCCCTCGCGCAGCTGGTAGCGCCGGAACGAACCGAGATCGGTGACGAGCAGCCCCGATTCGCCGTTGGGCCGCAGGCGCAGATCGACGTCGAACAGCGTGCCCGCGCCCGTGGAGGTCGTGAGCCACGTGATGAGCCGCCGCGCGAACGTCGCGTAGATTTCCGAGGCGCGTTCGTCCTCGTCGTCGTAGAGGAAGATGAGGTCGAGGTCCGACGCGTAGCCCAACTCCTTGCCGCCGAGCTTGCCGTAGGCGATCGCCGCGAAGCGCGGCACCTCGCGGTGGCGCTTCGCGAACTGCTTCCACACGGTTTCGATGGTCACGTCGAGCACCGCGTCAGCAAGCTCGGAGAGCCGGTCGCTCACGTGCTCGACCGACAGCCGGCCCGCGAGGTCGTTGAGCAGGATACGAAACACCTCGGCCTGGTGCGCGTGGCGCAGCAGGTCCATCTGCTGCTCGACGTCGGCAGCGGCCGCCAGGCGCGCGCGCAGCAGGCGCGAAAACGCCGGCCAGTCGAACGGCGTGGCGACGGCCTCGTCGTCGAGCAACTCGTCGAGCAGTTGCGGATGGCGGACCAGATAGCCCGCCGCCCAGCGCGATGCGCCCAGCACCTTCAGCACGCGGTTGAGCGCATCTGGATATTCGGTGAGCAGCGCGAGATACGCGCCGCGCCGGATCACGGCTTCGAGCAGATCGAACATGCGCGCGAGCGTGTCGCCGCGCCGCTCGCGCGGCGTAAGCGTGCGCGCCGCTTCGAGCGCGCGCTGCGCGACGCTGTCGAAGCGCTCGCGGCTCTTCTCGGGCAGGCCCGTATAGCGCGACGACTGCCACAACCCGCGCAGGCGCGCGAGCAGCGGCGCCGGATCGTCGATGCCGAGTTCGGCGAGGCGTTCGAGCAGCGTGCCATCGGCGCCCTCTTCGGTCAGCGCGTCGCTCCAGACCCAGGCGGCCACGCCGTCTCCGGGCGCGCCGCAGCCGCTGTCGCCGCCCACTTTGTCGGAGAAGATCTGGTCGAACTGGCGCTCGACCTTCTCGCGATGCGCGTCGAGCACCGTCATCAGCGCGGCGTAGTCGTCGAAGCCCATGGACTTCGCGAGCGCCGCGCGCTCTTCGGGATCGACGGGCATGGCGTGGGTCTGCGCGTCATCGCGGTATTGCAGCCTGTGTTCGAGTTCGCGCAGGAAGTTGTAGGCGCTCGTGAGTTCACTGCAAACCTCGGGCGCGATCAGCCCGCGCGCCGCCGCGTAGCCGAGCACCGCGAGCGTCGGGCGCACCCGGAAGCCCGCATCCTGGCCGCCGCGAATCAACTGGAACACCTGCGCGCTGAACTCGATCTCGCGGATGCCGCCGCGCCCGAGCTTGATGTCGTCGGCCTTGTCGGGGCGCATGGAGGCGCGGCGCTGCGCCTCCTGGCGGATCTGCATGTGCAGCGAGCGAATTGCGCTGATCACGCCGAAGTCCAGGTAGCGGCGGTAGACGAACGGCTTGACGAGCCCTTCGAGCTGCGAGGCGAGCCGCAGCGCGCTTTCGCTCGCCGTCTCCGAGACGAGCCGCCCCTTGATCCACGCATAGCGCTCCCACTCGCGGCCCTGCACGTAGAAGTACTCCTCGAGCATGCCGAGGCTGCACACGAGCGGGCCCGAGTCGCCGTTGGGGCGCAGCCGCATGTCGACGCGAAACACGAAGCCGTCCGCCGTCACGTCGGAGAGGGCGCCGATAAGGCGCTTGCCCACGCGCGAGAAGAAGTCTTGAGTGGCGATGGGCGAGCGCTGGCCGCCCGTGGTCTCGCCGTCGTCCTCGTAGACGAAGATCAGGTCGATGTCCGACGACACATTGAGTTCGCGCCCGCCGAGCTTGCCCATGCCCACCACGCCCAGCGTCAGCCGCTCGCCGTTCGGCCCGCGCGGCTCGCCGAACACCGCTTCGAGGTCCGCGCTCACGATCGCCAGCGCGCGCTGGATCGTCAGTTCGGCGAGTTCGGTCATGGCGCCGGTCACTTCGACGACATCGGCCGCGCCAGCCAGGTCGCGCTCCATCACCGCGCAGATGACCTCGGCGCGCAACTGGCGCAGCGCCTTTTTCAACTGCTCGTCGGTGAGCGGCGCGGGGTTGATCATGCCGGGGCTGCCAGTGCCGCCGCGCGTCTCGTCGCACAACGCATCGAGCCGCGCGGACAGCGCCGCGCGCGTGAGCGGCGAAGCCGCAAGCGCCTGAACCTGATCGGCCAGACCAGCGCGGGCCGCGTAGGCACGCGCCGCATAACGCGAATATTGGGAACTCAGAAGGGAAATGTCAGTCATGGTGGATCTTTGCCCGGCTCGTGGAGCGGGGGTTGAGTGGAGGGTGAGCGAACACCGGCATTGCGTCGGCCGCCCCCGCCGCCGTGCCCAAAACCCCGTGCACCAGCGCGCGACAAGCCATCCCGGCTTCCCCGGATGGCCGGTCCCATGGCCCCCTGTGATACATTTCGACGTCAGAACGCAACGCTACCATACCCCACCCGCCGCAGCATGTCCGAGCGTAACGACCCCGCGGGCCAGCATCAAACCGGACATGTCAGCCGGGAAAATGCAGGCGTGGGCTCACAGCACCATCACCCCGTCCTGCGCCACACGTTCCGCGTGCTGGCCGGCATCGCGCTCGTCCTTTATTTCATCGTCGCGGTGCTGCTGCTCGGCCTGCGCTATGTCGTGCTGCCTTACGTGGACGATTTTCGTCCGCGCATCGAAAAGCTCGTCTCCGAGAAGATCCACGCCGAGTTTCGTATCGGCAAGCTCTCGCCACACTGGTCGGGCTTTCAGCCCGGCATCGACGTCGCGGGCCTGACGATCCGCGACCGCCACGGCAACCTCGCGCTGAACGTTCCGCACGCAACGGCCGCGGTCTCGTGGCGCTCGCTCGTGAGCTTCGAGCTATTGCTCTCGAATGTCGTGGTCGAGCGCCCCGACGTGCTGCTCGCGCGCGAGGACGACGGCATGCTCACGGTCGCCGGCGTGCCGGTGCCCACGGCGCACACGGGCAACGCCACCTTCACGACCTGGCTCATGCGCCAGCAGGCCATCGTGCTGCGCGGCGGCACGCTGCGCTGGCACGACGCCACGCGCGACGCGCCCGAGCTCAAGCTCTCGGACATTCGCCTCGCGATCCTCAACGACGGCTACGACCACCGCGTCGCGCTGCAGGCGCCCGCCGAGGGCACGGTGCTGCACGGGCCGCTCGACTTCCGCGCGCACTTCCGGCACGCGCGCAACGCGCAGGCGGGCAAGCCGCTCGACTGGAGCGGCGACGCCTACATCTCGACCGGCCCCGTGGACCTGCCCACGCTCGCGCGCTACATCACCTTGCCGCTTGCGACCTATGCGGGGCGCATCAACAACGCAATCTGGGCGCACTTCGAGACCGGCCGCATCCAGTCCGCCGACGGTGTGCTGAGCGGCAACGACATCGCGCTGCGCACGAAGCCGACCCGGCCGCGCCTCGACCTGCCGGTCGCGCAGTTCAATTGGCGCCTCGCGCTCCAGCCCGGCGACTACACCCTGCAAATGCGCGATTTCCATGCCGAACTCGGACAGCCACCGCTCGACGACGGCACGCCGCTCACGCGCTCGCTCGCGTTCACGACGCTGAACGGCCATATGCGCCAGCAGTCGCTGCAGTCCGGCCAGCTCCTCTCGGTGAACGGCGACCGCATCGACCTGGGCATCCTCGCCGAATTCATGCGCACGCTGCCAGTGCCCGGACGCGTGCAGAACGCGCTCGTGCGCTTCAATCCGCAAGGGGTGATCGCCGATTACGAACTCGCGCTGGAGCGTGCAAAGCCCGAGGGCGGCGAAGCGGCCGCCGAGCAGCGCGACATGAGCGTCGAACCCATCGTCCACTATCGCTTCAAGGGCGACTTGCAAGGCATCAGCGTGGCGGCCCAGGAGCCGGGGCCCGGCCTCACGCCGCGCGGCCATCCGCGAGCGGGCCTGCCCGGCATCGAGAACCTTTGGGGGAAAATCGACGCCGACGAATCGCGCGGCTCGCTGCACCTCGACACGGCCGCGAGCACGCTCACGCTGCCGGGCGTATTCGACGATCCGCGCCTGAAGTTCGACCGCCTGTGGGGCGCGATGACCTGGACGATCGCCGCGCGGCGCCAGCCCGGCGACAAGCTCAAGGCGTTCGCAATTAACGTGAGCGAGCTGGGCGTGCAGAACGCCGACGCGCGCGCGACCACGACCGCGCACTACACGAACCCCGGCCATGGACGCGGCGCGCTCGACCTCGTCGCCAAATTCGATACGGCGCAGGTCAAGGCCATCCCGCGCTATCTGCCCACCAGCATCCCGGAGAAAACCCGCGTCTATCTGGGCCACGGGCTGCAGGCGGGAATCTCGAAAGGCGGGAGCATCGAGATTCATGGCGATCTCACCAAGTTCCCCTACTCGCGCGACCCGGAGGCGGGCCAGTTCCGCATCGTCGCGCCATTCCGGAATGGGCGCTTCGAGCCGACGCCGTTTCCGCCGCGCAAGCTGCGCAACGGCGCGCCGAACGTCTGGCCCGCGTTCGACGGCATCGACGGCGTGTTCCAGCTGCACGAGAACAAGCTGCGCTTCGACGTGGCGCGCGGCCACTACCGCGACTTCGTGCTGCGCGACGTGATCGGACGCATCGACGAACTCGGCATCAAGGGCTCCGATATCGTGATCGAGGGCGCGGGGCGCGGGCCGCTCGCGGACCTGCTCGACTATGCGGACAACAGCTCGATCGGCGCGATGTCGAAGCACGCGATGGAGAAGGTGCAGGCGCAGGGGCCGGCCACGCTCGCGCTCAAGCTCACGATTCCGCGCAAGCCGATGCCCAAGGTGACGGTGGCGGGCGCCATCGGCTTCGAGAACGACACGCTCGCCGCCAATAACGTGCCGCCGCTGTCCAGCCTCACCGGCAAGGTGCGCTTCACGAACCACAGCGCGCAGGTCGAGCGGCTCACGGGACGCTTCCTCGGCGGCGAGGTGCGCGCGAACGGCGGCCTGAGCGATGACGGCCGCTATCACGTGGACGTCGCCGGCAACGTGGCCGTCGATGCGGCGCGCGGGCTGAACCTGCACGGCACGGCGGCGGCGGTGCTCGGCCGCTTCTCGGGTTCGGCGCCGTGGTCGCTCTCGGTGGCGGGCGAGCGCGGCCATCTGCCCGACGTGAAGGCGCACTCGGACCTGACCGATCTCGCGATTGACCTGCCCGCGCCGTTCGGCAAGACCGCTGGCGCGCCCATGCCGCTGCGCTTCGAACTGCAGCCCGGCGCCGGCGACGGCAGCGACGCTGGGACTAGCGGGACGATGGCCGCCGGCGCCGCCACCGGCGCCCCGCTCTACGAACATGCCGATCTGACGCTCGGGCCGCTCGCGGCGCGCTATGTGCTGCGCCGCAATCCGGGGCACGTGCCGGGCGTGGTGCGCGGCGTGATTGCCATGAACCGGCCCGCCGATCTGCCCAGCGAAGGCGTGGTCGCGGTGGTCGACGTGCCCACCTTCAACGCCGATGCATGGCGGCGCGTCGCGCAGGAACTGCGCGGCAGCGCGGCGGCGAGCGAAACCGCGGCTGCAGCGGCGCAGCCCGCGTCGCCGCCGGCAGCGAGCGCCACTCCGCCACAAGCCGCATCGCCGGCAACGGCGAGCGCCGTGAATGCCGCAAGCGCAGCGAGCCTGGCCAGCGCGCCGCAAGCCGCATCGGCAGCGAGCGCCGAAAGCGCCGAAAGCACAACCGCCGCGCCCATCCCCGGCGGCGCGTTCGCACCCTTCCTGCCCTCGCGCTTCGCGGTCCACGTCGGCACGCTCACGCTGCTCAAGCGTCACTGGGAAAACGTGATCGTGGGCGCCACGCGCACCGGCAAGGAATGGCAGGCCAACGTCGCGTCGAACCAGGTCTCGGGCCACGTCGCGTGGAAGCCGGGCCCCGTGGCGGGCTCGCCCGGCACGCTCGAAGCGCAACTCGCCCGCCTCGTCGTGCCCGCCGCGACCGAGAACGATCTGCTCGGCCAGGCGATGTCACAGCGTGCCCAGAACATGCCGTCGATCGACCTCGTCGTGAACCAGCTCATCGTGCGCGACCACGACTTCGGCCGCCTGCAGATGAACGCCCACAATTACGTCGACAACGGCGTGCCGGTCTGGCAGCTCGACAACCTCGACATCACCAACCCGGATGCGCACTTCATCGCGACCGAGAACTGGCGCGCCGTGGGCGACGAAGCGCCCCCCGCCGACACGGCAGGCGCCGCCGGAGAAACGCCGCGCCGCACCGCGCTCGACTTCCATCTCGACATCAAGAACGCAGGCTCGCTGCTCGAACGCGCGGGCGTAGCGCACGTGATCAAGGGCGGGCAAGGCACGCTGACCGGCAAGCTCGTATGGCGCGGCGGCCCGACGGCGCTCGACTATCCGACGCTCGACGGCAACCTCGCGCTCGACCTGCACCACGGCCAGATCCTCAAGATCAATCCGGGCGTGGCGTCGCTGCTCGGCGTGCTGAGCCTGCAAAGCCTCGCGCACTTTCCCGAGATGGACTTCCGCGACGTGCTCGGCACTGGCCTGCCCTTCACGAGCGTGACGGGCACCGGACAGATCCAGAACGGCATCGGCCGCACCGACGACTTCAAGCTCGTGACCGCGCCGGGCCGCGCGCAGATGACCGGCACCATCGATCTCGCCGGCAAGACCCAGGACCTGCGCGTGCATGTCGTGCCCACGGTGAGCGCGGGCGCGGGGGTGATCGCCGCGACGATCATCAATCCGCTCTTCGGCCTTGGCGCGCTGATCGCCGATGTCGCGCTCCTGCATACCGTCGAGGTGGCATTCGCGCGCACCTATGCGATTACCGGTTCGTGGTCCAAACCGCACGTCGAGCGACTGCCGGATGATCAGGGTAAGATGAATACGCCGGTTCCGGCGCCAGCGCATTGAACAACGCAGCGGCTTGGCGCGCGCCTTCGTGCCGCGCACCGCAACCGGAACCAACCGCCTCTCTTCTCAAGAGCCGTCGATGAGCCATCCTGCCTCTCCCGCAACGCCCATCCACAGTGGTTCGAGCAGTAGTTCGAACAGCGCGCCGTTTCGCGTCGCCGCGTTGCAGATGGTCAGCACGCCCGATCGCGAGCGCAACCTCGCCGACGCCGAGGGCCTGATCGCCCAGGCCGCGAATCAGGGTGCGCGCCTCGTGCTGCTGCCGGAATACTTCTGCTTCATGGGCCACAAGGACAGCGACAAGCTCACCATCCGCGAAGCCTACGGCGACGGCCCGATCCAGCGCTTTCTCGCCACTGCCGCGAAGCGCCACGGCGTCTGGATCATCGGCGGCACGCTGCCGCTGCGTGCGACAAACCCGGCGCCCGAGGAAAACCGGGTACTGAACACCACGCTCGTGTTCGACCCGAGCGGCGCGGAGCGCGCACGCTACGACAAGATTCACCTGTTCAGCTTCGAAAAAGGCGCCGAATCGTTCGACGAGGCGCGCACGATCCGCCCCGGCGCCGAGGTTCGCACCTTCGACGCGCCATTCGGCCGCGTCGGCTTGTCGGTCTGCTACGATCTGCGCTTTCCCGAGCTTTACCGGCGCATGGGCGACTGCGCGCTGATGGTGGTGCCATCAGCGTTCACGTACACCACGGGCCGCGCGCACTGGGAAACGCTGCTGCGCGCCCGCGCGGTCGAGAACCAGTGCTACGTGCTCGCGGCGGCGCAAGGCGGCCAGCACGAGAACGGCCGGCGCACCTGGGGCCATAGCATGCTGATCGACCCGTGGGGCGAGATCGTCGACGTGCTCGACGAAAGCCCCGGCGTGGTGATCGGCGAAATCGACCTCGAACGCATGGCCGCCGTGCGCGCAAGCCTGCCCGCCTGGCGGCATCGCGTGCTGGACTGTCCCTGACGCCCCATCCACGAGCCATAACCGAAGCGCTTGAATTCAAGACGTTTCACCCGAATCTATTCCGACAGACACCGCTAACTGAGATTGCTAACTGAGCGCATGAACATCATCGAACCCGGCATCCGCAATCTGGCGACCGCGAAGGACCTGCTCCTTACGCCCTACGGCCTCGACGAGGCAGTGCTCACGCGCACGCTCGGCGAGATTTTCACGCACCGCGTCGACTACGCCGACCTCTACTTCCAGACCACGCGCAGCGAGGCCTGGAGCCTGGAAGAAGGCATCGTCAAGTCGGGCAGCTTCAGCATCGACCAGGGCGTGGGCGTGCGCGCCGTGTCCGGCGAGCGCACCGCCTTCGCCTACTCCGACGACCTCTCGCCCGAGGCGATCCGCCAGGCCGCCATCGCCACGCGCTCGATTGCGCAGGCCGGCGGCGGCAAGCAGAAGATCCAGGCGGCCACCTCGCTCAAGGGCATCGCGGGCCGCGACCTCTATCTGCCCGCCGACCCGCTCAACTCGCTCGACGCCACCGAAAAGGTCAAGCTGCTCGAGCGCATCGAGCAAATGGCGCGCGGACGCGACCCGCGCATCACCCAGGTGATGGCCGCGCTCGCCGGCGAATACGACGTGGTGCTGGTCGCGCGCAGCGACGGTGCGCTCGCCGCCGACATCCGCCCGCTCGTGCGCGTCTCGGTCACGGTGATCGCCGAGCAGAACGGCCGCCGCGAGATCGGCAGCGGCGGCGGCGGCGGTCGCTTCGACTACGCGTATTTCACCGACGACGTCCTTTCGAAGTACGTCGACGATGCCGTGCACGCGGCGCTCGTCAATCTCGAAGCGCGCCCTGCCCCGGCTGGCGCGATGTCGGTGGTGCTTGGCCCGGGCTGGCCCGGCGTGCTGCTGCACGAAGCCATCGGCCACGGCCTCGAGGGCGACTTCAACCGCAAGGGCTCGTCGGCGTTCGCGGGACGCATTGGCGAGCGGGTGGCCGCCAAGGGCGTCACCGTGGTCGACGACGGCACGCTGCCCAACCGCCGCGGCTCGCTCAATATCGACGACGAAGGCAACCCCACGCAGTGCACGACGCTGATCGAGGACGGCATCCTCAAGGGCTACATCCAGGACTCGCTCAACGCGCGCCTCATGAAGATGCCCGTGACCGGCAACGCGCGCCGCGAGTCGTACGCCGCGCTGCCGATGCCGCGCATGACCAACACCTACATGCTCAACGGCGACAAGGACCCGCAGGAGATCATCGCCTCGGTGAAGAACGGGCTCTACGCTGTGAACTTCGGCGGCGGCCAGGTCGACATCACCAACGGCAAGTTCGTGTTCTCGGCCTCCGAGGCGTACATGATCGAGGACGGCAAGATCACCTACCCCGTGAAGGGCGCGACGCTGATCGGCAGCGGGCCGGAATCGCTCAAGTACGTGAGCATGATCGGCAACGACATGCGCCTCGACTCGGGCGTGGGCGTGTGCGGCAAGGAAGGCCAGAGCGTGCCGGTGGGCGTGGGCCAGCCGACGCTGCGCATCGACCGCATGACGGTGGGCGGCACAGTCTAAGCGCCCGGGACCGCAGGATTCATGCGCAGCGGTGCGGAAAGTCCGCATCGCCGCGCGGATTTTCTGCATCTTTCACCGGTAGCGCGCGGATAGTCCGCATTTTTTCACGACCCAGCTTGCCAGCCACGAGAAGCTCGGGTTATAAAGGCAATCAACCTTTTCGACGTAACGAACCGAAGTTACTTCAAAGCCAATTCCGAATCCGCCATGTTCGCCACGAAGTTTTACTTTTACTTCTTTTGGTATCTCAGACCGCTGGCGGATCGAGAGGGTTGACAGTACGTGCAGGAACCCGAATACACGAAAAACCGCCAGCAAAGCCTGGCGGTTTTTTTTTCGCCCCATCGTTTCGAGCCTTTTGAAGAGCCCAGCTTTCATCTAACCGAATTTCGACGCAGCACCCGCGCGTTGCACGCTACACAGGATCAGGAGAAACCACCATGCCCCCGCACAACACCGACGACGTCCGTATCCGCGAACTCAAGGAACTCACGCCGCCCGCACACCTGATCCGCGAATTCCCGTGCTCGGAAGCCGCCTCCACGCTGATCTTCGAGTCGCGCCGCGCCCTGCACCGCATCCTGCACGGCATGGACGACCGCCTGATCGTGATCGTCGGGCCGTGCTCGATTCACGACACCAAGGCCGCGCTCGAATACGCGAACAAGCTCGTGGAGCAGCGCAATCGCTTCAAGAACGAACTCGAGATCGTGATGCGCGTGTACTTCGAAAAGCCGCGCACGACGGTGGGCTGGAAGGGCCTCATCAACGATCCGTACATGGACAACAGCTTCAAGATCAATGACGGCCTGCGCACCGCGCGGGAGCTGCTTGTGTCGATCAACGAACTGGGCCTGCCGGCTGGCACCGAATACCTCGACATGATCAGTCCGCAGTACATCGCCGACCTCGTTTCGTGGGGCGCGATCGGCGCGCGCACGACCGAGTCGCAGGTGCACCGCGAGCTGGCCTCGGGCCTCTCGTGCCCGGTCGGCTTCAAGAACGGCACAGATGGCAACGTCAAGATTGCCGTTGACGCGATCAAGGCGGCCTCGCAGCCGCACCATTTCCTCTCGGTGACGAAGGGCGGCCATTCGGCCATCGTCTCGACGGCCGGCAATGAGGACTGCCACGTGATCCTGCGCGGCGGCAAGACGCCGAACTACGATGCGCAAAGCGTGGACGTCGCGTGCAGCGACATCGGCAAGGCAGGTCTAGCCGCGCGTCTGATGATCGATGCGAGCCACGCGAACAGCTCGAAGAAGCACGAGAACCAGATCCCGGTGTGCGCCGACATCGGCCGCCAGATCGCGGCTGGCGACGAGCGCATCGTCGGTGTGATGGTGGAGTCGCACCTCGTGGCGGGGCGCCAGGACCTCAAGGAAGGCTGCGCGCTGACCTATGGCCAGAGCATCACCGATGCCTGCATCGGCTGGGACGAAAGCGTAGGCGTGCTCGAAGGGCTCGCCGAAGCGGTCAGGCAACGCCGCATCGCGCGCGGCAGCGGCAACTGAGCCGTTTTTCGCCTTATCGCGAATTAACGACAAACTTCAACGACAAACGCCCCGGCACAAACCGGGGCGTTTTTTTACATGGCTGCTGACGCTGCAGAACCTCAGTCGAGCATGCCCGAACCGAAGATCTCCGTGGAGATGCGCGCGGGATCGACGCCGCGAGCGACCAGCGCGTCGCGCTGCGCACGCATGAACGCGACCGGGCCGCAAACGTAGTAATCGGCATCGGGCAGGATCGCGTCGGCGGCGATGCGATCAAGCTCGACGCGGCCTTCGAAGTCGTAATCGACGCCCACACGGTCTTGCACGCTCACTTCTTCGTAGAACACCGCCAACTTCACGTTCGGATGCTCGGCCGCCGTGCGGCGCATCCACTCGCCGAATGCGTGCACGCCACGGTTGCGGCAGGCGTGCACAAAGGTCACCTTGCGCTCGCTGCGCTCGGCCAGCAGCGTGGCAAGCATCGACACCATCGGCGTGATGCCCACGCCGCCGCTCATCAGCACGACCGGCGTGGTCTTCTTGCGATCGAGCTTGAATTCGCCCATCGGCGCGCTCACGTGCACGATCGCGCCTTCCTCCACGCCGTCATGCAACAGGTTCGAGACGTGGCCCGGCTCGACTTCGCCGCGGCCGTCCTCGCGCTTGACCGAGATGCGCAGCCAGCGGCCGTGCGGGGCATCGGAAAGGCTGTACTGACGCGGCTGGTCGACACCGAGCTTGTCGACATAGCGCGTCACGCTCACGTACTGGCCGGGCTCGAAGCCACCCGCCGGCGCGCCGTCCGCGGGCGCGAGGTAGAACGAGGTGATCTCGTCGCTTTCGACGTGCTTGCGCATCACCTTGAACGGACGGAAGCCGCTCCACGGCGCGGCTTCATAGAGCTTCGCCTCGGCGCCGATCATGATGTTCGCGAGCTGCTCGTACGCCACCGCCCACGCGTCGAGCGTGGGTTGATCGACGGCGTCGCCCAGCACGTCCACCACCGCCCCCAGCAAATGCCGCCCGACGATCGGATAGTGCTCCGGACGGATGTTCAGGCTCGCGTGCTTGTTCGCGATGTGCGAGACCGCGCCGCCGAGCGCGCCGAGGTTGTCGATGTTCGCCGCGTAGGCGTAGACCGCGCGCGCGAGCGTCTCGGGCTGGCTACCGCTTTTCTGGTGCGTCTGGTTGAAGAGGTTCTTCAGTTCCGGATGTGCATTGAACATCCGCGTGTAGAAGTGCTTCGTGATGGTAGCGCCGTGTTCGGCGAAAACGGGCGCGGTGGCCTTGACGCGGGCGATCTGGTCGGCGGTAAGCGCAGTCATTGAGGCTTCTCCTTGTTAAACATGCGAATAAGATACATGTTTAATGACACATGCCGCCCAGGCATTTTGTCGCACCACGGCATTTTCCGGGTTGCGGAATGCACGCGGCGCGGGCGGTCCGGCTTTGCAGGCCGGCCGCCAGTATTCCACGCCCGTGCTTCAATCGCGTTATTCACTGGAACCGGGGTCGGGCTCGCTGCCCGACTCATCCATCGATTAATCCGCAGATTTATCCGCCGATTCACCCGACGCTGCGCCGCGGTCGTGGCGCCAGAGCACATCGGCGCCACCAGCCGCGCGGTTGAGCACGCGCGCGAGCACGAACATCAGGTCGGAGAGCCGGTTCACATAGCGGCGCGGCGTTTGTGCAAGCGGCGCGGCCGATTGCCCAGCCCCACCCGCCGCACCCTCCGCGCTCGCGTCCTGCGCCGCGCCGAGCGCGACGATCATGCGCTCCGCGCGCCGGCACACGGTGCGGCAGACGTGCGCGAGCGCCGCCGCGCGCGAACCTCCTGGCAAGATGAACTCCTTGAGCGGCGGCAGCGTGGCGTTGTACTCGGCGAGCCAGCCATCGAGGCGCTCGAGGTGCGCGTCCGTGACGATGGCGTGGCCGGGCATGCACAACTCGCCGCCCAGGTCGAACAGGTCGTGCTGGATAGCCGTGAGCGCGGCGCGCACGTCGTCCGGCAGCGTCTCGCACAGCAGCACGCCGATGTGCGAATTCAGTTCGTCGACCTCGCCGATCGCTGCGATGCGCGCATCGTCCTTGCGCACGCGGCTGCCGTCGCCGAGGCCCGTCGTGCCGTCGTCGCCGGTGCGCGTGACGATCTTGCTCAGGCGGTTGCCCATGATATGTCTCTCCGAATAGCAATCTGATTGAAGCTGATTTAAGCGCAATTGTGCCGAACCCGGCCCGCATGGGCCAGGGCCTGTTTGCGCGCGAGTCATGAGCGGCGGACCGCGCCCTTAAACGTTGGGCGTAAAATGAACTGCGCTCCGAATTCCACCATGCGTTACGTCCAAACGAAGGAGACCCCCGCGTGAATCATCCCGCGCCGCCGGCCTTTGCACGCCGCCCGTTCCCCACCGATCTCCTCGACAAGCTGCGCAGCGCGTTCGGCGAACGCGTTTCCTCGTCCGAAGCCGTGCGCGCGCATCATGGCCGCGACGAATCGCGCTTCGACCCGCAACTACCCGACGCCGTCGTGTTCGCGCAGACGACCGAAGAAGTCCAGTCGATCGTGAAACTGTGCGCGCAATATGGCGTGCCGATCATTCCCTACGGCAATGGCTCGTCGCTCGAAGGCCACCTGCTCGCGGTCCAGGGCGGCGTCTCGATCGACCTTTCGCAGATGAACCGCGTGTTGTCGATCAACGCCGAAGACCTCACGGTTACCGTCGAGCCCGGCATTTCGCGCAAGGCGCTCAATGAAGCGCTGCGCGACACCGGTCTCTTCTTCCCGATCGACCCGGGCGCGGACGCGAGCATCGGCGGCATGTCGGCGACGCGCGCTTCCGGCACCAACGCCGTGCGCTACGGTACGATGCGCGAGAACGTGCTGGGCCTCACCGCCGTACTCGCGGACGGCCGCGTCATCAAGACCGGCACGCGCGCGCGCAAGTCGGCGGCGGGGTATGACCTCACGCGCCTGTTCGTGGGCTCCGAAGGTACGCTCGGCGTGATCACCGAAATCACCGTGCGGCTCTATCCGCAGCCCGAAGCGGTGTCGGCGGCGGTGTGCGCGTTTCCTTCCATGGCCGAGGCCGTGCGCACGGTCATCGAAACGATTCAGATGGGCGTGCCGATCGCGCGCGTGGAATTCATCGACTCGCTCGCGGTGCGCGCGATCAATCGCCATTCGAACCTGACGCTGCGCGAAAAGCATACGCTGTTCTTCGAGTTCCATGGCACCGAAGCAGGTGTCGCCGAACAGGCGCAGCTTGTGCAGGAGCTGGCCGCGCAAAACGGCGGCGAGGGCTTCGAATGGGCGACCCGCCCCGAAGACCGCAGCCGCCTGTGGAACGCGCGCCACAGCGCTTACTTCGCGATGCTGCAACTGCGGCCCGGCTGCCGCGCCGTGACGACCGACGTATGCGTGCCGATCTCGCGCCTCGCCGAATGCGTGGTGGAGACGGAGGCCGACCTCAACGCCTCGCCGCTGCCTTGCCCGATCGTGGGCCACGTGGGCGACGGCAACTTCCATGTCGCGATCCTGATCGACCCCGACAAGCCCGAGGAAATCGAGGAAGCCGAGCGCCTGAACCACCTGATCGTGCAGCGCGCGATCAGAATGGACGGCACCTGCACGGGCGAGCACGGCGTAGGACTGCACAAGATGGACTTTCTCGTGGAAGAGCACGGCGCCGACACGGTCGACACGATGCGCGCGATCAAGCACGCGCTCGATCCGCACAATCTGATGAACCCCGGCAAGATCTTCAGCTGGGCGGCGTAACACGCGGACAACAACCATCCAGCATGGGAGCGGAGAAGACATGAACGCACCGGAGGCGAATATGCCGGAACTCACGCCGGAAGCGCTCGCGCAACGACAGCGCGAAGTGGTTCAGGCGTTGATGGCGGTGCTGCCGGCGCACTGCCTGCTGCACCGCGAGGAAGACACGGTCGCCTATGAATGCGACGGCCTTGCGGCCTACCGGCGCCTGCCGCTTGCGGTGGCGCTGCCGGAAACGGAATCGCAAGTGCAGCGCATCGTGCAGATCTGCCGGCGTCTCGACGTGCCCATCGTGCCGCGCGGCGCGGGCACGGGCCTCTCGGGCGGCGCCATGCCGATCCGCCATGGCATCGTGCTCTCGCTTGCGCGCTTCAGGCGCATTCTCGAAGTCGATCCCTACGCGCGCACGGCCACCGTCCAGCCCGGCGTGCGCAACCTCGCGGTGTCCGACGCGGCTGCGCCCTACGGCCTTTATTACGCGCCCGACCCGTCGTCGCAGATCGCCTGCACGATCGGCGGCAACGTCTCCGAGAACTCGGGCGGCGTGCATTGCCTCAAGTACGGCCTCACGGTGCACAACGTGCTGCGCGTACGCGCGGTGACGATGGATGCCGAGATCGTGGAATTCGGCTCGCTCGCCCCCGACGCGCCAGGCCTCGATCTGCTCGCGGTGATGATCGGCAGCGAGGGCATGTTCGCCATCGTCACCGAGGTCACGGTCAAGCTGATCCCGCGCCCGCAGACAGCGCAAGTCATCATGGCGAGCTTCGACGATGTCGTGAAAGGCGGCGACGCGGTGGCGGGCATCGTTGCCGCTGGCATCATTCCCGCAGGCCTCGAGATGATGGACAAGCCCGCCACGCGCGCGGTGGAGGAGTTTGTCAACGCGGGCTACGACCTCGACGCCGCCGCGATCCTGCTGTGCGAATCCGACGGTACTCCCGAGGAAGTCGCCGAGGAAGTCGCGCGCATGACCATCGTGCTGCGCGAGCACGGCGCGACCCGCATCCAGATTTCGCGCACCGAGGAAGAGCGGCTGCGCTTCTGGTCCGGCCGCAAGAACGCGTTTCCGGCGGCGGGCCGCATTTCGCCTGACTATTACTGCATGGACGGCACAGTGCCGCGCCGCGCGATAGGGCCGCTGCTCGCGCGCATCCACGAAATGGAAACGCAATACCGGCTGCGCTGCATCAACGTGTTTCATGCGGGCGACGGCAATATGCACCCGCTCATTCTCTTCAACGGCAACGATCTCGACGAGTGGCACCGCGCCGAGGCGTTCGGCGCGGATATCCTCGAAGCCTGCGTGGAACTGGGCGGCACGGTCACGGGCGAGCACGGCGTGGGCATCGAGAAGATCAATTCGATGTGCGTGCAGTTCTCGCGCGAGGAGCGCGACGCGTTTCATGCCGTAAAGCATGCGTTCGACCCGGCCGGCCTGCTCAATCCAGACAAGGGCATCCCCACGCGTGCGCGCTGCGCCGAATACGGCAGGATGCACGTGCGCGGAAACCTGCTGCCGCATCCGGATCTGCCGCGCTTTTAAACGGCGCTGCTGAGCCTCACCGCGGGCCGCACTTTCAGGCCACATTTGCGTGCCGGACATGCGCACCGCGACCCGGTGCGCATGCCGAAATGCGGAACGCATGACCCATGCGGGCCTGCCCCGGGTTGCCAGAGTGAGGCGCGTCAGTACAATCGAGCGAACCACAACGACAAACGCGCCATGGAAATCATGGAAGACGACGATATCGTCGCGGCCTGGTCCGAGCGCATTCGCGCGGCCACCGCGGACGGACGCACGCTGCGCATACGCGGCGGCGGCACAAAAGACTGGTATGGCCAGACGCTCGAAGGCGAAGTGCTGGACACGCGCTCGCACCGGGGCATCGTTTCTTACGACCCGGCCGAGCTCGTGATTACCGCACGCGCCGGCACGCCGCTCCTCGAGATCGAGCACGCGCTCGCGGCGCACGGCCAGATGCTGCCCTTCGAGCCGCCCCACTTCGGCCCGCAGGCCACCTTCGGCGGCTGCGTCGCGGCCGGCATTGCCGGACCGCGACGCGCAAGCGCGGGCGCCGCGCGCGATTTCGTGCTCGGCGCGGTCGTCATGAACGGCCACGGCGAGGTGCTGCACTTCGGCGGCCAGGTCGTGAAGAACGTGGCCGGCTACGACGTCTCGCGGCTCTTGGCCGGCTCGCTCGGCACGCTCGGCCTGATTCTCGAGCTTTCGGTGAAAGTGCTGCCCGTGGCGCAGGCCGAAACCACGCTCAAGTTCGACATGAACGGCACGGACGCCGTGCGCAAGCTCAACGAATGGGGCGGCAGGCCGCTGCCGATGACCGCGAGCGCCTGGCGCAATGGCACGCTGGCCGTGCGCCTTGCGGGCGCGGAGGCCGGCGTGAAGGCCGCGCGCGCGCTGCTGGGCGGAGAAGTCGTGGACGCGGTGGAAGCCGAGCGCTTCTGGGCGGGACTGCGCGAGCAGACCGATCCGTTCTTCGCCTCGATCGCACCGGACGCCGCGCTGTGGCGCCTCGCCCTGCCCTCGATTGCCGAGCCGTTGCAGTTGCCGGGCACACAACTGATGGAATGGGGCGGCGCGCAACGCTGGTGGATCACCGAAACCGACGCGCAAACGGTACGCATTAGCGCGAAGCAGGCCGGCGGCCATGCCACGATGTTCCGCACGGGCCACAACTACGACCGCAGCGCCGGCGTGTTCACGCCCCTGCCCGCGCCGCTCATGAAGATCCACCGCGGCCTGAAGGCTGCGTTCGACCCGGCCCGCATCTTCAATCGCGGACGCCTTTACTCCGACTTCTGACAAGACCTTCACGCCGCAATGCAGACGAACCTCGCGGACTTCATTCGCAATACTCCCGACGGCGACGAAGCCGACGCGATCCTGCGCAAGTGCGTGCACTGCGGCTTCTGTACCGCGACCTGCCCGACTTACCAGTTGCTCGGCGACGAACTCGACGGCCCGCGCGGGCGCATTTATCTGATGAAACAGATGGTGGAAGGCGCGCCCGTCACGAAGAGCACGCTCACGCACCTCGACCGCTGCCTGACCTGCCGCAGCTGCGAAACCACCTGCCCTTCGGGCGTGCAATACGGCCGGCTCGTGGAAGTGGGCCGCAAGCACGCCGAGCAGATGGTGTCGCGGCCGTTGCGCCAGCGCCTCTTGCGCCGCTTCCTGGCCGGCTTCCTGCCCCACCGCATGCTGTTCTCGCCCACCATGCGCGTAGCCCAGCAAGTGCGCGCACTGCTGCCGCGCCGCCTGCGCGACAAGGTGCCGGTGCGCCAGCGCGCGCTCGCATGGCCCACCACGAAGCACTCGCGCAAGATGCTGATGCTCGCGGGCTGCGTGCAGCCTTCGATGATGCCGAACATCAACGTGGCCACGGCACGCGTGCTTGACGCACTCGGCATCGAAACCGTGGTGGCGCCGCAAGCCGGCTGCTGCGGCGCGATCCGCCTGCATCTGGGTTACGTGGACGACGCGCTTCACGACGTGCGCGCGAACATCGACGCCTGGTGGCCCTACGTCGAGCAAGGCGTGGAAGCAATCGTCATGAACGCCTCGGGCTGCGGCGCGACGGTCAAGGAATACGCGCACCTGCTGCGCAACGACCCGGCCTATGCGGAGAAAGCGCGGCGCATTGCCGGGCTCACGCGCGATCTCTCGGAGATCCTGCCCGCGTTCCAGGACCAGCTCCTCGCCGCCACGCGCCGGCGCGGCATTCACACGGTGGCATATCACCCGCCCTGCACGCTGCAGCACGGCCAGCAACTGCGCGGCGGCGTGGAGAAGGTGCTCGCCGCGCTGGGAATAGACGTGCGGCTGCCCGTGGACAGCCACCTGTGCTGTGGCTCCGCCGGTACATATTCGATCACGCAGCCGCGCCTGTCCTACACGCTGCGCAATCAGAAGGTGGAACGGCTCAAGGCGCTGGAGCCGCAACTGATCGTTTCGGCGAACATCGGCTGCATCGCGCACCTGCAAAGCGGCACGACCATTCCGGTCACGCACTGGATCGAGCTCGTGGAACATATGCTGGCGGCCAATTGAATCCCGCGGTTTCGACAATGATTTCGACGACGATCCAGCATAGCGAGGCGCCGCTCTCGCCAACAGTCGGCCATTCGGCATAGGGCTTTCGGCACACCGCAAAGCAGATTTCATGCGCCAGGCGCGGTCCGAATGGTCCGTATAATTGCCTTTTCGTACCTATGTGCACCCACGCGCCACTTGTGGCTGAGCAGCGCCTGCGCGCCAGCCTCCATGCCGATGACCGATTTCGCCCACAATCTCGAAGCCGTCCGCCAGCGCATCGCCGTCGCCGCGCGCAATGCAGGCCGCGCGCCGGAATCCGTCGCGCTGCTCGCAGTATCGAAAACGTTTCCGGCACAAGACGTGCGCGCCGCGCACGCAGCGGGCCAGCACGCTTTCGGCGAGAACTACGTGCAGGAAGCCGTCGACAAGATCGAGTCCCTCGCCGACCTGCGCGCCAGTCTCGAATGGCATTTCATCGGACCATTGCAGTCGAACAAGACGCGCCTCGTGGCCGAGCGCTTCGACTGGGTGCATTCCGTTGACCGCCTCAAGATCGCGCAGCGCCTGTCCGAACAGCGCCCCGCAGGCATGGCGCCGCTCAACGTATGCCTTCAGGTGAACGTGAGCGGCGAGGCCACCAAGAGCGGCGTCGCGCCGCAGGACGCCGCTCAGGTCGCGCATGCGATTGCGGCTTTGCCGAATCTGCGCCTGCGCGGGCTGATGTCGATTCCCGAGCCCGAAACCACGCTCGATGCGCAGCGCGCGCCGCATAGACAGTTGCGCGAGCTGTTCGATTCACTGCGCGACTCGCTGCGCACCGATGGCCTCACGCTCGACACGCTCTCGATGGGCATGTCGGCGGACCTCGAAGCCGCCGTGCTCGAAGGCGCGACCATCGTGCGCGTGGGCACCGCGATCTTCGGCGCACGCGATTACTCCCACTGATTCACTGACGCTCACCATCACCATGAAAATTGCCTTCATCGGCGGCGGCAACATGGCCGCTGCAATCATCGGCGGCTTGATCCGCAAGGGCGTGTCCGCCAGCGACCTGTACGCGATAGACCCCAACGAAGACGCGCGCAAGCGCAACGCGGATCAGTTCGGCATTCGCACCGGCGCGGCCGCCGACGCCGCGCTCGCCGAATACGACGCGGTCCTGCTCGCGGTGAAGCCGCAGATCGCCAAGGCCGTGGCGCAATCGCTCGCGCCGCATCTGGGCGCGCATCAGGTCGTGATCAGCATCATGGCGGGCATCCGCATCGAAGATCTCTCGCGCTGGCTGGGCGGCCACGCGCGCGTCGTGCGCACGATGCCCAACACGCCCGCGTTGATCGGCATGGGCGCGACGGGCCTCTGTGCGGGCAGCGGCGTCGACGCGGCAGGCCGCGAACTGGCGTCGAACGTGCTCGGCGCAGTGAGCCAGACCGTCTGGTTCGACGACGAAAGCAAGATCGACGCCGTCACGGCCATTTCGGGCAGCGGCCCGGCCTATGTGTTCTATTTCATCGAAGCGCTCGAAGCCGCGGCCCGCGAACTCGGCATGGACGAGAGCCAAGGCCGCGCGCTCGCCATCGCCACCTTCACGGGCGCGGCGCAGCTCGCCTTGCAATCGGACGAGCCGCCCGCCGTGCTGCGCGAGCGCGTGACGTCGAAGGGCGGCACCACCGCCGCGGCGCTCGCGTCGTTCGACGCGTCGGCCATCAAGGATGCGATCGTGCGCGGCGCGCTGGCCGCCGACGCGCGGGCGAAAGAGATGGGCGAAGAGTTCGGCAAGCAGTAATCCGCGAGGCCTGCCAGACCACGCATGTAAAAAAAGCGCCTACGGGCGCTTTTTTAACGGCTGATCCGGGCGGAACCCGATCGGTTACATCGCGCCCGCAAAAGCGTAGTGCGCCGCGATCCCCACAAAAAGCGCGCCGCCCAGCCAGTTGTTATGGCGGAACGCCGCGAAGCACGGCATGCGCTCGCGGTCCTTGATCAGCGTGTAGTGGTAGACCGCGCAGCCCGCGGCGGCCGCCCAGCCGAGCCAGTACAGCGCGCCGAAGTGCAGCGTCGCGCCCACCCACACGTAGATGCCGAGCGTGGCCGCATAGCACAGCATGACCGCGAGCACGTCGAAGCGGCCGAACGTGAGCGCCGAGGTGCGGATGCCGATCTTGATGTCGTCGTCGCGGTCGACCATCGCGTATTCGGTGTCGTAGGCCACCGACCAGAACACGTTCGCGACGAGCATGATCCACGCGAGCATCGGCACCTGATCCTGGATGGCGGCGAACGCCATCGGAATGCCAAAGCCGAACGCGATGCCCAGATACGCCTGAGGAATCGCGAAAAAACGCTTCGTGAACGGATACGACCCCGCCACGAACAGCGCCACGACCGAAAGCTGCTTGGTGAGCGCATTGAGCGGGAGGATCAGCAGGAACGAGACGAACGCGAGCACGACGGCAATCGCCACCGCTTCCCATGCGTGGATGCGGCCCGAGGTGATGGGCCGCTCGGCCGTGCGCTTCACGTGGCGGTCGAAGTCGCGGTCGGCGTAATCGTTGATCGCGCAGCCCGCCGAGCGCATGAGCACCGTGCCCACCGTGAAAATCACGAGCAGCGAGAGCGACGGATGGCCATTCGAGGCGATCCACAGCGCGTTGAGCGTCGGCCACAGCAGCAGCAGGCTGCCGACAGGCTTGTCCATGCGGACGAGCCGCAGATAGAGCGGGAGTCGGGCGAACATGATGGGAACGGGAAAAACAATGCCGCCTATTGTAGGCGAGAGCGGCGCTGCCCCGCCCGCCCATCGTCCCCCACGCCGGCGGACCCGCTTCCATCCCCGCATCAAACCCCGCATCGCGCCCGGAATCAGCCCAGCATCGAGCTTGGGTGGTTCAGGCTCAGTGGCCCATCAAAGGGGTGAGATGCGCGAGCCCTTGCGAGGCGAGCGCCACGAAGCCGCTCGCCACGATCGCGAAGCCCACCGCGCGGCGCACCGCCTGCGTGCCCTCGGCGCGCGTGCGCGCCATTGCGGCTGCGCGGCCCGGGCCCATGGTCTTGAGTGTCATCGTCATCGTCCTGGTCATGATCGTGCTCCTGTGACGTCTTGCCTTGCAGGCAGCGGCGCGCGCCCAAAGCAACGCCGCGCCCCTTCTCTGTGAATCGCGATTACCGCGCCGACTTGCGTGCCTCGGCGAGCGTGGCAATCGCCGCGATCACGCCTTGCGCGTACGCCGGATCGGCGCGGCGGAAATGCTCGATCTGCCGCTGCACGATGTCGTCGGGCACGCCCTCGATGGCTCGCGCGATATTGCCGAAGAGCCGTTCGCGCTGGCCCGCATCGAACAGGCGGAACAGCGCGCCTGGCTGGCTGTAGTAATCGTCGTCCTCGCGGTGATCGTAGTGATCGACCGCGCCTGCCGCGAGCGCCGGCTCGCCGGCCTGCGGACGCTGCGCGAATTCGCCCGTGCGGCTCGGCTCGTAGTTCACGGTGCCGCCGAGATTGCCGTCGCTGCGCAGCGCACCGTCACGGTGAAACGAGTGGAACGGGCAGCGCGGCGCGTTCACCGGAATCTGGTGATGATTGACGCCGAGGCGATAACGCTGCGTGTCGCCATACGAGAACAAACGCCCCTGCAACAGACGGTCCGGCGAGAAGCCGATGCCCGGCACCACGTTGGCAGGCGTGAACGCGGCCTGCTCGACATCGGCGAAGTAGTTCTCCGGATTGCGATTGAGCTCGATCGTGCCCACCTCGATCAACGGGTAATCCTTGTGCGGCCACACCTTCGTGATGTCGAACGGGTTGTACGGCACCTTGGCGGCATCGGCCTCGGGCATCACCTGAATGCGGAAATGCCATTTCGGGAAATTGCCCTTCTCGATCTCGTTGTACAGATCGCGCTGCGCCGACTCGCGGTCCTGCGCGACCACCTGCGCCGCTTCGGCGTCGGTGTAGTTCTCCACGCCCTGCGCCGACTTGAAGTGGAACTTCACGTAAAAGCGCTCGTTGTTCGCGTTGATGAACGAGAACGTGTGCGAGCCGAACCCATGCTGCTGCCGATAGTTCTTCGGAATGCCGCGATCGCTCATGAGGATCGTGACCTGATGCAGCGATTCCGGATGGAGCGACCAGAAGTCCCAAGCCGCGACGTTGCTGCGCAGATTCGTGCGCGGATCGCGCTTTTGCGTGTGGATGAAATCCGGGAACTTGAGCGGATCGCGAATGAAGAACACTGGCGTGTTATTGCCGACGACGTCCCAATTGCCCTCTTCCGTGTAGAACTTGATCGAGAAGCCGCGCACGTCGCGTTCGGCATCGGCTGCGCCGCGCTCGCCCGCGACCGTCGAAAAGCGCATGAAAAGCGGCGTTTCCTTGCCGACTTCGCTAAACACTTTGGCTTTCGTGTAGCGCGAGATGTCATGCGTGACCTTGAGCGTGCCGAATGCGCCCGAACCCTTGGCATGCACGCGGCGCTCGGCAATCACTTCGCGATCGAAGTGCGCGAGCTTTTCGATCAGCCATACGTCCTGCAACAGCACCGGGCCGCGCGGGCCAGCGGTAAGCGAGTTCTGATTGTCGACAACGGGTGCGCCCGCGGCTGAGGTAAGGGTACGGTCGGTCATTCTGAACTCCTGATAAGGGTGGGAAATCGGTCAGGCGGAGAGAGCCCGGTCGACGAGCAACGAAAACGCGACAGTACGCAAGCCTGCGATAACGCTCTCCGAGGCGGACGCTTGAGCCGCTGCGGCGGCGGGGTTCGGAACGTTGATTTGCATCGCTTTCTCCAGTTCGTCTTGAGTGGGTCGGTGTGAAGAACTGTATCAAGCACTATTGATATTTGAAATTTGATTTATTTAATCTATCGAATAGGCGTGACTTATTGGGGTCGCACGATAGAAATAATGCGGGGGGAAGTTGGGAGGGGAGCATGCCCCACGCGGATTTGACGCGCGGGGCGATAAAACGTCAGGCGGGCGTCAAGCGGGCTTCAAGCGGGCTTCAAGCGGGCTTCAAGCGGCCTCGGCGGGCGCTTCGACCCGCCTCACGCCCGGCAGTTCGCAGGCGTGAATCGCGTCGACAATCGCCTCGATCGCCGGCATGCGCGTGAAGCTCTTGCGCCACGCCAGCACGACGCGGCGGTCCGGCACCGGGTCGTCGAACGGCACGTAGGAAAGCAGGCCCGAATCCACGCCGCCCGCATGCGGCTTCACTTCGGTGACCGACATGCGCGGCAGCACCGTGATGCCCACGCCACTCGCCACCATATGGCGGATGGTCTCCAGCGACGAGCCTTCGAAGGTCTTCTGGATGCCGTCGGCGTTCTGCGAAAAGCGCATCAACTCCGGGCAGACGCCCAGCACATGGTCGCGGAAGCAATGGCCGCTGCCGAGCAGCAGCATGGTTTCCTGCTTGAGGTCGTCGGGGTCGATCTTCTCGCGCTGCTCCCACGCATGGCCCGAGGGCAGCGCGACCACGAACGGCTCGTCGTAGAGCGCGCGCAGCGTGAGCCCGGTTTCGGGGAACGGCAGCGCCATGATGGCCACGTCGATCTCGCCCTGCTTGAGCAGCTCGATCAGCTTGAGCGTGTAGTTCTCCTGGAGCATCAGCGGCATCTGCGGGACCCGCTTGATCATCTGCTTGACTAGCGTGGGCAGCAGGTACGGCCCGATCGTGTAGATCACGCCCAGACGCAGCGGACCAACGAGCGGGTCCTTGCCCTGCTTGGCGATTTCCTTGATGGCGAGCGTCTGTTCGAGCACGCGCTGCGCCTGCGTCACGATCTGCTCGCCAATCGGCGTCACGCTTACTTCGCTCGTGCCGCGCTCGAAAATCTGCACGTTCAACTCGTCTTCGAGTTTCTTGATTGCAACCGATAAGGTCGGCTGGCTCACGAAGCACGCCTCGGCGGCCCGCCCGAAGTGGCGCTCGCGGGCAACAGCAACGATGTATTTCAGTTCTGTGAGCGTCATTTCTTTGGGGACCAATCAAAAGAGGTGAATCAATAGTTTGTACTTATACACCTATGGCGATGATTCGCCAATAATCAACACCCCTATGCGGGGCAGGATCGCAAAACGCTCAGACGGCGCGGCGGCGCGCGGGTTCCGCGCGTGCGTCATTTGGCCCGGCGAAGACAGACTTGATCAGCCTCCGGGCCTTCGTCATGCCTTCAGATACTGCTCGCGCGCGCCGAGCCAGCGGTTCAGATGCTGCGTGACGACGTGCGGCCATTCGCGCAGCAGACATTCCGCCGCCTCGCGCGCGGGGTCGATCAGCCAGGCGTCGTTTTCGAGGCTCGCGAAGCGCAGCATGGCCGCGCCCGACTGGCGCGCGCCGAGGAACTCGCCGGGGCCGCGAATCTCCAGATCGCGGCGCGCGATCTCGAAGCCGTCGGTGGTCTCGCGCATGGTCTGCAGCCGCGCGCGTCCGGTGAACGAGAGCGGCCCGCTATAGAGCAGCAGGCACACCGATGCCGCACTGCCGCGCCCCACCCGTCCGCGCAACTGGTGCAGCTGCGCGAGCCCGAAGCGCTCGGCGTGCTCGATCACCATCAGCGAGGCGTTGGGCACGTCCACGCCCACTTCGATCACCGTAGTCGCAACCAGCAGCTGCACTTCGTTGCGCGAAAACGCGTCCATCACGGCGGCCTTGTCCGCCGAAGCAAGCCGCCCGTGCACGAGCCCGACCGTGAGCTCTGGCAGCGCGGCCACGAGCGTTTCGTAGGTCTCCACCGCGGTCTGGAGCTGCAGCGTTTCGCTTTCCTCGATCAGCGGGCACACCCAGTACACCTGGCGCCCCGTGAGCGCCGCCGCGCGCACGCGCGCGATCACCTCTTCGCGGCGCGCATCGGAGATCAGCTTCGTGAGAATGGGCGTGCGGCCGGGCGGCAGCTCGTCGATGGTGGAGACGTCGAGATCCGCGTAATACGTCATGGCGAGCGTGCGCGGAATCGGCGTCGCCGACATCATCAATTGGTGCGGCTGGAACTCGCGCGCTGCCGCTTTTGTCTCCGCCGTGGTTTGCTCGGGCGTCTTCGCGTTCTGGGCCTTGGCGCGCAGCGCGAGGCGCTGCTCGACTCCGAAGCGATGCTGCTCGTCGACGATCACCAGACCGAGCCGCGCGAATTCCACGGCGTCCTGAATGATCGCGTGTGTGCCGATCACGAGCTGCGCGGTGCCCAGCGCCGCCGCTTCGAGCGCGGCGCGCTTTTCCTTCGCCTTGAGGCTGCCCGAGAGCCAGGCCACCTGCACGCCGAGCGGCTCGAGCCAGCCGCGCAGCTTGCGCGCGTGCTGCTCCGCGAGGATTTCGGTGGGCGCCATGAGCGCGGCCTGGTAGCCGGCGTCGATGGCCTGCGCGGCCGCTAACGCCGCCACCACGGTCTTGCCGCTGCCCACATCGCCTTGCAGGAGACGCTGCATCGGGTGCGGCTGTTCGAGGTCGCGCGCGATCTCCTCGACCACGCGCTCCTGTGCCCCGGTGAGCGTGAACGGCAGAGCCGCGCGCAGACGCGCGAGCAGCGCCGTGCTCGAATCGCGTCCGGCCACGTGGCGCGCCATCGCGGGCGCGGCGCGCGTGCGGCGCTCCTCGTGCGCGCGCTTGAGCGAAAGCTGCTGCGCGAGCAGTTCGTCGAACTTGATGCGCGTCCACGCGGGGTGCGTGCCGTCGATCAACTCGTGCTGGTCGGCGTCCACGGGCGGATGATGCAGCGTCTTCACCGCATCCATCAGCTGCGGCAGATTGAGCGGCGCCAGGAATTCGCGCGCTACGGCCTCTGGCAAGAGTTCGGGCAGCGAGGCGCGCGAGAGCGCATTGTCGATCGCCTTGCGCAGATAGGCCTGGCTTACGCCCGCCGTCGACGGATAAACCGGCGTGAGCGCCTGCGGCAGCGGCGTGTCGCCTTCCACGACCTTCACGGCCGGATGCACCATCTCCATGCCGAAGAAGCCGCCGCGCACATCGCCGCGCACGCGCAGGCGCTTGCCCACCGCCATTTGCGTGACCTGCGAGCCGTAGAAGTTCAGAAAGCGCAGATGCAGTTCGTCGCCGCTCGCGTGGTCGGGGTCGCGCAGCTTCACGAGCAGCTGGCGGCGCGGGCGATAAGCAATCTCGTTGTCGAACACCACGCCTTCGGTCTGCGCCATGCCGCCCGGCAACAGTTCGCCGATGGGCGTGAGCGTGGTCTCGTCCTCGTAGCGCATCGGCAGATGCAGCACGAGGTCGATGTCGCGCGTGAGGCCGAGCTTGGCGAGACGATCGGCAGTTTTGGCGAGCTTGGGTTTGTCTTTGGCCGTGGCGACGTCGCCGCCTTTGGCTGTGGCTTTGTCCGAGGCTTTGTCGGCCGATGGCTTGCGGGCTGCGCGTTTGCGCGGCGGCGCTTGCGGCTCGCGTGCGCCGTCGTGCGCATCGTCGTGCACTTCGCTCGTGGCATCGGCTTGGGAAATCAATCGGCTAACGGACGAGGGCATGAGCAGCTTCGCAAGTACAATATCGGCTTTCCGGCAAGGCGCCGCGCGTAACGCGCGACAAGCCCGCTCCCGGCGGGCATGTTCCGCAATCATAGCCGTTCGCTGTGCGCGGGCGGCCATTGCGGCTGCATTTTGGGGCGCAACCGAGGTCCGTCACCCGACGGTTTCGCTGCTCCAAAGCAGCGCGCGCCAGGTCTCACGCCGTATTTCCGAGCCGTATTTCCGTTTCATCAGGCCGCATGTTCAAGCTTTCCGATTTCGACTTCGATCTCCCTCCCGAGCTGATCGCTCAGACCGCCCTGCCCGAGCGCAGCGCGAGCCGTCTGCTGGAGGTGGACAACACCGCCCGGTTGCCGGGCCAACCCGCGCGCTTCACCGACCGCCGCTTCGCGGAGCTGCCCGCGTGCATCGCGCCCGGCGACCTGCTCGTATTCAACGACACCAAGGTGCTCAAGGCGCGCTTCTTCGGCCAGAAGGCCAGCGGCGGCAAGATCGAGGTGCTCGTCGAGCGCCTGACCGGCGCGCGCACGGCGCTCGCGCAGATTCGCGCGAGCAAGAGCCCGGGCCAGGGCACCGTGCTGCGCCTGGCCGATGCGTTCGACGTCACCGTGGGCGAGCGCGTGGAGCCGTTCTACACGCTGCATTTCCCCGACGACTGCCTCACGCTGATCGAGCAATTCGGCCGCCTGCCGCTGCCGCCCTACATCACGCACGACGCCGACGCGAACGACGAGACGCGTTACCAGACCGTGTTCGCGCAAAATCCAGGCGCGGTGGCCGCGCCCACGGCGGGCCTGCATTTCGACGACGCGCTCCTGGCACAGCTCGACGCCCAAGGCGTGGAGCGCGCCACACTCACGCTGCACGTGGGCGCGGGCACGTTCCAGCCGGTACGCGTGGAGAACATCGCCGATCACACGATGCACAGCGAGTGGTATCAACTGCCGCAATCTCTCGTCGACAAGATCTCGGCCACGCGCGCACGCGGCGGCCGCGTGATCGCGGTAGGCACTACCTCGATGCGCGCGCTCGAAGCCGCCGCGCGCGATGCGGCGAACGCGGGCCGCGAACTCGCCGCCACGTCCGCCGAGACCGACATCTTCATCACGCCTGGGTACAAATTCCGCGTAGTGGACCGGCTCGTCACGAACTTTCACCTGCCGAAGTCAACGCTCTTGATGCTGGTTTCGGCGTTCGCAGGCATCGAGACGATTCGCGCCGCGTACCGTCACGCGATCGAAGAGCGCTATCGCTTCTTCAGCTATGGTGACGCGATGCTGCTGACGAGAACCGACGACGCGCTCAATTCGTAAGCGCTCGCCTCTTTTTCCTCGCCGTCGCGCGCTCCTCGTGCGCGGCGGCTTTCACCCCATTGCGCCGGACTGTTTTCCGGTAGCACAGGAGTCAATCGCATGACCGACGGTCATCAAAATAGCGCACGCGCCGAACACGGCGCCTATCTGGGCGAACGCCCGCAAAATGGCCTGAAATTCGAGCTGCTCGGCACCGACGGCCTCGCGCGCCGCGGCCGCGTCACGCTCAATCACGGCGTGGTCGAAACGCCGATCTTCATGCCGGTGGGCACCTACGGCACGGTCAAGGCCACCCAGCCGCGCGAGCTCGAAGAAATGCAGGCCAGGATCATTCTCGGCAACACCTTCCACCTGTGGCTGCGCCCGGGTCTGGAAACGATCGAAGCGCACGGCGGCCTGCATCGCTTCATGGGCTGGAACCGGCCGATCCTCACCGATTCGGGCGGCTTCCAGGTGTTCTCGCTCGGCGACCTGCGCAAGATCTCCGAAGACGGCGTGCGCTTCGCCTCGCCCGTAAACGGCGACAAGCTGTTCCTCTCGCCCGAAGTGTCGATGCAGATCCAGAAGGTGCTGAACTCGGACATCGTCATGCAGTTCGACGAATGCACGCCTTACGCGACCAACGGCGTGCCGACCACGCACAAGGAAGCGGCCGACTCCATGCGCATGTCGATGCGCTGGGCGAAGCGCTCGATCGACGAGTTCAACCGTCTTGGCAATCCGAACGCGCTCTTTGGCATCGTGCAGGGCGGCATGTTCGAGGACCTGCGCGACGAATCGCTGGCCGGCCTCTCGCAGATGCCGTTCCACGGCTACGCGATCGGCGGCCTGTCGGTGGGCGAGCCCAAGGAAGACATGATGCGCGTGCTCGAGCACATCGCGCCGAAGCTGCCCGCCGACAAGCCGCACTACCTGATGGGCGTGGGCACGCCCGAAGACCTCGTGGCGGGCGTGGCCTCGGGCGTCGACATGTTCGACTGCGTGATGCCCACGCGCAACGCGCGCAACGGCTGGATCTTCACGCGCTTTGGCGACATCAAGATCCGCAACGCCGTGCATCGCAACTCGCTGCGCCCGCTTGACGAGCAATGCGGCTGCTACACCTGCCGCAACTTCACGCGCGGCTATCTGCACCATCTGCATCGCGTGGGCGAGATCCTCGGCGCGCAGCTCAACACGATCCACAACCTGCACTACTACCTCGAACTGATGAGCGAGATGCGTGCGGCCATCGAAACGAAGACGTTCGAGGCGTTCAGGAAGCGTTTTGCGGAAAATCGCGCGCGCGGCGTGGATTGAGCGCGGCGCGGCAAGCATCTCGAAGCCTCAAGCATCTCGAAGCCTCAAGCATCTCGAAAAGGCGGCGGCGCTTTCGAAGCTTTCCGATATCGGAATGCGGCGGGCGCCGCCAGACTTTACAATTACCTTTCGCCTTGATGGTGCTTCATGGGCGCTTTTCCAGCCGGGTCACGCGCGTCGCACCCCGCCCAAGCGGGCAAATACGTGATAACAGCTTGATCGGAAAGCCCATTTTGCGCCCTCGTCGCGTATCTTGCCGGTGGTAGAATAATCGGCTCGCTTTTTGATCGTATCTTTGATCGTAGTGATCGTATAAACGGAGAGACCAACGTGTCGTTCATTTCCAATGCCTTCGCCCAAGGCTCCGCAGTCGGCGGCGCAGAATCGAGCCTCATGAGCTTCCTGCCGCTCATTCTGATGTTCGCCGTGCTGTACTTCATCATGATTCGTCCGCAGATGAAGCGCCAGAAGGAACACCGCAACATGCTCGCCGCCATGGCCAAGGGCGACGAAGTCATCACGAGCGGCGGCATCGTCGGCAAGGTGACCAAGGTTAGCGAAGCCTACGTCGGCGTCGAAATCGCCGACGGCACGGAAATCACCGTGCAGAAGTCGTCGGTCTCGACCATCCTGCCGAAGGGCACGATCAAGTCGCTGTAAGCCTCCAGCGATCATCTTCTCCTGGCCGCCGCGCTTAGCAGCGGCCTTGCGCGTCCGGCCCCGCCGCCAAAGTGTCCCTGACACGCCCGCAAGGGCATCATGAAGGCTCGGTCGGACGCGCGCACATCGTGCAGGCCATTTCCCTCCCCCGTTGGGCCAACCAATGAACCGTTACCCCCTCTGGAAATATGTCGTGATGCTGGTGGCGCTCGTCATCGGCCTCGTGTACACATTGCCCAATTTCTTCGGCGAAGCGCCGGCGGTCCAGGTATCGAGCGGCAAAGCCACCGTGAAGCTGGACTCGGGCACGCTCGCGCAGATCGAAGCCGCGCTTCCCGCGAACAACATCAAGGCCGACGACGTCACGTTCGACAACTCGTCGCTGAACGCGAACATCCGCGTGCGCGTCGCCGACACGGACACGCAGCTGCGTCTGAAGGACGTGCTCGCGAAGACGCTGAACCCCGACCCGACCGACCCGAGCTATATCGTCGCGCTGAACCTGCAAAGCGCCTCGCCCCGCTGGCTGACGGCGCTGCACGCGCTGCCGATGTACCTCGGTCTGGACCTGCGCGGCGGCGTGCACTTCCTGCTGCAGGTCGACATGAACGGCGCGCTCAACAAGAAGCTCGACTCCGACGCTTCGGACGCACGCACGATCCTGCGCGACAAGAACATCCGCGACGGCGGCGTGAACCGCGTCAACCAGAGCGTCGTGATCAACTTCGCCGACCCGGCCGTGGCCGAGCAGGCGCGCAAGGTGCTGTCGGGCTCGAGCGGCGTCGCCGAACTCGTCTGGGCCACGCAGAACGCGCCCGATGGCGGCGCGCAGCTCGTCGGCACCTTCACGCCGGCCGTGAAGAAGTCGGTGCAGGACGCCGCGCTCAAGCAGAACATCACCACGCTGCATAACCGCGTGAACGAGCTCGGCGTGGCCGAGCCCGTGATCCAGCAGCAAGGCGACGACCGCATCGTGGTCGAGCTGCCGGGCGTGCAGGACACCGCGAAGGCGAAGGACATCATCGGCCGCACGGCCACGCTCGAAGCGCGTCTCGCCGACCCGAACGGCCTGCACCCGAACCCGTCCGATCCGGTGCCGCCGGGCGACGAGCTCTTCACGCAAGGCAACGTCGGTCCCGTGCTGCTGCGCAAGCAGGTGATCTTCACGGGCGACCGCATCATCGACGCCTCGGCGGGCTTTGACGAGCACAACCGCCCGTCGGTGAACATCCGACTCGACTCGGCAGGCGGGCGCTCGGTGCGCAGCGTCTCGCGCGACAACATCGGCAAGCCGATGGCGATGGTGCTGTTCGAGAAGGGCAAGGGTGAAGTGCTCACGGTGGCCACGATCCAGTCGGAACTCGGCGACCGCTTCCAGATCACGGGCCAGCCCACGCCGCAAGCTGCCGCCGACCTCGCGCTGCTGCTGCGCGCGGGCTCGCTCGCCGCGCCGATGGACATCATCGAAGAACGCACGGTCGGCCCGAGCCTTGGCGCCGACAACATCCGCAAGGGCTTCGACTCGGTGGTCTATGGCTTTGCCGCGATCGCCGTGTTCATGATCTGCTACTACCTGCTGTTCGGCCTGATCTCGATGATCGGCCTCTCGGTGAACCTGCTGCTGCTCGTGGCCGTGCTCTCGCTGATGCAGGCCACGCTCACGCTGCCGGGCATTGCGGCTATCGCGCTCGCGCTCGGTATGGCGATCGACGCGAACGTGCTGATCAACGAGCGCGTGCGCGAAGAGCTGCGCCACGGCGCGCCGCCGCAACTGGCCATCCAGAACGGCTACGCGCACGCCTGGGCCACCATTCTCGACTCGAACGTGACCACGCTCATCGCCGGTCTCGCGCTGCTCGCGTTCGGCTCGGGCCCGGTGCGCGGCTTCGCAATCGTGCACTGCATCGGCATTCTCACTTCGATGTTCTCGGCCGTGTTCTTCTCGCGCGGAATCGTGAATCTCTGGTACGGCGGCAAGAAGAAGCTCAAGTCGCTGGCCGTGGGCCAGGTGTGGCGTCCGGAGCCGGAAACGGGTACGAACGCGGCTGGGCTCGCACTGGGCGCGTCCGACGCCGACACGGATCTGGGCCGCGCCATGGCTTCGGCCGCGAAGCCTCGCGAAACCGAAAAGGCCACGGCGAAGGCCGGCGCCAAGGGCGCCAAAGGCACCACCCGCGCCAAGCCGGTCGTGCGCCGCCGCAACAATCCTGGCGACCCCGGCACGCCGGGCTCGTCGCGCTGATACGGAGTCAAGAACATGGAATTTTTCCGCATCCGCAAAGACATCCCGTTCATGAAGCACGCGTTGATCTTCAACGCGATTTCCTTCATCACGTTCATCGCGGCGGTGTTCTTCCTGTTTCACCGCGGCCTGCATCTGTCGGTCGAGTTCACGGGCGGCACGGTCATCGAAGTGCAGTACCCGCAGGCGGTCCCGCTCGAACCCGTGCGCCATTCGCTCGCGAAGATCGGCTATGACGACGCCCAGGTGCAGAACTTCGGCACCTCGCGCGACGTGCTGATCCGCCTGCCGCTCAAGCACGGCCTTTCGTCGGCGCAGCAAAGCGACCAGGTGATGTCCACACTCAAGGCCGACAACGCGCAGGTGCAGTTGCAGCGCGTGGAGTTCGTCGGCCCGCAGGTCGGCAAGGAGCTCGCCACGGACGGCCTGCTGGCGCTCGCGTGCGTGGTCGCCGGCATCATCATCTACCTGTCGTTCCGCTTCGAGTGGAAGTACGCCGTGGCCGGCGTGATAGCGAACCTGCACGACGTGGTGATCATTCTGGGCTTCTTCGCGTACTTCCAGTGGGAGTTCTCGCTCTCCGTGCTCGCGGCGGTGCTCGCGGTGCTCGGCTATTCGGTGAACGAATCGGTAGTTATCTTCGACCGGATTCGCGAGACCTTCAAACGCGAGCGCAAGATGACCGTCATGGAAGTCATCAACCACGCGATCACGAGCACGATGTCGCGAACCATCATCACCCACGGCTGTACGGAAATGATGGTGCTCTCGATGTTCTTCTTCGGCGGCCCGACGCTGCACTACTTCGCCCTTGCACTGACGGTGGGTATTCTGTTCGGTATCTACTCGTCGGTGTTCGTGGCCGCGGCAATTGCGATGTGGCTCGGCGTGAAGCGCGAGGATCTCATCAAGGACAAAAAAGAGAAGTACGATCCGAACGATCCGAACGCGGGCGCTCAGGTTTAAGCGCTCTACGTTCCATCTAGCACGATCGAACGACAAAGCCGGTTCTCGCGAACCGGCTTTTTTTTCGCACGCTGCTCACTCGTTGGCCACTCGTTGCCCGCTACTTGCGCACAACGATGTGAAACTTGATCAGCACTTCGTCCGCGACGGTCGAGGTGTCCTTCCACTCCCCCGTGCCGATGCCGAACGCGAGCCGATGAATGGGCAGCGTGCCGTCGAAGGTCTGCGTCGCGCCCTGCTGGGTGAGCACGACCGGGGCCACGACGGGCTGCGTATGCCCCTTGATCGTCATGTTGCCGCCCACGCTGTACTGGTTCGGCCCCGTGGGCGTGATCGACGTGGAGACGAAGGTAGCCTGCGGGAAAGCCTTCGCGTCGAACCATTCGGGACCGCGCACCGAGTCGTTGTAGCTCGCGTCGCCGAGATCGTAGCTGGCCGTATCGACCGTCAGGCGCGCCGTGCCCGCCGCCGGTTTCGCCGGATCGAAGTTGATCTGCGCATCGAACTTCATGAAGCGGCCCTCCACGGGCACGCTCATTTGCCGCGAGACGGCCACGATCGTGCTCTTGCCCGCGTCCAGTTGCGCCCAGGCCGCGCTGCTCGCGGCCAGCAGCGCCGGCGCCACGAGCGCGCGGGCCACGATGGGCACGGCGCGCGCGAGCGCCACCCGCACCCTGCCCGCGCGCGCCATGCCTCCAGTCAAACGCGCGACTACGATCAATGCTTCCATGCTCTTCCCCACCCCGGGCGCCGGGAACCTCCGCCAATCGTACCCGCCGCCCGCGCGAGCCCTGGAGGGATGGCCGGTCACTCGGCCGCTCAGAATGAAAGATAACCTGGCGGCGCGCATGCATGCATCTGCGGGATCGCAGGTTGCTCCGCTCGCGTGACGCAGCGCAACACAGGCATGGAGCAAGGCCCGCGACCGGAAGCCGGCTTGCCCTCCTGCGCTGGCTCACGGCTGTTGCACAGTCGCGGCACGCAGTTGCAACAAACATGGCACACTCTCACGCCGTTCTGGCCATGACGCTGCCCGTCCCCAGACCCGCGGCGCGCCGCCTCCGCTGGCCGAAGGAAGCTCGTGTTGCCGGCCTCCTTTGGTAACATGGCCTGCAGTGCCGATGCCGCGCCGTTGCGGCGCCAGCGCCTTTCGTTCCTCTCACGTCGTTTTGCGTCTTCTGCCCGCATGGCCCTGGACAATCTGATCGCGTGTCACGAATGCGACGCGCTCTACCAAAAGCCTCGCCTGCTCGGGCGACAAAGCGCACGCTGCACGCGTTGCGGCGCTACGCTCTATAGCAGCGCGTCTTCGCAGCTCGACCGCATCTGCGCAATCACCGTCGCCGCGCTCGTCACGTTCATCATCGCGCAGTCGTTTCCCATCATCGAACTCGATGCCAACGGGATCGTGTCGCAGTCGAGCCTGTTCGGCGCGCTCGTGGTGCTGTGGGGCGAGAACATGCAGATCGTCGCGGTGATGGTCTTTTGCGCCACCATCCTTAGCCCGCTCACGGAACTGGTCGCGCTGCTCTATGTACTCCTGCCGATCCGGCGCGGCGTCATTCCGCCGGGATTCAACCTCGTGCTGCGCACGATCCAGCTCGTGCGTCCTTGGGGCATGCTCGAAGTCTTCATGCTGGGCGTGCTCATAACCATCGTGAAGATGGTGAGCCTCGCCCGCGTAATTCCGGAAACCGCGCTGTTCGCGTTCGGCACGCTCACGCTCATGATCACCGTGGTCCTGACCTTCGACGCACGCACGCTATGGGATATCGCCGACGACCTGCGCGAACGCCAGCGCACCGCGCGGCCCGGCGGCGCCGGACCGGCGGACAGCGGGACGGGTTCGGGCGGCGGGCCCGATATCGGCCCGGACGGCCCGAGAGGCCCGCTCTCCAGCCCCGAAATTCGCGATCCGGCCGCACCGAAGCCGCACGGCGGCAGCGCGGACGCCTCTGGCTTGAGCCCGCGATGAACCCAACGCTTCTCCAGCGCACCGAGGCAACCCGATGAAATTTGTCACCGCCACCGACGCCGGCCTCGTCTCCTGCCACGCCTGCGGCCACGTGCAAGCGCGCGAGCGCCAGGCCGCCCATGCACGCTGCGCGCGCTGCCACTCGCCGATGCACGTGCGCAACCCCGACAGCCTCACGCGCACCTGGGCGCTGCTGTTCGCTGCGGCGATCCTGTACATCCCCGCGAATCTGCTGCCGGTGATGCACACGGCCTCGCTTGTCGGCGACGAGGACGACACCATCATGAGCGGCGTCGCCTACTTCTGGACCTCGGGCGACGCGCCGCTCGCGGTGATCGTCTTCATCGCGAGCATTCTCGTGCCCATGCTCAAGCTCTCCGTGCTCGCGCTGCTCTGCACCACGGCGCAGCGCCGCTCCAAATGGCGCCCCACCGAACGCACGAAGCTCTACAGGCTCGTCGAGTTTATCGGCCGCTGGTCGATGCTGGACGTGTTCGTGGTCACACTGACCGTCGCGCTGGTACGCTTCCAGTCGCTTGCGGTGATTACGGCGGGGCCCGGCGCGATTGCGTTCGGCTCGGTCGTGATCCTGACGATGCTGGCGTCGATGCAGTTCGATCCGCGCCTCATCTGGGATCCGGTAGACGAAGATAAACAGCAACCGTCGCAACACTCTCAGGATCGCCCTCATGAATAGTCCGCAAGGACCGAACCCGCCTTCAGGAGGCGGCTCGCTGCCGCCCGACCTTCCCGAGCCGGACATCGTCAAGCCGAGGCGCTGGCTCCCTTCGCTCGTCTGGATCGTGCCGCTCGTCGCGGCGCTGATCGGCATCGCACTCGTGGTGAAATCGGTGACCTCGCGCGGCCCGACCATCACGATCAGCTTCCTGAGCGCCGAGGGACTGGAGCCCGGCAAAACCAAGGTCAAATACAAGGACGTCGATATCGGCTCGGTGCGCGCCATCAAGCTTTCGCCGAATCTCTCGCGCGTGCTCGTGACCGTGGAACTCACCAAGGACGCCGAAAAATTCGCCAAGAAGGACAGCCACTTCTGGGTCGTGCGCGCGCGCATCGGCGCGAGCGGCGTCTCGGGTCTCGGCACGCTGCTCTCTGGCTCCTACATTGGCGCCGACCCGGGCCGCTCGGACGATACCGCGAGCGATTTCGTCGGGCTCGAAGCGCCTCCCGCCGTGACCATCGACGAAAAAGGCCACCGCTACACGCTGCATAGCGAAGCGCTCGGCTCGCTCGATATTGGCACACCCATTTTCTACCGGCGCATCCAGGTGGGCCAGGTGACGGGCTACTCGCTCGACAAGGACGGCAACGGCGTCACGGTGCAGGTGTTCGTGAGCGCGCCCTACGATCAGTACGTGGGCACCAACACGCGCTGGTGGCACGCGAGCGGCGTGAATGTGCAGCTCGATTCGAACGGCATCAAGATCAACACGCAATCGCTCGCGACGGTGGTGGTGGGCGGCCTCGCGTTCCAGGCGCCGCCGGGCCAGGCAATGGGTCCGCAGGCGCCCGACAACTCGACCTTCACGCTCGCCGCCGACGAGGCCGAAGCGATGCGCGAGCCCGACGGAGCGCCGCAGCGGGTGGTGATGTACTTCAACCAGTCGCTGCGCGGTCTCTCGGTGGGCGCGCCGGTCGACTTCCGCGGCATCGTGCTCGGCCAGGTGACGGGCATTGGCATCGAGTACGACCCGAAGGAGCGCAACTTCACGATGCCGGTGACGATGGACCTGTATCCGCAGCGCCTTGCGCGGCGCGTTCACGGCGAAGCGCCGATACCGGGCACGCCGCAAGGTCAGGAGCTCGTCAAGCGTCTCGTCGCACGCGGCCTGCGTGGCCAGTTGCGCACCGGCAATCTGATCACCGGCCAACTCTACGTCGCGCTCGACATCTTCCCGAAGGCGCCGGCCGCGAAGGTGGATTTCGACCGCATTCCGATGGAACTGCCGACGATCCCGAACTCGCTCGAGGAGCTGCAGGCACAAGTCGCCGACATCGCGAAGAAGCTCGACAAGATCCCGTTCGATCAGATCGGCAACAACCTGAACGACTCGCTGAAGAACGCGAACCAGTTGTTCGGCAAGGTCAACGACGAGATCCTGCCGCAGATGCGCGGCACGCTCGATCAGGCGCAGAAGACCTTCAACGCCGCGCAGTCCACGCTGCAGCAGGATTCGCCGCTGCAATCGGACGTGCATCAGGCGCTGCAGGAACTCACGCGCACCCTGCAATCCCTCAACGCGCTCTCCGACTATCTGGAGCGTCATCCCGAATCGCTGCTGCGCGGCAAATCAGGAGACAAGCCATGACGTTTCGCCGGCTCCCCCTGCGGCTCCCGGCAGCCCCGGCCCCAGTCCTCGCGGCGCTCGCCCTCGTGGCGGCGCTCGCGGGGTGCGCCTCGCCCGGCAGCCGCTTCTACACGCTTAGCCCCACCGACGCGACCAGCGATGGGGCGCGCGCGAGCGTCGCCTCGACCTCGGGCAATCAAGCTTTGCTCGTCGCACTCGCGCCGGTCGACGTGCCGCCGCAGGTCGCAAAGCTGCAGTTCGTCGTGCAGAACGACGCCAACCAGGTCAAGGTGCTCGAGCAGGAACGCTGGGCCTCGCTGCCCGGCGACGAGATTCGCCGCGCGCTCTCCGGCGATCTCACGCAGCAGCTCGGCGCCATCGACGTGTATGGCTCGCCGCATCCCGAGGGCGTGCCGGTCTACCGCGTGAGCGTGAATGTTCAGCGCTTCGAATCGTGGCCGGGCTCGCATGCCCTCATCGACGCGGTCTGGAGCGTGCGCGCACTCGACTCGCAGACGGTCATGACCTGCCGCAGCGTGCTCAACGAACCCGTCGGCGACGGCTATGACGCGCTCGTAGTCGGCCACCGGCGCGCGGTGGCGGCGCTCTCGCAGGCCATCGCGAGCGGCGTGCGCACACTCGCCGCCATGCCGCAAGCGAGCGCGACGGCAAGCACGAAGAGCGCGGCGAAGAACGGCGCGAAGGCGTCTTCCGTGCATACGTCGCCCATGACCAGCATCGCCTGCCCGCAGGCCGTATCGACCGCCGCAACGGCGGGCTGAGTCCCAGCGCGGACAGCCTGAACGGACGCGGCTCGCCGCGTCCGTATCGCGTTCCCCGGGTCCTCATAAACGCACTGGTACGCGCTACGCCATGGTCGCGCCATGGCGCTCACCGGCTTCGGCGCTTCCACACCGCTCTATCTCGCACCCGTGTGCCGCCAAACGCCTCGCATCGGTGCGCTCCCGCGCTGTCCAACTCGAACCGCCCAATCCGCGCGAGCCGCGATAATGCCGCTTTACCCTGCTGCCACTAGTATGTTTCGTTCGTTCAAGACGCTCTGGAAAAAATGGCGCGCTTCGCGCAGCGCAGTTCAGCAACTCGATGCGCTGCTCGCCATCGCCGACGCCGACGCCCCCTACGCGGAGCGCAGCGACTGGTTGATCGAGCTCGCACACTGGATCCACCGGCGCGGCCAGCTCGACGCCGATGCCACCGCAGCCGCCACCGAGCCCGATGCGCCGTTGCGCGCGCCGCCCGAGCATGCGCGCGTGCGCTACCTGCTGCACGTGCTGGACCGCAATCCGGCATGGAAAACCAACGTCGGCGCAATGGTGCGCAAGCTGCTGCGCGAGACCGACAGCATCACCCTGCTCTGCGACGCGGGCATGCCGGTCCACTCGAACCTGTTCGGTGCGCTCGTGGGCCGGATGCAGGCGCAGTTGATCCCGCCCGCGCCGAACCGGCGCGACCTCGCGGCGCTCTTCACGCTGATGTTCCCGTCGACCCACGACCCCGAGTGGATCGCCACGCTGCCGCACGACCTGCTCGCCCGGCTGCGGATCTTGATCGCCGGTCCCGGTGCGCTCCAGCCGGAAGCCGCGGTCGAATCCCCCGCCGTCCCGGTCCAGGTCCCAGACGAATACGGCGCGGCCGCCGCGCGCCCTGCCGCTTCGGCTGCGCTGCCCAACGAGTTCTCGCTGGACCTGCTCACGGCGCTGCACAACCTGACCTGCCAGATCAGCTCGACGGGTCTCTCGCCGACGGTGCGCAGCCGCCTGTCGAACGAAGACGCGCACGTCCCCGTCGAGAAGCTGTCGTTCTTCCGCCTCACGCGCGCGATGCTCGCGGTGGAAAACGCACGCGACGCGGGCGAGCCCACGCGGCTGTTGCAGGAAGTGACGTGGCTGCGCCTCTTGCTCGACGACTGCCGCAAAGCCACCGACGGCGTCTTCGCGCACCTCTACCGCCACGGCGTGCGCGTGGACACTGTGTTCCAGGTCCAGCGCATGCGCATGCGCATCGTCCGCGCGGAGCGTCTGCTCGACGCATGGATGTCCGCCGACGATCCCGCAACGCAGGCGCGCCTCGTTGCCGATCTCGTCCGCGCGAACCAGAAAAGCCAGAGCATGACCCACCTCGTGCGCAGCAACTTCGCGCTGCTCTCGCGCAAGGTGGTGGAGCTCTCCGCCGACACCGGCGAGCACTACATCGCGCGCGACCGCGCCGAATACCTCACGATGCTGCGCATGGCGGCGGGCGGCGGCCTCGTCACGGCGGTGACGGTCTACGTGAAATTCGGCATCACGGGCGCGCACCTGCCCTCGATGATCGAAGGGCTCTTCGCGGGCATCAACTACGCGCTGAGCTTTCTCGTCATGCACTTCTGCCACTTTTCGCTCGCGACCAAGCAGCCCGCGATGACCGCGCCCACACTCGCGCGCGAACTCGACGGCGCCAACGAGCCCGCGGGACGCGCGCGCTTCGTGTCGTCGGTGGTGGCGCTGATCCGCACCCAGGCCGCCGCCGTGCTCGGCAACGTGCTGCTCGTGTTCCCGGCCTGTCTCGCGATCCAGCTCGCGTTTGGCTGGCTGTTCCACGCGAACCTGATCACGCCGGCGAAAGCGCACGCGACACTCCAGTCGTTCTCGCTCATCGGCCCGACGCCGTTCTACGCCGCGCTCACCGGCGTGCTGCTGTGGGCGTCGAGCCTGTTCGCGGGCTGGGCCGACAACTGGTTCGTGCTGCATCGCGTCGAGGACGCGCTTGCGTGGAACCGGCGCCTGCGCTTGACGCTGGGCGCCTCGGGCGCCGCACGCCTCGCGCACTTTTGCCGCGTGAACGTGGCGGGCGTGTGGGGCAACGTCGTGCTGGGCATGATGCTCGGCATTGTGCCCGCGATCCTCTCTGCCATCGCGTTCCACTTCGAAGTGCGCCACGTGACGCTCTCGGCGGGGTCGATCGGCGTGGCGCTCGGCGTGCTCGGCACTGCTACGCTCAAAACCGGCGAGCTCTGGTGGGCCGTGGCCGGCGTGGCGAGCATGGCCGTGCTCAACGTGACGGTGAGCTTCGCGCTCGCGCTGCACATGGCGGTACGCTCGCGCGACCTCGGGCGCCAGGACGTGCGTCCGCTCATGCGCGCGTTCTGGCGGCGCGTGACGCGCCATCCGATCGATCTGGTGTGGCCGATCCGGCGGGCGAAGTTGCGTGAGGGCAACGATTGACCCTCTGGGTGAACGGAAATTGGCGTCTCACGTTCACATTCGACGGCACCCGTCCTCGTCGATTATCAGGACTACCACTAAGGGAACGACCATGAGCAGAATGCACAACCCGCCGCATCCGGGCGAGGTATTGCGGGAGTGGATCTCGCCGGACGTGAGCGTGACGCAAGCCGCGCACGCCCTGCAGATCAACCGCGTGACCCTCTCCAATCTGTTGAACGGCAAGGCCGGCATCACCGCCAATATCGCGCTGCGCCTGTCGGCATGGCTCGGCGTGCAGACCCAGTGGGACCTCTGGCAGGCCCGCCAGCAGCCGCGCCCGAGAATCCGGCCGCTCGCACGGCAAGCCGCCTGAGGGCGCCTCCCGCCAACCCGCGTACAATAGCGCCTTCCCCGCAGCGTCCCCTCTCTTCTCATGCCTTTCGATTTCTTTGCTCCCTGCCCGCGCGGCCTCGAAGCCCCGCTCGCCGCCGAACTGGCCGAAATCGCGCAGCGGCGCCTGCCGCCCGGCGCGCTCCAGGCAGGCGCCGAAGTGCCCGGCGGCGTGCATTTTCGCGGCAACTGGGCCGGCGGCATGGCCGCGAACCTGCATTCGCGCATTGCCAGCCGCGTGCTCCTGAAAATCGCCCAGCGGCCCTATCGCGGCGAGCAGGACATCTACGCGCTCGCGCGCGAGCAGCAGTGGGAAAAATGGTTCTCGCCGAACGAGACCATCCGCATCGACATCACCGCGATCAAGTCGCCGCTGCGCAGCCTCGAATTCGCCACGCTGCGCGTGAAAGACGCGATCTGCGATCGCATGCGCGACAAGGCCGGCGCGCGTCCGAGCGTCGATACCGCGTATCCCGATGTGCGCGTGTTCGCCTTCCTCACCGCGAACGACTGCACGCTCTATCTCGACACGTCGGGCGAGCCGCTCTTCAAGCGCGGCTGGCGTCTGGACAAGGGCGCCGCGCCCCTGCGCGAGAATCTCGCCGCCGGCATCCTGCGCCTCACGGGCTGGACGCCCGAGATGCCGCTCTACGACCCGATGTGCGGCAGCGGCACGTTTCTGGCCGAAGCGGCGCAGGTCGCGCTCGACATCGCGCCGGGGCTGTCGCGCAGCTTCGGCTTCGAGCGTCTGAAGCAGGCCGACACCGCCGCGTGGCGCCATCTGAAGAGCGAGGCGAACACGTTGCGCAACACGGCCATGAGCCGCGCGACGGAGCTGAACATCTTCGGCAGCGACATTTCCGATGTCATGCTCGAGAAGGCGCGTGCCAACTTCGCGCGCGCGGGTCTCGGCAAGGTGCCGCTCAAGCAGCTCGATGCGCGCAACATGACGCCGCCCGCGGAGGGCAACGGGATTCTCGTGGCGAATCCGCCGTATGGCGAGCGGATCGAGGTGCGCGGGCGCAATGCGCGTGGCGAAGCTCGCGCGCCGCGCGAGATGCGCGACGACTACGAGGAGCTAGAATCCTTCCGCCGCGTTCATACCGATGCACCCGACGCCGAATTCTTCCAGGCGCTCGGCGACGCGCTCAAGCAGCGCTTCACGGGCTGGCGCGCGTTCTTCCTGACCTCGGACCGCAAGCTGCCGGGGCAGCTGCGTTTGCGCGAAGCGGCCAAGACGCCGCTCTTCAACGGCGCGCTCGAATGCCGCCTGTTCCGCTTCGACCTGATCGCGGGCAGCGTGCGCCAGCGCCCTGCCAGCGCGGGCGAGGACGCCGCCGCCGGCAAGAACCCGGGCAGCGCCAGCGCCAACAGCTAAACGGCTGCGCGATGTAACCCCTGCGCCGCGTCCGCGTTTCAGACGCGCGCAGGCCCGACCGCCGCTCCGCCCGGCTCGACGGGCAGCGGATATCCTTCGTACTCCGGAAAGAGCCTCGGCAGCAGGAAAACCGGCAGCGAATGCCGCGAAAAGCAGCGCGACGTGGAAGCCGGATGAATCAGATGCAGGCAGCTCGCCTGCGTGTCGTCGGCGGCAAGCACTTTCTGGCCCGACTCCACCACGCGGCGGATGAAGCTCTCGTCTTCGCACAAATTGACGTCGTCAAAGCGCGCGATATTGAAGAGCGCCTTGCGGTACACGTATGCGAAGCCGTAGAACAGAATGAAATCGGCGCCAATCTGCATCTTCTCGTGGAAGCTCACCGTGCTCACCTCCTTGCCCTTGAGCACGTAATGCAGGCCCACGCGCGCATTCAGGTCCATATAGCCCAGAAACTGCGTGTGCGGCGCATACATCCAGAACGTCGATAACTTCATGAGCTGCGCGCCGCTTTCGCGCAACAGCCGCGTCATGGTCGCTAGATAGTGCGAGGCGTAATGATCGTCGTCGTCGAAATGGGCAATCAGCTCGCCGCGCGACTCGCCCACGAGGAAATTGCGTTTCGCGCCGATCGACATGGGCGTCTTCGACCAGTAGTAGCGCACGCGCGGGTCGGTGTCGGCGAGCTGGCGCATGAAGGCGCTGGGCTGCGGGCTGTCGTCGAGCACGAGCCACTCCCAGTCGACCTGCTGACGCGCCACGCAGCGCGCAATCGCCGGCAGGAAGGACTCGCGGTTGGCCGTGGGCGTGATGATGGAGATGTTTGGAGACATGAGGCGCAAGGCTGGCCACGGCCCGCCGGATCAAGAGAACAAGAGAGAATAAATCCGTCGATTACAGCAGATTTGCGCGCGCCTCTCTCTCGAAAACGTCTGCCGGCATGGCGCTGCGCAGCCGGTGAACGTCCTGTCAAAGCTACTGACAGCACGCTGTCAGCAGCCCTGCCGCACACTCCTTCCTGCGCCAGCCCGCGCGACATCAAGCGAGTCCCGGGCAGGCCGGCGCCACGGCGTCCCGCCAGCCGCCGCCATTTCACCGCATCCGCCATCGACACCATTGGCATCCGAGGAGCGCATCATGTCGACCGAAGTATCCCGTGTCATCTCGTGGTTCGAAATCCCCGCGCACGATCTGGATCGTGCCGCCGCCTTTTACGAAACCGCCCTCGATACGTCGCTGCAACGCGAGGTGGTCGGCGGCGTGCCAATGGCGCTGTTCTCGCACACGGACGCCGAAACCGGCGGCTGCATCGTGTTCAATCCGCGCGACGCCAAGCCGGACCCGAAAGGCGTGCTCGTGTATCTGAACGCGCAGCCGTCGATCACGGCCGTGCTCGACCGGGTGGAAAAGGCCGGCGGCAAGAAGCAGGGCCCCGCCGTGGAGCTGCCCAACAATTACGGCTATATCGGCTTCTTCATCGATACCGAAGGCAACCGCGTCGGCCTGCACGCCGCCAAGCTGGGCTGAACGCGGCGGCGCTATCATCCTGGGGACCGTTTCCGGTCACGCTTCCGGCCACGCAGTGCTTCGCTGTCCGGACCGGCCCTCCGAACCCGTCCACCGTTCTGGCCCGCCCACTCATGACCCGCCGAGCCGACCGCCTGTTCCGCATCGCCGAGCTGCTGCGCGGCCGCCGCCTCACCACTGCGCAGCAGCTCGCGCAATGGCTCGAGGTGTCGCCGCGCACCGTCTATCGCGACGTACGCGATCTGCAGCTTTCGGGCGTGCCGATTGAAGGCGAAGCGGGCATCGGCTACCGGCTAGCGCGCACGGCGAGCCTGCCGCCGCTCACCTTCACTGCCGACGAGCTCACCGCGCTCGCAGTGGGCGCGCGCATGGCCGAATCGTGGGGCGGCGCGGTGCTCGCGGGCGGGGCGCGCGGCGCGCTCGCAAAGATCGCCGCGGCAATGCCGGCCGACAAGCGCGCAGTGCTCGAACGCATTGCCGTGTTCGTGCCGTCGTATCACGTCGATCCCACGTATTCGGAGAAGGTGGATGCATTGCATCGTGCCGTCGATTCGCGGCTCGTGGTGCGCTTCGCATATTGCGACCGCATCGGCGCGCATACGCAGCGGCGCATCTGGCCGCTCGGGCTCGTGTACTGGGGGGCGCAGTGGACAGTCGGCGCGTGGTGCGAAATGCGCGAGGATTTCCGCAACTTCAACATCGCGCGGATGAACGACGTGGAAGTGCTCGAGCCGTTTCCCGACATGAGCGGGAGACGGCTCGGCGACTATTTGCGGCGCGTGGAAGCGCCGTCGAAATAATGCGGCGGGCGCCTACTCTACCGTCTTCACCATCTCCTCGATTACCTTCTTCGCGTCGCCGAACACCATCATGGTCTTGTCCATGTAGAACAGTTCGTTGTCGAGACCGGCGTAACCCGCCGCCATCGAACGCTTGTTCACGATGATCGTGCGCGCCTTGTAGGCCTCGATGATCGGCATGCCCGCGATCGGCGACTTCGGATCGTTCTTCGCCGCCGGATTCACCACGTCGTTCGCGCCCAGCACCAGCACCACGTCGGTCTGGCCGAACTCGTTGTTGATGTCCTCCATCTCGTAGACCATGTCGTACGGCACTTCGGCTTCCGCGAGCAGCACGTTCATGTGACCAGGCATGCGGCCCGCCACCGGGTGAATCGCATAGCGTACGTCCACGCCTTTTTCCACGAGCTTGTCCGTGAGTTCCTTCAAGGCATGCTGCGCGCGCGCCACTGCAAGACCGTAACCCGGCACGATCACGACGCTCTCGGCGTTGCCGAGCATGAACGCGGCGTCGTCGGCCGAGCCCGACTTCACCGGACGCTGCTCCTGCGCGCCGCCCGCCGACGCGCCGCCCGCTTCGGCGCCAAAGCCGCCCAGCAGCACGTTGAAGAACGAACGGTTCATCGCGTGGCACATGATGTAAGAGAGAATCGCGCCCGACGAACCCACCAGCGAGCCCGCGATGATCAGCATCGCGTTGTTCAGCGAGAAGCCGATGCCCGCCGCCGCCCAGCCCGAGTACGAGTTCAGCATCGACACCACCACGGGCATGTCCGCCCCGCCGATCGGGATGATGATGAGCACGCCCAGCGCGAACGCGATCGCCGTCATGATGATGAACGGCAGCCACGACTGCGTGAGGAAGAACAGGATGCCGAAGCCGATCATGCCCAGCGCCAGCATCAGGTTGATCAGATGCTGGCCCGGATAGACCACGGGAGCGCCCTGGAACAGGCGGAACTTGTACTTGCCCGAAAGCTTGCCGAAGGCGATCACCGAACCGCTGAACGTGATCGCGCCCACGAAGGTGCCGATGAACAGTTCGATGCGGTTGCCGTATGGCAGAAAGCCCGGATACGGCGCATCCTCGGCCACCAGCCCGAACGCGGCCGGCTCCGAAACCACTGCATATGCGATACACACGGCTGCAAGACCGATCAGCGAGTGCATGGCGGCAACCAGCTCAGGCATCTTGGTCATCTCGACGCGCGCAGCCACAAACGCCCCGAGGCCGCCGCCCACCACCAGCGCCCCGAACAAGAGCCCGAGACCGAGCCCGAGGTTCGAGCCGAATTGTGCGGACTGCTTCGCAATCAGCGCGATGGTGGTAAGGATGGCGATGGCCATGCCCACCATGCCGAACATGTTGCCGGCGCGCGCGGTGCGCGGGTTCGAGAGCCCCTTGAGCGCCTGGATGAAGCAGACCGATGCCACCAGGTAGAGCAGCGTAACGACGTTCATGCTCATCATGCGCCCTCCTTGCTGCCTGATGCTGCGGACGCTGCCTTCTTCGGCTCCTTCTTGCGGAACATCTCCAGCATTCGCCGCGTGACGAGGAAGCCGCCGAATACGTTCACTGCCGCGAGCAGCACGGCGAAGGTGCCGAAGAACTTGCCGGCGCCGCCCACCGTGAGGCCGGTCGCCAGCATCGCGCCCACGATCACGATGGCCGAGATCGCATTGGTCACGGCCATGAGCGGCGTATGCAGCGCGGGCGTGACGTTCCACACGACGTGATAGCCCACGTACACGGCCAGCACGAAGATGATCAGGTTGATGACGGTATGGTTGATCAGTTCCATTGCCGGGTCTCCTCAGGTCTTGCGCGTGACGGCGCCGTCGCGGGCCAGCAGCGTGGCCGCGACGATGTCGTCCGCGAGATCGATATTGAGCGCGCCTTCCTTCGTCACAATGAGCTTCAGGAAGTCGAGCAGGTTGCGCGCGTAGAGCGACGAGGCATCGGCGGCCACCATCGACGCGAGATTCGTGTAGCCGCAGATCTGCACGCCGTGGTGCGTGACGACCTTGTCGGCCTCGGTAAGCGGGCAGTTGCCGCCGCGCCTTCCCGTTGCCTGATCCGCGACCGGCCCGCGTCCAGCGGCAAGGTCGATCACCACGGAGCCCGGCTTCATCGCCTGCACGGTGTCGGCGGGCAGCAGCGTGGGTGCGTCGCGGCCCGGGATCAGCGCGGTGGAGATGACGATATCAGCCTGCTTCGCGCGCTCGTGCACGAGCGCCGACTGGCGCGCAAGCCACGACGGCGGCATCGGGCGCGCGTAGCCGCCCACGCCCTGCGCCGCTTCGCGTTCTTCATCGGTTTCGTAGGGCACGTCGATGAATTTCGCGCCCAGCGACTCGATCTGCTCCTTCACCGCCGGACGCACGTCCGAAGCCTCGATCACGGCGCCCATGCGCTTCGCGGTGGCAATCGCCTGCAGGCCCGCCACGCCCGCGCCAAGGATCAGCACGCGCGCGGCCTTCACCGTGCCGGCGGCAGTCATGAGCATCGGCATGAAGCGCGGATAAAGATTGGACGCCACGAGCACCGCCTTGTAGCCGGCGATGTTGGCCTGCGAGGAGAGCACGTCGAGGCTCTGCGCACGCGTGGTGCGCGGCGCGGCTTCGAGCGCGAACGCCGTCACGCCCGCTTCCGCGAGCTTCTGCGCATTTTCCGCATTGAAGGGATCGAGCATGCCGACCAGCACCGCGCCGCGCTTCATGAACGCGAGTTCGCTGACCGAGGGCGACTGGACCTTGAGCACGAGCTCGGCGCCGAAGGCGGCGGCCGCGTCGGCGATTTGGGCGCCGGCGGCCGTATAAGCCTCGTCGGGAAAGCTCGCGCCCGTGCCAGCGCCTGCCTGAATGGTGACCGTGTGACCCTGCGCGACGTACTTCTTGACTGTCTCCGGTGTCGCGGCCACGCGGGTTTCGTTCGCCCGCGTCTCTGCGGGCACTCCGATATGCATTGCTGTTTCCTCCTCGACCTGCTTTCGTTCTAATCTGGCTCGAAATCGAGCGGAGTACGGCCGACGAGGCGCGCCGGCTTTCTGTTGCAACGGCAAAACGACGCACCACTTTAACCGAAACCCGCGGCGCGATTGAAGCGGAAATCGCCCAGATTTGTGCACTGCACACAACACTTTCCGGAGTCCGACCGGTCGGTTGGCGAAAACTCCTGTAAGCCGCCTTCGGGTCCCGCATGCGGGCTGGGTAGCGTCGCCGCGAACGCGATCCGGCCCCCGGCAGTCTTGGGCGCGTGCCGGTAAAATAGCGGCCCATGAATGATGAAACCTGGGCACCCCACGTCACCGTGGCGTCAATCGTCGAGCGCGACGGGCGCTTTCTGCTCGTCGAGGAGCACACGCCGGCCGGCTTGCGCCTGAATCAGCCCGCCGGGCATCTGGAAGCCGGCGAGACGCTCCACGAGGCGGTCGTGCGCGAAACGCTCGAAGAAACCGCTTATGCGTTCGTGCCCGAGGCGCTGGTCGGCATGTACATGACGCATTTCGGCAAGCCCGGCGAAAGCGGCACGACGTATCTGCGCTTTACCTACTGCGGCAGCGTCGCGAGCGAGCCGCAAGCGCGCGCGCTCGATCCGGACATTGTCCGCACGCTGTGGATGAGCGCCGACGAGTTGCGCGCCGCGAGCGCGCGCCACCGCACGCCGCTCGTCATGCAGTGCGTCGACGATTACCTCGCGGGCAAGCGCGTGCCGCTCCATTTCGTGCACACCCACGCGGTTGGGCCCAGGATAGAAAGCAGCAACAAGGCAGCAGACAAATGAGCAAACGTAAGGTCGTGGTAGGCATGTCGGGCGGCGTCGATTCGTCGGTAACCGCATGGCTGCTCAAGGAGCAGGGGTTCGACGTCGTCGGTCTCTTCATGAAGAACTGGGAAGACGACGACGACGGCGAGTACTGCTCGACGCGCCAGGACTGGATCGACGTGGTGTCGGTCGCGGACCTGATCGGCATTGACGTCGAGGCGGTCAATTTCGCCGCCGAGTACAAGGACCGCGTGTTCGCGGAGTTTCTGCGCGAATACTCGGCGGGCCGCACGCCGAACCCCGATGTGCTCTGCAACGCAGAGATCAAGTTCAAGGCCTTCCTCGATCACGCCATGTCGCTGGGCGCGCAAACCATCGCCACGGGCCATTACGCGCGCGTGCGCCAGAACGAACATAACGGACGCTTCGAACTGCTGAAGGCGCTCGATCATACGAAAGATCAGTCGTACTTCCTGCATCGGCTAAACCAGGCGCAGCTTTCGAAGACGATGTTTCCGCTGGGCGAAATTCCCAAGACGAAGGTGCGCGAAATCGCCGAACAGATTGGTTTGCCGAACGCGAAGAAGAAGGACTCGACCGGCATCTGCTTCATTGGCGAGCGGCCGTTCCGCGACTTCCTGAACCGCTATCTGCCGACCAAACCCGGCCCGATGATGACGCCCGAAGGCAAGGTCGTGGGCGAGCATATCGGCCTCGCGTTCTATACGTTCGGGCAGCGCAAGGGCATTGGCCTTGGCGGCAGCAAGGACGGCAGCGGCGACCCGTGGTTCGTCGCTGGCAAGGACATGGCCACCAATACGCTCTACGTCGTGCAGGGCCACGATCATCCGTGGCTGCTCGCGCACGAGCTGCGCGCGGGCAACGTAAGCTGGGTCGCGGGCGAGCCGCCCGCCGACGGCTACACGTGCGGCGCGAAAACGCGCTACCGCCAGGCCGACGCGCCCTGCTCGTTCAAGGCCGCGCCCGCAGACGTGGAAGGCGGCGCGGGCCAGTTCGCGCTGCACTTCCCTACGGCGCAATGGGCCGTGACGCCGGGCCAGTCGGCGGTGCTCTACGACGGCGACGTGTGCCTCGGCGGCGGCATCATCGAAGCCGTGACGACGCTGGAGCCGCATGTGCCCGCCGTCCCTCCCCCGGTCGCGCCGAAGAAAAAGCGCTCGCCGCGCAAGAAGTCGGCGCAGTTTGCTGCATCGGCGGCGCGAGACCTGGCTTAAGTCCGGGCTCGAGTCCAGACATAGGCGCGCTTGCGCGGCGCACTCGGCGCCGCGCGTTGCCCCTCCTCCATCCGCACGATCCCCGTCCGGCTTCTCGCCGGCTTCTCGCCGGCTTTTTGCCGGCTTGTTGCCGTCCTGCCGGCCAGATTCACCAACTTCCGGCATCATTCGGGCACGGTCGCGCCTCACCCGGGCGCGGCCGGCACGCGCGGCCGCAACCCGCCTCGCGCAGCGAATCAAAAGATCGAGGAGTCCCCCCATGTTTTCCCGACGTTACCTCGCCATGTGGTGTGCGGTGCTGCTGCTGGCAGCCTGCGTGCTTGCAGCGGCGCTCCATCATCTGTCGTGGCTGTGCGCCATCGTGCCGGCGCTCATCGTCGCGCTCGGCATCTGGGACATGACCCAGCAGCGTCACGCCATCCTGCGCAACTATCCGCTCTGGGGCCATCTGCGCTTCCTGTTCGAATTCGTGCGCCCGGAGATCCGCCAATATTTCGTCGAAGACGACACCGACGAAAAGCCTTTCTCGCTCGTGCAGCGTAGCGTCGTCTATCAGCGCTCGAAGAATGTCGTCGACAGCCGTCCGTACGGCACCGAGCTCGACGTGAAGGCCGTCGGCCACGAATGGATCAGCCATTCGCTCGCGCCGACGAAGCTCGCCGGCAGCGACTTTCGCGTACTGGTGGGCGCCGAGCGCGAGCAGCCGTATTCGATGTCGATCTTCAACATCTCGGCGATGAGCTTCGGCGCGCTGTCCGCCAACGCGATCCGCGCGCTCAACCTGGGCGCGAAAAAAGGCGGCTTCGCGCACGACACCGGCGAAGGCTCGATGTCGAAGTACCACCGCGAAAACGGTGGCGACATCATCTGGGAAGTCGCCTCCGGCTACTTCGGCTGCCGCAACGACGACGGCACCTTCAGCGCCGATAAATTCCAGCGGCTCGCCCAGGAACCGCAGGTGAAGATGATCGAGGTGAAGCTCTCGCAGGGCGCGAAGCCGGGCCACGGCGGCATGCTGCTGGCCGCCAAGGTCACGCCCGAGATTGCCGAGACGCGCGGCATTCCGATCGGCAAGGACTGTGTTTCGCCCGCGCGCCATTCGGAGTTCTCCACGCCGCGCGGCCTGCTCGAATTCGTCGAGCGCCTGCGCAAGCTCTCGGGCGGCAAGCCCACCGGCTTCAAGCTGTGCATCGGCCACCCGTGGGAGTTCTTCGGCATCGCCAAGGCCATGCTCGAAACCGGCATCCTGCCCGATTTCATCGTCGTGGACGGCGCCGAAGGCGGCACCGGCGCGGCGCCCATCGAGTTCACCGATCATATCGGCACGCCGCTGCAGGAAGGCCTGCTGCTCGTGCACAACACGCTCGTGGGCATCGGCCTGCGCGACAAGATCAAGATTGGCGCGAGCGGCAAGATCATCACCGCGTTCGATATCGCCAAGACGCTCGCGATCGGCGCGGACTGGGTCAACTCGGCGCGCGGCTTCATGTTCGCGGTGGGCTGCATCCAGGCGCAGAAGTGCCATTCGGACCGCTGCCCAACGGGCGTCGCCACTCAGGACCCGGCGCGCCAGCGCGCGCTGAATGTGCCCGACAAGGGCGAGCGCGTCTACAGCTTCCATCGCAACACGCTGCACGCGCTGCAGGAAATCCTCCAGGCCGCGGGTCTCGAAAGCCCCGCCGATCTGCGCGCGCATCACATCGTGCGTCGTGTTTCGTCGTATGAAGTCAAGCTGATGTCGGAACTGCTCAGGTACCTGAAGCCGGGCGACCTTATCGAAGGACGCTACCGCTATCAGCTGTATGAGAAGTGGTGGCCGGTCGCGCGCAGCGATTCGTTCGCGCCGGATATCGAAAAGATAGGCTAACGCCCAGATGGTTGCGCGCGCAACGTCATTGCGGCGTGCGCGCGTCCTGCGTAATTGGATATTTACGCCTGCGGCACGGTATCGGCGAACGACGGCCGCTGCATGAGCTTGTCGAAGTGCCGGGCAAGATTCGGATGCGGGTCGCGCCAGTCGAGTTCCGGCATGCGGAAGTCGAGATAGCCGAGCGCGCAGCCCACCGCAATGTCGGCGAGCGTGTAGCGGTTGCCCGCGCACCACGCGTTGCCCGCGAGGCCCTTGGCCATCGCGTTCAAGCCCTCGCGAATCTTGCGCTGCTGGCGCGCGACCCACGCCTCGCTACGCTGCTCGGGCTCGCGCTGCGTGCCTTCCAGACGGATCAGCACGGCGGCGTCGAGCATGCCGTCGGCGAGCGCCTCCCAGCACCGCACCTCCACGCGCTCGCGCCCCGCCTGCGGAATCAGTTTGCCGACCGGCGAGAGCATGTCGACGTATTCGCAGATCACGCGCGAATCGAACACGGCTTCGCCGTCCTCCATCACGAGACACGGCACCTTGCCGAGCGGGTTGAAATCGTGAATCGCCGTGTCGGCGCCCCAAACGTTTTCAAGCACCAGCTTGTAGTCGATTTTCTTTTCGGCGAGCATGATCCGCGCCTTGCGGACGTAGGGGCTGCCGAGCGAACCGATAAGTTTCATCACACCTGCCTTTTCTGGAATCCGGCGAAAGTATACGTTGGAATGCCCTGATTCTGACGGGTCACCTGCTGCAGCGGCAGATTTCTCCGATACGTGTTGTCGGCTCGATGCAACAGCGCACGCGAGCGGCCTGCGGCGATGCGCGTGCGGCACAGAAGCAACTGCGCAGCCGCAACTACGCAGGCGCTACAATCGCACGATGGACACGAACCTCTCGGAAAGCACCTCGGCTGCTGCGGCCACTGCATCGGCCACCCCTCGCGCCGCAGCCGATGCGCCGCGCGGCCCCGACGGCGGCGCCGCGCTGTACCGCGCGCGCCGCGAACGCGTGCTCGCCGCGCTGCGCGCCAAAGGCGGCGGCGTGGCGCTGGTGCCTACCGCGCCCGAGGCGGCGCGCAACCGCGACACCGAATATCCGTACCGGCACGACAGTTACTTCTATTACCTCACCGGCTTCACCGAGCCCGAGGCGCTGCTCGTGCTCGACGCGAGCGCGGGCGAGAACCAGCCCGCCACGATCCTGTTTTGCCGCGCGAAGAATGTCGAGCGCGAAACGTGGGAAGGCTTTCGTTTCGGGCCCGACGGCGCGCGCGAGGCGTTCGGGTTCGACGCCGCGTTCGCCGTCGACGATATCGACACCCAGGTGCCGCGCCTGATCGCCGATCGTCCGGCGCTCCATTACGCGCTCGCGGCCTCGGAGCGCTTCGACGCGCAGGTCAAGCGCTGGATCGACGCCGTGCGCGCGCAGTCGCGCAGCGGCGTTGCCGCGCCGGCCGCCGCGTACGACCTCGTGCCGCTGCTCGACGACATGCGCATCGTCAAGGACGCGCACGAGCTCGACACCATGCGCCGCGCCGCCAAAATTTCTGCGCTCGCACACGTGCGCGCCATGCAGGCCTGCCGCCCCGGCATTCGCGAGTACGAACTCGAAGCCGAGCTGCTCTACATGTTCCGCAAGCACGGCGCGCAGGCGCCCGCCTACGGCTCGATCGTCGCGACGGGCGCGAACGCCTGCGTGCTTCACTACCCGGCCGGCAACGCGGTGGTGCGCGAAGGCGATCTGATTCTGATCGACGCCGCGTGCGAGCTGAACGGCTACGCCTCCGACATCACGCGCACCTTTCCCGCGAGCGGGCGCTACACGAGCGCCCAGCGCGAACTCTACGAGATCGTGCTAGCAGCGCAGCAGGCCGCCATCGACGCCACGCGCGCGGGCGTGAACTTCGAGGCGCCGCACGAGGCCGCCGTGCGCGTGCTCGCGCAAGGGCTGCTCGATACGGGCATCGTGGACAAGCAGCGCTTTGCGAGCGTCGACGACGTGATCGCCGAGCGCGCCTATGCGCGCTTCTATATGCACCGCACCGGGCACTGGCTCGGCATGGACGTGCACGACGCGGGCGACTATCGTGAGCGCGGCGAACGCGACACAAATGCCGGAGCGGCTGCCGCTTCTGCCAATGCCACAGCCACCGCCGCCGCGCCGCCCTGGCGCACGCTGCGGCCCGGCATGACGCTCACGATCGAGCCCGGCCTCTACGTGCGCGCCGCCGAAGACGTCCCGGAGCGCTACTGGGACATCGGCATCCGCATCGAGGACGACGCCATCGTGACCGCCGCCGGCTGCGAGCTGATCACGCGCGACGTGCCCGTGGCCGCCGACGAAATCGAGGCGCTGATGCAGGACGCGCGCCGCGGCGCGTGAGCACCGATTAAAAGCCAACGATCTGAAGCGAACGCAGCGACATGAATGCAGCGAACACCCCGGCAGGCGGGACCACGAGCGGGATCACGAGCGGGATCAAAAACGGGATCAAAAGCGCAGCCACGCATGCGCCCAACGAGTTTGACGTGATCATCGTCGGCGCGGGGCCGGTCGGGCTCGCGCTGGCCGGCTGGCTCGCGCGGCGCAGCGCAACGGCGGCGCTCTCGGTCGCGTTGATCGACGCGCGCGAACCCGACGACAGCGCCGGCGACCCGCGCGCCATCGCCGTCTCCCAGGGCAGCCGCACGCTGCTGCAGGCGCTCGCGTGGCCGCAGGACGCGACGCCGATCGAGCGCATCCACGTCTCGCAGCGCGGCCACTTCGGCCGCACGCTGATCGACCGGCACGACTACGACTTGCCCGCGCTTGGCTATGTCGCGCGCTACGGCGCGATCGTGCAGTCGCTTGCGCAGGCGGTGCGCGGCACGCGCGTGCACTGGCTGCACCACACGCACGCGCACGAACCGGTCGTCGACCACGACGGCGTGACGCTTCCCGTGCAAAGCGCGGGTGTCACGCGCACGCTGCGCGCGCGCATTCTCGTGAACGCGGAAGGCGGGCTCTATCGGCCGCAGACCGTGCACAAACCGACGCGCGCCGACGCTGACGGTGACGACGAACAAGGCGAAACCGCCGATGCTTCGGGCGAGTCCGGCTCCGCCACGGACTCGGCCCCGGACGCGCGCAAGCGCACCCGCGACTACGGCCAGACCGCGCTGGTTGGCGTGGTGACGGTTTCTTCGCCGCAGCCGCACGTGGCATGGGAGCGCTTCACGAACGAAGGCCCGATCGCGCTGCTGCCAGTTGGCGGCGTTCGCGGCGCGGACTACGCGCTCGTGTGGTGTTCGTCGCCGGTCGAGGCCGAGCGCCGTGCCCAGCTTTCCGACACCGATTTCCTCGCCGCGCTCGGCGCCGCCTTCGGCACGCGCATGGGCCGCTTCACGCAGATCCATGGCCGCGCGGCGTTTCCCCTCGGCCTGAACGCGCTCGACACGCTGGTCAGCGGCAACAATCGCATCGCGGCCGTGGGCAACGCGGCGCAAACGCTGCATCCGGTGGCCGGCCAGGGCCTGAATCTCGGCCTGCGCGACGCCCACGCGCTCGCCGACGCCCTCGCGCAACACGGCGCCACGCCGCACGCGCTCGCCGACTTCGCGGGCCGCCGCGCATTCGACCGCCGCATGACGATTGGCGCGACGGACACGCTCGCGCGCCTGTTCACGGTAGACTTCGCGCCGCTCGCGACGCTGCGCGGCCTCGCGCTCACGGCGCTCGAGTTCGCGCCGCCGATCAAGACGGCGCTCGCGCGGCAGATGATGTTCGGGCAGCGGAATTGATGTGACGAATCGGCGTCTCCGCTGAAAGGGTCGAATCGTGTTTCACATCAGGGCACTACAGCCGCGCTTCGGCGCCATCGCCAGAACAACACCAGGGTCCACAAGCCGAGACCGCCCATCTCGCTTAAGCTAAAATATGCGTTTCCCCTTTTCGAGCCGCCGCCGCGCCGATGCCTTCGACGTTCATCGAAGCCAGCCAGGCGCGCTGCCGCTTTCGTCCGTGCATCATGTTCACAATTGGCCGCCACACCCTGCGCAACAACCTGTTCGTCGCCCCCATGGCGGGTGTCACGGACCGGCCGTTCCGTCAGCTGTGCAAGCGGCTGGGCGCGGGCTATGCGGTCTCGGAGATGGTCGCGTCCAACGCGCAGCTCTGGAAGAGCGAAAAGACCATGCGCCGCGCCAATCACGCGGGCGAGGTCGAGCCCATCGCCGTGCAGATCGCCGGCGCGGACCCGGAGATGATGGCCGAAGCGGCGCGCTATAACGTCGCGAACGGCGCGCAGATCATCGACATCAACATGGGCTGCCCGGCCAAGAAGGTCTGCAACGTGGCGGCCGGCTCCGCGCTGCTGCAAAACGAGCCGCTCGTCGCGCGCATCGTGAAGGCCGTGGTGGACGCCGTGGGCACCGGCCCAGACGCCGTGCCCGTTACGCTCAAGATCCGCACGGGCTGGGACCGCGAGCACCGCAACGCGCTCACCATCGCGCGCATTGCGGAGGACAGCGGCATTTCCATGCTCACCATGCACGGGCGCACGCGCGCCGACCTCTACCACGGCGAAGCCGAGTACGAAACGATTGCGGCCGTGAAGGCCGCCGCGCGCATTCCGGTGGTCGCCAACGGCGACATCACGAAGCCGCAGAAGGCGCGCGACGTGCTCGCCTGCACCGGCGCCGACGCCATCATGATCGGCCGCGCGGCGCAGGGCCGCCCGTGGCTCTTTCGCGAGATCGGGCATTTTCTCGCGACCGGCGAATTGCTGCCGCCCCCGCGCGTGGACGAGATCCAGGCGATCATGAACGAGCACCTCGAAGACCACTACGCGTTTTATGGCGAATTTACGGGTGTGCGTACTGCGCGCAAGCATATCGGCTGGTACACTCGCGGCCTTTGCGGCGCCAATACGTTCCGGCATCGCATGAACACGCTGGACACCACGCGCGACCAACTCGCCGCCGTCAACCAGTTCTTCGACGAGCAAAAGGCCGTTTCCGAGCGCCTCGTCTATGTCGACGACGAAACCGGCGCGGACGGCGAGCGCGAACCCACCGATCGACTGGCAGCATGAGCAAGCACAATATCGAACAATCCGTCCGCGAGAGCCTGGGGATTTATTTCCAGGATCTCGACGGCAGCAACCCGCACGACGTCTACGAAATGGTGATGGCGTGCGTCGAAAAACCGATGCTCGAGGTGGTGCTCGAGCAGGCAGGCGGCAACCAGTCGCTGGCCGCCGAGTATCTCGGCATCAACCGCAATACGCTGCGCAAGAAGCTTCAGCAGCACGGCCTGCTGTAACGGCCCGCTGTAACGACCGTCATCGCTCCACGGACGGTACTGGACTTCTGGCGCGGACTCTCGATCCCTCGGCAAATTCTCCCCCATCATGATCAAGCAAGCGCTCATCTCCGTTTCCGACAAGGCTGGCATCGTCGATTTCGCGAAATCGCTGTCGGACCTCGGCGTCAAGATCCTGTCGACCGGCGGCACCGCGAAACTGCTCGCGGACGCGGGCCTCAACGTCACCGAAGTGGCTGACTACACCGGCTTCCCGGAAATGCTCGATGGGCGCGTGAAGACGCTGCACCCGAAGGTCCACGGCGGCATTCTCGCGCGCCGCGACCTGCCCGAGCACATGGCCGCGCTCGAAAAGCACGACATCCCGACGATCGATCTGCTGGTGGTGAACCTCTACCCGTTCGTCCAGACGATCTCAAAGGAAGAGTGCTCGCTCGAAGACGCGATCGAGAACATCGACATCGGCGGCCCGACCATGCTGCGCTCGGCGGCGAAGAACCACCGCGACGTGACCGTGGTCGTCGACCCGGCCGACTACGCGAAGGTGCTCGAAGAAATGCGCGCGAACGGCAACGCCGTGAGCTACGCGACCAACTTCCGCCTCGCGACCAAGGTGTTCTCGCACACGGCGCAGTACGACGGTGCGATCACGAACTACCTCACGAGCCTCACCGAAGCGCTCGAGCATAAGTCGCGCAATACCTACCCGGCCGTGCTGAACCTCGCGTTCGACAAGGTCCAGGACCTGCGCTACGGCGAGAACCCGCATCAGAGCGCCGCGTTCTACCGCGATCTTTCGACGCCGGCCGGCGCGCTCGCGAACTACAAGCAGATCCAGGGCAAGGAACTCTCGTACAACAACATCGCCGACTCGGACGCCGCGTGGGAATGCGTGAAGACCTTCGACGCGCCGGCCTGCGTGATCATCAAGCACGCGAATCCGTGCGGCGTGGCCGTGGGCGCGGATGCGCTCGAAGCGTACTCGAAGGCGTTCCAGACCGACCCGACCTCGGCGTTCGGCGGCATCATCGCGTTCAACCGCGAAGTGGACGAAGCCGCGGCGCAAGCGGTCTCGAAGCAGTTCGTCGAAGTGCTGATCGCACCGTCGTTCTCGGCAGCCGCCAAGGCCGTGTTCGCGGCGAAGCAGAACGTGCGTCTGCTCGAAATCGCCTTGGGCGATGGCCACAACGCGTTCGACTTCAAGCGCGTGGGCGGCGGCCTGCTGGTGCAATCGCTCGACGCGAAGAACGTGCAGCCGCACGAACTGCGCGTGGTGACCAAACGCCACCCGACGCCGAAGGAAATGGACGATCTGCTGTTCGCCTGGCGCGTCGCGAAGTTCGTGAAGTCCAACGCAATCGTGTTCTGCGCCAATGGCATGACGATGGGCGTGGGCGCAGGCCAGATGAGCCGCGTGGACTCGGCGCGCATCGCCAGCATCAAGGCCGAAAACGCGGGCCTCAAGCTCGCGGGCACGGCAGTCGCGTCGGATGCGTTCTTCCCGTTCCGTGACGGCCTCGACGTGGTGGTCAACGCCGGCGCGACCTGCGTGATCCAGCCGGGCGGCTCGATGCGCGACGACGAAGTGATCGCCGCCGCCGACGAGCACAACATCGCCATGGTGGTGACGGGCATCCGCCATTTCCGTCACTGATCGTTATTGATCGCCGCGGCGGCGCGCGCCCTGTACGCGTGGCCGCCCCGCTCCAAAGCCCGCCCGACATGTGTCAGCGCGGGCTTTTTTCTTCGCTTCGCGCGCTCGGCGCTTGCCGCATCAAGGCTCGCGGCCCCTGGGCCGTTCGTTGTACCATCGCAGGCACATTCGTCTTTCCCGCATTTCATGAGAATTCTCGGCATCGACCCCGGCTTGCGCGTGACCGGCTTCGGCGTGATCGAGCGTCACGGCCATCAGCTCACGTATGTCGCGAGCGGCGTCATCCGCACCGCCGATGCCGATCTGCCCACACGCCTCGGCACCATCTTCGAAGGCGTCTCCACGCTGATCCGCCAGCACGCGCCCGACCAGGCAGCCATCGAAAAAGTCTTCGTCAACGTCAACCCGCAGTCGACGCTGCTGCTCGGTCAGGCGCGCGGCGCGGCAATCTGCGGGCTCGTTTCGGGCGGCGTGCCCGTCGCCGAATACACTGCGCTGCAACTGAAGCAGGCCGTGGTGGGCTACGGCCGCGCGACCAAGGAACAGATGCAGCAGATGGTCGTGCGCCTGCTCGCCCTCACGGGCACGCCGGGCACCGACGCCGCCGACGCGCTCGGCATGGCAATTTGCCACGCACACAGTGGCAATGCGCTCGCGACCCTCGGCGGCATCGCGCCCGCGCTCGCGAAGAAGGGCGTGCGCGTGCGGCGCGGGCGGTTGATCGGGTAAACAACGCCCCCTTGGCCACAAAGCCAACGTAACCCGGAAGCACGCCGCAGCGCGGCGCGCTCCGCTACACTCTGCCCTTTCCCTCATCACTGAATCCGCCATGATCGGTCGCATTGCCGGCGTACTGCTGGAAAAGAACCCGCCGCACCTGCTCATCGACTGCAACGGCGTCGGCTACGAAGTCGACGTGCCGATGAGCACGTTCTACAACCTGCCCGGCACCGGCGAAAAAATCGTGCTGCTCACGCAGATGATCGTGCGCGAGGACGCGCACTTGCTCTACGGCTTCGGCACCGCGCAGGAACGCGCGACGTTTCGCGAACTGCTCAAGATCACCGGCATCGGCGCGCGCATGGCGCTGGCCGTGCTTTCGGGCATGAGCGTGCACGATCTCTCGCAGGCCGTGACGTTGCAGGACTCGGCGCGCCTCACGCGCGTGCCCGGCATCGGCAAGAAAACCGCCGAGCGCCTGCTGCTCGAACTCAAGGGCAAGCTCGGTGCCGATCTGGGCGCCATGGCCGCCGCGGCATCGCCTTCGGATCATGCGAACGACATCCTCAACGCGCTGCTCGCGCTCGGCTATTCGGAGAAGGAAGGGCTCGCCGCGATCAAGAGCGTGCCGGCCGGCACGGGCGTCTCGGAAGGCATCAAGCTCGCATTGAAGGTGCTCTCGAAGGCTTGATCGCCTTCGAGAGTGCCGGCAATGGGCTCGTAGTGGGCCCACTCCCGGGCCCACTGCTGGCTGTTAGTTGCGACGCCATCGCGACACGCGGGACGGCCCCGCCGCTCCATAGTCTGCGCGGTACAATCGCTGCATGATCGAAACCGACAAACTCGCCGCGGACCGTGAATCCGGCGCCGGCACCAGCCGCGTGATCGCCGCCACGCCGGCCTCGTCCAACGAGGAGGCGTTCGAGCGCGCGCTGCGCCCGCGCCAGCTCGACGAATACGTTGGCCAGGAAAAGGTGCGCGGCCAGCTCGAGATCTTCATCGAGGCCGCCAAGCGCCGCTCGGAACCGCTCGACCACGTGCTGCTGTTCGGGCCGCCGGGCCTCGGCAAGACCACGCTCGCGCACATCATCGCGCGCGAAATGGGGGTCAATCTGCGGCAGACCTCGGGCCCCGTGCTCGAACGCGCGGGCGATCTTGCGGCGCTGCTCACCAATCTCGAAGCCAACGACGTGCTCTTCATCGACGAAATCCACCGGCTCTCGCCGGTCGTCGAGGAAATTCTTTATCCGGCGCTCGAGGACTATCAGATCGACATCATGATCGGCGAAGGGCCGGCCGCGCGCAGCGTGAAGCTCGACTTGCAGCCGTTCACGCTGGTGGGCGCGACCACGCGCGCGGGCATGCTCACGAACCCGCTGCGCGACCGCTTCGGCATCGTCTCGCGGCTCGAGTTCTACAACGCGAGCGAGCTCTCGCGCATCGTGCAGCGCTCGTCGGCGCTGCTCGGCGCGCATATTCACCGTGACGGTGCGCTCGAAATCGCGCGCCGCTCGCGCGGCACGCCGCGTATCGCCAACCGTCTGCTGCGCCGCGTGCGCGACTACGCCGAAGTGAAGGCCGACGGCACGATCACCGCGCAAGTGGCCGACGCCGCGCTCAAGATGCTCGACGTCGATCCCGTGGGCTTCGACCTGATGGACCGCAAGCTGCTCGAAGCGATCCTGCACAAGTTCGACGGCGGCCCGGTGGGCGTGGACAACCTCGCGGCGGCTATCGGCGAAGAGCGCGACACGATCGAGGACGTGCTGGAGCCCTACCTGATCCAGCAAGGCTTTCTGCAGCGCACGCCGCGCGGACGCGTGGCCACGCAGCTCACCTACCGCCACTTCGGCCTCGTCGTGCCCGACGACGCATCGACGGGCGGCGACTGGAGCCCGGGCGCGCCGTAAGGCGCGGCAAGGCTCAACCAGACGCACAGCGGCACAAGCAAGCGAGAGCACGATGTCCGATCACGCCGGCCGTCCTCCGAACGCTCCCGAACCGGCTGGCCTCGTCGGGCAGATCGCGCAGCGCCTGCGCATGATGCTCGCCGAAAACGTCACGCATCTCACCACGGGCAGCGGCCCGAAACTCGACTACTCGTCGCCGCCCGGCGACCCCGGTCTCTTCGGCCCGCACGCCATCTGCTGGAAAGTGCACGCCGACTTCGCCGCGATGATGGCGGGCGGCATCAGCGCATTGCTGCTGCAAGCGCTGCATCCGCTTGCGCTCGCGGGCGTATGGGATCACTCGACCTTTCGCAGCGACATCCTCGGCCGGCTGCGCCGCACCGCGACCTTTATCGCCGGCACGACCTACGGCAGCCGCGCCGACGCGCTCGCGCTCATCGAGCGCGTGAAGAAAATCCATCTTGCAGTGACGGGCATCGCGCCCGATGGCCGCGCGTATCGCGCGAGCGACCCCGCGCTGCTCACGTGGGTGCACGTGGCCGAGGTGTCGAGCTTTCTGGCCGCGTATCTGCGCTACGTGAATCCCGCGCTGCCGAGCGAAGCGCAGGACCAGTACTACGCCGAAGTTGCGCTCATCGCACAGTTGCTGGGCGCGATCGATGTGCCGCGCTCGCGCGCAGAAGTCACCGCATATCTGGAAGCGATGCGGCCCGAACTCGTCGCGAGCGAGCGCACGCGCGAAGTCGTGCGCGTGCTGATGGAAGCGCCGGTGCCACGCCCGGCGATGCGCCCCGCAGGCGCATTGCTGCGTAATGCGGGCATCGACCTCCTGCCGCCGTTCGCCCAGCAGATGCTCGGCTTCGACCGCTTCGCCCTCGCCCGCCGCGCGATGGTGCAGCCGGGCATGCGCGCGGTCGCGCCCGTGCTGCGCTGGGCGCTCGTCAATGGCGTCTCGAAGCGCGCGCGCCGGCGCGCGGCCGCGCCTCCGGCGCCCTGAGCCCACCGTTTTCGCTCTTCCCCGCACGCAACGAAAAACGGCCAGGCTGCTTGCGCAGGCTGGCCGTGCATCAGTAACGCCGGACAGCGCGGCTTACATCTTCACCACGTCGAGCAGCGACTTCTTGCCCGCCTTGTAGTTGTAAAGCGAAATCACGCCGTGCTTGAGGTCGCCCTTCGAATCGAATACGGTCTCGCCGATCACGCCCTTGTAGTCGGTGCCCGGGATCTGCGCGAGGATTTTCGCCGGGTCGGTCGAGTTCGCGCGCTTCATTGCGTCGACGACGATATACACCGCGTCGTAGGTGAACGGCGCATCGTATTCGACCGGGTGGCCAAAGCGCTTCTGGTACTTCGCCGAGAACGCCGCGCCGCCTTCCATGCGCTCGAGCGCCATGCCGGCCTGCGAGCAGACGATGTTGTCGGAAGCCGTGCCCGCGAGCTGCGCGAGGCTTTCCGTGCACACGCCGTCGCCGGCCAGCACCTTCGCGCGCAGGCCGAGCTGGCGCGCCTGCTTGGCGAACGGGCCGCCGGTGGCGTCCATGCCGCCGTACATGATGGCGTCGGGATTCTCTCCCTTGATCTTGGTGAGAATCGCGCGGAAATCGACGGCCTTGTCGTTGGTCGCGTCGTGCGAGACGACCTTCAGGCCGAGCGACTTCGCGGTCTTCTCGAACTCGTTCGCGAGGCCCTGACCGTAGGCGGTCGAATCGTCGACCACGGCCACGGTCTTCACGTTCAGGCTTTTCGCGGCATAGTTGGCCAGCGCCGGACCTTGCTGCGCGTCGGTCGCGACCACGCGATAGGTGGTCTTGAAGCCCTGCTGCGTGTAGGTCGGGTTCGTCGACGAGGGCGAGATCTGGACGATGCCCGCGTCGCTGTAAATCTTCGAGGCGGGAATCGACGCGCCCGAATTCAGGTGGCCGACCACGGCCACGACCTTGTCGTCGACGAGCTTCTGCGCGACCTGGGTCGCCTGGCGCGGGTCTGCGCCGTCGTCCTGGCCGTCGAGCGCGAGCGTGATCTTCTGGCCGCCGATCGTGAGGCCCTTGGCGTTGATCTCTTCGATGGCGAGACGCGCGCCGTTTTCGTTGTCCTTGCCGAGGTGCGCCGAGCCGCCCGTGAGCGGGCCAACGTGGCCGATCTTGACGACCTGGTCAGCGGAAGCATTGGCCGACGCAGCGGCCAAACCCGCCGCGAACGCCATGACAGCGGCGCTCACCGGCAACAGCTTGTGAAGCTTGAACGTCATTAAAGATCTCCTGCGGTTGTTCTTGAAACTGTGCTTCGCTTTTTCGTCTGCGACCTTGGCCTCGCCCACGCCACATATACGTGGTGCGCATCCCTCTTCAACGCACGGCAAGGCGCAATGGTCTGGCAAATGGTATCAGGCGCTCCCGCTTTGCGGTTGGCATTTGGAAAGCAATTGAAAGTTGCAGGTAAGAATTTGACGTCCGCAGCGGGGCTAAACGCGGGAAATGCGCAGGTCGAGCGACGACCGGCGCGGAGAGCCTCGTGGGGTTCGGCTGTGCGCTCAGGAGGAGCGCTTGAAGCTGTCGTCGTCGCTTGGGCTGGGCAGATGCGTGACGTCACCCCACGCGAGCACGCGCGCTTGCGTCACCGCACCGTCGCGCTCGAAATCGACGACGTTTACGCTCGTGTTGAGCAGCGGCCACGCGCGCGGCGCGTCGAGCGCGAGACCGTTCGCGAAACGATAGATGCAATCGAGCACGCCGCCATGCGCGACGCAGGCGATGCGCCCCTCGGGATGCTTCGCGAGGATCGGCTCGAGCGCGTGCAGCACGCGGTGGTAGAACACGCGCTGCGACTCGCCCTCGGGCGGCGAGAAACCGGGATCGCGCGTTTGCCAGTGCGCGTATTCGTCGGGAAAGCGCTCGGCGATCTGGTCGCTGTCGTGGCCCTGGAACGCACCATAGTTGCGCTCGCGCAGGCCTTCGGTGAGCTGGAGCGTCAGTCCGAGCGCAGCGGCGATCGGCTGGGCGGTTTGTTGCGCGCGCATCAAGTCGCTCGACCAGATCGCGTCGAGGCGCACGCCCGCGCGCGCTTCGTTCGCGCAACGTGCGGCGAGCAACTGGGCCTGCTCGACGCCGCTCTCGGCGAGCGGAATGTCGATATGCCCCTGGATGCGCTTGATACGGTTCCAGGCGGTTTCGCCGTGGCGGATAAAGAGAATCTGCGTGGTCATGATCAATTGCGCACTTGCAGCCAGAACGTGACGGGCCCGTCGTTGACGAGCGAGACCTGCATGTCGGCGCCGAACTCGCCGGTCTCGACCGTGGGATGCTTCGCACGCGCCGCAGCAACGAAGTAGTCGAATAGACGCCGCCCCTCGTCGGGCGGCGCCGCGGGCGTGAAGCTCGGGCGCAGGCCGCTGTTGGTATCGGCGGCAAGGGTGAACTGCGAGACCAGCAAGAGGCCACCCGCCGCGCCGTTGCCGTCGATGTTCTGCACCGGCAGATTCATCTTGCCCGCGGCGTCGCTGAACACGCGGTAGCCCAGCAGCTTCGCGAGCAGCTTGTCGGCGCTTGCTTCGGTGTCGCCGCGCTCCGCGCAGACGAGTGCGAGCAAGCCAGGGCCGATCGCGCCGGTCACGCGCTCTGCATGGCCATCGGCAACGCGAACTTCGGCGCGGCGCACGCGTTGAATCAGCGCGATCATCGCGTGCGCTCCACGTCTAAAACGCGAATCGCCATCAGGCAGTCAGCGTCACGCGCGCGAAGCGGCGCTTGCCCACCTGCACGACGAACTCGCCCGCCTCGACCTTCAGGCCCTTGTCGGACACGGTGGCGCCGTCGATCTTCACGCCGCCCTGCTCGATGTTGCGCAGCGCTTCGCTCGTGGACGGCACGAGCCCCGCCTGCTTGAGCAGCTGGCCGATGGCGAGCGGCGCGCCAGCGAGCGTGATCGACGGGATATCGTCGGGCACGCCGCCCTTCGCGCGGTGGTTGAAGTCTTCGAGCGCGCGCTCGGCGTCGGCCTGCGAGTGAAAGCGCGCGACGATTTCCTGCGCGAGCAGCACCTTGAAGTCGCGCGGGTTGCGGCCCGCTTCGATCTCGCGCTTGAAGCCTTCGATTTCGTCCATCGGACGGAACGAAAGCAGCGTGAAGTAACGCCACATCAGCGTATCCGAGATGCTCATGAGCTTGCCGAACATGTCGTTGGGCTTCTCGCTGATGCCCACATAGTTGTTCTTCGACTTCGACATTTTCTCGACGCCGTCGAGGCCTTCGAGCAGCGGCATCGTCAGAATGCACTGCTGCTCCTGGCCGTACTGCTTTTGCAGTTCGCGGCCCACGAGCAGGTTGAACTTCTGGTCCGTGCCGCCGAGCTCCAGATCCGCATTGAGCGCGACCGAGTCGTAGCCCTGCATTAGCGGGTAGAGGAATTCGTGGATCGAGATGGGCACGCCGCCCTGGAAGCGCTTGGTGAAATCCTCGCGCTCGAGAATGCGCGCGACCGTGTAGCGCGACGCGAGCTTGATCATGCCGTCGGCGCCGAGCGGCATCGACCATTCGCTGTTGTAGCGGATCTCGGTCTTCTCGCGGTCGAGCACGAGCGCGGCCTGATCGAAATACGTTTTCGCGTTCGACTCGATTTGCTCGCGCGTGAGCGGCGGGCGCGTGGCGTTGCGGCCCGAGGGGTCGCCGATCAGCGAGGTGAAGTCGCCGATCAGGAAGATCACGGTATGGCCGAGATCCTGAAGCTGGCGCATCTTGTTGAGCACGACCGTGTGGCCGATGTGGATGTCGGGCGCGGTCGGATCGAGGCCGAGCTTGATGCGCAGCGGCTTGCCCGTGGCGGCGCTGCGGGCGAGCTTCTGCTGGAATTCTTCTTCGATCAGCAGTTCGTCGACGCCGCGTTTGGTGACGGCGAGCGCGTGACGAACTTCGTCGGTGACCGGAAAGGCGTCTTTGGCGCCGCTGTTTGTAGTGGACTCGGTGCTCATGCTTCGATCGTTTCGTTGGGTTTAGACCGGGATTTTACGTGATTCGACTCTCCGGACCGAGATTTGCGAGCTTACACGCGAGTCCAGCGGCGTTGTGCGACCTACGCTACGCACGCGCGACGGCCCGCTGCACATGCGGCAGGCCTTTCGCGCGCGCCTGCCAAAGATCGTAGGCGGCTTGCTGCGCGAGCCGGCGCGAGCACCGTTTACCACGCCAAGCCACGCTTCGAGGCGCAGCGCCATCTCCGGCGAGATGCCAGCGCGCCCGTTGAGCACGCGCGTCACGCCAAGCTGCGCGGCAGGCTCGGTCACGGTCAGGCCAAGCTCGGGCAAGATGTCGTCGTCCCATGACCGGCGAGTGCGGCTCAATTCAGCCCTACGGCTTACGCTCAATAGCCATTGCCCCGATAATCACCGTCAGAATCCCTTCCCCGCACTCACGAAAGGAGCAGCAACGTGGCGCCCGCACGCAAAGACAGCGCATACCCGGCCGACGGCGTGTATTTCGGCCTGATGTCCGGCACCAGCATGGACGGCGTGGACGGCATCGCCGTGCGATTCGAACACGGCAAGCGACCCGTGGTGCTCGCCGAGGCCTTCGTGGGCTTCGCGCAGGGCCTGCGCGACGCGCTCTTTTCGCTCCAGCAGCCCGGCGAGAACGAGATCGTGCGCGCCTCGCTCGCGGGCAATGCGCTCGCGGCGCGCTACGCGGTCTGCTGCCACGAGCTGCTGCGCTCGGGCAATCTCTCCTCCGGCGAGGTGCGCGCCATCGGCGCCCACGGCCAGACCGTCCGGCATCGGCCCGAGAAGGGCTTCACGGTGCAGATCCAGAATCCCGCGCTGCTCGCGGAGCTCTCGCACATCGACGTGATCGCCGACTTCCGCAGCCGCGACGTCGCCTCGGGCGGCCAGGGCGCGCCGCTCGTGCCAGCGTTTCACGCGACGCTATTCGGCTCGCTCGACGAAACGCGCGTCGTCTGCAATCTCGGCGGCATCAGCAACATTACGGTACTCTCGTCGACGGGCGCGGTGCGCGGGTTCGACTGCGGGCCGGCTAACGCGCTGCTCGATCTGTGGGCCGAGCGGCATCTGGGCAAACCCTACGACGACAACGGCCAGTTCGCGGCAAGCGGCACGCTGCATCAGCCGCTGCTGAACGCGCTGCTCGACGAGCCGTTCTTCGAACAGCAACCGCCCAAGAGCACCGGGCGCGATCTTTTCAACGCGCAGTGGCTCGATCAAAAACTGAAGGGTTTCGAATCGCTCACGCCGGCCGACGTGCAAGCCACGCTCGTCGCGCTCACAGCGGTGAGCGTCGCGCGCGAAATCGAGCGTCATGCGGGGGATTGCCGTGCCGTTTACGTATGTGGCGGCGGCGCGCGCAACAAGGCATTGATGGGTGCGCTGCAAAAAGCGCTGGAAACCGGCGGCGTAGCCGGCGTGCCAGTCACGACCACCGAGGCGCTGGGCGTGCCGCCGCAGCAGGTGGAGCCGCTCGCCTTCGCGTGGCTCGCGATGCGCTGCGTCGCGCGCGAGCCGGGCAATCTACCGGTAGTGACGGGCGCGGCGGGCGAACGCGTGCTGGGTGCGATTTATCCGAGATAGAGAGCTAACGCGATGGACATCGCGGGCGCAGATACGAAAAACGGGGCTTGATGCCCCGTTTTTTACTGCCTGACGTATTCGCTCAAACCGAGAACGACGAGCCGCAACCGCAAGTGGTCGTGGCGTTCGGGTTCTTGATGACGAACTGCGCGCCGTTCAGATCGTCCTTGTAGTCGATCTCGGCGCCGATGAGGTACTGATAGCTCATCGAGTCGATCAGCAACTGGACGCCGTTCTTGTTCATCACGGTGTCGTCTTCGTTGACAGCCTCGTCGAACGTGAATCCGTACTGGAAGCCCGAACAGCCGCCACCCTGCACGAACACACGCAGCTTCAGCTCCGGATTGCCTTCCTCATCGATCAGTTGCTTGACCTTGTCAGCCGCTGCGTCGGTAAAGACGAAAGGAGCGGGCATTTCAGTCACGGGGGTCTCGGTGACAGCGTTCATTCGAACTCTCCAAAAAAGCTTCTAGCCGCTATTGTAGGGCTCTTCCGCAGTTCGTGCTGAATCCCACGAAATCAAGGGTTTCTCGCCACTTTTTGCGGCCGGGCATATATGAACACCCATTAAATGAAAAAGCCGCCCGGCGCATGAGCGCGGACGGCTTTTGCAGCAGCGCTGCGCCCGGTGAAGAGCGCCGCGCCGAAGCGCAAAATTAACGCTTCGAGAACTGCTTGCGGCGACGTGCCTTGTGGAAACCGACCTTCTTACGTTCCACTTCACGTGCATCGCGGGTCACGAAGCCAGCTTGCGACAGTGCCGGCTTGAGCGTTGCGTCGTAGTCCATCAGCGCGCGCGTGATGCCGTGGCGAACTGCGCCGGCCTGGCCGGTTTCGCCGCCGCCGTTCACGTTCACCTTGATGTCGAACGTCGTGGCGTGGTTCGTGAGTTCCAGCGGCTGACGCACGATCATGAGCGACGTTTCGCGCGAGAAGTAGTCGGCGATGGGCTTGCCATTGACGATGATGTCGCCCTTGCCCGACTTGATGAAGACACGAGCGACGGCGCTCTTGCGGCGGCCCGTACCGTAATTCCAGTTACCGATCATGTGGGCTCCCCTTAGATCTCGAGCGCCTTCGGCTGTTGTGCCGAGTGCGGGTGCGTTGCGTCTGCGTAGACCTTCAGCTTCTTGATCATCGCGTAGCCGAGCGGGCCCTTGGGCAGCATGCCCTTTACGGCCTTCTCGAGCGCACGGCCCGGGAAGCGCTCTTGCATCTTGCCGAACGTGGTTTCGTAGATACCGCCCGGGTAGCCCGAGTGACGGTAGTACTTCTTGTCAGTGGTCTTGTTGCCCGTGACCTTCAGCTTGCCGGCGTTGATGATGATGATGAAATCACCAGTGTCGACGTGCGGGGTGAACTCAGGCTTGTGCTTGCCGCGAAGACGGCGTGCCACTTCGCTGGCGACACGGCCGAGAACCTTATCCGTCGCGTCAATCACGTACCATTCGCGCTGCACTTCATGTGCCTTGGCGGAAAAAGTCTTCATGATCGATCCAAAAAATATGCTTGTGCCCTGTTTGGTCCTGCTTGTGTCGTGACGCTCGTTGGCGTCGGCGCAGGCTCTCCCTGGTATTTTCCCGCGGGCATGAATGCGGGAAACCTAAAATTATAAAGGAAAAATTAGCGCACCGTCAAAGACCATACGAGCGGCCGATGGCGGAATGTACGCGAAAAAACGCGGACGAAAAAAAGCCCGAACGCGTTTGCTCGGGCTTAATCCACCTCTTGGAGGAGGGTGGAGGAGACATGCTGAGGTGTCGTGAAGCACGACAACCAACGGAACAAATTATACGGATCGACCTTGTGCGACGCAAGAGAATTTGCATCATGAAAACATAAACCACAATATGAAATTCAATCGGCGCACAAGGAATTACAGTTTATCGATACAAATCAATATCTTACGATTAATACCGAGCCAGATGGCGCGCATCCGCTAGAGCAAAACCCCTAATCGCACGAGGGAAATCCGACTTGTTACTAAGATGTCGCGCCGCAACATTCAAGCACGGCGCATGACTCGCATGCGCCGTGTCCCCCCGGACATACCAGTAGGGCCGGGCTACAATGCCGGCTGGACCGAGAAATTTGCGCAGGGGCAAACGCATGGAATGCAAAGTAAGCTGGATGGGTCAGGATGGCATGGCGTTCGCAGCCGAAACGGGCAGCGGCCATCTCGTCAACATGGACGGCGCGCCGGAAGGCGGCGGCCACAACCTCGCGCCGCGCCCGATGGAAATGGTGCTGCTCGGCACGGGCGGCTGCACGGCCTACGATGTGGTCCTGATTCTGAAGAAGAGCCGCCAGGAAGTCACGGGCTGCAACGTGACGCTGAAGGCCGAACGCGCGAGCGAAGACCCCAAGGTCTTCACGAAAATTCATTTCCACTTCATCGTGACCGGCAAGAACTTGAACCCGGCCACCGTCGAGCGCGCGATCAATCTCTCGCACGACAAGTACTGCTCGGCGTCGATCATGATCGGCAAGACGGCCGAGATCACGCACTCGTTCGAGATCGTCGCAATCTAAGATCTGCGGCAAGAATCGGCGGCAAAAGAAAAAGCCGGCGCGGTTCTTCGAAGAACCGCGCCGGCTTTTTGCGTGAATGAGGCGGCAAAGCAGGCCGATAAGCCGGATTCTGTGCACGCGCCGCGCCCGAAGGCACGCCGCGCGTGGCAGCCATTCCTCTAGGCGCGCCATTGCTGACGCGCTCAAGCTTCCTACCCGCAGACGAGACGGGGGCCCCGTCCTGCATCTCGAAGATGCGCGCCTGCCTACTTGGAATTGCTCCGGGTGGAGGTTACCGTGCCGTCTACGTCGCCGCAGACGCGGTGCGCTCTTACCGCACCGTTTCACCCTTACCTGATCCCGACCGAAATCGGGCCATCGGCGGTCTGTTCTCTGTTGCCCTGTTCCGCGTGTCGCCACGGATGGCCGTTAGCCATCACCCTGCCCTGTGGAGTCCGGACTTTCCTCGCCCCCTCGGCGTGAACCTCGGGGCCGCGACTGCCTGGCCTGCTTTGCGAGGCGCGATATTAGCACGGGTGAGCCCATCGCGCGCGGCGCCGGCTGAATGCGCCAGGCGTCGGACGTGGCGTACTCAACGTGCGCGCCGGCCCGGGCGAAAGACGGTGGTGTCGGTATAGAACGACGGGTCTTCGTTCGGCGCCCACCAGCCGGGAATGCCCAGCACCGGCAGCGGCGAGAAACTGCGTCCGTTCAGATGCGCGTCGGCGGCTAGCGTCGCGCTCACCGTTTCGTCCAGATAGGTGTTTCGCTGCGCGCGCGGCCACGCGAAGTACGCCGGCGGAACGTCGATTACCCACGCGTGCGCCGTGCACGCCGTATAGGGCGCGATCAGCTTTTCCAGCAGCGCATGGCCGAATACGTGGACTTCGCAGCGCGCCGGGCCGTGCGTTACGGCAGCCGTCGTTCCTGCTGTCTCGCCATCCGGCGTCTCCCATGCCAAGCGCCCCTCGACGAACAACGCACGCCAGTCGAAGTCGCGCAACGCCTGTGTGAGCACAGGATCGGCGCTCGCGAACAGCACTGCGTTCTCATCGAACAAGGTCAGCGCGTCGCGCACGCCGCCGCGCGTGGGCCCCACGCCGAACACGTCGATCGCCGCCGCCTGGCGCGCGTTGAGCGCCGCCTTGATGCGCGGGAACGCAAACCAGGCCAGCGCGTTGAAGAAGTCGTGGAGATTGTGGCGCGTGGGCACGCAACCGGTCGCGGCAATGTGAGCCTCGTAGGCGGCGCCCTCGGGCAGATCGTCTTGCGCGATGAACGCGAGCCGCTGGCCGCGGCCCGTGAACTGTTGCGCGGCGCGCGCATCGGCGTTCAGTTCGTCGAGATAGCGAGCGTAGCCCGCCAGCGCGGCTTGCTGCCAGCGCCGGCCGCGCGCCTCGTGCTGGGCGAACCAGGGGCGCGCCCAGTCGATGTCGGCGAAACTGCCCTCGGGCAAAGTCCGGCGCACTGTGCCGGGCATCACTACGCTCAAATCAGCTTCCAGCCGATCGTCTCGCCGCCACGCAGCGGCACGACCGGCGCATCGCCAACGCTGATTTCCGCCGGCAGCGTCCACGGCTCGCGGCGCAGCGTGACGGTTTCCGCGCTGCGCGGCAGGCCGTAAAAATCGGCGCCGAAAAAGCTCGCAAAGCCTTCGAGCTTGTCGAGCGCGCCAGCGTTGTCGAACGCCTCGGCATAGAGTTCGAGCGCGTGCAGCGCCGTATAGCAGCCCGCGCAGCCGCACGCGTGCTCCTTCAGGCCCTTCGGGTGCGGCGCGCTATCGGTGCCGAGGAAAAAACGCGCGTCGCCCGAGGTGGCCGCCTCGACGAGCGCCACGCGATGCGTCTCGCGCTTGAGCACCGGCAGGCAGAAGTAATGCGGACGAATGCCGCCCTGGAACAGCGCGTTGCGGTTGTACAGCAGGTGGTGCGCCGTGATCGTCGCACCGAGCAGGCCGGGCGCCGCGTGGTCCGCGCGAATGTAATCGACGGCGTCCTTGGTCGTGATGTGCTCGAAGACCACCTTCAGCGCCGGAAAGTCGCGGCGCAGCGGCGTCATCACGCGGTCGATGAAAACCTTCTCGCGGTCGAACAGGTCGATGTCGGCGCTCGTCACTTCACCGTGCACCAGCAGCGGCATGCCCACTTCCTGCATCGCCTCGAGGGTCTGCGCGCATTTGCGGATGTCGGTCACGCCCGCGTCCGAATTGGTGGTCGCGCCCGCCGGGTAAAGCTTCACGCCATGCACGAAGCCGCTCGCCTTCGCGAGGCGGATTTCCTCGGGCGGCGTGTTGTCGGTGAGATAGAGCGTCATCAGCGGCTCGAACTTCGCGCCCGCGGGCAGCGCCGCGAGAATGCGCTCACGGTAGGCCGCGGCCTGCGCGGTCGTGGTGACCGGAGGCTTCAGGTTCGGCATGATGATCGCGCGGCCGAACTGGCGCGCCGTGTGCGGCAGCACCGCTGCAAGCATCGCGCCGTCGCGCACGTGCAGATGCCAGTCGTCGGGGCGGGCGAGCGTGAGAGTCGTGGGTGTGGAAGCGTTCATGGCTAGTGTGAGGCGCGGTGCGCCACGGATGATCGGACTACGAAATCAGGGTGCAAAACACGGGGCTGCAAAGCGGCAAGGCAGCAAAGCGTTGGACGCCAGGCGAGGCGTCGCGTGCGCACGACACTCTGCATGGCGACCCGCACGCGGCCATCACGCGCGGATGCCGCGCCGGCGCGCTTACGCGAGCGCCGGGAATGCATCCGACAAATTTCGTATTGGCGCGCCGCAGCCCGGTGATATGCTTGGAAAATCATCATTGTACCGGGTCGCCCTTCACGGGGAGCACGCAAGCGCTCCCGCACCCCGTACCCGCGTTACGTACCATAAGCATCATGTGCCAACTTCTCGGAATGAACTGCGCCGCGCCAACGGACGTCACGTTCTCCTTCACAGGATTCGCTGCGCGCGGCGGCGCCACCGACCACCACGCCGACGGCTGGGGCATCGCATTCTTCGAGGACAAGGCCTGCCGCCTGTTCATCGACCACGAGGCATCGGCGCGCTCGCCCATCGCCGAGATGGTCAAGCGCTACCCGATCAAATCGCGCAATACCATCGCGCATATCCGCAAGGCTACCCAAGGGCATACGTCGCTCGAGAACAGCCATCCGTTCCAGCGCGAGCTTTGGGGCCGCCACTGGATCTTCGCGCACAACGGCGACCTTCAGGACTTCAACCCGGTCATGTCGGGCGTCTACCAGCCCGTCGGCACTACCGATAGCGAGCAGGCCTTCTGCACGCTGCTGGAAGGTCTGCGCAAGGCCTTTCCGGGGACCCAGCCGCCGCTCGACGAACTGTTCGCGACACTCGAATCGCTCACGCGCGAGATCACGCAGTTCGGCGTGTTCAACTTCCTGCTGTCGAACGGCCAGGCGCTGTTCGCGCATTGCTCGACGCATCTGTACTACCTCGTGCGCAGTTGGCCGTTTTCCACCGCGCATCTGGTCGACGCCGACGTCTCGATCGACTTCGCGAAATACACCACGCCCGAAGACCGCGTGTCCGTGATCGCCACCGCGCCGCTCACCGACAACGAAGTCTGGACGCGCTTCGCTCCCGGCGACCTGCTGATGTTCCAGCACGGCGACGTCGTCGCGCGCAGGAGCGTGCCGGTGCCGCAGAAGGTGCTCGACAAGCTCAAGAATCCGTCGACGGACGCCTCGGCGAGCGCTTCGCGCGTGGCCCCGCCCGGTGCGGTGGATCCGCAAGCCGCCGCTGCCTTGCAGACCTGGGGCGAATGACACGCCACAAATGACTCGGCGCTAACGCCCGAACGAAAAAACCGCGCAAGGCCCGAAGGCCTGCGCGGTTTTTTATGCCTCGCGGCGCGAAACGCTCAGTGCAGGATCTTCGCGAGAAAATCCTTCGCACGGTCCGACTTCGGATTCGCGAAGAAGTCTTCCTTGCGGTCGTCCTCCACGATGAGCCCCTTGTCCATGAAGATCACGCGATGCGCGACCTTCTTGGCGAAGCCCATTTCGTGCGTCACGCACATCATGGTCATGCCTTCCTGCGCGAGCTCCACCATCACGTCGAGCACCTCGTTGATCATCTCGGGGTCGAGCGCCGAGGTAGGCTCGTCGAACAACATCGCGATGGGGTCCATCGAGAGAGCGCGCGCGATCGCCACGCGCTGCTGCTGACCGCCCGAAAGCTGGCCCGGGTATTTGTCCGCATGCGCGCGCAGGCCCACGCGGTCGAGCAGTTTCAGACCCTTCGTGGTGGCCTCGTCCTTGCCGCGGCCGAGCACCTTGATCTGCGCGAGCGTGAGGTTCTCGGTAATCGACAGGTGCGGGAACAGCTCGAAGTGCTGGAACACCATGCCCACTTTCGCGCGCAACTTCGAGAGATTGGTGCGCTTGTCGCCCACCGACTGGCCGTTCACGAGGATCTCGCCCTGCTGGAACGGCTCGAGTCCGTTGACGGTCTTGATGAGTGTGGATTTGCCCGAGCCCGACGGCCCGCACACCACCACCACCTCGCCCTTCTTCACTTCCGTCGTGCAGTCGGTCAGCACCTGGAACGGGCCGTACCACTTCGAAACGTTCTTAATTGAAATCATCTTGCGACCTTTTTCTGAAGACCTTTCACAAGGGTCGACGCGATCACGCAGATCACGAAATAGCATGCGCCCGCGAACAGTACCATCTCGACCATCGTTCCGTCACGATCGCCGATATTGGTTGCGGTGCGGAAGAAGTCGGCGAGGCTGATCACGTAGACGAGCGAGGTGTCCTGAAACAGCACGATGGCCTGCGTGAGCAGCAGCGGCACCATCGCGCGGAACGCCTGCGGCAGCACCACGAAGCGCATCGCCTGGCCGTAGCGCATGCCGAGCGCGAACGACGCATTCACCTGCCCGCGCGGCACCGCCTGAATACCGGCGCGGATGATCTCCGAATAATACGCGGCCTCGAACAGCGAGAACGCGATCATTGCGGAAGCCAGCCGGATGTCGATGTCAGGCGAGAGGCCGAGCAGATTCTGCAGCAACTGCGGCACGATCAGGAAGAACCACAGCAGGACCATCACGAGCGGAATCGAGCGGAACACCGTGACGTAGCCCTGCGCGAACCAGCCGAGCAGCTTCACGCCCGAGAGGCGCATGAGCGCGATCAGCGTGCCCCACAGAATCCCCACGACGATCGCGCAAACCGTGATCTTGAAGGTGACGATGGCGCCGGTCCACAACGTCGGCAGCGCGCCCGGAATACCGCTCCAGTCGAAATGATGCATCACTTGCCTCCGATATAGCCGGGCAGCCTGGACTTCGACTCGACCCACCGCATCAGCGCCATGACGATCAGGTTGATCAGCACGTAGGCGAGCGTGACCGAGATGAACGACTCATAGCTTTGCGCGGTGTAGTCGACGAGCTGGCGCGCCTGGGCGGAAAGATCGAGCAGGCCGATGGTGGACGCCACCGCCGAGTTCTTGAAGATGTTGAGAAACTCGGAGGTGAGCGGCGGCACGATGATGCGGTAAGCCACCGGCAGCAAGACGTAGCGATACGTCTGCCACTGCGTGAAACCCATCGCGAGGCCGGCGGCGCGCTGGCCGCGCGGCAGCGCGTTGATGCCCGAGCGCACCTGTTCGCACACGCGCGCGGCCGTGAAGAGCCCGAGACAGATCACCGACGCGGTGAAGAACTGCACGCCGGGCGGCAGTTGCTTGAACGCGTTGCCAAGCGAGGGCGGCAAGATTTCCGGCAGCACGAAGTACCAGATGAAGAATTGCGCGATGAGCGGGATGTTGCGAAAGATCGCGACATAGACGGTGCCCACGGCGGCCGCGTACTTGTTCGGCACCGTGCGCAGCACGCCGAACAACGAGCCGACGATGAGCGCGATCACCCACGCGCAGAGCGACACCGACACCGTCACCCAGAGGCCGGAGATGATCCAGCCGAGATAGGTGGTGGGTTCGCCCGTCGAGACCGGGCTGAGCAATATGCCCCAGTTCCAGTGGTAGGACATGAAGAGCCTCCAACAAAAAGAACGGAAGAAGCGCGGCTTCTTCCGTTCTGTGTTACACGCCGATCAGGCTTGCGCCCGGGTCAGTCGATTGCCTTGTCGTTCGGGCTCTTGAAGAGCGCCTTCATGTCGTCGCTTTCCGGGAAGTTCAGGTTGAGGCCCTTCGGCGGAATCGGCGATTCGAACCACTTCTTGTAGATCGCATCGGCTTGTCCCGAGGTCTGGACCTTCGCGATGGCGTCGTCGGCGACCTTCTTGAACTCGGGGTCGTTCTTGCGCATCATGCAGCCGTAGGCCTCATGCGATTGCGGCGTGCCGACGATCACGAAATCGCCCGGATTGTTCGACTTCGCGCGCTCGCCCGCGAGCAGCGCGTCGTCCATCATGAACGCCGCCGCGCGGCCCGTGGACAGCGTCATGAACGACTCGCCATGGTCCTTCGCGCTGATGATGCTCATGCCGAGGCTCTTGTCCTGGTTCATCTTGCGCAGGAGGCGCTCGGACGTCGTGCCCGCCGTCGTCACGACGGTCTTGCCCTTGAGGTCGGCGAAGTCCTTGATGCCCGAATCCTTCTTCGTCATGAGGCGCGTGCCGATCACGAAAATCGTGTTCGTGAAGGCGGCCTGCTGCTGGCGTTCGGCGTTATTGGTCGTGGAGCCGCACTCGATGTCGATCGTGCCGTTCTGCACGAGCGGAATGCGGTTCTGCGAGGTGATGGGCACCATCTTGACCTTGAGGTTCGGCATGTTCAGCTTCTGCTTCACCGCCTCGACGATCTTCATCGCGAAGTCCTGCGAGTAGCCAACCACGTTCTGCTTGTCGTCATAGTATGAAAACGGAATCGACGATTCGCGGTGACCGAGCGAGATGACGCCCGTGTCCTTGATCTTCTTGAGCGTGCCCGAGTCCTGCGCATGCGCGCTTACGGCAACGAAACCGAGTGCGGCGAGAACGAGCGCAGCCTTTTTGATTTTCATCCTTGATCTCCTTGGCAAGAATCGCCGCCAGTGTAGCAAAGTAATTTTATTGAAAGAATTAAGGTGGACCCTGGCGCTGCATGAGTGTTTTATACACCGCCAATGCAAAAGCAGGCGGCCCTTTTTGGGGGCCGCCCGCCTTCTTTCAGCAACGATTCAAAACGTAATTTTTACCGCTGCCGGATGCTTCGCGCTTCGAAGGTGCTCTCCGAAGTTGCGCCTCGATCAGGGGTACAGGCCGCGCATTTCGCGCGCCATCAGGATGCGCTTACATGCAACGATGAACGCCGCCGTGCGCATCGACACGCCCTGCTCGCTCGCCACTTGCCAGACCGCCGTGAACGCTTCGCGCATCACGCGCTCGAGACGCTCGTTGATCTCGGACTCGGTCCAGAAGAAGCTCGAGAAGTCCTGCACCCATTCGAAGTACGAAACGGTCACGCCACCCGCGTTTGCCACCACGTCCGGAATGATGAGGACGCCCTTGTCGTGCAGGATGTCGTCGGCGGCCGTCGTGGTCGGGCCGTTCGCGCCTTCCACGATGATCTTCGTGCGGATCTTGCCCGCGTTGTGTTCGGTGATCTGGTTTTCCAGAGCGGCCGGAATCAGGATATCGGTTTCGATGGTCCAGAATTCTTCGTTGCTGAGCATGTCCGCGCCCGGGAAGCCCGCCACGCCGCCCGTCTTGCCCACGTGCTCGAGCAGCGCTGCCGCGTCCATGCCCGTCGACTTGTAGAGCGAGCCCGTGTGATCCTGCACGGCCACGATCTTCGAGCCCGCTTCCTGGAACAGACGCGCAGCGATACCGCCCACGTTACCGAAGCCCTGCACGGCGATGCGTGCGCCTTCGATCGACAGGCCCTTGCGGCGCGCCGCTTCGCAGCCCACGACGAACACGCCGCGGCCCGTTGCCTCGCGGCGGCCGAGCGAGCCGCCGAGCGAGATGGGCTTGCCCGTCACGACGCCGGTGGCCGTTTGGCCCTGGTTCATCGAGTACGTGTCCATCATCCACGCCATGATCTGCTCGTTCGTGTTCACGTCCGGCGCGGGAATGTCGGTGTTCGGTCCGATGATGATGCCGATCTCGCTGGTGTAGCGGCGCGTCACACGCTCAAGCTCGCCACGCGAAAGCGTGCGCGGGTCGACGCGGATGCCGCCCTTCGCGCCGCCGTACGGCACGTTCACTGCTGCATTCTTCACCGACATCCACGCGGACAGCGCCATCACTTCGGAGAGCGTAACGTCCTGGTGGTAACGCACGCCGCCCTTGCCGGGACCGCGCGAGACGTTGTGCTGCACGCGATAGCCTTCGAAGTGCGCAACGGTGCCGTTATCGAGTTCGATCGGGCAGTCTACGATCAGAATGCGCTTCGGGCGCTTGAGCGTTTCGAGCCAGCGCGACAGCGAGCCGAGATATGGCGCGACGCGATCGACCTGACGAAGATAGTTGCCCCACGGACCAAGATCGTCCGCGTGAAGATAGGACGGAACCGAAGACACTGCAGACTGCGATTGGGAAGACATGAACGCTCCAGCGATCAAAGAAGTGGAGCCATTGTCAGAAAACACCCACACGAAATCCAATGCCGTTTGATCATCCCGTTATGCGTATTGTGCATAACGTTTTCGAAGTCGAAAGAATGTGTCGCACTCAGCCTCGTTCAACCGCGCGCCACCTCGTCGCTCACGACGTCCCACAGCGCGCGCACGAGCATCTCGCGCGCGTCGTTGCCCTGCGAAGCGAGCTTGTCGCGGTAGAGACGAATCTCCATATCGAGCGTGAACTGGCCCTCGGGCACGCCGCGCGTGCCGCGATCGAGCCGGATCAGGTTGCCTTGCGCAACGGAATCCTCCACCGCGCTGTGCGGCAGGAACGCGATGCCGTGGCCCGCGAGCGCCATCGCCTTGAGACCCTCGGCCATGTCGGTTTCATAGACGCGGTCCAGATACAGCCGCGCCGGCGCATTGGCGACGATCACCTCGGTCATGCGGCCCAGATAGGCGTTCGGCGTATAGGAGAGATACGGTGTGGGCGCGTCGGCGGTGCCGGGCAGCGTGTAGCGCGCGCGGCCCGCGCGCTGCGGCGCCGAGTATGGGCTGATGGGCTCGATGCCGAGTGTGAGCGTGTCGTAGCGCGCCGGGTCGAGCGTTACCGGGTGGCTCGGATGGTGATATCCCATCACGAGATCGCAGCCGCCCTCCACGAGCGAGAGCACCGCGTCGTGCACGTTCAGCGCGCGCAGGCGCGTGTGGATCCGGCCAAGCTTCGCTTCGATGCGCTGGAGCCAGCGCGGGAAATACGTGAGCGAGAGCGTGTGCGGCACCGCGAATTCGATCGTCGCGGCGGGCGTGGCCGTATGGCCGCGCAGCACAGCGCGCGCCTCGTGAAACTGCGAGAGCATCGCGAGCGCCTGCTCGTAAAACACCTGCCCCGCCGAGGTCAGCCGCGTGGGATAGACCGAACGATCGATCAGTTCGGTGCCGAGCCACGCTTCGAGCGCCTGGATGCGGCGCGAGAACGCCGGCTGCGTTACGTGCCGCAACTCGGCCGAGCGGCTGAAACTATGCGTTTCCGCCAGCGAAACGAAGTCTTCAAGCCATTTGAGTTCCATGCAAAGCCTGATTGCGGATGAGAAGTCCGCATTCTAGGCCCGCGCGCTCGCCAGCGCGACCTCCAGCTCGCTTACCACGCGGCCCCAGTCGCCGAGCGTGGATTGCCGGAACAGCCGTGCCGACGGATACCACACCGAATCGGTGCGCCCCATGCCCCAGCGCCAGTCGGGCTGTGCGGCGAGCAGCACCCACACCGGCTTGCCAAGCGCGCCCGCGAGATGCGCAACCGAGGTATCGACGGTGATCACGAGATCGAGGCTTTCGATGAGCGCGGCGGTGCTCGCAAAATCGTGGAGAACGTCGCCGAGCGCATGGAGCGGCCAGCGCCCCGCCACCCCGGCGAGCTGGGCGGCGCCGGGCCCCTTCTGGATAGCAAACCATGCATTGCCCTCGAGCGCGGCGAGCGGCAGCAAGGCCGTGAGCGGCACCGAGCGGAACGTATCGAACAGATGAAGCGGGTTGCCGGCCCAGACCAGCCCGATGCGGCGCGATGCGTTGCCCGCGAGGGCGTCCACGCGCACGCGCCAGGTGGCGGCCTGCGCAGCATCGGCGTGCATGTAGGGCACGGGCGCATGGATCGGCTGGCCTGGAAACTTCAGCGGCAAGCTCATCACATCGCACCAGTAGTCGTAGCGCTCGCTGATCGCTTCGTCGGCCGGCGCGGTGTCGAGCACGTGGGCCACGCCCGGCACCGTCGCGGCAAGCGAAGCCAGCTCCGGCGCAACCCACGCATCGACCTGCGCGCCCATTTCCGCCAGCAGCCCCGCATAACGCACGAACTGGATCTGATCGCCCAAGCCCTGCTCGCGCGCGATCAGAAAGCGCTTGCCCGCTAGCGGCTCGCCCTGCCATTCGGCGCACGGCAGCTTGCGGTAGTTGGGCTTGCCGGTCGTCGTGGTCTTGCGGTGCTCGAAGAGCGGCCAGCCTCCCTCGTATTCGCCGCGCCGCAGCAACAGCATGCCGAGCTGGAACTGCGGTTCCGGCAAGCCCGGGCTCATTTCGAGCGCGCGGCGATAGTTCACCTCGGCCTCGTCGTAACGCGCGAGCGCCGTGAGCGCGAACGCGAGATTGTTCACGGCACCCGCCGCGTCGGGCTTGAGCGCCGCGGCGCGCCGATAGTGTGGAATCGCTTCCTCATAGCGATGCAGCGCGTCGTAGACGTAACCGAGCTCGAAGTGCGCGTTGGCGTTCTCTGGCTGAAGCACGACGATCCGCTCGAAGCAAGCCGCTGCCTGCGCGTGCTCCGCGGCCACGCGCAAAAGCTTGCCTAGATGCATGAGCGTTTGAGTGTCGTCGGGATCGCGGGCGCGTGCATCCTGGTATTGCGCGACAGCCTCAGGTACGCGGCCGGCCTTCTCGAGCGCGCGGCCCAGATTGAACGCGAAATGCGCCGAGTGCGGGTCGAGCAAGCGAGCCCGCCGGTAGTGTTGCTCCGCGCAGGCGAGGTCGCCGAGCTCCATCAGCGCATTGCCAAGATTGTTGTGCGCGTTCGCAAACTCGGGCGCGATCTCGATGGCCTTGCGCTGCAGCGCGGCAGCGGCCGCGTGATCGCCCTTCCGCGCCGCGACCACGCCGCGATTGCCCAGCAACTCGGCGTCGCCGGGCGTCTGCGCAAGCGCGCGATCCATCAGTAGCGCGGCGCGTTCGGGGTCGCCCTGATTGAGCGCCAGCACGCCGAAGTAATGCAGCGCGCAAGGCTGATCAGGCTGCAAGTCGAGAATGCGCGCGTAGAACGCCTGCGCGTCGCCCAGCCGGCCGGAGCGGTGGTGCGCGAGGCCCGCTTCGAGCAGCGCGGCAATCTCATGCTCATGGCCAGGCGCGGGAGAGATATCGTGGTTCATGCGAGACGAAAAGCAAAAAGCGACCGAAGCCGCAAACCGCGCCACTCTATATCCGTCTCATATATCACCATCGCCCCGGCCCCTGTCAGCGTGGTGATAAAATATGCGGCTCCCTCCGGTTCCTTTCTGACCGTAACGCCATACGTTACGTCCCCATCATGTCCGATACTCGTCCCGATACCCTCTTCGCGCTCAACGCGCTCTCCCCGCTCGACGGCCGCTACGCCTCGAAAACCGAAGCCCTGCGCGACTGGTTGTCGGAAGCCGCGTTCATGCGCAACCGCGTGACCGTCGAAATCCACTGGCTCATCGCACTCTCGCAGGCCGGTTTCGCGGAAGTGCCGCGCTTTTCGGAAGCCTCGGAGCAATTCCTGCTCAAGCTCGCCGAGAACTTCACGGCGCACGACGCCGCGCGCATCAAGGACATCGAGCGCGTGACGAACCACGACGTGAAGGCCGTCGAGTACTGGCTCAAGGAATCGGTGAAGGGTCAGCCGGAGCTCGAGCGCGCGAGCGAGTTCATCCACTTCGCCTGCACTTCGGAAGACATCAACAACACCTCGCACGGCCTGATGCTCGCGGGCGCCCGCGAGCACGTGATCCTGCCGGCGCTGCGTTCGGTGCACCAGCGCCTCGTCGCGCTCGCCCACGCGCAGGCCGACCAGCCGATGCTCTCGCGCACGCATGGCCAGCCCGCCAGCCCGACCACGCTCGGCAAGGAAGTCGCCAACGTCGCGGCGCGGCTTGCGCGCGCGATCCAGCGCATCGAGAAGGTCGAACTGCTCGGCAAGATGAACGGCGCGGTGGGCAACTTCAATGCGCATCTCTCGGCGTATCCGGAATTCGACTGGGAAGCGTTCTCGAAGGACGTCGTCGAAAAGCGCCTGAAGCTCACCTTCAACCCGTACACGATCCAGATCGAGCCGCACGACTACATGGCCGAACTGTTCGACGCCATCGCGCGCGCCAACACGATCCTGCTCGACCTCGACCGCGACGTGTGGGGCTACATCTCGGTCGGCTACTTCAAGCAGAAGACCAAGGCCGGCGAGATCGGCTCGTCGACGATGCCGCACAAGGTCAACCCGATCGACTTCGAGAACTCGGAAGGCAACCTCGGCCTCGCGAACGCCACGCTGCGCCACCTCGCCGACAAACTCCCGGTCTCGCGCTGGCAGCGCGACCTCACCGACTCGACGGTGCTGCGCAACATCGGCGTCGCGTTCGGCTACTCGCTGCTCGCGTACGACTCGCTGATCCGCGGTCTGGACAAGCTCGAAGTGAACCCGCTGCGCCTGAACGAAGACCTCGACGCCACGTGGGAAGTGCTGGCCGAGCCGGTGCAGACGGTCATGCGCCGCTACGGCATCGAAAACCCGTATGAACAGTTGAAGGAGCTCACGCGCGGCAAGGGCATCACGCGCGAAGCGCTGCAGACCTTCGTGAGCGGCCTGGCGATTCCGGAAGATGCGAAGCAGCGTCTGATGGCGATGACGCCGGCTTCGTACGTCGGCAAGGCGGCGGAGCTGGCCAAGCGCATTTCGTAAGTCAACAACCCGTCGTCTCAACAAAAAAGGCGCTCGTTCGYMRTGAACGAAGCGCCTTTTTTACGTCCTTCACGTCCACACGAAGCGATCAACTCGCGCCGCGCGTCTCCATCTGCCGGATCACCTCATCGACGATCTGCTCGGGCGTGTGCTCGATGCTCACCTCGATTGCCTCGTCCGGGTCCGGCGCTTCGAGCGTGTCGAGCTGGCTTTGCAGCAAGGACGGATCGAAGAAGTGGCCCGTGCGCGACGCGAGGCGCTCGTGCAACACCTCGAAGCTGCCCTTCAGGTAAACGAAGAACACGTCGCGGTCGCTGCCGCGCAGGATATCGCGGTACGAGCGCTTGAGCGACGAGCACGTGAACACGGCCGTCTCGTGCGCACGCTGCTTTTCCTCGATGGCCGCGCGGATCGTGCGCAGCCAGGGCCAGCGGTCGTCGTCGGTGAGCGGGATGCCGTCGTGCATCTTCTTCTTGTTGGCTTCGCTGTGGAAAGCGTCGCCGTCGGTGAAGCTGCAGTGCAGGCGCTCGGCCAGCAACTCGCCAATGCGGGTCTTGCCCGCCCCCGACACTCCCATCGCGATCAGAATCATTGCCGCACCCTCGTCTCTTTACACCACGCTCGCCAGCACGAAAGTCAGTCCGAGGCCCATCAGCGAAATGATAGTCTCGCACAGCGACCAGGTCTTGAAGGTCTGGCCGACCGTCATGCCGAAGTATTCCTTGATCAGCCAGAAGCCGCCGTCGTTGACGTGCGAAAAGATCAGCGAGCCCGAGCCCGTCGCGAGCACCAGCAGCTCAGGGCTCACAGCCGCGCCGCTCGCGGCCGCAACCGGCGCGACGATGCCGCAGGCCGTCGTCATGGCAACGGTAGCCGAGCCGGTCGCGAGACGGATCAGCGCCGCAACGAACCAGCCGAACAGCAGCGGCGAAAGATGCGCCGACTGCGCCACCGCGACGATCTCCTTCGAGATACCACCGTCCATCAGCACGCGGCCGAAGCCGCCGCCCGCGCCCACGATGAGCGTGATGCCCGCGATCGGTGCGAGGCAGTCGCCGCAGAACTTCTGGATCTGCGCGCGGTTGAAGCCGCGTTGCGCGCCGAAGGTCCAGAAGCTGACCAGCACGGCAATCAGCAGCGCGACGTCCGAGGTGCCGACAAAGTGCAGCAGACTGTTCGGCAAGGTCTTGGGCGTGAACACGAGGTCGGCCCAACTGCCGACCAGCATCAGGATCACGGGCAGCAGGATCGTGAAGAGCGTGATGCCGAAGCTGGGCAGCTCGTGATCGGCCTTGATCTTCATGTCGCCGATGAACTGGTCCGCGAGCGGATTGTTCTCGGGCAGCTTGATCGCGCGATGGATGAGCAGCGCGAACAGCGGGCCGGCGACGATCGCGGTCGGAACCCCGACGATCAGGCCGTAAGCGATGGTCTTGCCGATGTCGGCGTGATACGCCTGCACCGCGAGCAGCGCGGCCGGGTGCGGCGGAATCAGGCCGTGCACGACGGACAGCCCCGCCACCATCGGCAGGCCGACCAGCAGCAGCGATTTGCCGGTGCGTTTGGCGACGTTGAACGCGATCGGAATCAGCAGCACGAAGCCGACTTCGAAGAACACCGGCAAGCCCACGATGATCGCGACGAACATCATCGCCCAGTGGATGTTCTTCTCGCCGAACCAGCGGATCAGCGTCGTGGCGACGCGCTCGGCGCCGCCCGATTCCGCCATCATCTTGCCGAGCATGGTGCCGAGGCCCACCACGATGGCAATGTGGCCGAGCGTATTGCCGTTGCCGGTTTCGAACGATTTGACGATCGTATCCATCGGCATGCCGGCAACCAGGCCGAGCAGCAACGAAACGATGATCAGGACGAGGAACGGATAAACCTTCCAGCGCGTGATCATGAAGATCAGCGCAGCGATCGCAACGACCGCGTAAATCAGCAGCGTACTGCCGTGGGCCACTCCCATGAGGCTCTTCTCCTGTTAGTTGTCTTTGTTCTTCCGCAGCGGCGCGAGCACGTCACCACGCGTCACCACGCTGCACGGAAGAGTTCGGCTGTCGAGGGTCCGGGATTGTAGAGGTTATAGCGGCTTTCCGAGCCGCGTGCCTGAAAAACGAGCGAAAAACAAGCGCAGACGCGCGAGCCGCGCAGGCCATGCGCCCCGAAGGGCGCGGCCTGCGCGGCTCGCGAATGCAGCAGATCTAAATCGGGGCGCGAACGCCCGGAATACCGCCCGCCACATGCAACTTCAGCGCACCGGGCGCGCCAGCTCGCTCGCGGCGCGTGCGAGACGCGTCACTTCGGCCCAGTCCTGGGCGGCGAGCGCCGCCTTCGGCGTGAGCCACGAGCCGCCCACGCAAACCACGTTGGGCAGCGCGAGGAAGTTGATCGCCGATTCGGACGTGATGCCGCCCGTGGGGCAAAACTTTAGCGTCGGGAACGGGCCATGGAAAGCCTGCAGCATGTTGAGGCCGCCCGCCGGCACCGCGGGGAAAAACTTGACGATCTCGTAGCCGAGTTCCATCGCCACGATGATGTCCGTCGGCGTCATGACGCCGGGCAGCAGCGGCAGCCCCGCATCGAGCGACGCCTGATGAATCTCGCGCGTGAGGCCCGGCGAGACGCCGAACTTCGCGCCGGCCTTCTTCGCGAGCGCGCAATGCTCGGGCTTCGTGATCGTACCCACGCCCACGACGATGTCCGGCGCGATCTGCGCAGCGCGCTCGATTGCTTCGAGACCGGCCGCCGTGCGCAGCGTGATCTCCAATACCTTAACGCCGCCCGCATGCAGCGCGCGCGAAACGTGCTCGCCCTGCTCGGGCGTGTCGAATGCCAGCACCGGGATCACCGGGCCGAGGCGGACAATGTCGGCCACCGTGCTTGTTGCCATGATCAGGCTCCTTGATGATGAATTCAGTTTGTCGCTCAGTGCGTCGCGCGTGCGGCAGCGGCAGTCGCTGGCGTAGCCGGCGCTTCGCCGACAAGCGGTCCGAACACCGACGCACCCAGCTCAGCCGGCGCGGCAGCGGCGCGGAATACGCCGAACAGTTCGCGGCCGAAGCCCACTTCGTTGCTCTCCTGGTGCGCGGGCTGCGCAACCGGGCGCGCACTCCATTCGGCCTCGTCCACTTCCACGTCCAGCACGCCAGCGACCGCATCGATCACGACGATGTCGCCATCGCGCACCTTGCCAATCGGCCCATGCAGCAGCGTTTCGGGCGAAACGTGGATCACGGCCGGCACCTTTCCCGACGCGCCCGACATGCGCCCATCGGTCACGAGCGCAACGTGAAAGCCCTTGTCCTGCAGCACGCCGAGCAGCGGCGTGAGGCGGTGCAATTCCGGCATGCCATTGGCGCGCGCGCCCTGGAAGCGCACGACGGCCACGAAATCGCGTTCGAGTTCGCCGCGATCGAACGCTTCCTGCACGGCCTCCTGCGAATCGAACACGACGGCCGGCGCGCGCACGAGGCGATGATCGGGCGCCACCGCCGAAATCTTGATGACGCCGCGGCCGATGCGGCCTTGCATCAGACGCAGGCCGCCGTCGGGCTGGAACGGCTCGGGAAGCGGACGCAGCACAGCCGTGTCAGCGCTCTTCTCGACCGCCGGCACCCACGTGAGCTTGCCGTCGAGCAGCTTCGGCTCTTCGGTGTAGTGGCGCAGGCCCTCGCCCGCCACCGTCTTCACGTCTTCGTGAAGCAGGCCGCCGTCGAGCAGCTCGCGCACGAGGAAGGCGATGCCGCCCGCCGCATGGAAATGGTTCACATCGGCCTTGCCGTTCGGATAGACGCGCGCGAGCAGCGGCACCGCAGCCGAAAGCTCGTCGAAGTCGTTCCAGTCGATGATGATGCCCGCCGCGCGCGCCATCGCCACGAGATGCAGCGTATGGTTGGTCGAGCCGCCCGTCGCCATCAGCGCGACGATGCCGTTGATCACCGCCTTCTCGTCGATCACGTGGCCGATCGGCGTGTAGTTGCCGCGCTCGACGGTGAGTTCGAGCACGCGGCGCGCAGCCGCTGCCGTAAGTTCATCGCGCAGCGGCGTATGCGGATGGATGAATGCCGAGCCCGGCAAATGCAGGCCCATGACCTCCATCAGCATTTGATTGCTGTTGGCCGTGCCGTAGAACGTACAGGTGCCGTGGCCGTGGTATGCGGCGGCCTCGGATTCGAGCAGCGCCTCGCGATCGCACTGGCCCGTCGCGAATTTCTGGCGCACCTTCGCTTTGTCGTCGTTCGAAATGCCGCTTGTCATCGGGCCGGCGGGCACGAAAATCGTGGGCAGATGGCCGAATTGCAGCGCGCCGATCAGCAGACCCGGCACGATCTTGTCGCACACGCCCAGGCACAGCGCCGCGTCGAACATGTTGTGCGTGAGCGCAACGGCCGTGCTCATCGCGATCACTTCGCGCGAGAACAGCGACAGTTCCATACCGGCGTTGCCTTGCGTGACGCCATCGCACATCGCGGGTACGCCGCCCGCGAACTGCGCGACGCCGCCCACTTCGCGAGCGGCCTTCTTGATGATCTCGGGGAAATCTTTGTAGGGGGCGTGCGCCGAAAGCATCTCGTTATAGGACGAGACGATGCCGATGTTCGGTTCGCGGATCGCCTTGATGGCGATCTTGTCGCGCCCTTCGAGACCGGCGAAACCGTGGGCGAGATTCGCGCACGACAGCGCGCCGCGCGCCGGAAAACGATCCTGCGCCGCCTCGATGCGCGCGAGATAGGCCTCGCGTGTCGGCTTGCTGCGCTCGATCACGCGCCGCGTGACCTTCATCAAATGCGAATGCGGGGAAACCATCGAATCTCCTTCCATTTTTATCTCGCGGGACGCTCGGGGACGCATCGCGCGATCCGGTCAGCGATGCGGCGATGTTAGTAGAAAAACTACAAGCCTGCAATCCCAGTTTCGCCCAGGAAGCCGAAGCATGCAAGCGCTGAAAATCCCCCATATTTATGGGAATATCCCTTGCTCCGGCTAAACCCTGCTTGCATCTTCCCGATGATTCTTGTAGTTTTTGTACATATCAATCGATCCGCTATTCTCAACGGATCTTTCAGCATAGTGCGAGTTTTCCGATGCTGCTGTCCCAAGTGAAGGCCATTCGCGAACAGTTGCGCCCGTCCGAGCGCAAGCTCGCCGATTACATCGTCGAAGCGCCGCGAGAATTGCTCGACCTCTCCATGACCGAGGTCGCGCAGCGCGCGGGCGTGAGTCAGCCGACCATCGCGCGCTTTTGCCATGCACTCGGGTTCTCGGGCTTTCGGGAGTTCAAGATCCGCCTCGCGCAGGCTGTGGCCGCCGATCTGCCCACGGAAATGCCTGCCGTCTACCGCGACGTGAGCCCGGACGAGCCCGTGTCCGGCGTCGCGGCCAAGGTGCTCGACCGCACGATCGGAGCGCTCTTGCAGGTGCGCAACAACCTGTCCACGGACGCGCTCGGCGCCGCCATCGACCTGCTCGCCAAAGCGTCGCGCATCGAGTTTTATGGCGCGGGAGGCTCGGGCATCGCGGCGCAGGATATGCAGCACAAATTCTTTCGACTCGGCATGCCGAGCATCGCCTATTCGGACCCGCACACGTTCCTGATGTCAGCGGCGCTGCTTGGGCCGGGCGACGTGGTGGTCGCCATCTCGAACACCGGACGCACGCGCGACGTGGTGGATGCAGCGCAAACGGCGCTCGGCCGCGGCGCGAAGGTGATCGCAATCACGCACGGCACCTCGCCGCTTGCGCGCCTCGCAAGCGTTGGACTGCACGCGAACGTCGACGAGGACACCGACATCTTCTCGCCGATGACCTCGCGCACCTCGCATCTCGCCATCGGCGACATCCTTGCGGTGGGCGTGGCGTTGCAGCGCGGCCCGGAGCTCGCCGAAAAGCTTGCCGGCGCGAAGGACATCATCGCGCGGCGCAGACTGGACGCGAACGGCTAAACGCGTCGCGCTACAAGGATGGAGCCGAAAACCGCGCCCCAAAAAGAAAAAGCGGACTCCCGAAAGAGTCCGCCTTGCGTTTCGGCCCAAACTACGCGGCCGGAGCAGCAGTGTATTGACTCACCAGAAGCGGACGAACCGCTCCTGGATTGCCATCAAACACTTACCACTGGTACGACATACCGCCGCCGTAGGTAGCTCCACCGCTCGATGCATAGCCGCCGCCCAGCTTCACCTTGAGGTTCTGGGTGATACGAGCCGTTGCACCAATCGCCGCTGCCTGGTAGCCCTTGAAGTTGGCCGTACCGACACCAACCGAAATGGTCTTGCCCTGATCGACGTCCGGAATCATCGTCAGCGCGGTTGCCGCTGCAATGCCGCCGTAGGCGTTACGCGCCACGGAGTTCAAGCCGCTCTGCAGCGAGCTCATGCCGCTCTGGAACTGCCCCATGTTGACAGCATCGGTCGGGTTGACGCCCGCTGCGACATTGGTGATCCGGCGCTCGTTGCCCGCCGAACCGACGGACACCGTGTTCGCCTCGCCCGCCACCGAGTTCGCACCCAGCGCGACCGAGTTGTCAGCCGTAGCCTTGGCCTTGTCGCCCATGGCCGTCGAGTTCGCACCCGTAGCCGTTGCGCCGCCGCCCGCCGCGATCGAGTTGGAGCCAGTGGCCGAAGCCGGGCCGCTCGTCGAGTTGGTCGACATGTATTCAGAACCGTTGATGTTGATGTTCTGAATGGCCTGGTTCAGGTTCGAGACTTCCACGTTCGTCGCGTACAACTGCGCACCCGTGACGGCGTCCGTGCTGCTGGCCGAAAGTTTGCCATCCTGCAGGTTGGTCAGCTTGACCGCCGTTGACGCGTCCGTGCCGCCCAGCGTGATCTTGTCGTGAGCCGACGAGTCATACTGGACCGCATTGGCCACCGAGCCCGCGATGTTGGTCACCGTGTTCTCGATATTCGTCACGCGGCCGTCAAGATTCGTCAGCGCGCCGCCCACGTTGTTATACGTGCCGCCGCTGATCACGTAGGTCGGCGCCGAGATCGAACCGTCGGCGTTGACCGTCGAACCACCACCCAGCGAGCTGGCAGTGCTCGACGCAACGTTGTACAGCTGTGCGCCGTTGATCGCGTCGGTGCTGCTCGACGTGACTGCGCCCGCAGCAACGTTGTGCAGCTTGACCGGTGCGGTTGCACCGATGCCGCCAAACGTGACCGAACCCTTCGTCGCGTCGTCGTACGCAACGAACGAATTCGTCACGTTGCCCGAGCTGTCCACGATCGCGCCCATCGCCTGAAGCTGTGCGACGTTCACGGCGTCGTTGGCTGCCGAACCGTTCGCCACGTTGTGGATGGCAACCGGCTTGGTCGAATCGGCGCCGCCCAGCGTGATCGAGGACTTCGACGTGTCGTCGTAGGCCACGAACGCATTCGTCACGTTGCCGGAGGTGTCGACGGTCATGCCCATCGCTTCGAGCTGCGCGAGGTTCACGGCGTCGCTGGCTTCCGAGGCGTTGGCGAGGTTCGTTACCTTGACAGGTCCCTTGCTCGTGGAGTTCTGACCGCCCAGCGTGATCTTGTCGTGCGCCGACGAGTCGTACATCACCGCGTCAACCGAGCCGCCGGTTGCAAGGGCGGCAATTGCGTCAAGCGCAGTGCCCACGTCGTTGTACGTCCCCTTACCCACGGCATAGGTCGGAGCGGAGATCGAGCCGTCGGAGTTGACCTTCGTCTTGCCACCCAGCGCTGCAGCCGTCGAGTTGGCCAGACCGTAGAGCTGCGAGCCGTTCACCGCGTCAAGGCTTGCCACGCTCACCGCGCCGTTTGCCACGTTGTGCAGCGCCACGGCCTTGCCCAACGTGCCGAAGGTCACGGATTCGTGTGCCGACGTGTCATACAGCACCGCGTCCTGAACCTTGCCATACAGGTTCGTCACATCGCCCGCGATGCTCGTTACGCTCTGGTTCGTCGCGAACAGTTGCGCACCGTTCACCGCATCCGTGCTCGATGCGTTCAGCTGGCCGTTTGCCACGTTCGTGAGCGACGTCGGCGTAGTCGCGCCCTTTGCTCCGAGCGTGATCTTGGTCTTCGTGGTGTCGTCATAGGCAACAAACGCGTTGGTGACATTGCCCGAAGTGTCCGTCGTCGCACCGAGCGCGTACAGCTGTGCGCCGTTCACTGCATCGGAACTCGATGCGATTACCTGGCCGTTCGCCACGTTCGTCAGCAAGACCGGTACAGTCGAATTCTGGCCGCCAAACGTCACCGTGTCATGTGCCGACGTGTCATACACCACGCCATTCACGTTACCCGAGCCCGCCTTGGCGTCGATAGCCGCCAACGCGTCGCCCACGTTCGTGTATGTTCCGTCGATCAGCTTGTAATTCGGTACGCTGATCGAGCCGTTGGCATTTACGGTAGTCGAACCACCCAGCGCAGTTGCCGTGCTCGAAGCCAGGCCGTAGAGCTGCGAGCCGTTCACCGCGTCGAGACTGGCCATGTTCACCGCGCCGTTCGCCACGTTGTGCAGCGCCACCGGCTTGGTCGAACCCTTGCCGCCCAAGGTCACGGAGTCGTGTGCCGACGTGTCGTACAGCACCGCGTCCTGAACCTTGCCATACAGGTTCGTCACATCGCCCGCGATGCTCGTTACGCTCTGGTTCGTTGCGTACAGTTGCGCACCGTTCACCGCATCCGTGCTCGATGCCGTCAACTGGGCGTTAGCCACGTTCGTGAGCACCGTCGCCGTACTCGCGCCCTTGGCACCGAGCGTGATCTTGGTCTTCGTGGTGTCGTCATAGGCAACAAACGCATTCGTGACATTGCCCGAAGTGTCCGTCGTCGCACCCAGCGCGTACAGTTGCGCACCGTTCACTGCATCGGAACTCGATGCGCTTACCTGGCCGTTCGCCACGTTCGTCAACAAGACCGGTGCATGGCTCTTGCCATAGCCGCCAAACGTCACCGTGTCATGTGCCGACGTGTCATACACCACGCCATCCACAGAACCCGACCCCGCCTTTGTGTTGATGGCATCCAGTGCTTTGCCCACGTCCGTGTACGACTTCCCGTCCAGCACGTAATTCGGCACGCTGATCGAGCCGTTGGCATTTACGGTAGTCGAACCACCCAGCGCAGTTGCCGTGCTCGAAGCCAGGCCGTAGAGCTGCGAGCCGTTCACCGCGTCGAGGCTGGCCATGTTCACCGCGCCGTTCGCCACGTTGTGCAGCGCCACCGGCTTGGTCGACCCCTTGCCGCCCAAGGTCACGGAGTCGTGTGCCGACGTGTCGTACAGCACCGCGTCCTGGATCTTGCCATACAGGTTCGTCACATCGCCCGCGATGCTCGTGACGCTCTGGTTCGTTGCGTACAGTTGCGCACCGTTCACCGCATCCGTGCTCGATGCGTTCAACTGGCCGTTGGCCACGTTCGTGAGCACCGTCGCCGTAGTCGCGCCCTTGGCACCGAGCGTCACCTTGGACTTCGTGGTGTCGTCATAGGCAACAAACGCGTTGGTGACATTGCCCGAAGTGTCCGTCGTCGCACCCAGCGCGTACAGTTGCGCACCGTTCACAGCGTCGGAACTCGATGCGCTTACCTGGCCGTTCGCCACGTTCGTCAACAAGACCGGTGCATGGCTCTTGCCATAGCCGCCAAACGTCACCGTGTCATGCGCCGACGTGTCATACACCACGCCGTCCATTGAACCCGAGCCTGCCTTGTCGTTGACAGCCTGCAGCGCCGAACCCACATCCGTGTATGAGTTACCGTCCAGCACGTAATTCGGCGCAGTGATCGAGCCATCGGTCGAGCTCACGTCCGCACCGCCGCCCAGCGCTTTCGTGATGCCCTTGATCTGCGAGACGTTCACCGCGTCGGTATCGTTAAGGCCTGCCGACATATTCACGATACGGCGCGTATTGGCCTGGCTCTGGACCGTAGTCGTGGTGTTGTCCGGATTGATCACGGTACGCGTAGCCGTGCCATCGCTACCCACCGAGACCGTGTTCGTGACGTTGGCAACAGAACCCGAACCCAGCGCCACCGAGTCGTTTGCCGTGGCCAGCGACTGGACACCCACCGCCGTGCTGCCGCCACCGTCTGCTTCCGTGTTCGAACCGATGGCGATGCTGCCGGCGCCGTTCGCACGAGCCATGTCGGTCGGCGGCGTCGAGCCCACTGCGTTACCAGTACCGCGAACCTGCGAGTAATATGCCGCCGTCTTGTACGGTGCCCCGGCCGCCGTCGAGAGATCGACCCCCGAACCCTGCGACGCGCCCAGCAGCATGCGCGACGATCTGAGCAGCATATTCGGCGCCATCGCGGCGGCCTCGCCCTGCCCATTCATGATGTCCCACACCTGGCCAACGTTTGCCGCATCCGTATCCTGAATGCCGGACGCAACGTTACTGATGACCGTGCCCTTGGGCAATAATCCGTCGTTGCGGTTGCTGTTGCGGTAGTAACCGCTGTTGCCGGTGCCCGGTTCCAGCGTAATGGTCGGCGAGCCCGAAGCAATCGAACTCTCGTTGTACGTAACCGCCTTGTTCAGCACGGAACCCGTCGACGAATCGACCTGGAACCCGGCCGAGGTCAATTGGCCCACGTTCACGGCGTCATTTGCCGTGACACCGGCCGCCACGTTGTGCAGCGCCACCGGCACGGTCGAGCCCGTGCCGCCGAGCGTCACAGACTCGTGCGCCGACGAGTCGTAGGTCACGGCATCAGCGAGCTTGCCGTTGATGTTGGTGATGTCGCCCTGGATGTTGGTGACGTCGCCGGCAAGGTTCGAGATGTTCGAGTTCGTGGCGAACAACTGCGCGCCGTTGACCGCATCGGTGCTGGCCGCCGAGAGCTCGCCATTCGCGACGTTGTGCAGCGCGACCGGTGCGCTTGCGTCGGTACCACCAAGCGTCAGCGAATCGTGCGCTGACGAGTCGTAGGTCACGGCATCAGCAAGTTTGCCATTGATGTTGGTGATGTTGCCCTGAATGTTGGTGACGTCGCCGGCAAGGTTCGAGATGTTCGAGTTCGTGGCGTAGAGCTGGCCGCCGTTGACCGCATCGGTGCTGCCAGCCGAGAGCTCGCCATTCGCGACGTTATGCAGCGCGACCGGTGCGCTTGCGTCGGTGCCACCAAGCGTCAGCGAATCGTGCGCCGACGAGTCGTAGGTCACGGCATCAGCGAGCTTGCCGTTGATGTTGGTGATGTCGCCCTGGATGTTGGTGACGTCGCCCGAGAGATTCGACACGTTCTGGTTCGTCGCGAACAACTGCGCGCCGTTCACCGCGTCGGTGCTCGATGCGTTCAACTGGCCGTTCGCAACATTGGTGAGCGTTACGGTCTTGCTTGCGTCCGCTCCGCCCAGCGTCACCTTGTCGTGCGCCGAGGAGTCATACATCACCGCATTGGCCACCTCGCCCGCCAGGTTTGTCACGCTCTGGTCCACCGAGGTCAGCGCCGAGCCCACGTCCGAGTAGGTGCCACCCGACAGCGCATACGTCGGCGCCACGACCGAGCCGTCGGCGTTCACGGTGGAACCGCCACCCAGCGCGTTCGTCACACCCTTGAGCTGCGACACGTTCACCGCATCGGTGTCGCTCTGGCCTGCGGCCATGTTCACGACACGACGCGTGTTGGCCTGACTCTTTACGTAGCTCGTGGTGCCGTCCGGGTTGACGACCGCACGCGTGGCCGTGCCATCGCTACCCATAGAGACCGTATTAGCGACGTTGGCGACCGAACCAGAACCCAGCGCCACCGAGTCGTTCGCCGTAGCCAGCGACTGGATACCCACTGCCGTGCTGCCACCGCCGTCCGCTTCCGTATTCGAGCCGATAGCGATGCTGCCGGCGCCGTTCGCGCGCGCGACGTCGGTCGGCGGTGTCGAGCCAGACGCGTTGCCAGTGCCACGCACCTGCGAGTAGTACGCCGCCGTCCTGTACGGCTGTCCGTCCGCGGTGGAAAGATCAACGCCGGAACCTCCCGGCGAGGCGCCCAAGCGCATGGCGCCGGCCTTGAGCAGCTTCGGCGTCTGCTGCAGGCCGCCCGGGATTTTGGCGGCGATCATGTCAGCCACCTGGCCAACGTTGGTCGCATCGGTATCCTGAATGCCGTCCGCCACATTGCTGATGACAGTGCCCTTCGGCAAAAGGCCTTGGCTACGATCGCCATTCACGAAGTAGAGGCTGTTACCCTGGCCCGGATCGAGAACGATTTGTGCGTTCGCTGTGCCAATGGTATTCGGCACATAGAGGACCGCCGGGTTGCTGACCGTGCCGTCGTCTGCAGTTTTGAAGCCACCATAGGTATAGCCGGTCGGACTCGACGACGAGGCCTGTGCGCCCCAGCCGGCCGTGGTCAACGTGTTCTGAATCTTGGTGACGCTGTTGTCGATGTTCGTGACCGACGCGTTCACGCCATTCAGTTGTGCGCCGTTCACGGCGTCGGTGCTGGTTTCGCTCACGACGCCGTTCGCCACGTTGTGCAGCGCGACCGGTGTCGTGGAGCCAACCCCGCCCAGCGTCACAGACGTGTTTGCCGATGAATCGTAATGGACCGCGTTGGTGTCCGAACCGTTGCTGAGCGCCGACAACGCCGACCCGACGTCGTTATAGGTGGAGCCGGAAAGCACATAGGACGGCGCGCTAATGGCGCCATCCGGCCCGACAGCCGCGCCGCCGCCGAAATTCTTCGCCACGCTCGAAACCGAGCCGTAGAGCTGCGAGCCGTTGACCGCGTCCGCGCTGGCCGACGAAACTTCGCCGCGCGCGAGTTGCACGATCTTCTGGTTGCTCATCGTGACGACATTATGGAATGTCGTGGGGCCGTAGACCTGGACGTCCGTCCCCTTGATGTTGAGCAGACCGTTTTGATAGCCGGCCACTTGCGCCGTGGAGGCGTCGAAACCGTAGCCGCCCTTGGTATCGCCTGCATTGTTCAAGGAGAAAGCGAGCCCGTCGCTTTTGCCCGTGGTGCCTGACGCGCAATTCACCGACTCGCTGCCGCCCGAAGAGCCCCACGAGTAGCCGCTCGTACCCGAGCAGATTTCCAGACCGCCTTGCCCGACGGTGCCGGCGGTTGCCGCAAACGCGTGCGCCGACAGCAGGCTAGTCGCAACTCCCATCGCTCCGGTGGCCAGAACAATCGGCTTCGACGAGCGCTTGCTCCGCGATGCGGCGTTTTCCTGGACGGCTACCCACGTCCCCGTGGACTCATTCCAGATTGATCGATATGTCTTGTTCATTCTTTGCCTTACCTTGATTAAAGACGGGATCCCAACTGGCGTCTACGCATCCCACGCAGACGCATTACGAGCGGATTTGCAAACCGCCCTAATGCAATTCCCTTGAGCCGGAAAACTCACCGCCTTATATGAACGAATAATCGTTTTCCGGATGGGCTCCAAAACCAGGCACCGTCAGATTTAACTGAGAATTGCCGGCGCCGCCCGTTACTCGAGAGGCGTTAACAAGGCGTAACTCTATTAACCAGGCAAAACAGCGAATATAAGAAAATTCCCAAACCAGCAAGTCGTGCAAAAAAGCGGCGAGCCCGCATGGAACAAGGCCATCCATCACGCAAAGGACACTGACAAATCACCTTGAACAGGCTTGATCATTGAATAAAAAGAAAACGGAGGTACTACAGATTTAACTGAGAAACACCGTCCATAACATCAGCAGATTCTTACAATAATATCGGCGATCAAATGCAATACATAGGAAACAGCCCTACAGATTCTTATTTTAATGAAATTGGAATGAGATCAATCCAAAACAAAACCCCTCATTGATTTATAAACTCTGATTCGACATAGACGGAAATCGTCACACGCAATCATGCAAGCGCCCTTCCACTCATCGCGAAATTGCGGCGCAATGTCGCACGGCGCTTCGTGTTGCACATTGGCCACGCGAGCCGCTTCTCCAGTTTTGAGATTCGTCCTATATCTGACAATCCGTAAGATAAATACACTTTCTACGTCGGGAAACGCAGACACAACGTTCTGCGTGCCACGTATGGCTTTCGCGCTCGGTGCCTCTTTGGCCGGCTGCCGCCGGCGATCATGCGATCGTTTCCCGTTTTTTGCGGACCGCCCGGTTCGCCGGATCAACCCAGGAAACGCCATGAGACATCTATTCGCCGTCGCCGCCGCATGCGTGACAGCCACCACTGTTTTTGCCTCCGTCCCGAGCAATCCCGTCACGAGCGAAGCTGTTCAACTGCAAATCCTCGAACAGCAATGGACCCATGCGGCCGCCACCGGCGACCGCTCCATACTCAACGATCTGCTGGACGATAAATTCCTCGAAGTCCTGCCTAATGGCATGCATCGCTCGAAGCGCGACTTGCTCGCCGCCGCCGCGCTTGCGCCGGGGGGCACGCAGGTGCTCGAGGACGTGCGCGTTCAGGTGCTCGGCAATCTGGGCGTCGTCACCGGCATCAACCGCTATACGCCCGCGCCGGGCCTCAAGCCGGTCGAATACCGCTTTGCCGATGTTTTCATGAAGCGTGACGACGGCTGGCGCGTCGTCGGCGCGCGCATGCGCCGCAAGGAGTCGGGCACCATCTGATGGCGCCCGTCGGGGATGAGGAAGAGAGAAGGAGGGAAGCGCGAGTCAGAACGGCTTGATGACGACCAGCGCCACCGCCGCCAGCATGCCGAGCACCGGTAGCTCGTTGAACATGCGATACCACTTGTCGGAGCGGCGGTTCTCACCGCGCTCGAAGGTCTTGAGCAAGCGCCCGCAATACGCGTGATAAACGATGAGGAGTACCACCACGCCCACTTTCGCGTGGATCCACCCCTGACCGCGGCCGATCCCCACCACGAGCCACAGCCATAGCCCGCACAACAGCGCAGGCACGGCGATCATCGTCATGAAGCGGTAGAGCTTGCGCGCCATGATCAGGAGGCGCTGGATGGCCGCGGGTTCGGTTTCCATCGCGAGATTCACGAAGATGCGCGGCAGGTAGAACAGGCCAGCGAACCACGAGGCAATCAGAACGATGTGAAACGTCTTGACCCAGAGCATCGGCGATCCTTGTTGTTATCGGCGTATCGAATTTAGGAGAATGGCGCGCCCCGCAATGCACGCACCGCGTCGACTTATTGCCGGCCTTCTCCGTGGCCCAGCACGACGTATTTGAGCGAGGTCAGCCCCTCCAGGCCTACCGGGCCGCGCGCATGCAGCTTGTCGTTGGAGATGCCGATCTCCGCGCCCAGGCCGAACTCGAAGCCATCGGCGAAACGCGTCGAGGCGTTCACCATCACGCTCGCCGAATCCACTTCACGCAGGAAACGCATCGCGCGGTCGTGATCTTCGGTGACGATGGCGTCGGTGTGATGCGAGCCGTAGTGATTGATATGTTCGACGGCCTGATCGAGGTTGTCGACGATCTTGACCGCCAGCACCGGCGCGAGGTACTCGGTGCGCCAGTCTTCCTCGGTGGCGTCCACGAGCGGGCCGACGTTGGCGTCCGCGAGAATCGCGCGCGCGGCGGCGTCCACGCGCAGCTCCACGTCCTTGCCGCGATAGAGGCTGCCAAGCGGCGGCAGCACCTCATGCGCGATGCCGCGCGCGACCAGCAGCGTCTCCATCGTGTTGCAGGTGCCGTAGCGATGCGTCTTGGCGTTGTCGCAGACGGTCAGCGCCTTGGCGAGATCAGCGCGATCGTCCACGTAGACGTGGCAGATACCGTCGAGGTGCTTGATCATCGGCACGCGCGCCTCGGCCATCAGACGCTCGATCAGGCTCTTGCCGCCGCGCGGCACGATCACGTCCACGAATTCCGTCATGGTGATGAGCTTGCCCACGGCCGCGCGGTCGGCGGTTTCCACCACCTGCACCGCGTCCTGGGGCAGACCAGCCGCCGCCAGCCCTTCGCCGATCAGCTTCGCGAGCGCCGTGTTGCACTCGAGCGCCTCGGAACCACCGCGCAGAATGGTGGCGTTGCCCGACTTCAGGCACAGCGCCGCAGCGTCGATGGTCACGTTCGGGCGCGATTCGTAGATGATGCCGATCACGCCCAGCGGCACGCGCATCTGGCCGACCTGGATGCCGCTCGGACGGAACTTGAGGTTGCTGATCTCGCCGATCGGGTCGGGCAGCGCCACGACCTGGCGCAAGCCCTCCACCATGGTCTTGAGCGCCTTGTCCGAGAGTGTGAGGCGGTCGATGAACGCCGCGTCGTGTCCCTTCTCCTTCGCGCGCGCGAGGTCGCGGGCGTTGGCGTCCTTCAGTTGCTGCGTCTCGCGCTCGATCGCCTGCGCAACGGCTTCCAGCGCGGCGTTCTTGGCGGCGGTCGAGGCCCGGGCCATCGCGCGCGAAGCATTGCGGGCGCGGCGGCCGAGGTCAGTCATGTACTGGTCGATATCCATGGTTTCTGTCGTGATGCGGCGCATCCGGTCGATGCCGTATGAGGCTGCGCGGTTCAGGTTAGGTCGATTTTAAGGCCAGCTTGCGGGCTTTGCTGCGCGCGCCCTGGAGTTCGGGTACGGATTGCGCCGCTCGGGCGCCGCAGACGAGGACACCCATAGCCCACAGACGATACCGATAGCAGGTGCCGGAGCGCCCGGCCAGCACAACTAGCCTAGCCTGCGCCCCGGCCCTGCGGTGCGCGGTCGGGAGGCGGCTGCGGCGGCCGCTGCCGCCGCAGCTGGGCTCGCGGCCGGGCGGCCAGGCTGCGCGCGCCCCGAAGCCCCGGCGCCGCGCGCGGGCGGACCCGAACGCGCCGGCGCGCCGCTGTCGCGCGGCGCGGCGACCGTCATTGCCAGTTCGAACAGGCCGTCCCAGGCATCGGGCGGCAACGCGTCGCGCCAGTCGGCGCGCGAATGGCCGGAAAGCCCCTTGACCTGCCGGTCGAGCCGCGCCGCGAGCGCGAGACCGCGTTCGAGCGTCGCCTCGGTCAGCCGCGAGAGCGCGGGGCCGATGAGCCGCTCGCGCGGCCCCCAGACACGGTTCTCACGCAACAGCATCGCGAGCGGCTTGCCCGCCGCCACGCCGCGCTTGATGCGCAGCAGCGTGCGAACTTCTTCGACGACGGCCCACAGCACCAGCACGGAAGCCTCGCCTTCGCCCTGCAGGCCGTCGAGCATGCGCGCGAGGCGGCCGACGTCACCGGTGAGCATTGCTTCGTTGAGTTTGAAAACGTCGTAGCGCGCGACGTTGAGCACTGCGTCGTGAATCTGCTCGAAGCTCAGCACGCCCTCGGGATACAGCAGCCCGAGCTTCTGGATTTCCTGATGCGCCGCGAGCAGGTTGCCTTCCACGCGCTCCGCAACGAATTGCAGCGCGCGCCGCCCGTCCTCGCCAGGCGCCACGCGTTGCCCCTGAAGCGCGAGGCGCTGACCGATCCAGTTCGGCAGCGCCGCGCGCTCGACCGGATCGATCTTGATCGCCACGCCGCTGTCCGCCAACGCCGTGAACCACGCGGACTTTTGCGTGGCGGCGTCGAGACGCGGCAGCGTGATGAGCGTCAGCACGTCCGGATTCGCCGCCGATTTTGCCGATGCCGCTAGCATTTTGAGCGCATCCGCGCCTTCCTTGCCGGGTTTGCCCGACGGAATGCGCAACTCCACCAGTTGGCGGTCGCCGAACAGCGACATCGACTGGCTTGCGCCAAGCAGCGCACTCCAGTCGAATCCTCGCTCGACCGTGAACACCGAACGATCGGTAAAGCCCGCGGCGCGCGCGCTCGCGCGAATGCGGTCGCAGGCTTCCTGGGCGAGCAGATGCTCGTCGCCGAAGACGACGTACAGACCCGCCATCCCTTTGGCGAGGTGCGGCTCGAGTGCGTCCAGTCGCAGTTGCATGGGGTGTGCGCTTCAGGAGAAAAACACGACGCGCATCACAGCGGCGGCGGCGGCAGCGGCGCGCGCGGCGCGACGCCCGGCACGACCTGGGCCGGCGTGGGATGCAGGGTTTTCAGAACCGCGAGACGGCGCGTGAGCTGGTCGACGGCGTCATTCTGCATGTCGGCGTAGAGCAGATCGGATTCGGAAACCTTCGCGGTCGCGTACTGATCGCTATAGGTCATCGCGCGATTGAGCGCGATCGTGCTCGGCTGGATCAGCGGGGAGCCGTCCGGCGCCGTAAGCGTGTAGTTCAACGAATAGTTGACCTGATATTCCTCGACCACGCCGAGCGAATTCAGCGTGAGCGTGCTAAAGCTGCGCGTCTCGGTCACGCGCAGCACAGCGTCGGCATTGGCCGGCGAATCGACCACCACCGAGTCGCTGCCGCCTTCGACCATGCGCGTGAGGCGCGCCGACACGGGCGCCGATGCGCCAACGACGGCGAGGCGCTTGAACGCGTAATTCTGCTCGCCACGCAGCTGGAACCCGCACGCCGAAAGCATCAACGCGCTGCCCGCCAGTAACAGGAACGATCTGCGAATCACCTGGACTCCCTGGTTCAGAACAGCGGCGGTACGCGATACGTCGATCGCGCGCCGCCGCCAGCACGTCATGTCAGACCACGACGTTCACGAGACGGCCCGGCACGACGATGATCTTCTTCGGCGCGCGCCCTTCGGCGAACTTCGCGAACATCTCGTGGGCGAGCGCAGCCGCTTCGATCGCGTCCTTCGGCGCATCCTTGGCCACCGTGACGGCGCCGCGCACCTTGCCGTTCACCTGCAGCACGAGCTCGATCTCGGCCTGCTCCAGCGCCTTTTCGTCGACCTTCGGCCACGGCGCATCGAGCAGCGTGCCGTATTCGTCTGCATAGCCAAGCGCCTTCCAGAGCTCGAACGTGAGGTGCGGCACGACCGGATACAGCACGCGCAGCAGCACGCCGAAGGTCTCGCGCTGCACGCCCGCGCCTGCGCCGCCGTTGGGTCCCTTCGCGCTTTCGATCGCGTTGAGCATCTTCATCGCCGCCGAAACGACGGTGTTGTACTGCAGACGCTGATAGTCGAAGTCGGCCTGCTTGAGCACGCCATACACTTCGCGGCGCACCGTCTTCTCAACCTCGCTGAGCGCAGTTGCGTCGAACGACGCGCACGACTTGATCGCCTCGGCGTTCGCATAACCGAACGTCCAGACGCGGCGCAGGAAGCGGCTCGCGCCCTCCACGCCCGCGCCCGACCACTCGAGCTGCTGCTCCGGCGGAGCGGCGAACATCGTGAACAGACGCGCGGTGTCCGCGCCGTACTGGTCGATCAGCACTTGCGGGTCGACGCCGTTGTTCTTCGACTTTGACATCTTCTCGACACCGCCCAGCACCACGCTCTGGCCATCGCTGTTGAGCGTCGCGCCGACCGGGCGGCCCTTGTCGTCGTGCGTGACGGTGACGTCGGCCGGGTTATACCAGGTCTTCTTGCCCGATGCGTCTTCGCGATAGAACGTCTCGTTGAGCACCATGCCCTGGGTGAGCAGGTTCTTCGCGGGCTCGCCGAACTTCACGAGGCCGAGATCGCGCGAGACCTTCGCCCAGAAGCGCGAATACAAGAGGTGCAGGATCGCGTGCTCGATGCCGCCGATGTACTGATCCATCGGCATCCAGTAGTCGGTGCGCTCGTCGACCATGGCCTTCGCATCGGGTGCCGCATAGCGGTAGAAGTACCACGACGAATCGACGAAGGTGTCCATGGTGTCGGTTTCGCGCTTCGCGTCGGCGCCGCAGGTCGGGCACTTGCAGTTCAGGAATGCTTCGGACTTCGCGAGCGGGTTGCCCGTGCCGTCCGGCACGAGGTCTTCGGGCAGCACGACCGGCAGATCCTTCTCCGGCACCGGCACGTCGCCGCAGCTCGGGCAATGGATGATGGGGATGGGCGTGCCCCAGTAGCGCTGGCGCGAAATGCCCCAGTCGCGCAGACGCCACGTGACCTGCTTGTCGCCGTAGCCGTGCGCCTTGAGGTCGGCTGCGACGGCGTCCACGGCCTGCTGATAGTTCAGGCCATCGAACTTGCCGCTGTTGATGCAGACCGCGCGCTCCTTGTCGCCGTACCACTCCTGCCAGCCGTCGAGCGAGTAGGTCTCGCCTTCGGCCGCAATCACCTGCTTGATCGGCAAGTCGTACTTCTTCGCGAACGCGAAATCGCGCTCGTCGTGGCCCGGAACGCCCATCACCGCGCCTTCGCCATAGCTCATCAGCACGTAGTTGCCGATCCATACCGGCACTTGCTCGTTCGTGATCGGATGCGTGACCGTGAAGCCCGTGGCGACGCCCTTCTTCTCCATCGTCGCCACGTCGGCCTCGGCCACGCCGCCGCGCTTGCATTCCTCGATGAACGGCAGCAGCTCGGGCTTGTCCTGCGCGAGGCGCGTGGCAAGCGGGTGCTCGGCCGCGATGGCGCAGAAGGTTACGCCCATGATGGTGTCGGCGCGCGTGGTGAACACGCGCAGCAGCTTCTTCTCGCCATCGAGTTCGTACGGGAAGCCGAAGTTCACGCCGAAGCTCTTGCCGATCCAGTTCTGCTGCATGATCTTGACGCGCTCGGGCCAGCCGAGGCCGTCGAGATCGCCCAGCAGTTCATCGGCGTACTGCGTGATGCGCAGGTAGTACATCGGGATTTCGCGCTTTTCCACGAGTGCGCCCGAGCGCCAGCCGCGCCCGTCGATCACTTGCTCGTTGGCGAGCACGGTCTGATCGACCGGGTCCCAGTTCACCGTGCCGGTCTTCTTGTAGGCGATGCCCTTCTCCAGCATCTTCAGGAAGAACCACTGGTTCCACTTGTAGTAGTCGGGCTTGCAGGTGGCGATTTCGCGCGACCAGTCGATCGCGAGGCCCATCGACTGCATCTGGCCCTTCATGTACTCGATGTTGTCGTAAGTCCACTTCGCCGGCGGCACGCCGTTGGCCATCGCGGCGTTTTCAGCGGGCATGCCGAACGCGTCCCAGCCCATCGGCATCAACGTGTTGTAGCCGTTCATGCGCAGATAGCGGTACATCACGTCGTTGATCGTGTAGTTCCGCACGTGGCCCATATGCAGCTTGCCCGACGGATACGGCAGCATCGAGACGCAGTAGAACTTGGGCTTGTCGGCCTTTTCGGCCGTCCGGTAAGCGTCGCTGGCGCGCCAATCGCCTTGCGCGGCGGATTCGACGTCGGAGGGAACGTATTTTTCGAGCATGGTGTGGATGGGGAACGCGGATTCGGGCGGATTCAGCCGGGCCGGGCGGGCGCGGCCAGGACACAAGCCCGGGCGGGGCGCTCGCTGGCTGCGGCAGGTTCGGCAGCCCCGCTTTTTTACAGGGAAACGATGATTATACCGTCGAGTTGGCCGCGCTTTCCGCTGCCGCTTCGCATGGCGGGATTCCGTGGCCGGCGGGCACGGCTGGCGAGGACCCGGTGCTGATCGCTCTGTGCCAAGCGCTCTGTGCTGACTGCTTAGTGCTGACTGCGCGGCGGCTCGGTCACGAAGCCGATGCGCGCGAGCCCCGCCTGCTGCGCGGCACCCATGACCTGGGCGATCACTTCATAGCGCGTTTCTCGCGCCGCGCGCAATTGCAGTTCGGGCTGCTGCGCCTCGGGCGCCTTGCCTGCGGCGGTGAAGCGCGTACGCAGCTCGTCGAGCGAAATGAGCTGCGCATTCCAATAGAGCTTGCCCGTTGCATCAATGGAAAGCGTGATGGTCTGCGGCGTCTGCTGCACGGGCGCAGCCGCGACTTGCGGCAGATCGAGCCGGATGGCGTGGGTGAACAGCGGCGCCGTAATGATGAAGATGACGAGCAGCACGAGCATGACGTCGATGAGCGGCGTCATGTTGATATCGGCCATTGGCGCCGAATCGCGCTTTTTCTCGAGTCCGCCAAATGCCATGTGGGTCGTTCCTCGCGAGTTGCCGGTCGGTCAGCAGGCCGATGAACGGATCAGAACGATCCCGCGCGCACGCCTTCGCGCGGCGCACCCTGCGCACCTTCGCGGCGCGGCGCCGCGCCCTCGGGCGCGCAGGCCCATGCGTGGAGATCGTGCGCGAAGCCGTCGAGATCGTCGCCGATCTGACGCGCAAGGCGGCCCAGCACGTTGTAGGCGAGCACAGCGGGAATCGCCACCACGAGGCCGAACGCCGTCATGATGAGCGCCTCGCCCACCGGCCCGGCCACGTTTTCGATCATCGCCTGGCCGCTCGTCGCGATGCTGCCGAGCGCGTGATAGATGCCCCAGACCGTGCCGAGCAAGCCGACGAAAGGCGCCGTGCTGCCCACCGAAGCCAGCAGCACCTGCCCGAACTCGAGCCGCCGCTGCGACGTCTGCAGCGCGCCGCGAAGCACCCGCAACACGCGTTCGCCGCGGTCCACGCGCGCGAGCAGCGCACCGGTCGTGTCGGCCTCGGCGCAGGCGAGCGCCGCCTCGGCAAGCGGCAGGAACACGCGCTCGCGGTCGAGCGCGCGCATCGCGCTCACGCCATCGGCAAGCGAATGCGCCTGCCAGAATCGCGCGACCGCGCGAGGTCCCTGGCGTTTCGCGCGCACGAGCACCCAGCTCTTCACCAGCAGAAAGCACCAGCTCGCAATCGACATCGCCAGCAGCACCCACGCCACGGCGTGCGTGACGGCGTCGCTCGTCTGCAGATAGTGGATGACTCCGGTACTCGCTGCCATTGAATCTCGCCTGCCTCCGTGTCACTTGCCTGCGGTCGCAGGCCCCGCGCGGCGCGCATGCGCCGCCACACCCGCCAATGACGCTCAGCGCAAGCCGAGCACGTCCTGCATATCGTACAGGCCCGTGGCCTTGTCCTGCAGAAAGCGCGCGGCGCGCAGGCTGCCTTGGGCGTAAGACTGGCGGTTCGACGATTTGTGCGTGATCTCGATGCGCTCGCCGATGCCCGCGAACAGCACGGTATGGTCGCCCACGATGTCACCGCCGCGAATCGCCGAAAAACCGATCGTCGATGGATCTCGCTCGCCGGTCACGCCATGGCGGCCGTATACCGCGCAGTCGTCGAGATTGCGCCCGAGCGCACGTGCCACGGCCTCGCCCATCGCAAGCGCGGTGCCCGAGGGGGCATCGACCTTATGGCGATGGTGCGCCTCGATGATCTCGATGTCGTAACCGGTCTCGAAGAAGCGCGCCGCGTATTCGAGCAGCTTGAGCGTGACGTTCACGCCCACGCTCATGTTGGCCGCGAACACGATGCCGATTTTCTGCGCGGCGGCACCGAGCTGGGCCTTTTGCTGGGCGTCGAAACCCGTCGTGCCGATCACCATTTTCACGCCGTGGCGCTGCGCGGCCTCCAGATGAACGAGCGTGCCTTCCGGGCGCGTGAAATCGATCAGGCAGTCGCTTTGCGCAAAGACCTGCTCAATGTCGTCGGTGATGTGCACACCGGTTTCCTTGCCGAGGAACGCGCCCGCGTCCTTGCCGATAGCGGCCGAGCCCTTGTGTTCGAGCGCGCCCGAAAGCGTGATTTCGGGGGAATTCAGGACCGTTTCGATGAGCATGTGGCCCATGCGGCCCGATGCTCCGGCGATTGCAATTTTCATGGCTCTTCCTGCGAACGTGAAACCGGCAGCCCCGCCAGCCTGAACCGGTCGACGACCAGGCGGCTGTCAAGCGGACGCACCGCCCGAGGGAGCCCAAGCGGCCCCAAGCGGCCCCAAGCGGGGGCATTGCCAAAAAGCACGGCGGCCCGAAGCCGCCGATGGAATGCCTGGCGCGAGGCGCCAGGCCCTGTCTGTATTACCCGAGTCGCCCGAGCCGAATCTGCACGAATCGCCTTGGGACGGCCCGCAGCAACATCAGCCGCCCGAGGTCGAATTCGCGGGCGTCTGCGGCGGTGCGGTAAGCGGAGCGCTCTGCGACGGCGGCAGCGGATTCGACCCGGTGTCGCCGGTGCCCTGCGCGCCCGGGACCGGACCCACGGGATTCGCCGGCGGCACGCCCTGGATCTGCGGCATCGGCTTGCGCTGCAACTGAATCTGCGACGGCATCGTGCCCACGCCCTGCGGCAGCGCGGACGAAGTCGGCGTGCCTGCACGCACCGACGGGGTCAGGCTCGAAGGCATCTGCACCGCTTCCGTGGCGCGGTTTGCGGCCGCGGCGGCCTGTGCGTTCGCGTCGAGCGGCAATTGCGAAGTGGCGGTGCCGAGTTCCGAGGACGGCGTGCGCGCCGTGTCGCCGACAGTCGGGCCCGTGGCGCTCGAGGCCGAAGCCTGCGCGGCGGCAGGCGCCGACGCGCCCGAAGCCGGCGCAGCCGCGACGGCCTTGGCTTTCTTGCCCGATTTGTCGCCGTCGATTTCGGCAAGCAATTCGAGATTCGACGGCAGGTCTTCGCCGCCCGACCAGCTCGCCACGCGGTCGCCCTCGAACATCACGACGAAGTCGCGCTGCTGGACCACGGCGGTCGAGCCGCGCTTGAAGTAGAAGACGTAGTCCCAGCGGTTCGCGTGGAACATGTCGGTCAGGAGCGGCGTGCCGAGCAATTGCTTGACTTCGGCGCGCGACATGCCCGCCCGCATCTGACTGGCGGCTTCCTTCGAGACGAAGTTGCCCTGCACGATAGTGATGCGGTAAGGCGTGATGCTTTGGGCAAAACGCTGGGTCATGCTGTCATAAGTGCTGCAACCGGCGAGCGTTGCGAACGCGGCCGCAGCCAGCAGGGTGCACGCCACGCGGCGGCCGCTCAGGCGGCGGCCCATCGTTGTGAATTCTGGAATCATTTCCCTCACCGTGCGGGCTTGTCGCGAAGCCGCGCGTATCCTGTAGACGTTCGTTCGAGTTCCGCCGAAAAATGCCGGGAACGGCAAAAACCCGTTAACATAAGAACCCAGCATTGTACTCCAGGGACTTATCGTCATGACCAATCCAACCGATCTCAAGAACATCGGCCTCAAGGCGACACTGCCTCGCCTGAAGATCCTGGAGATTTTTCAGCATAGCGCCGTGCGCCACCTCACCGCCGAAGACGTGTACCGCAACCTGCTGAACGAGGAACTCGACATCGGCCTCGCCACGGTTTACCGGGTGCTCACGCAGTTCGAGCAGGCGGGCCTGTTGACCCGCAGCAACTTCGAATCGGGCAAAGCCGTCTTCGAACTCAACGAAGGCAGCCACCACGACCATCTCGTTTGTCTCGATTGCGGTCTCGTCGAGGAATTCTTCGACCCCGAAATCGAGAAGCGCCAGCAGTCAATTGCTAACGAACGTGGCTTCAAGCTGCAGGAGCACGCACTCGCGCTGTACGGCGCGTGCACGAAGGAAAATTGCCCGCACCGCAAGCACTGAGCGGGCTGCGCGCGGACCGGGGCGGGGAACCCCGGACCGTTCGCACAAACGAAAACGCCACGGCAGACCTGCCGTGGCGTTTTCGTTTGGTACGGTGATTCCGAGAGGCGTTGAGGCTAACGTGATTTAGCGCGGGCGCAGCCGCGCCGGACCTCAGGCAAGCGCGGCAGTCTCGGGCGCGTGGACGAGCCGCCAGACCCCATCCAGCGCCACCTCATCGCAATTCGGCTGCTGGCCGCCACGGTCGACCACGAGAAAGTCGCTCACGCGATCGAACGCAAGCAGCGGGTGGTGCCAGACGCCTTTCGCATAATTGACGCCCTGCCCGCCCTCGACCCAGAACGCGCGCAGTTGCGCCGGATCGAGTTCGCCCGCGGGTGCAACGACCACGGCGTAGCGCACCTCGCCGAGCGGCACGAACGCCTGGCTGCCCAGCGGATGCCGCTCCATCATCGAGATCTCGACCGGCCAGGCGCGCGGCTGGGCGCGAAATACGCTGACGATGGGCCGGCCGCCGGCCTCGCTCGTATCGATCAGCGCCAGATCGTGAAAACGCTCGGTAGTGCCGCCGTTGATCGGAAAATGGCGCGCGCCGTCGAGCGCGATCACGTCGCCGAATGGTGCGAAGGCCTCGCGCGTCAAAGGTTCCAGCAGCAGGGTTTTCATGCGGGCTCCTTGTTCAATTCACATTGCGTGGGCAGGCTTGCCGCCGAGTGCTGCAGCGTCCGCCGACTCATCGTCCTCTCCCGCCGGCACGTACAGGTAGCCAGGCTCGAGGTTGAGCACGCGCTTCGCACGCGCCTTGTCGATGTCACGCTCCCACACCGCGACCACCACCGTGGCGACGCAGTTGCCGATCAGGTTCGTGAGCGCGCGGGCGATGCCGACGAACCAGTCCACCGGCAGAATCAGCACGAGGCCGAGCACGGGGATCGCCGGAATCGCGGAGAGCGTGGCGGCGAGAATCACGATTGCCGAGCCCGGAATGCCGTGGGCGCCCTTGGAGGTGATGAGCGACACGAGCACCACCACGATCAGGTCGTGCGTCGAAAGCGGCGTATTGGTGGCTTGCGCGATGAAGATCACGGCGAGCGTGAGATAGATCGAGAAGCCGTCGAGGTTGAACGAATAACCGGTCGGGATCACGAGACCGACGGTGGAGTCCTTCACGCCCATCCATTCGAGCTTGCGCATGATCTGCGGCAGCACGGCGTCGGACGATGCGGTGCCGAGCACGATCGACAGTTCTTCACGCAGATAGCGGATCAGTTTGAAGATATTGAAGCCCGCGAGGCGCATCACGATGCCGAGCACAACCGCGACGAACACGATGCAGCTCGCGTAGAACACGACCACGAGAAAACCGAGTTGCTTGAGCGAAGCCACGCCGTATGTGCCGGTCGTGAACGCGATCGCGCCGAGCACGCCGAGCGGCGCGAGCTTGATGATGAAGCCCATCACGCGGAAGAACACCTGCGAAAGCTCGTCGATGAGCACGTTCACGCGCTGTGCCTTCGGGCCGAGCAGCGAGAGCGCGCTGCCGAACAGCACTGAAAACACGAGGATCTGCAGGATATCGCCCTTCGCGAAGGCATCGAACGCCGTGTCGGGAATGATCTTCAGCAGGAAGCCGGCGGTGTCTTTCAGGCTCTTGGCATGCTCGGTGTAGGTCGCGAGCGAAGCCGCGTCGAGCGAATGCAGGTCCACGTTCATGCCTGCGCCCGGACGCGTGATATACGCGAGCACGGCGCCAATCACGAGCGCGATGGTGGTCATGAACTCGAAGTAGACCACCGACTTCAGACCGACCCGCCCCACCTTCTTCAGATCGCCCGCGTGCGCCATACCGCTCACGACCACGCAGAACACGATGGGACCGATCACCATTTTGATGAGCTTGAGAAAGCCGTCGCCGAGCGGCCGCAGGGATTGGGCGAAATGGGGAAATACCGCACCGACTACGATGCCCAGCACAAGGGCAATCACTACGCGGCCAAACAGCGAGTTGAGGAACTTCGTCACGACTTTCTCCTTCGGGCAGGGGCAGCAGACAACTGTTCTTACTGGTCTGACCAGTAGTGTTATGGCGAATAGTAGGAAGCCGATATATTGGAGTCAAGATTGCCTTGCGCGGTGTTTACCCTCGTATCGCCTGCCCGGCCCGCTGCTCCGGACTACAATACCGGTCAGACCACGCGAGGCTTGCGAGCCGTCCGATGAAGAACGTTCCGCACACCGTCACTGATGCCGCCATTGCCACGATCCGCACCCGGATCGAAGCTGGCCTGTACCCGGTCGGCAGCCTGCTGCCCGCCCAGCGGCAGCTCTCCGAGGAACTGGCGATCAGCCGCGCGTCGCTGCGCGAGGCGCTCTCCACGCTCGAAGCGCTCGGCATGCTGTCGATCCGCGCGGGCAAGGGCGTCTACGTCACGAGCGCGCAGGCCACGAGTGCTCACCCGTGGCGCTTTGCCGACCAGTCGTCGCTGCCCGACACCTACCAGATGCGCTACGCGCTCGAAGGCTTCGCCGCGCGCATGGCGGCGCTCGCAATCAGCGACGCCGATATCGCCTGGCTCGAGCACAACACCGACACCCTCCACGAAGCGCTCGCCTGCGACGAACTCGACGAAGCCGCGCAACTGGACTTCGACTTCCATATGCGCATCGTGACTCTCGCGGGCAATGCGGCGATCGAATCGATCCTGCGCAACAGCGCCGACATCATGAAAGAGAGCCAGCGCATGCCGTTCTACCGGCGCGAGCTCGTACTTTCCACGCATCGGGAACACAGCCTGATCGTGGCGGCGCTCAAGGCGCGTGACAGCGCCGCGGCGGGCGCGGCCATCGAGGCCCACATCGCCAATGCCGCCCAGCGCGCGGGCGTCTACTTCCCGAGGCCGCCCACGCCCGCGTCCGCCGCTTTTCCCGCTTCGGCGCCTGTCGTCGACGCCGAAAAGTAAGGGCGAAAAAAAACCGCCCAGTCGATGGGCGGTTTATCGTGGCGCGCACCGGACCGCGAGGCCCGGCGGCACCGGCAAGACAAGCAGACTTACTTCGCGTTCGCGAGAGCAACCGCCGTGTCCAGCATGCGGTTCGAGAAGCCCCACTCGTTGTCGTACCAGCTCGACACCTTCACGAGACGGCCCGAGACCTTCGTGAGCGTGGCGTCGAACGTCGACGATGCCGGGTTGTGGTTGAAGTCGATCGAAACCAGCGGTGCGTCGTTGTAGCCGAGGATGCCCTTGAGCGCGCCTTCCGAAGCTTCCTTCATGATCGCGTTGACTTCTTCAACCGTCGTGTCGCGCTTGGCGATGAACGACAGGTCGACGACCGACACGTTGATGGTCGGGACGCGGATTGCGTAGCCGTCCAGCTTGCCGTTCAGTTCCGGCAGCACGAGGCCGACTGCCGCAGCGGCGCCCGTCTTCGTCGGGATCTGGCTTTGCGTAGCCGAGCGCGCGCGGCGCAGGTCTTCGTGGTACACGTCGGTCAGGACCTGGTCGTTCGTGTATGCGTGAATCGTCGTCATCAGGCCGGTTTCGAGGCCGATCTTGTCGTTCAGCGGCTTGACGAGCGGTGCCAGGCAGTTGGTCGTGCACGATGCGTTCGAGATGACCGTGTGCTCGGCCTTCAGAACGTCGTGGTTCACGCCATAGACGATCGTTGCGTCGACGTCCTTGCCGCCCGGCGCCGAGATGATCACCTTCTTCGCGCCGCCCTTCAGGTGGGCGCTGGCCTTTTCCTTGGTCGTGAAGAAGCCCGTGCATTCCATCACGACGTCGACGCCCAGCTCGCCCCACGGCAGTTCGGCCGGGTTGCGGTTGGCCAGCACGCGGATACGGTCGCCGTTCACGACGAGGTAGTCGCCGTCGACCTTCACCTCGCCCGGGAACTTGCCGTGCGCCGTGTCGTATTGCGTCAGATGCGCGTTGGTCTTCGCATCACCGAGGTCGTTGATCGCAACGATCTGGATGTCGTGCTTCTTGCCGTTCTCGTAGAACGCGCGAAGCGTGTTACGGCCAATGCGGCCGTAGCCGTTGATAGCGACGCGGATCGTCATGGTTCATCTCCTGATGAGTAAAAATTCGGGTGCCGCTGCTGCCTGTGCTGTGGCGCATACAGCAAAAGGCCCGCGCAAGGCGGGCCCATATAGCAATACTTAGTTGTGCAGCGCAGCCTTGGCCGTCGCGACGACGTGCTCGACCGTGAAGCCGAAGTGCTTGAACAGCACGCCAGCCGGAGCCGATTCGCCGAACGTGTCGATGCCGACCACGCCGCCTTCGAGGCCCACGTACTTGCGCCAGAAGTCGGTCACGCCAGCTTCGATCGCGACACGGCGCACGCCCTTGGGCAGCACGCGCTCCTTGTATTCGGCGTCCTGCTTGTCGAACACATTGGTGGACGGCATGGACACCACGCGCGCGCCAATGCCTTCGCGCTGCAGCGCCTCGACGGCCTTCATCGCCAGTTCGACTTCCGAGCCCGTCGCGATCAGGATGATCTTGCGGCTCGGGATCTCGTCGTTCCAGTCCTTGAGCACGTAGCCGCCCTTCGCGATGTTGGCGATCTGCGCATCGGTGCGCTCGTTGAACGCGAGGTTCTGACGGCTGAAAACGAGGCTCGACGGGCCATGGTGGGCAATCGACTCGGTCCAGGCCACCGCGGTTTCGACGGTATCGGCCGGACGCCAGAGCGTCATATTCGGGATCAGGCGCAGGCTCGCGACCTGCTCGATCGACTGGTGCGTCGGGCCGTCTTCGCCAAGGCCGATCGAGTCGTGCGTGAACACGAAGATCGACGGGCACTTCATCAGCGCGGCCACGCGCAGCGCGTTGCGGCTGTAATCCGAGAACGTCAGGAAGGTGCCGCCGAACGCGCGGTAGCCGCCGTGCAGCGTGATGCCGTTGAGCGCCGCGCTCATGCCGAACTCGCGCACGCCGTAGTTGATGTGGTTGCCCCACTGAATGCCGGCCTCGCCTTCCTTGGCCGCGCGCACGGGCTTCGACGCCTTCCAGTTGGTGAGGTTCGAGCCGGTCAGGTCAGCCGAGCCGCCGAGCAGTTCCGGCAGCACTGCAGCAAGCCCTTCGATGGCTTGCTGCGAGGCTTTGCGCGTAGCGACGGTTTCCTTACGCGAATCCGCGCCGGCGACGATCTGCGCAGCCTTTTGCGCCCAGTCGGCGGGCAGCTTGCCGGCCATGCGGCGCGTGAACTCCGCGGCTTCGGCCGGGTACTTCGACTGGTACGCGGCGAACGCTTCGTTCCACGCGGCTTCGAATTTCGCGCCAGCGGCCTTGGCGTCCCAGTCTGCGTAGACTTCCTGCGGCAGCGTGAACGGCTCCCACTTCCAGCCCGCGGCTTCGCGCCACTTGGCAATTTCGTCCGCGCCGAGCGCCGCGCCATGCACGTCGTGGCCGCCCTGCTTGGTGGGCGCGCCCTTGCCGATGATGGTCTTGCAGCAGATCAGCGTGGGCTTGTCCGAGGCCTTCGCCTTCTGGATGGCCGCGTCGACAGCGTCCACGTCGTGGCCGTCCACGTGCGGGATCACGTTCCAGCCGTAGGCCTGGAAGCGCTCGGGCGTGTTGTCGTGGAACCAGTTGACCACGTCACCATCGATCGAGATGCCATTGTCGTCGTAGAACGCGATCAGCTTGTTGAGCTTGAGCGTGCCGGCGAGCGAGCAGGCTTCGTGCGAGATGCCTTCCATCAGGCAGCCATCGCCGAGGAACACGTAGGTGTGGTGATCGACGATCTTCGCGTCCGCCTTGTTGAACTCGGCGGCGAGCAGCGCTTCAGCCAGCGCCATGCCAACCGCGTTCGCAATACCCTGGCCGAGCGGGCCCGTGGTGGTCTCGACGCCCGGCGTGATGCCGAACTCCGGGTGGCCCGGCGTCTTCGAGTGCAGTTGACGGAAGTTCTTCAGCTCGGCCATCGGCAGGTCGTAGCCGGTCAGGTGCAGCAACGAGTACAGCAGCATCGAGCCGTGGCCGTTCGACAGCACGAAACGGTCGCGGTCGCTCCAGTGCGGATTGGTCGGGTTGTGGCGCAGATGGCGCGACCACAGCGCGACGGCGATCTCGGCCATGCCCATGGGCATGCCGGGGTGGCCGGAGTTCGCTTGCTGAACAGCGTCCATGGACAGCGCGCGAATCGCGTTGGCCATCAATTGGGTGGTAGCGGGGGAGGACGAGGTCGTCATGTCGAGTCCGGGAACGAGGGCAAAAACGGCTTGGGCGGCTGCATTCAGCAGCGCTCGCGCGGCAGCGCACGGTTCCGGAAGCTCGGCAGAAATGTTCGCTGCGGCGCGCGATGCGGCGCCAGGAAGACGCAAACGGCCAGAGCAAACGGACAGGGCTGCAAAGGGCGATATTCTAACAGATCGTGCGGATTTTCCCTGACAGCCAGGACCTGGCGAGGCCCTCCACTTGCCCGAAATCCGCAACAGACCCGCCCCCATTATCTTGCGGCGCACCCGATGTGCGCCGCAAGGCGGCGGCAGCCCGGCCGGCTGCCCGTATAATACGGCTACTGCCCTGATTTACCTGTCAATCGGGCCCGATTTATATTCATTTGCAACGTGGCGGCGACTTGTCGCTCTCCGGTTTTGTGCGCATGTTGCATGGCTTTGGCCGAATGCACCGCCAGCACCCGCTCTCTCGTCGCTCGATATCACCTTGACCTTGCCGCGCCTCCTTCGTTCCGCCCCGATACGCCGTAAGGTTTTCCCGACACGTACACACGCGCGCGCCGATCTCAGGGGCGTGGTCGTGCGCCGCACGCCCGCGCGCAACGCGCCGGACGGCACTTCGGCCCCCCCGCGACAAACTAGGCCAATTCCTACAGATTTAGGGTGCACAACGTTGGAGAATCGCAGCGTTCATCACATTTTCGCGTGCCAACCGACCCAGACAGCCTCCAACCACCCGCTCGTCCCTCAACCTGAATCTGGAGAAATCCGATGACCGCACCCCGCCCCGCAGGCGTGCCGTGGCTGACGCCGTATCTGACGGTGCGCGATGCGCGCGACGCAATCGAATTTTTCCAGGCGGCGTTCGGTTTTGCGGTGCGCGATTGCGTGGCGGACGACGGTGCGGTCATGCATGTGGAAATGACATATCACGATCAGCTGATCGTAATGTTCGCGCCGGAGGGCGCATTCGGTTCGACGGCGCGCACGCCGAAGAGCGCGAACGCGATCGCGCCCCAATCCTTTTACCTTTACGTCGACAATGTCGACGCGGTGTATGCGCGAGCGCTGGACGCTGGCGCGAAATCGTTGAGCGAGCCGCAGGACCAATTCTGGGGTGACCGTTTTGCTCAGGTCGAAGACCTCGACGGCTACCGCTGGGCGCTTGCTCGCCATCTGTCATGAAGCAATGAGAACTTGTCTTATGCCCCGTTTTTTCGTCGGAAACTCCCTGCAGTCCGGCGACGTCTTCACTCTCCCGGACGAAGTGACGCGACACGTTCAGGTGCTGCGGCTGCAGCCCGGCGACACGATCGTGCTGTTCAACGGCGTGGGGGGTGAATACAGCGCCGAAATCATCGCCATGGAGCGCCGCGACACACAAGTGCGCGTAGGTCCGTTCCGCGACGTCGAGACCGAACCTCCGTACCGGCTCACGCTCGCGCAAGGTATTGCCGGCAGCGACAAGATGGACTGGCTGATCGAAAAGGCCGTCGAACTGGGCGCGACGAACTTCGTGCCGCTCACCACCTCGCGCAGCGTCGTGCGCCTCGTGGGCGAGCGCGCCGTGCGCCGCCAGGTTCACTGGCAGCGCATCGTCCAGGCGTCGTGCGAGCAATGCGGACGCAACCGCATGCCCGAAGTCGCCTCCACCCGCGAGATCGGCACCTGGCTCGGCTCGCTGCCCAAAACGCCCGGCGACGGCGAGTTGCGCGTGCTGCTTTCGCCGCGCGCGAACGTGTCGTTCGCCACCCTGCCCAACACCCCGCCGCAAGGCGAAATCACGGTTCTGGTCGGCCCCGAAGGCGGTTTCTCGTCGCCGGAAGAAGCCGCGGCGCTCGATCACGGCTTTATCGCCGTGGGGCTGGGGCCCCGCATCCTGCGCACCGAGACGGCAGGCATCGCCGTGCTCGCAGCGCTGGCCGCGCGCTGGGGCGGCTGGTAAAAATGACAAGGCCCGCCGCATGCGATCATGCGGCGGGCCTGCGTATTTTTGTCGCAAGAATGCGACGATTCTCAAATGGCAGACGCTCAGGCGAACGAATAAAAGACGCGGAACGGCACCTTGCGCTCGGCCCAGTACTCCGAAGCTTCGCGGAACACGTCGAGCAGCGTCTCGCGCCCGTCCTTATCGAACTTCTGTGCGATCGGCAAGCCGTCGAGCACGATCACGAAACCCGGCTGCTCACCGGCCTTTTGCACCAGGTCGGTCAAGCAATCGTACAAACCATCGTAGTTCTTGCCGAAATGCTTCGGAAACAGAAACGATGTGGCAATGGTTTCGAGCACTTCCTGCTTGGTCTGCGCGTTGGCGCAATACGCATATAGGAAATGCTGCTGCAACCGCTGCGCCTCGTCGGCGAGATCCTGCACGCGGAACGCACGGATCGACTGGACGATATTCGACTGGACGGTCGCAAACAGGTCCATGGCCTCCTCGTTCGATGAATTTGCCTCACCCCTGCGCGCGGCTTCGCGCTGCTGGTCGTCGTGATGCATCTGCATAACGCGCTGGAACAGGTTGCCCTCGCCGGACGCGAACAGATCGCTCGCGACCCGCGGGTCGTGCGCGTAAGTGTTATCGCTCATGCTGCTTTTCCCGGTGTCATTCAACAATTCGCTTAAAACTGGCGTAGTGGTCGTCGGTGTAATAGCAGTTGTCCGTGCGCCTGAGCGGACCGCCGCAGACAATGCGCCGCGCGCCGCGGTTGTGCGCTCGGGGCGTCGGGACAGTGTATTCGTGGTAGTAACCGCGCCGATGCTTCGGCAACTGCTGCTCGTAATTACCGAACACGATGCCATCTTTCTCAAACGGATAGGGCCCGCCTCCGGCAACCAGGCTCAGTGTGTTGACCGCTTCGCGCGGCAACTCGCCCACGCTCACGGTGCCTGACGATACCCCCGATGCTCCGGCATCGTACGGCACCGGAGTGCGCGCCACGACGCCTTGCGAGCACACCAGCGCCGCCGCCAGCAACGCCGCCGACGCAACCGATGCCAACCGCTGAACATCGCTCGAACGACGCCAGAAACCCCCAACAAAACAATGACTTACACGTGCCGAATCGGCCGATGCGCTAGCGTTTTTGGCCGTTGAAACAGCAGGCAGTCCTATACGTACCATCTTCGGATTCCCGCCTCTCGGATCACGCTTTCGACGACCATTAAAGGTGTAAGGGTATCGCTAATGGACCCTGGAAGCAATCGCGCACCGGCGACGACAAACAGGGCTTGACCGCGCACAAGCGGCAAACCGGTAAATTTTACAAATGTGGAGATGGTGCCGGAACGCGGCCGGCCATCGGCCAGAAGTGCGCCTGATGTGCACCTGAAGTGGGGGCGGAATACCGGCGGCGAGCAGCGCCGCCGGTATGAAACACGAAGCCGCGACGACTCCGCGGAGTTACGGCTTGATGAGACCCCGACGCGAAAAACTTAACGCGTCGCGTTCACATCGGCGACCAGCAGCGCGGTCATGTTGACGATCCGGCGCACGGTGGCCGAAGCGGTCAGCACGTGCACCGGCTTGGCCGCGCCGAGCAGCATCGGGCCAATGGCGATGTTGTTGCCCGCCGCCGTCTTCAGCAGGTTGTAGGAGATATTCGCCGCGTCGATGTTCGGCATGACGAGCAGGTTCGCGTCGCCTTCGAGCGTCGACTCCGGCAGGATCTCGCGGCGCAGGTTCGCGTCGAGCGCGACGTCGCCATGCATCTCGCCGTCCACCTGGAGGTCCGGCGCGCGCTCCTTGAGAATCTCCAGCAGATCGCGCATCTTCTGCGCCGAGGCAGCAAGGCTCGAGCCGAAGTTCGAGTGCGAGCACAGCGCGACCTTCGGCTCGATGCCGAAGCGGCGCACTTCCTCCGCTGCCATGATGGTGATTTCGGCAAGCTGCTCGGGCGTCGGGTCGACGTTCACGTGCGTGTCGACGATGAAAATCTGGCGGTTCGGCAACACCAGCGCGTTCATCGCCGCATAGACGTTGCAGCCTTCCTTCTTGCCGATCACCTGGTCGATGAAGTGCAGATGACGGTGCGTCGTGCTGACCGTGCCGCAGATCATGCCGTCGGCCTCGCCCTTCTCCACCAGCATCGAGCCGATCAGCGTGGTGCGGCGGCGCATTTCGAGCTTCGCCATTTGCTGCGTGATGCCCTTGCGCGCCATGAGCTTCGCGTAGCTTTGCCAGAAGTCGCGATAGCGCTCGTCGTGGTCGGTGTTGACGACCGTGTAATCCTGACCCGCGACCAGACGCAGGCCGTAGCGCGCCATGCGCTGCTCGATCACCGCCGGGCGGCCAATCAGGATCGGCTTGGCGAGTTTTTCGTCGACCACGATCTGCACCGCGCGCAGGATGCGCTCCTCTTCGCCTTCGGCGAACACGATGCGCTTCTTCTCCGGCTCGGCGGCGCGCGCGAGCTGGAAGATCGGCTTCATGGTCGTGCCGCTGTGATAGACGAATTGCTGCAGGTGCTGCGTGTAGGCGTCCATGTCCTCGATCGGACGGGTCGCCACGCCCGAATCCATCGCGGCCTTCGCGACGGCCGGCGCGATCTTCACGATCAAACGCGGATCGAACGGCTTCGGAATCAAATATTCAGGCCCGAATTGCAGATCCTGGATGCCGTAAGCCGTGGCCACGACATCGCTCTGCTCCTGGCGCGCCAGTTCCGCGATCGCATTCACGGCGGCGATTTCCATCTCGCGCGTGATAGTGGTCGCGCCCACGTCGAGCGCGCCGCGGAAAATGAACGGGAAGCACAGGACGTTGTTCACCTGGTTCGGGTAGTCCGTGCGGCCCGTGGCAAGCACCGCGTCCGGACGCGCTTCGAGCGCGAGTTCCGGCAGGATTTCCGGCGTGGGATTCGCGAGCGCGAGGATAAGCGGCTTCTCGGCCATCTGCTTGACCATTTCCGGCTTGAGGACACCGCCAGCGGAAAGGCCGAGGAAAATGTCGGCGCCTTCGATCACTTCAGCGAGCGTGCGCGCGCTGGTTTCGCGTGCGAAGCGCTCCTTGTCCGGATCCATCAGTTCGGTGCGGCCCTTGTAGACCACGCCCGCGAGATCGGTCACGTAGATGTTTTCGAGCGGCAGGCCGAGGTCGACGAGCAGGTCGAGACACGCGAGCGCCGCCGCGCCCGCGCCCGAGGCCACGAGCTTCACCTGCTTGATGTCTTTGCCCACGACCTTCAGGCCATTGGTGAACGCAGCCGCCACCACGATGGCCGTGCCGTGCTGGTCGTCGTGGAAGACCGGAATCTTCATGCGCTTGCGCGCTTCACGTTCGACGATGAAGCACTCCGGCGCCTTGATGTCTTCCAGATTGATGCCGCCGAAGGTGGGTTCGAGCGCGGCGATCACGTCCACGAGCTTGTGCGGGTCGGTCTCGTTCAGCTCGATGTCGAATACGTCGATGCCGGCGAACTTCTTGAACAGCACCGCCTTGCCTTCCATGACCGGCTTCGAGGCGAGCGGCCCGATATTGCCGAGCCCGAGCACGGCCGTGCCGTTCGACACGACGCCCACGAGGTTGCTGCGCGCCGTGAAGCGCGCGGCATTCAGCGGATTCTCGACGATCGCCTCGCACGCGAACGCAACACCCGGCGAGTACGCGAGCGAGAGGTCGCGCTGGTTGATCATTTGCTTGGTCGGCGCAATCGCGATCTTTCCCGGCACAGGAAATTCGTGATAGTCGAGGGCGGCTTCGCGCAGCTTGTTCGTGGCGGGATTCGACATGGCGGGCAGGGCGTAAGTGCGGACTAGAATGGCAAAATCTGGATCGATCGCATTGTAGCGCCAATTCCTGCGGGTATTCCTAACAGTTCGGGCGCGGCTGCCGCGACCGCAATGAGGGGAACGCCCCTGCCGGCGCGGCTCGCGCCGGACCACCCGAGTCATTCGTCATAGACCATTCGTCATGCTTTCCGAGTTTTCCCTGATCGACCGTTATTTCGCGCGACGCGCACGCACGAACACGCGCCGCGCCGTGCTCGGCATCGGCGACGACTGCGCGCTGATCGCGCCGGCCGCCGGCGAAATGCTGGCCGTCTCCACGGACATGCTCGTGGAAGGCCGTCACTTTCTTCCCGACGTCGCCCCTCGCGCGCTCGGCCACAAGGCGCTCGCCGTGAACCTTTCCGATCTCGCCGCGATGGGGGCCGCGCCGCTTGGCTTCACGCTCGCGTTCGCGCTGCCCAAGCCGCGCGAGGACTGGCTCGAAGCGTTCAGCAACGGGCTTTTCGAGCTGGCCGACCGTTACGGCTGCGAGCTGATCGGCGGCGACACCACTGCCGGGCCGCTCAATCTGTGCATCACCGTGTTCGGCTCGGTTCGCCAGAGTCATGCTCTCCGGCGCGACGCGGCCCAGCCCGGCGACGACATCTGGGTGTCGGGCACGCCGGGCGACGCGCGCGCGGGTCTCGGCGTGCTGCGTGGAGAGTGGCCGCAAGTGCCGATCGATCGCGCAGACGCCGCGCATTTTCGCCATGCGCTCGAACATCCCGAGCCGCGCGTCGCGCTCGGCCTCGCGCTCGGCGGCATTGCGCGCGCGGCGCTCGACATCTCCGACGGCCTCGCGGGCGACCTGCGACACATCCTCGAGCGCTCGCACGTGAATGCCGAGATCGACGTGGACGCGCTGCCGCTCTCGGCTGCGCTCGCGCGCCTGCCGCGCGCGCTGCAACTGCAATGCGCGCTGGCCGGCGGCGACGACTACGAACTCTGCTTCACGGCAGCGCAAGCGCAGCGCGAGGCCGTCCTGGCAGCGGCGCAACAGGCGGGCGGGCGCGTGACGCGCATCGGTACAATCACTTCATCCGATATGGCAGGTTCGCCTGTTGCGCCCGCGATCACGTGGCGCGACGCCTCGGGTGCACCGCTCAACCTGACGTTGCAAGGCTTCGACCACTTTCATGCAGACTGACCCCACGCCCGCGCCCGCCGACAAACTCGCGACGGCCAGCCAGCCCGCCCATGCCGGCGCGAGCGCCACGGCCACGAGCGCGGCGCCGCGCCGCGCCGACGCGCGCTTCATGCTCGCGCATCCGCTGCATCTGATCTCGCTCGGGTTCGGCGCCGGACTCTCGCGGCTCGCGCCAGGCGCAGCCGGCACGCTCTTCGCATGGGCGGCCTTCGAAGTGCTCAACCGCTACTTCACGGTGCTCGACTGGGGCCTGCTGATCGTCGTGGGCTTTCTCGGCGGCATTGGCATCACCGGGTTCACCGCAAAAATGCTGCGCACCGAAGATCTCCGCGCCATCGTCTGGGGCGAGATCGTTGCGTTCTGGCTCGTGCTGCTGATGATCACGCCCATCGACTTCGTGGGCAAACTCTGGGCGTTCGTCGTGTTTCGTTTCTTCGACATGGTGAAGCCGCCGCCCATCCGTTATTTCGAGCGGCGCTTCAAGGGCGGCTTCGGCATCATGCTAGTCGACCTCATTGCCGCGTTCTTCACGCTGCTCGTGATCGCCCTCTGGCGCATGTCGGTCTGAGCGCCACGCACGCCGCCACCGCCCAGGCCACCCGTAAGAGAATACAAACCGGCACACCGCCACGGACATTTCCCATGCCTACCGATTCCGTCGTTCATCAACTCGCCATTCGCGCCGGCAACAAGCTGCGCGACGCACGGCTCATGCTCGCCACGGCCGAGTCCTGCACCGGCGGCATGGTCGCCACCGCCATCACCGACATTTCCGGCAGCAGCGGCTGGTTCGACCGCGGCTTCGTCACGTACTCGAACCAGGCGAAGACGGAGATGATCGGCGTGCCCGCCGAACTCATCGAAAAGCACGGCGCCGTGAGCGAACCGGTCGCGCGCGCGATGGCCGAAGGCGCGTTGCGCAACAGCCGGGCACAAGTTTCGCTCGCCATCACGGGCGTCGCCGGTCCGGGCGGCGGCACGCCGGAAAAACCAGTCGGCATGGTGTCGTTCGGCTGGAGCAACCGGCTGCACACGAGCGTCGAAACGCTGGTCTTCAAGGGCGACCGCGAGCAGATCCGCGTGCAGGCCGCCACCCACGCGCTGCGCGGGCTGCTTACGCTGATCGACGAAAAGGAGCGCTGAAAGCGTCCGGCCGGATCGAACGCAGGACGCGCGCGGATAACCGCCCCGACGGCAGCCCAACCGCTTCATGCAATCGACAAGGACAAGGAGGCCCGCACCATGACTACCGTGAAGTCAACCGCCGCGAAGCCAATCGCACTGGCCAGCGCCAGCAATCCCGTCGACGAACTGATCCGCCGCTTTGGGCTCGAACCCCATCCTGAAGGCGGCTACTACAGCGAAACCTACCGTTCGGACAAACTGATCTGCCGCGACGGCGCACCGGCCAGCGAAGGCCCGCGCACGGCCTCGACCGCGATCTACTTCCTGCTCGCGAACGGCGCCTACTCGACCTAGCACCGGATCCGCTCCGACGAGCTCTGGCATTTCTACGCGGGCTCGCCCATTGAAATTCACTCGATCGACGAGCGTGGCGTACTGACCACGCGCAAGCTGGGCCACGCGCTCGACCATCCGGGCACGGTTTTTCAGGTCGTGGTGCCGGCGGGACACTGGTTTGCGGCGCGCTGCTGCGACCCATCCACGTACGCGCTCGTGGGCTGCACGGTGGCGCCGGGGTTCGAGTTCAGCGAGTTCGAGCTTGCAAATGTGGATGCGCTCGTTGACAAATATCCGCTGCATCGCGGGATCATCGAGCTGTTCAGAAAGCCGGCGGGAATTGCGGTGGCTTCAAAAAATTGACCGCACAAAAAAAGAAGCGGCGCTCTCAAAGATGCGCCGCAAAAACCCTGCCAAATGTGCAGATGGCGACCTAAACCATCTGCGACACGCTCCCTACAGCGTGTTCCGTTGTACCGCCGCCAGACTGGCGACGATCGCCATTCGTCAACCGGAAACGAGATGTTTGCCTGACCTGACGGAGGAAATCCCGACACCCTCCTACATCTCGCCCTGCGTTGACTCAGATAATACTGAGGGATCCAAGGGCTTTTAATAAGAATGCTCTTAAAAAGCTTAAAGAGACATGGGCGTTTCTTGATGTTCAGAAGCACAAAGACAGACTTCGGCGTGAGGCGCTGAGACAGACCGACGCTCCACGCGCCGGTCCGCGCCCGCCTCAGCGATATGCGTTGATCTTGTCGCGCGTCTGTTCAGCGGCCTTTGCAGCCGCCTGCGCGTAATCCTCGCCCTTGCTCGCGTAGATGATCGCGCGCGACGAGTTGATGAGCATGCCCGTGCCGTTAGCGGTGCGCCCCGCCTTCACCGTGGCTTCGACGTCGCCGCCTTGCGCGCCGATGCCGGGAATCAGCAGCGGCATGTCGCCAACGAGCGCGCGCACCGTCTCGATTTCCTTCGGGAACGTCGCGCCCACCACGAGGCCGAGTTCGCCGCTCGCGTTCCACTTTTGCGCCGCAAGCGAGGCCACGATCTGGTAGAGCGGCTTGCCATCGACGGTGAGGAATTGCAGATCGGAGCCGCCGGGGTTCGAGGTGCGGCACAGCACGATCACGCCCTTGCCCTCATGCGCCAGCCACGGCTCGATCGAGTCGAAGCCCATATAGGGATTGACCGTCACGGCATCGGCCTTGAAACGCTCGAACGCTTCTCGCGCGTACTGCTCGGCGGTACTGCCGATATCGCCGCGCTTGGCGTCCAGGATCACGGGCAGACCCGGATGCTTCTCGTGGATATGGGCGATCAGCGCTTCGAGCTGGTCCTCGGCGCGGTGCGCGGCGAAGTAGGCGATCTGCGGCTTGAACGAGCACGCATAGGGCGCCGTGGCGTCGACGATGTCACGGCAGAATTCGAAGATCGCGTCGCTGCGGCCCGCCAGCGCGGCCGGGAATTTCGTGGGCTCGGGGTCGAGGCCGACGCACAGCAGCGAGCCGGTGCGCTGCCAAGCGGCACCCAGGGTCTGAGTAAAGGAAGTCATGGTGAGGACTCGCGGTGAGCCGGTGTAGGGAAAACGGCGCGTATTTTACCCGGCTTGGCCGCCCATGCCCCCGCACTCGCGGCAGGTCCGCCGAATCGCCCCGGGCGGGGGGCGGTCTGCAAGCGGGCAAGCAACGCGCACCCGCTGTCAGCCAGCCGCGCGCCTCGCACGCGCACCCTTCGCGCCTCGCGCCCCGGCCCGCCCGCGCGCGCCCTCGCGATGCGGATTCGCCGTCGCGCGCATATCCATGCGCTCGACCGTGAAGCTGAATGTGCGCACGAGCCGCTCGCCGTGGTCCAGCACGGTCATGCCGTGCGCCCCGCCGCCGCCTTCGAGATTGACCGCGTTGATCGGGTGATCGACGGGCTCGAAGCAGAAGAAGCGCTCGCCGGGCGGCGTGTAGAGCACGTAATAGTCGGTGTTTGCGCAGATCGAGAGCGACAGGCGGCGACGCTCCCACACCACGGCGGCACGCCCGCTCCAGCCGCTGAACGCGTGATTCACAAGCTGTTCGGGCAGCGGATAGGCCACGCCGAACTGCCACGCGGGCGGGGCGGGCACGTGGCGCACCGGCAGCCAATCCGCGCCCGACAGCCACAGGCCGCTCGCGGGCGCGGAAAGCTCGGTGCTCGCGTCGCGCGCAAGGAACGGATGCACGCCCAGGCCGAACGGCAACGCCTCGCGGCCCGTGTTCTCCACTTCGAGCGTCATCGCGAGCGTCGCGCCGTCGAGCGCATAGGTGAGCACGGCGCGATAGGCGTAAGGCTCGCCATCGCTGCGGTCGAGCACGAGCCGCACGCGCTCGCGATTGACCTCCTCGGGCGTCCAGTGCGCGAGCCACCCATCGCCGTGGATCGGCAACGGCTCGCTCGCGCGATTGCGCGGCACTTCGATCTTGCGTCCGCCAAACTGGAAACGCCCCGCGCCGATACGATTCGAATACGGCAGCAGCGGGTAGCACGCGAGTTCGTTCGGGTCCATGCGCGCGCTTACGCGCTCGCAGCGCCGGAATACGGGTTCGAGCGCGCCTTCGCTGCGCCAGTCGAAGCGCGTGATGCCGCCGCCCAGTTGCGGCGCGACGTCGAGTCTCAGATACGCGTTCGCCAGCGTCACGCAGGCCACGTCGCCCGTGCCTGCCGCGCCAATCGCCACCGCCGAGGTGCTCGGTCCCGCGAGGACCGGATGGGTGGCGGCTTCGAGCCGCGCACGCCGTGCAGCGGCAGGCGATACAGCGGAAGCTGCTGAGGCGGACGAGGCGTCAGGCCGACGCACAGCGGAATTCGCAACACTCATGAGATGCTCCTCGAGAGGCATGATCGATCGCCGCCGCGACAGGCGGCTCGCCGGTGGCCTGCCGGCGCCGTGCTCGCGCGTCATGGGTTCTCGTGCACGGGCCCTGCGGCCGCTTCTTGTGTTCGCCCTGCTGTTTCTTTTTCTGATGCTCTCTGTTGCTGGACTACAACGCCTTTGCGCGCGCTGGCACCTTGCAAAACGGCTCCGGCACGATTCCAGCGCAACGCTCGATACATCCGATCAAGCGCGCCGAGCGCCTTGAAACAGCGGCTCAACAAGGCCCACACGGCTGATTCGGACTGCGAAAACACCGCCCGCATGGGGCTCGCGCGCCAGCGTGGCCGGCTCCATTTCCGCCCGCGCGCTCGTGACATAAAGCGTGTCCAGCAACGCTCCGCCGAGAGTAACGCAGCTAGGCTGCGCTGTGGGAATCTTTACGCGCCCGGTTTCCACGCCATCCGCACCGTAGCGCACCACGCGCTCGCCGCCCCATTGCGCGTTCCACAACCCGCCTTCAGCATCGACGGTCGAGCCGTCCGGCACGCCGGTCTCGTCGGTGAGCGTGGTAAAGACGCGCTCGTTTGCAATCGTTCCATCCGCACCGCCCGCGTTGTAATCGCATGCGCAGATCTTGCGCGTGAGCGAATCGCAGTAATACATCGTCGATCCGTCGGGGCTGAATGCGATGCTGTTCGAAATCGCCGGCGCGGGCAACGGCAGGCGTTCGAGCGTGAGGTCGCGATTCAAACGATAGAAGCCGCCGATCGCCTGCATCGGCGTTGCCTCGTACTTCGTGCCGAACACGAAGCGCCCCTGGCGGTCGCAGCGCCCGTCATTGAGGCGCGTGGGCACGCCAGGCTCGACCTCGACGATGGTGTCTATCGCCCCCGTTTCCAGGTCGAAGAACGCCAGCCGCGATTCGAGGCCCAGCAGCAGCGTGCGCGCATCCGCGCAAAGCGCGAAGCACGCGAGGCGCTCCGGCATCTCCCACGTCACGGGCTTGCCCTCGCGCGCGTCGTAGCGCCACAAACGCTTGCCTTCGATATCGGTCCAGTAAAGCCGGCCACTGCGCGTGCACCACGTCGCGCCCTCGCCCAGCTCGCATTTCGCATCCACCAGCAGCGCGGCCGCCGCCGCATCCGCTGCGTTTGCGTTATCGCTTTGGTTCGCGCTCAAGCCCAGCCTCCGTCCACCACCATCTCCTGCGCGGTGATCATGCGGCTGTCATCGGCCGCGAGAAAAAGCGCCATGCGCGCGAGGTCCTCGGGCAGCAGTTCTGCGTCGATGCACTGCCCGCGCTTGATGTTCTCGCGCCCTTCGTCGGTGAGCCACAGGCGCCGCTGCTTCTCGGTCATCACCCAGCCCGGCAGGAGCGAGTTCACGCGGATGCCGTATCGCCCGAGGTCTTTCGCAAGCCCGCGCGTGAGCCCCTGCACCGCCGATTTGCTCATCGTGTACACCGGCAGATCGGCTTGCTTGAGCATCCAGCTGATCGAGCCGAGATTGATGATCGAGCCCGCGCGCGCGGCCTTCATATCCTCCGCCACGGCCTGCACCGCGAAGAGTTGATGCCGCAAGTTCACAGCGATGCCCGCGTCGAACGACTCCGGCGTGACTTCGGCAAGCGTATGGCGGCGGTCGTTCGCGGCATTGTTCACGAGCACCTCGACAGGCCCGAGCGCCGCCTTCACATCGGCGATGGCCGCGCGCAGCGCGGCGATGTCGGTGAGGTCGCAGGCGAGAAAGAGCGGCTTGTGGCGCGAATCGCCGAGCGTGTCGGCCAGCGCCTGGCCCCCGCTCACATCGATATCGAAGAACGCCACGCGCGCGCCTTGCGCTGCGAAGTGCTCGACGAACGACGCGCCGATTCCGGTCGCTCCGCCCGTTATCAACACCACGCGGCCCGCGAGGCTCGGGTAGCGCGCATAGCCCTCATGCGCGTAGCTGGAACACGTCGTCATATTGGATTCCTGATTAATTGCTCAATCGCAGGCTTCAATCGCGCGCACCGCGATTCTTCAACTGGTCTAGCAGCACCGCCGCGAGCAGGATCGCGCCGCGCACGAGGTACTGATAGAACGCGTCGATGTTGAGCAGGTTCATCACGTTCTCGACCGTGCCCATGATGAGCACGCCGATCACCACACCCGAGATCGTCGCGCGGCCGCCGAGAAGCGACACGCCGCCCAGCACGCACGCCGATATCACGTTCAGCTCGAAACCTTCTGCCGCGTTCGGCTGGCCCGAGGTGATGCGCGAGGCGAGAATCACGCCCGCGAGCGCCGTCACCGCGCCCTGGATCAGGAAGATCCACACGCGCGTGCGCTCGACCTTGATGCCCGCGAGCCGCGAAGCTTCTGGATTGCCGCCGATGGCGAGCGTATTGCGCCCGTATATGGTCTGGTTGAGCATCACGCCGAACACGATGAAGCACACGAGCGTGACCCAGATCGGCAGTTGCACGCCGAAGAACGATGCCGTGCCCATTGCGATGAAGGTGTCGGACGACACGCCCACGGCCTGGCCGTGCGAAACGATGAAGCCGAGCCCGCGCACGATCTCCATGGTGGCGAGCGTGGTGATCAGCGCATTGATGCGCAGGTACGCGATCACCGCGCCGTTCACGAAGCCGATCGCGGCGCCCGCGGCCACGGCGGCAATGATCGCGACGAACGTGTTGTTGGTGGCGTTGAGCACCATTGCGCACAGCACGCCCGCGAACGCGACGGTCGAACCCACCGAAAGATCGAAGTCGCGCGAGGCGAGACAGAACATCATCGTGCAGGCCACCATGCCGATCTGCGAGATCGACAGCGCGAGGCCAAGCATGTTCTCGATCGAGAAAAAGTGATCGACGGTCAGCGACATCGTGATGAACATGATCGCGAAGATCACGATGAGGCTGTACTCGGTGATCTGCTGCCACCACTTCTGCTTGTCGCTGGTCTTCGGAATCAGCGCGTCGGCGGCGCTGTGCGCGACGCTCTTCGCTGCATCGGCGGCCTCGGCCGTCAGGTTTTCTCTCGCTTGCATTTCAGTCACTCCTCCCCGTCCACTCATGCGGCTTTGGCCTGCGCGCCCTGCGGCAGCGCGAGGTCCAGCACCGCGTGTTCGCTCGCCGCGCTGCGCGGCAACTCGCCGGAAATACGGCCCTCGCGCATCACCACGATGCGGTCCGACACGCCAAGCACCTCCGGCAATTCCGATGACACCATCACGATCGCGCAGCCGCGCGCGGCAAGCTGGTAGATCACGTTATAGATTTCGTGCTTCGCGCCGACGTCGATGCCGCGCGTGGGTTCGTCGAGAATCACCACTTTGAGGTCGGGCTCGGCGAGCCAGCGCGACAAGATCGCCTTCTGCTGATTGCCGCCCGAGAGAAAGCGGATCTTCTGGCGGCGGCTCGGCGTCTTGATCTTCAAGAGCTTGATGAAGCGGTCGGCCGTTTCGGCTTCCTTCTTGCGATCGAGAAACATGCCCGCCCTCAGGAAATGGCGGCGGCAGCTGATGTTGATGTTCTCCGAGACCGTTGCCATCGCAACGATGCCCTGCTCCTTGCGGTCTTCCGGGCACAGCACGATGCCATGGCGAATCGCATCGCTCGCGCACTTCACGCGAATCGGCTTGCCGTCGAGCTCGATCTCGCCCGCGCGCCGCTTGTGCGTGCCGTAAATCAGTTGCATGAGCTCGCTGCGGCCCGCGCCCACGAGCCCGAAAAAGCCGACGATCTCGCCCGCCTTGACTTCGAAGCTGGCCGCCTCGTTGAGCGGATGCCCTTCGATGCCGCGCACCGCGAAGCGCACCTTGCCGTGCTCGCGCGGCGAGTAGTTGTAGATGTCGCTGATCTCGCGGCCCACCATTTCGGCCACGAGCGTCGTGCGCTTGACCTCTTCGAGCTTCTCGTGCGAAGCGATCTTGCGGCCGTCGCGAAAGATCGTGCAGGCGTTGCAGAGCTCGTAAATCTCGTCCATGCGGTGCGAGATGTAGATGAGCGCGCGGTTGTCGGCACGCAGTTCTCGCACGAGCTTGAAAAGCACTTCGGTCTCGCGGTGCGAGAGCGAACTCGTGGGCTCGTCGAGCGCGATCACGCGCGCATTGCGCAGCAGCGCCTTGCAGATTTCCACCATCTGGCGCTGCGCGATGGAGAGCTTGCGCAGCTTCGCGGCGGGATCGAGATCCACGCCCATCACGGCCAGCCGTTCGCGCACGAACCGGCGCGCCTCGCCGCGCTTCACCCAGCCGAGCGCGTTGGGCAGTGCGCCCAGCAACAGATTCTCCGCGACCGTGAGGTCGGGCACGTATTGCAGTTCCTGGTGAATCACGGCGATGCCCGCGCCAATCGACGCGGCAGCATCGGCAAAACGCACCTCGTTGCCGTCCATCAGGATGCGGCCCGAATCGGGCTGATACTCACCGCCGAGTATCTTCAGCAGCGTGGACTTGCCCGCGCCGTTCTCGCCCATCAAGCCGTGCACTTCGCCCGCATGCACGTCGAATGACACGCCGTCGAGCGCGCGCACGCCGGGAAACACCTTGCCGATATTGTCAAAACGCAGTGTCGCTGACACTTCGGTTTCCTCTCTTTCGATTCACTGCGGATTCACTGCGGATTCACTGGGAATTCCCCACGCGGCCGGCGCGCGCTTCGCTCACTTCGCGTACTTCGCTCGCACGCCGGCCGCCTTGCAGCGGGAAGCCCTTCAAACCACTTCCTTCAAGCAGTGCTTTTTTGCCGTTACTTCGAAGCCAGTCCCATCTGCTCGCGCACCTGACCCACGTTGTCGCGCGTTGCCAGCATGCCGGTCGTGAGCGTGAGCATCGGCGGCGTCTTGCCTTGCGTGATCCACGCGTACATGAGCTCCGACGTCTCCTCGCCGTGGCGCTTCGGGCTGATGATGACCGTGCCGAAGAAGCCGGTCGGCTCGGGCTTCTTGAACTCGTTGAGCGCCGAGTCCGAACCGCCGATGCCGATGCCGATCATGTTGTCGGCCTTGAAGCCGCGCCCTTCCGCGGCGCGCACGGCGCCCAGCACGGCTTCGTCGTTCAGGCCGTACGCCACCCAATGCTTGAACTGCGGGTTCTTGGTGAGCGCGATGTTGGCGGCGTTGAAGGCGTTTTCCGTATCGGTCTTGGCCTGCGGCGCGGCAATGATGTTGGCCTTCGGGAATCCCGCGGCCACCAGCGCGTCGGTGGCGCCAGTCGTGCGGTCGTGCGCGGTCGGCAACTGCTCGTAGGTCACGTCGATGGCGCCCACATCCTTCATGTCCCAGCCGCGCTTCTTGATCTCGGCGGCAATGCCGTCGCCCACCTGCTTGCCGATGTTGTAGGCGGAGATGCCCATGTGCGGCACGGCTTCGATCGGTTTGCCCGCGCCGTCGACAAGACGGTCGTCGACGGTCATCATCTTGAGCTTGTCGGCCTTGGCCTTGGCGACGATGCCCGGCCCGAGCTTCACGTCGGGCGTGCAGATGATGAAGCCCTGAGCCTTTTGCGCGGCCAGATTGTCGATCGCGCTCATGACCTTCTCGCCCGAGGGCGCGCCGATCTTCACGAGCGTGAAGCCATCCTTCTTGGCAGCCATCTCGGCGAACTTCCACTCGTCCTGGAACCACGGCTCTTCGGGCTGCTTCACGAGAAAGCCGATCTTGACCGGGTCGGCGGCCTGCGCTACAGGGGCCTGCGCGAGCATCGCGGTCGTTGCGGCGGCCAACAGCGTGAGGAAAATCCTGCGTTGCATGGTGTCTGTCTCCTGTCTTCTTCAGTCACGGGAAGGTAGCGGCCGCTTTTTCTTCATCCGCCCGCGCGCGGCCAGCGCTGTAGCGAAGGTCCTGCGTGTTCTTGTCTTCTCTACTCGTGATGCAGCGCCGTGCGCCCGCCATCGATCGTGATGCAACTCGCGTTGATGAACGGCGCTTCGTCCGATGCGAGGAATACGGCCGTCATCGCGACTTCTTCCGGCCGGCCGATGCGCTTCATCGGCGGCAATTCGAGCGTCGCGCGGCGCGCCGCCTCGGGGTCGGGCTGCGCGTTCCACCAGTCGTGCGTGAGCTGCGTTTCGATGTAGCCCGGCGCGATCGCATTCACGCGCACGTTCTTCGGCGCGTATTCGATGCCGAGCGCGCGCGTAAGGCCGATCACGCCGTGCTTCGCAACCGGGTACGGGAAGCAGCCCGGAATGATCTGGAACGCGTGCGTCGAGGCGATGTTCACGATGCTGCCCGCGCGGCGCTCGACCATGCCGGGCAGCACGGCGCGGCAACCGTTCCAGACACCGTCCAGATCGACGGCGAAGCAGCGGCGCCAGTCGTCGTCGGTCATCGTGAGCGGGTCCGCGAACACGTTGATGCCGGCGTTGTTCACGAGCACGTCGACCGGGCCGAACGCGCGCTCTGCGGCGGCCACTGCTGCCTGCACCGAGGTTGCTTGCGTGACGTCCGTGGGCACCGCGAGCGTGCGCGCGCCTGGCTGCGCCTGCGCGATCTCGCGCGCGGTGGCCTCGGCGCTCGCACCATCGAGCTCGGCAAGCACGAGCGCCGCGCCCTCGGCCGCGAACGCGCGCGCGATCGCGGCGCCAATGCCGCGTCCCGCGCCGGTCACGATCGCGACCTTGCCGTTCAGGCGGTTCACGCCTTCGCTCCCTGTGCGCCGGCTTGTTCGCGAGCTTGCGCGCTTGCTTGCGCGTTTTGGGTGGCGCGCCAGCCCGCGACGAACGCGAGCGCGTTCGCGCGCGTCGCCGCAACGTCCTGGCCCGGCTTGTAGAGCGCGGAGCCCAGGCCGAAGCCGCTCGCGCCCGCCGCCAGTTGCGGCCCCATGTTGTCCGGCTTCACGCCGCCCACGGGCAGCAGCGGCACGACGCCGGGAATGACCGCGCGCCACGCCTTCGTCACTTCCGCGCCCAGTTGCTCAGCGGGAAACATCTTGAGCGCATCGGCGCCGCATTTGAGCGCCGCGAACGCTTCGGTGGGCGTCGCCACGCCCGGCACGCAAGCGAGGCCCTGCAGTTTGGCCGCGAGAATCACCTCGGTATCCGCATGCGGCATCACGATCAGCTCGCCGCCGGCGGCCTTGACATCGCGCACGCGCCCGGGCGTGAGCACGGTGCCCGCGCCAATCATGGCGTCGGCGGGCAGCGCCGCGCGCAGCGCCGCGATGCTCTCTAGTGGCGACGGTGAGTTGAGCGGCACCTCGATGAGCCTGAAGCCCGCCTCGTAGAGCGCGCGGCCATGGTCGGCGGCCTCGGCGGGCCGGATGCCGCGCATGATCGCGACCATCCGGCAGGCGCCAAACGCGGCCGTGAAGCCCGCGTGAGGCGTGTACGGGGCCGGCAAGTTCAATTCAGGTTCCATCGTGCGTAGTCCTGTGAGTTGCGTTCTGCGCGGCTCACGCCGTTTGATTTGTCTGGCTCGTCTGATCCGTCGGGGCCACGAGGCCCGCGCGCACCGCGACGCGCCACAGTCCGCGCTCGGTCGCCCGATGCACGATTTGCGCGCCAGAGCAGCCGAACTGCGCAAGCGCGAGCCGGTAGCGCTCGCACAGCGCATCGGCGCCAATCAAGCGCGGCGCACATGCCGCGAGTTCCACGTCGCGGCGCGCGAGCACCGCGTCGAGCCCCGCCAGTTCATGACCGATCAGGAGGCCCGAGAGATAGTCGGGCTGTTCGTCGGCGGCAAGCTGATCGGTGAGGCCGAGCGTGCGCGTGCTGAACGCGGTCGCCAGCACGCCCGCGCAACCGTGTTCGCGCGCCACCGTCACGCCGCGCAGGAACGCCGCCGTATCGGGCGCGGCCGGCCGCTTCATGGTGCGGCCGAGGATCGTGTGCGCCGTGAGCGCCGCGTAGACCTCGCCCGTCATGAAGGTGTAGAAGCGCTCAATGCGCGCACCTTCCACCACCACCCATTTCGCGTGCGTGCCGGGCAGGCCGATCAGTGCCGGCTGCATCGGCGCTTGCATGGCCGCGTCGGCACGGGCATCGAACTGCGCACCGCGCTCACCCAACGCGCCGAAGATCTGCGTTTCCTCGCCGCGCATGACATTGGGCAACGCGCCGGGCTCCAGCACGCCCGGCACGACGGCCACCTCCACACCGCTGGCCGTGCGCACCCTGACGATGCCGGCCACCAGCGCGTCCTCGCTTGCGGGCGTTTCCACATACGGCGCCGACACCCAGCCCTGGGCGCTGCCGACCATGCCCGCCGCGAGCACCGGAAGCGCGCTCGACTGTGCGAGCCACACGCCACAAGCCTCGTCGAATGCGGCGTCGAAGCCGCCCTCTTCAGCCGGCACCGGCAGATTCATGATTCCTGCTGTCGACATGCGCGTGTCGAGCACCTCGCCCGCCGCATCGAACAAATACGCGCGCAGCGAAGTCGTGCCCCAATCGAGCGCGATGAGCGCGGCCGGCTTCGCCCTGGCGGCATCCGGCTTGCCGTGCGCTCTGCGTGCCGCCGTCGTATGTGCGCTCATCGTCGGATCCTGCGCGTGGCGGGTTGCGGCACGCGCCAGCCGAGTTCCTGCGAGATCGCGCGCGCCTCGCGCTGCACGACCGCGATCAATTCGTCCATGCGTTCGAGCGGCATGTAGGGGATCGTGCTCGCCACCGACAGCGCCGCCACGATCGCCCCGGACGCATCGCGCACCGGCGCGGCTACGCAGCGGATCGAAATTTCGTTTTCCTCAAGATCGAACGTGTAGCCGCCGGCCGAGTACGTGGCCATGCGCTTAAGGAATGTGTCGGGATCGAGGTTGTGATCGGGGCGAAAGCTCACGCCCGCGAGCGCGCGCCGCGACGCCTCGAACAAGTCGCGCCACGACTGCGGCGAGAGATCGAGCATCATCGCCTTGCCGATGCCGGTGGACGCGAGCGGCATGCGGTGCCCCACGCGAGAGCGCATTTCGAGGCCGCGCTGGCCGGGGATCTTGTCGATGTAGAGCACGTCGTCGCCATCGCGCACGCCGAGGTGAATCGTGTCGAGCGTCGCCTCGGCAAGCGCTTCGAGATGCGTGCGCGCGACAGCCGTGAGCGGCATTTGCTCGAGCGCGATCGTGCCGAGTTCGATGAGCTTGGGCCCGAGCAGATAGCCGCCCTGCACCTGGCGCAAATAGCGCGCCTGCACAAGGCTTGATACGAGCCGGTGCGTGGTGCTGCGCGTCGTGCCGAGCACAGCGCCGAACGAGCGCAGATCGCGCACGCCGGCAGCGGCGGCTTCGAGAATGGCGAGGCCGCGCAGGAGCGTCTGCGTGCCGGCTTGCGCCGAGCCGTCGAGCAGCGCGCCCGGCAGGCCGACGATCTCGTCGGCGCCGGCGCGGGATTTGGCTTGCAGTTGAGCACGGCCAGCGGCGGCTGGAGCGTCCGCGTTGGATTCGGCGGCCGGCTCGGCCTCAGCATTCGTGAAGCGTTCGGCGAAATTCGGGGACATCGCTTTATTCATGGCGAGGCCGATCAGAAAAACGGGGATAAACGCGCGGCGTCAAACGACGGCCTGCGGACCATGGTGCGAAAAGCTGGAGCGCGCTTTTGCGCGCGACGGTGGACGGCACGAGGCCGCATGCTTCGCGGACTGGAACATGGCTGACGTCTCCGATTCTTGCCCGCTGAGACACGTGATTCGCGCGGCCGTGGGCTTTTGTCTGGGCTATGCCGACTTGCCATTTGCCACCCGCTGTCTGGGGCGTGTGGCGCGTCATGTCGGATGGATCGGATTGTAGGTCGGTTTTTCCGCGATCTCCAATATGTGATTGGGTCGCTCAAATATTGGGAATTTGATCCCTTCGACGGATGGCTGACGGGCGTTGAAATACAGTAACAATACGAATAAAAAAACGGCCGCCAGATAGCCTGGGGCCGTTTTTGCACGTTTTTTGCACGTTTTTTGCACGCTTTTTGCACGATTGTCGCGCAGCGTGGTCAGCGGCTTTCAGAGGCGTTCTCACGCCCCGCCGCATTACTTCCCTGCCGGCGCCTTATAAGCGACGCAATCGACTTCGACCTTGCAGTCCACCACCATGCTCGACTGCACGCAGGCGCGCGCCGGCGGATGCTCGCCGAAGTACTCGCGGAACACCTTGTTGAACGACTGGAAGTCGCGCGCGTCGTCGAGCCACACGCCGCAGCGCACCACGTGCTCCGCGCCATAGCCCGCCTCTTTCAGGATTGCGAAGAGATTCTGGATGGCCTTGTGCGACTGCTCGACGATGCCGCCGTTGATTACCTCGCCGCCTTCCATCGGCGTCTGGCCCGAGACGTACAGCCAGCCGTCGGCTTCCACCGCGCGCGCGAACGGCAGATGTTGTCCGCCCTGGCCCTTGCCGCCTTCTGCTCCAATTCGTTTCATCGTTTGCTCCTTTGAGTTCGCTTGGGTCGCAACTTTGTGCGCGAAAAAATAACTTAGAAAACCTGAGCGTCGCGCGTGCCTCGCGCAACGAAGTGGCCCGCGCGTTCGCCGGTTGCCTGGCCGTCGCGGTACGACAGCACACCGTTCACCCACACCGCGTCGATGCCTTCGGCCACCTGCTGCGGCTGCTCGAAGGTCGCGGCGTCGCGCACCTTCGCGGGGTCGAACAGCACGAGGTCGGCATGCCAGCCCACGTGCACCTCGCCGCGCTGCGTGAGGCCAAAGCGCCGCGCCGACAAACCCGTCATCTTGCGCACCGCCTCTTCGAGCGGCAGCAGCGCAACGTCGCGCGCGTAATGGCCCAGCACGCGCGGGAACGCGCCCCACAAACGCGGATGCGGCAGCGGGTCGTTCGGCAGGCCGTCCGAGCCCACCATCGTCGCGGGATGCGACAGGATGCGGCGCACGTCGTCCTCGGACATGTTGTGATAGACCGCGCCTGCCGGCTGCAAACGCTTGCCGGCCTCCTGCTGCGAGACGCCCCATTCGGCCGCGATGTCCTTGATGAGCTTGCCCGCCTGCTCGGGGTGCGGCGTCGACCACGTGATCGTGATGTCGATGTCGCCCGTCACCTGCTTGAGGTCGAGCGTCGATGAGCTGCGGCTGTACGGATAGCAATCGCAGCCCACCGGCTGATACTTGCGCGCGCCTTCGAGCGACGCGAGCACTTCCGCGCTGCGCCCCCAGTTCGACGGACCCGCGCATTTGAGGTGCGAAATGACGACCGGCACGCGCGCATGCTTGCCGATGTGGTACGCCTCCTCCATGGCTTCGAGGATGGCGTCGAATTCGGTGCGCATGTGCGTCGTGTAGAGCGCGCCGGCGATGGCGAGCGGCTCCGCAAGCGAGGCGACTTCTTCGGTCGACGCCGCGAAGGCATTGCCATACGCGAGGCCCGTTGAAAGTCCGAGCGCACCGTGCATGAGCGCCTCTTCGAGCTGCGCGCGCATCGCCGCGATTTCGTCGCCGGTGGCGGCGCGCTTGAGATCGTCCATGTGGTTGCTGCGCAGCGCAGTATGGCCGATCAGCGCCCCCACGTTTACCGCGGGCTTCGCGGCATTCACGGCGTCGACGTACGCCGCGAAGGTCGGATACTGGAACGCCTCGCGCTCGCCGAGCAGATTCATCGGATCGGGCGGATCGCCCTTGAGCGACACCGGCGAAGCGCTGATCCCGCAGTTGCCGACGACCACCGTGGTCACGCCCTGGCTGATCTTCGGCAGCATCTGCGGCGAGCGGATCACGTGGGTGTCGTCGTGCGTATGGACGTCGATGAAGCCCGGCGCGAGCGCGCGTCCCTCGGCCTCGATCACTTCCTCCGCCAACCAGTTCGACAGATTGCCGATGGCGGCGATGCGCCCGTCGCGCAGCGCGACATCGCGCTCGACGCCCGGTGCGCCCGTGCCGTCGTACAGCATGGCGCCGAAAATGAGGGTATCGGCGGCTTCCGGATGCGAATGCATGTCACAGTCTCCTGTCGATCGCGCGTGGGCGTTTGCGCCTCGCGCATATTGGGTTCAATCGCCCAGCGGTTGACGCTCGCCGCCGCGTCCGGCAATGCCGCGATGCGTGTCGAGCGTGAGCTTCATGCGGCGCAGCAATTCGCGGCTCGCTTCGGGCTGCGCAAGCGCGAGTTCCGTCACGAGCACGTCGATCGCCATCATCATCGCGTACCGCGACGACGAGGGCTTGTAAATGAAATCGGTCTCGCTCGCGACGAGCGGCACGAGCCAGTCGGCTAGCGCGGCAAGCGGCGACGCCGGCGCGGTGAATGCGACCAGCTTCGCTCCGTAGTCGCGCGCGATGCGGCACGCATCGAGCAGCTCGGGCACGCGTCCTGTTACGGAAAGCGCGACCACCACACAATCGGAAGATAGCGTGCTTGCGACCATCCGTTGCAGCAAACTGTCCTGGTACGACGCGACCGGACGGCCGAGGCGCACGAGGCGAAAGCGCATTTCGTCGGCGAGCGCGCTGGAGCCGCCGCCCATGCCGAACACGTAGATCATGCGCGCCTGGGCCAGCGCGGCGGCGGCCTCCGCGAACGGCGCGTGGCGCAGCAGTTCGTGATTGCGCGCAAGCGCGGCGTGAATTTCGTCGTAGACGCGCGTGGCGAGCCCCTCTTCGGGCTGCGCCGCCGGCGACGCCGACCCGCGGCGTGCTTTGCCGGACCCGCCCTTGCCCGCGCCCCGGCTGCCGCCCTCGTCCGGAGCCGCGCGCAAGAAGCGCTCGCCCACGGCGGCGGCCTGCGCGAGCCGCAGCTTGAGTTCGCGCACGTCGTGACAGCCCACCGCCTTCGCGAAGCGTGTGACGGAGGCCACGCTCACGCCCGCGCGCCGCGCCAGCTCGCCGATGCTCGCCCGCGCGGCGGCGGCGAGGTCGTCGAGAATCAGGGCCGCGACATCGCGCTCGGCCGGACGCAAATCCGGCACGCACTGCGCGATTCGGGCAACGATGTCGAAACGTCCCGGTTCGGCGGCTGAATTCATGTTTTGTTAATAAATAACATTTCCCGAGCAGATGGTACTTTGTGTACTATCTCCAAGTCAACGCCGAACCTGCAATGCATGCACGGCCTCCTTGCAGGAAGGCGCAACGGAGAGTAGATGGAGCGAACGGAAATGAAAGTTACAAACTATCAGAGCGCAACGATCGACCCGAACAGCAAGGGCCTTGGCAACCTGCCGGGCGCAAGCGTGCCGCTGGGCGACGCGGCGCGCCTCGAATGGAATCTGCTCGCCGAAGACGTGAGCTTGCCGGCGGCGGTCCTGTATGCGGACCGCGTCGAGCACAACCTCAAGTGGATGCAGGACTTCGTCACACGCTACGGCGTGAAGCTCGCGCCGCACGGCAAGACCACGATGGCGCCGCAACTGTTTCGCCGCCAGATGGAAACGGGCGCGTGGGGCATCACGCTCGCCACGGCGCACCAGACGCGCGCCGCGTATCGCGGCGGCATCTCGCGCGTGCTGATGGCGAACCAGCTCGTGGGCCGCCACAACATGGCGATCATCGCCGAATTGCTGAGCGATCCCGACTTCGAATTTTTCTGCCTCGTGGACACGGTGGATGGCGTCGAGCAACTGGGCGAATTCTTCCGCGCCTCGCGCCGCACGCTGCAAGTGCTGCTCGAACTGGGCGTGCCGCGCGGACGCACCGGCGTGCGTGACGCCGACGCGCGCCGCGCCGTGATCGAGGCGATCGCGCGCTATCCGGACTCGCTCAAGCTAGCGGGCGTAGAGATCTACGAGGGCGTCCTCAAGGAAGAGAGCGAGGTGCGTACCTTCCTGCGCGACGCGCTCAACGTGACCGAGGAACTCGCGGCCGCCGGCCGCTTCGCGCGTTCGCCGGCACTGCTTTCGGGCGCGGGATCGGCATGGTACGACGTGGTGGCCGAGGAATTCGCGAAAGCCTCGCAGGCCGGCACGATCGACGTCGTGCTGCGCCCCGGCTGCTATCTCACGCACGACGTGGGCGTCTACAAGCAGGCGCAGTCGCAAATCCTCACGCGCAATCCGGTCGCGCGCGAGATGGGCGTGGCGCTCCTGCCGGCGCTGCAGCTATGGGCCTATGTCCAGTCGATTCCGGAGCCGGGCCGCGCGATCATCGGCTTCGGCAAGCGCGACGCCGCGTTCGACGCGGGCTTCCCGGAGCCGACGCGCCACTATCGTCCTTCACGCGACGGCGGCGGCATGCCGCGCGAGATCGCGGCGAACGAAGGCTGGGAGATCTTCCAGATGATGGATCAGCACGCCTATCTGCAGATTCCGGGCGGCACGGACATCAAGGTCGGCGATATGATCGGCTTCGACATTTCGCATCCCTGCCTCACGTTCGACCGGTGGCGCCAGGTGCTGATGGTCGACGGGCAATATCGCGTGACGGAAGTGATCGAAACGTTCTTCTGATCGCTCTGCGGTTCGATTCACTGCGGCCAGGCTCTTGCAGCCTGGCCGGCTGATGGCTGGTGACTTTAGCGCCTTCCTTAAGCGCCTTCTTCCTTAAGCGCCTTCTTCCTTAAGCGCCTTCCTTCGCTTCGGCCGCATCGGCTTGCGCCACCGCCACGCTAATCCGTTCTTCCATCATCCGCAGCGCGCCCGACAGCGCCGTGAGCGCGTCGTCGGGCAACGACATTGTCTGGTTCAGGAATGCGTTGCGCCGCGGCAGACTCGCCTCGACAACATCGCGCCCCGCCTGCGTGAGCTGCACATTGGTGATGCGATTGTCGCGCGCGTCGGCGCTGCGCGCGATCCAGCCCAGCGCCTCCAGCGGCTTCAATTGGCGCGTGAGCGCGCCCGGGTCAACGCGCAGGCGCTCGACGAGCCGCTTCTGCGACGACTCGCCATTCTGCTCATGCAGCGCCATCAAAATGCGCCAGCGCGGCAGCGGATGCCCCACCTGCGCCTCGAACGCCGACATGAACGTGCGGTAGGTCCGTCCGAACTGCTGGACGATAGCGACGCGGTCCTGTGTTTCCATGCTGTGTGTTCCTGCCTGTCTTCCTGTCTCTGGCCGCGAGCCTTGCATGCCTCACTGCCTTGTTCTGCGTCCCGACGCGTCGCCCTCAATCGGCGTGGATCACGGGTTCGACCTTGCGCTGAAGCCTGATGGGCGGCACGCGCCGCGTCTGCCAGATCGACACCAGCGCGATCACCGCCGCCACCGCAATCCCCAGATGAATCGCACCCACCAGCGACTCGCGCGCGGCTTCCAGCAGCGGCGCGCCATTGTGCCCGGCCTTCGCGAGTTCGCCAATCAGCACGTACTGCGCGTCGTGGTTGATAAGAATCTGCGGGTCGGCGAGCCGGGCGAACCAGTGCGTCGCCTGGTCGGCGTCCAGCGCCTTGTGCACGCCGCTCGCGTAAAGCTGCGTGACCATCGTGCCGGTCAGCGCGGTGCCGAACATCCCGCCGATCATACGCAGCGACTGCAGCAGCGCCGTGGCAATGCCCAGATGCTCGCGGCCCGCGGTCTGCTGCGCGAACACAGTTAGATTCGGCATCACGAAGCCGAGCCCGATGCCACCCACGATCATCAGCGCCATTAACAGCGCGCGCGGCGTGTTGTGCGACGCAAGCGCGACCGCAAAGCAGGTGAACGCGAGCATCCCAAAGCCGACGTAGAGCATCCGGTTCGGATTGCGGATGCGCGAGACGATGCGTCCGTTCGCGATGCTGCCGATCGTGATGAACACCACGAGCGGCGTGATGACCATGCCTGCCTCGTTCGGCGTCATGCCGAAGCCGCCCTGGAACAACAGCGGCGCGTAGAACAGCAGCGAGAACATCGTGAAGCCGCCCAGCACCGCCAACTTGAAGAGCGCGTTGAGGCTCGCGTTGCGGAACATGTCGACGGGCAGGATCGCCTGCGGGCAGCGCCGCTCCCACTGCCACAGCGCCCAGCCCGAGGCCGCGGCCAGCACGAGCAGGCCCAGCGCGGAAAACGTCACGCCGTGCGCGGGCAGCCGCTCGACGAACAGTTGCAGGCTGCCGAGCGTGACCGCGATAAGCAGCGCGCCGGGCCAGTCGAGCCGCATGCGCTCCTTGTGCGCGACATGGCGCAGGTGCGGCAGATAACGCCAGACGAAAAACAGCGAAAGCAGCCCGACCGGCAGATTCACATAGAACACCGAACGCCAGCCGTAATACTGCGTGAGAAAGCCACCGAGCGAAGGCCCCACCGCGTTGGCGATGCCGAACGCCGAGCTCATCAGCACCTGCCATTTCAGGCGCACGACCGAATCGGGAAAGAGATCGGGGATGCACGCGAACGCCGTGCCCACCAGCATGCCGCCGCCGATACCTTGCAGGCCGCGCGCGAGCACGAGGAACATCATGCTGTTGGCCGCGCCGCACAGAACCGAGGCGCCGGTGAAGACGACGATCGACGCGATCACGAACGGCTTGCGCCCGTAATAGTCGCCAAGGCGGCCAAAAATAGGGACGGTGATGACAGAGGCGAGCAGATAGGACGTGGCGACCCACGCGTAAAGCTCGAAGCCGCGCAGCTCGGCGACGATGGTGGGCAGCGCCGTGCCAACGACGGTCTGGTCCAGGGCGACCAGCATGCTCACAAAGGAGACGCCGAGCATCGCCAGCAGCGACTCCCGGAACGGCAGCACCTGCCCGCTCGAATGATGGGCGGCAGTACGGACGGCCATTTTTTGATCCCGCAATGATTGATACGTCAAAGAATTGAAATCATAGCATGATGCGATCCTCTACACTGGGCGTCGAGGAGCGCCTGCCGAACCGTTTTTCCCGGGAGATTTATGGGGTCATGTTCTGATTTTTCCGAAGCCGATCTTGCCGCGCTCAAGCGCGCGAAGCACGAACTGGAAACGCCGCCGCTCGGCATGAAGCTCGCCGCTATCGTGGGTGCGCCGGTCGAGAAACTGATCGCGAAGCTGCCCGCCGTGGCCAACGACAAGGTCAACGACGCCACTCAGGCAGCGCTGCGCAAATGCCTGCAGATTGCGCTCAAGACACTTGGCAAACCGGGCGAGCGGGCGCCCGGGATCGCCGATGCGGGCGCGGCTGCGGAATCGACACAAATAACAACTTCAGTCGCAAAGCAGGGAGAAAAACCGGGCGCGAAGCCGAGCAACCTGTTGCACAAGTTCGCGGTCGCCACGACGGGAGCGGCCGGCGGCGCGTTCGGCCTGTTCGCGCTGCCGGTGGAGCTACCCGTCACGACGACGCTGATGTTCCGCTCGATTTGCGACATCGCCCGCAGCGAAGGCGAAGACCTCGCGAGCGCCGACACCCAGCTCCAATGCCTGACCGTGTTCGGCATGGGCGGACGCTCGGCCGCCGACGACGAAGCCGACTTCGGCTATTTCATCGTGCGCGGCGCGCTGGCGCAGGCGGTATCGAAAGCGTCGTCGGAGATGGCGACCAAAGGCTTCGCCGCGCACGGCTCGACTGCGCTGCTCAAGCTCATGCAAACCGTGGCCGCGCGCTTTTCCGTGCAGGTCAGCGAACAGATGGCCGCGAAATCGATTCCGGCCATCGGCGCGGTGCTCGGCGCCATGGTGAACACCGTATTCATCGATCACTTCCAGAACGTCGCGCACGGCCATTTCACCGTGCGCAGGCTCGAGCGGCGCTACGGCGAAGCCGCCGTCCGCGCAGCCTACGAAGAGATCGACGTGACGCTCGATTGAGCGGCTCGATGCGCGCCCGGCGGTCTGCTCGATTGCGCATCCGCCTCAGGCTCCGTTAGCATGTGCGCGCTCTTCTGCGCGCGGGCGGTATCGTCGGCCGTCGTCACGCGCTTCACGAAGCGCGCGGTGTCGTCGAGCGCCCGCCGCGCCTCGGGCAGGAACGGCGCGTAAATCGGCCAGACATGCGGTAGATCGCGCCCGATCCCGCACTCGACGCTCACGCCGGCAGCCTGGGCGCGTTGCGCGACCCGGCGCGTGTCGTCGAGCAGCGTCTCGGTGCTGCCCGCCAGCATGAAGAGCGGCGGCAAGCCGTGGAGATCGGCGTAAACCGGCGAAGCATAAGGATCGGTCGCGCTCGCCTCGCCAAGGTAGAGCGGCGCCACGCGTGCGAACACGTCGCCGCAGAACATGGGATCGCGCCCGTCGTTTTCGCGTATCGATGCGCCCGTGGCCGCGAGGTCGGTCCACGGCGAGTAGAGCACGGCGCCGGCCGGCAGCGGATCGCCGGCGTCGCGCAATGCCACGAGCGTGGCGAGCGCGAGCCCGCCGCCCGCCGAATCGCCCGCGATCACGAGCGACTGGGCACGCGCCCCGTCAGCCAGCAAGCGCCGATAAGCGGCCACCGCGTCGTCGAGCGCCGCCGGAAACGGATGCTCGGGCGCAAGACGATAGTCGAGCGAAAAAAGATCGGCTTCGGCGCGTGTGGCAAGGCCGAAGGTGATGGCACGGTGCGTCTTCGGCGAGCAGAAGTAATAACCGCCACCATGTAAATAGAGGATCGTGCGCGGCGCCCCACCTTCGCGCACGAGCCATTCACCACTCGATGGCGCGTCGGCTGCGTCACGCTCGGCAGCGGCTCGATACTGCTCGCGCAATTGCCAACCCTTGGGGACCTGAGGCAACCACACCCGCTTCGCGGTTTGCACGCGTACGCGTGCGACGTCGATGGGGCCGCGCGTCGCCGGAAGAAAGCTGCGGCGCAGAAACCAGCAGATCAACCTGCCTTGAAGACTCATGGGGCACGGCTCCTCGCAATGCGCTCACCAAATGTGCTCACCAAGCGCTCGCGCAACCCAACGGATGCTCAATTCGCAGGCAGCACCTGCCCGCGAATTTCGCCCGCCGGGTTTTGTTGCGTATGCACGTTGAAATACCACTGGCCGGCCATCAGATCGGTGACCTGCTTTTCGTTGAGCGTTGCGGAACCCTTGATCGGACTGGCGAGTTCACCCTTCGGAATCGGCACCTGTACGTTCGCGTTCTGGCCGACTGGCGCGGGGCCGTGGAAATGCGCAGCCGCCACCGGACCCGACAGGCCTTCGTAAGTGATGGTCCAATTCAGCGATTTGGTCGAGGTGTCGAACGTGGCATTGAGCATGCCGTGCCCGTGACTCACACGCGGCGGCACTTCGCTGGAAGGTTCGAGATCGGCCTTCAGCGCAACGGTATCGGCAAACGCGGCACCGGAAGCAAGGACACACAGGGCGAGAGCAAACTGCAGCGGACGAAGCGCTTTCATGGGGAGTTCTCCGTTTGTTGTGGTGTGCTGCCCCAGTAGGCTGGCAGCCACATCGTCACATGCTAGAGCAAATCCGGCAAAGGCGTCCGATCCCGCATGATCGACAGCCTTGAAAACAGAGGAATGAAAAGTGCGAGACAAAAAAAAGAGCGCCGGGAGTGGCGCTCTTAACCCAAGTACTACCTTCTACTGCTTTACTACGTGATGAATTCCCAAACCCGGGCTTCCGAAACCCGGGATTCGGCAGCCCGGCCAGAAGCCGGGCCGCCCCGTCATTAGAAGCGGTGACGGATACCGGTCGTGACGATGCCCTGGTTCTTCGACGACGAGTAGTTGTCCGCGCCCTGGAAGCCAACCTGCGTAATGCCCATCGAAGCCTGACCGGCACCCCAAACGCCCACGCCTTCGAGGTACACGTCCGTGCGCTTCGAGAGCGCGTAGTCGGCTTGCAGGCCGAACTGGTTCCAGTGCGCGGTTTGACCGCCGCCCGCGTTGGCGAGGACCGAGCCGTTGGCGTTGGTGTAGGTGTACATTGCGCCGATGCCGAGTGCCGGCGTCAGGTTGTAGTGCACGTTGGCTTCGATGTTGTTGTAGCGGATCGACAGATTGTCGTTCAAGCCGTTCAGGCGCGATTGCGTGAACACCACGCCACCGACGGCCGGACCATAGGTATAGCTCACGCCACCGCCCCATACGCGAGCGCGCTGTGCGCTGCCGAACAGACCGAACTGGTCGTTGGTGACCGCGCCATTGGGGTTGTTCAGGGTGCCCGTGTTGTTGGCCTGCAGGTAAGCCGCCGCGACGCGCAGGCCGCCGTTGGCGTAGCTCATGCCGGCGCTATACGCGCGGTTGTTCGCGAAGCCTGCCTGGTTCGAGAACGCGTACGCGCCACCGAACTGGAAGCCCGAGAGATTCGGGCTGGTGTACTTGATTGCGTTGTTCAGCGAGAACGTGGCATTGCCGTTGTCGTTGTCGCCCACGTGCGCCGTGTACGTACCGCCCCACGTGCCGACAGCCATAAGCGGGCCAAGGTAGTCGACCACGGAGTCGTACTGGCGGCCGAACGTCAGCGTGCCGTACTGGTCTTGCGTGAGACCGACGAAAGCCTGGCGGTTGAACAGGCTGCTGTTCGCGCTGTTACCCATGCGGCCGTTCGCGACGTTGAAACCGCTTTCGAGAGTGAAGATCGTCTTCAGGCCGCCACCGAGATCTTCCGCGCCGCGCAGGCCCCAGCGGCTCTGCTGAAGATTGCCGCTGCCCAGAGCGTACTTGGCGTTGCCATCGACGTTGGTCGTGTAGACGAAGCCGGCATCGACGATGCCGTAGAGCGTCACGCTGCTTTGCGCGTACGACGACGATGCGAAAGTCGCGGCAACTGCGGCCGCGATAGCCAGACTCTTTTTCATATGCTTCCTTAGATGCAAAGCCTTTCGGCAAAAATGGACGCCGTCGCCGGCAACACGCCGGCTAGCTTGATCCCGCAGCACCATAAACGCCGGCGCCGCATTGATACGCAGCCCAAAGTTTATTGGCGTCACTTTTGAGCCAGCCATCCCACTCCAAGGTAAAAGTTTTTTTGAAGAAATCGAATACTGCCGTGACGCTCGCCGCAATCGCTTGCCCCTCAACGCATACGCTTAATCTTGAATTCACGCGCACGAGGATTGACTACGCACTATCCCGATATAGCGTTGCTGCCTGGCAACATAGTTAATTCAAGACAATTAATGGTTTAGGAACAGTCTCATTCCTTGGGGCAATGCCATGTCGGTACTATCCGTCAACGCTCGCGCCGCAGTCCTGCGCCGGGCCTCATTTGTACGCAGGCAAACATCGCTCCACGCAACCAGTCCCGTAAGTTCCATGTCGATGCGGCCCAAAACCATGAATCAGCTTCAGGCGATGCGCGTATTCGTAAGCGTCGCCGAACACGGCTCGTTCGGTCGCGCTGCGGCGAGCCTCGATCTTTCGAACGCCGTTGTCACGCGCTATGTCGCGCTGCTGGAGGCGCATCTTCACACACGGCTCATCAACCGCAATACGCGCAGCATCTCGCTAACCGAAGCCGGCAACGCGTATGCCCAGGCATGCCGCCATATGCTCGAGGACCTCGAGCGTGTCGAAACGCAGATCGCGCATGGCGTGTCTGTGCCCTCGGGCACATTGCGCGTGGTCGCGCACGCCTCGTTCTCGCTGCATGACCTCACGCCGCTGCTCAAGCAGTATCTCGCTGCATTCGCACAAGTCCGGCTCACGCTCACGCTGCTGCACCGCCCCGTCGACCTCATCGAAGAAGGCTTCGACGTGGGCATTGTCGCGCCGCGCCAGGTCAGCGGCGGCACGCTGATCCGGCGTCCGCTCGTTTCGGTCGCGCCGGTTGCCGTGGCCTCGCCCGCCTATCTCGGCGGCCGCAGCGCACCGCGGCATCCAGCCGAACTCGCGCACCACACGCTGCTTGCGCCGTCCACCGACATTCACGGCAACGAATGGCAGTTCGCGAACGCGGACGGCATGCGCGAGGTGGTGCGGATCGAGCCCGCCTATGCCGTCAACAATTCGGTGATGCTGCGCCAGGCGGCACTCGCGGGCATGGGCATCACGATCCTGCCGGCAAACCAGGTGGACACCGATCTCGCGCAGGGCACGCTCGTGCGCGTGCTCGAAGGCTACGAGATCCGTGACGCCGATAAGGAGCTCTCGCTCGTCTATCCGGGGCGACGTCACATCCCCGCGAAAACGCGAACGTTCGTGGATTTCACCGTCGAGTGGTTTCGCGGTCAGGACGCTTCTCGCCAGACGATTACCGATATATCCGGTAATAAATAATTGATCGCTTTTATCTCGATTTCTGGCGGCACGCGAACTATGCTTTCTTCTGCGAGAAGTGACTCTTCATCGAAGGGTCTCCAACCTTGAACGCGGCTTCGGCCGCGTTTTTTTTGGACGGCTTTCCGCCCGTGGACTGAATTGAGCGCATGCGGAACACTCAGGCGAGCAACGCGGCCTGCTGCTCGATGCCATCGAGCATCGCGTGACAGGTGCGGATGAGCGCGAACCCCTCCTCGCGCAATTGCTCGGGCGTATGCGTATTCATGTGAGCGCGCCAGGTTTCGAGCACCGCGAGCAACGCAGGATAGTGCAGCACACCTACCGCCCCCGCGAGCCGGTGATGCCATTCGCGCAGGCGCGCGATGTCGATGTCCTTCAGCAACTCCGGCAGCAAATCCAGATCGTCGCGCATCGCGCTGACGAACGAGCCCAGCAAGGTCTTCACCGTCGCCTCACTGCCCCACACCTCGAACATATGCGCGAGATCGAGCGGCTCGGCCACGCCTGCTTCGCCGGCATCACCCGGCATCGCCGCCTCGTCGTGCGCTCCGGCGCCGGCGCGCGGCCACGGCGCCGCTTGCTCCTGCGCCACACGCAGCGCGTTCTCCGCGCCGAACCAGCGCGCGAGCTGGTCGCGCAGCGTCGCGACACGCGTGGGCTTGATGAGGCACTCGTCCATGCCGGCCTCGCGGCACAAACGCAAGTTCTCGGGCGCGGTGTTCGCCGTGATGGCGAGAATCGGCAGACGCGTCGCGACCGCAGCCCCGCCCTTTTTGCGAGCCTCGGCCGCTTCGATCTCGCGTACCCGCCGCGCGAGGTCATAGCCCGATACGTTCGGCATATGGCAATCGGTTATCAAACAACCGTAGCACTCCTTCTCCAGCGCCTTGAGCGCCTGTGCACCGTCGTCGACCACATCGCACGCAAAGCCGAGCAGCGCGAGCTGATGGCGGATCAGCTCCTGATTCACCGGATGGTCCTCGGCGACGAGAATCAGACGCCCCGCCGCGCGCGCCTTCTCGCGATCGGGCGCCGCGAGCGCCGATTCCGCCGCCAGCGCGGGCTGCACAGCAACCGCGGGCAGGCCGGTGAGCGCCATCGCACAAGCCGCGCCGAGGCCGCGCCACGAAAGCGGATTGACGCTCACCCGCACGCCGCTCTCCACCACCCGGTAGCCGCTCGGCTTGGGATTCTCTGTCAGACGGACGACCGGCACGCCCTGCCCGTCGAACACGCCGGCAAGCGCCTCCGAAACGAACACGAGATCGACGCCGCCATGGGCCGTCAACTTGCGCATGGCGGCCTGGCCGCGCGGGCCCGCATCGATGCGTGTCATCTTCATGCCGAGCGACACGCCGAAATGCATGAGCGCACCGGCCACACGGGCGTCGTCGCACACCACGAGCGCGCGCTTGCCGCGCAGGGCGTTCGCGTGGCCGGCCTGCGCTTCGAGCGGCAATTCGATATGCAGTTTGAGACTCGTGCCCTTGCCGATTTCGCTGCGCAACTCGAGCGTGCCGCCCATCAAGGCCGCGAGCTTGCGGCTGATCGTCAGGCCCAGTCCGGTGCCGCCAAAACGCCGCGTGGTGGAGGTTTCCGCCTGCACGAACGGCTCGAAAAGCTGGGCCTGCGCCTTGGGCGCAATGCCGATGCCCGTGTCAGTCACCGTGATCGTGACGCGCTGGCGCCGCTCCTTGCCGCGCGGGCTAACCACGTCGCGCGCCGTCACGCTCACGCTCACCTCCCCATGTGGCGTGAACTTGATCGCATTGCTGAGCAGGTTGAACAGAATCTGCCGCAAACGCACGCTATCGCCGCGCAGCAGCGCCCCCACGCTGGCCGTGACGTCCACCCGCATCTTGAGTCCCTTCTCGTGCGCGCGCCCCGCCAGCAAGCCCACGGCGTTGTCGACAAGCTCGCGCATGTCGAACGGCTCCGAAGCAATCGCCAGGCGCCCGGCCTGGATCTTCGAGTAGTCGAGCAAGTCGTCGAGGATCTGCAAAAGCGCGCCCGCCGACTCGTGCACCATGCCGACCATCTGCGTCTGATCGGGATTGAGCGGCGTACGCTCGAGCACCTCGACGAGGCCGAGCACGCCGTTCATGGGCGTGCGGATCTCGTGACTCATCATCGCGAGAAAGTCGTCCTTGGCGCGCGACGCTGCCTCGGCAAGATCGCGCGCGCGCGCGAGCTCGTCGGCGCGGGCGTGCTCGACATTCGCGTCCACCGCGTAGCCGCTCCAGACCACCGTGCCGTCTTCGCCGCGCCGCGGCACGAATTCCGCGCGCACCCAGAGCAATCCCGCCGCGCCCTGGAAGCGGAACTCCGTGTTCACCGGCGTCAGCAAACGCGCCGATCGTTCGAGCGCCGCGGCAAGCCGCGAGCGATCGCGCCGATTCACCCGCGTGAGATCGACCGCGCTCGCACGCATCAGCTGCGTGGCGGCGTCGCCGAGCAAACGCTGCGTGTCGCCGCCGAGGTATGGGAACGCGTAGCGGCCATCGGTGCCGCGCCGCAGCTGGAACACGATCGCGGGCAGCGAGCGCGTGACATCCGAGAGCAGCCGCTCGGACGCGCGCGCGCGCATCTCGGCGCGGCGAATCTCGGTGATGTCGATCATCGTGCCGAGCACGCACAGCGGCGCATTGCGCGCGTCGCGGCACAGGCGCGTCCAGAAGATGCCGTGACGTTTGCCGGCTTCGGGGGCGCCCGAACAGCCGCGGCCGTCGAACACGAACTCGACGCGCTGGCCCTTGCCTTCTTCTAGCGTCTTTCTGTAGAGATCGTCCACGCGCAGGCTGTTTTCCGCGCCCCACGCCGCCACCGCGGCCCCCGTGCGGCCAAGCACCTCGCCGCGCCGCACGCCGGTCATCTCTTCGTATGCGCGGTTCACCGACAGATAACGGTTTTCGAAGTCGCGCACACCCAGCGGGTACGGAATCATCTCCATCATGGTGTCCTGCAACTCGACCTGCTTCGCGAGCACGTGCTCGGCGCGTCGACGGCGGCGCATTTCGCGCTGCAAGAGCACGTAGGCCCGCAGCGTCACGAGCAGCACCACACCGAACGCGATCAGAAGCGGCAAGAGCCTGAGCGCATTGACGCTCCACCCGCCACTGCGCGCGGTGGCCACCGCCGTCCACCGGTTGCGGATCTCCTGCTGCTCGACCGGCGACATCGCGTCGAGCGCGCGATCGATGAGGGCCTTGAGCGGCGCGAGGTCGGTGCGCACCGCGAAGGCCGTCGCCCCGTCCGTGCCAATCGAGCCCACCACCTTGAGCGATTCGAGATACTGGCGGCTGAGCGGCTCGTCGAGCGCCGCTGCGTCGCCCACCAGCAAATCCGCGTCGTTGCGCTGGACCAGTGCGAGCCCTTGCGCGAGCGTGTCGGCGCGCACCGTGCTCATGGGCTGCACCTCGCCAAACAACACCTGCGCCGCCGGCGCGTGCGGCGCCAGCACCACCCGGCGACCGGCGTAATCGTGCAGGCTGCGCGCCATCGGCTCGTCGCGGCGGCCAACGATCACGAGCGGATAGCGTTCGAAGGCCTGGGTATAGAGCGTCTCGGCGGGCAATCCGCCGTCGCCCACCGTGGTCGCCAGCATGGCGTATTCGCCACGCTGGAACGCGCTGCCCGCATCCAGCCAGCTGGTCGCCGGCACGCGCTCGAACCTCACGCCCAGCTTGCGGCTCAGGTAGTTGAGGTAGTCGTTCGCCATGCCCCAGACCTCCCCGCGCCGGCTCGCATGGCTAAACGGCAGCCAGTCTGCGTCGACGCCCACCTTCAACGGCGGCAGCGAACGCAGCCATGCGCGCTCGCTGGCGTCGAGGACGAACGGCGGCGAACGCCGCTCCGCGCCAAATCCGCCGCCCTCGGAAGTGTCGAGCCAGCGCGAGCGCAGCGCAGCCGCCACGGCTGGCCGCACGCCGCCTGAGGCCAGGTTCAGCCGATCGCGCAACGCCATCTTCGAGACCGGCACCGCGAAGCGCAGCTCGCGCATCTTGATGCGCTCCTCATAGGCGACACGCAGCCCGCGGTAGTCATTGTGGCGAGCGAGCTGATAGCGCACGGCCGGCGCGAAGCCCGCGTAGACATCGGCGCGGCCCTCGGCAACGGCATGCATGGCCGCGCTCGTGTCGGTGGCCCCAGGAATTTCCGCTTGCGGAAAGCGCTCGCGCAACAGCGGTTCGAGGACATAGCCCTTTTCGACGGCAATGCGCGCGCGGGCGAAGCGGTTGGGTGTGGTGGCGATCGCCTCGTTGCCCACGCGCGTGACGAGTGCAACATTGCCGCTCAGATAAGGCACGCTGAACGCGAGGCAGCGCTCTCGCTGAACGCTGCGCGTGAGGCTCAAGGCCACGTCGAATTCAGCGGCGCACGCGCCCGCCAGCAACGCGGTCATATTGGGGTAGACGCGCGGCACGAGCTTCACCCGCGAACCGACGACGAGCCGCAGATAGTCGGCGCTGAAGCCGCTCAAACTGTTGCCGTCGAGCAGCTCGAACGGTGGCCAGCCTCCCGCGACGATGCCGACCGTGAGCGTCTTCGGAAAACCATCCGGCTCGCTCATCGGGGTTGAGAAATCGGCAGCAAGACCCGATTGGAGCGTTGCGTGGGCCGATGAGGGTCCGGCAGACTGCGCCGCGCCCATTTGCCCGGCGCGCGCAGGGCCGCCCATCGTGAGGCAAAACAGGAAACACACGAACAGCGCCAGGCGGAGCGCCTGGGCGAGCGCCGCGGTCGGCGCGCGTGGCACGGGCGGCGCAGACGGCATCGCTTTCATGGGGGCGTCTGGAGCGGCGCTCAAGCGTCGCCGAGCGCCCCGCCAGCGCTCGCATCGGGATTTGCCCGACGTTGCATCAGCAACCGGCAACATGCACCCGCAATCACACCGCCCAGCATCGGCGCCGCCCAGAAAAGCCACAGTTGATCGAGCGCCCAGTCGCCGACGAATAGCGCCGGCCCCGTCGAGCGTGCAGGATTCATGCCGCCGTTGCTCACCGGAATGGCAATCAGATAGATGGCCGCGAAACATGCGCCCAGCGCGGCGGGCGCCGATCTGCGGCGTTGCGGCGTAGCCGACACGACAAGATGAACGAGCACGAACGCGAACGTCATGACCAGTTCGACGGCAAACACCGAGGCGAATGCGTACTCGGAAGGCGAATGCTCGTCGTAACCATTGCTGCCGAAGTCCGAAACCACGAAAGCGAAGCCCGGCCGGCCGCTCGCGACGGCGGCGAGCAGCGCCGCACCCGCGAGCGCGCCGACGGTTTGCGCGGCGACATACGGTGCGACGTCACGGGCGGGAAAGCGACCGGAAACGGCGTAGCCGATCGTGACGGCGGGATTGAAATGCGCGCTCGACACGCGCCCCGATGCATAGCTCGCGACGGCAAGCGCAAGACCAAATGCCGTCGCCATGTCGAAGACGTTCCAGCCCTGCGCCGGCGCGCTGGCATTGAGTGCGGCACTCGCACAGCCCACGAACACGAGCCATGCCGTGCCTGCGCCTTCCACTGCCAAACGCCTACCGAGCTTCATTGCCTTGCCTCCGAGCCCCGCCGCTCCGACCTGCAAACCAGAGCGCGACCTTCTTGCAGGCATGCACCGCGGCTCGCCAGCGATGTCAGAGGCGAAATCGAATGAGAGTCACGCTGTACGACAGTTCGCGCGTTGAGTGGGAAATTATGATCAGACGACTCTCATTGCCGGATAGGACAACTCTTAAAAACCGGATGACATGACGGGATTGAGCATGACAAATCCGACAAACGACAATACGCGCGCCTGTCGGGTTCGCCCTGACCGTTGGGAAACGGCGGCTGTAACGCGCGCGTGGCGCCGCCCGCGTCAGGAGGTCTCGTCCTGAACGACGCCGCACTCGATCGCGAATCGATACAGCTCGATGTCGCTGTTGAGAGCGAGTTTTTTCATGGCCGCGCACTTCTGCGCGCTGATGGTTTTGACGCTGCGCCCGAGCAGGCTGGCAATTTCAGTGACGCCGAGCCCACCGGCGTAGTGCGTGAAAACTTCGAACTCCCGCCGCGACAGCACCTGATGCAAGTGGGCTCGCCGCTGCTCACGCGACGCCTTTTCCAGCAGATCGCGCACCACCGGACCGACATATTGCTCGTGCGCCATGGCCGAGGCGATGGCAACAGGAATCAGGTCGATGCGGTCGCGCTTGCTGAGCACGGCCTCGACATCGAGTTCGATCGCGCTGCGCAGCGCCGCGGCATCGTTTTCCATGGTTAGCACGACGACGGGCTTGCCCGCATGCTCGCCCTGGAAGCTGCGGATCGCGTCGTGCCCCTCCTCGCGCCCTTCGCCGGGCATGTAGAGGTCCATCAGCACGAGATCGAACTCATGCCGCGCGGCTTCCTGAAAGAGTTGCGCCACCGATTGCGCGCGGGCGACGATCCGCACGTTCGGCAAGGTGGCGACCAGATTGTCGAGCGCGAACAGCACGAGCGGATGATCGTCGGCGACGATGATGCGCACGGGCAACGCCCGGTCGCCAACATCCGTCAACGCCAGCTCCGGCAGGCTGCGCACGCCGCCCTCGCGGCCGAATCCCGACGTCAGGTGTGCAGGCCAGACACGGGCCTGGGTAGTTGGCGGCGAGCTCATAGGAGTCCGTGGGCTCGCACGAAGGCGAACAGGCCTGCATCGTTGTTCACGCCGAGCTTCGCCATGGCGTCGCGCTTCTGGCGGCTCACGGTGCGCACGTCCCGATCCAGCGCGCGTGCGATCTCGGTGATGGAGCGGCCGTGGACGAACTGCCGGACCACCTCCGATTCGCGTGGCGAGAGGCGCGGCGCGCGCGTGCCTTCGGCACGTTCCGCTCCCGCGGCGGCAAGCGCTTCCAGGATCGGCGGGCTCACATAGCGCATGCCGCTGCCCGCGCCGCGCACCGCGCCGGTGAGCTCGTCGATGGGCTCGCTTTTGCGGATCAGCGCCGTGACGCCGGTGTTCATCACCGCGCGCAGGATGGCGACGTTCGTGATGCTGGTCAACACGACGATGCGGTACTGAGGCCAGTCACGGGACAGGCGCCGCACGAGATGCAACCCGTCTTCGGCCTCGCCGGTTTCGCCTGGCATGGTGAGATCGGTCAGCACGATGTCGCACGGCACACATTCGAGTGTGCGGAAAAGCGCGCCCGGGCCTGACGCTTCGCCGACGACCTGTATGTCTCCTGTCGCTTCGAGCGCGGAGCGTACGCCCAGCAAAACGAAAGGGTGATCGTCGGCAAGGACGACTCGTAGTTTCAAGGTGGCTCTCTCGATGTAGTAGGGGTATCGGATCGGCCCAGGTGCGCCCGATCTTGTAGCCGGGACTCACGATGCCTGTGTTGCGCAAGGCACAATCTTTCTAGAGCCGTCATCTGAACATCGATTAAAGATTCCCTGAATCAGAGATTTCCGAAACGTCAAAGCTTTTTTAACTGCATAAAAGATTCAGTTATACGAATCAAATTTAAATATTCATCCACAATTACATCGCATGCCTTTCGTTATGTCGGACTACGCCGCACACAGCGACGGTCAACATGCCGCTTCCACCTTCGTCTTTCCCTTCGACTTGTGCGAATCCGCGACGGCTGTGCGGACGGTATCTGACGGACGCGATGCGCCTGCAAATGCGGGCCACGCCAGTGCCGCACATGCGGACGCCCCAAGCCAGACAGCAGGCCAGCCCGATGCCGATAGCACCATCGGAATGGCCGAAGGTGAGATCCAGAACGCCATGAAGGCGCCGGTGTTGCCCATCGCGAGCGCGGTTCCCACACGCCCGCCTCCCGCGAGCGTGGCGAGTTCCGTGAAAGCGACGCCGTGCCATGCCGAGGCCGCGACGCCGCCCGACACGAGCAGCACAAACAGCGCCATGAACACAATGGGCACGACGTGCTCGCCGCCCGGCGCCGGGAATGCATGCGCAATACGGCTTGCGTGCGCGAACAGCATCGTCATTGCAGCGAGCAAAGCAAACAGCGCAACGCTCAACAAGGCGCATGCCCGCAGATACGCATTACGATTGCCGTGCCGGTCGGTCCAGCGTCCGCTCCAGATGCGCATGCATGCCGCGCCGAGTTGCACCGCAACGAGCGCTGCGCCAATCGCCACGCTGCCCGCATGGCCGAAGTCATGCAGGAACACGCTTGCGAACGAGATCACCGCGACCTGCGGCACGCACAACGCCGCGATGCCGGCCACCATGCGCCACACCCGAGCGCTCGATAGCGGGGAACGCGCGCGCTGCACTTCGCGCGGCCTTACGCGCGCCGCATCGCCCGAAACGGGCTCATCCGGCTCGCGTACCCAGCGCATCGTAAGGATGGCAGACAGCATGCACATTGCCGCGAGCATGCCGTAGACCCACGCGAAGCCCCCGCGCGCAGCCAGCGCCGGCAGCATCAGCGCACCGACTCCCGCGCCCGCCGGCACGGCCGTCTGCCGGATGCTCATTGCCAGACCGCGCTCGCCGGGCCCAAACCACGCCATGACAGCGCGCCCGCTCGCACCGTTCACGCTGCCACCAAGCAATCCAATGGCCAGAAAGCCGGCCTCGAGCGCGTGTGTGCCTGGCACATGAGTCGCCACAGGCACGCACCAGAGCGTCATGGCGAGCAACGCCGCCGCAGTCGAACCAAGACCCGTGAGCAGCACGCGCCGGTCGCCCCAGCGGTCGGTGAGCGCACCCCACGGCAATTCGCTCAGGACGATGCCGAGCCCGAGCATGCCCAGCACCAACCCGAGCGCGCCGGTATCGATGCGGTAGTCCGAGCGAATCCAGATCGCCGCGGCCGGCAGGCCCGAGAACGCGGCGGCAAAGCTCGCGTTCGCTGCCACGCCGACACCCAGCACCTTCCAGCGATGCGACACACCCCTGCTCCTTGCGTCCTTCATGACGCCCTCCAGAAAGTGATTGACCGCAGCCATGCTACGAGCGCACCATCTATAGGAAAAGCAGGAATATTCAATCGATGTAATCGGAAGACCCGAAACATCCATCCGGTATCGAACAGAACATCCCTTATGAACGCACGCGGACTCGACCTCGCGCAATTGCGCACTTTTCTCGCCGTCACGGAGGCGGGGAGCGTTTCGGGCGCGGCAGAACGGGTGTTTCTTTCGCAGTCTTCGGTGAGCGAGCAGTTGAAGAAGCTCGAAGCACGCATCGGCCAGCCGCTGTTCGTGCGCAGCAAGCAGGGCGTCGCACCCACGCCCGCGGGCGCGAAGCTCGTCGATCACGCGCGCCGCATCGTGGCGATGTGCGACGCCGCGTTCGACGATATGCTCGGGCGCTCGCTCGACGGCGAAGTGCGCATTGCCATTACCGACTACTTCCGGCCACACGACGTGGCCACGATCATCCGCCGCTTCGCAAACCAGCATCCGCGCCTGCGCCTTCATGTGACGGTATTGCCAAGCGCCGTGATAGAAAGCAGTGCTGATGAAAATGTTTTCGACATCGGCCTTTCGCTGCGCATGGTGGACACTCGCGGCAAGCGTGCCGGCGCAAGCGCGCCCGCGCGCAAACATTCAGCACTGCGGCGCGAGAAGCTGCTGTGGGTTGGCGCACGCGAGACGCTGCGCGAGCACGCCGCGCTTGCCCCGCCCTGGCCGCTTGTGCTGTTGCCGTCTACGTGCCAGTTGCAGCGCTATGTGTTGAAGCTGCTCGAACGCGCGCGCATCCCGTTTCTGATTTCCCATTCGGCGTCGGGGGTCGCCGGTCTGCAACTGGCGCTGCATGCGGGTCTGGGGATTTCGTGCTTGAACGAATCGGCGATCGGCGAGGGGCTGGTGGTGTGCCCGGCGTCGTTCGGCCTGCCCGCGCTGCCGGCGGCCGAATTTCATCTGCTGCCGGCGCGCCCAGGCGAGAGCGCACACGTAACGAACGCACGCGCAGCGCTCGCGGCCTTGCTCGGCTAGCGCGCGGCCGCGCAGCGCCCGATCACGACGCTGCGCCCGTCAGTGCCGCGAAACGTAGCAGATCGACATTGCCGCCCGAGATCACGATGCCCACGCGCTTGCCGCGCACGTCCACCTTGCGTTGCAGGACCGCCGCCGCCGCGAGGCAACCGGTGGGCTCGACCACGAGCTTCATGCGGCTCGCGAAAAATTTCATCGTCTCAACGAGTTCCGCGTCGCTCACCGTCACGATTTCGCTCACGCGCTCTCGGATCACCGCGAACGTATAAACGCCCAGATGCTGCGTCTGGGCGCCGTCGGCAATGGTCTTGGGCGTGTCGATGTGGACAATCGAGCCCGCCTGCAGGCTGCGCTGACCGTCGTTGCCCGCCTCGGGCTCGACGCCGATCACCGTGCAGCGCGGCGCGAGTGCATGCGCCGACGTCGCGCAGCCCGAGAGCAGCCCGCCGCCGCCAAGCGGCGTGAGCAGCACGTCGAGTTCGCCCGCATCCTCGAATAGCTCCTTGGCCGCCGTGCCCTGCCCCGCCATCACGTGCGGATGGTCGTAGGGCGGAATGAGCGTGAGGCCGCGCTCGGCGGCAAGACGCTGGCCCAGTGCTTCGCGATCTTCGGTATAGCGGTCGTAGAAGACGACTTCGCCGCCATAGCCGCGCGTGGCCTCCACCTTCACCGCCGGCGCGTCCTGCGGCATCACGATCACCGCCTTCACGCCCAGCAGTTGCGCCGAGAGCGCGATCGCCTGTGCATGATTGCCCGACGAAAACGTGATCACGCCACCCGCCTTCTGCTCCGGCGTGAACTGCGCAATGGCGTTATAGGCGCCGCGGAACTTGAACGCGCCCATGCGCTGGAGGTTCTCGCACTTGAAGAACAGCTCCGCGTCCGCAAGCGCGTTCGCCGTGCGCGAGGTCAGCACAGGCGTACGGTGCGCGACGCCCCGAATGCGCTCGTGCGCGGCGGCCACGTCGTCAAAGGAAATCGGCAGTGTGCTCATGGTCGGTGCTCGTTGGATAGATGGGGGGTAGGCAGCGGAGCGCGCCGCGCCGGGCAGCGAAGCAACCATGATAAGAAAAAACCTCGCCCGCGGGCGAGGTTCAAGGCAAAACACGAGGCCGAGCGTCAGACCGCAAAGCGTTCGCTGGCAAATTGCGCGGCGGGCACGCCTGCAGCCGCCGCCACCGCCTGTGCGGCGCTCACCATGCCGGGCGGACCGCAGACATAAAGATCGGGAGACTCGTCAGCCGATGCGAGCGCGACTTGCAGCGCCTCGACCGGCGTGCCATGAAAGCCCCGCCATGCCGAGCCGCCCTCGCGCACGCATAGATCGACGCGCAACTGCGCAAGCTCCGCCTGCAGCCGCTCGAACTCTTCCGCCATGAAAAGCTCGCTCTCGTGGTTCACGCCGAAGAAGAGCCGCGCGTCGTTCATCTCCTGAAACTCGGCCATGCGGCGCAGCATCGAAAGCACCGGCGCGAGCCCCGTGCCGCCCGCCACGAACCAGCGCGGGCGCAGGCTTTCCGCAAAGAGGCCGAAGCCGCCCTGCGGCCCGTGCACGATGAGCGCGTCGCCCACCTGGGCGCGCTCGCGCAGGTATGACGAAAACACACCTTCACGACGCAAGCGGATCAGCAGTTCAAGCCGCCCATCCCAGTTGCTCGTGTTGGCAAGCGAGAACGGCCGGCGCACGCCCATTTCGGGCAGTTCCAGTTCGACGAACTGCCCCGCTTCGAATTCGGCGGCGCTGCCGTGGACGTCATCGGGTTCGAGACGCAGTTCGAGGCGGCGCGTGTCGTCCGCGAGCGTCTCCAGTGCAGCGATGCGCGCACCGCGCACGGCGATGGGCTGCAACAGCACCTTCGTGCCGTCGTATGGCGCGGCAATGCGCAAGTCGCTGCGCGGCGTCGTGCAGCACAGCAGGACCGCGCGCGGATCTGCGGGCGGCAGCGCGTCGACGCTGTGCGCGCCAAGCGTGTAGTCGCCTCCGGCCACGCTCGCATGGCACGCGCCGCAACTGCCGCGCCGGCACTGCGACGGCAGCGTGATCTGCGCCGCCGCGGCCGCCGCCAGCACGTCCTGCTCCGGCTCGCACGCAAACGCGAACGCCTGGCCGTCGCGCGTGGTGATTTCGATTCGATGGCTCATGAATTCCTCAGCGCCGATGCGTTGCGATGCGTTGTTACGCGGCCTTGCGTTCGAGCGCGGTGGCAAGATCCGCATGCGCGTCGCCGATCGGCTGAATGCCGAACTGATCGACGAGGATCTGCAGCACGCCCGGCGAGAGGAAAGCCGGCAAAGTCGGTCCGAGGCGGATGTTGCGGATGCCGAGCGCGAGCAGCGTCAGCAGCACCGCGGCGGCCTTCTGCTCGAACCACGAGATCACGAGCGAGAGCGGCAGATCGTTCACGCCGCACTCGAACGCATCTGCAAGCGCGACGGCAATGCGGATGGCCGAATAACTGTCGTTGCACTGGCCAAGGTCGAGCAGGCGCGGAATGCCGCCGATGTCGCCGAACGCATGCCGGTTGAAGCGGTACTTGTTGCAGCCGAGCGTCATGACGACGGTGTCGTCGGGCGCAGCCTCGGCGAACTCGGTGTAGTAGTTGCGGCCGGGCGCTGCGCCGTCGCAGCCGCCGATCAGGAAGAAGTGGCGGATCTGGCCGGCCTTCACGGCGTCGATCACCTTGTCCGCCACGCCGAGCACAGTATGGCGAGCAAAACCGATGGTGACGGTTTCCTCGGGCGCCGTCTCGTGGAAGCCGGGCAAGGCGAGCGCCGCCTGCACGAGCGGCGCATACGCGCCATGTTCGAGATGGCGCACGCCGGGCCAGCCCACCGGGCCGGTCGTAAAGACACGTTGACGATATTGCGGCAGCGGCTCGATCAGGCAGTTCGAGGTCATCAGCACTGGGCCGGGGAAGTTGGCGAAATCCGCCTGCTGGTCCTGCCAGGCGCCGCCGTAGTTGCCGGCGAGGTGCGAGTAAGCCTTGAGCTTCGGATAAGCGTGCGCGGGCAGCATCTCGCCGTGCGTGTAGATTTGCACGCCGCTGTCTCTGGTGGCTTCGAGCAGGGCTTCGAGGTCGCCCAGATCATGGCCGGAAACGAGGATCGCCTTGCCCGCCACCGGCGTCATGCGCACGGCCGTGGGCTGCTGGTTGCCGAAGCGGCCCGTGTTGGCGGCGTCGAGCAATTCCATCACCTTGAGATTCAGGCTGCCGAGCGCGAGCGCGTGCTCGAGCAGCTCGTTCGCCTGCTCGGGCTCGCGCGCGAGGAATTCGAGCGCGGCTTCCACGCCTGCATACACTTCTTCGCTTTCGTAGCCCAGCACGCGAGCGTGATGCGCATACGCGCAGACGCCTTTCAAACCGTAGAGCACCAGTGCGCGCAGGCCGACGATGTCGGCGCCCAGCGTATCGAGCCCCGCATTCACGCCCGCAAGCTTTGCTTGCGCCTGCAGTTCCGCGATGTTCGCGCCGGGTTGCCAGCGCGCCGGACCGGCCGGTTCCCGCACCGCCACGCCCTGTGCGATTGCCTGCGTCCCGTAGGCCTGCTTCACGCGGTCGCGATGCTGTGCGGCTTCGCGCAGCATCGCCACGAAACGCGCGGCGTTGAAGTTCACATTGGTGAGCGTCGTGAACATCGCGTAGAGGATGAAGCGGTCGGCTTCGCGGTCGGCGCAGCCGACGCTGCGCGCAAGTGCGTTGTACTGGGCGATGCCCTTGACCGCGTGGATCAGCAGATCTTGCAGGTCCGCCGTGGTGGCGTCCTTGCCGCAGTTGCCCTTCGCCGACGCGCAACCTGGCGTTGCGTTGCTGCGGTCGGTCTGTTCACATTGATAGCAAAACACGGCTTTCTCCTTTTTTTGTGGGTGACGGCGCTGGTGCGATATCGATGTGATGCATCGACTGTCAGATCGCAACGAAGGGCCTAGTAAGATGCAAATTTGAAGCATCTTTTGGATATTCACTCTGGCGAGGAAATTTTTCCGTGATGTAGATCAGAAAAAGAGCCGGTTCCAGTTCGGAACCGTTTGACTGTGCGAAAACGCCGCAATCGGTGCGCCGCTCGATATGCACCATGACGGCTCGCGCGCAGTGCACGAGAAGCCGTCTCAAATTCTTGTCACCGCGCTATGTGGTTGACCGTGCCGGTACGGTCGCGCACCAGCGCCTCGCGCACCCGGTGCAAGGCCGAGAGCGTCTGCTGCGTCTCGTTGTGCGGACTGACGAACCGCATGCCCGGACGTGACGCGGCCTCGCAAATTGCCTGCGCATCAGCGAAATCGTTCTTATTGCCTTGCAGAAACGGTTTGACGAACTGGAGAGAGATCAGTTTGGCTTGATGCCCAAGCCCCTGGATGCGACGCGCCACCCAATGGGCGCCCGCACACGCTTTCATGACCACCGTGCAACTCGGAACATTGCCGGGCAGCGTCAACATCTGGCTGCGCGTAAGCTTCTTGCGAAATACCGCGCGGCCCGATGCCGACTGCGCGTGCAAGTGAAAGCAGTGCTTGCCCAGATCGATTCCGATCAACGAGATGGCGTCCATGACGATCTCCCAAATGGAAACAGCCCAATCAGCGTAAGCCGATTGGGCTGTTTCGGTCAGGCTGACCATCTTATTTCCCCCCGCACGAAGGCGGGGTCGATCTTTACAGCGTCGGGCTATCAGACGTCAGAACGGAATGTCGTCGTCCATCTCGTCGAAGCCGCCGCCAGCCGGCGCGTTCGAACGGCCGCCGCCACCGCCGGCACCGCCGCCGCTCGCGCGCGGCGCGCCGCCGCCCGCTGCCCGACCGCCGCCGCGCGGAGCCGACTGCTCGCGGCTATAGCCGCCGTCGTCGCCCATGTCGCCGCCCGACGAGCCGCCGCCGCTGCTGCGGCCGCCCAGCATCTGCATCTGGTCGGCGACGATTTCCGTCGAATAGCGGTCGGTGCCGTCCTGCGCTTGCCACTTGCGCGTGCGAATGCGGCCTTCGATATACACCGACGAACCCTTCTTCAGGTATTCGGAGACGATCTCGGCCAGACGGCCGAAGAACGCCACGCGGTGCCATTCGGTCATTTCCTTGAACTCGCCGGACGCCTTGTCCTTGTAGCGGTCGGTGGTCGCGAGGCGGATGTTCGCCACAGCGTCGCCGCTGGGCAGATAGCGCACTTCCGGTTCGGCGCCGAGGTTGCCGACGAGGATCACCTTGTTCACGGATGCCATGAGTTTCTCCTGTTGATTCCGTTGCGAGGAGCGGCCGCGCGGTGCATCGGCTTTGGATTGCGATGCACCGCGCGCGGACCGCCTTTCGCGAAGATTGTTGCTGCGAACGCCGGGTTCGCTTCAAAGCAGAGGGCGGATACGCCCCTGGTTCTGGCCGATCAAGCGCGCTTGGCCGGCGCCTTGACCGGCACCTTCATATAGGCCGCGATTATAAGCCAGCAGAACACGAGGCCCGAGCACGTATAGAACACCGCGCTCGCACTGCCGTGCTTGAGCAGCCAGCCGCCCACCACGCCGCCGAGCGCGAGCCCGATCGACTGAGTGGTGTTGTAGACGCCCGTGGCCGCGCCCTTGCGGTTGCCCGGTGCGAGCTTGGACACCAGCGAGGGCTGCGAGGCCTCCAGGATATTGAACCCGAGGAAGTACACGAACAGCACGGTCGCCACGATTGCTATGGTATGCGCAAGCGAGCCGAGCAGAAGCTGGCCGATCAGGATAAGCCCAATGGCCGAGCACAGCACGGCCTTCATCTTGCCCCGCTTTTCCGCGGCGATGATGGCGGGCACCATCAGGACGAACGAGACGCCCATCACGGGCAGATAAATCTTCCAGTGCGACGCCACGGGCAGGCCCGCGTCCACGAGCAGGCGCGGCACGACGAGAAAGAGCGCGGTCTGCGTGGCGTGCAGCACGAGCACGCCGAAATTCAGGCGCAGCAACTCCACGTTGTGCAGGACTTCGGCGAATGGCGCGCGCACGTGCACGGGTTTGGGCGCATCGGGCACGATCCACAGCACGACGCCCACGGCGAGAATCGAGAACACGCCCACCAGCGCGAACAGGCCGCTCATGCCCACCCAGTGGAACACGATGGGCGCGCCCACGATCGCCACCGCGAAGGACATGCCGATCGAGCCGCCCACCATCGCCATGGCCTTGGTGCGGTGCTCTTCGGCGGTGAGGTCGGCGATGAACGCGAGCACGGCCGAGGAAATCGCGCCCATGCCCTGGATCACCCGGCCGACGATGATCCACGTGATGTCGTGCGCGAAAGCCGCCACGAAGCTGCCGATGGCGAAGATCACGAGGCCGATGACGATCACAGGCTTGCGGCCCATCCTGTCCGAAAGCCAGCCATAAAAGATGTACAGGAGCGATTGCGTGACGCCGTAGGCCCCGAGCGCAATGCCGACGAGCAGCACGTTGTCGCCGCCGGGGATGGTTTTCGCGTAGACCGAAAATACCGGCATGATCATGAAGAGGCCGAGCATGCGCAACGCGAAGATCGCGGCGAGCGACACGGTCGCGCGTCGTTCCGGCGCGCTCATGCGTGAAGAAGTAGCGGGTGAATTGGAGGACATCGGAGCGTTTTTTGATTGGGCCGCCGCTGCGCGCGCGTTTTCTGGCCTTGGGGGCTGGCGAAGCGGGCATCGGGCGAGCTTCGCGGCGTTGTCATTGCGGCCGTGGCGGCCTTGCAGGGACGACAGCGATACGGGCAGCCCCCATGTCGCCATATCGGCCAGAGTTCGCGCTTCAGCTGTCGACAGAAGTTCGCGCTTTAGCGCTTACTCCTGTCCCATGCAAAGCTCTTACGTTGGCCCCACGCCTGAAACGATCCCCGGCTGCTCGTGTCGATCTTCTTTCGGCGCCCCTCGCGCAGCCTCGCTGCGGCCATCCGGGATCCTTTCAAAGACCTTCAGCAAGCCGTAACGGCGGTCTGGAAAAGTCGTTATAGTAGCAGGTTTAGCCTCCCTCTCTCCCGCAGGTTCATGGAACAAATCCGTATCCGTGGGGCCCGAACCCACAACCTGAAGAACGTCAATCTGGACCTGCCGCGCCACAAGCTCGTGGTGATCACCGGGCTTTCGGGCTCGGGCAAGTCGTCGCTGGCGTTCGACACGCTCTACGCGGAAGGCCAGCGGCGCTACGTGGAAAGCCTTTCGGCCTACGCGCGCCAGTTCCTGCAACTGATGGAGAAGCCCGACGTCGACCTGATCGAGGGTTTGTCGCCGGCGATTTCCATCGAGCAGAAGGCCACCTCGCACAATCCCCGCTCCACGGTGGGCACGGTCACCGAGATCCACGACTATCTGCGTCTGCTGTACGCGCGCATCGGCACGCCCTACTGCCCGGATCACGAGATCCCGCTGGAGGCGCAAAGCGTCTCGCAGATGGTGGACGCCGCACTCGCGCTGCCCGAAGAGACCAAACTGATGATCCTCGCGCCCGTGGTCGCCGACCGCAAGGGCGAGCACGCCGAGCTCTTCGACGACATGCAGGCGCAGGGCTTCGTGCGCTTTCGCGTGCGCTCGGGCGGCGGCACCGCCAACGAAGGCGAGGCGAAAATCTACGAAGTCGAGTCGCTGCCCAAGCTCAAGAAGAGCGAGCGCCACACCATCGACGTGGTGGTCGACCGCCTGAAGGTGCGCCCCGACATGAAGCAGCGTCTCGCGGAGTCGTTCGAAACGGCGCTGCGCCTCGCTGACGGCCGCGCCATCGCGCTCGAAATGGACACCCACCGCGAGCATCTGTTCAGCTCGAAGTTCGCCTGCCCGATCTGCTCGTATTCGCTGCCGGAACTGGAGCCGCGCCTCTTCTCGTTCAACAACCCGATGGGCGCCTGCCCCGAATGCGACGGCCTTGGCCAGATCACGTTCTTCGATCCGAAGCGCGTGGTCGCGCATCCGTCGCTCTCGCTCGCCGCGGGCGCCGTGAAGGGCTGGGACCGGCGCAATCAGTTCTACTTCCAGATGCTGCAAAGCCTCGCGGTGTTCTACGATTTCGACATCGACGCCGCGTTCGAGGACCTGCCCGAAAAGGTGCGCAAGGTCCTGCTCTACGGTTCGGGCAAGCAGGAAATCCCGTTCTCGTACATCAACGAGCGCGGCCGCACTTCGGTGCGCGAGCACGTATTCGAAGGGATCATCCCGAATCTGGAGCGCCGCTACCGCGAGACCGATTCGTCCGCGGTGCGCGAAGAACTGGCGAAATACCAGAACAACCAGGCCTGCCCGCACTGCGAAGGCACGCGCCTGCGCCGCGAGGCGCGCTTCGTGCGTATTGGTTCCAATGCGGGCTCCAATGAGGACGCACGCGCGATCTACGAGGTGAGCGGCTGGCCGCTGCGCGACACGCTCGGCTACTTCCAGACGCTGCGCCTCGAAGGCGCCAAGCGCGAGATCGCCGACAAAGTGGTCAAGGAGATCGTCGCGCGCCTGATGTTCCTCAATAACGTGGGCCTCGACTATCTCTCGCTAGAACGCAGCGCGGAAACGCTCTCGGGCGGCGAGGCGCAGCGCATCCGCCTCGCCTCGCAGATCGGCTCGGGTCTCACAGGCGTGATGTACGTGCTCGACGAGCCGTCCATCGGCCTGCATCAGCGCGACAACGACCGCCTCATCTCCACGCTCAAGCACCTGCGCGACCTCGGCAATTCGGTGATCGTCGTCGAGCACGACGAGGACATGATCCGCATGGCCGACTACGTGGTCGACATGGGCCCGGGCGCCGGCGAGCACGGCGGCATGGTGATCGCCGAAGGCACGCCCAAGGAAGTGGAGAACGACCCGGCCTCGATGACCGGCCAGTACCTCTCGGGCGCGCGCCGCATCGACTACCCCGACGAGCGCATCGAACCCGGCGAGCGGCGCCTGCGCATCGTCGAAGCCTACGGCAATAACCTCAAGCGCGTGACGCTCGACCTGCCGGTGGGTCTGCTCACCTGCGTGACGGGCGTCTCGGGCTCGGGCAAGTCCACGCTGATCAACGACACGCTCTATCACGCGGTGTCGCAGCATCTGTACGGGTCGTCGGCGCAACCCGCGCCGTTCGAGGCCATCGAAGGGCTCGAGCATTTCGACAAGGTCATCAGCGTCGACCAGTCGCCGATCGGCCGCACGCCGCGCTCGAATCCGGCCACCTACACGGGCCTTTTCACGCCCATCCGCGAGCTGTTCGCAGGCGTGCCGGCAGCCAAGGAGCGCGGCTACGAGTCGGGACGCTTCTCGTTCAACGTGAAGGGCGGCCGCTGCGAAAGCTGCCAGGGCGACGGCGTGCTCAAGGTGGAAATGCACTTCCTGCCCGATGTCTACGTGCCCTGCGACGTCTGCCATGGCAAGCGCTACAACCGCGAAACGCTGGAGATCCAGTATAAGGGACGGAACATCAGCGAAGTGCTCGACATGACTGTCGAAGCGGCCTACGAGTTTTTCAAGGCCGTGCCGGTCGTGGCGCGCAAGCTCAAGACGCTGCTCGACGTGGGCCTTGGCTATATCCGTCTCGGCCAGTCGGCCACCACGCTGTCGGGCGGCGAAGCGCAGCGCGTGAAGCTCTCGCTGGAGCTCTCGAAGCGCGATACGGGCCGCACGCTGTATATACTCGACGAGCCGACCACGGGCCTGCACTTTCACGACATCGCACTGCTGTTGGAGGTGATCCACCGGCTTCGCGACCAGGGCAATACGGTGGTGATCATCGAGCATAATCTCGATGTCATCAAAACCGCCGACTGGATCGTCGACATGGGCCCCGAAGGCGGTGCGGGCGGCGGCCAGATCGTGGCCCAAGGCACGCCCGAGCAGGTCGCGAAGGCCAAGGCAAGCTTCACGGGCCGCTATCTCGCGCCGCTGCTCAAGCGCCAGGTGGCCGCGCTCGACGCGGCTTCGGGGAAATAAGCACTAGAAAAGGTTGCGGCGGCCATGGCCGCCGCAACCCCGGCTGTAGCAACAACAGGGCGGGGGCGCTGGCGTCCCCGCGGTCTGAAGACGGAATACACCCAACATGGTCAAGCGCAACGAAGCGACCGACGATAAACAGGTGCGCGACCTGCGGCCAAGACCGGTCAGGCTCACGAGCGACATGAGCCTGCCGAAACTCTCGGCGGTGGAAATCGGCAGCTATGTGGCCGCGCTCGCCGGCTTGTGGGCGGTGCTGCATCTGAATCTGCTTGGCGCGCTGCTCGCGGGGATGCTCGTCTTCCAGCTCGTGCACACCATCGCGCCGCTGATCGAGCGGCGCATGTCGAGCCAGCGCGCGCGCTGGCTCTCGGTCGTGCTGGTTTCCATTGTGATCGTGGGCGTGCTCACGGGCATCACCGTGGGCGTCATCGAACAGTTCGAAAACGACGTGCCGAGCGTCCAGAAGGTGATGGCGCAAATGATGACGTTCGTGGACCAGGCGCGCGCGCGGATTCCCGACGCCATCGCGGCCTATCTGCCCGTGGATGTCACCCAGATGAAGCTCAAGGCCATCGCGCTCATGCACGAGCACGCCACCCAGCTCGGCCAGGGCGGCAAGAACGCCGCGCGCATCTTCGGGCATATCGTGATCGGCATGATCATCGGCGCGATTGTCGCCATCGGCGCGCAGAAGAATGCCACGCGGCTGCCGCTCTCGACCGCCTTCGTCACGCGCGTGGCGCGCTTCGCCGATGCGTTCCGCCGCATCGTGTTCGCCCAGGTGAAGATCTCGGCCATCAACACGGTGTTCACCGGGCTCTTCCTGCTGCTCGTGCTGCCGCTCTTTCACGCGCCGCTGCCGCTCGCGAAAATGCTCGTCGTGGTGACCTTCGTGGTCGGCTTGCTGCCCGTGATCGGCAACCTGATCTCGAACACGCTGATCGTCGCGATCGCGCTCACCGTGAGCCTGCCCGCGGCCGTCACGGCGCTCGCGTTCCTGATCGTGATTCACAAGCTCGAATACTTCCTGAACGCGCGCATCGTGGGCGGCCAGATCGAGGCACGCACGTGGGAGCTGCTGGTCGCGATGCTCGTGATGGAAGCCGCGTTCGGCATCCAGGGCGTGATTGCCGCGCCCATCTTCTACGCCTATATCAAGCGCGAGCTGATCTATCTGCGGCTCGTCTGAGCCCTTGGCATCCGGCAAGGCGGCATGCGCCGCCTCATCTCTCGCGCGGCTCGCCCATGCCGTCCGCCATGCCCTCCTGTCCCACCGCATAGACGGCCACCTGCACACGGCTCGTGAGATTCAGCTTGCGCAGGATGTTGCGCACGTGAATCTTCACCGTGCTTTCGGCCAGATCGAGCGTGCGCGCGATCTCCTTGTTGCTTGCGCCGCGCGCGAGCTCGCGCACGATGTCGCGCTCGCGCGCGGTGAGCGTCTCGCCGCTCGTGCGCGGCGCGCTGGGCGAGCTCGGCGCCGCCGCCGGCTTGCGCATCTGCTCGACGAGCTTCGCGGTCATGTGCTCGGTGATCACCGGCTGGCCGGCGGCCGCCTTGCGGATGGCCGCAACCAGCGCGTCGGCATCGATGCTCTTGAGCAGGAAGCCGCTCGCGCCCGCGCGCATCGCCGCGGTGAGCTCGTCGGCTTCCTCCGAGACGGTCAGCATGACAACGGCGGCATCGGGCAGGTCCTGCACCAGCAATTGCAGCGTTTCGAGCCCCGAGAGGCCGGGCATGTTCAGATCTAGCAAGATCACGTCGGGCTCGTGCTGCTGCGCGCGTTTTATGCCCTCGACGCCGTCCGAGGCTTCCCCCACCACTTCGAGGTCTGGCTGGCGTTGCAAGAGCGCGCTCACGCCCGAGCGAAAAAGCGTGTGGTCGTCGATGAGCAGAATGCGGATGGTCATGGCCTGAAATTCGGATCGTGGCGATTCGGTCTGTGGTGGCGCGAAGCCCAGTGCCTCGGGTGGATCGAGCGAATAAAACGAATAAAGCGAATCAAGCCGCCTTGCGGCTCGCGGCCGGCAGCACGAGTTCCACGCGCGAGCCGCGCCCCGGCGCGCTGTCGAGCGTGAGCGTTCCCGCGAGACGCTTGGCGCGCTCGCGCATGATATGGAAACCGACATGGGCCTCGCCGCGCGCGGCAATGTCGGCAGGATCGTAGCCTACGCCATCATCTTCGATGGTGAGACGGAAGTCGCGCCGGTTGACCACACTCACATGCACGTGCTGCGCCTCGGCATGCTTGCGGATGTTCGACAGCGCCTCCTGTAGCACGAACAGGACCTGGAGTTGCTGATCGGCCGGCAGCGACGGGCCGCCCTCGTCGCGATAATCGAGGGTCAGCTCGGCGTCGGACTGGCGCCGAAAGCGCGCCACCGTGTCGTCCACCGCGGGCCGCAGCGCGCCCGACTCGAGCTTCGAGCGGAAGTTCAGCAGCAGCTCGCGCACGTCGTCGTAGCTCTCCTTCACGCCGCCCGCGAGCAGCGGCACGATCTCGCGCGCTTCGTCGAGGTTGCCGTCGGCCACCGCGCCATCGAGCAGGTGCACCTGCATCTTCAGAAAGCTCAGCCCCTGCGCAATGCTGTCGTGCAGCCCCTGGGCGACGAGATTGCGCTCCTCCGAAACCGCGAGCTGGCGCGCGAGCGCCGCGAGGCGCCGGTTCTTCAGCGCCACGCCGAGATGGCGGCCGAGCGTTTGCAGCAGCTGAACTTCCGAGGGTGGCATCTCGCGCTCGCGCCGAAAGTGCAGCGAGAACGTTCCGAGCGGCTCGCTCTGCGAAACGATGCCGAATACCGCGACGCTCGCGAAACCCGCGCGCAAGCAATGCTGCGCATGCTCGCGCTCGGCGTCGCTCATGGCGGGCATGCGCCCCTTGGCGCCCGCGCCGGCAACGAGGTTGCGCAGATCGACCACCACCGGCTCTTCCGCCGACGCGGCCCCGCATGCGCAGTCTTGCGCGGGCATGCATTGCTCGGCGCGCACGATGTCCTCCGGCAGGCCTTCGGCGACCAGCAGATGCAGATTGTCTTCATCGCCGGAGGCGATGCGCACCGTCCCGCCATCGGCCTCGAACTCGCGCATCAGGCGCGTGAGGAAATCGCGGCACAGCGGCTCCATCGGCCCCGGCGTATTGAGGAAGGCCGCCATTTCGTACAGGATGCGCAGCTCGCGATTCTGCGCTGCCAGTTGCGCGGTCTTCACGTCCACGCGCGCGGCGAGGTCCTGATACAGCGCTTGCAGCTCGGCGACCATCTGGTTGAACCCCTGCGCGAGATGGCCGAATTCGTCGCGCGTATCGACGGGCAAACGCGTATCGAACTCCTGCGCCTCGATGCGCGCGAGCCCGTCCTGCAGGCGCTGCACGGGCACCACGAACCACAGGTAAAGCAGATAGACGATCGCCACGGTGCCCACGCACGAGAGCGCCGCGAGGGCGATCTGCGAAGTGCGCAGCCACGCTGTCTTGCGCGCGTTCTCGCGCTCGATCAGCACGACTAGCCGATTGGCGTCATCGACGAAGCCGGGCAGCAGCGCAAGATACGCAGACGGCGCACCCAAGCCCAGAACGCGGTCGCGCTGCACGGCCGGCTCGAGCCGTTCGTGCCACGACGTGGCAACCCGGTCGAATTGGCGGCGAATCAGCACATCGTCGGGCAGGAATAGCGGGCGAGCCGCGTTGCCTTCGTGCAGTTGGCGCAGGGTTTCGTTGAGCTGGCCGATCTGCGCATCGAGTCGCGAAGGCCTGCCCTGGCGGCTTTCCCACAGTTCGATGGCCACCGCATTCGCGCGCATGCGCAGGCTGCCCGCGTCGTTGATCGCGGCGCCCGCGCCTTCGAGCTGCCACGAGAGCCAGAGCGTGCCGCCGATCATCGTGAGCACGATCGCGAGCACGACCGTGGAGAGCACAACGATGCGCGTGGACAGGCGGCGGCGGAAGGGCGCCAGCGAGCCGGCTGAAGTGGCGGCCGATGTGGAGCCTGAAGTAGCGGCTGACTGAGCGGCTGACTGAGCGGCTGACTGAGCGGCTGACTGAGCGGCTGAAGTAGCGGCTGAAGTAGCGGCTGACTGAGCGCCTGAAATAGCGGCTCCGGCAGCCGCCAGATGCGGCCCGGAGCGGGCGCCGGAATCGGGAGAACGGGTCATCGCCATAAAAGACACGGAGAACGAAGTGCGGCGCGCGGGCGCCGGTATGCCTCATTATCGGTTGACGTATCGCAAACAGCACGACCGGCGGCCGGATTAGCCGTGGACTGCGACACTATGCGCCAGTTCGCGATGGCGTGCCATCCGGGTGTTCGGTGAAAAGGCATAAAAAAGCATAAAAAAAGGGAGCTCACGTATCGCTTGCTCCCCGCAAAAGAACGGCCGATCCCCACGGCCGCCCAGAGGCAACTACGGCAACTACGGCAACTACGGCAACTTCAGCGACTTCGGCAACTTCAACAACGTCGCAATGAAGACAGGCGAGCCAGGCCGGCGGCGCGCCTCAGGCGCATGCCTAGCGGCTGCGCACGAGCTGCCATGCGCGCGACAAATAGGTGACCGAAGCCAGCCCGCTCCACACGTGCACGAGACGCGTGAACGGGAAGATCACGAACAGCGTCATGCCCATGAACAGATGCAGGCGGAACACAAGCGGCGCGTCGACCACGTAGCTCGCGGCGTCGCCACGGAACGTGACGATGTGCTGCGCCCAGTTCATGAAGCGCACCATCATGGCACCATCCATATGGCTCGCCGATGCGCCGATCGTCGTGAGCCCGAGCAGCAGCGTGACGAGGATCCACAGCAGCAGCACCTTGTCGCCGAAGCGCGTGACCGCCGAAATGCGCGCGTTCGTGAAGCGGCGGTGCAGCAGGATCGCGAGACCCGCGAGACACATCGTGCCCATCACGCCGCCGGCGACCATCGCCACGAGCTGCTTGGCCTCATGCGGCACGCCGAGCCAGTCCCAGACCGCGACAGGCGTGAGCAGGCCCACGAGGTGCCCGGCGAAGAGCCCGAGAATGCCGATGTGAAAGAGGATATTGCCGAGACGCAGTTGCCCGCGATAGAGCAATTGCGAACTGTCGGCCTTCCACGTGTACTGCTCGCGCTCGAAGCGCGCGAGCGAGCCGAACAGGAAGACCGATGCGGCGATGTACGGATAGATGCCGAACAGAAACTGGTTGAACATGTTCATTGCATTTCCTTTGTGCGACCGGGCATGGCGGACGAAGCTGCATGCGCCGCGCGCGGGTGGAACTGGACAATCTGCGGCGCGTTCGCGGCACCAGCGCCGAACGGCTGCAGGAGGGGCTCGACGCCGTCGGCGCCCGTGCCGAAGCGCTCGAGCGCTTCGTCCATGTCGCGTATCGGCGCGCCGGTGATCGGCAGCGGCTCGACCACGCTCATCTCGCACAGCACGGCGAAGATGGCGGCGTAGGGGCTCTCGTCGCGCTCGAGCTGCTTGCCGAGCGCGGCGAGCACGTGAATCGCCTCGCCGAGCAGCGCGCTGGCTTCTTCGTCGCTGATCAGGCCGAGCACTTCGAGAAAGAGCGGCACGTAATCGGGCAACTCGCTGGCAGTGACATCGAGGCCGAAGCTGCGATATTCGTCGAGCAGATCGACCATCGCCTGGCCACGCGCGCGGCTTTCGCCGTGCACGTGCTCGAACAGATGGAGCGAGTGGCGCGGATTGCGATCGAACGTCGCTACATAGATTTCCTGCGACTCCGTGAGCGAGCGCTCGCGCAGCGCCGCAATGAGCGGCGCGAGTTCGCGCGCGGCGAACGACCCGTGCGGCGAGGTGGCGAGCACGCCCTCGATTTCGTCGAGCGCATCGAGCAGGGGCTGCTCGGGATAGTCGAGCAGCGCGGAGAGAACGGAATAGATCGACATGATGGTGTCCTCCTCAGCTTTCCGACGTAGCCTTGCGGCGCGACTTCGGCATATCGGCGAACACCACGCTGCCCTCGTGCTTCGTGCCGAAGAGCGAGCCATCCGAAACGCCGCCTGAGCACCCGTTGCCGAACGAGAAGCCGCAACTGCCCTTCTCATTGAACGAGTCCTCAACCATTTCCTTGTGCGACGACGGCACCACGAAGCGGTCCTCGTAGTTCGCGATCGCCATGGTGCGGTACATGTCCTCGACCTGTTCGGCGGTGAGGCCCGCGCGCTTGAGCAGCGCGTTGTCGTTCACGCCGTCCACCGACTGCGTACGCTTGTACGCGCGCATCGTAAGCATGCGGTTGAGCGCCGATATCACGGGCTTCTCGTCGCCCGCAGTGAGCAGGTTCGCGAGATAGCGCATGGGAATGCGCAGGCTCGCCACATCGGGAATCACGCCGTCCATGCCGATATGACCCGCGTCCGCGGCCGACTGGATCGGCGAGAGCGGCGGCACGTACCAGACCATCGGCAGCGTGCGGTACTCGGGGTGCAGCGGGAACGCGATCTTCCACTCGACCGCCATGCGGTACACGGGCGACTTCACGGCCGCATCGAGCCAGCTTTGCGGCACGCCCTGGCGCAGCGCCTCGGCCTGGATATCCGGATCGTGCGGATCGAGGAACACGTCGAGTTGCGACGCGTACAGGTCCTGGGTCGACTCGACGGCAGCGGCCTCGCCAATGCGATCCGCGTCGTAGAGCATCACGCCCAGATAGCGGATGCGGCCCACGCAGGTTTCCGAGCACACCGTCGGCTGACCGGCTTCGATGCGCGGATAGCAGAAGATGCACTTCTCGGCCTTGCCGCTCTTCCAGTTGAAATACATCTTCTTGTACGGGCAGCCCGAGATGCACATGCGCCAGCCGCGGCACTTGTCCTGGTCGACGAGCACGATGCCGTCGTCCTCGCGCTTGTAGACCGAGCCCGAAGGGCACGACGCCACGCACGCCGGGTTCAGGCAGTGCTCGCACAGACGCGGCAGATACATCATGAAGGTGTTCTCGAAGCTCGAGTACATCTCCTTCTGCACATTCTCGAAGAGCTGGTCGCGGCTGCGCGATTCGAACTCGCCGCCGAGGTCGTCTTCCCAGTTAGGACCCCAATGGATCTTGTCCATCTTCTTGCCGGTGATCACCGAGACAGGGCGCGCCGTGGGCGGCGTCTCCGAGAGACCCGCCTTTTGCAGATGCTCGTAGTCGTAGGTGAACGGCTCGTAGTAGTCGTCGATGGCCGGCAGATTCGGGTTGGCGAAGAGGTTGGCCAGCACCTTGAGCTTGGGCCCCTGGCGCGGCTCGAGCTTGCCATTCGGGTTGCGCACCCAGCCACCCTTCCACTTCTCCTGGTTTTCCCATTCCTTCGGATAACCGATGCCGGGCTTCGTCTCGACGTTGTTGAACCACGCGTACTCGACGCCGTCGCGCGAGGTCCACACGTTCTTGCACGTGACGGAGCACGTATGGCAGCCGATGCACTTGTCCAGATTCAGGACCATCGCCACCTGAGCGCGGATTTTCATGATGCTGCTCCTTCCTTCATCGGGCCTTCGAGCCACTCGACCTTCTTCATCTTGCGAACGATCACGTATTCGTCGCGATTGCTGCCGACCGTGCCGTAGTAATTGAAGCCGTATGCCAACTGCGCGTAACCGCCGATCATGTGCGTGGGCTTGAGCACCGTGCGCGTGACCGAGTTGTGAATGCCGCCGCGCTTGCCGCTCGTTTCCGCGCCAGGCACGTTGATGATCTTTTCCTGGGCGTGATACATGAGGCACATGCCGCGCGGCACGCGCTGGCTCACCACGACGCGCGCAGTGAGCGTGCCGTTCACGTTGAACACTTCGACCCAGTCGTTATCGACGAGACCCGCTTCCTTCGCCTCGACCTCCGAGACCCACACATGCGGGCCGCCGCGCGAGAGCGTGAGCATGCGCAGGTTGTCCGTGTAGGTGGAGTGGATGCCCCACTTCTGGTGTGGCGTGATCCAGTTCAGCACCAGCTCGCTTTCGCCGTTGGGCTTCGCGCCGAGCATCGGCGCAATCGTCTTTGTGTCGATGGCCGGCTTGTAGTTGCAGAAGCCTTCGCCGAAATCGAGCATCCAGCGGTGATCCTGATAGAACTGCTGGCGGCCCGTGAGCGTGCGCCATGGAATCAGCTCATGCACGTTCGTGTAGCCGGCGTTGTAGCTCACCTCTTCCGATTCGAGCCCCGACCACGTGGGTGCGGAGATGATCTTGCGCGGCTGCGCCTGCACGTCGCGAAAGCGGATCTTGTCGTGCTCGCGGCCTTCGGCCAGATGCGTATGGTCGCGGCCCGTGATCTTCGAAAGCGCGTCCCACGCCTTCACCGCGACGTGGCCGTTGGTTTCGGGCGCGAAGGTGAGAATCATCTCGGCGGCGTCGATGGCGGTCTCGAGGCGCGGGCGTCCTGCCGTCACGCCTGAGCGCGCATCGCCATGGGTGCCCGTGAGGTGAGCGAGTTCGCCCACTTCATGCTGGGTGTTCCAGTTGATGCCCTTGCCGCCGTTGCCTAGCTTGTCGAGCAGCGGCCCGACCGAGGTGAACTTGTTATAGATCTCGCGATAGTCGCGCTCCACCACCGTCATCGACGGCGCGGTCTTGCCCGGAATCAAATCGCATTCGCCGTGGCGCCAGTCCTTCGGCTCGAACGCCTGGCCGAGTTCGCCCGGCGTGTCGTGCATGAGCGGCGTGCAGACGAGGTCGGTACGCGTGCCGAGGTGTTCGCCGCCGATCTCCGAGAACTTCTTCGCGATCGCCTTGTAGATCTCCCAGTCGGTCTTGCTTTCCCACAGCGGCTGCACGGCCTCGGAAAGCGGATGGATGAACGGGTGCATGTCGGACGTGTTGAGGTCGTCCTTTTCGTAGAACGTGGCCGTCGGCAGCACGATGTCGCCGTACAGGCACGTGGTGCTCATGCGGAAATCGAGCACCGTGAGCAGATCGAGCTTGCCCTCGGCCGCCTCGCGCACCTTCACTTCGGACGGCTTGATCTCGTCGGCTTCGTCGCCGAACAGCGCGTTCTGCGTGCCAAGCAAATACTTCAGGAAGTACTCGTGGCCCTTGCCCGAGCTGCCGAGAATATTCGAGCGCCACACGAACATGTTGCGCGGGAAGTTCACGGGATTGTCGGGGTCGTCGCAGGCGAAGTTCAGTTCGCCTGACTTCAGTTTCTCGACGGTGTACTGCACCGGCGGCACGCCTGCGCGCTTCGCGGCGTCCACCACGTCGAGCGGGTTTGCGCCCAGTTGCGGCGCCGAAGGCAGCCAGCCCATGCGCTCGGACTTCGCGTTGAGGTCGAGCATCGAGAGGTTCTGATAACGCTTGCGGTCGGCGCCCGGCCCGAGGATCTCGTCGATCCCGACTTTCTCGTGACGCCACTGGCTCGTGTGGTTGTAGAAGAACGACGTGCCGTTCATCTGGCGCGGCGGGCGCTGCCAGTCGAGCGCGAACGCGAGCGGCGCCCAGCCGAATTGCGGACGCAGCTTTTCCTGGCCCACGTAGTGCGCCCAGCCGCCGCCGCTTTGGCCGATACAGCCGCACATCATCAGCAGATTGATGATGCCGCGGTAGATCATGTCGTTGTGATACCAGTGATTGAGGGCCGCGCCCACGATCACCATGCTCTTGCCATGCGTGCGGTCGGCGTTGTCTGCAAATTCGCGCGCCACCTGGATCACGAGCTTGCGCGGCACCGTGGTGTGCTTCTCCTGCCATGCGGGCGTGCAGGGCACGTCGTCATCGTAGGAGGACGCCACGTTCGGGCCGCCGAGGCCCTGGTCGACGCCATAGTTGGCCATCTGCAGGTCGTATACGGTCGCAACCAGTGCGCTCGTGCCGTCCGCGAGCGCCACGCGCTTCGCGGGCACACGGCGCGCGAGCAGCGCACCGTGCTCGCCGCCGAAGTACGGGAGGCTCACTTCCACCACTTCGTCATGCTGATCGATCAGCGAGAGACGCGGATCGATCTCGCGGCCGCTGCCTCCATCCTTCATTTCGAGGTTCCAGCGGCCCACCTTCTTGCCGCCATCGTGCTCGCCCTCGCCCCAGCGGAAGCCGATCGAGCCGTTCGGCGCGACGATGTCGCCCGTGGCCGCGTCGATCGCCAGCGTCTTCCATTGCGGGTTGTTCGCTTCGTCGAGATTGCCGGTGAGCTGCGAGGCGCGCAGGAACTGGTCCGGCACCACGGCGCCGTCACGCTCGGCGAGTGTGACGAGCAGCGGCATGTCGGTGTACTGCTTCACATAATCGCGGAAATACGCGGATTTGCCGCTTGCGTGGAATTCCTTGAGCACCACATGACCCATCGCGAGCGCGAGCGCCGCGTCGGTGCCCTGCTTCGGCGCGAGCCAGATGTCGCCGAACTTCACCATCTCGCCGAAGTCCGACGAGACCGCCACCGTCTTGGTGCCCTTGTAGCGAACCTCGGTGTAGAAGTGGGCGTCGGGCGTGCGCGTTTGCGGTACGTTCGAACCCCACACCATCAAATACGTCGAGTTGTACCAGTCGGCCGATTCGGGCACGTCGGTCTGTTCGCCCCAGATCTGCGGCGAGGACGGCGGCAAATCGCAATACCAGTCGTAGAACGAAAGACACGCGCCGCCGATCAGGCTCAGGTAGCGCGCACCCGCCGCGTACGAGACCATCGACATGGCGGGAATCGGCGAGAAGCCGATCACGCGGTCCGGGCCGTACTCGCCCACGGTGTAGGCGTTGGCCGCCGCAATCATTTCGGTGGCCGTATCCCAGTCGGCGCGCACGAAGCCGCCCTGGCCGCGCGCACGCTTGTAGCGCGCCGCCTTCTCGGGATTTTCGACGATCGAGGCCCAGGCCTTGACCGGATCGAGCGTGCGGCGCGCATCGCGCCACATGTCCATCAGGCGGCCGCGAATCATCGGATATTTCACGCGCTGCGCCGAATAGACGTACCAGCTGTACGAGGCGCCACGCGGACACCCGCGCGGTTCATGATTGGGCAAATCGGCGCGTGTGCGCGGGTAGTCGGTCTGCTGCGTTTCCCACGTGATCAAGCCGTTCTTCACGTAGACCTTCCACGAGCACGAACCCGTGCAGTTTACGCCGTGGGTCGAGCGCACAATCTTGTCGTGCTGCCAGCGGCTGCGATAGCCGTCTTCCCACTTGCGGTCTTCGTTCACCACCGCGCCGTGACCCTTCGAGAAGGTCGACTTCACACGCGACATGAACTTCAACCGGTCCAGAAAGTAACTCATACGATGCTCCGGGACTGCTGATGTTTTGTCATCGACTGCGCCTGCTGTTTCGCGCCGCCTGCACCTTTTGTGCGTGCCGTTCGCGTACTACCAGCGGGCCGTCGGTTTTCGAAAATCACTTTTTGAGTATGCCGGGCAGGCACTTGCCTGCCCATTCATCAGGGGGAGAGTGCGCGTGGCGCATCGGAAGTAGGCCCCTCGCGCTCCACTACTCCTGAAGGACTAGTTCGGCCGGTGGCCTCAGCACGGCATCGAGGCATTGCGGCGTGCGTAGAAGCACCACGTCACGAGCGCGCACACGACATAGAAGCCGATGAAGCACCAGAGCGCCATCACAGGCGAGCCGGTCATATCGAGCGAGGTGCCGAAGCTCTTCGGGATGAAAAAGCCGCCGTACGCGCCCATTGCACCCGCGAAGCCGAGCACCGCCGCCGATTCCTTGCTCGCTTCCGCAAGCGCGCTGTGTTTCGCCGGCGCGCCCTTGCCCTCGGCTGCGCGCTGATGCTGCGTGAGGAAGATCACGGGAATCATGCGGAAGGTCGAGCCGTTGCCGATGCCGGTTAGTGCGAACAGCACCACGAACATCGCGAGGAAGCCCGCGAAGCTGCCTTCTGCGCCACCCAGTGCACCGCCCGGAAGGAACGCGATCACGCCCACCACGGCCGCGATCATCGCCACGAAGGTCCAGAGCGTCACGCGCGCGCCGCCCATCTTGTCCGAGATCCAGCCGCCGACCGGACGCGTGAGCGCGCCGGCGAGCGGCCCGAGGAACGCCCAGGCGGTCGGATTGATCGCGGGGAATTCAGCCTTCGTCAGCAGTGCGAGTCCCGCCGAGAAGCCGATGAACGAACCGAACGTGCCCACATAGAGAAAGCACATGATCCAGTTGTGCGCGCGGCGGAAAATCACGGCCTGTTCGCTGAACGATGCTTTCGCATCGGCGATGTCGTTCATGCCGAACCATGCGGCAAGCGACGACACGATGATGAGCGGCACCCAGACGAAGCCCGCGTTCTGCAGCCAGATGCTGTGTTCGACGCCGTCCTTCACATAGGTCTGGCCGTCGCCGAGCAGGCCCGCGAACACTGCCGTCGAGATCACGATGGGCGTGATGAACTGCACGACCGAGACGCCCAGATTGCCGATACCCGCATTCAGTCCCGTGGCGAAACCTTTGCGCGCCTTCGGGAAGAAGAAGCTGATGTTCGCCATCGACGAGCTGAAGTTCGCGCCGCCGAAACCGCACAGGAGCGCGAGCACGAGCAACGTCGTATAGGACGTGGACGGGTCGCGCAGCGCGAAGCCCATGCCGACGGCCGGGATCAGCAGACTCGCCGTGGAAATCGCGGTGAAGCGGCGGCCGCCGAAAATCGGCACGAGGAACGAATAGAAGATGCGCAGCGTGGCGCCCGAGAGCGCCGGCAGCGCCGTGAGCCAGAACAGCTCGTTCTTGCTGAAGTGGAAGCCGCCCTTGTCGAGATTGACGACCGTAACGCTCCACAACGACCACACGACGAACGCCAGCATCAGCGCGGGAATCGAGATCCAGAGGTTGCGGGTGGCGATCTGCTCGCCGGAAGTCTCCCAGAACCTGGCGTTCTCGGGCTCCCACTTGGTCAGAAGATATTTGGACATGATTGTGCTCGTACAGTAAGCGCCGCCCACGCGGCGCGTTAGATCATTCGGTCTGGCCCATACCGGTCTGGGCCGCTCCGGTCCGTCTCATTAGTGATGCGAAGTTTCCTTCAGGGTGGCGACCTCGCTTTCCTCCTTGCGCTCCAGCATCGCGCGGCCATGCGCGACCGCCTCGGGGCGGAACGAGAAGTGCATGAAGAGCAGGCTGACCACGGTGGCGCCGAACATCAGCATGAAACAGGTGGTGCGAACGCCGGTGAGGTCCACCAGCAGGCCGAACAGGATCGGCAGGATGAAGCCCGCGAGACCGCCTGCGAGGCCTACGACGCCGGATACCGCGCCGATGTTCTCGGTGTACTCGTCGCCGATGAACTTGAAGACCGAGGCCTTGCCCACCGCCATCGCAATGCCCACGATGAACATGAGCACCGTGTAGAACACCGGACCGGTGCTGATATGCAGGCTAAGCGGGCCATGTGCGCTGTGGATCACGAAGTCGGTCGGCGGATAGCTCAGCAGGAAGAAGCAGCCGAGCGAGACCCACATCACGGCCCATGTGGTGCGATACGCGCCGTAGCGGTCGGAGAGCCAGCCGCCGATCGCGCGCAGCACGCCGCCGGGCAGCGAGAAGCACGCCGCGAGAAAAGCCGCCTGCTCGATGCCGAAACCATACTGGTTCACGTAGTACTGCGGCATCCACAGCGAAAGGCCCACGTAGCCGCCGAACACCACTGAGTAGTACTGGGAATAGCGCAGCACGCGCGGGTCGGTAAGGACGCGCATCTGGCCCGCCACGCTGGTCGAACTCGCGACGCGATGCGCGGGATTGCTGGCCGAAAATACCCAGAACAGCAGCGCCGTTACGAGCATCGCAATCGAATAGACCTTCGGCACGATGGTCCATGAGCCCGCTGCGACGATCAGCACTGGCGCGACGAATTTGTTGAGCGCCGCGCCCGAGTTGCCCGCGCCGAAGATGCCCATGGCAAAGCCCTGGCGCGACTTCGGGAACCAGCGCGCAACATAGGGCGTGCCGACAGAGAACGAAGCCCCCGCGAAACCCACGAACAGACCGAGCAGCAGGAATTGCCACAGTTGTGTCGCATACGACACGAGCCAGATCGGAACGACCGTGGCAATCATGGTGAGGAAGAAAACGATGCGGCCGCCAAAGCGGTCCGTCCAGATGCCGAGCGGCACGCGGGCGAGCGATCCGGTAAGCACCGGCATTGCGGCGATGAGACCGAACTCCGTATCGGTGAGGTTGAGTTGCTTCTTGAGCGGAATGCCGAGGATCGCGAACATCATCCAGACGGCAAAGCAGATCGTGAACGCAAAGGTGCTCGATCCCAGAACGCGCCAGGCACGGCTGTCCGATACCGCGTCCGCCTGTGGGGATGGGGCGGCTTTCATGGTGTTTCCTTTTCTTGTCGGATTGATGTAGCAAGATTAGGAAGCACCGCAGCTGGCGACTATTACTCGCAAGTAGGACGAGACGATCCGCCGCTAGGTCTTAAGGAGTAGTACGAGGGAGTGGAGCGGTGTTGAGGAGGGAGCCGCAAGATGCGGTTACACCGGCTAGCAATAAGAGTAGTTCGAAAATCCGTAGCGTGCGCGTTGCACGCTACGGCAAGTTGTCGCAACAACGATAAATTAGAAGCTACGGCGGATTACCGGAACACCACCGTCTTGTGCCCGTTGAGCACGATGCGATGTTCGACATGCCACTTCACCGCGCGCGCGAGCGTCACGCACTCCACGTCGCGGCCGATCGCCGTGAGCTGTTCCGGCGTCATGTTGTGATCCACGCGCTCGACTTCCTGCTCGATGATCGGGCCTTCGTCGAGATCGGATGTCACATAGTGCGCCGTCGCGCCAATCAGCTTCACGCCGCGATCGAACGCCTGATAGTAAGGCTTCGCGCCCTTGAAGCTCGGCAGGAACGAATGGTGAATATTGATCGCGCGGCCTTCGAGCGCATTGCACAGCTGCGGCGAGAGAATCTGCATGTAGCGCGCGAGCACCACGAGGTCGGCGCGCTCGCCGTTCACCACGTCGAGCACGCGCGCTTCCTGCGCGGCCTTGTCCGCATCGCTGCCGCCGAGCAGCGGGAAATGATGGAACGGAATGTTGTAGCTCGCCGCGAGTTGATAGAACTCCTTGTGATTCGAGATGATCGCGGGAATCTCGATGGACAATTGACCCGTGCGATAGCGGAACAGCAGATCGTTGAGGCAGTGGCCGATCTTCGAAACCATGATGACCACGCGCGGCTTCACGTTCGCGTCGTGCAGTTCCCAGCGCATGCCGAATTCATCGGCAAGCGGCGCGAACGCCGCGCGCAGGCCATCGAGGCCGGGGTCGCCGCCCACTTGCTGAAAGTGCACGCGCATGAAGAACTCGCCCGTATGGCTGTCGCCGAACTGAGCCGAATCGAGAATGTTGCTGCCGCGCTCGAACAGGAAACCCGACACGGCATGCACGATGCCCGGCCGGTCGGCGCACGACAGTTTGAGAATGAAGCTGTGATCGGTCGACATAACCCTGGTTACTCCCGTCAATTACCTGGTGATTCAAAAGGGCTTTGGGCTTTTACAGAAAAACCGGCGCCCTTTCACAGCGTCGGCGGTTCGAAGATCGCGGCGATGCCCTCGCACGCGTCTTCGTCTATCCATTGGCGGCGCAGCAGCAGATCGAGCGTCGCGAGGCTAGCGTCCACCGTCATCTTGCCCTCCTCGATCCAGCGCGCGGCTTCGTCGATGCGCGCGAGGCGGTGCTCGCCGACTTCGCCGTCCTGATTGTGCGGCACGAAGTCCTCGGGCAGCGCGAGGTCGTAGACGAAGATCTGCTCGGCCTGGGTGCCCTCGGGCAGCGATTGCAGCACATGCACGGTACGCCCCGGCCGCGCCTGCGAGGCAAGCCCGGCGGCAATGCCCGCCTCTTCCCAGCACTCCTTCGCAAGCGTGGCCTCGATGCCGAAGCCCCAGCCGATACCGCCCGCCACGACGTTGTCCAGCATGCCGGGGTCCGTCGCCTTGGTTTCGCTGCGGCGCGCGATCCACAACTGCGGCGCGCGGGGCGACGCGGAGCCCGCGTATTCTACGACGCCGTTCAAATGCACCGCGTAGGTCATCGTGCCGAAAAAGCGCGAGGCGGCACGCTCGATAAAAGCGAGCGGCGCTGCGTCGAAAGCATTGCGGATCGCGTAAGTCTCGTTGCGCCAGCCAGGAATGCGGCCTTCGGCGGCCAGCGCGCCGATCACAGCGGTAAGCGCCGCGCTGCGCGCCATCACGCTATCGAACTGCGCGGCGAGTGTAATGCGCGCATCGACGATCTCGAAGATGTCGGGCCAGCGTGCGAGCAACGCGACGTCGCCGTGGCGAATCCAGCCCACGCGTTCGTCGCCGAAGAAAAACGGCAGATGCGCACTCGCGTCGAAACGGCGCGCGTCGGTAATGCAAGGCAAGGTCATCTCGTGGAGCTCCGGGCGTCGTGCGCGAACATCAGTCGCGCAGCGCGACGCGAATGCCGATGGCGATGAAGGTGATTCCCGCGAGGCGGTCGAGCCATACGCCCGCGCGCGGCCGGCGCTTGAGCCAGCCGCCGATGGTGCCCGCGCACAGGCCGAACAGCGAGAACACCACGACGGTCTGCGCCATGAACACGAGACCGAGTTCGAGCATTTGCAGCGTGACGTTCTGCGCGCCGTGCGTATCGACGAATTGCGGCAGGAACACGACGAAGAACAGCGTCACCTTCGGATTCATCACATTGCCGAGCACGCTCTGGCGAAAAATCGTGGAAAGCGGCTGGCGCGGCCGGTCGCCCGCCGCGGCGAGCCCTTGACTCCTGAGCGCCTTCACGCCGATCCAGACGAGGTACGCGGCGCCCGCGAGCTTGAGAATCTGGAACGCGAGCGGCGACGAGCGCAGCACGGCGGCAATGCCGAGCGCGGCCAGCGTGGTGTGGAACGTCACGCCCGCGGCAAAGCCGAGCGCGGCCACGAGGCCGGCGGCGCGGCCCTGCGAGATGCCGCGCGCGAGCACTTGCAAGTTGTCCGGGCCGGGCGCGAAGGTGATCGCGAGCGAGGTGGCGAGAAAGAGCGCGAAATTGGGCATGGGCTCAGTCCATTGGGGGAATCAAGATCAGCTCAGCGGCCGCTTGATGGTCACTTGACGGCTACTTAACGACCACTTAGCGACCACTTAATGACCACCAAACGCGGTCACGGTGAAGAGCGGCAAGCCCGCTTCGGTGAGCAGCTTCGAGCCGCCCAGGTCCGGCAGGTCGATGATCGCTGCGCCCTCCACCACCGTTGCGCCGAGGCGCTCGAGCAGCAGCTTGCCGGCGAGCATGGTGCCGCCCGTGGCGATCAGGTCGTCGACGATCACCACGCGATCACCCGTGCGGCAAGCGTCCTCGTGAATCTCGACGGTGGATTCGCCGTATTCGAGCTTGTAGGTCTCCGAAACCGTCTTGTACGGCAGCTTGCCGATCTTGCGGATCGGAATGAAGCCCACGTTCAGTTCGTACGCAACAATCGGCCCGATGATGAAGCCGCGCGCGTCGAGCCCGGCCACGTAATCGAGCTTCGCATCGACATAACGCTCCACAAACAGGTCGATCAGCACGCGCAAGCCCTTCGGGTGGCCGATGAGCGGCGTGATATCGCGGAATTGAACCCCCGGCTGAGGCCAGTCAGGCACCGTGCGGATCAAGCTGTTGACGAACCGTGAGGCTTCGGCGCTCGCGTTCGCAGGTGCGTTGGACATGATTGCTCCGGGTAATGACAAGAATAGAGAAGCGGGTTCTAGCGGTTTCTGACAGTCGGGATGGAACCCCGACAATTCTGCGGCCCAAATGGCAGGGCCTGCGCTCAGGCTGCCGCGCCCGCGCCAGCGGCGCCCGCCTTGCGATGGCGCGAGAGGAGTTCCTCGGCTTGCGCCAGTTGCTCGGGCAAGCCGCGCAGCACGACGATGTCCGCTTCGCGCAGCTTTGTCGACGGGTCGGGCTCCACGCCGCGAATACCGTGCCGGCGGATCGCCGTCACCTCCACGCCAAGGTCGAACAGCCCCAGATCGGCGAGCGTGCGGCCCACCGCCTCGGCGCGCGCGTCAACCGGTACGGATTGTAGCCGCACCTGCTCGTGGCCGTCCTCGCCTGCATCGTCGGTGCCGTGGAAGTAGCCGCGCAGCAGGCTATAGCGCTCGTCGCGCATTTCTTCCACGCGCCGCACCACGCGGCGCATCGGCACGCCCATCACCACGAGCATGTGCGAAGCGAGCATCAGGCTGCCTTCGACGATTTCGGGAATCACCTCGGTCGCGCCGGCCGCGAGCAGACGCTCGAGATCGGCATCGTCCACGGTGCGCACGATCACGGGCAAGGTCGGTTCCAGCTCGTGGATGTGGTGCAGCACGCGCAGCGCGGACTGCGTGTTCGCATAGGTGATCGCCACCGCCGCCGCGCGGTGGATGCCCGCCGCCACCAGCGACTCGCGCCGCGCCGCATCGCCGAACACCACCGACTCGCCGGCTGCCGCCGCCGCCGCCACGCGATCGGGGTCGAGGTCGAGCGCCACGTACGAAAGCCCTTCGTATTCGAGCATGCGCGCCAGGTTCTGCCCCGCACGGCCGTAGCCGCACACGATCACGTGGCCGCTCTGCTTGATGCTCTGCGTGGCGATGCGCGTCATCATCAGCGACTGCTGCATCCATTCCGTCGACGACAGGCGCAGCACAATGCGGTCGGCGTTCTGGATCAGGAACGGCGCGGCGAGCATCGAGAGCAGCATCGCGGCGAGAATCGCCTGAAGCAGCGTGGGATCGACGAGATGCTTGTCCAGAATGAGGTTCAGCAGCACGAAGCCGAATTCGCCGGCCTGCGCAAGACCGAGGCCGGTGCGCATCGCCACGCCCGGCGAAGCGCCGAAGAGGCGCGTGAGCGCCGTGATGGTGACGGCCTTGAGCACGACCGGCCCGATCACGAACGCGGCCACCATGAACGGATGCTGCCAGATCACGTGCGGGTTGAGCAGCATGCCCGTGGTCACGAAGAAGAGCCCGAGCAGCATGTCGCGAAACGGCTTGATGTCCTCTTCCACCTGATGCTTGTACGGCGTCTCGGCGATCAGCATGCCCGCGATGAACGCCCCGAGCGCGAGCGAAAGGCCGAATTTGTCGGTGATGAACGCCGCGCCCAGCGTGACGAGCAGCACGTTGAGCACGAACAGCTCCTGCGAGCGGCGCCGCGCGACCACATTGAACCAGCGCGTCATGAACTTCTGCCCGACGATGAGCAGAATGCCGAGCGCGAGCACGATCTTGATGGCGGCCATGCCGAGCGACTCGACGAGCGATGCCGACGAACCGCCGAACGCCGCGATCACGATGAGCAGCGGCACCACGGCGAGGTCCTGGAACAGCAGCACGCCGAGAATGTTGCGGCCATGCTCGGACTCGATCTCCAGACGCTCCGCCAGCATCTTGCTCACGATGGCCGTGGACGACATGGCAAGCGCGCCGCCGAGCGCGATGCAGGCCTGCCAGGTGATGTGCACCCACGGCGCGAGCGCGAGCCCGACCAGCAATGCGACCGCGATCGTACCCATGACCTGCGAGAGCCCGAGGCCGAACACGGCCCGCCGCATGGTGCGCAGCTTCGCGAGCGAGAATTCGAGGCCGATCGAGAACATCAGGAACACGACGCCGAACTCGGCCAGATTCTGCGCGCCCGCCGTGTTCGGCACGATGCCGAGCGCCTGCGGGCCCACCAGAATGCCGACCGTGAGATAGCCGAGCATCGGCGGCAAGTTCAGATAACGGAACAGCACGACGCCAACCACCGAGGCAAGCAGCAGAAACAACGTCATTTCCAGCGGGGAAATCATCGTGTGAAGCGTCCTCGGTCGTTAGTGTTGCCGGCGATGCAAACGAAATGAATATTGCCCGCGCCGGTCGGGACCATGATCGGCGCAAATCGGGATTAAAGGGAAGTACTGCGATACGGCGGAAAGGAGGCGCAAAGGCGGTAAAAGCCGGGGCTTTCGCGCTGAGAGCGCCGGCGCGGCGCCCATACGCCTTTGCTATACTCCGCGAATGATAGCGAAAATCAATGGCGATCGGGCGCTGACGCTCGCTCGCGACGTGCTCGACATCGAAGCCGACGCCGTGCGCGGACTTCGCGACCGGCTCGACGACAACTTCGTCGGCGCGGTCGATCTCATCCTCAGTTGCCGTGGACGCGTGGTCGTCTCCGGCATCGGCAAATCGGGCCACATTGCCCGCAAACTCGCGGCCACCCTCGCCTCCACCGGCACGCCGGCGTTCTTCGTGCATCCCGCCGAAGCGAGCCACGGCGACCTCGGCATGGTGACCGCCGACGACGTGTTCATCGGCCTGTCCAACTCCGGCGAATCGGAAGAGCTCGTTGCCATCCTGCCGCTCGTCAAGCGCATCGGCGCGAAGCTCATCGGCATGACGGGCAACCGCCCGCAGTCCACGCTCGGCAGACTCTGCGATGTGCATCTGGACGCCGGCGTCGAGAAAGAAGCCTGCCCGCTGAATCTCGCGCCCACGGCCAGCACGACGGCGGCGCTCGCGCTTTCCGACGCGCTCGCGGTCGCGGTGCTCGACGCGCGCGGCTTCGGCGCCGACGACTTCGCGCGCTCCCATCCCGGCGGCGCGCTCGGCCGGCGCCTGCTCACCTACGTGCGCGACGTGATGCGCACGGGCGACGCCATCCCGAAGGTGCCCATGGCCGCCACCGTGCGCGACGCTCTCATTCAACTCACCGCCAGGCGCATGGGGATGACCGCCATCGTCGATGAAGAAAACCGCGTGGCCGGCATCTTCACCGACGGCGACCTGCGCCGCGTGCTCGAACGCGTGGGCGATTTCCGCGACCTGCCGATCGCCCAGGTGATGACGAAGGGCCCGCGCACGATCGGCCCCGACCAGCTCGCGGTGCAAGCCGTGGAACTGATGGAGCGCCATCGCATCAATCAGATGCTGGTGGTGGACGCCGAAGGCGCGCTCATCGGCGCGCTCAACATGCACGACCTGTTCTCCAAGAAGGTGATCTGATGAATGCGGCCCCCGGGCTTGACGCGAACGCGCGTGCCGCGCGCGTGCGCTTGATGATTTTCGACGTCGACGGCGTGTTGACCGACGGCGGCCTGCTGTTCACGGGCGCGGGCGACACCATGAAAGGCTTCAACACGCTCGACGGACACGGCGCGAAGCTCCTGCGCGAAGCCGGCATCGACACGGCCATCATCACCGGGCGCCGCTCGGAGATCGTCGCCGTGCGCGCGAAAGAGTTGCGCATCACGCATCTATATCAGGGCGTCGAGGACAAGCGCGTCGCGTTCGAAGCGCTGCTCGCCGAAACCGGCGTCACGCGCGAGCAGTGCGGCTACATGGGCGACGACTGGCCCGACTTGGGCGTGATGCTCCAGTGCGGCTTTGGCGCGGCGCCGGCGAACGCGCATCCGGACGTGCTCGCGCGCGCTCACTGGGTCACGGACAAAATCGGCGGCCACGGCGCCGTGCGCGAAGTCACCGACCTGATTCTGCGCGCCCAGGGCCATTACGACGCCATGCTCGCGGCCGCCTGCTCGCCCGGCGCCCCGCTCGCCGCCGAGTCGCGCGCGGAGTCCCAATGAACCAGCAGAAGTTTCGTCTCAGCTCGCTCGTGCCGGTGATCTGCGTGGCCGTGCTCGCCGGCTTCACGTGGTGGCTGATTCAGGCCGTCAAGCCGCGCGAGAACGAAGCTGCGCCGCGCCCGCTCACGCACACGCCCGACTATTTCGCCGACAACTTCTCGGTCTCCGAACTCGACCAGTCGGGCTCCACGCAATACCGCCTCACCGCCGAACACATGGTGCATTACGAGGACGACTCGAACAGCGACCTCACAATGCCCGCGGTGCGCGCGTTCCAGCCCGGCAAGCCGGTGGTCACGGCCACGGGCAAGCGCGGCACGGTCAACGGCGACGCCTCGATCGTCGACCTGTACGACAACGCGCGCATCCTGCGCGCTGCCGGCCCGGGCGACCCCGACATGCAGGCTGATTCCGAGCATTTCCGCGTGCTCGTGAACGACGATGTGATCCTGACCGAAAAGCCGGTTAAACTTCGTCGCGGCCAGTCGGTCATGACGGCCACCAGCGGCATGAACTACAACAACGTCACCCGGGTCATCCAGCTCTTCGGCAATGTCCGCGGCGCGATCGCCCCGGCTGATTCCGGCGGCTCGTCCTGATCCCCGGGCCGTCCACCCAAGGCACGACTGCATGAACGATTCGCTTCCACGACCTTTGTCCGGCCGCCCGCACGCGCAGGGCTGGCGCCGCGCTGCGTTCGCGACGCTGGCCGCGCTTGCGACCGCGCTGCCGCTCGCGTGCATCGCGCCCGCCGCGCACGCCGAGCGCGCCGACAAGGACAAACCGCTCAACATCGAAGCGGACAACATGACGTACGACGATCTGAAGCAACAGACCGTCTTCACCGGCCATGTGATCGCCACCAAGGGCACGATCATGATCAAGGCCGACAAGCTTGTCGTCACGCAAGACCCGCAGGGCTATCAGTACGCCACCGGCACGGTGGCGCCGGGCACGCCCGAAGCCAACCTCGCCTACTTCCGCCAGAAGCGCGAAGGCATCGACGAATACGTCGACGGCACCGCCGAGCGCATCGACTACGACGGCAAGCAGGATCTCACCACGCTCACCACGCGCGCGACGGTACGCCGCCTGCAGGGCCTCTCGACGGTGATGGACACGGTCCACGGCAGCGTCATCACTTATGACGGCCAGAACGACTTCTACACCGCGAAGTCAGGCTCGGACGTGGCAAGCCCCGGCAATCCGAAGGGCCGCGTGCGCGCAATGCTCTCGCCGCGCAACGGCGGCGCGCAGCCGCTCTCCGGCGGCCCGGCCACGCTCGCGCCCTCCACGACACTCAAGGGAGCGCCGCAACAGTGAACACCGCCACCGTCTCCCCCATCCATCAGCGCCCAGCCGCGGGCAAGACGAGTTCGCTCGTCGTGCGCAACCTCAAGAAGCGCTACGGCTCGCGCACCGTCGTCAAGGACGTTTCGCTCGACGTGAAGAGCGGCGAAGTGGTCGGACTGCTCGGGCCCAACGGCGCGGGCAAGACCACGTCGTTCTATATGATCGTCGGCCTCGTGCCGCTTGACGCGGGCGAGATCGACCTCGACGGCGAGTCCATCAGCCTGTTGCCGATCCACAAGCGCGCGGCGCTCGGCCTTTCATATCTGCCGCAGGAAGCGTCAGTGTTCCGCAAGCTCACCGTGGAGGAGAACATCCGCGCGGTGCTGGAACTGCAGACCGACGAGCACGGCAAGCGTCTTTCGAAGGACACCATCGCCGCGCGCTCGGACGCGCTCCTCGACGAACTCCAGATCGCGCACTTGCGCGACAATCCGGCGCTCTCGCTTTCGGGCGGCGAACGCCGCCGCGTGGAAATCGCGCGCGCGCTCGCAACCGATCCGAGCTTCATCCTGCTCGACGAGCCGTTTGCGGGCGTCGACCCGATCGCCGTGCTGGAAATCCAGAAGATCGTGAAGTTTCTGAAGCAGCGCAACATCGGCGTGCTGATCACGGACCACAACGTGCGCGAGACGCTCGGCATCTGCGACCACGCGTACATCATCAGCGACGGCAGCGTGCTCGCCGCGGGCGCCCCCGGCGAGATCATCGAGAACGAAAACGTTCGCCGCGTCTATCTCGGCGAGCATTTCCGCATGTAAAACGCCGGACCGGGGCACGCCAGATACCCTGCGCGCCCCGGAACCGCTCGCCACACCGAGGCGAGCAAGACCCTCCGGCCGTCATCCCCTGAGTTTTCCGTAGTGCTTGCCCGCTGGCGCGGGCCGAGTCCGCCCAGTGAAATTCATGCGCCGCGCATTGCGCAGGCGCGCGCGCGAGCATCTCACGCGCTTGTTTGCGCACCAAATTCGCGCTTGCAGCCACCCTGCACACTTCGCCAGGGCACGCGCGTTTTCGCGTATGTCGCGCGGTATCGCGAGCGTGGCAAACTCTTTACAATGAATCGCACACTGCCATGAAAGCCAGCCTCCAACTCCGCCTCTCGCAGCATCTCGCGCTGACCCCGCAGCTACAACAGTCGATCCGGCTGCTGCAGCTGTCGACGCTCGAACTGCAACAGGAGGTCGCCACGGCGATCGCGCAGAACCCGTTGCTTGAAAACGAGGACGACTGGATCGCCAGCCCGCTGCGCGTGGCGGCGGACGGCTCGGTTATCGCCCAGCCGCCGGCGCCCTCGGGCGCCGAGCCGATGCAGGGCGCGGGCAACGGCACAAGCTCGTCCGCCAGCGGCAGCGAAAGCGGCGAAGGCGACCCCCAGGGCGTGGACGAATACGACGGCCTCGGCGGCGACACGAACGGCGAGGCAAGCCAGTGGAACCTCGACGACTATGGCCGCTCCGGCAGCGCCTCCGACGACGACGACCTGCCGCCGCTGCAAATTCACGAATCGACCACCACGCTGCGCGATCATCTGATGGCGCAGTTGCGCGAAACCAATGCGAGTCTGCGCGACCGCGCACTCATTACGTTCCTGATCGAATCGCTCGACGAAGACGGCTATCTCTCAACGACCTGCGACGAGATTCTGGCCGACCTCCCCGACGAGCTGGAAGTCGACGCCGACGAACTGAACGCGGCGCTCGCGCTGCTGCACAGCTTTGATCCGGCGGGCGTAGGCGCGCGCTCGGCTTCGGAGTGCCTGAAGCTGCAGTTGTTGCGCGTCACTTCGTCGCCCACGCGCACGCTCGCCCTCGAAATCGTGTCGAATCATCTGGAACTGCTGGCTGCGCGCGACTTCACGCGTTTGCGCAAGCAACTGAAGGCCGGCGACGACGAATTGCGCGAGGCGCACACGCTGATCCGCTCGCTCGAACCGTTTCCGGGCGCGGCGTACGGCAAAGCCGAAGCCGACTATGTGGTGCCGGATATCATCGTGAAGAAGTCCGGCCAGAGCTGGCACGCCGAACTCAATCCGGAAGTGGTGCCCAAGCTGCGCATCAACCACCTGTACGCCAACATCCTGCGCAACAACCGGGGCGACCCGGGCAGCGGGTCGCTGCGCCAGCAGTTGCAGGAGGCGCGCTGGCTCATCAAGAACATCCAGCAACGCTTCGAGACGATCCTGCGCGTCGCGCAGGCGATCGTCGAGCGTCAGAAGAACTTTTTCGTGCACGGCGAGATTGCCATGCGCCCCTTGGTTTTGAGGGAGATTGCTGATACGCTGGGCCTACACGAATCTACTGTCTCGCGTGTGACAACCGGTAAATACATGCTGACTCCATTCGGGACACTTGAATTTAAGTACTTCTTCGGATCGCATGTCTCAACGGACACGGGAGGCGCAGCATCGTCTACCGCCATTCGTGCCCTCATCAAGCAACTCATAGGAGCCGAGAACACCAAATCCCCTCTTTCGGACAGCCGCATAGCCGAACTGCTGGCGGAACAGGGTTTCGTGGTTGCGCGACGCACTGTCGCGAAGTACCGCGAGGCGCTGAAGATCCCAGCGGTTAATCTGCGCAAGTCTCTTTAAGCCTGTTCCGGACATTTGCGGAATGGGCATTTTCCGGCCGCGGCGCCAGTTGGCGGAGATGGCCAGTCGAGCTTGCCCCCCCCGTGACGGCCTTTCGGGGAGCCGAACGACCTGGGCGAGTCAGTCGACCGGCACAGCCGCGCTTCACGCGTCACGCGGCCAATAGCCTGGAGAAGCACTATGAATCTGAAGATCAGTGGACACCATCTCGAAGTAACGCCAGCGTTGCGAGAATACGTGATCACCAAACTGGACAGGGTGCTAAGACATTTCGATCAGGTCATCGATGGCAATGTGGTCCTCTCGGTCGACAACCATAAGGAAAAGGACAAGAGACAGAAGGTTGAAGTGAACCTTCATCTGAAAGGCAAGGATATTTTTGTGGAAAGCGCGAACGGCGACATGTACGCCGCCATCGATCTCGTGGTCGATAAACTCGACCGTCAGGTCGTGCGCCACAAGGACCGCCTGCAAGGGCATCAGCACGAATCGCTCAAGTATCAGCCGGCCGCCCCGGTCGAAGTTCCGCCGCAATAACGCAGTGAACATCCGGAGTTGATTCAACCCCGATTGCTGGTGTGAGCGAGTGCGCGAGATCTGGTCTCGACCAGATCTCAAGCAGGCCGCCAACGAAGCCGCCCTCGTCGGGCGGCTTTTTCGTGGCCCTTGCTGTGCGCAGGGTCCGTATGTCCGGCATCGAACGGTGATAGAGAGTGCAACCGTGCAACAATGGTTGCGCCGATGCATGGCGCATCGCACCATCGGCCAGTACGCTTGCTCTATAATGGTCCAGTCACTTTCGGGGTAATACGTCCCCATGGTCCCGGCATCGCGCTGGTCGTGTCAGGCGAGGTACCGGCTGCGCAGGGTTTGTCCTGCGCGCAACAGTGTGCCGCCTCGCGCATCAGTTGCGCCGATTGTCGGGGTGAGGAGCATTCAGGCCACGTTTTCGCCTGCCAACATGAATCGTTTAGCCAAAATACTTCCCATCGAGAACGTCGTCGTCGGTCTGTCCGTTACCAGCAAGAAGCGCGTCTTCGAACAAGCTGGCCTGATCTTCGAAAACCAGAACGGCATCGCCCGCAGCACGGTCACCGACAATCTGTTCGCGCGCGAACGCCTCGGCTCCACCGGCCTCGGTGAAGGCGTGGCCATTCCGCACGGCCGCATCAAGGGCCTGAAGCAGCCGCTTGCTGCCTTCGTGCGGCTTGCCGAGCCGATTCCCTTCGAAGCGCCCGATGGCCAGCCCGTCTCGCTCCTCATTTTTCTGCTCGTGCCGGAACAAGCCACGCAGCAGCACCTTGAAATTCTGTCCGAGATCGCCCAACTGCTGTCGGATCGCGAAGCACGCGAACGGCTGCATACTGAGGAAGATCGCGAGACGTTGCATCGACTGCTCACCCAGTGGCAACCTTGATGTAACGCGCGGCTTTTTGCGCATTTAGCGCCAGGACTCATGGACACTTCCAGCATCAACGCCCAAAGCATCTTCGACGACAACGCCACCACGCTGAAGCTTAGCTGGCTGACGGGGCACGAAGGCTGGGAACGCGGCTTTTCAGCCGAGACGGTGGCAACGGCTACGGCTAGCGCAGACCTCGTCGGCCACCTGAACCTGATCCACCCGAACCGCATCCAGGTGCTCGGCGACGCCGAGATCCATTACTACCAGCGCCAGACCGACGAAGACCGCTCGCGCCACATGGCCGAGCTCATCGCGCTCGAACCGCCGTTCCTCGTGGTCGCCGACGGCATGACCGCGCCACCCGAACTGGTGCTGCGCTGCACGCGCTCCTCCACGCCGCTCTTCACCACGCCCATGTCGGCGGCCACGGTGATCGACAGCCTGCGCCTCTATATGTCGCGCATCCTGGCGCCGCGCGCGACGTTGCATGGCGTGTTCCTCGACATTCTCGGCATGGGCGTGCTGCTGACCGGCGACTCGGGCCTCGGCAAGAGCGAACTCGGCCTCGAACTCATCAGCCGCGGCCACGGCCTCGTAGCCGACGACGCCGTGGACTTCGTGCGCCTCGGCCCCGATTTCGTCGAGGGCCGCTGCCCGCCGCTCCTGCAGAACCTGCTCGAGGTGCGCGGCCTGGGTCTGCTCGACATCAAGACGATCTTCGGCGAAACCGCAGTGCGCCGGAAGATGAAGCTCAAGCTCATCGTGCAACTGGTGCGCCGGCCCGACGGCGAATTCCAGCGTCTGCCGCTCGAAAGCCAGACCGTGGACGTGCTCGGCCTGCCCATCAGCAAAGTCACGATCCAGGTGGCGGCTGGGCGCAACCTCGCAGTGCTTGTCGAGGCCGCCGTGCGCAACACCATCCTGCAATTGCGTGGCATCGACACCCTGCGCGACTTCATGGACCGCCAGCGTCTGGCCATGCAGGATCCGGACAGCCAGTTCCCCGGCAAGCTGATCTGACTCGGCACGCGCGCCCATGACGCGCGATCTGTGCGCCGCAGCGTCATCACCGGCGCATAGATCGAATGCTATGATGACCCAATCGGGTTCATCCTCTTTCTCATGCGTATCATCCTGATCACCGGCATTTCGGGCTCCGGCAAGTCAGTGGCGCTGAATGCGCTCGAAGACGTCGGCTATTTCTGCGTCGACAATCTGCCTCCGCGCTTTCTGCCGCAGCTTGCCCAATATCTCGCCGCAGACGGCTACGAGCGTCTCGCGGTTGCGATCGACGCGCGCTCGAGTTCCTCGTTCGAGGACATGCCGGAAATGATCCGCGACCTCGCACGCACGCATGATGTGCGCGTGCTGTTCCTCAATGCGAGCACGCAATCGCTCATCCAGCGCTTTTCGGAGACGCGGCGCCGCCATCCGCTTTCCGGGTCCGTCGCGCATGACGCCAACGTCGGCATGCTCAAGTCGCTGGAAGAGGCCATCGAGCACGAGCGCGAACTGGTCGCCAATCTTGCCGAATTCGGCCATCAGGTCGACACGAGCAACCTGAGCGCCAACGCGCTGCGCCAGTGGATCAAGGTATTCGTCGAGGGCGGGCGCGGCTCGCTGATGCTCACCTTCGAATCGTTCGGCTTCAAGCGCGGCGTGCCGCTGGACGCAGACCTCGTGTTCGACGTGCGCACGCTGCCGAACCCGCATTACGACGCTCGCCTGCGGCCGCTCACTGGGCTCGATGCGCCCGTGATCGAGTTTTTGAACGCGCAGCCGGCCGTCCATGAAATGATCGACGATATCTACGCGTTCGTCGCGAAATGGCTGCCGCATTTCCGCGACGACAACCGCAGCTACCTGACCGTCGCGATCGGCTGCACCGGCGGCCAGCATCGCTCGGTCTACATTGCCCAGACGCTCGCCACACGCTTTGCCGGCGAGTCGAACGTCATCGTGCGTCATCGCGACGCGCCACTCGACGTCGGAGAATCGTCCCGGCTGATCGCCTAACGCGGCCGCGTCGCGCGGCCCTTAACCGAAAGCGTTGCGCCATGTCCTCTTCTCCTGCCGTGCTCGCCGATTTGCCGCTCTTTCCGCTGCATACGGTGCTCTTCCCCGGCGGCTTGTTGCCGCTGAAGATCTTCGAAGCGCGCTATCTGGACATGGCGCGCGAATGTCTGCGCGAGAAAACGCCGTTCGGCGTATGTCTGATCAAGAGCGGCGCCGAGGTCGCGCAACCCGACGAAGTCGCCGCAGTGCCCGAAAGCGTGGGCTGTCTCGCCGAAATCGAGCAGTGCGATGTCGAAACGTTCGGCATGCTGCACATTCGCGCGCACGGCACACGGCGCTTCCGGCTGCTCTCGCATCGCGCGCAAGCCGACGGCTTGCTGGTGGGCATGGCCGAGCCGCTACCCGAGGACATTCCGCTCGAAGGCGCGGAGCATCTAGCGCGCTTCGGCGCGTGCGCGGAGGTGCTGGAGCGCATCATCGCGACGATCCGCGAGCGCGATGCGGCGAGCTTGCCGTTCGCGGAGCCGTTCCGCTTCGACGATCCGTCGTGGGTTTCCAACCGGCTCGCGGAGGTCCTGCCGATCGCATTGCGCGCGCGGCAGAAGCTGATGGAGCTTAACGACGCCGGTGCGCGCATCGACGTCGTGCATCACTACATGCAGCAGCATCAGTTGCTGTAGCGCTCACTGCCTGCGTTTTTTCTCAGATCAACGAACCGCGCAGGCCGTCGAGCAGCTTGCGCACCGGCGCGGGCACACCGTACGCGTCGATCTCGCGCAGCGAGACCCACACCGTTTCAGCCTCATTCGCCGCGAGCGCGGCGCCCTTGCGTTCCAGCTCGATCATGCGCGGCTCGATGTCGAGCTTGAAGTGCGTGAACGTATGCGTGAGTGACGCGAGCGGCGCAGCCTTCGCGCTCGCGCCGAACATTAGCGCGCGATCGGCCAGCGCCGCTTCGCCGGCGGCTTCGGGCAAGCTCCAAAGACCGCCCCAGATGCCCATGGGCGGGCGCTTCTCCAGCATCACCGCGTCGCCGTCGAGCAGCAGCACGAGCATCCACGTGCGGCGCGTTGGCACGGCCTTTTTCGGACGCGCAGCGGGCAACTGGCGCTGGCGGCCCGTCGTCTTCGCCACGCAATCGCCCGCAAAAGGGCAGCGCTCGCAATCGGGCTTGCCGCGCGTGCACAGCGTCGCGCCAAGATCCATCAGCCCTTGCGTGTAGGCGCTGACGTCAGCGTCGCTGGCATCGGCGCCCGGCACGAGCGATTCGGCAAGCGTCCACATTGCGTTCTCCACGCGCTTTTCGCCGGGAAAGCCTTCCACGCCGAACACCCGCGCCAGCACACGCTTCACGTTGCCGTCGAGAATCGTCGCGCGCGCGCCGAACGCGAACGACGCGATCGCCGCCGCCGTCGAGCGGCCGATGCCGGGCAAATCGGCGAGCCCTTCGACCGTCGATGGAAACCGGCCGCCGTGCTCCTGCGCGACCACCTGAGCGCATCGATACAGATTGCGCGCACGCGAGTAGTAGCCGAGCCCGGCCCACAACGCCATCACGTCGTCGATGGGCGCGGCCGCAAGCGCCTCGACCGTGGGAAACCGTTCGAGAAAGCGCGCGTAATACGGAATCACCGTGGAAACCTGTGTCTGCTGCAGCATGATTTCCGACAGCCAGATGCGATAAGGGTCGCGCGTGTTCTGCCATGGCAGATCGTGGCGGCCGTGTTCGCGTTGCCAGGCTATCAGGCGCGGCGCGAAACTCGCGAGCAGGTCGTCCGGATACGTGCCTGGAGCGGGCTTTTCGGTAGAAGCGGATGAAAGATACATGGAAGAACTTGCAGGAAGGGCTTGCAATCAGCGCTGACAGCGCGGACAGAAATAAGTGGACCGCTGGCCCTGCACGATCTGTTTGATCGCCGTGCCGCACACGCGGCAGGGCTGGCCCGCGCGGTCATAAACGAAGTATTCGAGCTGAAAGTAACCGCTTTCGCCATTGCTGCCGACAAAATCGCGCAGCGTGCTGCCGCCCTTCTCGATTGCCGAGGCCAGCACGGCGCGCACGGCGTCCGCGAGCAGCTCGTAGCGCGCGAGCGAGACGCGGCCCGCTGCCGTGGTCGGCCGGATGCCCGCGCGAAACAGACTTTCCGATGCGTAGATATTGCCGACGCCGACCACGATGTCGCCTGCGAGCAGCGCCTGCTTGACGGACACCTTGCGGCCGCGCGTCTCGCGAAACAGCAGCGCGCCCGAAAATGCAGGCGTAAACGGCTCGATGCCGAGGTTCGCGAGGAGCGGATGGCCAAGCACGTCGCCCGCCTCGCGCGGATGCCAGAGCACGGCGCCGAAGCGGCGCGGGTCGCGAAAACGCAGTGTGAAGTCGTCGAAGAACCAGTCGACGTGATCGTGCTTCTCCGCGGCCGGCGGCTTTGGAAGATTGCGTAACACGCGCAGCGTGCCGGTCATGCCAAGATGGACGATGAACCAGCCCTCGTCGACCTCGAACAGCAAGTACTTGCCACGCCGGCCCACGGAACGAATCGTGCGCCCGCGCAGCGTGCGCGCGAGCGCGGCCGGCACGGGCCAGCGCAGGGCCGGATTGCGCACCTCGACGCGCTCGACGCGGCGGCCCGCTACCCACGGCTCGATGCCCCTGCGGGTCACTTCAACTTCTGGCAGTTCTGGCATGTCTAAAAGGGGTGGAAGGTTGTGCCGGAACAATCCGGCGAACGTAACCGGGCTGGTCTGCAACTTGCGTCGCCGTTGTGCGCGTATTGTATCCAGCGCGTTACAATCGACCGAAACATTCGACGGAATTCCATGGAACTGTCTTTCGTAAAGCTGTTTGCGAAGCGCTCGCTGCGGGGCTTCAAAGCGGGCTCCAGGGCGGCAGCGCCGCGTCTGCGCGAAGCGCGTCAACTACGCGTGCCGGGTCCCCGGCGCCTGATCGGCGCAGCGGTGCTCGCAGCGTGGGCGTTGACCACGTCGAGCGCGTACGCGCAGGATCAGGCCCCCACCTCGGACGACACTTCCGTCACCATGCCGGATGTGTTCGGGCCCGCTTCGCCCGACGAAAAGAAGGACCTGCCGGGCGTCGCGCTATCGAGCCAGATCGTCTTCCAGGTGCTTGCCGCTGAAATCGCGCTGCAGCGCAATCAGCCGGCGCCGGCCTATCAGACTTATCTCGCACTCGCCCGCGACACGCACGACCCGCGCATGGCGCAGCGCGCGACGGAAATCGCGCTCGCGGCGCAAAGCCCCACCGACGCGCTCACCGCCGTGCAGCTCTGGCAACAGTACGCGCCGGATTCGGAGCGTGCGGCGCAGCTCGACGCCTCGCTGCTCGTGCTTTCCGGCAGGCCCGCCGAGGCGCAGCCATTGCTCGCGCGCGAATTGGCCCGCGTGCCGGCGGACAGCCGCGGCCAGGCACTGCTTTCGCTGCAGTTGCTGCTCTCGCGCGGCCCGAATCGCGCCGGCGGCCTCGAAGTGCTCAAAACGCTGCTCAAGGACGACATGAACCGTCCCGAGGCGCAGCTCGCTCTCGGCCGCCAGCAACTGCTCGTCGACGACGTGCCGGCCGCGCGCAAGTCGTTCGAACAGGCGCTATCCATCAAGCCCGACTACCTGCCCGCCGCGCTGATGCTCGCGCAGATGGGCCCGGAAGAGCGCCAGGAAGGCATCGCGTCGATCGAAAAATATGTTCGGCAGAATCCGAAGTCGCGTGAAGGACGTCTTGCGCTCGCGCAAACCTACCTCGCATCGGACCGCCTCGAGGACGCGAAAAAACAGTTCGAGTTCCTGCACAAGGCCAATTCGACGGACCTGATGCCACTGATGGCGCTCTCGCTCATCGACGTGCAGCAGAAGAAGTACGACGAGGCCAGGCAATATCTGGTGCAGTACACGCAGGTGGCAGAAAAGACGCCGGGCGCGGACCCGGGCCAGGGCTACATCTATCTCGCGCAGCTCGCCGCCGAGCAAAAGGACGACGCGGGTGCGCAGCAGTGGCTCAACAAAATTCAGCCCAACAGCCAGCAATACGTGCCCGCACAGATTACGCGCGCGCAGATGCTCGACAAGCAGGGCAAGATCGACGAAGCGCGCCGCCAGCTCGCGAGCATCCAGTCCGACGACCCGCGCGACCAGGCGCTGATCGCGCGTACAGACGCAGCTATCCTGTTCGACGCGAAGCGCTATCCCGAAGCGGAAGCGCGTCTCGCCAAGGCTACCGCCAACTTCCCGGACGACCCCGATCTCACCTATGACTACGCCATGGCCGCGGAAAAGACCGGTCACTTCGAAGTCATGGAAGCGCAGTTGCGCAAGCTGATCAAGACGCAGCCCGACAACCCGCAGGCCTACAACGCGCTCGGCTATTCGCTCGCGGACCGCAACCAGCGCCTGCCGGAAGCGGACAAGCTGGTCGAAAAAGCTTCGTCGCTCGCCCCTGACGACGCGTTCATCATGGACAGCGTGGGCTGGGTGAAGTACCGCATGGGCGACAATGCCGACGCCATCAAGCTATTGCGCAAGGCCTACAGCCTGCAGCCGAACGCCGAGATCGGCGCGCACCTCGGCGAGGTGCTGTGGAAGAACGGCGACCAGGACGGTGCGCGACAAGCCTGGCGCGAGGCGCGCAAGCTCGAACCCGACAACGACACACTCCTGAAGACGCTCAAGCGCTTTCAGGTCAACGATCTCTGATGGCTGAATTTCAACCGCATCGCCGCCCAACCGCCACTGCCGCTGCGAGACGCTCCTCGCGTCTGACCCCGCGGCCGGCGCTGGGCATGGCGGCGGCCGGGCTGCTCGCCGGATTGCTTACGCTCGCGGGTTGCGCGACGCAAGCGCCGCATGAGCCGTCCACGGCTCGCGCCACGACCTCGCTCACCACGCAAACGAGCCGCGCCTACCATGGCCGCTTCGCCGTTCAATACGACGACCAGAACGGCCAGCAGCGCAACGCCTACGGCAATTTCGACTGGCACGAGGCCGATTCGACCGTGACACTGCAGCTGCTCAATCCGCTTGGGCAGACGCTCGCCATCGTCACGTCGTCGCCGGCCGCAGCCACGCTCGAATTGCCGAACAAGCAGCCGCTCACCGCCGACAACGTCAGCACGCTGATGCAGCAGGCGCTTGGCTTCGCGCTGCCGGTGGAAGGCTTGCGCTACTGGCTGCAGCCGTCGGTCGCCCCCACGTCGCGCGCCCACACGACGCCCGACGCGAAAGATCCGCAGCGTCTCGCACAGATCCAGCAGGACGGCTGGACCATCGACTATCTCGCCTACGCAGACGCGCCCGCCACCGGCGTCAAGCGCGTGAACCTCGCGCGCGACAACCCGCCGCTTCAGATCAAGCTCGTGCTCGACCAGTAAAGGAATTGCGCCCGTGCGGCGGCAAGCGCGATGTGCGCCCGCCGCCGCACGGCGCTTACCAGCATCATGACCGAAACCCAGGACTCGCTGCGCGACTGCCTCGCGCCCGCGAAACTCAATCTCTTCCTGCACATCACGGGTCGCCGGCCCAACGGCTATCACGACCTGCAAACCGTCTTCCAGTTGCTCGACTGGGGCGACACGCTGCATTTCACGCGCCGCCTCGACGGCCGTATCGCGCGCACCACGGAAGTCGACGGCGTCCCCGCCGAGCACGACCTCACCGTGCGCGCCGCGACGTTGCTCAAGCAACATACCGGCACGAACGAAGGCGTCGAAATCGACATCGAAAAGCGTCTGCCGATGGGTGCGGGGCTTGGTGGCGGTAGCTCCGATGCGGCCACCACGCTGCTCGCGCTCAATCGCCTGTGGAAGCTCAACCTGCCGCGCGAGGAATTGCAGGCGCTCGCGCTCAAACTCGGCGCCGACGTGCCCTTCTTCATATTCGGGAAAAATGCGTTCGCCGAGGGTGTTGGAGAGGCGCTGGAGGCTGTACAATTGCCCCCGCGCCACTTTTTGGTGGTGACGCCGCGAGTTCATGTTCCTACCGCTGAAATTTTTTCAGAAAAGTCGTTGACAAGGGACACAAGAACCTGCACAATAGCAGTCTTTCTTGCACAGCAACTTGCAGGTAGCAAGCAGCAGAAGGGATGGCCAGATAGTTTCGGTCAAAACGATATGCAAGCGGTTGTCGCAGGAAAATACGCGGAAGTAGCGCAGGTGCTCAGATGGTTTGAGAGTATCTCAAACAGCATCGCACCAGCGCGGATGACCGGGTCGGGCGCGAGTGTTTTCGCAGCGTTCGCCAGTCGGGCTGAAGCAGAAGTTGCGCAAGTGCAGCTTCCGGCAGACTGGAGAAGCGCAGTGACGTCGAGCCTGGACACACATCCACTCTTCGCTTTCGCGGCATAGTTTTGCGTGGCTGATCGTCCTACCGATCAGTCAGGCTCGAAGTTGAGTGTAGGGGAGTCGCCAAGTTGGTTAAGGCACCGGATTTTGATTCCGGCATGCGAGGGTTCGAGTCCTTCCTCCCCTGCCAAAAATTCTAAAGCAGTTCACCCAAGTAGTTCCTCTCGCCCCCCCAAGTCCGCAGCAGGTGCATGATGAGCAGCCATGACGGCCTGATGGTTTTTACTGGCAACGCGAATCCCGCGCTTGCACAGGAAGTCGTCAAGATCCTCGGTATTCCCCTCGGTAAGGCTATGGTTAGCCGCTTTTCCGACGGTGAGATCCAGGTCGAAATCCAGGAAAACGTGCGCGGCAAGGACGTCTTCGTCCTTCAGTCGACCAGCGCGCCGACCAACGACAATCTGATGGAACTGATGATCATGGTCGATGCGCTCAAGCGCGCATCCGCAGGCCGGATCACCGCAGCCATCCCCTACTTCGGCTATGCCCGTCAAGACCGCCGCCCCCGTTCGGCGCGCGTCGCCATCTCGGCGAAGGTCGTGGCGAACATGCTGGAAATCGCGGGCGTCGAGCGGATCATCACGATGGATCTGCACGCTGACCAGATCCAGGGTTTCTTCGATATTCCCGTCGACAACATCTACGCAACGCCCGTGCTGCTCGGCGATCTGCGCAAGCAGAACTACGAGAACCTGCTGGTCGTTTCGCCGGACGTCGGCGGCGTGGTGCGCGCCCGTGCGCTCGCCAAGCAGCTGAACTGCGATCTCGCGATCATCGACAAGCGTCGCCCGAAGGCGAACGTCGCCGAAGTAATGAACATCATCGGTGAAGTCGAAGGCCGCACCTGCGTAATCATGGACGACATGGTCGACACCGCCGGCACGCTCTGCAAGGCAGCGCAAGTGCTCAAGGACCGCGGCGCGAAGAAGGTGTTCGCGTACGCCACGCACCCGGTTCTCTCGGGTGGCGCGGGCGAGCGCATCGCCGCTTCGGCGCTCGACGAACTGGTCGTGACCGACACCATCGCGCTGGGTGAAGAAGCCCGTTCGTGCGCGAAGATCCGTTCGCTCACGAGCGCGGGTCTGCTGGCGGAAACGTTCTCGCGTATCCGCCGTGGCGACTCGGTGATGTCGCTGTTCGCGGAAAGCTAAAGAGATTCGCGCCGAAGCGCGGCATTCGCAAGGATGCCGCGCTTCGGTGTAATCGGCGCAAGCGAACGAAGGTTTGCGCCGCATCGCAGGGGGCCTTCTGGCGGATATCCAGCCGAAAGGACCCCGTTTTATTTACTGCCTGGTCGCGGGCAGTGCATCAACTGAGAACATCATGAAAGTCATCGCTTTCGAACGCAATCTGCAAGGTACGGGTGCGAGCCGCCGCCTGCGCAATGCTGGCAAGACCCCTGGCATCGTTTACGGTGTCGGTTCGGAGCCGCAACTGATCGAGCTCGATCACAATGCGCTGTGGCACGCCCTGAAGAAGGAAGCCTTCCACTCGTCGATTCTCGACCTCGAAGTGGCCGGCAAGTCGCAGCAAGTCCTGCTGCGCGACGTGCAATACCACCCGTTCCGTCAGCTCGTGCTGCACGTGGACTTCCAGCGTGTCGATCCGAACAAGAAGATCCACACGAAGGTGCCCCTGCACTTCATGAACCAGGAAACCAACCCGGCTGTGAAGCTGGGTGGCGCGATCATCTCGCACGTTCTGGCTGAAATCGAAGTCCAGTGCCTGCCGGGCCAACTGCCGGAATTCCTCGAAGTCGACCTCGCGAAGATCGAAGCCGGCCAATCGCTGCACGCCAAGGACATCACGCTGCCCGCAGGCGTCACGCTGGTTCCCCACGTCGAAGCCGAAAACCCGGTGGTCGCGTCGGCACCCGTGCCGGCTGGCGCTCAAGCAGCTGCTGAAGGCGAAGAAGCAGCGGCTGAGTAAGCGCCCGGCAACAAATAAGCTGATCCTCTCGATCCGTTTCAAAGAAACGGACGACGTGACCCGCCGCGGTTCGCCCCGGCGGGTTTTTTTTCGCGGTTTTTTCGTACACTTGGCGGTTGTTTCAACGAATTCTGCAGGCGGAACACCATAATGATCAGGTTGATCGTCGGGCTCGGCAATCCGGGCGCCGAATACACGGCAACGCGCCACAACGCCGGCTTCTGGCTCGTGGACCAGCTCGCGCGCGAAGCCGGCACGACGCTGCGCGATGAGCGGCGTTTCCATGGCCACTATGCGAAGGCGCGCCTCTACGGCGAGGAAGTGCATCTGCTCGAGCCGCAGACGTATATGAACCGTTCGGGCCAATCGGTCGTCGCCCTCGCGAACTTCTTCAAGATCTTGCCCGACGAGATCCTCGTCGCGCACGACGAACTAGACCTGTCGCCCGGCACCGTCAAGCTCAAGCTCGGCGGCGGAAGCGGCGGCCACAACGGCCTGAAGGACATTTCCGCGCATCTGTCGACGCAGCAATACTGGCGCCTGCGCATCGGCATCGGCCATCCGCGCGATCTGATTCCCGAAGGTGCGCGCGCGGGCGCCAAGCCCGACGTGGCGAACTACGTGCTCAAGCCGCCGCGCCGCGAAGAGCAGGACGTGATCGACGCGTCGATCGAGCGCGCGCTCGCCGTGATGTCCACTTTCGTGAAGGGCGAGGCCGAGCGCGCGGTCATGCAGTTGCATCGCAACGGCTAATCTCAGCGCTCATTGCGTTCATCGCGTCCATCCTCTGCAAGCCACCTCGTAGTATCGAAGGAGAGCAACTTGAGTCGTTACTGGAGTGACATCGTCCACCGCCTCGTGCCTTACGTGCCGGGCGAACAGCCCACGCTCGCGAAGCCGGTGAAGCTCAATACCAACGAGAACCCGTACCCGCCCTCGCCGCGCGTGCTCGAAGCGATTCGCGCCGAACTCGGCGAGACGGCCGAGTCGCTGCGCCGCTATCCGGACCCGGTCGCCAAGCGCCTGCGCGCGGCCGTGGCCGCGCATCACGGCATTCGCTCGGATCAGGTGTTCGTGGGCAACGGCTCCGACGAGGTGCTCGCACACGCGTTCCAGGCGCTGCTCAAGCACGACAAGCCGATTCTCTTTCCTGACATCACGTACAGCTTCTACCCGACCTACGCGCGCCTTTACGGTGTCGAGTACCGCACGGTGCCGCTCGACGCGCAGTTCGCGATTCGTGTCGACGACTACCTGCCCGCGAATGGCGCAACGAATGGCGGCGTGATCTTCCCGAATCCGAACGCGCCCACGGGTCACGCGCTGCCGCTCGCGGAAGTCGAGCGTCTCGTGGCGGGCAACGCCGATTCCGTTGTGGTGCTCGACGAGGCCTATGTCGATTTCGGCACGCAATCGGCCATCGCGCTGATCGACCGCTACCCGAATCTGCTGGTCGTGCACACGACCTCGAAGTCGCGCTCGCTCGCGGGCATGCGCGTGGGGTTCGCGTTCGGCCACGCCGATCTGATCGACGCGCTCAATCGCGTGAAGGACAGCTTCAACTCGTACCCGCTCGACCGCCTCGCGCAAGCCGCGGCAACCGCCGCCTACGAGGACGCCGAGTGGCTGGAAACCACCAGCAAGCGGGTCATGGAAAGCCGCGAGCGGCTGACTGCGGCGCTCGCGGCGCTGGGCTTCGCGGTCGTGCCCTCGGCGGCCAATTTTGTGTTCGCAAGGCATCCCGCGCACGACGCGGCGCACATTTCCGCAAAGCTGCGCGAGAAGGAAATCTTCGTGCGCCACTTCAACGCGCCGCGCGTAAGTCAGCACCTGCGTATCTCGATCGGCACTGACGACGAATGCAACGCGTTGATCGACGCCCTGAAAACGATCGTCGGTTAAAAGATCCGCTTGAAATAAAAAACGCGCCTCGATTGAGGCGCGTTTGTCATTTCTGCGCGGTTTTTATTCCAGAACCGCCAGTGTTTCAAGCATTCTTCGCCGCGGTAAGCGCACGGTACTTCTCCATCAATTGCTCGTGCGATTCCACATGCTCCGGATTTTTCGGAATGCACTCGACGGGACAGACCTGGATGCACTGCGGCTCATCGAAGTGGCCAACACATTCGGTGCATTTGTTCGGATCGATCACGTAGATTTCCGGGCCCATCGAAATCGCACCGTTCGGGCACTCGGGCTCGCAGACGTCGCAATTGATGCACTCGTCGGTAATCATCAGGGCCATACTACTCTCGCGTTTCCCTTCAAAAACAATTAATTATAGCGCTGCGGCCCGGGCCATGCCGGGCCTTCGGAATACGCGGCCACTTGAAGAAGGCAAGAAAGCAGCGCCGCACCAATGATGAGATACGCGCCGCTTTAACTCAGGCGTGGGTCACGCCGGGCCGCCGAGTGCGGCCACTTTGTCCTGGAGTCGCTTTTCCACCGAGGGAAACACAAACTTGCTGACATCGCCGCCCAATTGGGCGATTTCGCGCACGATCGTGCCCGAAATGAACTGATATTGATCCGATGGCGTCATGAACATCGTTTCAACGTCGGGCAGCAGATAGCGGTTCATGCCGGCCATCTGGAACTCGTATTCGAAGTCCGACACGGCGCGCAGGCCGCGCACGATCACGCGTGCATTGTTGTTGCGCACGAAATCCTTGAGCAGGCCCTTGAAGCTCATCACCTGAACGTTCGGATAGTGGCCCAGCACCTCATGCGCAATGTCGAGCCGCTCTTCGAGCGAGAAGAACGGCTTCTTGGCGCGGCTGTCGGCGACACCCACCACCAGCGTGTCGAAAATGCTCGACGCGCGCCGCACGAGATCTTCGTGACCGCGCGTGAGCGGATCGAACGTACCGGGGTACACGGCGACTACCATGAGGCTTCTCCTCTCAACTGAAATGGGGCGCAATGCGCGATTGGTACGCAGCATGCGCAAGTGCCTGCGTGGCGCCAGAATTCGCCCGCCCGCTTCCTTATCGAACGCGCATTATTCCTCATTTTCGCGTTGCAGCAAATGATAGCGAACCGCCCCCGCCTTGCCCTCGCGTACCACGCTCCAGCCCGCCAGCGCGGGCTGCGCCGCGGGATCCACAGGTTCGCCCGACTCCACATAGAGCCAGCCATCGGGCGCGACGAGCGGCGCAGCCAGTTCGAGCGAGCGCACGAGCAGCGCGGCGTCGCCAAACGGCGGATCGAGGAACACGACGTCGAACGAGCCCGGCGCGAGGTTGGCGGCGAGGCGCAGCGCGTCGGCTTCGGCCACTTCGATCATGCGCGCGGCCAGGTGCGCCTGGTTCGCGCGCAATTGCGCGGCAGCGCGCGCATTGCGCTCGACCATCACCACGCGCGCCGCGCCGCGCGACGCCGCTTCGAAGCCGAGCGCGCCGCTGCCCGCGAACAGGTCGAGGCAGCGCTGGCCCTCGAGGCGCTGGCCGAGCCAGTTGAAGAGCGTTTCGCGCACGCGGTCGGGCGTAGGTCGCAGGCCCTCGAGATCGAGCACCGGCAACGGCGTGCGCTTCCAGTCGCCGCCGATGATGCGGATCGTGTGGGTGCCGCCGGCGCGGCCGGCTTGCGCACCGGGTTTTGCGCCGGATTTCGCACCACGAGTGGCGTGGGCGCCCTGCGGGCGAGGGGAAGATGATGAACGAGGCATGCGCTTTTTGCTGAGTGAATCGGTGCCGATCTGCGCGGGGCAGACGCCGCGCCGACCAATGCGCGAACGTTACCACAGGGCCGGGCGCACGCTGGATCTCTGCCGCACGCCTGCCGCAACGACGCACCCGAAAGCGCCTGATAAAATGACATGTTTTCCCCGCGTTGCCCGCCGCGTTGCCCATTTGTGCCACGTCGATAAGCGACGTCGATGACCGTCCCTCGGTCAGACCCGCAGCGCGTTTTCCTCACACCAGACCATGTTCAGTTTCTTCAAACGACTCCGGGGCTCGAAGGGCGCCGGAAACGAGGCGGCCGAAGCCGACGCGGGCTCGCAAGCGCCAGCCACGCCCGACGCATCGCCGCCCACCCTGCCCGACGACCACTCTTGTGCTGCACCGGTCTCCATGGCGCCGCCAGTCGAAGCCGATGAAGCCGAGGACGCTTACGAAGACGAACCCGAAGCCGTCGAAATCGTCCCGCCCCCCGCGCCCGATGCCAGCGCGAAGAAGTCGTGGCTCTCGCGCCTGAAGTCGGGGCTGTCGAAGACCAGCTCGAACATTCAGAGCATTTTCGTCAACGCGAAGATCGACGACGACCTTTACGAAGAACTCGAGACCGCGCTGCTGATGTCCGACGCGGGCGTCGACGCCACCGAGTACCTGCTGGAAACGCTGCGCCAGAAAGTGCGCGCCGAGCGCCTGACCGAGGCCCAGCAGGTGAAGGACGCGTTGCGCCAGTTGCTCGTCGACCTGCTCAAGCCGCTCGAAAGGTCGCTGATGCTGGGCCGCGCGCAGCCGCTCGTGATGATGATCGCGGGCGTGAACGGCGCGGGCAAGACCACGAGCATCGGCAAGCTCGCGAAACATATGCAGAGCTTCAACCAGAGCGTGCTGCTGGCCGCGGGCGACACGTTCCGCGCCGCCGCGCGCGAGCAGCTCGCGATCTGGGGCGAGCGCAATAACGTGACAGTCGTGCAGCAGGAAAGCGGCGACCCGGCCGCCGTGATCTTCGACGCGGTGAGCGCGGCGCGCGCGCGCGGCATCAACGTGGTGATGGCCGATACGGCGGGGCGCCTGCCCACGCAGCTGCACCTCATGGACGAGCTCAAGAAGGTCAAGCGCGTGATCGGCAAGGCGCTCGACGGCGCGCCGCACGAAGTGCTGCTCGTGATCGACGCGAACACGGGCCAGAACGCGCTCACGCAGGTGAAGGTATTCGACGATGCGCTGGGCCTGACCGGCCTCATCGTCACCAAGCTCGACGGCACCGCGAAGGGCGGCATTCTCGCCGCCATCGCGCGTCAACGTCCGATCCCGGTGTACTTCATCGGCGTGGGCGAGAAGGTCGAAGACCTCCAGCCGTTCGTGGCCGAAGAATTTGCGGATGCGCTGCTCGGGAGCTGATCCCGCTTTCAGGAATGCGCTCAAATACAAAAGGCGTCGTTCTCGCGAACGACGCCTTTTTTCATGTACTGATGCAAGTGCGGCACGAGTGCGAGCGCGTCACTCCGCGTCCGGCTGCACGCCTGGCGCGGCGCGCACGAACGCGTCGAGCTGCACCGCATGGTCGTGGATGCGCTGGATGGTCGGATAGCGCGCCGTGTCGATCTTGAAGCGGTGCGCGTTGTAGATCTGCGGCACGAGGCACAAGTCAGCGAGGGTCGGCGTATCGCCATAGCAGAGCGTGCCCGTGCGCGGATCGTTCGCCAGACGCTCCTCCAGCGTGGCGAAGCCCGCTTCGATCCAGTGCCGATACCAGGCGTCCTTGGCTGCATCGTCCACGCCCAGCGTGTGCTTCAGGTACCTCAGCACGCGCAGATTGTCGAGCGGATGAATTTCACACGCGATCTGCAGCGCAATCGAGCGCACGTATGCGCGGTCGGCCGGCGACTTCGGCAACAATCGCGGCTCGGGATGCGTTTCCTCGAGGTACTCGATGATCGCCAGCGATTGCTGGATCGTATGATTCTCGTCGTCGATGAACGCCGGCACGATCGCATCGGGATTGATCTTGCGGTACGCGGACTTCAGTTGTTCGCCGCCCTCCCGTACCAGATGCACCGGTACATACTCGTACGGCAGGTTTTTCAGATTCAGCGCGATGCGCACGCGATACGACGCCGAACTACGGAAATAGCTGTAAAGCTTCATGCTCCCCTCATGCTCTTTTGTCGATCGGAGTTAGTGCTTCAGCATTTTACGATCCGGAGGTAGCGCTTTAGCGCCTGCTCCGCTCCCATGCAGCGCTCTCCGACTCTCTGGCGCGCTTCACACCACGCGCACGGAAAACTCGCCGATGCCGTCCACACCGCCCTTCATCACGTCACCCGGCTTCACCGCGCCAACGCCTTCCGGCGTGCCCGTATAGATCAGATCGCCCGCCTTCAACTCGAAGAGCGTCGAGAGAAACGCAATGGTGTCGGCAACGGGCCAGATCATCTGCGAGATGTCCGAGCGCTGTCTCTCCTCGCCGTTCACCGAGAGCCAGATCGCGCCGCTGGCCATCTGGCCGACTTCCGTAACGCGATGAATCGGGCCGATAGGCGCGGAATGATCGAAACCCTTCGCGACATCCCACGGGCGGCCGAGCTTCTTCGCTTCGGCCTGCAAGTCGCGGCGCGTCATGTCGAGGCCGAGCGCATAGCCGAACACGTGATCGAGCGCGTGCTCGACCGGAATGTTCTTGCCGCCCTTGCCGAGCGCCGCGACCAGTTCCATCTCGAAGTGGACGTTCTGCGACTGCGTGGGATACGGGAATTCAGCGGTCGTGCCGGGCGCGACGTAGAGCAGCGCATCGGCGGGCTTGGCGAAAAAGAACGGCGGCTCGCGGCTCGGGTCGTGGCCCATCTCACGCGCGTGCGCCTCGTAATTGCGGCCGACGCAATAGATGCGGCGCACCGGAAAGTGCGCATCGCTGCCAGCCACGGGCACGGCGGCTTGCGGCACTGGGTCAAATACGTATGTCATCGGGTTCTCCGTCTTCTGATGGGCCGCGCGCCGCTCAAAGCGCACGGCAAGCAAGCGAGGCGCGCAGGCTCAACGGCAACGCCCGCGCAACGTAGAACGCGAGTGTAACGCGCTGCGGTGGCGATGCGCCGCGGCGCTCGTGCGATACTTGCCGCATCTTCCCGTGCTCCGGACTGCCCGAACCGATTCAGACTGTTTCAGACCGATTCGGCCCGATTCGGCCCAACGTACAGACGAAATACGGACGAAAACAGTCCAGGCCCACCCCAATCGCTCGACCCGCCACGCTGCCATGAACGCCCCCGATTCCACCGACACCTTCTCCTGCGCCCGCTTCATCAAGGAGATCGGCCGCGGGCCGAACGGTGCGCGTTCGCTGTCGCCGGAAGACACGCAGACACTCTACGCGGCAATGCTCGACGGCCGCGTGCCCGAGCTCGAACTGGGCGCGGTGCTGCTCGCCTACCGGCTCAAGGGCGAGACCGCCGACGAACTCGCCGTGATGCTCGCCGCCGCGCACGCGTCGTTCACGCCCATCGCAGTGGCCGGAGGCGCCGGGGGTGCGTACCGCCCGGTGTCAATTCCGAGCTACAACGGCGCGCGCAAGCAGCCGAACCTCGTGCCGCTGCTCGCGTTGCTGCTCGCGCGCGAAGGCGTGCCGACGCTCGTGCACGGCGTCAGCGAAGATCCGGGCCGCGTAACAAGCGCGGAAATCTTCGCGGCGCTGAACCTGCCCGCCGCGCACGATCACGCCGAAATCGAGGCTCAACTCGGCGAGCGCCGAGTGGCGTTCGCGTCGATCGAAACGCTCGCGCCGAAGCTCGCGCGCCTCCTGTCGCTGCGACGGCGCATGGGCGTGCGCAACTCCACGCATACGCTCGTCAAGCTGTTGCAGCCATTCGCCGAGCCCGGCCTGCGGCTCGTGAACTACACGCATCCCGCCTATCGCGAGAGCCTGAGCGCCCTGTTCGCGGCGCACCCCGATGCGGCCGTGGGCGGCGCGCTCCTCGCACGCGGCACCGAAGGTGAAGCCGTCGCCGACACGCGCCGCCAGGTGCAGGTGGACTGGCTGCACGACGGGGTCTGCGAGACCTTGATCGGGCCGGTGCGCTCTTCGCCGGACATGCCGGAAGTCGACTTGCCCGAAGGCCGTGACGCCGCCACGACGGCAGCCTGGATCGAAGCGGTGCTGCGCGGCCACGCGCCGGTGCCCGAGGCCATCGCCCGCCAGGTCGAAACAATCAAGCGCATCGCGAAGCGCGCCTAGGCCAACGGCTCAGGTCAACTACTTTGGTCAACCCGGGCGGCGAATTCGCTGTTGACACATTCGCCGGTCCTGCCTTACATTGGACGAATGCGTTCCTTTCCGAACACCCTCCGCATTGTCTTCGGCCTACTATCGGCCCTATCGCTACGCCTAGCCTAAAGCTGGTGTAGCGCCGCAACGACCGTCTCCTAGGTCACCGCGGTCCTCCCAAGCAGTTCTCGCAGTACCCCAAACCGCAGTTTCTCCAAACCTAGTCGTCTGCATTCGTCCGTTTACCGTTCGGGCGAGTCGCGAGGGTCAAAATGCACGTTGCATGGGCATCGTTCACGTCCTTTTTTGCCGCGCCGGTTACCGCCGTCACCGTGGCCTGCTTCTTCGCGTCCGTGGTTGCCGCCCGTTCGCCTGAAGTTGTGCGCTCTGTTGCGTACATCGTGCCTCGTCGCCAGCAAGCCAGCCGCTCGCTGCCGACCACCATCGCAAACGACACCATGAAGAACGAGGCATGTCATGTTGCGTAATCCCGCTGAGAAATACCGCCCTTTTCCCGCCATCCGCCTGAACGGCCGCCGATGGCCCACGCGCACCATCGAGCGCGCGCCCATCTGGATGAGCACCGACCTGCGCGATGGCAACCAGTCGCTGATCGAGCCGATGAGCATCGAGCAGAAGCTCGAATTCTTCGAGATGCTGGTCGCGATCGGCTTCAAGGAGATCGAAGTCGGCTTTCCGTCGGCGTCTCAAACCGACTTCGATTTCGTGCGCAAGCTGATCGACGAAAAGCGCATTCCCCATGACGTGACGATCGAAGTGCTCGTGCAATCGCGCGAAGAACTTATCGCCCGCACGTTCGAGGCGCTCGAAGGCGCGCCGCGCGCGATCGTCCATCTCTACAACGCCATCTGCCCCTCGTTCCGCAAGATCGTGTTCGGACAATCGAAAGAGGAGGTCAAAGCGCTGGCCGTGGAAGGCACGCGACTGATCCGCGAATACGCCGACGCGCGTCCCGGCACGCACTGGATCTACCAGTACTCGCCCGAGACGTTCAGCATGACCGAGCTTTCGTTCGCGCGCGAGGTCTGCGACGCCGTCGCCCAGACCTGGCGCCCGACGCGCGATCACAAGATGATCGTGAATCTGCCCGCGACCGTCGAAGCCGCGATGCCCAACGTCTACGCCGATCAGATCGAGTGGATGGACCGCAACCTCGCGTACCGCGACAGCATCGTGCTCTCGGTGCATCCGCACAATGACCGCGGCACGGCCGTGGCCGCCGCAGAAATGGCGCTGCTCGCGGGCGCGGACCGCATCGAGGGGTGCCTGTTCGGCAATGGCGAGCGCACCGGCAACGTCGACCTCGTCACGCTCGCGATGAATCTCTATACGCAGGGCATCGACCCGGGCCTCGACTTCTCCGATATCGACGCCGTGCGCCGCGTGGTCGAGCGCTGCAATCAGTTGCCCGTGCATCCGCGCCACCCGTATGCGGGCGACCTCGTGTTCACCGCGTTCTCGGGCTCGCATCAGGACGCGATCCGCAAAGGCTTTGCACAGCAACAACCCGACGCCGTCTGGGAAGTGCCCTATCTGCCGATCGATCCCGCCGATCTCGGCCGCAGCTATGACGCCGTGATTCGCGTGAACAGCCAGTCGGGCAAGGGTGGCGCCACCTGGCTGCTCGAGCGCGGCATGGGCTTCACGCCGCCGCGCCGCGTGCAGATCGAATTCAGCCACGCCGTGCAGACGGTCACCGACGGCTCGGGCGAAGAGATTTCGGGCGACGCAATTTGCGCGCTCTTCACGCGCGAATACCTCGAGACGCGCGGTCCGGCGGTGCACGCCGGCGCGGGACGGGTGCGCTGGGAGGGCCGCGATGTGGCCATGCCGGCAGCGGCGCAGATCGATCAGGCCCACACCCAAGCCGTGGCCGGGGCGATTGCGGCGGCCTCGGGTCAAAGCATCGAAGTCACGTCGTTCGAAACCATGCGCACGGCGCAGGGCGCTACGGCGGTGTTCGTCGGTTGCCGCGTGGGCGGCCAGCCGCTGCGTCACGGCGCAGGCGTGGCCGACGACGCCGCCCATGCGGCCGTCGCCGCCATGGTGAGCGCGCTCAACCGCGCCGCCTGGCCTCAGGTCGATCAGCGCGCGGCGGCTTGATCACACCAACATGCACGCCACTGCGCACAGCCGCGGTGGCATGGTGAAACCAGCGGTTTAGCAGAAAGCAGTACCCGGGCCTTGCGTTGAGCGCCGGCGGCAAAACGGGCCGTCTGCGTGCGCCCGATACGCTCAGAAAGCGATATCGGCGAGTGGACCTACCGGTCGTCACTCGACAGCACAACGCGTCGCCTGCCACGCGAGCAGGCGCCAGTGGCCATCCTCCTGGGTCTGAATCGCCGTGTAGGCAATGGGATAGAGCAGCGCGCCGTTGTTCGCTTCGATTTCGATCAGCGCGCGGCCCGAGATCACGCAGGCCTCGCGCCCCACCGGCAGCACGTCCTGCGACTGGATCTCGATCTGGCGATAGCGGCGCCGCCCCGCCGTGATCGCTTCGATGAACTGCTGCTTGGTCTCGCGTTTGCCGTTCGTATGGATGAAGGTGGCGTTGTCGGACAAGAGTTGCTCCAGCGACGAGCCGTCGCCGTCCACCATTGCGCGAAACCGCTCGCGCTCCAGCCCGCGAATCGCATCGATTATTTTTGCAGCCATTGCTCGAGCCCCTTGCGCAAAAGTCCGCATCGCCGCGTCGATCCGCGCCGAAGATTTCTCGCACGCGCCTCGATGAAATTTATACCAGGTTTTGACGCATGGAAACTTGCGATCAAACGGATCGCCCCCACTTCGTAACGATCAACGCGAATGCGCAGCGCGGCGCGCCTGAATGTCGCATCGCAGCACTTTTGGTCCGGCCCGTTGTCTATGGGATAAATTCTGGCGACGAAATTCGGGCCTGATTCAAGACGTGAACCCGAGGCACCTGCCTCCCCTAAACCATCAATTCCCGTCCTTTTTTCTCGACCACATCCGCGACGGATGGCAGTGCGTTCTAGAGTATTTCTTCGGCCCTCCACGTCTTTCTGGACTGCGCCGCGCGCAAACCCCGTCCAGCTTGCCTCTCGCGGATTCGTTGAAATCTATCGAAACAAATATTTCGATAGAGAAGACGGAACCTTGAAGCCCCTACAGACTCGAAGTATTAGCACTCGTTAATTGAGAGTGCTAACATCCACCGTGGAGTCGCTGTCTGACTTTTGCAAGATCCCTTAGGAGTTCGCTACGTGAGCAACGCAATGACCATGACCCTTCCGAATATGCTTAGCCCGTCGTCGGCCAAGGCCGGGGGTTCGGGTGTACTGGCGCTCGCGAACGCTTCCATGCTGCCCGGCCAGCTCGGCAACATCGACGCCTACATTCAGGCCGTGAACCGGATCCCGATGTTGACGCCGCAAGAGGAGCGCCAATTCGCGACCGAGTATCGCGAGCAGAACAATCTCGAAGGCGCGCGCCGTCTTGTGCTGTCGCACCTGCGCCTCGTGGTGTCCATCGCGCGCAATTACCTCGGCTACGGCCTGCCGCATGCCGACCTGATCCAGGAAGGCAATATTGGCCTGATGAAGGCGGTCAAGCGCTTTGACCCCGAACAAAACGTACGTCTCGTGTCGTACGCCATGCACTGGATCAAGGCGGAGATTCACGAGTACATCCTGCGCAATTGGCGCATGGTGAAAGTCGCCACGACCAAGGCGCAGCGCAAGCTGTTCTTCAACCTGCGCAGTCACAAGCAGGGCCTGCAATCGTTCACGCCCGAGGAGATCGACGGCCTCGCGCAGGAACTGAACGTGAAGCGCGAAGAAGTCGTGGAAATGGAAACGCGCCTGTCGGGTTCGGACATCGCGCTCGAAAGCCAGACCGAAGACGGCGAAGAGTCGTTCGCCCCGATCGCCTGGCTCGCCGACTCGCATAGCGAGCCCACGGCCGTGATCGCCTCGCGCCAGCGCGACCGTCTGCAGTCAGACGGCATTGCAAGCGCGCTGGAGGCCCTCGATGCGCGCAGCCGCCGCATCATCGAGGCACGCTGGCTGAACGTCGCCGACGACGGCTCGGGCGGCTCGACGCTGCACGAACTGGCCGACGAGTTCGGCGTCTCGGCTGAGCGCATCCGCCAGATCGAAGCCAGCGCCATGAAGAAGATGCGCACTGCACTGGCCGAATACGCCTGAACCTCAACTCACCGAGTCGCACGGCGCGGCGACGAGACCGCGCCCACAGGCTCAGCCTGCAGAGCCCCACTCTTACCGAGAGTGGGGCTTTTTCTTTTGGCCGGCTGTAATTCGTACACCTTCAGACCGTAATTTCCCATTTCTCCGTAAGATGATTTCATGTGTGATGCGGCCCTAATCTGACATCGTCATGATTTCAACCTCCGACTCGTCTGCGCGTGCGCGCCTGCTGCTACGCGTGCGCTTGCTTCAGTGGGCGCGCGGCCCGACCTTCAGCCGCGACATTGTTCTCGTCCTCGCCTTCAAGCTCGTGCTGCTGATGGCGCTCAAATACACATTTTTTAACCATCCGCAGGCCGAGAACATGAGCATGCCGCCAGTAGCGGTCGCGCAAGCTCTGCTCTCGGTGCCCATGCAGCCCGGGACTCGCCCGCCCGGAGCACATCCATCTCAAAGGGATCCGCGCCATGCCAATTAGCGAAACCGTCGATCTATCGCGGCTGCAATTCGCGGTCACCGCGCTCTACCACTTCCTGTTCGTGCCGCTCACGCTGGGACTGTCGTGGCTCCTCGTCATCATGGAATCGGTCTACGTGATGACCGGCAAAGCCATCTACAAGGACATGACGCAGTTCTGGGGCAAGCTCTTCGCGATCAATTTTGTGATGGGCGTCACCACCGGCCTCACGATGGAATTCCAGTTCGGCACCAACTGGTCGTACTACTCGCACTATGTGGGCGATATCTTTGGCGTGCCGCTCGCCGTGGAAGGGCTCGCCGCGTTCTTCCTCGAGTCGACCTTCGTGGGCCTGTTCTTCTTCGGCTGGAACCGCATGTCGAAGGGCGGGCATTTGCTCACCACGTTCTTCGTCGCGCTCGGCTCGAACCTTTCCGCGCTGTGGATTCTCGTCGCCAACGGCTGGATGCAAAACCCCGTGGGCGCTGCGTTCAATTACGAAACCATGCGCATGGAGCTCACGAGCCTCTTCCAGGTGATCTTCAACCCGGTCGCCCAGGTGAAGTTCGTGCATACGGTGTCCGCCGGCTATGTGACGGCGTCGATGTTCGTGCTCGGCATTTCGTCGTGGTATCTGCTGCGGCGCCGCGACGTGGACTTTGCGCTGCGCTCGTTCGCGATCGCTGCAGGCTTCGGCCTGGCTTCCACGCTTTGCGTGATCGTGCTCGGCGACGAATCGGGCTATCGCACAGGCGAGGTCCAACAGATCAAGCTTGCCGCCATCGAAGCCGAATGGGACACCGCGCCCGCACCGGCGCCGTTCACGCTGTTCGGCATCCCTAACCAGAACGAAGAGCGCACCGACTACGCCATCCGCATTCCGTACCTGATGGGCATCATCGCCACGCGCTCGATCGCTGAGCCGGTGATCGGCTTGAAGGATCTGATGGGCCGCGCCGAAGTGCGTATCCAGAACGGCATGCTCGCCTACGCCGCGCTGCAAAAGATGAAGGAAGGCAGCGCCGACACGGCCACGCGCGACGTATTCGAGGCCCACAAAGCCGATCTCGGCTACGGCCTGCTCCTGAAGCAATTCTCGCCGAACGTGGTCGACGCCACGCCCGAGCAGATCAAGGCCGCCGCGAAGCATTCGATTCCGCCCGTCGCACCGGTGTTCTGGTCGTTCCGTGTGATGGTGGCGCTCGGCATGCTGTTCCTCGCGACCTTCGTGCTCGCATTCTGGTTTTGCGCGCAGCGCACGCTGCTCAAGGAAAATCGCCGCTGGTTCCTGCGCTGGGTGGTGTGGGCGATTCCCCTGCCGTGGCTCGCGGCGGAGTTCGGCTGGGTCGTAGCCGAGCTTGGCCGCCAGCCGTGGACCATCGCCGAAGTGCTGCCCACCCATCTCTCGGCGTCGAGTCTCGCGCCCGGCGACGTGTGGCTGAGCCTCGCGGGCTTCGTGGTGTTCTACACGGCGCTCTTCATCATCGAGATCACGCTGATGTTCAAGTACGCGCGCCTCGGCCCGTCGGCGCTTCATACCGGGCGCTACTTCCATGAGCAAGGCGCGGCGGCCGGCAACCGCGTCTCGTGATGGCTGCGTCGCCAGGAACACAAAGGAAACACACAGGAACCACACCATGGACTACGCAACGCTCAAAGTAATCTGGTGGGTGCTGATCGGCGTGCTCTTGATCGGCTTCGCGCTCACCGACGGCTTCGACATGGGCGCCGCCGTGCTGCTGCCCTTCATCGGCAAGACCGATGCGGAGCGCCGCATCGTCATCAACACGGTGGGCGCGACCTGGGAAGGCAACCAGGTATGGCTCATCACGGCGGGTGGCGCCATGTTCGCCGCCTGGCCGCTCGTTTATGCAGCATCGTTCTCGGGCTTCTACTTCGCGATGCTGCTCGTGCTTTTCGCGCTGTTCTTCCGGCCCGTGGGCTTCGACTATCGCGGCAAGCGAGAGAACCCGAAGTGGCGCAACGCGTGGGACTGGGCGCTCTTCGTCGGCGGCTTCGTGCCGGCGCTCGTGTTCGGCGTAGCGTTCGGCAACCTGCTCGAAGGCGTGCCGTTCAGCTATGACTCGGACCTGCGCGTGACCTATCACGGCAGCTTCTTCGCGCTGCTCAATCCGTTCGCGCTGTTGTGCGGGCTCGTGAGCCTCACCATGCTCACGGCGCACGGCGCCGCGTTCGTGAAGCTGAAGAGCGAGGGCGTGGTGGCCGCACGTGCGTCGAAGGCGCTGCGCATTGCCTCCGCGCTCGCGGTCGTGTTTTTCGTGGTGGCGGGCGCGTTCGTGGCGACGTTGATCGGCGGCTACGCGATCACGACACCCGCACCGTACGACAGCGTCGCCAATCCGCTCCTGAAGAGCGTCGAACCCGGCACGGGCCTGTGGATCAGCAACTACGGGCTTTATCCGTGGATGGCGATCGCGCCGGTGATCGGCATTCTCGGCGGCGTGATCGCCTTCGTGCTGGCAGGCTCGCGGCTCGAAAAGACGGCCTTCGCCGGCACCTCGCTGTTGATCGTCGGCGTGATTCTCACGGCGGGCTTCTCGATGTTTCCGTTCATCATGCCTTCGTCGCTGGACCCGCGTTCGAGCCTCACGGTGTGGGACTCCACCTCCAGCAAGACCACGCTCGAAATCATGCTGGTGGCCGTGATCATCTTCCTGCCGATCGTGCTCGCCTATACCACCTGGGCGTACCGCATCATGCGCGGCAAGGTGACCCTCGAAGCGGTCGAGGACAAGCGCAATTCGTTGTATTGAACGACCCGTTTACGGCCCGGCGGCGGGCCGCAACGCAATCTACGCAGGAGTGGAAACGATGTGGTACTTCACCTGGATATTGGGGATCGGCGTGGCGCTCGGCTTCGGGATCATCAACGTGATGTGGCTCGATCAGCAGCACGTGGTGGACGGCGCCGACGATAACGCAGAGTGAGGCTTGGGTCCGTGCTCGAGAAATGAATAAACCGGCGCAAGCGCCGGTTTATTCATTGCATCAAGGAAAAGCTCAGGCTGCCTGCAAGGCAAGTTCGCGCGCATAGCGCTGCGCCGCGCTGCCCACGACGATATGCAGCGTATCCGCCGACACCCAGGCCACGTCGAGCGCGCCAAGCTGGGCACGATCGACCGCAGCCGGATCGCGCACGATCACGCGCAAGCGTGTGACTGCGACCGCATCGAGCGACACGATATTCGCCGCGCCGCCCAGCACCGCCAGCCAACGCGACGGATTCGGGTCGAGCGGACCAGCTTCATCGTTCGTCCCGGCCGGTGACCGAACAGCCACCGGCGCCGGCTGCACCGCGGCCGCTGCAGCCGGGCGGCCGCTGGCGATCTCGCGACGGATCTCGTCGGCGATCATGTCGGCTTCCGGCCCGATGATGACCTGCACGCTTTCGCCGCCGCGCTTGAGCACGCCCCGCGCGCCGATTGCCTTGAGCGCCGGCTCCGACACGTGCGCCGGGTCGGCCACCGTGAGACGCAGGCGCGTCGTGCACGCATCGACCACCTTCAGGTTGGCCGCACCGCCCAGCGCATCGATATAGCGCGCCGCGCGTGAGAGCGCCGTGGCCGTTGCCGCCGAATCGACCGAAGCGGCCGCCGCAGCCACGCCCGACATCGACGAGGCGATTGCCGTGTCGCCGGCCGAAGCTTCGCGGCCCGGCGTCGGCAGATTGAAGCGGCGGATGAAGAAGCGGAACAGCGCGTAGTACACCACCGCATAGGCGATGCCGAGCGCAATCGCTTCCCAGCCGTGCGTCGACAGACCGTAGTTCAGCACGTAGTCGATCGCGCCCGCCGAGAACGTGAAGCCGAGCTTGATGTTCAGCAGCGAGCAGATCGCCAGCGACAGCCCCGTGAGCACCGCGTGAATACCGTAGAGCACCGGCGCGAGGAACATGAAGGTGAACTCGATCGGTTCGGTCACGCCAGTGAGGAACGAGGTGAGCGCCATCGAGAGCAGCAGGCCGCCCACCATCGCGCGGCGCTCCTTGGGCGCCTCGTGCAGCATCGCGAGACACGCGGCCGGCAGGCCGAACATCATCACCGGGAAGAAGCCGGCCATGAAGCCGCCCGCGGTGGGATCGCCTGCGAAGAAACGGTGCAGGTCGCCGGTCACAGCCGCGCCGCTGGCGGGCGTGAACGAGCCGAACACGAACCACACGAGCGAGTTCAGGATGTGATGCAGGCCGGTCACGAGCAGCAGCCGGTTCAGCAGACCATAGACGAAGGTGCCGATCGCGCCCGCCGTGGTGAGCCAGTGGCCCGCCGTATCGATCGCGCTCTGCACCGGTCCCCACGCATAGCCGAACACGATGCCGAGCACGAGACACACGAGCCCGGTCACGATCGGCACGAAGCGCTTGCCGCCGAAGAAGGCCAGAAACTCGGGCAGCTTGATGTCCTTGAAGCGGTTGTACAGCATGCCCGCCACAACGCCGGCCACGACGCCCGAGAGCACGCCCATGTTGAGCTTGTCGTTGATGTCCTTCATCACAGCGGTCTCGACCAGATAGCCGAGCGCGCCCGCGAGCGCCGCCACGCCGTTATTGTCCTTCGCGAAGCCCACCGCGATGCCGATGGCGAACAGCAGCGGCAGATTGTCGAAGATCGCCCCGCCAGCGTCGGCGATGATCTTGATGTTGAGCATGTCGGCCTGCCCGAAGCGCAGCAGAATGCCGGCCACCGGCAGCACTGCGATCGGGAGCATCAGCGCGCGGCCGAGGCTCTGAATCTTGAGAAACGGATTGCCATCCATTGAACTGCCTCCAGTCCCTGTCTCTTGCGTGAAGAAGATGAGGTGAGATAAACCGGCGCGCGATCGCTGCGCCCGCCGGCAGGTTTTTATTCAGGAAATCGAACGGATTAAAGTGCCCGCTACCGGGTAAATACCGGTTAGACACCGGGAAAATCGAGTGGCTGAATGCTCAGCCACCCGGGAAATCAGTCGAGCGGCCAGCTTTCACGGCTTGCCGCGCGCACGGCCTGCGCCGACTCCAGCGCGAGCACCTCGAATGCACGCGTGCGGCACTGGCTGTAGTCGAGCTTGCGAACACGCGCCTTGACCGACGGCACGGACACCGGATCGACCGACAGTTCGGTCACGCCAAGGCCGACGAGCAGCGGCACCGCGAGCGGGTCGCCCGCCAGCGCGCCGCATACGCCGACCCATTTGCCATACTTGCTCGCGCCCTCCACCGCCACTGAGACGAGGCGCAGCACGGCAGGATGCAGGCCGTCGGCCTGCGCCGCCAGATCGGGCTGGCAGCGGTCCATCGCGAGCGTGTACTGCGTGAGGTCGTTGGTGCCGATCGAGAGGAAGTCCGCGTGACGCGCGAGCTGGTCGGCCAGCAGCGCGGCCGAGGGCACCTCGATCATCACGCCCACTTCGATGCGGCCGGTGCGGCCCGCTTCGCGAGCGAACGTGTCGATGCGCTCGCGCAAGCGCACGAGCTCACCCACGTCGGTAACCATCGGCAGCAGGATGCGCACGGCGCCCAGGGGTTCGACTGCGAGCAGGCCGCGCAACTGGTCGTCGAGCAGATCGGGGCGCACCTGCGCGAGGCGGATGCCGCGCAGGCCCAGCGCGGGGTTCGGCTCGGGCGGCAGCGTCAGATAGTCGACTTCCTTGTCCGCGCCTACGTCGAGCGTGCGGATGATGGCCGTGCGTCCGCCCAGGGCATCAGCGATTGCCTGGTAGCCCTGACGATGCTCATCCACCGTGGGCGCGGCCTGGCGATGGATGAACATCAGTTCGGTGCGCAGCAGGCCGATCGAATCCGCGCCGTTGTCGACGGCGGTGCGCGCGTCGTCGAGCGTCGCGATGTTCGCGGCGACTTCGACCGCATGGCCGTCGCGCGTAGCCGCGGCCTCATGCGAGGTGCGCCGGTTCGCTTCGCGCACGCCCGCGAGACGCTGCTTCTCGGCGCGGGCGCGTTCGACATCCTGCGGGCTCGGTGCAAAGGCCAGGCAGCCCGCGCCCGCATCCACCACCACTGTCGTGCCTTCCTCGATCTTGTGCAGCGCGTCGCCGAGCGCGACGAGCGCCGGAATGCCAGCCTGGCGCGCGATGATCGCAGCGTGCGAGGTCGCACCGCCGCGCGCCATCACGAGCGCGGTAACGCGCTTGCGATCGAGCGAGGCGAGATCGGAAGGCGTGAATTCGTCGGCGGCAAGCACGGCTTCTTCAGGCAGCTCGCGCTGCGCGCCTGCGGCATTTCCCGTGCCGCTCGCGTTCGCGAGCGCGCGCAGCACGCGCTTTTCGAGGTCGCGCAGATCGGCGGCACGTTCCGCGAGCAGCGGATCGTCCACCTTGCCGAGCACCGCGATCTGCGCGCGGATCGCATCGCGCCACGCGAAGCCCGCGCTCTTGCCGAGGCTGATGAGGTCGCGCGCGGCGTCGATGAGCATCGGATCTTCGAGCAGCACGCGGTGCACCTGGAAGATGCCCGCTTCACTGATCGCGCCGCGCTGCGAGGCCACGCGCACGGAGGTGTCGAGCTCCGCGTCGACAGACGCAACGGCTTTGTCGAGCAGGCGGCTTTCAGCGGCCGAAGGACCGCTTGCGAGTTCCGCAGGAACGAGTTCGGCGTCGTCCCAGCGCACCAGCTTGCCGACGGCCACGCCCGGCGCCGCGCACACGCCGGCCAGCGTGCCCGGCGCGCCGCGCGAGGCCTGCTGTGCGGCGACGGCGGCACCGGCTGTACTCGCCACGGCAGCGTCCGGCGCCGGCGACAATTGCCGTGCGGGCTTCTCTCCGCCTTCGCCCGGCGCATCGCGCAGGAGTTCGTTAGCGACCGCATCGACGGCCTTCTGCGCCTCGCGGCCCATGCCAACCAGTTCGATGGTCGTGCCCTCGCCTGCGCCCAGCCCGAGCAGGCCCACCACGCTTTCGATAGCCGCCTTGCGCTCGCCGTAGCGCACTTCCACACGCGCCTCGATTCCGCGCACCGCTTCACGCGCACGCGCCGCGGGCCGCGCATGGAGACCGCCCGCGTGCGTAAGGGTCACACTGCGGCGCACTTCATTCGTCACGACTTCCGCAACACCGGCAACCGGCACCGCGCCATCGCGCGCGCGCAGTACGAGCAGCGGCGTCTGGCCGGCCTCGACATGCCCGGTGACGCTCGCGCGCTCGATCACCTCGAACGCATCGGAGTTCGCCACCGCGATCACGGAGACGAGGCTAGGCGCGTTGCACGCCACGACATCGAGATCGAATTCGATCAGCAAGTCGCCGCGACGCACTTGGGCGCCCTGCTCGACCTTCGGCGTAAAGCCCTTGCCGTTGAGCTCGACCGTGTCGATGCCGATATGCACGAGCACCTGCGCACCCTCGGCGGTCTGCAGCGTGACGGCATGGCCGGTGCGCGCGAGGTGCATGATCGTGCCGTCGCACGGCGATACGAGCCGGCCGGCGAGCGGATCGATGGCGATGCCGTCGCCGAACAGGCCTTCCGAGAACACCGGATCGGGCACCGAGGCGAGCGGCACGACTGGGCCGCTCAACGGCGCGATCAATTCGATACGGCCCGCGGCGGAATTTTCCGGCTTCATCAGGCGAGACTCCTGGGTGCGTTCCATCTGCGTTCCAATCTAGTGGGTTTCGGTGACTTTGTTCAGGTAGCGCGGCTCGTCCGGGTTGCGGCCGCGCGCGGCGGCGAGACTCGCCGCCATCACGTAGAACGAAAGAATGGCGGCAATCGGATCGAGCGCCGGGTCGGCCGTCGTGACGAGCGGCAGCGTGGCGTCCTGCACATCGGCGGGCGCCGCGAGCAGCACGCGCGCGCCGCGCTGTTGCATGTCGCGCGCGAATTGCACGAGACCGGCCTGCTCCGGCCCGCGCGGTGCGAACACAAGCAGCGGGTAGTCGCGGTCGATGAGCTCCATCGGGCCGTGGCGCACTTCGGCGCTGGAGAATGCTTCTGCCTGGATGCTCGACGTTTCCTTGAGCTTGAGCGCCGCTTCCTGGGCGATGGCAAGCCCCGGACCGCGGCCGATCACGATCATCTGCGAGACGTCGCGCAGTTCATCCACGGCCTTCGACCAGTCGAGCGCGCCCGCGCGGTCGAGCGCTTCGGGCAGCGCGCGCACGGCGTCGAGCAGCGCGGCATCGCGCTGCCAGAACGCCACGAGTTGCGCCGACATCGCGAGCATCGCGATATAGCTCTTGGTGGCAGCGACGCTCAGCTCCGGGCCCGCGAGCAAGGGCAATTCCGCGCCCGCGGCTTCCGCTAGCGGCGAGCCGGCCACGTTGACCATCGCCGCCGTGAGCGCGCCCGCGTCGTGCAGCGCGCGCATCGTCGCGACCAGATCAGGACTCCTGCCTGATTGGGAGAAAGCCAAAGCAAATTGGCCCTTTACGCGCAATGGCGCTTGTTGCAGCGTGGCGATCGACATGGGAATCGAGGCCACCGGTACGCCGATGCGGCTCATGGTGAGCGCAGCGAAATAGCTCGCCGCGTGGTCCGAACTGCCGCGCGCAACCGTGAGCGCTACCTGACGCGTTTCGGCGTCGAGCGCGCGAGCGAGCGCCTCGACGCGCGAGGTGTCCGCGAGCTGCGCGGCGACGACGCCGGCCGAGGCCAGCGCTTCTTTAAGCATATTCGACAATCGATTCTCCTTCGACGTAGGTCGCGGTAAGCGTCAGTTCACGGTCGAACACATTGACATCGGCCCATGCGCCGCGCGTGAGGCGGCCACGGTCTTCGATGCCGAGATAGTCGGCCGCATAGCGCGACAGGCGCGCGGAAACATCTGCAATCGGCAGGCCAATCGACACGAGATTGCGCAAGGCCTGGTCCATGGTGAGGGTGCTGCCGGCCAGCGTGCCATCGGCAAGACGCACGCCGCCGAGGCACTTGGTCACGTGCTGGCTGCCGAGGCGGTATTCGCCGTCGGGCATGCCGGTGGCCGAGGTGCTGTCGGTCACCACGTAGAGGCGCGGAATCGCACGCAGCGCCGCGCGGATCGCGCCCGGGTGCACGTGCAGCAGGTCGGGGATGATCTCCGCGTACTCCGCATGCGCGAGCGCCGCGCCGACGAGCCCCGGATTGCGGTGATGCAGCGGCGACATCGCATTGAAAAGGTGCGTGAAGCCACGCGCGCCGTGCTTGAGCGCGGCTACGGCGTCGTCGTAAGTCGCGAGCGAATGGCCGAGCTGCACGCGCACGCCGCGCGCCGCCATCTCGCCGATGATCTCGATATGGCCCGCGATTTCCGGCGCCACGGTCACCACGCGGATCGGCGCGATCGACAGATACTTGAGCACTTCGTCGAGCACGGCGGACACCGCCGCGTCGGGCTGCGCGCCCAGCTTGCCCGGATTGATGTACGGCCCTTCCAGATGCACGCCCAGCACGCGCGCGCCGCCCGGCGTGCGCTGCCGCGCCACGTCGCCCAAGCCCGACACCACGCTCATCAACTCGTCGCGCGGCGCGGTCATGGTGGTGGCGAGCAGGCTCGTCGTGCCGTAGCGCGCGTGGGTGCGCGCGATGGTTTCGATGGCGTCGCCCGCTTCCATGACGTCGGCGCCGCCGCCGCCGTGCACGTGCAGGTCGATGAAGCCGGGCAGGACATAAGGCTCGTCGTTCTTCGCCGGATCGGCGGCCTCGCCCTCGATCGACTTGATGCGTCCGTTTTCGAACGTGAGCGTGCCGTTGATCCAGCCTTCAGGGGTGAGAATGTTTCCGCTCAGCATGAGATTTTTCCGATTTTGCGCACGACAAATTGGGGTGCGCGGTGAGTCGTGACGATGACGTGCATGAGAGATTCGTGGCGCGGCGTGGCGTTCCCGTGAACTGCCTTCCGCGCCGTTTTCTGGATTGCGGTCGTTACTGCGTTCATTGCCTGAGCTCCGCTACGAAGTCGTAGAAGCCGTCGCGGCAATAAGTGTCGGTGAGCTCGATGGCGTGCTGATCGCGCGAAAAACCCACGCGCGTGATCACGAGCAGCGCCGCGCCTGGCTCCACGTCCATCAGACTGGCGATTTCACCCGTCGCGTTGACCGCGCGAAAGTGCTGGAGCGCGCGCACGACCGGCACGCCGCGCCCTTCGAGATGCGCATAGAGCGAACCGTCGATGGCGCCCGGGTCCGGCACGATGGACGCAGGCAGCGCCGAGTGCTCGACGGCCATCACGATGCCGTCAGCGCGGCGCAGGCGGCGCAGGCTCGCAACCGAGGCGCCCGGCGAAAGCCCGAGCTGCACGATCTCCTCGCGGTGAGCAGCGCGCAGCTCGCGCTCCAGCCACACCGAATCGGGCGTGAAGCCGCGCTGCTCCATCTTTTTCGTGAAGCCGGTCAGGCGCGAAAGCGGATCTTCCACGCGCGGCGTAATGAAACTGCCCGCGCCGCGTGCGCGCCTGATCAGCCCCTGCTCGACCAGCAACTCGATGGCCTTGCGCGCCGTGATGCGCGAAACGCCGATGGCATCCGAAAGCGTGCGCTCCGACGGCAGCGCCTCGCCCGCCGACCACACGCCGCAATGAATGGCCGTCGCAAGATTGCGCGCCAGCTGCAGATAAAGCGGCGTGACGTTGCGCGCATCGGGCATCAGGGCAGACCAACGGGTTTCCATGGAACTCCGGCCAACGGTTGGACAGATCGTGGGAGCATCCGGGCAGACAGACCATCTGGCACTTTCGACATTGCCGTTATGGCGTCAGCCCGGTGCGAATTGGAGCCCATTATATAACCACAATAATACCAGTCAACAGGTGATGCGACCGCACGCGCACCGCCATAATTTTCTTAAAAATCAATCAGTTAAATTATTTTCAAAGGCGCACTGGTATTGAACCGATGGATCGGGATTTTCCCTGGAGAGATACCTGTGGGCTCTCTTTAGCGGCCGCCGGGTGGTTCGTTGTGTCCGTTGAACGGGCGCAAAAAAAGCCGCTTCCAGGAAGCGGCTTTTTCATTTGCTGGATCACCAGCGTGGCGGCTTTAACGCCGCGCGCGGGTCCCGCGTCGCTTAGAACGACGGAATCATCGAACCCTTGAATTCGCTCTTGATGAACTGGCGCACGTCTTCCGATTGATAAGCCGCGACCAGCTTCTTCACCCACGGCTTGTCCTTGTCCTGGGCGCGCACGGCGATCAGGTTCGCATAGGGGCTGTGCGTGTCTTCCAGCGCGATGGCGTCCTTGGTCGGCTGCAGGCCGGCGGCCAGCGCGTAGTTCGTGTTGATCACGGCGGCGTCCACATCGCCGAGCGCGCGCGGCAGCTGCGCGGCGTCCAGCTCGACGAGCTTCGCCTTCTTCGGGTTCTCGGCGACGTCGAGCGGCGTCGCGTTGTTGCCGTTCGTGCCCGCGCCAGCGCGCAGCTTGATCAAGCCCTTGTTCTGCAGAAGCAGTAGCGCGCGGTTCTCGTTCGACGGATCGTTCGGCACTGCGACCTTCGCGCCTTGCGGCAGATCGTTCAGCGACTTGAGCTTCTTCGAGTACACGCCGATCGGCGAAATGTACGTGAGGCCCACGTTCACGAGCTTGTAGCCGCGCTGCTTAACCTGGCTGTCGAGGTACGGCCCGGTCTGGAAGCTGTTGGCGTCGAGGTCGCCCGAGTCGAGCGCCGCGTTCGGCTGCACGTAGTCGTTGAATTCGATGACCTTCACGTTCAGGCCTTCGCGCTTGGCGACCTTCTGGACCACGGCCCAGACTTGCGCGTCAGGACCCGAGACGGTGCCAACCTTGATGGCCTTGTCGTCGGCGTGAGCGCCGAAGCTGGCCGTGAGCGTGGTGGCGGCGGCGAAGCCGGCGAGGAGAGCTTTAATCAGATTTCTGCGCTGCATGGAGATGATGTTCCCGCTGGTTGCGTGTTTGTTCCTGTCATGTCGCGGCTGTGGAGGCATTGTGTGCCGCCCGCCGGGTGGACGTGAATGGTCTCATATGGCCCCGGCCGCGCGAAATAAAGAATTCGCATACGAATATTCCAAGGCGCCGGCTAACGCCGACGCATTGGGCGAAGCAAGGGTGTCGGAAGCCGGACGGCCTCAGTCGTTGGCGTTGAGCAGGATCTTCAGATCGTGCAGCCAGGGCGTGACGCCCTGCCCATCGCGCGCGAACAACCGCAGCTTGCCGGTGGTGTCGAACACGTAGCTCGCGGCGGTGTGATCCATCGTGTAGCTGTCGGGCGTATTGCCGGGCACCTTCGCGTAATAGACGCGGAAGTCTTTGGTGATCTGCTTGAGCTGCTCTTCGTTGGCCGGGCGCAGCGCGATGAAGGTGGGATTGAACGCGCTCACGTACTGGCCCAGGATCGCGGCGCTGTCACGTTCGGGATCGACGCTCACGAACAGCACCTGCACGCGCTTCGCGGCATCGGGGCCGAGTTGCTGGAGCGCCTGCGAAAGCTCGGCCATGGTGGTCGGGCATACATCGGGGCAATGCGTGTAGCCGAAGAACAGCACGACCACCTTGCCCTTGAAGTCCGCGAGCGAGCGCATCTTGCCGCTCGAGTCCGGCAGCGAGAAGTCCTTGCCGAACTGCGTGTTGCCGGTGATGTCGAGGTTCGAGAACGATGGCGGCTGTTGGCCGCAGCCTTCGAGCAGCAACGTGCCGCCGAGCGCGCCCGCCGCCGCGAGCGCAATAAGCATGACACGCGCGGCACGCGCCGCGCGCGGGAACGTTGAATGGATCATCTCGTTACATCCCGATGAGCGCGCTCACGTAATGGTCGACGAGCAGCGCGGCGAACAGCACCGAGAGATAAACGATCGAATAGCGGAAAGTCTTACGGGCGAGTGCGTCCGAATACTCGACGTAGATTTTCCACGCGTAGGCGAGGAACACCGCGCCGAGCAAAACCGCCGTGGCCAGATACAGCACGCCGCTCATGCCCGAGATATAGGGCATCAACGTGACCGCGAACAGGATCACGGTGTAGAGCAGGATATGCAGACGCGTGTACTTCTCGCCGTGCGTGTTGGGCAGCATCGGCAGGCCGGCGTTTTCGTAGTCCTTGCGGCGATAGAGCGCGAGCGCCCAGAAGTGCGGCGGCGTCCACACGAAGATGATCAGCACGAGAATCCAGGCGTCGGCGGGCACATGGCCCGTCACAGCCGCCCAGCCGAGCGCCGGCGGCATCGCGCCCGATGCACCGCCGATCACGATGTTCTGGGGCGTGGCGGGCTTGAGCAGCAACGTATAGATGATCGCGTAGCCGATGAAGGTCGCAACCGTGAGCCACATGGTGAGCGGATTGGCAAACGTGTACAGCACCCACATGCCGAGGCCGCCGATCACCGCCGAGAACATCAGGATCTGCACGCTGGTGATCTCGCCGCGCGCCGAAGGACGCCAGGAGGTGCGGCGCATGCGCGCATCCACCTTTTGCTCCACGAGGCAGTTGATCGCGAAGGCCGCGCCAGCCGTCAGCCAAATCCCGACGGTGCCGCCGACCAGCTGCTTCCAGGGCACCATGCCCGGCACGGCGAGGAACATGCCGATGACCGCGCAGAACACGGCCAATTGGGTGACGCGGGGCTTGGTGAGCGCGAAATACTGCGAAATCCGGCTACCGGGCGTCTGAGAGAAGGTTGTACTTTCCATAGGGCGGGATCACACCGCAGCGGTGTCGCGCGCAGGGAGAACGGCGCGGCCGGGGCGGCTACAAGCAATTCGAAAGTTTAGCACGACGACCAGAAGCAGCAGGATCGCCGCGCCACCGTTGTGCGCCACTGCCACGGGCAGCGGCCACTGCAGCACGATGTTGGATAGCCCGGTCAGAAACTGGATCGCGATCACGATCACAATCCAGTTGGCGGGGCGTCGCAGCGAAGCGTAACGCCGCAACTTGAGGGCGAACCATACCAGATAAGCGACCACGATGAACGCGAAGGTGCGATGCGTCCAGTGGATCGCCACCAGCGCGTCCTGGGTGATCACGTCGCCGTTGCCGTCCATTCCGAGCGCGCGCCAGAGATGGAAGCCGTGATGGAAGTCCATCGGCGGGACCCATGCGCCGTTGCAGGTCGGGAAGTCCGTGCACGCGAGCACCGCGTAGTTCGTGCTCACCCAGCCGCCCAGCGCGATTTGCACGACGAGCAGCACGAGCGCCACCAGCGCGGCCACGCGCCAGCGCGCGGCGTTGGGCTCGTACGCGGGCAGCGGCGTCATGCGCGCGGCGAGCCACGCGAGCGCGCCAAGCAGCATGAGACCGAGCAAGAGATGCGTGGTGACGATGATGGGTTGCAGCTTCATCGTCACGGTCCATGCGCCGAACGCGCCTTGCACGACGATCAGGCCGAGCAGCGCCGTAGGCCACCACGGCGAGACGTGCAGCGGCAGCCGCTTGATGCGCGCACGCCAGGCGATTGCCGTCTGAGCGATGATCAGGACGCCGATGGCCATCGCGAAGTAGCGGTGGATCATTTCGATCCACGCCTTGGTCATGCTCACGGGGCCGCTGGGCATGGCGAGGTGCGCGGCCGCGATCTGCGCATGCGCGATGAACGGCGATGAGGTGCCGTAGCAGCCGGGCCAGTCAGGACAGCCGAGGCCCGAGTCGGTTAGGCGCGTGAAGCCGCCGAACATCACGAGGTCGAGCGTCATGAAGGTCGTGAGCCACACGAGCTTGCGGAACCTGTCGTCGTCGGCCTTCACCCAGACCCACGACAGTGGCAGCAACGCGATGCACAGGCCAATCAGGCCCAGCTCAAGGATAAACATCTCTCGTACTCTTCTCTGTCAGACTCGCGCTGCGCACCTTAACCGATACGCGACCACTTGAGGAGTTTGGTCACATCCTGTTTGATCTTCGACGGGTCAGGCTGCTCCGGGAAACGCATCATCAGATTGCCGTTCGGGTCGACCAGGTAGATGTGATCGGTGTCCTTCGTCTTGTCGGTTGCAGGCAGCCACTCGGCCACCGAAGCCGAATCGGCGCGCAGCATGCGCGTGTCCGGATAAGCGGTCTTCACCACGGTCGGCACCGCGGCGTCATCGGTGCGCAGCCAGACCGTGACGACGCGCTCGCGCTCCGCACCTTGCGTCGCGCGCACCTGGCGCATGAAGTAGAGCTTCTGCGCGCAGGACTCCCCGCACGCGCCGCCGTCCGCCGAAATCATCAGCCAGTGGCCCTTCAGCGAGTCAAGCGGCACTGCGCGGCCATCGTCGCCGGTCACCATCAGCGAGGGCGGAATCGTGCGTTGCGGCTCGATCAGCGTGCCGTAGCTCGTCGAACCACCCTTCGGCTTGATCACGTAGTAGGTGAAATATGAGATCGCGATAGGCGCGCCGCAGATCAGCGCGATCAGCAGCAACATCCAGCGGCCGCGCTGCCACGAGCCTTTCTTTTGAGCCCCGTTCGGCGATGCGCCCTTCTGCTGGGCGCCCTTGGGCTGCGATGTGTTGCGCGAAACCTGGGATGAATCGGGAGAATGCGTCGACACTGCTTGAACCTCTTTTCTGTCGCTTCCAGTTATTCATGTGCTGCTATGACGCGGCAAATCGCCGCGCGACGAACATCGCCCGACGAATCGTCAGGCGTCCTTCGTGCTGTGAGCCGGCTCCGCGCCATGTCCCTTGCTGCGCTCTTTTGCCGCAGCCCGGCGAGCCGCGTAAAGGCCGAATCCGAGCGCTGCGGCCGCCATACCCCACCACTGGAGCATGTAACCGTAGTTGCGTTCGACATCGGTGGCCGGCACGGGCCAGTCGCGCACGAGGCCGTCCTTCAAGGCCGGCACAGCGCCCGTCTGCTGGATCACGAAGGGCTGCAACGGCAGTCCGGTTTCCGCCGCATAGGAGGCGACGCCGAGATTCTGCCGTATCTTCTTTTGCGCTGCAGAGCCGCCCGCCCCCAGTTCGAAGGCACGCGAGGCGTCGGCGCGCGCAATGCCCACCACTTCGACCGGCTCCGCGGGGGTCAGATAAGGCGCGATCCGCTCGCGATCCTGGATGTTGCGCGGCAGCCAGCCACGATTCACGAGCACGTAGCCACCGCCCTCCAGTTTAAGCGGCATCACCACGTAAAAGCCTGGCTGGTCGTTATACGGACGATTGTCGAGATACACCACGCGCTCGGGCATGAACGTGCCCTTTGCGCGCACCCGATGAAACTCGATGTCCTTCAGCGCGATGGGCGCGGCGCCCACGCTCTGAGGGCTCGCGTCCTCGTAGCGCGTGATCTGCGCCTGCAGCGCTTCCTTCTGATGGGCGCGATCGCGTTGCCAGAAGCCGAGCCGGATGGTCACGGCCATCACGAGCAGGATGAGCAGCGCGGGAACGAGACGGATCTTCATCGGGCACGTCCAATGCAGTGCATTCGAATGGCCGAACCCTGCCCCCCGGGGCCCGGTGCGATAATGAGACAGGCGTTTTCAGGCATGCCAACTTCAGTGAACTTCATGCACATACTTGTCCCCATTGCATTCGTGCTGATCATCGCAAGCATGATCTCGGCGCTTTACTTCATGATGCACGACCGCGGCCGCAGCAAGCGAATGGTGTGGTCGCTCGCGACGCGCGTCGGTCTATCCATCTCGCTCTTCCTCTTCATTCTCTTCGCGCACTGGATGGGCTGGATCCAGTCCACCGGAATCCCGTACGGCCGCTGAGCCTACACCACGCCCGGCCTCCGGGCGGCTTCCCGCTTCATCCGGTCCTGCAAAAGCCAAGGCGCCGCGCCGACATTGTCGGAGCGGCGCCTTGTTTTATTACGCCCGCAGCGTGCGCGTTACAGCCAGTACACGACGACGTAGAGGCCGAGCCAGACCACGTCCACGAAGTGCCAGTACCACGCGGCGCCTTCGAATGCGAAGTGGTGTTCAGCCGTGAAGTGGCCGCGAATCAAGCGGACCAGCACCACCGCGAGCATCGTGCCGCCGAGGAACACGTGAAAGCCGTGGAAGCCCGTGAGCAGGAAGAACGTCGAACCGTAGATGCCCGAAGCGAGCGTGAGATTCAGTTCGTTGTATGCGTGAACGTACTCGAATACCTGCAGGCACAGGAAGCACAGGCCCAGCGCGATCGTCGCTCCGAGCCACGCGATGGCCTTGTTGCGGTGATCGTCGCGCAGCGCGTGGTGTGAAACCGTGAGCGTCGCGCCCGAGGACAGCAGCAGCGCCGTGTTGATGGTCGGCACCGGCCACGGCGTCATCGAACGGAAGTGCGAGACGAGCGCCGCCGGGCCGTTGTTCGGCCACACCGCCGTGAAGTCCGGCCAGATCAGCTTGTAGTCGAGGCTGCCGAGCTGGTGCAGGGCAATCTGGCGTGCGTAGAAGAGCGCGCCGAAGAATGCGCCAAAGAACATCACTTCGGAGAAGATGAACCAGCTCATGCTCCAGCGATACGACTTGTCGACACGCTTGCCATACATGCCGCCTTCCGACTCGGCGATGGCGTCGCCGAACCAGTGCCACAGCGTGAAGAGCACCCACAGCAAACCGGCGGCCACGCCGATCGGCCCCCACGACTCGCCGTTGATCCACGACCCGAGCGAGCCGAGCATGATCAGAAGACCAATGGATGCGCTGATCGGATGCCGCGACGGGTGCGGTACGAAGTAGTACGGGCTATCGTTTTGGCCGCTCATGCCTGTTTCTCCAATTTCCAGTTGCTCCGGACAGTGCCGGCTTTTGCCGACTGTTGCCGGCGGTCTGTCTTCGTTATTCGTATTCGCCTTCCAGCGCCAGCGCACGCGTTGCGCACGCCGCTCCGCGCTACGCCTGGCCCACCACCGCGTGCACGATCAACAGCAACACGACGATGAAAACCGCCGCGCCGATGATCCCCGCCGCAATCAGCGCCAGCGGGTGCAACTGCGCCGCGTCCGATTCGAGGTCGGCGCGCCTGCGTATGCCGAAGAACGACCACCCCACAGCTTTCGCCAGTTGCAGCACGCCGCTCTTCTTCTGCTTTGTCGCACCGGCCCCCTGGTTGGTGCCGCCGCGTTCATCCTTTCTATCGTTGCCGTTCATGCGCGTCGTCCCGTGGGCTCACGCCTCGCTTATCTCACGCGCCAGCCGACTGCTTCGGCGGCTGCGGCACTGCGGGCTTGTTCAGTTCGAAAAACGTGTACGACAGCGTGATCGTCTTCACGTCCTTCGGCAGTTTCGGATCGATCACGAACACCACCGGCATACGCTTCGTCTCGTTCGCCTTCAACGTCTGCTGCGTGAAGCAGAAGCATTCGATCTTGCGAAAGTATTCCGTCGCCTGCTTCGGTGCGTAGCTCGGAATCGCCTGCGCGTCGATCGTGCGCCCTTCGTTATTCGAAATGTCGTACATCACCGTCATGACTTCGCCCGGATGCACCTCGAGGCTCGTCTGTTCCGGCTTGAAACCCAGCAGCCCGCGCGCGTTCGCATCGAACTCGACCGAAATCGTGCGCGTCATGTCGACCTGCGTGTTGCGCGCCTCGCGCGCGGTGGCGTCGCGCTGCACGAGATTGTTGATGCCGGTGATCTGGCAAATCGCGCGATACATCGGGATGAGCGCAAAACCAAAACCAAACATCAGGAACGCGACCACCACGAGCTTGATGAGCATCGAGCGGTTGAACCCGCGGTCACTGCCAGTGCGATCTGAAACCTTCGGCGTGGACATCGAACTTCCTCGTACGAACACCAGCGCTCAACGCGATGCGAAGCGCCTCACTTCTCTCTTGGTGTTTTGGCCTTAGTGAGCGCCGAAATACACCTGATTCAGAACGGCACCCAGAAAAAAGACGCCGACGACAGCCAGCAAAATCAGGCCGAGCCGCAGGTTGCCCGAGCGGATCTGTTCGGGCGTACGTCTTTTTTGTGGATTCCGGGTCATGCGCTTGTGTTGCGGAGTTGCGAAGTTGCTGCGGGATGTTTCGCGTCCGGCCGCGCACGGCGGCCAGACGCCCTGGACCGATGGTTTATTCGACCGTCGGCGGATTTTCGAAGGTGTGGAACGGAGCCGGGCTCGGCACGGTCCACTCGAGGCCGGTCGCGCCATCCCACGGTTTGTCCGAAGCCTTTTCCAGCTCGCCGCCGCCACGGTATGCCGGCAGCGCCACGAAGAACAGGAAGTACACCTGAGAGAGGCCGAAGCCGAACGCGCCAATCGTGATCACCTGGTTCCAGTCGGTGAACTGGGCCGGATAGTCAGCGTAGCGACGCGGCATCCCGGCGAGGCCGACGAAGTGCATCGGCAGGAACGCGAGGTTGAAGAAGATCAGCGAGCACCAGAAGTGGATCTTGCCGCGCATCTCGTTGTACATCCAGCCGGTCCACTTCGGCGCCCAGTAGTACCACCCCGCGAACAGCGCGAACAGCGAACCCGCCACCAGCACGTAATGGAAGTGCGCAACGACGAAATAGGTTCCGTGATACTGAATGTCGAGCGGCGCCATGGCGAGCATCAGACCCGAGAGGCCACCGAACGTGAACACGATCAGGAAGCCCACGGCGAACAGCATCGGCGTTTCGAACGACAGCGCGCCGCGCCACATCGTGGCCACCCAGTTGAACACCTTCACGCCCGTCGGCACGGCGATCAGCATGGTCGCGTACATGAAGAACAGCTGGCCCGTGACCGGCATGCCAGTCGCGAACATATGGTGCGCCCAGACCATGAACGAGAGAATCGCGATCGACGCCGTGGCGTACACCATCGAGCTATAGCCGAACAGCGGCTTGCGCGAGAACGCCGGAATCACCTGCGACACGATCCCGAACGCCGGCAAGATCATGATGTAGACCTCGGGGTGGCCGAAGAACCAGAAGATGTGCTGGTACATGACCGGGTCGCCGCCGCCCGCTGCATTAAAGAAGCTCGTGCCGAAGTGACGGTCGAACAGCAGCATCGTGATCGCACCCGCGAGCACCGGCATCACTGCGATCAGCAGGTAAGCGGTGATCAGCCACGTCCACGCGAACATCGGCATCTTCATGAGCGTCATGCCCGGTGCGCGCATGTTCAGGATCGTCACGACGATGTTGATGCCGCCCATGATCGACGACGCGCCCATGATGTGCACCGCGAAAATCGCGAAGTCCATGCCCGGGCCCATCTGCGTGGAAAGCGGCGCGTAGAGCGTCCAGCCCGCGGCGGTTGCGCCGCCCGGCGTGAAGAACGACCCGACGAGCAGCACGGCGGCAGCCGGCAGCAGCCAGAAGCTGAAGTTGTTCATGCGCGCGAACGCCATGTCCGATGCGCCGATCTGCAGCGGCACCATCCAGTTCGCGAAGCCCACGAATGCCGGCATGATCGCGCCGAACACCATGATGAGGCCGTGCATCGTGGTGAGCTGGTTGAAGAACTCGGGGCGCATGATCTGCAGACCCGGCTCGAACAGCTCGGCACGGATGGCCAGAGCCATCACACCGCCCGACAGGAACATCACGAACGAAAAAAGCAGATACAGCGTTCCGATGTCCTTGTGGTTAGTGGCGAACAGCCAGCGTCGCCACCCGTGGGGCGTCTCGTGGGCGTGGTCCCCGTGCACATGACCGTGGCCCGCTACATCGTGTCCGATGCTAGACATGACTCTCTCCTGAAGCGAATTGCTTTGCGTCTCTTACAACTGTGTTGGCCTATGCGGCTGACTGTTCTTTTCGCGGCCCGGTGCGCGCCTCTTTGCTGCTTCTCGCGCGCCGGCGCCGATCAGCCGCCGCTCAGGCTGCCGGGCTGATTTCCACGCGCCGCGCTTCCTTCGCGTCGGCGCCGCCGGTAACCGTCTCCGGCTTCTTGAGGATGATGTGATCTTCGGCGATACCCGCCGCCTTCAGCGCGTCGCGCACAGCCTGCGCGCGATGCTTGGCGAGTTCCGCGTTGGCGTCGGCCTTGCCGCTCGCGTCGGTGAAACCCGAGAGCGTGAACTTCGCGTCCGGATGCGCCTTCGCGTAGTCGGCCGCGGCCTGGATTGCGTCTTTCGCGTCGGCCGGCAGCGTGCTCTTGCCGACTTCGAAATAGATGCTGGCCGGGAGCGCCGCTGCGTTGGCCGCTGCATTGCTCTGCGCTGCGCCCGAAGCCTGCTCGGCGCCGCTGGCTGCGCCTGCCTGTTCCGCGCCGCTGGCTTGTGCTGCCGGCGCGGCTTCCGTTGCCGCTTGCGCGCCGCCTTCGGGCATCTTGCCGTTGCGTGCGTCGGCGACCTGGCGCGGTTGCAGCATGTCGCCCATGTGGTTGCCCCATGCGTTGCGCTCGAACGTGATCACCGAGGCGATCTCGACGTCGTTCAGCGTAGGCGCCCACGGCGGCATCGCAGCCTTGCCGTGCAGGACGATGTTCACGTGACCGGCGATCGGGCCGTTGGCGATCTTGCTGCCGTCGAGCGCCGGGAACACGCCTGCGCCCTTGCCGCTTGCCTGGTGGCAGGCGGCGCAGTTCGCTGCGTAGACTTTCTCGCCGCGCTCCTTGAGCTCAGCCATCGTGTAGGTCTTGTTGGGATCGTCGCTGGCGGCAGCCATCTTCGCCTTTTGCGTATCCACCCACTTTGCATAGTCCTCGTCAGACAGCACCTCGACCACGACCGGCATGAACGCGTGTTCCTTGCCGCACAACTCGGTACAGAAGCCGCGGAAGGTACCCACCTTCTCGGCCTTGAACCAGGTGTCGCGCACGAAGCCCGGAATGGCGTCCTGCTTCACGCCGAACGCGGGCACGTACCACGAGTGCACGACATCGTTGGCGGTCGTGATGATGCGGATCTTCTTGTTGACCGGCACGACGAGCGGGTTATCGACTTCCTGCAGATACGTGTCGCTGATCGGCGCCTGGCCGTTCACTTGCGAGCGCGGCGTCGTGAGCGTCGAGATGAAGCTGATGCCCTCGCCCGGCCCCTTCACGTAGTCGTAACCCCACTTCCACTGGTAGCCGGTGACTTTGACGGTGACGTCGGCGTTGGTCGTGTCCTTCATGGCCACGACGGCCTTGGTGGCCGGCAGCGCCATCAGCACGACGATGACGAACGGCACGATCGTCCAGATAATTTCGACGGTCGTGCTTTCGTGGAAATGCGCAGCCTTATGGCCTTTCGATTTACGGTGTACGTACATCGAATAGAACATGACGCCGAATACACCGACAAAAATCACGGTGCATAACAGCAGCATCATCATGTGCAGGTTATAAAGCTCTTCTGCGATGCGCGTGACGGGCGGCTGGAAATTGATCTCATTGACGGCGGGGCCGCCCGGACTGTCTCCGACAGCGAGTGCCGAGCCGGCGACGAGGAGTCCGCTGCACGCCAGCACGCCCTGTAGGGCTCGCTTGATTGTTTTCATAGCTTCCTTACCCATAAATTCCATTCAAACCCTCGACCCCGCAGGAAGGTTCTGCAACCAGGTCACGCCCTGGGTGCGCGTCATTTAAAGACTCGCACTGTGAATGAACCCCACCCCTGCCACGCGATCCGCATTCAAGCGACGCGCGCGAGCCACATGCGCAGTTCCCGCGCGAACTGCGCACGCCGATACTGCGGCAAATGCAAACCGACTGCGACCGCCTGGCCGCGGGACACGAGACGTACCGAATCGCGTGGGGTCGCGCCCGGTTCGACCCGGACCCAGCGGGGATTGAATTCGAACTGCGTGAGCACTTCGGCGCTCATCTGCTCGATCACCAGCCGGTTCGGATAAAGCCTGATACGTTCGTAATCGACAGCATGGCGCGCATACACCAAAAACGCGCCACCTGCTACCAACAGATCGATGCCGGTAAACGGCAATACCAGCCAGGCGCCACGGATCAACAACAGAACGGCGATCGCGATGGAAACTAGCGCCAGCGATACATAGAACAACACGAATTGCCTGGGCGAAACCGAACAGTTGCGCTTCATGACCCAGTCCTTCAGGACCGGCTCCGGACTCGCCAGCAGATCAGACGTCTGCATTGCTCGCCTCCCCACTGCAACATTCGCAGACTATCGCCGCTTGCTGCCTTACACAACTGCGGGAGATCTGGACTTGCTGCGTAAGATTTAGGGACGGCAATCCGCGCAGCAACCGACGCATTATAGGCGCGATCCCGAGCACCCACAAGCAAGCCGCAATCCGCCGCAAACCCAACACTGACGGGGCTTTCAGCGGTTTTTCGATAATTTTTCGAGGGCTTTTCGGGCGCTAATTTCAGGCATAACGAAAGCCCCCCTTATCACGTTAGCGATTCCTGGTCGGACCGCCGCGCCCAATGTCCTCTATGCGCACGATGCCATGGCCTTCCGCAGTCGTGCGCGGCACAGCCTTCCACGCGTGCCCATAGATAATTTCGAAGGTGAGCGCAATCGTACCTGCGTTAGGCCCGTCCTTCAAACGGCGTGCCTCCAGCGCGTCAGCGAGCGCGCGATTGAGACGCCGCGACGCGAGCCCTTCGACTTCGGCGTAGCCGCCCGCATGAGCGTCATGCCCTTCGCGCGAGAATACGCGGTTGAATGGATAAGCGCCCCAGCGGCGCACATCGGCGAGCAGCTTCTCCGGCGTCTTGTACGTGACGGTGAGCGTCTCCTGATCCATCACCGGAATCTCGAAGCCGTTCTCGACGAGCATGTCGCCGAGATCGTGCATGTCGACGAAATCGATTACGTGAGGACGAGTCGGCACGCCGTGCGCGGCTTCGACTTCGGCCCAGGCGCCGCGCAATTCCTTGAGCGTGTCGGGACCGAGTGTGCTGAACATCAGCAGGCCGTTCACCTTGAGCACGCGCTGCCACTCGCCGAACACGAGATCGGGACGCGGATGCCAATGCAAGGCGAGATTCGACCAGAGCAGCTCGAACGCTTCGCGCGCAAACGGCAATTCGGCGAAGTCGGCTTGCGCGAAACGCGGACCGCGCGCGCCGAGCGCACGGCCAATCGAGGCGGGAAGAAAGCGCCGCCAGCTCGTGTCGCCGGCGTCGTGCGCGCGGGCGCGCTCGAGCATCGCGAAAGAGAGGTCGGTGCCGAATACGGGCGCTTCGGGAAAGCGCTCGCGCAGATGGGGAAGGTCGTCGCCGGGTCCGCAGCCCATGTCGAGCACGCTCGCGGGATTCACCTTGATGTATTCGAGGCGCTCGCGCATGCGCCCGGCGATTTCGCGCGGCAGGAACTCAACCTCGTCGAAGGTCGCCGCACGGCGGTCGAATATCCGTCGGAGATAGCGCGAATCGTAGGCCGGACGGCCGGGTCTTGGATGAGACGGAGACATGTCGGTCGTATTGACGAAGTCTGCGAAGTATACTCGCTCACTCTCATTCCTTCAGTCGCGAGCCCCGAACCTGGTTCGGGCCGTCCATCGATGCCGCAGCAGCCCGCACAGTCACCCACTTCGGCGTCAAGCCAGCCGCCCGCATTGCGGCGTGCTTGTCCTGCGAAAAATACCGGAGCGAAAGCGCAGGCTTTGCGGCGCGCCATGGCGCGCGTGCGGCTCAGCGCGCGAACGCACTGGCTGCGGCTCGCCGAGTTGGTGCTGCCCAATCTGTGCCCATTATGCGGCAATTTGTCGCGCCATACGCACAGGGTGTCACATACGCACAGGGAACCCAACCGCATGTGCAGCGACGCGCGTGCCGTGCTGTGCGCGGCTTGCGATGCGGCGTACTGGAACGAGGCGCGTCTGCGCTGCACCGTTTGCGCGCTGCCGCTTTCGGGCATGCGGCGCGCAACGCGGCACGCGCGGGCAGCCGATCGCTACCGGTGCGACGCTTGCGTGAAATCACCGCCCGCGTTCGACGCCACGCTGGCGCTCGCGGACTATCGCGCCCCGCTCGATGCGCTCGCGCTCGGCCTGAAGTTTCGCGCGCGGCTCGCGCTCGGCGAAGAATTCGCGCGGCGTCTCGCGCACGCGGCCGTCGACGTGCTCGATACCGACGACGCACCAAGTCTCATCGTGCCGGTGCCACTCTCGCGCGAACGTCTGATCGAACGCGGCTACAACCAGGCATGGGAGATCGCGCGGCCGCTCGCCCACGCGCTCGGCACACGCGCCGACGCCACCCTCGTGCGCCGCACGCTGCACACGGCCGCGCAATCGAAGCTCGACCGCGAAACGCGCCGCCGCAACGTGGGCCGCGCGTTTGCGCTCACGCGCGCGGACCACGGGTTAAGCGGCTTGCACGTAGGCGTGGTCGACGACGTGATGACCTCGGGCGCAACACTCGATGCGCTCGCGCATACGCTCAAGGCAGCGGGCGCGCGCCGCGTGACGAATTTCGTCGCGCTGCGCACGCCGAAGGACTAAACATCGCCTTTGCGCCGCTTTTCGTTTTTATCGTTTTTTTCAGAGTTTCATCGCCATGTTCAATGTCGTTCTCGTCGAACCGGAAATTCCACCGAACACCGGCAACGTGATTCGCCTGTGCGCGAACACCGGCGCGCGGCTGCATCTGATCGAGCCGCTCGGCTTCCCGCTCGACGACGCGAAAATGCGCCGCGCCGGTCTCGACTACCATGAATACGCGCAAATGCACGTGCACCGTAACTGGGATGCCTTCATTGCCGCCGAAACGCCCGACCCATCGCGCATGTTCGCGTTCACGACGCGCGGTTCGGGGCGCTTTCACGATCACGCGTTCTTGCCGGGCGACTGGTTCGTGTTCGGCGCGGAAACGCGCGGACTGCCCGACGCGGTGCTCGAGCGCTTCGCACCCGAACAGCGCGTGCGCCTGCCGATGCGGCCAGGCAACCGCAGCCTGAATCTGTCGAACACCGTGGCCGTGGTGGCGTTCGAAGCGTGGCGTCAGTCAGGCTTCGAAGGCGGGGAATGAAGGACGAGTGAAGGGCAAATGAAGCGCGCACGCTCGGTGCGCATTCAACGCAAACTCAACTCGCGCACGTAACGTGCGAGCATCGCTTCGTCGAAGCACGCGAATACGGTTCGCTCGAATGAGAGTTCTGCACTCAGCACGTCGACTACGGTCTGCACCGCGATCTTCACGGCTTCATCGGCGGGAAAGCGATAAACGCCGCAGCTGATCGCTGGAAACGCAATGCTCTTCACGCGGGCTTCACGCGCGCATTCGAGCGAGCGCCGGTAGCACGACGCGAGCAACGATGCTTCGTCGCGCGCGCCGCCGTTCCAGACGGGCCCCACCGTGTGAATCACATGTTTCGCGGGAAGCCGGTAGCCGGCGGTGATCTTCGCGTCGCCGGTCGCACAGCCGTTCAGCGTCTCGCATTCGCGCAGCAACTGCGGCCCGGCCGCGCGATGGATCGCGCCATCCACACCGCCGCCGCCCAGCAGCGACGTGTTCGCGGCGTTCACGATGGCGTCGACATGCAGCGTGGTGATATCGACGACTTGCGCTTCGATACGGCAATTTCCAATGGTGAGCATGGCGGTCCTCCTTGCGATCCGGAGTTGGCGCTTTAGCGCCTACTCCGGTCCAATGCAAAGCGAAAGCTTTGGAACAGGCGGCAGAGGAGCCAGGGCTATGCGCCGGAGAGCCGGTGAGCCGGAAAAACTCGCGCCCTACTCCGCCTTCGCGTCGCGCCTGAGCAGTGCGCTCACGGCGTCGCGCGCAGCCACGCCGTCGAACAGCACGGCGCATACCGCCTGGGTAATCGGCATTTCGATATTGTGCGCGCGCGCGAGGGCGAGCACGGCGCGTGCGCAGCGCACGCCTTCGGCCACATGACCGAGCGCACCCAGAATATCGTCGAGCGTGCGTCCGCTCGCAAGCTGCTTGCCCACGGTGCGGTTGCGTGAGAGGTCGCCCGTCGCGGTGAGGATGAGGTCGCCGAGGCCCGTGAGGCCGTTGAAGGTTTCGGCGCGCCCGCCGAGCGTCACGCCAAGGCGCGTCATCTCAGCGAGGCCGCGCGTGATGAGCGCGGCGCGCGCATTCAGGCCGAGGCCGAGGCCGTCGGAGATGCCAGTCGCGATCGCGAGCACGTTCTTGACCGCGCCGCCCACTTCCACGCCCACGACGTCGTCGCCGGTATAGATTCGCATCGCGCGATGATGAAAGGCTGCGAGCGTGCGCTCGCGGCAGACGACCGAGGTGCTCGCTACAGTTAGCGCAACCGGCAGGCCCTCGCCCACTTCACGCGCGAAGCTGGGCCCCGAAAGCACGCCGTTGCTCCGGTGCCCGGGCAGCTCGGCCGCCACGACCTGATGCGGCATCAGCTGCGAATCGGACTCGAATCCCTTGCACAGCCACACGAAGTGCGCAGGCACGCGGTTCATGCCGCGCATGGTGCGCAACATGTCGCGCAGGCCCGCCACAGGCGTGCCGAGCACGACGAGATCCGCCTCGCCCGACGCATGGTCGAGCGCGGCGGCCAGATCGGTTTCGTAATGGAGTTTTTTCGGCAGCGAGATGCCCGCGAGATAGCGGGCGTTCTCGTGCGTCTGACGCATTGCGTTGACGAGCGCGGCATCGCGCGCCCACAACACCGTGTCATGCGCCTGGGCCAGATGCCCTGCCAGCGCGGTGCCCCACGCTCCGGCGCCGAGAACGGCGACTTTCATTCCGATACTCCGCACCGGTGGTTTCGTTTCCGCGCCAATCAATGCGTGGCGTTGCTCGCGCCTTCCTGCTGCTGCGCGATTTGCTGCAGACGTTGCTCGTAGAGCGCCTGGAAGTTGATCTCGGCCAGGTGGATCGGCGGGAAGCCCGCACGCGTGATCGCGTCGGCAATGTTCGAGCGCAGGTACGGGAACAGGATGGTCGGGCATGCGATGCCGACGAGCGGATCGATCTGTTCAGCGGGGATGTTGCGGATGTCGAAAATGCCCGCTTGCTTGGCTTCGATCAGGAACGCGACCTTGTCCTTGATCTTCGCGGTCACCGTACCAGTCACGAGAATCTCGAACACCGATTCCGCAAGACGCTCGGCCTTCACGTCGACTTCCACTTCCACCGAAGGCATATCCTGCTCGAGGAAGATGGCCGGCGAATTCGGCTGCTCGAGCGACAGATCCTTGAGGTAAATGCGCTGGATGTTGAAGAACGGCTGGTTGTTCTCGTCAGACATGGTGTATGGCTTCCTGAATTAATTGAGTTGCAACCGCACAGTATCGCTTCGTCTCGCTAAACCAAGGCAATGCCATGCAGCCGCAATGAGCAGCAACAGACGACAACGCGCCCGCGCAAGCCTTGCCGGCTCGCGCGGGCGAAAAACCGTGGCGCAATGACGCGCCGCTTAAAACTCCGTCAGGCCGCGGCTTCGAGCAGCGGCATCAAGCCGCCGGCGCGGTCGAGCGCGGAGAGGTCATCGTAACCGCCCACATGCGTCTCGCCGATGAAAACCTGCGGTACCGTCCGGCGGCCGGTGCGCGTCATCATCTCTTCGCGGCGCGCCGGGTCCCGGTCGATCAGCACCTTCTCGATATGGTCGACGCCGCGCGACTTTAAAAGACGCTCGGCCATCTGGCAATACGGGCACACCTGGGTGCTGTACATGACCACGTTGTTCACTTCGAAGCTCCTTGTTTCACGACCGGCATGCCGGCCTGCTGCCAGGCGTTCACGCCGCCGTCCAGCACGTGGACCTCGGCAAAACCGGCATCCTTCACGAGGCGCTGCGCCTTGTGCGACTGCTGGCCCGTCTGGCAGACCAGCAACACCGGGTTGCTCTTGTTCTTCACGAACTGGGCAACCCTGGTTTGCAGCTCGCCGAATTCCAGATGGCGGGCGGCGGGCAGGTGGCCCTTCGCGAAATCGTCCGCGGAACGCAGATCGATCACCACCGCATTGCGGCGGTTGATGAGCTGCGTCGCCTCGGCGGCGGAAACGCCGCCGCGCCCGCCGCGCTTGAGCGTCGGCCACAGGAGCAACGCTCCTGAGATGAGGACGATCGCGATAAGTACAAGGTTGATGTAATTGGTAAAGAACGTCACGGATGATCCGCCGGGAAAAAGAGAAATCGGGGAAAACTGATTCGGGCAATCCGCTCATTATAAAATAACCGTTTGTCGCAAGGTTGCCGCCCACCAGCCCGGGCGCGCAATCGCGTATGCGACCCTCGGAGCCGTACCGCCGCAGCGAGGCAGCCGCACGACCGGCGCCCCGGCGCACCCCGGCCCCGATTACCGCTTCCTTCACTACCGACCGTCATTTTCATGTTCAAACTTGTACTCATCCGCCACGGCGAATCGACGTGGAACAAGGAAAACCGCTTCACCGGCTGGGTCGACGTCGACCTGACCGAAAAGGGCAACCTCGAAGCCCAGCAGGCCGGCCAGCTGCTCAAGGCGTCGGGCTATTCGTTCGACATCGCCTATACGTCGGTGCTCAAGCGCGCGATCCGCACGCTCTGGCACGTGCAGGACCAGATGGACCAGATGTACCTGCCGGTGGTCCACTCGTGGCGCCTGAACGAGCGTCACTACGGTGCGCTTTCGGGCCTGAACAAGGCGGAAACCGCCGCCAAATACGGCGACGAGCAGGTGCTGGTCTGGCGCCGCAGCTACGACACGCCGCCGCCCGCGCTCGAGCCCACCGACTCGCGCACGGCCTACGACGATCCGCGCTACGCGAAGGTGCCGCGCGAAGAACTGCCGCTCACCGAGTGCCTGAAGGACACGGTGGCGCGCGTGCTGCCGCTGTGGAACGAATCGATCGCCCCGGCCATCAAGGCGGGCAAGAAGGTCGTGATCGCCGCGCACGGCAACTCGATCCGCGCGCTCGTGAAGTATCTCGACAACATCTCGGACTCGGACATCGTCGGCCTGAACATCCCGAACGGCGTGCCGCTCGTCTATGAACTCGACGAGAACCTCAAGCCCATCAAGCACTACTATCTGGGCGACGCCGAAGCTATCGCGAAGGCCGCAGCCGCCGTCGCGAACCAGGGCAAGAAGGCGGACTAAGCTCCCTGGCCTTTTCTCGCCCGTCTTCCATCGAAACCGCCGCCTCGCGCAGTCGCACGGGGTCGGCGGTTCAGCAGCACCTCTGTGGTACCGCGTTCTGGCGTCTCGAACGCTTCAGGTGCTTCCAGCGCTTCAGGCAGATAAATCCTTCCGCGTTTGCCAGCTCCATCAGCCCCGATCGCGCCTTATGCACAGAGCGGTCAAGTGTGCAGTTATACTTGTCCGTCGCTTTTCCATTAGACGCTGCCACGCGCCTTTCGACCGCACGCAACAATCTCTATGCGAAAGAACCTCAAAAACATCGGCCTGATCGCTGCTGGCCTCGCGACCGGCGTATTTGCCACCCTGCAGATCTCCGCTTCGGCGCAGCAAACCCAGCAAACCGTGATCGAGCCGCTGCCGCTGGACCAGCTCCGGCTCTTCGCCGAAGTGTTCGGCCAAATCAAGCATGAGTACGTCACGCCGGTCGACGACAAAAAGCTGCTCACCGCCGCCATCAAGGGCATGGTGTCGAGCCTCGACCCGCACTCGTCGTATCTCGACAAGACCGACTATCAAGAGCTCCAGGAGCAGACCAAGGGCCGCTTCGCGGGCCTCGGCATCGAGATTTCGTCGGAAGACGGCTTGATCAAGGTCATCTCGCCGATTGAGGACACGCCCGCGTTCCGCGCCGGCATCCGTCCGGGCGACCTCATCACGCGCATCAATGACAAACCTGTGCGCGGCATGACGCTCGACCAGGCCGTCAAGCAGATGCGCGGCGACCCGGGCACGAAGGTCACGCTCACGATCTTCCGCAAGACCGACGACCGCACCTTCCCGCTCACCATCACGCGCGCCATCATCAAGGTGCAGAGCGTGAAGTCGAAGATCGTGCAGCCGGGCTACGCCTACGTGCGCATCACGAGCTTCCAGGAGCGCACGGTCCCCGACCTCGCCGCGAAGCTCCAGGACATCGCGCGCCAGGAGCCGAATCTCAAGGGCATCATTCTCGATCTGCGCAACAACGGCGGCGGTCTCCTGCAAAGCGCCGTGGGCGTGGCGGGCGCGTTCCTGCCGCCGGACTCGGTGGTGGTCTCCACGAACGGCCAGATCCCGGACTCCAAGCAGGTCTATCGCGATACCTACGAGAATTACCGCCTGCCTTCGTTCGACGGCGACCCGCTCAAGGGCGAGGCGGCCGAGTTCAAGACCGTGCCGATGATCGTGCTGACCAACGCCTATTCGGCTTCGGCGTCGGAAATCGTGGCGGGCGCGCTGCAGGACCAGAAGCGTGCGCTCATCATCGGCAAGACGACGTTCGGCAAGGGCTCGGTGCAAACCGTGCGTCCGATGACGGCCGAAACCGCGCTGCGTCTGACTACGGCGTACTACTACACGCCGAGCGGCCGCTCGATCCAGAACAAGGGCATCCGTCCTGACATTCCGGTCGATCAGTACGCCGACGGCGATCCGGACGACGCACTCGTCACCCGCGAGGTCGACTACCAGAACCACCTTGCAAACACGCAGGATCCGAACGAGAAGAAGGAACAGGAAGCGCGCGAGCAGGAGCGCATGGACACGCTGCGCCAGCTCGAGGAGCAGAATGACAAGAAGACGCCGGAGCAGCGCCAGAAGGACCGCGAGCGCAAGCCCGTCGAGTTCGGCTCGGCCGACGACTTCATGCTCCAGCAGGCGCTGAACAAGCTCCAGGGCAAACCTGTGACGGAATCGAAGTCGCCGATGGAACGCCGCCTCGCGCAGCAGAAGCCGCCCACCTCGGCTTCGGCGCCGATCGCCGTGCAACCGCCGGCCTCCGCGCCCGCAGCAGCCTCCGCGCCGGCGAAGTAACACCGAAGTAACACCAAGGGTCCGGCCAGCGGCTTCGCCGCTGGCTCCCTGTTTGTCGCAATCCGGCATCACCCGCCTCGCGGCCCTCGCAACGTGGGCCGCGAGGATGAAACTCTCCGCGCCAGTACAATAATGTTTCCGTACTCCCGGCGCGCGTCGCGGCTCCCCGCCCATCGCAGCGCCCAAGCTCCGTGCGCATCGCGATGAACGACGACCAACTCCTCCGCTATTCCCGCCATATCCTCGTCGACGAGATCGGCATCGAGGCGCAGCAGCGCTTTCTCGACGCGCATGCGCTCGTAATCGGCGCAGGCGGCCTCGGCTCGCCGGCGGCCATGTATCTCGCGGCCTCGGGCGTGGGCACGCTCACGCTCGTCGACAACGACACCGTCGACCTCACCAATCTGCAGCGGCAGATCATGCACGAGACGGCTTCGGTGGGCCACGCCAAGGTCGAGTCGGGCCGCGACGCCATCGCGCGTCTGAATCCCGAGGTGAAGGTCAACGCCGTGCAGGCGCGCATCGACGATACGTGGCTTGACGCGCATGTGCCGGGCGCGAGCGTCGTGCTCGATTGCACCGACAACTTCGCCACGCGCCATGCCATCAACCGCGCGTGCGTGAAGCATCGCGTGCCGCTCGTCTCGGGCGCAGCGCTGCGCTTCGACGGGCAGATCAGCACCTTCGATTTCCGCGACTCGGCCTCGCCCTGCTATGCGTGCGTATTCCCCGAGGACCAGCCGTTCGAGGAAGTGGCGTGCTCGACGATGGGAGTCTTTGCGCCCACGGTGGGGATCATCGGGACGATGCAGGCCGCCGAGGCGCTGCGCGTGATCGGCGAGATCGGCACGCCGCTCGTCGGCCGGCTGATGATGCTGGACTCGCTGCGCATGGAATGGAACACGATGCGTGTCGCGCGCCAGCCCGATTGCCCGGTGTGTGGCGAGCGCCACGGTTGAGCGCGCTTGTCGTCAACGCTGCTCGCGAGCGCTAACACCCGTTACGCGAGCGCGAGCCGCCCCAGCGCCGCCTGCAGTTCCTCGGGCTCATAAGCGGCCAGCACATCGGCCACCGGCTTCTCGAGCGCCTTGATCTGCGAGCGCAGGATCTCCTGCTTCACCTCCAGCAACTGGCTCGGGTGCATCGAGAATTCGGTGAGCCCCATGCCGAGCAGCAGACGCGTGAGCTGCGGATCGCCGGCCATCTCCCCGCACACCGAAACCGGCACGCCCGCGCGCTTGGCCTCGCGCAGCGTATGCGCAATGAGTTGCAGCACAGCCGGATGCAGCGGGTCGTAGAGATCGGCCACGGCATTGTCGGCGCGGTCGATCGCGAGCGTGTACTGGATCAAGTCGTTGGTGCCGATCGAGAGGAAATCCAGACGCCGCAGGAACATCGGCAGCGCGAGCGCCGCCGCCGGAATCTCGATCATCGCGCCCACCTGCACGTTCGGATCGTAGGCGAGCCCCGCATCGTCGAGCTGGCGCTTGGCCTCGCGAATGAGGTCGAGCGTCTGGTCGATCTGCTGCGCGTGCGCGAGCATCGGCACCAGGATCTTGACCGTGCCGTACACCGACGCGCGCAGGATCGCGCGCAACTGCGTGAGGAACATCTGCGGCTCGGAAAGGCTCCAGCGGATCGCGCGCAGGCCAAGCGCCGGGTTCGCGGCGGTCTCGTAGCCGTCGCCGCCTATCGAGTCGAGCGGCTTGTCCGCGCCCACGTCGATCGTGCGGATCGTCACGGGCAGCCCGTTCATCAACTCGACCGCCCGGCGGTAGGCGACGAACTGCTCCTCCTCCTCCGGCAACCGGTCCTTATGGTTCATGAACAGGAACTCGGTGCGGAACAGGCCCACGCCCGTCGCGCCGGCGTCGAGCGCCGCCTGCGCGTCCTCGGGCAGCTCGATATTCGCGTAGAGCTCGATCTTCGCGCCGCACAGTGTTTGCGTGGGCGAGAACTTCAGGCGCTGCAGCTTGCGCCGCTCGAGCGCCATCTCGCTTTGCCGGTAGGTGTACTCCTCCAGCACGATGGGCGCGGGGTCGACGATCACGACGCCGTGGTCGCCATCGACAATGATGAGGTCGTCCTGGCGAATCAGCGCGCTCGCCTGCTGCACGCCCACCGCGGCCGGAATGCCGAGACTGCGCGCAACGATCGCCGTATGCGAGGTGCGCCCGCCCAGATCGGTGACGAAGCCCTGGAACGTCTGCCCCTTGAACTGCAGCATGTCGGCGGGCGCAATGTCGTGCGCGACCACGATCATCTCGTCGCAACCGCCGTGCAGCGCCGCAGGCGAGGCGCCCGCGAGCGCCTTTAGCACGCGCTCGGCCACCTGCTCGATGTCGGCTTTGCGCTCGCGCAGGTATTCGTCCTCGACTTCGTCGAAATGGCGCGTGAGGCGTTCGAGCTGCTCGGTGAGCGCCCACTCCACATTGAAGCGGCGCGTGCGGATGAGGTCGATGGTCTCCTGAACGAGCATGACGTCTTTCAGGATCATGAGGTGCACGTCGATGAAGGCGCCCATTTCGGTGGGCGCGTCGGCGGCGAGGTCGGCGCGCAGCGTGTCGAGCTCCTGCTCGACGAGCGCGAGCGCGGCGCGAAAGCGCTCGATTTCGCCTTCGATCTGCGGCAGCTCGATCAGATAGTGGTCGACGTCGAGCGCAGCCGGGGCGATCAGATACGCTCGCCCGATGGCAATACCGCGTGATACGGGAATCCCATGCAGCGTGAACGGCACGCGCACCTCCTCTGGTTATTTGATGCTGCGGCAAACCGCTGCAATGCGCTCTCTCTGACCCCGGCGATCATTATAAATTCCGCAGCGCGCCGATGTTGCGTGTCGCAGCCCAGCAATAAAAACGCCGCGAACAAGCGCGGCGTCGTGGAGGTTGCGGGTGGCGGCAGTCAGTACTGCCGGCAATGGTCAGAGCGGCGGCCAGTGCCGCATCGGCATAGCTCGCCGATGCGTGAAATTCACTGGCCTTCGCCGAACTTGTCGGCGATGAGCTTGAGCATTGCGTCCATGGCATCGGCTTCGTCCGGGCCTTCGGTTTCGATCACCACCGTGCTGCCGATGCCTGCCGCCAGCATCATCACGCCCATGATGCTCTTGGCGTTGATCCGGCGCCCGTTGCGGCTCATCCAGATTTCCGACTGATAGTTGCCGGCCAGTTGCGTCAGCTTCGCCGATGCGCGTGCATGCAGGCCGAGTTTGTTCACGATGGTCGTTTCTTGTTGCAGCATAGTTCGTCGATCCAGGCGCTATGTGGTGATGTAATGCTTGGTGATTGTGCGTCGCTCGCGCGGGTTGTCCGCGCAGTTGGCGCCCCCGGCAAACCGGCAGTCCGGTTATCTGGCTGGCAGCCAGGCCGATTGCCCGATCAGGTCGCGCCGGCAGGCTTCAAGACTCCGGCTGAAAGGCCGCTTGCCGCTTTGACGTTATCCGTTGCGCCCGCGGCGGCCTGCTCCGCCGCATCGGCGGCAGCCTCGGCGCATGGCGTGGGCGAGCAGCCGTATTCGGGCGCCGGCGTACCCGGTCCGATCGCCTGAATGCCCTTGCTCGCGCCTGCCAGCGCTTTTTCGACCAGCATATCGAGCGACGTCGTGCGGTAGCATACGGCGCGCACGAGCATCGGCAGGTTGACGCCAGCCAGCACGCGCACCTGTGGCACGGTAGCAAGCCGGGCAGCGATATTCGAAGGCGTGGCGCCAAACATGTCGGTGAGCACGAGCGCGCCGTTGTCCTCGCGCAGACGCTCGATTTCGGCCGTCGCCTGCGCAACCACCTCGACGGGGTCGCTGTCGGGCAATACGTCAAGCGCGCCAATGCGCGCCGGACAGCCGCCATAGATATGAGCGATGCACTCGCGCAGCGCGGTGGCGAGTGGTGCGTGGGCGATGATCAGAATTCCTGCCATGTCAGTACTCGCCGGGCCGCCCCAAGAGTACTGACGCCCCCTCGGGGGACAGCGACTGCAGAGCGCGTTGGGGGTAGTTCATATTTCAGCCTGACTGCCTATAACGGCTTCAGTTGATGCCGGGACGGTCCCAGCAGCGCCGATCCCGCGGCCAGCCGTGAGCCAGCGGGGTCGGAACACACGCCGCGCGGCAGCCCTGACGCGCCTTGAAGCACACCTCAAGACACACCGGACAATCCGCCGCGAAACGCAGGCTCGCGCATTGTAACAGGGTCATTTTCGCGCACACCAAGCTGTTTTGCTTGTAGTTTTGCGTCGTGAAATGCCCGCGCCGGACACCCCGGCCACGCGGGCAGCGCAGCCCGCACAGAGTAGATGCCGCCGCCGCGCCGGGAATCAAGCCGCCGCGCGCTCCAGCGCGTCGACGAACATCGCCGCTACGTCGAAGCCGGTCTGCTCCATGATTTCGCGAAAGCAGGTCGGGCTCGTCACGTTGACCTCGGTGAGCCAGTCGCCGATCGCATCCAACCCCACGAGCAGCAGGCCGCGTGCTGCGAGCGTCGGGCCGAGCGCCTTCGCGATCTCCATGTCGCGCGCGGTGAGCGGCTGCGCAACGCCCAGGCCGCCCGCTGCGAGGTTGCCGCGCACCTCGTTGCCCTGCGGAATGCGCGCGAGCGAATACGGCACCGGCTCGCCGCCGATCAGCAGAATGCGCTTGTCGCCGGCCTTGATCTCGGGGATGAACTTCTGCGCCATCACGCTGCGCGCGCCGTCGTGGCTCAGCATCTCGATGATCGAGCCAAGGTTCATGCCGTCCGCCTTCACGCGGAACACGCCCATGCCGCCCATGCCGTCGAGCGGCTTCAGGATCACGTCCTGGTGCTCTTCGTGGAACTTGCGCAGGCGCGCCGCGCTGCGCGTGACGAGCGTGGGCGCAACGAACTGCGCAAACTCGCCGATGGCGAGCTTTTCCGAGTGATCGCGAATCGATTGCGGCTTGTTGAAGATCTTTGCGCCCGCGCGCTCGGCGATTTCGAGGAGCCACGTGGAGGTCACATACTCCATGTCGAACGGCGGGTCCTTGCGCATGATGACCGCATCGAAGCCGGTGAGCGCGCGCTCATCCGGCGTGGCCTTGAACCAGGTTTCGCGATGCAGGTCCGCCGTGTCGCCGACGATCTCGAAGCGCCGCACGTCGGCTTCGACCTGGCCGTTCACCCATGCCAGATGCTGGGGCTCGCACGCAAACAGCGTATGGCCGCGCTTTGCGGCCTCAGCCATCATCGCGTAGGTCGAGTCCTTGTAGATCTTGAACCGCTCGAGCGGATCGGCGATGAAGAGAATGTCCATATCGTCTCTGCCTTGTCCCTGCCTGGTGTCCGCTTTGTGCGGGGTGTTATGACGGCAACGCCCGCTCGGGGCGGGCGCTGCGTTGAATTTTCCGAAAAACGACGGTCGCGAGGCTCGAACCTGGCTATACCTGGCTATACCTGGATCGCCTCGGGATCGGTCTTCTCCAGCTCGACCGACGCCGCCAGCAAGCCCAGACGCGCCACCACGCCGTACATGTAGAAGCGGTTGGGCGGCGCCGCGCCGGGCTTCGCGCGCGTGTCGGGCAGCGCTGTATGCTCGAAGCCGAGCGGCACGTAGTGCATGCCCGGCGCGTTCAGATTCTGGTCGCGCTCGCGGCTGCCGTGCGCGCGGTAGAAGCCGCCCACCACGTAGCGGTCGATCATGTAGACGACCGGCTCGGCCACTTCGTCGCCGATATGCTCGAACGTGTAGACCCCTTCCTGCACGATCACGTCGCGCACTTCGAGCCCGTCCTTCGTGGCCGACATCTTCGCACGTTCGCGCTTGGTGAGCGCGGCGACCTCGGAGGCGTCGTGCACCGTCATCACGCCGCGGCCGTCTGTGCCGGCGTCGGACTTGATCACCACGTAGGGCTTTTCGGTGATGCCGTACTCGCGATACTTCTTCGCAATCTTCTTGAGCACCGCGTCGATGGACGCCGCCAGCTTCTCCTCGCCGGTACGCGCCTCGAAATCGACGCCTTCGACGTGCGCGAAGTACGGATTGATCATCCACGGGTCCACGCCCACCATCTTCGCGAACTTCTTCGCCACGTCGTCATAGCAGGAGAAATGCGTGGACTTGCGGCGCACCGCCCAGCCCGCGTGCAGCGGCGGCAGCAGATATTGCTCGTGCAGGTTCTCCAGCACCGGCGGAATGCCGCCGGACAGATCGTTGTTCAGCAGGATCGAGCACGGATCGAAGTTCTTCAGACCCAAGCGCCGCTGCGAGCGCTCGAGCGGCTCGAGCACGATCTTCTGGCCGTCCGCGAGCGAGATCGTGACCGGACCGGCGATGGTTTCGTCGAGCGTGCCGAAGCGCACGTTAAGGCCCGCCTGGCGCATGATCGTGGCAAGGCGCGCGACGTTCTCCAGATAGAACGCGTTGCGCGTGTGCATCTCGGGAATCACCAGCAGGTTCTTGGCGTCCGGGCAGATCTTTTCGATGGCCGCCATGGCGGCCTGCACGGCGAGCGGCAGCACTTCCTGCGGCAGGCAGTTGAAGGCGCCGGGAAAGAGATTGGTGTCGACCGGCGCGAGCTTGAAGCCGGCGTTGCGCAGGTCCACCGAACAATAGAACGGCGGCGTGTGCTCCTGCCATTCGAGGCGGAACCAGCGCTCGATGGACGGCGTCGCGTCGAGGATGCGCTGCTCGAGTTCGAGAAGCGGACCGTTCAACGCCGTAACCAGATGCGGGACCATAAGGTAATACTCGCGGACAAAAGCTGATTGAGGGTAGGAAATCGGGAGCTTATCTGGGGACGATTGCAGCGGTTGCAAGACAGCTTTTCCCTTACATGCCATAGGGTTATCGACGCCCGATCATCCACCCCGAATATCCATTCTGGACCGCGAGCATGGTCCGGCGCAATGGAGCCCCACGAAAAGAAGGGACACTAACCCTAACGTAGAGGAATTCGGGGTTATTCCCTCCTCGCGTTGTCTGCGCCCAGAAAAGAAAAAGGGCCCGCCGTGTGAAGGCGGGCCCAAGTCGCTGCACTCCGTACTGCCTGCTTGCTACTCGTTACTGCTGCCTACTGATCCAAATCTGGATTCAAGCCTGCGTGGCTCATTCCACGCGTTCGCCGTGCAGGACCACGTCGAGGCCCTCGCGCTCTTCTTCTTCGCTCACGCGCAGGCCCATCACCATGTCGATCACCTTGAGCAGGACGAAGCTCACCACGCCGCTGTAGACGAGGGTCGTGAGCACGCCCTTGGCCTGGAGGATGAGGCTGCCGTCCGCGCCGCCGATGTCCTTCACCGCGAACACGCCGGTCAGGAGCGCACCGATGATGCCGCCCACGCCATGGACGCCGAACGCGTCGAGCGAGTCGTCGTAGTTGAACTTGTGCTTGAGCCAGGTAGCCGACCAGAAGCAGACCACGCCCGCCACCACGCCGATCACGATCGCGCCCATCACGCCGACGAAGCCCGATGCCGGCGTCACGGCCACGAGCCCCGCCACCGCGCCCGAAGCGATGCCGAGCACCGAGGGCTTGCCCTTGGCAATCCACTCCGCGAACATCCAGCCGAGCGCCGCGCAGGCGGTCGCCACTTGCGTCGTAAGCATCGCGAAGCCGGCACGGCCGTCGGCGGCGACCGCCGAGCCCGCGTTGAAGCCGAACCAGCCCACCCACAGCATGGCCGCGCCGATCAGCGTGAGCACGAGGTTATGCGGCGCCATGGCTTCGCGGCCATAGCCCACGCGCTTGCCGAGCACGATGCAGCACACGAGGCCCGCGATGCCAGCGTTGATGTGCACCACCGTGCCGCCCGCGAAGTCGAGAATGCCTGCGCTCGCGAGCCAGCCCGTCGGCTCCCACACGATGTGCGCGATCGGCGCGTAGACGATGATCGACCACAGCGACATGAACACGAGCATCGCCGAGAACTTCATGCGGTCGGCGAACGCGCCGGTGATGAGCGCCGGCGTGATGATCGCGAACGTCATTTGATAGACGAAGTACACGGTTTCGGGGATGGTCGGCGCGAGGTGGCTCACGGTGAGCGTCGTCGCCTTGTCGCCCTTGATGTAGTTCATGCCTTCGAGGAAGATGCGCGAGAAGCCGCCGATGAACGCGTTGCCCGGCGTGAACGCAAGGGTATAGCCCACCACCGTCCAGATCACCGTCACGACGCAGGTGATCGCGAAGCTCTGCATGAGCGTCGCGAGAACGTTCTTCTTGCGGACCATGCCGCCGTAGAAGAGCGCGAGACCCGGAATCGTCATGAACAGGACGAGCGCGGTGGACGTGAGCATCCACGCGGTGTCGCCCGAGTTGATCTTCGACGAATCGACCGAGAACGGCGCGGTCGGAGCCGCGGGCGCGGCTGCTGCGGCGGCCGAAGCGTCGGCTGGCGCGCTTGCGGCAGGGGCGGAAGCGGCTACGGCCGCCGGAGCCGATGCGGCCGGAGCCGATGCGTCGGGCGCGGTGGCAGCGGGAGCCGATGCTGCCGGTGCGGAAGCAGCGGTGGGTGCGGACGCATCGTCGGCCAGTGCGGCGCCGATGCCGCCGGCCAGCAGCGAGCCGGCCATCAGCAGGGACATCAAAAGTTTGCGCATCTCGGTTTCCTCTAGTCTCTCTCGTCTGTCACAAGGACTTTATTGGGTTCTCACAGCGCGTCGGCGCCGGTCTCGCCGGTGCGGATGCGAATGACTTGTTCGATGGGGGCGACGAAGATCTTGCCGTCGCCGATCTTGCCGGTGCGGGCCGCACGCTCGATCGCCTCGATGGCCTGCTCGACGATGTCGTCGGCGACGGCGGCTTCGATCTTGACCTTGGGCAGGAAGTCGACGACGTATTCCGCGCCGCGGTACAGCTCGGTGTGGCCCTTCTGACGGCCGAAGCCTTTCACCTCCGTGACCGTGATCCCCGAGACGCCAATAGCCGAGAGGGCCTCGCGCGCCTCATCGAGCTTGAACGGCTTGATGATTGCTGTGATTAGTTTCATGTAGTCCTCGTTGCGGTTGCTGTGCCGTTGTTCCGTAGTGATGCCGTATGCGTGATTCAGCGTGCGGAGCAGTATTAGCAACACCCGTGCCAATTCGCGCGGACTGCTTTTCTGATGGATTTCGATGCATGAATCGCGCAAGCCGTGGACAATGCCGATCCACGCACGCCAACCCGCGCCACACGGGCGGGCGCGGCCTGCAGCGGGGTCCTGGCCGGACGGCCAGCGCGCGCGCCGCGCGGTGGCGGCGCCTGTCGATCGTTGCTAGAGTGTTTTCAGACAGGGCAGCGCGGTAGCCGGGCATCGCAGAAGCGTCAGCGCTCCGCTTTAAGCGCCGCCGGCAGATGGCGGGCGCGGCATGCACCAGTTGCGCTCATGGGCTGCAGCCTCGCACCAGGATCGATCACGATTCAAAGCGAGGCACAGTCGACACGAAATCTGCACATTTTTTGTGCAGCGAATTTATGAAGCAGTAAGGGGAACCGAATGAAACAGCCAAACGACGTATTCAACGATCTGCAATCGAAGATGGGCGAGCTTCTGAAGAACTCGCCGGCGCGCGACGTCGAGCGCAATGTGCGCGCCATGCTCTCGCAAGGCTTTTCGAAGCTCGATCTCGTCACGCGCGAAGAGTTCGACGCGCAGACGCAAGTGCTGGTGCGCACGCGTCAGCGCCTCGAAGAACTCGAGCGCCGCGTGGCCGAACTCGAGCAGAAGCAGCCTRTGACTGGCCAGTCGTCCTGATTGATTCGATGCACCATCGCTAAGGCAAGCGAGCCGTAACCGTTCCGCAATGGAACCGTAAAGGGGCACGCGCCTCACCAGCCCGGCGCATGAAGGGTGGCTTCGTCCGTTCGCCGTTCGTGTGCCCCTTCCGGAGATCTCCATGTCGCTTGCCGTGGTGCGCAGCCGCGCGCCGGCTGCCGGCCGCGCGCCCGATGTGACCGTAGAAGTCCATCTCGCCAATGGGTTGCCGTCGTTTTCGATCGTCGGCCTACCCGACCTCGAAGTTCGCGAAAGCCGCGAGCGCGTGCGCGCGGCAATCTCCAACTGCGGCTTCGACTTTCCCGTGCGCCGCATCACCGTGAATCTCGCGCCCGCCGACTTGCCGAAAGAGTCGGGCCGCTTCGACTTGCCCATCGCGTTGGGCATTCTCGCCGCGAGCGGCCAGATTCCCGCTGCGTCGCTCATGGCCGCGCGGGAATTCGCGGGCGAACTGTCGCTCTCGGGCGCGGTGCGTCCCATGCGCGGCGCGTTCGCGATGGCATGCGGCACGGCGCGCGCGCACGCCGGCGCGCCGCAGCCGCCCGAAACGCTTCACGCGGCGCCCGCGCATCTACCCTTCGGCGCGCTGGACTCATGCGCATGCATACCCGAGCTCTACCTGCCCGCCGACAACGCCGCCGAGGCCGCGCTCGTGCCCGGCGTGGATGTCTACGCCGTTCCAGATCTGCGCACGCTCTGCGCGCACCTCTCGGGCGAAGAAGCCGCGCGCCTCGTGCCCGTGCGAGCCAACGCGCTCGACGCGGCGCCGGCCGCGCCGCCACCTGACATGGCCGACGTGATCGGCCAGCGCGGCGCGCGCCGCGCACTCGAAGTCGCGGCGGCGGGCGGCCACCATCTGTTAATGGTCGGACCGCCGGGCGCGGGCAAGTCGATGCTCGCCGCGCGCCTGCCCGGCCTCCTGCCGCCGATGACCGACGCCGAGGCGCTCGCCAGCGCAGCCCTGCTTTCGGCTAGTTCGTTTGGTTTTTCGCCGCAACAATGGCGCCGGCGGCCGTTTCGCGCGCCGCACCACTCGTCCAGCGCGGCGGCGCTGATCGGCGGACGCAATCCGCCTCAGCCCGGCGAGATCACGCTCGCCCATTCAGGTGTCCTGTTTCTCGATGAATTGCCCGAGTTCGACCGTCACGTGCTGGAGACTTTGCGCGAGCCGCTCGAAGCCGGCTCGATCACCATCTCGCGCGCGGCGTGGCAGACCGACTTTCCCGCCGCCTGCCAGCTCGTCGCCGCCATGAATCCCTGCCCGTGCGGCTGGCGCGGCGATCCCTCGGGGCGCTGCCGTTGCACGCCCGAGGCGGCGGCGCGCTATCGCCGCAAGCTCTCGGGGCCGCTGCTCGACCGCATCGACATTCAGATCGAGATTCCCGCGCTGCCGCCTGCCGAACTCGCCTCGCGCGCCAGCGCGCCCGGTGAGCCGAGCGCGGCCGTGGCTGCCCGCGTGGCCGCGGCGCGCGAGCGCCAGATCGCCCGCCAGGGCAAGACCAACCGCGAGCTGAGCGGCCGCGAGACCGACGCGGTCTGTCGCCCCGATGCCGCAGGCGAAGCGTTGCTGCGCGAAGCGGGCGAGCGCTTCGGCTGGTCGGCGCGCGCGTACTACCGCGCGCTCAAGGTAGCGCGCACGATCGCCGACCTCGCTGACGCGCCTATGCCCGAAGCCGCACACGTCGCGGAAGCGGTGCAGTATCGGCGCGCATTCAGCGATCAGTAGTGCGCAATAACGGGGACGCATCGACGCGGGTTGGCAGTGGATGCAGCCTGCGCCGAAACTCGAATTCAAACTTCAGATGGATCAAAAAAAGGAAGTCAAGACTTGACTTATGCACACTTTGTCGTGTGAGCAGCAATTTCTTGCACGATTCGCATTCAGCTTTGACCAAAAACGCAAGTCATTGATTTTTATACAATTAACATTCTGCCGAGAAGCGCGCCAAACTAACAAAAAGCCCACAGCGCGGCCTTTTGCGAGCATCGAGCCAGCCTTTTCCACAAAGTTACCCACAGGACCTGTGGGTAACTCGTAAACCCTCAATGAAATCCGGGAATTAGCCCGTAAACCCAGGACTGCACATTCACTTTCGGTCGCAACCGCTTGTCGCTCCGTAATCCTAAGATGCGCTCAATGAAGCTTGAACGATTGGAAGAACTGATCAACCTGCTCGGGCGCGGGCTGCTCGCGGCCCACGATTGCCCACTGGTAGGCATGCGCCCCCTTGGCGACGAGCCGCGCGTGGATCGTGCGCTGCTCCTCGTTCGCCCCGGCCTTGCCCGTGAGCTGCATGTCGACGCCCTCGACCGAGCCCCCCGCCTCGACCGGCACCGCAACCGCGTGCGCGTCGGGCGTCGCGCCCACGTTGTGCGCAAGCCCCTCGCGCAAGTACCCAAGCGCTTTTTGCTGCGTGGCGGGCTGCGCGTCGGGCAGTTCGAGCGTGCCGACCACGAATACCGCCCCGCTCACCTCGGCAGTCTGGACCCGCATGCGCATCGGCGTGCCGGCCACGTCCAGGCTGCGCTCGTCCGCGCCGGGCTTGGCCGGCATATCGACGCTATAGCCGCTCGCGTTGTTCGAAATCGTGCGCCAGTCGTAGGTGGGCGAACAGGCAATGAGCGGCGCGAACATACCCGCGAGCGCGAGCGCGGCCGCGGCACGAGTGACGTGCATGCGCAAGAACAGAAGCAAGGGCGACGGCACAAACCGCGAAAGACCGGCGCGGGAGAAAACGTTGGAAACCATGAGACGCGAGCGGAGTGGCAAAAAGTGTGAGGAAAGAGATGAGCGGAACATTATCCCTGCCTTATGCCCACCCGTGCCGACGCAACCGCTATGCCGGGAAATTCGGCGCTACAATGGTTCGGCTCATTTCCGCGCCCAGAGGCGCCCGAGGCTTCATTCATGTCCGCATCCCCGACACCTCCGAAGGCGCGCTCCAGCGCGATCCGCAGCATCGGCGCCGTAGTCGTTGTCGCCGCGCTGGCCATCGCCGGCTATTTCGCGTTCTTCGGCAGCCAGCAACGCGTGCCCGACGCCACCTTCACGCTGCTCTCCGGTCAAAAGGTCTCGACCGCCGATCTCAAGGGCAAGGTCTATCTCGTCAACTTCTGGGCGACGAGCTGCACCACCTGCATGAAGGAAATGCCCCAGATGATCCAGACCTATAACCGGTTCAAGGGCGAAGGCCTCGAATTCGTCGCCGTGGCGATGAACTACGACGCGCCCATGTACGTCGTCAATTACGCGCAGACGCGGCAGTTGCCGTTCAAGGTGGCAATGGACGACGGCTCGGCGGCCAAACAGTTCGGCAACGTGCAGCTCACGCCCACCACCTTCGTGATCGATCGCGACGGCAAGATTCTCAAGCGCTATGTGGGCGAGCCGAAATTCGCGGAACTCGACGCGCTGCTGCAAAAGGCGCTGGCGACCTGAGGCGCCTCACACGCCAGACAGCGCCAGGCAGCACCAGACACAAACGGCAGCGGAAACCCGCTGCCGTTTTCGTTTCCGCCGCAGTTTTCAATCGGTTTCCCTGCATCGCCGATCTCACCCGCGCGCTTCGCTCTCCCCTCGCGCCACCAGCCCATAACGGCGCATCTTCTCGTAGAGCGTGGCCTTCGCCATCTGCAACCGCTCGGCGGCCTGCGCAACCGCGCCGTGCGTCTGCTGGAGCGCGTCGGCAATCAGCGCGCGCTCGTACTGCTCCACGCGCTCCTTGAGCGGCAGCGCGTCGTCGGCGCCGCTTGCGGCCTGCGGCGCGACATCGTCGGGAATGCCAAGCACATAGCGGTCCGCCGCGTTGCGAAGTTCGCGCACGTTGCCCGGCCAGTCGCGCTGCGCGAGGCGCATGCGGTCGCGCTCGGTCAACAGCGGCGCGGGGCGCTGATAGCGCACCGCCGCATCCAGCAGGAAGTGCTCGAAGAGCGGCACGATGTCTTCGCGGCGCTCGGCGAGCGGCGGCAGCGCGATCGTCACCACGTTCAGGCGATACAGCAAGTCGCGCCGAAAGGTGCCAGCCGCGACGTGCTCCATCATGTCGCCCTTGGCCGCCGCAACCACGCGCAAGTCCACGCGCACCGGCTGGTTCGAGCCGAGACGCTCCAGCACGCCGTCCTGCAGCACGCGCAGCAGCTTCACCTGGAGCGCGAGCGGCATGCTCTCGATCTCGTCGAGAAAGAGCGTGCCGCCCGTGGCGTGCTCGAGCTTGCCGATGCGCCGCTTGGCCGCGCCCGTGAACGCGCCGGGTTCGTAGCCGAACATCTCCGATTCGAACATCGGCTCGGGCAGCGCGCCGCAATTCACGGCCACGAATGGCCTGTCGCGGCGCGGCGAGAGCTCGTGCAGGCTGCGTGCGATCAACTCCTTGCCCGCACCGGTGTCACCGTTGATGAGCACTGAAGCGTCCGTGGGCGCGATGTTGGCGATCAGCCGCCGCACCTGCTCGATCGCCGGGCTCTTGCCGATGATGCGCGGCGCGAGCGTGTCCTGCCCCGCCAGCTCGCGACGCAGCGCGAGGTTTTCGAGCATCAGCGTGCGGCGCTCGAGCGCGCGCCGCACCGTTTCGATCAGGCGCTCGGAAGCGAATGGCTTCTCGATGAAATCGTAGGCGCCGTCGCGCATCGCCTGCACGGCCATCGAAATGTCGCCGTGCCCCGTGACAAGGATCACCGGCACGTCGGGCGCGCGCTCGTGGCACTGCGCGAGCAGATCGAGTCCGCTCATGCCGGGCAGGCGGATGTCGCTCACCACGACGCCGGCGAACTCGGCATCCACGAGCGGCAGCGCGGCCTCGGCGTTGGCGAAGCCGGCCGCCTCGAAGCCCGCGAGCTGCAGGCTCTGGACGCCGGCGCGCCGCACCAGTTCGTCGTCCTCCACGTAGAGCACCCGGCCGGGCATCGAGCTGATCATGTTGGTTCGCCTTCCTTAATTCAGTGTTGCATGCCGTTCGCGGGCGGCGTCGTGTGTTCGTTGGCGGTCGCGAGCGCCGCATTCACGCGCGTGCGGCGCAGCGTCAGCACGAAGCAGGCGCCGCCTGGTGTCGTGCCATCCGCGGCACAATTCGTCGCACGATCGGCCCCACCGTCGGCCCCAACATCGCCCCCACAATTGGCCCCACCCTCGGCGGCGTTGTACGCCGCGAGCGTGCCGCCGCAATCGCGCGCGATCGACGAAGAGATCGCAAGCCCCAGGCCCAGGCCCTGCCCCATCTCCTTCGTGGTGAAGAACGGTTCGAACAGGCGCGGCATGACCTCGGCGGGAATGCCGGGCCCGTTGTCGCACACGGCAATCTCGATGGTCGCGGGCCGCGCGCGCACGTCGATGGCGATGCGCGGTGCGCTCGTCGCGGCGACCGCGTCGAGCGCGTTGCCGATCAGGTTGATGAGCACCTGTTCGAGCCGCAAGTCATCGCACTGCGCAATCAGTTCGGGATAGTCGTTGTGCACATCGAGCAGCACGCTGGCGGCGTCGCCGTCGCTGACGGTGAGCACCACGCTCACGCCTTCGAGACGCTTGCCGAGCAGCCCGAGCGCATTGCGCAGCGCGCGCGCCACCGGCGAGCGCTGGCTCTTCGGCTTCGCGCGCCCCACGAACAGCTTGAGCTGATTCACGATCTTGCCCATGCGCTCGGTGAGCGAGCCGATCGCTTCCAGATTCTCGTGTGCCACGTCGTACTGGCCGCGCTCCAGAAACACTCGGGTGTTGTCCGAGAAGCTGCGCAGCGCCGCGAGCGGCTGATTGAGTTCGTGCGTGATGCCCGCCGCCATCTGCCCGAGCGCAGCAAGCTTGCTCGCCTGGATCAGCTCGTCCTGGGTCGCGCGCAGTTCCGCTTCGGTGCGCGTGCGCTCGGCCACCTCGCGCTGCAAGCGCTCGTTGGCTTGCGAGAGATCGGCGGTGCGCTCGGCTACGCGGTCATTGAGCATGGCGTAGGCCTTTTGCAGCATCGCGCGGCTGCGCAGCACTTCCTGCACGCGCGCGCGGCGCATGCGCCAGTAGAACGCCAGCAGGCACAGCGAGACGTAGCCGAAGCCCGTCATGATCGTCGCGTTGCGCGCCGCGTCCTGCACCGGATCGACTGGCGACATCGTCACGAGATGCCAGTCGGGCTCGCCGAGCGCGCGGCGCGTCTCCAGATAGCGCGGCGCGCGCAGGCCGCTGCCGATGCGCACGATATCGGCGCCGCCCTCCAGCACGCGCTCAACGCTCACGGGCAGCGGCGCGATGTCCTGGCGCGCGTACTGGCGCGTCTCGTCGATCGAGGCCACCACGTCGGCGGGCAACGGGCGCACGGTGCGGTACTTCCACGCGTTCACCGAGGAGAGAAAGATCACGCCGTGATCGTCGGTGACGAGCAGCGGCTCGGAGACGTCCGTGCCCGGAAACCATTCGAGGTTGAGCTTGACCACCGCCACACCGACGATCTTGCCGTTGCGCCGCACCGGCTGCGAAATGTAGTAGCCCGGATCGTGCGAGATCGTGCCGATGCCGAAAAAGCGCCCCACGCCGCCCTTGGCGGCCTCGATGAAGTACGGCCGGAACTGGTAGCCCACGCCTACGAAGCTGTCCGGCCCGCGCCAGTTGCTCGCGGCGATGCACAGGCCGTCGGCGCGAATGATGTAGGTCGTGGTGGCGCGCGCGTGGCGGTTCACGTCTTCGAGATAGCGATTGGCCTGCGCGACCCAGTCGGGTTTCGGGTCGGCGAGCACGTCCTGCACTAGCGGATGCGCCCCCACCAGATACGGCAGCGACTCATAGCGCTCGAGCGTGCTCTTGAGCGCCGCGGTCGTGCGGTCGTTGCGCACGGCGGCGTTGCGGCGCAGCGCGTCGACGCCGGTTTGCCAGGCGAGCGACCACGCAAGCGTGCACACCGCCACGAGCCCGGCGGCGAGCATGAGCAACAGGATGAGACGGCGCGTCACGAAGGAGGCTTCCGGATGATCGTGCGGGGATGAGAGGAATTGTGGCACACGCTTACCGCGCGAGGCGGCCCACGGTGAGAGACGGAAGCGGAAAAGAAAGGCGCCGGGGGAATACGAGAGCAAACAGGCGGCCGGATGGCCGCACAAACCAGAAAAAAGGGGAAAACAACGCGCGCCGGCTGGCGGCACGCGTTACAAAAAGAAAACTACGCAAAACAGCGGCAGGTCATGCAAGCGGCACGGCGGTCCGCGCCGCCATGCACGCCGCACTTCACGGGCTTACACGCCCGCGCTTTCCTTCACATCTTCCGCCTGGCCCGACAGCGCCGCGCGCAGCTTGCTGCGGTCGAGCTCCTTCTCCCATGCCGAGACCACAACCGTCGCCACGCCGTTGCCGACGATGTTGGTCAGTGCACGGCACTCGCTCATGAAGCGGTCGATGCCGAGGATCAGCACCATGCCCGAGAGCGGAATGGTCGGCACCACGGCGAGCGTTGCCGCGAGCGTGATGAAGCCCGCGCCGGTCACGCCGCTCGCGCCCTTCGAGGTGAGCATCGTCACCGCGAGCAGCGTGAGCTGCTGGGTCCACGTGAGATCGGTGTTGGTCGCCTGGGCGATGAAGAGCACCGCCATCGTCATGTAGATGTTGGTGCCGTCGAGGTTGAACGAATAGCCGGTCGGCACCACGAGGCCCACGACCGAGCGCGAACAGCCGAGGCGTTCGAGCTTTTGCATCAGTTGCGGCAGCGCCGACTCCGACGAGCTCGTGCCCAGCACGATCAGCAGCTCTTCCTTGATGTAGGAAACGAAGCGGATGATCGAGAAGCCCGTGAAGCGCGCGATTGTCCCCAGCACCACCAGCACGAACACCACGGAGGTGAGATAGAACGTGCCGATCAGCTTGAGCATCGGCAGCAGCGAGCCCACGCCGTACTTGCCGATGGTGAACGCCATCGCGCCGAACGCACCGATCGGCGCGAGCTTCGTGACGATCTTCACGACGCCGAACAGCACGCCCGAGACGCCCTCGATGAAATCGGTCACCACGCGGCCGCGATCGCCCAGTTGCGCGAGCACCGCGCCGAACAGCAGCGCGATGAGCAGGATCTGCAGGATTTCGCCTTGCGCGAACGCCGAGAACATCGTGTCCGGAATGATGTGCATCAGGAAGTCGACGGTGCTCTGGCCGTGCGCCTTCTCCGCGTAGCTCGCCACGGCCTTGGCGTCGAGCGTGGTGACGTCGACGTTGAAGCCCGCGCCCGGCTTGAGCAAGTGCGTGGCCGCAAGGCCGAGCACCAGCGCGAAGGTCGAGACGATCTCGAAGTAGAGCAGCGCCTTGCCGCCCACGCGACCCACCTTCTTCATGTCCTCCATGCCGGCGATGCCGGTCACGACGGTACAGAAGATGATCGGCCCGATAACCATCTTGATGAGCTTGATGAAGGCGTCGCCAAGCGGCTTCATGTCGATGCCGATGGCCGGCCAGTAGTGGCCGAGAATCACGCCGATGACGATCGCCACGATCACCTGGACGTAAAGGACTTTGTGCAGAGGTTTCTTCACGATTGGATCCTGCAAATGAGTTAAGCCAATGGCCGCGCCTTTTACGAGCGCCATGCCGCGACAGGTCTAAACGGGGATCAGCGAAACCAGAGGTAGGGATCGGACATCGGCTGTCTCCTTGAAGTCTTTTTTTGTCGCGGCCTGGGTGGCCGCGCGATCTATAGAGCAAGGTTGATGCCAGCGACGCGGAGTGGCCCCAGCCTTGATGGACAAGGCCTCTCCGTCTTGAAAGTGCAGGAGGAATCCGGATTTCCAGAAATATAACGGGATAGCGTCCGGGTTTCTGGAACGCAAGAGGAATGGGGGACGGAAAACCGCATGCTGCGCCCCCCCGGATCGAAGGCGCGCAGCCGGAACGCACCGCTCAGCCGCGTCCCTTCCAGGGCGCGAGGCGGCGCTCGAGCGCGCGCATGCCCAGATCGAAGCCCCAGGCGATCAGGCCGATCAGCACGATGCCCATCACCACGACGTCGGTGCGCAGGAAGCTCGACGCATTGAGCACCATCTGGCCGAGGCCCGCCGTGGCCGCCACCATCTCCGCGGCGACGAGCGTGGTCCAGCCAAAGCCGATGGCGATACGCAGGCCCGTGAGGATTTCGGGCAGCGCGGCGGGCAGCACGACGAAGCGCACGATCTGCGCAAAGCTGCCGCCGAGTGAGGCCGCGGCGCGCAACTGCTCGACGCTCGCGCTTTTCGCGCCGGCGCGCGCGGCCATGGCGATGGGCGCGAACGAAGCGAGCCAGATCACCACGAGCTTGGCCGTCTCGTCGATGCCGAACCAGATCACCACGAGCGGCAGGTAGGCAAGCGGCGGCAGCGGCCGGTAGAACTCCAGCGGCGGATCGAGCAAGCCGCGCGCGATGCGCGACACGCCCATCAGGATGCCGATGGGAATCGCCGTCACCGCCGCGAGCGTGAACGCGCCGAACACGCGCAGCGTGCTCCAGAACAGGTGCTCGGAGAGCGGCAGGCCGCCCTGGATGCGGCCGTTCCAGGCATCGACGAAAGCCTGCCAGACCGCCTCGGGCGTGGGCAGGAACAGCGGCGGCAGCCAGTGCAGATGGGTGGCCAGCCACCAGAGCAGCGCGAGCGCGGCCACCGAAGCGGCGCTTAGCGCGGCGGTCGGCCCTTCGCCCGGCATCTGGCGCGGACTCGCTCGCCGCGCAGCGGCGGCTTGCGCGCGCTTGCGGGCCCTGGCTCGGGCCTCAAGCACCTTGACGTCGCACTCACCCGTTGCGCACGCCGTCAACGCGACGTCCCCAAGCGATTCTTGCGGCACGCTCATGGTTTCACCCTCTCTTCGATTCGTTCAGCAACCTCATTGCCGCGATAAACCCACGCACATGGCGCGCGGCTCACTGCAACGCCGGAGCCCCCGGCATCGGCATGGAGCAGGCGCACGAGCCGCTCGCGCCACTCGATGAAATCCGGCGACGACTTCACCGCGCGCGCATCGCGCGTGCGCAAGTAGCGCCGCGCGAACGGCAGTTCGTATTCGTGCTCGATGCGGCCCGGCCCAGGCGTCATCACTACCACGCGCGTCGCCAGAAAAAGCGCCTCTTCCACGCTATGCGTGATGAAGAACACTGTCTTGCGCGTGCGCGCCCAGACGTCGAGCACGAGCGTCTGCACCGACTCGCGCGTCATGGCGTCGAGCGCGCCCATCGGCTCGTCCATCAGCAGCACCTCCGGGTCGCTGGCGAGCGCGCGCGCAATCCCCACGCGCTGCTGCATGCCGCCCGAGAGCGCATACACACGCGAATGCGCGTGGTCCGCGAGCCCGACGAGCGCGAGCTGCTCGCGCGCGATGCGCTCGCGTTCGGCCTTCGGCACGCGCCGAAAGCGCAGGCCGAGCGCGACGTTATCGAGCACGTCGAGCCACGGCAACAACGCATGCTTCTGGAACACCACGCCGCGCTCCGCGCCCGGCCCATCGACGCGCACGCCGTTCACGCGCACCTCGCCCTGCGCTGGCTCGACAAAGCCCGCGATGCAATTCAACAGCGTGGTCTTGCCGCAGCCCGAAGCGCCGAGCGCGACCACGAACTCACCGCTCGACACGTCGAGATTGACCTGCGCGAGCGCGAGATTCGGCGCATCGCCCCGGCGCGCGCCCTCGTAGACGACGCTCAGATCGCGGATTTCCAGCGTGCTCATCCATGCCCTCCTTCGACTGGCCGGCCGATAACGTCGATGTTTCAGTGCGCGGCGGCACGCTGCACGAATTGCGGATCGACGCCCACCGAGTAATCGGGCAGCACGGACTGGATCGTGCCTTGCGCCTTGAGGAAGGTCGCGGTCGCGAGCAGCGACTGCGCCGCGCCCGATTGCGCGCCGCCGCCGAGCCACGTCTTCGAGGCTTGCTCGGCGGGCGTCGGGAAGGCGTAGAGCGCGAGGCTCTCCGGCACGTCCTGCGCGTTCGCACCGGACACCTTCGCCACCGCTTGCACCTGCGGCGACGCCGCGTTCCACGCCGCCTTGTGCGCGCCGTAGTCGGCATCGGCAGCGGCCAGCACGTGCACGAACTTCGTAAGGAATGCTGCGTTATCCCTGGCAAAGCGCCGGTCGGCCACGATGCCATCGAAGGTCGCCTTGCCCGTGGCCTTCGCCACCTGCCCCGACGTGATCAGCACCTTGCCGTTCTGCTTCACCTTCGCGAGCACGGGATCCCAGATATAAGTCGCGTCGATGTCGCCGCGCTGCCACGCAGCCGCGACTTCGGGCGGGCGCAGGTTGACGATCTTCACCGCGTTGGGGTCCACGCCCGCGTTCTGCAGCGCGACTAGCGTATGAAAGTGCGAGGTCGACACATACGGCACGCCCACGGTCTTGCCCTTGAGGCCCGCGAGGCTCGTCACGCCGGAGCCGTCGCGGACAACGAGCGCCTCGGCATCGTTGATGTTGTCGAGAATCCAGAAGAGCGAGAGATTCACGCCCTGGGAGAGGCCCGCTGCAATGGGGCTGGACCCGGCCTCGCCGAGCTGCACCGAGCCCGAAGCGAGCGCGCGGATCACGTCGGCGCCGCTCGCGAGCTTGCGGTAGGTGACCTTGTAGCCGGTGGCCTGCTCGAGCGCGCCGGTGGCCTGCGCGTAGCGCCACGGCACCACCATGTCCTGGTACGCGATCACGACCTCGCGCGTTTCGGCGTGGGCGCGCGGAGCGGCGAACGCGGCGGCCAGCATGGCCGACGCCGCGGCAAGCGCGGTGATGAGCGAACGGGAACGGCGCGCGGCGCTCACGCGCTCGAAGGCGTGCGCGCGCGTGCGGTGCGGTGAGGAAAGGACGCGATGGCTCATCGTGGGACTCCGGCGGAACGACGTTCGAGTGAAAGAAGGTTCCGACTATAGGGAGTCTCGCGCTAAGTGGTTCTAATTTATCCGCGATAGCTAATGACGCCGCTGGAGCATTGCTTTTCGTGCGAGGGCGGAAGCAAAGGGCGCAAAAAAAGCCCGCTTTTCAGCGGGCTCCTTTGTGTGCGATACAGCGGCGATGATCAGACCACGCCCGCCCCATGCGCCTGCACATCGGCGTGATAGCTCGAACGCACCATCGCGCCAACGGCCGCGTGCGTAAAGCCCATCTTGTACGCCTCTTCCTCATACATCTTGAAGGTGTCCGGATGCACGTACTCGCGCACCGGCAGGTGATGCTCGGACGGCTGGAGATACTGGCCGATCGTCAGCATGTCGACGTCGTGCTCGCGCAGGTCGCGCATGACCTGGAGAATCTCTTCCGGCGTCTCGCCCAGACCCACCATCAGGCCCGACTTGGTCGCGACCTCGGGATGCAGCGCCTTGAAGTCCTTGAGGAGCTTGAGCGAGTGCGCGTAGTCCGAACCCGGGCGCGCTTCCTTGTAGAGGCGCGGCACCGTTTCGAGGTTGTGGTTCATGACGTCGGGCGGTGCGGCGTTGAGAATCGAGATCGCGCGGTCCAGACGGCCGCGGAAGTCAGGCGTGAGAATCTCGATGCGCGTTTGCGGCGACTGCTCGCGCACCTGGCGGATGCATTCGACGAAGTGGCCGGCGCCGCCGTCACGCAGATCGTCGCGGTCGACGCTCGTGATCACGACGTACTTGAGCTTGAGCGCGCCGATGGTGCGCGCGAGGTTGGCCGGCTCGTCCGGATCGAGCGGATCGGGGCGGCCGTGGCCGACGTCGCAGAACGGGCAGCGGCGCGTGCACTTGTCGCCCATGATCATGAACGTGGCAGTGCCCTTGCCGAAGCATTCGCCGATGTTCGGGCAGCTAGCTTCCTCGCACACCGTGTGCAGGTTGTGCTCGCGCAGAATGTTCTTGATCTCGTAGAAACGCGAGTTGCCGGTGGCCGCCTTCACGCGGATCCACTCGGGCTTCTTGAGCTTCTCGATCGGGACCACCTTGATCGGAATGCGCGAGGTCTTGGCCTGCGCCTTCTGTTTCGCGGTGGCGTCGTAAGGCACGGCATCGACGGGAGTTGCTGCGGGGTTTTCAGCAGAATTCGCGGTTACGTCAGTCATTCGTTTCGATCCAGTCAGGCCGCCGGTGCAACGCCGGCCTGCGGTTGCGGCGGTTGTCCGCCCGTGGTGGCCGATGTGGCCGGGTTCACCCCGGCCGCGGATGCGGCGCAAGGGTCTGTGGCAGCAGCTTCGGCCACCGAAAGCGCTGCTGAAAGGGTCGAATCCCAATGTGCGGCGAGATTCGCCTCGAGCCGGGCCGCCAGTGTGGCGGCAACGTCTTGCCAGGACGTTTGCGCGCCCAGTGTGGCCATGTCGACGGTTTCGAGGCCTGCATACCCGCACGGGTTGATCGCGAGGAACGGGCTCAAGTCCATCGAGACGTTCAGGCTCACGCCGTGGTAGCTGCAGCCGTGGCTAATCTTCAGGCCGAGTGCTCCGACCTTGGCGCCCACATGGGCCGCGCTGGGTCCGGTTGCGCCTTCTGGCACGTAAATCCCGGGCGCGCCGGCCTTGCGTTCGCCCGCGAGATTATACGCCGCCAATGTTTCGATCACGGCCTGCTCGATGAGCGTCACGAGCTCGCGCACCATCAGCTTGCGTCGCCGCAGGTCGAGCAGCAGATACGCGACGACCTGGCCCGGCCCGTGATACGTAATCTGGCCGCCGCGGTCGATCTGCACGAGCGGAATACCGCTGTTGGCGATCAGCAGGTGCTCGGGCTTGCCGGCCTGGCCGAGCGTGAAGACGGGCGGATGTTCGACGAGCCAGATTTCATCGGGCGTTTGGGCGTCGCGCTGCGCGGTGAATTCGCGCATGGCGTCGAAGCTCGCCTGGTAGGCCTCGTTGCCGCGCCAGCGCAAGATGGGCGGCGCGAAGCGCCCGCCCGGCAAAGCGGACCCGGATGAGGGTGAGGGTGAAATTGGGGGGGCTGAAACCGGGGTGGCGCACATGATTCCCGAAGTTTACCTAATTCGGGACAAGCGCGCCCGACCTTCTCTCGGCCGGGCGCCCCTTAGCCTGCACCCGCAGCCGGGGCGCATCAAACCGTGCGCCATCCGTCGCCGGCGTGGACGCCCCAGCGTGCCGCGAGCCGCGCGGCCCAGTCGAGCACGCGCTCGCTCACGCGCGCCGGCGTCGCGAACTGTACCCAAGCCGCCCCGCCCTGCTCCGCGCCGATCCACAGCCGCTCGCCGCGCCGCAGCCGCAGCGTGTGGCCGGGTTCGAGCCAGTAGTCGGCGGTGTCGTCGCTGCGCGTGACCCACACCGCGCCGCAGCGCACGGTCAGCCGCGTGCTGCGCGCCACCCGCACCGAAGCCACTTGATCCGCCGCCACTTCAAACGTGATATCTGAAGAAATTTCTCTCATTTTTGCCTCCGAAGGTACCGCATCCATGGCTACAATCGTAGGCGCAGCAAGGGATCGGGCAAAACGATCAATTTTCACGGCTATGTGAGAAAAATTGCGATGGACCTGCGCCAGCTTCCAGCGCTCAACGCCCTCAAGGCATTCGAGGCCGCCGCCCGCCACGAAAGCTTTTCGCGCGCCGCCGACGAGTTATTCGTCACGCACGGCGCGGTCAGCCACCAGATTCGCGCGCTCGAGGGCGAGCTCGGCATTGCGCTCTTTGCCCGCGACGGCAAGCGAGTGCGCCTCACCGACACGGGCCGCCGCTACGCGGGCCAGGTGCGCGACGCGCTCACGCAACTGGCGCTCGCCACCCAGGAGATCCGCGCGGGCGACCGCGACCGGCGCCTCGTGGTGTCGATGCTCTCGTCGTTCGCCGCGCGCTGGGTCACGCCGCGCATCGGCCGCTTTATCGAGGCGCATCCGCAATGGGACGTCGAGCTGCAATCGACGAACTCGCTCGTCGACTTCGCGCGCGACGACGTCGACGTGGCTGTGCGCTTCGGCTACGGCCACTATCCGGGGCTGCACGCCGAACTCCTGCTCGACGAGATCTTCTTTCCCGCCTGCTCGCCGGACTTCAACGGCGGCAAGCTGCCTGAGGATCCGCACGAACTGGCGAAGCTGCCTCTCCTGCGCTCCGACGACGAACTCTGGCGCCCCTGGTTCGACGCCGCCGGCATGCACGACATGCCCGAGCCCAAGCGCGGCGTGCTCTATCAGGATTCGTCGAACCTGCTGCAAGCCGCCATGGACGGCCAGGGCATCGCGCTCGTGCGGCGCTCGCTCGCGATGCACGAGATCACGCGCGGGCGGCTCGTGCGGCTCTTCAAGGACATCGACGGGCCAAGCCCGTGGCGCTACTACTTCATCTGCACGCAGCAGCGCATGCAGACCGAGCGCGTGCAGGCGTTTCGCGACTGGGTGTTCGACGAAGTCGCGCGCTTCCGGCGGCTCTATGAGAACGCCTGCGAGGCAGGCCCGCTCATGACAGCAGCCGCGGCTGCATTGCGCGCACGCGAGGACGACGCGCTCTGAGCGACTGCGCCGATCCGTAAACGCAACAAGGGCCGCCCGAAAGCAGCCCTTGCGACACATCCTCACGAGCACAACGCCGCGAGGTTTTACAGCACGATCTTCACCATCGGATGCCCGGTGAGCGCGCGATAGATATCGTCGAGATGCGCCTGGCTCGTCGTGCGCACGGTCACCGTGAGACCCGTGTAGTTGCCGCCGCTCGACGGCCGCGATTCGATGGTCGCGATATCGAAGCTGCCGTCGAATTCGCGCAGCACGGCGACGATCGTGTCCTGAAACTCCGGATGCGTCTTGCCCATCACCTTGATGGGAAAATCGCAGGGGAATTCGATCAGGGATTCTTTGGCTGGCGCCTGAGCGCCGCCGTTCAGTTCAGATGCAGTCATATTTCCACTTCCTTTAGCGTCTCATCGTGCGGCGCGGGCTTGCTCGCAAGCCGCCGCATGAGCGTCGCGCGCCGCGAGAACCGCACGCGCCTCGCGCGCTTTCGCGCGCTGATAACCCTCGTAAAGCGCCGCAAAGACCGGGCCCGGCTTGCCGTTGCCCACGGCCTGGCCGTCGAGCGCGACCACCGGCAGGATTTCCTTGGTCGCCGAAGTCACGAGCACTTCGTCGGCGGCGCGCAGCGCCGCTTCGTCGATCTCGCGCGCTTCGAAGCGAATCCCGCATTCCTGCGCCAGTTCCTCGACGAGTCCGTAGCGGATGCCTTCGAGAATCTTGTTGCTGCGCGGCGGCGCGTAGAGGGCGCCGTCCTTCACGATCCACACGTTCGACGACGACGCTTCGGTCACCCAGCCGTCGCGCAACTGGATCGTCTCGAACACGCCATGCTCCACCGCGTTCTGCGCCATCAGCACATTGCCGAGCAGCGAGGTCGACTTGATGTCGCAATTGAGCCAGCGGCGGTCCTCGGCCGTGACGCAGGCCACGCCGCTCGCGCGCTGCGCGGCGCCCGGCAGCGCGAGCGGGCTGACCATCACGAACACGGTGGGCGTCACGCCCGCCGGGAACGCATGGCCGCGCTTCGCCACGCCGCGCGTCACCTGCAGGTAGACGTTCGCGTGCGCATCGCGCGCGAGCGCGCCCTCGGCCTCGTTCGCCTCGATCACGCGCGCGATGAGCGCGCGCCAGCCGGCCTCGTCGAATGGATTCGCGATACCCACCTTGTCGAGCGAGCGTGCGAGCCGCGCGAGATGCTGCGCGATGCGAAACGGCACGCGCAACTTGCCCGCGCCGGGCGCAGCGCCCTCGGCTTCGAGTGCATAGGCCGGCACCACTTCGTAGATGCCATCGCCGAAAATGAAGCCGCGGTCGAGCACCGGCACGCGCGCTTCGGACAGCGGCGTGAGCTCGCCGCCGCGTCCACAGTCGAGCCAGACGAGCGGCTCGGCTTCATGCGCAGCCGTTGTCGTCGATGCGTCCATTTACTTCTTCTTGTTGAACATGAGCATGAGCGAATCCCACACGCGACCCGCGATGCCGGCTTGCGGCACCGCCTGGAGCGCGACCAGCGGGAACTGCGCGAGCACCTTGCCGTCCGCGCCGACGAACTTCGCCGTGCCCACCTGCTGGCCGTCTGCGAGCGGCGCGATCAGCGGGGTCGTGATCTCGACCTGCGGCTTGGCCTTGTCGGCGGCGCCCTTGGGCAGCGTCACGAACTGATCCTTCTTCACGCCCACCTTCACGGAATCCGTCGCACCCTTGTAGACGCGCGGAGTTGCCACGGCCTGGTTGGCCGCATAGATGCGCGTGCTGTCGTAGGCGCTATAGCCGTAGTTCAGCATCTTCAGGCTGTCCTGAACCCGGTCGTGCTCCTTTTGCTCGCCCATCATCACCGAGACGAGACGGCGGTCCCCGCCGCCCGCGAGCGGACGCTTGGCCGATGCGATCAGGCAGTAGCCCGCCGCCTTGGTGTGGCCGGTCTTCAGGCCGTCGACGGTCGGGTCGATCCACAGCAGGCGGTTGCGGTTCGGCTGCTTGATGTTGTTGTATTTAAATTCCTTCACCGAGAAGATGCTGTAGTACTCGGGATAGTCGCGAATCATGCGCGTGGAGAGCGTGGCAAGGTCGCCGGCCGTCGTGTAGTGATTCGGGTCGGGCATGCCGTTCACGTCGGCGAAATGCGTGTGCGCCATGCCGAGCTTCTGCGCCTCGGCGTTCATCATGTTGACGAAGTTCGCCTCGCTGCCGCCCACCAGTTCCGCGAGCGCGATCGCTGCGTCGTTGCCCGACTGCACGATCATGCCGTACACGAGGTCATGCACCGACACCGGCTTGTTCGCCTCGATGAACATGCGCGACTCGTCGGTGCGCACGCGGCGCACGGCTTCGCTCGGCGTGACGATCTGCTCCATCGTGATCTTCTTGGCCTGCAGCGCCTCGAACACGAGGTAGGCGGTCATCAGCTTCGTGAGCGAGGCCGGTTCGACGCGCTCGTCGGCGTTGCCCGAGGCGAGCACCTGGTTCGCGGTGGCGTCCATGAGCACCCACGAACGCGCGTTCACCGCGGGCGGCGGCACCTGCGCGAACGCGCTCGCGCTCGCGAGGAGCGCGGCGGGCAGCATGGCGCCGAGCGTGACGTTGCGGACAGTGGAGGAAGAAACGAAGGAGGATTGCTGGCCGGAGGAAAGAAAACGCATAGGTTCAGGTCGAACGGATTGGGGTCGGGATGAACGTTGCGCGCCACGAGGCGCGCAGGTGGGGGGCCGAAGTCAGGAGCCAAAGCCAGGAACCAGCGACGGGAGCTAACCGCGGCGCCTCGCTCACACGCCGGAACACAAGGAAAACGGGCGCGGCGGAGCGCAAAAAAAGACGGCCCATTATACGCGCCACGTGATGGCGTTTTTCTAACGGGGCACACGTTTGCGCGTACAGGTCGCGCTTTTTCGAACTTCAACGCCAGGCGTCGACGATGATGCGCTTGAGAATGTGCAGCTTGCGGTGCAGGAAGTGCTCCGCCCCCGGAATCACGACAATCGGCAGCTCCTGCGGACGCGCCCATTCGTACACGGAGAGAATCGGCACGGTTTCGTCGAGCTCGCCGTGAATCAGCAACGTGTCGTCGCGCACCGGCGCGACTTCCCAGCGGCTGGCCGCGGTGCCCACGAATACCATGCGCTCGATCTGGCCGCCGGCTTCCTGATAGCGCTTCGCCACATGCGACAGCACGAAGGTGCCGAACGAGAAGCCCGCGAGCACGAGCGGCACGTCGGCCTGGCCCGGCTGCGCGCGCATGTAGCCGATGAGTTCGAGCAGGTCGTCCTGTTCGCCGATGCCGTTGTCATGCGTGCCGGCCGTCGTGCCGACGCCGCGAAAGTTCGACCGATAAGTCACGTAGCCGAGCTGCACGAGCGTGCGCGCGAGGGTCTGCGCGACCTTGTTGTCCATGGTGCCGCCAAACAGCGGATGCGGATGCGCGACGAGCGCGATGCCGCGCACGGGCGTGTTCGCATCGGGCCTGTCGAGCGCGCATTCGATCTGGCCGACGGGACCGTCGATATGGAATTTTTCGGTTTGTGCGTTCATCGTTGCGGATCTTGCCTGGGTTCCGTGGCCCCTTGCGGGCGGGGTTCTTTTGCGTTCTTGAACGTATTTTGGGTGTTCTTACCGGTCGATCTTCAGGCGCTCGACCACCTGGCCGTTCTGCAGATGCGAGACGACAATTTCCTCGATGTCGCTCTCGTCGACATAGGTGTACCAGGTGCCCTCGGGATACACGACGACAGTGGGTCCCTCCTCGCAGCGGTCCAGGCAGCCGGCCTTGTTTATGCGCACCTTGCCCGGGCCCGCGAGGCCCAGCTCCTTCACGCGCTTTTTCGCGTATTCCTGCATCGCCTGCGCGTTGCAGTTCGCGCAGCTCGGACGATCGGCGCCTGGGTCGCGCTGGTTCAAACAGAAAAAGACGTGGTGTTGATAGAACGAATCGGTCATGGTGGGGAATACCGGTGAAGTGTCGGGCGCAGCGTGCACGGTCGATGCAATGCGGTTGGCGCAATGCGATCGATTATAGCGAGCGTGGCGCGAACGCTTCTCGCGCCATCGGCGTGCGTGCCGGACGACGCGAAGCCGGGCCTCGATGGCCAACTTAGCGGCTCGAGCGCGCCCGACTCCGAGCTCGCCGCGCAAGCCACGCGCGCTCCAACGAAAACGCCGACCAGCCGAGCACCGCCCAGGGCCACGTCCATGCGAGCCAGCGCGCCAGCCCGTTGAAGTGCAGATAGCGCCCCTGGCGCCAGTCGGCGAGCAGCACGTCGAAATAGGGGCTCACCGGCAGCAGATTCACGAGCACGAGCGAGACGGCCAGCGCCGCCGTTGCGGCGGCGGAGCGCGCCGTTCGCGGCAGGTAAAGCGCGAGAAGGGCCGCGAGCGTGCCCCAGCCGAGCCCCGCGAGCGCGCCAGGCGTCGCCCAGTCGAACAGCAGGCCGCTTTGCGACTGCAGGAAAGTCGCGCCCGCTTTCACGACGAGCGTGATCACGATCAGCAGCACGATGAGCCGCGCGCGCGGCGCGCGAGTGCGCATCGGCAGCGAGGCGAACGCGGCCGCGCCAAACAGGTTGAGCGCAGTGATGAGCGTCTCCCAGTCCGATTCCGGCAAGCGCGCGACCAGCGCATCGGGCCACGCGCTCAAGTGCCACGCGTCGGGCGCCCAGGCGAGCATCGCGCCTTGCATCGAAGCGTCGAAGCGCTCCCAGAGCGCGCGCGGCCAGTCGCCCATGCCGAAGAGACGCGGCACCGGAAACATCGTCGCAAACGGCCACAGCGCGGCCAGCACCATCAGCGCGCCCGCGTCGCGCTCGAACCAGCGAAAGCGCAGCCGGCGCAGGAAGCCGCGTTCGAGCAGCGCGCCCGTGGCCGGCGCGGCAATTGCCGCGCCCAGCAACGCGCCGAGCGCATTGGTGGCAAGGTCGAGATTCGAGGCGACGCGCGTGGGCAAATACGTCTGCACCGCTTCCATCACGCCCGACAGCAGCGTGCCGCCCAGCGTAGCGAGCGCAACCGCGAGCAAGCCACGGCAGCGCGGCCACGCGGCGAGCACGGCCAGCGCGCCGAACGGCATGTAGCCGAGCACGTTGGTGACGACGTCGAAGACGGTCCAGTATTTCGGAAAGGGATCGCCGAGATAGTCGAAGGGAGCGAGGCCGAGCGAGCGCCAGCCCGAGAACGGATACCACGAGGCGTAGACGATCAGCGCGGTGTAGAGCGCGAACGCCTGGCGCGAGAGCGTGGAAGCCTCGTGCGGCAACGCTTCGGGTTTGAGTGACGACATACCGCCAGTACCGCCTCTTCTGATGCGTCCGGCGCGCCCGCGCGCCCGGACCTCGCGTTTCTCAAGGCGTGCCGGCGAACGCCTGCGTGCTCACCCAAGCGCCCACCTGGCCCGCAAAATCGTCGCTCGCCGCGCGCAGCGCCGCCACACCGCCTGCGGCGTCGGGCGTGCTCGCGGGTGCGCGCGCCACGAACGAGCGCTGCGCGATCACTTTGCCGCCGCGCATGAGCGTCGCGCGCGCGGCCAGCACGCCGGCGCTTTGCGTCGATGAGTCGAACACCTGCTCGAACTCGGTGAGTTCGATCTTCAAGATGGGCGCCGGCACGGCGTCGGCGCCCGAGAGCACGGTGGCGCGCGAGCCGAGCGCGCTGCGCAGGCGCAGCGTGAGCAGGCGTGCGGGCGACATCGTCCAGCGGCTGTCCGCGTAGCGGCCCGTGCGCTGCGGGTCGCCGTTCAGGCGATAGAGGATGCCGTCGTGGTCGAGCGTCGGCGGCGCGTTCACTTCGAGCACCTTGAGCGGCGGCAGCGAAGCAGCCGAAGCCGACAAAGTCGACGGCGAGGCCGCCGACGGGCTCGCCGCCTCCTGTTGCGGCCCGAGGTCGTAGCGGACCTCGGAGAGCGTGACGGAGCGGCCGGCGCACGCCGCCAGCATGCCGATGGCGAGCGCCGCGAGCGCGGCGCGGCAAAGCCTCGGGAACGAGCGTGACAAAGTGGCTTGGCGTGACATTGCGGTTCCTTCCTGAAATGGCTTGCTGCGGTTTTTGCCGGTTTTTACCCTAAGCGACTTCGCGCCCGTTATTTCGCGCTCATCACTTCGCGCCCGCGCCGGCGGGCCAGGCAAAGCCCGGCTCGCCAGGCCCCGGCGCGGGCTGCGGCGCACCGCCGAACAGCAAGCTGTTCGGGCTCGTGCTGAAGGTGCCTGCGGCCCGGTCCACCGAGCGCATCGCCGAGCGCACGTCCTCGGTCAGCGAGTCGACGCGCGGCAGCGTGTCATAGCCCACCCGCGCCGAGAGTTCCTGGATCGACGCGTCGATCGAAGTCAGCGCCTGCCCCGCCTGTGCCGCCGCCGTGCCGGCCTTGTTCAGGTTGGTCTGGAACGGGCCGTCCGGGCGGTTCAGGCCGATAACGAGCTGATTGGTCGATTGCAGCGTCTTGCGCAGGTCCGTGACCGCGCCTGGCAGGAGCTTCGTGGTCGGCTCCAGCTGTTGCGCAATGGTATTCACGTTGTCCGCGGCCTTCTGCACGCTGTTGATGGCCGCCATGATCTGCTTGCGGTTCTCCTCGCTCAGCATCTGGTCGGCGTCGGTGGCGATGCTGTCGAGCTTGCGCAGCAACGCGTCGCCGCGCCGCTGCAACTGATCGAGCAGGCCCGGGCGCAGCGGGATCTCTGCCACATGCTTCTCCGATGAAACCAGCGGCGACAGATCGAGGCCGTTGTCTTCGAGCTGCACGAAGGCGATGCCCGTCACGCCCTGCAGCGCGAGCGAGCCGTAGGTGGAGCGCGTCATCGGCGCCTTCTGGTCGACCAGCACGCGGATGCGGATCTGCCCCGGGTGGCTCGGGTCGAACTTGATCGACTGCACCTTGCCGACGTCGAGCCCGCGGTAGCGCACGGCCGCATCAGGGTAGAGGCCCGTCACGTTGCTGCGCGAGATAAGATCGTAGGGCACGCGCACCGTATGGTCGGCGCTGAAGAACACCACCGCGAACGCAATCACCGTCAGCAGCCCGATTGTGAAGGCGCCCGCCCAGAACGCATGCGCTTTGTTTTCCATCGTCAGATTCCCTTGTTGGCGACGACCGCCGCACGCAACCGCGCGGCCACGAACGCAGCTGAGCGCCGCTCGCGCGCGCGGCTGCAGCCTCGCGTGACGCGCATCAGCATGGCTTCGCGCCCACCGAAGCCGGGGCAAGCGCCGCCGGCGGCAGCTTGGCGCGCCGCTCGGGCGGCAGCGCCTGCAGCGCGCGCCGGCCGCGCATGCCCAAAAAATATTCGCGGATGAACGGATCGTCCACGCACGCCGCCTCCTCCACGGGACCTGCCACCAGCACCTTGCGCTCGGCGATCACGGCCACACGCGTGGAGAGCGCGACCATGGCGTCGAGGTCGTGCGTGATCAGCACGACCGTGAGACCGAGCGCGCGGTGCAGCGTGCTGATGAGTTCGACCACTTCGTCCGACGAACGCGGGTCGAGCCCCGCCGTCGGCTCGTCGAGAAACAGCAGCTCCGGCTCCAGAACGATCGCGCGCGCGAGGCCCACGCGCTTGACCATGCCGCCCGAGAGCGCGGCCGGCGGCTTCGAAGCGTGCTTGCACGGCAAGCCGACCATCTCGAGCTTGAGCATCACGATGTCGCGCAACAGGTCCGCCGGCACCTTGCCGAGCTCGCGCACCGGCTGCGCCACGTTGTCGAACACCGAAAGCGACGAGAACAGCGCGCCGTGCTGGAACAGCATGCCGGTGCGCGTGCGCATGAGGCGCGCGCGCTCGGGCTCGATCTTCGAGATGTCCTCGCCGAACATCTTGATGGTGCCCGAAGTGGGCCGCTCGAGACCGAGGATCTGGCGCACGAGCGTGGTCTTGCCCGAGCCCGAGCCGCCCACGATCGTGACGATCTCGCCGCGGCGAATGTCGAGATTCAGATGCTGATGGACGATATTGCGCCCATAGCGCTTGCTGAGATCGCGCACCTCGATAATGGGCTCGCCGATGGCCGGCAACGGCAAGTCCTCGACCGCGCCCTTGAGCGGCGTGGTCATCGTGCCGGTCGTGGTCAACGTGCCGGGCGCGCCCATCGTACGGGGAGTGCCCGGGGTTGCGGATGTGCCGATCGTGCTCATGACAGCCCCACGTTCTGGAACAGGATCGCGAACACGGCGTCGGCAAGGATCACGATGGTGATCGAAGTCACGACCGAAGTGGTCGTGCCTTCGCCGAGGCTCTGCGAGTTCGCCTTGATGCGAAAGCCGAAGTGGCAGCCGACGATCGCCACCAGCATGCCGAACGCCACGCCCTTGCCGAGCCCGATCCACAGGTTCGCGATCGGCACCACGCCCGGCAGCGAGCGGACGAAGTACGAGATGTCGATGCCGAGCACCGCCTTGGCCGCGAGCGCGCCGCCTAGCAGCGCGATGATGTCGGTCCACATCACCAGCAGCGGCATGGCCACGCCCAGCGCGATCACGCGCGGCAGGATCAGGCGCAGGCCGTGCGAGATGCCCATCACGCGCATGGCGTCGAGTTCCTCGGTCACGCGCATCACGCCGATCTGCGCGGTGATGGCCGAACCCGAGCGTCCCGCGACCAGAATGGCCGAGAGCACCGGCCCGAGCTCGCGAATCACCGCGAGCCCGAGAATATTCACGATGTACTGGTTCGCGCCGAAGAGCCGCAACTGCTGCGCCGACAAATACGAGAGCACGATGCCGATCAGAAAGGCGACGAGCGCCGTGATCGGCAGCGCGCGCGTGCCGGCGTTATAGATGTTCGCGGAGATCTCGACCCAGGGCGTGACCTTCGGCTTGCGCAGGATGAGGAGCAGATCGAGCACCACGCGGCCGAGCATGGCCAGCCCGCCGTACAGGTGATCGCCGAACGAAAACATCGCAAGGCCGAGTTGCGTGACGGGGCCGGTGCGCATCACGCGCTCGGCAGGCTCGCGCACCGAGTCGAGCAGCGCGATGCGCTCGAAGATGTCGCGCTGCGTGTCGGACAGCGCGACGAGATCGGCGGGCAGCTTGTGGCCCCAGACGCGCCAGAGCGCCTGGCCGCCCACGTGATCCATGCGCTCGATACCGGAGAGATCCCATTGCCCGATGCGCTCGCCAACGAGCGCACCCAGACGCCGCGCCGCGCCGCCATGGTCGCGATCGCGCGCGAGCGCCAGCGCCGTCCATTGACCGGACAGGCGCACGATTTTTCCGTGGGTGCCGGCCGCGATTTCGAGGCCGGGCGGCATCTCTTGAGTCAAGGCGGACGCTCGGGCAAAAGACGAAGTGATCAACCATTGTAGCGAACGTGCCCCGTTTCGTCGGTCGGGACGCGCGCGAATCCCGCCGCGCGCACAAGGCGCATACTGCGGCCATGGCTCGCTGTGGACAATACTGTGGATGACCTGTTGGCAGCCTGTGGGCACGCTGTGGAATGCCCGAAAATCGAGCGTGGCCGAGCGCAATTCGATCAACACACGCCACCCGATGCCTGTGGATGATTCCGTGGATAACCTGTGGGCCAGCTGTGGGCAGCCTGTGAATTGTCCAAATAACAGGCAAAAGCCGCGATGAAATCCGCGTACGCGGCACGGTTGGCCGCCACTACAATACGAGACCATGATGACCCCTACCCCCAATAACCCAAGCGCCCCGGGCGCCGACGACTGGCGCATCGACCGCGAGCGCGCGGTGACGCTGTTCGGCCCGGCCGCGCATGACTGGCCCATCGAGATCGTCGAGGAAACCGGCTCGACCAACGCCGACCTGATGACGCGCCTGAAGGCGCTGCCGCATCGCGCCAACGCGCTCGCGCGCCCGATCGTGCGAGTGGCCTATCTGCAAACGGCGGGACGCGGCCGGCGCGGCCGCAGCTGGGTCGCCCAGCCCGGCGACGCGCTGCTGTTCTCGATTGGCTGCGTGCTGCCGCGCCCGATCGAAGGGCTCGCGGGGCTGAGCCTCGCCATCGGCTCGGCGCTCGTGGACGGCTTGCGCACGCTGCCCGTGGCCGCGCCCGGCCAGATCGCGCTCAAGTGGCCCAACGACGTGCTGCTCGAAGGCGACAAGCTGGTCGGCATCCTCGTCGAGACCGCGTGGAGCACGGCCGATTCAACGGCGGTGGTGATCGGCATCGGCACGAACGTGCGCCATCCGGAGGCGCTGGCCGCGAAGGTCGACGCGCTCAACGCCGACCCGGCCTCGCAGCAGGCCGCGCCGGTGCCGGGCGCCGCGCCCACCGCGCTTTCGCGCGTGTGGCCCGCCGCCAATCTCACCGATGTGCTCGCCGCCGAGCTCAACGCGCTCGAAAGCGCGCTGCAACGCTTCGGCACGGCGGGCTTCGCGCCGTTTCAGGCGCGCTGGAACGCGTGCCACGCCTATGCGGGCCGCGAGGTCGCGCTCTACGAACAAGGCGCCGAGGTGTTGCGCGGCGTGGCCGTGGGCGTAGACGAGAGCGGCCAGTTGCTCGTCGATACCGCACGCGGCCGCGAGGCTGTCACGACCGGCGATATTTCCCTGCGGCTCGCGGACAACGGCGCATGAGCGGTACGCGCAGCGCCCCGCATGCTGGCCCGTCCCCGTATCTGCTGATTGACGCAGGCAATAGCCGGATCAAGTGGGCGCTGGTGGCCGCCGACGGCTCGCGCCTGCACGCGGGCGCGTCGAATCACCACGCTGCGCCGGACGCTTCATCGTCCGACACGGCTGTTGGCTCCATCGCCCCCCCCGCCGCACGCGGCTTCGCCGACTGGTCGGCGCTGCCCGCGCCCGGCAGCGCGTGGATCTCGAACGTCGCGGGCGCGGCGGTGGCGCAGCGCATCGACGCCGCGCTCGACGCCCACTGGCCGGGCCTCACCCGCACGGTGATCCGCGCGACCCGGCAGCAATGCGGCGTGACGAACAGCTACACGACGCCCGACGCGCTCGGCAGCGACCGCTGGGCCGGCATGATCGGCGCGCATGCGGCGTTTCCGGACGAACCGCTGCTCATCGCCACCTTCGGCACCGCGACCACGCTCGAAGCGCTGCGCGCCGACGGCACTTTCGAGGGCGGCCTGATCGCGCCGGGCTGGACGCTCATGATGCGCTCGCTTGGCGAGCATACGGCGCAGTTGCCGGTGCTCGATGCGCACAACGCACGCGGTTTGATCGGTGCTGCGCAGGGCGAGGCACGCTCCGGGGCGAGCGCAGGCGCGGGACCGGCGGCGGGTTCATCGACACTTGGCCCGCTCTTCGCGACCGACACGAAATGCTCGATCTCGGCGGGTTGCGCGCTCGCCCAGGCGGGCCTCATCGAGCGCGCCTGGGCCGATTTGCAAGATGCGTGGAAAATGCCGGTCCGGCTGGTGGTGAGCGGCGGCGCGGCCGCCGAAGTGACGGCGGCGCTGAAGGTGCCGCATACTCGCCACGATGCATTGGTGCTAGCTGGCCTCGCACTGATCGCGATGCAATCCTGAGCGCGCCTGAATGCGCCTTGGGCGCGTGCTGCCGCAGAGCGCGGCGGCGATCTTCACGAACGATATCGACGGAGTCTCACACGATGCTGCGCTGGCTGATCGCCATACTGATTCTCGCCAACCTGCTCGCCTTCGGGGCGATCCGCGGCCTGTTCGGCCCCGCCCCGCTGACGACCACGACCGGCAACAAGCAACTGAACCGGCAGATCCACCCGGAAGGCCTCCTGGTCCGGCCAATCAGGGCCTCGGAGTCCGTGGACGTGCCCGTGGTGGGCGGCCCGATGGCCGATCCCACCGTCAAGGCCTCCGAACTCTCGTCGCAGTGATCGGGCCCGGCCCGGCAAGGCCTGGCCTTGCGCGAGCATCGCGCCGCGCACCGGCCGATGAAACCGCTCAGCCCTGCTGCGCGCGCACTTTCTGCAGCAGCTTGGTGGTCGAGCGGTCGTGCTCGAACGCGATGGCGAGCGCGCGGCCGCCCCAGCCACGCACGAGCGCCGATTCGGGCAGCGCGTCCATGTCGTAGTCGCCGCCCTTCACGAGAATGTCGGGATGCACGGCCTCGATCAGCTCGATCGGCGTTTGCTCGCCGAATTGCACCACCCAGTCCACGCTCTCCAGCGCCGCCAGCAGCGCCATGCGGTCGTTCTCGTTGTTGATGGGGCGATCGTCGCCCTTGCCGAGCATGCGCACCGAAGCATCGCTGTTCACGCCGACGATCAGCGTCGCGCCCAGCGCCTTCGCATCGGCGAGATAGGTGACATGCCCGCGATGCAGGATGTCGAAAACGCCGTTGGTGAACACCACCGGGCCGGTCAGCGAGGCGCGCCGTTGCGCGAGCGCTTCGCGGGTCGTGATCTTGCGTTCGAAGGAAGCGGGCATGGGATTCGAATGGATCGCGGTTGAGAACGGAAGAAAAAGCAGCCGACGGAAAAACAGCCCGTCACGCGCGAGCGCTCCGGGCTGTCGGGTTCGCCACGCCGCGGCGGGCGGCGTGAGGCGAACGGTATTCAGCGGTGCACGGACTGTCCGGCTATCAGGCCGGCTGCTGCGCGCCTTGTTCGCCCTGCAGGCGCTGCACCACTTCCTTGCGGTAGCGGTTGAGTTCCTGCGCCGTGCTGAACGTGCGCTCGAACAGGATCGACAGGTTGTGCAGGATGCGCTCGACCACCTTCTTTTCCCAGCCGTCGTCGAAGCGGATTTGCTCGTCGAGCCAGCGCTCGAGCCATTCCGGATCGGGCAGGCGCGACTGCACGGTGTCGCGCGGGAACAGCGCCTGATTCACGTGCAGATTGGTGGGGTGCAGCGGCTTTTCGGTGCGGCGCGCCGAAGCCATCAGCACGCCGATCTTCGCGAACGCCGCGCGCGCGCCGTCGCCGAAGTTGTTGAGCGCCTTCTTCATATAGCGCAGGTAGGCGCCGCCGTGGCGGGCTTCGTCGCGCGAGATGGTTTCGTAGATCGCCTTGATGACCGGCTCCGTATGCCATTCGGCCGCACGGCGATACCAGTGGTTCAGGCGGATCTCGCCGCAGAAGTGCAGCATGAGCGTTTCGAGCGGCGGCGCCGGATCGAATTCGAAGCGCACGGCGTGCAGTTCTTCCTCGGTGGGCACGAGCTCCGGCCTGAAGCGGCGCAGGTACTCCATCAGCACCAGCGAGTGCTTCTGCTCCTCGAAGAACCACACGCTCATGAACGCGGAGAAGTCGCTGTCATGATGGTTGTCGCGCAGGAACATCTCCGTAGCCGGCAACGCGGACCATTCGGTGATCGCGTTCATCTTGATGGTCTGAGCCTGCTCGTCGGTGAGGAGCGACGCATCGAACTTGTCCCATGGAATGTCCTTTTCCATGTCCCAACGGACCGATTCGAGCGATTTGTAAAGTTCCGGATAAAGCATCGTGTTCATAGTCCCGCCCCTGTTCTGCGCATGACGACTTCTATCGTGCCGCCCGCGGCGCGCGTCGCGTGGCTTCCTCGCGCGTGCCCACAGGCGAAAACATTTAATTTTACGCGGTTACCGGCCGCCCGGACGCAATCAAACCCCGCCAAACAGATTACTTCCTGTCGAGTGGCAATCTGTAATGCCGGATTGAGCGGCGCCGTGATGGATTCTGGGTAGTTGCACCATGCCTTGAATCCGGCTGCCGGAATTGTCGCGGGATACCGCCCGGCGGGCGGCCCGGCAATATGCGGCAAATTGCCTCAATCGCTACGCCAAACTCACGCCCAACGACGGTCGGAAAAACCTTACACGATGATAGCACGCCGATCTTTCAGTTCCGGCGCGCCTCCGGGTGCCCGTGCACCACGCCTGCGGGCAAGTCCGACGACTGCTTGAGCCATCCCAGGAGAATCTCGCGCTGGGCGAGCGTATCGCGATAGCCGAGTTCGATCAGCTCCTGGGTAAAAGCGCTCTCGAACAGCAGATAGCTCGCAAACGCCGCGCCCGACGCGCGATTGCCGCCCACCGCGCCCAGCAGCATGCGCACCGAGAGCGGCAACTCATGCAAGTGGCGCGCCGCAACCAGCTCGATCCGCTCGCTCGGCCGGATCGCGAGCACGTCGATGTGCCGCCAGCCGCTTTCCGGATCGACCGTGTGCGGCAAGTGCAGCACCATGCGGTTCACGTGCTCGATGCGCTCGATATCGGCGCTCAGCGCGTCGAGAAATACGCTCGCGAGCACCTGCTGGCCAATTTGCGCGAGCGTCGGATAAACGTCGATGTCGGGACGCGCGGCCGGCACCTCGGGCGCGCTCGCGTTCGCGCCGATCACCACGATGCGCTGCGCGCCGAAGTGGATGGCCGGCGAAAGCGGCGCGATCTGGCGGATCGAGCCGTCGCCGAAATATTCGTGATGGCCGTCGAGTTCGAGGCGCACGGCGGGGAACACATAGGGAATCGCCGCCGAAGCCAGCAGATGCGCAGGCGTGAGCGCGACCATGCGCGCCGTGCGCTGCGCGCGCCGCCACGCGCTGATCGGCTCGCTCGCCTGATAGAAAGTCAGATGCCGCCCCGACGAATAGCTGAGCGCCGTCACGGAAAGCGCGTGCAGGAGGCGCTCGTCGAGCATCTGCTCGATGCGGTGGAAGTTGAGCGTGTCCGCCAGAAAATGTGCGAGTGGCGTGTTGTCGAACAGCGTGCGCGGCGTGCGCCGCGCCGCGAGGCCGAAGGTGGCCCAGCCGAACATGAGCGCCGTAAGCCAGCGCGCGCCCGCCGCGGCAACGCCGGCCACGTCGGTGCGATACACCTGGGCGGCGCTCAGCGAGGACCAGATCTCGACGAGACGCTCGGCGCCATGCAGGAAGTGATCGGCATGGCTGGCGATGGAGGTGGCGTTGATCGCGCCCGCCGAGGTGCCGCAGATCACCGTGAACGGCATCGCGCGCCGCGACGGCTCGGCCTCTTCGGCAAGTTCCGCGAGCGCGCGCAGCGCGCCGGCCTGGTAGGCCGCGCGTGCTCCGCCGCCCATCATCACGAGCGCAAGCCGCATGACGCCGACGCTCCCCGTGTGCTCTGTCCCGCAGGACGAAATAGCTGTTGACTGCCCTTACCGTGTCACGCCCCAGTCTTACTCGGGCTGCGCCGGCGGGCGCTTCGCGCCGCGCGCAGCCGTCTTGCCCGCGCTGCTGCCGCCGCCGCTGTTGCCACTGCTGCTGCGTTTGGCCGCCGGCTTCGCAGGCGGCGCGGCCGCTTCGGCGGCAGCCTGCACCGCCTCAGCCGCCGCCGCGGGCTGTGCCATCGCAAACTGCGCGAGCTGATTGAACTGTGACTGCAACAGGTTCCACCACGACGAGGCGTCGAAGCCCGGCGGCGGCGTCGTGTCATCGGCGCCTGCGGCTTGTCCAGCCCCGGCGGCCCCTGCGGACTCGGCGCCTGGCTGCGCGCGTGCCGCGCGCGGCTCGGGTTCCGGCGCGCTGTGGGTGCTCGACGGACTCATCTGCGACTGCGCGAAGGTGCCAAACGCACGCAGCGTGGACAGCGTCGCGCGCTGCACTTCGAGCGCCTGGATCGCGGACTGCAACATGCTCAGGTTCAGCTTGAGCCACTGCTCGACGGCGCGCAGGTCGGTGATGCGCTTGTCGAGCTCCTCGATGTTGGTGAGCGGCGTCATCATGTCGGACATCATCGACAGCGATGGCCCGAGCCCCTGCGCCGCGCCCGGCTCGCTGCCGGGAAAGGCGCTGCCGAACGGCGTGAGGCGCATCATCCCCCACATGCGGTCGAGCATTTCAGCGGGCGGAAAGCCGGGAAAGCCCGGGAACGGCGGCACGGTGCCTGCGGATTCGGTCATGCGGATTCTCCCTCGCGATGTTGGCGGCCCGGCGGACCGGCCAGTGTGGGCTGCGGCTTGCGGTGCGCGGCATGTCTGGCTGCGCACGGCGCGAAGCGCGGATGGTCTGCTTCGATCATACCGCGCCGCCACGGTCCCGTTAGAACGGATCGCCGCCCGGAAATTCCGGTGCGCGCCGCTCGCGCAGCGACTTCACGCCTTCGTGCACGTCGGGTCCGGCAAAGCCCATGAATTCGAGCGCCAGCGACGTATCGAAATTCGGTCCCGCCTGGCGCAGCCAGTTGTTGAGCGCGTACTTGGTCCAGCGCAGCGCGGTTTGCGAACCGTTCGCGAGGCGCTTCGCGACTTCGAACGCCTTGGGCAGCAGATCGTTCTCGTCCACGGCGAGCGAGACGAGGCCGATGCGCTCGGCCTCCTCGCCGCTCACCGGCTCGCACAGCAGCAGGTAGTACTTCGCCTTCGCCATGCCGCACAGGAGCGGCCAGACGATCGCCGCGTGATCGCCCGCCGCCACGCCAAGGCGCGTGTGCCCGTCGATGATGCGCGCCGACTTCGCCGCGATGGAGATATCGGCGAGCAGGCCCGCGACGAGCCCCGCGCCCACCGCCGGACCATGCATCGCCGAAACGATGGGCTTGCTGCAATTGATCACGTTGTAGACGAGGTCGCGCGCCTCGCGCCAGACGCGCGCACGCACGTCGAAATGCGTGGCCATGTCCTCGACGAGCGCGAGGTCGCCGCCCGCCGAAAAACCCTTGCCCTCGCCGCGGATCACGGCAACGCGCGCATCGGGGTCGCGATCGACGTCGCGCCAGATTTCGGCGAGTTCGCGATGCATGTTCGCGTCGGCGGTGGCGAGGCCGCTCTTGTTCGCGCCTTCGCCGCTCATCACGATCTCGACTATGCCGTGCTCGTGCCGCCGCACGCGCAGCGCGTGATAGTTAGCGTAAAAAGGATCGTTCATGGGCGGCTCCTCGATTGTTTCGGATTGCAGAATCATGGGATGCGGTATCAAGGCGCCATCAACGCGGCTGGTAGACCCATTTGCCGCCCTGGATCTCGACCATCACGCGTGCACGCGCGTCGAGCCCCAGGTGGTCCGTGACGCTCATGTTGATGATGCCGTTGGTGGTGTGCAGGCCGCGCGTCGACTCGATGGCGTCGCGCAGCGCGTAACGAAACTCCTTCGTGCCCGGCGCCGCGGACTTGAGCGCAACCGGAATCGCGCTGCCGAGCACGAGGCCCGCGTCCCACGCATAAGCGCCGAACGCCGACACCGACCCGGCGCCGTGTTGTGCTTCGTAGCGCGAAATATAGTCGAGGGCGAGACGCCGCGCCGGCTCGCCCTCGGGCAGTTGCGAGGCGACCAGCACCGGGCTCGCGGGCAGGAACGTGCCGTTGCAGTCGGCGCCGCACACGCGCAGGAAGTCGCGGTTGCCCACGCCGTGATTGTGATAGATGAGGCCCTTGTAGCCGCGCTCCTTGAGCGCCTTGGGCGGCAGCGCGGCGGGCGTGCCGGCCGCGCCCACCACGACGGCGTCGGGCTTCGCGGCGGCGATCTTCAGCGCCTGGCCTGTCACGCTCGGGTCGGTGCGATTGAAGCGCTCGCTCGCGACAATCTTGATGCCGCGCGCCTGGGTAGCTTTCGCGACTTCGGCATAGAAAGCCTCGCCTAGCGCGTCCGCCTGGCCGATGTAGGCGATGGTCTTCACGTTGTGCGCGGCCGCGTGCTCGGCGATCGCGCCGGCCATCATCGCGTCGGTCTGCGGCGTCTTGAACATCCAGTGGCGCTTGTCGTCCATGGGCTCGATGATCTTCGCCGAGGACGCCAGCGAAATCGCGGGCGTTTCGCTTTGCGCGATTACGTCGAGCATCGCGAGCGTGTTCGGCGTAATCGAGGAACCGATGATGACGTCCACGTGCTGTTCGTCGATCAGCTTTCTCGTGTCCTGCACGGCCTGGGTGGTGTCGGAGGCGTCGTCGAGCACGATGTACCGAACCTGCTGGCCCGCGATCTCGGTGGGCAGCATGGCCACGGTGTCGCGCTCGGGAATGCCGAGCGAAGCGGCCGGGCCGGTGAGCGAGAGCACGAGGCCGATCTTGACTTGCGCGAGCGCGAGCGTGGGGGCGAGAAGGCTGGCGAGCGCCGCGCATGGCGCAGCCAACCGGAGTGCGAGCGAACCAGCGAAACGACGTGTGCGACGTGGGTGAAGCGGCTTCACGGTGTCTCCTTGTGTTTGTCGAGCGTATTCTGCGTACGGCTTCGAGTGGGCCAGTGTAGCCGCACGCGAGGCGCGCGGAATCAGGCTAAACCCCCGCTTAATTCCTTCCAGACAGCTCAGGCGGACTCAGCCCCCGGCGCCACCGCCTGATCGATCGCGCCGAAAATCGAGTGCCCCGCTTCGTCGAGCATTTCGATCTTCACGGTGTCGCCGAACTTCATGAATTCGGTGCGGGCCTCGCCATGCTCGATCGTCTCGAGACAGCGCTTCTCGGCGATGCAGCAGTAGCCGCGCTTCGCATCCTTGTTCGAGACCGTGCCCGACCCGACAATCGCCCCGGCGCGCAGATTTCGCGTCTTCGCCGCGTGCGCGATCAACTGGCCGAAGTGGAACACCATGTCGGTGCCCGCGTCGGGCTGGCCGACCTTCTTGCCGTTCCAGTACACCAGCATCGGCAGATGCACGCGCCCTTCGCGCCAGTGCTCGCCGAGTTCGTCGGGCGTCACGACCACGGGCGCGAACGACGAGGCCGGCTTGCTCTGGAAAAAGCCGAAGCCCTTCGCGAGTTCGGCGGGAATCAGATTGCGCAGCGAGACATCGTTCACGAGCCCGACGAGTCGCACGGCCCTGAGCGCTTCATCGGCGCTCGCGCCCATCGGCACGTCGCCGGTGATGACGGCCACTTCAGCTTCGAAGTCGATGCCCCAGGCTTCCGATGCGCACACGATGTCGTCGGTCGGGCCGATGAAGTCGTCGCTGCCGCCCTGGTACATGAGCGGATCGGTCCAGAACTCGGGCGGCATTTGCGCACCGCGCGCGCGGCGCACGAGCTCGACGTGGTTCACATAGGACGAGCCGTCCGCCCACTGGTAGGCGCGCGGCAGCGGCGCCATGCACTGGCGCGCGTCGAAGCTGAAGGCGTTGCGCGCGCGGCCGTGGTTGAGCGTGTCGTAGAGATCGAGCAGTTGCGGCGCGTAGAAGCGCCAGTCGTCGAGCACGCGCTGCAGCGTGGGCGCGATCGCGTCGGCAATGGCGGCGCTGCGCAGGTCGCGGGAAACGACGATCAGCTGACCGTCGCGGGTGCCGTCCTTCAACGTGGCGAGTTTCATGGAGTTGAGCGTTGGTGACGATAGAGGAAATGTATTCTACGATGGTGAATCGATGCGGCCCAAGCGTGCCCAAGCGTGCCCAAGCGGGACCAAGCGGGACCGCGCACTGGATTTCGAACACCACGACCCGAACAACTTCATGCCTCCGTCTTCCCGAGCCACCCGATCCGCCCGCTCCTCGAGCACATCGGCAACCCACGCCGATGACGCTATCGACCTCGACGATGCAGCCGACGCACAAGATAGCGCCGACACCGGCGAAGAGAAACTGCGCTCGGGCATCCAGTCGATCGAAGTGGGCTTCCGCCTGCTCGAAGTCCTGACCAACGAACCGCGCGCGATGATGCTGCGCGATCTCGCGCAGCGCGCGGGCATGAGCCCGGCGAAGGCGCACCGCTATCTCGTGAGTTTCATGCGCCTTGGCGTGGTCGCGCAGGATCCGCTCTCGGGCCGCTACGAACTGGGCGGCTTCGCGCTGCAACTCGGGCTCGCGCGCCTGGCGCGCGTCGACGGCGTGAAGCTCGCACGCATCGCGCTCGCCGAACTGCGCGACGCGCTCGATATCACCGTGGGCATCGCGGTATGGGGCAACCAGGGGCCGACGGTCGTGCACTGGATGGAATCGAGCCATCCGGCCAAGGCCTCGCTCAAGCTCGGCGACGTCATGCCCATGCTCGGCTCCGCCACGGGGCTGCTGTTCGCCGCCTACCTGCCACGCAGCAAGACCGGGCCGATGATCGAGCGCGAGCTTGGCAGCGCGCAGCATTACTCGTCGGGCTCGACGCCACGCACCAACGAAGAACTGGAGCGCGCGTTGGCCGAAGTGCGCGAGCATGGCGCCGCGCGCGTGGAAGGCATGCTGCTGCCGACCATCCACGCGTTCTGCACGCCCGTCTTCGATGCCACGGGCGACCTCGCGCTCGGGCTCATCGCGCTCGGCCACGAAGGCGCGTTCGACATTGCCTGGAATGGCGTTGTCGATACCGCGTTGCGCGCGTGCGCGCAGAAGCTCTCGTACGAATTGGGGTACAGCCCTGTTGAACGTTGAAGGATCGAAGCGGTCGAGGCTTTCTGCAGCCAGCGCGCGTACCGTGTCACAGTAGCGGGTTCGCAGTCATCGCCCTCTCTACACGCTAGCGCCTTCAGTCCTGGTTGAGCCAATGTCCACGTCCACCGCAAACCGCCAGATCGATCGCCCCGCGCCGCCGCGCCGCTCGCGCGCGTGGCGCTGGGCGGCCGCGTTCGTCGCGGTGAGCGCGCTGCACTGGGTCGCGGTGCAGTGGTTCGAGCGTCATCACGGCGCGCCGCCACCGCTCGCTCCGGCGCGCGTGCCCGTGCAGGTGACGCTGCTCAAGACCGAGCGCATCGCGCAGCAGGCGCGGCCCGCCACGCCCGCTCCTGCACAACCCAAGCCCGCGGCGCCCGCGCGCCCGAAGCGCGCGACGAGCCCGCCGCACACGCTGCATGCCATTACGCCGCCTGCGCCGCATCCCAGGACGGCCGCCGCGCCCGAAGCGCCGCAAGCCGCGTCGAGCCCTGCCACAGAAAGCGCAGCGGAAAGCGCCGCGAATGCCGCAAGTGGCGCGGCCGCCGCGAACGGCAACGGCAGCAATCCCGCCGCCCAGGCAGAGCAGGCCTCGCCCGGCGAAGCGTCGCCCGGCGTGAAGTTCTCGGTGCCGCCTTCGGGCGATCTTCAATACGACACGTTCTTTAACGGCGCACGCAATCAGCCCGGCACGATCCACTGGAAAAGCGATGGCAAGCGCTACGAGATCGTGGTGGCGGTGCCGCTGCCCTTCGTCGGCACGTTCAGCTGGACGAGCCGCGGCCATGTGGATGCGTTCGGCCTCGCGCCCGAGCAGTACATCGAAAAGCGCGGCAACCGCCTCGACAACTTCACGATCTTCAATCGCGAAGAAAAGCAGATCGTTTTTACGCGCACGCCGAATTCGCTCGCGTTGCCCGACGGCGCGCAGGACCGCTTCAGCATGGTGATGCAGCTCGCAAGCCTCGTGCGCGGCGCCCCCGACGCCTACAAGCCCGGCGTCACGCGCGAGTTCTACGTGGCCGACAACAACAGTGGCGAAGCCTGGCCCATCGCCACCATCGGCGACGAAACGGTCAGCACAGACCACGGCGTGGTCACGGCGCGCCACTTCATGCGGCTGCCGCGCCACGAGGGCGACAAGCGCCGCATCGACGTGTGGCTCGCGCCCGCGCTCGGCTGGCTGCCGGTACGGCTCGTGCAGACCGAACCGAACGGCACGCAGATCGAACTGTTGTGGCGCGGCGCGCTCAGCGTGCCGCCCGCGAATGGCGCGATAAGCGGCGCAGCAAGCGGCCCAGCGAACACAACCACGGACGATACAAAACAAAACATGCCAACCAGCGCCGCAACCTCCCCCGCGGCGACGGAGGAAGCGGCTCCGGCCACCCCGAACGGCGGCACGCCGGGCGCTGCATCGCCGTCCGCAGCGCCTGCGCTCACGCCTTCGTCGCCGGCGGCACAACAATCCACGCAGCCGGCAGCGCCATCGACGCCACCACCCGCCGCGCCGCCGGCCACGCAAGACACGACGCCGCTGCCGGCCGCCGACGCGCCCATGCACCCCTGAGCGCCCTGCCACACACAAACGCCCAACAAAGTCGCTCATACGCGACGACACCGGCCCATCTGCCCACACGTTTGCGCGAAATGGCGCATACTGAAAATCGTCGAAGCGCCCATGGCGAAATGCCGCGGGCGGTACAGAACGACTAGACGAATCCACTGAGGAAAAGCTTCGAATCCATCCGCTGACGCGCCCGCCACGAGTTACAGCGAGACAGCGTGCAGCCGGACAGCAGCACATGACGATGCAACACGGTTAGCGCCACGAACGCCGCCACGCCCGCGCATCTTTCGTACGCAGCGTCCGCAACACGGCAACGACGTTCACGCAGGGACTCGCAATCGGCTGGACTCCCGACCCCGAGGTCAAGGAGGAACGCATGCAAGCGACTGTCAACGGCATCGATACGCGCTACGTCTTCGAAGACCGCAGCGGCGGCCCCGCATTGACGTTCATTCATCAGCTCGGCGGCGACCTCACCGTATGGGACACCCTCGCGGGCCATTTCCGGCACCGCTATAGCGTGCTGCGCTACGACGTGCGCGGCCATGGCGCGAGCGCCGTCTCGCGCGAGGCTTTCGGCTTTCGCGAACTCGCTGACGACCTCGCCGCGCTGCTCGACGCACAAGGCATCGAGAAGACACATCTCGTCGGCATGTCGATGGGCGGCATGATCGCGCAGCAGTTCGCGCTCGACCATACGACACCCGGCACCCAGTCCGACGCACAAACGCCCGCGAACTCGCGTGCACGCTCGCTCACGCTCTGCGATACCGCGAGCCGCACCGCGCCTGAAGCTCGCCCGGCATGGGACGAACGCGCTGCGCTGGTTCGCCGCGAAGGTCTAAGCGCGCTCGCCGACACGACCATGGCGCGCTGGCTGACCGCGGGCTTTCGTCTCACGCATCGCGATACCGCCGCACAAATATGTGACGTTTTATTACGCACACCTGCCGAAGGTTACGCGCGCGCATGCGAAGCGCTACGCGATTTCGATGTTCATGAACGACTGGCGCAGTTGCGCGTGCCCACGCTGGCCGTGGCAGGACGCCACGATACGGGCACGCCACCCGCTTTGACTGAAACACTGGCGCAAGCCATACCCGGTGCGCGCTTCGAAATGCTCGATGCCGCACATCTGGCCCCTGTAGAGGAATGTCACAGTTTCGCAGCCCTGCTCGAAACGTTTCTTGGGCAGCATGTCTAAATGATGCGCCCGGTTTGTTGCACCCTGAGAAAGGAGAAAAAAAGGCGGAACCAGGAAAGGCAATCGGATAAAGAGGTGATGTGGGACCCACCCCTTGAATTCCCGAACGAACGCTCCATGTATCGGTACAAGCAGTGAGGGAGCACAGGAAAAAGGAGTGTCGCCATGCAAATGATCTACAACAGTCCCAACTATTGCGTCGTCGAATTCCCCCCGCAGGATGGCCATATCGCCATGTGCTCGGGAGGCTATGAGATCGTCGACAAAAATGCGCGGCGTGAGATTTTTATTGACGGCGCGATGGCCGCGCGGTTTCGCGAAGACGTGCAAAAGCTGATGGACGAGGAGCAGTCGCTCGACGAGGTGGACGAATTCCTCGGACAGTTCGACAGCCTCATGCAACAACCGGTCGTGCTTCACTGACGCTGCCCGCTTCGCGTCGCAGTTCCAGTGCTCACGCCCGCGATTAGACCCGCAGTCAAACACACGGCGCCCACGCTCATGCAACACCCTGGCAACACATAGCGCCCTCAACCGCAATACAGGCAACACCCCGCTCAGGGAACCCCGCCCGGCCGCAAGCCGCGCGGGGTTTTCATTTTCAGGGGCCATCCAGGTGGCGCGCCAGCGGGGCTCCCCCGCTACCGTTACAATGACAGGTTTCCCAGTCCTCCGGCGCTTTTGTCCGCCCGCCATCCATGAACCAGCTTGCCGAACACGCTTCGCGCCCCGCCGGGGCCACCTCGTACACACGCGGCGCCGCATTGCCCGCGCTGCTCGCTTCGCGCATCCTGATCCTGGACGGCGCGATGGGCACGATGATCCAGCGCTACAAGCTCGACGAAGCCGCCTACCGCGGCCAGCGCTTCGCCGACTATTCGCGTGACATCAAGGGCAACAACGAGCTGCTCTCGATCACGCAGCCGCACATCATCAGCGAAATTCACGAGCAGTATCTCGCAGCGGGCGCGGACATCATCGAGACCAACACCTTCGGCGCGACCACCGTGGCGCAGGACGACTACGGCATGGGCGAACTCGCCGTCGAGATGAATCTCGAATCGGCGAAGCTCGCGCGCGCCGCGTGCGAAAAGTACTCGACGCCCGACAAGCCGCGCTTCGTTGCGGGCGCCATCGGACCGACGCCGAAGACCGCGAGCATCTCGCCCGACGTGAACGATCCGGGCGCGCGCAACGTCACGTTCGAAGAACTGCGCCGCGCGTATTACGAGCAGGCCAAGGCGCTGATGGACGGCGGCTGCGACCTGTTCCTCGTCGAGACGATCTTCGACACGCTCAACGCCAAGGCCGCGCTGTTCGCGCTCGACCAGTTGTTCGAAGACACCGGCGAGAACCTGCCGATCATGATCTCGGGCACCGTCACCGACGCGTCGGGCCGCATTCTCTCGGGCCAGACCGTCGAGGCGTTCTGGAATTCGCTGCGTCACGCGAAGCCGCTCACGTTCGGCCTGAACTGCGCCCTGGGCGCCGCGCTCATGCGCCCGTACATCGCCGAGCTCGCGAAGCTGTGCGATACGTACGTGTCGTGCTACCCGAACGCGGGCCTGCCCAATCCGATGAGCGACACCGGCTTCGACGAGACGCCGGCCGATACTTCGGCACTGCTCAAGGAATTCGCAACGGCTGGCCTCGTGAACGTCGCGGGCGGCTGCTGCGGCACGACGCCCGAGCACATCGCCGCGATTGCCAGGGCGGTCGCCGAAATCAAGCCGCGCCGCTGGCCCGGGCAATATCGCGACGCTGCATAAGGCCATAACGCCATAGCGAAGCACCCACGCGCCGACTCACCACGACACTCTGACGACCCGGTCCCACGCCATGACTGACCATACCTTGCGACTCTCCGGCCTCGAACCCTTCAACGTGAATGAAGGGTCGCTCTTCATCAACGTGGGCGAGCGCACCAACGTGACCGGCTCGAAGGCCTTCGCGCGCATGATTCTCAACGGCCAGTTCGACGAAGCGCTCGCGGTCGCCCGCCAGCAGGTCGAGAACGGCGCGCAGATCATCGACGTCAACATGGACGAAGCCATGCTCGACTCGAAGGCCGCGATGGTGCGCTTCATGAACCTGATCGCCTCCGAGCCCGACATCGCGCGCGTGCCGATCATGATCGACTCGTCGAAGTGGGACGTGATCGAGGCGGGCCTGCAGTGCGTGCAGGGCAAGGCGATCGTCAACTCGATCTCGCTGAAGGAAGGCAAGGAGCCGTTCCTTCATCACGCGAAGCTAATCCGCCGCTACGGCGCGGCGGCCGTCGTGATGGCCTTCGACGAGCAGGGCCAGGCCGACACCTTCCAGCGCAAGACCGAGATCTGCAAGCGCTCCTATGACATCCTCGTGAACGAAGCGGGTTTCGCGCCCGAAGACATCATCTTCGACCCGAACATCTTCGCGGTGGCCACGGGCATCGAGGAGCACAACAACTACGCGGTCGACTTCATCGAGGCCACGCGCTGGATCAAGCAGAACCTCCCGCACGCGAAGGTGAGCGGCGGCGTGTCGAACGTGTCGTTCTCGTTCCGCGGCAACGACCCGGTGCGCGAAGCCATCCACACGGTGTTCCTCTACTACGCCATTCAGGCGGGCATGGACATGGGCATCGTGAACGCGGGGCAGTTGGGCGTGTACGCCGATCTCGACGCCGAGCTGCGCGATCGCGTGGAAGACGTGGTGCTCAACCGCCGCGCCGACGCCACCGACCGCCTGCTCGAAATCGCCGACAAGTTCAAGACCGGCGCCGCGAAGAAGGAAGAGAACCTCGAGTGGCGCAACCAGGAAGTCGAGAAGCGTCTCGCGCATGCGCTCGTGCACGGCATCACGAACTTCATCGTCGAGGACACCGAAGAAGCGCGCCAGAAGATCATGGGCGGCGGCGGGCGGCCGATCAACGTGATCGAGGGCCCGCTCATGGACGGCATGAACATCGTCGGCGACCTGTTCGGCCAGGGCAAGATGTTCCTGCCGCAGGTGGTGAAGTCGGCGCGCGTGATGAAGCAGGCCGTCGCGCACCTGATTCCGTTCATCGAGGAAGAAAAGCGCAAGCTCGCGCAAGCGGGCGGCGACGTGCGCGCGAAGGGCAAGATCGTGATCGCCACCGTGAAGGGCGACGTGCACGACATCGGCAAGAACATCGTCTCGGTCGTGCTCCAGTGCAATAACTTCGAAGTGGTCAACATGGGCGTGATGGTCCCGTGCAACGAGATTCTCGCGAAGGCGAAGGTCGAAGGCGCGGACATCATCGGCCTCTCGGGCCTCATCACGCCGTCGCTCGAAGAGATGGCCTACGTGGCCTCCGAAATGCAGCGCGACGACTATTTCCGCGTGAAAAAGATTCCGCTCCTGATCGGCGGCGCGACCACCTCGCGCGTGCACACCGCCGTGAAGATCGCGCCGAACTACGAAGGCCCGGTGGTCTATGTGCCGGACGCTTCGCGCTCGGTCTCGGTGGCGTCGAGCCTGCTTTCCGACGAAGGCGCGGCGAAGTACATCGACGAGCTCAAGACCGACTACGACCGAATCCGCGACCAGCACGCCAACAAGAAGGCGCTGCCCATGGTCACGCTCGAAGAGGCGCGCGCGAACAAGACGAAGATCGACTGGGCGAACTTCCAGCCCGTGAAGCCGAAGTTCCTCGGCCGCCGCGTGTTCAAGAACTTCGACCTCAACGAGCTCGCGAACTATATCGACTGGGGTCCCTTCTTCCAGACCTGGGATCTCGCGGGCCCGTACCCGCAGATTCTCAACGACGAGATCGTGGGCGAGTCGGCGCGCAAGGTGTTCTCCGACGCCAAGTCGATGCTTTCGCGTTTGATCCAGGGCCGCTGGCTGCAAGCGAACGGCGTGATCGCGCTCTTGCCCGCGAACACCGTGAACGACGACGACATCGAGATCTACACCGACGAGTCGCGCACCCAGGTCGCGCTCACATGGCGCAACCTGCGCCAGCAGTCGGTGCGTCCGGTGGTCGACGGCGTGATGCGTCCGAACCGGTCGCTGGCCGACTTCATTGCGCCGAAGGATTCGGGCGTGGCCGACTACATCGGCATGTTCGCGGTCACGGCGGGCATTGGCGTCGATGTAAAGGAAGCACAGTTCCAGAAGGATCTCGACGACTACAGCTCGATCATGCTCAAGGCGCTCGCAGACCGCTTCGCCGAAGCGTTCGCCGAGGCGATGCATGCGCGCGTGCGGCGCGACCTGTGGGGCTACGCGGCCAACGAGACGCTCGACAACGACGCGCTGATCGCCGAGAAGTACGCGGGCATCCGCCCGGCGCCGGGCTACCCGGCGTGCCCGGACCACCTCGTGAAGCGCGACATGTTCGAGTTCCTGCAGGCGGACGAAGTCGGCATGACGGTGACGGAATCGCTCGCGATGCTGCCGGCAGCGAGTGTTTCCGGCTTCTATCTCGCGCATCCGGACAGCACGTACTTCTCGGTGGGCAAGATCGGCCAGGACCAGCTCGCCGACTTTGCGCGCCGCATGGCGCTCTCCCCCGAGGACGCGCGCCGCGCGCTCGCGCCGCTGCTCTAAAACACCGGCATCGACACTACGCCGACATACGAAAACCGATAGGCCGAGTATTTTGCGCACGCGAATTCTCGGCTTTTTTTCGGCTTTGTAAGATGACCGCGCAGCACCCCAAGCCCAACGCGGCACGCATCCTCTGGCGCCGCTCCGGCTCGTTCATCAGCAAGTCCTTAAAAGTCGTCCGGAGATAATCATATGAAGAAGCTGATGTTGATGTTGACCGCCTTCGGCGTCGCGGCGCTCTCGCAGCCGTCGTTCGCCCAGCAGCCGGCCGCCGTGCACCAGGAGGCAAGCGACGTGTCGTCGTATTCGGCCCCTACCCAGAAGCACGTGAAGAAGCCGAAGAAGCAGAAGGCTCCGAAGGGTGCCGCTTCCGCCGCCTCGGCAGCAGCGCCGGCGGCCGCCAGCCAGTAAGCCGCGCGGCAGCCAGAAAAAGCCGCGAGTACCAAAGCAAAGAGCCCGCACAGTTCGCTGTGCGGGCTCTTTGCTTTGGAGATGCCGGTTCGGGGGCGCGGCTCAAAGACCCCAAAGGACGTCGTTGTCCTCCTGTTTCGCCGCACGCAGCATGTCTAGGAACGGAAACGCGCGTTGCGCGAGGCCCGGCGGCAATTCGTGAGGCTCGTGGCCGTCCTCGCCGTCGTGGAAATGCCCCTCGTGCTCGGCACGTTCCTTCTTGTCGGTGGCGATGGCGGCTTCGAGCTTGCTGATGGCGGTGTCGAGCTCGTCGTGCGTAATTACGCCGCGCGGACCAAGCCGCTTGCCGATAATGCCGAGGAGGTACTGAGCCAGGTTTTCCAGCATCGTCACGTCGGGCGCTGCGTGGCATTTGAACGTAACCAGCATATCTGCTCTCTCCTTTGTGTTTTTCGGGGCCCGCTTCGGGCTTCTCGTTCCACAACTCTTTTCACATATTAGCACCTGCTAAAATCCGTCTGGACGGAATTACCCGCAGGGCGCGGCCACGCGCAAGATCTGCCCAAAGCGGCGCGAGGCGCGATGCCGAACTCGCCGCCGGCCCGCCGCCACGGCTGCCAGCCCCGCCCCCCACTACCCGCACAGGACTTGCAACAAGCATGCTGCCCGCACAGAAACTGACCCTGGAGACCTTGCTCGCCGACGCCGTCGCCAAGGTGGCCCAGGCTACCGAAGGCGCCGCCGAGGCCGCATTCGTCGTTCCCGCCATCGCGCTCGAGCGCCCGAAGGTCGCCGCGCACGGCGATGTCGCCTGCAACGTGGCGATGCAGCTCGCCAAGCCGCTGCGCACCAATCCGCGCGCGCTGGCCCAGCAGATCGTCGAAACCGTGAAGACGCTGCCCGCCGCGGCCGGCCTGATCGCCGACGCCGAAGTGGCCGGCCCCGGCTTCATCAACCTGCGCCTCACCGCCGACGCCAAGCGCGCCGTGCTTAACGCCGTGTTCGCCGAAGGCGCCGCGTTCGGCCGCTCGCAGCGCGAAGCGGGCCGGCACGTGCTGGTCGAGTTCGTCTCGGCCAACCCCACCGGCCCGCTGCACGTCGGCCACGGCCGCCAGGCCGCGCTCGGCGACGCAATCTCGAACGTCCTCGCCTCGCAGGGCTACGACGTGCATCGCGAGTTCTACTACAACGACGCGGGCGTGCAGATCGGCAACCTCGCCATCTCCACCCAGGCGCGCGCGCGCGGCCTCAAGCCCGGCGACGCAGGCTGGCCCGAAGCGGCGTACAACGGCGAATACATCGCCGACATCGCGCGCGACTATCTCGAGGGCGCGACCGTCGCCGCCAAGGACGGCGAGCCCGTGAAGGGCGCGCAGGACCCCGAGGACCTCGAAGCGATCCGCCGCTTCGCCGTTGCGTATCTGCGCCACGAGCAGGATCTGGATCTGCAGGCGTTCGGCGTGAAGTTCGACCGCTACTACCTCGAATCTTCGCTGTACACGGAAGGCCGCGTCGAGAAGACCGTCGAGGCGCTCGTCGCCTCGGGCCAGACCTACGAGCAGGACGGCGCGCTGTGGCTCAAGACCACCGACTACGGCGACGACAAGGACCGCGTGATGCGCAAGTCCGACGGCACCTACACGTACTTCCTGCCCGACGTCGCCTATCACGTGACCAAGTGGGAGCGCGGCTTCACCAAGGTCATCAACATCCAGGGCTCGGACCACCACGGCACCATCGCGCGCGTGCGCGCAGGTTTGCAGGCGCTCGGCGTGGGCATCCCGAAGGGCTACCCCGACTACGTGCTGCACAAGATGGTCACCGTGATGCGCGATGGCCAGGAAGTGAAGATCTCCAAGCGCGCGGGCAGCTACGTGACCGTGCGCGACCTGATCGAATGGTCGGGCGGCGCGAACCCGGGCAGCGAAGTCGCGCCCGACCTGCTGGACGAAGCCACCATCCGCCGCGGGCGCGACGCCGTGCGCTTCTTCCTCATCTCGCGCAAGGCCGACACCGAATTCGTGTTCGACATCGACCTCGCGCTGAAGGAAAACGACGAAAACCCCGTGTACTACGTGCAGTACGCGCATGCACGCATCTCGTCGATTCTCGGCGACTGGCAGGGCAAGCACGGCGGCAAGCTGGCCGCGCTGCCCAAGGTCGACCTCGCGCCGCTCGACAGCGAGCGCGCGCTCGCGCTCATCGCGAAACTCGGAGAGTTCCCCGACATGCTCACGCATGCCGCCACGGAGCTCGCGCCGCACGCCGTGGCGTTCTATTTGCGCGAACTCGCGGCTGAGTTTCACTCGTTCTACAATGCCGAACGCGTTCTCGTCGACGATGCCGCCGTGCGCGACGCGCGCGTGGCGCTGCTCGCAGCCACGCGCCAGGTGCTCGCGAACGGCCTCGCCGTGATCGGCGTTTCGGCGCCCGAGCGCATGTAACACGACTCGCTTCGCATGCAGCACGCCGGCAGCGAACCCGCCGCCGGCGCGCCGCGCGAAGCCGCGCACGACATGTTTGGGGCGCATCCGCACGCGGATACGCGCCGTTCCAGATTCTCTTGTTTGCAGGTGATTCAGACGATGGCAAAACCGCGCCGCACTACGAAGCAGCAGTCGAAACAGTCCGGGGGTACTTTTCTCGGTGTCGTGCTGGGCCTGATTGTCGGCCTTGCGATCGCGGTGGTCGTGGCGCTCTATATCACGCGCTCGCCCACGCCGTTCGTCGCGAAGGTCGCCCCGCCCACCGACGCGAGCCAGGCCGAACAATACGATCCGAACCGCGTGCTGCAAGGCAAGACGCCGGGCCAGCCGGTGCCGCCGCAGGCCGCACAAAGCACGCCGCCGAACACCGCGCCGGGCCAGACCACGAACCAGTCGCAATCCTCGGGCATGCTCGAAGAGCCGCAGATCGTCGAAGTGCCGCCGTCGGCTTCCGCCGACAACGGCGCGGATCACGCCAATAACCAGGCCAATAACCAGGCCAACAGCGGTGCCAATAACGGCGTCGCGGTCGCGCCGAAGCCCTCGACCGCCGCGCCGAAGCCGCAAGCGCCGAACGCGCCCGCGCAGCAGCTCGCCAACAATCAGCCGCAGAAGGCGCCCAACGCCATCCCCGCGCCGAATGCAAACAACGCAAGCGGCGCGAACAACGCCAAGCCGGGCGCCCCCACGGCCGGCGACGCCAACACCGGCTACTTCCTGCAGGTGGGCGCGTACAAGACCGCGGCGGACGCCGAGCAGCAGCGCGCGCGTCTCGCGTTCCAGGGGTTCGAGTCGAAGGTGACGCAGCGCGACGCGGGCGGTATCACGTACTACCGCGTGCGCATCGGGCCGTTCTCGAAATTCGAAGACATGAACTCGAACCGTCAGCGTCTGTCTGATGCCGGGATCGACACCGCTGTAATCCGCTTCACGAAGCAGTAACCCACCTGATGCATCACCCGCGCGAGCGCGCATGACGCGCTCGCGCACCGCCTCGCCGGACGCCGCCGGCCCCGTTCACTGGAATAACACGCTATGAAACGACTTCTCGGAACGCTTTTGGTCTCGCTCTCGATGCTGGCCGGTGCGGCCCACGCCTCGCCCGAAGCGCCTGTTGCCGGCAAGGACTACACGGTCCTCAAGGCCGTGCAGCCCCTCGACGTGCCCGCGGGCAAGATCCAGGTCATCGAGTTCATGTGGTACGGCTGCCCGCACTGCAACGAATTCGACCCGCTGCTCGAAGACTGGATCAAGAAGCAAGGCCCGGACGTCGTGTTCAAGCGCGTGCCGGTGGCATTCCGCGACGACTTCATCCCGCATTCGAAGATGCTCTACGCGCTCGACGCGCTCGGCCTCACGCAGAAGCTCACGCCGGTCATCTTCCATGAAATCCACGTGAACAAGAACTACCTGCTCACGCCCGAAGATCAGGCGAAGTTCCTCGCCACTCAAGGCGTCGATCCGAAGAAGTACATGGAAGCGTACAACTCGTTCTCGACGCAGAGCGCGCTCCAGCGCGGCAATGCCATGCAAACCGCGTACAAGATCGACGGCGTGCCGACCATCGCCATCCAGGGCAAGTACGAGACGGGTCCGGCCGCGACCAACAGCCTGCCGGGCACGCTCCAGGTGATGGACTTCATCATCTCGCAAATCCGCGCCAAGAAGATGTGAGCCCGCGCGCCGGTATGACGTCACCCTTGAAGGTCTTCATCACCGGCGCGTCGAGCGGCATCGGCGCGGCGCTCGCCGCCGAATACGCGCGGCGCGGCGCCACCCTCGGGCTCGTCGCGCGCCGCGCCGATGCGCTCGAGGCCTTCCGTCAATCCCATCCCCAGCACCCCATCTCCCTTTATTGCGTCGATGTGCGCGACGCCGATGCGCTCGCCGCCGCCGCGCGCGCCTTCATCGCCGAGCACGGGCTGCCCGACGTGGTGATCGCCAACGCGGGCGTGAGCCGTGGCGTACTCACCGGTCATGGCGATCTCGCCACGTTCCGCGACGTGATGGACACCAACTACTTCGGCATGGTCGCCACCTTCGAGCCGTTCGCGCAAGCAATGGCGCAAGCGCGGCGCGGCACCCTCATGGGCATCGCGAGCGTGGCAGGCGTGCGCGGGCTGCCGGGCTCGGGCGCCTACAGTGCCTCGAAGGCGGCAGCGTTCGCGTATCTGGAGTCGCTGCGCGTGGAGATGCGACCGTTCAAGGTGCGCGTGGTGACGATCGCGCCGGGCTACATCCGCACGCCGATGACGGCGAAGAACCCGTATCGCATGCCGTTCCTCATGGATGCCGAGCGCTTCGCCGCCAAGGCCGCCGACGCCATCGCGCGCGGCACCGCCTTCGCGGTGTTCCCATGGCCGATGCGCGTGGTTGCGGCCCTGCTCGGCGTACTGCCGCGCTGGCTCTACGATCGCGCGTTCGAACGCGCCCCGCGCAAGCCGCGCGCCGCCCAGCATTGACCGCCGAGGCTGATCGGCACAATCCCCGCATGGCCGCTGCACGACCGCCTCGCCCGATCGCGCCCCATATGGGTATGCCGATTATGTTGTTGTCTGCGCAATCTCCGTTCGATAAGCTTGGCCGGCTATAAAGCCAATCGGACACCCCTGGAGACCCCATGCGCTTCCTCTCGCCCGCTCCCGTGCTCGCCGCCGCGCTTGGCGCGGCGCTCGCCTGCGCGGCCCTGCCCGCGCTCGCGAAACCGCTCACGGTGTGCACCGAATCGAGCCCGGACGGCTTCGACGTCGTGCAGTTCAACTCGCTCGTGACCACCAACGCATCCGCCGACGTGATCTTCAACTCGCTCGTCGCCTACGACGAAGCGCAGAAGAAGGTCGTGCCCGCGCTCGCGCAGTCGTGGGACGTGAGCGCCGACGGCCTGACCTACACGTTCCATCTGCGTCCCAGCGTGCAGTTCCAGACCACCGAATGGTTCAAGCCCACGCGCGCGCTCAGCGCCGACGACGTGGTCTTCACCTTCGGCCGCATGCTCGACGCCGACAATCCGTGGCACAAGGTAGCGGGCGCGAGCGGCTTCCCGCATGCGCAGTCGATGGGCCTGCCGAAGCTCATCAAGTCGATCACGAAGGTCGACGCGAACACGGTGAAGTTCGAGCTCAACGAGCCGAACGCCACTTTCTTGCCGATCCTCACGATGGGCTTCGCGTCGATCTACTCGTCCGAATACGCGGACCAGCTGCTCAAGGCCGGCAAGCAGATCGACCTGAACGCGAAGCCCGTGGGCACGGGCCCGTTCGTGCTCAAGAGCTACACCAAGGACGCCGTGATCCGCTACGACGCGAACCCGACGTACTGGGGACCCAAGCCCAAAGTTGAGCGCCTGATCTACGCGATCACGCCCGACGCCGCCGTGCGCGCACAAAAGGTGAAGGCAGGCGAATGCCAGATCGCGCTCTCGCCCAAGCCGCAGGACGTGGCCGACGCCAAAACCGACAAGGCGCTCAAGGTCGTGCAGACGCCCGCGTTCATGACGGCCTTCGTCGCGCTCAACACGCAGAAGAAGCCGCTCGATAACGTGAAGGTGCGCCAGGCGCTGAACCTCGCGTTCGACCGCACGACGTATCTCAAGGCGATCTTCGACAACACGGCCACGCCCGCGACCAACCCGTGGCCGCCCATCACCTGGGGCTACGACAAGTCGATCTCGCCGTATCCGCACGACATCGCGAAGGCGAAGCAGTTGCTCGCGGAGGCCGGCGTGCCCAATGGCTTCGCGACCACGATCTGGGTGCGTCCGAACGGCAGCGTCCTGAACCCGAACCCGCGCGCAGGCGCCGAGCTGCTGCAGGCCGATTTCGCGAAGATCGGCGTGAAGGCCGAGATCAAGGTGATCGAGTGGGGCGAGCTCATCAAGGAAGCGAAGCAGGGCCAGCACGACACGCTGTTCATGGGCTGGGCCGGCGACAACGGCGACCCCGACAACTACCTCTCGCCGCTCTTTAGCTGCAATGCGGTGAAGTCGGGCATCAACTTCGCGCGCTTTTGCGATACACAGCTCGACAAGCTGATCGCCGATGGCAAGACCACCGCGGATCAGGCGCAGCGCGCGAAGGATTATGAAGCCGCGCAGAAGATCATCCACGATCAGGCGCTGTGGATTCCGCTCGGCTATCCCACGGCCGCGGCTATCACGCGCACGAACGTGAGCGGCTATCAGGTGAGCCCGTTCGGGCGGCAGAACTTCGGTGGTGTTGCGGTGCAATAGCCTTAATCGCAGGACCGTACGAGGAAAAAAGCCGGAGCATGTCTCCGGCTTTTTTGCGCCTCAGGGCAAGCCGGGCCGATAACGTGCGCCTATCGGGCCGGACCCAATTGGCATCAATCAGCGTCAACCGAAGACAACGGCGTAAAAAAACAGATAGAAACAGACAGTCCCCAAAGTAAGGAGTGACGCTGTCAGCACTCGTGACGATGTACTGTTAGCGGGTTTAAATCCTGCAATCGCCCAAATGACGCTCGGCACGAAGACGAACGCGACGATAAAAACATAGCCAAACGCGGACACGTCGCAATGCTCAATGTCCCAGCAATCATGCCAACGCGTATTGAACAGGGGCCATGATAACCGCCGCGACAATCGACTCATCCATACCGCCGATTGCCACGACAATAGAACGCCGACGCACAGATACGCGATTGACCACGCGGCACGCTTCACTTGATTTCCCAAAAGAGAATTTGCCTGGACATGCCCAAATCGGAGTACCACGCCGACGATATGCCAGGCGTGAAGCGCATGAAGGTGTTGATTGCACCTCCGATACTCGGCGACGTCAGCTTAAGGCCGTTCCATAGGTCGATATGGCCACCGCTAGCATTCGCTGCGCTCTCGCCGTCGCGTGACCAGTAACGCGAAAACTGGATAATACCTGTGCGACCTTTAACTTTCGCCTCCCAATCCGGTCCCGTCACATCTTCGGCTTTCGACAAACCTGCGAATGGTTGCAACTTGAGCCATTGTCCCATTTCATCCGCACGCGTCGCCGTCGGCTTCCCGTCTAGCAAGATTCGCCCGATCTTGTCACCGTTCATTGGGCGAATCAGTTTCTGCGAAAAGGACTTCATTCCAATCCCGACTCGATGAAGCGTGACGCTCATGCGAATAGCGCATTGATTCTCGTATGCGGGATTGTCGTATGGATTGCCGCTCGGATAGTTCGCCCACAGTTCGGCGAACTTCACGGCCTTTAGTGGCACTTCTTTTACCGAGCCAAGTGTGTTGTTCGTCTGTACAACGGTTTTCTTATTCGGCATTGGTCCACCCTTCATGGCTTAGGGCTTCATCTCCCCAATGAATCGCATAGGTGCCCGCGCTATCCGTGTAGATGCGAGGCAACCGGCCGTTACTATCCGCACGACCGCACACGATTTGCCCGTCCGATGTTTCAATAAGATACGGGTAGCCCTGCACCGAAACACCGCGAACGCTGGCTGTTACCTGTTCGTCGTATATCTGGCCCGACTGCGCGGCGAGCCGCGCGACAACGGGTGCGGCTCGGCTTTCATCTACGTACGTAACGCTGCTCGCGTAGCACGCTATTACGCGTGGGGGCGTTTCGCACTTACAGATCACGATATCGCCGTCCACCGCTTCCTGTGCTCCGCCAATCGTGAAGTCGCGACCTCGGAGGGATTCCGATATCCTGGCCCCCGCAACAATGATTCCGACGGATTGACAGTCCGCACACTATGCTTCGTGTCCTAAATAAGCTTGCTTTCGGTGTTGGCCGTCTGGGCCTTGAATAGTGCAATGCGGATTGCCCTCTATGATCCGGCTATTGCCGCCGCTGGTAAGAGGATCACCTTCGACTACTGCGTAGTAGATGCTCATGGCTGTGCTCCCGATGGCTCTCGATATTCCGGTATTCAGAACGGGCGAAATTCCGCCCTGACACGGGATACGACACCAAGCCAGGAGGGCAGGCTATCGGACAAGTATGAAAAGAGGCGCAAGCGATCTGAAAGCCTGAGGCGACCTCCAGCCTTTCTACTCTTAAGGCAAACGTGGCGCGCCCCGCATTAAACGCTCAAGCGCACCGGCTGCCTGATCTACAAACCAGGTGTTCTGTCACCTTCGGCGCACCGCGCCACACACGTTACGCACGCCGGAAATGCGCAACATCGTGCGTCTAATTGGGGCGCGCAATTTTTCTCGCAAAATGGTGAAGCATCGCGGAAAGCCTTGGTTTACGGGGCTTTTCGCTTGCGCGCCTTCCCCCGAAAGCGAACATCAGGCCCGCATGGACCCGTAACACCGAGACGATTGTTGCAGTTTTGTAATCCGCCGCGCAGCGACCCGGACTAAATTGAAAGCGTCCATTCAACGAGCCAAAGGAGACTCGAATGAACGCGAAACTCATTGCCGCATTGGGTGCGGGCGCAACGATTCTCGCCATCTCGCAGACCGCGACAGCCGGCGTCTCCGTGGGACTCGCCGTTGGCGTGCCGGTATATACGGCGCCCGCGCCGGTTTACGCGGCGCCGGCCTACGCGGCACCGGCCTACGCAGCGCCGGCCTATGTGGGCTGGCGCTACGACGACCGCCGCTGGGACGAGCGTCGCTGGAATGAGCGCCGTTGGGAAGACCATCGCTGGAACGACCATCACTGGGGCCACGACCGCCGCTGGGACGACCGTGACCGCGACTACGGCTACCGCCGCTGGTAAGCGGGCCGTGTCGCGCTTGTAGAGCGCCTGTAGCGCGCGCGAAACCCGCGCGCTCAGGCCATGATGTGCGAGCCGCCGTCGACGTAGACCGTATTGCCGGTCAGGCGGCGGGCGTAGCGCGTAGCAAGATAGGCCGTCGCGTAGCCGACATCCATGATGTCGACTAGCTCGCCTAGCGGCGCGCGCTCGACGGCTTCCGCGAGCATGCGGTCGAAATCGGGCAGGCCCGACGCGGCGCGCGTCTTGAGCGGCCCCGGCGAGATCGCATGCACGCGAATGCCGAGCGGCCCGAGTTCATAGGCGAGATAGCGGCACGAAGCTTCGAGCGCCGCCTTCACCGGTCCCATCAGGCTGTAATTCGGCACGACGCGATTCGCGCCGTCATAACTCATCGCGAACAGCGTGCCGCCGCGCGGCATCAGTGGCGCGGCGCGCTTCGCCATGCGGATGAACGAGTGGCACGAAACATCCATCGCATACGCGAAACCCTGCGCCGACGATTCGAGCAGGCCGCCCTGGAGGTCGGCCTTCGGTGCGTGGGCGATCGAATGCAACACGATGTCGAGCGTGCCCCACTGCTCGCGCACGGCCTCGAAGACGGCGTCGAACTGCGCCTCGTTCTCGACATCGAGCGGCAGCAGCATTGCCGCGCCTAACTCGTTCGCCAGCGGCTCGACGTAAGGCTTGGCCTTGTCGTTGAGGTAAGTGAGCGCGAGTTCGGCGCCCAGCTCCGCGAAGGCGCGCGCGCAGCCGTAGGCAATCGATTCGGCGTTCGCCACGCCCGTTACGAGGGCACGCATGCCTGCAAGCGGCCGGTCGGGAAGAGTTTGCATGGATAGCCTCGACGGTGTATCGCGAATCGGGGCAGGTTCGATGTCCGCCCGATTCACGGTTCGTGGTTCGGCGCCCCGCGCGCGTGGCTTGCCACACGCGCGGCGCTTCCTCTCAGGTTCTTCTATAGCTTACTTTCCCGTGCCGGACGATGCGCGGCGGCGGGCCGCACGCGCGGGCTTCGCTACCGGCGCGGGCGAAGTCGATGCTTCGGCGGCTGGCTTCGTCGACTTCGCGGCTTTCTTCGCCGTTGCTGTCTTCGTTGCCGCCGTGCTCTTCGCTGCCTTTGCGGGTTTCGCATCGCCAGCGTTGTCGGCGTTGTTCGCGTTGCCGGCATTGCCCGTGCCACCCGCATCATTGCCGCTTCCCGGCGGCGGCAGCAACGGTTCCTTCTCGCTGCCCGGCTCCACGCCCAGCACGCGCTGCACCTCGGCGAAACGTTGCGCCCGCTCGCCTTCGAGCGGCGTCGATGCCGTCGCCACCTGATACACCACCGAAAGCAGCACGCGGCGCGTGTGCATGTCCGGCACCAGCTCGGGAAGCGCCGCGATGGCGGCGTTCGCGTCGAGATGCACGATCGCGCCCTGGCGGCGCGCCGACTCCTTCAACTCGGCGATGCCCGGCTGGCGATCGCCCATGTACTCGCGCGCGAGTTCGCGCATGCGCTGGAACGGGCGGTACTGGACCACGCGCATCTCGTCGGCAAGATAAGCCATGATGCGCATGAACGCATCGATGGGCGTACCCTTGTTCATGTGCTCGCGCGCGGCGCGCAGGCGCTGCTGCGCAAGCTCCTGGCGCAAAGCCATCAGCGGCGGCGCGACCGGGTCGAGCGGCGCGTTGGGCGCAACGCCCGCCCACGCCTGCACCCAGGGCGCCGTGTAGACGCGGTAGAAGGTGTTTTCGACCCACGCGTCGCGCGCGTCGCGCCACGCGTTCCACGCGCCTTCGATGCTCGCCGAGATCTGCTTCTCGATCAGCGTGAACGGATTGTCGGGCGCGGCCGGCAAGCGATTCGCACGCACCGCCTGTGCCACGGCGGGCAGCGCGCCGAGCGCCGGGTTCGCGTCGCTGAATACGCTGCGCTCCACGCGTGACGGATGCGTCTCGCGTAGCAGGTGCGCCGAATGCGCGTTGCTCGACGCACGCACGAACGGCGACACATAAAGGTCGTAAAACCGCTGATTGCTCTCCGCGATGCGGCGCACCACTTCGAACGGCTGCTCGTCGTCGCGTCCGTCGTCGAGCGCAAGAATGTCGCCGATGGTGCGGCGCTCGAAGCGGATCTCGTAGCGCCCCTCGAGCGCTTCGAGCCGCCCGGCCTGCGGCGCGGAATCGGTGATCTTGGCTTCGTAGAGGCCCGGCGGCAACACGTCGATCAGATCGAGCGCCGAAAATAGTTCGGTATGCTCTTTATTCGCCACGCTCGCCGAAACGAAGATGCCCAGATGCCCCACCTTGTCGTGCAAGCAATAGACGATCACCTGCTCGTTCGCGACGATCTCGTCCACGCTCGCGTAGAGATCGGGAATCCAGTTGAGCGCTTGCTGCGGCGGCGTGATGTTGTCGCCCCACGAAGCAAGCACGATGATCGGCGTGCGGATGTTGCGCAGGTCCACCGGCGCGCGCGCGTGCTTCGCGTAGACCTCGTTGCGCGTGAGGTGATTGCCGACGAACAGGTTCTGCACGATCCAGTCGATCTCGGCGCGGTTGAGCTGATAATGCCCGCCCCACCAGCGCTCGAATTCCAGAAAGCGCTCGCGCTCGGTATCGACCTTCGCGTAGAGGCTGTAGAGCTTGCCCCAGAACGTGTTGGCCGGATTGAGGTTCTCGAAGTTCTGCACGAGATGCGCGCCGTCGAAGCGACCGTCGCCGAGATCGGCGGCGAGCGACGACATCCACGAGCCGCCCAGCATGCCGCCCGAGTAGCGCATGGGGTTCTTGCCGCGCACACCGGCCCAGTACGACAGCGGCGAGCCCGCGAGCATGAGCGGCCCGACGAGCGTTGGCGCGGACGCCGCGACCAGCGCCGCGGCCCAGCCGCCCTGGCAGTTGCCGATCACGAAGGGCTGGCCGTCCGCCTCGGGGTGCAGTTCGCGCACCTTGCGCAGAAACACGATTTCCGCCTTGCCCACCGACTGGATCGTCTGCGTTTCGGTCGGCACCGGGAGGAAGGTCACGAAGTAGCACGGATGGCCCTTGCGCAACGCGATGCCCACTTCGCTGTCCATCTTGAAGCCCGCGATGCCGGGGCCGTGCCCCGCGCGCGGGTCGATCACGACGAACGGGCGCATACGCGCATCGGTCTGCACGCCCGCTTCCGGCTTGATGCGCAGCAGCGCGTAATTGCATGGATCCTCGAGCTCGCGGCCATCGACAATCACTTCATAGTCGAATGCGAGCACCGGCGGCATGCCGGCCTTCTCGTGCAGGTAAGTCTGGTTGCCGCGCTCGCGCAGCACGTCGAGGAACAGGACGCTGCGCTGCCAGGCGTCGAACAGGTATTCGAACAGCGGCTGGAGCGCGGCGGGCGCGGCTGCGGGCAGCGCGGGCGGGGTGGGCATACCCGGCATGGAGGCCGCGCCGGCGGAGTCGGCCGACCCGGCGAACGCCTCTGCAAGGGGCCGGAAGGGCTGAAACGGCTGCAAGGCCTCGAAACCCGGCAACGGCCAGAGCGGCCACAGGGAACGGCACGGGGATGTGGACGACGAAGCGGACGAAGAAGCAGACGAAGAAGCAGACGAGAGCGCAGGCGAGAAAGCGGATACTGCCACGTGACAAATCTCCTATAACGGGGCGTGCATGGCATGCGCACGACATTCATGCTGCACTGCAGTATTTCAATCTAGGCACAGTTTCGCGCCAAGTCAAGCCGTGCGGGATCGCGCGCGCGCTTCATGATCGCGTGGCGGCGTGAAGTCCGCGTGACACACTGCGCCGCAGCGCCCGCGCGAGCCGTTGCATGGACGATGCGCCGCGAATGCGGACAGTAAGCCGCACGCAGCGGCTGCACACTTTGCGCCCGGCGCGAGACGTGCCGGACTACACTGTTAGCGCTTTGCGCGCCGCAACATGGACGCGTAAAGGCGCGCCGCCGCGCAACCGTGGTTTAGCTTGCTCAAGACCTGCTTACGGCCATTTCGTGCTGACTTTCGTGCCGATTTTTGCGCCCGCGACAGGCCCTTGCTTCGGATGAGAGACAGACATGACTGCAACGCCCGACAAGTATTCCGCCCTGCTGGCCCGCTGCGCGGGCCTCGCGCCCGTGCCCACCGCGGTTGCGCACCCTTGCGATGTCTCGTCGCTCACGGGCGCGCTCGACGCCGCCAACCTCGGCCTCATCGAGCCGATTCTGGTCGGCCCCGAGGCGAAGATCCGCTCGGTGGCGCAAGAAGCCATGCTCTCGCTCGAGAACGTCAAGATCGTCGACGCGCCGCACAGCCATGCCTCTGCGGAACGCGCGGTGCTCGCGGTGCGCGAGGGCGAAGCCGAGATGCTCATGAAGGGCAGCCTGCACTCCGACGAACTGCTGCATGAAGTGGCGCGAAGCACGAGCGGCCTGCGCACCGAGCGCCGCCTCTCGCACGTATTCGCGATGGATGTGCCCGCATATCACAAGCCGCTCTTCATCACCGACGCCGCCGTCAACATCTTCCCCAAACTCGCCGACAAAGCCGATATCGTGCGCAACGCCATCGATCTCGTGCAGGCGCTCGGCATCGCCACGCCGAAGGTCGCGATCCTCGCGGCGGTGGAGACGGTCTCCGACAAGATGCCCTCGACCATCGAGGCGGCCGCGCTGTGCAAGATGGCCGACCGCGGCCAGATCGTGGGTGGCCTGCTCGACGGTCCGCTCGCCTTCGACAACGCAATCAACGCCGAGGCCGCGCGCATCAAGGGCATCACCTCGCAGGTCGCGGGCGACCCCGACATCCTGCTGGTGCCCGATCTGGAAGCGGGCAACATGCTCGCCAAGCAGCTCACCTTTCTGGCCGGCGCGGAATCGGCGGGCATCGTGCTCGGCGCGCGCGTGCCCGTCATCCTCACGAGCCGCGCCGACACCGTGCGGGCGCGCATCGGCAGTTGCGCTATCGCGGTGCTGCTCGCCCACGCGCGGCGCGCGCGCATGACCACGGAGGCCCTGTGAGCACGACGCCGACCTCCCCCTCCTCCGCGAACCACGCGCACGACGAAGGCCAGATCGTGCTGGTCGTGAACGCGGGCTCGTCGAGCATCAAGTGCTCGGTGTATCGCGTCGTCGATGATCCTCATGCGGAAGGCGGCGCGCGCGCGATTTTTGGCGCGGGCGGCCAGATCGAAGGCATTGGCGTGGCGCCGCGCGTGGTCGCGCGCATGCCTGACGGCCGGCTCATCGTCGACGAGAAGTTTCCGGTCGCGCAAGTCGCCGACCACGACGCCGCGTTCCGCCTCCTGCGCCTCGTGCTCGCGGTGGGCCTGCGCGACACGCCGCCCGCCGCGATCGGCCACCGCGTCGTGCACGGCGGCACGCACTTCAAGGACGCGGCGCTCATCGACGACAAGGTGATCGAGGAGCTCGACTCGCTCACGCCGCTCGCGCCGCTGCATCAGCCGCACAATCTCGCGGCGATCCGCGCGGTGCGCATGGCCGCGCCAGACCTGCCGCAAGTGGCCTGCTTCGACACGGCCTTTCACGCGAGCAACGGCATCATGGCGCAGCTCTTCGCGCTGCCGTACCACTACTACGAGGAAGGCATCCGCCGCTACGGCTTTCATGGCCTCTCCTACGAGTACATCGCGCACTATCTGCACGTCGCCAAGCCCGACATTGCGCGCGGCCGCGTGGTGGTCGCGCATCTGGGCAACGGCGCGAGCCTGTGCTCGATGAAAGACGGCAAGAGCGTCGAGACCACCATGGGCCTCACCGCGCTGGACGGCCTGCCGATGGGCACGCGCAGCGGCGCCATCGACGCAGGCGCGGTGCTCTGGATGATGGCGCGCGGCATGGGCTACGACGAGATCGAGAAGCTGCTGTACCAGGAGTCCGGCCTCAAGGGCCTCTCGGGCGTGAGCAGCGACATGCGCGAGCTGCTCGCGAGCGACGGCGAACGGGCGAAGCTCGCCATCGACTTCTACACGTACCGCATCGCCCAGGAAGTGGGCAAGCTCGCGGTCGGGCTGGGCGGGCTCGATGCGCTGGTGATGACGGGCGGTATCGGCGAGCACGCCGCGCCGATTCGCGCGCAGGTGTGCGAACGGCTCGCGCCGCTGTTCGGCATCGCGCTCGACGCGGCGGCCAACGATGCCGGCAAGGAATGCGTGAGCTCGCGCGAAAGCCGCCTGCCGGTCTTCGCGATCCGCACCGACGAGGAAGGCATGATCGCGCTGCATACGGCGCGACTATTGCGCGAGGCGCGGGCGCGCTGATGCCGCGCAGGCGGGCGAGCATGCCCGCGATCGGTTGAATTGCAGGCGGAACTCGGACAAAACCCGAGCGAAAATCAGGCGAACCGAAACTCAGGCGAACCTCAACCGGTCGCTCACGCTGAACGGCTCGTCACCGACAGTCTCGCTTGCGGTACGCAGACGCCTTGGCGCTTCACAGTGCACGAGCGTATCGATGAAATACTTCGCGCGCGGCCAAGGCCCAAAGCCCGCCGCCGTGTTGACATGCCCCGCGTCGCCGAGATTCACGAACGCGCTGCCTAGCTGCTGCGCGAGGCGCTGCGCCCCTTCGAACGGCATCCACGGATCGGTCTCGCTGCCGATCAGGATCGCGGGCACGGAAAGCCGGCGCGCCTCGAAAGCGCCGGCAAAGCGGAACTTCTCCGGGCTCGCGGGCGCGACGAGCAGCGCACCCACCACGTCGGCGGCCACCGTCCCCTGTTGAAGCGCGTGAGCCGCCACGAGGCAGCCGTAGCTGTGCGCGGCCAGCACGAACGGCCCGCGCTCGCGCGCGAGCAGTCGCGCGAGCGCCTGGCTCCAGAGCGCCAGATCGGGCGCGTCCCAGTCGTCCTGCTCCACGCGCAGCGAGCGCGCGAACTGGCGCTCGAGCCAGCTTTGCCAATGCGCGCCTTCGCTGCCGTGCAGGCCCGGCACGGTGACGAGTCTTGGCGGCCAGCGCGAGGCACACGAAGAAGCGGTGTACGAAAGCATGATTTTTTCCTCGCTTCGAGGGATCGTGAACGGATTGTGATCCGCCGCCCCCGCGCGCCAAACCAATTTTTTCCGCTTTGCTTTTTCTCGCCCCAGCCACGGCGCGGGGCCGCGCGGAGAAAGCAGGCGGCTTACGGCATGAAAACGTAGAATGTGGCGACCGATCCCACTCATCTCACGTTTTCCACTATCCGCAGGGAACGAACCGCGATGAAAATTCTGTTCTGGCTCCCGCAAGCCGACGCCACCGCCTGGCTCGACGGTCTCTCGCGCGCCCTGCCCGGCGCCGAGCTGCGCGCATGGCAGCCCGGCGATACGGCCCCCGCCGATTACGCCGTGGTCTGGCATCCGCCGCGCGAGCTGTTCGCCGCGCGCCCGGGCCTGCGCGCGGTCTTCAATCTGGGCGCGGGCGTCGACGCGATTCTCGCGCTCGAACGCGATGCGCCCGGCACCCTGCCCCGCGACGCACTGCTCGTGCGCCTCGAAGACTCGGGCATGGCGCCGCAAATGGCCGAATACGTGCAGCACGCAGTGCTGCGCTACCTGCGCCGCTTCGACGAATACGTGCTGCAGCAGGCGCGCCGCGAATGGCATGTGCTCGCGCCGCATCCGCTCGAGACCTTCACGGTGGGCGTGCTGGGCCTCGGCGTGCTGGGCGCGCACGTCGCGCGTGCGGTGGCGTCGCTCGGCGTGCCGGTGCGCGGCTTCTCGCGCAGTGCGAAAACCCTCGACGGCATCGAGACCTTCTCGGGCGAGCTGCGCGGCCCGCAGTTCGACGCGTTCCTCGCCGAAGTAAAAGTGCTCGTGAACCTGCTGCCCGCCACGCCCGACACCGAGAACGTGCTCGACGCGAACACCTTCGGCAAGCTCCCGCGCGGCGCATATCTCGTGAACGTCGCGCGCGGCGCGCATCTGGTGGAGCAGGATCTCGTCGATGCCCTCGCGAACGGCACGCTCTCGGCCGCCACGCTCGACGTGTTCCGCCACGAGCCGCTCGCCGGCGATCACCCGTTCTGGCGCGAGCCGCGCATCACGATCACGCCGCATTGCTCTGCGCTCACGCTGCGCGAGGAAGCGATCTCGCAGGTCGCGGACAAGATCGCGGCGCTCGCGCGCGGCGAGACGGTGAGCGGGATCGTGAATACGGCGCGCGGCTATTGAAGCGCGAGATTGGACGCAAGATGAGGCGCAAGAACACAGTATTGGAGACAAACATGGCAACCCTACCCACCGCAGTCAAAATCGTCGAAGTCGGACCGCGCGACGGTCTGCAAAACGAAAAGGAATTCGTGCCCACCGCCATTAAGGTCGAGCTGATCGACCGGCTCTCGAAGGCGGGCTTTCCGAACATCGAAGCGGCCTCGTTCGTTTCGCCGAAATGGGTCCCGCAGATGGCCGACGGCGCCGAGGTCATGGCCGGCATCGCGCGCCGCGAAGGCGCGATCTATTCGGTGCTCACGCCGAACCTGCGCGGCTTCGAAGGCGCGCTGGCCGCGCGCGCGGACGAGATCGTGATCTTCGGCGCCGCGAGCGAGGCGTTCTCGCAGAAAAACATCAACTGCTCGATCGCGGAAAGCATCGAGCGCTTCGTCCCCGTGGCCGAAGCGGCGAAGGCCGCCGGCGTGCGCCTTCGCGGCAGCGTCTCGTGCTCGTTCGGCTGCCCGTACCAGGGCGAGGTGCCGGTGGCGTCGGTGGTCGACGTGGTGCAGCGCTTCGCGGCGCTCGGCTGCGACGAGATCGACATCGCCGACACCATCGGCGTGGGCACCGCGAAGCGCGTGCACGAAGTGTTCAATGCGGTAACGAAGGTGTTCCCGCGCGAGCGCCTCTCGGGCCACTTCCACGATACCTATGGCCAGGCGCTCGCCAACATTTACGCGGCGCTCGAAGAAGGCATCGAAATCTTTCACGCCTCGGTGGCGGGGCTCGGCGGCTGCCCGTACGCGAAGGGCGCGACCGGCAACGTGGCGACCGAAGACGTGCTGTATCTGATGAACGGCCTCGGCATCCATACGGGCATCGACCTCGACCAGGTGGTGCAAGCCGGCGACTTCATTTCGAAGGCCATCGGCCGCGCCAACGTTTCGCGCGCCGGCAAAGCGCTGCTCGCGAAGAAACAGAGCGCAGCAGCATGTGCCTGAGTTGAAACCATTGCAGGACGAAGGGAACCACGACATGACGGAAACGCTCATCAACTCCGAAAAAGACGGCCTCGAAGCGCTGCCCGATTCCGCGCGCCGCGTCGCGCTGCTCCTGCGCGAGCACGGCCACGCCAAGCCCGTCGTGCTGCTGCCCGAGACCGGCAAAACTTCGGCGGAAGCGGCGGCCGGGCTCGGCTGCGAAGTCGCGCAAATCGCCAAGTCGATCCTGTTTCGCCGCCGCAAGGACAATGCGCCCGTGCTCGTGATCGCGAGCGGCGCCAATCGCGTCGATGAAAAGAAGGTCGAGGCGCACGTGGGCGAAGTCGGCCGCGCCGACGCGAAGTTCGTGCGCGAGATGACCGGCTATGCGATTGGCGGCGTGTGCCCGATCGGCCACGCCACCGCACCCGTCACGCTGATCGACGCCGACCTGTTCGCGCTCGAGAGCCTGTGGGCCGCGGCGGGCCATCCGCATGCGGTGTTCAATCTTTCGCCGCAGGAGCTCGCGGCGCTCACCGGCGCGCCCGTGGTGGACGTCGCGCTGCGCGACGCATGATCTCGCCCTGCATCAACGTGTGCCGCATGCACGAGCCGAGCGGCCTGTGCGAAGGATGCCTGCGCACGATCGACGAGATCGCCGCATGGTCCACGCTCGACGATGCCGCGAAGCGCGCCGTATGGGACGCGATCGACGCGCGCCACGAACAGTGGATGTGTCGGCCCGGAGTTGGCGCTTCAGCGCTTACTCCGGCCCCACGCATCGCGCGCGACGCGGTTAAAGCGGGAGACGCCCGATGACCACCACGCCCGCCCGCGTCGTGACGATTGGGGAAACGTTTCGCTCCACGCTCGCGCTCTCGCCCGATACGGTGAAGTCGTTCGCCACGCTCGTGAACGATCTGAACCCGCTGCACCACGACGACGCCTACGCCGCGCAAAGCCGCTTCGGCGGTTTGATTGCCTCGGGCACGCAGCCCACCGCGTATTTCATGGCGCTGCTCGCCACGCACTTTTCGCAGTACGCGCAGCCGCTGGGCCTCGAATTCGACATGAAGCTCAAGCGCGCCGCGCACGCCCATGACGTGCTCACCTTCGAATGGCGTGTCGTGGAGGCGCACTGGAAAGTCAGCCTGAACGGCGATCTCGTGAAGCTCGAAGGCACGGCCGTGAACCAGAACGGTGAGACGCTCGTGGTGGGACGCTCGACGATCCTCGTGATGCCGAAGCCTCAGGCGCCGGCAAGCGAAGGAGCCGCGCAATGAGCAACACCGCGCCAGCGCCAACTGCGGCGCTGCCGCCATCGATCCGCGTGTTCGAGCGCGGCTGGCTCTCGTCGAACAACGTGCTGCTCGTCGACGAAACCCGTGCGGCACTCGTCGACACGGGCTATGCCACGCATGCCGCGCAAACCGTCGCGCTCGTGCAGCATGCGCTCGCGGGGCGCGCGCTCGACACGATCGTCAACACCCATCTGCATTCGGACCACTGCGGCGGCAATGCGCGCTTGCAAGCGCAATGGACTTGCGAAACGCTCATTCCCGCCGCCAGCGCGAACGCCGTGCGCGCCTGGGATGAAGCACGGCTGTCGTTTCTCGCCACCGGCCAGACCTGCGAGCGCTTCGCCTTCACAGGCACGCTCGCGCCCGGCGCACGCGTGATGCTCGCCGGCTTCGAGTGGGAGGCGATCGGCGCGCCCGGCCACGATCCCGATTCGCTGATGCTTTATGCTGCCGAACCGCGCGTGCTGATCAGCGCCGACGCGCTCTGGGAGCACGGCTTCGGCGTGATTTTTCCGGAACTCGAAGGCGAAAGCGGTTTTGCAGAGCAGCGCGCGGTGCTGGACGCCATCGCGCAACTCGACGCGGCCGTGGTGATTCCGGGCCATGGCGCGCCGTTTACAAACGTCGGAGCCGCGCTCGAACGCGCTAATGCGCGCCTCGCCTGGCTTAGCGCCGATCCCGCGCGCAACGCCAAAAACGCGCTCAAGGTGCTGATCGTGTTCAAGCTGCTCGAAATGCGCACGATGACGTTCGCGGCGCTGGACACGATGCTCGCCGAGGCGGCGATCATGCGCGCGGCGGCGCGGCAGCTCGCGCCCGAAAGCGCGTGGCCCGCGCTGATGCGCGAACTGGCCGGGGAACTGGCGAAAAGCCGCGCGCTCGTGATGAACGAGAACGGGGTCGAAGCGCCCGCCGGCATGGCTTGAACCACTGCCCCGCACTGCCCCGCGCCGTCATGCGCGGCGGCTAAAAAAAACGCTCGCCCTTTTTTCCGGGGCGAGCGTGAGTATCGTGCTCTGACGTGATCAAACTGTCGAGCCGATCATACTCGCGCACGAATTCGCGTCGCATCGGTGATTTCCCTACAAACTACTATCGGCACCTGATTCAAAACGTTTGCCCAACGAATCGCCTGGGCAATTGATTCGAAATCCGAATCGATGGCAAAAACGCGGCGAATAGTGACAAAGAATCGGCAACACACGTTCACGAACATTTCACCAGCCGAGTTGCAGGCGCAACCATTCGAACAGGTGCGAGCACAAGTACAACCCGAGCCCGATCGTCCCGCCGATCACCGTGCCGTTCACGCGGATTTCCTGCAAGTCCTTGCCGATCTTCAGCTCGATCAGGCGCGCGGTGTCGCGCGTATCCCAGTTGCGCACCGTGTCGCGAATGTGATGCGTGAGGTAGCGCGCGAAATCGGGCGCCATCGCGCGCGCGGCGTCTTCGAGATGGCGGTTGATCGATTCGCGCAAGTCGGCGTCGGCGGCCAGCGACTCGCCGAGCCAGCGGCCGGTCGCCACCACCTTCGCGTGCAGCGTCGAATCGGGGCGCTCCAGATCGTCGCGCAGCCACGCGCGCAGGCTGCCCCATAGCGCACCGGTGTACTCGTTGAGCGCGCTGCCTTCGCGCAGACTGGCTTTCAACTCCTCGCCCTTGCGCAGGAACGCCGGATCGCTTTTCAGCTGCACCACGAGCTTTTGCACCACCTCGTCGAACTTTTGGCGCAAGTGGTGCTCGCGGTCCTCGCTCACCTGCAGCAGCAAGCGGTTCACCGCCGTTTCCAGCACGCGCGCGCCGCTGTCGCCGATCCATTCCGAAGGCAGGAGCTTCTCGGTCAACGGAAACTCGCCCTTGAGCCCGTCGACGATGCGCGCCGCCACGAACGTGCGCGTGCTCTCCTCGGCCAGCAAGGCGCCTAGCTGGTCGAGCATCTGGTCGAGCAGTTCCTGATGGCGGCCGTCTTTCGTGAGCGTGTCGAGCAGCGCGCCCGCCGACTTCGAGAGATCGACCTTGTCGAGCGCGGCGTGCAGGCCGTCGCGAATGAAGGCCTGGATGCGCGCGTCGTCGGTGAGGCCGAGCAGGCCCGACATCAGCCGCACCGCGTAGTCGCCCAGATGCTGCGCGTTGCTCGGGGCCGTGAGCCAGGACGAGAGGCGCTCGACCGGGTCATGGCGGCGGATCAGCTCGACCAGCGCATCCACGTTGAGAAACCGGTCGCGCACGAACACGGCGAGTTCGTCGGCGATGCGATCTTTGTTGCGCGGAATGACGCCCGTGCGCGCGGCGATGAACGGGATCGGCACGCGCCGGAACAGCGCGACCACGGCGAACCAGTCAGCGAGCGCGCCCACCATGGACGCTTCGCTGACCGCCTTGATGCCGTCGATCACCACGCCCGGCGGCGCGAGCGCCGTGGCGACGAATACCAGCGCCGCCGCCACCAGCAGCAGGAGGGCGCGGCGCTTGGCGCGCTTGAGTTCGGCTTCGTCGTGGCTGGCGTCGGAGAGGGGCATGCGCGGGTGCATCGTCGTGGTCGGGAAACCGCGACATTATGCGGCCAGCGTGCTGGCGACGCCGCGCGCGCCACACTCGTCACTCGGCGCGCGCGTCACGTGACGCCGATGACGCCTCAAGCTGACGACGCCTTGCGCCGCTGCGGCACGATCCGCCAGCCGAGGTTCACACCCGCCGCCGCGAGCAGGATGAGCGCCGCGCCCGCGACCTGGATCCACGCGAGGCGCTGCCCGAAGGCGAACCAGTCGACGAAGATCGCCACCACGGGGTAGATGAACGAAAGCGCGCCGGTCATTGCCGTGGGCAGCTTCTGGATCGCGCCATAGAGCAGCACGTACATCACTCCGGTATGCACGATGCCGAGCGTGGCGATCTGCGCCCAGTGCACGGGCGTGGCCGGCAGCGTGTCGTAGCGGATGAACGGCGCGAGCACGAGCGCGCCGAAGCCAAGCTGCACGAGCGCGATCAGATGCGGCGGCGTGCCCTTGAGGTGGCGCGTGATGATCGACGAGATCGCGTAGAGGAACGCTGCGCCGGCCGCGCACGCCACGCCCTGCAAATACTCGCCCGGCACCGCGAGCACGGCCGGCTGCACTTCGACCACGCCCACGAGCCCGACGAAGGCGAGCGCGAGCCACGCGACGGTCGATGCGCTCACGCGCTCGCCCAGCACGAGCGCCCCGAGGCCGACGAGCATGAACGGCTGCGTGTTGTAGACGGCGGTGGCCATTGAAATGGAGGCGCGCGAATAGGCGGCGAACAGCAGCACCCAGTTGGCGACGATGGCCGCGCCCCCCGCCATGGCGAGCGCGAGCGTGCGCCACGGCAGCCTGCGCCGCAACAAGCCGAGCGCCGCGCAAGCGAGCGCGAGCGTCGCGCCGCCCAGCACGCAGCGCATGAACGCCACGTTGATGGGCGCCTGCTGCGAATCGACGACGAGCCAGCCGATGGTGCCGGACATCAGCATCGCGGCGACCATCTCGGCCGCGCCGCGGCGAACTTCTGGGGAAGACATGACTGGGTGCTCCACGTGAGTATCTGTCTGAAAGTTTACTCAGCGCGAAGCGCGGAATACATGGCTAAACTAAGGCTGATAGATCGAATTGCCTTCGAATCGAAGGCCGACCACCGAACATGCAGGTGAAATCATGAACAAACGCCCCGCCGCGCCTGCGCCCATCGCGCTCGACGAGATCGACCGCGCGCTGCTCGCCGCGCTCGCCGAAGACGGACGCGCGAGCGTGAGCGAACTGGCCCGCCAGATCGGACTCTCCGCGCCGAGCACGTCGGAGCGCTTGCGCAGGCTCGAAGCCCAGGGCGTGATCGGCGGCTACACGGTGCGCATCGACCCGCGCGCGCTCGGTTATACGCTGCAGGCCATCGTGCGCGTGAAGCCGCTGCCGGGGCAGTTGCATCTGGTCGAAGAAGTGATCCGCCGCATTCCCGAATTCATCGAATGCGACAAGGTCACCGGCGACGACTGCTTCATCGCCCGGCTCTATCTGCATTCGATCGACCAGCTCGACGAGATCCTGGGCAAGGTCACCGAGCGCGCGGAAACCAGCACCGCCATCGTCAAGTCCACGCCCGTGGCGCGCCGCCTGCCGCCGCTCGAGTAAGCGCGGCGCACCGTCACTCCTGGCGCTCGGTCGCCTCGAAGAACGAGAGAATTTCGCCGACGAGCGCCTCGTGCGCTTCCTCGGGAATGTAGTGGCCGCACGGCAGCGCGCGGCCGCTCACATCGCGCGCCACCTTGCGCCACTCCGCGAGCGGATCGAAGCAGCGCCCGACCACGCCATGCTCGCCCCACAGCACGCGCAGCGGGCACGCGACCTTGTGGCCGCGCTCGATGTCGGCGCGGTCGTGGTCCAGGTCGATGGTCGCCGAGGCGCGGTAGTCCTCGCACATCGCGTGCACGGCGCCCGGCTGGCGCAGCGCCGCGCGATACGCGCCGAGCGCCTTGGGCGCGAACGGCGCAAGGCCCGCGTGGCGGCTGCCCATCACGCGCTCGATATAGGCGTCGGGATTCGCGCCGATCAGATCCTCCGGCAGCGGCTCGGGCTGGATCAGGAAGAACCAGTGGAAATAGAGCGTGGCGAACTCGCGGTTGGTCTGCTCGTACATCGCGAGCGTGGGCGCGATGTCGAGCAGCATCAGTCGCTCGACGGCGTCGGCATGATCGAGCGCCATGCGATGCGCGACGCGCGCGCCGCGATCGTGCGCGCACACGAGAAAGCGCTCGAAGCCGAAGTGGCGCATGACCGCGACCTGATCGGCGGCCATCGCGCGTTTCGAGTAGGCCGCATGGCTCGCATCGCTCGCGGGCTTGGACGATGCGCCGTAGCCGCGCAGGTCGGTAGCGATCACCGTGAAGTGCTGCGCCAGATCCGCCGCGCAGCGATGCCAGATCATGTGGGTCTGCGGATGGCCATGCAGGAGCAGCAGCGGCGGCCCCTCCCCGCCACGGAGCCCGTGAATTTCGACGCCATCCTCGGTGCGAACGGTGAAAGGCGTGTATCCGTCGAACGGCATGTCGCGTCTCCATCGTCTATTTGTTGGTCTGGAGGGTATTGTAGGAGGGGGCGCAATGCGTCATCGCAAATTCGGGCGCGAAAAGCTAGAAACCGAACACTCCCTCGACTCGCCCGAACGGCGCACCATGAGCGATCAACCGCACGCTCATAATCCGCAATGGTCCGCAACGGTCCACCATAGTCAGCATAAATCCGGCCCGAACCGGCCCCGCAGCCCGCAAGGAGACCCCGCCATGGCATTGCCCGCCGTCTTGCAGAACCTCTCGTTGCCTGTCGTCGGCGCGCCGATGTTCATCGTGAGCTACCCCGAGCTCGTGATCGCGCAGTGCAAGGCCGGCATCGTCGGCTCGTTTCCGGCGCTCAATGCGCGCCCCGCCGAACTGCTGGACGAATGGCTCACGCAGATCCAGGCGCAGCTCGCCGCGCACAAGGCCGCGAACCCGGACGCCGTGATCGGCCCGATCGCCGTGAACCAGATCGTGCATCAGTCGAATACGCGGCTCGAACATGACGTGCGCGTGTGCGTGGAGCACCAGGTGCCGATCTTCATCACGAGCCTGCGCGCGCCGCCCAGGGAGTTGCTCGACGCCGTGCACAGCTACGGCGGCGTCGTGCTGCACGACGTCATCAATCTGCGCCATGCGGGCAAGGCGCTCGAAGCGGGCGTGGACGGCCTCATTCTCGTTGCGGCGGGCGCGGGCGGCCATGCGGGCACGACCTCGCCGTTCGCGCTCGTGGGCGAAGTGCGGCGCATGTTCGACGGCCCCATCGTGCTCTCGGGCGCGATCGCCAATGGCGGCTCGATCCTCGCCGCCCAGGCGATGGGCGCCGATCTCGCGTACATGGGCACGCGCTTCATCGCCACGCGCGAGGCGCATGCCGTGGACGGGTACAAGCACGCGATCCTCGGGGCCAAGGCCGCCGACATCGTCTATACGAACCTGTTCACGGGCGTGCACGGCAACTACATCCGCGAGAGCATCATCAACGCAGGGCTCGACCCGGACGCGCTGCCCGAGTCGGACAAATCGAAGATGAATTTCGGCGGCGACAAGGCCAAGGCCTGGAAGGACATCTGGGGCGCGGGCCAGGGCGTGGGGCTCATGGACGACGTGCCCTCGGTCGCCGAACTGGTCGCGCGCCTGAAGCGCGAGTACGACGAGACCCGCGCGCGGCTCGGGCTCGCGCGCTGACGCGGCCGGCGGAATCTGAAACCGCAGCGGCGGGCGCGCGGCTTATTTACACCTTCCCTTTCGCCGCCGCGCGCGCCGCCGCCTCGCGAATCTCCTCGACGCCCGGCCATAGCGGGTGCTCGCCAAAGCGCTCCGCGAGGAAATCGACGAACGAGCGCACCTTCGCCGAAAGGTGGCGGCGGCTCGCATAGACGGCATAGATGGGCAGCTCGCGCGGCGGCAGTGCGTCGACGAGCAGCGGCACGAGGCGGCCTTGCGCGATGTCGTCGCCGATCACCTCGGTGCCGAGCATCGAGAGCCCGCCGCCCTGCAGCAGCACCACGCGCAGCGCCTCCAGGTGATTGACGATCAGATTGCCGCCGGGCTTGGGCCGCATCTGCCGCGCGCCGCCCTCCGCGAACGGCGCGAGCTCCGCCGCCGAGGCGCCCGCGTAATGCACGAACTTGTGCTGCGCGAGATCGGCGACGCTCTTGGGCACGCCGTGGCGGCGCAGATACTCGGGCGCCGCGCACAGCACGATATGCGCGGTCGCGAGCGGCCGCGCGATCAGCGACGACGCCTTCAGCCCCGAGGGCGCCGCGCGAATCGCCACGTCGAAGCCCTCGTCGATCAGCTCGACCACGCGGTCCGAGAGCGTGATGTCGACGGTGACCTGCGGGAAGCCGGCCGCGTAGTCGGCCACCGCGCCCATCACGTGGCGCAGGCCGAACGCCGTGAGCGACGACACGCGCAGACGCCCCTGCGGCACCACGCTCGCGGCGCCCACGGCCTGGCCCGCTTCATCGAGCTCGGTGAGCGCCTGGGCCACGCGCTCGTAGTATTCGCGGCCCGCCTCGGTGGGTGCGACGCGGCGCGTCGTGCGGTTCAACAGGCGCGCGCCGAGTTGCTGCTCGAGATGCATCACATGCTTGCTCGCCATGGCGGCGGACATGTCCATGCGCTCGGCCGCCGCCACGAAGCTCCCCGCCTCCACCACGTGCCGGAACACTTTCATGCTGACAAGGGTATCCATCACGCCGCCCTTTTCGCCAAATTCAAATTCATCGAAAACCCGTCTCCAGGATTGTGCACGCCGCTCAAAAAAACAAAACCCCGCGCTGCGGACAGCGCGGGGTTTCTGCCTTGCTGGCTTCAGGCTCGGGGGCGCTTAGAACTTCGCGCGCAGGCCCACGCCGTAGGTCTGACCCGACGACATGTTGTCGAAGTGGTCGTACATATAGGCCGCGTAGACGTCGGTGCGCTTCGAGAGCGGGTAATCGTAGCCGATAGCAGCGGTCGAGCGCGTCTGGTTCAGGCCGCCGCTGTCGCGCGAGTACGCGTACGAGGCCATCACCGTGCCCGTGCCGAGCGGCACCGTCACACCGCCCTGCGCCGTGTTCACGTGCCAGCTGTTGAGGTCGCTATTGTTGTTCGTGTACATGTACTGGCCGAAGAACTTCACGAACTTCAGGTCGTACGACAGGCCCACCTGGCCGATGCTCTGGCTGCGCAGGCCCTGGATGACCGTATCGCCGCTCACGATGCTGCCGATGTCGCCCGGCGTGTTGTTGAAGTTCACGTACTGCCAGACCGCCGTGGCGGCGAACGGGCCATTGAAGTACAGGCCCTGGACGCTCCACTTCTTCTTGCCGTTTTGGCCAGCCGTGTTGCCGAGCGAGTACACAGCCGTGCCCGACAGGCCGTTGAAGTTCGGCGTCGAGTACTGGATCGAGTTGTTCCAGCCCGAATCGCCCACCGCGCCCTGGTCGGTCGTGTAGCTCGGGAACGTCGAGAGCCCGAGGTACGTGTGGAAGATCATCGGCGAGAACGTGTACGAATCGACGAACGGGTTGAACAGAATCGTCGAGATGAACAGCGGCGTCGTCACGCGGCCCGCGACAACCGTACCGTACGGCGACTCGATGCCGACATACGCGTTGCGGGCGAAGAAGGTGTCGCCCTGGAAGCGGCCGAACTGACCGTTCTGCGCGCGGAAGAAGCTTTCCATCTTGAAGACCGCCTTGTAGCCGCCGCCCAGATCTTCAGCACCCTTCAAGCCCCAGTAGGACGTCGACATGCCGCCGCCGCCGACGTTCCAGGCCGTCTTGCCACCCGGGAAGCGCGTGGCCCCGACCCATTCGTCGACCTGGCCATAGAGCGAGACGCTCGACTGCGCGAATGCCGACGACGATGCGGCGGCAAGCAAGGCGGCAATGACACCCGCCTTGAGAGGCGTGCACAGCGCGCGGCTGACGGCTTTTTTCATGGGTTCTCCTGTCGATTTGTCAAAAAAGTGTTTGGCGGCTTTGGCGCTCGTGCAAACCGGTTGTTATCTCGCCGTTCGCGGGCGTCGCCGTTCTGGGCGGGACCATCTTTGCGGACCAGATTGGTGGACAAAAATATCGGTTGTTATCGCCGGTATATCGATCCGCATACTTTGCTGCCGGCGAATCCCGATTCGACCGGTTGCAGCAGCCGTTGCGCATGGCCCGGACACGACCGGCACAAGCCCGTCACCCGCGTGGACAGGACTTCGGCCCGTTTTTTGCCGCTCTGCAGCCGCGCCATCCGAGCGCCATCTTCACGAAGCCGAGATTGGATGATGAAAGGATATGGTCTGACAAAAAATTTCCCATAAAGTGTGGTATCCACACGTCAGTTTTGAGACTCGCAGGGACGAGCGATATCGACCGGACTCGCCATCCGGACGGTCGGTTGGAAATTCAGGGTCTGGTTGGATCGACGCGGCGGGGAGCGCGCGTGAAAAACGAGGGGGACTAGTTACGATAGGGCGCCGGCATCGGCGGACGCGGCACCTCGCCGCCGCCGCGCTGGAATGGGCGGTACGAGCTGCGCTCTTCGTTGTAGCGCGCGACGTCTTCGCGAATGGAGCCGGCGCGCACTGGCGAATCGGCCGGCGGACGGGGGACCTGACGCGCTTCCGCGCTCACGGGCTGAATCGGGCCGTGATAGCCGCCGAAGCCATTGCCATAGGGATCGTTGTTGAAGCCGCCGACACGGTGCTCCTGCTGGCGAGCGCCCTGACGGTCGCGCCAGCCGCCCTGGTCGGCTACGCGCATCGGCCCGCCGCCGTAGTGTCCACTGTAGTGCCCACTGGAGCGCCCGCCTGGCGCTCCGCCGAAGGGCGCTCCGCCAAAGGGCGCTCCGCCAAAGGGCGCTCCGCCAAAGCCCTCGCCGCCGCGGCGCATGCCGCCGCCACGCTGGCCACCCCATTGCATCGGCATGGCCGGGCGCGAAGCGCTGTGCATCATGGGCGCGGACTGAAAGCCGCCGCCATGAAAGTCGCCGCCACCGTGACCGGCCAGTGCAGGCTGGACAAGGGCGAACGCAATGAGGGCCGCTAATCCGGCCCCCAAGACCCACTGCCCTAACTTTGACAACCCTGCACGCATTTGTGTCGATCACCTGCCCGACGTTCAGCATGGCTTAACGCCATTCGGGCCATGGCGAGCCGTTCCGGGAAGCGTGTACGTCATGCAACAATTGCTGTCGCAACGGTTTTTGACTCTTCCTTGACGGTAATTTATGGGCGTCCTGAAAGGGTGTCGAGCCAAAAAGTGTTATGCCCTCGGAAGGGTTGTAACACCATGTTACTGCACGATTTTTTGGTCTTTGGGGACATGACGCGCGGGCTTGTTTCATGCTTTCCAGCAGCCTCGCCGAGGCAGCCGGAGGCTCTTCCGGCGGGGCTTTGCGAGCAACGGACGCGCACTGGCTGCGCTGCGCTCGAACCGTGTGTTTTGCATGACGAATGAATGGCGGCGATGCCTGCTCGCACCCCTCTTGTCTCGCATCGGCCACACCGCGGCAATTGCTCTGAAATCCAACCCGTCATGCAAAACGATCATTAATCGATTCGTCAAATGAATTTGCTTTTTCAATCGCCCTGGGCCAACAATAGAGGCCCTGATTCCTCCCGTGGCGCCCCAATCGAATAAAGTGCGCCGTGGTGCGCACTTGAGACTGATCGATGGTTCGTCCGAAATTCCTGCCTGATAACTTCACGCTGTGCCTGATCGGCACGGTGATTCTCGCCAGCCTGCTGCCCGTGCACGGCGTGGCCACCAAGCCTTTCAACTGGCTCACCAACGTCGCGGTCGGGCTGCTGTTCTTCCTGCACGGCGCCAAGCTCTCGCGCGATGCCATCGTGGCGGGCGCCACGCACTGGCGTCTGCACATCGTCGTGCTGACGAGCACCTTCATCTTCTTCCCGCTACTCGGGATCGCGCTCAAACCCGTGCTCTCGCCGCTCGTCACGCCCGCGCTTTACATGGGCGTGCTGTTCCTGTGCACGCTGCCCTCGACCGTGCAGTCGTCCATCGCGTTCACCTCGATCGCGCGCGGCAACGTACCCGCCGCCGTGTGCAGCGCATCGGCGTCGAGCCTGATCGGCATCTTCGTCACGCCCGCGCTCGTGAGCTTCATCGTCACGAACCAGGCCGCGGGCGGCACGTCGGCCTGGCATACGGTCTGGAACATCGTGCTGCAGTTGCTCGTGCCGTTCGTCGCGGGGCAATTGCTGCGGCCCGTGATCGGCCGCTGGATCGAGCGCAACCGCAGCGTGCTCAAGTTCGTCGATCAGGGCTCGATCCTGCTCGTGGTCTACGGCGCGTTCTCCGAGGCGATCAACCAGGGGCTCTGGCACCACACATCGATTGCGGCGCTCGGCGGCCTGGTCGTGATCAGCGCGGTGCTGCTCGGGCTCGCGCTCGGCGCCACCATGTTCACGAGCAAGAAGCTCGGCTTCTCGCGCGCCGACCAGATCACGATCATCTTCTGCGGCTCGAAGAAGAGCCTCGCGGCCGGCGTGCCGATGGCCAAGGTCATCTTCGCCTCGAACGCCGTGGGCGCGGTGGTGCTGCCGCTCATGCTGTTCCATCAGCTCCAGCTGATGGTGTGCGCGGCGCTCGCGCAGCGCTGGGGCGCCCGCGACATGAGCGCCGAGCGCGCCGAAACCGGCGACGAGTCGCGCGCGGCACGCGGCGAGCGGGCGGTGGCGGGGGGAAGGCAGTAAGCGACAATCCGCAAGCGAAGCGGCGCCCACAAACAACCGGTGCATCAACCAAAGAGGCCGGCGCGGATCACTCCGCGCCGGCCTCTTTGCCTTTGCACGGGAACATGGCTATGCGCGTCTAAACCTGCCCGGTCAACACGAGCCACAACATGACGATCACCCCGGCGCCCACGGTGCCAGACGGCCCGTAGCCCCACGTGCGGCTGTACGGCCACGCAGGAACAGAGGCAACCAGAAGCAGGACCAGAAATAACAGTAGGGATATGCCGCGCAAGAGTCCCTCCGGGTAGAGCAAGACATGCAACGTCGCGCAACTGCCATTCCCGCGCTCTGTTTAGTTGTTTTTACTAAACATGTAAATTTACGTTTATTCTCGTAATTACGGGTATTTACTGGCGTTTTACGCCGCCTTTAAAGGTTGCGCGGCCACATTTTTACTATACAATCGCCGCACATCTGGCCATATCGCGGCACGCACGCCGTGCGGCATCAGCAAGCGCGCACAGAAACCATGGGGACAACCATTCGTGACGTCGCGCAGGCGGCCAACGTGTCGATCGGCACGGTCTCCCGCGCGTTGAAGAACCAACCGGGCTTGTCGGAGCCCACGCGCGCGCGCATCGTCGAAGTCGCGCGCTCGCTCGGCTACGACTGCGGGCAACTGCGCCCGCGCATCCGCCGCCTCACGTTCCTGCTGCACCGCCAGCACAACAACTTCGCCGCAAGCCCGTTTTTCTCGCATGTCCTGCACGGCGTGGAAGACGCCTGCCGCGAGCACGGCATCGTGCCCGCGCTGCTCACCGCCGGCCCCGCCGACGACACCATCCAGCAACTGCGCCTGCACGCGCCCGACGCCATCGCCGTGGCGGGTTTCGTCGAGCCCGAGACGCTCGCCGCGCTGGTCGCGCTGCAGCGCCCGCTCGTGCTGATCGACCTGTGGGCGCAGGGCCTGCGTTCGGTGAATATCGACAACGCCGCGGGCGCGGCGCTCGCGATGCATCATCTGTTCAGCAAGGGGCGCCGGCGCGTGGCATTCATCGGCGGCTCGCTCGCGCACTACAGCATCGCCCAGCGCGCGCTCGGCTACCGGCGCGCGTTCTTCGAAGCGGGGCTGCTGTTCGACCCGTCGCTGGAAACCTGCATCGATGGCGGGCTCGATCCCGACACCGGCGCGGCGCTCGCGATGCAGCGCCTGCTCGACGCCGCGCGCAGCGGGCGCGGGCCGTTGCCCGATGCCGTGTTCGCCTTCAACGACGCCGCCGCGCTCGCCGCCATGCGCGTGTGCCTGGCCGCCGGCCTGCGCGTGCCGCAAGACATGGCGATCATCGGCTTCGACGACATTGCGGGCGCGTCGCACGCCGCGCCCGCACTCTCGACCATCGCTGTCGACAAGGAAGCGCTCGGGCGGCGCGGCGTCGAACTGCTGCTCGAAGAAGCGCCCGCAGCCGACGAAATCGTGCTGCCCGTGCGGCTTGTCGAGCGCGCGAGCACCGCCGCCAGCGACTCCACCGAGGCGGCGGCAAGCGCCTTGTCGCGGACTGGGCCTCGTGCCGAAGCAGTCCTGCTGAAACCACCCCAAGCCTGGTCCGCCGTTGCGCCAGGCCAAGCCAAGACGAGAAAGCCATGACGAAGCCTTCCAACGCCGCCCCCTCCCAACCGGCCAGGCTTGCCGACGCAGGCGCGCCCGCGGTCGCGAGCTTTCGCGACCGCGCGTTCCTGCTCGGCCATGTCGAGGACACGCTGCGCTTCTACTCGCCCACCGTGTTCGACAGCGCCGGCGGCTTCTTCCATTACTTCCGCGACGACGGCTCGATCTACAACGCCCACTCGCGCCATCTCGTGAGCAGTTGCCGCTTCGTCTTCAACTACGCCATGGCGTATCGCGAATTCGGCGACCCGCTCTACCTCGAATACGCGCGCCACGGCCTGCAGTTCCTGCGCGAAGGCCATTGGGATCCGCATCACCAGGGCTATGACTGGGAGATCGACTGGCGTGACGGCAAGAAGCGCACGCTCGACGCCACGCGGCACTGCTACGGCCTCGCGTTCGTGCTGCTCGCGTATGCGCATGCGGCGATGGCGGGCATCGAAGAAGCCCGGCCGATGATCGGCGCCACCTTCGAGCTGATGGAGCACCGCTTCTGGGACGGCGCAGCGGGCCTGTACGCCGATGAAGCCAGTGCCGACTGGATCGTGTCGAGCTATCGCGGCCAGAACGCGAACATGCACACTACCGAGGCGCTGCTCGCGGCCTATGAGGCGACCGGCCACCTCGTCTATCTCGACCGCGCGGAACGCGTCGCGTCCAACATCACGCTGCGCCAGGCGAAGCTCTCGCACGGGCTCGTGTGGGAGCACTTTCACGCCGACTGGTCGGTGGACTGGCACTACAACGAGGCGGACAGCTCGAACATCTTCCGCCCGTGGGGTTTCCAGCCGGGGCATCAAACCGAATGGGCGAAACTGCTCATGATCCTCGAACGCCATCGTCCGCTGCCGTGGCTGCTGCCGCGCGCGATCGAACTGTTCGACGCGGCCATGGCGCACGCCTGGGACGACGATCACGGCGGGCTCTACTACGGCTTCGGCCCGGACGGCACGGTATGCGACCACGACAAGTACTTCTGGGTCCAGGCCGAGACTTTCGCCGCCGCCGCGCTGCTCGCGAAGCGCACCGGCAACGAGCGCTTCTGGGACTGGTACGACGAAATCTGGCGCTACAGCTGGGCGCATTTCGTCGATCATCGTTACGGTGCGTGGTATCGCATACTTACCTGCGACAACCGCAAGTACAGTGACGAGAAAAGCCCTGCGGGCAAGACCGATTACCACACGATGGGCGCATGCTACGAAGTCCTGAACGCCTTGCCGGGCCGCGGCATGGCGCCCGCTATCGGAACAGCGGGAACAACGGGAACAACGGGAACGGCGGCAGGCAGCGAAGCGGCCTTCGCGCAAGCGAACGGCACCGACGGCAACGCCTGAGCATCAGTGAAGATTCAGCGAAGGAACAGCGAGGGAACAAGCGATGAGCACCTGCAACACTGGCCCCGACTTCTCGTCCGGCTTCCCCGCCTTCATTTCGGCGGGCGACATCCTCACCGATCTCGTGCGCGTTCCCGCGCCCGAAGGCGCACCGCACGCGTCGGGCGCGCCGGGCATGGATTCGCACTGGCGCGCGCATCCGGGCGGCGCGGGCTGGAACGTGGCGCGCGCAGTGGCGCGCCTGGGCCTGCCCACCGCATGCGCGGGCGCGCTCGGCACCGACAACTTCTCCGACGAGCTCTGGAACGCGAGCGTCGCAGCGGGCCTCGACATGCGCTTCATGCAGCGCGTCGAGCGCGCGCCGCTGCTCGCGATCGTGCACCAGACGCATCCGCCCGCGTACTACTTCATCGGCGATAACAGCGCCGATCTCGCCTTCGATCCGGCGAAGCTGCCCGAAGGCTGGCGCGCACACGCGAAGTGGGCGCATTTCGGCTGCATCAGCCTCGTGCGCCAGCCGCTCGGCGAAACGCTCGCGACGCTCGCGGCGCAGTTGCGCGAGGCCGGCGTGAAGATCAGCTTCGACCCGAACTACCGCAACCTGATGGCGCACGGCTACGAGCCGATCCTGCGCCGCATGGCCGCGCTCGCCGACCTCATCAAGGTGTCCGACGAAGATTTGCGCATGCTGTTCGCCGACAAAAGCGAAGCCGAGGCCATCGCGGCAATGCGCGCGCTGAACCCCGCCGCCACGCTGCTCGTCACGCGCGGCGCGCAGCCCGCGACGCTCTATGCCGGCGACGCGGTGATCGAAGCGGCTCCGCCGCGCGTCGAGGTGGCCGACACCGTGGGTGCGGGCGACGCCTCCATCGGCGGGCTGCTATTCAGCTTGATGAGCGCGCCACGGCGCGAGTGGCGTCAGCATCTGGCGTTCGCGCTTGCCGCCGGCGCCGCGGCGTGCCGCCGGCCCGGCGCGCATTCGCCCACGCTCGACGAGGTCGTCTCGCTGCTCGCTGACTAACGCACCGGCTGGCCCGCGCCGCGCGCGATGCGCGGCGCAACACTGACATGAAAGCGCCTTGTCAGCGTCACGAGCGTGCCCCGCAGGCGCGGAATCAACGTGCTAGCATGGAAGCTCCTTTCACGAGGAGCCCGCCATGGAAGACGTCAGCTACACCAAGGGGATCTATACGGCAGTCGCCTCAGTGCGGCCCATGAACGCCGGCCAGTACCAGGGCCTGGTCTCCCTGGCGCGCGACGACGGCGAGGAACTCGAGAACGCCGTCTACGAAGTAGAAAGCGCCTCGGGCACGCCTGAGGAAGCGCTGGAAGAAGCGAAGGCGCTCGCGCATCGCATTCTCGGCGAACTCGAACTGTAAGGTGCAAGAGAGGCAATCTCGAACCGCGCGGGGCGGCGATCCTGTCCGCGGCGGTCCTCTTCGGCCGGCAGCTCGAACGCTTGCTCCGGCCGGCAGGAGACGAACATGGCCGAACAACTCTTTCTCTATGGCGTCTACGCCATCCACGTGCATCCGCTCGAACTGCAAGGCGCGCGCTGGGATGCCGAATACCAGATCACGCACCGCGACAAGCCCGTGCAGCCATGGGTCACGATTGGCGGCAACGCGGGCTTCGAGGCATCCGCCGAAGCCATCGATGCCGCGCGCCGCCAGGCCATCGCCGACATCGAGCACGGCGCGGGCATTCCCAAGCCACACGCGTTTCCATGACCGGCGCGCTCGCGCCATCCGCTTCCGGACTTTGGCTTGAACCTGGCTTGAACCTGGCTTGATCCCGCACAGGAGCGCTGGGCGCGCGGCGGCTTGCCCTGCCTCTCCGCGATTGCTACGCTTGCCTCCTCATTTCGCTCCGCCCTGAAGAAGGGACCACCATGACATCCGAAATGCAAGGGCGCAACGCCTGCGAAAACGTCGGCACCGGCGCCGACATGCAGGACTCGCAGGAAGCCTCCGCCGCCCACGCGCCGCCCGCGAACGCGGCGGATGTGCAACCCGAGGAGACCTCGACCGATACGCTGTGCAAGGGCGCTTCCCCCGCATCGGCATCGGAGGCGCGCAAACCCGAAGAAGTCCATCGCAGCGGCGCGCGAACGCTGGAATTCGGCTCGCGGAAGATTCTCGTCTACGGCATGCCCGTGCAGACCTGGCGCGACTTTTATCACTTCGCGCTGCAGATGCGCTGGCTCACGTTCTTCGCCTCGCTCGCCGGCCTCTTCCTGCTGCTCAACGGCCTCTTCGCGTGCCTCTATCAGCTGGGCGAAGCGCCCATCGCCAATCAGTTTCCGAAAGACTTTCTCGGCGCCTTTTTCTTCAGCGTCGAGACGCTCGCGACGGTCGGCTACGGCGACATGCACCCGCAAACCGTCTATGCCCACGTCATCGCGACGCTGGAGATCTTCGTCGGCATGTCGGGGGTCGCGTTGGCCACGGGGCTCGTGTTCGCACGCTTCTCGCGCCCGCGCGCGAAGATCCTGTTTGCGAACCAGGTGGTCGTGCATCCGATCGAAGGCCGCATGACGCTGATGGCGCGCGCCGCCAATGCGCGCCAGAACGTGATTGCCGAAGCGCAGGCGAAGCTGCGCCTGATCCGCGTCGAAACCTCGTCGGACGGCTACACCGCGCGGCGCATCTACGACCTCAAGCTCGTGCGCTCGGAGCATCCGCTCTTCACGCTCGGCTGGAACCTCATGCATGTGATCGACGAATCGAGCCCGCTGTTCGGCGCGACGCCCGACATGCTCGCGAACCAGAGCGCGGCGCTGCACGTCGTGATCGAAGGCTCGGACGAGTCGACCGCGCAGACCATGCAGGCGCGCCATATCTGGTCGGATGCGCAAATCCGCTGGCAATACCGCTACGTCGACCTGATGAGCGACGTGAACGGCGTGAGCACCATCGACTACACGCACTTTCACGACGTTGTGGCATTCGACAACGCCAGGCCATACGGGCCGAGCGTGATCTGACGCCGCATGCCTCTCGCGCGGGCATCGAAACGCTGCAGGGGAAATCCTTCTCAAAATTGCCCCGTGACGGGTAGCTTGTCGCGCGAATTCCTGCCGGGCCTGGTGAGTTAGCAAAATATTTCCGTCATTGGCGCGAAAAAATAGAGTCTTCCTCGCCGCGCCCCAAGAAGGGCGCGCGACAGCAATAGAACGGAGACTCCCCCATGACTGCGCGCCCCGCGTTTGGCGACATGCCTGCCACGCCGCCGAATTGGCCACATCTGGCTGATTACAAGCTCACCGACAACCTCACCGCCGCGCGCGGCCGCATCTTCCTCACCGGCACCCAGGCGCTGATCCGACTGCCGCTCATGCAGCGTGCGCTCGACCGCGCGCATGGGCTGAACACGGCCGGCTTCATCAGCGGCTATCGCGGCTCGCCGCTCGGCATGGTCGATCAGCAGGCCTGGAAGGCGAAGAAGCTGCTCGAAGCCGCCGACGTGCGCTTCCTGCCCGCCATCAACGAGGAACTGGGCGGCACCGCCGTGCTCGGCACCCAGCGCGTGGAAGCGGACCCCGAGCGCACCGTCGAAGGCGTGTTCGCGATGTGGTACGGCAAGGGCCCGGGCGTCGACCGCGCCGGCGACGCGCTCAAACACGGCAACGCCTACGGCTCGTCGCCGCATGGCGGCGTGCTCGTGGTGGCGGGCGACGATCACGGCTGCGTGTCGTCGTCGATGCCGCATCAGAGCGACTTCGCGATGATGGCGTGGCACATGCCCATCGTGAATCCGTCGAACATCGCCGACATGCTCGAGTTCGGCCTGTATGGCTGGGCGCTCTCGCGCTACTCCGGCGCATGGGTGGGCTACAAGGCCATTTCGGAGACGGTGGAGTCGGGTTCGACCGTCGATCTCGATGCGCTGAAAACCGACTGGCAGGCTCCCGATCTGGCAACGTCGGGTTTCACCCCACCGCCTGGCGGCCTGCACAACCGCTGGCCCGACCTGCCGAGCCTGTCGATCGAGCAGCGCCTCGCGGCCAAGCTCGACGCCGTGCGCCACTTCGCGCGCGTGAACAGCATCGACAAGTGGATCGCGCCGAGCCCGCACGCGGACGTGGGCATCGTGACCTGCGGCAAGGCGCATCTCGACCTCATGGAAGCGCTGCGCCGTCTCGACCTCACGGTCGACGATCTCGACTGCGCGGGCGTGCGCATCTACAAGGTGGGGCTCTCGTTCCCGCTGGAGATGTCGCGCATCGACGCGTTCGTCTCGGGCCTCTCCAATGTGCTCGTGATCGAAGAGAAGGGCCCCGTGATCGAGCAGCAGATCAAGGACTATCTCTACAACCGCAAGGACGGCGCGCGCCCGGCCATCGTCGGCAAGCACGCCGAGGACGGCACGCTGCTGCTCTCCGATCTGGGCGAGCTGCGCCCTTCGCGCATCCTGCCGGTGTTCGCCGCGTGGCTCGCGCAGCACAAGCCGATGCTCGACCGCCGCGAGCGCGTGGTCGATCTGGTGGCGCCGCAGATCCTGTCGAACGTCGCGGATGCCGTGCGCCGCACGCCGTACTTCTGCTCGGGCTGCCCGCACAACACCTCGACCAAGGTGCCCGAAGGCTCGATCGCGCAGGCCGGGATTGGCTGTCACTTCATGGCTTCGTGGATGGAGCGCGACACCACAGGCCTGATCCAGATGGGCGGCGAAGGCGTGGACTGGGCCTCGCATTCGATGTTCACGAACACGCGTCATGTGTTCCAGAATCTCGGCGACGGAACCTACTTTCATTCAGGGATCCTTGCGATTCGCCAGGCCGTGGCCGCGAAGGCCAACATCACCTACAAGATCCTCTACAACGACGCCGTGGCGATGACCGGCGGCCAGCCCGTGGACGGCAGCATCTCCGTGCCGCAGATCGCGCGCCAGGTGGAAGCCGAGGGCGTCTCGCGCTTCGTAGTTGTGAGCGACGAGCCCGAGAAATACGATGGCCACCACGGCCTGTTTCCGAAGGGCACGACGTTCCATCACCGCAGCGAACTCGACACCGTGCAGCGCGAACTGCGCGAAACGCCGGGCGTGACCGTGCTGATCTACGACCAGACCTGCGCCGCCGAAAAACGCCGCCGCCGCAAAAAGGGTGAATTCCCCGATCCGGACAAGCGCCTCTTCATCAACGAGGAAGTCTGCGAAGGCTGCGGCGATTGTGGCGTGCAGTCGAACTGCCTCTCGGTCGAGCCAGTGGAAACGACGTTGGGCCGCAAGCGCCGCATCGACCAGTCGTCGTGCAACAAGGACTATTCGTGCGTGAACGGCTTTTGCCCGAGCTTCGTCACCATCGAAGGCGGCAAGCTTAAAAAGGCTGCGGGCGCGGCGTTCGATCCGCAGGCGCTCGCTGCGCGCGTGAATGCGCTGCCGCTTCCGGCCACGCATCTCGACAACGCGCCTTACGACATTCTCGTGACCGGCGTGGGCGGCACGGGCGTGGTGACGGTGGGCGCGCTCATCAGCATGGCCGCGCACCTGGAAGGCAAAAGCGCTTCGGTGCTCGACTTCATGGGCTTCGCGCAAAAGGGCGGCTCGGTGCTGTCGTTCGTGCGCTTCGCAGCAAACGACGCACTGCTCAACCAGGTGCGCATCGACACCCAGCAGGCCGACCTGCTGCTCGCCTGCGACATGGTGGTGGGCGCGAGCGCCGACGCGCTGCAAACGGTGCGCCACGACCGCACGCGCATCGTCGTGAACACGCATGAAATTCCGAACGCCGCGTTCGTGCAGAACCCCGAGGCGAACCTGCACGCCGACGCACTGCTCGCGAAGATGCGCCACGCGGCGACCAACGGCGCCACAAATGAAAAAAGCGCTGCGCAAGACCCGCTCGCCGCATGCGATGCCCAGGCGCTCGCGCAGCGCTTCCTCGGCGACACGATCGGCGCGAACATCGTGATGCTCGGCTTCGCGTGGCAGCTTGGCCTCGTGCCGGTGTCGCTCGCGGCGCTTACGCGTGCGATCGAGTTGAACAATGTGGCCGTGCAGGCGAACCTGTTTGCGTTCTCGATTGGGCGTCTCGCCGCCGCCGACGCTGCTGCGCTCGAAGCGCTGGACACGCAACGCGCGGCGGCCGCCAAAGCGACGGTGCGCACGCTCACGCAAACGCTCGACGAGTTGATCGCCGACCGCGAGCAGCGTCTGCTCGCCTACGGCGGCGCTGGCTACGTGAAGCGTTATCGCGCGCTGGTCGATGCCGCGCGCCGCGCGGATCAATCCGACGATCAAGCGCTCGCGCGCGCCGTCGCGGCCACGTTCTACAAGCTGCTCGCCGTGAAGGACGAATACGAAGTGGCACGCCTGCACGCCGATCCGGCCTTCCGCGCCGCGCTCGAAGCGCAGTTCGAAGGCAAGGCGGGCAACGACTTCACAGTGAAATTCAACCTCGCGCCGCCGCTCATCGCGCGCGAGAAGAACGGCCAGCATCCGCGCAAGATGCAGTTCGGCCAGTGGCTGTGGACCGGGCTCGCGCTGCTCGCGAAGGGGCGCGGCGTGCGCGGTACGTGGCTCGACCCGTTCGGCAAGACGCTCGAGCGGCGCATGGAACGCGCCCTCGCCGACGACTACGAGGCGACGCTGCGCGGCGCGCTTGCGAACGTCACCGTTGACAATGCCGCCGAGCTCGCGAAGTTCGCAAGCCTGCATCAGCGCGTGCGCGGCTATGGCCACGTGAAGCTCGCGAATCTCGCCTCGGTCAAACGCAGCGAGCGCGAACTCGCCACGCGCCTGAACATCGACGTGAGGACGAGCGAGGCCGTCACCGAGGCGCTCGCGTCGTTCAAGGGTGTGGGGGCATTGCGCGGTATTCCGGTGGTGGTTGCCAAGTAAGAAGCGTGGTCGTCAAGACGCAAAAAAACGGCGCGAGTGCCTCACACTCGCGCCGCTTTTTTTCGTCGGTAGCTTCGGGCCGTCTGGCCCGCGCTCAGGCCGGCTCTGCAGCAAACCAGTCCACGTCGCCGCACAGCACGCACAGGCGGTCGCCCACCTGCACCGCCATCGAGAGCGTCACGCACGGCAGCGCTTCGTTGATCGAAAGATACGGCGAGCTCGCGTGCACGCGCCCTGGCGCCACCAGCGCCGCGCGGAAGTACGGCCTGCGCAGCCAGTTCGCGCCCTGCGCGTCGTCGAGCGGCAGGAAGCGCGCATCGTGCTCGGCGCGGTCCACGCGCAGCACCACGTTGCGCCCCGCCTGACGCCCGTTCGCGTCGAGCAAAAAGCAGCGCGCCGCGTGATCGAGCGCGAGGAAATTCCAGCACACCTCCTCCAGCGCCTCACCCGCGCCCAGGCGCTCGGCCGCGCGCTCGAACGCGCGCACGTAGGGCGCAAGACGGCTTGCCGTGCTGCGCTCGCGTGCTTCGGTCTGCTCGCGATAGCGCTCGGTGGCCTCGGCGATCACGGCTTGCGCGTGCGCCGCATCGGTCAGGCCGGGGGCGGGCCGCGCGAAGAAAAAGCCTTGCACGAAGTCGGCGTTGCATGAGAGCGCGAGCTGCGCCTCCTGCTCCGTTTCCACGCCCTCGATCAGCACCAGCTTGCCCGCTTCGTGCAGCAACGCGACGAGCGCGGGCAGCGTCGCGGCCATGTCGGCGCGATGCGCGGCGTGCAGCAGCATGATGCGGTCGAGCTTCACGATATCGGGATTCAACTGCCACACGCGGCCGATGTCGACATGGCCCGCGCCGAAGTCGTCGAGTGCCACGAGAAAGCCGCGCTCGCGAAACTCGGCCACCGCGTGCGCGAGCGCGTCGAGATCCATGGCATCGACCGGGTTCACGTCCGGCATCTCCGGCACGTCCAGCACTTCGAGCACGATGCGCCGCGGCGGCAAATCGAGCCGCCGCAGATTCGCGAGCAGCGCCGCCGCGTGATAAGGATCGGTCAGCGTGCCCGGATGCACGTTCAGAAACAACCATTCGCGCTCGGCTCCCAGCAACGCGAAGTTCTCGAGATGCAGTGCCTGCGCGAGCCGGTCCACGAGGAGCGCCTCGCCCACGCGCGCGGCAGCGCCGAACACATCGAGCGGCGAGACAGGCCGGTCGAGCGCGTCGTGTGCGCGCAAGAACCCTTCGTAGCCGATCGCGCGCATATGCGAGAGGCTGAAAACGGGCTGAAACACGCTCGTGAGCGTGAGCTCGCCGTGTTGCACGCTATAGCGCTCGAGCCCCGATGCGACGCTCAGGTCGAAGCCATGAGGCGCGGTGGCCGTCTTGTCATGTTGCTCTGTGCTCATGCTTTCCTCTTCGCGCAAGTTGATCGCCACGGCTCGCGTGCCGGCGGTCCCTGCGTTGCGCCTCCTGTGGTTGGGTAACGATCAAGCAAGGTTCGTGCGCACGCATACCTCGTTTTATCCGCGTGCATGCGCGGCCAGCGGGCATGCAACGGCTGCGGGCGCACCAACTTCGTGCATCACGCCCGGCCGCGCTCGCATGACACAATGCGCGTCAACCTCACGCGCGGCCGCTGCCGGGTTCGCGGCGCGCCAAGCCCGCCCCGAGCTACACTGCCCGCCAGCCGCCGGCGGCCTCGCCAGGCCTGTTCCGCATTCGTTCGCAACGCTTCCGCATTAAAGGGACACACTCAAAGGGCGCACCGCGCCCGCGCCTCACTTCATCGATGGAAACCATTTTCACCGTTCTCATTCTGCTCCTTGCCGTGGCACTTTCGGGCGTCATCGTGCGTCTGTTGCCCGTCAAGCTGCCACTGCCGCTTTTGCAGATCGCCATCGGCGCCTTACTCACGTTTCCGCGCATCAATCCGCACGTCACGTTCGATCCCGATATCTTCATGGCGCTGTTCATCCCGCCGCTGCTGTTCGCGGACGGCTGGCGCATCCCCAAGCGCGAATTCTTCCTGCAGCGGCGCGCGATCCTGATGCTCGCGCTCGGCCTCGTGCTGTTCACCGTGGTGGCGGTGGGCTATTTCGTGCACTGGCTCGTGCCGCGGATTTCGTTGCCGGTGGCCTTCGCGCTCGCCGCCGTGCTCTCGCCCACCGACGCCGTGGCGCTCTCGGCCATCGCCGGCAAGGACCGGATTCCCGCGCAGCTCATGCACATCCTCGAAGGCGAAGCGTTGATGAACGATGCGTCCGGCCTCGTCGCGCTCAAGTTCGCCGTGGCCGCCGCGCTCACGGGCTACTTCTCGCTGCGCGACGCCACGCTCAGCTTCTTCGTGATCGCGGCGGGCGGGCTCGCGGTGGGCGCGGCGATCGGCTGGCTGTTCAGCTTCGCGTCCTCGCGCTTTTTGAACACGACCAGCGAAGGCGATCCCGCGCCCGGCGTCGTGATGACGCTGCTGATTCCGTTCGCGGCCTATCTCTTCGCGGAACATCTCGAAGTCTCGGGCGTGCTCGCCGCCGTGGCCGCGGGGATGATGATGAACTACACGAGCGTCGCGCACATGGGGCCGGTGTCCTCGCGCGTGCGCGCGAACAGCACCTGGCAGATGATCGAGTTCGTCTTCAACGGCATGGTGTTCACGCTGCTCGGGCTGCAGTTTCCCGGCATTCTCGGCAAGGCGCTGCTCGACGCGCATCACACGAGCAACGTGCAGATGATGCGTCTCATCGGCTATATCGCCGCTGTGCTCGTAGCGCTCTACGCGATGCGCTTCGGCTGGGTGTGGCTGCTGCGCTGGGCGGCGAGCCGCAGCGCCGCGCGCCAGGGCGTAGCCAACGCGGTGCCGGGCCTGCGCACCGTGGCGATCACGACCGTGGCCGGCGTGCGCGGCGCGGTCACGCTCGCGGGCGTGCTTTCGCTGCCCGTGGCGCTCGCGAGCGGCGCGCCGCTGCCGGGCCGCGACACCGCCATTTTCATCGCCTCGGGCGTGATTCTCGCCTCGCTGATGGTGGCGATCGTCGGGCTGCCGCTGCTGCTGCGCGGCGTGAAGCGCGGCGCGCATCCGGCGCACGCCGCCGAGGAACGCGCCGCGCGCGCCCAGGCGGCACAGGCCGCGATTCGCGCCGTGGATGCGCTGCACGAAAAAGCCACCGAGGATATGGACGAATCGCAGGCCGCCTACGCCGCCGACGTCACGGCGCGCGTAATGGACACTTACCGGCGACGCCTCGCGACGCTCGACGCCGACCGCGACCGCGCCAAACACGCGCGCGAGGCGGAAGCGCTCGAATTACAGATGCGCCTTGCGGCCATGCGCGCCGAGCGCGCGACGCTGCTCGACCTGCGCAACCGCCAGACGATCAACGACGAGACGCTCACGAAGCTGATGCGAGAAGTCGATCTCTCCGAAACCGCGATGACCACGCGCGGACGCAATCGCGGTTAAGCGCGGATAAACGCGGCCGCACCGAAGAAGCACACGAACCCGCGCACCAAAAACAAACGCGACGCCCTTCGAAAAAGGCGTCGCGTTTTTTCATGCGCGAGCGTCACGCGCGCCACTGGCGCGCGAAGGCTCCGGGCCTTAAACCGCCGCTTCCTGCGCCGGCTTCTTGCGCAGCAGCGCGTAGAGAATGATCGCGCCGAAGGTTGCGGTGCCAATGCCGCCGAGCCCGAAATTGCCGAGCTTGAGCGAGAAGTCGCCCGCGCCGAGCACGAGCGTGACGGCGGCCACGATCAGGTTGCGGTTATCCGAGAAGTCGACGCGATTGACGACCCAGATGCGCGCGCCCGTCACGGCGATCAAACCGAACACGACGATGGACGTGCCGCCGAGCACCGGCCCCGGAATCGTCTGGATCACCGCGCCGAACTTCGGCGAGAAGCCGAGCGCAAGCGCGATGACCGCGGCAATCGCGAACACTAGCGTCGAATAGATCTTGGTGACGGCCATCACGCCGATGTTCTCCGCGTAGGTGGTCATGCCCGTGCCGCCCGAGAAGCCCGAGACGATGGTGCCAAGACCATCGCCAATGAACGCGCGGCCCACGTAGCGGTCGAGGTTCTGGCCGGTCATCGCCGCGACGGCCTTGATGTGACCGAGGTTCTCGGCCACGAGAATCACGGCGATGGGCACGAGCATCGTCATCGCATGCGGGTCGAACACCGGTGCGGTGAACTTCGGCATGCCGAACCAGGCCGCGTTGCCGACGATCGCGAAGTCGATCGGCTTGCCCATGCCGAGGCCGTTGGTCACGACCGCATAGATCGCGTAGGCAATCGCGAGCCCCACGAGAATCAGGAGGCGCTGGAGCATGCCGCGCGTGAAGACGGCCACGCCGCCCACGCAGAGAATGGTGACGAGCGCCATCCACGAATCGAACTGCGAAGCGCTCACGCTCTTCACGGCGATAGGCGCGAGATTCAGGCCGATCACGGCCACGATCGCACCGGTCACCACGGGCGGCATGAGCGTTTCGATCCACGCCGTGCCGACGACCGAAACCAGCACGCCGATCAGCGCATAGACCACGCCGCACGCGATGATGCCGCCGAGCGCGACCGCAATGTTGGTGTTCGGTCCGTGGCCGCTATAGCCCGTGACGGCAATCACGAGGCCGATGAACGCGAAGCTCGACCCGAGGTAGCTGGGCACGCGCCCGCCCACCACGACGAAGAACAGCAGCGTAGCGATGCCCGACATGAAGATGCACAGGTTCGGATCGAAGCCCATGAGCAGCGGCGCGAGCACCGTCGAGCCGAACATGGCGACGACGTGCTGCACGCCCATCGCGAACATCTGCGGCCAGGGCAGGCGTTCGTCGGGCGCGACGACGCTTTTCGCGGTGCTCGTTTGCGCGCGCCAGCGGGGAAAATATGAGTCGGACATGGGGCTCCTCTTGTGCGGTTGTTGACCGTTATTGACCGTTGTTGGTCGTCCTGCGCCGGTGACTGCGGTGGCTGCCGGCGCGATCGGGTCTTGTCTGGGTCTTATCTTTTCGGGGGAAGAAATCTCGCGCGAGTGTACGGAGCCGCAAACGACGTGGCAAGGCGGACTTGCGACGCCGTGCTTGTGAACGGAGCTACAGCGCGCGAGCGCCTGACGGGAGTTTCGGACTACTCCTATATCGACGGAGATACCCGCGACTTAGACTACATCTGCTGCGTGACCCCATGACAGATCATGCAGAGGTTGTAAATGTAAACTCTCCGACTTCCCGCTCATGTCCATGTGGCCTGAGCGGCTTTTTTTTGCCCGGGTATTTTTAATGCGCTTATCCGGTGCGGCTGACGATGACGCCGCGCCGGCAGAAGTCCTGGCAGGTTATGGCTGGTTGCGGCTTCAAGCGAACGCGCCCTGCGCGAGCTCCCGCACATAGTCGCGCACGCCCTCGGGCCAATCCACGCTCCACGCCTCGAAGCGCGCGCGCTCGCCGGCGTACAGCGCGCGCAGCGCTTCCTCGTAGCCCGGCAGATTGCCCGCCAGCGCGGTCATGAAACGGTGCACCGCCTCTTGCGACATCCGCACGCGGTCCTTCGCCTCGCTTGCATGACGCGCGCTCTCCACGAGCCGCCGCAGCACCACCGACGCGCCGCCCGGCTGCGCCGCCAGCCAATCCCAATGGCGCGGCAGCAGCGTGACTTCCCGCGCCACCACGCCGAGCTTGGGCCGGCCCCGGCCGCGCGGGGCGTCTTCGCCGGGTTCGTCCGGCTGCGTTTGTTGTTCGTCTTCAGCGCGGGCTTGCCATGCCGCATCGGCGGCGAGGCGCGCGGCAACGTCAGCGGGCCGGCCGCGCAGATCGAATTCCACCGGCTTCGCGTCGCGGTCGTCGAACACCAGCACCTGGGCGGTTTCTCCGCCCTCCAGCGCGGCCTTCACCGCCAGCGCCACTTCTAGCGGCGCACCGCGCGCGATCAGCCGTGTGCCCGCAAAGGCCGTGACGCCTGTGCCTCGTGGCGAGACTTCGTTGGAAATTGCCATGACTTGCTCCTGTATCGAATCACGGAGCGAATATTACCCGGATAAATTTAACCGCACAATATCACCCGGGTAATAATTTGCTACTCGTCAATCGCAGGCTCATGAGCGCATCATTCGCTCCGCAAGCCCACAATCGCGCCCGTCTCGATCCACGTGCGCCATTGGCTCGCGAAGTCGAAATCCTTGTCGACGGCAAATGCGCTTTCGATCGCTTCGTCGAGCGTCGCGCCATGCTGAAGCGCCACGAACGCCTCGTGCGCGGCCTGCGCGTGGACAAGCGCAGCGGGACGCCAGCGCGGACGCACGATCAGCACCCAGCCCGGCGTATCGATGCGGTCGGGCCACGCGTGCTGGCGCGCGCCTTCGTGGGCTTTGCCGCCGAGGTTTTGATCGTCGTGCTGATGCGCGCGCCAGATCGCGAGCGCCGCGTGATCCGAGGCCAGCGCGACACAAGCTGGATGCACGGCAAGCCGCGACGCCATGAGCCGCTCCGCGCCAATCGCCTGCCACTGCGCCGGCGCGAGCGGCTCGGCATCGGCGGCGAAGGCGGCCATGTGCAGCGCCCATTCGAGACGCGCGACGTCGCCGAAATACGCGTAGCGCTCATCGGTTTCGTAACGCTCGATGAAGGCCGGCATGGCCGCGCCGAAGCGATTCAGATCGGCGTCGCGCGATGGATGCGCCCGCGCATAAGCGAGTGCGAGCGCATCGAAGTAAGCCTCGCCGACGAGCGCCGCGAGCACCGGATACGCGCTCGCCAGCGCAGCGCGTCGTGCAGCGCGCACGTTGCCGCGATAAAAGCCCAGACGTTCGTGCGCGATTGCAATAGAAGCGCCGGCGCGAAGGTATGCCGCGGCTAACGCGGCATCGGCGGCTGGGTCGTCGAGCGCTGCGGCAAAAGCCGCCTGCATCGACGCAAGCGATTCATCGGCGCTCATGCGCGCACCTGCGCGCTCGCGAGCGGATCGTGCGCAATGCGCGTCATGCGCTCGCGCGCGAGCCTCGCTTCGTCGAGCAGCACATCGAGCGGCGGCACGCCCGTGTCCCACTCGATCAGCGTGGGCACCGCGCCGAATCGATGCAACGCAGCCTCATAAAGCGCCCAGACTTCAGGCGCGACGCGCGAGCCGTGATCGTCGATCACCGCTGCCTCCGTCACGCGATGCCCCGCGAGATGCAACTCGCCCACCGCTTCGCGCGGCAACGCCGCCATCGCCGCGAGCGCGTCCTCGCCGTGATTGCACTGGTTCACGTAGAGATTGTTCACGTCGAGCAGCACGCCGCAGCCGGTGCGGCGCGCGAGTTCGGCCAGGAAAGCCGTCTCGCCAAGCGTATCGCCGCGAAAGCGCACGTACGTGGAGACGTTTTCGATCAGCACGCGCCGGCGCAGCGTGTCCTGCATCCGCGCGACGCGCGCGCATAGATGATCGAGCGACGCCTGCGTGAGCGGCATCGGCAAAAGATCGTGCAGCGCGGCGTGAGGCGTCGCGCCCCAGCACAGATGCTCCGAAACGAGCGCCGGTTCGATGCGCTCGACGAGCCGCTCAAGACGTGCGAGATGCGTATCGTCAAGCGGTGCCGCCGAGCCAAGCCCGAGGCCCACGCCGTGCAGACTCACAGGCATATCGCGGCGCACCGTTTCGAGCACGTGCAGGTCGTAGCCGCCATCGCCGAAATAGTTTTCGCTATGGACCTCGACCCAGCCGACCGGCGGCCGCGCGTCCATGAACGCGCCATAGTGCACGTGACGCAAACCGATGCCGACGCCTTGCGCCCCACTCGTGCGCGAAGGCGAATGCAGCATCGTGCTCATGCCGCGCCTTGCTTACTGCTCCGGCGTGCCGCCGAGCTTTTCGCAGGTGCCCTTGGGCATCGTCTTGAAGTCGCCCTTGTCGTGATCGACCTTGGCCTCGCCCGCGCAATCGTGCACGCCAGTCTTGCTCGCGCAATCGTTCTGGCCAGCCTTGGCGACGCCATAGCAGTTCACCGTGTCGGCGGCGTTCGCGACGCCTGCCGTTGCAAGACCCGCCAGCGCAGCGGCCATCACGGCCTGACGGCCCAATGCGTTTTTCATCAGAAATCTCCTCGAAGGTAAGCGGAGTCGCGTGAACCGCATTGTGCGGCCTCTCGCGCATTATTTTGCCTCACCGTCGCCGCCACGAAGCGCGCATTCGCGCAGGCACCCAGCGGCAATTATCTTTATTTCCGTAAAGATATTTGCCATATCTCGATATTTATCTTCAAAGCGCGCGGCAATAAAGTTACATCAACGGACCGAACAAACCGATTGTTACGGTTCAAAAGATAAACTTTGGAGGTTATTGATCATGAAGACCCTGATTGCCGCAGCCCTTGCCGCTACCGTTCTTGCCGCCCCGGCCCTGTCGTTCGCTCAAGAAAGCCAGCCGCTGACCCGCGCCCAGGTGCGCGCAGAACTCGTGCAACTCGAACAAGCCGGCTATCGTCCGGGCGTTTCGAGCCCGTACTACCCGGCCGACATTCAAACCGCACGGGCGAAGGTCGCGCAGCAGAACGCAACGGCTGAAGCCACGGCCTACGGTGCATCGACGAACGGCTCGACGCAAGCCGGCGGCCGCGTGACGCCGGCCAAGTCGGTCTACTTCGGCCAGTAAGCGCCGACGAAGGCAGCGCCCCGCCCGGCGGTGCGCTGCGAGAAGCACAACGGACGGGCCCGCTCTCGATCGAATTGGAGAGCGGGCCCGTCAACTTTTGTGCAATCAGATTAGATGACATCGCCTCGCGGCATCTCGTGCGCCGCGCGCGACACACGTACAGAAAACCTCCGCCGCCGGTAATCCGGCGGCTTGCCCGGACACGCGTTGTCCGGGCCTTTTTCCTTGCCTCTGCCCCCTCTGCCGCTCCTGCCCCGCCCGCCGGTTACTCCGTGGAAACGGCATCGGCACGCACGCCGCTTTGCGCGGGATCCGCGCGCTTGAGCCGCGCAAGGCGACCGCTCGCCGCCTGAACCAGCATGGCGACCGCGACCGCTTCGGCAAACGCCAGCGTAGCCGCCTGATGTTGCAACCCCAGCGACAACACCAGACAGAACGCCGCAAACCCGAAACGCCCGAGCACCATCCCGCGCAGCAACGCAATCACGAACTCCGCGCCGTGCGCGCGATGCGACGACACCGCCAGCACGCTGCTGAGCAGCGGAAACACCGCGAACAAACCACTCCACACCGGGCCGAGGCGCGTGGACAAGGCCGTGACGGACAGCGTAAGCGCAGCGCCCGCCGCCATGCGCCCAGCGAGATCGGTGCGCGTGAGCGGCGCGCCGGCGGCCACCACGGTGCTGCGCGGCAGGAAGGCCTGGCCAAACAGCGTAGCGGCCAGCGCCACGCCCAGTGCCCACGGCCACGACACCGGCAGGCGCGACAGCACGCACGCGCAAGCGAACCACGCAGCAAACGCCACCGCGAGCGCAAACCACCAGGGCCGCGCGCGGCACGTCCAGGCATAAGCGAAATTGAACGCCTCGGAAGCGAGGATCGCGTAAAGCGAAAGCGTGACGGCGCGCGCGCCAAACGCATTGCCGTGCTCCATCACGAGCAGCCAGAGAATCGGGCCCGCGATCACGGGCAACCCGGCTAGCCAGCCCGCGACCTTCGGCCCCCAGTGCTTGCCGGCCATCGAGACGAACAGCAGGAAGAGCGGGACGAGCGTGAGCTTGAGCGCGAGCATCGGGGCGGAAGGCCGCAATGAAGACGGCGATGAGGGGAGAACGGCCGATGGTAGCAGCGCACGCGCGAATGCGCTGACCGTCGCCCTGACTGCCTGGGACTGCCTGGAACTGCCTGGATGCGCGCGCCGGCCATCATGCGGCGGCCGGCGCGCCTGGCAGTGCGCCTGGATTAGAAGCGGTGGCGGATACCCGTGGCGACCACGAGCTGGTTACGTCCACTGGCAGGATCGAACGAATTGATGGCCGCGGGCGCGCCCGCCGTTGCGCGCTGATAGATCGTTTCAGCGTAAACGTCGGTGCGCTTCGAGAACTGATAGACGGCCTGCAGCGCGCCCTCGTGCCAGTGCGCATCCGAACCCTTCGTGTAGACGTACATGCCCGCGAGCGACACCGCCTGCGTGACCTGCCAGACCGCGTTGACCTCGTAGTTGCTGAACGCGACGGACGGCAGCCCAAAGCCGCTTTGCGCATCGACGACACCGGTCTGGATCGAGCGCGACCACGCGGCGCCGAGCGTCACGTCGCCGATCACATAGTTCGCCCCCACGCCGATGGTGTCCTGCTTTCCGACGAAGGTATCGATAACCGAACCCGCCGCGTCCCCCGAGCCCGGCAGCGCGAACGGCTCATACGCGCCGTTGTCGGTCGCGCCGCGGCCATTGTTGTGCAGCCACGCAATGCCCGCGCTGAACGCGCCGCCCGTGTAGTTCGCGCCGATGCTGTAGGCGCGGTTATCGGCGAAACGACCCGCGCCGTTCGAGAACGCGTACATGCCGCCGAACGTGAAGCCGCCATAGTTCGCGCTCGCGTACTTGATGGCGTTGGCGGCGAGGTACGAGTTGTTGGCGTTGTCGTTGTCGAACGGATGCGCGAACGCGGTGCCGCCCACGCCGCCCGTGAGCGTGAAGGGCGCGAAATAGTCGTGGATCGAGTCGTACTGGCGGCCGAGCGTAAGCGTGCCGAACGTCTCCGATTCGAGGCCGACGTAGTACGGGTGATCGTTGCGCGCCTCGCCGTTGGCCGGCGCGAAGCCGTGCTCGAGACGGAACAGCGCCTTCATGCCACCGCCGAGATCCTCGCTGCCTTGCAGGCCCCAGAAGCTGCCGTCGATGAGACCCGAGGTGAGCTGATATTGCGAGTGGCCGCTGACGTTGTTCGCGTAGGCAAGGCCCGCGTCGATCTCGCCGTAGAGCGTGACGGTGGATTGAGCCTGCGCGGATGCGCTCAGGCAGACAAAAGTTGCGGCACAGGCGGCGGCGAGCGCGGCCTTCTTGTGCGAAGGGCGGGTCATGAGAGTGCTGGACGGTGAGTTGTTGTGGCTTGTTGCGGCGCAGGGACGGTGCGGCTGCGCTTTTGAGGCGCGCGCACGGCCTGCAGACCTTACACTCCGGAAATGTTAATAAGAATCGGATTCATTACGCAATGCCTGACTGGCAAACACGCGGAATTTTTGTGGATGCGATGGGGATGCGCAACGAAAAGGTTGATGCGGCGGGGAGCTTGTGTTGCGGGTTTGGGGTTGTGGGCTGGGCGCAGGGTTCTTGGCGGACGCGAGTTGGCTCCGGGCGCAGCGGGAGTGCTGCGCCGCAGATGGGTGCGTTGTGGCTGGCCGACCGCGGCTGTTAGTTGCGGCTTCGGCTAGTAACCGTGGGTCACGAGCGAAAGCACCGATAGATCGGGATGCGTGCCCTCGATGATGCTCCGGCCCACATGCGCCGCCTCTTCTACCGCTTCTTGCTCGCTGCGGAAGGTTTCTTCGCCGTCCGGGTGGTATGGGATCGAGTGGCCCGGCAGCGTCACGTCCGCGCCTGGGTGGCAGACGTAGGCGGTGTAGGTGTAGCGCGTGCCGCCTTCCTGGACTGGCATCGCGCTGACATGGATCTCGAAACCTTCGTAATCGACTTTTTGAGTCTCAAGCTGGACGGCGGGCATGGTGGCCTCCGAAGGACTGGGCGCGGGCGGGTGGCCCGGGGCATAGGAATTAGTTTAGGGCAATGGGACAAGTTGGGTTGCTGCGGTGCGGGGGGCTTGCTGGAGTCGGTTTGTTGGACCGTCGCCTAGAATCATTGGGTGATTGGGTTTGTTGTTTTGCTCATTTGTGACTGCGTGGAGGATGGAGATGGCTACTGGTACCGTTCGAATTCATCGCGTTTTTACTGCGCCGCCTGAGCGGGTTTATCGCGCGTTTCTGGATGCCGCTGCGTTGGCTAAATGGCTGCCGCCGAATGGGTTTACCGGGACCGTGCATCAGCTTGATGCGGTTGTGGGTGGGAAGTATCGGATGTCGTTTACGAACTTCACTAATGGCGCTAGTCACTCGTTTGGCGGGGAGTATCTGGAGCTCGCGCCGGGGGAGCGGATTCGGTATACCGGCGTTTTTGATGATCCGAATTTGCCCGGGGTGATGGAGACTACGGTTACGCTGCGCGGTGTGTTTTGCGGGACGGAGTTGACTGCGGTGCAGGAAGGGATTCCTGAGGTTATTCCCGTTGAGGCTTGTTATCTCGGGTGGCAGGAGTCGGTGGCGTTGTTGAAGATGCTGGTGGAGGCGGAGATTCGGGAGCCTTAGAAGGACAAACCCCGGCGGGGGCCGGGGGCGTTGTTTGTCGTTCTGCTTAATCTTGCGTGATGACGAGTCTGCCGTGTTGCACTTCGACTTTTACTCGTTGGCCCGCTTCGAAGCCTGCGAGTTCCAGCCATCGGCCGGCGAGTTTTATCCAAGGGTATAGCGGCGGGTCGGCGTGGGTTCGCGCGTTAATGCGGCGATATCGCCAGGACTGCTGAATGGTTACGTGGCGCACGGGATGTGCGGGCAATGCATTAAGATTGGCGTTAGCCATGGGCAACTCCTGTATTGAGTTGGTTGTGGTTAGCGGGCTGTGAGTGCTGGTAACACTTGCAGCCCGCGCTTTGTTTACGGCTCTGGGTTTCGTTTTACTGCTGTGCTTGTGCCAGCACTGTGTCCAACATTTGTGAGACGAACTGCTGTTTGATCTTGGGCAGTTGCTCGATTGCGGCAATTTGCTGCTGTAGGCGGGACATTGCTACATGCTTGTCGCTCCATTGAACTACGGGTTTGCCCATTAGTTCGTCGAACGAAAGTGTCAGTAGGTCTGCAAGCGCCGGCAACATAGACACGGGGATGCGCGAGCGTCCGCATTCGTAGTGAGCCAGCGTTTGCTGGGCAATGCCGAGCGCGTCTGCTAGTTGCTGCTGGGACATGCTGTGTGCCTTGCGGGCGGTGGCAACACGGGCGCCGAGCTCCCTGACAAATTGTTCGTCCTTCTCGTTCATGTTTGCATGTAAGCGAGTGATCTAAAAAAATGATATCACGGAGTCCTGAGTGTGAAGTTGATATTACTCAGATTAGTAGTTCAAAATTTTTTTGATTTGAAAATTTCCGTGTTCTCTTCGTGTTCTCTTCGAGAATCAGCGAGACATCGCGAAGGGCAAATCAAGCTCGCTGCGGCCAACATTTGATCGCCCGCGTCAATCACATGGATCGTAGAGCCTAGGCCTACCGGCCCAAGAGACAAAGGACAGAAAGGTGCGGGTCTCTGTGCGCGGAGGAGGATCGAACATTCTCGCTGACGCACGCCGGGCGCGACAGAGAAGCTCGCCGCAATTCTAGAAATGCCCCCACGGGAGGGCTTGGCGCGAACTCACTGTAACGTGCACTCAAACTCATGACCATCTTGACTGGGTCGGCAGTTGCGCCGCCTGCCATTGCGGCAGTGCCGCAGTCATTGCTCCAGAAAGCGTACTCCAATCTCCGCTTCGGATCCACACACAATCAGATCGTGATCGGCGCGTCGGCATGCGAGCAGTATTCAAACGGCGAGGGATGCTGGTCAATCTCACATCGGCATCGACACCTCTGGGCTCACGATCTTGCTTTCTGCTCTGGACTACTCAGATCCATCGTGAGCGCGTCGCGGATCCTGTGGTGCAACGGCACGCGGGTTCGAGTGGGCGGACAGCGCCCATGCGACTGAGGACCTCGATGAGTTCGGAGTGTCCGAGCGCGAATGGCGTCGCGGTCACAAACAGCATCCGACGGAAGATACCTTTAAAGGCACCAGCATCGGGGTCGCCGGATCGTTCCGCGAACACCTTGCTGATTGGCGTCGACGGATTCTTGAGGCGATGCGCCTCGTCCACGATCAGCAGCGGAAGGTCGAGGTTGGTAACCAAAGCGAAGACGGACCACCTCGTGCCGCTCGCCGCTCAGGCCGTCGCGACACTGCGCGAGCTGCAAGCGCTTACCGGCCACCGCGAGTACGTGTTTCCCGGTCGCGATCCGAAAAAGCCAATGAGCGAAGCGGCAATCAATGCGGCGTTGCGCCGAATGGCGCTTTGATACGAAAACTGAGACTACTGGCCATGGCTTTAGGGCGATGGCACGCACGATCCTGCACGAGCAATTGCGGTTTCCCGCCGAAGTCATTGAACATCAGCTCGCGCATAAGGTTCCAGATGCGCTCGGCACAGCTTACAACCGCACAACGTTTGTAGAAGACCGGCGCACGATGATGCAGGCTTGGGCTGACCGTCGAACCTCCGAAAGCATCCGCACCGATGTGATGACCAGCTCAGAGGCTTCAATACGGGCGGGGACTAGAAAATCCGCGGGCGAAGAAGGGGGTGCCGGCTGAGATTCAAGGTGCGGGCGGTGGCTTAGCCCGACGCTGTACAATGCAGCACATTTGCAGTCTCTGGCAATTAGGATGCACGTGCAGGGCTGCTGGGCGACACAGAAAGTGAAAGCCGCGCCAAGTGAGTGGAAAATCGGTGGCGCGGATATTGACGAAAGCCCGCGGGACGTGGGCTTTTTTGCTTGTAAGCGGTAACCAAGTTTTGGGGCTTGTTGATGACTACAACCGAAAATCAGATCGAGCTCGAGCTGATCGCCAAGCTAGACGATCTCAAATATATATACCGGCCCGATATTCGCGACCGTGCCGCGCTGGAAGCCAACTTCCGCGGGAAGTTTCAAGAGCTTAACCGAGTCACGCTGACCGACAGCGAGTTCCAGCGTCTATTAGATGAAATCGTCAGCCCCGACGTCTTCACTGCCGCCCACACACTTCGTAACCGCAATGCCTTCACGCGCGATGACGGTACGCCTTTGAACTACACGCTGGTCAATATCAACGATTGGTGCAAGAACACATTCGAGGTTGTCAGGCAGCTGCGAATCAATACTGACTACAGCCACCATCGGTACGACGTCCTTCTGTTGATCAACGGCATACCTGTCGTCCAGATTGAGCTGAAGACGCTCGGCATCAATCCCCGTCGGGCGATCGAGCAGGTCGTTGAATACAAAAACGACGCCGGCAATGGCTACACGCGTACGCTCCTTTGTTTCATACAGCTGTTCGTTGTGAGTAACCGCGATTCCACCTACTACTTCGCGAATAACAATGACCGCCATTTCAGCTTCAACGCCGAGGAGCGTTTCCTTCCGATTTACCAGTATGCAGCTCCGGACAACTCGAAGATCACCGGAATAGATCGCTTCGCGGACGCTTTCCTTGCTAAATGCACCCTCGGGCAGACGATCAGCCGGTATATGGTACTTGTCGCCAGCGAGCAGAAGCTGCTGATGATGCGGCCATACCAGATCTACGCCGTCAAGAATATCGTCGAATGGATCGAGAAGAACCTCGGCAACGGTTACGTATGGCATACCACGGGCAGTGGCAAGACGCTTACTAGCTTCAAGGCTTCCACGCTCCTTAAGGCCAATCCGAATATCGAGAAGTGTCTTTTTGTCGTGGACCGCAAGGATCTCGATCGCCAGACCCGCGAAGAGTTCAACCGCTTCCAGGAAGGTTGCGTAGAGGAAAACACCAACACGGACACCCTCGTCAATCGCCTGCTTTCGGACGACGCTGCTGACAAGGTCATTGTCTGCACGATCCAGAAGCTCGGCCTCGCCCTCGACGAAAACAGCAAGCGCAACAAGGGCCGGGAGAAAAAAGGACTATCGACTTACGCAGACCTCCTCGAACCACTGCGCGACAAGCGCGTCGTCTTCATTTTCGACGAGTGCCACCGTTCACAATTCGGCGAGAACCATCAGGCCATCAAGGAGTTTTTTCCCAAGGCTCAGCTCTTCGGTTTTACGGGCACGCCGATCTTCCGCGAGAACGCCACCTACAAGCGGATCGAGGGCGACGTCCAGACCCTCAAGATGACTAAGGACCTCTTCCAGGAGTCGTTGCACCAATACACCATCACCGATGCCATCGGAGACCGGAACGTCCTGCGCTTCCACGTCGACTACTACAAGCCCGACGGCAAAAATGCCATCAAGCCCGGCGAGACGCTCGCCAAGCTAGCTATCGTCGATGCCATTCTCGCCAAGCACGACGCCGCCACCGGCGCGCGCAAGTTCAACGCCATCCTCGCCACCACGTCGATCAACGATGCGATCGAGTACTACAATATCTTCAATAAGGTTCAGGCCGAGAAGCAGAAGACGGACGCTAGTTTCGTCCCGCTTAATATCGCCGCTGTGTTCTCCCCGCCGGCCGACGTCAGCGCCGACGTGAAGCAGCTCCAGGAAGACTTGCCGCGGGAGCAGGAAGACAACAAGCACGAGCCCGAGGCCAAGAAGGATGCCCTGAAGTCCATCATCGCCGGCTACAACGACCGCTTCGGCACAAATCACCGCATTGAGGAGTTCGACCTTTACTACCAGGATGTCCAGAAGCGCATCAAGGACCAGCAGTATTCAAATGCGGACTTGCGGAAAGCTGATCCGCGAGGAAAGTTCGCGCACAAGATTGACATCACCATCGTTGTCGATATGCTTCTGACTGGCTTCGACTCCAAGTACCTCAACACCCTCTACGTCGACAAGAACCTCAAATACCATGCGCTGATCCAGGCCTTCAGCCGCACCAACCGCTTGCTGAACGACACGAAGCCCTACGGCCACATTCTCGACTTCCGCGGCCAGCAGGATGCGGTCGACTCTGCGATCGCGCTCTTTTCCGGGAAGAAAATCGAGAAAGCTCGCGAGATCTGGCTTGTCGAAAAGGCACCCGTTGTCATCGACAAGCTTAAAGCTGCAAAGGAAGAGCTCGACAGCTTCATGAAGTCGCAAGGCCTCTCCGGGAAGCCCGAAGACGTCGCCAACCTCACGGGCGACAATGCCCTTGTGGGCTTTGTGAACTATTTCAAGAGAGTGCAGAAGCTGCAGACCCAGCTCGACCAGTACACTGATCTTACCGCCGAGCAGAAACAGGCGATCCAGGCTGTGCTGCCCAAGGACGAGCTGAACGCTTTCCGGGGCGTCTACCTCGAGACCGCACGGTGGCTCAAAACACAACAGAACAAGCCGGGGGATCAGAAGAGCGAGGAGGTCAATCAGCTCGATTTCGAGTTTGTCCTCTTTGCTTCGGCCACCATCGACTATGACTACATCATGAAGCTCATCACCGACTTTTCCGCAAGTTTGCCGGGCAAGGCGACGATGAGCCGCGACGAGCTGATCGGTCTAATCGGGGCCGACTCAAAGTTCCTCGATGAGCGCGAAGACATCACCGAATACGTCCGCGGCCTCAAGGCCGGCGAAGGCCTCGATGAGTCCGCCATTCGCGCGGGCTACCAGCGGTTCAAGGACCAAAAGGCCTCCCGTGAGCTCGCAAACTTCGCTGCTAAACACGGCTTGCCTGCAGCGTCGCTTCAGGCCTTCGTCGACGACATCCTCAGCCGCAAGATCTTCGACGGCGAGCAACTAACCGAACTTCTCGCGCCGCTCGAACTCGGCTGGAAAGCACGCACTCAGAAGGAACTGGCACTCATGTCCGATCTTATACCGCTGCTAAAGAAGCGCACCGGCGGCCGCGATATCTCCGGGCTCAAGGCTTACGAGGAATAAGCGATGAAGAAAAACACCAAATCAACGGTGACGCCGAAGCTGCGATTTCCGGAGTTTCGCGGCGACGGATCCTGGGAAGCGAAGCCATTGAGTGATCTCAGTGACCGGATCGTCGAAAAGGTCGGGGATACTCAGCTAACGCCAGTTAGCATCACTGCGGGCCGCGGGTTTGTCTCACAGGTGGAGAAGTTTGGTCGCGATATCTCGGGCGCCCAGTACAAGAATTATTTCCATATGAGGCGCGGCGATTTTGCCTACAACAAGGGAAACTCTAACCTTTACCCTCAGGGATGCGTCTATCGGCTCAAAGAATTCGAAGAAGCAGCGGCATCGAACGCCTTTATCTGCTTCCGGCTCAGGGCCGGAAATGCCCCCGGCTTCTTAGAGGGACTGTTCGAGAAAAACGCGCACGGTCAACAGCTAGCCAAGTTTCTAACTAGCGGTGCTCGAAGCGATGGCTTACTCAACATCAGGCCTGACGAGTTCTTCAGCGTCAGGTTTTCGTTACCACCGAGGTCGGCCGAGCAAAAAAAGATCGCTGATTGTTTGAGCTCGCTCGACGAGGTGATTCGCGCCCAAGCACGGAAAGTGGAGGCGTTGAAGGCTCACAAACGTGGCCTAATGCGACAATTGTTTCCCCGAGAAGGCGAAACGCTGCCCCGCGTTCGCTTCCCCGAGTTCCGTGATGCGCCCGCGTGGCAGGAAACGACTTTGGGACAGCTTGTGGACTTCCGCTCAGGTGGCACTCCGTCGAAGGCAAATCCTGAGTATTGGAATGGCACTATCCCATGGGTGTCCGCTAAAGACATGAAGCGGTTATTCCTGGAGGACACCGAAGATCACATCACGGCTGCAGCTGTTCGCGATGGAGCGAAGCGGGTGCCAGCGGGCACGGTGTTGATGCTGACTCGCGGCATGACCTTGCTCAACGATGTACCAATTTGCATTCTTAGACGTGAGATGAGCTTCAACCAAGATGTAAAGGCTCTCCGACCGAAAGGAGATCTCGGCGAGTACTTTCTCCCGTATCTGCTGCAGGGAAACAAACGGCGTCTACTCCGCATGGTTGACTTGGCCGGTCACGGTACGGGGCGACTCAACACAGATGAATTGATGGCACTTGACGTAATGCTTCCGCGGCCTGCAGAACAGCGCAAAATCGCTGACTGTCTCTACTCCCTTGACGGCTTAATCCCTGCCGAGTCCGAAAGGCTTGATGCCTTGAGGGCCTACAAGAATGGGCTCATGCAGCGGTTGTTCCCGTCGCAGGAGGAGCGCCTGTGAAGCTGGACGAGATTGCCCAATCGCTGAGAGATGATGATGCGCGAATCATTCTTGCCTACGCGTTCAATGCGACGGGGAAGACGCAACTGTCCGTAGCTTTCAAGAATGCGACCAAGCTAGACGACGGCAGGCATATGGGCGTCTACTACAATGCATTCAGCGAAGACCTTTTTGTTTGGGACAACGATGAAGATAACGATGGAGCCAACGTACGGCTCACCGTTCTTCCCAGCAGTCTGAGCAAGTTTCATGCATTGCTGACTGAGGACAACATCCGCGACAAGCTGAATGTCTATAAGCCCAAGTTCGGCTTTGAGCTGAAATTGCACGACGATGACCCAGAAAAAGGGATTGAATCAATTTCGTTCTTTATCCCAAATCAGAATCCAGATGTGCCGCAGCCGCCGATCAAGATATCGCGAGGAGAAGAACGCATCTTCGTCTGGTGTTTTTTTCTTGCGCTTTTCGAGGTCGAGGGATGGGCAGATGAGCAGTCGAACCACTTCTTTATCGACGACCCTGTATCCAGCTTGGATGACCACCACATTTTTATCACGGCCGAAACCCTTTTCGAGCTGATCGAGAAACACTACAAGCGCCGGAAGATCATCATTACCACCCATCATGCAGGGCTCTACTCGATCCTCAGCGGTTGGCTTAGGAAGGGGGACCAGCGTCAGAGGTTCGAGAAACTGGTGAAGATTTGCATTCTGAGTGGCAAATCGGGCGATTTGTCCCTAGAAAAGGACAAGGACGATGTGCACCTGTATCACCTGAGATTGCTTCAGATCCTGGATAAGGCCACGAAGGCAAACGACCTACGGTCCTACCACTTCGCATTGCTGCGACAGGTGCTGGAGAACGTCGCATCGTTTCTCGGAAAGGGACAGTTTGGTTATGTGCTCGGACAGATTGGCATCGACGACGCGAACGACACGGCGGACATCATTAATACCCTCTCGCATAAAAGGGTCTATTACTACGAGTCGGATCATCTGGTGCCTGACCGACGCCGTATGTTTGAGACTGTTTTGACCAAGCTTCAGGAAAAGTACAACTTCGTATTGCACGCAGAGTGATTCATGACAGAACAAGATCAGAAACAACTTGGTAAGACGCTCTGGAATATCGCAGACCAGTTGCGAGGGGCGATGAACGCGGACGACTTCCGTGACTACATGTTGTCGTTCCTCTTCCTGCGTTACCTTTCGGGCAACTACGAGCTGGCAGCGAAGAAGGAGTTGGGGACGGACTATCCGAAGCTGGAGAGCGCTGAAGGGACGCCGCCGCTGGCGGTATGGTATGAGGAAAATCCGGATGACGTGGCCGAGTTCGAGAAGCAGATGCGACGCAAGGTTCACTATGTCATCAAGCCCGAGTACCTCTGGGGCAGTATCGTCCACTTAGCCAGGACACAAAGCGACGAGTTGCTCAACTCGCTCCAGAAGGGGTTCAAGTACATCGAGGAAGAATCGTTCCAGAGCAACTTCCAGGGGCTCTTCTCGGAGATCAACCTCGCCTCAGACAAGCTCGGACGAAAGTACGCCGACCGAAACGCCAAGCTCTGCTCGATCATCTCGGAAATCGCGCGCGGCATCGCACTCTTCTCGACCAACACCGATGCCCTCGGCGATGCGTATGAATACCTTATTGGGCAGTTCGCGGCAGGGTCAGGCAAAAAGGCTGGGGAGTTTTACACGCCGCAGCAGATCTCAAGCATCTTGTCTGGCATCGTCACGCTCGACAGCCAAGAGCCCAAAACGGGCAATCGGACCAAGCTGGACAGCGTATTCGATTTCGCCTGCGGGTCCGGCTCACTCCTCCTCAATGTGCGTCATCGCATGAAGGATGCGGGCGGGACGATCGGCAAGATCTACGGACTGGAGAAGAACATCACAACCTACAACCTGGCGCGCATGAACATGCTGCTGCACGGGGTGAAGGACACGGAGTTCGAGATCTATCACGGCGACACACTCACGAACGATTGGGATTTTCTGCGCGAGACGAACCCCGCAAAGAAGCCACAGTTCGACGCGGTGGTGGCTAACCCGCCGTTTAGCTATCGCTGGGAGCCAAGCGAAGCGATGAGTGAGGATGCGCGCTTCAAGAACCACGGCGTCGCGCCCAAGAGTGCGGCCGACTTTGCCTTTCTGTTGCATGGGCTGCACTATCTGAAGGACGACGGCGTGATGTCGATCATCCTGCCGCACGGCGTGCTCTTCCGCGGAGGGGCGGAAGAGCGCATCCGACGCAAACTGTTGGACGATGGGCACATCGACACCGTGATCGGGCTGCCGGCGAACCTGTTTTATTCGACAGGTATTCCGGTCTGCATCCTCGTTCTGAAAAAGTGCAAGAAACCGGACGACGTGCTTTTCATTAATGCGGCTGAGCACTTCGAGAAAGGTAAGCGTCAGAACCAGCTGCGGCCCGAGCATATCGACAGGATCATCAACACATATCGGTACCGCAAGGAAGAGCCGCGCTACTCGCGAAGGGTGGGCATGGAGGAAATCGAGCAGAACGATTTCAACCTGAACATCTCGCGTTACGTCAGTACGGCGGTTGCGGAAGACGAGGTCGATCTAAAGGCGGTGCATCGGCAACTGGTTGCCATCGAGAAGGAAATCACGAAGGCGAAGGACAAGCACAACACCTTCCTGAAGGAGCTCGGATTGCCTCTGCAGCCTTGACGGGAGACTGGGATTTTCCGGAATGTTCACGGAACCGGGGGCCGTTGAAAGGCCCACCGGTTCCACATCGTTGTTTTGCTTGAGCGGCAGGGCGTACGTCGTGGGGGTAACTTTGGGGCTAACCGCTTGCGACCGAGCCTGACCGTCACTACTCATCGTCTGCTGTGCGGTCTTCGTCAGCCAATGCAGGCTCTTCTCTCGAAGCAATGCCAGCACCGTTTCACGATCATCGTAGAAGTCACCGGTTGGATAAAGAAGCCGACACGCTCGAACGGTTCTACGAGAGCGTGAAAATGCGGGCGGAAAGTATCGACAACGCGGCGAGCAAGCAGAAGATCGTCGTGGGGTTATACGACAAGTTCTTCCGCAACGCCTTCCCGAAGATGACCGAACGTCTGGGGATCGTATACAAGCCGGTCGAAGTCGTTGACTTCATCATTCATATTCTCGTCCGCACACAAGAATCTGATGTTGGCACATCGATCCGTACCTAAGCTTCCGGACAACGACTCCAGCCTTCGCGCCGCATGTTTATGGCTTGGAACTCGATGGAGGACGCGTCTGGCTTTGCCAAGGAAACCGATCAGGCCCAACGTTCAGAAAATGCAGTGCGTCGCATTAGTCAAGTACAGCTTTCACAACGTCTACTTCTACGTGTTGAAACAAAGTTGCTCCCCACAATGCCATTTCAGTAACGCCCGTCCCTAGTGATTTTGGGGCAACGACCGTTGCACAACGATGCTTGGCCAGCCATACGCAAAAGCAGCTCGACGAGTGGACGGCGCCCAAAACCGGCGCTAGCCTATCCTGCAATACCTCGATTTCCTTCTATTTTCATAGCGCAATTTGAAACGTTCGCCAGAGGGGCGTCAAACGCTACCGACCTACCGCAGAACGGGATCGCCGGTTTCGTGGAAAGAATGTGAGTGCGTTTGCCTTCGGTAGCTAGATGCGACGCAGTTATGCAAGGAACTGCGCCGAATACGCCGCGAAGAATGATCGCATCAAATGAAAAGCTGCGGCACAATCGTATTCGATACGACAACCATCCGCGAATAAGTTCTGTGCTACCGAGTGCGGCATGTCCACTCGATGGCTACGCCACCTCATCGAAATCCAAGGGCAACGGTTCGAAATAGCATGCTGCGATTGCCAACGTTGTTCCTCCGCCACTGACCGGAAAAAATACGTTGTTCCCAGGTGTTTCATTGCCGTCCAAGGCGCACCGCTGACGTCTACAACTCTCACGAGCACGGCGTTGACGTGCTGGCCAACGGCATGCAGGATCGTTTAGAAACACCCGATCGCCTGATGGCAACGGAGGGTCATCATGCCTGCGCCGAAAATGTTCACGAAAGCCCAATGGGATGAGTTCGTCCGACTGCTCGATGCGCTACCGGAAAAACCACCTTCGGAGCAACGCATCACTGTGCGGGATGCGATGCCAAACGTGCGCGTCCATATTGACTCGGCTCGCGCCAAAGGTTACTCGGTCGAGCAACTGATAGAGCAAGCGAAGCAGGCGGGTATCGATGTGACGGCCAGTGCACTTCGATACGCACTGCAGGAAGCGAAGAAGCGACGGGGAACCGGTCGTCGACTGGACGGCGCACCCGGGGCTGGCGGTCGCACGAGTACTTCCCGCAACCCTTCGGCAAAGCGCGCAGTTGTTCAGCAAACCAGCTTGGCACGTCAGGCAAAACGGGAGCGCGAAAACAACAAACCCAGTTCGACGGGTATTCAAGATACGTTCGGCTTCCAAATCAGACCTGATATCGAAGACCTTTGAACCCGACAGCGATGCAAACGGATCAGCGCTATGGACGCCATCAAAACGCGCCTAAACGCAACCCGACGACGCGAGAACGTCGCGTGATTCATGTGTAGACGGGTAGCAACAAAAAGATCTATGTCCTGCGCAGAAATTTACCTTGGGGCCGCCGATTGCACAGTATCTACTTTCAACGGGCGTCCGTGCGCCTGTATCCCCAGGAAGGGAGTTCTGAACTAAGCGCTGACCAAGAACTCGGCCCGCCAGAAACTTCGCCTCAAAAAACCCGCGGCCGGATCGGCCCGACCTCCGCCCCTGCTTTCAGTCGATCGAGATTGTCCGCCCACGCCTGCATCATCGCAACGCGGTCGTCGATGAACCGGGTCCGGTTATAGGCGCTGCCGAGCGAGTCGGGAACTCGATGGGCCAACTGGTGTTCGATGACTTCGGCCGGAAACCGAAGCCGCTCGTGCAGAATGGTCCGAGCCATGGCCCGGAATCCGTGGCCGGTGATTTCGGTTTTCGTGTCGAAGCCTAGACGTTGTAGCGCAGCGTTGATCGCCGCCCCGCTCATGGGCTTTCTGCGATCGCGACCTGTAAAGACGTAACGCCATTTTCCCGTCAGCGCCTGCAGTTCTTTCAGGATATCCACCGCCTGCGTAGCCAGGGGTACAAGATGCTCGGTCTTCGTCTTGGAGACGGTATAGCGCCATTCGCACCGTTCCAGATCAATCTGGGCCCACTCGGCCTGCCTCAACTCGCCAGGTCGTACGAAGAGCAACGGCGCAAGTTGCAGCGCCGCGCGTACGACCAGTGTCCCGGAAAAGCTATCGAAGGCGCGCAGCATCTCGCCGACCTTCTCGGGATCCGTAATCGAGGCGAAGTGGGTATGCTTGTTCGGTCGCAGCGCGCCGCGTAAGTCGGCACTGACGTCGCGCATTGCGCGCCCCGTCACCACGGCGTAGCGAAAGATCTGGCCGCAGTTCTGCTGGAGCCGGTGTGCAGTGTCGTGAGCACCGCGCTTCTCGGCACGGCGCAGCACTTCGAGCACTTCGGGCGGACTGATGTCGGCGATGGGACGTGATCCAAGCCATGGAAACAGGTCCTTCTTCAGCCGCCCCATGATCTTCTCGGAGTGGCTCGGTGCCCAGCCGGGTACCTGCTGCTCGAACCACTCGAGCGCGACGGCCTCGAAGGTCGTGGCCGCGTTGAGCCGCGCCAACCGTTTCTTGTCCTTCTTGGCCTGACCAGGGTCGATGCCATCGGCCAGCAACGCACGAGCCTCGTCGCGCTTTCTGCGCGCGTGGGCGAGCGTGACATCCGGATAGACGCCCAACGCCAGCTTCCGCTCGCGGTCGTTGAATCGGTATTTGAGTCGCCAATATTTCCCGCCTGACGGAGAAATCTCGAGATACATGCCGCGGCCGTCGGAGACCCGGTACGTCTTCTCCTGTGCGGCAGCCCGGCGAACTTCAAGATCGGTAAGAGGCATGGGACACCTCCCGTAGCGTGGGGGCCTAAATTTCTGGCGGGCTCAAAAATGAGCGCCATGCCCCCAAACCTGCGCCGAAAGGCCCCCGGCTGTCAACGGAAACCATGATCCCAAAGTGGAAACAAAAACCCCGCGAGCCTTACGGGACGCGGGGTTTCGGGAATACCTTGGAACTACCTGGAACATCGGATGGTGGAGCGGAGGAGGATCGAACTCCCGACCTTCGCATTGCGAACGCGACGCTCTCCCAGCTGAGCTACCGCCCCACTATCCAAATGATTCTAGCACAGCAATTTCCGGTTGTGCCAAGCACCAAAATTGCGCGACCTCAACCTCAAAAGCCCGCGAAAATGCCCGCATTACTTGGCAGCAGAAGCATCCGGCGCCCCAGCCAAAACCCAAGCCACCACATCCTTCACATCCCCCGCACTCATCCGCGGATGCGCAGGCATAGGAACCGCGCCCCAAACCCCAGCGCCCCCATCCCTTACCTTCTTCTCAAGCTTGGCCTGCGCCCCGGCATCGCCCTTGTACTTGGCAGCAATATCCTTAAACGAAGGCCCCACAAGCTTCCGATCCACCGTATGACACCCCATGCAGGCATTGGACCGCGCAACCACGGCCCCATTGCCCACCGCCGCATCAGCAGCAAAAGCCGGAGCCCCTCCAGCAACGCCAGCAGCAAGCGCCACCACCCCAGCAACCCACCGCCCAGGCACAACAAAAGAACGCATCACCATCACATCGTCTTCCCATTGCTACCCGGATGCACCGGCGCAGAATCCTTCACCGGCGCGGGCGATTGCACATCGAGCGGCTGGGAGCTCACGCCCGAATCCGGCACCGCGCCCACAGTCGGCGCATCTGCCGCACTCACCGGCGCCGTAGCCGCACCAGTCCCGCTACCCGACGCATTCGCCGCAGCCGCCTGCGCCGGCTGAATGTACTGATAGCACTTCACCACCTGCATCACGCCAGGCACCGTGCTCGCCGCGTTCGCGCCAATATTGCCTTCCTGCGTAGTCACGAGCCCCATCAAATAGATAATGCCGCGCTCGCTCACCACCTTGAAGTTATTCGCCGAGATGTCCTTATAGGCCACCAGCTCGCTCTTCACGCGCCCTTCAAGATACGAGTCGTTGGCGCGCGACGAGAACGAGCTCGCCGGCTGCACCGCCAGTTCGTTGATGACCGATCCCACGTTCGCGACGCCACGCACGATGGTTTCGGCTTTCTGCTTCGATGCTTCGTCGGGTACTTCGCCCGTTATCAGCACGCGCTGGTTGAACACGGCCACGTTCACGTGCGAGCTGTCGGGCAGGCCGCTGCTCAGGTTCGAGAGCGCCTTCACCTGGATCTCGCGGTCTTCGGTCTGAGAGCCCACGGTGCGCCGGTCGGTCGCCACCAGCGCGGTGCCGCCCGCCGCCGCGCCCGCGACGGCGAGGAAGCAACCCTGCAGGCTCGCGCACAGCGAGGCTGCGAAGCCGATCGTCAGCGTGGTCCGGGCCAGCGCGCGCATCTTGCTGTTTCTGCTCATCAACTCCCTCTCCTTCGTCCTTCGCGGTCAGTCTTCGCCCAGCAGCATCGCGTCGATGCCATCGCACAGGCAGTGGATCGTTAGCAGGTGTACTTCCTGGATGCGCGCGGTCCGGTCGGACGGCACGCTCAGGTGGATGTCGGTGTCGGCGAGCGCGTCGTTGACCATGCCGCCGCCTTTGCCGGTCAGCGCAATCACGATCATTTCGCGCTCGTGCGCAACTTCGATGGCGGCCAGCACGTTGGCCGAGTTGCCCGAGGTCGTGATGGCAAGCAGCACATCGCCGGGCTGGCCGAGCGCGCGCACTTGTCTCGCGAACACCTGGTCGTACGCGTAGTCGTTCGCCAGCGCCGTGAGCACGGAGGCATCGGTCGTGAGCGCGAGCGCGGGCAGGCTCGGGCGTTCGCGCTCGAAGCGGCCGATCAGTTCGGCGGCGAAGTGCTGGGCGTCGGCGGCCGAGCCGCCGTTGCCGCATGCGAGTATTTTGTTGCCGTTCGCCAGCGCGGCGAACATCGTGTCGACCGCGGCGGCAATCGGCACGGCCAGGGCTTCCATCGCGGCGAGCTTGACTGCTGCGCTGTCGCGAAAGTGCTGTTGAATTCGTTCGACGGACATCGACTCTCTAATCTGTACTGCGGGTATCGCGAATATTCCGCGTGATTGCGGCGTGCCGCAAGTTTAGCGCACTCACGCTCGTTCTCTTCCGGCGTTCTTTTCCGCACGCGTTTTTCATGCCGTTTTTGCGCATGCAGGCGTCTGCGCACATCCACATCGGCTTGCGCTTCGCGCGCTCAACGTCCGTCTTCGCGAAACGCGTCGCGCAGCCACGCGAGACGTCCGCCGTCGAACGTCACCACGTCGAAGCGGCACGCCGTCGGCAACGCCTCGCGTGCATGCGCATTCATCGCGAGGCCTGCCAGGTAATAGCGCGCCGCGCGCAAGATGCGCTGCTGCTTGTGCCAGCCCACGCTCGCCGCCGCGCCGCCATAGCCGTGCCGCGTGCGTGCGCGCACTTCCACGAAAACGAGCGTGCCGTCGCGATCGCGCATCACCAGGTCCAGTTCGCCGCCACGGCAATGCACGTTGCGCGCAACCAGCACGAGGCGCTGACGCTGCAAAAAAGCGAGTGCGTGCGATTCAAAGCGCGCGCCTGCCTCACGGCGTGAGGCATTGGACCGGCCTTGCGCGTAAAAGTTGTCGCGATGTGGACTCACCGGCTCATCCGCGCCTGCACGCGTGCGCGAGACGCGTCTGCCGCCCTCGCGCTGCCGCGTGTCCTGCGCCGCCGCGCCGTCCCCCACATGGCACAATGACGGCCTCTTTTCTTGCGTTCGCGCGTTCCGTGTCATGACGTCCCTCCTCGAACTCGCCCAAGCCCAGCAATATCCCGCCGCCACGCTGTATGTCGTGGCGACGCCCATCGGCAATACGGCCGACATCACCTTGCGCGCGCTGCATGTGCTCGGCCTCGTCGATCGCATCGCCGCCGAGGACACGCGCAACACGGGCCAACTGCTCGCGCGCTATGGCATTTCGAAGCCGCTCGTCGCCGTGCACGAACACAACGAGCGCGAAGCGGCGCTGCGCGTGATCGAGCATCTGCGCGCGGGCGAGCGCGTGGCCTGCGTCTCGGACGCGGGTACGCCCGGCATCTCGGACCCCGGCGCGAAGCTCGTGGATGCGGTGCGCGCCGCCGGTTTCCAGGTCGTGCCGCTGCCGGGCGCGAGCGCGCTGGCCACTGCGCTTTCCGCAGCCGGCGACTGGGTCGCGACCTTCACGTTCCTCGGCTTTCTGCCTTCGAAGCCCAAGCAACGCGCGGCCGCGTTGCAAGCGCTCGGGACGCATGCGCATGCGATGGTGTTCTACGAAGCGCCGCATCGCATTGTCGATACCGTGCAGGCGCTAGCCGATGCGTTCGGCCCCGCGCGGCGTCTGCTGATCGCCCGCGAGTTGACGAAGCTACACGAGGCGCTCTGGTGCGGCACCCTGGCCGAAGGGCCAGCGTGGCTGGCCGCCGATGCCAATCGTCAACGCGGTGAGTTCGTGCTGGCCGTGGAAGGTGCGAGCGCGCGATCGCCTGGCGACGCCGATCACGATGCGCTGCTGCGTGTGCTGCTGGAAGAGGTGCCGGTAAAGGGCGCGGCGAAGATCGCGGCGGCGCTTACGGGCGCGTCGCGCAACGCGCTCTACGCGCGTGCGCTGGAGCTGAAGAACGAAGGCGGAGATGAGGAAGCTGAGGAAGACGCCAACTGACGCCAACTGCGCGTCGACAACTACGCGCCGATAACCGTCAGAAAAACCGAAGGGCCGCGTCGATTGATCGACACGGCCCTTCATGTTTGCAACCTCAGCGTGGCGAAGCTCAGTTGGTGGTCGAGTTTGCCGCCAGCATTTCGGCTTGCGCGGCCTTCGCTTCCTGGCGCGAGAGGCCTTCGATGTTCACCTTCGCGGTGCCCGCATGCTGGAGGCCCAGCACCTTCGCCGCCGCAAAGGACAGGTCGAGAACGCGGCCACGCGCGTACGGTCCGCGGTCGTTGATCTTCACCACGACCGACTTCGAGGTGGCGGGCACGCTCACGCGTACATAGGAGCCGAGCGGCAGCGTGCGGTGCGCGGCGGTCAGCGCCTTCATGTCGAAGCGTTCGCCGCTCGCGGTCTTGCGGCCATGGAACGCGCGGCCGTACCACGAGGCGCGGCCGGTCTGGTGGAACGAGCCGACGTCAGGCGTGTTGCCGTCGATCGGTTGTGCGTCGGCAAGCGAGTTGTCCTTGCCAGCGCCTGCTGCAGGCAGCGAGCCGAACGCGGAGCCGTAGCTCTGCGGAGCGGCGAACGCCGTGTGCGCGTCCTTGGTGCTGAGCGAGTTGCCCTGCGCGTGGTCCTGCGGACCAGGCGGCATGGCACAACCGGCCAGCACGGACACGGCTGCGAGACTCCCGAGTCGTCGTCGAGAAAGTCCGAATTTCATAAGTTAGCCATCGTGTTTCGGAGCCGTCCCGCGCCTTGGTTGCGCGTTCGTGGATGACTCCGGCGGTCGCAGGCAAAAGAACACCCCTCCCGCCGATCGATGAAAAAAGGCGAGCGAATGCCAATACCCGGATGCAGCCCCATATGCCGCTAACCGCTGGTTTTCTTTCACGTCTGGCGCAGCCTGTCCCCGGCAGCCTGACCAGACCCCACATGCCGCCATCGAACGCGATGTACACGTTCAGGCGCGCCGGTAACACACGGCGCACAGGAACGGCGGCGTAGGCCCCACCCAGCGTCACGGCAGCAAGGCCGTGGCAGGCGCGTAGCACCTGGCTGGGCAAGACGTGCGGTGCCGAACGGATCGGCACCTGATTTGCCATCTTGTAAGGCAGCCTGTTTAGCCAGCCTTTCTTGACGGCACTGCTTGACGGCGATGCATCGAGACCCGTTTTAAACCGCGGGTCGCATCGCCCAGTGAATGCACGCGTAACGTGCTTGATGGACCGCATTATACCTAAAAGTAATTCTTGCCATCCTTGCCGGGTAGAAAACTCCATGATTTTTCACTATTGATGTAACAAAGCCGTTTGTCCTACTCATCCGATGGCCTTGTCTGACAAGGCTGCCAGATGCCCTCCAGCAAGCCCCGGCGGCGTCTTGCGCGCCCCGGTACAATCGGGTCTTTGGCCTGGTCCAGGTCCACGCAACACACGTCATCCAAGAGCCGCACGCATGAAAGTCACGCTGATTCCCGTCACGCCGTTCCAGCAAAACAGTTCGCTTCTCGTCTGCGAGGCAACGCGGCGTGCCGCCGTGGTCGATCCGGGCGGCGACCTCGATCGCATCGAGGCCGAGATCGAGCGCCAGGGCGTGCAGCTCGAAAAGGTGCTGCTCACGCACGGCCATCTCGATCACTGCGCGGGTGCGAAGGAACTCGCCGAGAAGTTCGGCGTGCCGATCTTCGGCCCGCATGAGGACGAGCGTTTCTGGATCGATCAGTTGCCGCAGCAAAGCGAGCGCTTCGGCTTTGGCCACGCGCAGGCGTTCGAGCCCGACCGCTGGCTCGCGGACGGCGACACCGTGCAGTTTGGAGGTGAGGAGCTGGAGGTCTACCACTGTCCCGGCCACACGCCTGGACACGTCGTGTTCTTCAGCCGCAAGCATGACCTCGCGCTGGTGGGCGATGTGCTGTTCGCGGGCTCGATCGGGCGCACCGACTTTCCGCGTGGCAATCACGCGGACCTGATCCGCTCGATCCGCGAGAAGCTTTGGCCGCTCGGCAACGAAGTCACGTTCGTGCCGGGCCACGGTCCGGTTTCGACTTTCGGCGAGGAGCGCCGCACGAATCCCTATGTAGCAGACAGCGTGCCTGGCGTTTCGGGCGGCGCGAGCCAGGCCCCTTGGGGTTGAGCGCCGAGCCGAGTTCGCCAGCACGCGTAGAACCTGTTATCGAATCCAGCTCATGACTCCAGCGAATCAAACCGCCATTGAAGAGATCTACGTCAGCACCGACGTCGAGGCCGACGGCCCCATCCCCGGACCGCACTCGATGCTGAGCTTCGCGTCGGCGGCCTACACCGCCGACAAGCGTTTGATCGCGACCTTCTCGGCGAATCTCGCCACGCTCGAAGGCGCGGCGCCGCATCCGGTGCAGGCCGCGTGGTGGGAAACGCAGCCCGACGCATGGGCCGCGTGCCGCAAGGATCTGCAGGACCCGGCCGAAGCGCTCAATGCCTATGTGGAGTGGGTGGAGGCGCTGCCCGGCAAGCCCGTGTTCGTGGCCATGCCGGCAGGCTTCGATTTCACCTTCATGTTCTGGTACATGATGCGCTTCGCGGGGCGCTGCCCATTCTCGTGGTCGGCGCTCGACATCAAGACGCTCGCGTTCGCCATGACGGGCCTGCCGTACCGCAAGTGCATCAAGCCGCGCTTTCCGAAGCACTGGTTCGACGACCACCCGCACACCCACGTCGCGCTCGACGACGCCATCGAGCAAGGCGCGCTGTTCTGCAACATGCTCGCCGATCTGCGCGCGCAGCAGGCGGCGCTGGCAACCGCCTCCGCTCTCGATGATGGGGACACCTCGGGGCGGAAAGCCACCATCTGAGCATCAAATTAGGGAATCTCCCTCGTCAAGCGCGGTTTGCATTGCGTTTCGTTTTTCCGGCCTCTAACATTCGGAAATACGGCGACGCACATGGAGGCGCATTTGACACTCGATACGTTCTCTCAAAAGATCCTGCGTCTTTTGCAGCTCGACGCGCGCCGCTCGGTGCAGGAAATCTCCGATCAGGTGGGCCTCTCCAGCACGCCGTGCTGGCGGCGCATCAAGGACATGGAGCAGTCGGGCGTGATCCAGCGCTACACGGCGCTGCTCGATCGCGAGAAGCTCGGCTTGCACGTCTGCGCGCTCGCGCATATTCATCTCACGCGGCACACCGAAGGCGGCGTGGAGGCGTTCGAGCGCGAGATCGCCACCTGCCCCGAAGTGACCGAGTGCTACAGCACGACCGGCGAATCGGATTACATCCTCAAGATCGTTGCGCCGGACATCAAGGCTTACGACACCTTCCTGCACGAACGCATCTTCCGCATTCCGGCGGTCGCGCAGGTGCGCACGAGCGTCGTGCTGCGGGAAATCAAGTTCGATACGCAATTGCCGCTGTGAGCGGTTGATCCTTTAAGCCTCGCTCCGGCGCGGCTGGCGGCCGCGGTACTACGCGCCCGCCGGTCCCGGACCTGGCGTCGGCGCTTTCATCGGCGTCGCGGCCTGCACCGCTTCCACCTTGCTCGCGCCGAGCTTGCGCGCGAGCGCCTGCATGTCGATGCCGTCGATACGTCCCGCTTCGCTGTGCGCCGCCAGCACGACCTGGATTTCGAGGCCCGTGCTCAGGTAGTGAAGCGTGACCGCCTCCACGCGCACGCCGTGCGCCGCAAGCGCCTCGCGCAGCGCACTCGCGACTTCGCTGCGCGGCGGCAGGTTCGCGACCGAGCGCACGTGCATGTCGTCCTCGGGATCGACGTGGATCAGCGCGTCGAGCACGCGCGGGTCCTTGAGCAGGCGCGCGCGCGCCATCTCCGCAATGTAGTGCCCTTCCGAAACCGAGATCAGCGGATCGACGAGAATATGCGCATCCACGAGCGCGAGGTCGCCAGTCTTGCGCGTGCGCAGTTCGTGCACGTCGAGCACGCCGGGCGTGCCCACCAGCGTGGCGCGCAAGTCGGCGGTGGTGGTTTCGTCGAGCGCGCGATCGGAGAGATCCTGGAGCGCGTCCCAGCCGAACACCCAACCCATGCGCGCGACCATGAAGCCGACGATGGCCGCCGCGATCGGATCGAGCAGCCGCACGCCCATGAGGCTGCCCACAATGCCAATGGCGACCACGAGCGACGATGCCGCGTCGGAGCGCGCATGCCACGCGTTGGCGATCAGCATGGCCGAGCGCACGCGCTGCGCCTCGCGCAGCATGTAGCGAAACAGCGCCTCCTTGGAAACGAGCACGAGCACGGCCACCGCAAGCGCGCTCGCGTGAACCGGCGGAATGTCGCCGAGATTGGCGATGCGCGTGCCGGCGCGCGCGAGCATGCCCACGCCCACGGCAATCAGCAATGCGCCGAGAAATAATGAGGCCACCGTTTCATAACGGCTGTGGCCGTAATTGTGATCGGCGTCCGGCTTTGCGCCGCTATGGCGGTTCGCAAGCAGCACGACGAAATCGGAGACGAGATCGGAGAGCGAATGGATGCCGTCGGCGATCAAGGCCTGTGAATGCGCAAACACGCCAACCGCGATTTGCAGCACGACCAGCACCGAATTGACGCCGACGCTCACAAACGTGGTCTTGCGCGCAACGCGCTGTTTATCCGATGATGATATGGCGGTGGTGGTGGACATGCATTACAAAGCGCGAGCGTGGAATAGCCGCCATTGTAATGGCCCTACCATGACCAATTGGAGATACCCCTGGAATCTTCTTTTAAATCAGCCGATTACGAGAACACCTCGTATTCGCGTTTACGCAAGAGGAACAATGCCGCAAGGCATTGGAAAGGCATCAGTAAGAGAGCAACAAAAAAGCCGCGCTTGCCCCGTGACGGCGCGGCTTTTTCGCTTTGCGGGCCGCAAGGCCCATCGCCCGAATGCCAGAAGGTGATTAATTACTTCTGAATCAGGAAATCGTCGCGGTCCTTGCCGGCAATCCAGCGCGGCGGCTTGCCACGGCCCGACCACGTGCTGCCGCTTTCAGGGTCACGGTATTTCGGCGCGACGCTTGCGCGCGAGCGGCTGGCTGCCTTGGCGCCCTTGCCTGCTGCGCGGCCGCCGCCGAGTTCGGCCAGCGTAATGCCGTAATCAGCCATTTTCTGCTTGATCTCGTCGAGGACTTCGGCATATTCACGCGCCTTCGCCTCTTCAATCTGCTTCTCCAGCTTTTCTCGCTGAGCGAGGAGTTCCTTGTAGGACGACATAGGTATCCTGGTGGTTTGTTAATTAATGGCTACCAATCTTGCGTCAGTATGCCCATTGACAGGTGAATTGCCTCGGAATTTGCAGGCGAGATTAACACAGAATCGAATGTCGCGAAAAGCGTACAGCAATAGAAATAATTAAACCGAATTAGGCATCGCGGAGCATCGCGCCAGGCCGCGCAGATCTGCCATTTCGTGCAAATCGGTATTTTCGTCCAATATCCCATTTTTCAGATAAATCGCGCTCTCATAATTCGCAGGTCATGAAAATTAATTGATAAAAAAACCGAAAACATTTCATCTCATGCGAACTTCAGGCGGCACCAACGTATTATCTCGAAATCGCGCAATGCGCCACGAGAGGCAGCGAACGAGGCCCGCCGCCTTATAGAAAAAATACTCAGCTTGCATGCCGTGCGAGGCAATCGGCTATCACGGCATGCAAGGATTGCGTGTCGCTCTGCGGTGCCTCGAAAACATAGCGTGTGCGCACGCCGTCGATGCCGAGGTCAGCGCCGTAGCGGTCCACGCCCAGTAGCGCGAGCCCGTCGCGCCGTTTCGGATGCGTTTCGAAGAAGCGGATCAACGCTTCTTCCTCGTTGGCGGCAAGCGGATCGAGCGGGTCGAGATCCGCGCCGTCGAGCCAGCCCATCGCGCCAAAGCCGCCGATATAGCGCAGGCGCTCCACGCGCATCGTCCAGAACGTGAAATCGCCGAGCGCGAGATAACGCGCGGCGTCCGGCTGATACCGGAGATAGCGGCGCGCGAGCGCCTCGGCGTCAAAATCGGCTTCTACTCCGGCGTTCACGCCAGCTTCGGGCCCGCTCGGCTCGAACCGGCCGAGCAGCGTCATGCGCGGCGCGCTCAGCACATCGTCGCCGTTCATCTGCGCGACGAGGAATCCCGCGCGCGAGTCGTCCTGCAGATTGCGCGTGTGCTCGGCAAGCCGGCTTACAAGGATGACCGGGCGGTGGCGCGCATCGGGCACGAACGGCAGCAGCGTCGGATAAGGAAAGCCAAGCGGTTCGCGCGCGTGGGTGGCGAGCGTGCCGGTGGCGGTCTGATGCAGCAGATGCAGCGGAGCGTGAGCAGGGATCTTCAAGGGATGTCCTCGATCGATGACGGGTCGATGGGCGCGGCGCGGTCCCACTCACTATTAGAACAGGCCACGCGGCCGCAAGCAGCCCATGCGCGCCTTCGCTAGAATTTCCGCTCGCCTTTCAAAAAGCTGATTCGCTGTTGTCCACCCCAGGATTTTCCGTGTCCGATCACTTCCCCGACTCGTCCCTCGCACAACCGCCCCATGCCGTTCATCGCGCGCTGCCCGCCGCCACGCGCCAGCGCGCGCGCGTCGCGACCATGGCGCTCTTTTTTATCGCGGGGATGATGTACGCGTCCTGGGGCGTCCACGTGCCCACGGTGCGCGACAAATTCCACCTGAGCGCGGCCCTGCTTTCCTATGCGCTCTTCGCCGTGGCGGGCGGCTCGATCGCGGCCATGACAACCATCGCCGGATGGATCGCGCGCGTCGGCACGCGCCGCGCCTGCCTCACGGGCGGCCTCACCATGTCGGTGTGCGGCGCGCTGATTCTCGTCGTGCCGTACTACTGGATGCTGCTCGTCGTGCTCGCGGCGTTCGGCATGGGCATGGCCACGCTCGACGTCGCCATGAACGCCGAGGCGAGCGACGTCGAAGAAGCGGTCGGCAAGCCGATCATGTCGGCGCTGCACGGCATGTTCAGCCTGGGCGGCATGGCCGGCGCAGCCGTCGGCGGCGCACTGCTCGCGCACGGCATGGCGCCCGCGCTGCATCTGTTCCTGGCTTCCGTGGCGGCCGCGCTCGTGCTCGCCGTGTCGTGCCCCGCCGTGCTGCCGCACGTGCCGCACGCCACCCACGGCGAGCACGCCAAAACCGGCAATCGCTGGCGCACGCCCGCGCTGTGGGCGCTGGGCGGCATCGCGCTGATCGCGCTGATCGCCGAAGGCGCGATGTACGACTGGGCCACGGTCTATATGCGCGACGTCGTGCTCTCGACGCCGGCGCTGGCGAGCGCCGCCTACGCCGCGTTCTCGGGCGGCATGGCCGCCGCGCGCTTTGCCGGCGACGCCGTGCGCGCACGCTTCGGCGCGCCGCAGCTCGTGTTCGCGAGCGCCTCGCTCGCCTGCGCCGGCATGATCGGCGCGCTGCTGCTGCCGTATTCGTTCGCCGCGCTCACGGGCTTCACGCTCATGGGACTCGGCCTCGCGAACATGATGCCGGTGCTGTTCGCCGCCGCCGCGCGCGTGAAAGGTATCCACGCCGCCGAGGGCCTCGCGCACGTCGCGGGCATCGCTTACTTCGGGCTGTTGTTCGGGCCGGTCGTGATCGGCGGCATCACGCAGGTGACCAATCTCACCGTCGGGCTCGCGGTGGTCGCGCTGTGCGCCGCGCTCGTGGCGTTCGCCGGGCCGAAAGTGCTCAGGCGGCTGGGGATTTGACGCTTGCGCCGTTTGTAAAGCGCGCCCTCCAAAACAAAAGCCCGCGGGTCCAAAAACCCACGGGCTTTAACTACTGCGGCAACTATGAAGTCGAACGCGTGACGATTTACATCTTCACCACGTCGAGCAGCGACTTCTTGCCGGCCTTGTAGTTGTACAGCGAGATCACGCCGTGCTTGAGGTCGCCCTTCGAATCGAAGGTCGTCTCGCCAATCACGCCCTTGTAATCCGTAGCCGGCATGGCGGCGAGGATCTTGGCCGGATCGGTCGAGTTGGCGCGCTTCATCGCGTCGACGATGATGTACACCGCGTCATACGTGAACGGCGCGTAGATCTGGATCGGCTGGCCGAAACGCTTCTCGAACTTCGCTTCGAACGCCTTGCCGCCCGGCATCTTTTCGAGCGCCATGCCCGCTTCCGAACACACGATGTTGTCGGTCGCGTCGCCGGCGAGGTCGGCGAGCTTGTCGGTACAGACGCCGTCGCCCGCGAGCACCTTGGCGCGCAGGCCAAGCTGCTTGGCTTGCTTGGCGAACGGGCCGCCGGTGGCGTCCATGCCGCCGTACATGATCGCGTCGGGGTTCTCGCCCTTGATCTTCGTGAGAATGGCGCGGAAGTCCACGGCCTTGTCGTTGGTCGCGTCATGCGAAACCACGTTCATGCCGAGCGACTTGGCGGTCTTCTCGAATTCGTTCGCAAGGCCCTGGCCATAAGCCGTCGAGTCGTCGACGATCGCCACGCTCTTGAGCTTCAGAGTCTTCGCCGCGTAGTTCGCGAGCGCCGGACCCTGCTGGGCGTCGGTCGCCACCACGCGATAGGTGGTCTTGAAGCCTTGCTGCGTGTAGGCCGGGTTGGTGGCCGACGGCGAGATCTGCACGATGCCCGCATCGCTGTAAATCTTCGAAGCCGGGATCGAGGTGCCCGAGTTCAGGTGGCCCACGACCGCGACGACCTTGTCGTCGACGAGCTTCTGCGCGACCTGCGTGGCCGTGCGCGGGTCGGCTGCGTCGTCCTGGGCGTCGAGCGCCAGCGTGACCTTCTGACCGTTGATCGTCAGGCCCTTCGCGTTGATTTCCTCGACCGCGAGGCGCGCGCCATTTTCGTTGTCCTTGCCGAGGTGCGCAATGCCGCCCGTCAGCGGCGCGACGTGGCCGATCTTGACCGTTTCGTCGGCGCTCGCTGCCGTTGCAAACGACGCGAACAAAACGACTGCCGCGCTAATCGGCAACAGCTTGTGAAGCTTGATATTCATGTAAGTCTCCGGTTTCGAACCAACAGCAACGTAATCGCCCAGTGCTCCCGCGCCCCGAACGTGTCGCTCCCCGTGCGGACGACCACGCGGATGCATCCTTGATGCACCTGGCCCGTATGGCGAAAAGCCCGCTCATGGCAGACCGCCCATCCATACTTGCGCGCAAGTGTAGGTGATCAAATTAATTTGGAGTATTTTTTTCAGATATCGGGGCGAGTACCAATAGGCTTTCACCCGAATACTTCGAAAGCCCGGTCAATCGGCCTGCCGACCTTGACCCGTAAGGGCTCCCCAAGAAGTTTGCAATCCTTTCGAAAGCATTTTCCAGGGTGCGTCCGAATATTTTTCGGGATTTTTGGCGAGTTAGGAGGAGGATGGTAAATGCGTTGACGGCCACGATAACGTTTGCATTTCGAATGCGCCACTCGCTTCGGGATTAGCTGAAATTAAAGTCAGCCTTCGATTAATTCGCAGCACGCACGAATCGTTGCGCGCTCCAGGGTTTTCTCGCATCAAATTGGCCACGTACCCGAAAAGCGATTAATCGCGATTATTACGCTCTGCTTGCGCACGGCGCGCTGCAGACCGCGCGCCGCCATGGCAAACTGGCTCCCCGTTTTCGGCACCACCCCATTCGCGTAGAAGGAGAGCAACGTGAGCGTATTGACCAAGTGGATCGACATTCCCGCCGGCAAGGACAGTTTCGGCGCGTATCTCGCCCTGCCCAAGGGCGGCAAGGGTCCGGGCATCGTCATCATTCAGGAAATCTTCGGCGTGAACGGCCACATTCGCGACGTGGTCGAGCAGTACGCGCTCGACGGCTACGTGGCGATCGCCCCCGACATCTTCTGGCGCACCGCGCCGCGCGTCGAGCTCGACTATGTGGGCGCGGACCGCGAGCGCGGAATCGAGCTGATGAAGAAGACCGACATGACTCTCGTTGTCGAGGACATTGCCGCGACGGCCGCCACGCTGCGCAAGCTGCCCGAGTGCAGTGGCAAGGTCGCCGCCATCGGCTATTGCCTGGGCGGCCGGCTCGCGTATCTGGCCGCGGCGAGCGGCTCCTTGGATGCGGCGGTTTCGTACTATGGCGGCGGCATTCACACGCAGCTCGATCTCGCCGACCAGATCAAGCAGCCGATGCTGTTCCATTACGCCGAACTCGACCACGGCATTCCGCTCGACGCGGTGGGCCAGGTGAAGGAGCGCTTCGCCGGCCGCGACAACGCCGAATTCCATCTCTACCCGGGCGCCGATCACGGCTTCAACTGCTCGGTCCGCGCGTCGTATAACCAGAATGCGTCGGCGCTCGCGCACGGCCGCACGCTCACATTCCTCGCGCAAAACCTGTAACAAAACCGCCAGCGCGCGCAAGCGCGGCACAGGAAGCGGCCATTGCGGCAGAATCGTTGCAATGGCCGCTTTCGTTTCGGTGCGCTCTTCAGTGCGCCATTCAGTGCGCCCCATCCCTCGACGCCCCCTAAGGAGTGCGCGCCTTGCAGTCCGACTATCTGGAATACGACGCCATCGGCCTTGCCGAACTCGTGCAGCGCCGTGAAGTGAGCGCGCGCGAACTGCTCGACACCGCGATCGCACGCGCCGAAGCCGCCAATCCCGCGATCAATGCGATCGTGCTCAAGGACTACGATGCGGCGCGCAAGCGCGCGCTGCGCATCGAGGCGGGCGGCAACGGCGTCGACGCCCTCGCGCAGGGGCCGCTCGCGGGCGTGCCGTTTCTCGTCAAGGATCTGGGCGCGGCGGTCGCGGGGCTGCGCATGACGCTCGGCAGCCGCCACTATCGCCATTACGTGCCGACGGCGGATGCGCCCGTAGTCGAGCGTTTTCGCGCCGCGGGGCTGAATCTGTTCGGCAAGACGAGCGCCTCGGAGCTCGGCCAGATGCCCTACACGGAGCCCGAGTTGTTCGGCCCGTGCCGCAATCCGTGGAATCTCGATCACACGCCGGGCGGCTCGAGCGGCGGCGCGGCCGCCTCGGTCGCGGCGGGCATCGTGCCACTCGCGCACGCCTCGGACGGCGGCGGCTCGATCCGCATTCCCGCCTCGTGCTGCGGGCTCTTCGGCCTCAAGCCCTCGCGCGCCAACCAGCCGCCTTCGGACGTGCCGCCTTCGCCGGGCGGACTGGGCGTCGATCTCGCCGTGTCGCGCAGCGTGCGCGACAGCGCGCTCATGCTCGACCTGCTCGCCGGCAACCCGGCGGTTGCGCCGGGCGCGCCGGGCACTTTTCTCGCGGCGGCACGCGAGCCGCTCGATGGCGGCAAGCAGCTCGCCGTCGCCTTTATCACCGATCCGCTGTTCGCCGACGCGCTTTCGCCCGACGTGCGCGGAGCGCTCGACGGCGCGGCCGCGCTGCTCGCCTCGCTCGGGCACAACGTGGAGCCGGTGCAGCTCAAGGTGGATTTCGCGGCGGCGCGCGAGGCATTCCTGATGCTGTGGTCGGTGGTGGCCGAGAAGTACGTGCTCGAGGCCGGCACGATCACGGGCACGAAGCCGCGCCGCCAGGATTTCGAGATCGCGACATGGGCGATGGCGCACATCGGCCGCAAGCTGGGCGAGCAGGCGCTGCCCGCCGCGCTCGAGACGCAGCAGCGCATCACGGCGCAATTCGCCGACCTGATGACCCGTTTCGACGTGATTCTGTGCGCGACGCTGGCCGCACCGCCGGTGAAAATCGGCGAGCTCAAGCCCACGTCTTCGGAACGCATGCAGATGCGTGCCGTCACCGCGATGCCGGTGGAAGCGCTAATGAAAAAACTGCTGACGGAGTCCGCGAACAAGGCGTTCGCATGGGCGGGCTGCACCGAGCTGTTCAATCTGACGGGGCAGCCTTCGATGTCGGTGCCGCTCGCGTGGAATGCGCGGGGCCTGCCGATCGGCGTGCAATTCGCGGCGCGTGAAGGCAACGATGCCTTGCTGCTGCGCCTCGCGGCTCAACTCGAGGCGGCGAGGCCGTGGTTCGGACGGCGGCCGCCTCTGCTGATGGCGCGTGTCTAGACCGCCCGAAGGCCGGTCTGGGTGAAGCAGGTTTAAGCCGGTGCGCGCGCAACGATACATGCAATGCGCGTGCAATGCGATTAGCAACCTGCTTCGAGCCTGCGCGACTTCCCAGGCTCGTGCACGAGGGCCTGTCAGGCCTTCTTGTTATAGGCGCTGCACCAGCCCTTGCCTGCCACCTGCTTGCCCGGGAACATCGGACACGGGGCGTAGGCGTCGGTGGGCTTGCCTTGATAGAACGTGCAGTTGCTGCAATCCTGGCCGGCGGCGTACTTCGCGAACTTGGCCTTGTCGACCTTGGTTGCGTCGGCCTTGTAGCCGAGTGCCTGGGCGGTGGGTTCGGATTCACTAACCTTCGGCGCGTCGGCGAAAGCCTGGCGCGACAGCGCAACGGTTGCGGCAACGCCAACACTCGTGATAAGAAAGCTGCGGCGGGACGATTTCATGAGCAGTACTCCAATATTGTGGGCACACCGTTCTGCCGACGGCGTGGCGTGAAGAATAACAACGAAGCCGCCGTGCGTGCATCATGAATTCCCGAGATAAGCAATTCGCATCCTGGTAATAAGAGGATGCGAGCCGGGGTGCCGGGCGTCAGACGTCAGGCCCCTCGGGCAAGTCAGGCACTTGGGACGCGTCAGGCGAGCCCGGCCACCTCGCACACGCGCTGTGCGATGGCGAGCGATGCCGTGAGCCCCGGTGACTCAATGCCGAACAGATTCACGAGCCCGCGCACGCCGTGCGCCGCGCCGCCCTGAATCACGAAATCGGCCGCGTTCTCGCCCGGGCCCGAGAGCTTGGGCCGGATGCCGGCGTAGGCGGGTTGCAGCGCGCCGTCGGGCAAGCCCGGCCAGTAGCTGCGGATCTGCGCATAGAACGCGTCGGCGCGGCGCGGATCGACGTCGTAGTCGATCGAATCGATCCACTCCACATCGGGACCGAAGCGCGCCTGGCCACCGAGATCGAGCGTGAGATGCACGCCAAGCCCGGCCTCGTTCGGCATCGGATAGATGAGGCGCGAAAACGGCACGCGCCCCGAGACGCTGAAGTAATTGCCGCGCGCGAGATAAAGGGGTGGGATGTAGCGCGGATCGAGCCCGCGGATGCGTTTCGCGACCCGCGTGGCATGCAGGCCCGCGCTGTTGATGAGGCAGGCCGCGCGGATTTCGGTGGGGGACTCGCCGCCCGTCCTGATCACGAAGCCGTTCGCGCTCGCGTTCACCGACTCCACCGGCGACTTGAGCGCGACCACGGCGCCATCGCGTTCGGCGTCGCCTTGCAAGGCCAGCATCAGCTGATGACTGTCGACGATGCCGGTCTGCGGCGAGTACACCGCCGCCACGCATTCGAGCGCGGGCTCGAGCGCCAGCGCCTCGGTCTTGTTGATGCGCGTGAGATCGAATACGCCGTTTTCCTTGCCGCGCGCCTGAATTGCTTCGAGCTGCGCGACCTGGGCGTGCGTCGTGGCCACGAGCAGCTTGCCGCAGCGCGCATGCGCGACGTTACGCGCCGCGCAGTACTCGTAAAGCATCTCGCGCCCGCGCACGCACAGGGTCGCCTTGAGCGAGCCGCGCGGGTAGTAGAGCCCCGCGTGAATCACCTCGCTGTTGCGCGAGCTGGTGCTGGTGCCGATGGCGTCGGCGGCCTCCAGCACGATCACCTCGCGTCCGCGCGCCGCCAGCGCACGCGCCACGGCGAGGCCGACCACGCCCGCGCCAATCACCACACATTCGATCTGATCCATGTCGCTGAGTCCGCATCCGGCGAATAAGGCGGCGGCGCCTCCCTGACGCCGCCATCAGAAAAATTGTAGACCGAGGGCGGGGCTGGTTTAAATCGAATAGGTAACGAATATGCGTGCAAATCCACCGATCGCACACGCACGCGGAATGCAGCGCGGACCGTGGCAAACCCCGGCTATCGACGGGAGGTGGCGATTCAATGCCGTCCATCGTTGCGATAAAAATAACAATTGGTTGCCGAACTGGCCTCGAAATGCCCCGCTGTTGCCCCTATATTGCAAATAGTTACACACGGCGCGATTGAAGCTGCGCGGAGCCTCCACATTTGAAATTCACCGTTGCGGTCCAGTGTTTGCGAACCCGGTATAGGATCGAATGTCTCAAGGAACCCGCCCCGCCGTTGCGAACCAGCACAACCGGTTCGCACGGCACGCGTGCATGGAGCCTGCCCACATGACGTTGTTGAAGCATTGCCTCGCCGCTACCCTGTTCGCCGCTGCTGCCGCGTTCGTGACCGCAAGCGCGCAGACGCGAACGGAGGGCGTGGTGCAGCCCGCGACTCCCGCCTCGCAGCCCGTTGTGCACGCCGTTCCGGCCCCACCTTCCGGGACCGAGCAACCGCCGGCGGCGCAGCCAGCGCCACAATCGAAATCACAGCCAGTCCCGCAGGCTGCTCCGGCGCCCGCGCCCCAGACAGCACCGAAGCCCGCTTCAAAGCCAACTCCAAAGCCTGCTTCGAAACCCGTACACAAGCCCGCGCATAAACCCGTCCACAAGCCGGCTTATGAGCCAGCGTATGAGCCGGCTCCGCAGAACAATGCCCAGCCGCCCGTTACCGCGCCCGTTACCCAGCCGGGACCTGCGGCAGAACCCCCGATATTGCATACGCCAGCGACACAGCCAACGCCGCAGCGGGCCGTGCAGCCAGCGCCGACGCCACAACCGGTCCCGCAACCCGCACCGCGCCCTGCTGTGCCGCCAGCACCGGTTCAGCAACCGGCGCCGCTGCCAGCCCCCCTGCCCGCTGCACCGCCAGCGCTGGCCCCCACGCCGCAGCCCAACGCCCAGCCCACGTATGCGCCACAACCGTACGCGCAACCCGGTATGCAACCGGTAGTTACCTGGACACTGCAGGTGATCCGCGACGGCCAGCTGATCGACTCGTTCAACGGCACCACCACGGTGGGCCAGGCGCGCACCGACACACATCACAATGTCGTCTCGCACCGGGTCGGCTGCAAGGACGAGGTCGCGGGCAGTATCGACCTGCTGCGCACGATCACGGTCTCGCCGCTGCGCGCGAACGCGACTCAGTCGATCCTCTCGATCGAAGCCCAGGAGACGCTCGAAGACAACGCCGCTCGGCAAAGCCCGTCCGGCTGCAAGCTGCCGCCGCAGCCGCGCCAGGTGAACGCTAGCCATCCGGGGCTCGTCGTGCCTGCCGGTCAATGGGTTAGCTGGCCGATCGTCGACAGGGATCCCGCGCTGTCTTACCGGGTGCGCGCAAGCGTCGCCCCGCCGTCCCAGCAGCCTTGATGAAATGCTGGCTTGAAGCGCGCTGCCCGTCGGCGCCGATCTAAACTGAACTGAACTGAACTGAACTGAACTGAACCGAACTGAAACGAAGCGATCCGCCGGCCGCAGCAAAAACCGCACGAAACTGTCGTAAGAACTCGTTGTAACAAGCGCATGCGAAATCTCGAACAACCCCTCATCGACGCGGTCCCGGCCAACACCCGGGACTTCGTCGCGGTGAGCTGGAATCTGCACAAGGGCCGCTCACCGCTTGGCTTTCAGGCCTGGCAGGCCATGCGGCGCTGGGTGCAGTCCACCCACGCCGATGCCTGGTTCCTTCAGGAGGCGATGGCGCGGCGTCTGCCGCAGCCGGTGCTGTCCACGGCTTTCGGCGCGGAACTCGGCGACCCGCTGGCGGACGTCTGGCACTGCCAGGCCACCGAGATCGCCGACGCGCTCGAGTTGCAAATCGCGCTCGGGCCGAATGTGTTCAAGCCTTCGTGGCGGCACGGCAATGCGATTCTCTCGCCGCATCCGCTCGATCTGGGCGGCCGCTGGGACATCTCGGCGCATCGTTTCGAACGGCGCGGCCTGCTCGTCGCGCGCGCGAGCGTCGCGGGCCAGTCGGTCACGCTGCTGTGCGCGCACCTCGCGCTCACGCGCAGCGCGCGGCTGCGGCAGATGAACTGGATCGCCCACTGGATCGCCAAGGAAGCGCCGCAAGGGCCGCTCGTGCTCGCGGGCGACTTCAACGACTGGCGCAACGACTCGGTGCCGATCTTCGCGGAGCACGGCCTGCACGAAGTCGCGACGCTGCTCGGCGAGCCGGCGCGCACGTTTCCCGCGTTCTCGCCCGCGCTCGCGCTCGACAAGATGTTCGTGCGTGGCCTGCAACCGGTCGAGCTGATCCAGCCCCCCCAGGAGACGGCCTGGCTGTCCGACCACCTGCCGTACATGGCGCGGCTGCGGCTCGAATAACGGCCCGCCTGCCGGGGACGCCACACCGCGACGCGAACGCCAGCAAAGCCCCCACGAGCTGCGCATGCAATCGCGCTAATATGTCGCGTCGCGCGCCCTCGGGTGCCCTCCTCCCATTCGGCTTCATCCGGCCTCACATGCACCCCTTCGCCACGCTGCTCCAGATCGCCATCGTCTATTTGTTCGCGCTCGTCAGCCCCGGACCGAACTTCTTCATGGTGACGCAGCTGTCGCTCGCGGGGCGGCGCAGTCTCGGCATTGCCTCGGCGTTCGGCGTGGGAACGGGCTCCACGCTCTGGGCCGCGCTCGCCATGCTGGGCTTCGCCGCGGTGCTCCAGCATATCGAGTGGCTCTATCACGGCGTGCGCGTAGCCGGCGCGCTGTATCTGCTCTGGTTCGGCGTCAAGCTGCTGCGCTCGGGCGCACGCCGGGATACGAACGAGGCAAGCACGGCAAACGTAGCCACGAAAGCCGCCCATGCGGCGCCCGCGGCCCCGCTGCCGCCGCCCGACCGGCGCGCCTGGCTGCGCACGTGGCGCGCGGGCTTTCTCACCTGCCTCACGAACCCGAAGTCCTGCGTGTTCTGGACCAGCGTGTTCGCGGCGATCTTTCCCGCGCATCCGCCGGCGTGGTTCTATGGCGCGGCGCTCGCGCTCGTCGCGGCAATGTCGTTCGGCTACCACTCGAGCCTCGCGCTGCTGTTCGCCGACCATCGCACGCAACGCGGCTACAAGCGGCTGCGCCGCCCCATCGACGCGTTCTGCGGCGCGGCGCTGATCGGTCTGGCCGCGAAGCTCGCCGCCGAGCGCTGAGACCCTGCTGACGCCCTCGCGCGCGCCGAATCTGCCCCGCCAGCAGGGTCTCTGCTGCGGCGCGTCGAACCTTCCGGTATCATTCCGATCAACATTCGAGCCTGCCCCAACGGGCGAACCCGCTCGTCCGAAGGGCTGCTGGACTCCCAGGCTGGGCTCCCGGTTTTCGTGCCCATGCGCCGCATCCCGCCGCAGCCGTTTGTCGCCTCGCGACAACTTGCCTAACGCAGGTCACCCCTCTCGTTAGACGCGGCGCAGCCCATAAGGCCCGCTCGCGTTAAAATGCCAGATTGCGCCTCGTTCGCAATGGGACGGCCAACAAGCTGGCAAAAACGGGGCACGAATTCGAATCAAAGCGCGAATCAAAGCGCGAATCAAAGCGTGAATTCAAGCGGAGCGCAGAGCAACGTGCACGCCGCGCATCGTCAAACCGAGCCCTACATGCCTTGTCATGCGCGGCCGGAAGGAACGCCCCCGTCCGGCGGACCTTGTTTCGCATCATCAGGAACCATGAGCAAACACACCGAAGAAACCGTTCTGAGCGTGCATCACTGGACCGACACGCTTTTCAGCTTCACCTGCACGCGCGACCAGGCCCTGCGTTTCGACAACGGCCAGTTCACCATGGTCGGCCTCGAGGTCGAAGGCAAGCCACTGATGCGCGCATACTCGCTCGCGAGCGCGAACTATGAAGAGCATCTCGAGTTTCTGAGCATCAAGGTGCCGGACGGCCCGCTCACGTCGCGCCTGCAGCACCTGAAGGTGGGCGACAAGGTTCTGATCGGCAAGAAGCCCGTCGGCACGCTGGTGGCCGACAACCTGCTGCCCGGCAAGGTCCTGTGGCTGCTCTCGACCGGCACGGGCCTCGCGCCCTTCATGTCGATCATCAAGGACCCCGACATCTACGACCGTTATGAAAAGATCGTGCTCACGCACACCTGCCGTTTCGTCGACGAACTCGCGTACAAGGAATTCATCACCGAAGAACTGCGCGAGCACGAATACCTCGGCGAGATCGTTCGCGAGAAGCTCGTCTACTACCCGACCGTGACGCGCGAAGTGTTCGACAACCGCGGCCGCATCACCGAACTGATCGACACCGGCAAGCTGTTCACCGACCTCGACCTGCCCGGGTTCACGCCCGAGCGCGACCGGGTCATGCTGTGCGGCAGCACGCACATGCTGCGCGACACCGTCGCACTGCTCGAAAAGGCCGGCCTCAAGGAAGGCAGCAATAACGAGCCGGGCCACTTTGTCGTGGAAAAAGCGTTTGTGGGATAAGTCGCGGGCTAAAACCAGCCTTGCCTCAGATACAGGAACCGGAGCCTCGCGCTCCGGTTTTTTTTCGCCTGGCTTTTGCCCTCGCAGATCGCGGCACTGCTCGCCGCACGACGCCAGCCCGTTACATTTTGGGCAGACTTCGCGCCGTCGCTGTGTCAGCCTTTTTCCTACACCGCGAGCCCCCGGCCAACTTCGCCCGGTTTCTCAGCTTTCGCCGCTAAGTATTGTCCTGACTGAAGTTTCCCGGGTTTTCAGTTATCATCGCGGCGCACCATCGGTCATGTCGGAAGGCTTGGCACGGGCAAATCCATGTTGTTACTGGATGTAAATTTCGTTACGCTCCGCCGCGCATGCCAGAACAGAAAAAGACCGATTCCTGAACGGGAAATCACGGGGGATGGATGGATACGTCGAATCGCGCGGCGCTTGATGCCGGCGGGCCTCGCGCGGATGCGCCGGGCGCGCGTGCCCTCCGCGCGGCAGGCGGCTTCCCTCTCCTCGCCAGCGCCGAAGGCACGCGCGTGACGCTCGATGCCATCGCGCGCGTGCAGGAGCGGATCGCCGCAGCCAGCGCGGCCCGCGTCGACGCCGACGAAGCCGCGCGCCACCGGCTCGCGCGGGAACTGCACGACAGCGTCGGCGCCGAACTGACGGCCACGCGTTTCGCCCTTGCGAACGTCCATACCTGGCTGCCCGCCAACACACCGCCTCAATGCACCGAGGCGCTCGCGCTCGTCATGCGCTCGCTGAATTCCGCCACCGACGCCATGCGCCACGTGCTCGACGGGCTGCACGCGCCCGAACTGCACGCGGGCCTTGCCGACGCGCTCGCGAACTGGACTCGCGACTTCGCCTCGCGCACCGGGCTTGCTGCGCGCTTCCTGACCAACTCGTCGGCCAATGCATCTGCAAACTCAACCGCCGCGCTCCACTCCACCGGTTTCACCCGCGACGACGAAGCGCGCCTCGCGCGCCTGCCCGCCGAGGCGGCGCTCGCAGTGTTCCGTGTCGCGCAGGAAGCACTCACTAACGTCGCTCGCCACGCCCAAGCCACGCAGGTCGAAGTGCGTCTGACCAGCACGCCCAGCGAGCTGATCGTGAGCGTGATCGACGACGGCGTCGGCCTTTCGCGCAAAGCCGCGCGGCGCGCCGGGCGGCAATGCCGGCAGTCCGCACAAGCCGAACAAGCCGCGCCGACCAGCCGCAACGCCTACGGCATCGCCGGCATGCGCGAGCGCTGCGCCGCCTTCGGCGGCACGCTGCGCACCACCCCGTCTCGCCGCGCCGCCGCCTGCCGCCTCGCCGCCGATCCGGCCCGGCCAGGCACGACCGTCGAAGCGCGCTTCCTTTGGGAGACGCTGCTCACGCGCCCGCGCGCCGAACCTGCGGCAGACCATCTCGAGGGCGGCCGCTCATGAGCCTGCGCATCCTGCTCGTCGACGATCACGCCGTGGTGCGCCAGGGTGTGCGTCAGCTGCTGCTCGACCGCCGCGTCGCGAGCGAAGTGATCGAGGCGCCAAGCGGCGCGCAGGCGCTCGCCACCGTCGCGAAGCACGCTTGCGATGTGGTGCTGCTCGACATCTCGCTGCCCGACATGAACGGCATCGAGGTGCTCAAGCGCGCGAAGAAAAAGGCGCCGCGCGTGCCAGTGCTGATGTTCTCGATGTATCGCGAAGACCAGTACGCCGTGCGCGCGCTCAAGGCGGGCGCGTCGGGCTATCTCTCGAAGACGGTGGACGCCGCGCAGATGATCGCCGCGATCCAGCACGTCGCGAGCGGCCGCAAGTACGTGAGCCCGGCGATGGCCGAAGCGCTCGCCGAGTATGTGCTCGTCGACGGCGAGCAACTGCCGCACGAAAAGCTTTCCGACCGCGAATACCAGACGCTGTGCATGCTCGCCTCGGGCAAGCGCCTCACCGACATCGCGCGCACGCTCTCGCTCTCGGTGAAGACCGTGAGCGTCTACCGCACGCGGCTGCTCGAAAAGATGAAGCTCACCAATAACGCCGAGCTCACCTTCTACGTGATGAGCAACCGGCTGGTCGATATCGCGCCGGCGCCGGGGCTTTGAGCCAGCGCACCGCCTGCGCGGCGCTTCACGACGGCTTCACGATCGGACGCCTCCCATGCATGACGCAAAGAATGCGTGACTAAAACGCGCTCCCGCCATAAGTCGCTGATCCGGAAACGAACTGCGCCATTTCGGCGAGCTTCGCGCAAAGAATGCATGCGCCTGTGCCGCTTTGCGGTGGAATCGGCCTCATCTCCCGCACCGAATCCACTCCTTATCTGCGCGGTTTGATCGGCCGCCATGTCCCGATCCACTAAAATTCAATGTTTCCTCGCCAGTGCGTTTTACCGGCGTTTTACCTGGAGTTCCCCGCCCAATGTCCCTCTTTCGAAAGAAAAACGTCGAACACATGCTGCAGGCAAGCGCCAAGGGCGCCGGCCTCAAGAAGACACTCGGCGCACTGGACCTCACCTTTCTCGGCGTCGGCGCAATTATCGGCACCGGTATTTTCGTGCTGACCGGCACCGGCGCCGTGCAGGCCGGCCCCGCGCTGATGCTCGCGTTCATCATCGCCGCCGTGGCTTGCTGCTTCGCGGCGCTCGCCTACGCCGAGTTCGCCTCGACCATTCCCGTGGCGGGCTCGATCTACACCTACTCGTACGCCACGCTCGGCGAGCTGGTCGCCTGGATCATCGGCTGGGACCTGATGCTCGAGTACGGGCTCGCCACCTCGGCGGTCTCGGTGGGCTGGTCGGGCTATCTGCAGTCGCTGCTCTCCGGCTTCGGCGTCTCGCTGCCGGTGGCCCTCACCGCCGCGCCCGGCGCCGTGCCCGGCGCGTTCACTCTGTTCAACCTGCCCGCCTTCCTCGTGATGATGGTGATAACCGCGCTGCTGTCCATCGGCGTGCGCGAATCCACCCGCATCAACAACATCATGGTCGCGATCAAGGTCACGGTCGTGCTGCTCGTGATCGCCGTGGGCGCGTTCCACGTGACGCCCGCAAACTGGCATCCGTTCATGCCGCACGGCTGGGACGGCGTGTTCGGCGCCGCCGCCGTGATGTTCTTCGCGTTCATCGGCTTCGACTCGGTGTCTTCGGCCGCCGAAGAGGTCAAGAATCCGAAGCGCGACCTGCCCGTGGGCATCATCGCGTCGCTAGTCGTGTGCGCGGTGCTGTACGTGGCCGTCGCAGCGGTCGTCACGGGCATCGTGCCGTGGCAGCAATTCGCCGGCATCGCTCACCCGGTTTCGTATGCGCTGCAGGTGGCCGGCCAGAAATGGGTCGCCGGTTTCATCGACCTGGGCGCCGTGCTCGGCATGCTCACCGTGATTCTCGTGATGAGCTACGGCCAGACCCGCATCATCTTCGCGATGTCGCGCGACGGCCTCTTGCCCGCGAAACTCTCGAAGGTGCACCCGCGCTTTGCCACGCCGTTCTTCACCACCTGGCTCGTGGGCATCTTCTTCGGCTTGATCGGCGCGCTCGTGCCGCTGAACGTGCTGGCCGAACTGATCAACATCGGCACGCTTGCCGCGTTCTCGATGGTCTCGATCGCCGTGCTCGTCCTGCGCCGCACCCACCCGGAGCTGCCGCGCGCATTCCGCTGCCCGGGCGTGCCGGTCGTGCCGATTCTCGCGGTGGCTTCGTGCCTGTTCCTCATGCTCAATCTCGCGTGGATCACGTGGGTCGCGTTCGTGGTTTGGCTGGTGATCGGTCTTGCGATCTACTTCCTCTACTCGCGCCGCCATTCGCGCCTCGCGCATCATTCGCACGAGCACTGAAAACCGCTCGCTTTAGAGACGCGCTTTACCGTTGGTTTAGCCACATTGCAACGGCCCGCCCGGCTTCCGGCGCGGGCCGTTTTGCATGGTGGGGCGCGGGCAAAAGCGCGGGTAAAAGCCCGCGCTGCGCGAAATGGGAAAGTATGCTTTACTGTCCAGGCATCGCTTTCGACGCACCACGCTTCACGCACCATCCAGGCAATACTCTGGCATCACCCAGGCATCACTGAACAGCAAAGCACCAGCCGGACCCTCAACACCCCGCTTCCGCCCAGCCTGCCCGCCATCGCGCGCGGCAGACGCCTCGCGCCCGACGCGCGGCGCAACCCGGGCGAAAGACAGCAGGCGGCAAGAACGGGGCAATTGGTGAATGCGGGCCCAGGCCGGTCCCTATCCCTACTCTGTATGGGACCGGAGTAAGCGCTAAAGCGCTAACTCCGGCCGACAAGGAGACAGTCAATGGCGATCAGTCTCAGCCTGACGGTCAACGGCAAGCCCGTGACCGCCGAAGTCGAACCCCACACGCTGTTAGTCCAGTTCCTGCGCGAGCAGCTACGCCTCACCGGCACGCATGTCGGCTGCGACACCGCACAATGCGGCGCCTGCACCGTCCACCTCAACGGACGCGCGATCAAGTCCTGCAACCAGCTTGCCGTGCAGTGCGAGGGCATGGCCGTGACCACGATCGAAGGGCTGGCCGCCGCCGCGGGTGGAACCGACGGCAACGGCACGCTCCATCCGATGCAGGCGGCGTTCCGCGAATGCCATGGCCTGCAGTGCGGCTTCTGCACGCCGGGCATGGTGATGAGCGCCGCCGCCCTCGCCGCCGAAAAACCGGATCTCACCGAAGCGGACGTGCGCGTGGGTCTCGACGGCAATCTGTGCCGCTGCACGGGCTATCACAACATCGTGAAGGCCGTGCTCGAGGGCGCCGAAGGCATGCGCACCGGCGCTGCCGCCACCTCGACGGCAGCGTAAGGGGGAGAACCGCCATGAACGCACCCGACTCCCAAACGCCGCGCATGATCGGCGCCTCGGTCAAGCGCAAGGAAGACTATCGCTTCCTCACCGGCGCGGGCCAGTACACCGACGACGTCGTCCTGCCCGCCCAGACTTACGCCGTGTTCGTGCGCTCGCCGCATGCGCACGCGCGCATCAAGAGCATCGATACCAACGCGGCCAAGGCCGCGCCCGGCGTGGTGGCCGTGTTCACCGGCGCGGACCTCGCCGCCGAGAACGTGGGCGGCCTGCCGTGCGGCTGGCTGATCCACAGCATCGACGGCACGCCCATGCACGAGCCGCCACATCCCGTGATCGCGCACGAGAAGGCGCGCCACGTGGGCGACCAGGTCGCGCTCGTGATCGCCGAATCGATGAAGGCCGCGAAAGATGCCGCCGAACTCGTCGATATCGACTACGAGGAGCTGCCCGCCACCGTCGACACCGCGCATGCCGCCGACGCGGGCCAACCGCTCGTGCACGACAACGTGCCGGACAATACCTGCTACACATGGGGCCACGGCGACAAGGCCGCCACCGACGCCGCCTTCGCTCAGGCCGCGCACGTCACGACGCTCAATATCGTGAACAACCGGCTGATCCCGAACGCGATCGAGCCACGCGCCGTGAACGCGAGCTACAGCAAGCACGACGACAGCTACACCGTCTACGTGGCGAACCAGAACCCGCACGTCGAGCGCCTCCTGATGGCCGCGTTCGTGCTCGGGCTGCCCGAGACCAGGCTGCGCATCGTCGCGCCCGACGTGGGCGGCGGCTTCGGCTCGAAGATCTTTCTGTACGCCGAGGACGTGGCGCTCACGTGGGCCGCGAAGAAGATCGGCCGCCCGATCAAGTGGACCGCCGAGCGCAGCGAGTCGTTCATCTCCGACGCCCACGGCCGCGACCACGTGACGAAGGCCGAGCTCGCGCTCGACCAGGACGGCAAGTTCCTCGCCATGCGCGTGCACACCACGGCGAACATGGGCGCGTACCTCTCGACCTTCGCCTCCAGCGTGCCGACGATCCTCTACGCGACGCTGCTTGCGGGCCAGTACACCACGCCCGCGATCTACGCCGAGGTAAAGGCCGTGTTCACGAATACGGTGCCCGTGGATGCGTATCGCGGCGCGGGCCGCCCCGAGGCCACCTACGTGGTCGAGCGCCTGGTGGAAACGGCCGCGCGCGAGATGAACATCGATCCGGCCGAGATCCGCCGCCGCAACTTCATCACGAGCTTCCCGTACGCGACGCCCGTTGGCCTCACTTATGACATCGGCGATTACGAGGCCTGCCTCTCGCGAGCGCTCGAACTCGCCGACGTGAAGGGTTTCCCGGCGCGGCGCGATGCCTCGAAGGCGAACGGCAAGCTGCGCGGCCTCGGCCACTCGTGCTACATCGAGGCGTGCGGCCTCGCGCCGTCGAATATCGCCGGGGCGCTGGGCGCGCGCGCGGGCCTTTTCGAAGCGGGCGAGATCCGCGTGAATCCCACCGGCTCGGTCACCGTCTTCACGGGCTCGCATAGCCACGGCCAGGGCCACGAGACGACCTTCGCACAGGTGGTGTCCGAGCGTCTGGGCGTGCCCATCGAGCAGATCGACATCGTGCATGGCGACACTGCGCGCATTCCGTTCGGCATGGGCACCTATGGCTCGCGCTCGATCGCGGTGGGCGGCTCGGCCATCATGAAAGCGCTCGACAAGATCGAAGCGAAGGCGAAGAAGATTGCCGCGCACATGCTCGAAGCGGGCGTGGAGGACATCGAGTTCGCCGATGGCGTGTTCCGCGTCGCAGGCACCGACCGCACCAAGACCTTCGCCGAAATCGCGCTCTCGGCTTACGTGCCGCACAACTATCCGCTCGAAACGCTGGAGCCGGGCCTCGACGAAAGCGCGTTCTACGACCCCACCAACTTCACCTATCCGTCGGGCGCGTACCTCTGCGAAGTGGAAGTCGATCCCGACACGGGCGAGACGCGCATCGAGCGCTTCACCGCCGTGGACGACTTCGGCAACGTCATCAATCCGATGATCGTCGAAGGCCAGGTGCATGGGGGCCTCGGCCAGGGCATCGGCCAGGCGATGCTCGAGCGCTGCGTCTACGACAACGAGAGCGGCCAGCTGCTCTCGGGCTCGTACATGGACTATGCGATGCCGCACGCGTCGGACGTGCCGTCGTTCACCGTGGAGACCGCCAAGGGCACGCCGTGCACGCACAATCCGCTCGGCGTGAAGGGCTGCGGCGAGGCGGGCGCGATCGGCTCGCCGCCCGCCGTCATCAACGCGATCCTCGATGCGCTTGGCCCGCTCGGCGTGAAGGACCTGCAGATGCCGGCCACGCCGCATCGCGTGTGGGAAGCGATCCAGGCAGCGCAGTCTTCACAACAACCTTGAGCGGAGGCGCACCATGTATGCATTCGACTACCAGCGCGCCAGCGACGCGCAAGGCGCGGTGAAGACACTCAACGCCGACCCCGACGCCAAATTCCTCGCGGGCGGCCAGAGCCTGCTCGCGGCAATGAAACTGCGCCTCGCGCAGCCTTCGACGCTCGTGGACGTCACGCGCATTCCGGCGCTCAAGGCCGTGCAGGTGGACAGCAAGGTGGTGACGGTCGGCGCGGCCGTCTGCCATGCCGATGTCGCAGCGAACGCGCAGATCCAGGCCACACTGCCTGCACTCGCGCAACTCGCCGCGGGCATTGGCGACCGGCAGGTGCGCGCGCTCGGCACGCTGGGCGGCTCGCTCGCCAACGACGACCCCGCCGCCGACTACCCCGCCGCCGTGCTCGGGCTGAACGCCACAGTGGTAACGGACCGCCGGCGCATTGCGGCCGACGACTTCTTTCTCAGCATGTACGAAACCGCGCTCGAACCCGACGAGCTGATCGTCGCCGTGGAGTTTCCCGTGCCGCAGCGCGCGGCCTACGAGAAGTTTTTCAACCCGGCGTCGCATTTCGCGTTGACGGGGGTGTTCGTCGCGCAGTTCGGCGATGGCTCGAGGGGCGTCTCCGACGTGCGGGTGGCAATCACGGGCGCGGCGTCTTCGGTGTTCCGCTCGGGCGCGCTGGAAGATGCGCTCAAGGCGAGCTTCACGCCCGCCGCGGCGCGCGCGGTGAGCATCGCGCCCGACGAGCTCAACACCGACCTGCACGCGAGCGCCGCTTACCGCGCGCACCTGATCCCGGTGCTGGCGGCGCGCGCGGTGACCAAAGCGCTCGGTTAGGCGCGCTGCCCACGGCTGCTCGCCCGTGCGACGCGCGGCGCGGGCGGCCGCGTATTTCCCACGCGTCGCCAAGTTCCCCCACGTATTTGCAGACCCGCCATGCTCCCCGCCACGATCGACGACACGCTCTCGCAACTCGAAGCGCACGGCTATTTCGCGAGCCGCGAGCTGGCTACGGCGCTCTTTCTCGCGCTCAAGATGGAGCGACCGCTGTTTCTCGAAGGCGAGCCCGGCGTGGGCAAGACCGAGCTCGCGAAAGCCGCGGCCGCGCTGGCGGGCACGACGTTGCTGCGCCTGCAGTGCTATGAGGGCCTCGACACGGCGAGCGCGCTCTACGAGTGGGACTATCCGCGCCAGATCATGGCGCTGCGGCTGGCCGAAGCCTCAGGCGAGAAGCCGCGCAGCGACACGCTCTATCGCGACGAATTCCTCTTGAAGCGCCCGTTGCTGCAAGCGCTCGAACCGGATCCGCATCATCCCGGCGCGCGCCGCGTGCTGCTGATCGACGAGATCGACCGCGCCGACGAGCCCTTCGAAGCCTTCCTGCTCGAGCTTCTTTCGGATTTCCAGGTGTCGATTCCCGAGTACGGCACGGTGCGTGCGAGCGTGCCGCCGCTCGTCGTCGTCACGTCCAATCGGACGCGCGAGGTGCACGACGCGCTCAAGCGGCGCTGCCTTTATCAGTGGCTCGGCTACCCCGAGCGCGCGCGCGAGCTTGCCATCGTCGCGGCGCGCGCGCCCGAGACCAGCGCGGAACTCCAGCGCCGCGCCGTGGCGTTCGTGCATCAACTGCGCTCGATGGATTTGTTCAAGGCGCCCGGCATTGCCGAAACCATCGACTGGTGCCGCGCGCTCGCGGCGCTTTCGGTCACCGAGCTCGACCCGCAGTCGGTGCAGGACACGCTGGGCGTGCTGCTCAAGTATCAGGACGATCTCGCACAACTCGACACGCAGCGGATCGCGCAAACGCTCGCGCTGGCGGAGTGACGCCGATGCCGCACGCGCCGGGCCGCCCTCCTGAAACACAGCACGAACATGCGCCGCCGCCGATGTTCGCGCGCAACGTCGTGCATTTCGTGCGCGTGCTGCGCGGCGCAGGGTTGCCGATGTCGAGCGCGCGCGCCGTGGATGCGCTCGAAGCGCTGAGCTTCATCGACCTCACGCGCCGCGACGATGTGCGCGCCGCGCTGGCCGCCCTGCTCACCGCCGCGCCCGACGAGCGCGAGCTCTTCGACGCCGCGTTCGAGCTGTTCTGGCGCGACCCCGACTGGGAAGGCAAGCTGCGCGCGCTGCTGCTGCCGAAGGTGCAGGGCGCATTGCCGCCGCCGCGCCGCAACAACCGGCTCGCCGATGCGCTCGCCGCACGCGCGGCCTCGCGCCCGGCCCCCCAGGCACCGCCTGCTCACGAAGAGCACGAACTGCGCGCGCACGCGAGCTTCAGCGCCGAGGAGCGCCTGCGCCAGCGCGACTTCGACACGCTTTCCGCCGACGAATGGCGCGCGCTGCGCCACCTGATCCGCGCGCGGCGACTGCCGCTCGCGACCGAGCGCACGCGGCGTCTCAAGGCATCGTCGCACGGCACGCATGCCGATTTGCGCGCGAGCGCGCGCCACGCGGTGCGCGCGGGCGGCGACTGGACCGTCTGGAAATACCGCGCGTGCGTCGAGCGCCGCGTGCCGCTCGTGCTGCTGCTCGACATCTCCGGGTCGATGAGCAGCTATTCGCGCGCCGTGCTCTACTTTTGCCACGCGCTGCTGCAATCGCGCGAGCGCTTGCAGGTGTTCCTGTTCGGCACGCGTCTCACGCACGCGACGCGGGCGCTGCGCGAACGCGACCCCGATGTCGCGCTCGCCCAGCTTGCCGCGCAGGTGGCAGACTGGTCGGGCGGCACACGCATCGGCGAGACGCTCGCGCAGTTCAACCGGCGCTGGGCGCGCCGCGTGCTCGGCGGGCGCGCCACGGTGCTGATGGTCACCGACGGCCTCGATCACGATCCGGGCAGCGCGCTCGCCGAGGAAATGGCGCGCCTGCACCGCTTCGCGCATCGCGTGGTGTGGCTCAATCCGCTGCTGCGCTATCGCGGTTTCGAGCCGAAGGCACGCGGCGTGCAAGCGATGCTGCCGCATGTGGACGCGCACTATCGCGTCCACAATCTGGAGAGCCTGGAAGCGTTCGGCCGCAGCCTGCAGGACGCATCGCACGGATCAACGCACAGAGCAATACAAGGAGCGAGACAATGGAGCTGAGCGAAAGCCACACGCTGCCGGTGCCGCAGCAGCGCGCATGGGAAGCCCTCAATGACACTGCGATACTCAAGGCGTGCATTCCGGGCTGCGAAAGCATCGATGCCGATGGCGAGAACGCGTATGCTGTCGCCCTTACGGCCGCGATCGGGCCCGTAAAAGCGCGCTTCAAGGGCCGCATGCAGCTCGCCGACATCGACGCGCCGCGCAGCTACACGATCCAGTTCGAGGGTCAGGGCGGCGCGGCGGGCTTCGGCAAGGGCGACGCCCGCGTGACGCTCGAACCCGCGGGCGAGGACGCCACCACGCTCAGCTACGCCGCGAGCGCGCAGGTGGGCGGCAAGCTAGCGCAGATCGGCTCGCGTCTCGTGGACGGCGCGGCGCGCAAGATCGCCGCCGAGTTCTTCAAGCGCTTCACCGAGCAGCTTGGTGGCGGCGCTCAAGCCGATGAAGCCGCCGCGCAGGAAACATCCGAAACACAAGCCGCCAGCGACGCCGAAGGCGCGGGCAGCGACGAACCGCAAAAGAGGAAACGATCATGGACAGCGTGGATCTCGAAGTCCTGAAATCCAGCGAACGCTGGCTCGAGGAAGGCCACCGCGCCCTGCTGGTGACGGTGGTGAAGACGTGGGGCTCGTCGCCGCGTCCGGAGGGCGCGATGCTCGTCGTGCGCGACGACGGCCTCGTGGTGGGCTCGGTCTCGGGCGGCTGCATTGAAGACGATCTGATCGACCGCGTGCGTCGCGAAGGCATCGGCATCGTCAAGCCCGAGGCCGTGAAATACGGCATCACGGCGGAAGAGGCGCATCGCTTCGGGCTGCCGTGCGGCGGCACGATCCAGCTCGTGCTGGAACCGCTCACGCTGGCGTCGGGCATCGGCGCGCTGCTCGAAGCGGTGGAGCGCGGCCAGCTGGTCGCGCGCACGCTCGACATCGCCAGCGGCGAGGCGTCGCTCGGCCCCGCGAGCGCCACCGACGGCGTGGACTTCGACGGCAAGCGCCTGCTCACGATCCACGGCCCGCGCTACCGCATGCTCGTGATCGGCGCGGGGCAGCTCTCGCGCTACCTGTGCCAGATCGCGGTGGGGCTCGACTATCACGTGACGGTGTGCGACCCGCGCGAGGAGTACACCGACACGTGGGACGTGCCCGGCACCACGCTCGTGCGCACCATGCCCGACGACACCGTGCTCGACATGAAGCTAGACGAGCGCTGCGCCGTGATTGCGCTCACGCACGACCCCAAGCTCGACGACCTCGCGCTGATGGAAGCGCTCAAGACGCGCGCGTTCTACGTGGGCGCGCTAGGCTCGCGGCGCAACAACGCGGCGCGGCGCGAACGGCTCAAGGAGTTCGATCTGAGCGAGGCCGAGCTCGCGCGCCTGCACGGGCCAGTGGGCATCTACATCGGCAGCCGCACGCCGCCCGAAATCGCCGTGTCGATCCTCGCCGAAGTCACGGCGGCGAAGAATGGCGTTTCGCTGCCCACCCTGCTCCAGGTCGAAGGCGCGAAGGCCGCGCGCGAGCAGGCCGCGAGCGTCGGGTCGAGCTGCGACATTTGAATTAGAGCAATCCGAACACCAGCGCAGCCGCCACCGATCCCGCCACGAGCACCACGCCCGTGGTGCGGCGGCGGTTGAGCTCGGTCCACAGCAGCACGCCGGTCAGCGAAAGCAGGATCAGGCTGCCCGCGATGGTGTCCATGAGCAGCACCCAGCCGATGCTCATGCCCACGCCTTTGTGCAGATTGGTGAGCGTCGCGAGGACTGAGCCCTCGGTGCGCCGCACGGCGACGGTGCTGTCGCCCACCCAGTACTCCGCGGAAACGCTCTGGCGCGGCCCCATCAGCATGAGCTGCCAGGACTCGGGCTGCACGACGCTGCGCTCGCCCCACGCGACCGGATGCGCGCGCTCGCGGCGAATCTTGCCGGGCTTGCCGTCGAACCCGAGTTCGAGCTGGAGCCAGCGCGCGAGCGCCTCGGGCGTGGCGGGACGCTCGGCGGGCAGCGCGAGCTGCATCTGCGTGACCTGCGGCGCGCCCGTCGAAATGTGCATCGGCCCGGCGCGGTGGTTGAGCAAAAAGCCCGTCACACCGAACAGCAGCCCCAGCACGGCGCCCCAGAGTCCCACCCAGCCATGCACCTTGCGCAGCCACTTGATGAAGTTCGCGCGGCGCGAGCGCTTGCGCCGCTCGGCGAAATCGGCGGCGTCGAGGGGCTGGGCGGCGCGGTGCGGGGGATCGATGTGAACGCCGGCGTTGGCGTCGGCGCTCGGGATTTCGATCAGGGGCTCGTCAAGACGGGCATTCAAGACACGACTCCAGATGCGGCACGCAAATGTTGCTCGCCGCATCAATAATTGAAAATGAGAATAATTATTATTACACAGATGGAAAGCAAGACGTAAAGGCAAGGCGTGCGCAACGAGCGGCACCCGCTTGACAACGAAATTGCGTGACTTTTAAGTGAAGGTATTGCGCCGAATACCTGCGAGAGCCGTCCCCATAACCACAACGCCGCTCACGGAGCGCCGCCATGCGCCACGTCCTCGTTCTTTATCTGGCAGTCCTCGGCCCGGCCTGCGGCGCACTTGCGGCGGAGATACGCGCGTCCACGCAGACCGCTGCGGGGACCATTGCGGAGACCACCGCCGGGACCACTGCTGGGACCACTGCACAGGCCGCGGCGCCCACCACGCGCAACGCCGCCGACCAGGCGCCCTACACCAACGAGTCGGAGACGCAAACCTTCACCATCAACGCCGACGGCTCCTACACCAAGGTCGATACGCTCACGCTGCGCATCAACACCGAAGCGGGCATCGCGCGCGCGGGCCAGTACTACGTGTGGTTCAACCGCGGCATGGCGCATGTCGACGTGCTGGAGGCATGGACCGAGGACGCCCATGGCCGGCGCCACGACGTGCGGCCCGAGCAGATTCGCGACGTGCAGGAAGTGCGCTCCTTCGACGCTCCGATGTTCCAGGACGTGCAGGACAAGGTCATCGTGTTCCCCGCCGTCGAACCCGGCGCGCGCGTGCATCTCACCTGGCGCAAGACCCAGCACGTGCCGCTCGTGCCCGGATGGTTCAGCGACTTCACGCCGCCCGACATGGCGCCCACGCACAATTTCCGCGTGATCTACGACTTGCCCGCGAAGGTGCCGCTCTACGCCGACGCGCGCGGCTTCACCGTGCTCGATCCGGTCACGGCCAACGGTCGCACGCGCTACGAATACCGCTACGACAAAACGAATTTCGCGCGCCTCGAATATGGTTCGGTTTCCTACGTAAGCTACGGCGACCGGCTGATGGTCTCCACGTTCCCCGACTACGCGGCATTCGCGAAGGTGTACCGCGAGGCCGCCATCGATTCGGACGCGCGCGATGCGGACGTCGTGCGGCTGGCCCACACGCTCACGGCGCGCGACGCCACGCCGCGCGCGAAAGCCCAAACGCTCTACGACTGGGTCCGCCGCAATATCCGCTACGTGGCGGTCAATGTCGGGCGCGGCGAGATCGTACCGCATCGCGTGACCGAGGTGCTCGCGAACCGCTACGGGGACTGCAAGGACCACGTAGCGCTCTATGGCGCGCTGCTCGACGCGGTGGGCGTGCGCAACGTGCCCGCGCTGCTGAACAGCGGCACGATCTACACGCTGCCTTCGGTGCCAGGCTTTGGTGTGATCAATCACGTCATCACATGGCTGCCCGACCTGGAGCTTTTCGCGGACTCCACGGCGAATAACGTCGAGTTCGGCTATCTGCCTTCGACGGACATGAATCGCGAGACCGTGCTCGCCGGCGACGGCACGCTCATGCGCACGCCGGCCACCGAACTGACCGCGCGCGACAGCGATCTCGACATCACCGTCGCGCCCGATGGCTCGGCGCGCTTCGTCTATCGTCTGGAATCCAGAGGCTGGGCCGCGGAGCAGACGCGCAGCGTGCTGCGCCTGCAAACGCCCGCGCAGCGCGAGGAATCGCTGCAATGGGAGCTGCACAACGCGAACCTGCGCGGCAGCGCCCTGCTCGCGTCGAGCCCGCTCGACGCCACTTCAGGGCCGCTCGTGGTGACGCTCACGGGAACGCTGGACAGTTTCGTCGATCCGCTGATGACCACGCCCGTGCCCACGCTCACGAGCCTCGTGGGCGGCATCGACGCGAATCTGCGCTACTGGCTCGGCGAGACGCGCCGCACACAGCCGTTCGTGTGCCGCAACGTGGCCGTGACCGAACGCACCCGCATCGAATTGCCGCCGGGGCTGCGTGTGCTCGACATGCCCTCGCCGCAGCAAGCCGCCACGACGCTGATCGACTACAGCTCGCAATACACGCTCGACACCCACGCCAACGTGCTGCGCGTGATGCGCACGGCCCGCACGCATTTTCCGGGCGACGTGTGCAGTCCCGACGATTTCGCGCAGATGCGCCCCACCTTCGAAACGATGGCACGCGACCTGCGCGCCCCGCTGATCGTCAAGCCCGCTGCGGCGAAACCGGCGGCGGGCGCCATGGAGCTCGAGGAGCCGCAAGCCTCGGTGCCACGCATGTAGCGTTTGCAGCTCAAACGGATTATCGGACGGCCATCAAACCGGCCAGAGCGGCCCTTCCTGCATCGCGCCGATCTGCTCGCGCAATTCGAGAATGCGCTCTTCCCAGTAGCGCTGCGTGTTGAACCACGGGAAAGCCGCGGGAAAGGCGGGATCGCTCCAGCGCCGCGCGAGCCAGGCCGAGTAGTGAATGAGCCGCAACGTGCGCAGCGCCTCAGTCAAATGCAGTTCGCGCTGATCGAATTCGCAGAAGTCTTCATAGCCGGCAAGCAGATCGGCAAGTGCGCGCGAGGCGTCCGCGCGATCGCCGGGCAGCAGCAGCCACAAATCCTGGATAGCGGGACCCATGCGGCTATCGTCGAAGTCGACGAAATGCGGCCCCGCATCGGTCCAGAGCACGTTGCTCGGATGGCAGTCGCCATGCAGACGCAGCTTGCGCACGTCGCCGGCGCGCTCGAACGCGGCCTCCACGCCTTGCAGCGCGAGCGCGACGACGGCTTCCCACGCTTCGCGCACGTCGGCAGGCACGAAGCCATGTTCGAGCAGGTACGCGCGCGGCTCGTAGCCATAGCTCTCGATATCGATCGACGGGCGCGACTGATACGGCTGAGTGGCGCCCACCGCGTGAATGCGCCCGATGAAGCGCCCGATCCATTCGAGCGTCTCGCTGCGGTCGAGGTCGGGCGCGCGGCCGCCGCGCCGCTCGAACAGTGCGAAGCGATAACCCTCGTGCTCGTGCAGCGTGCGGCCCTCGAGCACGAGTGCGGGCACGGCGGGAATCTCGCGCGAAGCCAGCTCGGCCACGAACGCGTGCTCTTCGAGAATGGCTTCGTTGCTCCAGCGCTCGGGACGATAGAACTTCGCGACGAGCGGCGCTTCGTCCTCCACGCCGATCTGGTAGACGCGGTTCTCGTAGCTGTTGAGCGCGAGCATGCGGCCGTCGGTGCGGCGGCCGGCGGGCATCAGGACGCCGTCGACGGCGTCGAGTACGCACTCGGGTGTGAGGCGGGCGTAAGGTGCGGCCGAACCCGCTTCCGGAGGCTCGCCCGATGCAAATGTAGTGGAATCGTTCATCTGCACATTGTGCATCGTGCGCGCCGCGGCGGCGAGGTCAGGTCAAATTCGGCGCAATTTCAGGCTGAATTCAGGGCGCGCTCAATGCAGGTTCGCGCCGGCGGGCATGACGTGCTCGCCCGTGTCTATCAGGTCCACCAGAAAAAAGGGTTCGGTGTTGAGCTGCTTCGACGCGCCAGGCTCCCCCACGTACCAGGTAACCATGGCCATGTCGCCGAGAATGCGCATCACGATACCGCGCGCGCCATGAGGCACTGCGATATGCACGGTGCGGACGATAGAACCGACTTGCATGATGTTTCCCCGTTCCCATTCCATTGCCAGCCTCCCCGCAAGAAAGGCCAGTCAGTGTGCTGACAAAAACTGGTGCGTATTCGAAGTTGCGCACACATCCAACCTGCTCCGGCGAGCCACTGAAGCGCTTAAGCCCCGACCGGTTTACGCATTTTTGCCTCATTTTGGCAACTTGCGCAAAGCAAAAATAGAGGGGCGGCTCGCGCCCCCATTCGACTTACGAAATCCCGACTGTAACAGATGGTAATCGCCGCCCGGCGCGCTTGTGGAGCATCGGCTGCAAAAGTACTCTGACTATTACGGGCAGGCGTTATAGTCCTGCCAAAAGGTACAACCAAGTACAAACGGATAAAAACGGAGACAAACGGCGTGTGTTCGATGCACATCCCGCCGCCCCAAATAGCCACATGAGCAGCAACGCGCCCCACGCGTTCGCTCGCCGCCGGATCCGGTAACAGCATGACAACCGCGCGAGCACCGCGCGATAGCTGCGTGCTGATATCGGCCATAACACCGCCACCCGCGAAGGAAGCTGCCGTTTCATGTGGATCGTCAGGCTCGCACTCAAGCGCCCCTACACGTTCATCGTGCTGGCGCTCCTGCTCCTGATCGTCGGCCCGCTGACGATCCTGCGCACGCCCACGGACATCTTCCCGAACATCGACATTCCCGTGCTCTCGGTCATCTGGACCTACACGGGCCTGCCCGCCGACGAGATGTCCAAGCGCATCGCGATCAACTACGAGCGCGGGCTCTCGGTGGCCGTCAACGACATCGAGCACACCGAATCCACCTCGCTCAACGGCGTGACGGTCGTGAAGATCTTCTTCCAGCCGCACGCCAACGTGCAGGAGGCGCTGGCCGAAGTCACCGCGCTTTCGCAGGCGCAATTGCGCTCGCTGCCGCCGGGCATCAACCCGCCGTTCATCCTGCGCTACAACGCTTCGACCGTACCGATCCTGCGCCTGTCGCTCTCATCGCCGCTGCTCACCGAGCAGGAGCTGTTCGACTACGGCAATAACTTCCTCAAAACGCAGCTCGCCACGGTGCCGGGCGCCTCCGCGCCGCTGCCCTATGGCGGCAAGCAACGTCAGATCATGGTCGATATCGACCAGCGCGCGCTGCAGCAGCACAACCTCTCGCCGATGGACGTAGTGAATGCCATCAGCGCGCAGAATCTCATCCTGCCCTCGGGCACGGCGAAGATCGGCGCGTCCGAATATTCGGTGCTGATGAACGCGAGCCCCAACACCATAGCGGGCCTGAACGACATCCCCGTGAAAACCACGGCGGCGGGCACGATCTATATTCGCGACATCGCGCACGTGCGCGACGGCTTCGTGCCGCAAACCAACATCGTGCGCGTGAACGGCCAGCGCGCGTCGCTGCTCACCATCAACAAGAGCGGCAACACGTCCACGCTCGAAATCGTCGACCGCATCAAGGCAATGATGCCGGCGCTGCACAATATCGTGCCGTCCTCGTTCAACATCGACCCGGTCGCCGACCAGTCGCTGTTCGTGCGCGCCGCCGTGCAGGGCGTGCTGCGCGAGGCGCTCATCGCCGCCGCGCTCACCGCGCTCATGATCCTGCTGTTTCTCGGCAACTGGCGCGCGACGCTCATCATCGCGATTTCCATTCCGCTGTCGATGATCACCTCGATCATCGCGCTCGCCGCGCTCGGCGAGACCATCAACATCATGACGCTCGGCGGCCTCGCGCTCGCCGTCGGCATACTAGTTGATGACGCAACCGTCGCCATCGAGAACATCAGCCAGCAACTCGAGCAGGGCAAGACGCTCGAACAGGCGATTCTCGACGGCGCGCAGCAGATCGCGGTGCCCACGCTCGTCTCCACGCTCTCGATCTGCATCGTGTTCGTGCCGATGTTCCTGCTCACGGGCGTCGCGCATTACCTCTTCATTCCGCTCGCAGAAGCCGTGGTGTTCGCGATGCTCGCGTCGTACTTCTTCTCGCGCACGCTCGTGCCCACACTCGCGAAGTATCTGCTGCGCTATCACCACAAGCCCGCCGATCTCCATCACATCCATGCGGGCACGCGCAATCCGTTCATGCGCCTGCATCTCGCGTTCGAGCGCGGCTTCGAGCGCACGCGCGTGCGCTATCGCGCGTTTCTCGCGGCGCGCGTCGCGCATCCCGTGTGGTTCGTGACGGCGTTTCTCGCGTGCTGCGGCCTCTCGCTGCTGTTGCTGCCGTTTCTCGGCCGCGACTTCTTTCCGCAAGTGGATGCGGGCACGATCGCGCTGCACCTGCGCGCCAAGACCGGCACGCGCGTGGAAGAAACCACCGTTATCACCGACCGCATCGACAAGCGCATCCGCGAGCTGATTCCCGCGCGCGAGCTGCATTCGATCATCGACAACATCGGCCTGCCGGTCTCGGGCATCAATCTCTCGTACAGCAACACCGGCACGATCGGCACCTCGGACGCCGACGTGCTGATCTCGCTCGCCGAGAACCACCATCCGACGGCGGATTACGTGCGCCTGTTGCGGCGCACGCTCAACGACGAATTCCCGGGCGTCCAGTTCGCCTTCCTGCCCGCCGACATCGTGAGCCAGACGCTGAACTTCGGCATGCCCGCGCCCATCGACGTGCAGATCACGGGCCGCGACGTGGACGCCAACCGCGCGTACGCGGCGCGCCTGCTCGCGAAATTGCGCAGCGTGCCGGGTCTGGCCGACGCGCGCATCCAGCAGCCCGCCGACTTGCCGCGCATCTTCATCGACGTGGACCGCACGCGCGCGCAGCAGGCGGGCTTCACGCAGAAGGACGTGGCGAGCGATCTGCTCATCACGCTCTCGGGCAGCCAGCAGACCACGCCCACGTTCTGGCTCAATCCGATGAACGGCGTGAGCTACAACGTCATCACCGAAGCGCCGCAATACACGATCGATTCGCTGCAGTCTCTCGCGAACATTCCGCTCACCGCGAACGGGCGCAGCAACATTCTCGGCTCGCTCGCGAGCATGCGGCGCGTGTCCGGCGACGCGGTCGTCACGCACTACAACGCGCAAACCACGATCGACATCTACGCAAGCGCGGACAGCCGCGATCTGGGCGCGGTCTCCGACGACGTCCAGAAAATCATCGCCGAATCAGGCAAAACGCATGCCGACTTGCCCAAGGGATCGACGCTCAGCTTGCGCGGCCAGGTCGACACCATGAACAATTCGTTCTCCGGATTGTTGGGCGGCCTCGTGTTCGCCATCGTGCTCGTCTACCTGCTGATCGTCGTGAACTTCCAGTCGTGGCTCGATCCGCTCATCATCGTCTCGGCGCTACCCGGCGCGCTCGCGGGCATTGTCTGGATACTGTTCCTCACGCACACCACGGTTTCCATTCCCGCGCTCACGGGCGCCATCATGTGCATCGGCATCGCCACGGCGAACTCGATTCTCGTGATCAGCTTCGCGCGCGAGCAGTTGCGCGAACACGGCGACGCCGCGCGCGCAGCCATCGAAGCGGGCTTCACGCGCTTTCGCCCGGTGCTGATGACGGCGCTCGCCATGGTGATCGGCATGGTGCCGATGGCCATTGGCCTCGGCGAAGGCGGCGAGCAGAACGCGCCGCTCGGGCGCGCCGTGATCGGCGGGCTCACGGTGGGCACGCTCGCGACGCTCATCTTCGTGCCCGTGGTGTTCTCGCTCGTGTACCGCAAGCTCGGCGAGCGCCGCCAGCGCGCCATCGAAAACGTAGTGCCCAAATCATGACGACGATTCTCCTTTCTCCTTCGACGCGGAGCCATCATGCAGCCCGGCCACGCTGACACGCCGCCGCAGGATCCGCATGGCCCGCACGGTCCACGCAGGGCGCGGCGCTGGCCGCTCCTGCTCGCGGCGCTCGTGGTGATCGCGCTGGCCGCGCAGGGCATCTGGTCGCGTTTGAACGCGCACGCGGCGCTCGAACGCGAAGCGCAGCGCGCGAGCACGCTCTCCGTGCAGGTGGTCACGCCGCAACGCTCCGCGCATGCGCTCGACCTCGTGCTGCCCGGCAACGTGCAGGCGTTTCTCGACACGCCCATCTATGCGCGCACCAATGGCTATCTGCGCAAGTGGTATGCGGATATCGGCGCGCATGTGAAGGCGGGCCAGTTGCTCGCCGAAATCGACGCGCCCGAAGTCGACGACCAGTTGCGCGCGGCGCGCGCCGATCTCGCGAACGCCGAGGCGAACTATGCGCTCGCGAAATCGACCGCCGACCGCTGGGCACAGATGCTCCAGACCCGTTCGGTGGCGAAGCAGGACGCCGACGAGAAGCAGGCCGACATGCTCGCGAAAAAGGCGACGCTCGACGCGGCGCGCTACAACGTCTCGCGGCTCTCGCAGTTGCAGTCGTACGAGAAGGTGAACGCGCCGTTCGACGGCATCGTCACGGCGCGCAATACCGACGTGGGCGCGCTGATCGACGCGGGCAGTTCGGGCGGTGCGCAAAAGGAGCTGTTTCACGTCGCTCAGGCCGACCGCCTGCGCGTCTACGCGAACGTGCCGCAAGCCTGGGCGCAGCAGATCCGGCCCGGCGAGCACGCGTATCTCACGCTGAACGAGACGCAAGGCAAGCGCTACCCGGGCGTGGTCGCGCGCACGGCGGGCGCGGTCGACCCGCAGCAGCGCACGCTGCTCGTGGAAGTCGATGTCGACAATCCCAACGGCGACCTGCTGCCCGGCGCCTATGCGCAAGTGCATTTCGCGCTCGACGGCAGCGCCACGCCGCTCACGCTGCCCGGCAACGCGTTCCTGTTCCGGCCCGATGGCGTGAAAGTCGCGACGGTGGGCGAGAACGGCCGCGTGAAGCTCGTCGATGTCACGCTCGGCACCGACTTCGGCACGCGCGTCGCGGTGGTCGCGGGGCTCAACGGCAATGAGCGCGTGATCGTGAATCCGCAGGATTCGATCGTCGACGGGACGCCGGTGCGCATCGTCGGCAAGGCGGCGTCGTGAGGCTCATCGGCTCAAAGGCGGCTGTGCCGCGCACCGTCGCCTCCAACGCTTTCGCGCGGTGCGGCCCGTTGCGCTGCGCGATGCTCGGCGTTGCGCTCAGCGCCGCGCTCGCGGGCTGCAAGGTCGGCCCCGACTATGTGCGCCCGCAGATCGGCGTCGCCGCCACCTACAAGGAACTCGAAGGCACCGGCTGGACGAGCGCGCAACCCGCCGACACGGCGCCGCGCGGCGCCTGGTGGTCGATCTACGGCGACGCGCAACTGGACGCGCTCGAAGCGCAGGTCGAGCAGGCGAACCAGAACGTGCAGGCCGCGCAAGCGCACTTTCGCGCCGCGCGCGCGAACGTCGCCCAGCAGCGCTCGGCTTTTTTCCCGACTGTGACGGCGGGCGTGGGCTTCACGCGCACGCGGACCTCGCAGAACATCGAGTTCAAGTCGACGGCGGGCCGCACGATCAACGACTATCTCGTGGGCCTCGACGCCACCTGGGAGCCCGACGTCTGGGGCCGCGTCGCGCGCGGCGTGGAAAGCGCGCAGGCCAACGCGCAGGCGAGCGCCGCCGACATGCAGGCGGTGCTGCTCTCGATGCAGGCCGAGCTTGCGACCGACTACTTCGAGCTGCGCGGCCTCGACCGCGAACGCCAGCTGCTCGAAGACACGCTCGCCGCCTACCGCGAGTCGCTCGCGCTCACGCAGCACCGCTACGACGGCGGCATTGCCACCGACGCCGATGTGGGCCAGGCGCAGACGCAATTGCAGACCACCGAGGCGCAGGCGATCGATCTGGGCGTGCAGCGCGCGCAGCTCGAACACGCCATTGCGATTCTCACGGGGCAGTCGCCCTCCACCTTCGCGCTGCCCGTGCTGCCCGGCGCGCCGCTCACCGCGCAGGCGCTCGTCGCGCCGCCTGGTGTGCCGTCGACGCTGCTGGAGCGCCGTCCCGACATCGCCGCCGCCGAGCGCCGCGTGGCCGCCGCCAATGCTCAGGTGGGCGTGGCGCAGGCAGCGTTCTTCCCGAGCCTGATGCTCGCGGTCACGGGCGGGCTGGAGGCGACCAACTATAGCCAGTGGCTCGTCGCGCCCGCGCGCTTCTGGTCGCTCGGCCCGGCGCTCGCCGGCACGCTGCTCGACTTCGGCGGCCGCGCCGCCGTGCGCGACGCGGCGCGCGCGCAATACGACGAGAACGTCGCGCAGTATCGCGAGACCGTGCTCGATGCATTCGGCCAGGTCGAGGACAACCTCGCGGCCCTGCGCGTGCTCGAACAGGAGGCCGTCGCGCAGGACCGCGCGGTGCACGCAGCGAAGCGCACGCTCGCGATCGTCGAGAACCGCTACAAGAGCGGTGCGATCACTTATCTCGACGTGGTGGCCGCGCAAACCACGGCGCTCACCAACGAGCGCCAGGCCGTGAACATCGCGCGCCGGCGTCTCGCGGCAAGCGTCGCACTCGTGAAGGCGTTGGGCGGCGGCTGGAGCACGGCGGCGCTGCCCACCGACGACGCGCTCGCGCATCCGCGCGACGCCGCGAACGGCGGTACGCCGCCATAAAGCGGCGCGGCAGGCCTGCGGGCCTGCAATCGGGCAAGGCATGGATCGTGCGGAAGGCGTATCGTTGCGCCTTTGCCCGCGTTTGCCAATTTGCACGAGGAGTTCGAGTCGTGACTGCATCATCGGGCGCCGGGCGCAACACCATCGCGCCCGGCGCCGCGCCATCCACCATTCCCTATATCGAACGCGGCACGCCCGCGTTCTGGCGCGCGAGCCTCGCACTGCTGTTCGCGGGCTACGCCACGTTTTCGCTGCTCTATTGCGTGCAGCCGCTGCTGCCCGCGTTCTCGCAGGCGTTCGGCGTGAGCCCCGCGCAGAGCAGCCTCGCGCTCTCGTTCACCACGGCGGCGCTCGCCTGCGCGATCTTCGTGGCGGGTTTCGTCTCCGAAGGCTGGAGCCGGCGCGGCATGATGACCGCGTCGCTCACCGTCTCCTCCCTGCTCACGCTCGCGGTGGCGTTCGTGCCCCACTGGCAGACGCTGCTCCTGCTGCGCACGCTAGAGGGCATCGCGCTCGGCGGCGTGCCCGCGGTCGCCATGGCGTGGCTCGCCGAAGAGATGCACCCCGACGGCCTCGGCCTCTCGATGGGCCTCTACGTGGGCGGCACGGCCATCGGCGGAATGGCGGGGCGCGTGATCACCGGCATCTGCACCGACCTGTTCGGCTGGCGCGTGGCCGTGGCCGTAATCGGCGTGCTCGGGCTCGCCTCGATGTTCGCGTTTCGTGCGCTGCTGCCGCCCTCGCGCCATTTCGCGCCGAGAAGCGGCCTCGGCTTCGCCCATCACCGCGCGGCGCTCATGCGTCATTTCGCGCGGCCCGGCCTGCCCATGCTGTTCGCGCTGGGCTTCGTGCTGATGGGCAGCTTCGTCACGCTCTACAACTACATCGGCTACCGGCTGATCGCGCCGCCCTACAACATGAGCCAGGCCGCCATCGGCGCGATCTTCGTCGTTTATCTGACCGGCGTGGTGGCCTCGCCATGGTCGGGCCGCATGGCCGACAAGTTCGGCCGCTCGCCCGTGCTGATCGCCGCGATCGTGCTGATGCTCGCGGGCGTCGTGCTCACGATGTTCGCGCCGCTCGGCATGATCGTGGCCGGCATCTGCTGCCTCACCATCGGTTTCTTCGCGGGGCATGCGGTGGCCAGCGGCTGGGTCGGCCGCCTCGCGCGCGAAGCGAAGGGCCAGGCCGCGGCGCTCTACCTGCTCGCGTATTACCTCGGCTCCAGCATCATGGGGTCAATCGGCGGACACTTCTGGGCCAGTCTGGGCTGGGGCGGCGTGGCGGGGCTCGTCGTGGCGCTGCTCGTCGCGGGGCTGGCCGGAGCGTGGCGGCTACGTGAACGGGAGCGCGCCGGAGCGGCCTGATGCTGGAGACGGGCCATGCGTTTGAGTCTCCACACCATCAAACGAAAGCTAAACGTAATATTCGCCGGCAACCCGTGTTTTGCGCGCTGCATTGCGCGCACTGCCGCAAAGCGCCGCCAGACGGGACCGCGGACCGCACAGCCTGCGCGGCGGCTGGGCATGGATTCCGCCCTCTTCGCTAGCCTCTCCTATACTCGATTGAGGCCCGCAGCCTCAGTGGCGCACAGTGCCCGATCACTGCGATGGCCGATATGACCCACTAGCATGGGACAGGAGACGAGCATGGAAGGCTATTTCACGATCGGCGACTTCGTGATGATCATCCCGATGGCCCTGGCCGGTGCGCTCTTCCTCGGCGCGGTGCCCTGCGCAACCGAATTCAAGCACAACACGCTGCGGGTAATCGGCGCGTTGATCGGCGCGCTATGCGCCGTTGCGCTGGTGGAAACACTGCCCGTGCTGATGTAGCGCCACGACGCTGCGCTCCCACTCGCGATTCGCTTTTCGTCTGCGCTGCGCCGTTCGCTCGACGTCGAACGGCGTCGATGCGTATCGGTACCGGCCGCACTCGCCTTTGCGTTTTCCCCGCATCTGTTAGCGCGCTCCGACGCCCCTCTGCAATCCCCTGAACTGCCGCAGCGCCGCGCGCCAATAGGGCGCGCGCGCGTGCATTGACGCTGCCGCTTCGGCGCGCGCGAGCGCGGGCAATGCCACCCAAGGCAGCATCGGATGCAGATGATGCTGGCGATGCAGGTGATGGTTCATGAGCAGCACGCCCACCCCGCGCGGCACGCGAAAATCGCGCGCACGGCCCGGTTCGTCGAGGGCCACGCCGTAATGCGGCAGATTGTCGGCGAGCGAAAGCCATAGCCCGCGCAGATACATCGTCACCAGCAGCACCGGCCACGCCTTCCCGTAGAGCGCGAAGGCGAACCCGTAAAGCGCGAGCGAGCCAAACGCATCGCGTCGCGCACGGCGACGCCTCACGGGATCGGCGGCGTGGTTGCCGAAAAGCCGCTGCACGACCTGCCCGTCGGCGCCATGCGCACCCACACCGCGCACGACCAGCGTCTGCGCCATGCGCGCCGGCACGAACGCCAGCAATGGCGCGCACAACTCGGCCACGTAGAGCCCGCCCAGCAGCCTCGCATACCACGCGGCGCGGCGCAGCCAGCGCGGGCCGCGCGCATCGTCGACATCGGGACGATCGAACGCCTCGCGCGTGAAGCGGTGATGCATCAGGTGTCCGAAGCGTACCGCGTCGAATGGAATCGCCAGGCTAATCGATAGCAGGCGTGCAACGGCTTCGTTGGCGCGCCGCGAGGGAAGCAATTGCCCGTGGATGCCCTCGTGGATCAAACCCCAGTGGATCGGCGTGGCAAGCACAATGAGCACGACTGGCAGGAGCGACAGCCAAAGCGTGAGCGATGATCCCCCCGCCGCACGCAGAAGCAGCGGCAAGCCAAATAGCTGATGCGCAAGCGCCAATCCGGCCACGGCAATGAGCGTGATATTCGCTCCCACATGCGGTGCGCGCCGCAACGCCTGCGCTGCGTACGGCGCTGCGGACGGCGCTTCGGTATCGGCGGATACGGGACGAATGGCGCTCGCGGACTCCATCGGCACTCCTTGGGGCCAAAACTGCCGCGACGTTAGCAGCGCCGCATGACAGGCCCAAGACGTGCAGACGTGCCGGACGGGCGGGCAAATCTGTCGGCGAAAAAAAACCGCCTCGCGCGAAGCGAAGCGGTTCTTCAAGACGCGGCCGCTCAATGAGCGAACTCGCGCGCCTTCAGATGTGCTGATCCGTCGACGGCTTCTCCCACAGGTTCACGCCGCCTTCGGTCGCATGGCGATCGATCTCCGCAAGCTCCTCCTGCGAGAACTCGAGGTTCTTCAGCGCGGCGACGTTCTCGCGCACCTGCTCCGCGCGGCTCGCGCCGATCAGCGCGGAGGTCACGCGGCCGCCGCGCAGCGTCCACGCGATCGCCATCTGCGCGAGGCTCTGGCCACGCCGCTGCGCGAGCTCGTTGAGCTTGCGTACGTGCTCGATGTTCTGCGCGCTCAGGTGCTCGCCCTTGAGCGAGCCGCCGCCCGGCCGGTTCACGCGCGCATCTTCGGGCACGCCGTTCAGATACTTGTTCGTGAGCAGGCCCTGCGCGAGCGGCGTGAACGCGATGCTGCCCGTGCCGAGACTTTCGAGCGTGTCGAGCAGTTCGTGCTCGATCCAGCGATTGAGCATGTTGTACGAAGGCTGATGGATCAGCAGCGGCACCTTGTATTCGGCCAGCAGCTTCGCCATCTCGCGCGTCTTCGCCGCCGAATACGACGAGATGCCCACATAGAGCGCCTTACCCTGCTGAACCGCCGTGGCGAGCGCGCCGGCGGTTTCCTCCAGCGGCGTCTCCACGTCGAAGCGGTGCGAGTAGAAGATATCGACGTAATCGAGGCCCATGCGCTTCAGGCTCTGATCGAGGCTCGCGAGCACGTACTTGCGCGAGCCGCCGCCCTGGCCGTAGGGGCCCGGCCACATGTCCCAGCCAGCCTTCGACGAGATCAGCAGCTCGTCGCGATAAGGGCGGAAATCGTCCCGGAAAATGCGGCCGAAATTGGTTTCGGCGCTGCCGTAGGGCGGGCCATAATTGTTCGCGAGATCGAAGTGCGTGATGCCGAGATCGAAGGCCGTGCGCAGGATTTCGCGCTGCGTCGCAATCGGCGTGGTGTCGCCGAAGTTGTGCCACAACCCGAGCGACAGCGCAGGCAGCTTGAGTCCCGACTTGCCGCAAAAGCGGTATTGCATCTCCGAATAACGTTCAGCAGCGGCTTCGTAGGCCATGGTTCGAATCCTCGACGAAATGAGGGGATAACAGGGTCCCCAATTGAGTCCGGCATGAGTCCGGCAAGTGCGCGGGGTTGTCATGGTAGCCAATCCGCACGCAGGCTGCAGATGCCCACCATGTGGGACTCGCGGATGGACGCCGCGGCGACGCTCGCCTACACTGCGGCGTTCGTCATACCCCGGGAGGTCTTCATGGTCAAAGCGATTTCGTTCGCGCTGATCGCCTGCGGCGTCGTGCTGCTCTACTTTGGCGGCCAGTCGTTTCACTCGTTGTCGAACGACGTCTCGCGCCTCGTCACCGGCGCGCCCACCGACCGCACGATGGTCCTGATCGCGGCCGGCGTGGCCGCGACCATCGCCGGCATTACCGGTCTCGCGGTTTCCGGGCGCCGGCGCTAGACGCGCGGCGCCCCGCGTGCCCGGGGCTCACACCAGCTTCACCTCGGCCAGCGAGGCCGAGCGCGTGCCCGGCAGCGGCACGTTGCTCGCGCCGTGGTAGGTGAACACGAGCGAGAACTTCACGTCGCCGCTCAGGTTCTGGCCCGCCGAGTGCAGCGTATTGCAGTGGAAGAACACGACGTCGCCTGCCTTGAGCGTGGGCGACGTCGCACGCTCGATCCACGCCTGGTTCTCGGGCAGGTCAGCGCGGAAGAATTTCGCGGCGTCGAAACGCTCCGAGGTGAACGGCTCCGTGTGCGAGCCCGGCACGAACCACAGCCCGCCGTTCTCGACCGTCTCGTTCCCCAGCGCGAGCCACACCGACACCAGATCGTCGCGCTCGAACGACCAGTAGCGCGAGTCGCGATGCCAGCCGGTGAGGCTGCCGTACATGGGGTGCTTGGTCATCATGCAGTTGTGATGGGCGCGCGAGAGCACCGGCTCTTCGCCGAAATACAGCTCCATCCAGCCGGCGATCTCAGGCGAGGTCGCCCACTCGCGAAAGCGCGGATGGCGTGCGTACGCATCGAGCAGGCGGCGCACCGTATGGCCGCCAGGCGAGTCTTTCGACTCCGGCGCGCCGGGATAACGCAGATCGGCTTCGAATTCGAGCGGCGCAGCGGCCGCGTGCAATTGCTCCTGCGCCACGCGCTTGAGTTCGTCGCACCGCTCAGGCGAGACGAGCCCCGGCACGACCACGAAACCGCGCTCGCGCAGCGCCTGCACCTGTTCCTTTTTGGATTGGACTGACATGGGACTTCCGTTGTTCGAGGCCTGCGAGGACCGCATCCATGAAAGGCTGCGGCAACGGCGGCGCGGGTTCAATTTGTTCTGACTTCGCGCGCGCCAATCGCTCGATTGTAAAACGTGCGCGCGCACGCGGAAGGGGTGTCCGCGCACAACCCTGATGCAAATGCACCGCGATGGCGATAAAGGGCGCGACGGCGCAGCTACATCACGACCACGGAGATCTGCCTCAAACATGAGCAAGCGCGGGTATAAACCGACTTTCGGGCGTCATGATTCGCGTGTAGTCTGCGCGCATGCAGTTTCAACACCCAGAACACCGATCGCGCGCGCGGGCCGCCGAAGAAGCCCTGTCCATCAAGGCCGCGCGATATCCGACCATGCGCCAGCGCTGCGCGAGGCATGAGCCCGCGGTCCGCTCCGATGCGCCGCCGTCGGCGTCATACGCTCCGTACGAACCATCCCGTGATTCCCGTTACCGTGGCCGTCGTGTAAACGGGCACGTTTGCTGCTCGAATCGATGTGCCGCGCGAAGCCTCGCGCAAGGCGCACTCCGAACCTGACACCGCACACGCTATGCACACCCTTTTCAGCACCCGCCGCATGACCCATGCCGCCCTGAAAGCGGCACGCCCCGCTCGCCGTCACGTCGTGCGCGCCCTGCGCCATCACGCCGCGCGCACGCGCGCGCTCGCGCAGCAGGTGCGCGACGCCCGCGCCGTGGACGGCATGCGCACCTGGTTCCATTCATTCTTCTCAGTGCTGCGCCTGCGCGCGGGCGCACGCCACTTCTCGCTGCGCACGCTGCTGTACCGTCCGAACGCGACGCTGCGCGCGCTCGCGGCGCCCGCCACCGTGCACACGGCGCGCAACGCCCGCCGCCCGCGCCGCATGGGCGCCAGCAGCACGGGCTGGTTCGGCTTCGCCATGCGCTGACAAAACCCCGCGCCAGATACGAAAAACCCCGCTGGGGCATGCGCCCTGGCGGGGTTTTTCTTCATACGAGGCCAACCAGGGCCGGCGAGCGCGCCGGCCTTCGTGTCTTCATGTGTAAGGCTTACGCGAGCGCGCCCACGGGTTCCGTGCCCGCGGCTTCGGCCAATGCGAGCGCCTTGTCCGTGGCTTCCCACGAGAATTCCGGCTCTTCGCGACCGAAGTGACCATATGCCGCGGTCTTTTCGTAGACCGGACGCAGCAGGTCGAGCATCTGGATGATGCCCTTCGGACGCAGGTCGAAGTGCTCGCGAACGAGCTTCGTGATGGTGGCGTCCGAGACCTTGCCCGTGCCGAACGTGTTGACCATGACCGAGGTGGGCTCGGCCACGCCGATCGCGTACGAGACCTGGATCAGGCAGCGCGAGGCAAGCCCGGCGGCCACGATGTTCTTGGCCACGTAGCGGCCCGCGTAAGCAGCCGAACGGTCGACCTTCGACGGATCCTTGCCCGAGAACGCACCGCCGCCATGCGGCGCGGCGCCGCCGTAGGTATCGACGATGATCTTGCGGCCCGTAAGACCGCAATCGCCCTGCGGACCGCCGATCACGAAGCGGCCGGTCGGGTTCACGAGGAACTTGATGTCGCCCTTGATAAGCTCGCGCGGCAGAACCGGCTTGATGATCTCTTCGATCACGGCTTCGCGCAGCGTGGCGAGGTCGGTTTCGGGCGAGTGCTGCGTGGAGAGCACGACGGTGTCGATCGCATGCGGCTTGCCGTCCACATAGCGCACGGTGACCTGCGACTTCGCGTCCGGGCGCAGCCAGGGCAGACGGCCGTCGCGGCGCAGGTTCGACTGGCGCTCGACCAGGCGGTGCGAGAGGTGGATCGGCAGCGGCATCAGTTCGGGAGTTTCGTCGCACGCATAGCCGAACATCAGGCCCTGGTCGCCCGCGCCTTGGTCGAGGTTGTTGTCGTGCGCGCGGTCCACGCCCTGGGCGATGTCCGGCGACTGCTTGTCGTAGGCGACGAGCACCGCGCAGCCGCGGTAGTCGATGCCGTAATCGGTGTTGTCGTAGCCGATGCGCTTGATCGTGTCGCGCGCGACCTGGATGTAGTCGACGTTGGCCGTGGTGGTGATTTCACCGGCGAGCACGACGAGACCCGTGTTGCACAGCGTTTCAGCCGCAACGCGCGAGTATTTGTCCTGCGTGAGGATGGCGTCGAGGATCGCGTCCGAGATCTGGTCGGCGACCTTGTCCGGATGGCCTTCGGAGACGGATTCGGAAGTGAAGAAATAATCGTTTGCCACGTGTCAGGCTCCTTGTAGCTGGTGACGGTTATATTCACGTAGCCAACTTCGGGAGCTTTGAAGCGGCGACGCTTTAGCGGATTACCTGCCCGGTTTGCCCACGCACCGCGCCGGAAACATCCGACGCTGATGGCTGCATGGCAACCGGCTTCGCCCCGCAAGTTGTCTATTAACTCGGCGAAGCCCTTATTATAGCGGCTTCCCTAATTTGCCGCAGAGTCATACCGCGTGCTAACCAACGCAGCGTTCAATTTATCCGCGCATGCCATGGGGGCCATGCATGCTCGCTAAGCTCGGCTCCCGCCTCGCTATTGGCTTGCTCAAGCTGTTCGCGATCCTGCCCTATGGACTCGTCGCCCGTTTCGGCGACGGCCTCGGCTGGCTGCTCTATCAGATCCCGAGCAGCCGCAAGCGCGTCGTCCACACCAACCTGCGCCTGTGCTTTCCCGAGTGGAGCGACGAAAAGCGCGAGGAAGTCGCCGGCCTGCACTTTCGCCACGCGATCCGCAGCTACATCGAGCGCAGCGTGCAGTGGTTCGGCAGCGCGCAAAAGCTGGAAAAGCTGATCGAACTCGACAGCGATATCGACCTCACCGATCCCAACTTGCCGCCTACGCTGTTTCTCGGGCTGCACTTCGTCGGCATCGAAGCGGGCTCGATGTTCCTCAATTACTCGCTGCATCGCCCGTGCGGCTCGCTCTATCAGCCGTTTTCGAACCCCGAATTCGAAGCCGCCGCGAAGGCGGGCCGCAGCCGCTTCGGCGCCGAGATGGAAAGCCGCGCGGACTCCGCGCGCATCGTGCTGCGCTGGCTGCGCGACAAAAAACCCGTGATGCTCGGCGCGGACATGGACTACGGCATGCGCAACTCGACCTTCGTGCCGTTCTTCGGCGTGCCCGCGTGCACGCTGACCGCCGTGGGCCGTCTCGCCAAGGTGGGCCGCGCGCAGGTCGTGCCGTTCATCGGCGAAGTGCTGCCCAATTACAAGGGTTATCGGCTCAAAGTCTTCAAACCTTGGGACCACTACCCCACCGGCGATGACGAACAGGACGCGCGCCGCATGAACGCCTTCCTCGAAGAGCAGATTCCGCGCATTCCCGAGCAGTACTACTGGGTTCACAAGCGCTTCAAGACGCGCCCGCCCGGCGAGCCGAGCGTGTATTGATAGCAGCGGACAGCGCGCGGGCGAACGCCCGCGCGTCGCTTACAATAACGGGATGAAACTCAAGTTCACCAAGATGCACGGCGCCGGCAACGACTTCGTCGTGCTCGACGGCTATAGCCAGCCCATCGCGCTCACGCCCGAGCGCGTGCGGGCGCTCGCCAACCGCCACTTCGGCGTGGGCGCCGACCAGTTGCTGCTGGTCGAAAAGCCCACCATCGAAGGCGTCGACTTCCGCTATCGCATCTTCAATTGCGACGGCGGCGAGGTCGAGCACTGCGGCAACGGCGCGCGCTGCTTCGTGAAATTCGTGCGCGACCGCAAGCTCACGGACGCCAACCGCGTGCGCGTGCAAGTGCAAAAAGGCGTAATCACGCTCGTCATGCAGGACAACGGCGAAGTCGTGGTCGACATGGGCAGCCCGGTATTCGAGCCGTCGGACGTGCCGTTCGACGCAAGCGGCCTCGAAAGCCGCCGCGAAGGCAACGACACGCTCTGGCCGCTCGAAGTGAACGGCCAGACGCGCTGGATCTCGGCGGTGTCGATGGGCAATCCGCACGCGGTGCAGGTGGTCGACGACGCCGAAGCGTTCGCCGTGCTCGCCGACGGCCCCGTGATCGAGGCGCACCCGCGCTTTCCGAACAAGGTGAACGCGGGCTTCATGCAGATCGTCTCGCGCCATGAGGTGCGGCTGCGCGTCTACGAGCGCGGCGCGGGCGAAACGCTCGCGTGCGGCACGGGCGCGTGCGCGGCGGTGGCGGCCGGCATCCGCCGCGGCCTGCTCGATTCGCCCGTGAAAGTGCATACGCACGGCGGCTTGCTCACGATCGCCTGGGACGGCGCGCGCGACGAATCCGCCGCGCTGACGATGGCGGGCCCGGCCGCGACGGTCTTCGAAGGCGAGATCGAACTCGCCGACGCGTTGTCGAACTGACGTTTGTTCTTCGCCGCAGATTAGTTGCCGTATCGCCGCAGTTCCGGCGAGACCGGCAATATCAGGGCAACATCAGGGCAACATCGGCATCACCCGATTCACGCAGGCGCGCCTCGCGCGCGCCGCCTCTTCATCGAACGCGCCACCAACATGAACGATCGCGAAGTCGCCGACTACCTGCTCGCCAATCCCGATTTTTTCGTTGAGCACGCCGAACTGCTGGCCACCATCAAGCTCGGCAATCCTCACGGCAAAGCTGCCGTGTCCCTGCAGGAGCGCCAGATGGAGATGCTGCGCGAGAAGAACAAGCATCTGGAGCGGCGCCTTTCCGAATTGCTGCGCTACGGCCACGAAAACGACACGCTCTCCGCCAAGACGGTGCACTGGGTGGCGCATGTACTCGCCGAGCGCGACCCGCACGCGCTGCCGCGCCTGATCGCCGAGCAGCTGCGCCAGGAGTTCGACGTGCCGCAGGCGGCGCTGCGCCTGTGGGAAGTGGCCGATGCCTATGCGCAGGCGAGCTTCGCGAAGCACACGGGCGAGGAAGTGCGCCTCTTCGCCAACAGCCTCGAAGTGCCGTACTGCGGCGTGAACACCGGCTTCGAAGCGGCGCAATGGCTCGATGGCGACGCGGGCGAGCCGCAGTCGGTGGCGATCATCGCGCTGCGCCGGCGCGTGAGCGCCGAAGAGCGCGATCCAAGCGGCGAGGCGTTCGGCTTGCTGGTGCTGGGCTCGCCCGACCCGCGCCGCTTTCACGACGGCATGGCCACCGATTTGCTGCGCAAGATCGGCACGCTCGCGAGCGCGGGGCTCACGCGGCTGCTGCCGCATTGAAGCGACCGCACCCACGCTCAGGCCGCACCAGTGAACCCAACCGACCCGATCGCCGACTATCTCGATGAACTCGAGCACGTGCGCCGGCTTTCGGCGCACACGCTGCGCGGCTATGCGCACGAGCTCGCCGAGCTCAAGAAGCTCGCGAACGGCAGGCCGCTCGAAAAGGTCACGTCCGTCGAAGTGCGCGGCGCCGCCGTGCGCGCCCACGCGGGCGGCCTCTCGGCGCGCTCGATCGCGCACCGGCTCTCGGTCTGGCGTGCGTTCTACCGCTGGCTCGCGGGCCGCATCGCCCTCGACGCGAATCCGGTGGCGGCGGTGCGAGCGCCCAAGCGCGAGAAGACGCTGCCAAAGGCGCTCTCCGTCGACGACACCATGAAGCTCATGGATGCGCCCAGCGCTAGCGTTTCCGCCCAAACCGGCGAAAACGCAGCCGGCAGCATCGAGGCGCTGCGCGACCATGCCATGCTCGAACTCTTCTACTCGTCGGGGCTGCGCCTCGCCGAACTCGTGGGGCTCGACGCGCGCTACGTGAAGCGCGACGGCTACGAATCGGCAGGCTGGCTCAAGCGCGACGCCGCCGAAGTGGAAGTGCACGGCAAAGGCGGACGGCATCGCGTCGTGCCCGTCGGCAAGAAGGCGCTGCAAGCGCTCGACGCCTGGCTCGCCGTGCGTGGCAGCTGGGTCAAGCACGACGACACCCCGCTGTTCCTCTCCGTGCGCGGCAACCGCATGGCGCCGGGCATCGTACGCGAACGCGTAAAGCGCGCCGCGCTCGCCGCCGGCATTCCGGCGAACGTCCATCCGCACGTGCTGCGGCACTCGTTCGCGACGCATCTGCTGCAGTCGAGCGGCGATCTGCGCGCCGTGCAGGAGTTGCTCGGCCACGCGAGCATCGCGGCCACCCAGGTCTATACGTCGCTCGATTTCCAGCATCTCGCGAAGGTTTACGACACCGCGCATCCACGCGCCAAAAAGCGCGACTGAGCGCGAGCCTTGCCTCGCCCTGTCGTGTCATCGCTGCGTCACCGGGCTCCCGCCCTTGTATCGAACCCATCATGAATATCGTCACTCTCAAGCCGTCGAAAGAAAAATCCCTGCTGCGCCGCCATCCGTGGGTCTACGCCAACGCCATCGAGCGCGTCGAGGGCAAGCCCGCGTCCGGCGCGACCGTGATCGTGCGCGCGCATGACGGCCGCTTTCTCGCGCGCGCCGCCTACAGCCCGCATTCGCAGATCCGCGCGCGCGTCTGGAGCTTCGACGAGAACGAGCCCATCGACCACGCGTTCTTCAAGCGCCGCGTGCAGCGCGCCGTCGCGCATCGCCAGGCGATGGTGAGCGGCACGGGCGCGGTGCGCCTGATCTTCGGCGAGGCGGACGGCCTGCCTGGCGTGATCGTCGATTACTACAAGGAGGACGTCGCGGAAGGTGCGCGCGGCCAGCTCGTCTGCCAGTTCATGGCGGCGGGCGTCGAGGCATGGAAGGAAGCGATCGTCGCGGCGCTCACGGCGGCCACGGGCTGCCCGAACGTGTACGAGCGCTCGGATGTCTCGATCCGCGAAAAGGAAGGGCTCGAGCAGATCACGGGCCTGCTGGCCGGCGACGAGCCGCCCGAAACCATCGTGACCAACGAGAACGGCGTGCGCTATCACGTGGACGTGCGCAACGGCCACAAGACCGGCTTCTACGTCGATCAGCGCGACAATCGCGCGCTCGTGCAGACCTTCGCGCAAGACCGTGAGGTGCTCAACTGCTTCTGCTACACCGGCGGCTTCTCGCTCGCGGCGATGAAGGGCGGCGCCACGCGCGTGGTGTCGATCGATTCGTCGGGCGAGGCGCTCGCCACGGCGCAGAAGAACGTTGAGGCAAATGGCTTCGACGCGGCACGCGCAACCTGGCTCGACGCCGACGCCTTCAAGACGCTGCGCCGTCTGCACGAAGAGGGCGAGCGCTTCGACCTCGTGGTGCTCGACCCGCCCAAGTTCGCGGCCTCGCGCGAGCATGTGGACCGCGCCGCGCGCGCCTACAAGGACATCAACCTGACGGGCCTCAAGCTGCTGCGCCCGGGCGGCCTGCTGTTCACGTATTCGTGCTCGGGCGCGATCGATGCGGAGCTGTTCCAGAAGATCGTCGCGGGCGCGGCCGCCGATGCGAAGGTCGATGCGCGCATCCTTAAGCGCCTTGGCGCGGGCGTCGATCATCCGCTGCTCACGGCCTTCCCGGAAGGCGAGTATCTGAAGGGGCTGCTGCTGCAAGTGCTGTAAAAAAACACGCGCGGAAAATAACACAGGGTCCCGGCCGGAAGGCGGTGGACCCTGCATTTCCCTGCCGTTGGGTTGGATGCCCGACCCAGGCACCCTGCCGCCAGATGTGTTTCAATACCCGTTTGATCCGACTGTGGCGCCCGGTACGGGCCGTCATCCACCCCGATTCCAGGCATTCAAGGCAAACAGCATGATTCCAGTCACCATCCTGACCGGCTTTCTCGGCAGCGGCAAAACCACCCTGCTCAAGCGCATCCTGAACGAGCAGCACGGCATGAAGATCGCCGTGATCGAAAACGAATTCGGCGAAGAGAACATCGACAACGAAATCCTGGTGCAGGACAGCCAGGAGCAGATCATCCAGATGAGCAACGGCTGCATCTGCTGCACGATCCGTGGCGACCTCGCACGCGTGCTCGGCGATCTCGCCCAGCAAAAGCGCGACGGCAAGCTCGATTTCGACCGCGTCGTGATCGAGACCACAGGCCTCGCGAATCCGGGCCCGGTCGCGCAGACGTTCTTCATGGACAACGAGATCGCCGGCGAATTTTTGCTCGACGCCATCATCACGCTCGTCGACGCCAAGCACGGCAACCATCAGCTCGACGAGCACGAAGTCGTGCAGCGCCAGGTCGGTTTCGCCGACCGCCTGTTCGTCACGAAGGCCGATCTCGTCGACGCCGGTGAACTCGGCGACCTGCGTCATCGCCTGATGCACATGAACCCGCGCGCGCAAATCCGCGAGGTGAATTTTGGCGAGGCGGACATCAAGGAAGTGTTCGACCTGCGCGGCTTCAATCTGAATGCCAAGCTCGAGATCGACCCCGACTTCCTCGCTGAAGACGATCACGATCATGCGCATCACGATCATGATCACGCGCACGCTCATGATCACAATCACGCCGGATGCGACCACGATCACGGCAAGTGCAACCACGAAGGCCACGATCACGGCCACCACCATCATCACGCGCATCACGACGACAAGATCAAGTCGTTCGTGTACCGCAGCGACCGTCCATTCGATCCGAACCGCCTGGAGGACTTCCTCGGCGGCATCCTGCAGATCTACGGCGAGCGCCTGCTGCGCTACAAGGGCGTGCTCTACATGAAGGGCGTGGACCGCAAGGTGGTGTTCCAGGGCGTGCACCAGTTGATGGGCAGCGACCTCGCCGCGAAGTGGCTGCCCATCGAGAAAAAGGGCAGCAAGATGGTGTTCATCGGCATCGAGCTGCCGCAGGACCTCATCACCGACGGCCTCGACGCCTGCCTCGCCTGATACCAGGTGCGGCGGCGCTGCAGCGCGGCTAGTTCGTCAGCTTTCCCACAGCGCCCGGCCCATGGCCGGGCGTTGTCGTCTGGCTTGCGCGGCTGCGCAAAATCGCCTTTCTCCGCCGCACATGTCAAATAACGTACCCGACCATCGCTTTTTCACGATGGGCGCGTTATATTTTCTGGATATCGAACGTTGACAGCACCGCCAACATGGGAATTTCCCGCTTGCGGCGTGAGTTTGCGGTTCGGTTACAATACGGCCCCACTGGAAAGAGAGGCGACCCGGGATTTCCCTTTCAGCGGATTCCGGCAGGAGATGGCCTCCCCGGCCGCGCATCGCGTCGCAGCGCGCAGCCGGTACGAAATATGCCTCAGGAGCATCTAAAACGGTTTCCAGAGGAGTTCGGCCCCGCAGCGGCGCTTGGGCGTCACGACAGTTCATCGTCCCGTGTTCGCCGGCGCGCACATTGGCGCGATACAGCGCGCGGTAATGTGGGAGAAGCCACTGCGGGCAACACAAAAGTGCAGGCAAGATGTGCCAGTTTTGCCTCACTCATTGAAGAAGCAAGCCAGATGACGACGAAACGACTCTTGACCGAAGCCGAAATCCTGAAGATGAGCGACAAGGATTACATGAACGAGGATCAGCTCGCCTTCTTCAAGAACCGGCTCGAACAGCTGCAGGCGGAAATTCTCCGCAATGCGGGCCAGACCACCGAGAATCTGCGCGAAACGGTCATCGTGCCGGATCCGGCCGACCGCGCGACGATCGAAGAAGAGCATGCGCTCGAACTGCGCACGCGCGACCGAGAGCGCAAGCTGCTGAAGAAGGTGCAGCAATCGATCGCGCGCATCGAATCGGGCGACTACGGTTGGTGCGAGGAAACCGGCGAGCCGATCGGCATTCCGCGTCTGCTCGCACGTCCGACCGCCACGCTCTCGCTCGAAGCGCAAGAGCGCCGCGAACTGCGCCAGAAGCTGTTCGGCGATTGATTAGCTGCCGGCGCCGCCGCGCGGCGGGTGCCGGAGTTTTCTGCCTTCCTTGTCGAAGCGCACGGAGTCCCGTGCGCTTTTTTATTTGCGCTTGTCTGCGCTCGACCTTGCACAAGCGTTCGCGCCCGACCGTCTCCCACGCTGATCTCGCGCGTGTCCCACCCTGATTTCGCGCATATCTCAATTTCTGCGCCGCGAGACCTTGAACTGCCCGCTGCCGCCCTAAACTTTGTCCGATACGCCCGCTCGCGCTCCTCCCGCGACAAGAGCGGCGTGTACCGAATCCGACAATGCGGCGCGGCTGCAAAGGCCGCGTCGCTCCAGCCTCTGCCTGGCATCAACGGTAAAAAGGAACGCACATGGAGCAATTTCACGGCACGACGATCGTATCCGTGCGGCGCGGCGACAAGGTCGCGCTCGGCGGCGACGGCCAGGTCACTCTCGGCAACATCGTCATGAAGGGTGGTGCGAAGAAGGTCCGGCGCATTTACAGCGGCAAGGTGATGGTGGGCTTCGCGGGCGGCACGGCCGATGCGTTCTCCCTGCTCGACCGCTTCGAAGCCAAGCTCGAAAAACATCAGGGCAATCTCACGCGCGCGGCCGTCGAACTCGCCAAAGATTGGCGCACCGACCGCATGCTGCGCCGCCTCGAAGCCATGCTGATCGCCGCCGACGCCACCACCACGCTCGTCATCACCGGCAACGGCGACGTGCTCGACCCCGAAGAAGGCATCTGCGCAATCGGCTCGGGCGGCGCGTATGCGCAGGCCGCGGCCCGCGCGCTCGTCGATAACACCGAACTCTCGCCGCGCGAGATCGTCGAAAAGTCGCTCCAGATCGCGGGCGACATGTGCATCTATACGAATCACAACCGTGTGATCGAAACCATCGAGTAACCCGCCGGACAGACGAGAAGGAATCAGGATGAGCACCATGACCCCCGCCGAGATCGTCTCGGAACTCGACAAGCACATCATCGGCCAGACGAATGCAAAGAAGTCCGTGGCCGTCGCGCTGCGCAACCGCTGGCGCCGCCAGCAGGTGGCCGACCCGCTGCGCCAGGAAATCACGCCGAAAAACATTCTCATGATCGGGCCGACGGGCGTCGGCAAGACCGAAATCGCGCGGCGTCTCGCCAAGCTCGCCGACGCGCCCTTCATCAAGATCGAAGCGACCAAGTTCACCGAAGTGGGCTACGTGGGCCGCGACGTGGACAGCATCGTGCGCGACCTCATCGAAATCTCGGTGAAGCAGACGCGCGAATCGGAAATGCGCAAGGTGCGCAGCAAGGCCACCGATCAGGCGGAAGACCGCATCCTCGACATCCTGCTGCCGAGCGCGCGACCGGTGGGCTTCGGTTCTTCGTCGTCCACGGAAGTGAGCCACGGCGAAGGCGACAACGCCACGCGCCAGACCTTCCGCAAGCGCCTGCGCGAAGGCCAGCTCGACGACAAGGAAATCGAGCTCGACGTCGAGCAGCCGCAAGTGGGCATGGACATCATGGGGCCGCCGGGCATGGAAGACATGACCGAGCAAATCCGCTCGATGTTCGCCAATCTCGGCGGCGGCAAGAAAATGCGCCGCAAGCTCAAGGTGAAGGAAGCGCTCAAGGTCCTGACCGACGAAGAAGCGGCCAAGATGCTCAACGACGAAGAAGTCAAGGCCAAGGCCGTGCAGAACGTCGAGCAGAACGGCATCGTGTTCCTCGACGAAATCGACAAGATCGCCTCGCGCAACAACGAAGGCAGCGGCGGCGAAGTCTCGCGCCAGGGCGTGCAGCGCGATCTGCTGCCGCTCGTGGAAGGCACGACCATCAACACGAAGTACGGGATGGTGAAGACCGATCACATCCTGTTCATCGCGAGCGGCGCGTTCCATCTCTCGAAGCCGAGCGATCTGATTCCCGAGCTGCAAGGGCGCTTTCCGATTCGCGTCGAACTCGATTCGCTCTCCGTGAAGGACTTCGAAGCCATTCTGGTCGCCACCGACGCCAGCCTCGTGAAGCAATATCAGGCGCTGCTCGCCACCGAGGACGTGCAACTCGATTTCGCCGACGACGGCATTCGCCGCCTCGCGGAAATCGCCTACGCCGTCAACGAGAAGACCGAGAACATCGGCGCGCGCCGTCTCTATACGGTCATCGAAAAGCTGCTCGAAGACGTGTCGTTCGCGGCCGGCAATCATGCGGGCCAGAGCGTGGTCATCGACGCGGCCTATGTCGACAAGGCGCTCGGCGAAGTCGCGCAGGACGAGGATCTCTCGCGCTATGTGCTGTAATGGTTGGTCGTCGCGCGGGTAAAACGCGCGAACTCGATTGAAGCCCGCCGCGCGTGCGGGCGCACAACGAACAAGGGGCTCCGCACACTGGCGGAGCCCCTTTTCTTTTACGCGCGGCTTGTGTGGCTTGCGCGCCTCTTTGCGGTTACTGGCGCACCGGCCGCTTCGCGAGCTTGCGCTGCAGCGTGCGCCGATGCATGTTGAGCGCGCGCGCCGTGGCCGAAATATTGCCGCCGTGTTCGGCCAGCACGCGCTGGATGTGCTCCCATTCGAGGCGCGCGACCGATAGCGGCGCGGGATGCTCGATGGCCGCTTCGGCCTGCAACGCGCTCGCGTCGCCTTGCAGCGCGGTGAGGATCATTTCCACGTTCGCGGGCTTGGCGAGATAGTTGTCCGCGCCATCCTTCACGGCTTGCACCGCCGTCGCGATGCTCGCGTAACCCGTGAGCACGAGCATGCGCGCATCGGGCTGCAGATTGCGCAACGGCGCGATCAGCGAAAGGCCCGAGTCGTTGCCGAGATGCAGGTCGACGGTAATCTGCGAGAACTTCTGCTGATTCGCGAAACGAATCGCTTCTTCGGCATTGTGCGCCTGCTGCACCTGGTAGCCGCGTCGTGTGAGGCCGCGCGTCAGGATGTCGGAAAACACTTCGTCGTCGTCGATCACCAGGAAATTCATTTCGCTCATACTGCTTCTCCGTGTTATCAGGCGGCGTCGGGCCGGCCTGGCCCTTCGCCTCGTCCAATTTCCGAACTCTGCGCCGCTGCGCCTGCGCCAGTCGCTGCGCCCGCCCGGGACTCGGTCCTCGCCGGCACATGCAGCACCGCACGCGTGCCGTGCCATTTGCGCGGGCGCGCAGCGGCCTGGCCCGTTCCCGGCAATTCCCGCGCGCCAGCGTGAGGCTGCCCGGCGTCTGGCGCGGCGTCTTTCCCGGCGGCAACAGCGCTCGCATCGCCGAGATCGATCGAACCGCCCAGCCGCGCCGCCGACGAAAACGCGAGATACAGCCCCACGCCGTGACCGCCTTGCGTGCTTTCCACGGGCGCCGCGCCCAGCGACGCGCGCAGCGCCACCGGGATGCCGGGCCCCGCATCGCAAACTTCGAAATCGATGTAGCCGGCGCGCGTGGCCGGATACGCGCGCAACGTGACGAAATCTCGGCTCGCGCGCGCGGCGTTGTCGAGCAGGATCGTGAGGATCTGGCCGACCGCAACGGGGTCGTCGAGACACAGTTCCGCAGGCGCATTGCCAAGGAGTTCGAACTTTACGTGCGGATGGCGCAGCCGCCATTGCTCGACGAACGGCCCGAGCCATTCGCTCACGGCCTGGCGGCTGCCTGCCGACGACGCACGGCTGCGCAGGCGCGCGAGCGCCGAGGTGCACAGCGTGATCTGCTTGTCGAGCAGTTCGAGGTCGGCGCCATACGGCTGGAGGCCTTTGTCGGTGCGGGCGATGTCACGCAGTTCTTCGGTAAGCATTGCGATGCTCGAAAGCGGCGTCCCGATCTCGTGCGCGACGGTGGCCGCCTGCACGCCGAGCGCGACCGCGCGTTCGTCGCGCAAGAGGCGCTGCTGCGCGTCGGCGAGCGCGGCTTCGCGCTGACGCAGCGCGCGCGACATGCGCGCGACGAACCACACGATGAGCGCCACGCTCACCATGAAGTTCACCCACATGCCCCCGCGGTAGTAATCGAAGAGATTCGCGGGATTGTCCAGATTGAGCGGGACGTTGTCGAAACCGAGCAGTACGTAGCAAGCCACTGCGAAGCACGCGAGCCACGCGGTGAGATACCACGGCAGCACGGCTGCCGCGATGGCGAGCGAGGGCAGATAAAGCGAAACAAACGGATTGGTCGTGCCGCCCGAAAGGAACAGCAGCGCGGAGAGCGCGCCCAGGTCGACCCAGATCTGGCCGAACAATTCGAGATTGGACTCGGGACGGTCTTGCGTGACACGCAGCCAGGTCACGCCGTTGAACGCCACTTCCATGGCGATCACGAACAGCATCGCGGGCAGCGGCAACGTCACGCCAAAAAAGAATTGCACGAAGGCGATCGTGCAGAGCTGGCCAATGATGGCGAGACTGCGCAGCCAGAACAAGTGGCTGAGATTGACGCTAGCACTGACGGTTATGCGATGCATCGTGCCAGTTTACCCGTTCGGACTCGTCTGATTCATTATCTTCAAAAGGTTTGCTTCAATCTAAGTCATCTTCTAGCTACATTCGATGCGACATTTTCCGACAGTGTGACCTGATCAAATGCAAACTCTCCTTCCGGGCACGGTTGCACGCGTGCGCGATCTCTTTCTCGATTTCGTCGATGCTGCAACGGTTGATCCAGCCGAAGCTTCGACCGATGGCGGAACCGAAGCGGCCCGTGAACTGCTCGCGAAAACGCGTGCCTCGCTGCGCGGCCTCGACGACGATGCCCTGATGGTCATCGCAACCAACGCCCGGGAGCCCGCGCTGGCCAGCGAGGCCGTCCGCCTGAGCGCCGCGATCGCGAGACTCGAACCGCAGCGCGCCGCCGCATGGTTCGCCGCAGGGCTCGCGCTGCAGTTCGCCAACCGCCACGCCGAAGCGGTGCCACCTTACCGCCATGCGCTCGCGATCCAGCGAACGTTTCCAAATTTGCGAAACAATCTCGCTGGCGCCCTGGTGCGAGTCGATATCGATACCAATAGCCACGAAATCCTGGCCCTGCTCGAAGAATCCGTTGCGGCGAACACGGACGACGCCAATGCCTGGATCAACCTCAGCCGGGTGCTGCCCACCGACACCGACATCGCGCGCCCGCTCGAAGCGGCTCGCCGCGCACTCGCACTCGCGCCGCATAGCGCGCTGGCCGCGAACAATTACGCGATGGCGTGCAGGGAAGCCCAGCAATGGGACGAAGCCGAACTGGCCGCGCGCAACGCTTGCCAGTATGCGCCGAACGACGCATCGATGCGCCTGAACCTGTCGATGATCCAGCTCATGCGCGGCAACTTTGCCGAAGGCTGGCGCGGGCACGAGGTGCGCTGGCAAGGGGCGAGCGAGCTGGCCAGCGGCCGGCCGGTTTTCCCCAAACCTGAATGGCGAGGCGAGCCGCTAGCCGGCCGCACGCTGCTGGTGTGGGGCGAACAGGGCAAAGGCGACCTGCTGCAGTTCTGCCGCTATGTGCCGATGCTCGCCGAGCGCGTGCATCGCGAAGGCGGCCGGCTGGTCTGGAATTCGTTTCCGGAGATGGGCACGCTGCTCTCACGCAGCCTGGGCGGGCATTGCGATCTTTACTGCGCGGGCGGCGGCGTCGCGGCGTTGCCGCCCTACGACTGCGAAGTGTCACTGCTGAGCCTGCCATTGATTTTCGGCACACGCGAGGACACGATCCCCGGCCCCGCGCGCTACCTCGCGCCGGACCCCGCCGCAGCGGGGCGCTGGCGCGAGCGGCTCGCGGGCGAGCGGCGCCTGAAGGTCGGGCTCGCGTGGACAGGCAGCCTCACGCACAAACGCAATCCGTTCCGGCGCGTTGGGCTCGAGCGCTTTGCGGCGCACTTCGCTGACATCGCCGATGCGGCGTTCTATTCACTGCAGCCAGGCGCGGGCGCCGAGGTCGAGGCTGCGCGCGCGGCTGGCTTCGAGATCGCCGACTTCAGCGCCGAATGGCGCACCTTCGACGACACCGCCGCGTTCGTCGACTCGCTCGATCTCGTGATCTCGGTCTGCACGTCGAGCGCGCATCTGTCGGGCGCGCTGGGTCGGCGCACGTGGGTGCTGCTGGATGTGAACCCGCACTGGGTCTGGGGAATGGAGCGGCACGACAGCGCGTGGTATCCGTATACGACGCTGTATCGGCAAAAGCGCTTCCGCGAGTGGGAACCCGTTCTGGACGAGGTGAGCACCGACCTCGCGAAACTCGCCAGCGAGCATCGGGCGAAGCAGGCACGATGACGACCTATTAAACGGCGCGTTAAACGACGCATTGAGCGGCGCGGCGGTTCAACAGTTCAACGGCTCTCGCCAGTGCCCCCGCCCGCGGCTCCCGCGGCAACCGCAGCGGCCAGACACTCGGGACACAGGCAGCGCCCGCGCGGGTCGAGCTGGCTAACCGGCACGGCGGGCAGCGTCTTGCACCAGCAATCAAACGGTTCGGTATGCCTGCCGCAATCGAAGGCGCTGCCGCAACGCGGGCAGCGCGCACTCTTCACGGCGTGGGCGGGTCTTGCGGGGGCGGTCATGGCGGCGCGCTCCTGGCGAGGCCGGATTCGGTGATGGGAAAATGATGCCACAGGACGGCGCAGGCGCCTGTGGCTCACTCATCGCATTTTAGTGAAAATAGCGAGCGATCACGCGAAATTCGCTTCAGTTGCGCGCAACCGCGCGCCTTGGCGCCACCTTGTTGCACGCTCGTCCGGCTCCGTGCCGAAAACCCTGTTGCACCGCGCCAGTCCTGTACAATTCGGCCTGTTTAAACCGCGCTTTCGCGAGCGCGCCTATTTTCAGCCGTTTTCCGCTCCGTTTTCCTGTCCAGTCCCGCCGCCATGTCCGAGCCCATCGACCTCTCGCAGATCGCGCCCACCCTGAAAGCCGAAATCCTGGCCGAAGCACTGCCTTACATCCGCCAGTATCACGGCAAGACCGTCGTGATCAAGTACGGCGGCAATGCCATGACCGAAGAGCGGCTCAAGCAGGGCTTCGCTCGCGACGTGATCCTGCTCAAGCTCGTGGGCATCAATCCGGTCATCGTGCACGGCGGCGGCCCGCAGATCGACACGGCGCTCAAGAAGATCGGCAAGCAAGGCACGTTCATCCAGGGCATGCGCGTCACCGATGAAGAAACCATGGAAGTCGTCGAGTGGGTGCTCGGCGGCGAGGTGCAGCAGGACATCGTCACGCTCATCAATCACTTCGGCGGCCACGCGGTCGGCCTGACCGGCAAGGACGGCGGCCTGATCCACGCGCGCAAGCTGATGATGCCGGACCGCGACAACCCGGGTCAGTACATCGACATCGGCCAGGTGGGCGAAGTCGATGCGATCAACCCGGCCGTCGTGAAGGCGCTCCAGGACGACGCGTTCATTCCGGTGATCTCGCCGATCGGCTTCGGCGAGGACGGCCTCTCGTACAACATCAACGCCGATCTGGTGGCGGGCAAGCTCGCGGTCGTGCTCAACGCCGAGAAGCTCGTGATGATGACCAACATCCCCGGCGTGATGGACAAGGCGGGCACTCTGCTCACCGACCTTTCGGCGCGCGAGATCGACGCGCTCTTCGAAGACGGCACGATCTCGGGCGGCATGCTGCCGAAGATCTCGTCGGCGCTCGACGCGGCCAAGAGCGGCGTGCGCTCGGTGCACATCATCGACGGCCGCATCGAACACTCGGTGCTGCTCGAAATCCTGACCGAGCAGCCGTTCGGCACGATGATCCGCTCGCACTAAATCGGCTTCGGGCGCCGCGCGGACGATTCCGCGGCGGCGCCCCCTCTCCCCGCGCGGCGTCCGCGCAACGCCAGCTCTCGCATGATGAACGTCTCTCGCCCGCCTCGCCGCCGGCCGTTGCGTGCCGGGCAACGCGCCTCGAGCGCCAGCGACCGCGCCCCCGCCGATCGCGGCCCGAGCTACGGCGCCCCCGTCTGGCTCTTCGACCTCGACAATACGCTGCACTGCGCCTCGCACGCGATCTTCCCGGCCATCAACCGCGGCATGACGCAGTACATCATCGACGCGCTCGGCGTGAGCCACGACGTCGCGAACCATCTGCGCACGAGCTACACGCGCCGCTATGGCGCGACGCTGCTGGGCCTCACGCGCCATCATCCGATCGATCCGCACGACTTCCTGAAAGTCGTGCACACCTTCGACGACCTGCCCGCGATGCTGCGCGCCGAGCGCGGCCTCGCGCGCATGCTCGCGGCGCTGCCCGGGCGCAAGATCGTGCTGACCAACGGCCCCACCGACTACGCGCATGCCGTGCTCGCGGCGCTCGGCATCGAACGGCTGTTCGAGCGCGTCGTGGCGATCGAGCACATGCGCACGCGCGAACGCTGGCGCGCCAAGCCCGACCACGCCATGCTGCGCAAGACACTGCGCGATGCGCGCGTCGCGTTCGCAGACGCGATCCTCGTCGAGGACACGCGCGGGCATCTGAAGCGCTACCGGCGCCTCGGCATCCGCACGGTCTGGATCACGGGGCATCTGCCCGCACACGTGGCGAGCGGCGGGCGGCCCCACTATGTCGATCATTGCGTTCGTTCGCTAAAATCGCTCGGGCGCGGTCTGCGCAGCGGGGCATTGCGCAGCAGGCGACAATAAGCGGCAGGACCAACGGCAGGACTCAAGCGGCCGGGCGCATTCGCAGCCCGCAGGCCGCACTCAGGGGGCGACCTTCATGCAGCCGACCGAAACGCGTGACGCCGCCGTGGCGGCAAGCGCAGCAGCCGAATCTCCAGACGCCGCGCCTCGGCGCGGCAGCCGTCCGAAGCCGGGCGAGCGCCGCGTGCACATTCTCCAGACGCTCGCGTCGATGCTCGAAGCGCCGCGCGGCGAGAAGATCACCACCGCCGCGCTGGCCGCGCGCCTGAACGTCTCCGAAGCCGCGCTCTATCGACATTTCGCGAGCAAGGCCCAGATGTTCGAAGGCCTCATCGACTTCATCGAGCAGACGCTGTTCCAGCTCATCAACCAGATCGTCGCGAAGGAGCCGAGCGGGGCGCTGCAGGCGCGCGCGATCGCCTTGATGCTGCTTCAATTCTCGGCGAAGAACGCCGGCATGACGCGCGTGCTGACCTGCGAAGCGCTCGTGGGCGAGCATGAACGCCTCGCCGAGCGCATGAACCAGATGCTCGACCGCATCGAGGCCACGCTGCGCCAGTGCCTGCGTGTAAGCCTTGCCGAGCAAGTGCAAGCCGAAGGCGGCACGGTCGACGGGCGCGTTTCGAAAACCAGTTACGATCCCGCTGTTCGCGCCAATCTCCTCCTTCGCTACGTTATCGGCAGCTGGCACCGTTACGCGCAAAGCGGCTTCCAGCGCTCCCCCGGCGAGCATGCCGACGAGCAGATTCGCGTGATTCTTCAATAGCCGGACTATGCCCACGAGGCGGGGTCTGGCCGACAAGGAAAACACGCATGAACCGACCGACTCCCCCCGCCGCCCTGCCCATTCTCGCTGGCCTTTCCGCCCATTGGGGCTGGCTGCTCGCACGCGGCATCGCCGCCATCCTGTTCGGCGTGCTCGCGTACGCCTGGCCCGGACTTACCGTGCTCACGCTCGCCCTCGTCTGGGGCGCCTACGCGATCGTCGACGGCGCCTTCGCGCTGCTCTACGGCGCGCGCGGCGGCGGCGCGCGGCGCTGGTCGTATGTATTCGTGGGCGTGATCGGCGTGCTCGCGGGGCTCGTGGCATTCTTCTGGCCTGGCGAGACCGCCATCATTCTCGTGATGATCATCGGGTTCTGGGCGCTCGCGGTGGGCTTCTTCGAGATCGTCTACGCCATCCAGTACCGGCATGCGATTGCGCACCCGTGGGTGGTCGGCCTCTCGGGGTTGCTCTCCGTAGCGCTGGGCATTTTTGTCGTCATGTACCCGGGCGCGGGCGCACTCTCGCTGATCTGGCTAATCGCCAGCTTCGCGATCCTTTACGGCATCTTGATGATCGTCGCGTCGCTCCACTTGCGGCGCTGGCACAACGCCCATCCGCGCGGCGTCTGAGCAAGCGAGACTTGCGCGCGGGCGGGCCGCGGCAACTGCTGCGGTAGCGCCGGTTCGTCCGCGTCATTGTGCCCAGGCGTTTTCCGTTATACTTTGCGTTCGTTGTGCATCACCCACGCGCCGATTTGCTGACTCGATTGCGGGCGCGTGAACTTCAGGCATCGGCCCGAGGTTCGATATAAATGCGGCTAAAGAGGTCGTCAGCTGCGCCACTCCCTTAGCACTCCGCGCCCGCCGACACCGTTTAGCCGCCCAGAAACCCAGGCGGAACGAATGGAATCGATCGGCATCGTCGCTCCTCAAACACTGCATTTCGACGAGCCCCTGCAACTGCAGAACGGCACGGCGCTCGCCGGGTACGACCTCGTGGTCGAGACCTACGGCACGCTCAACGCCGCGCGCAGCAATGCGGTGCTCGTCTGTCACGCGCTCAACGCGTCGCATCACGTCGCGGGCGTCTACGCGAACAACCCCAAAGACGTCGGCTGGTGGGACAACATGGTCGGCCCGGGCAAGCCGCTCGACACCAACCGCTTCTTCGTGATTGGCGTGAACAACCTGGGCTCGTGCTTCGGCTCGACCGGCCCGATGAGCATCGACCCCGCCACGGGCAAGCCGTGGGGCGCGCGCTTTCCGGTGGTCACGGTGGAAGACTGGGTGGACGCCCAGGCGCGCGTGGCCGACCGCTTCGGCATCGAAAAATTTGCCGCCGTGATGGGCGGCAGTCTCGGCGGCATGCAGGCGCTCGCATGGAGCCTGCGCTATCCGGATCGTCTCGCGCATTGCATCGTGGTCGCCTCCACGCCCAAGCTTTCGGCGCAGAACATCGCGTTCAACGAAGTGGCGCGCTCTTCGATCCTCTCGGACCCCGACTTCCACGGCGGCGACTACTACGCGCACAACGTGAAGCCCAGGCGCGGCCTGCGCGTGGCGCGCATGATCGGCCACATCACCTATCTCTCGGACGACGACATGGCCGCGAAATTCGGCCGCGCGCTGCGCCGCGCCGAGGGCGCCGTGAACGACTACAACTTCAACTTCGACGTGGAGTTCGAGGTGGAGTCGTACCTGCGCTATCAGGGCGACAAGTTCGCCGATTACTTCGACGCCAACACCTACCTGCTGATCACGCGCGCGCTCGACTACTTCGATCCCGCTAAGGACTTCGACGGCGATCTCACGCGCGCGCTCGCGCACACCAAGGCGAAGTATCTCGTGGCGAGCTTTTCCACTGACTGGCGCTTCGCGCCCGCGCGCTCGCGCGAACTGGTGAAGGCGCTGCTCAACCACAAGCGCCAGGTGACCTACGCCGAGATCGACGCGCCGCACGGCCACGACGCCTTCCTGCTCGACGACGCGCGCTATCACGGCGTCATGCGCGCTTATTACGAACGCATTGCCAACGAGGTGGGCGCATGAACCAGAGCGCATTCGACAGTCTTTCCGCCCGTCCCGACTTTCGCACGATCGCGCGCTGGGTCGAACCGCGCTCGACCGTGCTCGACCTCGGCTGCGGCGACGGCGCGCTGCTTTCGCTGCTCTGCGAAGAGCTCGAATGCACCGGTTACGGCATCGAGCTCAACGACGCGGGCGTGCTCGCCTCGGTGAGCAACGGCATCAACGTGATCCAGCAGAATCTCGAGGACGGCCTGCGCCTCTTCGAAGATGCGAGCTTCGACTTCGCGATCCTCTCGCAAACCTTGCAGACCATTCACCAGACCGCCGCGATCCTGCGCGAGACGGCGCGCGTGGGCAAGGAGTGCATCGTGTCGTTCCCGAACTTCGGCTACTGGCCGCATCGCCTTTCGGTGCTGAACGGGCGCATGCCAGTTTCGAAGTCGCTGCCTTACCAGTGGCACAACACGCCGAACGTACGCGTGCTCACGGTGAAGGACTTCGAGGCGCTCGCGCCCGAGGTCGGCATCGAGATTCTCGACCGCGCCGTGCTGCACGGAGGCCAGCACGTTCGATGGGGCGTGAACTGGCGTGGTAGTCTTGCGGTCTATCGCGTGAAGAAAGCGTGAAGTAGCGGTGACACCGGCAGCGGCGTCGCGCGGCCTTCACGGATCACAGACCTGGAAACCAGGCTGGTCACCGCGCCGCCGCCCTCCGACGACACTCCGCCGACACCCGGACCCATGCAGAATCCGCCCCAAGAGGCCACGACTCAAACCTCCCAGACGTCCCAAGCGTCCCAAGCGTCCCAGGCGTCCGAAGCAGACGATACGACCCTGACGTCACATAATCTGGACGCACACGAAGAACACCCCGGCTGGCGCGCGTACCTGAACACGCACATGCTGATCTGCGTGTTTCTCGGCTTCACCTCGGGGTTGCCGCTGTTCACGCTCGTCTATCTCGTGCAGGCGTGGCTGCGCTCCGAAGGCGTCAATCTGAAGGAAATCGGCCTTTTCGCGCTGATCCAGTTCCCCTATACGTGGAAGTTCGTCTGGGCGCCGCTCATGGACCGCTACGTGCCGCGTGTGCCGGGCTGGCGTCCGGGGCGCAGGCGCGGCTGGATGCTCGTCACGCAATTGCTGGTGGCGGGCGCGATCGCCACGCTCGGCTTCGTGTCCCCGAAAGAGTCGATCTGGACCGTGGCCGCGCTCACGGCGCTCGTGGCGTTCTTCGGCGCGAGCCAGGACATCGCCATCGACGCCTACCGGCGCGAGCTGCTCAAGGACACCGAGCAGGGTCTCGGCAACGCCGTGCACGTGAACGCGTACAAGATCGCGGCGCTCGTGCCGGGATCGCTCGCGCTGATCCTCTCCGACCATCTGCCGTGGAGCACCGTGTTCGTCGTGACGGCGGCGTTCATGATCCCCGGCATGATCATGTCGCTCGTGGTGAGCGAGCCCGAGGTGCACGGCGCGCCGCCGAAGAATCTGCGCGAGGCGATCGTGCAGCCGTTCGCCGAATTCGTGCATCGCGACGGCTGGGCCGCCGCGCTCTTCGTGCTCGCGTTCATCTTCCTGTACAAGCTCGGCGACACCATGGCCACGACGCTTTCGACGTCGTTCTTCCTCGATATCGGCTATTCGCGCACCGAGATCGGCGTGATCGCCAAGATGACCGCGTTCGGCGCGAGTCTCGCGGGCGGCATCATCGGCGGCGTGGCGCTCGTGAAGATCGGTATCGGACGCGGCCTGTGGATCTTCGGCTTCCTGCAGATGGTCTCGACGCTCGGCTTCGCCTGGCTCGCGCAACTCGGCCCGGGTTCCCCCACGCTCGCGCTCATCTATGACGCCATCGTGTCGGTGAGCCATGGCGTCGCGCAACTCGCCAGCGCCGTCGGCCTGCACGCGCAGCTCGCGCTGGACCCGCGCGCCGCCGCGCTCGCAATCGTCTACGGTCTCGAGACGTTCGCGACCGGCCTCACGCTCGCCGCGTTCACTGCGTATATCGCCAGCACCACCGATCCGCGCTATACCGCGACGCAATTCGCGCTGTTCACGAGCCTCGCCTCGGTGCCGCGCACGCTCGCGTCCGCGGCCAGCGGCTATGTGGTCGCGAAGATCGGCTGGTTCGATTACTTCATCGTCTGCACGGTGCTCGCGGTACCGGGTATGCTGCTGCTCATTCGTATCGCCCCGTGGAGAATCCGGAAGTGAAGTCCCGCCAGCAAGCCGTGCCCGCCCGCCACCCGACGCATCACCGTTCGGGGTGGAGCAGCACGCTCGCGCTGGCGCTCGCCGCCGCGCTGCCCGTGTGGGGCGTCACGCATGCCGGTTTTGCCGACGCCGCCGAGGCCGCTGCCGCAAGTTCGGGTGGGAATGGATCCGCGAGCACATCGATGAGCGGCCCGGCCAATTCCTCCTCCACGCCGGCCGCGCTCGCGAGCGCGGCCGAGGCCATCGGCACCGCCGCGACTGCATCCGGCGCCAATGCGCAGCCAGCGCAGGCGCAGGCCGGCAGTGGCTCTGCGTCCGCCAACGCCACGTCCGGCGGACCGAACACGGGCCGCGTCGTGCGTTTCGGCAACATCGCGGCGTTTCGCAACCTGATTCCGTCGCCGATGCTCGAAGCGCAGGCCGCCGCCGAATACACCGAAATCGTGCGCGGCGCAGCACATTCGAAACTGCTCTACCCCGACTCCGATCCGCACGTTCAGCGCGTGCGCCAGCTCGTCGACCGGCTCGCGCCCTACGCGCTCAAATGGAGCGATCGCGTGAAAAGCTGGAAGTGGGAAGTGGCGGTGATCCGCTCGCCGGACATCCGCATGTACTGTCTGCCGGGCGGCAAGATCGTGGTGTATGGCGGCGTACTCGACCGCGTGAAGCTCAACGACAACGAACTCGGCATGCTGCTCGGCCACGAGATCGCGCATGCGGTGCGCGAGCATGTGCGCGAGCGCCTCGGCGAGCAGCAGGCCGCGCAGATCGAAGCGGGCGTGGTGCCGCAACTGTTCGGGCTCGCGGATCTCGGCATGTTCCCGCTCGGCATCGGCTCGCGCCTCGTGGAGATGCACTATGGCCGCGACGACGAAACCGAAGCCGACGTGATCGGCAGCGACATCGCCGCGCGCGCGGGCTTCGATCCGCGCGCGGCGCTCACGGCCTGGGACAAGCTCGCCACGGCCACGCGCGCCGAACGCGACCAGGGCTTCATCTACGTGCATCCGTATCCGCCGGCGCGGCGCGCGGACATCGCCAAGCGTCTCGCCGACATGATGCCGCTCTACGCAAAGGCCATCGGCAAGCCGCTGGCCAGCTTGCCCGACTATCAGGGCATTCCGGTGCCGAAGCGCTCGAAGGTTTCAGCAGCGGCGGCTGCCGCTGTGCCTTGAAAGCGCTTGAAGCGACTCACGTGACCTAAGCCCCCGCCGCCCGACGCGCGCTCAGCGCTTCTTGATCTTGTAGTCGTAATCGACGGTCAGCGGCGCATGGTCGCTGAACTTGATGTCCTTGAAGATGGACGTGTGCTTCGCTGTCGCCGCAATGCCCGGTGTTGCGATCTCGTAGTCGATACGCCAACCCACGTTCTTCGCGTAGGCCTGGCCGCGGTTGCTCCACCACGTGTACTGCTCGGGGCGCGGATCAAGCGTGCGGAACACATCGATGTAACCCACGTCGTCGAAGAGCTTCGTGAGCCACGCGCGCTCTTCGGGCAGGCAGCCCGAGTTCTTCTGGTTGCCCTTCCAGTTCTTGATGTCGATTTCCTTGTGGACGATATTGACGTCGCCGCACAGGATCACCTCGCGCTCGCGCTTGAGCGCTTCGAGATGCGGCAGGAACGCGTCCATGAAGCGGTACTTCGCCTGCTGGCGTTCCTCGCCGCTCGAACCCGACGGCACGTACACCGAAATCACCGAGAGCTTGCCGAAGCGCGTCTCGACGTAACGGCCTTCCGTGTCGAACTCCTCGCTGCCGAAGCCGATGATCACGTCGTCGGGTTCGTGGCGCGTATAGACGCCCGCGCCGCTATAGCCCTTCTTCACGGCGTGCTGGAAATAGCCCTTGAAATCGTGCGGCGCCATGAATTCGGGTGTCATGTCGTCCTGCGAGCACTTGATTTCCTGCACGCAGAGCACGTCGGCGTTCTGCTCGCCGAACCATTCGAAGAAACCCTTCTTCGCCGCGGAGCGGATGCCATTGAGGTTCGCGGTGATCACACGCAGCATGTCTTAAGTCCTTTTGATTGCGCGGGTTGAGGGATGGGCGCGCATTGAAGCCGCCCCGGGTTCGCTCCGCAAGCGTCACTCGACCTTCACGCCCGCGAGCTCGGCCTTGGCCGGCGGAAACTCGAGCTTCAGTCCGTCCATCAGACGCAGCAGCAACTCGGCCACCATCACATTGCGATGCGACTTCGAATCGGCGGGAATCACGTACCACGGTGCGACTTCCGTCGACGTGGCCGCGAGCGTGTCGCGATACGCCGCCTGGTAGGCGTCCCAGTGCTTGCGCGCCTCGATATCGGAAAGATCGAATTTCCAGTGCTTGGTAGGGTCGTCGATGCGAGCCTGGATGCGGCGGCGCTGCTCGTCTTTCGAAATATGCAGCCAGCACTTGATGATGGTCGTGCCGTTCTCCACGAGCATGGCCTCGAAGTCGCGGATCTGCCGGTAGCGGCGTTCGCACTCCTGTTGATCGATCTGGCCCGTCACGCGAGGTACAAGCACGTCTTCGTAGTGGCTGCGGTTGAAGACGGCCAGCTCGCCGGCGGCGGGCACCTGCATATGCACGCGCCAGAGGAAGTCGTGCGCCGACTCGATAGGCGTGGGCGCGCGAAACGGCACGATGCGCAGCCCGAGCGGATCGACTTCGTGGAACACGCCGCGCACGGTGCCGTCCTTGCCGCTCGTGTCCATGCCCTGGAGCACGAGCAGCACGCGATGGTGACGCTGCGCATGCAGGCGCTCCTGCTGCTCGTCGAGCAGCCCGCCGATTTCCGCGAGGCGCTCGCGGTCGCCGTCCTTGCTGCCGGTCGAAAACGGCTTTGCGGCCGGGTCGATCGACTCGGGCACGAACTTCTCCGACTTCTTGTCGCCGAAATACGGCACCCGGTAATCGTCGAGACTCGGGGACTTCGCCATGCGCTGCACTCCTCCTGGTTGTTCCTGGCCCTGAAACGGCAAGGCGGCACCGCACGCCATGCGCGCGACGCCGCCCTACAACGACTTGCGTCAACCGAACGCCAGCCCGGCTCGATCAGCCCAGCTTCTTCTTCAGCAGTTCGTTGACTTGCTGCGGATTGGCCTTGCCCTTGGTGGCCTTCATTGCCTGGCCAATCAGCGCGTTGAACGCCTTTTCCTTGCCGGCGCGGAATTCCTCGACCGACTTCTGGTTCGCCGCCAGCACCTCGTCGATGATCGCTTCGAGCGCGCCGGTGTCCGAAATCTGCTTGAGGCCCTTCGCTTCGATGATGCGGTCCACGGCGGCTTCGTCCGCGGCCTTCTCGTCCCACATCGCCTGGAACACCTCCTTGGCGATCTTGTTCGAGATCGTGCCGTCGGCGATACGCTGGATCAGCAGCGCGAACTGCGCGGCCGAGACCGGCGAAGCGTCGATGTCGAGCCCTTCGCGGTTCAGCTGCGAGGACACTTCGCCCATCAACCAGTTCGCGGCGGCCTTCGCCTGGGCGGCGCCGGCCTTCGCCACGACCGCTTCGAAGTACGCAGCCATCGCCTTGCTCGACGTGAGCACGTTCGCATCGTACGGCGTCACGCCGTACTGCTCGACGAAGCGCGTTTGCATCGTGGCGGGCAGCTCGGGCATTTCGCCCTTCACGCGCTCGACCCACGCCGCGTCGATTACGAGCGGCATGAGGTCGGGGTCGGGGAAATAGCGGTAGTCGTGCGCGTCTTCCTTGCTGCGCATCGAGCGCGTCTCGCGCTTGTCCGGGTCGTACAGACGCGTTTCCTGCACCACGGTGCCGCCGTCTTCGATCAGCTCGATCTGGCGGCGCACTTCGTACTGGATCGCTTCTTCGAGGAAGCGGAACGAGTTCAGGTTCTTGATCTCGGCGCGCGTGCCGAACTCCTTCTGACCGACCGGGCGCACGGAGACGTTCGCGTCGCAGCGGAACGATCCTTCCTGCATGTTGCCGTCGCAAATGCCGAGCCACACGACGAGCGTGTGCAGCGACTTCGCATACGCCACCGCTTCGGCGGCGCTGCGCATTTCAGGTTCGGTAACGATTTCGAGCAGCGGCGTGCCGGCGCGGTTCAGGTCGATGCCCGTCATGCCCGCGAAGTCTTCGTGCAGCGACTTGCCCGCATCTTCTTCGAGGTGCGCGCGCGTGAGATTGATGGTCTTCTCGTACGCTTGCTTGCCGGCCTTTTCGTTGGCGGGCACCTGGATCGTGATCTGCCCGCCCTGCACGACCGGAATCTCGTACTGGCTGATCTGATAGCCCTTCGGCAGGTCCGGGTAGAAGTAGTTCTTGCGCGCGAAGATGCTGCGCGGCGCAACTGTCGCGTTGATCGCGAGGCCGAAACGGATCGCGCGCTCGACCGCGCCGCGGTTCATCACCGGCAGCACGCCCGGCAGCGCGAGATCGACGGGGCAGGCCTGCGTATTGGGCGCGGCGCCGAACTGCGTCGATGCGCCCGAGAAGATCTTCGACGCCGTCGACAATTGCGCGTGCGTCTCGAGACCGATCACCACTTCCCATTGTGTTGCCATGTTCATGCCTCCCGCCGAGCCGCCTCAAGGGAGGCATGCGCCCCCCCGGGGGGCAACGAACGAAGTGAGTGTGGGGGCTCATTCGACACCCCTGCCGGCGCCTTGCGATGCCATTCGGTCGCGCGCTGGAAAGCGTCGGCGACCTGCAGCATGCGGGCCTCGTTGAAATAGTTGCCGACGATCTGCAGACCGACCGGACGCTGCGCGTTCGCACCCGCGCCGAAGCCGCACGGCACGCTCATGCCGGGCAGGCCCGCGAGGCTCGTGGAGAGCGTGTAGATGTCCGCGAGATACATCTGCAGCGGATCGTCGCCCTTCGCGCCGAGATCCCACGCCACGCTAGGTGCGACCGGCCCCATGATGACGTCGCACTGCTTGAACGCTTCCTGAAAGTCCTGCGCGATGATGCGCCGGATCTTCTGCGCCTGGAGATAGTACGCGTCGTAGTAGCCGTGCGAAAGCACGTAGGTGCCAACCAGAATGCGGCGCTTCACCTCGTGACCGAAGCCTTCGGCGCGCGACTTCTTGTACATGTCGAGCAGGTCGGTGTACTCGGCCGCGCGATGGCCAAAGCGCACGCCGTCGAAGCGCGAAAGGTTCGACGAGGCTTCCGCCGGGGCGATCACGTAATAAACGGGAATCGAGAGCTCGGTCTTCGGCAGCGTGACTTCCACGAGCGTGGCGCCGAGCGATTCATAGACCTTGAGCGCGGCGTCGATGGCGGCGCGAACGTCGTCGGCAAGGCCCGCGCCGAAGTATTCCTTCGGCAGGCCGATGCGCAGGCCCGCGAGCGGCTTGTCCGCGCTTGCACCGGAGTTTGCGCCGGCGCTCCACGTCTGGCCGAGATAGCGCGTGAAGTCTTCGTCGTCGCGCTGGAGGCTCGTGGAGTCGCGCTCGTCGAAGCCCGCCATCGCGTTGAGCAGCAGCGCGCAGTCGGCGGCGCTGTGCGCCATCGGACCGCCCTGGTCCAGCGACGAGGCGAACGCGATCATGCCGTAGCGCGACACGCGGCCATAGGTGGGCTTGATGCCCGTGATGCCCGAGAACGACGCGGGCTGACGGATCGAGCCGCCCGTGTCGGTGCCGGTGGCCGCCACGGCGAGGCGCGCGGCCACGGCAGCCGCCGAGCCGCCCGACGAGCCGCCCGGCACGGCCTGCTTGTCCCACGGATTCTTCACGGCGCCGAAATGCGAGTTCTCGTTGGACGAGCCCATCGCGAATTCGTCCATGTTGGTCTTGCCGACGCAGACCATGCCGGCGCGCTCGAGACGCGTCACGACGGTTGCGTCGAACGGGCTCACGTAGTTGGCGAGCATCTTCGAGCCGGCGGTCGAGCGCCAGCCGCGCGTGACGAACACGTCCTTGTGCGCGAGCGGAATGCCGGTTAGCGGGCCTGCGTTGCCGTCCGCGATGCGCGCGTCGGCGGCCTTGGCCTGCGCGAGCGTGAGCTCGGGATTGACGTCGACGAAGGCGTTCAGATCTTGATTCGCATCAATTCGGCTCAAAAAATGCTGAGCCAGTTCGACGGCGGAGCATGCCTTTGCGGCCAGCGCGGCGCGCAATTCGGTCAAACTTTTGTCATGCATTGCGTGATTCCTGGAAGAACGTAACGGCGCGTCCACAACGTTTCGCGCCGCCGGGAGCGCCTCGCACGAGCGTGCGGGCCGCACCGGATTCGGGTTTCCGCATTCGTGAAGTTGAGGTTATCTAACTCGAACTTCATCGAAAATGACGGGAAATGAGCGCGTGTTTACTCAATCACGCGCGGCACGAGGTAAAGTCCGTCCTGTACCGCGGGCGCGGGACGCTGATAGGCGTCGCGGTCCACGGTTTCGGTTACCGCGTCCTCGCGCAGTCGCAGCGCGACGTCTTCGATCTGCTCGATCGGATGCGCGAGCGGCGCGATGCCCGTGGTGTCCACGGCCTGCATCTGCTCGACGAGCCCGAAGAAGTTATTCAGGCGCTCGAGCGTATTGCCGGCCTCGGCTTCGGCCAGTTCGAGGCGCGCAAGATGCGCGATGCGCTTCACATCGGTCAGGGTCAGGGCCATGCGGTCACCGGAAAAAAAAGAGGCTGAGGCAGTGCGGAAAAATCAGTGCTGCAACAGCGGTTTATCGCTCCGGATCCGGGGGTAGAGAAAAGCTTCGATGAAGTCAAAAACTGCCCTTCGGATCCTGCAAAACAGGCAAAATTATAAGGTATCATTACGCGTTCGACTCAAACCCGGACCGCCTTGCGCCCGCCTTTCATCCCTGATCGCTGCAATGAGCGCTCAGGCGGCGCCCAGCGTGGCCAACTCCGGTAACCATTCCCGCAGTTTCAGGCTCCTCGCGGCGGCGCTTTCCGCCCGTCCTGAGGCTGTTATTTTTTCCGCTGCCGCCCCGTGACCCGCTCGTCCCAAGGTCGGCCACAAGCGAGACAGGATTTTTGAATGTTCGGTTTTCTGCGTAGCTATTTCTCCAACGATCTCGCGATCGACCTCGGTACCGCCAACACCCTGATCTACATGCGCGGCAAGGGCATCGTCCTCGACGAACCCTCGGTCGTGTCCATTCGCCAGGAAGGCGGCCCCAACGGCAAGAAGACGATCCAGGCGGTCGGCAAGGAAGCCAAGCAGATGCTTGGCAAGGTGCCGGGCAACATCGAGGCCATCCGCCCGATGAAGGACGGCGTGATCGCCGACTTCACCGTCACGGAACAAATGATCAAGCAGTTCATCAAGACGGCGCACGAATCGCGCATGTTCTCGCCGTCGCCGCGCATCATCATTTGCGTGCCGTGCGGCTCCACCCAGGTCGAGCGCCGCGCGATCAAGGAAGCCGCGCACGGCGCCGGCGCCTCGCAGGTCTATCTCATTGAAGAACCGATGGCCGCCGCCATCGGCGCGGGCCTGCCGGTTTCGGAAGCCACCGGCTCGATGGTCGTCGACATCGGCGGCGGCACGACCGAAGTGGGCGTGATCTCGCTCGGCGGCATCGTGTACAAGGGCTCGGTGCGCGTGGGCGGCGACAAGTTCGACGAAGCCATCGTCAACTACATCCGCCGCAACTACGGCATGCTGATCGGCGAGCAAACCGCCGAAGCCATCAAGAAGGAAATCGGCTCGGCGTTCCCGGGTTCCGAAGTCAAGGAAATGGAAGTGAAGGGCCGCAACCTGTCGGAAGGCATTCCGCGCAGCTTCACCATTTCGAGCAACGAAATCCTCGAAGCGCTCACCGACCCGCTGAACCAGATCGTCTCTTCGGTGAAGATCGCGCTCGAGCAAACGCCTCCGGAACTGGGCGCAGACATCGCCGAGCGCGGCATGATGCTCACGGGCGGCGGCGCGCTGCTGCGTGACCTCGACCGTCTGCTCGCCGAGGAAACCGGCCTGCCGGTGCTGGTGGCCGAAGATCCGCTCACGTGCGTGGTGCGCGGCTCGGGCATGGCGCTCGAGCGCATGGACAAGCTCGGCAGCATCTTCTCGTACGAGTAAGTGCGCCGTGCAGCGCCGCCTTTGCGTGAACGTTGCATTGTTGAAGTGCACTGTTCACGCAAAGGCGGCGCAATTGCAGCACACTTGGCGGCGGCGGCGCGCATGCCGCCGCACCGTTCGCAACGCGGCGCCCAGAATGGCGCCGCTGTTGCATTTCACGTCTCACCGTTAGTTTCACCGAACCGCATACGCGCCCGGCGCCGACCATGGAATACAGTCCGCCGCCTTTATTCAAGCAAGGCCCCTCGGCACTCGCACGGCTAATCTTCTTCGTCGTTCTGTCGCTTGCGCTGCTGATCTCCGACGCCCGCTTCAAGACCCTCGAAGTCGTACGCGGAGTGCTCGGCGCAGGTCTTTACCCGCTGCAACGCGCGGCCCTCGTGCCGCGCGACCTCTTCATGGGCGCGGCCGACCTCGCCGTGACGAGCGCCGCGTTGCGCCAGGACAACGCCAAACTGCACGCGCGCAATCTCCAACTTTCGCAGCAAGCCAACGACGCGGCTACGCTCGCCGCCGAAAACGCGCATCTGCGCGCGCTGCTGCAGCTTTCGCAGCGCATCGGCGCGCGGACCACGCCCGCCGAAATCCAGTACGACACGCGCGACCCGTTCACGCAGAAGGTCGTGATCGGTGGCGGCACGCAGCAGGGCGTGCAGAACGGCGCGCCCGTGGTGAGCGAAGACGGCGTGATCGGCCAGGTCACGCGCGTATTCCCGATGCAGTCCGAAGTCACGCTCGTGACCGACAAGGACCAGGCGGTGCCGGTCGAGATCGTGCGCACCGGTCTGCGCAGCGTGATCTACGGCACGGCCAAGGGCGACCTGCTCGACCTTCGCTTCGTGCCGATCAGCGCCGACGTGCAAGTGGGCGACGAACTTGTGACGAGCGGTCTCGACGGCGTGTATCCGCAAGGGCTGCCGGTCGCGAAGGTGCTGCGCATCGACAAGCAGGCCGACACGGCATTTGCGCGCGTGATCTGCGTGCCGCTCGCGGCGGTTCGGGGCGCGCGCGAGGTGCTGGTGCTGCATTTCGTGGCGCAAGTGCCGCCGAATCCGGTCGAGGCCGCCGAAGCCGCTTCCGCCGCTGCCGCCGCCGAGGCCAAGGACGCGAAGAAGAAAAAGTCGAAGGCTGTGGACAAGAAGGCCGAGGACAAATCGAAGCCCGCCGCTAATGCACCCACCGGCGCACCCACCAGCGCACCCACCGGCGCGCCGGCCAATGCTGCGGCGCCCGAGGCGAAGACCCAGGCGGCGGGACATGCGAGCGCCGCGGCGAAGGCACCTGCCACCGCGCCCGCGAAGCCGCAAGGGGGACATTGATGACGCGTCCGCAATACATCCTGCAGCCGGTCAATCCGTATTTCATCGCGTTCAGCCTCGCGGCCGCGTTCCTGCTGAACCTGCTGCCCTGGGGCAAGCTGCCGGGCATTCCAGACTTCGTCGCGCTCGTGCTGCTGTTCTGGAACATTCACCAGCCGCGCAAGGTCGGCATGGGCATCGCGTTCTGCCTCGGCCTGCTGATGGACGTGCACAACGCGAACCTGCTGGGCGAGCACGCGCTCGCCTACACGCTGCTCTCCTATGGCGCGATCACGATTCACCGCCGCGTGCTCTGGATGTCGCTCGGCGTGCAGATGTTCGCCGTCACGCCGATGCTCGTCGGCGCGCAGATCGTGCCGTTCCTGGTGCGCCTCCTGATGGGCGCGCCGTTCCCCGGCTGGGGCTATCTGGTCAGCGGCTTCGTGGAGGCTGCGCTCTGGCCGCTCGCGAGCATCGTGCTGCTGCTGCCGCAGCGCCGCCCCATCGACCCAGACGACACCCGGCCCATCTGAGCGGCGTGCGCGCCGCTCAGAGTTGAAAGACGCAATCGATGACCCACCCTTACCACCGGCACCATCGGTCCGCCGCAGCGCCTGAGCGAGGCGCGGCCCCCGGTGCTCCGAGCGCATGACCGAATTCAAGGACACCCAGCAGCAGCTCACGAAATTCCGCCTGCGCGTCGCGGCGGCGGGCGTGTTCGTGTTCGTCTGCTTCGGGCTGATCGCGTTCCGGTTCCTCTGGCTGCAAGTCTGGAACCACAACAAGTACTCGCTGCAGGCCGACGAGAACCGCATCTCGGTCGCGCCCATCGTGCCGAACCGCGGCATCATCACCGACCGCAACGGCGTCGTGCTCGCAAAGAACTATTCCGCGTACACGCTCGAAATCACGCCCTCGAAACTCACCGACACGCTCGACAACACCATCGACGAACTCTCGACGGTGATCCCGATCGATGCGCGCGACCGCCGCCGCTTCAAGAAGCTGCTCGAGGACTCGAAGAACTTCGAGAGCCTGCCGATCCGCACTCGCCTCACCGACGAGGAAGTCTCGCGCTTCACCGCGCAGCGCTTCCGCTTTCCCGGCGTGGAAGTGCGCGCGCGCCTGTTCCGTCAGTACCCGCTCGGCACCACGGCCGCGCACGTGATCGGCTATATCGGCCGCATCTCGCAGCGCGACCAGGAGCGCATCGACGACATGAGCGACAAGAATGACGAAGATCCCGAGCACTACGATCCGCGCGTCGATGCGAACAACTACAAGGGCACCGATTACATCGGCAAGATCGGCGTCGAGCAGAGCTACGAAACCGAGCTGCACGGCCTGACCGGCTTCGAGGAAGTCGAAGTGACTGCGGGCGGGCGCCCCGTGCGCACGCTCAAGCGCACCCAGGCCACGCCCGGCAACAATCTCGTGCTCTCGCTCGACATCGGCTTGCAGCAGGTGGCCGAGCAGGCCTTCGCGGGCAAGCGCGGCGCGCTCGTGGCGATCGAACCGTCCACGGGCGACATTCTGGCGTTCGTCTCGGCGCCGAGCTTCGACCCGAACTCGTTCGTGGACGGCATCGACCAGCAGACCTGGGACGCGCTGAACAACTCGCCCGATCACCCGCTCCTGAACCGGCCGCTGCACGGCACCTACCCGCCGGGCTCGACCTACAAGCCGTTCATGGCGCTCGCCGCGCTCACGCTGCACAAGCGCACGCCGGGCTGGGGCTTCTCGGACCCGGGCTTCTACATGTTCGGCGGCCACCGCTTCAACAACGACGTGCGCTCCGGCCAGGGCTGGGTCGACATGAACAAGGCGATCATGGTGTCGAACGACACCTACTTCTTCATGCTCGCGCACGACCTCGGCGTGGACAACATCGCGAACTTCATGAAGCCGCTCGGCTTCGGCCAGTTGACCGGCATCGACATCGCGGGCGAGGCGCGCGGCATCCTGCCCTCCACCGAGTGGAAGCGCAAAGCCTATCGCCGGCCCGAGCAGCAGCGCTGGTACGAGGGCGAGACCATCAGCCTCGGCATCGGCCAGGGCTACAACTCGTTCACGATCCTGCAACTCGCCCACGCGACGGCCACGCTCGCCGACAACGGCATCCTCATGAAGCCGCACCTCGTGAAGGAGATCGAAAATCCGATCACGAAGGCGCAGCACCTCACTGTGCCGAGCGAAAGCGGGCGGCTGAACGTGAAGCAGTCCGATATCGACGTCGTGAAGCGCGGCATGGAAGGCGTGACGATGAATCCTTCGGGCACGGCCTACGCAGTCTTCAGGAATGCGCCTTACACCTCGGCGGGCAAGACTGGCACGGCGCAGGTGTTCTCGCTGCAGGGCGGCAAGTATCAGGCGCACGCTCTCGCCGAGCATCTGCGCGACCACGCGCTCTTCATCGCGTTCGCGCCCGCCGAAAAGCCGCAGATCGCCGTTGCGCTGATCGTCGAGAACGGCGGCTGGGGTGCGCAGTCGGCAGGCCCGATCGCGCGGCGCGTGCTCGATTACTGGCTCGTCGATCGCCTGAAGCCAGGTGTCGAGCAGGCTGCCGTGGCCGATGCGGCCTCGGCCACGCAGGATGCGTCAGCGCCCACGATCGGCGGTGCGCCGCAGGCCAGCTCGGTGGGCGCCGGGACACCGCCGGTCAAGGTTGCGGCGGGCTTCACGCCGCTGCCGATTCCCGGTGCGGCCTCGGCGGCTTCGGCGGCTGCGGCTTCGGCTGCTGCGGCGGCCTCCGAAGCTGCAGCGGCTACGGCAACATCGGGCGCCTCCGCCGCGACCGTGCCCGGCGCCGCGCCGGCGCGCGCTGGCGCGGCCAGGCCCGCCAGCGCGAGCGCCCGCGAGAAAACGCACAAGGCGAGCGCCGAGCCGCCCGCACCCGAGGCCCCCCGAGGCACCAATGCCGTGAACGGCGGCACCACGACCGCTACGCCAGGCACTGCGGCGTCGGACGACGAAGCTGCGGCCCAGCGGCCCGCCGCCGCCTCGCTGCCGCGTCGTTTCGGTCCCGGTCCGCATCGCCCGCGCCGCCCTGCCAGCGCGCCTGACGCGGCCACGCTCGCGCCGCCGCCCAGGCCCGCCACGGGCGGCATCGACGAGTAAGGAGTTCCCATGCCTTTCTTCCAGTTCGAAAAGATCGACAAGCGCGCAGTGCTGGACGCGTTGCGCAAGATGTTCGTGGGCTTCGATCGCCCGCTCGCGCTCACGGTGTTCCTGCTGCTGTGCGTGGGTATCGTCACGTTGTACAGCGCCACCCTCGACATGCCGGGCCGCGTCGAAGACCAGTTGCGCAACATCATGTTCACCTTCGTGCTGATGTGGGCGCTCGCCAATGTGCCGCCCACCACGCTCATGCGCTTCGCGGTGCCCGTTTACACGTTCGGCATCGCCTTGCTGATTGCTGTCGCGCTATTCGGCCTCACGCGCAAGGGCGCGAAGCGCTGGATCAACGTGGGCGTCGTGATCCAGCCGTCCGAGATTCTCAAGATCGCCACGCCGCTCATGCTCGCGTGGTATTACCAGCGCCGCGAAGGCGTGATGCGCTGGTACGACTTCGTGGTCGGCTTCGTGATCCTGCTCGTACCGGTGGGGCTGATCGCCAAGCAGCCGGACCTCGGCACCGCCGTGCTCGTGTTCGCCTCGGGTTTCTTCGTGATCTATTTCGCGGGGCTCTCGTTCAAGCTGATCGTGCCGGTGCTGATTGCGGGCGTCATCGCCGTGGCGTCGGTCGCGGCGTTCCAGGACAAGATCTGCCAGCCCCAGGTGAACTGGCCGCTCATGCACGATTACCAGAAGCACCGCATCTGCACGCTGCTCGACCCGACTTCCGACCCGCTCGGCAAGGGCTTTCACACGATTCAGGCAGTGATCGCGATCGGCTCGGGCGGCCCGCTCGGCAAGGGCTGGCTCAAGGGCACGCAGTCGCATCTGGAGTTCATCCCCGAGAAGCACACCGACTTCATCTTCGCGGTGTTCTCGGAGGAGTTCGGCATGGCGGGCGGGCTCGTGCTGCTCACGCTCTACATGTGCCTGATCGCGCGAGGGCTTTACGTCGCCGCCAATGGCGCAACGCTATTCGGGCGATTATTGGCCGGCTCGCTCACGATGGCGTTCTTCACCTACGCGTTCGTGAATATCGGCATGGTGAGCGGCATCCTGCCCGTAGTGGGCGTGCCGCTGCCGTTCATGAGCTATGGCGGCACCGCGCTCACGACGCTTGGCGTCGCCATCGGGCTGATCATGAGCGTCGCGCGGCAGAAGCGGCTTATGCAGAGTTAGCGCCTGTTCACGCCCTTGCGGAACGCGAAGCGGCGCGCCCTTGCGCTTATTGCGGCGCCGCCTTCATCAGTTGGGTGCTCAACTGCTGATACTTGAGCCGCGCAACGGGGTCGCCTTGGGCCGCCGCCGCCGCATAGTAGGCGCGCGCGACGTTCAGGTTCTTCGGCACGCCGTCGCCGCCGCGCTCGTAGAACGAGCCGGTCACGTATTGCGCCGTCATGTCGCCGCCTTCGGCGGCCTTCTTGTACCAGTAGAACGCCTGCTTGTTGTCGCGCGACGTTCCGCGTCCGTCGAGGAACTGGTTCGCCAGCGCGAGCTCGGCCTGCACGTGGCCCTGCTTCGCGGCCTTCAGGAACCACTGATGCGCCTGCGCCGGATCGCGATCGACGAAATCGCCGTCGTCGTACATCTTGCCGTAGACGTACTGGGCATGGGACATGTTCGCGTCGGCGGCCTTGCGCAGCCACTTGCGGCCCTCGCCCACATCGGCGGCGCCGCCCTCGCCGTTGATCAACATCATCGCGTAGTTGAACTCGGCGAGCCGGTTGCCACGTTCGGCGGCGGCCTTGAATTCGGCGCGCGCGCCCGCGAGATTGCCCGCGTTGTAGTCGGCCACGGCGTTGGCCGTCTGCGGATCGGATTGGGCACCGGCAACGCGTGTCGTGGCAGCTGCGCTTGCACCTGTATTTGCGCCTGTATTTGCGCCCGTCCTCGCACCGGTACCTGCACCCGCGCTTGCGCCGGATGCCCCCGCGGCACCGGCCGCCACTGCCTGGCCGCTTGCGCCAAACCCCGCGCCAGCGACACAAGCCGCCGCCGCCACGCGGACGAACTGCGCGAGCAACGCTTTCGGACGCCTCATGACCTCGCCTCCTGGAGCGCCTGGCGCGTCGCGCGCATGAGCCAGATGACATCGGCGGCCAGCGCGACGAAGTTGAAGCCCATCTCGCGATACCGCTTCGCCTGCGCGGCATCCATTGCAAAGATGCCCGCCCCCACGCCCGCCGCGCGCGCTGCGGCAACGATGCGCGTCATCGCGGCAACGACGTCAGGATGCTTCGAGTCGCCCAGATGACCGAGGCTCGCGGCAAGATCGGCAGGCCCGGCGAAGAGACAATCGACGCCCGGCACCGCGGCGATTTTCTCGACCTCGCCCAGCGCCGCCGCCGATTCGATCTGGATGATCGAAGCGACCTGTGCGTTCGCGCCATGCAGATAATCGCGCCGCATGCCATAGGCCGCCGCGCGCACCACGCCCGCGACGCCGCGCTGGCCGCCCGGCGCATTTGCATCGGGATATTGGGTGTAGCTCACCACGCGGGCGGCTTCTTCGGCGGAGGTCACGTTGGGGAACATCACCGTGCGCACGCCCGCGTCGAGCACGCGCTTGACGAGCCACGGCTCGTTGGCCTGGATGCGCACGACCGGCTCGGTCGGCAGATGGGCCGCCGCGATCGCGCGCAATTGCGCGATAACGTCGCTGCTATCGTTGGGCGAGTGCTCCATGTCGATCAGCAGCCAGTCGAAACCCGCGTGCGCGAGCGCCTCGGCGGCGGTTTCGCTGCCCATCGAAAGCCACAGGCCGTATAGCGGCTCAGCTTCCTTGAGGCGTTCCTTGAGAGGATTGGTGAAGGTGCTCATTGCCGTGCTCCCGGCGAGCTGCGGGACGCGCGCGTCCCGCGCGGGCCTGGCGGCCCGGCAGCGCCGCAGCCGGCATGTCTCGCTCCGTTGTGTTGTCGGGCCGCGCGGGTGCGGGCCTTGCCGGAACGATCATACCGCGACAAAAGTGTGCTGACCGGGCGGAAAACCCGGCCTTATGGTGCTCAATCGGTGCTCAATCGGCGCTCAATCGCGCGTGACTTCGGCCCAGCAATTCGGCGTCTCGTACAGCCGAAGCTTCTGCAGTTGCAGATTCACGCCGTAATGCGCGTCGTAAACGTTGGCGAGGATCTCGAACGCGATGGCCGCGAGATTCTCCACGGTCGGAATACGGTCGATCACGACCGTCTTGTGACCCGGCAGCGTGTCGAGAAAACCGCGCACCTGCGCGTCGCCTTCGAAGACGATGAACGCGTGATCCCACAGATCGACGAGATGCTGGTTCGCGAGCGCCTTCACGTCGGCGAAATCCATCACCATGCCGCGGTCGGGCGCGCCTTCCGTTTCGACGGTGTCGCCTTGCAGCGTGACTTCCAGCACGTAGCGATGGCCGTGCAGGTTGCGGCACTGGCTGCGGTGGTCGGGAATGCGGTGGCCCGCGTCGAATTCGAGTTTTCGGGTGATCGTAAGCACGGCGCTTTTAACCAGTCAGGCAAGGAATCAGGGAATGTTCAGGTACTTGTGAGTCTGCATCGAGAGGCGCCATTGCGGATGCCGCTTGCACCAGTCGATCGCGAGCTTCGTGTTCAGGTCGCGCGACGGGCCGTCCATCGGCTGGACGAGGAAATACTCGAAATCGAGCTTCGCGTAGTCGGCGAGGCGCTGGTTGTCCTGCGGGACCACGACCTTCAGCTCGTTGCCCTTCGTGACGACGAGCGGCGCGTCGGCCTTCGGGCTCACGCAGATCCAGTCGATGGTTTCCAGCACCGGCAGCGAGCCGTTCGTTTCGATGGCGATCTCGAAGCCGGCGGCGTGTAGCGCATCGACGAACGGCTGGTCGATCTGAAGCATCGGCTCGCCGCCCGTGCACACGACGAAGCGGCTGCCTTCGCCTTCGGGCCAGAGCGACGCTATCATCGCGACGAGTTCCTCGGGCGTGCGGTACTTGCCGCCGTTCTCGCCGTCGGTGCCCACGAAGTCGGTGTCGCAGAAACGGCAGACCGCCGTTTCACGGTCTTCCTCGCGGCCCGACCACAAGTTGCAGCCGGCGAACCGGCAAAACACGGCCGGACGCCCGGCGTTCGCGCCCTCGCCCTGCAACGTGTAGAAAATTTCCTTTACTGCGTAAGTCATGCTTACTGCCTGATCAAGTTCACTGCGCATGTTCACTGCGCATGTTCCCTGCGTGTCGACGCGCTGGGAGCGGGTTGTTTCGGGCGCTGATTGTCTTGCTGCGTTATGTCTGCGGGACGCACCGCCCGTGCGCCGCCCCGCTCATGCTGCCACGCAATGCGAAAACGCGTGGCGCGCGCCCGTCGTCGGTTCAGACCGGCGCTTGCGTCACGTGCTCGCCCGCGAGGTACGCTTCGTAGCCACGCTTGCGCAACTTGCACGCCGGGCATTCGCCGCAGCCGAAACCCCAGTCGTTGAGCTCGGCGCGCTCGCCCACGTAGCACGTATGCGTTTCCACGCGCACCAATTCGACCAGCGCCTCGCCGCCCAGTTGCTGCGCGAGACGCCAAGTGTCGGCCTTGTCGAGCCACATGAGCGGCGTTTCGATCACGAAGCGGGTTTCCATGCCCAGATTGAGCGCGACTTGCAGCGCCTTCATGGTGTCGTCGCGGCAGTCGGGATAGCCCGAGAAGTCGGTCTCGCACATGCCGCCCACAAGGAACTCGAGCCCGCGCCGGTAGGCAATAGCCGCGGCGATCTGCATGAACATCAGATTTCGGCCCGGCACGAAGGTGTTCGGCAAGCCGTTGGCCGCCGTCTCGATCTCGATTTCGCGCGTCATGGCCGTGTCGCTGATCGAACCCAGCACCGAGAGATCGATCATGTGATCGTCGCCCAGGCGCTCGCCCCACTCGGGAAACGTCTGCGCGATGGCCGCGCGAAAACCTTCACGGCACTCCAGTTCGACGCGATGCCGCTGGCCATAATCGAAGCCGAGCGTCTCGACAGTGTCGTAGCGGTCGAGCGCCCAGGCAAGGCACGTAGCCGAGTCCTGGCCGCCGGAAAACAGCACGAGCGCGCCGTTCCTGGGTTCTGTTCGAGTCACCGTGAAACTCCGTATCAAGAGGTTCCGCGCGGTCGCAAGCCTTGAAAACCCGCCGTGCGGGCCCGCGCGGTCTTTCCCCCGCGCAGGCCAATGCAGTATAGGCCGCTGTATTTTTGCGAATATCGGCGCTACTTTATACCGCTGATATTCCATCCGCTGTGTTCGCCCGATCAGGGCACACCGTACGCGGGCACAACGAAAAAGCCCCAGGAATCGTACGATCTCCTGGGGCTGCATTCTGGTGGCCTGGGACGGAATCGAACCATCGACACGCGGATTTTCAATCCGCTGCTCTACCAACTGAGCTACCGGGCCAACGAAGAAGAAGAATTATAGCGACGCTGACAGGACTGCGCAAGAGCTTTCGCAAAAAATCTGCTTACTCGCCCTTGCTCTTGCCCAGGTCCACGCCGAGCTGCTTGAGCTTGCGGTACAGGTGCGTGCGCTCGAGACCGGTTTTCTCGGCCACGCGCGTCATGCTGCCGTTCTCGCGCGCGAGGTGGTACTCGAAGTAGGCGCGCTCGAATGCGTCGCGCGCGTCGCGCAACGGGATGTCGAACGAGATCGACGCCACGCCCGTGGCGGCCGCGCCGCCCGATGCGCCGTCGGCGCCCAGCACCGGCAGCGCCGCCGACGACGCCACCACGGCCGGGCCGCCCGCAGCCGGCTTCGCGGCGCCCGCCGCCGTTGCTGGCACCGGCGCGGCGGTGCCGCGCGCGAGCCCCTGCTCGACCGCCTTCAGCAGCTTTTGCAGCGCAATCGGTTTTTCGAGGAAGTTGAGCGCGCCGATCTTGGTCGCCTCAACCGCCGTGTCGATCGTCGCATGCCCCGACATCATGATGACGGGCATCGTCAATTGGCCCTGCGCGGCCCATTCCTTGAGCAGCGTGACGCCATCGGTGTCCGGCATCCAGATATCGAGCAGCACCAGGTCCGGTACCTGGCGCTGACGGAATTCGCGCGCCTCCTGCGCGTCCTCCGCAAGCTCCACCACGTGTCCTTCGTCGCTGAGGATCTCCGAGAGCAATTCCCGGATGCCCATTTCATCGTCTACCACCAGGATGGTTGCCATTTACGCTGCCCTTGTCTGCACTGTTGCTTTTGATCCCTGCTCCGTTGCCGCGCGCACCGCCTTTGCGGCGCCGCGCGTGGCGGCATCAGGCGTTGCGCCCGGGTGGGTGTCCGGGTTGGCGTCATCCGCCAGTTGGAGAAAGAGGATCGAGATCTGCGCGCCCTCAATCACATCGCCCGCTTTCATGCGATTGCGGATGTCGATGCGCGCGCCGTGCTCGTCGATGATCTTCTTCACCATCGCGAGCCCGAGTCCTGTTCCTTTGGCCTTGGTCGTCACATAGGGTTCGAATGCGCGCGTGAGAATGCGCGCCGGGAAACCAGGCCCGTTGTCCGACACCGTGAGCCGCACCGCGACGCGCGTGCGGCCGTCCGCGTCCGGATCGCCGTATTCTACGGCCCGCGTCTCCAGTGTCACGCCTGGAGTCTCGACATCGGCCACCGCGTCTTGAGCATTTTGCAAAAGGTTGTGAATCACCTGGCGCAATTGCGTTGCGTCGCCGCGGATGACCGGCAGCGCGGAAAGCTCGACCTTGATCGCGCTCTTGCCTTCCTCCGCGCCATACAGCGTGAGCACTTCGCTCACGAGGTCGTTCAGTTGCAGGCTCGCGAGCACCGCCGGCGGCGTGCGGGCGTAGTCGCGGAAATTGTCGACCATCTGCTTCATCGCCTGGACCTGATTCACGATGGTGGTCGCGCCGCGCTTGAGCACCTCGGCGTCGGAGGGCGCGAGCTTGTCGGTGAGCTTCATCTGCAGGCGCTCGGCCGAAAGCTGGATCGGCGTGAGCGGATTCTTGATCTCGTGCGCGAGACGCCGCGCGACTTCGCCCCACGCCACCGAGCGCTGCGCCGAGATCACGTCGGAGATGTCGTCGAACACCACCACGTAGCCCGAAGTCTGCATGTCGCCGGCGTCGCGGCCCGTGTCGGAGACAAGGCGCGCGCCGCGCACGAGCAGCGTGAGCGGATCGGTCTCGCCCGCCACCGGCACCGAGAACTGCTGCTGCCAGTGGCCGTGGTCGACGTCGCCGCCGTCGCGATCGGTGCGCGAGGCTTCCTGGTCGGCGAAGGCTTTGCGCACCATCGCCGCGAAGTCGCCGAGCGCGGCCACATGATCGATCGGCAGGCCCAGCTGCGCCTGGAACGGATGGCGGAAGATGCGCTCGGCGCCGGGGTTCGCCGTCGTCAGCCGGAACTGGCGGTCGAACACGAACACCCCCGCCGTGAGATTCGCGAGAATGCTCTCGAGATACGCCTTCGAATGCTCGAGCGCGACGCGGTTCTTCTCCACGGCCTGGCGCGCTTCGGAAAGCTGGCGCGTCATCGCGTTGAACGACTGCGTGAGGAAACCCAGTTCGTCGCGCGACTTGATCTCGCGCTTGGGCGTGTAGTCGCCCTCGGTCACTTCCTTGGTGCCCTGCGCGAGCAGGAACAGCGGCCTGGCAAGCTGGTTGCCGAGCGCGAGCGCCAGCATCATCGCAACGAAGGTGGCAAGAAAGAGCGCGAGCGTGAGCGTGCCGATATACATCTTGCGCAAGCCCGTGCGGCCGAGCGCCTTTTCCTGGTACTCGCGATAGGCACGCTGCACGGCGTCGGCGTTGCGCGCGAGCGCGGCGGGCACCGGCTGCTCCAGTTGCAGGAAGCGCTCGACCGGTTGCAGGTCGGTGGTATTCGCATCGGGAATGCGCGTGACCACCCGCAGCCGCAGCGCGCCCTTCGGACCGTGCAGCTTCGGGTCGCCATCGACTTCGCCTTCGATCGCCGCGTAGCCGCGCCCACGCGCCTGATCGATCATCAGCGCGGTGGGCAGATCGGCCGGCATCAACGAGGAGAAGTTGCTCGATGCCTGCGCGACCACGTGCATCTCCGGCGCCGCGCCCGACATGCTGCGCACCGGCTCGACGATGGTGGCGTCCTGCACGCCGAACTGGTCGCGCGCGCGCAGCAGCGTGAGCGTGGTGCCCGCGGCCTGGCCGGTTGCGATCTGCTCGGCCATCAGACGCGCCTTGGTTTGCAGATCGGAGAGCGAGGCGTCGAGCATGCCGCGCCCGAGATTGAGGCCCGCCGTGAGCGCGGTCTCCACGTTCACGTCGAACCACGATTCGATCGAGCGCGAGACGAACTGATACGAAACGACGTAGATGATGCCGCCCGGCACCACGCCCACGAGCGCGAAGAAAAACGCGAGCTTGGCCAGCAAGCGCGTGCCGAACTTGCCGCGCCGCAGGCGCACGACGATCACGATCACGAGCGCCGTGACCACCGAGAGAAAGATCAGCGCAACGCCGATGTTGGCCGCATAGAGCCAGCCGTAGTAGCGGTCGAAGAATTCGGTGTTCGCGCTCGCGGCGGCAAGCAGCACGAGCAGCAGCGTCGCGGTGAACGCGACGGTGGATACAAGCAGCCTGACGACGATGCTGCTGACACTGGTGGCGCGGCGCACTTTATTTAGCACGTTCGGTCACCGTGAAGTTAAAGCGCTTCCAGTCGGAAGCGAGGTTCCAGTCGCGGTTGTTGACCGCATCGATCTGGAACGGCTTGGGCATGAGCGCAACGTCGAGCTGCATGCGCACCGACGCCGTATAGGTCTCGCCCGCGTGCACCTGCTTGCTGTCGATCACATGCCACGACGTGACGTGCTTGATGACGGCGAGCGCGTCGGCCAGCGTCGAAAAGCCGAGCTGCAGCCCGCCGCTCGATACGCGGTACTCGCGCGTGAGCGGCTGGAACGAGAGCCGAATGCTTTGCGAGACGCTCGCGGGCTGCTCGTCGAACCAGTACCAGCGCGGGCGCGTGAGTTCGAAGTCGGTGGTGAAGTACAGCGGAATGCCCTTGTTGACCGCATCTTCCAGGCTGCTATTGAGCTCGAAGTCGAAGCGTGCATCGAGGCTCCAGCCAGAGCCGTCGGCTTGCAGCGACGCCCGTTGCACCGAGATCGAATCGGCGCGCGCCGGCTTGACGGCCAGCAGGCCGAAAGCCAGCGCAATCCCGATCAGGATCGCGAAGCGTAGCGGGAAGAAGCGTTTGATGGTCACCGTTTCTGGAAGCGCGCGTAGAAGAAGCCGTCGTGATCCGCGGTGCGATCGGGAACGGGGCGGGCGTCGTTCTGCACTTGCGCATCGCGCCGCGCCACGCTGGCTGCGCCACTCTGTGCCCCCCCGGCCGGCGCGCCGTCGGTCGCCGGCAGCAGTTGCCCCGGCGCGTCCAATCGTACCGCATCCGCGTGGGTGCTTTCAAACCAGCTCGCCTGCGCCTCGCCTTCCTCGGGGAAGATCGAGCACGTCACATAAAGCAGCTCGCCGCCGGGCTTGAGCAAGGCCCACAGCGCCTCGACGATGCGGCGCTGCTCCTGCGCCAGCGCGGCGATGTCGCTTTGACGGCGCAGCCAGCGAATGTCGGGGTGGCGGCGCACGATGCCCGAGGCCGAGCACGGCACGTCCGCGAGAATGCGGTCGAACGGCGCACTGTCGAACCAGCTCTCGGGCGCGCCCGCGTCGCCGATCACGACGCGCGCGCGTCGGGCGGCTTGTGGCGCATCGTTATCGGCTTCGTCGTTTGCCTGGTCGCTCACCTGGTCGTTCGTCTCATTAGCCGCAAAACCAAGCCGCGCAAAGTTTTCGCCGATGCGCGCCGCGCGCGTGGTATCGCTTTCCAGCGCGATCAAGTCGATGTCGGCGAGTTCGAGCAGATGGCCGCTCTTGCCACCGGGCGCCGCGCACGCGTCGAGCACGCGCATGCCGTTGCGCACGCCCATGATTTGCGCGGCGATTTGCGCGCCGGCGTCCTGCACCGAAACATCGCCGGCCATGAAGCCGGGAATGCGGTCGACCGGCAGCGGCGCGGCAAGGCGCACGGCGTGCTCGCCGATCTGCGCCGCGGCGATGTTTTCATCGGCCAGACGCTGCAGATAGTCGGCCGTGCTCGCGCGACGCGCGTTCACGCGCAGCGTGAGCGGCCCCTGCGTGTTGCCCGCTTCGAGAATCGCCTGCCAACGGTCGGGCCACGCCTGGCGAATCGCATCGATCCACCATTGCGGATAATTCCATCGCGCCACTTCGTCGGCCTGGGCGGCGGCCAGCGCGCTCTCGCGCTCACGCAGGAAGCCGCGCAGCACTGCGTTCACGAGGCCTTTCGCGAAGGCGATGTCGCGGCGCGCGCCGATCGCGCGCACGGCCTGATCGACCACGGTAAACGGCGTGTAGGCGGCGTGCGCCTCGTCGTCGACGAGCAGCGCCAGCGCGCATGCGAGCAGGTTCGTCACGGGCGGAGGCGGCGCCTTGCTCATGCGCTGCTTGATCAGCCAGTCCACGGTGCCGAGGCGGCGCATCGTGCGATACGCGATGTCCTGCACGGCGCCGCGCGCCACCGCCGCGAACTCGTGCGGAAGCGCGGCAAACGTGCTCGTGAGCGCCGCCGGCAAAGCTGCGCCCGCGCGCACCGCGCCTACGATATGCGCCGCCGTGTCGAGCGCGAAGCCGAGCGATTCGGGAGCCAGATGGATCGCCGTGGCTGCCTTGCGCGGCTCGGCCCGGCCCTGCACGGCAGGACGCCCAGCACGCCTGGCGCGTGGCTGGACAGACGACGATGAGCCGGACGGGCGGCGGGAGGAGCTGGATGTCATGGAAAAACCGGAAGCGGGCCGCGCCAGGGCGCGGCGAATCGTGCAAAAAGCAAACCACAAGCGAGCCATTGTAGCGTGGCGCGGACGCAACGCCGCTCGCCGGGCCGAATCGGCAAGGCGCCGCGCTGCTGCGCGCCCGCCACGGACCAATAAAAAAGGCAGACCGTGGGGGCTGCCCCGGGTCTGCCTTTCTCTGCCCTCCGTTCGCGCGCCGCTTTAGTCGAAGCGGCCCGTGCGCGCCATCTCCATGAGACGCGCGATGCGCTCCTCGGTGGCGGGGTGAGTCGAGAACAGATTCGCCACGGCGCCGCCCGAAAGCGGATTCATGATCATCATCTGCGCCGTGGACGGATGCTGCTCGGCCGCCGGGAACGGAATGCCCTGCGCGTAGCGATGGATCTTGTCGAGCGCCGAAGCAAGCGCCTGCGGATCGCCCGAAATCTGCGCGCCGCCACGATCGGCCTCGAACTCGCGCGCCCGCGAGATCGCCATCTGGATGAGCGCGCCCGCAATCGGCGCGAGCAGCGCAACCGCAATGCTGGCGATGGGGTTCGCGGGTCGGCCGTTCTCGTCGCGGCCGCCGAAGATCATCGCGAAATTGGCGAGTGCCGAGATCGCGCCGGCCATGGTGGCCGTGATCGTCGAAATGAGGATGTCGCGGTGCTTCACGTGCGCGAGCTCGTGGGCCATCACGCCGCGCATCTCGCGCTCGGAGAGCACGCGCAGGATGCCAGTGGTGGCGGCCACCGCCGCGTGCTCGGGATTGCGGCCCGTGGCGAACGCGTTGGGCGCGTCTTCGTTGATCAGGTAGACGCGCGGCATCGGAATGTTGGCACGCGTGGCCAGTTCGCGAACCATGCGATAGAACTGCGGCGCCGTGGTCTCGTCCACTTCCTGCGCGTTGTACATGCGCAGGACCATCTTGTCCGAGAACCAGTACGAGAAGAAGTTCATGGCGAGCGCGAACATGAGCGCGAGCATCATGCCGCGCTGCCCGCCCATCATTCCGCCAATCACGATGAAAAGGGCCGTAATCGCGGCCATCAACATCGCGGTCTTGACCCAGTTGAACATGTGCTGTGCTCCTTCACCCAAGGGGAATCAATTCGGGAATCAATCGTTAGACGCCCACCAGTAGCGGCTGGCGAGCGCATTGTAAGCGATTTGTTAGATATGGGCGGTTCGGAAAAATTCAATCTCAGCGCGTGGCCGTGGCGAGCCTCAGGCCAAGCCCGACGAACGCCGAGCCCACCGTGCGGTCGAGCCACTTTTTGATGCCGGGCTTGCCGGAGAAGCGTTGCGTTACGCTGCCTGCGATCCAGGCGACGAAGCTGTTCCAGATCGTGCTCATGACGACGAACACGACGCCGAGCGCGAGGAACGCGAGCACCTTGTGCGGGCTCGTCACGCTCACGAACTGCGGGAAAAACGACACGAAGAACAGCACGACTTTCGGGTTGAGCACATTGGTCCAGAAGCCCGAGAGGAAGAGCTGCCGCAGCGGACGCGGCGCAGCGGCGCGCGGGGCGGATTCCGTGGCGCTCGCCGGCGCGCTTTGCTTCGCGAAGATCAGGCGTACGCCGAGGTACACGAGGTAGCACGCGCCCACGAGCTTGATGACCGTGAACGCCGTGGCCGAGGCCGCGAGCAGCGCGGTCAGCCCGAACGCGCAGGCCAGCGCATGCACGCAGCAGCCCGCGGAAATGCCCAGCGCCGACACGAGCCCAGCGCTGCGGCCTTGCGCGACGCTGCGCCCGACGATGTAGGCCGTATCGGGACCCGGCGTGACGTTCAGGAGAAAAACGGCGACAAGGAAGAAGCCAAAATGAGTAATGCCAAACATGACGTTTTTCCTGCAAAAACGACTCGAAAAAAGGGTTCGAGCCGTCCTGTGAAGCCGTCTCGACGAAGCTTTTAAATTCTAGCGCGCGCAGCGGCGCGTGTATCGCCGCGCGTTCGGGCTGGGCGCCTACGCGGCCCCGGCGTCGGTGTCAGTCAGCGCGAAGCGCTGGCCAGCCGCGAGCGGCATGCCAGCGAGGAATTCGCGCGCGGGCAAGCGCTTGCCGCCCGGTTTCTGCAGTTGCGTCACGCGCAGCGCACCCTCGCCGCACGCCACCACGACGCCAGCGGGCGAGGCTTCGAGAATCTGGCCCGGCACGGCTCCGGCGGGCACTTTGACGCCGTCGGCCGGCTCAGCCGACCACAGCTTGAGCAGCGCCCCATCGAGCGTGGCCGCGCCGCCCGGGAACGGATCGAACGCGCGAATCTGCCGTGCCAGCACCTCGGCGGAACGTCGGAAGTCGAGCGCGGCCTCCTGCTTGCCGATTTTCTCGGCATAGGTGACGCCCTCGGACGGCTGCGGGACCGCAGGCAGGACGCCGTCGCGCTCGAGACGCATCAGCCCCTCCACCACGAGCTCCGCGCCCAGCTTCGCGAGGCGGTCGTGCAGCGTCGCGGTCGTGTCCGTGGATGCGATGGGCGTGCGCACTTCCGAGATCATCGGGCCGGTGTCGAGGCCCGCATCCATCTGCATGAGGGTGATGCCGGTCTCGGCGTCGCCGGCCTCGATCGCGCGGTGGATCGGCGCGGCGCCGCGCCAGCGCGGCAAGATCGACCCGTGAATGTTGATGCAGCCGCGCGGCGCAATATCGAGCACTTCCTGCGGCAGCAACAGTCCATAGGCAGCCACCACCATCACGTCGTGCGGCGTCGCCCGCAGCAGTTCCAGCGCCTCGGCCGCTTCCTCGGGGTACTTGCCCGCGCGCCGCAGCGAAGGCGGCTGCGCCACGGCGATCCCGTGCTCCTGCGCGTAGCGTTTGACCGGACTCGCCTGGAGCTTCATTCCGCGTCCGGCGGGCCGGTCGGGCTGGGTCAGCACGAGCGGCACGGTGAAGCCCGCCTCGTGGATCGCGGCGAGCGCGGCGGCGGCGAATTCCGGCGTACCGGCAAAAATCACGCGAAGAGAATGGCTCATGGGCGCTGGAAGAAAATCGGCAAATGAAGAAAAGAACGGTGCGGCGCGCGAACCTTACATCGCGCGCTCGAGCTTCTTCATCTTGCTCCTGATGCGCGTCTGCTTGAGCGACGAGAGGTACTCGACGAACACCTTGCCCACCAGGTGATCCATTTCGTGCTGAATGCACACGGCGAGCAGGCCTTCACAGTCGACCTCCCACGTCTCGCCCTTCTCGTTGAGCGCCCGCACGCGCACCTTTTCGGCACGCTCGACTTCGTCGTAAATGCCCGGCACAGAGAGGCAGCCCTCTTCGTGCACTTCCCGCTCATTGCTAGCCCAGACGATTTCCGGGTTGATGAACACGAGCAGCTCGTCATGCGTCTCGGAGACGTCGATCACGACGACGCGCTCGTGCACGTCGACCTGAGTGGCCGCAAGACCCACGCCGGGTGCGGCGTACATGGTTTCGGCCATGTCGGCGACGAGCTTGCGGATGCGGTCGTTGACCACCTCGACGGGCTTGGCAACCTTGTGCAGGCGCTTGTCCGGGTAATGAAGAATGTTCAGTAGAGCCATGGTTTGACAGTTCCTGGTTGGGCGCCGCGAGCCGCGCGCTCGCGCGCGAACTGGCCATTCGGCCAACTGGTGCGCCCCTCGCGGAATACAGAAGATAGACGGTCAGATCGATGTGCGGGCAACTGGCGGCGCGCAAAAAGCGCGATGCCAGCAGCACGCCATGACGATGCGTCACAGCGCCGCAAAAAAATTTCGGATAGTGAAAATTTTAACACGGCGGGCTTGACTTCGCCCGCCGACGGAGAATCGCCGATGCTCGCCACTTTGCCGCTCGGGGCCGACGAACTCGATGCCTGGCTGCGCCTCGCGAACGCACGAGGCCTGAAGCCGGCCGCGCTGCGTGCGCTGCTTGGCGCATTCGGGCTCCCTCAGCGCGTGCTCGCGCAGCCGTTTGAGGCGCTTGCGGCCGCTGCCGGCAGCGAAGCGGCCCGCGCTGTGGTGACCCCGCCCGCAGCAGGCTTTGCGCAACAAGTCTCCGCGGTGACCGCGTGGTGCGCACAACCGCGCAATGCACTCATCACGCTGGCCGATCCCGCGTATCCGCCCCGCCTCCTGACGATGCCCGATCCGCCACCGCTCCTCTACGTGACAGGGCGGCTCGATCTGCTGCATACGCGCAGCCTGGCCGTGGTGGGCAGCCGCAGCGCCACGCCACAAGCGCTCGAAGATGCTGCGCGCTTCGCGCGCACGCTCGCCGCAGCGGGCGTAACGGTCGTCTCGGGCCTCGCGCTCGGCGTCGATGGCGCGGCGCACGAGGGCGCGCTCGACGAGCCGGGCGGTACCGTCGCCGTAACGGGCACAGGCGCCGACCTCGTCTATCCCGCCGCGCATCACGCGCTTGCGGCACAGATCGCCGAGCGTGGCGCGATCGTCACCGAATGGCCGCTCGGCACGCCCGCGCGCTCCGCGAACTTTCCGCAGCGCAACCGCGTGATCGCCGCGCTCGTGGAGGGCGTGATCGTGGTCGAAGCTGCCATGCGCTCGGGCTCGCTCATCACGGCGCGTCTCGCCAATGAAATGGGACGCGATGTGTTCGCGCTGCCCGGCTCGGTGCATGCGCCGCTTTCGCGCGGGTGTCATCGGCTGATCAAGGAAGGCGCACAACTGGTCGAGACGCCGGAGGAAGTGCTCGAGGCGCTGCGCTTCACGCAACCGGCGCCGCGTGCGCAACGTGCCGCCAGGGCATCACGCAAGCACACTCCGACATGCGCAGCTACGCTTTCACTGGAATTCGAAGCGCAGCTTGATGGCCTCGCGCGAGACCGCGCCCCAGCCAGCCCGCCAGCCGAAGCGAAGCCCGCCAGGGCCGCCAAGAACGCGAGAGCCGCCACGCTCGGGCCCGAGGCCTCCTCACTGCTCGCCGCGCTAGGCCACGCTCCCGCCACGCTTGAAATCCTCGCGCAGCGCACCGACATGTCCGAAGCGGTGCTGCAAGCCACGCTGCTGCGGCTCGAACTGGCCGGGCACATCAGCACGCTGCCCGGCGGCCGGTTTATGCGGGCGTCCCACTGCTAGCGCGCCGCCGTGTTACATTCGCGCCAAATACCCGCCCAACGTCCACACTCTATATATAAGAGAACGCAAGGAACGATCATGCCCGCGCTTGACCTCGACACCGACGCCGACCAGATCGCCGAGCGCATCGCCGACCGCGACACGCTGTTCGTCGCCTGTTTGTGCGCGCAGTGGTGTGGCACCTGTCGCGATTACCGGGCCACCTTCGACCGTATCGCCGAGGGCCATCCCGAGATCTGCTTTGCCTGGATCGACATCGAAACGCACGCCGACCGCTTCGATGATCTCGACGTGGAAAATTTCCCGACCATCCTGATCGAGGACGGCAAAGCCACGCGATTTTTCGGCACTGTGCTGCCGCACGCCGCCGTGGTCGAACGCATGCTCGCCGATCTCACAGCGCTGCCGGGCGTCGCCGACGCACCGAAGCTGCGGCCCGTGCTGGCCGAGGCCTGACGCACGGCTCGCGAATCGCCAGCGCCGGGACCGCCAGGCGCCGTCCGGCTTAGGTTCTGGCCCCGTGCTTGCCCGCCACCGCGCCGCGCCCTTATGATGGGCGCCCGGAGACGCTCCGAGGGGCCCATGCAAGCAACCTCGCTCCGATGACAAGAAAATCGCCGTCTGCGCGCCATGTGCTATAAAGCGGTCGTTAAGCGAGAGGCGAAACGCGCCGCGCCGGCCACGCAGCAGACTCAGACCGTATAGCCGCGGGGCGCGAATCACATCCCAAGCCCGGATCAACCACACACAGCCAGTCATGTCCAAAGCCCTGATCATCGCCGAGAAGCCATCTGTCGCGAACGATATCGCGCGCGCTTTGGGCGGATTTACCAAGCATGACGAGTACTTCGAAAGCGACGAGTACGTGCTTTCCTCGGCGGTTGGCCACCTGCTGGAAATCGCCGCGCCCGAAGAGTACGAAGTCAAGCGAGGCAAATGGAGCTTCGCGCATCTGCCCGTCATCCCGCCGCATTTCGACCTGAACCCGATCGCCAAGAGCGAGTCGCGGCTCAAAGTGCTCAACAAGCTGATGAAGCGCAAGGATGTCGACCGTCTGATCAACGCATGCGACGCGGGGCGTGAAGGCGAGCTGATTTTCCGCCTGATCGCGCAGCACGCGAAGGCGAAACAGCCGGTCCAGCGCCTGTGGCTCCAATCGATGACGCCGCAGGCGATCCGCGACGGCTTCGCGAACCTGCGCAGCGACGACGACATGCAGCCGCTCGCCGACGCAGCCCGCTGCCGCTCGGAAGCCGACTGGCTCGTGGGCATCAACGGCACGCGCGCGATGACCGCCTTCAACAGCAAGGGCGGCGGCTTCTTCCTGACCACGGTTGGCCGCGTTCAGACGCCAACTTTGTCGATCGTCGTCGAACGTGAGGAGAAGATCCGCCGTTTCGTGCCGCGCGACTACTGGGAAGTGCGTGCGGAATTCGTCTGCGCGGCCGGCTTCTACGAAGGCCGCTGGTACGACCCGAAATTCAAGAAAGACGAGCTCGACCCGGAAAAGCGCGACTCGCGCCTCTGGAGCCTGCCGGCCGCCGAAACCATCGTAGCCGCCTGCCATGGCCGCGAAGGCACGGTCACCGAGGAGTCGAAGCCGTCCACCCAGCTTTCGCCTGCGCTCTTCGACCTGACGAGCCTGCAGCGCGAAGCCAACGGCCGCTTCGGCTTTTCGGCCAAGAACACGCTCGGCCTCGCCCAGGCGCTGTACGAAAAGCACAAGGTGCTCACCTACCCGCGTACCGATTCGCGCGCGCTGCCCGAGGATTACATGGGCACCGTGAAAGAGACGCTCGAGATGCTCAAGGAGAGCAACAACTACCTGCCGCACGCCAAGCAGGTGCTCGACAAGGGCTGGGTGAAGCCGAACAAGCGCATCTTCGATAACTCGAAGATCAGCGACCACTTCGCCATCATCCCCACGCTGCAGGCGCCGAAATCGCTTTCGGAACCCGAGCAGAAGCTCTACGACCTCGTGGTGAAGCGCTTCCTCGCCGTGTTCTTCCCGGCTGCGGAATACCGCGTGACCACGCGTATCACCGAAGTGGCCGGCCATCACTTCAAGACCGAGGGCAAGGTGCTGATCGAGCCGGGCTGGCTGCAGGTCTACGGCCGCGACACGGGCGGCGACGACGCCAACCTCGTGCCGGTGCAAAAGGACGAAAAGGTCAAGACCGAAAAAATCGCAGCGCATCAGCTCGTGACCAAGCCGCCCGCACGCTACAACGAAGCAACGCTGCTCTCGGCCATGGAAGGCGCGGGCAAGCTCGTGGACGATGAAGAACTGCGCGAGGCGATGGCCGCCAAGGGCCTCGGCACGCCGGCCACGCGCGCGGCGATCATCGAAGGCCTGCTCGGCGAAAAGTACCTCGTGCGCGAAGGCCGCGAGCTGATTCCGACTGCCAAGGCGTTCCAGCTCATGACGCTGTTGCGCGGCCTCGACGTGAAGGAACTCACCGCGCCGGAATTGACCGGCGAGTGGGAATACAAGCTCTCGCAAATGGAGCGCGGCAAGCTTCCGCGCGACGCGTTCATGCAGGAAATCGCCCGCATGACGCAGACCATCGTGAAGCGCGCGAAAGAGTACGACTCCGACACCATTCCCGGCGACTACGCGACGCTGGAAACGCCGTGCCCCAACTGCGGCGGCCAGGTTAAGGAAAATTACCGCCGCTTTGCGTGCACGAAGTGCGAATTTTCGATCTCGAAGATCCCGGGCGGCCGCCAGTTCGAAATCCCGGAAGTGGAAGAGCTGCTGCAGAACAAGACCATCGGCCCGCTCTCGGGCTTCCGCAGCAAGATGGGCCGGCCGTTCTCGGCAATCCTCAAGCTTTCTTTCGACGACGAGATCAAGAACTTCAAGCTCGAGTTCGACTTCGGCCAGGATACGGGCAGCGAGGATGGCGAAGCGCCTGACTTCTCGCAACAGGAGCCCGTGGGCGCGTGCCCGAAGTGCAAGGCCCGCGTGTTCGAGCATGGCATGAGCTACGTCTGCGAAAACTCGGTCGCGAATCCGAAGACCTGCGACTTCCGCTCGGGCAAGGTGATCCTGCAACAGGAAATCGCGCGCGAGCAGATGGCGAAGCTGCTGTCGGAAGGACGCACGGACTTGCTGACGAACTTCAAGTCCTCGCGTACGGGCCGCAACTTCAAGGCGTTTCTGGTGAAGCAGCCTGACGGCAAGATCGGCTTCGAGTTCGAGAAGAAGGAGCCGAGCACGAAAACCGCCGCGAAGAAGTCTGCTACCAAAACGGGGACGGACGAAGCCGCAAACGACGCGGCGGGCGAGAACGCCGCCGCCGAAGCGAGCGCGAAGCCGGCGCGCAAGACGGCTGCCACCAAGACCGCGCCCGCGAAAAAGACCGCCGCACGCAAAACGGCGGCGCGCAAGACCGGTTCGTAATCACACTGTTACGCGGCCGCTTGCAGCGGCCCGCCAGCAAAAAAAGCGCAGCTTCTCACGAAGCTGCGCTTTTTTATTTCCGGCCCAATGCAAACCCAAGCGCCCGATCAGGCGCTTGATAAGCGAAATAACGCGCTTATAGCGGCGACAACGCCGTCGGCCGCGTGCGCGCTGCCGCGCGCGGCGCCTTCGAGGGGCGCTCGCTTTGCGCGCCGGGACGCTCGCCGTCGAGCAGATCGGAAATGGGCTCCGAGCCGTCGAACGCCTCGGGCGCCGCTGGGTGCGCTGCGCCGTTCGCCGGGCGTGCGAACCCGTCCTTGACCCACTGCTCGCCAAGCTGGCTGTTCGGCGTCTGGCTGAAGTGCTCGACGAGGTGATCGATGAACGTGCGCACCTTCGCCGGCAGATGGCGGCGGCTAGGGTACGCGACGTTGATCTCGACCTGCGGCAGCCGATATTCGCCGAGTAGACGCACGAGACGCCCGCGCGTCATATCGCGCCCAATCAGGTAGCTCGGCAGGATCGTGATGCCCATGCCGAGCAGCGCGAACTGGCGCAGCATCTCGGTGTTGTTCGCAATGATCACGTTGCTCGGACGCACACGCACTTCGCCCTCCGGCCCCGTGAAGACCCGCTCGTCGCCCCAGTACTCCGAGGGCAGCGACAGCGACGGATGCTCCATCAGGTGCTCGGGGCGCGTGGGCGTGCCGTGCTTTTCCAGGTAGGCCGGCGTGGCGCACACGGTCATGCAGCCCGTGGTGAGGCGGCGCGTGACGATGCTCGCGCTGCGCATCTGACGCGCGGTCACAACGCCCAGATCGAACCCTTCTTCAACGAGATCGACCTGACGGTCGACCAGCGTGACGTCGGGGACCACCTGCGGGTAACGCTGCGTGTACGTCTGCAGCACGGGCGCGAGGTTGTGCAGCCCGAATACCACCGGCGCCACGATGCGCAGTGTGCCGACCGGCTCATGATTGCGCGCCACCACCATCTGCTCGACGTCTTCGAGCTCGTCGAGAATCTGGCGGGCCCGCTCGAGATAGACCTGGCCCGATTCGGTGAGGGAGAGGCTGCGGGTCGTGCGGTTGAGCAAACGCGTGCCGAGCCGCCCTTCGAGGTCGGCGACGTGACGCGTTGCAACCGCATTGGAGATATCCATCGCGGAAGCCGCCCGGGCAAAACTGCCGAGGTCGGCCACCTTGACGAATACTCGCATCGACTGCAAATGATCCATGTAACAACTCCTGCCTGTTGCTTGTCTGCCAGAAGACGGCAGCGGAAACCGCGAATTCTCCTACGACATGAGAATTCGTGCAGAAGTTGCCTAAGATTATCGGAATTTCTTTAAGTTTTTCTCGACTTTCACTTATTACGCATTGTTACAGCGGCGATTGTTTCCAGAATCGAAACAATGCCGCCAGCGAACACTCCCGCCCTCATCCGATGTTTAAAGGCGCGTCTCCAGTGCCGTGCGCGCGTCGCTCAGCTCCTGCGGCAAGCCGTGGGCGAGCTTGGCGAAAAGCTCGGCGTGCAACGCGAGTTCGGCGCGCCATGCCTCGGCGTCGACCGAGATCACCTGTTCATACTGTGCAGGCGTGAAATTCAGGCCGTGCCAGTTCAGATCGCCGTAACGCGGCGAGACGCCGAACGCGTGGTCCGCGCCCTCGGCCTTGCCCTCGATGCGGCGCACCATCCACTCGAGCACGCGCATGTTTTCGCCGAAGCCTGGCCAGACGAACTTGCCGTCCTCGCCCTTGCGGAACCAGTTCACGCAGAAAATGCGCGGCTGCGTCGCGCCCAGCTTCGAGAGGCGCTCGCCCACCTTGAGCCAGTGGCCAAAGTAATCGGCCATGTTGTAGCCGCAGAACGGCAGCATCGCGAACGGATCGCGCCGCACCACGCCCTGCTGCCCCGCCGCCGCCGCCGTGGTCTCGGAGCCCATGGTCGCGGCCATGTACACGCCCTCGGTCCAGTCGCGCGCCTCGGTCACGAGCGGCACCGTGGTCGAGCGGCGGCCGCCGAACAGGAAGGCGTCGATGGCCACGCCCTTCGGATCCTCCCAGGCGGGATCGATCGACGGGCACTGCGAGGCGGGCGCCGTGAAGCGCGCGTTCGGATGCGCGGCCTTGCGGCCCGTTTCCTTGCCGATGGCCGGCGTCCAGTCCTTGCCCTGCCAGTCGATCAGGTGCGCGGGCGGCTCGTCCGTCATGCCTTCCCACCAGACGTCGCCGTCGTCGGTGAGCGCGACGTTCGTGAAGATCACGTTCTCCTTGAGCGTCGCCATGGCGTTGAAGTTGGTCCTTTCGCTCGTGCCCGGCGCGACGCCGAAATAGCCGGCTTCCGGATTGATCGCGTAGAGGCGGCCATCGGCGCCGGGCTTGATCCAGGCAATATCGTCGCCGATCGTGGTGATTTCCCAGCCGTTCATGGCGGCCGGCGGGATCAGCATGGCGAAGTTGGTCTTGCCGCACGCCGACGGGAACGCTGCCGCGACGTGATACTTGCGCCCTTCGGGCGAGCGCACGCCGAGAATCAGCATGTGCTCGGCGAGCCAGCCTTCGTCGCGGCCCATCGTCGAGGCGATGCGCAACGCAAAGCACTTCTTGCCGAGCAGCGCGTTGCCACCGTAGCCCGAGCCATAGCTCCAGATCTCGCGCGTTTCCGGGAAATGGACGATGTATTTGGTGTCGTTGCATGGCCACGGCACGTCCTTGTCGCCCGCCGCCAGCGGCGCTCCGACGCTGTGCACGCATGGCACGAACGCACCGTCCTCGCCTAGCACGTCGTACACGGCGCGGCCCATGCGCGTCATGATGCGCATGTTCACGGCCACGTACGGACTATCAGAAAGCTCGACGCCGATATGCGCGATGGGGGAACCTAGCGGCCCCATCGAAAACGGCACCACATACATCGTGCGTCCACGCATGGAGCCGGCGAACAGGCCGTCGAGCGTCGCGCGCATCTCGGCGGGCGCCATCCAGTTGTTGGTGGGGCCGGCATCTTCCTTCTTTTCGCAGCAGATGAAGGTGCGATCCTCCACGCGCGCCACGTCCGATGGATCGGAGCAGGCCAGATACGAGTTCGGGCGCTTTTGCGGATTGAGGCGGCGCATCGTGCCCGCGTCGACCATCTGCTGGCACAAACGGTCGTACTCCTCTTGCGAACCATCGCACCAGACGATGCGCTCGGGCTGGGTGTGGGCGGCAACCCTCTGAACCCACTCGACCAGTTTCCGGTGCCGGACCCAAGCCGGTGCTTGTACAGCAGCCTGAGCGGGGAAGTCAGGATGATTCATCGATATGTCTCCATGGGGGCTTATGAAAATCGATTCGGGCCCTTTCGACGCTGCATGCGAGAGGCACGGCCGCGCTAACCACCAGCTTCATTCGCGCGGCAAGGCAGGTCGTCAAGCCCCTGACAGCGAGGGTTCGCAACCGTCTGTAAAGCGGCTTGCGTCAGAACCCTTCAAGCTGATAAAAGGGGGGGAAATTCTCACTCAAACCCGATCTGGCTGTACCGGGCGCTATTGCATAGAACATCAGCAGTGAATAGCAAATGGAATACCCGCCTGTTCCGCGTGCCGGAAGGCACCCTTGTATTGATACCAGCCTGCTGCTCGCTGCATAGTGGGATAACCACCAGATAAACATCGAGTCGCACCGAGATGTGCGCCACCACCACCCAAGCTGCCATGAAAATTGCCATCCTTGACGACTACCAGGACGCCGTCCGCAAGCTCGACTGCTTTCAATTGCTTGCCGATCACGATGTCAAGGTCTTCAACAACACCGTGCGCGGTCTCGGCCAGCTCGCGAGCCGCCTCGCGGAAGTAGACGCGCTCGTGCTGATCCGCGAACGCACGCGCATCCCCTCGCAACTGCTCGACAAACTCCCGCATCTGCGCATGATCAGCCAGACGGGCAAAGCCGGCCCGCACATCGACATGGCCGCGTGCAGCGAGCGCGGCATCGCCGTGCTCGAAGGCACCGGCTCGCCGGTCGCGCCCGCCGAACTCACGTGGGCGCTCATCATGGCCGCGCAGCGGCGCATTCCGCAGTACGTGGCCAACCTCAAGCAAGGCGCGTGGCAGCAGTCGGGCCTCAAGACCTCGGCGATGCCGCCCAATTTCGGCCTCGGCCAGGTGCTGCGCGGCCAGACGCTCGGCATTTGGGGCTACGGCAAGATCGGGCGCCTCGTAGCGGGCTACGGCAAGGCGTTCGGCATGCGCGTGGTCGTGTGGGGCCGCGAGCACTCGCTCGAAGCCGCACGCGCCGACGGCTATGAAGCAGCCGCAAGCCGCGAAGCGCTGTTCGAGGAGAGCGACATCCTCTCGCTGCACCTGCGCCTGCACGACGACACGCGCGGCATCGTCAAGCAGGAAGACCTGTTGCGCATGAAACCGACTGCCCTGCTCGTCAATACGAGCCGCGCGGAACTGCTCGAAGAAAACGCGCTGCTCGGCGCTCTCTCGCACAACCGGCCGGGCATGGTCGCCATCGACGTGTTCGAGAGCGAGCCGATCCTCCAGGGCTACAGCCTGCTGCGCATGGAAAACGTAATCTGCACGCCGCACATCGGCTATGTGGAACGCGAGAGCTATGAGCTTTACTTCGGCGCGGCGTTCCGCAATATCCTCGCGTTCGATGCGGGCGATTACTCGCACGTTGCGAATCCCGAGGCGCTGCAGGGCGTGCGCCGCCGCTAGTCACACAAGCGGCGAAAGAACAAAAAGGCGGCCCAGGCCGCCTTTTTCATGGTGCGCGCAACGTTCGCACCTTCTTCACGCGTGCGCGGCAGCCTCGAATACTTCGGGCAAACGTTCGAGGAAACGCTCGCCGTCCTCGGCGCCCAGGTTGTAGGCGTGCTGCATCTGCTGCGGGCTCGTGTAGTCCCAACTCGAAATCGGCACCTTCGCCGAAGGCTGCACATACAGGCGCTGCTGCTCGCCGCTGGCTTCACCGCCCGCCCCTCGCGTGTGGTGCTTCACGACGAACATCTGAGGACGCGGATACAGGCGCGTCACCATCACGAGCACGCGGCCCGGCGTATCGTCGAGCGCGCCCACGGGCACATTGTCGACCATGCCGCCGTCGAGCACGGGCCGGCCGTTGCGGCGCAGGACCGGCGTGAAAGGCGGCGTGCAGGAGGACTGCAGCACGAGATCGGCGAGGTCGTCCACGCGCTCGCAATCCTGCGCGACGACGAACTCCGGATGAAAGCCGAGCTTGCGCCCGAGCGTGGGATGCAGCGTCTTGCGGACGTGCTTTTCGATGTTGTACGCAATGAGCCCCGCCGCGACGGCGCTGCGCGCGCCGAGCCAGCGCGGCAGATGCGAAACGCCGATGCGGATCTCGGGCGCATCCTGCAGCCTCTCAAAGTGCGGGCCGTAGATGTCGAGCAGCGCCTGGCGATAAATGCGGTAGTGCGGGAACACCGACTCGCCGCGCAGCAGGTTGCCCCAATAGGCGTTGCGCGTATTGTGCTTGAGCGCTTGCGCGTAATAGCGCATGACCCATTGCGAGTCGCGCACGTAGAGCATGCAGGCGGTGGCCGCGCCCGCCGAAATGCCGGTAATCACGCGCGGGCTAATCCGCAACTCGGGCTGCACGACATCCCAGAACCCCGCCTGCCACCAGCAACGATTGCCGCCGCCAGCAAAGACCACTTGATCGAACATGCGCCCTCTATCTTTCAGATCGTGCCGAAGGCTAGAGCTTAGTCGAGGAGCGCGTAAGTCGAGGTCGCGTGGACGGCCATGCGGCCCTCTTCGTCGTAGAGTTCTATTTCGCCGAACACCAGATTGCGGCCCATGCGCAGCACACGTGCGGTGATCGTCACGTCGCCCTTGCGCACGGCGCGCATGAAATTGGTGTTGAGCGCAACGGTGGTCATGGGCTTGAATTCGCCGAGCGCGGCGGTAATGGCGACGATCATCGCCGTGTCCGCGGCCGCCATGAAGACCTGGCCGCAAATCCCGCCGCCCGAATGACGCAGTTCGCCGGAAAACGGCAGACGCATCGTGGCGCTCTCCTCGGTGACCTCGACCGGCCTCATCCTGAGCGCCTTCACCCACGGCGCCAGCACGCGCTCGAGCAGCGCGTCGATTGCCTTTTCGTCCATCGTCTTATGCCTTCTGGTCTGGAATACATGCCGCGCGGCAAGGTCGCCCGATCGGTCCACCATGCGGTTCGGACAGCGGGATCGGGTGGCACGACGCGGCTCGCCGGCCGGGAATCAGCGCGACGTGGCGACATCATACCGGGACGCATCGCCCATGGCCCAACGCGACATAATTCCGACGCTATGCCGAAACCCCGCCCGCCCTTCGCTGATGGAAGCGCCCACGGCCCAACGACGACTTTTCAGGAATTTTGCGAAAAGGGCTTGCCAACTCTCAAAAAGTCGTGCATAATTTTTTTTCTGTTGGGGGCGTTAGCTCAGTTGGTAGAGCAGCGGACTCTTAATCCGTAGGTCGAGTGTTCGAGTCACTCACGCCCCACCAGCGAATTCATGCAAAAAGCCCGGTCTCTGACCGGGCTTTTTGCTTTTCAGCGCCTGCCTTGACACTGCGCAGGGCGCACACGGTTCGGTTGGCAACCGATTCAAACCACCGCCAATCTGGTTTGCTTCATCCGCACAGCAAGACGCGCCACCACCTTCGATTGCGGCAGCCAACGACCAAACACCTCGAAACCGTCGAGCTGACGCAAAAGCGTATCGACGGTCGCAAGCTGAGCGTGGGTCAAATGATTTTGCTGGAGCAGGGTATGCAGCCGATTGCGCCAATATTCGACGCCCATGACCGGTTCTTCGAAGTCGCCCGCGAGCGAGAGCGGCATCACGCGTGCAATGTGCGCGATTTCTTGTTCGACAAATGTCATGGTGCACCCCGTATGGACGACAGTGTTTCTTTTCGTATGACGGTACTGTAGGACGATGACGGGGCGACGCCAGCCTACTCGAACGGATAGGTGCAAATCTGTCGCAAAATGCGTGTATTGGCACGCATCATGCTTATCGCTTATGCGCCGCGACAACCGTGGTGCAAGTGTTTTAGGACTGCTCCGATGTGGATTTCCTGACATACATCAGATGATGGTGCCATCAAAAACACTTGGGCAGTTGTCATGCACGGGCATCCCACGGACAAACTCGTCGCCGGCGCAATCGTCGGCGCAATCCTCACCGCGCTTCTCGTTGTGCTGCTGGTCTGGGCCGATTTTCCATCTGATCGCCATTACGGCGCACTTGTCCGGCTAGCCGTGCCGGCCCTGATTTCGGCGTGCCTGTTGTTCCCGCGTCCGCTGCTCCACCGGACAGTGCTGCGCGAGCGGCGCGACGCCGGCATGCTCGATGAAGACCTGAATCTGCTGCTCGTCGGCCGCGCGCTCGGTCTGGTCGGCGGCCTGATCTTCGGCATCTCGCTCGCGTCCGAAATCCTCTGACGCCCCATGCGGGCGCGCCCCCGGATTAGAGAAACGGCTTGCCGTCCACCTGCTCGTAGACGACGTTGCCGTCGTCGTCTTCGAACTGCTCGAGGTAATTGCGGGCGCCGCACAGCGGGCAACGGAACAGAGGCCCTTGGCCCTCGTTCTTGATCACCACCTCGCTCTGCTCCCACGGGGTGCCGCACGACTGATTGCGGCAGACGAATGTGTTCGACATGCAAACTCTCCTTGCTGTTACGGGTGCAAAGCCTACAGCATGCGGGCCGTGCGCGCCGCATTTTTCCACGCGCCGCTCTCCGCATTGCTCTGCTGTTGTTCCTCGTCTGTTCCTTTTCTGAACAGCGTCGCGCCGCGCTGTTCCGCCACGGCACAACACACGCCTGCGCTCTCGCATCGCGTAGCGGCGCCTGACGCCGCTTTTTGCCCCCGACGGTCCCTCAAACGCCCGCCGCACCGTGGTTGCGTGCTCACTGGCATGGTTCTGGCGTTAATGCGCTCCGGTTGCGCGGCCGTCAGCACCATCAGCACATGAGGACCGCGCACGTCCATATCGATAGAGACAAGCGAGGAGCACGCAGATGAATCACGCAGACATGCAGTTTTTGAACACCGAATTCCCCTACAAGAAGCAATACGGCAACTTCATCGGCGGCGAATGGGTGGCGCCGCTCGGCGGCGAATATTTCGACGATATTTCGCCTATCACCGGCCATCCGTTCACCTCGATTCCGCGCTCGCGCGAAGCCGATGTCGAACTCGCGCTCGACGCCGCGCACAAGGCCAAGGCTGCGTGGGGCAGGACCTCGTCGACTGAGCGCGCCAACATCCTCAATCGCATCGCCGATCGTCTCGAACAAAACCTGCAAAAGCTCGCAGTAGCCGAAACCATCGATAACGGCAAACCGCTGCGCGAGACGCTCGCCGCCGACATTCCGCTCGCCATCGACCATTTCCGCTACTTCGCGAGTTGCGTGCGCGCGCAGGAAGGCGGCATCTCGGAAATCGATCACGACACCGTCGCTTACCACTTTCACGAGCCGCTCGGCGTGGTGGGCCAGATCATCCCGTGGAACTTTCCAATCCTGATGGCCGCCTGGAAGCTCGCGCCCGCACTCGCCGCCGGCAATTGCGTGGTGCTCAAACCCGCCGAGCAGACGCCCGCCTCGCTGCTCGTACTCGCGGAACTGATTCAGGATCTGCTGCCGCCGGGCGTGCTCAACGTGGTGAACGGCTTCGGCCTCGAAGCGGGCAAGCCGCTCGCATCGAGCCGCCGCATCGCCAAGATCGCCTTCACCGGCGAGACCACCACGGGCCGCCTGATCATGCAGTACGCGAGCCAGAACATCATTCCCGTGACGCTGGAACTGGGCGGCAAGAGCCCGAACATCTTCTTCGCCGACGTGCTCGATCACGACGACAGCTACTTCGACAAGGCGCTAGAAGGTTTCGCGATGTTCGCGCTCAACCAGGGCGAGGTGTGCACCTGCCCGTCACGCGTGCTGATCGACGAGAAGATCTACGACCGTTTCATGGAGCGCGCGCTCAAGCGCGTGGCCGCGATCCAGCAAGGCCACCCGCTCGACCCGAAGACGATGATCGGCGCACAGGCCTCGCAGGAGCAACTGGAGAAGATTCTCTCGTACGTGGACCTCGGCAAGCAGGAAGGCGCTCAATGCCTGATCGGCGGCGAGCGCAACAAGCTGGCCGGCGAACTCGGCGACGGCTACTACGTGAAGCCCACGGTTTTCCGCGGCCACAACAAGATGCGCATCTTCCAGGAAGAGATCTTCGGCCCGGTCGTTTCGGTGACGACCTTCAAGACCGAAGAAGAAGCGCTGGAAATTGCCAACGACACGCTTTATGGCCTCGGCGCCGGTATCTGGACGCGTGACGGCACGCGCGCGTATCGCTTCGGCCGCGAGATTCAGGCGGGGCGCGTGTGGACCAACTGCTATCACGCGTATCCGGCGCACGCAGCGTTCGGCGGTTACAAGCAGTCGGGCATCGGCCGCGAAAACCACAAGATGATGCTCGATCACTATCAGCAGACGAAGAACCTGCTTGTCAGCTATAGCGACAAGCCGCTGGGCTTCTTCTGATTCCGATAGCGATCGCGATCATGATCGCCGGGTAGCCAGACCGGCCGGGATGAGCAGTCTTCCCGGCCGGTCTGGCGCCGAAGCACGGAGGACTCACCACATGGTTGCACGCGTTACCGCCACGCCGGCCGCGCTCGCATTGATCGGGCAGCTAGAACGCGAGCACGGCCCCCTGCTCTTTCATCAATCGGGCGGCTGCTGCGACGGCAGCGCGCCCATGTGTTTTCCCGCTGGCGAGTTCATGGTCGGCGGCGCCGACGTGCAACTCGGCGAGATCGGCGGGATGCCGTTCTATATGACCGAAGCGCAGTTCGAGTACTGGCAGCATACGCAGCTCATCATCGACGCCGTACCGGGCAATGGCGGCATGTTCTCGCTGGAACGGCCCACGGGGCTGCGCTTTCTCACGCGTTCGCGGCTTTACGACGACGACGAGCATGCGTGGCTCGAAGCGCATCCGGTGAGACGAGTCAGCCTGTGAGTCCCCTGGAGCTTTAGCGGCGCATGCATCCCGCGTGCCAGATCCAGGAAAGGACATCTCTCCAAACACAGTGCTATCTTGGAGCGGATCAACCTGCGCGGCCCGGCCGGCCGTCGAACCTGGAGACGCCATCATGCAACACCGCGAAGTAAAGCTCGTCACCCTCGATCAGCTAGATCTGCTTGCCGTCGGCCACGTGGGCCCATACATGAAGATTGGCGACGCGTTCTATACGCTCGCGCAATGGCTCAGCGAGCGCAAGGTGCGCACGTCGGGCGCGCGCATGGTCGGCATCTATTACGACGATCCCAATCAGGTGGAGGCATCGAAGCTGCGCTCGAAAGCGGCCATTCATCTGGAGCAGCCGACGGATGTCGACATCATCGCGCCCGTCGAGAAAATCCATCTGCGCGGCGGTGAGCACGCGATGCTGCTGCACAAGGGTCCGTATGAAGGCCTCGGCGATTCGTGGATGTGGTTCTACAACGACTGGCTGCCGAAGTCCGGGCGCAAGGCCGATTTTTCGACGCCATCGTTCGAAATCTATTTGAATACGCCGGACGAAGTGGCGCCCGACGATTTACGCACGGAGTTGTATATCCGGTTGATTTGATCGGATGGCTCAATGCCGCCGGTCCAGGCTGTTCCGGCGGCTGGAGCCACTTCCGGTGCGAGGCTTCTAAGGTTTTTTTAACTTATGTATACGTAAACGTAGTAATAGTTAACAAGCCCCTGGGTTTCCTGTGGATAACCGGGAAAAACCGTTGAGTAAACAAGGTGGTGGGAAATTCATAACCCTGCGGGCGTTTCAAGGACAACGCTGGACTGCTGCTGGCAACTTTTCCCTGTTTTTCTGTGCCGCAAAGTTATCCCCGATTCGTGCACAGTGATTTCCAGGGCTTTTCCTTGGGTTATCCGCAGAGGTCTGTGGATAGTTGCCGTGCGCGCCCCAACCGGCTCGGCGCGCGTCCGCCCGTTGTTCAAAATCAATTCGAGAGCGCCGCGACGCCACGACAATAAGCGGCTCCGCATCTTCACGTCTCGTTGTGTCCGGCCTGCGTCGTCAGGCGGCCCGCAGGGGCGTTTCCAACCATGGCAATCTCCAACACCGGGGCTTCCGGGCCGTTAATCCCCGGCGACCTGTTCGCAGCTGCCGAGGCCGCCTGGCATCGCGGCGAAACTGCAGCCGCGCGCGCGATATGCGAGCGGCTTGTCGCCGCGAATCCTCACGATGCCGATGCACTGCACCTTGCCGGCCTGCTCAAGTTGGACCGGGACCGTTCGGCAGCGCGTGCACTGATTGGCCGCGCGCTCGCGGTGCGTGAGAGTCCGGCTTTTCTCGTGAGCCTGGCCCTGACTTGCCGCTCCGCAGCCGAGCGCAGCATGGCGATTCATGCACTGAGCCGCGCGATCGAGTTGCAGCCGGATTTCCCCATCGCGCTAAACAATCTCGGCCACCTCTACGGCGAGCAGGGAGAGCCTGAACAGGCGTCGCGCCTCTTCGAGCGCGCGATTGCCCTGGCGCCCGATCATCCCGGCATCCACTTCAACTACGGGACCATGTTGTTGAACGCCGGAGAGCCGGCGCGCGCCGCGGCCGTGCTGCGACGCACGGTGGAGATCGCGCCATCCCAGGCGAATGCCTGGAACAACCTCGGCAAAGCCTTGCTGGCGATGAATCGCAACACCGAAGCGCGGGCCGTGCTCGAACGCGCCCGCGAGCTCGCGCCGAATTCTGTCGAAGTGCTCACGAATCTGGGCTGTGTCTTGTGGGGCGAGGGCCGCATCGACGAGGCGAAGTCGGCACTCGAACGCGCGCTCGAACTCGACCCGCGCCGAGTGTCCGCATGGAACAACCTCGGCAACGTCTTCATGAGCCGCGGCCGCATCGACGAAGCGCGAGCGGTGTTTACCCGCGCCATCGAACTGAAACCCGATTTCGCCGAAGCGCACATCAATCTCGGCAACGTCATGAGCAAGAGCGGCTGCATCGAGGCGTCCATTGCATGCTATCGCCGGGCGATGGCATGCGATCCCGCCAATATCGGCGCCAACAGCAACCTGCTATTCGCGCTGATGTTCGCCGCCGACGACGCTCACGCGGTTCGCGTAGAGGCCGAGCAGTTCTCGGCGCGGCACGAGGCGGCGTTGCTTGCCGCGAGCGCGAACGCACACCATGCGAACGCGCCGGAGCCCGAACGGCGGCTGCGCATCGGCTATGTCTCGCCCGATTTTCGCAACCACTGCCAGTCGCTCTTCACGATGCCGTTATTGCGTCATCACGATCACGCGGCGTTCGAGATCGTCTGCTATGCGTTGAGCGCTCAGCACGACGATGTGACCGGGCGACTCATGAAGCTCGCCGACGTATGGCGCGACGTTCGCGATTTCGACGACGCGCGCCTTGCACAGCAGATTCGCGACGATCGAATCGACATACTCGTCGACCTCACGATGCACATGGGCGGCGCGCGGCGCCTGGTGTTCGCGCGGCGGCCCGCGCCCGTGCAGGTGGCGTGGCTCGCCTACCCGGGGACGACCGGCAGCCCGTCGATCGGATGGCGGCTCACCGATCCGTGGCTCGACCCGGTGGAAATGCCGAACGTCGACGGCCAGTACACGGAACGGTCAGTGCGCCTCCCCGATGCGTTCTGGTGCTACGACGCGCTTTCTCAGGGGCTGGAACCGGGCGCGTTGCCGGTAGTTTCAGCACATTCGGCTGGGCACATTATGTTCGGATGTCTGAACAACCCCTGCAAGCTCACCGGCGCGACGCTGGCGCTTTGGTCCGGTGTGTTCGCCGCGCTGCCCCACGCTCGCCTCATCTTGATGGCGCCACCCGGCAGCGCGCGCGAGCGGCTCGCGACGCGTCTTGCGGCGCATGGCATCGAGGCTGAGCGTGTGCGCTTCCCTTGCTCAGCCGCATGGAGACCGAGGTCGCACTGGCAAGAGATGCAACCGGCGGCGAAGAACTTCTGAGCGTCTACGAAACCTTGCTCGATCGGCTCAACGAACACATCGACGCGTGCACGGAGATTTTGCGGTGTCTGCGCCCTCCGATTGCGGGGAAAATCCATAAATTCCATTGGCAATTTCTTGACGCCACCGCGTTGCCCGGGTGGAAGGCGTTTCAAGAGGAGGTGATCAAGAGGTATCGCGATCCGTGTCTTGGGGTGCTGGTGAACGAGCTGAAACACGCGAGCGGGCATTTGACGTTGTGCAACGCGAGCACGCCGGATGGTCCGATTTGCGGGTTTTTTCTAAACGGTGCTTATCCGGCGGGCGCCATTGGGCCAAACAGGAAGCTTCACAAATCGAAAGACAAGATGCAGACCGCCTTCTCATTCAGAAGAGACATGATGATGAATTTCTGGCTCGTTTATCGGGTTGGGGAGGCTGTCGCTCGATGCGTCGAGGACACGATTCAGAGCGATTATCAGCAGGATGTCGCCGAGGTTCCGCCATCCAAGCCTTCGCCTGAGTGGGCCACGCTTTGCGAAGAATGCGCTGGTCTTAAAGGAGCTTTCTTTCCAGACGAGGAAGCGATGGTTCGGCCGATCATAGTCGTCCCCAAAGACGCCTCCTCACTGACGGTCAAGCTTGGGCCTGGTCGCGTCTCCCGCCAGCGTCGGCCGATGGAGGTGAAGGTGGTCATGACGATCCGGGAGGGCACCCCGTCCTACGTCATGCCGTATTTTGCGGCGGCGGACACTGGACCGCGGCGCTGATTCGGGCCATGAGTTGGGCGACACATGAGTTGGTAGGATGGCACCGGCTGGCGCGAATAGCCCGCGCTCTAGGCCCTTGGTCGAGTAGAGTGGGGGGCGCGACTTTGCCGCGCTCTAAAACCTTTCTCATTGTTCGGTTTGTCGCGCGTCAAGGGTTCGCTGCGCCGGGCGTTGCCCGCCCTTGATCCGAGTTTGCGCGAGCGAAAATCAGGGCCGTTAAGGGCTTGAACCGACACAGCGCAAAACGAGCCGTTGGAGCGACATGTGAACCTGTGGCCTAATTTGTGCTCGCCCCTTCCAAAGGGACGAGTCTAGCGTTTATAAAACGTTCGAGGGGGAGTCGTGGCTATTCCAAACAAGGTCTATCACTATTGCGGGGTCGAGGCGTTTTTGTCGATTTTGAAGAGCGGCCGCCTATGGGTGTCCGACGCAAAAAAGACAAACGATCGGCAAGAGTCGGAGTGGTTTAAGACTTTGGCTTTTCGGCATTTGGAAGCGCAGTCAAGGAACGACGAGGATCTCAAAGCCATTTTCGACAAGCTCGATTTTCACTTTGAGGTGATTCAAGGCATCAGCGACTATTTCGTGTGCTGCTTTTCCGAAGACAGGGATTCGGTTCCACAATGGGCCGCTTACGCCGAAAGAGGCGCGGGATTTGCAATTGGGTTTGACGTCAACGCGCTTCGAATGGCGGTCGGGGCGCCCTTGTTTGATTCCACCTACTCCGTCCCGCCTGGCGAACAAGGTTCGGCAGAATGGAGTTTCGCATCAGTTTTCTATGGAGATCCGAACATCGAGGACGATAAGATCAAACATTTAAGAATGTTGATCGACATCGAACCGTTGTTCACCGACAAAGACGCTTCCACGGTAGCTTGGGAATACATCGACCGCGTCTGCGCGTTTTGCAAGCACCCCGACTTTTGGACCGAGAGGGAGTGGCGCATTGTCCACAACGCCACCCTTTCGCGACAAAGCGATCGCGTGAACGAGAGCGCCCCCGAAAAGCGTTGGCGACGCGGGCCCTATGGACTCACGCCATATTTCGAAACGCCTGACATTCGGCAATGCATCCGGGATGTCGTGATCGGGCCGGCTAACGTGGACCGCGAGGCCCGCGATTATGTGAGCCAGTTCTTGGAGTCGGTTGGGGTCAAAGCCGAAGTCGACATTTCGAAATCGCCCTATCGTTGAGCCCCGCCCGTCAGGGCGGGGATGGTTCGCGAAGTGTCAGATTCTGCCTCAGCCTAGCGCTTGTGCGGCGTGAAAAATTGAATTTGCTCAATTTTGCTCTTGTCGAGCTTTCGCCAGTCGACTGTGAACTCGCGCTCACGCAGCCAGTTTGCGCTGTGCTCGGAGGGCCCAGCGATGATCGCGTCAGCGGGCGCGACGACGTTAAGAATTACGCCGCCTTCGCCGGTGTTGTTCAACCCGCTCGCGAACATGCGGGCGGTCTCTCTTTGATCGCTCCATGCAGTCCCGATTCTTCCGCCCTGAAAGCGGTCTCTGTTCTCGCCTCGATAGAGGACAAGATGCGGTCCCTCATACCGAGGCAACCAGACCCAAAGCATGTTCATCAGCAAATCGTCGTCGGCAACGAGTTCTCGAATGCGGTGGCCGGAGACATGCCATTGTGTGTGGAAGCTGTCCGCGATTTCTGGCTCTTTGGGCGGGCAGGCAGAGAGGTCGTGAATCAGCGCGCGCCACTGAGCCCGATGTTTCTCAACATCGCGGCTTCGAATGAGTGGCATGTATTCCTTGCCTTCCAGAATATGCCTTAAAAGAGACGGGTAGCCTCCTTGGGTCATCTGGCGTCAACGGGCGCCGTCCAACCGGACATTTCCTCCGTCAAAACAAAGCGAAGGTCGGCCGCGGACATCGACCGAACTTGGGCCGGTAACCATTTGAACTTGTGCACGACATAAAAATGTATTGCTTCCATGCCTTCGAGGTGCTTGTATCCCTCGCGCTCGGCAAGCGTGTCGCCGAAAACCGCCAACATATAAGCCAGATTGCCTTCTGCCTCGTTCAGGCGTTTCAAGATTTCATATCGCTCTTTGCTCATTTGACTCATCTTTGTCGTCATGTGGGGGCGGTAATTCAAAACGTCAGAGGCAGCTTCACGTCGAATCGGGCAAGCGTGGCCTTCAATTCGACAAGCGGCTTCGCGTGCTGGTAGTTCGCGAAGTGCGGCGAACTGAAATCGACCTTCGCTTGGTCATAGTGTCCCACGAGTGCCATCAACATGGCCGGATGGATGTGCAATTCCGTCATCCGGTTGATGAATGTGTGCCGGAAGCTGTGGAAGACCTTTCGATCATCCGTTATTTCGCGTTCGTCCAGATAAGTGATAAAGATGGGGCAACTTGTGCATCGAGCAGATGGCTCACCAAGTGGCTCACCGCGCGCCAAAACGAAAAAGCCCGCAACTCGTGAGAGTGCGGGCATTCGCGTTGAATATGGTGGCGAATCAGCAACTCGAACCCCAGACCCGCGAATTGGACTCCGAAGTTCGATTCCTCCCAACGTCGCGCGTGATGTTCGACAGGTAGGCTAGTTGCACCAACTTTGTCGCCCAGCCGCACAACTTCGTCGCCGGTCGCGCCAACTCTGGAGCCCTACAAAAACCACGCGGACAACTTCTTGAGATTTAAGACGTCTTTTCTGCAAGACAACAACAATCAAACATCAATATTGCCTGCCCTTAGCGCATTGCTTTCAATAAACGCGCGACGCGGCTCCACATCATCGCCCATCAGCGTGGTGAAAATGCCATCGGCGGCAATCGCATCTTCAATCTGCACGCGCAGCAAACGCCGCACGGCCGGGTCCATCGTCGTTTCCCAAAGCTGCCCGGGGTTCATCTCGCCGAGCCCCTTGTAACGCTGCTTCGAGACGTTGCGCTCGGCATCCGCGATCAACCACTTCATGGCGCTCTTGAAGTCGGTGACGGCCATGCTGCGCTCGCCGCGCTTGATGAACGCGTTCTTGCCGATCAAGCCCTTGAACGTATTGGCCGTGTTCACGAGCTGCTGATAATCGGCGGTGAGCTGGAATTCCTCGTCGATGACCGAGACCTTCACGTTGCCGTGATGGCGGCGCTCCACGCGCAGCGAACGTTGCTCGCGCACCGGGTCGTACATCGGCACCACCGTGACTTCGGGCTTCAGCGGGTCGTCGCGCAGTTGCGCTTCGAGCGCACGCGCCGATGCCTCGGTCGATGCCTCGCTCGACAGGTCGATCGCCACGCCGTCCATGATCGCCTCGAGCGCACGCACGTCGTACAGGCGGCTCAGGCGGTCCACCACGCCGCGCGCGAGCTGGTACGAGCGCGCGAGTTCGCCGAGCGCGTCGCCCGAGATCGGCGTTGCGCCTTCGCTCGGCACGAGTTCCGAGCCTTGCAACGCGAGACGCAGCATGTGCGCATTGAGATCGGCGTCGTCCTTGAGGTAGCGCTCGTCCTTGCCGGCCTTGAGCTTGTAGAGCGGCGGCTGCGCGATGTATACGTAGCCGCGCTCGATCATGTCCGGCATCTGGCGATAGAAGAACGTGAGCAGCAGCGTGCGGATGTGCGCGCCGTCCACGTCCGCGTCGGTCATGATGATGATGCGGTGATAGCGCAGCTTTTCCAGGTTGTAGTCGTCTTTGCCGATGCCGCAGCCAAGCGCGGTGATCAGCGTGACGATCTGCTCGCTGGAGAGCAGCTTGTCGTAGCGCGCCTTTTCGACGTTCAGCACCTTGCCGCGCAGCGGCAGGATGGCCTGGAATTTACGGTCGCGGCCTTGCTTGGCCGAACCGCCTGCAGAGTCGCCCTCGACGATATAGACCTCCGACTTCGCCGGGTCCTTCTCCTGGCAGTCCGCGAGCTTGCCCGGCAGGCCCACGCCGTCGAGCACGCCCTTGCGGCGCGTCATTTCGCGCGCCTTGCGCGCAGCGTCGCGCGCACGCGCGGCGTCGACGATCTTGCCGCAAATGGTCTTGGCGTCGTTCGGCGTTTCGAGCAGGAACTCTTCCAGCGCCTTCGCCACGACTTCTTCCACGGGCGCGCGCACTTCGGACGACACCAGCTTGTCCTTCGTCTGCGAGCTGAACTTCGGCTCCGGCACCTTCACCGAAAGCACGCACGACAGACCTTCGCGCATGTCGTCGCCCGAGGTCTCGACCTTGGCTTTCTTGGCGATTTCGTTATCGGCGATGTACTTGTTGATCACGCGCGTCATTGCCGCGCGCAAGCCGGTCAAGTGCGTGCCGCCGTCGCGCTGCGGGATGTTGTTCGTGAAGCACAGCACGCTTTCGTTGTAGCTGTCGTTCCACTGCATCGCGACTTCCACGCCCACGCCGTCTTTCTCGTTCTGGACATAAAAGATGTTCGGGTGCAGGACGGTCTTGGCCTTGTTGATGTATTCGACAAAGCCCTTCACGCCGCCCGCGAACGCGAAATCGTCTTCCTTGCCCGTGCGCTGGTCGGTCAGGCGAATGCGCACGCCGTTGTTCAGGAACGAGAGTTCGCGAATGCGCTTGGCGAGAATGTCGTAGTGGTACTCGACGCTGCCGAAGATGGTTTCGTCGGCCATGAAATGCACTTCGGTGCCGCGGTTTTCCGTGTCGCCCAGCAGCTGCATCGGCGAAATGGTATGACCGTCGCGCTCTTCGAGAATACGGTTCTGCGGCACGCCACGGTGAAATTCCATGAAGTACTTCTTGCCGTTGCGGCGCACGGTGAGGCGCAGGAAGCTCGAGAGCGCGTTCACGCACGAGACGCCCACGCCGTGCAGGCCGCCCGAGACCTTGTAGCTGTTCTGGTCGAACTTGCCGCCCGCGTGCAGCTCGGTCATCACGATTTCGGCGGCGCTGCGCTTCGGATCGTGCTTGTCGTCCATCTTCACGTCCGTGGGAATGCCGCGGCCGTTATCGGTGATCGAGATGGAGTTGTCCGCGTGAATCACCACGTGGATGTCGTTGCAGTAGCCTGCGAGCGCTTCGTCGATGGAGTTGTCGAGCACTTCGAAGACGAGGTGATGCAGACCGGTGCCGTCCGACGTGTCGCCGATGTACATCCCGGGCCGCTTGCGCACTGCCTCCAGTCCTTCGAGGATCTGGATCGACGAGGCGCCATAGCTGTTGTCGGGTTGCGAGTTGTTCGTATCAGTCATGGATTTTTTCCGGTTCTGCTGTACTGCCAGCGTTACTGCTCGAGACTTTTCGAAAAGCCATAAAAACGCCAAAGGGGCGAAGCGCCCCCTGGTGTTCTTCTTCTGTCGCGTTTTTTAAATGCGCATCGGCATCACGACGTATTTGAATTCCTCGTTCTCAGGAATCGTGATGAGCGCACTGGAACTGGCGTCGCCAAGGCTCACTTCCAGCGTGTCCACCTTCAGGTTCGCGAGGACGTCGAGCAGATACGTGACGTTGAACCCGATGTCGATGGTGTCGCCCTGGTAGGCGATTTCCAGCTCTTCCTGCGCCTCTTCCTGATCGGCGTTGGTCGACATGATCTTGAGCTGGCCCGGCTCGATGATGCAGCGCACGCCCTTGAACTTGTCGGACGTGAGAATCGCCGCGCGTTGCAGCGAGCGTTGCAGCTCTTCGCGGCCAATCTGGAAGGTGTTCTTGTGCGCCTTCGGAATCACGCGCTGGAAGTCGGGGAACTTGCCTTCCACGAGCTTCGAGACGAGTTCGACCTGGCCAAACGTGAACTTCACCTGCGTCGAGCCGATGTCGATCTTCAGCGAATCGTCGATGTCTTCGAGCAGGCGCTGGAGTTCGAGAATGGTCTTGCGCGGGATGATGACTTCCTGGCGGGCGAACGAGCCTTCGATCTTCATCGACGAGAACGCGAGGCGGTGGCCGTCGGTGGCGACCGCCATCAGCTGGTCGCCGTCCACGACGAGCAGCATGCCGTTCAGGTAGTAGCGGATGTCCTGCTGCGCCATCGCGAAGTAGACCATGCCGAGCAGTTGGCGGAAGGTCTTCTGCGGCACCGAGAGGTTCGCACCGAAGTCCTTGGCCTGCGCCACCGTGGGGAACTCGTCCGCGGCGAGCGTTTGCAGCGCGAAGCGGCTCTTGCCCGACTGCACCGTGAGGCGTTTGTCCGCAAGCGTGAGCGTGACCTGGCCGTCGGGCATCGCGCGCAGGATGTCGAGCAGCTTGCGCGCCGCGACCGTCGTGGCCACCTGGTCGTTGCCGACGCCGAAGTCGGCGGTCGTGGTGATCTGCAACTCGAGGTCGGTCGACAGGAACGAGACGTCGGAACCGGTTTTGGTGATCAGCAGATTGGCGAGGATCGGCAACGTATGGCGGCGTTCGACAATGCCGCTCACCGTTTGCAGCGGCCTCAGCAGGTTATCGCGTTCGGTCTTGACCAGTTGCATAGAGTTCCTTCGTTGATGTGACGGTCTGCGCACCCCGTCCAGGGCTGGCATCCGGCGTTCACCTGGTGTTCAGCCGGCGCTACAAACCCTGGAGCCGCCCTGCAGCGCAGGCCGCGGCGTGAAAGCCGCGCGGGCGGCCTGGCCGCCGCGCGGATAAACCCATATTGTGCCTGAAAACGGACCGCTCCCCTAAATTGGGGGCGATCCGCAAAATAAACAGATCGGCCGCGCCGGTGTTGCGGCGATTTTGCAGCGGCCTGTCAGCCCTTGAGGGTCTGCTCGAGCACGTGCAGCTCGTGATTGAGCTGGGCGTCCTTGGTGCGCTCGTCGGCAATCTTGCGCACGGCGTGCAGCACCGTCGTGTGATCGCGCCCGCCGAACAGCTCGCCGATTTCCGGCAGGCTTTTCTGCGTGAGCTCCTTGGCCAGGTACATGGCGATCTGGCGCGGCCGCGCGATGTTCGCGGGGCGCTTTTTCGAGTACATGTCCGCGACTTTGATGCTGTAGAAGTCGGCGACCGTCTTCTGGATGTTTTCCACCGAAATCTGGCGGTTCTGCACCGTCAACAGGTCCTTGAGCGCTTCCTTGGTCAGCTCGATCGAAATCTCGCGGCCATGGAACTTCGAGTACGCGAGGATCTTGCGCAGCGCGCCTTCGAGTTCGCGCACGTTCGAGCGCAGATGCTTGGCGACGAAGAACGCCACGTCCTCGTTCAGGCTCACGCCTTCCGACTGCGCCTTGCGCATCAGGATCGCCACGCGCATTTCCAGCTCGGGTGGCTCGATCGCCACGGTCAGGCCCGAGTCGAAGCGCGAGATCAGGCGGTCGTCGATACCCGAGATTTCCTTCGGATACGTGTCGCTCGTGATGATTACCTGCGCCTTGTTGGCGACCAGCGCCTCGAATGCGTAGAAAAACTCTTCCTGCGTGCGCGACTTGCCCGAAAAGAACTGAATATCGTCGATCAGCAGCAGATCGAGCGAATGGTAGTAGCGCTTGAAGTCGTCGAACGCCTTGCGCTGGTACGCCTTCACCACGTCGGAGACGTACTGCTCCGCGTGGATGTAGCGGATGCGCGCGCCCGGCTTGTCGATCAGGAGCTGATTGCCGATTGCGTGGATCAGGTGAGTCTTGCCGAGGCCCACGCCGCCGTAAAGGAACAGCGGGTTGTACGAAATGCCGGGGTTGTCGGCCACCTGGATGGCCGCCGCGCGCGCAAGCTGGTTCGCCTTACCCGTCACGAAATTATCGAACGTGAGCACCGGGTTGAGCTTCGAGCGCTCATAAGTGGGGTCGGGTTCTCCATTCGCTGCGGCTGCTGCAGCCGCGCTCTGGCCGGGCCGCCAGCCACGGCGACCGGCCGCGGCTTCATTGGCGTCAAGGCTGGGCAAATCGAGGTCGGCGGCGTCTTCGGTAGCTTGTGCAGCAGCGTGCGACATACCCGCGAGGCCCGCCAAAGCCGCCGCACCAGGGCTTGTCTGGGACATGACGGCCTGACTGGCCACGTGAGCGGCAACATGAGCGGCTTCGGCCTGCATGGCGGCCGCCAGCGGCGCGCGCGGCGCCGGTGCGCTTGCTGCCTGCGGGGCGCGCATGCCTGCCTTTGGGTCGAGGACGAACTGCACGTCGACGGGCAGTTGCCAGAAATCGCGGGCCAGATCGGTGATGCGGCCCGAAAACTGGCTCTTGACCCAGTCGAGCTTGAAGCGGTTGGGGGCGGCGATCTGCAGCGTGTTTGCCGCAGCATCGAAGGCAACCGGGGCCAACGGTTTAATCCACGTCACGTACTGCTGGGGCGTCAGCTCGCGCTCCAGCAGTGCGGAACAGTGTTGCCAGAATTCGTTCATCAAGTTGCTGTGGTCGTTTTGTTTGCATGCATTGCGGTCGCGCCGTTCATGTCGCACAAATGCAACGAGGCCCTGACGGGACGACAGCAAATGCTCCGGACGCCCGCGCGGCAAGGGTTTTGCGGCAAGCAGGCGGGCCAGAGCGGCATGCAGGATTCTTGGGATAGCCGAGATTCTAACGCCGAAATCCACTTCCCTGGAAGTTATCCACAGGGACGGATCAACGCATCGCGCGGCGGCCCGTTCATTTGGCGACAGAACAGCGCCGGCAGGAATTCGAGCGTCGCGATGCTCTAACCTATTGACGGCCAACGAAAATCGGGATTAAATAGCGGGTTCCGCGAAAACCAATCCCTTGTACCACCGGCCATTGCTTTTTCCGCGATGCTCGCCGCGGTCAATTCTCAACAAGTGAGAGCAACATGAAACGTACTTACCAACCTTCCGTTACCCGCCGCAAGCGTACCCATGGCTTCCGCGTGCGTATGAAGACCGCCGGTGGCCGCAAAGTGATCAACGCGCGCCGTGCCAAGGGCCGCAAGCGCCTCGCCATCTAAGGCGCGCCGCTTTCCAGTTTTGTCGATAGCACCGCTATCAGCAGAATCGACCACCATCGAAGATAGCGGGCCTGACGTGAAACTGTCGGAACAAGCGGACGACGCGCGCACCACCTTGTTGCGAACGCAGGCCGCTTTCCCGAAAGCCGCAAGGCTACTGAAAACGGATGAGTTCTCATCCGTTTTTCGTTTGCGCCCCTGGCGCCGCACCGAGCACTTCGTCGTATACGGGCGGCCCACCGGCAAGGATGCGCGGCTTGGGCTCGTGATCGGCAAGAAGTACGCGCCGCGCGCGGTCACGCGCAACCTGGTGCGCCGCATCGCCCGCGAGGCGTTTCGCGTGCGCCGCGCGCAGTTCGAAGGTTTCGATCTGCTGCTGCGCCTGCACACGAAATTCGATCGCAAGGCGATGCCGGGCGCCTCGTCGCTGCCGCTCAAAGCGTTGTGCCGCACCGAAATCGAGGCTTTGCTCGAGAAGGCGGCCCGTGAAGCCGGAAAGCGCCGCATGCATGAGTCCGGGCCACAAGTGGTCGATCGGCCCGCCGGCTCATGAACACGGCGCATGAATCCAGCAGTCCCGCTGTGCGGACCGCGCCCAACGGCACGGCCCGAGGTTCGTATTCCCATGCGGAGCCGTCCGGCCGCCACGCCATGCAAACGGTACTGATCGCTTTACTGCGCTTCTACAAGCTTGCCGTGAGTCCTCTGCTCGGCAACCGGTGCCGCTTTTACCCTTCCTGTTCGGATTACGCGCGCGAAGCAATCCAGTATCATGGCGCCGCGCGTGGGACTTACCTTGCCGCGAAGCGGCTGTGCCGCTGCCACCCGTTTTCGGCGGGCGGCGTCGATCTGGTCCCTCCCGCATCCCCGAAAAAGCGCTGACGCGCCACTCCATCGACACTGAGACAACGCATGGATATCAAACGCACCGTCCTATGGGTCATCTTCTTCATGTCAGCGGTCATGCTGTTCGACAACTGGCAGCGCGACCATGGACGCCAGTCGATGTTCTTCCCGAGCGCGACGCAAACCCAGCAGAACGCAGCCAGCGGCGCGACGCCGGCAAGTCAGGCCAATGCGGCTAACGCCGCCTCCGACCTGCCGGCCACGAGCGCAGGCCAGGCGCCCGCGACCACGGCCCAGCCTGCCGCAGCGGCCGCGCAACTCGTGCACTTCCGCACCGACGTCTATGACGGCGAGATCGACACGCGCGGCGGCACGCTCACGAAGCTCTCGCTCGTGAAGGAAAGCGCCGACGGCAAGAGCCCCGATCAGTACATGACGCTGTTCGACCACACCAAGGACCACACGTACCTCGCGCGTACGGGCCTGCTGGGTGGCGACTTCCCGAACCACAACGACGTGTACACGGCCGTCAACGGCCCGCGCGAGCTGAGCGGCGACGCCAACTCGTTTCAGGTCAGCCTCGAGTCGCCCGAAAAGGGCGGCGTGAAGGTCACCAAGACCTACACGTTCACGAAGGGCAGCTACGTGATCGGCGTGGACACGAAGGTGCAGAACGTCGGCGGCACGCCCGTTTCGCCCACGCTCTACATGGAGCTCGTGCGCGACAGCGAACCGGTGGAAACGCCGCGCTTCTCGCATACCTTCATCGGCCCGGCGGTGTACTCGAACGAGCATCACTTCCAGAAGATCTCGTTTAGCGACATCGACAAGAACAAAGCCGACTATGTGAACAAGGCCGACAACGGCTGGATCGGCATGGTGCAGCACTACTTCGCGACCGCATGGATTCCGCAGCAAGGCGTCAAGCGTGACATCTACGTCGAGAAGTTCGACGCCAACCTCTACCGCGTCGGCGTGAAGCAGCCGCTCGGCACGATCGCGCCGGGCGCGACCGACAACGTGCAGGCACGCCTCTTTGCCGGTCCGGAAGAAGAGCGCATGCTCGAAAGCATCGCGCCAGGTCTCGAACTCGTGAAGGACTACGGCTGGGTGACGATCATCGCCAAGCCCCTGTTCTGGCTGCTCGAGAAGATCCACAGCTATGTGGGCAACTGGGGCTGGGCAATCGTGCTGCTCACGCTGCTCATCAAGGCCGTGTTCTTCCCGCTCTCCGCCGCGAGCTACAAGTCGATGGCGCGCATGAAGGAGATCACGCCGCGCATGCAGGCGCTGCGCGAGCGCTTCAAGAGCGACCCGCAGAAGATGAACGCGGCGCTCATGGAGCTCTACAAGACCGAGAAGGTAAATCCGTTCGGCGGCTGTCTGCCGGTGGTGATCCAGATCCCGGTGTTCATTTCGCTGTACTGGGTGCTGCTCTCGTCGGTGGAAATGCGCGGCGCGCCGTGGATTCTCTGGATTCACGACCTCTCGCAGCAGGATCCGTTCTTCATCTTGCCGGTCTTGATGGCCGTTTCGATGTTCGTGCAGACCAAGCTGAACCCGACGCCGCCGGACCCCGTCCAGGCCAAGATGATGATGTTCATGCCGATCGCGTTCTCGGTCATGTTCTTCTTCTTCCCGGCCGGCCTCGTGCTCTACTACGTCGTGAACAACGTGCTGTCGATCGCACAGCAGTACTACATCACGCGCATGATGGGCAAGAACAAGGCCGCTCCGAAGAAGGACACTGCCTGAGCCCAGGGGCGGCGTTGAACCGCCGCCCTCGCCTCGCAACGAGGCACGCAAAAAATGAAGCCGCCCGGCTCAAACCGGGCGGCTTTTTTGTTGTTTGCGCCGTGGAGATGAAGGCGTCGCTCGCATGCGACGTTTTGTCTGCTTGCCGCGCCAAAGCGCGGTCAGGCGATACTGATGGCTAGATCTTCTTGCCGGTGCCGTAAAACTGCGAAACCAGCTCTTCAACCAGATAGCGGTGATGCACGCTCAACGCCTCGATCTTCGAAGCCAGTTCGAGCGTTTCCTCGGAAAGCGGATATTTTTCGTCGGGCTTGCGTGGCGAGGGAACGGCGCCCGTGGCGTTGCCCGGCGACGGTCCGTAGTGGAGCCAATGCACATCCACGTCGAACCATTTCGCAAGCGTGTCCAGTTTGTCGCTGGTAGGAATGGTGCGGCCGCTCAGCCACTTGTGAGCAGTTTGTGGAGACACAGGCTGCTCACCGTGATGGCGAAGGTTGAACTTGTTGGCGAGGTCGGTGCTGCCACGCAGCTTCTCCGGGGCGCGCTTCATGGCGAACTTAAGACGTTCGGAAAACGCGGCTTTTTCTTCGATGGTCGGCATGTTTTAAATTGTGCAACCAGCTTTCACCGAAGTTAGCAACCAGTTAAGCTAGACATAGCTCATAAAAGCGACATATCGCCCAAAGATGCAGGTAGCGCAAGAATGTTGCGATGGCGTTAGATGCCCGTTCTGATAAGCATTTTTGTCCGTCGTCAGGACTTTTATTCTCAACATGACCAATTTAGACCAAGACAGATCTTATCTAAATTGAGATAAACACGGAACAATCTTGGCCTAACGGGCGTGGGAGGTCTATGTGTGCCTCGCGTTACAATCCACGCACCTCTACGGACGCGGTCGCGCAACTTCGCCATGCCGCATTCCGCGACACTTCGTCAGCCCTTCGCAGCCGGCCGTCCTAACCGACCGCCCTCGCCGGTGACACCTCGCCGGCTGCACCTAACCTCGTCGAATCACGTTGAATCAGTCCGCCATGCTCGCCGCCGATACCGATCCCATAGTCGCCATTGCCACCGCGCCCGGACGCGGCGGGATCGGCGTAGTGCGCATTTCGGCGGGCCGGGCGGGCGCCGCCGCCGCCGAAATGTTGATGCAGGCGCTGACCGGCCAGACCTTGATCGCGCGCCATGCGAGCTATGTGCCGTTCCTCGACGGCGCGGGCACGGTGCTCGACCGCGGCATTGCGCTCTACTTCACGGCGCCGCATTCGTACACGGGCGAGCATGTGGTCGAATTGCAGGGCCACGGCGGCCCGATCGTGCTGCAACTCGTCCTGCAGCGCTGTATCGATGCGGGCCGTGCGTTCGGCCTGCGCCTCGCCGAGCCCGGTGAATTCACGCGCCGCGCGTTCCTCAATGACAAGCTCGATCTGGCTCAGGCCGAGGCCGTCGCCGATTTGATCGAAGCCAGCACCGAGGCTGCCGCCCGCTCGGCGGGCCGCTCGCTCGATGGAGCGTTTTCGCGCGATATCCACGCGCTCGTGGACGACGTCGTCACGCTGCGCATGCTGGTGGAGGCGACGCTCGACTTCCCCGAGGAAGAGATCGATTTCCTGGAAGCCGCCGACGCGCGCGGCAAGCTCTCGAAGATTCGCGCGCAGCTCGATCACGTGCTTTCGGAGGCGCGCCAGGGCGCGCTGCTGCGCGAAGGGCTCGCGGTCGTGCTCGCGGGGCAGCCGAACGTGGGCAAGTCGTCGCTGCTCAATGCGCTCGCGGGCGCCGAACTCGCGATCGTCACGCCCGTCGCCGGCACGACACGGGACAAGATTTCGCAGACGATCCAGATCGAAGGCATCCCGCTGCACGTGATCGACACGGCGGGCCTGCGCGACACGGAGGACGAAGTCGAGAAGATCGGCATCGAGCGAACCTGGAGCGAGATCGGTCGAGCGGACGTGGTGCTGCACCTGCTCGACGCGCGTGTTGGCATGACCGCCGAAGACGATGTAATCGCCGGGCGCTTTCCCGCAGGTGTGCCCGTCGTGCGCGTGCTCAACAAGACGGATCTGACCGGTGTTGCGCCAGAGGTGGCCCAACGCGAGGCGAACGACGGCAGTGAAGTGTGCGAGGTGCGCCTGTCGGCAAAGCAAGGCGACGGCGTTGCGCTTCTGCGCGCCGAACTGCTGCGCATCGCGGGCTGGCAGGCCGACGCGCAGAGCGTCTATCTCGCGCGCGAGCGCCATTTGATTGCGCTGCGCACGGCGCGTGAACACCTTGCGCAGGCCGCGGCACACGCGGACCAGAACGCCCAGGCACTCGATCTCTTTGCCGAAGAACTGCGGCTTGTGCAAGAGTCGCTCAATTCGATCACCGGCGAGTTCACGTCCGATGATCTGCTTGGGGTGATTTTCAGCCGGTTTTGTATCGGGAAATAACCGGTTGCCAAGCGTTGCCCAAACTCAATCCAATGAAACACCGCTCAATGAAACGCATTGTTGCATCGCTATTTTCCGTGGCCATTGTAGCCACGAGCGCATTCGCAGTGGCAGGAACATCCACGACCAGTGACGCCCCGACGGAATCGTGCGCAATCGGATACGTCACGGGCGTGGGCGGATCGGCGCAAAGCTTTCGCGAATACCAATCCAGCGACAACAAATATCGCTATCTGGCCGAGAATCCCATCCAGTGCCAGGTTTCCGACGAAGGGCGCACTTCTGGCTGCGTCGGCGTGGTCAACCTGCGCAACGAGCGAGTGAGCGTGTATGACGACAGCGGCGACACGACGATGTCGGTGGTCACACGCGTGGAGCTCGAGCGCGGAACCTATCCCGTGATCATCGTCGTGCGCAAACAGGACGTACGGTGCGAGGAGTGAGCGCCGTACAAGCTCGCCAACGCCCCTCCCCGCTGCTCATATCACTTTCGCGACCGAGTGGGCGAGCATCAACAGATCATTGAACTGCGTAACCAGCTCGAAGCACACGAGAAACGCGAGCACTGAAGCCGGCCCCGGGAAGCGCATCGTCCATCGCAGCACCGGTGCTGCGATGCGCTCGCGCACGGGGTCGCGCGTCAAGATCCAGGTAATGACAATGCCGATCGCGGCGCCGGCCAACAAGTCAGTCGGATAGTGAAAGCCGAGATACGCGCGCGGCAGGCAGATAAAAATCGCCGTATATAAAAGCGCCAACATGCCCACAGTGCGCCAAACCAGAAAAATTCCCATGGCGATTGCGGCCCATAGCATGGCGTGGTCGCTCGGAAAGGAACTGAAGCCGGTCAGCCCGCTATCGCGCAGCGATTCCATGGCGAAGTGCAGGTGCAAATCCTGATTGAAGATCGGTCGTTCCCGGAACGGCAGAAAATGCGCCATGGAACGGCCGACCGCAAGCGAGATCAAGCCACTTGCTATTGTCGCGAGCACCATCTCGCGCCGCCATTCGCGGCGCTCGCCAGGCTGAAACCAGATCCACCACAGTAATGGGATCAACAAAAAGCCCTTGAAGGTATAAAGCCCCGCAATTACTCGTATCGCGTGATCGGCGATAGCCGGGAGATGTATTTGCGTGAGAAAAGTCAGAATGACTAAATCAAAAGTATTCATTTAATGTGGGCCATTCTGCAGATTTAATCAGATGAATGCGGTCTGTCGCTAAAATCAAGACACGCCATTTCGCCAGAACCGCACAGGAAATAACGGATCGTAAATTCACACAAAATCCACGAGCGTAAGGAATCGAAAGCAGTTGTAAGCAACGCGCATAACCACGTGGCGCGCATAGAATTCGTCCGCTCCCGGCTCCCGCTGCACGGGGCGTGTGGCTTCGTAAAATTTCGTCACAACTCGTTTCGTTTTCCAACGAGATGCCCACAGACAATACGGGCATTGGGAGAAAACGATGAAGACAATTCGAATCTGCTGTGCCACTGCACTGGCCATGGCGCTCGCAAGCCTCTCCGGCTGCGTCGTCGCCCCGCCCTATGCCTACGCACCGGCGCCCTACGGATACGGCTATGCGCCCGGCTACTATGCAGCCCCGTCGGTCGATATTGGGGTCGGCTTCGGTGGCTATTATGGCCACGGCTGGCGACGCTAAGCGCCCCTATCCGTTGTGATAGCTGTTCACACGGCGTCGGCGCACTACAGTGGCAACACGTAGCCAAAAATGAGATATGGACGGTTTTCGGGGGCGTGAAGTGAAATTCATCGATCAGGAAATCGCGCACATCATGCGCGTCATGGTGCCGACACTGCTTTCTGATAGCACGGTTCCGATTCTGTCCTTTGACTACTGGCACAAGCGCCTTTCGAACCTGCTCGACACGGCTCACCTCACGCATGCCCAGTTTCGTACGGTCGACTCGCTCATGACACAGCTCGAGCATCTTCAGGCAACAAGCGTAGCAGCCTGAGGCGTCCGCCTTACCTACCCAGTCAAACCTGCCGGTCGCCTTCGCAGTGGGCTGGCATCACCGATTGACCCCGCCATGTAACCCGAGCATGGATTAGCCCGCCAGGAAGCGGGCTTCTTTCTTTTTGGGCGCGACAGCGATCCCACGGATAAATTCGCACAAAAAAAACCGCGGCTGGGGCCGCGGCGAAGAGCTTGCCACTACTAACTACAACTACACGGCGCGAGGGGACGTCGCCGCCAAATCATTGTCGCGGGTCGCCCAAAGGTCATCAATGATTACACCGTCGATCTGACAATCGTTAACGTTTGTGCCCACAGGATCTTCCGACCCTCGATACGTACCTCTCGTCGCCAATTTTTTGGCATCGGCGAGGATCTTGAAATTGCTTCTTGTTACCTGCATGTACGCCCACTTTCATCGGAGAATTCTGATCGTGGGAAGCCGCCCCTCCTTCATCGACGATCTCGCTCGCGACCTTTCGCCTGACAGCGCGCATCCCGCTGCCCAAGGCGACGACGTCCTGCTCGACGCCTATTCGCGAACCGTCATCGGCGCGCTCGAGCGCGTCCAGCAGTCCGTCGCCCATATCGCCGTCGAGCGCCGGGCACCCGGCAGCGACGCCGCGCGCGGCGGCAGCGGTTCGGGCTTTTTGTTCACGCCCGATGGCTATCTGCTCACCAACAGCCACGTCGTGCACGGCGCAAGCACGCTGCGCGTCACGCTTGCCGACGGCGCGACCTACGATGCCGATCTTGTCGGCGATGACCCGAGCACTGACCTTGCCGTGCTGCGCATTGGCGCGTCCGAGATTCTGCCGCACGCCGAACTCGGCGAATCGGCGAAGCTGCGCGTCGGGCAGATCGCGATTGCCGTGGGCAGTCCGCTGGGGCTCGCCCAGACCGTCACCACCGGTGTGGTTTCCGCGCTCGGCCGCTCGTTGCGTTCGAACTCGGGCCGCATGATCTACGACGTGATTCAGACCGACGCCGCGCTCAATCCCGGTAATTCCGGCGGCCCGCTCGTGAACTCGGCGGGACACGTGATCGGCGTGAACACCGCGATCATTCCCGGCGCGCAGGCCATCTGCTTTGCTACCGCGATCGACACCGCGAAATGGGTCATCACGCAACTGTTTGCTCACGGGCGCGTGCGGCGCGCACACGTCGGCATTGCCGGAACCACGGTGCCGATTGCGCGCAAGATTCAGCGTTACTTCGAAGTCCAAACGACTAGCGGTGTGCGCGTTATGGAAATCGTCAAGGGAAGCCCGGCGGCGCTCGGTGGTCTGCGGGTGGACGATACGATCGTGGCGATCGATGGCGTGGCCGTCGATGGAATTGACGCGCTTCAGCGCTTACTCGACGCTTCGCGCATCGGACGCGAGGTCGAATTCACGGTGATCAGGCTCACGCAAAAGTTGAATCTGCAGATCACGCCCGTAGAACAAGCGGTTTTGATGTAAGCGAGAGGCCGCTGCCAGAAAACGCGGCAGCGCCATTAATTTGCATGCCGAATTATCTGGCTTACCAGTCGTCAGATTGTCCGTAGCCGTCATAGTAGGGTGCCGGCGGTGCGGGCTGCGGCGGAGCGCACGGCACATAGCGGCCCGAGTATTGGTCATAGCAACTGCCCGGTGCCGGCGTGGCAGTGTAGACGGGAGCAGGCTGCGCATAGACTGGCGCGGCAACCTGGGCCGGCTCGGCATAGACCGGCGGCGGCCCGTACACGACGGCTGGCTCGCTGCTCATCGCGGCGCCTACCACTGCGCCAATCAGTGCGCCGCCGACCAGCGCCCCTACCACATCACCGCCGTGGTCATGCGCGCTGGCCGGGCCAGCCGCTGTCAGGCAGCCTGCTGTCACCAGTAGTACCGCTGCAATCTTTTGCATGTCGTTCTCCTCGAGAACCCTTCGAAAACATGCGCCCGATTGTGGGTGCGATGCGCGGATACAGGTGCTGCAAGTGGTAACGACGCATTACGTCGACGATGAATGACGCGGATGCCCGGACAGATTGCGAAGATTGGCAGCAGACGCGGGCCCGCGCCGCGATCGGTTCGTCGCGACGTGCACAGGGTCTGCCATGAGTTGGGCCAAGCGGTTGGGTCAAGCGACGCCACTCGCGCCGCGCGCGAGCCAACTGCCCGGGATTCGGCCCGGGCGCTAGTCCTGCCACTGGGGCTCAGTGGTGCAGGATACTGCGCAGCGGATGACGCCAGTCGATATGAGGAGCCCCCGCTTCTACGCGCTGCCTATGCTCCTCGAGGATTTCATCCGAAAACAGGAAAACGACAATGACGAGGGGAATAACCAGAAACGCGCCCAGTATTACGTGTTCGATCACGATAACCTCCTGGTTGTCAAGCGGTTGCGATTCCATTGTAGCTGGAAAGCTACAACTTGCGCGACAGGTGGTTATCGATTCTCGTGAGCGAAGGTGGGCCGCCCCACATACTCAGGCCGCCGACTTCTTCCAGGCAGCCGCGAAAATCCCAGCGCCGATCAGCAACGAACCGCCAGTACGATTGACGAGGCGCTGCACGCGCGGACTGCGCACCGCCTTGCGCGCGGCCGCCGCGAGCAGCGCGTAACCGAACGCATTGAACGTGGCGAGTGCGAGGAACGTGGCCTCGAATATGACGATTTGCGGCATCGCGGCCGTGTGCGGATCGATGAACTGCGGCACGAACGCGACAAAGAAAATGATGCTCTTTGGGTTGAGTGCGGTGACTGCATAGGCATGCGCGAAGATCCGGCCCGTGCGGGTTTCGGAAGTATCGGGCGCGTCGGCGGTGGCAATCGGTGCGCGCCAGAGCTTGATGCCCAGATAGATCAGATAGGCGGCGCCGACCCACTTGAGCATCGAAAACAGTGCTGCGGAGGCGGCGAGGATCACGCCGAGGCCAAGCATGGACGCGGTCATCGCGGTGAAGTCGCCGAGCGCGACGCCTGCGGTTGTCGCCAGCGCATAGCGGCGCCCATGGCCAAGCGCGTAGGAGACGACCAGCAAGACCGTGGGTCCGGGAATGGTGACGAGAATGGCCGACGCGATTGCGAACGGCAACCAGTGAGTGAGGGACATGGGTTTCTCCAGTGGGAAGCCCCGATTTATCCACGAAGATCGCCGGGATGCAAGCGAAGGCGAGGGCGCACCATACGCGCCGGGCGCAAGAGAAAGCAATGCATTCCACACACGGCTGGCATCGTTTTTATTCTGCATCTGATGACTAAATGGCCTCACGCCCAGGCATTTGCACCGCGACCTTATGTGCACCGCGTCATGCGACCGAAAATCGGATTAATACGGTCATTTCGCGTACTTTGCACCAGCACTGGGTCACAGTCGACGTGCAACTGCTGCGCTCGCACACAAGTTCTTCTTGCAGTCCTTTTGCGCTCTTCTAGATTTAAAAAAGCGTGCCGTGCGTAGAAGTTAAATACATAGCTAACCTGAGTATAAGCCTGCGGCGCTATACGGAATCGGAGCAAGCCGTAAAGTGCCAACTCTGATAAGACAGGAGACAACCATGAAAATGCTATTCGCGATGACCGCATTCGCCACCGGTCTCCTTTGCGCCGTTTCCGCACAAGCGCAGGATTCCGCCTTGAAGCCGCAGCAAACCGTTCAGCTCAAGCCTGGCTCGTATGGCTGCCTCTCGAAGGACAAACTCGACGCGGTTTCCTTGCACGAGCAGGCTGGCGAGCATCAGCAGATGCAGGAATATTTCGCCGATTATCGCTGCCTTTCCACGCCCGAAAATCAGTCGTTCCGCATTGTGCGCGTGGTAGGCCATGACGTCGAATTCGTCAATGCGGCGAACACCGACGACCAGGGCCTCTGGACCACCGACCGCTTCATCAAGCAGTAATGTGCGCCGGCGAGCCGCCCTCCACGAGCGGCTCGCGCGTCCCGACCGGGCCTTCGATCCGGTCGCTCATCCGCCTTTAATCGGCTCATCATCGGCCTGTCTCCGGCCGCGCGCCTCGACCCCGTCATTGCACCGTCATTTTCGCGATCGACCATCGCGATAAACCAGCGCATCTCTGTCCAATGAATCCGGCACAGAATCTGCTGGAAACTCGCTATCATGTGCGGCTTTTGCGCGGCGCGGAACTCGCACGGGGTTTCCTCTATTCGATATGGCACTCAAATCGACCATCTATAAGGCAGAACTGCAGATCGCGGACATGGACCGGCATTACTACGCCGACCATGCGCTCACCATTGCATGTCATCCGTCCGAAACTGACGAGCGGATGATGGTGCGCATCGCCGCGTTCGCGCTGTTTGCCAGCGATCGTCTCGAATTCTGCAAAGGGCTGTCGGACACCGATGAGCCCTCGCTCTGGTGCAAGGACTACACCGGCGCGGTGCAGACCTGGATCGAAGTGGGTCAGCCCGACGAGCGCCGCATCGCCAAGGCGAGCGGGCGTGCCGAGGAGGTAATCGTGATCGCTTACGGCGGACGCACCTCGGATATCTGGTGGCAGGGCGTGCGCAGCAAGGTGGAGCGGCTGCGCAACGTGACGGTGTGGTCGCTGGGCGAGGGCGTGGCGGCGTCGCTCGGGGCTCTGGCGGAACGGACGATGCGCCTTCAGTGCACCGTGCAGGACCGCGCCGCCTGGATCGGCAACACCGCGAGCGAACCCGTCGCGGTCGAATGGACTGTCTTCAAGGCGCCTGAAAACGTCTGATTGCGCGGGCGCTCTCCCATAAATGCCTTGGCGGGTTGCCCGCGGGCCATCAACGCGCCGGCGGCCCCTTCAACTCCACCATGTTGCCCTCGGGATCGAACAGGTACAGCGACGGCCCGAAACCTTCCGCGCCAAAACGCTCGACCACTTCACCCGGGCGCGCGCCCATCTGTGTGAGCCAGGCCTTGAGCGCCTCGCCATCGAACGGTTCCACGCGCAGGCATAGATGATCCATGTTGCCGGCAGCGCTTGACGGCGTCGCGCCCCCGTCGCGGTCCAGCGCGCCGCCGATCGCGGCGAGATCGACCAGCGAGCGGCCTGCGCGCAATTGCACGAGCCCCAATTTTTTCTCCTCGCGCTCGACGCGGCAGCCCAGCACGTCGCAATAGAAACGCGTCATGGCCGCGAGATCGGCCGCGCGAATGACGACATGATCGATTTCGCGAATCTGGATAAGCATGGTTCTCCCTGAAGCGGTGCGCGTGGGCGCGATCTACACAGTGTAGGGGAGGGAAATCAGGCGGAAAATGGGGAAACGCGAGCGCTTGGGATCGGCGGGAGGGGCGACGAAACCGCCAGACGAAAAAAAGCCCGCTGCTGTGAGCGGGCTTAATCCATATCAGGAGGAGACATGGAGGAGACAAGAACCACTATACACAGCGGCCTGACGCGGCGCAACAAGTTTTTAAGGGAAAACCCGCAATTGGGCCAAATTGTCGCAGTCGCCGCCCCGTTTTTATGGCAGGCGCTTGCCGACTGAACGTCAACAGCCTGGTAACCAGGGCCAGAGCCCGTGAACGACAGCGCAAGATCCGGCAGGCCGGCATGCGCGCGAGCCGCTACAGTGGGACCATCGAATTCGCCATTTCCGGGAGTCACGAAATGAACGCCATCCCGAGCGCCGCTCGCGACGAGGTCATTGCCGTTTTTGGGTCCGTCCCCGCATTGACTACCGACGACGAGCGCTGGGCCGCCATCGCGGCGCGCGACGCGCGTGCCGACGGCCAGTTCTTCTACGCTGTGCGCACGACCGGCGTGTTCTGCCGCCCGTCCTGCGCGTCGCGTCTGCCGCGCCGCGAGAACGTCGAGTTCTTCGCCGATGCAGACGCCGCGCGCGCGGCCGGCTACCGCGAATGCAAGCGCTGCCGTCCCGGGGGCCTGCCGCGCGAACTCGAGATCGTGCGCCGCGCCTGCGCGGCCCTCGACGCCGATCCCCAGACGCGCCTCACGCTAGCGCAGCTCGGCGAGGTCGTGCACCTGAGCCCGTTCCATCTGCAGCGCCTTTTCAAGCGCGTGCTGGGCGTCTCGCCTCGCCAATACCAGGCGGCGCGCCGCGGCGCGGTGCTGCGCGACGCACTCGCACAAGGCGCCGACGTCACGCGCGCGAGCGCCGACGCGGGCTTCAACTCGTCGTCGCGGCTCTATGAGAGCGTGGCGGGCGAGCTGGGCATGGCGCCGTCGGCGTTCCGCCGCAGGGGCGCGGGACTCACGATCCGCTATGCGGGCGCGGTCACGCCGCTCGGGCGCGTGCTCATCGCGGCAACGGACAAGGGCATCTGCCGGATCGCGTTCGGCGACGATCCCAACGAGTTGAGCGCAAGCCTCTCGGCTGACTTTTCGAACGCGCATTGCATCGAGGACGCGGCGGGGCTCGCGCCGTTCGTCGCGCAGATCGACGCCTATCTGCATGGCCGCCGCGAGCACATCGAGCTGCCGCTCGACATCGCCGCGACGGCGTTCCAGCAGCGGGTCTGGGACGCACTCCAGCGCATTCCGTATGGTGAGACGCGCAGCTACACGCAGATCGCCGAAACGCTCGGCGCGCCGCGCGCGGTACGCGCCGTGGCAAGCGCGTGCGCATCGAACCCGGTGGCGTTGGCGATTCCCTGTCACCGCGTCGTGCAAAAGGGCGGCGCGCTCGCCGGCTACCGCTGGGGGCTTGCTCGCAAGGCAGCGCTGATCGATGCCGAGGCGCGCGCGGGTGAAGTCCACGTCGCGGCCACGGCGAAGGCCGGCGACCCGCCTCCGCGCGGCGCGAAGCGAGACTCAAAGCGCGGCCGCGCCGACACCACGCCGGAGACCACCGCTTGAGCGCCGTCCTGCCGAATGAATCACCACAAGCGCGAAGCGACAGCCCGAACCCGGACGCAACCTTCGAGCTGCCGTTTCGTGCGCCGTATGACTGGCCGCGCATGCTGCGCTTTCTGGCGGGACGTGCGACGCCAGGCGTCGAAACCGTGGAAGACGGCGCGTGGCTGCGCGCGATCGACTTCCACGGCGCGAGCGGCACGCTCGCCGTACGCCGCCATGCGCGCAAGCACTGCCTTGTCGTCGAAGTCGATGGGCCGGTGAGCGCCCATGCCGTCGCACTGGCCGCGCCGCTGGCGCGCATCTTCGACGTGCAGACGAATCCGGCCATGATCGGCGCGGGCCTTGCCGCCGATCCATGGCTCGCGCCGCTCGTCGCCGCCGCGCCGGGGCTGCGCGTGCCGGGAGCCTGGTCGGGTTTCGAACTCGTGGTGCGCGCGATCGTCGGCCAGCAGGTGAGCGTGAAGGCCGCGACGACCATCGTGGGCCGCCTCGTGGAGCGCGTGGGCAGGCGCATCGAAGGCCACGCGCACGCGCGCACCGCATGGCGCTTTCCCACGCCTGCCGCGCTGGCCGCCGCCGACCTTGCCGGGATCGGCATGCCGGGCAAACGGGTGGCTGCGTTACAAGGGTTCGCGGCGGCCGTGGCGAACGGGGCGCTCGTTATCGAACGTCCCACTGAACGCGCTCCGGAACCGGCGCCTGCGCACATCGCCGCGCGTCGTGCACGTGCCGTCGGCAAGCAGCGCAGTCGCCATGACAAGCCTGATTGCGAGCCCAGTGCTGAGCTCTGCGCCGGACCCGCCACCCTCGACGCCATGCGCGCCGGATTGCTCGCACTGCCTGGCATCGGCCCCTGGACGGTCGAGTACGTGGCAATGCGCGCCTGGCGCGACGCCAATGCGTGGCCCGCCACCGACCTCGTGCTGATGCAGGCCATCGCCGCGCGCGACCCCGCGCTCGTGCGCGCCACGCAGCAGCGCGCGCGCACCGACGCGTGGCGGCCGTGGCGCGCCTATGCCGCAATGCACCTGTGGAATGAGATCGCGGATCGGGCCGGCGCGGCGCGCGGCGGCTAGCGGACGAGCCGCAAAGTCCCGCCCGAAGGGGCCCCAAGCAGGTCTTTCAGCGAGATGTTAAAGTGCCCGCTACCGAAAATCCCTTGCCGGCGGCGCGTGCAGCATTGCATCGCCGGCCAGAGCCCGACCCGCCCTTCAATGCCAGACACGACCTCTACACGCACGAACGACGTTCTCACGCAGCGCCTTTCCGTGCTGAGCGCCGGGCCGCATCGCGACGCGCTCACGCGCGGTCTGCGCGGCATCGAAAAGGAAAGCCTGCGGGTGACGCGCGACGGCCAGCTCGCCATGACGCCGCATTCGACGGCGCTTGGCTCGGCGCTCACGCATCCGTCGCTCACGACCGACTATTCGGAAGCGCTGATCGAAATCATCACGCCCGCCGAGCACGATGCATCCATCACGCTCGAAAAGCTCGACGAGCTCCATCGCTTTGTCTACGCCACGCTCGCGCGCGACGGCGAGATGCTGTGGAACGAGTCGATGCCGGGCCTCCTGCCCGCCACGGACGAAGGTATTCCCATCGCACGCTACGGCAGCTCGAACATCGGCCGCCTCAAGTACGTCTACCGCATGGGGCTCGCGCTGCGTTACGGCCGCACCATGCAATGCATCGCGGGCATCCACTACAACTATTCGCTTAACGAAGAAGTGTGGCGCGTGCTGCTCGCGCACGAGCAGTGCACGGCCACGCAGACCGACTATCAGTCGGAGCGCTACCTCGCGCTGATCCGCAATTTCCGCCGCACAAGCTGGCTGCTGATGTATCTGTTCGGCGCCTCGCCGGCGCTCGATGCGCGCTTTCTGCGCGGCCGCGCGCATGCGCTCGAAGCCTTCGACGCCGACACGCTCTATCTGCCCTACGCGACGAGCCTGCGCATGAGCGACCTCGGCTACTCGAACACCACGGGCCAGGCCGCGCTGCACGCCGACTACAACACGCTGCCAGGCTACCTCGACGCGCTCACGCAGGCGGTGAGCCAGCCGTATCCGCCGTATGAAGCCATCGGCACGCACCGCGACGGCGAATGGGTGCAGATCAACACCAACGTGTTGCAGATCGAAAACGAGTTCTATTCGACGATCCGCCCGAAGCGCGTCACGTATCCGGGCGAGCGGCCGCTGCATGCGCTCGCCGCGCGCGGCGTTCAATACGTCGAGGTGCGCTGCATGGACATCGATCCGTTCGAGCCCACCGGCATTTCGCTCGAAGCCGCGCGTTTTCTCGATGCCTACCTGCTTACTTGCGTGCTCGAAGAAAGCCCGCTGCTGCCGGCGGCCGAGTACGCGCAGGCGAACGAGAATTTCGGTCTCGTCACGAAGGAAGGGCGCCGCCCGGGCCTCGAACTCAAACGCGGCAACGACACGATCTCGCTGCAAGATTGGGCGGCAGAACTGCTTTCGAAGATCGAGCGCAGTGCCGCCGTGCTTGATGCACTGCGCGGCGGCGACGAGCATGCGCGCTCGCTCGCGGCACAGCGCGCGAAACTCGCTGACGCTTCGCTCACGCCCTCCGCTCGCGTGCTGGAAACGATGCGCGGCAACCAGCAATCCTTCCTGCAATTTGCGCTCGCGCAAAGCGAGCGCCATGCGGCGCACTTCCTCTCGCGTCCACTCGCCCCCGAGGCGATGGCACAATTCGAGGCGCTCGCGCGCGAGTCACTGGAAGACCAGGCGAAGCTCGAACGCGAAGAAGTGGGTTCGTTCGACGCCTTCGTGACCGCATATCGCGCCTACACGCTCAACCGCTACAGCGTTTAACCCTGTGCTTGTGGAGTGTTTCGGGCATTGCATTTGCTTGAAACGCCGGCGTGCGGGCGCGGTCCAATAATGCATGGGCAGTACGCGCCGCAGGCGCCCCCGCATGTCAACGACAAAATAACCGGGCCGCGCACGACGCGAGCCCATACAGGGAGGAACCACACGATGAAACGAATCCTGCCGATCCTGTTCTGCACAGCACTGGCGGCCTGCGCGCCGCGCGGCCAGGTCAACCCAGACGTCATGCAGATCGCCACCGCGCCGCTCACCTGCAGCGACAAGCCGCAGTGCGACATCTGGTGGCAACGGGCCCAGGACTGGGTGCGCGACCATTCGAAGTACGAAGTGCAAACCGTGACCGATACGCTGATCCAGACCGCCGGCCCGGGCGGCGGCAAGCGCGCGCTCGCCTACGAAATCACGCGGACCCACAACGTCGACGGCACGACCACCATCGGCTTCGCGGCCCATTGCGATAGTTCGCTCGGCTGCAAGCCCGATCCATGGGCAGCCGGCGCTGCGTTCAAGCAGTACGTGCGCACTGGCATCGAACAGCCGATCCAGGGAATGAGCGGCGACGCGGAAAGTCATGAGGCGTCCGGTGCGGACACGGGCGCCGCATCGTCGGCTGGGGCGCGCTCGGCGAATACGGGCGAGTGAGCCCAGCTAAACATCGGGCTCGTGCAGCGAGCTCATGCAGCGGGATTGCGCATATTCTGAATCGAATCACTTCGATTGCAGATTTAAGCATTATCTGATTGGGTGACGTGGCGAGGGATCGTATTGTGGCTCTGCTTCGGCGTGCGCCGGACGACAGTACATTCCTCTTCCATCATTCGAATCGAAAATGAAAATGCGACTTCTGCCAGCCAGCGCACTGGCTGCCCTCACCGTCGTCGCGGCTGGTTGCACGACCGCGTCAGGCCCTACCTACAACCTCGCCATCGTGACGCTCGCCAACGGCTCGCAGGCGTACCGCGTACAGTGCCTGGGCCTGCTGGAAAGCTCGAAGGCCTGTATGAAGAAGGTCACCGAGATTTGCGGCGACAAGGAGCCGCTGCGAGTCTCCTCAACCGACCGCGCCGCGTCCGGCTTCAAGGCCGAAAACGACCCGCGCGAAATCATGTTCGTTTGCCAGGCGCCGCAGCCCGCTGTCCAGACTCCGCCGCCGCCGCCGCCCCCGGTCGTCGAAACGCAGCCGCGCACCATCACGCTCAGCGCCGACGCCAACTTTGAAATCAATAAGTACAACCTGCTGCCGGAAGGCAAGCAGGCGCTCAACAAGTTCATCGCGGATAGCGACGGCGTGAACATCGGCTCCGTCGTGATCAACGGCCACACCGACTCTACCGGTTCGAACGCGCTGAACGACCGCCTCTCGCTGCGCCGTGCGGAAACCGTCCGCAACTACCTGCAGTCGCATGGCCTGCATGTGGGCAAATACGAAGTGCACGGCTACGGCAAGTCGAAGCCTATCGCGAGCAACACTACGGCCGAAGGTCGCGCGCAGAATCGCCGCGTCGAAATTCAGACGAGCGGTATCACCGTACGCTAAGACCTGACATCAGGCACCGCGCCAGGCACCACGCTCATCGCGGCAGCAACAGCACACGCCCGCGTTTATCGCGCGCGTCCACCACGGGATCGTCAGTGGGCCATCAATGACCCATTGCCGGTCCCGCTCCCTTTCTGGGCTTCGTAATCCAGACCAGCGCCGCAAGCACGACAAACATCGCGCATGAGATGCGGAAGAAGTCGTTGGTTGCCATCATGTAGCCCTGCGCCGTAACCACTTCATTGAGCTTCGCGGTCAGGCTCGGCCCCGTATAGCCGAGACTCGTCAATGCATCGCTGTACGCGCTGGTGGTGGGCGAATACACGCTCACCGACTCCGAAAGCACCGCGTGGTGATAGATCGCGGAGTTCTCCCAGAATGTCGTGCTCGCCGCCGTTCCAATCGCGCCCGATAGCGTGCGCAAGAAGTTGGACAGCCCCGAAGCGCTCGCGAGGCGCTCGTCGGAAATGCTCGACAGCGTGATCGTCGTCATGGGCACGAAGAAGCAGGCCACGCCGATGCCCTGCACGAGGCGCGGCAAAATCACCTGGTCGAACGGCACGTCGAGCGTGAACGTGGCATTCCATATCGAGACGCCTGCGAACACGATGAACGCGAAGCTTGCCACCATGCGCAGATCGAGCCTGTGCATATTGCGTCCGATCAACGGCGATAGCACGAGCGCGAGCAGTCCCACCGGCGCCGTCGCGAGGCCCGCGATGCCGGCCGTGTAGCCCATCACCGTTTGCAGCCAGAGCGGGAAGATCACGACCGAGCCGAAGAATGCCATGAAGCCGAACGAGATGATCAGCGCGCCGAGCGCGAAGTTGCGGTCGCGAAAGAGCGAGAGATCGACGACCGGCTCTTTCTCGGTGGCTTCCCACGCAAGCATGAACGCCAGCGACACCGCCGCAATGATTGCGAGCGCAACGATGAACTTCGAGTTGAACCAGTCGCGGTCCTTGCCGAGGTCGAGCATCATCTGCAGACACGACACGCCGATCACGAGCAGCGCGAGGCCCACGGCGTCGATACGCTGCTTCGTGGTCTTCGTTTCGCGTCCGCGCAGCAGCAAAAACGCGCAAACACCCGAGAAGAGCCCGATCGGCACGTTGATGTAGAAGATCCACGGCCATGTGTAGTTGTCCGTGATCCAGCCGCCCATGACCGGGCCGAAGATGGGCGCGACGATCACCGTCATGGCCCAGAGCCCCAGCGCAAGCCCGCGTTTCTCGGGCGGGTAGGAGCGCATGAGGATCGTCTGCGAGAGCGGCACCATCGGGCCGGAGACGAGACCTTGCACGAGACGGAAGGCGATCAGCGTCTCGAAATTGGAGGCGAAGCCGCAGGCTGCCGAGGCGAACGTGAACAGGATCACCGAAAGCGTGAAGAGCCGCACTTCGCCCACGCGCCGCGCGAGCCAGCCCGTGAGCGGCACGGCGATTGCCGAGGCGACCGAATACGAGGAGATCACCCACGTGCCTTCGCTGTTGGCGACGCCAAGCGTCCCGGAAATGGTCGGCACGGCAACGTTGGCGATCGAGGTGTCGAGCACCTCCATGAAGGTGCCAAGCGCGAGGCCCACGGTCAGCAACGCGAGCTTGCCGCCTGAGAACGGCGTGGGCTCCGCACCGGTAGGCGGGGGAGAAGGCGCGGCGGTGGAAGCGTCCATTTTCAGGGTCCTTGCTCGGCTTCTTGCCGAGGTTTCCAGTTCAGATGGCAGTCTGCAAGTTCATGTCGCGGCATTGACTGCCCAGACAGCTATTTATCCGCAATGCGACGTAGTTGCGACGCAATTTATCCGGCGCCGAGGCGCCACGACACCGGCTTCATGGCTTGTCGTGATCGTCGTCAGATGCGCTGAATGGCGCATCTGCGCCGCCTTCGACATGACTGCACACCTTCGACGTATCAGCGTCGTTCGCGATGAAACGTTGCAGCAGGCTGACCAGCGTGGTCACTTCGTCGGCGGAAAAGCCGCGTAGCTGGTCGTTCATCACCGCGGCGATCAGATCCGGCAGTTGCTGCGCCGCGTCGCGCCCGAGCGGCGTGAGCGCCAGTTCGACCACACGGCGGTCGGCGTGACTGCGCTGGCGCACGAGAAAGCCCTTTTTCTCCAGCCGGTCGAGCATGCGTGTCATCGACCCGGTGTCGTACGACAGCACGCGCGACATTTCGTTGGGCGTGCGAGCGTGCTCGAACCACAGCAGCAGGATCACGCCGATCTGCGACGAGGTCAGCCCCAGCGGCGCAACGGCGCGGTCCATCCGCGCGGCCAGCACGTTTCGGGCCGTCGACAGGAAATAGCCGAGGCTCGGCACAACGCCGACCTTGCCTGGTACGTACGCACCCTCGCTCATGGGAAGCCGCTCTCACGCATCTCGAAAACAAGCGAATTCTAGCCGGTTATATGTCTGCCTGGGCAGATAAATTGGGTGACGCATCAGCCGCCGATTCGTCGTCATCGCTGCGTAAAAACAACAGCGCATTTGGTGCGATGCAAAGTGTGTTGTGGTTTGATTGCATAGTCAATATTATGACAGGCAAGCACTTTATCTCCTCGTATTCCCCAATTCTCCTGTTCATTGCGCCATGCTGTACCTCAAAAACGCGCTCGGCGGCATCGGCCGCTCGGTCTCCTGCACTGCCCGGCATGCCTTCATGCAAGCCGGCGGCGCGGCGCGTTGGCGCAAGTTAGCGCTCTATGCAGCGATGTTCGTGCTGCCGGGCGGCTCGATTGCCGTCGCGCTGATGGTGTGGGCCGACCGCCGCCGCGTTCAGCGAGATGGAGCGGGTACGTCCGTGGTGGTGAGCGGCGTGACGCCGCCTGCAGCGAGCCCTACCGTGGTCGCGGCAACCATGAATGTAGCAACGGCAACCACGGCGGCAGCCAAGGCCGCCTGTTCCGGCGTCCAGGTTGCGTGCCGCGCCAACACCGCGCGGGGTGCGCGCACGCGCGCGGGCAGAGCCGCGCTGCACGCCGTTCACGCTCTGGGTCGCTGGCGCGGTAACGACGCGTAATTTGCGACCGGCGCGCGGTAACACATCCTCGTCCATTCCCGGCTTACTCTTGCAGGTTCCGCGCTGCGCGCGGCGCGTGCGCTACCATTGCCGCAGCTTGCCAGCCCCTCGAACCGAGCCCGGCCCGCCGTATTGCCGCAGAGCGCACCGGCTATGCGCGACTTCGCCCGGTTCGCCAGCCGCTTCGACAGGAATTCCTTGCATGTCTTGCCGTTTCACCCCTCCCGGCCAACACGTTTCCCGCCGTAGCCGCGCCATGCGCCACGCGCCCAGGCTTGCCCTGCTGTGCGCGGCGGCAGCGCTCTCGTTCCAGTTGAGCGGTTGCGCCGTGGGTCCCGACTATCACAAGCCGGCTGCGGCGGTGCCCGAGTCCTACAAGGAAGCGCCCGAAGGCTGGAAGACCGCGCAACCCGCCGACACCGCCGATCGCGGCCCGTGGTGGCTCATCTACGACGACGCGCAACTCAACGGGCTGATGGATCAGCTCAACGCCAACAACCAGACCGTCGCGCAATACGCCGCCGCGTACCGTCAAGCACGCGCGCTGGTGGGCGAGGCGCGCGCGGCGTATTTCCCAGTGGTGAGCGCATCGTTCTCGGGCTCGCGCGCGCGCAGCCCCGCGCGGGTCTCGAACGCAAACAGCAGCAGCTTTGCGGGCGGCGGATCGATCTCGAACAACGTCAACCTCGGTCTCGACGCGACCTGGGAACCGGATCTCTGGGGCAAGGTGAGCCGCACGGTCAGCGCACAGGAAGCGGGCCAGCAGGGCGCCGCCGCCGATCTGGCCAACGCGCGCCTCTCGGCGCAGGCCACGCTCGCGCAAACTTACTTCACGCTGCGCTCGCTCGACGCTCAACAGAAGCTGCTCGACGACACCGTCGCCGCTTATCAGAAGTCGCTCCAGCTCACTCAGAACAAGTATGCGCAGGGTGTGGCCGGCCGCGCCGACGTAATTCAGGCGCAAACGCAATTGCAGTCCGCGCAAGCCGCAGCCATCGACAACGGCGTGGCGCGCGCCCAGGACGAACACGCGATTGCCGTGCTGGTCGGCCAGCCAGCTTCCGCGTTTTCGATTCCCGCGTCGCCGCTCACGGCCACGCCGCCGGCCCTGCCGGTCACGATGCCTTCGGCGCTGCTCGAACGCCGCCCCGACATCGCCTCGGCGGAGCGCAAGGCGGCGGCCGCGAACGAGCAGATCGGCGTAGCGATCTCCGCGTTCTTTCCCACGCTGACGCTCTCGGCGAGCGGCGGTTTCGAAAGCTCGGTGCTCTCGCAACTGCTCTCCATGCCGTCGCGCTTCTGGACGCTCGGGCCATCGCTCGCGGCCACGGTGTTCGACGCGGGCCTGCGCCGCGCGCAGACCGAAGCGGCGCGCGCGGCCTACGACCAGCAGGTCGCGGCCTACCGGCAGACCGTGCTGGCCGCATTCCAGAACGTCGAGGACAACCTCGCGTCACAGCGCATCCTCGCGCAGGAAATCGCGGTGCAGCAGCAGGCCGTGGAATCGGCTCTGCACGCGCTGCGGATCGTCACGAACGAATACAAGGCCGGGACCACCGATTACCAGAATGTCCTGTCGTCGCAAACCACGGCGTTCACGGCGCAGCAAAAGCTCGCGAGCATCGCGGGGCAGCGCATGGTGTCGTCGGTCGGGCTCGTGAAGGCGCTCGGCGGCGGCTGGGACGTCTCGCAGATGGCGCGCGAAACCGGCGGCGTTGCGGCGCCCGCGCCTGTCGCGGCGTCGGACTCCGCTGTGCCGGACGCGCAAGGCCAGGCGCCTTCGACGCGCGGCGCCGTGCAGGATGCGGCAGTGCAGGGCGCTCAGCTGCGGTGAGCCCTTGCGCCTCGCGGACTCAGGGCGTCAATGCATGAAGGTCAGTGCCACGGCGCCGGTCCCCGTGGGCCGTCCAAGCAGGTTCAGCAACCCCGCCAGATTCTCGCGCTGATCGGGCGTCGCGCTCGCGGTGCCGTTGAACGACGCGGACGTGCGCGAAAACGTGCCGTGCCCGTCGAGCAGCAACGGTCCCTTCTGCGTGCTCAGATCGAGCGTCGATGACGCGCCCTGCGCCTGAAGCACCGCCTCGTAGGAGCCGAGCGGCTTCACGAGCGAGACGCGTGAGCTCATGTCGCCGAGCGTGACGGTCAACCGCCCGAATGCATCGGTGCCGAGTACGCGCCATGGGCTCCACGCGAGCCGCACGTTGCCATCCAGATCGAGCGTGTTGAACGGTGCGCCAAGGCCCGCTAGCAGCGACGCGGGCACCGCGATCGCGCCCGGCGTGAGCGTAGCGCCGCGCAACGTCGCTTCGACGTCGACGGGATCGGGCATGGCCTCGGTCTGGCGCATCTGCATGCGCACGCGGCCCGTGAAGAGCGCCCAGAACGACGTGCTCCATTCGATGCGGCCCGGCAGGAGCGTTGCGCCCTGCACGTCGTGGCCGGCGGCGAGCATGAGCGTGGCCGAGCCGCGCCAGAGCGAGCCTTGCGGATCGACGAGGTTGACATGGCCTTGGGTCGCGCGCGCGAACTGCGGCGCGATCCACGCGGCCGGCAGCCGCACGAGCAGCACCGCACCCACGGATAACACGGCTACGAATAGCCAGGGCCATACGGCGCGCGCGCGCCGCATCCAATAAGACATGCTAGGAATCTCCTGTCGACCGCACTTGGCGATTGAGCGCTTGGTGCGGTCCCATGCAAGGCTGTCGACCAAAGTTGGAGCAAAGCGCCCTACTCTGGTCCATGCTTCGCGGCCGACCGCGCCTGGCGCTCTAGCGCGCGTTTGCCGGCTGCAGCGACGCGGTCAAATCGACCTGGCCGTCCGCCTTGAGCGCCGTGATGTGGGCCTCGACCACCTGCACCTTGTACTGTTTGCGCACGTCGTCGAGCCAGGCCGCCCAGACCGGGAACGAAGCATTCTTCATCTGCACCTGCGCCGTCGTGCCAATCAATTGCACCTGCGCGTTCGGCATGCCGTGGTCGGAAAGCGAAGCGGTAAGCGCATCCTTGAGCGCCTGGCCACCCGGCGCGACGCTCGCCGCCGCACCCGCGAGCGCGCGCGCCTCGTCGGCCTGCGCGGTCATCTGTGCAAGCTGGCGCTGCATCGCGGGCAAGCTCTCGCGCAGGCGCGCGCGGCCCTCCGCCGCCGGTTGCCATAGCATCGAATAGCCAATCGCCACGGCCAGCACCGCGCCGCCCCACGTCAGCAGCATTTTTTCGCGCGCGGTGCGGGCTTCCCAAAAATTGCTCCACTGGTCGCTCAACGTCTGCATCCATGCGCCGCTAGAACCGGTTGTTTTCACGATGCGCTCCTGATCGTCCATTTGCCGCTGCTGCTGTCCTGCGTGGCCGCAAGGCCGTTGCGCGCGAGGCGCTTGCTCAAATCGGCGTCGATGTTGACGCCGGGCTTGAAGGTCACGTCGAGCCGCCGATCGTGATAGTCGAGCGCGGCAATCGCATTCGCGGGCACTGGCCCGAGCGAGCGCGCGAAGCCGTCGGCGAGCGCGAGGAAATCGTCGGGCGAGGGTTCGCCCGCAGCCACGCGCAATTGAGAAAGCTGGCGCGCCATCTGCCCGGCGGGATCGAGCACCACCGTGGTCTTAGGGAAAGCGTTGAGCAGCAGTTCGGTCATCTGCGTGCTGATGGCGTCGCGCTGGCGCGCAAGCATCAGCCACTGCACGTTCGCGCCGACGATCGCGACCACGAGCGAACCCACCACCAGCGCGATGGGCACGCGCAGCCGACGCAGCGTCGCGCGATCGAGACGCCACGGCTGCACCGCGAATTCGAACTGGCAGAGGTCGAACTTGCACGCGAGCGCGTGCTTCGCGAGCGTCTCGAAGCCAAGCGGCCGCGCGCCGGGCAGCGCAGCCGCGAGCGCGGCTTTGTCGGCGGCGCTCGCGGGTTCGCCCGGCACACCCGTCAGCACGTAGCGTGTAACGGGAGCGTCGCCGGCCAGTGCCTCCACGGTCGCGGCAAGATTGGCCGCCGGCACCGCGAAGCCTTCAGCCGTCGCGCCGCGCACGATCGCGAGTTCGAGCAGCGCACTGGACGCGCCTGGAGCGCTGCTTGATACGGCAGCAGCCACGTCAGGCAGCAGCGCGGGCGCCGTCGACATGACCGGGCCGAATACGCAGGCCGTTACAGCGCTGCCTGCACCATTGGCATCACCGGCGCCATCGGCACTGGTAGCGCCGCCGGCAGCTTCGGCATGGTCGGCGGAATCGGCGGCTTCCATCGAGCCGGCCGCCATGGAGGGCTCGCCTGCGTACGACCCGGCTTGCAGCGCCTGCGTAGCAGCAGCGCCGGCAACGCCCGCCGCATCGGGCAGGCAGCGCGCCACCGGCACCGCGCGCAGGTTGCGGTGCCCGGAGCCCGTGAATCCCTCGATAAGGAAGCGGAACCACCCGCGGTCGACGGCCGCGACAGTCTGCATCCCGCCCGGCAGGCGCGCGGGATCGAGCGCGAGATGGCAAGTCTGCGGATCCTGGATCAGATGATCTTCGACGACGTTCGGCAGCGCCTGCCGCAGCCGCGGCCCCTTGAGCGGCGGCACCGCGGCGGCAACCATGAGCAGATCGCGCGCGGCGATCAGCAGCACGGTGGCCGACGCCTTCGGCAACAGGCCGAGCGCCGCCCGGCCCGCGCGCTGCGTCTGCCCGGCTTTGTCGAGCAGCACGAACGGCAGTTCAGGCAATTGCCATTCCTGCGAGTGGACCGCAGGATCGCGCGGCGGCATCAGGACGATCAGCGTGCTCAAACGCACCTCTTTTCGATGTTGGACGGGTACGATTTCATGGTTCGTCGCGCACGCGCACGATGCGCGTCGTATGGGTGAGCGGATCGCGCCAGACGAGCGTGGTACGGTCCACGACGGCGCGCTCGTGCTGCACGCGCCCATGGACCACAAAATAGCTCGTATTGACGTCGCATTGCGTCGAGTCGACGCTGGTCTGTCCGGCCCCCGCGCCTTGCAGCGCGAGCTGCACGTCGGCCAGGTTGTGGAAAAACACGGTCTGGCGGCGCGCCACGAACGCCTGCGCGCTGGAGAGGCTCATGCCTTGCACGATCGCCGCGATCACCTCGGCGCTGGCCGTGTTCATGTTCACGGGCGTCGTGGTGGGCAGGACCGTCACGAATGGGCGCAAGCGCGCGACGATGTCGGGCGTGAAGCCCGGCACGTCGAGCAGCGCATCGGTGCTCGTCATGAGCAGCGGCGCGACGGCGCTGTTGGAGTCGGCGTCGGACAGGCCGGGGTTGTCGGTGAAGTTCGCGCCGCCTCCGGCGCCGCCCGCGACTTGCTGCGCGTTCGAGGCCGCGCCGGTGCCGCCCGAAGCCGTGGCGCCGGTCTGAAAGCGCGTGATCGAGTGGGCGAGCCCCGCGCGCAGGTAGACGGCCGCATTCTTCGCGAGCTGGCCGTCGATGCCGAGTGTCTGCAAGAGGCGCGCGAACGCCTGGATTTGCGCGAGATTCAGCTGCATTGCGCCCGGCGCGGACGCCGAAACGAGATTGCGCAGATTGAAGCGCGCCTGAGCGTCTTCGATGGAACCGGAGAGCCAGGTGTCAGCGCCCTGTTCGGCGCGCACTTCGCCGATCTGGCCGAGGAAGTCGGAAAGACGCGTCTTCGCGACCGGCATGCCCCACGCGCCGCCCAGATAGGTCACGCCCGCCGAGGTGTCGCCCTCGGAGCGCAGCACGAGGCGCGTCCAGTCGAGCGCGGCGCGCGCGATCCACTGTCCCTGCGCGAGCAGCCGCTGATTTTCGATACGCCGCACCTGCACCTGCTGGCGCCACAACATGCCCGAGACGAGAATCGCGGCGAGCGCGACCACCAGCAACGCGCTGATGATCGCCGCGCCGCGCTGGCGACGGCGACACACGGTGGTACGAGCAGCGCTACGACTATGGAGGCGGGGAATTCGATGCTGTCGCACGCTCACTCCCCCACTAGAAAGACACGCGTGACCGGCCGAGCGAGCGCGCGCGCGGCGACGCTCACCTCGAGCCCGGTCACGGCGCGCGGCACGGGCGAGTTGCCGAGTTGGGGCACCTTCACGCTGCTGTTGTTGGTCGCGATCTGCGAGCGCACCTGGTTCATGTCCGAGGTCCAGCCCACCTTCTCCACGTAGAGCCGCGCGTCGATCGCGCCCACGCCCTGCATCATCGGCAAGGCGCTCCACGCATCGCTCTCGCCGCCACGCAGCGCGCGCCGCAAGTCGCCGAGGTTGGCGAGCGGCGGCGACGCGTAGCGCACGACACGCCCGTCGCTCACGCGGTAGCGCACCACCTGCAAACGCGGCGGCGCGCCAGGCGGCACCGCGAACGCGCGCACGATCTGCAGCGCGCCGCCGTCGACGGAGACCGCGGGCGCGCCCGCTTCGTCGTCGCTGACGGCGTGGCGCGCGTCGATGCGCATCTGGTCGAACATCTGCGCAAACACGCGTTCTTCGGCCATCGAATGCGTGAGGACGTCGCGGCCGCGCACGATCTGATCCAGGCCGCGCCAAGACAGGATCGCGACCACGGCGAGAATCGCGATGGCAACGAGCAGTTCGATCAGCGTAAAACCCGCGGTGCGGCGCGCGCGCAAAACGTTGCGCAATGCCGCGTACCCGGCGGGCGGCCCATGCCGCCGCCCGGGCGGAACGCGCTTTCGGCGCATCGCGCGATCACAGCGACCGGTTCGTCTCATTGCCGAGCACCGTGACGAGTTGCGCGAGAATGCCGTCGCGGCCAGGCGTCGTCACCGAGACCTCCACGCGGCGGAAAACGGGATTGGGCGTGGCCGTGACGTGCTGCGTGCAGGTCAGTTGCAGATTGCCTTGCGAGCAGTCGAAGCTGCGCTCGCCGACCTCGGGCCACGCATGCGCGAGACGCAGTTGCGCGAGCGCGTTGTCGGCGCTCCAGCCCGCGAGCAGGCGCTGGTGCAGATCGCTTTCGCTCGCCGCGAGGCTGCCCACGGCGCGCAGCGAAGCCGCAAGTGCGATCGCCACGATGGCGAGCGCGACCAGCACTTCGACCATGGTGAAGCCGCGCATCGCGGTGCGAGCATCGAGACGCGGAACAAAGCGGGCGGCCTTGTGCATCTCAGCGGACCTCATACCGGCCCGCGCCGGTACCGACGATGGTGGCGCGGCCCGCCGCCGAGAACAGCGTGATTTCGACGGGCTGCTCGACAGCCTCGGTGCCGAACACGAGGCGGTTTGCATGCAGGTCGTCGGCGCCGGAGTAGGTGATCGATACGCCCGTCACGCCGCCTTCCCACTTGCGCGGGCCGAGCAGGTCATCGCGCAGCGGACGCCAGCCGTCTTCGGTATGCACGTCGAAGCGAAATCCGCCCTCGACCGGCTGCCACGCGATGGGGCGCGCCCGCACCTGCGCCTCGTCGCCGGCGGATTCGAACAGCAGCGCGAGGCGCTGCGCCTCTTCGTTCAGATCGGTGCGCGGATTGCGCGTGAGCGAAAGCGACGCGAGCGACACCAGCAGCCCCGCGATCATCAGCACGACCAGCATCTCCAGCAGCGTGAAGCCCGCCGAGCGTGCGCGCGCCGCGTGCGCGGTGCGCATCGGCGTGCGGTCGCAACGGCGAAGGGGGCGGGAGTGCATGGAGATGAAGAAAGCGAAGCTGGAGATGAACGGGAAACTGGGCCGCGCGTTTGCATTCAGCCCCGACGAGCCCGGCGGACCCTGATGGACTCGTCTGGCTGCCTTTGTCGATTCGTTGCTCTATTGCCAGGACCCGACGTCGGCATCGTTGCCTTCGCCGCCGGGCTTGCCGTCGGAGCCATAGCTGAAGACGTCGATCTCGCCATGTACACCCGGGTTCAGATACTGGTACGGATTGCCCCACGGATCGTTGGGCAGGCGCTCGAGATAGCCGCCGTCCTTCCAGTTGTTCGGCACCGGGTCGGTGGTGGGCTTTTGCACCAGCGCCTGGAGGCCCTGGTCCTGGGTGGGATAGCGGCCATTGTCGAGCCGGTAGAGCTTCATCGCCTGCATGACCGTGCCGATGTCCTGGCGCGCGGCGACGCGGCGGGCTTCATCGGGACGGCTCATGATCTTGGGCACGATCAGCGCCGCGAGAATACCGAGGATCGCAATCACGACCATGATTTCGATCAGCGTGAAACCGCGCTGACGACGTGCGCGCCGACGCTCGATTTCGGCATGGCTGCGGGTCCAAATGGACATAAGTTACTTCCCTCCTGGCAAATGATCGCGAATGATCACAGGTGATCGTTGCGGCGCACCCCCGTGCGCCCTGTTTCGTTTTGCGCGCGAATCCGGCGAATCCGGTGTTCACGCGCACATGACGGGTCATTGTAATGTCACACGATGACGCCTTTGAGACCCGCACCCGCGGCTCCCCATATGCGCCATCAAAACGTTCACAATACTCCGTACAATGGAGCGCATGAACCCACTGCAAATCCGTCTTCTGTCACTCGCCGCGTTCGCGGTGTTCTGCGCCACGGCTGCGTGGTGGACGCTCGAAATCGCCGCGACGCGTGCCACTCCGGTGCAAGCCGCCGCCGCCCAGGCGCCCATTTCGGTCGCCGAGGCCGGCACGCTCTTTGGCGGCAAGCTCGAGCGCAACGTCATGCAGGACATCCACCTGTTCGGCATCCTCGCGCTCAAGCAGGGTGCGGCGGCCATCGTGAGCATCGGCGGCGACCCGGCCAAGGCCATCTCGCTCGGCGGCCCTATCGGCCCGGACGCGACGCTCGCCGAAGTGCGCGCCCGCTCGATCGTCGTCGACCGCCATGGCGTGCACTCCGAAGTCTTCCTGCCGGCCAACGCCGCCGGCCCCACCATCTACGTGCGCTAACCAGCTCTGCGCCGCGCTTTATTCCGCAAGCATTTCTGCCAGCGACCGCGCGGCTCGCCGCGCTTCTTACTGCGCCACTCACTGCACCAGATTGTTCAACTCGATGATCGGCAGCATCACCGCGAGCACGATCACCAGCACCACGCCCCCCATCGCCAGAATCAACAGCGGTTCGAGCAGGCTCGTGAGAAACATCGTGCGCCGCTCCAGTTCGCGCGCCTCGCCTTCGGCGGCGCGATCGAGCATGGTCGTGACGTCGCCGGTCGCCTCGCCCGAGCGGATCAAATGCACCAGCACGGGCGGAAACGTCTTCGTATTGCCCAGCGCGCGCGAGAGCGACGTGCCTTCGCGTACGCGCACGATGGCGTCGTCCACGTTCATGCGCATGGCCCGGTTCGAGAGCGTTTCGCCGGCCGCCTGCAGCGCGCGCAGGATCGGCACGCCCGCCGCGCTCAGAATGCCGAGCGTGCTCGCGAAGCGCACCGTGTTGTAGCCGCGCACGAGCTTGCCCGCGAGCGGCGCCGTGAGGAGCCACCGGTCGAACGCGAGACGCGGCCCGGGCCGGCGCAAGGTCCCACGCACGATCCACGCGACGATCGCCACCGCGATCAGCACCGCCCACCACCATTGCCGCACGAAACCCGAAAGCGCCATCATCACGATGGTCAGAAACGGCAACTGCTGCTTCGTACTGGCGAACACGTTCACGACCTGCGGCACCACATAGCTCAGCAAGAACGTGACGATGCCGAACGCGATGATCGTCACGATCGTCGGGTAGGTGAAGGCCAGCACGATCTTCTGCTTGAGCGCGTTGCGCTGCTCGATGTAGTCGGCGAGGCGTGACAGCACGATGCCGAGCTTGCCGGTGTGCTCGCCCGCCGCGACGAGCGCGCGGTAGATGTCGGGAAAGTCGCGCGGATGCTGCCCGAGCGCGTTGGCGAGCGAGTGGCCGCCCAGCACCTCGGCGCGAATCGCGGCCATCAGTTCGCGAATGTAGTCGCGCTCGGCTTGCTCGGTGAGCACCGCGAGCGCTTCGCCAAGCGGCAGCCCCGCCACCAAAAGGCTTGCGAGTTGGCGCGTGAGAATCGCCTGCTCGCGCTGCGAGAGACGCCGCCCGAGCGCGAGGCGCTGGGCCCGCGCGCCGCGCGTGCGGGTCGCCGCCGGCTCGACCACGAGCGGCGTGAGGCCCTGGCCGCGCAACTGCGCACGCGCGCTGCGCGCGCTGTCCGCGTCGAGCACGCCTTTTTGCGCCTTGCCCGCGGCGTCGATCGCTTCGAAACGGAATGCCGGCATCGTCTTCCTTGCCTTCGCCTGGCCGCTTTACGCGCCGCCCGTCACGCGCAGCACTTCCTCGAGCGAGGTCGTGCCCGCGTCGAGCCAGCGCTCGCCGTCGTCGCGCAGCGTGCGCATGCCCTGCGCGCGGCCTGCGGTGAAGATCTCGGCATCGGCGGCATTGCGGTGAATGAGGTTGCGGATCGGCTCGTCGATGGTGAGCAGCTCGTACACGCCGCGCCGGCCCGAGTAACCCGAATGGCCGCAGCGGTCGCAGCCGACCGGATGCCAGCGCTTGCGCCCATCGTCTTCGAGGCGTTCTTCCTTGCAGTGCGGGCACAGTTGCCGCACGAGACGCTGCGCGAGCACGCCGAGCAGCGAGGAAGCCAGCAGATAAGGCTCCACGCCCATGTCGGTCAGACGCGTGACCGCCGAGGCCGCGTCGTTGGTATGCAACGTGGCGAGCACGAGGTGGCCCGTGAGCGAAGCCTGCACGGCGATCTGCGCGGTTTCGAGGTCGCGGATTTCGCCGATCATGATGATGTCGGGGTCCTGACGCAGAATCGAGCGCAGCGCGCGCGCGAAAGTCATGCCGATGCGCTCGTTCACCTGGGTCTGGCCGATGCCCGCGAGGTCGTACTCGATCGGGTCCTCGACGGTCATGATGTTGGTCGTGGTGGTCTCGAGCCGCGACATCGACGCATAAAGCGTAGTGGTCTTGCCCGAGCCGGTTGGCCCCGTCACGAGCACGATGCCGTGCGGTTTGGCGATCAGCTGGTCGAACTGCTTGAGCGTGTCGGCGGCCATGCCGAGCGCCTCGAGATTCAGGCGCTGCGCGTCCTTTTCCAGCAGACGCAGCACCGCGCGTTCGCCATGGCCCGTGGGCAGCGTGGAAACGCGCACGTCCACGGGACGCCCGCCCACGCGCAGCGTGATGCGGCCGTCCTGCGGCAGGCGTTTTTCGGCGATGTCGAGCTGAGCCATGATCTTGATACGCGAAATCAGCGCACCGTGGAGCGCCTTCTTCGGCCGCACGACGTCGCGCAGCGTGCCGTCCACGCGAAAGCGCACCACCGAGGCATTCTCGAAAGGCTCGATATGAATGTCGGAGGCCTGCTCGCGCGCCGCCTGCGTGAGCAGCGCGTTGATCATGCGGATGATCGGCGCGTCGTCTTCGGATTCGAGCAGGTCCTCCACCTCGGGAATGTCCTGCATCAGGCGCGAGAGATCGACTTCGCCTTCCACTTCGCCCACCACCTGCGCCGCGCTGCCGTCCTGGCGCGCGTAGGCCTGGTTGATCGCCTGGGCGAGTTCGTCCGCGGGAATGCGCACGAGCGAAAACGCCCCGAAATTGCGCGCGATTTCGGCAATCGCGGCACCCGTGGTGCGCTCGCTGATCCACACCTCGAGCCCGTCGGCGTGCTGCTGCGCGACGAGGATCTGGCCGCTGCGCGCGAAGCCGTACGGCACGAGCCGCGCGGCAACGGGCGAGGGCGCCTCGCGCGGCGTGGCGCCATCGCGCGCGGCGGCCGGGGACGGGCGGGCCGGATCGGTCATGCTCAAGGCTGCACCCTCTGGCCAGTGAGCGGCTGTTGCACCGGCGACGATTGCGGCGGCGCGTATTGGGGCGACACGGCTTGCGACGGAGCGCCTTGCTGCTGATACGCCGGCTGCATCTGCGTGGCGTTAGCGGGGGCGGCGGCGGGCGCGGACGCCGTGCCCGTTGCCTGATCGCGCCGCATCTTGTCGAGATCGAACAGGTTCAGCGCTGATCCGCCTTCGTTCGGGCCAAGCGGCATCGGCGGCACCACCGGGTCGTCCCGGTCCTTGATCAGGTTGTTATCGGACCGGTACGCGCCCGTCACGCCCTGAATGTAGTCGTAGCGGTTCGACGAGACCGCCTGCGCCGTATTGCGATCATTGATGATCACCGGGCGCAGGAACACCATCAGGTTGGTTTTCTGGCGCGTCTTGTTTTCCGAGCGGAACAGCTGGCCGATCCACGGGATGTCGCCAAGCAGCGGCACCTTGCTGTTGCTGACCTGGTAGTTATCCTGCATCAGGCCGCCTAGCACGATGATCTCGCCGTTGTCGGCGAGCACGGTCGACTGGATCGAACGCTTGGTGAAGTTCGGGCCGGCCGGATTGGTCGTCGCGTTGGTCGTGCCGGTCACGATTGCCGAATCTTCGGTGTAGAGCTGCAGCTTGAGGATGCCGCCGTCGGTGATCTGCGGCTTGATATGCAGCGTCAGGCCAACGTCGACGCGATCGTAGGTGTTGAACGCCGAACTCGTCGACCCGCTCGTGAGGTTCGAATACGTGCCGGTCTGGATCGGCACGTTCGTGCCGACGACGATCTTCGCTTCCTGATTGTCGAGCGTGATGAGGTTAGGCGTGGACAGCACGTTGGCGTCGCTCGTCTGCGAGAGTGCCTGCAGCAACGCGCCGAGCCCCTGCACACCGAAGATATTGTGGATCCAGCCCACGTTCAGGCCCTGCTGGATGGCCGAGCCGGTCACGAGGCCCGAGAGGCCGCCGGTGGCGGCGCTGGCCGCCGCCGCCGCCGTCAGGTTGATGATGCTGTTGCCGGAGCCGGTCGCGAGGTTGGTTCCGGCCACCACGTTGCTATTGCCGATCTGCCACTGGATACCGAGGTTGGCGTTGGTGTTCGAATTGAGCTCGACGATCAGCGCTTCGATGTAGACCTGCGCGCGCCGCGCATCGAGCTGGTCGATCACGGTGCGCAGATTGCGGTACACCGGATCCGACGCCGTGATGATCAACGAGTTGGTTGCCGCATCGGCCTGGATCATGCCGCCGGGCTGATTCTCGTCGCCCTTGTCCTTGTCGCCGCCGAAGAACTGCGAATCGGCGTTGCTGCCGCCGGACGCGCCGCCAGTCAGCGAATTGCCCGACGACATGCCGCTGCCTCCGCCGAGCGAACTGGGCAGCGGCGGGGTGCCGGAAAGCCCGGTCGAGGTGTTGCCGTAGCCGCCGCCACCGCCACCGCTGCCGCCGGAGTTCTGGTTGAACGAATTCGCGCTATTGCCCGACGACGATTCGTTCCCGCCTTTGCCCAGCATCCCGCGCAGGGTCTTGGCAAGCTGCACCGCGTCGGCGTTGCGCAGCGGAACGACGTGCATATTGCCCGGCATGCTCGTGGGCGCGTCGAGCTGCTTCGCCAGTTGCGCGGCCGCGGTCAGACGCTGCGCGTTCGAGGCGCGCAGCATCAGCGAGTTGGTGCGCGGGTCGGCCACGACCGAAACCTTCAGCGACGGATCCGAGGCGCCGATCGAGCCCGGATCGAGCATCTTCGAAATTTGCGGCGCGATGTCGAGCGCGTTGGCATTGCGCAGCGGCACCACCTGCACCTGCTGGCCCGCGGCCGTGTCCACGCCGGCGATGATCGAGGCGATGCGGCGCACGTTGTCCGCATAGTCGGTCACGACAAGCGAGTTGTTGCCCGGATACGCGGCGATGGTGTTGTTCGGCGAAATAAGCGGGCGCAGCACAGGCAGCAGATTGTTCGCCGACTCGTGCTTCAGCGTGAACACCTGCGTGACCACCTGGTCGCCGCGCGCCGCGGGCGTGTTGCCCACGTAGGTCGGCACGCCCTGGAGCTTGGCGTCGGCCTCGGGCACGACCTTGAGGACGCCATGGTCCTGCACGAGCGCGAAGCCCTGCATGCGCAGCGCCGATTGCAGCGTCTTGAGCGCCTGATCCTCGGGCACCGGGTTCTCGGATACGAGATTGAGCTGGCCCTTCACGCGCGGATCGACAATGATCGTTTTGCCGGTGGCCGCGCCGATGGCCTTCGCCACCTGATCGATGTCGGCGTTGACGAAGTTAAGCGTGACCTGGGCGTGCGCGAGTTGCGCCGCCATCAGCCCGCTTACGAGCAGCGCCCTGGCGACGCGGCGCAAAGCCATACGATTTCTTCTCATGGGTATCATTTCGAGGCCAGGGAGGGACGCCGCCGGCCGGTCGTACTTATCGTGCTCAACGTGCTTGCTATGGCCGCCGCATGATTTCAGGCCGGGCAGCCTGGCGACTGCGGCGGCCCCGCCGACGCTCCTCAACCCGGCAATCGACGGCCAGCAAAAAGTGCAACAGTAGCAGCTTTTCGTGTCGAATTTGTCACAAAGAGATTGCGTCTGGGGATTTACTCTAACTTCCGCCGGCATGGGGAAACATTCTGAAAGGATTGGAAGCCATTCCGGGAAGGAAATCGCGCCACCGCACGACAGGGATCCTCGCCTTTCGCCTCGCTCCCGGCCGATGTGCTATCCGGTTGTATTGACGCGACTTCGTCCGCCGGTATGATACGGGCGATCCACGGCGCACCCTACCCGGAGCAGGCAACGCAAGCCCGGGTTTCCCCCACATAGGGCAAGACAGGCCTGCGCTCCGGCTTTCCGCAACGTCTCTCGACCTTCCCATGAAAAAGGTTGTATCCGCCACGACCGTCGCTGTCCTGATGCTCGCCGCGTTCGCGAGCACGCCGGCGCGCGCGGACTGTTTCGACGAGGCGGCCCGCTACCAGAAGGTCAATCCGCTCATTCTGCGCGCCATCGCCTGGCAGGAATCGCACAACACGCCTGATGCATTGCACAGGAATACGAATGGTTCGGTGGACTATGGTGTGATGCAGATCAACTCGATTCATCTGCCCACGCTTGCGCAATACGGCATTTCGTCCAGCACGCTCATGCAGCCGTGCAAAAACGTCTATATCGCCGCCTGGCATTTGCGCCAAAAGATGAACAAATACGGCAACACCTGGGCTGCCGTGGGCGCCTACCACTCCGAAACGCCGGCGTTGCGCGACCGGTATGCACAGCAGATCGCGGCTATCTTGCGCAAATGGAAACTGATGCCCTGAGCGGCACGCCTGGCGCCACGCTGAGCGGCACAGTTCCGGCCGCCCTGCCGGCGCGGGGCTAGCACGCGCACTGTCAGCGCAGCGCGCGCGCATGGTGCAAAATGCAGGCTTGCGCCGCGCGGCCGCGCGCGGCCCGATTCCCGCCTTTCTTTATCTCACATCGCAATGAATCAGCAGCCACTGCCCGTCACCGTGCTCTCCGGGTTTCTGGGCGCGGGCAAGACCACGTTGCTCAACCACGTCCTCGCGAACCGCGCCGGCCTGCGCGTGGCCGTGATCGTCAACGACCTCGCCGCCGTCAACATCGACGCGTCGCTCGTGCGCGACGCCGCCGCGCTCTCGCATGTCGAGGAGCGGCTCGTCGAACTGTCCAACGGCTGCATTTGCTGCACGCTGCGCGACGACCTGCTCGCCGAAATCCGGCGGCTCGCCGACCCCGCGCAGGCCGGCCAGCGGTTCGACGCCATCCTGATCGAGTCGACCGGCATCGCCGAGCCCATGCCCATCGCCGAAACCTTCACCTTCGCCGATGAAGACGGCACGACGCTCGCCGACATCGCGCGGCTCGACACGATGGTGACGGTCGTGGACGCCTTCAACTTCCTGCGCGACTATGCGAGCGCCGATCCGCTCGCCGAGCGCGGCGTGGCGGCGAGCGACACCGACGACCGCACGATCGTCGAATTGCTGATCGAGCAGGTGGAATTCTGCGACGTGCTCGTGCTCAACAAGGCCGACCTCGTGAGCGCCGACGAACTCGCGCGCCTGCAGCACATACTCGCGCGCATCAATCCGCGCGCGGTGCAGGTGGTGAGCCGCCACGGCCAGGTGCCGCTTGCCGAGGTGCTCAATACGGGCCGCTTCGACTTCGACGCAGCCGCGAGCGCGCCGGGCTGGCTAACCTCGCTGCATGAGCACGATCACGACCATGACGACGGCGGCGCATCCCACCACGCCCACAGCGAAGCCGATGAATACGGCATCGGCAACTTCGTCTATCGGGCGCGCAAGCCGTTCCATCCCGAGCGTCTGTGGGCGCTGCTCAACCAGGAGTGGAAGGGCGTGCTGCGCTCGAAGGGCTTCTTCTGGCTCGCGACGCGCAACGACGTGGCGGGCTCGCTGTCGCAGGCAGGCGGCGTCTGCCGCCATGGTCCGGCCGGCACCTGGTGGGCGGCGCAGCCGCGCGAGGACTGGCCACAGGACGCCGAGCTCGAAAAGGAAATCGCGGCCGACTGGTTCGGCGACGCGAACGACGCGCGCATCGGCGACCGGCGCCAGGAGCTGGTGATGATCGGCGTCGATATCGACCGCGATGCGTGGCAGGCAACGCTCGACGCATGCCTTCTGACAGACGCGGAATATGCCGCGGGCCCCGACGCCTGGCAGGCGTACGCCGATCCGTTCCCGTCGTGGGAATTCGACGATGATGACGATCACGACCACGACGGCGAGGGAGAAATCGTCCACCGCCACGACTGAGCGCGCCGGGTTTGCGCACCCGGCGGACGAAAAAAAACCCGCCAGGGGCGGGTGTCAACTTAAAGCGGCAATGTCTTAGCGCTTGTTGACGGCGTCCTTGAACGCCTTGCCAGCCGTGAACTTGACGGTCTTGGCTGCGGGAATCTTGATAGTTTCGCCGGTCTTCGGGTTGCGGCCGGTACGTGCCGCGCGCTTGCCCGAACCGAAGCTGCCGAAGCCGATCAACTGAACCGCGTCACCCTTCGACACAGCCTTCTTGACCACTTCGAGGAGCGTATCCAGCGTTTCGCCGGTTTGTGCCTTGCTAGCGCCCGTCTGTGCTGCGACGGCGTCGATCAGTTCCTGTTTATTCATTGAGAAGTTCCTTTCTGTGTTTAGGTTGACACGAACAGCGCGAACGCGCCGATTATACGGTCGCGTGCCGCGCCGTCGAGCAGCTACGGAGCCGGAGCACCCCGGCATGATTTCGTTGCGACGGCCATGCAGGCCCGCGACGTCCGCGCTGCCGCTTCCCTGGGCGGCGCTTGCTATGATAGCGCAGCGCAAACCCAATAACGACAAGGGTTTCGAAGATTTAGAGGGGTTTGCGCGGGGTTTTGCGTGACTGCCTGCTTTTTTGACGTCCGCCGCATGCAAAAAATGGCACTGCGACGGCGCAGCACCAGCAAATTTGACGCTTCCGGCGTTGCGCCGCGCCAACGCTTTGTGCCCGCAAACCCAATGCCCACGGGCCTTTGCTGGCGCACCCCGCGCTTCGAGACCCGCCGTTTCCCGCCAACGCGAAAGCCATGACCGCCACACTGATCCCCGCCACGCTCGCGTTTCGCGAAGACGGCAAGCCGTATTCGCCACGCTTCGACGACGTCTATCACAGCACTTTTGGCGCCTTCGAGCAGGCCGATTATGTGTTTTTGCGCGGCAACGACCTGCCCGGGCGCTGGCAGAGCAAGCGCATTTTCACCGTGCTCGAGACGGGTTTCGGCATGGGCGTGAACTTTCTCGCAACCTGGGCAGCGTGGCGCAACGCGCCCGCGCGCTGCGAGCGTCTGCATTTCGTGTCGGTGGAGAAGCATCCGTTTTCGCGCGACGATCTGCGCGCGGCGCTCGACGCGGTGGTTGCGCACGCACCCCACGCTTCCCAGGTTACGGGTACCTCGATCGCGCGCCTCGCGCACGAACTCGTCGATGCCTGGCCGATGCTTGTACCCGGCACACACCGGATCGAATTCGAAGGCGGACGCGTCACGCTCACGCTGGTATTCGGCGACGCACTCGAGACGCTTCCCAAAATGTGGCTGCGCGCGGACGCCATCTATCTAGACGGCTTTGCCCCCGCGAAAAATCCCGAACTCTGGTCGCCGGCGATCTTCAAGGCACTCGCGCGCGTGGCCGGCGAAGAGGCGACCTTCGCAACATGGAGCAGCGCCGGCGACGTCAAGCGCGCGCTCGAACAAAACGGCTTCGAATATCGCAAGACCGCCGGCTTCGGAACCAAGTGGACGATGCTGGTTGGCCGCTTCGCGCCACGCTGGCGCGTGCGGCGTTACGAACCGCCGCTGCCGCTGCAACTCGCCGACCGGCACGCGGTGGTGATCGGCGCCGGGCTTGCGGGCAGCGCGCTAGTCGAGCGACTCGCGGCGCGCGGCTGGCATGTCACGCTGATCGAGCGGCACGCAGCGCCTGCCCGCGAGGCCTCGGGCAACCCGGCCGGCGTGTTTCATCCGCTCGTTTCGCGCGACGACAGCAGCGCGTCACGCATCACGCGCGCAGGGTTTCTCTACGCATTGCGGCGCTGGGCCGCGCTCGACGCCGCTGCGCAAGCGTGCGGGCAGGGCGCATTCGAGGCGCCGGTGCGCTCGCACGCAGGACTCCTGCATCTTGCCGCGGACGACGAATCGCAGGCCGTGGCCGCGGCGCTCGCATCGTTTGGCTATCCCGAGGAATTCGTGCGTGGCGTCGACCGCGCAGAGGCCGAGTCGATTGCCGGCGTCGCGCTAGCGCAGGGCGGCTGGTTCTATCCGCGCGGCGGCGCGATCGACCCGGCTTCGCTGTGCCGAGCGCAGCTTGCTGCCGCAAGCGCCTTCCCGAATGCGCGAGTCGATCTGCGTTACGGCGTGCAAGTCGCGCGCATCGCACGCGCCGGCGACACCTGGCAAGTCTTCGATGAAAGCGGCTCGCTCGTCGCGCAAGCCGGCGGGGTGATCTTCGCAAACGCGCACGATGCCGCGCGCGCTGCGGCGCTCGACTTCGCTCCCACACGCAGCGTGCGCGGCCAGCTCACGCTGCTCGACGCAAGCCCGCTCTCGGGCTTGCGCGTGCCCGTGATCGGCGACGGCTACGCGGTGCCGCTGCCAGGCGGCGTAACGCTCACCGGCGCCACCTACGAAGTCGACGACACCGACACGGCGCTGCGCGAAGCCGGCCACATCGAAAATATGGAGCGCGTCGCACGCATGCTGCCGGGCCTGCAAGCCACCGCGGCTGAAGCCATGGCCGCCTCGGCCCAGGATTCTTCGCATCAACGGGTCTGGCGAGGCCGCGTGGCTTTGCGCTGCGTCACGAGCGACCGCCTGCCCATGCTGGGCCCGCTCGGCGACGAAGCTGCGGCACGCCGCGACGCACAGCGGCTTTCCGGCGCATGGCCGCTCGACTTGCCGCGCGCGCCAGGTCTTTATGGCGCGTTCGCGTTCGGTTCGCGCGGGCTCGTCTGGGCCGCGCTAGGCGCCGAGCTCATCGCCTCGCAGCTCGAAGGCGAACCGTGGCCAATCGAGCGGGAGCTTGCCGAGCAGGTCGATCCCGCACGCTTTCTCCAGCGCGCCCTGCGCCAGCGCAGCCTCTAGCCTCGCGCCAATAACCTGACCAATACGGTTATTCACCCAGACCTGTGGATAAGTGCGCGAATTGTAGGTAAATCCAGTGTGGACGCGATGTGGACGTAAACGGGGTAACCCGGCAGCCCTCGTTCATGGCCCAAAAGTTACTCTTCGATACCCGAGCGCATCTCACACACTTCGCGCGTGGTTGTCCGAGCGCCAAGCCGATGATTCACATAGGTATACAGGGGTTATCCACAGCAAAGTCACGCCTTTGTTAACTTCTACTACGTATACATACGGTAAACCGTAAACCCAAAGCCATCGCCATCGGTCTGGAACACGCCCAACGTGCTACCGCGCTGTTCTGAACGGCCTTGCCGCCGCACTGGCCAAACGGTCATTTTTTCCTTATTGTCGATAAAGTCAGCCGAAAACGGACGCATTTACCGGCTTCCCCAAGCTTTGCCGGCAAAGCGGGACAACTGCAAAAAAGCTATGGCACAATCGCCGTTCTTTTCCGCGTCATGCGCCGCTACAGACGGCCGACGCGTCCAAGGAACGGATGGCGCATGTCCTGAATCTGATTGCTCAGGAAGGTCGGCAGCGTTCGTTCACCCATTGCGGGCGCTGACACTCCACACAGGACGCGCCCGTGCCGGCTGTTCGCCGCCTGTGCGGCGCCGGCGCAGAGCTTTCCCGCTGTTGTCCGTCGTGTCTGGCTGCCACCCTCATCAGGTTGCGAGCCTGCGCGCCTCGTCTGTCAGCGCATGCGGCTTGACCGTGTGCCGGGCGCGAAGTGTCAGGTGTTTGGCGCCGCGCCCGGTCCGATCCCATGCAAGATGTTCTGCCAAGGAGAAGCCACTACGATGAAGTCGGCGTTTTCGTTCTTTCCCGCCTGGCCGTTGCAGCCAGACGGCATATTCTGGGCAGGGCTTGCGCTGCTCGCCGCCGGCCTTGTCGGCGAGCTGTGTTATCGCGCCTGGCGGCTGCCGCGCATTTCGAGCTACGCCGTCATCGGGCTGATTGCCGGTTCGGCCGGCTTCGGCGTGATCGGCGGCAATGCGGCCGATGCCTCGCGGCCGCTGCTCGATGTCGCGCTCGGCCTGTTGTTGTTCGAGCTCGGCAGCCGGCTCGACTTGCGCTGGATCCGCCGCAATCCCTGGATCATTCTCTCGAGCCTCGCCGAAGCCACGCTGACCTTCGTGCTCGTGCTCGTCGTGCTGCTATTTCTTTCTGTGCCGGCGATCGTCGCCATCGTCGTGGCATCGATTGCCATGGCGACTTCGCCCGCGATGGTGATCCAGCTCAAGACCGAGTTGCGCGCCGAAGGCCAGGTCACGCAGCGCCTGCTCACGCTCACGGCGCTCAACAGCATGTATGCGGTCGTGATCGAAAAGCTCGCTTCGGGTTGGCTGCACCAGGAAATTTACGGCAACGTTTTTGCCACCGTCCTTCAGCCGCTCTATTTGCTGGTGGGCTCGATCATCGTCGCCTGGGTGCTTGCGCACGCCTGCATGATGTTCTACCGCCGCCTGAGCCCGCAGGACGAGCATTCGTTCGTCGCGCTGTTCGGCCTCGTGCTGCTCGCGATTGCCGTGGCGCATCTGCTCAAGCTCTCGACCATTCTGAGCCTGCTGGCTGCCGGCATCATCGTGAAGAATCTCGAGGTGCGGCCGCAGTTGTGGCCGCAGCATTTCGGCACGGCCGGCTGGCTGCTCACGGTGATCCTCTTCGTGCTCACGCTAACCACTTTCGAATGGCATTACATTCTCGTCGGCGGCGTGGCTGCGGCTGGGCTCATCATCGCGCGGCTCGTGGCGAAACTCGTCGGCGTGCTGATCTTCGCGAAGCCGAGCGGGCTCGAATGGAAGCAGGGCGTCGCGCTCGGTCTTGCGCTGACGCCCATGTCCGCTCTCGCTCTCGTGCTTGTGGAGGACACCTACGATCTTTATCCGTCGTTCGATCCGCGCCTGCGCGCGATCATGATGTGCGCGATCGTGGTGCTGCAATTGCTCGGGCCGTGGCTCGTTTACCGCGCGCTCGCGCTTGTCGGCGAGCGCGGCGAAGAATGAATGCGGCGGCCTCGGCCGCCAGGAAACACCGCCCGCCGCGTCATGCGCCGACTCGATCGGCAGCCATACCCGGCGCGGCCGAAAGAGGGGATGTCATGTCACTGGAAACTTTTGTCGATTCGAAGCCGTTCACGTTCGGCGTAGAACTCGAAATGCAGGTCGTCAACACGCACGACTACGATCTGACCAAGGCGGGCAGCGATCTCATGCGCCTCATCAAGGATCAGGAGATTCCGGGCAACATTACGCCCGAGATCACCGAAAGCATGATCGAACTCTCCACCGGCATCTGCACGCATCACGAGCAGGCCGTGGCGGACCTGCGCAAGATTCGCGACGTACTGGTTACGGCCGCCGACCGCCTGAACGTGGGCCTGTGCGGCGGCGGTACGCATGCGTTTCAGCAGTGGAGCGACCGGCGCATCGTCGATACGCCGCGCTTTCAGTATCTTTCGGAGCTGTACGGCTATCTCGCGAAGCAGTTCACGGTGTTCGGCCAGCACGTGCATATCGGCTGTCCGGACGCCGATAGCGCACTGTTCCTGCTGCACTCGCTCTCGCGCTTCATTCCGCATTTCATTGCGCTCTCGGCATCGTCGCCGTATGTGCAGGGCGTCGACACCGGATTTCATTCGGCACGGCTGAATTCCGTGTTCGCGTTTCCGCTCTCGGGCCGCGCGCCGTTCATGCTCAGTTGGGAGGAGTTCAAGGAGTATTTCTCGAAGATGGTGCACACGGGCGTCGTCAACAGCATGAAAGACTTCTACTGGGACATCCGCCCGAAACCCGGCTTCGGCACGATCGAGGTGCGCGTCATGGACACGCCGCTCTCGGTCGAGCGCGCGGCGGCGATTGCCTGCTATATCCAGACGCTCGCGCGCCATCTGCTGACCGACCGGCCGATCCAGCCGCGCGAAGACGACTACCTCGTCTACACCTTCAACCGCTTCCAGGCGTGCCGTTTTGGCCTCGCCGGGACTTGCGTCAATCCGCAGACGGGCGAGCGCCGCACCATCTCCGAAGACATTCTGGCCACGCTCGACAAGATTGCGCCGCATGGCGAAGCGCTCGGCTCCACGCGCGCGCTCGCCGAAATCGGCACGATTGCGCGCGCCCAGACCAACGATGCGACTTGGCTGCGCGGCGTGGTCGCCGAGGAAAAGTCGCTGCACGAGGCAGTGCGGCAGCAATGTTTGCGCTGGCGCGCATGAGCGCGCGTGCCGTCCAGGCAACGTCGGACCCCTAAAAAGCAGGAGAAAGAGGGCAGCTAGCGAGCTGCCTTCGCGTTTTTGGGCACCCGCGATACGTTGCGCTGAGTGAAAAAAAGATTTTTTTGTCCCAGGTAAGATACCAAGGGGTTCTTATTTTTTTGATGCTCGCGCAAACGGAGTTAATCGTTGCTGGCGAGGTACCCCATTCCCGGCGAGAAAGCGCCAAAATGCCTGAAAACTCAAGGGCCTGCGCACACGCAGAGCAGGTAGACTCCGCTTGCGGTGTCGGAAAAAATCAGGGATAACCAGGTATCGGCAGCGCCCGGAGTTGGGCCACATCAAGCATCGATGCACAGACAATGGCGTACTTACTAACCGGTTATCCACAATTCGCGTTGGATAAGTTAGCTGTGCGATTCTCCACTCTCGCATAGAATGTCGGTTTGCTGCGCAGGCGCGAGGTTGGGAAGGGCGCTTCGGACCTGCGAGGCGAGAGATGGAATGACTGTGTGCGGCGGGCGTTTTTGCGCCAGCGAAGCAGGATTTTTTTGAGATGGTGTGGTCGATCTCCAGGAGGATTCCTAGAGGTCGGGCGCGAACTTTCCCACAAGGTCGCCAGTTTGTGCGGCGGCTGACGATGCAGCGCAAGCTGCCAAATAACCAGCGAAAGACTATGAGCGAAGGCGTATACGGAGAGCAGGCAGCCGGGCGGGTGACCCATAGCCTGCTGCGACTGAGCACGGCAATGCGGAGCCAGGCGTGGGACTGGGCCGAAGGGGCGGGACTTACGCCGACCCAGGGTGAAATTCTCGTGCTGCTGATGCAGCGCAAGGGGCCGATGCGCCTCGGCGAGATCGCCCGCGAGACGGCACTGACTGCCGCCACGACCAGCGATGCGGTAAGCACGCTTGAAACCAAGGGTCTCGTCGAAAAGCGCCGCGCGCTCGACGACGGCCGCGCGCTTGCGGTGCGTCTCACCGCGCGTGGCCGCACGGCCGCGAAGAAGGCCGCGCAATGGCCTGACTTCCTCTCGAAGGCCGTCGGCACGCTGCGCGCCGACGAGCAGGCGGCGGTCTACCGCACACTGCTCAAGACGGTCTACGTGCTGGAGTCGCAGGAAGCCATGCCGCAGCACCGCATGTGTCTGACCTGCGCGCACTTCGAGCCGAGCAAGAACCCGAAGAAGACGCCGCATCATTGCGGGCTGCTCAACATCGACATGTCCGACACCGACGTGCGTCTCGATTGCTCGGTGTACGCGGAAGCCGACGCGACAACGCAGAAAAAGAACTGGAAGATCTTCGCGGCGTAATGGTGCGGGGTTCCGCGGACCGTGCGGCGTCACGTGACGTCGCAGGGTTCTGCGGCTGCACTTCGGCAGAAGTCGCCAGAAGTATCCGGTTCGACCGTGCGCGCGGTCGTCTTCGCGTTTGATCGTTGCACGCAGGTGCGTGCTCTAGCGTGTGCTTATCGTGCGATGGCGGCATGCATGCCGCTCGCGCGAGGTGTTGCATTGTGTAGCAGACCCCAAGGATTTGCCGATGAATCGCGAAGTATTGGCCATCCGCCACGTATATTTCGAGGACCTCGGCAGCTTCGAGCGGGTGCTCGGCGATCGTGGCCGTCCGGTGCGTTATGTCGACGTGGGCTTTGCGCGCGTTGGCGCGCTCAATCCCATGTCGGCTTCGCTGATGGTGATCCTCGGCGGCCCCATCAATGCCTGCGACGACGCTCGCTATCCCACTCTCGCGCCCATCGCCGGACTGATCGAAAAGCGCATTACTGCGGGTTTGCCCACGCTCGGCATTTGCCTCGGGGCCCAGCTCATCGCGCGCGTGCTCGGCGCGCGCGTCTACGGGTCCGGTCATCAGGAAATCGGCTGGACGCCGCTCACGCTCACCGACGCGGGTCGCGCCTCGCCGCTGCGGCATGTCGATGGCGCTGTCACGTCGATGCTGCACTGGCATGGCGATACGTTTGATCTGCCGCAAGGCGCGACGCGTCTCGCCTCCACGCCGCTGTGCGAAAACCAGGCGTTTTCGTGGGGCTCGCATGTGCTCGGCCTGCAATGCCATCCCGAAGTGCGCGCCGACCGGTTCGAGCCCTGGCTGATCGGCAATGCCGCCGAGATCGATGCGGCGGGCATCGACGTCAATCTGCTGCGCGCGCAGACCGCGCAACACGGCCCGACGCTCGAGGCGCAGGCGAGCCGCATGTTCGGCGAATGGCTCGACGCCGCCGATCACGCGAGCATCAACGCACCCGCGAAGCAGCCCTGAGGCGCCGTCAGCGCCTGTCAGAGGCGCGTGCTATTCTCGAACGCTCCCACCACCGTTCGCACTCCTCCCATGAGCAAGCTCTTCACTCCGCTCGAACTGCGTGACGTGACGCTCGCCAATCGCATTGTCGTGTCGCCGATGTGTCAATACTCGGCCGTGCGAGGCGAGGCCACCGACTGGCACATGATCCACCTTGGCCATCTCGCGCTTTCGGGTGCGGCGATGCTGTGTATCGAAGCGACGGCCGTAGAGCCGGACGGCCGCATCACGCCAGCCGATCTCGGCCTCTGGGACGACGTGACCGAAGCCGCGCTCGAACCGGTGATTGCCGCCATCCGCCGCTATTCGCCGATTCGCATCGCCATGCAAATTTCGCACGCGGGGCGCAAGGCATCGAGCCGTGTGCCCTGGGAAGGCGGTCAGCTGATTTCCGTAGCCGATGGCGGATGGTTGCCGCACGCGCCTTCCGATCTGCCGCACAAGGACGGTGAAACGCCCCCGCTCGCGCTCGATACGGCAGGACTGAACCGGGTGCGCAATGCGTTTGCGGCGACGGCGCGGCGTGCAGCGCGGCTTGGCATCGACGCGCTCGAAGTTCACGCGGCGCATGGCTATCTGCTCCATCAATTTATCTCGCCGATCGCCAACCAGCGCAGCGACGAATACGGCGGATCGCGCGAAAACCGCATGCGCTTTCCGCTCGAAGTGTTCGACGCGGTGCGCGCGGAGTTTCCCGACGATCGCCCGGTTGGCGTGCGGGTGTCGGCGACCGACTGGGTCGACGGCGGCTGGACGCCCGAGGACACGGTCGTGTTCGCGCAGGCGCTCAAGGCGCGTGGTGCGGACTGGATCGACGTATCGTCGGGCGGTGTCTCACCGTTGCAGAAGATTCCACTCGAGCCCGGATATCAGGTGCCGTTCGCGCGCAAGGTCAAGCAGGAAACCGGCGTGAACACGATCGCGGTGGGACTCATCACCGACGCGCTGCAGGCCAATCAAGTTCTCGAAGCGGGCGACGCCGACATGATCGCGATGGCGCGCGCGATGCTCTACGATCCGCGCTGGCCATGGCACGCCGCCGCGCAACTCGGCGCGAGCGTGAACGCGCCGCCGCAGTACTGGCGCTCGCAGCCTCGCGAGCACAAGACGCTCTTCGGCGAGACGACGCTCGGTCAACGTTGAATGCGCGGCGCCGAATGCTGCACCGGCAAGCGCCACGCGAGTTGAACGAACGAGGCGCGAACGTGTACGATGCCGGTTGCAGCGCGCCTATAGGGTCTTCAGGGTTTCAGGGCCTTTCGAATGAACGCGTGCTCACGAGCGCGGCGCCGACAAGGCGCCGCGTTTGCGTGGCATGACTACACAAGGATTCTTCAATGAGTGTACGCAGGATCGTCGTGCGCCAATCGGGCGTGCACGGCAAGGGCGTATTTGCGGCCAGTGCAATCGAGGCCGGCGAACGGCTGATCGAATACAAGGGCGAACGCATCTCGTGGAAGGAAGCATTGCGGCGTCATCCGCATAATCCCGACGAACCGAATCACACCTTCTATTTCGCGCTCGACGACGGCGACGTGATCGACGGCAAGGTCAAAGGCAACAGCGCGCGCTGGATCAATCATTCGTGCGCGCCGAACTGCGAAGCCGAGGAGATCGACGGTCACGTCTACATTCATGCGCTGCGCGATATCGCCGAGGGTGAGGAGCTTTTCTACGATTACGGTCTCGTGATTGACGAGAAGCAGACCAAGAAGCTCAAGCGCGAATACGAATGCCGCTGCGGGGCGCGCAAGTGCCGTGGCACGATGCTCGCGCCGCCCGAAGAGAAGGGCGGCAAGTCGAAGAAGGGCAAGAAAAAGAAGTGAACGTGCCGGCACGGCTGGGCCGTGCACGCGTGCATCGTCATGAACTGCCGATGTGAATATGGGCCGCGGATGCGGCCCATATCTTTTCTGGAGTCGGTTGTTCCGAGTCGGTCAGCGGCTGGCGTCCGGTGCGCCGGCTTCGCTTGCTTCGGCGTGTGCCGCAGCGGCTGAGTCTTTGATGCGTTTCGCTTCCTTGCCGTCGTCGGCATCGGATGCAGGACGGCTCGCGAGCGGCACGCGCACGATAAAACGCGCACCGCCTTCCGGCGCGTCCTCGTAGTGCACGCTGCCGCGATGCAGCGTCATGATGTCGTGCACGATCGCGAGGCCAAGACCCGCGCCGCTGTCCACGCCGCTTTCGGTTTGCCCGTCGCCGCGGAAAAAGCGCTTGAAGAGATCGGCTTGCTGCGTGTGCGGCACACCGCGGCCGTTGTCCTCGACCACGATCTCGGCCATCGGCATGCCATCGGCTAGCGTCTGCGCAACCGTTACGGTAATGCGTCCGCCGTCGGGGCGCGCGGGCGGCAGATACTTCAGCGCATTGTCGAGCAGATTGGCGATCACTTCGTGCAGCAGCACGGGGTTGCCGCGCGCCATCAGCGGCGTGTCGTTTTCCGGATCGTCGAGACGCTGGAAGCCGAGGTCGACCTGGCTCGCGAGCGCACGCGGCACCCACTCGGCGCCGGTTTCGAAGGCCAGCGCCGCCATGTCGATGTCCACGAAGCGCGCGGCCTGTTCGCCTGGTTCCGCGCGCGCGAGCGAGAGCAACTGGTTGGAGAGCCGCACTGCGCGGTCGGCGGCGGCGCGCAACTCGCGCACCGCGTCGCTGACCTTTTGCGGTTCGCGTGCGTTCACGGCTTGCTCGGCATGCAGCTTCACGGCCGTGAGCGGCGTGCGCAACTGATGCGCGGCGTCGGCGATGAATTTACGCTGGGCGTCGAGCGCGGTCTTCAAGCGCCCGAGCAGCGCGTTGAGCGCGCCTGTGAGCGGACGAATCTCGACCGGCACGAAGGTTTCGTCGACGGGCTCGAGCGAGGTGTGCGTCTGGCGATTGAGCGAGTCGGCGAGATCGGTGAGCGGGTTGAGCTGCTGGTTTACCACGCGCCACACGATCGCCCAGCCGGCGAGCAGCAGCAGCAGCAGCGGCATCATGATCGCCACGAGGAATTCGGCCGCGATGCGAAAGCGGTGATGCACGGGCTGGCCCACTTCCACGACGATGGGATTGCCTTTGGCTTGCGGCACGCGCACCTGAGCGACGCGCACGCTCACGCCCTTGTAAAGGGTCTCGAACACATACGCAAAGTGCATGCGACGCACGTTGGTGCCTTGCAGCGGCAGGTCGTGGTCGCCGGCGATTTCGGTTTCACCGTCGCTGATGCGGTAGATGAGATGCTCGACAGGGTCGGAGAACATCGCCTGGGCAAGCGGCGGCACGGTAACGGGCGCTTCGGGGCCGGCGATCTGGATCTGCCTCGAAATGGCGGTGGCAAGGTCGGCAAGCGAGCGATCGACCACGTGCTGCGTGTATTGCCACGCGAGCCAGTAGGCAATCAGGCCGCTCATCAGAGCGAGCAGCGATAGTGGGGCGGCGAGGCGCCGCAATAGCGTGCGCCGCAGGCTCGTTGCGGCCGGTAGGGACATGGACAGTTCGGGCGATGAAGGGTTACGCGCGCATCAGGTTCGAGACGTGAGCGCCGCATGGACTGGAGCCCATTTTACGCGGGTGAGCGGGCCTGAGGCAGACACGGGCCAAAGACGGGGGCGGAGTGAAGGCGGTGCCGCGCTTTCCGGTGAGCGGGCTTGAAGCGCAAGCGAAGGAGGGATGACGGCGCATGAGGGCATGCGCCGCCAATCGAGTGCCAGATGGCTCGCCGGGGCCTCAGGCGGCCTGGCGGATTTCCTGCAGCAGGTAACCGAAGCCGCGCACCGTGACGATTTCGACACGGCAGCTCTCGAGCTTTTTGCGCACGCGGTGCACGTAGACTTCAATCGCGGTGTCGCCGAGGTCGCCGCCGAAGTGCGTGAGGTGATCCTGCAGTTGCGCCTTGCTCACGACGCGGCCATGACGCAGCAGCAGCATTTCGAGCACGGCAAACTCGCGCGGCGAAAGCTCGAGCGGCTTGTCGTCGTTGAAGATGCGGCGGTCGACGCCCGACAGACGCACGCCGCCGAGCGAGACTTCGGGGCGCGGCACGTCGCCGTGCGGGCCGCTGCGGCGCATCACGGCGCGAATGCGGGCTTCGAGCTCGGCCGGTTCGAACGGCTTGAGCATGTAGTCGTCGGCGCCCGAATTGAGGCCTTGCACGCGGTCGTTCAACTCGTCGCGTGCAGTGAGGATGATGACCGGCGTGTGCCGGTTGCTCTGACGAAAGCGCGAGAGCAGCGTCATGCCGTCGATGCCCGGCAGGCCGAGGTCGAGAATCACGAGCTCGTGACGATTTTGCGTGAGTGCCTGTTCGGCGAAGATGCCGTCGTGGACCATGTCGACCGTGAAGCCGGCTTGTTCGAGGCTAGACTGGATACCGCGTGCGATAGGGCGGTCGTCTTCGATCAGAAGGAGTCGCATGGGATTCGCTCAAATACAATGGGTTTAGCACTTACGCACGCAGTTCGCGTTTCGACTTCTGGCGCAACTGCTCGCCTTCGAGCGGCGACGAACTCGCGTTGTCGTTGGGCAGGAAGCACGTTCCAGACCGTATGCGCTGCTGATTGTACAGCGTCAGAACGTCTTCTCACCGGAACGTTTAGACCCCGTGCAAGGGCTGCCTGGGAGTCTTACGTATCCTTCAAAATCGGCCTTCAAAGCTGAAGGTTTGGACGCCTGATACCCTGCATTATGCTTTCATTGCAGCGCTTGTGCGTGCCGTGCGTCTTGCGGGTTTCCATTTAACGCGCGAGGCACGCAAAGCGCTTACACCATCTTCATTCAGGCCGAGGCGGCGAGGGGGCCGGGCGCGATCGAGTCGATGAAGCGCGCGAGTTCGACGTCGCGCGTGGTGAGGCCGTCGGCCTCGTGGGTCGAAAGCGTGATTTCCACGCGGTTGTAGACGTTGAACCATTCGGGATGGTGGTTCATTTCCTGCGCCTTGATAGCCACGCGCGTCATGAAGCCGAAGGCTTCGTTGAAGTCGGCGAAACGGAAGTGGCGCTGGAGGGCGTCGCGGCCCGCGACGGCATGCCAGCCGCGCAGATCGGCGAGCTGCGTGGCGCGCTCTTCGGATGTGAGTCGATTGATCATCGTGGCACCTGTCTATGCTGGGTGTATTCCGGGCCCGGCAAACGCGCCAGGTCGATCAGCCATTTTTTCACGGATGGACAACCCGCGCGAGCTAACCGGGCAGTAGTGCGGCAATTCGCGTGTCGGCCGGATGGCGCTCAGACGTCGCCGTCGTCGAGCCAGCCTTCACGCGTGCCGAGCGTATAGACCGTATCGCTGTGCAGCACGTCGCCAGCGGCGTAGGGCGCGGCGGCAACGAGCGGCGCGGGATCCGAGAGATGGGCGGCAATGCCCGTTCCCAGTGCGTCGAACAACTGCGCGAACGAGTCGATCACGAAATACGTCTTCTGAAACGTGTCGATGCGATAACGCGTGCGCAGTACGCGCTCGAGATCGAAAGCCAGCCGGTTGGGCGCGGCGCTTTCCACACTGTAGAGCGATTCGCCCTTGCTCGACACGATGCCCGCGCCATAGATTTTCACGCCATGCGCAGCGCTGGCGTCGCGCATCAGGCCGAATTCGACCGTGTACCAATAGAGCCGCGCGAGCAGCGGCAGCGCGCTTTCGTCCACGGCGAGCGCGGCCTGCCCGTAAGCGTGGATCGCATCGGCGAAAACGGGGTTTGTCAGCAGCGGCACGTGGCCGAACAGGTCGTGAAAGCAGTCCGGCTCTTGCAGGTAATCGAGCTGGTCGGGACGGCGCATCCACCATGTGACCGGGAAGCGGCGGTGGGACAGGTGCTCGAAGAAAATGCGCTCGGGCACGAGCCCAGGCACCGCCACGATGCGCCAGCCCGTGGCGGCCATCAGCCGTTCGCTTACGGCGTCGAACACCGGCACATGCGCGACGTTCAGGCCGATGCGCTGCGCGCCTTCGATGAACGCTTCGCAGGCGCGGCCTTCGAGCAGCGCCATCTGCCGCCGGTAAAGCTGGTCCCAAACCGCGTGATCGACCGCGCCGTAGCGTTCGAGCGGCTGGTCGATGGTGAAGTCGGGACGGGTCGTGAGGCCCGCGTCGAACTGCTCTTGCAGCTTCGCGGTGGCGGCGACAGCCATGTTCGTAGCGCTCCGATAAAAATGCGGGGAATACGCAAGTGTAGAGCGGAGCGGGCGCGGCATGCGCGCATTCAAGGTGTGTATGACCGTCTGTATGCAATAATCGAGCGTCAATACATTAATTAATGCGGATTTTGTTCATGCTCGACCTCGACCATTTCGACCTCGCGCTACTCGACGTTTTGCAGCGCTTTGGCCGCGCCACGCATCAGCAACTGGGCGAGCAGGTGCCGCTTTCGCCATCGCAGATCGGCAGGCGGCTGCAGCGGCTGGAGGCGTCGGGGGTGATCGACGGCTATCGCGTCGTGCTGCGGCCCGAAAAGCTGGGCCTCGGCGTGACCGCGTTCACGAGCCTGAAGTTGAAGCACCACGGGGATTCGATCATCGAGCAATTCCAGCAGCAGATCGACGTGCTGCCGGAGGTGCTCGAATGCCACGCCGTGGTGGGCGACGCCGACTATCTGCTGCGCATCGTGGCGCCGGATCTGAACGCGCTGTCGTCGTTCGTGATGAAGAAGCTGATGCGGGTGCCCGGCGTGGACAGCGTGCGCTCGAACATCGTGCTCACGACGTTCAAGCGCAATGGCCCGCTGCCGCTCGGGCATCTGGAGCCTGGCGCGGCGGCGCCTTGATTCCGGCGCTGTGAGGCGGGCGTGGCCGGCTGCTCAGGCCGCCACGGCCGGCGCGTTGAGCAGATCGACGTAGGCCACGGCCACCAGGTCGCTTTCATCCACGCCTAGCTGCTTGAACATGGCGTGCGCTTCGGCTTCGCCGCCTTGCTCGTCGTCTTCGGGGCCCAGCACCACCTCGAGCTCGACGAAGTCGCCGAGGCCATCCACGCGGTCCAGATGGATGCGCGTGCGGCCCGCCAGATACACGTGGCGCTCCTTCGACACGATGCCGCGCGTCGTGAGCGCCGTGGCGAGCAGCGAGTGCATCGCCTCGGCATTGGTGACGGGGCTGCGTGTGTAGTACGAGGCCTTCGGGCCGTCACGGTCGTCGCGCTGGTAGAAGATCAGCTCGGGCGGCGTGCCATCGTCGAACTGGCGTAGCTTCAGGCGTCCGCGCGGCACGTCGTAGAAGAAGTCCTGCTGGCGAAAGATCAGCGGCGCATCGGGTGCCAGTTGGGCGGCGCGTTCGCGCAGGGCGTCGAAATGACGGGCGCGGGCTTTGATTTCGATATTGCGGGCCATGCACAGCTCCTGTGGAACGGGGAACGATGGACGAGGCCCGGAACGCGCCGCGCCTCCATGCCTGCATTCGCGCGGTACATCATCAGATGAATAGGGCGCGCAAAACGCGGAGCGAATTGCGAATCTAGCAAAACTTGTGTGACCGCGCCGTTACACCCGCAGTTTCGCCCGCAGTTTCACCCCTCTGCCACGCGCACGTTCATGAGCGCGGCTCATATCGCCCATTGCGTTTCGATGGCCTTGAGCGCGGCCGCGATAGTGGGCTCGTCGCGGCGCGCGGCGAGCGTGATGAAAGTGAGTTCGGTGGGCACTGTAATGCCTTCGACGATGGTGAGCGCATGTGCGTGCGCTTCGGCGATCGCGGTGGCATCGCGGGCGAGCGAGAGCCCCACCCCCGACTTCACGAGATCGAGCATCGAGGGCTCCTGGTCCACCTCGGCGACTTTCACGGGCTTGGCGTGCGCGGCGTCGAAGAGCCCCGAGAGCAGCCGGTTATGCGCCGACGCGGGCGGCGTCCAGATCCATGGCAGGGCCGCGAGCGCGCGCCAGTCGCGCGCGCCCTTGACGCGGTCTTTCCAGCCGGCGGGCGCGAGCACGCGGTACTGAAACTGCGTGAGCGTAAGCGTGTGGAAGGTGTCGGGGTCGGGCGCGGGCTGGCCGATGTAATAGCCCACATCGAGCTCGCGGGCGCGCACCTGGTCAAGCACCCAGCCCGACATGCCGTGACGCAGCGCCGTCTCGATCTGCGGCCAGGTTTCCACGAGCTGGCGCAGGAAGCCGCCGAGGCGCAGGAACGCGGGATCAAGGATGGTGCCGATGCGCAGCCGTCCGCGCACCTCGTGGCGCAGCGCGGCGGCGGCGCGCTGTACGTCGCCGGCGGCTGCGAGCGCGCGCTCGGCGTGCGGCAGCAGCGCCTGGCCGTCGCGCGTGAGCACGAGGCCATGCGAGGTGCGAGTGAAAAGCGTGACGCCGAGCGTCTCCTGCAAATGTTTGATTTGCAGGCTCACCGCCGGCTGGGTCAGATGCAGATGCGTGGCCGCGCGCGTGAGATTGCCTTCTCGCGCGACCGTCACGAACGCGCGCAACAAGGTCAGGTCCATGCGCTGATATTAACTCGCCTTATATCTCTGTTGAGGATTAATCATTGGATCGGCGATGCCTCGCGCGATTACGCTAACTGGCACAGAACAGGCGTTACGAGCATAAGAACTTTGCATGGGATGGGACCAGGCAGTAAAGCAGCAAGTCCCGTCGACAGGAGACACGCAGCCATGGCCACACAAGGACGCAGCGTACCTACGCGCCGCCTGGAAGGCGAATTTGATTACGTGATCGTCGGCGCCGGCACGGCGGGCTGCGTGCTCGCCAACCGCCTCACTCAAGACCCCGATGTCTCGGTGCTGCTGATCGAGGCGGGCGGCAAGGACGACTATCACTGGATACATATCCCCGTCGGCTACCTGTACTGCATCGGCAATCCGCGCACGGACTGGCTCTACAAAACCGTTGCCGAGGAAGGTCTCAACGGCCGGGCGCTGTCGTATCCGCGTGGGCGCGTGCTCGGGGGATCGTCGTCGATCAACGGCATGATCTACATGCGCGGCCAGCGCGAGGACTACGACGAATGGGCGCGCGTGACCGGCGACGCGGGCTGGTCGTGGGATGCGGTGCTGCCCGTGTTTCGCAGCAGCGAGGATCATCACGGTGGCGCGAATGCCTATCACGGCGCGGGCGGCGAATGGCGCGTCGAGAAGCAGCGCTTGAAGTGGCAAATTCTCGAATCGTTCGCGCAGGCCGCGCAGGAGCAGGGCATTCCCGCTACCGACGATTTCAATCGCGGCGACAGCGGCGGCCCGAACGGCGGCGTCGGCTACTTCGAGGTGAACCAGAAGCAAGGCGTGCGCTGGAATACCTCGAAGGCTTTCCTGCGCGCGGCCATGAAGCGGCCCAATCTCACCGTGATCACGGGTGCGCTCACCGAGCGCGTGATCTTCGAGGGCGTGCGGTGCGTGGGCGTGGAATATCGCGGCGACGTTGCGTATTTCGCGCGAGCGCGCTGTGAAGTCATTCTGAGCGCCGGCGCGGTGAACTCGCCGCAATTGCTGGAGCGCTCCGGCGTGGGCGATGCGGCGAGGCTCGGGCGGCTCGGCGTGAACGTCGTGCAGGACTTGCGCGGCGTGGGCGAGAACCTCCAGGACCATCTGCAACTGCGCATGGCGTTTCGCGTAAACGGCGTGCGCACGCTCAATACGGCCTCCGCGCACTGGTGGGGCAAGCTGCTGATCGGCATGGAATATGCACTGTTCCAGAGCGGTCCGATGTCGATGGCGCCCTCGCAGCTCGGTGCGTTCGCGAAGTCGGATGCGAGCAAGACGCGTCCCGACCTGCAGTATCACGTGCAGCCGCTTTCGCTCGATCGCTTCGGCGAGCCGCTGCATCGTTTCAACGCGTTCACGGCATCGGTCTGCAATTTGCAGCCCACATCGCGCGGCAGCATTCATGCGGTGTCGGCCAACCCCGAGGACGCGCCCGTGATTGCGCCGAACTATCTGTCGACCGAGGAGGACTTGCGCGTGGCCGCGAATGCCATGCGGCTTACGCGTCGGATTGCGGCTTCGGCCGCACTCGCAGGTTATCGTCCGGAAGAAATTCTGCCTGGGCTCGCATTCCAGAACGAGGCGCAACTGCGCGAGGCGGCTGGCAACGTGGGCACGACGATTTTCCATCCGGTGGGCACCTGCCGCATGGGCCGCGCCGACGACCCGGACGCCGTGGTCGATGCACGATTGCGCGTACGCGGCTTGCAGGGCTTGCGTGTCGTGGATGCATCGGTGATGCCGGTCATCATCTCCGGAAATACGAATTCGCCCACGCTGATGATTGCCGAGCGCGCCGCACAGATGTTGCGCGAAGACCGTCGGAGCGGCGCATCCACGAACGTGCGCAATGAGGTGAGCGCGTCCGCGACGCCTGCGTAAAGCGCGTTTTTGACCACTATCCAGGACTTGCGACGTGCCGGCGGAGCAAGCGCTTTGCCACGCGTTGCGCGCAATCGTGGTGCATTCAAAACGGCGTTATCACGCTGCCTTCATGCTGCTATTTGCTGTCAAATCGCGTATTGATGGATATTGGAACGTGTCGCTCACCCGTAAGTGCAAATCCCAATGATTGCGCTGCATCATTGGCGAGACAATGGCGCGGAATGAGAGAGCGGGCAAACGCGCGCCCAAACATGGCGCGTCGTGCAACGTTGTGCACTGCCCAGCATGAACGATCTGAAGTGTTACGCCTTACTTCGCGTGGAAGGGGACATGATTCTCGGCGACACGATTCTGGAGACACGCGGCCTCACGAAACAATTCAAGGGTTTCACGGCCGTCAACGGGGTGAACCTGCGCGTATGCCGCGGTTCGATTCACGCGCTCATTGGGCCAAATGGCGCGGGCAAGACTACTTGTTTCAATCTCCTAACCAAATTTCTGGTCCCGAGCTCGGGGCGCATCGTCTTCAACGGAATCGACATCACGCATGAGCGGCCCGCGCAAATCGCGCGGCGCGGCATCATTCGCTCGTTTCAGATTTCGGCGGTGTTTCCGCATTTGACTGCGCTGCAGAACGTGCGCATCGGCCTGCAGCGCCAGCTTGGCACCGCGTATCACTTCTGGAAGAGCGAGCGCACGCTCGCCGAACTCGACGATCGCGCGATGGATCTGCTCACCCAGGTGGGCCTGACCGATTTCGCCGACGTGCCCACCGTCGAGCTCGCCTATGGACGCAAGCGCGCGCTCGAAATCGCGACCACGCTCGCGATGGAGCCCGAACTCATGCTGCTCGACGAGCCCACCCAGGGCATGGGCCACGAAGACGTGGACCGCGTCACGGCGCTCATCAAGAAGGTGTCGAACGGGCGCACGATCCTGATGGTCGAGCACAACATGAACGTGATTGCCGGCATTTCCGACACCATCACCGTCCTGCAGCGCGGCGAGGTGCTGGCCGAGGGCAGCTACGCGGAAGTGTCGAAGAACCCGCTCGTGGCTGAAGCGTATATGGGCAGTGCCGACGCGGCGCTCGTGGGGGCGCACGCATGAGCACGGTGACGGAACATGGACACGTTACGGCCGTGAATGCGGCACCCGGCGAAAGCGCCCTCGAAATCGCGGGCCTGCAAACCTGGTATGGCGAATCGCACATCCTGCACGGCGTCGATTTTTCCGTGAAGCGCGGCGAAGTCGTGACGCTGCTCGGGCGCAACGGCGCGGGGCGTACGACCACGCTGCGCGCGATCATGGGCCTCACTGGCCGGCGCACCGGGTCGATCTGCATCGGCGGGCGCGAGACCATCCACATGCCCACCTACCGCATCGCGCATTGCGGCGTGGGCTATTGCCCTGAGGAGCGCGGCATTTTCTCCAGCCTCTCGTGCGAGGAAAACCTGCTGCTGCCCCCCGCGATCGGCATGAAGGGCGCGAAAGGGATGTCGCTCGACGAGATTTACTCGATGTTCCCCAATCTCGCGGAACGCCGCAACAGCCAGGGCACGCGGCTCTCGGGCGGCGAGCAGCAGATGCTCGCCGTGGCGCGCATCCTGCGCACGGGCGCGAACCTGCTGCTGCTCGACGAGATTTCCGAAGGCCTCGCGCCGGTCATTGTGCAGACGCTCGCACGCATGATCATCACGCTGAAGTCGCGCGGCTACACCATTGTGATGGTCGAGCAGAACTTCCGTTTCGCGGCGCCGCTCGCCGACCGTTTCTATGTGATGGAGCACGGGCGCATCGTCGAGCGCTTCGGCATTGCCGAGCTCGAAGGCAAGATGCCTGTGCTGCACGACCTGTTGGGGGTCTAGTTCCCATCTCTCTTGTCGCGTGCGGGCGCAGGACCGCGCCTCGCGATTCGTTTGCCTCCGGTGTTCATGGAGTGTTCCTGAATAACAACGCAACCAAATGAAGGAGACTGCAATGAAGAAAACCACGTTCGCGCGGCTTGCGGGCCTGTTTGCCGCCTCGGCAGCCGTGATGGCGTTCGGCGCAGGGACCGCGCAGGCCGCCAACGACGCGGTGAAGATTGGCTTCATCACCGACATGTCGGGCCTCTATGCGGACGACGACGGCCCGGGCGGCCTCGCCGCCATCAAGATGGCGGTGGCGGACTTCGGTGGCAAGGTGCTCGGCAAGCCGATCCAGGTCGTGTACGCCGACCATCAGAACAAGGCGGATATCGCCGCGTCGAAAGCGCGCGAGTGGATCGACCGTGACGGGCTCAATCTGCTGCTCAGCGGCACGAACTCGGCGACTGCGCTGGCGATGAACCAGGTCGCGCTCGAGAAGAAGCGCGTGTTCATCAACACTGGCGCGGGCACCGATGCGCTGACGAACGAGCAGTGCACGCCCTACACGGTCCACTACGGCTACGACACGGTGGCGCTCGCGAAGGGCACGGGCCTCGCGGTACTCAAGCAGGGCGGCAAGAGCTGGTACTTCCTGACCGCCGATTACGCGTTCGGCAAGTCGCTCGAGAAGAACACCGCGGACGTCGTGAAGGCGAACGGCGGCCAGGTGCTCGGCGAGGTGCGCCATCCGCTCTCGGCATCGGACTTCTCGTCGTTCCTGCTGCAGGCACAGTCGTCGAAGGCCCAGATTCTCGGTCTCGCGAACGCGGGCGGCGACACGATCAACGCGATCAAGGCCGCGAAGGAGTTCGGCATCAACAAGACGATGAAGACCGCCGCGCTACTGATGTTCCTGCCCGACGTGCATAGCCTCGGGCTCGAGACCACGCAGGGCCTCGTGCTTACGACCGGCTGGTACTGGGACCAGAACGACGCGACGCGCAAGTGGGCGCAGCGCTACTACGAGCAGACGAAGAAGATGCCGTCCGAGCTGCAGGCGGCCGATTATTCGGCGGCGACGTCGTATCTGAAGGCGGTGCAGGCGGCCGGCACGACTGATGCCGATAAGGTCATGGTGGAGTTGAAGAAGAACAAGGTCAATGACATGTACACGAACAACGGCTATATCCGCGCGGATGGCGTGCTGATCCACGACATGTATCTGGTCGAGGTGAAGAAGCCGTCCGAGTCGAAGAAGCCGTGGGACTACTACAAGGTCCTGCAGACGATTCCGGGCGAGCAGGCGTACACCACGAAGCAGGAGAGCAAGTGCGCGCTGTGGAAGTAAGCGCCCTGGCATTTTGTCCGACCCGAAGGGTGTGACACAGGGTGTCAGGCATGCGGCACGCGGCGCGGCGCAGTGAGTAGGGAGCCCGCGCCGCGTGTGTGCATAACGGTTGTTGGCATTCATGGCGGCTTTCATGACGATCTTTGGCATTCCGCTTCCGGCAATGCTGAGCCAGTTGTTGCTCGGGCTCGTGAACGGCTCGTTCTACGCGATCCTGAGTCTGGGCCTCGCGGTGATTTTCGGCATGCTCAACGTGATCAACTTCGCGCACGGCGCGTTGTTCATGCTGGGCGCGATGCTCACGTGGATGGGCCTCGCTTACTTCAACCTGCCGTACTGGGTGATGATTTTCGTCGCCCCTGTCCTGGTGGGTCTCATTGGCGTGGTGATCGAGCGTTCGATGCTGCGCTGGCTTTATCGACTCGATCATTTATACGGACTCCTGCTGACCTTCGGGCTCACACTCGTGGTGGAAGGCGTGTTCCGCTCGATCTACGGTTCCTCCGGGCAGCCGTACAACGTGCCGGACGCGCTTTCGGGCGCGACCAATCTCGGCTTCATGTATCTGCCCAACTATCGCGCGTGGGTCGTGCTCGCTTCACTGGCCATGTGCTTCGCCACCTGGTTCGTAATCGAGAAAACGCGCCTTGGCGCCTATCTGCGCGCGGGCACCGAGAACCCCAAGCTTGTCGAGGCGTTCGGCATCAACGTGCCGCTCATGATCACGCTCACTTACGGCTTTGGCGTCGCGCTTGCCGCGTTCGCGGGCGTGCTGGCCGCGCCGGTCATCCAGGTCTCGCCGCTGATGGGCCAGCCGATGATCATCACGGTGTTCGCCGTGGTCGTGATCGGCGGCATGGGCTCGATCATGGGCTCGATCATCACGGGCCTGCTGCTCGGTGTGATCGAAGGCTTCACGCGCGTGTTCTGGCCCGAGGCTTCCGCGACCGTGGTGTTCGTGATCATGGCGATCGTGCTGCTGATTCGCCCCGCTGGCCTCTTCGGCAAGGAACGGTGATGCAAAGAAAAGTGCTTTATGGCGTGCTGCTGATCGGGCTGATCGTGGCGCCTTTCGTTGGCGCGTATCCGCTCTTCGTGATGAAGGTGCTGTGCTTCGCGCTGTTTGCCGCCGCGTTCAATCTGCTGATCGGCTATACGGGGCTGCTCTCGTTCGGGCATGCGATGTTCCTCGCGACGGCGGGTTATACCACTGGCTACACGATCCAGTCGCTCGGCTTCACGCCGGAGCTGGGCGTGCTGGCCGGCACCGTCGCGGGAACGGTGCTCGGGCTGATCGTGGGACTCTTTGCGATCCGCCGTCAGGGCATTTACTTCGCGATGGTCACGCTCGCGCTCGCGCAAATGGTGTACTTCGTGTACCTGCAGGCGCCGTTCACGCACGGCGAGGATGGCCTCCAGGGCGTACCGCGCGGCAAGCTGTTCGGGCTCGTTTCGCTCGACTCCGATCTGACGCTGTACTACGTCGTGCTCGTGGTGATGGTGCTCGCGTTCATGTTGATCGTGCGCACCGTGCATTCGCCGTTCGGGCAGGTGCTGGGCGCGATCAAGGAGAACGAGCCGCGCGCCGTTTCGCTCGGCTACGACACCGATCGTTTCAAGCTCCTCGCCTTCGTGCTTTCGGCAGGGCTCGCGGGGCTCGCCGGCGCGCTCAAGGTGCTCGTGCTCGGCTTCGAGACGCTCGGCGACGCCTACTGGACCATGTCCGGCCTCGTGATCCTGATGACGCTCGTGGGGGGCATGGGCACGCTGTTCGGGCCGTTGCTTGGCGCGGCGTTGATCGTGGCGCTAGAAGACCGGCTCGGCGACATCGGCACCGCACTCGCGCATCTGACGGGCGTGGAGTGGTTCCGCTCGCTGGGCGAATCGGCGACGATCGTGACCGGCCTCATCTTCATCGCGTGCGTGCTGGCATTCCGGCGCGGCATCGTCGGCGAGATCGTCTCGCGCGTGCGGCCGCTGCGGGCCTGATAGAGCAGTGCAGCAAATTGAGCGTCCGGCTTGATGGTGTTTTGTCAGGCGGCGATGAGACAATGACGCGCCAGAATGCCGCTGAAGGGCTCCGCAGTGCCCCCGCAGTGCCCCCGCGGTGCCCCCGCTGTGCCCCTTTTGGGTGCCGCACTGCACCACTAGGGTAAATGCTAGTTGCCCGAAAGGGGGGTGAAGTTTAAAGTTCACCCAGTTCTGATGCACCAAATTTGCAGGTGGAGAACGAGGAGACAACTGAGGCACAAAGTGCCCGGACAAGGAAGCGCTGTTGGATGGAAGTCCAACAGCGCTTTTTATATTTGTGCGCCATTTTTTGCTCGGCACACGCGCTCGCTTCCAGATTTATCTTTTCCCCCACCGGTTTTTCTTCTTTTCCCTCGCGTTACCTCGGTATGGCGTTCGCCAATAATCGGCGCTTATCGACGCTTGCGTCCGCATTTTTTCACGTTTCGAATTACGCCAACTTTGCCGTAACGCGCGCCAGCCTGCCAGGCGTTGCATTCGCGCCGTAAGCCATTGGAAAGCGCTTGCCGCGCCAAACATCGCTCCGTTACACTCGCCATTCGCCGACCATGCGGTCAGCATTATTTGCCGGCGGGATTTTCCGGATTTCGCCAAAAATCCGGGCAATAAAGAAAACGATTATCGAAGGAGTCGAGATGCGGTTGGTTTGGCGTTGGATGAGCGCGGCTTGTGTCGCGACCGGGGTGCTCGCGGCGACCGCAGGTGCGGCGCAGGCGGACGTGAAGATCGGCGTGACGCTGTCGACCACGGGGCCGGCGGCATCGCTGGGGATTCCCGAAAGGAATACGGTCGCGCTGCTGCCGAAGGAAATCGCCGGCCAGCGCGTCGATTACATCGTGCTCGACGACGCCACCGATTCCACCCAGGCCGTGAAGAACGCGCGCAAGCTCACGAGCGAAGAGCACGTGGACGCGCTGCTCGGCTCGACCGTGGTGCCGAATTCGCTCGCGATGGTCGACGTCGCTGCCGAAACGTCCACCCCGATGATCTCGATGGCCGCCGCGGCCACAATCGTCGAGCCGATGGATGCGAAGCGCGCGTGGGTCTTCAAGACGCCGCAAAACGATCAGCTGATGGCCGGCGCCATCGCGCAGCACATGGCTGCGCACGGCGTGAAGACGGTGGCCTTCATCGGCTTCTCGGACGCCTATGGCGAGAGCTGGTACAAGGAATTCAGCGCCGCTGCCGCGAAGCAGAACATCAAGGTCGTGGCGAACGAGCGCTTCGCGCGCAACGATGCTTCGGTCACGGGCCAGGTGCTCAAGATGATCTCGCAGCATCCCGACGCCGTGCTGATCGCGGGCGCTGGCACGCCGGCCGCGCTGCCGCAGAAGACGCTCAAGGAGCGCGGCTTCGCGGGCAAGATCTATCAGACGCATGGTGTGGCGAACAACGACTTCCTGCGCGTGTGCGGCAAGGATTGCGAGGGCACGTATCTGCCGGCGGGGCCGCTGCTCGTGGCCGACCAGCTGCCGGCCACGAATCCGGTCAAGCAATCGGCGCTCGCGTACAAGGCGGCCTATGAAAAGGCCTATGGCGCGGGCTCGATCTCGACGTTCGGCGGTCACGCGTGGGATGCGGGCCTGTTGTTGCAGCACGCGATTCCGGTCGCGTTGAAGGCGGGCCAGCCGGGCACGAAGGCGTTCCGCGAGGCGCTGCGCAAGGCGCTTGAGGAGTCGCATGACGTTGCGGGCGCGCATGGCATCTTCAACATGAGCGCAACCGATCATGCGGGCCTCGATCAACGCGCGCGCGTGATGGTGCAGATTAGCGGCGGCAAGTGGAAGCTGGCCGGCGACTGAGTTTCACGAGGAACGCGCAAGCACAGCAAGCAAGAGACGAAAAAGGCACGCTCGAATCGAGGTGCCTTTTTTGTTGCCAATGCAACGAGCCGGGGCGGGCAGGGAAAACCATGCATCACATGCGAGACCCCGATTACTACACTCAGAGGCCAGCGCTGGATTTACGAAGATCGTAGTAATTGGCGCCGGATGACTCGATAACACGCAGACAAAGCGTTTGGAGACGCGCAATGAAAACGAAAAAGTGGGTTTTGAGGTCGATTAGTGCCGGACTCGCAGCGGCGCTGATGGGAGCGGCAGGCATGGCCGCCGCGCAGGTGAAGATCGGCGTGACGCTTTCGGCAACGGGGCCGGCTGCGTCGCTCGGCATTCCGGAGAAGAACACCGTCGCGCTGCTGCCCAAGGAGATCGCGGGCAAGAGCGTGCAGTACATCGTGCTCGACGACGCCTCCGATACGAGCAAGGCCGTGCAGAACACGCACAAGCTGATTGACGAGGATCACGTGGACGCGATCATCGGCTCGTCGGTGACGCCGAACTCGCTGGCGATGCTCGATGTCGTGATGCAAGGCAAGACGCCGATGATCTCGCTCGCGGCGTCGGCGGCCATCGTGCAGCCGATGGACGACAAGCGTAAGTGGGCGTTCAAGACGCCGCAAAACGACGACTTGATGGCCAACGCGATCGCGGGCTACATGGAGAAGCACGGCGTGAAGACGGTGGGCTTCATCGGCTTCACGGATGCCTACGGCGAGAGCTGGTACAAGGAGTTCGGCGCAGCGGCGGCGAAGCACAACCTCAAGGTTGTCGCGAACGAACGCTATAACCGCGCGGATTCATCGGTTACGGGCCAGGTGCTCAAGCTGATGTCGGCGAATCCCGATGCGGTGCTGATCGCGGGCTCCGGCACGCCTGCGGCGCTGCCCGCGACCACGCTCAAGGATCGCGGCTACAAGGGCAAGATCTATCAGACGCACGGCGTGGCGAACAACGACTTCCTGCGCGTGTGCGGCAAGGACTGCGAAGGCGAGATCCTGCCTGCCGGCCCGATCCTGGTCGCCGATCAGTTGCCTGATTCGAATCCTGTTAAGACATCGGCGCTCGCGTATAAGGCGGCCTACGAGAAAGCCTACGGCGCGGGCTCTGTGGCGACCTTCGGCGGCCACGCCTGGGACGCGGGCCAGATGCTCCAGCGCGCGATTCCGGTGGCGCTGAAGGCCGGCCAGCCCGGCACCGAAGCGTTCCGCGTGGCGCTGCGCGACGCGCTGGAGAACGTCAAGGAACTGCCGCTCTCGCACGGCATCATGAACACCACGCCGACCAATCACAACGGCCTCGACGACCGCGCGCGCGTGATTGTGGAGATCGTCAACGGCAAGTGGAAGTTGCAGGGCGAGTGAGCGCTGCTCGCCACGTGATGGTGGCGTGACGCCGCGCGGCGTCACGTGAAACACACACCACACACGCAACGCTCACGCTTCATTTCGGCCACGCACAATGGCCGCGCGCCGCGTTCTCGCGGTGCCTCTTTCAACGCGGCGCAGCCCGGCAGCTGCGCCGCGCGCTTTTCTTGCATCGCCATCTTTTCCGACGTACCGGGTTTCACGCGCTACACAAAGAGGGGTTATGGATTTATCGATCGCCGCGATCCTCGCGCAGGACGGCATCACCACCGGAGCAATCTACGCGCTGCTTGCGCTCGCACTGGTGCTGGTGTTTTCCGTGACGCGGGTGATCTTCATTCCGCAGGGCGAGTTCGTCTCGTATGGCGCGCTTACGCTGGCCGCGCTGCAATCGCAGAAGTTTCCCGCAACCTGCTGGCTGCTCGTCGCGCTGGGCGCTGCGTGCTTCGTGGTGGAGACTGCCGGGCTCGTGCGGCACGCCGAGCGGCGCAAGCATGCGCCGCGCACGCTCGTGACGCTCGCCGGCAAGTATTTGCTTTTTCCCATCGCGCTCTATGCGCTGACGCGCGGCATAGCGGGGCAGCCGCTGCCCATGCTGGCGCAGATCGCGCTCACGCTCGCGATCGTCGTGCCGATGGGGCCGTTCGTCTACCGGCTCGCGTACGAGCCCATCGCCGAGGCGACGACGCTGCTGCTGCTGATCGTGGCCGTGGCCGTGCACTTCGCGATGGTGGGGCTCGGGCTCGTGATGTTCGGCGCCGAGGGTTCGCGCACGAACGCGTTCACCGACGCCACGTTCAACGTCGGCAGCCTCTCGATCTCTGGGCAGAGCCTCTGGGTCATCGGCACGGCGGTGGTGCTGATCGTCGCGCTGTACTTCTATTTCGACCGCACGATTCCGGGCAAGGCGTTGCGCGCGACCTCGGTGAACCGGCTGGGCGCGCGCCTCGTGGGCATCGGCACGACGCAGGCCGGGCGGCTCGCGTTCACGCTCGCGGCGGGCCTGGGGGCGCTGTGCGGCGTGCTGGTGGCGCCGCTCACCACCATCTACTACGACTCGGGCTTCCTGATCGGCCTGAAGGGCTTCGTGGGCGCCATCATAGGCGGCCTCGTGAGTTATCCGCTCGCGGCTGCCGGCTCCGTGCTCGTGGGCCTGCTGGAGTCGTACTCGTCGTTCTGGGCGAGTTCCTACAAGGAAGTGATCGTGTTCACGCTGATCATTCCCGTGCTGCTGTGGCGCAGTCTTTCCACGCCGCATGCCGAAGAGGAAGAGGAGTGACGCGATGAAACGACTTGTTTTGCACAACCGCTTCTTCTGGCTGTTCCTCGTGGTCATGTTTGCGCTGCCGGTGCTGCCTGGCGCCGTGCACGTGCCCGAATACTGGATCACGCTGCTCAACTACATCGGCCTCTATTCGATCGTCGCGATCGGGCTCGTGCTGCTCACCGGCATCGGTGGGATGACGAGCTTCGGGCAGGCCGCATTTGTCGGGCTCGGCGCCTATGCGACGGCTTACCTGACCACACAGTACGGCATCTCGCCATGGCTGGCGCTGATCGTCGGCGTCGTGATCACGGCGCTTGTCGCGCTCGTGCTCGGGCTCGTCACCATGCGGCTTTCCGGCCACTTCTTGCCGCTCGGCACCATTGCCTGGGGCCTCGCGCTGTTCTTTCTGTTCGGCAACCTCGAGATGCTCGGTAAGTACGACGGGATCAACGGCATTCCAGTGCTCAACGTGCTCGGCATCAAGCTCGAATCGGGTCGCCATATCTATTACCTGATCTGGGTGGTGGTGCTGGCGTCGGTTATCTCTGTTCAGAACCTGCTTAATAGCCGTACGGGTCGCGCCATTCGGGCGCTGCGCGGTGGTGGGCTGATGGCCGAGGCGATGGGCGTGAACACGGCGTGGATGCGCGTGGTGATCTTCGTCTACGCGGCGGTGCTCGCGGCGGTTTCCGGCTTCCTCTACGCCCATCTGCAACGTGCGGTGAACCCGACGCCGTTCGGCCTGAATCACGGCATCGAATATCTGTTCATGGCCGTGGTGGGCGGCGTAGCGCATGTCTGGGGCGCGGTCCTCGGTGCCGCGATCCTCACCGTGCTGCAAGACTGGCTGCAGACGCTGTTGCCGAAGCTGCTGGGCGAGAACGGCAACTTCGAGATCATCGTGTTCGGCGTCCTGATGGTGCTGCTGCTGCAATACGCCCGGCGCGGCGTGTGGCCGTTCGTGGCGCGCTTCTTTCCGCGCGGGCCACAGGCCCATGTGCCCGAGCATGCAGAGGCCTTGCCGCAGCGCAGCAAGCCGGTCGCGGGCGAATTGCTGCTGACCGTCGATAAGGCGCGCAAGCAGTTCGGCGGGCTCGTCGCCGTCAACGACGTGAGTTTCGAGGTGAGGGCGGGACAGATCATCGGCCTGATCGGACCGAACGGCGCGGGCAAGTCGACCACCTTCAACCTCGTGACCGGCGTGCTGCAACCGACCAGCGGTGCGATTACGTTCCGCGGCGAGCGCATCGATCGGCTGAATTCACGTGAAATCGTCGCGCGCGGCATCGGACGGACATTCCAGCACGTCAAGCTGCTGCCGACGATGACTGTGCTGGAGAACGTGGCGATCGGCGCGCATCTGCGTGGCCATTCGGGCGTGCTGCGCAGTGTGGCGAAGCTCAATGCTGCTGAGGAGGGGCGCCTCATGAGCGAGGCGGCTGCGCAGATTCGCCGCGTTGGCCTGGAGCAGCACATGTACGACGAGGCTGGCAGCCTCGCACTCGGACAGCAACGCATTCTGGAAATTGCGCGGGCGCTTTGTTGCGATCCGACCTTGCTGTTGCTCGACGAACCCGCCGCCGGTTTGCGCTATCAGGAGAAACAACAGTTGGCCGGCCTGCTGCGCAGGTTGAGAGAGGAGGGGATGAGCGTGCTGCTGGTCGAACACGATATGGATTTCGTGATGAATCTCACCGATCGCCTGGTCGTGATGGAATTCGGCACGAGGATCGCAGAAGGATTGCCTGAAGAGGTGCAGCAGGATCCTGCGGTGCTTGAGGCTTATCTGGGTGGGGTGGAGTAATGAGCGGACCTGTACTCGAAGTCTCCGGGCTCGCCGTCCGTTACGGCAAGATCGAGGCGCTGCACAAAGCGGCAATCAAGGTAGGGGCGGGGCAAATCGTCTCCGTTATCGGCCCGAACGGGGCCGGCAAGTCCACGTTGCTCAACGCGATTATGGGCTCGCTGCCCGTCACGGGCCATGCGAGCGGCCGGATTGCCTATCTGGGCGAGGAAGTCGGCCTGTTGCCGATTGAGCGGCGCGTCGCGCGAGGCATGTGTCTCGTGCCGGAGAAGCGCGAGCTGTTTGCTTCGATGACCGTCGAAGACAACCTCGTGCTGGGCGCATATCGTCGAAAGCGGGCAGGGGATCGCAACTTCCTCGATCAACTCGATCACGTGTTTCAACTGTTTCCTCGTCTCAAGGAGCGGCGCGCACAGGCTGCGGGCACGCTGTCAGGCGGCGAGCGCCAGATGCTCGCGGTTGGGCGCGCGCTGATGGGCAAGCCGGATCTGCTGATGCTCGACGAACCTAGCCTCGGGCTTGCGCCGCTGATCGTGAAGGAAATCTTCCACATCATCAGCGCATTGCGGAAGACGGGTGTGGCTACCCTCCTGATCGAACAGAATGCGCGTGCCGCGTTGCAGATCTCCGATTACGGCTACGTGCTGGAAACAGGCGATTTGGCGCTCGAGGGGCCGGCACAAGAGCTGGCGCAGAATCCGCGAGTGATCGAGACTTACCTCGGTTTGGCTAAAAAGCCAGTCTGATCTCGTCAGCTTCTGTAGAAATGAGCGGCGTGTTTCACGTGAAACACGCCGTTTTTTTATTCGTGTGCACTAACGGGCCCAAGAAAATTCGGGTGTGAACGACCTAAAACCCGAAACCGTTATAATTCGCGCATACCACTTTTTCTGAGAAGGCTCACGCGGTCCATTCGTCCATGCGTGAGGTCCCGCCATGCTTTTTCCCACAGAATTTGACGTCATCGTCGTCGGCGGCGGTCACGCCGGCACCGAGGCTGCGCTTGCCGCCGCTCGCATGGGCGTCAAGACGCTCCTGCTTACGCACAACATCGAAACGCTCGGCCAAATGAGCTGCAATCCGTCGATTGGCGGCATTGGCAAAGGCCATCTGGTCAAGGAAGTCGACGCACTAGGCGGCGCGATGGCCGCCGCCACCGACGAGGGCGGCATCCAGTTCCGCATTCTCAATTCGTCTAAAGGCCCGGCTGTGCGTGCGACGCGTGCGCAGGCTGACCGCATCCTGTACAAGGCAGCGATCCGTCGACGCCTCGAAAATCAGCCGAATCTGTGGCTGTTTCAGCAGGCGGTTGAAGACTTAATGGTCGAAGGCGACCGCGTTGTTGGGGCTGTGACGCAGGTGGGCATCCGCTTCCGCGCGCGCGCAGTGGTGCTGACGGCGGGGACGTTCCTCGACGGCAAGATTCACGTGGGCCTGAACAACTACACGGGTGGCCGCGCTGGTGATCCGGCAGCGGTGACGCTGTCGGCGCGCCTGAAGGAGCTGAAGCTGCCGCAAGGGCGGCTCAAAACGGGCACGCCGCCGCGCATCGACGGACGCTCGATCGACTTTTCGGTGCTCGAAGAGCAACCGGGCGATCTTGATCCGGTGCCGGTCTTCTCGTTTCTCGGCAGGGCAGAGCAGCATCCGAAGCAGATTCCCTGCTGGGTCACGCATACCAATGAGCGCACACACGACATCATTCGCGGCGGTCTCGACCGCTCGCCTATGTATACGGGCGTAATCGAAGGCGTGGGGCCGCGCTATTGCCCGTCGATCGAAGACAAGATCCACCGCTTTGCCTCGAAAGAATCGCACCAGATTTTTCTGGAGCCCGAAGGCCTGACGACGAACGAGTTCTATCCGAATGGGATCTCGACGAGTCTGCCGTTCGACGTCCAACTCGAACTCGTGCATTCGATGCGCGGGCTGGAGCATGCGCATATTCTGCGTCCAGGCTACGCGATCGAGTACGACTACTTCGATCCGCGCGGCCTGAAGGCATCGCTGGAAACGAAGGTCATTAGCGGCCTGTTCTTTGCGGGCCAGATTAATGGCACGACCGGCTACGAAGAAGCTGCGGCTCAAGGCCTGCTTGCGGGCATCAACGCAGGCTTGCAGGTGCAGGGTAAGGATGCGTGGTGCCCACGCCGCGATCAGGCGTACCTGGGCGTGCTGGTCGATGACCTGGTCACGCGCGGCGTTTCCGAGCCGTACCGTATGTTCACGAGCCGTGCCGAATACCGCCTGAGCCTGCGTGAAGACAATGCCGATATGCGCCTGACGGAAATCGGCCGTGAACTGGGTGTAGTCGATGACGTTCGTTGGGATGCGTTCAGCCGGAAGCGCGACGCTGTTTCACGTGAAACAGAGCGCCTGAAGTCGACGTGGGTGAATCCGAAGACGCTGGGCGCGGAAGAGGCAACGGCGCTTCTCGGCAAGCCGATCGATCGCGAATACAACCTCGCGGATCTGCTGCGCCGTCCTGGCGTGAGCTACGACGGTGTGTGCGGCTTGCGCGAAGGCGCCTGCGCGCCTGAGACGCCGCTTGCTGACGACGAGATCCTGCTTGCCCAGATTAAGGAGCAGATCGAAATCGGTATCAAATATCAGGGCTATATCGACCGTCAAGCCGATGAGATCGAGCGCAACGGCGCCCATGAGAATACGCGCCTGCCGGAAGGCATCGATTACGCTGAAGTTCGCGGTCTATCGTTCGAGGCGCGTCAGAAACTGAATCAATTCCGCCCCGAAACCATTGGTCAGGCGTCGCGCATCTCGGGCATCACGCCTGCCGCCATCTCTCTGCTGATGGTTCACCTGAAGCGCGGCCTTGGCCGCCGGCGCCAGAATCCTTCCGATCAGGGTGCAGACAACACGACGGTGGCTCAATGACGGGGCGCGCAAGGCAACCTGGCATCACGGATCGCGATGCGCTCGCGCGACTGCTGAAGGAGGGCGCGCAGGCGCTTTCCCTCGATTTGAGCGAGCGGCAGCATGAGCAGTTGTTGGCCTACGTCGCATTGCTGGCGAAGTGGAACGCCGTCTATAACCTGACGGCGATCCGTGATCCGCGCCAGATGCTCATTCAGCACATCCTCGATTCGCTTTCGATCCTGCCACATTTACCCCAACGAGCCGACGCCTCGGTGCTCGACGTTGGCTCGGGCGGCGGCTTGCCCGGCATCGTGCTCGCGATTGCGCGCCCGGACTGGCAAGTTACCCTGAACGACATCGTGCAAAAGAAGTCGGCGTTCCAGTCGCAGGTCAAGGTTGAATTGGGTCTCGCGAATCTCTCTGTGGTGACGGGGCGCGTTGAATTGCTGCGCCCCGGGATCGAAGTGCCAAAAAAATTCGATCTGATCGTCTCGCGGGCATTCGCGGAACTGGCCGATTTCGTTACACTGGCCCGTCACCTTGTTGCGGACGGCGGTGCGATCTGGGCGATGAAGGGCGTGAGGCCCGACACCGAGATCGAGCGTTTGCCAGACGGGGCGCGCACGCTGCAGACGATTCGTTTGACGGTACCGATGCTCGATGCGGAGCGGCATCTGACTGAAGTGGTGGTTGAACCGACACAATAACGTGGTTCACTGGCCAGAATTGCCAGACCCAGATGGCCCAGGCCGAATGGCGGGTAGCGCGCCCGACGGCATGTACGCTATAACGTAAGCAAACTTTTAAGGCAGTAAAAGGGACACACACAAGATGGCAAAAATCTTCTGCGTTGCGAACCAGAAGGGCGGCGTCGGCAAGACGACGACAACGGTCAATCTCGCCGCGAGCCTCGCATCGCAGGGACAGCGTGTCCTTCTCATCGATCTCGACCCGCAGGGCAATGCCACGATGGGCAGCGGCATCGACAAAGCGGCGTGCGAGAACACGGTCTACGAAGTACTGGTCGACGGCGTTTCGGTGCCTGAGGCGCGTACGCGTCCGGAGCAGGTGGGCTACGACGTTCTGCCGGCCAATCGCGAGCTCGCCGGCGCCGAAGTGGAGCTGGTGACGGTCGAGCAGCGCGAGCGCCGCCTGCGGGCTGCACTCGCGCAGGTCGACGACGAATACGACTTCGTGCTGATCGACTGCCCGCCGGCGTTGTCCTTGCTCACGCTCAACGGGCTGTGCGCGGCGCACGGTGTCGTGATTCCGATGCAGTGCGAGTACTTTGCACTCGAAGGGCTGTCGGACCTCGTCAACACGATCAAGCAGGTGCACGCGAACATGAATCGCGACCTGAAGGTGATCGGTCTTTTGCGCGTGATGTTCGATCCGCGCATCACGCTGCAGCAGCAGGTTTCTGAGCAACTGAAAGAGCACTTTGGCGACAAGGTGTTCGACGCAGTGATTCCGCGCAACGTGCGGCTTGCCGAGGCGCCTAGCTACGGCTTGCCTGGCGTGGTGTTCGACCGGACGTCGCGCGGTGCGCAGGCTTATGTGCAATTCGGCGCGGAAATGATCGAGCGCGTACGCGCACTCTGACGCAGACTGGGGAAGCACGATGAACGCAGTAGTACGGAAGAAAGGACTGGGCCGAGGACTCGAAGCATTGCTCGGCGGCAGCGCGGACATCACCGAAGCGGTGAAGATCGAGGGTGCGCCCAATACGCTTGCGCTCACGCAGATGCAGGCCGGCAAGTACCAGCCTCGCACGCGCATGGACGAAGGCGCGCTCCAGGAGCTCGCGGCGAGCATCCGTGCGCAAGGTCTGATGCAACCGATCCTGGTGCGCCCGGTCGGCCCAGAGCGCTACGAGATCATTGCGGGCGAGCGACGCTTCCGTGCGGCGCACATTGCCGGTCTCAAGGAAGTGCCCGTCCTCGTGAAGGACGTGCCCGACCAGGCCGCAGCCGCGATGGCGCTGATCGAGAACATCCAGCGCGAAGACCTGAATCCGCTCGAAGAGGCGCAGGGCATTCAGCGTCTGCTCGACGAGTTCAGTTTCACGCACGAGCAGGCTGCTGAGTCGGTAGGGCGCTCGCGCAGCGCGGTTTCCAATTTGTTGCGTTTGCTGAATCTTGCTGCGCCTGTGCAGACCATGCTGCTCGCAGGTGACCTCGACATGGGCCACGCGCGTGCGTTGCTCGCAGTCGATGCGGCCACGCAGATCACGCTGGCCAATCAGGTGGTCAACAGGCGTATGTCGGTTCGTGAAACGGAAAAACTCGTATCGAACACCACCAAGGCCGCGCCCGCGGTGAAGGCGAAGGCCGCGCACGACGGCGGCCGCGACACGCGCCGCCTCGAAGAGGAGTTGTCCGATTTGCTGGCTGCCACGGTCAAGATCAAGCTCGGCAGGAGAGGGCGTGGCCAGCTCACGGTCGATTTCGGCGACCTCGATGCACTCGACGGCATTCTGCTTCGCCTGCGTGGCGAGGCTGCTGTTTGACCCGACGTCCGTAGTCGATCCCGTGAATAAATTCGATGTCGCCACGCGCGGCCGGTTAAGCCCGCTACGCAGGCTCGGCGCGTTTGCGCTTGCCGAGCCCGTTTTATCGATACTCGTCGCCGCGTTCGTTGCGTTGCAGATTTGCGCGCCGCGCACATGGTCCACGCTTCCCGCACTGGTCGACTGGCAAACGGTGATGACGCTCGCCGGACTGCTGATTCTCACCAAGGCGCTCGAATACTCAGGATTCCTGACTTGGGTGGCGCATCGGCTTGTGCACCGGATTCGTTCGGAGCGCACGCTTGCATTCCTCCTCGTTGCATTCGCGGCGTTGCTCTCGACGGTGGTGACGAACGATGTCGCACTCTTCGTCGTGGTGCCGCTCGTGCTGTCGCTGCACCGGCTCACGCCGCTGCCGCTGAAGCGGCTTGTCATCGTGATTGCGCTTTCCGTGAACGCGGGCTCGGTGCTCACGCCGTTAGGCAACCCGCAAAACCTATTTCTTTGGCAACTAAGTGGTGCGTCATTTGGTCGCTTTGTTGCATCGCTCGCGCCGCTTTGCGCGCTTTTGATGGCGCTGTTGTTCGTGCTCGCCGCGCTGCTTTTCAAGCCGAAGCCACTCGATCTGACGATCGATGTCGAACGACATCCAGTCGATCGCGCTTTGGCAGGCGTGGCAGCCATACTTTTCGTTGCGTTCGTGCTGCTTGCGGATACGCATCGCGCGGGCATCGCATTGGCCGGCGTCGCAATCGGATTTCTCATCTGGCGCGCGCAGATCGTTCTGAAGATCGACTGGCTTTTGCTGCTGATCTTCGTGCTGATGTTCATCGTGTTGCGCAGCGCCGCCGCGCTGCCGTGGATTCACCACGCACTTGAGAATCTCGGGCTGCAGATGCCGCTACGCGCCTACGCCGCAGGCGCCATCCTCTCGCAGGGCATCAGCAATGTGCCTGCTGCCATCGTGCTCGCGGGTTTCACGCACGACTGGCGCGCGCTGGCGTTTGGTGTGAGCGTCGGCGGTTTCGGTTTTGCTATCGGCTCGCTGGCGAATCTGATTGCCGTGCGGCTTTCCGGCGAGCAAGGCGTATGGTTGCCGTTTCATTTGATCTCTATTCCGTTCTGGGCAATCGCCGTTTTCGGTGGTGGACTTGTGTTGTATTTTTTCTGACAGAAAAACCACAATGCCGCGACACAGCCATCTTTCCACGGTAAAATCGCGCCCCGTTTTGCTTGGCTCTCCTGACGTTCGAACGTGACCTTACAGTTTCCGTTACCTCGCACGTAATGGTGAGTTTTCCGCATGATGAAGTAGCATTTCATGCATGTTATGAAACGGCCTAAAGTCTTGAATTGGCTGCAACTATCGCTTACAATCGCCCGGATTTATTTGGTTGGCGGGGCCGTAAGCGCGCCGCAAGAAACCGGGCGGAAGCCAAATATCCGGAATAACGCAATGGTGGGTCAGAGGCCAGACGAAGCGCCGCAGGCGCATGAAGGGCCTGATGGTCCACAACGCGGAGCCGCAGCATCCAGCAAAAAGCAGGACGCGGGCCCGGACAAAGGACAAGCCGCTAGTGCGCGTGTTGATTCCACAACGGATCACAACGCACGATGGGATCAGCTAGACGCCGACCAGCAAGATAACAACGACATCGTTCCGCTCACCCGGGCCGAAGCCGAGCAGCTCTTCGGCGCACAGGTGAGCCGCCCGTCGCGCGTCACGCCGTTTCGTGTCGTGGCAGCGCAAGTGGTTTTGTCCCTGGTTGCCGCTTTGCTGTGGTGGCTGTTTTATAAGCCGCCGGGGGCGGCTGCGCCGGACGCCGTAGCGCTGTCCGCGCTGCTGGGCGGAGCGATCTGCTGGTTACCCGGGGCGCTGTTCGCGGCGCGCCTGAAGCAGTTGAGCAGGGCCGGCACAGTGATGAACTGGATGCTCGGAGAAGCATTCAAGATGGGGGCAACGATTGCGATGTTCGTTGCCATTGCGTTCTGGTATCGCGACGTGCAGTGGATCCCGTTGCTCGTCACTTACCTGATCGTATTGAAGACATACTGGATCGCGCTCGCGTGGCGCTGACCCGCAGCTGACATCGCGCCGCCTTTCATGTGGAAGGCGTTGAGGCGAACGAAGCAGCAAGCGGTTGGCACATGTTCGAGTAAGACACGGTCCGAGGCGGTGCGTTCCCGCAACAGGTTGTTGCACGGGAGTGGCCGAAACCGATTTTCGACAATTTGGGTGGTTTTAACGATATGGCAGCCAGCGAAGGAACGAGCGCTCCGGGTCCGTCCGAGTACATTGCGCACCACTTGCAGAACTTTGCCACTGGGCACCAGACGTCGATCGTCGATTTCCATGTCTGGAATCTCGACACGCTGTTCTGGTCGATCCTTTGCGGCATCGTGACCATCCTCATTCTGCGTCTTGCCGCGCGCAAGGCTACGCCCGGCGTGCCGGGCCGCTTCCAGTGCGCCGTCGAAATGCTGGTCGAGATGGTCGAGGACCAGTCGAAGTCCATCGTCCACGGCAACCGTAAATTCATCGCACCGCTCGCGCTGACCGTGTTCGTCTGGGTCGCGCTCATGAACTCCCTCGACTTCATTCCCGTCGATCTGCCGACCCGCCTGATCGGCTGGCTCGGCCTGAGCGAAGTGTTCCCGCATCAGCGCATCGTCCCGACCGCCGACCTCAACGGCACGTTCGGCATCGCGCTCGGCGTGTTCGTGCTGATGATCTATTACAACCTCAAGATCAAGGGCGCAGGCGGCTTCGTGCACGAACTGCTGTCGGCCCCGTTCGGCGCGCATCCGGTCCTGTGGATCCCGAACCTTGCACTTAACATCATCGAGTTCGTCGCCAAGACGGTTTCGCTCGCCCTGCGGTTGTTCGGCAACATGTATGCAGGCGAACTGCTGTTCCTGCTGATCGCGCTGCTGGGCGGTCTGTGGAGCTTCGGCGCGGACACGACGGTGCTTGGCTTCATCGGCCACGTGATTGCGGGCAGCGTCTGGGCGATCTTCCACATTCTGATCGTTCTGCTGCAGGCGTTCATTTTCATGATGCTGACGCTGGTGTACATCGGCCAGGCACACGACAAGCACTAAGGGCTTGTCGAACCCAGAATTGCAGTTTTAAATCCCCAGTTCCAAAAAATCTCACAAAGGAGTGATCATGCAAGCTTTCATCGCCAACATCCAGGGTTTCACGGCCATCGGTATCGGCATCATCATCGGCCTGGGTGCAATCGGCGCCTGTATCGGTATCGGCCTGATGGGCGGCAAGTACATCGAAGCCTGCGCACGTCAGCCTGAACTGATGAACCCGCTGCAGACGAAGATGTTCCTGCTGGCTGGTCTGATCGACGCGGCGTTCCTGATTGGCGTGGGTGTTGCAATGCTGTTCGCGTTCGCTAACCCGCTGCTCTCGAAGCTCGCGGGCTAAGTTCCCTGGATGGTTGCGCCCGACCTATAACTATAGACGCGGGCGCAGGACGGAACGGGTGACGAGGCGCTGATCGAGTTTCAAGACCGATGAGCGCCTTGCCGTTTCAACTCCCCGGAATAGCAACGTAAAAGGAAACACCGTGAATATCAACGCAACCCTGTTTGCGCAAATGGTCGTGTTCCTGATCCTCGCGTGGTTCACGATGAAGTTCGTGTGGCCGCCGTTGATCAACGCCCTCGACGAGCGCTCGAAGAAGATCGCTGACGGCCTCGCTGCCGCAGATAAGGGCAAGGCGGAACTCGAAGCCGCGCACAAGCGTGTGGGCGAAGAACTCGCTTCGGCCCGTAACGAGGGTCAAAGCCGCATTGCGGACGCAGAAAAGCGCGCACTGGCCGTCGCAGAAGAAATCAAGGCCCAGGCACAAGCCGAAGCGGCTCGCATCATCGCTCAAGCGAAGGCTGACGCTGACCAGCAGGTCGTGAAGGCACGCGAAGCGCTGCGCGGCCAAGTCGCGGCACTCGCCGTGCAAGGCGCCGAGCAGATCCTGAAGCGCGAAGTCGACCAGGCCGCACACGCCGACCTGCTGAATCAACTGAAAGCCGAGCTCTGATCATGGCCGAACTTGCAACCATCGCCCGCCCGTACGCAGAAGCGCTGTTTGGCGTGGCCGAAGCTGGTGACACCGCCGCCTGGTCCACGCTCGTCACGGAGCTGGCTCAGGTTGCGGCCTTGCCCGAGGTGCTGTCGGTCGCGACTAGCCCGAAAGTGAGCCATGCCCAGGTCGTCGAGCTGCTGCTTGCGGCGGTGAAGTCCCCGCTCAAGGATACGGCCGAGGCCAAAAATCTCGTGCAGATGCTGGTCGCGAACCACCGCCTGGAGCTGCTGCCGGAAATTCACGCACAGTTCGAAGCGCTCAAGAACGCCAAGGCCGGTGCGGCCGACGCGCTGATCGTGAGCGCATACCCGCTCGAAGGCGCGCAGTTGACCGACCTCGTCGCGAGTCTCGAACGCAAGTTCAAATGCAAGCTGAAGCCGGCAGTCGAAGTCGACAAGTCGCTAATCGGCGGCGTGCGCGTCACGGTCGGCGACGAAGTCCTCGATACCTCGGTCCGCGCGCGGCTCGCCAGCATGCAGGTGGCTTTGACCGCTTGAGCGCCTCGATAAAAACATCGGGCGCAGCGGCTGGCACGCAACAGAATTGAACATCAGGAGCGAATAATGCAACTCAATCCCTCTGAGATCAGCGAGCTGATCAAGAGCCGGATCCAGGGCCTTGAAGCGAGCGCAGACGTTCGCAACCAGGGCACCGTGATCTCCGTGACCGACGGTATCGTGCGTATCCACGGCCTGTCGGACGTGATGCAGGGCGAAATGCTCGAATTCCCGGGCAACACCTTCGGCCTCGCGCTGAACCTCGAGCGCGACTCGGTCGGCGCCGTGATTCTGGGCGAGTACGAGCACATCTCGGAAGGCGACATCGTCAAGACGACGGGCCGCATTCTCGAAGTGCCGGTGGGCCCGGAACTGGTCGGCCGCGTGGTCGATCCGCTCGGCAACCCGATTGACGGCAAGGGCCCGGTCAACGCCAAGATGACCGACGCAATCGAAAAGATTGCTCCGGGCGTGATCTGGCGTGAAGGCGTGTCGCAGCCGATGCAAACGGGCCTCAAGTCGATCGACTCGATGGTGCCGATCGGCCGTGGCCAGCGCGAGCTGATCATTGGCGACCGTCAGTGCGGCAAGACCGCAGTGGCCGTCGACACGATCATCAACCAGAAGGGCAAGGACCTCATCTGTATCTACGTCGCGATCGGCCAGAAGGCTTCGTCGATCCAGAACGTGGTGCGCAAGCTCGAAGAAACGGGCGCGATCGAATACACGATCGTGGTCGCCGCTTCGGCTTCGGAATCGGCTGCGCTGCAGTACCTCGCGCCGTACGCCGGCTGCACGATGGGCGAATACTTCCGCGATCGCGGCCAGGACGCGCTGATCATTTACGACGACTTGACCAAGCAAGCTTGGGCATACCGTCAGATCTCGCTGCTGCTGCGCCGCCCGCCGGGCCGCGAAGCTTACCCGGGTGACGTGTTCTATCTGCACTCGCGTCTGCTCGAGCGCGCTGCGCGCGTCTCGGCCGACTACGTCGAGAAGTTCACGAACGGCGAAGTGAAGGGCAAGACGGGCTCGCTGACGGCACTGCCGATCATCGAAACGCAAGCTGGCGACGTGACCGCATTCGTTCCGACGAACGTGATCTCGATTACCGACGGCCAGATCTTCCTGGAAACCGACCTCTTCAACGCAGGCATCCGCCCGGCTATTAACGCCGGCGTGTCGGTCTCGCGTGTGGGTGGCGCGGCACAGACCAAGGTCGTGAAGAAGCTGTCGGGCGGTATCCGTACCGACCTCGCGCAGTACCGTGAACTCGCAGCGTTCGCCCAGTTCGCATCGGACCTCGACGAAGCAACCCGCAAGCAGCTCGAGCGCGGCCGCCGCGTGACGGAACTGCTCAAGCAGCCGCAGTATCAGCCGCTGCAAGTGTGGGAACTGGCTGTTTCGCTGTTCGCAGCGAACAATGGCTACCTCGACGACCTCGAAGTCAAGGACGTCCTGGCGTTCGAGAAGGGCCTGCGCGAATACCTGAAGTCGAAGCACGCCGACCTCGTCGCGCGCATCGAGGACAAGAAGGACCTGTCGAAGGACGACGAGACCGCGCTCCACGCGGCGCTCAAGGACTTCAAGAAGTCCGGCGCATACTGATCCGTCCGGGAATCAACCACGATAAACGGACATTGAAGCGGCGCGGGTTTGCGGCAGTCACAGCGCCCGCCCCGTTTCGATCAAGGAGCAAGCAATGGCTGGAATGAAGGAAATTCGCGGCAAGATCAAGAGCGTGCAAAACACGCGCAAGATCACCAAGGCGATGGAAATGGTCGCGGCGTCGAAGATGCGCCGTGCCCAGGAGCGCATGCGCGCCGCCCGCCCGTATGCCGACAAGGTCCGCGACATCGCTGCGCACATGAGCCGTGCGAACCCCGAGTATCGTCATCCGTTCATGACGGAAAACAACGATGCGAAGGTCGCCGGCGTGATTCTCGTCACGACCGACAAGGGTCTGTGCGGCGGGATGAACACCAACGTGCTGCGTGCGACGTTGCAGAAGTTCAAAGATCTGGAAGCATCGGGCACGTCGATCGAAGCAACGGCGATCGGCAGCAAGGGCCTCGGTTTCCTGAACCGTCTGCGCGCGAAGGTCGTCTCGAACGTCGTGCAACTCGGCGACACGCCGCACCTCGAAAAGCTGATTGGCGCGGTGAAGGTGCAGCTCGATCAGTACTCGGAAGGCAAGCTCTCCGCGGTGTACCTGGCGTACACGCGCTTCGTCAATACGATGAAGCAGGAGCCGGTCATCGAGCAACTGCTGCCGCTGTCGAACGAGCGCCTCGAAGGCAACGACGACGGCACGACGCCGAAGTCGCAGTGGGACTACATCTACGAGCCGGACGCGCAAACCGTCGTGGACGAACTGCTGGTGCGTTATGTCGAAGCCCTGGTCTATCAGGCCGTGGCGGAAAACATGGCGTCGGAGCAGTCGGCCCGTATGGTTGCGATGAAGGCAGCGTCGGACAACGCGAAGACGGTCATCAACGAACTGCAGCTCTCGTACAACAAGAGCCGCCAGGCCGCGATTACGAAGGAACTTTCGGAAATCGTCGGCGGCGCCGCAGCGGTCTGACCGGGCAAAGCCGAACGCGAACCGCGCCGCTGTGCTCGCTGTTGCAAATGCGCAGCTAGCGGCGGCCGAGTGAAGAATTCAGGTATCTAAAGGAAAATCGATGAGTACAACTGCTTTGGTAGAAGGCAAGATCGTACAGTGCATCGGCGCGGTGATCGACGTGGAGTTCCCGCGCGAGAGCATGCCGAAGATCTACGACGCGCTGATTCTCGAAGGGACGGAACTGACCCTCGAAGTGCAGCAGCAGCTGGGCGACGGCGTTGTCCGCACCATCTGTCTGGGTGCGTCGGACGGCCTGCGCCGCGGCACCGTGGTCAAGAACACGGGCGAGCCCATCAGCGTGCCGGTCGGCAAGCCGACGCTCGGCCGCATCATGGACGTGCTGGGCCGCCCGATCGACGAAGCGGGCCCGATCGTCAGCGAAACGAAGCGCGCGATCCACCAGAAGGCTCCGGCGTTCGACGAGCTGTCGCCGTCGGCTGAGCTGCTCGAAACCGGCATCAAGGTTATCGACCTGATCTGCCCGTTCGCAAAGGGCGGCAAGGTTGGTCTGTTCGGCGGTGCGGGTGTGGGCAAGACCGTCAACATGATGGAGCTCATCAACAACATCGCAAAGGAACACGGCGGCTTCTCCGTGTTCGCGGGCGTGGGCGAGCGTACCCGTGAGGGCAACGACTTCTACCACGAAATGAAGGACTCGAACGTTCTGGACAAGGTTGCGCTGGTTTACGGCCAGATGAACGAGCCGCCGGGCAACCGTCTGCGCGTTGCGCTGACCGGTCTGACGATGGCCGAGCACTTCCGTGACGAAGGCCTTGACGTGCTGTTCTTCGTCGACAACATCTACCGTTTCACGCTGGCCGGTACCGAAGTGTCGGCACTGCTCGGCCGTATGCCTTCGGCAGTGGGCTATCAGCCGACGCTGGCTGAAGAAATGGGCAAGCTGCAAGAGCGCATCACGTCCACGAAGAAGGGCTCGATTACCTCGGTTCAGGCCGTGTACGTCCCTGCGGACGACTTGACCGACCCGTCGCCGGCTACGACCTTCGGCCACCTGGACGCAACCGTCGTGCTGTCGCGTGACATCGCTTCGCTGGGTATCTACCCGGCAGTCGATCCGCTCGACTCGACCTCGCGCCAGATCGACCCGAACGTGATCGGCGAAGAGCACTACTCGATCACGCGTGGCGTGCAGCAGACGCTCCAGCGCTACAAGGAACTGCGCGACATTATCGCGATTCTGGGCATGGACGAACTGTCGCCGGAAGACAAGCTGTCGGTCGCCCGCGCACGCAAGATCCAGCGTTTCCTCTCGCAACCGTTCCACGTCGCGGAAGTCTTCACGGGCTCGCCGGGCAAGTACGTGCCGCTGAAGGAAACCATCCGCGGCTTCAAGATGATCGTTGGCGGCGAGTGCGATCACCTGCCGGAGCAGGCGTTCTACATGGTCGGCACGATCGACGAAGCCTTCGAAAAGGCCAAGAAGATCCAGTAAGGGTTAGTTGCTGACGGGCGATCAAGCACACGTTGCCTGGTCGCCGCCGCAACCGATTAACCCTAACTGTGCTTGGGATCGGAGTGAGCGCTCAAGCGCTAACTCCGATCGACACAGGAGTCGACAGATATGGCAGCAACCATCAAGGTAGACGTCGTTAGCGCCGAAGAGAGCATCTTCGCGGGCCAGGCGAAGTTCGTCGCGCTTCCGGGCGAGGCGGGCGAGTTGGGCATTCTGCCGGGCCACACGCCGCTCATCACGCGGATTCGTCCGGGTGCGGTGCGCATCGTGGGCGCGGAAGGCGATGAAGAGTTCGTGTTCGTCGCCGGCGGCATTCTCGAAGTGCAGCCGGGCGCAGTGACGGTGCTCGCCGACACCGCGATCCGCGGCAAGGATCTCGACGAGGCGAAGGCCGGCGAGGCGCGCAAGCGTGCCGAAGAGGCACTGCAGAACGCGGGTTCGAACCTCGAGTACGCAACGGCGCAGGCGGAACTCGCCTACGCAGTCGCGCAGCTTGCGGCGATCCAGCGCCTGCGCAAGATGAACCAGCATTGATTTCGACATGCCCGCCTCGCGTGGCGGGCTGTGGCCGGAAACTAAAGGGCTCCCGTTGGGAGCCCTTTTTTCATTGGCGTGCTGTCAACCGCGGCCACTGTCGTTGAGCACCTCCACGCGCATCACGCCCTGGCGCTCGGAGAAGTACTGCGTATTGGAGAACAGATAGTCGCCCACCTGCACGTGCCGGAGGATCAGGTCGCGGCCCGCCGGCGTGAGTTTCGGGTCGGCGAGCAGGGCGTCGAGATCGGCTTCGGTGATACGACGCTGGTTTTCGTCGTCGCGCCAGTCTTCGCCCGCGCGCAGTGCGCCCTGCAGCTTGAACTCCGACGTGAACCAGCGCGAGCCGTCCAGCCGGTAGACGCTCATGCTGATCGGCCAGATGCCTGCGTCGTACGTGTCCTGTGCCACGATTTCGTGGATGAACACGTTGTTGCCGGAGGTGAAGCCGTCGAGTCGCACCTTGCCGCCCGGACCCGTTACGCCAAGACGTACGATTGCGCGGTCGTTGGCGTTATCGGCGCGCGGCAGCACGCCCAGGTACGAACTCGTGGCAAGGAACAGAATGCCTTCCTTCTCCTTTTCGGCTGCGCCGCGGGTGAAGAGCTTGTTGATCTCGACGCTGAGCGACTTGTTGATGCCCACCACGTTGATCTCGGCCGTTTTTTCGCCGATCTCAAATGCGATGGCGCCGTCGGCGTCGTCGAACGGTCCGCGGCGCTCGCCGTCGAAGAGCGCGGTGAAGTCCCAGCCGGTGCGCTGGAAGAAGCGCAGTGAGACGCCGTCGCTGGCGCGCGCGATTACGAATTCGTAGAGCCAATATTTGCCGGGCGCGAGCTGCAGCTCGACGGTGTTCGCGCCCACGACCATCAGCACGCCGCCGATCAGCTTGCTCGCGTCGACGGCGCCTTGCGCATCGGCGAGATCGCTATAGTGCGTGCCTTCGGGCACTACGCCGAACGCGTACTGGATGGTGTCGGCGGGATCGGAATAGCCGTTGGCATCGGAGCCGGGCACGCCGGCCCAGATCTTCTTCGAGAGACGCAGCCTCGCCTTGCCGCCGTTGTCGTTGGTGACTTCGACGCGCATCACGCCCTGGCGCTGGTAGAAGTAGTTCTGGTTCGTGAACAACCAGTCGCCCACGTGCAGATGCGTGCGAATCAATTCGCGGCCCGCAGGGGTGAACTTCGGATCGGCCAGCAGGGCGTCGAGCTCGGCTTGCGTGAGTTGGTGTGCGTCGGGGAAGCCGGCCGAGAACCAGAAGCTGCCGTCGATGTTGTAGACGTCCATCTTCGCGGGGCGCACGCCTGCGTCGTAGAGCGCCTTCGGCACGACCTCGTGGATGAACACGTTGTTGCCCGAAGTGAAGCCGTCGAGATGCAGCTCGCCGTTCGTGTCGGTGAGGCCGAGCCGCACGATGGCCGTGCTGTTCCAGTTCAGCGAGTCCTGCGTGAGGCCCAGATACGAGCTCGTGCCGAAGAAGAGAATGCCTTCCTTGCGGCCCGGTCCCGCGCTCGCCGCGAAGCGCTTGTCGATCTTCACGCACACGGCTTTGTTGATGGCGACAACGGCGATGTCCGTCACGCTCGCGCCCACTTCGAACAGGACTGCCCCGTCGAGGTCGTCGACGGGGCCGCGGCGCTCGCCGTCGATGACCGCCGTAAAGTCCCAGCCGCCGCGCTGCGTGAACCGGATCGAGACGCCGTCGCTATCGCGTCCGATCACGAATTCGTACAGCCAGTATTTGCCGGGCGCCAGTTGCAGTTCGACCGTGTTTGCGCCCACGACCATCAACACGCCGCCGATCAGCTTGGTCGTGTCGACGGAGCGGTCCGGATTGGCGAAGCTGCTGTAGTGCGTGCCTTCGGGCACTACGCCGAACGCGTACTGGATGGTGTCGGCGGGATCGGAATAGCCGTTGGCATCGGAGCCGGGTGCACCGGCCCAAATTTTCTTGCTCAGACGCATTTGGCTGGACGTGTCGCTGGCGTTCATCGCTACTCCTTTGGGGTTGAATTTCTGGGTGCCTTATTAATTTGGACTGCAAAATATTCAATGAAAACGCGAACATCGTTGGATGTTTGCAAAGCAAATCTCATTTCATTACGAATTGAAAGAAAAGTCCATCGGGCGTGAGAGGAGCGCGATACGGAAGCACAGCGCAGTGTCAAAAAACTGCAAGGTTTCAGATCGGGCGAGGGGAGCGGCAGTCGGAGGCGGCGCCGTATGGAAGCCAACCAGACTTCGGCGAAAACTACTTGACGTTTACGGAAAGGTAATGCGAAATCATGGCTTCGCTGCCGTCAGAGGTGGGCCGCGGACACGCCGCAACTCATGCGTTGCGGGTATTACTTGATGCTGCTGGCCGCGTGCGCAGTGGCACAATGATTTTCAAATCTATTTCAATCGGGAGCGAGACTCCCGGGGAGACAGCCATCATGGCCATCGACGCCGCAGGGACGCGCGAAGCGCTCATCGCGCCGAAAGACGGACTTTCCTACGTGCGTGGGAGGACTGACATACCGCTCTCCAATGCGACCATCGGCGCCTTTCTTGGCGAGACCGCGCAGCGTTTTCCCGAGCGCCCGGCCGTGGTGTTCCGCGAACAGGGCATCCGCTGGACCTGGCGCGAGTTCGCCGAGGAAGTGGACGTGGTGGCGGCCGGCTTGCTGGAGCTTGGCATCACGGCGGGGGATCGGGTTGGCATCTGGTCGCCCAATCGCTTCGAGTGGCTGCTTACGCAGTTCGCCACGGCGCGCATCGGCGCTGTGCTCGTCAACATCAATCCCGCCTATCGCCTTGCCGAACTCGAGTACGCGCTGAACAAGGTGAGCTGCAAAGCCATCATTGCGGCGGAAAGCTTCAAGACGTCGAAGTACCTCGAAATGCTGCAAACGCTCGCGCCCGAACTCGCGAGCGCAACGCCGGGCGACCTGCATGCGGCGAAGTTGCCCGAACTGCGTGCGGTAATCCGCATGTGCGATGGGGAAACCCCCGGCATGCTGAACTTCGGCGATCTGATCGAGCAAGGGCGGGAGCGGCTCGAGGTCAACGGCCGTGCTGAAATTGACGCGATCGGCGCGACGCTCAACGCCGACGACGCCATCAACATTCAGTTCACGAGCGGCACCACGGGCAATCCGAAGGGCGCCACGCTCACGCATAGCAACGTGCTCAATAACGGGCGTTTCATCGCCATGGCGATGCGGCTCACCGAAGAAGATTCGCTATGCATTCCGGTGCCGCTTTATCACTGCTTCGGCATGGTGCTTGCGGTGCTCGCGTGTGTGTCGGTGGGCGCGGCGATGGTGTTTCCGGGCGAGGCGTTCGACCCGCGCGCCACACTCGAAGCGGTGTCGGAGGAGCGCTGCACCGCACTGCACGGCGTGCCCACCATGTTCATCGCGGAGCTCGATCATCCGGACTTCGCGAGCTTCGACCTCACGCGCTTGCGCACCGGCATCATGGCGGGCTCGCCGTGTCCGATCGAAACAATGAAGCGCGTGGTCTCGAAGATGCACCTCGCCGAGATCACGATCGCGTACGGCATGACGGAGACGAGCCCCGTATCGTTCCAGAGCGCGACGACCGACCCGTTCGACAAACGCACGACCACGGTGGGACGCATTCAGCCGCACCTGGAGGTGAAGATCGTCGATGCGCTCGGCAACATTGTGCCCGTGGGCGAGACGGGCGAGCTTTGCACCAAGGGCTACTCGGTGATGCGCGGCTACTGGGGCGACGAAGCGAAGACGGCCGAAGCGATCGTCGATGGCTGGATGCACACGGGCGACCTCGCGACGATCGACGCCGAAGGCTACTGCAATATAGTTGGACGCTTGAAGGACATGCTGATTCGCGGCGGAGAGAACATCTATCCGCGCGAGATCGAGGAGTTCTTGTTCCGCCATCCCAAGGTGCAGTCGGTGCAGGTGTTCGGCGTGCCCGATGCGAAGTACGGCGAAGAGGTGTGCGCGTGGATTGTGCTGCGCCCCGGCGAGACTGCCACGCCCGAGGAGATCCAGGCGTTTTGCCAGGGGCAAATAGCGCACTACAAGATCCCGAAGTACATCCGCTTCGTCGACGAGATGCCGATGACGGTGACGGGCAAGGTGCAGAAGTTCATGATGCGCTCGCGCATGATCGACGAACTGAAAATTAGCGAGCAAAAGACCGCTTGAGGCCGGTATTTCGCGGCGCGGCTTCGCGGAATGCAGCCGCCGCCGCGAAGCTGGCAATTGAGTAAACGGCTGAGCAAACGGTGGCACAAACGGTGTGAATTGCCTGACGTTTCGCATGCCGAACGAATCGACCGGCGTATCGGCGCGGTCGCGAATTAGCCGTTCGGCTAACACGGCGGGCAATCGAATAAGGAATGCAGGCGAATGAAGTTTGCGCCCGCGATTATTCTCGCGATCGCAACAAATCGACGATAAAAGCGAGTGAGAAGTGGAATAGACGAAAAAAAAGCGGGCCTGGAGCCCGCTAAAAACCACACGCTACGGGGTTAGCGCGAGGAGACCAAAGGAGGAGCCGGGTCTTGGAACGCAAAACGCCGGTTACGGCTCCAACAAGGATGCCCCTGACAGGGCTTCGGCATGACGCCGACAGGCAGGTGTATCGTGTCCGCTCACACTTGCACCGCGCCGCATCCGTGTTGAAACCGTTGAAGGCATTGTGGGCGAATTAATGAACCTTCGCGGTAACAAAGTGTTTCAGGTTGTAACGCCCGTCAGATAAGGCTCTGTGGGATTTTTTGCCGTCCTGATCGTTTTGTGAGAGTCATTTTTACCTGCGTTTTTGGGGCTGTCAGACGTTTCGCAAGCGTAAATTAGATGGGTTATTCCAAATGCATGAAGAATGCCGCGCTGTATGGGCATTAGCGGAAATCGGCTGCGTAAAAATGCGATCCGCATATGCAAATCGAGTCAGTATTTCCGATTGAATCCGTGCGTGAGATGCAAGGATTGCTCATATGGTATTGCAACGAGTGGTTGCAACTACCCATATGATTTGGCCAATGCCGCGCCGGGGCGCATCCCTGCGCGGCTTATTGCATCGTCACCTTACTTGAGCCATTTGTCGGAGATTGCCTGATACTCGCCGCTCGCGCGCGCAAGGTGCAGCCACTGATCGACATATTGCTGGAACACCACGTCGCCGCGCGGCACCATCCATGCCTTCTCGCCGTACTGGAAGGGCTTGTCCGGATGCAGCGAGCACAGCCCCGGGTTGAGCTTCTGCTGCAAGATCGTTTCGGATGCGTCGGTGACCATCACGTCCGCCTTGCCCGCGAGGATCTGCTTGAAGATCGTTACGTTGTCCGGATAGACGGTGAGATTCGCGTGCGGGAAGAACTGCTTCGCAAAGCGTTCATTCGTGCCGCCGGGATTCACGATCACGCGCGTGGAGGGCTGGTCGATCTGCGTGACCGTTTGATATTTGCTGACGTCGTCGCAGCGCACGATGGGCGTCTTGCCGTCGACCTGGTATGCCTCGGTGAAGAACGCGCGCTTTTGCCGTTCGAGCGTGGTCGACACGCCACCCACGGCGACGTCGCATTTCGCGAGGAAATCGCTCATCAGGTTGGACCATGTCGTCTTCACGAACTCGGCCTTTACGCCCAGCGACTTCGCGAGCGACTCGGCCATGTCGATGTCGATGCCTTCGAACGTGCCGTCCTGCCTGTAGAACGAATACGGCTTGTAGTCGCCCGTCGTGCACGCGCGCAGCGTGCCGCGCGAGAGCACGTCGTCGAGCCGCGAGGACGTATTGGCGCCCGGCGTAGCGACGCCCGGCGTGCCCGCGCTCTGCGCAAGTGCGTCCGGCGCTCCGGCGAGGCCGGCTACCAGCGCGGCAATGGCGGAGCAAGCGGCGGCGATCTTCTTTCTGTTCATGCGGAGTGTCTCCTCGCTTATGGCGGTTTCGATGTAATGGACCGGAAAGGCATCCGATAATAGCCCGCCCGTATTCATGCGTTAAGCGTCGGCTGACTTGGTTGGTACCGGGTCGGTATATCAGGTACGGACCCGGTGGACGCATGCACGGCATGCGCTCCCGTGCGCCTTATCCCGGCCATCAGCGTCATGTCGCGGCGGCGGCTCCGGTAGAATGGCCGTCTGCTTTCGAATCTTGCGCGACCAGCGCTTCCCGCCCGTGGCACACACTCTTCTGAACGACACATTCCTGCGCGCCTTGCTGCGTCAGCCGACCGAATACACGCCAATCTGGCTGATGCGCCAGGCGGGCCGCTATCTGCCGGAGTACAACGCCACGCGCAGCCGCGCAGGCAGCTTTCTCGGTCTCGCCAAGAACCCCGATTACGCGACCGAGGTGACGCTGCAGCCGCTCGATCGCTATCCGCTCGACGCCGCCATTCTGTTCTCGGACATCCTCACGATTCCCGATGCAATGGGTCTCGGCCTCTCGTTCCAGGTCGGCGAAGGTCCGAAGTTCGCGCATCCGGTGCGCAGCGAAGAGGACGTCGCGAAGCTCGCGGTGCCCGATATCGGCGAAACGCTCGGCTATGTGACCGACGCCGTGCGCGAGATTCGCCGCGCGCTCACCGACGCGCAAGGTCGCCAGCGCGTGCCGCTCATCGGCTTCTCGGGCAGTCCGTGGACGCTGGCCTGCTATATGGTCGAAGGCGGCGGCTCGGACGATTTCCGCACCGTGAAGTCGATGCTCTACGCACGCCCCGATCTGATGGAGCGCATTCTCGAAGTCAATGCGCAAGCCGTGGCCGCGTATCTCAATGCGCAGATCGAAGCAGGCGCGCAAGCCGTGATGATTTTCGACACCTGGGGCGGCGCGCTAGCGGACGGCATCTATCAGCGCTTCTCGCTTGCATACATCAAGCGCGTGGTGGCGCAGCTAAAACGCGAGCACGACGGCGAGCGCGTGCCGGTCATCACCTTCACGAAGGGTGGCGGCCTGTGGCTCGACGAGATCGCCGAAACGGGCGTCGACGCGGTCGGCCTCGACTGGACCGTCAACCTTGGCCGTGCGCGCGAGCGCGTGGGCGATCGCGTGGCGCTCCAGGGCAACCTCGATCCCGCGGTGCTGTTTGCGTCGCCGGCGGCGATTCGCGAGCAGGCGCGTGCGGTGCTCGACAGCTTCGGCGCCCACCCGGGCCATGTGTTCAACCTCGGACACGGCATTTCGCAGTTCACGCCGCCGGAGAGTGTCGCCGAACTCGTGGATGAAGTGCATGGCCATAGCCGCGCCATGCGCACTGCCGCGGTCTGAATTTTGTTGCATCGCAGCGAGCTGGGCTCGGAGCACCAGGGTCCAGCTTGATTCGCGACCGGCGCGAGAGGCCCTCCCGATGCCGTTGCGCTGCTGTCAAGACTTGACTTATACACACTTACCTCGCTGCGGCGCGCAAGAGGGAAAAATTGCCGCACAGCGACAGCAAGGCTTGTGAACAATCAATCAGGACCTTGACAGGTAAGGCTTTCGGCGCTCCACGGCCATTTGTGCGGTGTCCCAGATAATGAGCCCTTCGGCTTCCACGCGGAGCGGGACGGCCAAGTTCTTAACAAAGTTATCCACAGGGCCGGCGACGGGAGCACGATTGTTCTGCGGAATCCAAAACTTAGCGCAGAAAGTGAAGTTCTACTTTAACTTCGGACGTCAGTGCGCCAGCGCACGGTGTTTGCACCGCCCATGTTGGGGCGGAGCATGACGCCGTGCTTCGTGCGCGTGGCGCTCGACCACCCGCTGCCCGCCCTCTACGACTACCGCTATCCGCCCGATGCTCCGGCGCCGCAGCCCGGCATGCTGGTGCGCGTGCCATTCGGCCGCCGCGACGCGGTGGGGCTGATCTGCGAAGTGAGCGCTCACAGTGACGTGCCCGCGAACAAGCTGCGCGATGTGAGCGCCGTGTGCGTGGATTTGCCGCCGCTTTCGACGCAGTGGCTGGCGCTGGTGGGTTTTGCCGCGGACTACTATCAGCGCGGGCTGGGTGAGGTCGCGTTGCCGGCGCTGCCACAGGCGCTGCGCGACCCCGCGCGCTGGCCACGCTTGCTCGCGCCCGAAGAGCGTTACCGGCTGCTGCCGGCCGGACGCCAGGCGCTGCCCGATGCGTTGCCCGCGCGCGCCCAGGCATTGCGGCGGCTCGCGCAGGCTCTGGTGGACGCGAGCGAACTCGATCTCGCCGAAGCCCGTGCGCTGCATCCGAAAGCGGCCGTCACGCTCGAATCCTGGCGCGAGGCAGGCTGGGTCGAATATGAATGCGTGGCGTTTGGTGGCGCGGGGCGCTCCCAGGCCGCCGATGGCGACGAAAGCCGCGCCGATCGCGCCAGAATCCCCTGCAATGCCGTTGCGGCTGCGGCCTTGCCAGTGCTGAGCGACGAACAGGCGGTCGCCGTAGAGACGATCCTCGATGCAGGCGGTTTTGCGCCGTTCCTGCTGCACGGCGTAACCGGCAGCGGCAAGACCGAGGTTTATCTGCGCGCGCTGTCTGGCCTGCTCGAACGCGAGCCGGATGCCCAGGCGCTCGTTCTCGTCCCCGAAATCAACCTCACGCCCCAGTTCGAGGCGGCATTTCGCACGCGCTTCGCGGGCGTGCTGCCCGACGACGCCATCGTCACGCTCCACAGCGGCCTCGCGGAAGGCGAGCGCGCACGTAATTGGCTCGCCGCGCACACCGGGCGCGCCCGCATCGTGCTGGGCACGCGCCTCGCCGTGCTGGCCTCGCTGCCGCGTCTTGCCATGCTGGTGGTGGACGAGGAGCACGACCCCGCCTACAAGCAGCAGGAAGGGTTGCGCTATTCGGCGCGCGATCTGGCGGTCTGGCGCGCGAAGCAGTTGGGCGTGCCCGTCGTGCTGGGCTCGGCCACGCCGTCGCTCGAAAGCTGGTGGCAGGCCGAGCAGGGCCGCTACACGCGCCTCACGCTGTCACGCCGGGCCATCGCCGATGCGGTGCTGCCGGCCGTCAAGCTGATCGATCTCGAAGAAGAGCGCCGGCGCGGCCGCGCCTCGTTCGAGGGACTCTCCGGCCCGTTGGTCGCGGCGATGAAGGCGCGTCTCGAGCGCGGCGAGCAGAGTCTCGTCTTTCTGAACCGGCGCGGCTATGCCCCCGTGCTGTCGTGCGATGCTTGCGGCTGGGTGGCGGGCTGCCCGCGCTGCAGTGCCTACGTGGTGCTGCACAAGCCCGAGCGGGCGCTGCGCTGCCACCATTGCGGCTGGGAGTCGCGCATTCCGCATTCGTGTCCCGACTGCGGCAATGTCGATATCGCGCCGATGGGGCGCGGCACGCAGCGCATCGAGGAGGCGCTGGCGAGCGCGGTGCCGGGCGCGCGGGTGTTGCGCATCGATGCCGATAGCACGCGCCGCAAGGGCAGCGCGCAGGCGTTGTTCTCCGACGTGCACGCCGGCGACGTCGACATCCTCGTGGGTACGCAGATGATCGCGAAGGGGCACGACTTCCAGCGCGTCTCGCTGGTGGGCGTGCTCAATGCCGATAACGCGCTGTTCTCCCACGATTTCCGGGCGAGCGAGCGGCTATTCGCGCAGTTGATGCAGGTGAGCGGCCGCGCCGGCCGCGCAGGATTGCCCGGCGAGGTGATCGTGCAGACGCGCTACCCGCGTCACGCGATCTATCACGCGCTGGCGCGCCACGACTACGTGGGTTTCGCGAATTCACAGATCGCCGAGCGCCGCGACGCGCATCTGCCGCCGTTCGTCTACCAGGCATTGCTGCGCGCCGAAGGCCGTACCCTGGAAGCGGCGCTGGCGTTTCTCGCCGAAGCGGCGCAGGCGCTCGCGACGATCCCGGCTGCGGAGCGCGTGACCGCTTACGACGCGGTGCCGCTCACGATCGTGAAGGTCATGAATGTGCATCGCGCGCAACTGCTCGTGGAGAGCCAGTCGCGCGGCGCGCTGCAGGCGGCGCTGCGAGCGTGGCAACCCGCGCTGCGCGCCTTGCGGGGCGTGCTGCGCTGGAACCTGGAAGTCGATCCGCTGGATATCTGATCAGCGCCGCGCCGCGTGGTTCGCCTGGGCGCGCCGCGCTCGCTCGTCCTGGCCGTTTGGTGACACGCGCACCTTGCGCGTGGCGGGCGCCGTCGCGCCACGAATGAACAATACGGCGCACAACGCGCACACGAACCAGACACCCGCCACCACCAGCCACTTTTCCATTTTTCCACCTTCGCGCCGGATTCAATGATCGGCCCCTTGATGGTTTGTATAACGGCACGGCGGCGGAATCGATTAGGGTTCGCCTGATTGTTGTTCGCCAGGGAAAATACCGAGTGCAACGCGCGGGCCAATACTGGCCGGCGCTGGCCGCAAACCTAGGCCCCATAAGGCTTCGCGAACGGTGCAACCAAACTCGCCTGAGGGTTGCACCTTTTTATTTGAAGGCGTACGATTCGGCCACTTTTTGGTCTTTCGCCGGTGCGGGTCGGCCGGCATGCGAAGGAAACATGGCTAGCACCACCCTTGGCGTCAAGGTCGACGACCTGCTCCGCTCGCGGCTCAAAGATGCCGCCACGCGCCTCGAGCGCACCCCGCACTGGCTCATCAAGCAAGCGATCTTTGCTTACCTCGAGAAGATCGAGCACGGCCAGTTGCCTCCCGAACTGAGCGGCCAGGTGAGCGCCGCCGATCTCGTTGACGGCGCAGGCGACAGCGACGAAGAAGCCGCGTCACACCCGTTCCTCGATTTCGCCCAGAACATCCAGCCGCAGTCGGTGCTGCGCGCGGCCATCACGGCCGCGTACCGCCGCCCCGAGCCGGAGTGCGTGCCGTTCCTGATCGGCGAGGCGCGCCTGCCCGCGAACCTCACGGGCGACGTGACGAAGCTCGCGACCAGGCTCGTCGAGGCGTTGCGCGCGAAGGGCACCGGCGGCGGCGTCGAAGGCCTGATCCACGAATTTTCGCTGTCGAGCCAGGAAGGCGTCGCTCTGATGTGCCTCGCCGAAGCGCTGCTGCGCATTCCCGACCGCGCCACGCGCGATGCGCTGATTCGCGACAAGATCAGCAAGGGCGACTGGAAATCGCACGTCGGCCACGCGCCGTCGCTGTTCGTGAACGCCGCCACCTGGGGCCTCATGATCACCGGCAAGCTGGTCACGACCAACAGCGAGACGGGCCTGTCTTCGGCGCTCACGCGCATGATCGGCAAGGGCGGCGAGCCGCTGATCCGCAAGGGCGTGGACATGGCCATGCGCCTGATGGGCGAGCAGTTCGTGACGGGCGAGAACATCTCCGAGGCGCTCGCCAACAGCCGCAAATTCGAAGCGCGCGGCTTCCGCTACTCGTACGACATGCTCGGCGAAGCGGCCACCACCGAAGCCGACGCACAGCGCTACTACGCCTCCTACGAGCAGGCGATCCACGCGATCGGCAAGGCCGCCGGCGGGCGCGGCATCTACGAAGGCCCAGGCATCTCGATCAAGCTCTCCGCGCTGCATCCGCGCTATTCGCGCGCGCAGCAGGAACGCACGATGAGCGAGCTGCTGCCGCGCGTGCGTGCGCTTGCCGTGCTGGCGCGCCGCTACGACATCGGCCTCAATATCGACGCCGAGGAAGCCGACCGCCTCGAACTCTCGCTCGACCTGCTCGAGGCGCTGTGCTTCGACCCGGAACTCGCGGGCTGGAACGGCATCGGCTTCGTGGTGCAGGCTTACCAGAAGCGCTGCCCGTTTGTGATCGACTACATCGTCGATCTCGCGCGCCGCAGCCGTCACCGCATCATGGTGCGCCTCGTGAAGGGCGCGTACTGGGACACCGAAATCAAACGCGCCCAGGTGGACGGCCTCGAAGGCTATCCGGTCTACACGCGCAAGATCTACACCGACGTTTCGTACATCGCCTGCGCGAAGAAGCTGCTGAACGCGCCCGACGCGGTGTATCCGCAGTTCGCCACGCACAACGCCTACACGCTCTCGGCGATCTATCACCTCGCGGGCAATAACTACTATCCCGGCCAGTACGAATTCCAGTGCCTGCACGGCATGGGCGAGCCGCTGTACGAGGAAGTGACGGGCCCGGTCTCGCAGGGCAAGCTCAACCGTCCGTGCCGCGTCTACGCGCCGGTCGGCACGCACGAAACGCTGCTTGCGTACCTCGTGCGCCGCCTGCTGGAGAACGGCGCGAACACCTCGTTCGTGAACCGCATCGCCGACGAAACCGTGCCGGTGAGCGAGCTGGTCGCGAACCCCATCGACGAGGCCGCGAAGGTCGTGCCGACGGGCGCGCCGCACGCGAAGATTCCGCTGCCGCGCAATCTCTACGGCAGCGAGCGCCAGAATTCGATGGGCTTCGACCTCTCGAACGAGCATCGCCTCGCCTCGCTGTCTTCGGCGCTGCTCGCGAGCGCGCATCATCCGTGGCGCGCCGCGCCGATGCTCGCCGACGCCGATATTGCCGATGGCGCCGCGCGTGACGTGCGCAATCCCGCCGATCATCGCGATCTCGTGGGAACCGTTGTGGAAGCAACGAGCGAGCACGTGAGCGCCGCGCTTGCGCACGCGGTCTCGACCGCGCCGATCTGGCAGGCCACGCCCGTGGAAGCGCGCGCCGACTGCCTCGCGCGTGCCGCCGACTTGCTCGAAGCGCAGATGCACACGCTGATGGGCCTGATCGTGCGCGAGGCGGGCAAATCGCTGCCGAACGCCGTGGCGGAAATCCGCGAAGCCATCGACTTCCTGCGCTATTACTCCACGCAGATCCGCGAAGAGTTCTCGAACGACACGCATCGTCCGCTCGGTCCGGTGGTGTGCATCAGCCCGTGGAACTTCCCGCTTGCGATCTTCATGGGCCAGGTGGCCGCGGCGCTTGCCGCAGGCAATACGGTGCTCGCGAAGCCCGCTGAACAGACGCCGCTGATCGCCGCCCAGGCGGTGCGCATTCTGCGCGAAGCGGGCGTGCCGGCAGGTGCGGTGCAACTGCTGCCGGGCGACGGCGAAACGGTTGGCGCTGCTCTGGTGGCCGATGCGCGCACCCGCGCCGTGATGTTCACGGGCTCGACCGAAGTCGCGCGCCTCATCAACAAGACGCTTTCGCAGCGCCTCGATTCGGATGGCCGGCCGATTCCGCTGATCGCCGAAACGGGCGGGCAGAACGCGATGATCGTCGATTCGTCGGCGCTGGCCGAGCAGGTCGTCGCCGACGTGCTGCAAAGCGCGTTCGATTCGGCGGGCCAGCGCTGCTCCGCGCTGCGCGTGCTGTGCCTCCAGGAAGACGTGGCCGAGCGCACGCTCGAAATGCTCACGGGCGCGATGCAGGAACTCGCGGTGGGCAACCCCGATCGTCTGTCGGTCGACGTGGGCCCGGTGATCGACATCGAAGCGAAGCGCGGCATCGACGCGCACATCGGCGCGATGCGCGAAAAGAGCCGCAAGGTCACGCAGATGCCGATGGCGGAGAGCTGCGCGCAAGGCACCTTCGTGCCGCCGACGCTGATCGAAATCGACAGCCTCGAAGAACTCAAGCGCGAAGTGTTCGGGCCGGTGCTGCACGTGATCCGCTATCGCCGCAGCCAGCTGGACAAGCTGCTCGAGCAGATCCGCGCGACGGGCTACGGGCTCACGCTCGGCATCCATACGCGCATCGACGAAACCATCGCGCATGTGATCGGCCGCGCGCATGTGGGCAACATCTACGTGAACCGCAACGTGATTGGCGCGGTGGTGGGCGTGCAGCCGTTCGGCGGCGAAGGGCTCTCGGGTACGGGGCCGAAAGCCGGTGGCGCGCTGTATCTCTCGCGTCTCCTGGCCAAGCGTCCGGCCGGGCTGCCGCAGTCGCTCGCGAAGGCGCTCGTGGTGGATGCGCCGCAGACGGAAAACGGCGCGCCGCAATCGACTCACGCTACGCTCACGACGCTGCGCGACTGGCTCATCGCCGAGCGCGAACCGGCGCTCGCGGCACGCTGCGACAGCTATCTGCAATACGTGCTGGCGGGCGCAACGGCGGTACTGCCGGGGCCGACCGGCGAGCGCAACACTTACACGCTTTCGGCGCGCGGCACGGTGCTGTGCGTGGCGTCCACGCCGACGGGCGCGCGCGCTCAGCTTGCCGTCGTGCTGGCCACGGGCAACCGGGCGCTGTTCCAGGGCGCGGCGGGCGAGGCGCTTGTGAACGCACTGCCGGCCGAGCTGAAGGCGCACGTCGCGGTGAAGAAGAGCGCCGACGCCGAATTTGACGCCGTGCTTTTCGAGGGCGATAGCGACGAGCTGCTCGGCGTCGTGAAGGAAGTGGCCAAGCGCGGCGGACCGATCGTCTCGGTGCAGGGCGTGGCCGCGCATGCGCTCGCCAATGGCGACGAAGACTACGCACTCGAACGCCTGCTCACGGAACGTTCGGTGAGCGTGAACACCGCCGCGGCCGGCGGCAATGCGAACCTGATGACGATTGGCTAGACTTCACGGTCGCAAGAATCGTCCCCCAGGGACAAGGAAGCGGCAAGGCGAGACCCGAAGCCGCTCATCCGATACACCAGGTACCAAGGAGAAAACATGCAACACACCATGAAGCAGCTCGCAGGCGCAACGCTGGTTGCCGCACTGTCGCTGGCGGGGACGGCTAACGCGCAGCAGGCGCAGGATGTCAAGATCGGTTTTGCCGGCCCGATGACGGGCTCGCAGGCGCACTACGGCAAGGATTTCCAGAACGGCATCACGCTCGCGGTCGAAGACATGAACGCGACCAAGCCGGTGATCGGCGGCAAGCCGGTGCACTTCGTGCTGGAATCGGCCGACGACCAGGCCGACCCGCGCACGGGCACGACGGTCGCGCAAAAGCTCGTCGACGACGGCATCAAGGGCATGCTCGGCCACTTCAACTCGGGCACGACGATTCCCGCCTCGCGCATCTACGCGAACGCCGGCATCCCCGAGATCGCGATGGCGACGGCGCCGGAGTACACGCAGCAAGGCTTCAAGACCACGTTCCGCATGATGACCTCGGACACCCAGCAGGGTTCGGTGGCGGGCACGTTCGCGGTGAAGAGCCTCGGCATGAAGAAGATTGCCGTGGTTGACGACCGCACGGCCTACGGCCAGGGTCTCGCCGACCAGTTCGCGAAGGCCGCGAAGGAAGCGGGCGGCACGATCATCGACCGCGAGTACACGAACGACAAGGCCGTGGACTTCAAGTCGATCTTGACCAAGCTGAAGGCGCAGAAGCCGGATCTGATCTACTACGGCGGCGCCGATTCGCAAGCCGCGCCGATGGTCAAGCAGATGAAGTCGCTGGGCATCACGGCGCCGCTGATGGGCGGCGAGATGGTGCATACGCCGACCTTCCTGAAGATCGCGGGTGATGCGGCGAACGGCACGGTGGCGTCGCTCGCGGGCCTGCCGCTGGAAGAAATGCCGGGCGGCAAGGACTACGTCGCTAAGTACAAGAAGCGCTTTGGCGAAGACGTCCAGACCTACTCGCCGTACGCCTACGACGGCGCAATGGCGATGTTCGCCGCCATGAAGGCCGCGAACTCGACGGATCCGGCCAAGTACCTGCCGTTCCTCGCGAAGACCAATATGCCGTCCGTGACGTCGAAGGAACTCGCGTACGACACCAAGGGCGACCTGAAGAACGGCGGCATCACGCTGTACAAGGTTGTCGACGGCAAGTGGACGACGCTGCAGAGCGTGGGCGGCAAGTAAGCAGTTCGCTCGCGGTCGATCCGCAAGTTGATGTGAAAAGCCCCGCAGGTTTGATGCCTGCGGGGCTTTTGTTTTGTTATTCCTGGAGGTGGATACGCTCAAATTGCATGAGTTTCTCTTGATTTTTCTCATTGCCCCTGACAAGTGTTTCCCATATCAAGGTCGGTGGGTTGAAGCTGGCTAGTACCACGGCCTAGTCTGCTGCCCAACCTCTACGGGTTGTTTCTTTAAACACACGTTCCGTGCAAATGGGAGAAACCTGCATTGGCTACACAGCAAGAACGCATCATCCGGCCAACGACCGCCGACGATGGATCAGTTCATTATTTGTCCATCACGTCAGCGCCAGACAATAGTACGGCAGTCTGCTACATGGTCCCGAGTCGTATCATCCCCGTTGTCTTTGTGCCTGGTGTGATGGGGACCAATCTGGAAACCACTGATTCAGTGCCCAAACCGGTTTGGCTGCTTAACAGCAATTCGACTGTCAAATCATGGATGATGAGAAGCCCGGATGAGCGCAAGCTTCTTCTGGATCCAGGCAAGACCCAAGTCCATGGCGGTGGCAAGATTGCCGCCGGTACAGCACAGACCGAAGACGAGCTGCGTCGGCGCGGCTGGGGCGAAGTCGCGTACATGAGCTACGGCGAGTGGCTGGTGTGGCTTGAAAACGCGCTGAATGATGCGCATGCGGGCACGGACTATGGCCGCAAGGGCTTGCGGGAGAGCCTTTGCCATATCATCACGCCGGGTCTGGAAAAGCTGGCGCGCGACGAGGTTGCGCTCTCATACAAGTATCAGTTTCCCGTGCACGCAGTGGGCTACAACTGGCTGCAATCGAACGCCGTGTCGGCGGAGCGTCTGGCGAGCCGGATCGATGAAATCACGGCGTGGTACCGCAAACAGTTCAACTACCACTGCGACAGGGTAATCCTGGTCACCCACTCGATGGGCGGACTGGTGGCCCGCTACTACTCGGAAGTGATGGGGCTGCGCGACAAGGTGCTGGGCGTCGTGCACGGGGTGATGCCCGCCACGGGGGCAGCGGCCGCCTACAGGCGGATGAAAGCCGGCACGGAAGGCGCGGGTATCGTGGGGGTTCTGTCAGCGCTTGTGCTGGGGGCAGACGCGGCCAGCATGACCGCGGTGGTCGGCAATGCGCCGGGTCCGCTGCAACTGTTGCCGAGCCGCGACTACGGCATGGGATGGCTCAGGATCAGGGACGGGGAACGGGTTGTCGAGTTGCCGGCATCGGACCCATACAGCGAAATCTATACGGTGCGCGGCACCTGGTGGGGGCTGTGCGATGATCAGTTGCTTAATCCGCTCGATACGACAAAGAAGACTGTCGAGCAGGATTGGAAGGCGTTCGCGGACTTGATACTAGACGACGTGCAGCCATTCCACGACGACATTAGCGGCAAGTATCACGCCAACACCTATGCTTTTTACGGCGATGACGAGAAGCACAAGGCATACGGCAACGTCACGTGGACGCAGCAAACGCCACCACTGCTGCGCGGTGGTGTTCCGCCGATGGCCGACTTGCTGGGAATACGCGGCAGCGATGACCCCGCGAGCGGCGGTCAACTGGTCAAGACGACGCTCGATGGAAAAGCCTCGTTCGCCAGGTTTGTCCTGCGGGATGCCGATGAGCACGGCGATGGTACGGTGCCGGTGCGTTCGGGCCGCGCGCCTGCCCATCGGGCGCAAGCCTGTGTAGCCTTCGCTGGTATCGAGCACGAAGGGGCCTACAAGCTGGACGCTACCCGACGCTTCACGCTTCACGCCATTACCCGCATCGCGCAGAGCGTGAAGGGCACGGCGCTGGAATACAAGGCATGAGAAAACCGCGTGCAACGCTCGCTGTTGCCTGCCTGATATTGACCATTGCTGCGTGCGATCACAAGCCGGCGCCGCTGAGCCAACAGGAAAAGCAAATCGTGACTGAACTGACTGCAAACTTGAAGACGCGGTGTGTGGGCCGTTACCTGGTCGATATGCCGGAGGACGCAACGGAGTACGGCTACGCCAAGATCGCGGGTGTCGATATCGAAGCGAAGGCGATGACGGAAGACGCCTGGCGGGAGGAGGTCGCGCAACGCGAGGCAGCGCTGAAAGCAACCAGGAGCCGGGATGCATATCCGTTCCTGTATGAGGCTGGCAATGCGCGGGGGCAACATACCTACTACTTTATCCATCGCGGCACTATCTATGAAGCCCCAAACAGACGATATATCGAGGGCTACAAGTGGGATCGGGGTTATCGCCTCCTGTTGAAGGTAAAAACCTACGACTACACCAATCCCGACCGGAGTAGTGATCCCATCGTCAAGCAGTTCGACGTGAAGAACGAGGTTCCCGAGAAAACAGCGGTGGTGTTCAACCTGCTGGAAAATCTGCGTGGACGCTCCCCGGACGACATTCCAGCCGAGCCAGGCGTGTGCTTCGCAGGCGGATTTCTTCCCGGGAAGGCAACGGATGATCAGTACGTTCGGGGAGGATTTACGTTGGCAAATAATCGCGACGTCTCTTTCACCGTATCAGTCAATTCAGCACCCCGAGGAAACACGACGCTCTTGCAGCACGCAGTCAATCCCCAAACGTTGGACGCCCTCAATGCAATGGATGCCAAAGTCATCCGTAAAGGAGCGGTGGAAATATCCGGCCTGAGGGGCGGAGAATGGCTCTTCGAAGGACTAAAACCAGGAGAGGGTCGCGGCGACACATTCATGCTCGCCGTCAACGAGACCACGAGCGGGCCTTCCTCACCGTATTTGTCTTTGGATATGGAGACCGGTGGGCAGCTAGAAATAGATGGGCGGTTCGTAAAACTCGAGAAAGGATCACTCTCCACCGGCGAGGCCGTTGGGCTGTGGGATGCTGTATCGAAGACAGTGCGATTCAGGCCAGGCGCACTGTGAGGCGAGCTTAATGACGATACGTATGGTTCTTCACGCCAATCCGCGAAGAACCATACATCCAGAAACTCACGGCAAAAGGTGATCTTATTCAGGACTCCAATCGACTCATTCCTCGCGCGCCTTCCTTCCCTGCTCGCGAATCTGCTCCAGCGAAGCGGCAGGCGTGCTGGCCTCCTTCGTCACGCGAATCTCGATCAACGCCGGCTTGCCCGCGTTGAGCGCGCGCTCCAGCGCCGGCGCGAACTGCGCGGTCGTCGTGACGATCTCGCCGTGCGCGCCGAACGACTGCGCAAACGCCGCGAAGTCCGGGTTCGTGAGCTGTGTGCCGTGCACGCGGTTCGGGTAGTTGCGCTCCTGGTGCATGCGGATCGTGCCGTAATGCCCGTTGTTCACGACGATGAACACCACCGCGAGGCCGTATTGCATCGCCGTCGCCAGTTCGGGCGCGGACATCATGAAGCAGCCGTCGCCGGCGAGCGCCACCACGGCGCGCTCCGGATATAGCGACTTCGCCGCAATCGCGGCCGGCACGCCGTAGCCCATCGCGCCGCTGGTGGGCGCAAGCTGCGAGCGGAAATCGCGGTACGCAAAGTGTCGATGCAGCCAAGTCGCGTAATTTCCCGCGCCGTTCGTGACGATGGCGTCGTCGGGCAGGCGCGCGCGAAGCTGCTGCATGACTTCGCCCAGTTGCACGTCGCCAGGCATGGGGCGCGGCGCGCGCCACGCGAGATACGCTTCGTGCGCGGCCTGAGCGGAGCCGGCCCATGCCGGTGCCTCGGGTGCGGGCAGCGCTGCGAGCAGCGCGGCGATTTCGGCCAGACCCGAGACGATCGGCAGATCGGCGGCATAGACGCGGCCCAGTTCTTCCGCGCCCTGATGCACGTGAATGAGCGTCTGCTTCGTCTTCGGAATGTCGAGGAGCGCGTAGCCGCCGGTCGTGGCTTCGCCAAGGCGCGGGCCGAGCGCGAGCAGCACGTCGGCTTCGCGGATGCGCGCGGCCAGCGCCGGATTGATGCCGAGCCCCACGTCGCCCGCATAGTTCGGGTGATCGTTGTTGAGCGTGTCCTGGAAGCGGAACGCGAGACCCACCGGCAACTGCCATTGCTCGACGAAGCGCTGCAGGTTCGCGCACGCTTCGCGCGTCCAGCCGTGACCGCCCGCAATCACGAAGGGTTTCTTCGCGTTGGCGAGCAGCGTGCGCAGCCGTTCGATCTGCGCCGCCGAGGGCGACGCCTGCACGCGTTGCGCGGCAGGCGCGATGTGCTGGGCTTGCCCTGCGGGAATCGCGCCGCTCAGCATGTCCTCGGGCAGCGCGAGCACGACCGGGCCGGGGCGCCCCGACGTCGCGACATGGAACGCATGGCTCAAGTACTCGGGCACGCGGCGCGCGTCGTCGATCTGCGCAACCCACTTCGCCATTTGGCCGAACATGCGCCGGTAGTCGATCTCCTGAAACGCTTCGCGGTCCATCTGATCGCGCGCGACCTGGCCGATCAGCAGGATCATCGGCGAGGAGTCCTGGTAAGCCGTGTGCACGCCGATCGCCGCATGCGTCGCGCCGGGACCGCGCGTGACGAGCGCGATGCCGGGCTTGCCCGTGAGCTTGCCGACCGCTTCCGCCATGTTGGCCGCCGCCGCTTCGTGGCGGCACACGATGGTGTCGATGCGCGTGGTCTCGTCGGCGAGCGCATCGAGCACGGCGAGATAGCTCTCGCCGGGTACGCAGAACACGCGCTCGACGCCGTTGGCGACGAGCGCGTCCACCACGAGACGTGCACCGGTGACGGTCGCGGAATCGGAAACGCGGGCTGAATCGTTCGGCTGCTGCATGACGGTCAAGTCTCCCTGGTTCGTTATGTGAGTACGTCCGAATTGCATCGAGAATTGCGTCCGGGTTACGTTCGGGTTACGTCCTGGCTACGCCGGAAACCCGCGCATCAGCACTCGACGATGTTCACCGCAAGTCCGCCGCGCGACGTTTCCTTGTACTTCGTCTTCATGTCGGCGCCGGTCTCGCGCATCGTCTTGATAACGGAGTCGAGCGAAACGTAGTGCGCACCGTCGCCGCGCAGCGCCATGCGCGCGGCGTTCACGGCCTTCACCGAGGCCATCGCGTTGCGCTCGATGCAGGGAATCTGCACCATGCCGCCCACCGGGTCGCAGGTGAGGCCGAGGTTGTGCTCCATGCCGATTTCGGCAGCGTTCTCCACCTGCTGCGGCGTGCCGCCGAGCACGGCGGCAAGCGCCCCTGCGGCCATCGAGCAGGCGACGCCCACTTCGCCCTGGCAACCCACTTCCGCGCCCGAGATCGACGCGTTGAGCTTGTACAGAATGCCGATAGCCGCGGCCGTGAGCAGGAAGTCGATCACCCCCTGCTCGTTCGCGCCGGGCGTGAAGCGCACGTAGTAGTGGAGCACGGCGGGAATGATGCCCGCCGCGCCATTGGTGGGCGCAGTCACGACGCGTCCGCCGGCGGCGTTTTCCTCGTTCACGGCGATCGCGTAGAGGTTGATCCAGTCGATCATCGAGAGCGGGTCTTGCAGCGCGCGCTCGGGGTTGCTGGTGAGCGCCTTGTAGAGCTGCGCCGCGCGCCGCTTCACCTGGAACGGGCCGGGCAGCGTGCCATCGGCGTCGGGGTTGTTGATGCCGCAGCCGCGCGAGACGCACGATTGCATCACGTTCCAGATGCGCAGCAGGCCCGAGCGGATTTCCTCGTCGCTATGCCAGATGTGCTCGTTTTCGAGCATCAATTGCGCAATGCTCTTGCCCGTCGATTGGCACATCGCGAGCATTTCCGCGCCCGTGCTGAACGGATGCGGCAGTTGCTGCGCGGCGCCCAGCACCTTGGTGTTGGCCGCGCCCGCGGTGACCACGAAGCCGCCGCCCACGGAGAGATAGGTGCTTTCGCGCAGCGTCGCGCCGCTGGCGTCGAGTGCGCGCAGCTTCATGCCGTTCGGATGCTCGGGCAGCGCCTGGCGATAGAAGGCGATGTGGTCCTTCTGCACGAACGGGATCGGGTGCTTGCCGAGCAGCGCGAGCTGGCGCGAGGCGCGCACCGCTTCGAGGCGCTCGGAGATGGTGTCGGGGTTGACGGTGTCGGGCGCATCGCCCATCAGGCCGAGCATCACGCCGCGGTCGGTGCCGTGGCCCTTGCCGGTCGCGCCGAGCGAGCCGTAAAGTTCGCACTTCACCGAGGCGGTGGACGCGAGCAGCCCGTCGCGCTCGAGTCCTTCCGCGAACATCAGCGCCGCGCGCATCGGCCCGACGGTGTGCGAACTCGACGGCCCGATGCCGATTTTGAAGAGATCGAAAACGCTTACTGCCATGGGTACTGCTCCTGCTTCGTCTAGTCGGTTTCAATGAGTGCCGCGCGCGTCTGGTCTCGCTGTCCGCCGCACCCACTGCCGCCACGGCGCGCTTTTCAGCGCGCCGCCAACGGCAGACAGACGGCCAGCCACGCCGGCGGCGTGGGCGCGAGATGCAGCGCGATTGGCGTATAGCGGCCGTCCAGTCGGGCGGCCAGGTGATACAGCTCGGCGGCGTTCTTCGGATCCCAGGCGCCGGTGTAGCCGGGCAACCCGGCCTCGCGGCGTTTGGCGTCGAACGGCACGCTCGAATGCACGAATTCCTCGTGAATCTTCTCGCCCATTGCATAGGGCGTGAGCCAGTTCAGCGCGCCCGCGAGCGTCGCGCCGTTGGTTCCGCGCTCGGGCAGCCAGTTGCGGTTGTGGCGGCGCGCGGCGAGCGCGGCGGCCACCAGCGGCTCCAGGTCGTAGGTCACGTAATGCAGCGCATCGCGTTCCGCGAAATCGAGCGTCGCGCCGTCGGGCGCGACGTTGTTGCCAATCTGCTCGATGAACAGCCGCTGCGCCGCCGCAATCAGCTTGCGGTTGTCGAGCGTGAACGCCGTCATCGCTATCAGTTTGACCCGGTGGCTTTGCCAGTTGTTCGCGAACGTGCCGGTGAGCGGGCGCGGTTGCTCGTCCACCTGCTTGATGTAGCCGTTCACGAACTTGTTCAGGAACACCATGGTGGCGTTGCGCGTTTTCACGGGCAGCGCGCTCGCGGTCATGTCGTAGGCGAGAATCAGCCCGTCGAAGTGCGTTTCGTCGATGGGGCTGAAGCTCGGCTGATACGTCGTGACCCACGCGAACAGGAAGCGGTCGACGAGCTTCAGGTAGCGGTCGTCGCTCGTTGCGCGCCAGGCGAGCGCCGCGTTGCGCATCAGGTCGAGTTCCTTTTCGGCCTCCACGCTCTGGTCGTAGATGCCCTCGTGCGGGAGCGTGCCTTCCGTATGCAGTTTCGCAAGCGGATGGGGCACGTCGTTCACGTGAGCCTGCACCTCGGCCACGAGCGCTTTCACGCCCGGATCCGCGTTGGTGCGTTCGCTCGTCTGCAGCGCGGGCGCCGCGCAGAAGTTCATGGCCGCATGAGCGAGATTCGCTGCGCCCGGACCCGCAAATCCCATGCCGAGCAGCCAGGCCGTGACGAATGCACGCGCGTTTTGGCCCGATGCACCGCTCGTGGCCCGCGCGGCCCGCCTGACTTGTGTTGCCGCCGGGGCATGCCCGGCAAAGGCCGTTCCCACCTTCCGCGCCATGCGCGACTCCCTGGTTCAAGGCTGACAGGTGTGTGATGTTAACGGTTTGGCGCGAGTTTGCGGGGGCAAATGTGCGGCGTGCAAAAACCGCCGCGGCTCCTCGCGGAGCGCGCGGCGGCTGGACGTGCTGCATGGGCTGGGCGATCGGGCGCGTTTTATTCGCCCTGACCGGCGTTGTCGCTCGCATATTCGCCGATCGGCACGCACGAGCAGAACAGGTTGCGGTCGCCGTAGACGTTGTCGGCGCGGCCAACCGGCGGCCAGTACTTGCGCGCGACGAGCGACGCCACCGGGTAGGCAGCCTGCTCGCGCGAGTAGCCGTGCGGCCACTCGTTGGCGACCACGACCGCCGCCGTGTGCGGCGCGTGACGCAGCGGGTTGTCTTCCTTGTCCGCGCGGCCCTCTTCCACGGCGCGAATTTCCTCGCGGATTGCAACCATGGCGTCGATGAAGCGGTCGAGCTCTTCCTTCGACTCCGACTCGGTCGGCTCAACCATCAGCGTGCCCGGCACCGGGAAGCTCATGGTGGGCGCGTGGAAGCCGTAGTCCATCAGGCGCTTGGCGACGTCGTCCACGGTGATGCCGCTCGAATCCTTGATGGGGCGCAGGTCGAGAATGCACTCGTGCGCGACCAGGCCGCCGGGGCCGCTGTAGAGCACCGGATAGTGCGGCGCGAGCTTCTTCGCGACGTAGTTCGCGTTGAGGATCGCCATTTCCGTTGCGGCGGTGAGGTTGGCCGCGCCCATCATCGCGATGTACATCCACGAGATCGGCAGGATCGAGGCCGAGCCGTAGGGCGCCGCGCTCACCGCGCCGATGCCATTGCCCTGGTCGGTCGAGCGCTTGTAGCCCGACGAAAGCTGGTTCGGCAGGAACTGCGCGAGGTGCGCGCCCACCGCGACCGGACCGACGCCCGGTCCGCCGCCGCCGTGCGGAATGCAGAAGGTCTTGTGCAGGTTCAGGTGCGAGACGTCGCCGCCGAACTGGCCGGGGGCCGCAAGGCCCACCATCGCGTTCATGTTCGCGCCGTCGACGTAGACCTGGCCGCCGTGCGCGTGCACGATCTCGCAGACTTCGCGCACGTTGCCTTCGAACACGCCGTGCGTGGACGGATACGTGATCATGATCGCCGCAAGCTTCGCCGCGTGCTGCTCGGCCTTGGCCTTGAGGTCGGCGAGATCGATGTTGCCCTGGGCGTCGCAAGCGACCACCACGACCTGCATGCCGGCCATCTGCGCCGAAGCCGGGTTGGTGCCGTGCGCCGAAGCCGGAATCAGGCAGACGTTGCGATGGCCCTCGCCGCGCGACTCGTGGTACGCGTGGATGATCAGCAGGCCCGCGTACTCGCCCTGCGAGCCCGCGTTCGGCTGCAGCGAGACGGCGGCGTAGCCCGTGGCCGCCACCAGCATCTGCTCGAGCTGATCGACCATCTCGCGATAGCCGACGGTCTGCTCGGTGGGTGCGAACGGGTGGATGCGGCCGAACTCGGGCCACGTGACCGGCAGCATTTCCGAGGTGGCGTTGAGCTTCATCGTGCACGAGCCGAGCGGGATCATCGAGCGGTCGAGCGCGAGGTCCTTGTCGGCGAGGCTGCGCAGGTAGCGCAGCATTTCCGTTTCCGAATGGTGGCAGTTGAAGATCGGGTGCGTGAGATAGGCGCTTTCGCGCACGAGCGCGGCCGGGAACGTGGCCGCCTCCTGCGAGGCCGGCTGTGACACAAGCTGCGCGTCGAGTGCGTCGACCGAGGGCGCTTCGTTTGCGAACGCGGCTTGCGCGAACACGGCGAGCAGATCGGCCAGATCTCCACGCGTGGTGGTTTCGTCGACCGAGACACCCACGCGCGTTTCGCTCACGCGGCGCAGGTTCATGCCGCGCGCGAGCGCCGCGTCATGCAGCGCCTGGGTGCGCGCGCCGGCTTCGAACGTGAGCGTGTCGAAGAACGACTCGTTCACGAGCGTGTAGCCCAGTTGCTTCGCGCCCGCAGCAAGAATGGCGGCGACGCGGTTCACGCGCTGCGCGATGCGCTTGAGGCCCTGCGGGCCGTGATAGACCGCGTACATGCTCGCCATGATCGCGAGCAGCGCCTGCGCCGTGCAGACGTTCGAGGTGGCCTTTTCGCGGCGGATATGCTGCTCGCGCGTTTGCAACGCGAGGCGCAGCGCCGGGTTGCCCTGCGCGTCGACGGTCACGCCGACGAGACGGCCCGGCATCTGGCGCTTGAATTCGTCCTTCACCGCGAGGTACGCGGCGTGCGGGCCGCCGAAGCCCATCGGCACGCCGAAGCGCTGCGAGTTGCCCACGGCCACATCGGCGCCCCATTCGCCCGGCGGCGTGAGCATCGTGAGCGCGAGCAGGTCGGCAGCGGCGATAACCGAGCCGCCGGCTGCGTGGACCGCGGCGGCGAGTTCGCGGTAGTCGCGCACATCGCCGTTCACGCCCGGATACTGGAGCAGCACGCCAAATGCGCCTGCTTGCGCCGCCTCAGCGGCGGGACCGACCTTCACCTCGACGCCGATCGGCGTCGCGCGCGTCTTCACCACTTCGATGGTTTGCGGCAGCACGTCGTCGGCGACGAAGAATACGTTCGACTTCGACTTGCCCACGCGCTGCACGAGCGTCATCGCTTCGGCGGCGGCCGTGGCTTCGTCGAGCAGCGACGCGTTCGAGATCGCGAGGCCCGTCAGGTCGACGATCATCTGCTGGAAGTTCAGCAGGGCTTCGAGGCGGCCCTGCGAGATTTCTGGCTGGTACGGCGTGTAAGCCGTGTACCAGGCCGGGTTTTCGAGCACGTTACGCAGGATCACGGCCGGCGTGTGCGTGTCGTAATAGCCCTGCCCGATATAGGAGCGGAACACCTGGTTCTTGTCCGCGAGCGCGCGCAGGGCGGCAAGCGCTTCGGCTTCCGAGCGCGGCTGCGAGAACGGGCCGAGCGGCAGCGTCTCGTTGCGGCGGATCTTGGCCGGAATCACCGCATCGATCAGCGCGGCGCGCGAGGCGAAGCCGAGCGCGTCGAGCATCGCCTGCTGGTCGGCCGAATCGGGGCCGATGTGGCGGGCGGCGAAAGCGTCGTGCGCTTCGAGCGCAGCAAGCGAGAGCGGGGAGTTCATCAGACGATCCGGGTGTTCGAGCTTCATGGGGGTTCCGGGTTTTACTACCGGCGCGGGCGGCACGGGTGAAGTGCGTGCCGCTGCGCCGTTGAGGTTGAGACGGGTTTGCCTGCCGGGCTGCCGATCAGGCGCCGATGGCCTTTTCGTACGCGGCGGCGTCGATCAGCGCGTCGAGCTTGGCGCCGTCGGCCGGCTTGATCTTGAAGAGCCACGACTCGTACGGGGCGCCGTTCACCTGGTCCGGCGTGTCGACGAGCGCCGAATTCGATTCGATGATCTCGCCCGCGACCGGCGCGTAGATGTCCGAGGCGGCCTTGACCGACTCGATCACGGCAACGGCGTCGCCGGCGGCGACCGCGCGGCCTGCATCAGGCAACTCGAGGAAGACGATGTCGCCGAGCGCTTCCTGCGCGTGGTCGGTGATGCCGACGGTCAGCGTGCCGTCGGCTTCGGTGCGGATCCATTCGTGCGATTCGGTGTATTTCAGATCGGCCGGGATGCTCATGGGTTGCTCCAGTGCGTGGTTCGTTATGGCTTGAAAGGGGGGGCGTGCGTGGCGCGAATCAGGCGGCGAGCACCTTGCCGTTGCGCACGAAGGGCAGTTTTACCACGCTTGCAGGCAGGGCCTTGTCGCGGATCAACACCTGCACGACGTCGCCCGGCTGCACGCCCTGGGGCACGCGCGCGAAGGCGATCGATTCCTGCATCGTGGGCGAGAAGGTGCCGCTCGTGATTTCGCCTTCGCCCTGCGGCGTTTGTACTTTCTGGTGCGCGCGCAGCACGCCGCCGGCCTTGCCGTTTTCCTTTTGCAGGATCAGGCCGACGAAGGCCATGCGCGAGCCGTTGGCTTCGAGCACGGGCCGGCCGACGAAGTCGCGCGGCTCCTTCATGTCGACGGTCCAGGCGAGGCCCGCGTCGAGCGGCGAGACGGTCTCGTCCATGTCCTGGCCGTAGAGGTTCATGCCCGCTTCGAGGCGCAGCGTGTCGCGCGCGCCGAGGCCGCAGGGCTTCACGCCCTGGCGCTGCAGGGCGTCCCAGAACTCACCCACGGCGGCGGCGGGCAGCACGACTTCGAAGCCGTCTTCGCCGGTGTAGCCGGTGCGCGCGACCATCAGCTCGCCAAACGGCGAGGCTTCGATCTTCGCGGCGTTGAAGGGCTTGAGGATTTCGGTGGCGCTGCGCGACGACGGCGCGACTTGCCAGACCTTATCGCGCGCGTTCGGGCCCTGCACGGCGACGATCGCGAGATCGCGGCGCGGCGTGATGGTGAGGCCGAAGCCGCCTTCGGCGTTGAGCTTCTCGAACCAGGCGATGTCTTTTTCGGCGGTGCCCGCGTTGACCACGGTGCGGAACTGGTCGTCGGCGAAGTAATAGACGATCAGGTCGTCGATCACGCCGCCTTCGGGGTTCAGCATGCACGAGTAGAGCGCCTTGCCCGGCGTCGTGAGCTTGGCGACGTTGTTGGCGAGCGCGCGCGAAAAGAACTCGCGCGCCTTCGCGCCCGAGAAGTCGACGACGCACATGTGCGAGACGTCGAACATGCCGGCATCGGTGCGCACGGCGCGATGCTCGTCGATCTGCGAGCCGTAGTTGACGGGCATGTCCCAGCCGCCGAAGTCGACCATGCGGGCATTGAGCGCGCGGTGCGAGTCGTTCAGCGGGGTGCGTTTGAGTTCGGTCATGGGGCCTCAGGCGGTCACGATAAATCGCGCGAAAACGAAAAAGGCCATGCAGGAAACGCCACAGGCCCAATGCCTGGGGTCGGTTCTTGCATGGCCCCTCTGTCCTCGATACCTGAGAGATTGCGCCGGGCTAATGATGCTTGACGGCGCGCGCCCCTTCGGTGGGCAGCCTGAACGCGCGGGGTGATCCGCCGCCGTTCTACTGCCGCTCTCCAGAGTTGCGGACCTGAAAGCCGCGCTGCGCATCAACGCGAGGCGGGTGATTCAGCGGTCCGGCGCGCACGGTCCTTTTGCCTGAGAGTTTGTGGGTTGCCCCTTCGGCGGCGCCGCGCATTGCACCCGCTCGATGGCAGGGTGCGACAAACGGCGCGCTCTCCCGGCGCGCGGAGCGATTGTGCGCGACGCTTGGCAGGTGTGTCAATGCGGAAAAAATCGGGGGCAGGCGGCGTGCGGTTTGCTGCAGTTTGCTGCACAGCGCGCCGCTTGATGTGCCGAATGTCCCGGATTACTCTCCGATCGCGCGCGCCGCCGTATCCAGTTCCTGGTTCAGCACATGCTGCTCGTCGGCGGAGATGCCGCCGCCGTGCTGGCTCGCCATGTCGTGCGCTTCGCCGCGGATCGTGTCGAGGCGGTGATGGAGCGCGGCGCCCTGGGGCGGCGGATAATAGCCCTGATTCACGCGCGCATCGATGCGGCGGCCCAGATTGTCGAGGCGTCCGTCGATCTGGTGGAGGCGCTCCACGGCCACCTCGTGTGGGTTCGGGCTGGGATTCGGGGCGACCACCACGGTGGGGCGCGGGGCGGGCTGGTTGACCACGCACGCGGCGAGCGTCGAGATGAGCGCGCCGGCGGCGGCGTAGCGGATGGCACGGTTCAAACGGGTCATTGAGACTCTCCTTTTTGCAGCTTCTCGTCGTTGTTGCTGCATTTTTTGTGTCGTACATCCGCAAACGTGCCGCGCGCGCCGCCCGATGACCCGGGAACGGCGCGCACTTGTAACGATTTGTTCAGACCTTTCAGCCGCGTCGGGCGAATGCAAGGTGCGGGGCGGTCGGCTCAGGCCGCGCGCGCGAACGCAATCGTGCGGCCTTCGGCGGCGCTTTGCGCGGCGATCTCGATGATGCTCATCACGTCGACGGCGTCCTGCGGGCTCACCGGGAACGGCTCGCCATTGCGGATCGCGGCGGCGAGCGCGCGATAGAGATCGGCGTAATTGCCGGCGGCGTTGGGCACGGTGCGCTCGGCTTCCGTGCCGTCATCGGCGAGTGTGTGCAGGCGGCCCGCTTCGTTGCCGTCACCGAAGCCCGGCTGCCCTGGACGCAGCCCCGCCTTCAACTGGTCTTCCTGTGTATCGAGCCCGTTCTTCAGGTAGCTGCCACGCGTGCCGTGAATCACGAAGCGCGGCGAGAATGCGGCCAGCGCGCTCGCATGGAGCACGGCGTCATGGCCGGCGTAGCGCAGCACGAGGTGCGCGTAGTCGGGCGCGCTGGCGTGCTCGCGCCGCGTGTGGACGAACGCCGTGACCGCCTCGGGTGCGCCGAACAGCGCGAGCGCCTGGTCGATCAGATGCGGCCCGAGATCGTAGAGCAGGCCGCCGCCGCGCGTGGCGTCCTCGCGCCAGCGCTGGCGCACCTGCGGGCGGAAGCGGTCGAAATGCGACTCGAAGTGCGTGACGCGCCCGAGTGCGCCGTTCGCGAGCAGCTCGCGCACGGTGAGGAAATCGCCGTCCCAGCGGCGGTTGTGGAACGGCGCGAACACGAGGCCGCGCTGCTTCGCGATGGCCGCGAGCGTGTGTGCTTCCTCGGCGCTGAGCGTGACCGGCTTGTCCACGAGCACATGCTTGCCGCGCTCCAGCGTGCGGCGCGCGAGCTCGTAGTGCGTGTCGTTGGGCGTGGCGATCACCACGCATTCGATGGCGTCGAGCGAGAGCAGGGCGTCGAGATCGGGGACGATCGCGGCGTCCGGGTAATCGGCTTGCGCGCGCTCGGCCTGGCTCGTCGCGATGGCGGCAAGCGTGGCGGCGCCGCTATGGGCGATTACGGGAGCGTGGAAGGTCTGGCCGGCGAAGCCATAGCCCATCAGGCCGATTTGCAGGGGGGCAGTCATGAAGCGCGTCCTCTTTCCAGCAATGAAGCGGCGCGGCGCGAACCGTCGCCGGGGGTGGCGGGAGCCCGTTATTGTGGCACGCGTTGCAGGGGCGGCGTGTGAACGGCATCGGGGCCGCATCGGCGCTGCATCGATGTGAAGCCGCCTCGTGTTAACATCGCACCTCTCGCGTGAGAGGCCGCAGCGTTGTTGCGCGTGCCTCGCGCCGTGCGGATTGCCGCGCGCTTTGAAGGCCCATCGCCTGAAGCCGCAGCGCCAGAAAGAGCCGCACGCCTCCCAGCCTTACCACCCGTTTTTCCAATCCAGCAACGATGTCCGCAGGCCTGAATCCCGCTCAAAGCGAAGCGGTGCGCTATCTCGACGGTCCCTGTCTCGTGCTCGCCGGCGCGGGCAGCGGCAAGACGCGTGTGATCACGCAGAAGATCGCGCACCTGATCGAAGCGAAAGGCTTCGAGCCGCGCCATATCGCGGCCGTTACCTTCACCAACAAAGCCGCCGCCGAAATGCGCGAACGCGTGGGCAAGCTGCTCGAAGGCAAGACGCTCACCACGCCCGGCAAGGAAGGCCGCAAGGTGCCGACCAACCAGTTGACGGTTTGCACGTTCCACTCGCTGGGCGTGCAGATCCTGCGCCAGGAAGCCGAGCACCTGGGCCTGAAGCCCCAGTTCTCGATCATGGACTCCGACGACTGCTTCTCCATGATCCAGGAGCAGGTGGGCTCGACCGACAAGGGCTTCATCCGCAAGATCCAGTCGATCATCTCGCTGTGGAAGAACGGCCTCGTGATGCCCGAGGAGGCGCTCGCCACCGCGTCGAACGAGGACGAGCACCAGGCCGCTATTGTCTATCGCAACTACGTGGCAACGCTGCACGCCTACCAGGCCGTCGATTTCGACGACCTGATCCGCCTGCCCACCGAGCTGTTCGCGAAGAACGAGCAGGTGCGCGAGCGCTGGCAAAACAAGCTGCGCTATCTGCTGATCGACGAGTACCAGGACACCAACACCTGCCAGTACGAGCTGCTCAAGCTGCTGGCCGGCCCGCGCGCCGCGTTCACGGCGGTGGGCGACGACGATCAGGCGATCTACGGCTGGCGCGGCGCGACGATCGAAAATCTCGCGCAGCTTGGCAAGGACTACCCGAAGCTGCACGTGATCAAGCTCGAGCAGAACTACCGCTCGACCGTGCGCATCCTCACGGCGGCGAACAACGTCATCGCGAACAACCCGAAGCTCTTTGAAAAGAAGCTCTGGTCCGAGCACGGCATGGGCGACACCATCACGGTCACGCCCTGTAACGACGAAGAGCACGAAGCCGAATCGGTAGTCTTCCGTCTCTCTGCCCACAAGTTCGAGCGCCGCGCGCAGTTCCGCGACTACGCGATTCTTTATCGCGGCAACTTCCAGGCGCGCATCTTCGAACAGGTGCTGCGCCGCGAGCGCATTCCCTACGTGCTCTCGGGCGGCCAGTCTTTCTTCGATAAAGCCGAGATCAAGGACATCTGCGCGTACCTGCGCCTGATCGCCAACCACGACGACGATCCCGCGTTCATTCGCGCGATCACCACGCCGCGCCGTGGCGTGGGCAACACCACGCTCGAAGCGCTCGGCTCGTTCGCGGGGCAGGCGAAGGTGTCGCTGTTCGAGGCCGTGTACATGGGCGGCATCGAGGCGCGGCTTTCGGCGCGCCAGGTCGAGCCAATGCGTGTGTTCTGCGACTTCATGCAGCGCCTCGCCGAGCGCGCGCATAAAGACCCGGCGACAGTCGTGCTCGACGAACTCATGGAGGCGATCCACTACGAGGCGTATCTCTACGACGCGTTCGACGAGCGCCAGGCGCAGTCGAAGTGGCAGAACGTGCTCGAATTCCTCGAATGGCTCAAGCGCAAGGGCACGAAGCCCGAGCAGGAACCCGGCGAGGACAGCGAGGCCACCGGCTACGACAACGCCGACGGTCTCGCCGACACCGGCAAGAACCTGATGGGCCTGATCCAGACCGTCGCGCTGATGTCGATGCTCGAAGGCAAGGAGGAAGACCCGGACGCGGTGCGCCTTTCGACCGTGCACGCGTCGAAGGGCCTTGAGTATCCGCACGTGTTCCTGGTGGGCGTGGAAGAGGGGATCATGCCGCACCGTGGCGGCTCCGAGGACGACGTGATCGACGACGCGCGCATCGAGGAAGAGCGCCGGCTCATGTACGTGGCGATCACGCGCGCGCAGCGCAGCCTGCATCTGAACTGGTGCAAGAAGCGCAAGCGGGCGCGCGAGACCGTGGTGTGCGAGGCGTCGCGCTTCATCCCCGAGATGGGACTCGACGACGCGCCGCCGCCCACCGCGGAAGAAGCGCCGATGTCGCCGAAGGACCGGCTCGCGAGCCTGAAGGCGCTGCTGCAGAAGGGCTGAGCGCGCGGGCTTCTTCGGCTACGCGCCGTTAAATGGAAAGGGCTGCATCGGATGCGATGCAGCCCTTTGTCATTGTGTGCCATGCAGCTTGCGCCTCGCTCCGCCGTGGCGGCGGAGTCAGGCGACGCTGCGCTTATTTTGCCGCGCTCACCATGTAGTCGACGGCGGCCTTCACGTCGGCGTCGGAGGCGCTCGAGCCACCCTTGGGCGGCATCTGGCCCTTGCCGTGCAGCGCGTAGTCGTAGACTTTGTCCATCGGATCTTTCAAGCGCGGCGCCCAATCGTCCTTGTTGCCGAACTTCGGCGCGCCGAGCACGCCAGCCGCGTGGCATGCCTGGCAGACCTGCTGATAGAGCGCCTTGCCCGCCTGCGAGGCGTCGGCGCTTTGGCCTGCGCCGCCTGCGGCCGGTGCGGCGGAGGCGGTCTTCCCGATGGCGGCGATTGCCGCCGCCGCTGCTGCGGCTTGCGCATTGGCTGCTGCATCGGCGCCTGACGCTGGCGCAGCGCCGGCGGCCGCCGACGCGCCTTGAGCCGCAGCCGGCGCGGGCTGCGGCGGATCCTGGAAATTCGCGCCGCCGTGGTTCGCCATGTAGACGATGGCGCGGCTGATTTCGTAGTCGCTGTAATCGTCAGGGCTCGTGCCGCCGCGCGGGGGCATGGCGCCCTTGCCGGCGAGCGCCGTTTTCACGAGCGTATCGAAGCCCTGGGAGATGCGCGGCGCCCAGTCGCCCGAATTGCCGAACTTGGGCGCGCCCGCCGCGCCGCTCGCGTGACACGCGGCGCAGACGGCCTGATAGACCTGCTCGCCCGTCTTGTAGACGCGCGGCGCATTGGCGTCGTGCACTGACACCTGCGCTATTGGCGCGATGCGCGCGGCGACTTGCTGCGTGGAGAGTTCATCGGTGCCCGCGCCGGTGCGCGTCGTGTTGTCGACGTAATAGGCGAGCAGAATGATGATGACGATGGGGACGGCAAACCCGGCGATGACAGCGGCAATCAACTGCCCGGGCGTTTTGATCGGGGCTCCGTGGGGTGCTTCGCTCATGCTTGTCTCGACTCCCGTTGGTATTGTGGCGAGCGGTACAGCAGGACGGCAACAACCTTGCAATAGATCAAGCACGGACGATTATAGACGCAAGGTTTCGCAGCGGGTTGCCGCAGGCAAGGGCTCTTCAGCGGGCGTTTACCCGAGGTGGTGCGGCGCAGCGGGGGCGTTTTTTTTAAATGGTGACGGATTGAGGGCAAGGCGAGGGGCCTGCGGCTGGCGGACGTGCCCGCCAAGGCGCGTGCGGTGGACGTCGGCATCGAAACCGGGTATTCTCTCGGTCTCATTGCGGTGTCGCTACCCTCGTTTTTCCTCGGGTCCCGGCGGCATCTGCTTCTCAATGCGCCCGTAGCTCAATGGATAGAGTACTGCCCTCCGAAGGCAGGGGTTGCTGGTTCGATCCCAGCCGGGCGCGCCATCCGATGTTCTGCAGAATTCTCACGAAATCCTGAAAAGCCCCGCCAGTAAAGGCATTGCGGGATTTTTGCGTCCGGGGAAAGCCTGGGAATTCCAGCGAAATCCGGGGTTTGCATGTCCCAAAAACTGTACCCAAAATGGTTGTAACCGCATCTTGCCGTTTTGGGGTACAAGATCATGGGGCAACTTACTGATTTAAAAGTAAAAAACGCGAAACACTGCGCAAAGGAATACCTACTGCCGGACGGCGATGGGTTGTACCTGCGTGTACGACCGACTCGCAAGGTCTGGTTCTATCGCTACACGCGTGACGGGAAAAGCATCAAGCTGTCGCTTGGCCGTTATCCGATTGTGTCGCTTGCGGCGGCGCGCAGGAAAGCGCGAGAGGAAATGGAGCGAAGAGCTGACGGGATCGACCCCCAACGAGCACGGCGCGAGAAGCGGGAGCAAGAGCAGGCGACTCGGCTCAACACGTTTGAATTGGTGGCGCGAGAGTGGCACAGGGCATCGGAAAAGGATCGCCAATGGTCTGCCGGTTACGCTGAAAAAATCATCCGCTACTTGGAACTGCACGTGTTTCCCTGGGTGGGGCGACTTCCGGTCGAGGACATCAAGCCGACCGAAGTCGTGCGTTGCCTGCATCGCATCAAAGAGCGCGGCCATCTTGAAACCGCGATGCGGGTGCGCGAGACGATTCAGCATGTGTATCAGTACGCAGTGGATACCGGCGTCCTGGAACCTGCCAAGAATTTTGTGAATGATCGTACCGGTGGGCTCCCCGCGGTACGTAGCCGCCATTACCCAGCGATCACCGACCCGAGGCAGGTTGGACAGCTGATGCGCGATATCCGCGCCTACAGCGGCCATGTGATTACTCGTGCGGCGTTGCAGCTCGCTCCATTGCTTTTCCAGCGACCCGGCCAGTTACGCTTCGCTCACTGGGAAGATGTCGATCTCGATGGCGCAGTTTGGATCTGCCCGCCGGAGAAAATGAAGATGCGGGAATGGAAGAAGCGGGATAGCCGCACGCCGGCCCACGTCGTGCCGCTTCCGTCACAGGCCATGGAGATCTTGAGGGATTTGTATCCGCTGACCGGACCGAAGGGGCCTATTTTTCGCAGCATTGCCAAGCGCTCAGAGGCGACGCGCTACATGAGCGAGAACACGATCAATAGCGCGCTGCGTACGCTGGGTTACGACACGAAAGAGCAAATTACCGGCCACGGTTTCCGCGCGACGGCCCGCACGCTGATTCGGGAATATCTCGGGTGGGACAAGGAGGTGATTGAGCGCCATCTCGCCCACGTGTCGAGCGAAGAGCTGGGCGATAGCTACGATCGCGCAACGTTTCTTGAGCAGCGCCGTGAGATGGTTCAGAACTGGGCCGATTTTCTCGATGCACTAGCGGCGGGAAATATTCCGAAGCCGGTTAGAACTCTGCGTTTGGTGACCAACGCTGCATAAGGCGACGAGAATTATTCTTTTCTGAACAGGGTCACGATCACTTCGTGGAAGTGTCTTTTTTGTGCAGACCCGCCGCAGGACTCAACAGACTTTCGACATCCAAGGCACCGGCTGTGAAGGCACCATCGACCGACAAAGCAGGATCGGTCTGCCAAATTCGGGACGAGAGCTTGCAGACAGCAATAGGTGACTTCACAGACTCTACCAGCTTACCTTACAGACACGACCTGGTTACCGCGCGGAATTGTTCTGTACCACCGACAGACGCGATCGAGGTGGCTCACGGAATCTGAACTTACTACCAGCAGACGGATCACGCGTAGCTCACAGACGCTCCGGGCTTACCTCTCTGACTTCCCCGGTCAGGCTCGCAGAAAACGTTTAGCCGACAGCATTAAAAACAATATAAAAACGAGTGATTGCAGGATAGGCTTGCGCCGGCTTTGGGCGCCATGCGACTTTGACTTGGGTATGTCTGAGTGCGGACAACCTTCTTGGCCTGCTACGCGACTATGTAGGCCACGCGATCGCATCTAGGTCTCGGCGGATGCTAGATCCGTAAGTTGGCTCAATTTGTGTTGCAAATGCTGCCAGGCCGTACAAGACGTTGCGAAGGCTGGCCACAGCAATGAACTCACGTTTCTTGGCATGTCGAACTGGGCCAATACCCATAAGAAGATGAGTGCCTCTAACGCCTTATCTATCGCGCCTCTTCCCGCTTTTTTCGATCCCAGCCGGGCGCAAGATTCTCGTAGATCCCCATAAAACAAGGCTCACCGCCAAATCAATGCCAACCGCATTTTTTGTGCCGCGCTTCATCGTGCGCGTTGAGTTTCGCCAAAAACTGGACTAATTTGGACCAACGACTTGCGTCGAAATCCGATGTGCCTTCCACGGCGTTCCGCTCTAGCAGCACGAAACACGACAGCAACCGACACAGGCTTCCCAAGCGAATAATCCGATTCCGGAGACCACAAAATGCCGCGGCTAGTGATCCTGAATTTGGCGGACCCCGACCAGATCGGGCCCGTAACAAGAGTGAAACGGGGGCTCGAGGCAAAAATCCAGGCGGGGCCCAGGACCGTGCTCGTTGGCGACGACATCGTTCCGATCCACGATCTATTCGATGAACTCAAGGACGTGCAGGATCGGACACCCCTGGGAAACAAGCTGAAAGCGGCGCGCGACGACTGCGACGCCGCCGAAAAAATCTACCTCTGCACTCACGGTCTGGCCAACGATACCGAGCACGGCTTCGCGAAGGCTTCGGGCGGGGAAGCGCTGGGTACGTGGCGGGACTACGGCAAACTGCTCCGCAAGGTGCTGCCCAATCGGGGCCAGCATTACAAAGTCGCGCTCGTCATGTGTTACGGCGCCAGAACCGACGATTACTACGCCCGCGACCTCGATCATCAGGGGATGATTCCGCCGACCCTGCTGCGCACCAGCTTCGCGTACAAGCTGTACCACTATCTTTGCAGCGATCATGGCCGCACGATAACCATGACCGCACGAACCGGGGCGGTGTCATTCGATGAAGCGACGGGAGCATCGAGTGTCGAGCAGGAAGCCGCCATCGACATCGCGCTGGAGAAAGAGGAATTTCTGCGCAGCCCGAAGATCGATCAGGTCATGAAGAAATGGGCGGCTTATAGAAGTGCCATCGACAGCGACGAGGCGGCGCAAGAATGGCTCAAAATCGACAATAAATATCGAGCCAACCCCAAGGCTTACGCGAGTCCCTTTAACAAAAAGGCGCTAGCGGGCAGGGCCTATCATCAGGCTCTCGCGCGCAAGATTGCTCTCGAAACGCAAAAAGCCGCTTACCAGGACCTGCGAAAGTACGGAAAGCTGATTTATACGCATGCAGGCGGCACGCTGACGGTCGTGAACAAATACGGCAACAACGGCGGGATAGGGCCGCAAACCGTCCTTTATACGGGGCCTTTTCTTTGAGCGTTGGAGTTGCGGGGCGCGGGACCAGGCGCTGAGCGTCCCGCATCAACATCCCACCGACGTTTCCCAAACCCCCGCCACCCGTTCCTGTTCGTCTGCCTTCGGCACCAGACACGCCAAAAACGCATCAATCGCCGGACTCTGCCGGCGCGCCTTCAAGTAATAGACGTACTCATCAATCGTCGTATCCACGCCGCGCAGCGCAATCACGCGCAGATCCGGATGTCGCTCCGCCTCGCCGCGCGGAAAAATGCTGCCGCCCACGCCGTGCAGGATTGCCTCGCGAATCGCCTCGCGGCTGCCGATCTCCGCGACCGAGGCCGGCGCGACGCCAGCTTTCGCGAGAATCTCCTCGGTGCAGCGTCGCGTGACCGATCCCGCTTCGCGAATCAGCAGGCGCACGTCGGCGAGGCGCTCGGCGTCGATCACGTCGAAGCGCGCAAGCGGATGGCTGTGATGCACGACGAGCACGAGCGGATCGCTCGAAATCACGCGCCGCTCGAGCCCATCGGCGTCATTGCGCTGCGACGACACCGCGAGGTCGATGTGAAACTCGTGCAGCGCGTTGAGAATGTCTTCCGAATTGCCGATCCGGCAGGTGAGCGCAATGGCGGGATGCGCCTTCGAGAAGCGGCCGATCGCTTCCATGATGTAGTACGGCCCGGTCGCGCCTAGCCGCAACTGGCCTTCGAACAGGCCGCCGACGTTGCGCAGCATGATGTCGGCCTGCGCTTCCAGGTCGATCATTTTCTCGACCAGCGGCAACAGCGCGATGCCGGTTTCGGTGACAGCGAGGCGGCGTCCGCTGCGGTAGAACAGTTCGACGCCGTATAGCTGCTCGATCTGACGGATCTGCGCGGCGATGGTCGGCTGACTCACGCCGAGGTGCCGCGCAGCACGCGTGATGCTGCCCTGACGCACCGTCGCGTGGAACGCCTTCAACTGATCGAACAAAATCCCATCCTCTTCTCCCGCTCGCCCGCGCGTCAGCGTAGCGAATCGATGTGTCCGTTGCATGACGCGCGCGTACGCCGAGCCGGCGCAAGCGCTCATCGGGTTTCGAACAAAAAAGCTGAGGTGCACCGAAAGAAACCTGATGGAACCGGTCACCGCGAGGACATTCGCCGATGCGTTAATGAGCGCATTCGTCATCCACGGACCGATCCTCATGCGTCGAATCGATTCGCGCGCCGTCTGGGCGGCGCTTCTTTTTTCTCTCGCGCTTGCTGCGTGCGACGGCAGCGGCAACGACGGCTCGTCGGCTTCGCCGGGCGCGCGCAGTCAGCAATCCAGTCAGCAAAGTAGCGCACAAAACAGCCAGCAATCCGGCCAGCAGATGGCGGGCGCCGACGCGAACGCGAACCCGAACGCCGAAGACAAGCCGCCGGGCGCACCCGAGATGCATTGGGCGCCCGGTTCCGGCGCGAGCGGCGCGCACTGATGCACTGGCCGCATCCACGCTTTCTTCCCAACTCATCTCCCCAATAACAGGATTCCCCATGTCGTCGAAAAACAGACGCGACTTTCTGCGCATCGCCGCCCAGTCGGCGGGCGCGATGGCTGCCTATGCGAGCTTTCCGCCCGCGATCCGCAAGGCGCTGGCCATGCCCGCCGCGACGCGCACCGGCACGATTCAGGACGTCGAGCACGTCGTGATCTTCATGCAGGAAAACCGCTCGTTCGACCATTACTTCGGCGGCCTGCGCGGTGTGCGCGGCTTCAACGATCCGCGTCCGCATCTGCTGCCCAGCGGCGCGCCGGTCTGGCAGCAGCCGCCCGCTTCGGTGCAGACCTCGCACTACCATTCGCGCGGGCTGAGCCCCACGGCGCCCTACGTGCTGCCGTTCTATCTCGATCCGAAGCAGACCACCGAATACCAGCCAGGCACGAACCACGGCTGGAGCAGCGGCCACCTCGCGTGGAACAACGGTCAGTGGGACCAGTGGGTGAACCAGAAGCAGGACGTGCTGACGATGGGTTATCTGAAGCGCGAGGACGTGATGTACCACTACGCGCTCGCCGATGCGTTCACGATTTGCGACGCGTACCACTGTTCGGCGCACGCGGATACCGCGCCGAACCGCATCTACCTGTGGACCGGCACGATCGACCCGCGCAACATCTACGGCAATCCGCCGAACGGCCCCGGCATCGGCGAGCGCGACGATGTGAACGGCTACACGTGGACGACCTACGCCGAGCGTCTCGAGAACGCGAACATCAGCTGGAAGGTGTATCAGGGCGGCACCGGCATTCCGGGCGACCCGACCGATAACTACACCGACAACTCGCTGATGTTCTTCAAGAAGTTCCAGGTGAAGGAAGGCGCGAGCGGCCCGCTCGTCGACAAGGGCGCGACGGACCGCACGCTGGCCGGCTTCAAGGCCGACGTGCAGGCCAATCAGCTCCCGCAGGTGTCGTGGATCGTCTCGCCGTACAAGTACAGCGAGCACCCGTCCGCGTCGCCCACCGACGGCGCGTTCTACATCAACATGGTGCTCGAGGCGCTGACCTCGAATCCCGACGTGTGGGCGAAGACCGTGTTCATCCTCAACTACGACGAGAACGACGGCCTGTTCGATCACGTCGTGCCGCCGGTGCCGCCGCTCTCGAGCGGGCCGAATGGCCAGGGGATGATGTCGTCGAGCCTGCTCTCGAACATCGGCGACGAATTCCTCGACCTCGGCCGCTATCCGCAGGAGATGGGTCCGCTGATTCCGGGCGCCGATCCCGGCGGCATCCAGCCGATCGGCCTCGGACCGCGCGTGCCGCTGATCGTGATTTCGCCATGGTCCAAGGGCGGCTGGGTATGCTCGGAAACCTTCGATCACACCTCGGTGCTGCGTTTTCTCGAGGCGCGCTTCGGCGTGCAGGAGCCCAACATCAGCGCGTGGCGGCGCTCGGTTTGCGGCGACCTCACATCGGCGTTCGACTTCTCCGGCAAGCCGGACACGTCGACGGTGAGCTTCGCGGTGCCCAAGCATATCCAGACGGCCGGTCAGGCGTACCAGGTGCCCGCGCAGCAGACCATGCCGGCGCAGGAGCCCGGCGTGCGTCCGGCGCGCGCGCTGCCGTACGAAGTGTTCGTCCATAGCCGGATTAGCGGCCACGACGGCAATCTGTGGCTCGATTTCGCGAACACCGGCGCGGCGGGCGCGGCGTTCTACGTCTACGACCGCCTGAACCCGGCCAACGCGCCGCGCCGCTACACGGCCGCTGCAAACGATCAATTCTCCGATTACTGGAGCACGACGATTGCGCAGGGTGCATACCATCTCGCCGTCTACGGCCCGAACGGCTACCTGTGCGAATTCCAGGGCAACGTGCAAGTCGCGGCCGACGGCCATCATGCGAGCCCGGAAGTGCACATCGGTTACGACGTGCGTAATCGCCACGTCTATCTCGAACTGAGCAACAACGGCGCCGCCGCGTGCAGCGTGACCGTCGACAACGCATACAGCAGCGCGCACTCGCGCCAGTACACGGTGCAAGCCGGCCAGACCATGCAGGACCACTGGGAACTGAGTTCGAGCCACGGGTGGTACGACCTGAACATCTCGGCGACCACGGTGGGCGGCGCGACGGACAAGGTCGTGCGCCGCTTCGCGGGCCACCTCGAGACGGGCCGTCCGAGCCAGAGCGATCCGGGGCCGGTGAAGGCCTGACCGGTGTAATCGGCGCATGGCGCGAGGAATGCCGCGTGGACGGTGCAATGCCGGCCACGCGGTTTTTCATTGGGGGCGCGGATTTTGCGCGAGTGTCCGCACGACTCGTCGCGATGGCCGGCTGCGCTGCGGCATCGCGCGAGCGGGCGTATGCTCAACGCTTTCTGTTCACGCACCACGCCGCTCAACAAGGCAAAGGAGACGTCATGGAACTACGCAGGATCGGCACTTCGGCCTTGCAGGTCGCACCGCTCATGTTCGGTGGCAACGTGTTCGGCTGGACTGCCGATGAAGCCACTTCGTTCTCGATTCTCGATGCGTTCACCGATGCAGGCCTGAATTTCATCGATACCGCCGACGTCTACTCCGCCTGGGTGCCAGGCAATCAGGGCGGGGAATCGGAGACGCTCATCGGCAAATGGCTCGCCCAGAGCGGCAAGCGCGAAAAAGTCGTGATCGCCACCAAGGTGGCGAAGGATCCGCGCCGCCCCGGCCTCTCGGCTGCGAATATCGCGGCCGCTGTCGAAGATTCGCTGCGCCGCCTGCGGACCGATTACATCGACGTCTACTTCTCGCACGAGGACGACCAGAAGGTGCCGCTCGAAGAGACGCTCGGCGCGTATCAGCGCTTGATCGAGGCCGGCAAGGTGCGCGTGGTGGGCGCGTCGAATTACACGGGCGCGCGCATCGAGGAAGCGCTCGCGCTTGCGCACAAGACCGGGTTGCCCGCGTACCAGATCGTCCAGCCCGAATACAACCTGTACGACCGCGCCGCCTACGAGGCCGATATCGAGCCGGTAGCGCTCGCGCAGAAGCTCGCGGTCGTGCCCTATTACAGCCTCGCGAGCGGTTTTCTGTCGGGCAAGTACCGTTCTCGCGAGGATCTTGCGAAGAGCACGCGCGGCTCGCGCGTCGAACGTTACCTCGACCATCGCGGCGTGCGCATTCTAGCGGCGCTCGATTACGTGGCCGGGCGTCATGGCAGCTCCCTCGCGGCCGTGGCGCTCGCCTGGCTGATCGCGCGGCCCAGCATTACCGCGCCGATCGCGAGCGCGACCTCGCTCGAACAGCTCGACAGCCTCGTGGCGGCAGTGCGCCTGAAACTCGATCCGGCGGATATTCAGGCGCTCAACGACGCGAGCGCTTGAGCCTTGCGTGAAATTTGGAGCCCCCGGCGCGTGCGCGAAAACGCGTATCCAGGACTCCTGAGGGTCGGTGGCGGGCCCGCCGGGCGGCGCCCGCCACGCAAGTGTCTGAGTAGAATCAAGAAAGCCTGGTCAGCCGGATTTTTTCCTGATATCATTGAGAGTGAATTGAGATCTTTGCCTGTTTTGTTGCCGTGTTCGTTACTGTTGGCGGCCGCAAACCGGCGGTCAGGTGTGTTGCAGCAAGGTCGACCTGATCGCGTTCCGCTGTGAACCCCCTACTTCTCTTTTCCGGCCTCCGTGGCCGCCTTGCCTATCGTTGCGCCCCATCGTGGCGAACGACCGGAGGGCCGGTGCGTGAGTGGCATTACCTGTTTTTTGCCATTTGCGCCTTTGAACCGTATCAAGCGATTGAGTTAGGAAATACATGACGACGATTCTTCTGAAGGAAAACGAGCCGTTCGAAGTGGCCATCCGCCGCTTCCGCCGTGCAATCGAAAAGAACGGCCTGATCGCCGAACTGCGTGAGCGTCAAGCTTACGAAAAGCCGACGGCCGTGCGCAAGCGCAAGAAGGCTGCTGCTGTCAAGCGCCTGCACAAGCGTCTGCGCAGCCAGATGCTGCCGAAGAAGCTCCACTAAGAGCACGCTTCAGCTTCCGCCAGACGGCGGCGCATGCTTCGCAAGAAGCTGCGCCGCCGTTTGCATTTCTGGCATCGGCTTATGTTTCTGAATTAGTTCGATTGCGCCACAGCGGGCTCAGGCAGCGTCCTGAAGCCGCTGCGGCGAAAGCCCGAACTGTGCGGCGATCGACAGCAGCCGGTCGTGCCACTCCCAAACGCCGAAAACATCGTGGACGTTTTGCAGGCAGCTCAGTAGATCGACGGTATTGGGGTCGTAAATGTTGATGTGGGCGCGCAGGAGCGCTTTCTTCAGCGCGGCGACACCCACGTCCATCCAGGCGGGCACCTCGTTCTCAGCGCGCGAAAGGTAACGCACGGGAATGCCTTCCATGGCGCTCATGTAGTCGCGCGCGCGGATGAAGCTGCCGACCGGGCAGCCGCCGTAGTTGCACGAACCGCCCCTATAACCGCCCCGATAGGCCCCGCCGCCGCTCGGCAGCAGCGCTGCGCACCCTTGTTCATGGAGGTGCGCCACGGCGCAGTCGAAAATCTCCTGATGACTCAGGAAGTGCGCGTTTTTCATTTCAGCCCCCTGCGCGACGCACAGCGGTGAGGTCGTGCCGATGCACTGCCGCGCCCCTTGCGGCTGGCGCTCCGCGTGCTGCGTCTTTTGCCGGCGCAGCAACCACAGGTGCATCCGTTACCAGTTATAACGGCGCACGCGAAGAAAACCGTTAGGCCGCGCACCAAGGCCGGATGAAATCGCGCTGATTCGCCGTTCGCGCAACGCTGTATCAGGTGCTTTCTGTCGCGCGTGCCTTGCTCCGTGCCCTGGGTTTCACGCCGCCAAGCGCCGCGCAAGTATTGCGGCACATGCAGTCGCGCTCGTGGTCGTTGACCATGCCCACAGCCTGCATGAACGCATAGCAGATGGTGGTGCCGACGAACTTGCAGCCGTATTTTTTGAGCGCCTTGCTGAGCGCGTCGGAGACTTCGGTGGACGCGGGCGCGTCGCGGTACGAGATCAGGTCGTTCTGGATGGGGGTGTTGTCGACGAACGACCAGACGAATGCCGCAAGCGAGCCGTGTTCCGCCTGGATTTGCTGCACGGCGCGCGCATTGAGAATGGCGGCCCCGATCTTGGCCCGGTTGCGCACGATCGAGGCGTCCTGCATGAGCGTTTCCACGTGCTTTGGCGTGAAGCGCGCGACTTTCTCGACGTCGAAATTGGCGAATGCGCGGCGATAGCCTTCGCGCTTGTTGAGGATCGTCGACCACGACAGCCCCGCCTGCGCGCCTTCGAGCACAAGCATTTCATAGAGATGCCGGTCGTCGCGCGAGGGCACGCCCCACTCTTCGTCGTGGTATTGCACATACTGCGGCGACGCGCCGGCCGATACCCAGTTGCAGCGGTGTGTCACTGTGAGTTCTCCTTGCGAGTAGCCCAGCAAGGATAGCGGATCGGCGGCGCACCGCCACCTGGCCGTGCGGCCAATTGTGCGAAAGACGCCGAGCCGTTAGTCTCACGGCTCGATCCTCATCAACTCACCGGTTCGCGCGCGGCGCGGCAAACATCATGCAGAAATATTCCTGGCTGGTCGGCGTGGATGGCGGCGGCACCGGCACGCGCGTCGCGCTGGGCGACCTCAATGGCGCTGAACTCGCGCGCGCATCCGCAGGGCCTTCCGGGCTTGGGCTCGGCATCGCGCGCGCCTGGCAATCGATCGAAGAAGGCGCACGCGCCGCGTTTGCACAAGCCGGGCTGGCGTTCGACTGGTCGCGCTGCGTGCTCGGCTGCGGTCTGGCGGGCGTGAACAACCCCGACTGGCTGGCCGCGTTTCGCGCGGCTGCGCCGCCTGTTGCGGGGCTCGCGGTCGAGAGCGACGTTTATACGTCACTGCTCGGCGCGCATGGTGGCAAGCCAGGCGTGGTCGTGGCGCTCGGCACGGGCAGTATCGCCGCCGCGCTCGATGCTCATGGCGCGTGCCGCATCGCCGGTGGTTTCGGCTTTCCGTCGGGCGACGAAGCGAGCGGCGCATGGTTCGGCCTGCGCGCGATCGTATGGGCGCAGCAGTCGCTCGATGGCCGCGTCGCGCCCGATGCCCTCTCGCGGGCGCTGCTCGCCCATATCGGTGCCGCCGATCGCGAGAGCCTGATCGTCTGGCAATGCGCGGCCAATCAGACCACTTATGCGAGCCTTGCGCCCGTGGTGCTCGCGCACCGCGATCACCCGTTCGTGGCGAAGCTGCTGGCGGAGGCCGGCGAAGCCGTCGCGCGCCTGATCTCGGCGCTCGACCCTGAAGCCGCGTTGCCTGCCGCGCTGGCTGGCGGTCTCGCCCAGCCGCTGCGCGACTGGATCCCGCAAGCTGTGCGTGAGCGCTTGCGCCCGCCCATCGCCGATTCCGCCTCAGGGGCGTTGATGCTTGCCCGACGCGAGGCAAAGCGGCTCGGCGGCGCGTAGCGAAGCGCAGCGGAGCCGAAGAAAGCGCTCGCACGGGCTTGGCGCTGCGGCGCCCATCGTCAGGTGCTAGCATTCAGGGTTTCCCCCCAGCCATCGAACCGCCATGTACAAGGTCATCGCAACCGATCTCGACGGAACGCTGCTCAACGCCGACCATCAGCTGGATCCGTTCACGGTTGCCACGTTCAACCAGCTCAACGGGCAAGGTTTGCAGTTCATCATCGCGACCGGCCGCCATTATTGCGATGTGGCGAGCATTCGCGGCCTGCTTGGCGTTCCCGCGTATCTGATCACCTCAAACGGCGCGCGCGTGCACGGCCCGGACGACGCGCTGATCCACGCGAGCGACCTGCCCGAGCCGGTGGTTCGCCGCCTCGTCGCGCCGGACACGGTGGGTGCGCATGGCCGCATAATCGTGAGCCTTTTCACGGACAGAGAGTGGTTCATCGACCGCGATGCGCCCGAACTGCTCGCTTACCACCAGGATTCGGGCTTCACTTACCGCGTGGCGGAGGATCTGGCGGCGATCGGCGGCGCGGGCATTGCCAAGGCGCTCTATATCGGCGACCCGGCTGACCTTGCCCAGGTTCAGCGCAGTCTCGAACGCGAGTTTGGCGACGCGCTCTATATCACCTACTCCCTGCCCGATTGTCTGGAAGTGATGGTTGCCGGCGTATCGAAGGGGCGCGCGCTGCGCGTCGTGCTCGACCGTCTGAACGTCGATGTCGCGCGGTGCGTGGCGTTCGGCGACAACATGAACGACATCGATCTGCTCGAAACGGCGGGCCATCCGTTCATGATGAACAACGCCAATCCCGACCTGATCGCGCGCCTGCCCCAAGTGCCGCGCATCGGCAATAACTTCGAGGCGGGCGTCGCCCATCACCTGCGCAAGCTCTTTGCGCTCGACGACGAGCTGGCGCGCTAACTCGCGCAAAGCCACGCTAATCCAGACGCTGGCCGCCTCTCTTACTGCGTCGTGGGGAGCGCCGCGCACGGACATTCGTCCGAGCGTCCATCGAGCCCCTCGCGGTCGTGGCTGAAGCGTGCGCGCGGCGCGTCTGCGCTCCAGTCGATACGCACCACGTAGATGCTGTCGAAATCGGCGCTCTGCCATTTGGGCACGTCCGACGCCTGCCCGCCGTGCTCCGCCACGATCTTGCGCACGAGCGTCTCGATTTCCCGATGTTCCCACCCGACCAGCAACGTGCGGCCGCGCCACGCCGGATCGAGCAGCGCTTGCTCCAGCGCGTCGGTCTGGGTATAGCCAAACGGCGTCTGAATCGGCAGTCCGAACTCGATGGCCGTGGGTTCGACGGTCGCGAGCGGGCGCACATAGTAATAGCGTTGCCCGCGGTCATCTTTCTGCTGGCCTGGGTCGGGTGCGTAGATCGCATCGGGCTTGCCATACTTTGCGGCAATCACGGCGGGTAGCGCGAGCGCGCGGTTCAAGCCCTTGCAGTTGAGCTGGCCGAGCCCTCCATCGGGCTTTTCGCCGTGACGCACGAATACCAGTGTTTCGATATCCTGAGCGTTTTCAGCGCATGCCGTGCCCGCACTCGCGAGCAAGCCACTGGCCGCCGCGAACAGCGTTGCCAGCAACGCCGCTTTGCGCCCGATGCGACGAGGCGCCAACGTGGCACGCGTTCTCGATACGGCGAGGCGGTCTGCTGAATGTCCTGAACGCTTCATGCGGTGCGCCTTAAATTCAGGGTGATGGGATCGCCCGATTCTAGCAGCGCCGCTTGCCTCACCTTGCGTGACCATGACGGAGCGCAAACGCAAACGCAAACGAACGCAAAAGCCAACGCAAAAACGGGCGCCGAAGCGCCCGTATGTCCAGACCGCATGAGGCCTGTTATGCGTGCACGCGAGCCGGCGCTTCAGCGACGGCTTCGCGGCGACCCGCGATCATCGGATAGACGATGCCGGCAATCGCCGCGCCGATGATCGGCGCGACCCAGAACAGCCAGAGTTGCGAGATCGCCTCGCCGCCCACGAAGAGCGCCGGGCCGGTCGAGCGCGCCGGGTTTACGGACGTATTGGTGACCGGGATCGAGATCAGGTGAATGAGCGTGAGGCACAGGCCGATGGCGATCGGCGCGAAGCCCGCGGGCGCGCGCTTGTCGGTCGAGCCGAGGATCACGAACAGGAAGAACGCCGTCATCACGACTTCGCAGACGAACGCCGCGACCAGCGTGTAGTGGCCCGGCGAATGATCGCCGTAGCCGTTGGTGGCGAAGCCGCTCGCGACGAGATCGAAGCCCGGCTTGCCGGTGGCGATGCACGCGAGCGCGGCTGCGCCGAGCGTGGCGCCGATCACCTGCGCCACCACGTACGGCACGAGATCGCGTGCGGGAAAGCGGCCGGCGACCATGAGGCCGACGCTAACCGCGGGATTCAGATGGCAGCCCGAAATATGTCCGATGGCGAAGGCCATGGTGAGCACCGTCAGGCCGAACGCGAGCGCGACGCCCACGAAGCCGATGCCGAGCCCCTGCACCGGGCCGTCGAAATGAGCGGCGAGCACGGCGCTGCCGCAGCCGCCGAGCACGAGCCAGAAGGTGCCGAAGATCTCGGCGAGAAGTCGTTTGGATAAGTGCATTTCGCGATGCCTCGAAAAGGTCTTTGACGAGTGCCGAGTAAAAAATGCCGGCACCAGGAGAGGCCCGATTCTAGGGATTCACGAAAAGCCAGGGTGTCAATGATTGTCAATTCCGCAGTAATTACTCTTATTATTGCGGTAGATGCGCATCGAATGCCGCTTCCGGCCGGCAATCGTTAAATGCGGCAATATCCCGATAAAACAGTATTAGCATCGATTGCTAATTCTGTTTTTTGCGTCTAACCTCGTTTCGAGTCTGCTAGATCGACAATGAAGGGGAGAGCCAAATGTCACAATATTCAGAACTCAAGGCCCAGATCGCCAAACTCCAGGCGCAGGCCGAGGACGCACGGCGTACCGAAATCGCGGAAGTCATCGCAATGATCCGCGAGAAAATCGTCGAATATGGCCTGTCTGCCCAGGACCTCGGCTTTGCGGCGGCCGCCAAGCGCGGACGCCCGCCCAAGAAGGCTCCGCTGCCCCCGCGCTATCAGGATCCCAAGACCGGCGCGACCTGGAGCGGGCGCGGAAAGCCGCCCAAATGGATCGCCGGCAAGAATCGCGAACGTTATTTGATCGCCTGATTTGCGCGCTCGATTGGGCGTTATGTAAATGTCAGCTTGAGCAATGCCGCACGGCCATGCAGGCCACAAGAGACTGGCGGGCCCATTTGCTTATCCAGATAAAAAGAGCCGCATGTAACATGCGGCTCTTTTTTGCGGCAAATAGTCGTGCTATTGCATTGTACGCAAACGATTCGCGCGGCCTTTTTTGCCTTTTTATCTCAATGTAAGGCACATCGCGCATTCAGCCCGCGGCTGCAACACGGCGAAGCACCGGGCGACGCGAGGCCTCGATCAGCGCCGAATAGCTCTCGACATAATTACTGGCCATGGTGTGCGACGTGAAGCGTTGCTCGAACTGCGCGCGAATAACGTCGCGTGAAAGAGAATCAATATTTTGTAGCGCGGCCACGGCGCCCTGCACATCTTCGCAGATAAAGCCGGTCAAGCCCGGATCGATCACTTCGGGTACTGAGCCGCGGTTGAAGGCGACCACAGGCGTGCCGCATGCCATCGCTTCGATCATCACGAGGCCAAACGGCTCGGACCAGTCGATCGGGAACAGCAGCGCCTTCGCACCCGAGAGGAACTCGGGCTTCTGCGCTTCGTTGATCTCGCCCACGAACTCCACGTGCGCCTGCGAAAGCAGCGGTTCGATCTCGGTTTTGAAGTAGTCCTGGTCGACCTTGTCCACCTTCGCGGCGATCTTCAGCGGCAGGCCCGAGAGCGCGGCGATCTTGATCGCGGTGTCCACGCGCTTTTCCGGGCAGATGCGGCCGAGGAACGCGAGGTACTCGGGCTTGCGGCTCGTTTGTGGCGTGAGCAGATTCTTCGGCAGGCCGTGATAGATCGTGTTCAGCCAGTTGGCCTGGGAGAGCGGCTGGCGCTGCGAATCCGAAATCGAAACGACGGGCGCTTCGGGGAACGAGTCGAACACCGGCTGCAGTTCGGGCAAGTCGAGACGGCCATGCAGCGTGGTCACGAACGGCGTGTCGAGCGTCGAGAACAGCGGGAACGGCAGATAGTCGAGGTGAAAGTGCAGCACGTCGAACTCGTGCGCCATGCGGCGCACGCGCTCGAGCAGAACGATGTGCGGGGCGAGCGCGTCGCGGATTGTCGGGTCCAGGCGCAGCGCGCGCGGCCATGCCGCTTCGAGCTTTGCCGTGGTGACCGAATCGCCGCTGGCGAACAGCGTCACGTCATGGCCGAGGTCGACCAGCGCTTCGGTCAGATAGGACACGACGCGCTCGGTACCGCCATAAAGCTTGGGCGGAACGGCTTCGTAAAGTGGCGCGATTTGTGCGATTCGCATTGGCTAGATCTCCTTGGGCATTTGCCGCATGACGTGCGACTGACATGGCAATGTGCGCGGTCAGGCGTTTCGTTTCGGTATCGGGTAATCCCTGACCTCGATTATGGACATTCGAATCGGCAATACGAGTTGTTTTGCAATCACTTAATGTTGTTACAGCGGGAAACACCGCCTGTAAGCACACATTGCAAAGCGTGACGCGCGAAAGCGCAGCGATCCGCAATTCCCGTGCCCGGCGATTCAATATGGTCAGACCCCATGGGAGATTTCGCACTTAGATTTGTTACGCATCAATGAAAAGGCTTTTATAATTGTCGGCAACCCGGCGAAATACCTGAAAAGCATCATTCAAATCGCCGTCTGGCTCGGCCCCTCTCTGTCTGTCAGAAAAATTCCTACACAAAAAGGAAAGTTTTTCTCGCATCGCGTCGCGGCATCCGTCCGATTTTCATTTGGCAGCACCCTCGCCACAATGCGTGGACGACCACTAGACGGGCCGTTCGGCTAGTCGTACCCTTCGCGCGACTTGCGAGCACCACTCCGAACGAGCAAACGTTTCCGTTACCGGCCTGACCAGCCGCTACGTTTCGAATTCGGGGAATTCCATGAGCGCGACGACGCCAAGCGACATGCTCAGCGAGATCAATGAAGTGAATCTGTCGTACCTGTTGCTCGCGCAACGGCTGCTGGGCGAGGACCGTGCCGCCGGCATGTTTCGCATGGGCATCTCGGAGGCGCTGGCCGACGTGCTGACCCGGCTCACGGCTGCGCAGACCGTGCGGCTCGCCGCCTCCAGCCAGCTCCTGTGCCGTTTCCGCTTCGACGAGCACGCCATCCTGAGCGCGCTGGCCGAAAAGGGCAAAGCCGCGCAGATTCGTTCGGCCATGCTGATGGCCGCCCAAAGCGCCGATCAGGCTGGCTGAGCCGGCGGCCCGCGTCTGTCCGGCTGCGCCGTTGCGCGCGGCATGCCGAACCGGCCCTCAAATACCGACCCTCAAACGTTTGCCCGCGCGGCAAGCGCGCGTCTGCCCGTTCTCAAAGTTTTTCGCGCTGGTGCCGTAAACCCAATCAAGGGCGCGGGCCGATGGCGGTTCGCGGCGCAATTTTCCAGTGAGGACCCGGCAGTGCTGATTATCGTGGGAACACTCGTGACGATCGTCTGCGTCTTCGGCGGCTACGCGCTGGAGGGCGGTCATCTGGCGGCGCTCATGCAGCCGATGGAGCTGTTGATGATTGGCGGCGCGGGTATCGGCGCGTTCATCCTCGGCAATGGCATGAAGACGATCAAGTCGACGCTGCGCGTCCTGCCTGCGCTCTTCAAAGGCGCCAAGTACAACAAGGACGTGTATATGGAGCTGCTCGCGCTGCTCTATGTCCTGCTCGCGAAAGCGCGCAAGGAAGGCACGCTCACGCTCGAAGCCGATATCGACGATCCGCAGAAAAGCCCGATCTTTACGCAGTATCCGAAGATCCTGGCCGACCCTCACATCGTCGAATTTCTCACCGACTATCTGCGGCTCATGGTGGGCGGCAACATGAACGCCTTCGAAATCGAAAGCCTCATGGACGAGGAGATCGAGACACATCACGCCGAGGGCGAAGCGCCCGCGCACGCGCTCTCGAAGGTGGGCGACGCCATGCCGGCGTTCGGCATCGTCGCGGCGGTGATGGGCGTGGTGCACACCATGGCTTCCGCCGACAAGCCGCCCGCAGTGCTCGGCGAAATGATCGCCCAGGCGCTGGTGGGCACCTTCCTCGGCATTCTGCTTTCGTATGGCTTGATCGGCCCGCTCGCGAGCCTCGCCGAGCAGCGCGTGGCCGAGTCCACCAAGATGTTCCAGTGCATCAAGGTCACGATCCTCGCGAGCCTGAACGGCTACGCGCCGGCCATTGCCGTCGAGTTCGGCCGCAAGGTGCTGTACTCGACCGAGCGGCCGTCGTTCACGGAGCTCGAAGAGCACGTGCGCCGCGTGAAGGCGAAATAAAGGCGAAATAAATTCGGCATGCGAATTGAGTCGAGAGCGGTGGCGATCATGAAGCAAGAGGTTCAGGCGATGAAGACGGGAGACGACCGATGAGCGGCAACAAGGATCGCGCCATCGTGGTGAGGCGCGCCGCGCCGAAGAAGGGCGGCCATCACGGCGGCGCATGGAAGCTCGCCTATGCGGACTTCATGACCGCGATGATGGCGTTCTTCCTGCTGATGTGGCTGCTCTCGTCGGCCTCGACGGTGCAGCTGCGCGGCATTGCCGACTACTTCAATCAGCCGCTCAAGGTCACGCTCTGGGGCGGCGATCGCAGCGCCGAGGATTCGAGCATCGTGAAGGGCGGCGGGCGCGATATTTCCTCGCAGGAGCAGGGCGTCACGCGCCGTAGCGACGGCACGAGAGCGCACGCGGACCGCGCCGTCGCGCACGCCGAAGATGAGGCGCAGAACAAGCTGCAAGGCTCGCTCGAACGCCAGGAGCAGGTGCGCCTGCACGACCTGCAAGTCAAGCTGATGGCCGCCATCGAAGCGAACCCGGTGTTGCGCCAGTTCCGCCAGCAGATCCGCATCGACTCCACGCTGCAGGGCCTGCGCATCGAGATCGTCGATTCGCAGAAGCGGCCGATGTTCGCGACCGCGCACGATGTGGTCGAGCCGTACATGCGCGACATCCTGCAGGCGATCGGCAAGACGCTGAACGACGTGCCCAACCGCATCGTCGTGCAGGGCCACACCGACGCCGTGCCCTATGCGGGCGGCGAGCGCGGCTATAGCAACTGGGAGCTTTCGGCGGACCGCGCGAACGCATCGCGCCGCGAGCTGATCGCGGGCGGCATGGACGAGGCGAAGGTGTTGCGCGTGCTGGGCCTCGCCTCCACGCAGAACCTGAACAAGGCCGATCCGCTCGATCCCGAGAACCGCCGCATCAGCATCATCGTGCTCAACCGGAAGTCGGAAGACGCGCTGACGCGTGACGACACCACGACCACCACGCTCTCCGACGACGCCGCGGGCTCGGGCAAGACGCTGTTGCCCGGACTCGTGACGGGCCCGGGCGGCGCGGCGAAGGCGCCGGCCGCGCGGGCGCCGGCGATGCAGGCCGAAGCACGGGAATAACGGCGGGGAATAACGCGGGGAATCAGTGTGCCGGCGCGGCGACCCGCGCAGCGACCAGCAAAGAAGCGCGCGAACGAGGAACGGATGATCAGAAATATTCTGGCAATCGACGATTCGGCGTCCATGCGGGAGATCCTGCGTGCGGCGTTCGGCTCGGCGGGTTACGAGGTGACGGTGGCCAACGACGGCGAAGACGGGCTCGAGCACGCGCTCGCACAGCGCTTCGATCTGGTGCTCACCGACCTGTACATGCCGCGCATGGGCGGGCTCGACCTGATCAAGCGGCTGCGCGCGAACCCGTCGTATCTGGAAACGCCGATCCTGGTGCTGACCACGGAGTCCGACGAAGGCTTCAAGGCGGCGGTGCGCGACGCGGGCGCGACGGGCTGGATCGAAAAGCCGGTGGACCCCGAGCTGCTCGTCGATCTGGCGAGCGCGCTCGGCGAAGTGGACCAATGAGCGGACCAATGAGCGAACCAGCGGGCGGATACCTGAAGTACGCAGGCCAGTGCCGCGCCCCGGCTACACAATTATCGCGGTGAAAGAGCAATGACTCTCGACATCACACAGTTCTATCAGACGTTCTTCGACGAGGCGGACGAGTTGCTCGCGCAGATGGAGCAGCTTCTCCTGAACCTGAACGTCGGTCAGCCCGATCCCGAGGATCTCGCGGCGATCTTTCGCGCGGCGCACTCGATCAAGGGCGGCGCGGCGACCTTCGGCTTCACCGCGCTCACCGAGACGACCCACATTCTGGAGTCGCTGCTCGATCGCGCGCGCAACCACGAACTCGTGCTGCGCAAGGACATGATCGACACGTTCCTCGAAACCAAGGACGTGCTCTCCGACCAGCTCGCAGCCTATCGCGCGAGCGCCGAGCCCGATGCGTCGGCGGCCGCGGCCGTGCGCGCGAAGCTCGAGCAGCTCTATGCGGAAAGCCGTGGCCTTGCCGCGCCGGCTGTCGTGGCTGCGCCCGCGCCGGCCGCTGCCGTTGCTGCAGCCGTGGCTGCGCCCGCCGCCGACTCCGAAGAGGATCTCGACGCCGCGTTCGAAGCGAATCTGCCCTCGGCGATGGGCGGCGCTCCCGAGCACGTCGTGGATGAGGCGATGGCCGCCGCGCCGGCCGGGGGCGATGGTCCGCACCTGCGCATCACGCTGCGCCGCGTCGACGCGAAGGATCAGGCGCTGCTCGCCGAAGAGCTCGGCAATCTGGGCCGCATTCTCGGCCAGGTGAAGACCGGCGACGACCTCACGCTGTGGCTCGAAACCGATGTGCCCGCCGACGATATCGTCGCCGTGTGCTGCTTCGTGATCGACGAAAGCCAGATCGTGATCGGACGCGGCGCACCCGCGCCAAGCGAGGCGAGCGCCGCGCCTGTTGCGCAGGCGAGCGAGATTGCCGCACCGGCGGTGGTGTTCGAGCCCGAGCCGCAAGCGACGCCAGAATCGGCGCCCACACCCGCACCCGCGCTGCTGCAAGAGCAAGCCGAAGCGCCCACGCTCGTTGCGGCAACTCCGGCAGCGGCTCCCGCAGCGCCTGCCGCCGCCACCGCGAACGCCGACCACGACCGCAAGCCGCGCGCGGCAGCCGCCGCATCGGCGGTATCGACCGAAGGCAGCTCGATTCGCGTGGGCGTGGAGAAGGTCGATCAGCTCATCAATCTGGTGGGCGAGCTCGTCATCACCCAGGCGATGCTCGCGGAAACCACCAGCAGTTTCGACCCGGCGCTGCACGACCGCCTCTTCAACGGCATGGCGCAGCTCGAACGCAATGCGCGCGATTTGCAGGAAGCGGTGATGTCGATCCGCATGATGCCGATGGACTATGTGTTCAGCCGCTTCCCGCGTCTCGTGCGCGATCTCGCCGCGAAGCTCGGCAAGCAAGTGGAGCTGGTCACGTTCGGCCAGGCGACCGAGCTCGACAAGAGCCTCATCGAGCGCATCATCGACCCGCTCACGCACCTCGTGCGCAACTCGCTCGACCACGGCATCGAAACCGTGGAGGCGCGCCGCGCCGCGGGCAAGGACGGCACGGGCCAGCTCGTGCTCTCCGCCGCGCATCACGGCGGCAATATCGTGATCGAGGTGAGCGACGACGGCGCGGGGCTGCGCCGCGACAAGATTCTCGCGAAGGCGATCAAGCAGGGCATGCAGGTGAGCGAAACGATGACCGACGAAGAGGTCTGGAATCTCATCTTCATGCCGGGCTTCTCGACCGCCGACCAGGTCACCGACGTGTCGGGCCGCGGAGTCGGCATGGACGTGGTGAAGCGCAACATCCAGTCGATGGGCGGCCACGTGGAAATCACCTCGCACGCGGGCAAGGGCACCACGACGCGCATCGTGCTGCCGCTCACGCTGGCGATTCTCGACGGCATGTCGGTGAAGGTCGGCAGCGAGATCTTCATTCTGCCGCTGAACTTCGTGATGGAGTCGCTGCAGCCGCGTCACGAAGATATCTACACCGTCACCAACGGCGACCGCGTGGTGCGCGTGCGCGGCGAATATCTGCCGCTAGTGGCGCTGCACGCCGCGTTCAACGTGGAGGGCGCGCGCACGGATCCCACCCAGGGCATCGTCACCATCATGGAGACCGAGGGCCGGCGCTTCGCGATGCTCATCGACGAGCTGGTGGGCCAGCAGCAGGTCGTGGTGAAAAACCTCGAAACGAACTATCGCAAGGTGCATGGCATCTCGGCGGCGACCATCCTCGGCGACGGCAGCGTTGCGCTGATCGTCGACGTGGCCGCGCTCAACCGCGAAACGCGTGCGACGCACGGCGTGAGCGTGGGTACGAATGTGGCCACGCATGCGGCCAAAAATGCAGGGGCGTTTGCTGAATTCGCCTAAACGCACAGCAGTCCGGATCAACCAACCATTTCCCAACCGTTCAGGGGCTAACGTGGCAGAAGTCCAATCCATTCAGGGCAGCGGCGCAGCAGGCGCCGTGGCCGGTGCGCACCGCCGCGACGCGCAGCAAGCCGATGCAGGCGGCCAGGAATTCCTCGTCTTCACGCTGGGCGCGGAAGAGTACGGCATCGACATTCTCAAGGTGCAGGAAATTCGCGGCTACGAGAGCGTGACCCGCATCGCGAACGCGCCCGAGTTCATCAAGGGCGTGATCAACCTGCGCGGCATCATCGTGCCGATCGTGGACATGCGCATCAAGTTTCACCTGGGCCGCGTCGAGTACGACCATCAGACCGTCGTGATCATCCTGAACGTCGCGCATCGCGTGGTGGGCATGGTGGTGGACGGCGTATCCGACGTGCTCACGCTGCAGACGGACCAGATCATGCCCGCGCCCGAATTCGGCGCGACGCTCACGACCGAGTACCTCACGGGGCTCGGCACCGTGGACGGCCGCATGCTGATCCTGATGGACATCGAAAAGCTCATGACGAGCCGCGAGATGGCGCTGATCGAAGCGCTCGGCGCTTAAGGCACCCACGGGCACCCACGGGCACCCACGCGGCACCCACGGGCACTCACGCGATATCCACAGCACGGCCCGCAAACGCCACACAGGACAGGAGCACACGAGATGTTGCACAGGTGGTCGATTCGCACGACGCTCACGGGCGTCGCGTTCATTTTGTTGGCGCTGACGGGCCTCGTCGGTGCGCTCGGGCTGTACGCGCTCGGCAATGCGAGCGAGTCGCTTGCCACGATCGCGCGCGGCGACCTCGTCGCGATGCATGCGCTCAGCGATTCGTCGTCGTATCTGCTGCGCGCGCGCGTCTCGTTCGACCGCGCCAACTCGCTCAACGAGGCGGGCCAGAGCGACGAGGCGAAGAAGGCCATCGAGCGCGCCGAATATCTGCTCGGCAAGTCCAACGAAGCGTGGAAGGCCTTCGAGACCGCGCCCAAGCCCGGCATCGAAGCCGCCGCGCTCGACACGCTCAACGCAAAGCACGCGACCTTGCTGCAAGACGGCGTGCAGCCCGAACTCGCGGCGTTGCGCGCAAACGATATCGCCGCGTACCAGGCCGTCGCCCGCACGAAGATCAGCCCGATGTTCGTCGACTACGACAATTCGGCCGCGCCGATCGCGCAGCAGTTGCAGGACAGCGCTCAGGCGCGCGAGCAAAGCGCGCGCGCGCAAATCTCGCTCATGCGCACGCTGATCGCGGTGGCGATCGCGGTGGCGCTCGTGCTCGTGGTGGTGATCCGCTTCGCGCTGCGCGGCCTTATCGTGCAGCCGCTCGAAGACGCGGTGCAGGCGTTCGAGCGCATCGCGCACGGCGACCTCACCGAGCGCATCGAGGTGTACAGCAAGAACGAGATCGGGCGTCTTTTCGGGGGCATCAAGCGCATGCAGGAAAGCCTCGTCACGCTGGTGTCGGCCGTGCACACGGGTGCTGACTCCATCGACGTGGGCGCGCGCGAGATCGCCATGGGCAATACCGACCTCTCGCAGCGCACCGAGCAGCAGGCCGCCTCGCTGCAGGAGACGGCGTCGAGCATGGAGCAGCTCACCGGCACCGTGCGCCAGAACGCCGAGAACGCGCGCCAGGCGAGCCAGCTTGCCGTCAACGCGTCGGACATCGCCACGCGCGGCGGCGTGGTGGTGGGCGAAGTCGTCGAGACGATGCAGGACATTGCCGCGAGCTCGGCGAAGGTCGTGGACATCATCAGCGTGATCGAAGGCATTGCGTTCCAGACCAACATCCTCGCGCTCAATGCGGCCGTGGAAGCGGCGCGCGCGGGCGAGCAGGGGCGCGGCTTCGCGGTGGTCGCGGGCGAAGTGCGCAGCCTCGCGCAGCGCAGCGCGAGCGCGGCGAAGGAAATCAAGGAGCTCATCAACGACTCGGCGCAGAAGGTGCAAAGCGGATCGGACCTGGTGGGCCGCGCAGGCACGACGATGGAGGAAATCCTTCAGGCCGTGCGCCGCGTGACCGACATCATGGGAGAGATCAGCGCGGCTTCGGAGGAGCAGTCGGGCGGCATCGAGCAGGTGAACCGTGCTGTCACGCAGATGGACACCGTCACGCAGCAGAACGCGGCGCTCGTGGAAGAGGCTGCGGCTGCGGCGGCGTCGCTCGAAGAGCAGACGCGCAACCTGCAGGCCGTGCTGGGGACGTGGCGCACGAATGGGAGCGCTCATGCGGGCGGTCACGATGCGCAAGCGCGCGCAGCGAGCGTGCATGCCGTGAAGGCCGAGCCCAAAACGGCGCCAGCGGCTGCTGTTACGGCTGTTTCGGCCGCTACGGCTGTAAAGCACACGCCGCCGGCGGCTGGCGGCACGGCGCGAGCGAGTTCGAGCGCGAAGCACGCGGCTGCAGCGAAGCCGCAGCCAAAGCCGGCCAGCGCCGCGCGCGTCGAACCGCAAGCGGCAGTCGCTACGGCGTCTGTGCAGGACGATGCCGACTGGGAAACGTTCTGAGCGACCCGGCACGGCAGTACGACGAGAAGCACGCACAAAGCACGCGGAAATACGTTGAAACGAACAAGGCAATGCACATGAGCGCACAAGGACGGCAAGATTCGCACCGCGCGGTGGCCTGCACGGCCCGCGCGGCAGCGCGGGCGCTGCAGGCATTGCAGACGGGCGTGGCCGCGGGAGCCGCAGCATGAAGGCGCTGCGTTTTTCCCGTGCTGCGCGCACGGAACTAGCGGAGCGCGTCGAGCGTGGCGACGCCGCGCGCGCGCCGGGCATGTCAGGCATCCCAGGAGAAGGTAGCGCACGCGATTTCGAATTCACTTCGGCGGACTTCGAACGCATTCGCGCGCTGATCCACCGCCGCGCGGGCATCTCGCTTTCGGACCACAAGCGCGACATGGCATACAGCCGTCTCGCGCGGCGCTTGCGCGCGCTCGGGCATGAGAGCTTTCGCGCGTATCTCGACGAACTCGAGCAGCGCAACGACGCGAACGAGTGGGAAGCGTTCACCAACGCGCTCACCACCAACCTCACGGCGTTCTTTCGCGAGGCGCATCACTTCCCGATCCTCGCCGACTTCGTCCAGCGCCGCTCGCAGGTTTCGGTGTGGTGCTCGGCGGCCTCGACGGGCGAGGAGCCGTACTCGATCGCGATGACGCTGATCGAAGCGCTCGGCGAGCGCGCCGCGCGCGAGGCGCGCGTGCTCGCAACCGATCTCGACACCCAGGTGCTCGCGAAGGCGCAAGCGGGCGTGTATGCGTTCGACCAGGTGAAGCACCTCTCGCCGGAGCGCCTCAAGCGCTTCTTTCTCAAGGGCACGGGCGGGCATGCGGGGCTCGTGAAGGTGCGCCCGGAACTGCGGCAGATGATCCGCTTCGAGCAACTGAATCTCACCGATGCGGACTACGGATTGCGCACGGCGTTCGACGCCATCTTCTGCCGCAACGTGATGATCTACTTCGACAAGCCGACCCAGGCCCAGGTGCTCGCGCGCTTCGAGCCGCTGATGAAGCCGGATGGCCTGCTGTTCGCGGGTCATTCGGAGAACTTCACGTATGTGACGCAGGCGTTCCGCCTGCGCGGCCAGACCGTGTACGAGCGCGCCGCGAGCGCGGGCACGGCGGCGTCGCGCCACGGCGCGAAGGCCGAACCGGTGGGAGCAGCCGCATGAGCCTGCCGGTCGCGGCCAATCGCTACTTCGACTCGCACTTCCAGCGCCCCGGCGTGAAGCTGCTGCCCAACGAATTTTTCACTACTGGCGAGGACATGGTGCTCGTCACGGTGCTCGGCTCGTGCGTGGCCGCCTGCATCCAGGACCGCACTGCGGGCATCGGCGGCATGAATCACTTCATGCTCCCCGACGACGGCGCCGATGCGAACAACACGCTGCCCGCCGCTTCCGATGCGATGCGCTACGGCGCCTACGCGATGGAAGTGCTCATCAACGAGCTGATCAAGGCGGGCGGACGGCGCGAGCGCTTCGAGGCGAAGGTGTTCGGCGGCGCGGCCGTGCTCGCGGGCATGACGACCATGAATATCGGCGACCGCAACGCCGCGTTCGTGCGCCGCTATCTGGCTACCGAGAGCATCCGCATCGTCGCCGAGGATTTGCAGGGCTCGCATCCGCGCAAGGTCGCGTTCCTGCCGCGCACGGGCCAGGTGATGGTCAAGAAGCTGCGCCTCTCGCAGGAGTCGAGCGTGGCCGAGCGCGAGCAGCAACTCGCGCAGCAAACACCCGAAGCGCGCGCCGAACGGCTCGCGCGGGCCCGCGCGCGCGTGGAGCTGTTCGGCTTGCGCAGCGGCGGCGCGGCGAGCGCGGGCAATGCGGCTGGCACGGTTGGCACGTCTGGAACTGGCAACGCCGCCGCATTCTCATCATCGAAGCCGCCGCCGGCGCGCCCGCGCGTCGAGTGGTTCGGCGCAAGCGCGCCCGGGGCGCGGCCATCCGCTCAAGACAACGCCCGGACAGTGGAGGAGGCGTGAACGCTGTGCAGAAAATCAAGGTTCTATGCGTCGATGATTCGGCGCTGATCCGCAGCCTGATGACGGAGATCATCAACGGCCAGCCGGACATGACCGTTGTCGCCACCGCGCCCGATCCGCTCGTGGCGCGCGAGCTCATCAAGCAGCACAACCCCGACGTGCTCACGCTAGACGTCGAGATGCCGCGCATGGACGGGCTCGACTTTCTCGAGAAGCTCATGCGTCTGCGGCCGATGCCGGTCGTGATGGTGTCCTCGCTCACTGAGCGCGGAAACGAAATTACGCTGCGCGCGCTGGAGCTGGGCGCGGTCGATTTCGTGACCAAGCCGAAAGTGGGCATTCGCGACGGCATGCTCGACTACGCCGAAAAGCTCGCCGACAAGGTGCGCGCCGCTTCGCGCGCGCGCGTGCGTCCGGCTGCGCGTGCGCCGGCTGCCGGGGTTGGGGCGACGGCGGCTTCGGGCGCTGCTGCGCCGGGCGCCGGCGCGCACGCGGCCCATCTCGCCGGCGCTCACGGTGCTAACGGTGCTCAAGGCGCTCACCCGCACGCGCCGGTTCACGCCGCGCCGATGCTCAACAATCCGCTCGTCTCGACCGAAAAGCTGGTGATCGTCGGGGCGTCGACGGGCGGCACCGAAGCCATCCGCGAAGTGCTCCAGCCGCTGCCGCCCGACGCGCCCGCGGTGCTCATCGCGCAGCACATGCCGCCCGGCTTCACGAAGTCGTTCGCGCAGCGCCTGAACGGCCTGTGCCGCATCACCGTGAAGGAGGCGGAGCATGGCGAGCGCGTGCTGCCCGGCCACGCCTATATCGCGCCGGGTCACGCGCATTTGCTGCTCGCGAGAAGCGGCGCGAACTACATCGCCCATCTGTCCGACGAGCCGCCGGTGAACCGGCATCGGCCGTCGGTGGACGTGCTGTTCCGCTCGGCGGCGCTGCACGCGGGCAAGAACGCGATCGGCGTGATTCTGACGGGCATGGGCCGCGACGGCGCGGCGGGCCTGCTGGAAATGCGCGCGGCGGGCGCGTTCACGCTGGCGCAGGACGAGGCGAGCTGCATCGTGTTCGGCATGCCGCGCGAGGCGATCGCGATGGGCGCCGCCGACGAGATCGCCCCGCTCGCCGAGATGAGCCGCCGAGTGATGCTGCGCCTCGCCAGCATGGGCGAGCGCGTGCAGCGCGTGTAGGGTCTGCTCACCGTGGTACGTGCAGGGCATGCCGGGCGTGGGCTCGTGCATGTAGCGAAATTTTGGTTTAGAGGAAGGAAACGCGATGGATAAGGGAATGAAGATTCTGGTAGTGGACGACTTTCCGACGATGCGCCGGATCGTCCGCAACCTGCTCAAGGAGCTGGGCTACTCGAACGTCGATGAAGCCGAGGACGGCGCGGCGGGTCTCGCGCGCCTGCGCAGCGGCAGCTACGACTTCGTGATTTCCGACTGGAACATGCCGAACCTCGACGGCCTTGCGATGCTCAAGGCGATCCGCGCGGATGCGGCGCTTTCGCACCTGCCGGTGCTGATGGTGACGGCGGAGTCGAAGAAGGAAAACATCATCGCGGCGGCGCAGGCGGGCGCGAGCGGTTACGTGGTGAAGCCGTTCACGGCCGCGACGCTCGACGAGAAGCTCAACAAGATTCTCGAAAAGATGGCGAAGGCCGGGAGCTGACTTGAACGAGTTCACCGACGTGCAGCCCGCCGTGCGGCCCGCGGGGCAACCCGAGGTGCCGCCCGGCGCGCAACCTGCGATGCAGCAGATCGACGCCGAAACGGGCGAGCTTGCTTCGGACCGCATCCTCGCGCGCATCGGCCAGCTCACGCGCACGCTGCGCGACTCCATGCGCGAGCTCGGCCTCGACAAGCATGTGGAGCGCGCGGCCGAGGCCGTGCCCGACGCGCGCGACCGGCTGCGATACGTCGCGAACATGACGGAGCAGGCCGCCGAGCGCGTGCTGTCCGCGATCGAGGTGGCCAAGCCGATGCAGGAGCAGCTCGAAAGCGACGCGAAGGAGCTCTCGGCGCGCTGGGCCACCTGGTACGGCGCGCCGATCGGCCGCGAGGAAGTGCGCGCGCTGATGGACGACACGCGCCAGTTTCTGGACGGCGTGCCGCAGTCCACGGCGGCGACCAACCAGCAACTGCTCGAAATCATGCTCGCGCAGGATTTCCAGGACCTGACCGGCCAGGTGATCAAGAAGATCATGGACGTGGTCTATCTGATCGAGCAGCAACTGCTCACGGTGCTGGTCGAGAACATCGCGCCGGAGCGGCGCGAGCAGTTCGCGGCGACTGCCGCGCTGCTCGCGGAGACGGCCAGTGGCACGGGCAGCCCCGAGGCCCTTCTGAACGGCCCGCAGATCGATCCCGAGGGCAAGGCCGACGTGATGCAGGATCAGGCACAGGTGGACGACCTGCTCGCGAGCCTCGGGTTTTAGCGCGAGGGCGGCGGCCTCCTGCGTCGCCTTTCAGTCTGCTTCCCGCTTGCCTGGCGTCGCGGTCCGCTTGACGGCGCGCCTGCCTGGCCGTCAGGCTAGCTCCCGAATGTCATTTCGGGCAGGCATACTAGGCGCTTACACATTGTCATTGCCGCCACGGTGCGCCGAGCAATGCGCGACCGGGAGAGGGAGGATCACCTTGTATCCGCACGCATCCACCGTTGCGCCTGTGGCGCCCGCCGCGCCGGGCGCGTCCAGTCCGCTTTCAACATCGCGTTTTGCCGCCGCGCTCGTGTGCGCGATCGGCATATGGGGAATCGCGCAGCCGGCCAGCGCCGCGCTGGGTGGCGCGCCCATGAGCACGCCGCAAGGCGCGAGCGTCACGGTTCCCAATGTTCCCAACGCCGCCGCCAGCCCGGCTGGACAGGGGGCCGCCTCCGCGGTCGTGCGTCAGGCGACCCAGGCCAGCGCGGCATCCGCGGATTCCGCTGCCGGCGGCACGGCCGCGTCGTATACCGTGAAGCAGACCACGCTCGCGAACGGCACCGTCGTACGCGAGTACATCTCCCAGTCAGGGACCGTGTTCGGCGTGGCCTGGAACGGGCCGCAGCCGCCCGACCTCGCGACGCTGCTCGGCAGCTATTTCCCGCAGTACGTTTCCGGGGTGGAAGCCAATCGCGCGAGAGGCGTGCGCGGCCCCGGCGCGATCGAGAGCAGCGGTCTCGTCGTGCACTCGGGCGGCCACATGGGCGCCTTCTCGGGCGAGGCATGGCTGCCGCAGGCGCTGCCGGCTGGCGTCAGCACGTCCGACATCCAATAACGAACGGGAGGCGAAACGTGTCCATCCACGGAATCTCCGGCGCCTTCGTTCGCGCCCTGCGCGAGCCGCGTGCTTGTTTCTTTGCCGTGCTGTTCGCACTTACAGCGGGCCTGGCCGCGTGCGGCGGCGGTGGTGGTGGCTCCAGTGGCTCCGGCGGAGGCTCCAGCGCCGGGGGCAGCGGCGACACCTCGTCGTTGCCCGCGGGTCCCCAGCAGCAACCCATCGCCGCCTCGGGCCCGAATGCCGTGGCCGTGACCGTGAACCGGGGCATCACCGGCAATGTGCCCAACATCCCCACGGTGAGCGTGACGATCTGCGTGCCGAACACCGGCACTTGCCAGAAAATCGACAATATCCAGGTGGACACGGCCTCGTTCGGGCTGCGCGTGGTCAGCTCGGCGCTCGGCGGCTTCAATGGCACGTTGCCGCTGACCACCAGCAACGGCGCGACGCTCGCCGAGTGCACGGGGTTCGCCGACGGCTACACGTGGGGCACGGTGCGAAGCGCCGACGTGAAGATCGGCGGCGAAACGGCCAGCAACATTCCGATCCAGGTGATCGGCGACCTCGCCACGTCCACGGTCCCAACGGCCTGTTCGAGCATCGGCCCGTCGCAGAACTCGGTGCAGGCGCTTGGCGCGAACGGCATTCTCGGCATCGGCGTTGCGGCGTGGGACTGCGGCGCGGGCTGCGCGATTTCCGCGCAGAGCAGCTTCTATTACGCATGCCCCAACGGCACCATGAGCAACAACTGCGCGAACACCGCTGTCACGCTGAACAACCAGGTAGCCAATCCCGTCGCGCACTTTCCCGTCGACAACAACGGCGTGATCCTGCAGATGCCGCCCATCTCCAACAACGGCCAGGCCTCCGCCACGGGCACGCTGGTGTTCGGCATCGGCACGCAGCCGAACAACGCGATACCCACCTCGGTGCAGCGTTTCGCGACCGACGGAGGGGGCAACATGACCGGCACGTATAACGGCCACGCGGTGAGGGCGGCCTTCCTCGACTCGGGCTCGAACGGCCTGTTCTTCACCGACAGCGGCATTGCGCAGTGCGGCGGCAATCTCGGCACGTTCTACTGCCCGGCCAAGCCGCTCACGCTCAGCGCGACGCTCACCGACAAGAACAACGTCTCGAGCAACGTGAGCTTTAACGTGGTGAGCGCATCGGTGCTGCTCAATAGCGGCTCCAACTTCGCGCTCAACGATCTTGCCGGGTCGTTCGGGTCGAGCGCGAACCTCGACCTCGGCTTGCCGTTCTTCTACGGTCGTTACGTGTATTACGGCCTGGATCAGAAGAGCTACGGATCCGGCTCGCAAACGCCCTACGTCGCGTTCTGACATGTTCTGATGCGCACGCCCTGCGCGTCCGCCGCCGCTGCGGCGCTCGCGCAGGCCCGCCCCGCACTTGCCTTCGTACTTGCCCTCGCACCGGCCCCCGCAGCAATCCCATCTCCCGAACTACCCCCGTTTCCCGGTCCTGATCCGTCAATCGCCGCTTGCGCCCCGAGGCAATAATCGCTCTCACTGAAAAAGGGCGTGCGCCGTCACCGCAGCGGTGGCGGGTGCGCGTGCGCCGCCGACCGGAGCATCCGTGGCAGAGGACAGCGACCTCGAAAAAACCGAATCCGCCACTCCCAAGCGCCTCGAAAAGGCGCGTGAGGAGGGGCAGGTCGCGCGTTCGCGGGAGCTTTCCACGTTCGCGCTGCTTTCGGCGGGGTGTTTTGGCGCGTGGATGCTGTCGGGCACCATCGGCGAGCATTTGCAGACGATGCTGCGCGGCGCGCTCACCTTCAACCACGCGGGCGCGTTCGAGACGAAGCGCATGCTCACGGGTGCCGGCGTGGCCGCGCGCGAAGGCTTGTTCGCGCTCTTGCCCGTGCTCCTGCTGACCGGCGCCGCCGCGCTGCTCGCGCCCATGGCGCTGGGCGGCTGGCTGTTCTCGACGAAGTCGCTGGAGGTGAAGTTCAGCCGCCTCAATCCGGTGTCGGGGCTCGGGCGCATTTTCTCGGTGAACGGGCCGATCCAGCTTGGCATGTCGATCGCGAAGACGCTCGTGGTGGGCGGCATCGGCGGATCGGCGCTGTGGATGCGGCGCGACGAGATTCTCGGCCTCGCCATGCAACCGCCGCCTCGCGCGTTCGCCGACGCCTTCCATCTGGTTGCCGTGTGCTGCGGCACGACCGTCGCCGGCATGTTCGTGGTGGCCGCCATCGACGTGCCGTATCAGCTCTGGTCGTATCACCGCAAGCTGCGCATGACCAAGGAAGAAGTGAAGCGCGAGCACCGCGAGAACGAAGGCGACCCGCACGTGAAGGGCCGCATTCGCCAGCAGCAGCGCGCCATGGCGCGCCGCCGCATGATGTCGCAGGTGCCCAAGGCCGATGTGGTGGTGACCAACCCCACGCACTTCGCCGTTGCGCTTCAGTACACCGACGGCGAAATGCGCGCGCCCAAGGTGGTCGCCAAGGGCGTGAACCTCGTGGCCGCGCGCATCCGCGAGCTTGCCACCGAGCACAACGTGCCGCTGCTCGAAGCGCCGCCGCTGGCGCGCGCGCTTTACTACAACGTCGACATCAACCGCGAGATTCCCGGCCCGCTTTATGGCGCGGTCGCGCAGGTGCTCGCGTGGGTGTATCAGTTGAAGCGCTTTCGCGAGCACGGCGGCGACGTGCCGATGGCGCCCACCGACCTCGACGTGCCGCCGGAACTGGACAAGGGCGCGGTGAGCGACGAAGACGCCGCCGAAGAAGCCGACGAAGCGCTCTCGCCCGAGCAGCGCGCGGCACCCGATACACCCGATACACCCGATACCGCATCGAACACCGCCGGCGCGAAAGAAATGCGTAACGAAGCACGCAACCAGGCACGCAACAACGCACGCAACGGCAACGAAGGAGCCACAGAATGAACGCCCGCACCGGTTTCCTCGCGCGGCGCCCGGACGTGCTGCAAGGCACGAATCTGCGCGCGCTCGCCGGACCGATCCTGATCTGCATGATCCTCGGCATGATGATCCTGCCGCTGCCGCCGTTCCTGCTGGATCTGCTGTTCACCTTCAACATCGCGCTTTCGGTGATGGTGCTGCTCGTCAGCATGTACACCATGAAGCCGCTCGACTTCGCGGCGTTCCCGAGCGTGCTGCTGTTCTCCACGCTCTTGCGCCTCTCGCTGAACGTGGCCTCCACGCGCGTCGTGCTGCTCGAAGGCCACACCGGCCCCGACGCGGCCGGCAAGGTGATCGAATCGTTCGGCCACTTCCTCGTGGGCGGCAACTTCGCCGTCGGCATCGTCGTGTTCGTGATCCTCATGGTGATCAACTTCATGGTGATCACGAAGGGCGCGGGGCGGATCGCGGAAGTGTCGGCGCGCTTCACGCTCGACGCCATGCCCGGCAAGCAGATGGCGATCGACGCCGACCTGAACGCAGGCCTCATCAACGAGGAAGCTGCGCGCAAGCGCCGCACCGAGATCGCCCAGGAAGCCGAGTTCTACGGCTCGATGGACGGCGCGAGCAAGTTCGTGCGCGGCGACGCCATCGCGGGCCTGCTGATCATGGCGATCAACATCATCGGCGGGCTGATCGTGGGCGTGGTGCAGCACGGCATGCCGTTCGCGTCGGCGGGCGAGACCTATACGCTGCTGACCATCGGCGACGGCCTCGTCGCGCAGATTCCGTCGCTCGTGATTTCGACGGCCGCGGGCGTGATCGTCTCGCGCGTGGCGACCAACGAGGACATCGGCACGCAGCTCACCGGCCAGCTTTTCACGAACCCGCGCGTGCTGATGATCACCGGCACGATCATCCTCATGATGGGCATGATTCCTGGCATGCCGCACTTCGCGTTCTTGCTGCTCGGCGCGGGCGCGATCCAGCTTGGCCGCGTGATGAAAAAGAGCGCCGAAGCAAAGAGGGCGAGCGCCGTGCTCGCGGACGTGCTGCCGGCCGCCGCCGCGCCCGTCGAGAACGCGGAGGCGAGCTGGGACGACGTGGCGCTCATCGACACGCTCGGGCTCGAAGTGGGCTACCGCATCATTCCGCTCGTCGACAAGAACACCGACGGCGAACTGCTCAAGCGCATCAAGAGCATCCGCAAGAAGTTCGCGCAGGAAATCGGCTTTTTGCCGCCAGTCATCCACATCCGCGACAACCTGGAGCTGCGCCCGAACGCTTACCGCATTGCGCTAAAAGGCGTGGAGGTGGGCTCGGGCGAGGCTTTCCCGGGCCAGTGGCTCGCTATCAATCCGGGGCAGGTGAGCGCGGTGGTGCCGGGCACGCCGACCACCGACCCCGCGTTCGGGCTGCCCGCGATCTGGATCGATTCGAATATGCGCGAGCAGGCTCAGGTGTTCGGCTACACGGTGGTCGATTCGAGCACCGTGGTGGCGACGCACCTCAATCACCTCGTGGTGACGCATGCGGCCGAACTGCTGGGCCGGCGCGAAGTGCAGGCGCTGATCGAGCGCGTGCAGAAGGACACTCCCTCGCTCGTGGACGACCTCGTGCCGAAGGTGCTGGCGGTCACGACCTTGCAAAAGGTGCTGCAAAACCTGCTGGAAGAGGGTGTGCCGATCCGCGACATGCGCACGATCATGGAGTCGCTCGCGGAGCACGCGCCGCGCCTGCCCGACGCGCACGACCTCACGGCGGCGGTGCGCATCTCGCTGGGCCGCGCAATCACGCAGCAGTGGTTCCCGGGCAACGCCGACATGCAGGTGATGGGGCTCGACGCCAATCTCGAGCGCGTGCTTTCGCAGACGCTGACCTCGGGACCGAACCCGGGGCTGGAGCCGGGCTTGGCGCATACGCTGCTCGCGCAGACCGAAATGGCGATGGGGCGTCAGCAGGCGTTGGGGCTCGCGCCGGTGTTGCTCGTGCAGCATGCGCTGCGGCCGATGCTCTCGCGCTTTTTGCGGCGCAGCCTGCCGCAGTTGAAGGTGCTTTCGTATGCCGAGGTGCCGGATACGCGCAATGTGCGCGTGGTGAATGTGGTGGGAGCGGGGTGACAGGTGGGGGCGCGCGCCTGGCCACTTCTTTGCCATTGTCCCGCGTTACTTTGGTGAACCAGGCCGCCACAACGAATTGCGAAACGCTTCTTCTGGCTGCGCCTTGCCTTCAGAGGCGTCTTTGAATCCCTTCTCGGCGTCCTTCAACATGACCAGCCGTCCGTGCTCGGTTGGTAGCGCGTTGTTCTCAGTGCCCCTTTGCTGGCGGGCACTGAAAACGAGATCTTTCGCCATTTCCGTTTCCCGTTTCGTTTAATCAAGGCGAGTGCGTGCCTTACGATAGGCCTGGTCTGCGTCGCGCCTGCCGATGGCAATTACGAGAACAACGAGTTCGCCATCAATGACCTGATAGACGAGTCGATAGCCCGACGCTACCAGTTTGATCTTGTAGCAATCCGGCATGCTACTGAGACGCGCCGAATCTACGCGAGGCGCAATCAGCCGTTCTGCGAGCTTTTTGCGGAGTTGCGTACGCACTGTGGAGTCAAGGTGTTGCCAGTCCTTAAGCGCGGATTTGTGGAACTTCAGCTCATAGGTCTTCAAGCTTGACGCTCACGACTTCTTCGCCAGCGCGGGATTTCACGATTTCGGCCAACTCGATGTCTTCGAGACGGTCGCAGATCGCTTCCCATTCGCTGGCCGGGACCAGATAGGCAACCGGCTTGTTCCGGTTGAGGATTGCAACGGGGCCGTCGGCTTTTTCAATTGCTGCCATAGGGTTCATTTTCAGCTCGCTGATACCGATCGATGCTCTTGCCAGAATGCTTTCCATTTTCCAGATTCCCGAAGTGTTGCGAACAGAGGGAGATCGGCACGGGCTGACACCGATCAATAGACCAAATTATAGGTCAAATAGTTAGTCGCCTATTTGGTCTTTTAATGTCCGGCGATCCTTGTCTGCGCTGCCGTATTCGCTTGGCAGCACCCGAGCGCACCGAGTTACAGGTTGTCCCCCATCCCCCGAATTACCCACCTTTCCCCGCCCTGATCCACCGATTGTCGAGGGCTCACCTTCGAAATAATTCCAACATCGGAGAGGGTCCGCGCGAGAGCGCCAGGCCCGCGGTAATCCAGACGCAAACGACGGGCGGCGCGGGCCGCTCACCTCAATCAGGGGCTTGGCTTGAACATTCGCAAATTCATCGGTGGCACCAGCCGCGACGCGTTGCGCCTCGTGCGCGAAGCGCTGGGTGCGGACGCCGTCGTGTTGTCGAATCGCACGCTCGACGACGGCAGCGTCGAGATCGTCGCGCTCGCGGACCGCGACCTCGCGGCGCTCGCGCCGGCGGATGGCGGCGCGCCCTCTGGCGGAGCGCCCTTTGGCGGAGCGCCCTCTGGCGGAGCGGCTATCGGCGGCGCATCGTCCGCCAGTGTTCCGGCGCAAGCCGGCGCGGGCTTCGCGGCGAAGCCGCCGCGCGCTGCTTTCGGCGCACAGCCTGCCGCTGGCATGGCGACGTCCGCTGGCAACCCTTACGCAAGCGGCGGCATGCCTGACGTGTTCTCGTCGGTGTTCGGCGCCAGCCCGGAGGTGGGCGCGGAGCGCGACACCGCCGGGACGAACGCCGCTGCACAAGGCGAAGCCGACGACAGCAACGACAGCGACGACACCTCCGTCTCTTTCGGACAAGCGACGCGGGCCAAGCTGAACGCCGAAGCGTCCGAAGCCGCAGCGGGCCACGCGGGACCGCAGTCGACAGTGCCGCCGGCCGCGCAAGCGACACAAGCCAGGCAGCGCGCCGCCGATTCATCGAGCGCACCGCGCACGATGGCCGAATCGAACCCCTGGCTGATCGACCATGCGCGCCGTATTGCGGATCAGCACGCGAACCAGGATCAAACCCCGCCGTCCGGCATGACGCCGGCCGCTGCAATGGCGCGTGGCTTCGGCGTGACATCCGACCCCGTGCATCGCGCCGATATCGAAGCGAACACGCCCGAATGGGCGCGCCAGGCCGCGCACGTTGCTGCGCGCCGCGCTGCTCGCAGCATCGGCCAGAGCCCCGATGCGGCCGGGCCGGCGCCCATCGCTCAAAGCGCCACCGACACGGCTCACAAGGCCCGCGCGGCACAGAACCCACAAGCCGCACAACCGCCCGCGCAACCCGCCACGCCCAGCACCGCGCAAACGGTGAGCGAAGCGATTCGCGCGCGCATCGAGCAGGTCGTCAACGAAACGGTGATGCACGAGCTCGCGTCCATGCGCGGCATGATGGAAGAGCAGTTCGCTGGCCTGCTGTGGGGCGAGCATCAGCGCCGCAACCCGGTGCAGGGTGCGCTCACGAAGCAGCTTTTCGCGGCCGGCTTTTCGGCGCAGCTCGTGAAGATGGTGGTCGACCGCCTGCCCAGCGTGGAAACCGAAGCGGCCGGTATGGAGTGGGTTCAGTCGGTGCTCGAATCGAACCTGCCCGTGCTCGAGGACGAAGAAGCGCTGATGGAGCGCGGCGGCGTGTTCGCGCTGATGGGCCCGACCGGCGTGGGCAAGACCACGACCACGGCGAAGCTCGCCGCGCGCTGCGTGATGCGCTTTGGCGCGAGCAAGGTCGCGCTGCTCACGACCGACAGCTACCGTATCGGCGGACACGAGCAACTGCGCATCTTCGGCAAGATCCTCGGCGTTTCGGTGCATGCGGTGCGTGACGGCGCCGATCTGCAACTCGCGCTCACCGAACTCAAGAACAAGCACATCGTGCTGATCGACACGATCGGCATGAGCCAGCGCGACCGCGCCGTGACCGACCAGATCTCCATGCTGTGCGGCACGGGCCGCCCGGTGCAGCGCCTGCTGCTGCTTTCGGCGACGAGCCACGGCGACACGCTCAACGAAGTCGTGCAGGCGTACCAGCACGGCCCGGACAACTCGCCGCTCGCGGGCTGCATCCTCACCAAGCTCGACGAGGCGACCAACCTCGGCAGCACGCTCGACACGGTGCTGCGCTACAAGCTGCCGGTGCACTACGTCTCAACGGGCCAGAAGGTGCCCGAGAACCTCTACGTGGCCACGCGCCGCTTTCTCGTGCGCAGCGCGTTCTGCGTGCCGCGCGATCGCTCGCCGTTCGTGCCGCACGAGGACGACATTCCCGCGCTGCTCTCCGCGCTCTCGACGCGCTCGGCCACGCAAGCCCCCGAGGTCCGGTTTGGATAAGTTCGTGATCGATCAGGCAGAAGGCCTGCGGCGGCTGCTCGCGCGCGAAGGCTCGCGCGTGATCGCGGTGACGGGCGGCCCCGGCGCGCCGGGGCGCACGACCGTGGTGATCAATCTCGCGGCCGCGCTGACCGCGCTGGGCAAGGACGTGATCGTGATCGACGAGTGCCTCGGTCCGCGCCGGGTAAGCGCGCAGCTCGGCGGCGGCATGCGCGGCGCAGGCGCCGAATGGCGCAGCCATGCAGGAACCCTCGCCGGGAACTTCGCGCGCAATTTCGCAGCTGTGATGCGCGGCGAGATTGCGCTGGACCAGGCCGTGGTGCGGCATGCGCTGGGCTTCGGCGTGCTGGCCGCGCCGCGCGAGCAGTGCGTGGGGCCGCAGTTGGATGCGCCATTGAGCAAGCTGCTGGCCGGTCCCGCCGATTTCGTGCTGATCGACGCGCAGCTCGACGCCGAAGGCGCGCTGTCGCCGCTCGCCTTGCACGCGCACGACTTGCTGATCGTGATGCGCGTGACCGCGCAGGCGATCACCGATGCCTACGCCTGCATGAAGCGGCTGCATTTCGCGCATGCGATCGGCCAGTTCCGCGTGCTTGCGAACCACGTAGCGAGTGCCGCCGACGCGCAAGCCGCGCTCGACAATCTCGCCGATGTCGCGAGCCGTTACCTCGCAGTTTCGCTGGAGCGCGCGGGCAGCGTGGCCGCCGATCCGCACATGCCGCGCGCGCTGCAACTGTCGCGCTGCATCGTCGATGCGTTTCCGTCGACGGCTGCCGCCCGCGATTTTCGCCACGTGGCGGCCGAATTGCCGCACTGGCCGCTGCGCCCTGCGTTGTTGGCGTCGGCGGGCACGCCGGCGAGTCCCGAGCAATCAGCGAATTCATTCGTTTCACCCGCCACGGGCGTTCCGTCCGCGAGCGCGACGGCTTATGCGGGACGGCGGGCGGATTCGCCCGTGCACGCGCACCGGCACGCGTGACGGACACAGGAAGGAGAGCCAGATGTATAACGCTCAAGGAAAGATTTCGCAGGCCGAAGTGCTCGCGAAATACGCGCCGCTCGTGCGGCGGCTCGGACTGCAGCTCGTGGCGAAAATGCCCGCTAGCGTGGATCTCGACGACTTGATCCAGGCCGGCATGATCGGCTTGCTCGACGCTGCGAATCGCTACAAGGAAGATCAGGGAGCGCAGTTCGAAACCTATGCGAGCCAGCGCATTCGCGGCGCGATGCTCGACGAGCTGCGCAGCAACGACTGGCTGCCGCGCAGCCTGCGGCGCACTTCGCGCGAAGTGGAAAGCGCGGTGCATCAGGTGGAGCAGCGGCTGGGCCGTGCGGCGAGCGAGACCGAGATTGCCGAGCATCTGCAGATGCCGCTCGACGAGTACCAGAGCATGCTGCAGGATCTGCACGGCAGCCAGCTCATCTACTACGAGGACTTCGACCGTTCCGCCGACGACGAGCCGTTCCTCGACCGTTATCGCGTCGATCACTCGGACCCGCTCTCGGCGCTGCTCGACGAGAGCCTGCGCGGCGCGCTGGTGGAGGCGATCGAGCGGCTGCCCGAGCGCGAGAAGCTGCTGATGTCGCTTTATTACGAGCGTGGCATGAATCTGCGCGAGATTGGCGCGGTGCTGGAGGTGAGCGAGTCGCGCGTGTGCCAGTTGCACAGCCAGGCGGTGGCGCGCCTGCGGGCGAGGCTGCGCGAGATGTCGTGGGCGGGGACGGAGAGTTAAACCGGCGATGGGTTCTGTGCCGGGCTGGATACCTGCATGGAACCCTACATGAAACTCTACACAGCGCTGAAAAAATCAATATAAAACAATAACCTGGTACCCGAAAATGGCGACTTCAAACCCTGCATGGGTGTGAACGCCACGCCATGACAGCCACCTCTCATGCGCTTTCTCGACATCGCGCATATATGATCGCCAGTCAGGAGACCCGCACGCCGCCAAACGGTGTGCCGCCGATACCAAACTGAGCGAGGCATTCATATGCTGAAGAATGGACTTTCATGGCGTGTCTTCCATTCGCAAAAGCGCGCCACGCTCGGCAAGCTGTCCGCCTTGGCCGCACTCCCATGGCTGAATGTTTTACGCGCTCACGCCGCGCTCGCCGCCGCGCCACGCATGGCGCTCGTGGTCGGCAACGCGGCTTATCCGCAAGCGCCGCTCAACAATCCCGGCAACGACGCCCGCGCACTCGCGGCAGCGCTGCGCTCGCTCGGTTTTACCGTCGACATGCGCCTCGATAGTTCGCGCCAGCAAATGGACGACGCCATCGGCGCGTTCTGCGACCGGGCCGCGTCGGCGCAGTGGGCCGCGCTGTTCTATTTCGCGGGCCATGGCATACAGATCGATTGGCGCAACTACTTGCTGCCAGTAGACATGCGGTTGACTCGCGCGGACGACGTCGCGCGCCAGGCGGTCGATCTCGGCACGCTGCTCGACGGTCTCGGCAAGGCGCACAGTTCGACCAACATCGTGATTCTCGATGCCTGCCGCGACAATCCATTCGGCTCGACCGGCAAGACCGGTGCGGGCTTGAGCCAGATGGACGCGCCCCCGCGCACGCTGCTCGCGTATGCGACCGCGCCCGGCAATGTGGCATCGGACGGCGATGGCAAGAACGGCCTCTATACCGAGAACTTGCTCAAAGAAATCGGCCGCCCCGACACGCGTATCGAGGACGTGTTCAAGCGCGTCCGGCTATCGGTTCGCCAGCGTTCGGATGGTCGGCAGATACCGTGGGAAAGCACGTCGCTCGAGGACGATTTTTACTTCGTTGCGCCCGTCGACATGCATAAGCCGACGCAGAGCGAACTGGACGCGCAATTTGCAAAGGATCGCGACGATTGGAACGAAGCGCTGCAGCAACGCACGGCACAGGCGATCTTCGCTTACCTGAAGGCGCACCCGAACGGCCAATACAGCGAAATTGCACAGGCGGCGCTCGACCGCACGCTCGCCGAGCGAGGCGAAGAGCGTGTGCGTATTCAGACCTCGCCCGAGAATCCGTACAGTCATGGCAGCTTCGACGCGGGCGTGATGCGCATCGGCGACCGCTTTACCTATAGGGTGATCAATCGACTCAATGGCCACGAGCGAGCTCTCACCCAGACCGTCACGCGCATTGCCGGCGGCATGGTCGAATTCAACCACGGCGCCTTCATGACCGATCTGCTCGGCAATCTTTTACGCAGCGTCGAGGGCGCGCACTACGACGACAATCAGGTATTTCCGCACGACTATGCGGTGGGCAAGGAGTGGTCGACGCGCTTCGGGGTCGTTCAGCCCGACGGCACGCACGACGCAGTCAGCTTCGATTGCAAGGTCGTGAGCCGGGACGCGATCGAGGTGCCCGCCGGACGGTACGACGCCTTCCATGTGGAATTGAGCGGCTGGCGGCTTTACCACCCGGCGCAACGGATGCGCCGCTACTGGATGGCGCCGGACAAGGTGCCGCGCTTCGTCGCGATCGAGACCATCGACCGTGCGCACCACGGCAGGATAACCCGCGATGAGCGGCGGGAATTGTTGTCGTTTGTGCCGGGGTAGGGGGATGCTTTTGGGGCGCGCGCGAGCACGCCGGAAACAAAAAAGCCGAAGTCCCCGAGCTTCGGCTTTTCAATTTCCCACGCGGCCACCCGCCGCGCGGAAAAATGGGCCAACTACAGCCCGAACGCCGGCAGGCGTCCATCCGGCCCGTACAGCATCGACGCGCCGTTGCCGGTTTCTCCCCGCAAAATCGCGAGCGCCCGGCGGTTATGTTCCATGCGGGTGCGAACCATCATGCCGATCGTGAGGTTCTGTCGGCGCGCGCGCTCGGTCGAGCCCTTGAGCAGCGCCCACTGGCCCGCGAGCCGCGCGTCGCCGTCGCAGGCCATCTCGATGCCCTTGCGCCCGGCCGGCAGGCCGAGCCCGGCCAGTTGCGCGTCGCGCGCCTTCTCGAGTCCCGCCATGCGCTGCGTGAGCGTCGTTTTCTGTTCGACGATCTGCGGCAGCGCGCCGATGCCGTCCGCCGTCGTGAGCGCCTTCTCCTCGAAGGCGAGCAGCGAGGCGAACGCCTCAACCGCGGCGTGTTCGTCGATCAATGTGGCGAGAAGCGCGTCTTTCATCGGGGACCGCCTGAAAATGCGGGCTGCGGGACGGCCATGCGCCCGCGCCTGCCGTTAGCCGCCCGAGGCCGGCTTGAGCAGGCCGCGCGCGGTTTCGATAATGCCGTCGGCGATCTTGCCGGCGTCGATTTGCAGCGTGCCATTCTTGATGGCGTCCTTGATCGACTGGACCTGGCCCATGTCGATGTCGGCGGCGCCGCTCGCCGCGAGCGAGCGCAGCGAAGAAGACAGCGACGAAAGACTCACGTTGGTGTCTCCGCTCGTACCCGATGCGATGGCGCTCGATGCCGCGCCAGATGCCGTGCCGCCCGCGCCTGGCGCGCTCGCGGAGTCGCCTTGCTGCGTGCGCGCCGGGCCATCCTGGAGCGAACGCGCGTCATTGCGGTTGGAGGTGTCGATTTTCACGATGGGGCTTCCTGATCCGTATGGCCTTGATAACGGCAACGCTTCGCGCGAACTTTAGCGTGAAAATCCTGCCGTTACATGCTGTTACGTATCCTTGCCCACCCTGCCGCCGCACCGCCTTTGGCTTCGAATCCGGTATCGAGCCCTAAATCTGCACCTGCACCGTTGCGGCGTCTTTCACGACGCCGCTGATGATCTGCCCGCCGGCCGTGCGCACGCGCACCATCTGGCCGGGCGCGGCGTTGTTGAGCACGCTGCCTTCGGCGGAAATCGTGAAGTTCGGGCCCACCGCGACCACCTTGACCGTCTGACCGATCACCACCGACGAAGCGCTGCGCAGCATGTCGGTGCGCAGCGGCAAGCCTGCCGTGATGCGCGCGAGCGCGACCGCGCCGTTGGCTTGCGTGGGGTCGGTGATGATGGTCTGCGGCAGGCTCGCGAGGTCGCCTTCGCGCGGCACGAAGTCGGTTGCGGAGAGCGTCTGGCCCGCGTCGATCTGGCGCGCGGCCACGTAATAGGTGATGTCGACGGCCACGCGCCCCACCACATAGAGCGTCCACGGTTTCGCGCCGACGCAGCGCACGCCCACGGTCGTGCGGCCCCACATGCGCGCCCCCGGCGGCATGAAGGGTTCGAGTGCGGCGCAAGCAGCGAGGCCGCGCGGGAACACCGGCCCGACGCTCACGCTCACCTTGCCGGGCAAGCCCGCGGCCTGCTGCTGGAGGAAGGCGACCACGGTGGCGCGGATGCGTTCGCCGTCTTCCTGGCCCGGAGGCAGTTGCGCGGCCTGGCCGTATGCCATGGCGCTCGCGTTTGCGGCGGGCGCACGCGTTACCGGCACAGTGGATAGCTTCGCGGCGGCAGCCGGCGCGGCAGTTTCGACGACCACCGGCGCGACCGCGCTAGACGGCCTGACGACATTCACGCGCTGCAATCCACCTGTGCCTGGGTTGCCGTTCATGGCGGCAGTCGGGTACGCCGATGCGCTTGCAGACGCGCTTGCAGACGCACTCGCCGCTGGCACGCGCACCGGTTGAACAGCGCGCGCGAGAGCGGGACGCAGCGCGGGCGACGTGGCTGTGGCAGATGTCTCCGGTGCGCCCAGCGCGGGAATCGTAACGATCTCGGGCGCTGCGGCTTCGCCCGCGCGGCCACGCTCGCCCGGCCCAGGAATCGCGATCATGCCCGGCTGGTTTTGCGCTTGCGCGAAATCCTGCTGCGGGTCTTGCTGCGCGCTTGGCGCGCGGCGCGCGAGCATGGCCGCGTTTTGGGCGTAAGCGTTAGCGCTCGCGCCGGCGTTTGCCGCAGCCGCCCTCGAACCCGCGCCGCCGCCCTGCGCGAGCATCGCGCTCATGCGCGCGGCGTCCGAGCCTGCGCGGTCGCCGGGGCCCGCGATATAGATCTGCTGCCCAGCCGCTTCGGCTTCGCTTTGTGCATGCGCGCCGCCGCTCACGGCCAGCGCCGCAACCACAACAGCAAACGCATGCGAGATCGAACGGCGCTGCGCACGACTCGCCGCAGCCTCGCGGCGCGCGCGAAAGAGGGCTGTGTGCGGCATCGTCGTTCTCCATTCATTGCATTGACACGCTTCGCATTCTAGGCGGCGGCCCTCGCGTGCTTGCGTCGAATAGAGGGGGGCTTTACCGGCTATTCGTCCGATTGGTTATTGTCAGGCGCGCCTAACATTCGTCTCCATGTGAAAAGGCCTGTGTGCCTCGCCCCATTGCCGGATGCGCGATGCATGCGCTCATGCGGTCTTCATGCAGCCCCTCAATTCGAGTCACGGAGAACGCCGGATGCTGGACAAACTCGACGCCGAATTCGCCTTTGGCCGCGAAGCGCTCGATGTGCGCGCAACGCGCCAGGCGCTGCTGTCCTCGAACATCGCGAACGCCGATACGCCGGGCTACCGGGCGCGCGACGTCGACTTCTCGGCCTCGCTCGCGGGCGCGCTCAAGCAAGCGGGCGCCGCCACGCCGGGCGCCGCTGGCGGCGCAAGGGGCGCCAGGGGTGCAAGCGGCAACTTCCAGCCGCTCGCGCTGACGCAGCCCGCGGGCGTGACGAGCGGCATGTCGATGGCCGCGACCGAGGCGGGCCACATGGCCGGCAACACGAAGCTGATCCCGACCGGCGGCCAGGCCGACACTTATTCGAGCCCGGTGATGTACCGCAACCCGACGCAGCCCGCGCTCGACGGCAACACGGTCGACCTCGACACCGAGCGCGTGCAGTTCGCCGACAACGCACTGCATTTCGAATCCGGCATGACGGTGCTTTCGCAGCAGATCAAGACGATGCTCTCGGCGATCCAGTCGGGTTCGAACTGAACGAACCGAGTGAACTGAAGGACAACGAAACCATGCCATCCCTGATGAACATTTTCAGCGTCGCGGGCTCGGCCATGTCGGCGCAATCGCAGCGGCTGAACGTGACGGCGTCCAACCTCGCCAACGCCGACAGCACGACCGGCCCCGACGGCCAGCCTTACAAGGCCAAGCAGGTCGTGTTCGCGGTCGACCCGCTCGGCGGCGCGCGCAGCGCGTCGGGCCAGCAGGTGGGCGGCGTGAAGGTGACGGGCGTGATCGACGACCCCACGCCCATGAAGCAGAGCTACGAGCCCGACAACCCGGCAGCGGACGCCAACGGCTACGTCTCGATGCCGAACGTGGACCCGGTGCAGGAGATGGTGAACATGATTTCGGCCTCGCGCTCGTATCAGGCCAACATCGAGACGCTGAACACCGCGAAGACGCTGATGCTCAAGACCCTGACCATCGGGACCTGAAGCGTCACCTGAGACAGCAGAGACAGCAGCCCCGCGCTACACCGCAACATCGAGCGTATCCGAGGAGAACGCGTTGACCTCCAGCAACACCACCATCGGCGGCAGCACCGCCACCGTGTCGCAGCAACTGCTCGACACCATGAATCCCACGGCGGCTGCGTCGGGCAAATCCTCGGCGAGCGGCACGGGCAGCACGAGCGGCACCGACTTGCAGAACACCTTTCTGCAATTGCTCGTCACGCAGTTGCAGAACCAGGATCCGACCAATCCAATGGACAGCTCGCAGATGACCTCGCAGCTCGCGCAGATCAACACGGTCACGGGCATCCAGCAGCTCAACACGTCGCTCTCGTCGCTCTCGACGCAGCTCTCGGCGGGACAGAACGCGCAGGCCGCGCTGCTGATCGGCTCGACCGTGCTCGCGCCCGGCAGCAGCATGACGGTGACGGGCGGCGCTGCGCCGCAACTGGGCGTGACGCTGCCCTCGGCCGCCTCGGACGTGAAGCTCACGATCACCAACTCGGCGGGCCAGGTCGTCAACACGCTCGACCTCGGCGCGCAGTCGGCGGGCACCATCCCCGTCACCTGGAACGGCACCGACACGGCGGGCAACGCGGTGGCCGACGGCGCCTACACCGTGAGCGCGAGCGCGACCATCAACGGCCAGGCCGGCACGGCCACCGCGCTCGTCGCGAGCAAGGTGCAAGGCGTGATCCAGCAATCGGACGGCGGCGCGGGCCTCTCGCTCGCCAACGGCAAAACGGTCTCGCTCTCGGGCGTGGCCGGCATTCTCTGAACCAGACAAGACTTAAGCGGAGTCGACACTCATGGGCTACCAGCAAGGATTGAGCGGCCTCGCCGCAGCGTCGAACGACCTCGACGTCATCGGCAACAACATCGCCAACGCGAACACGGTGGGCTTCAAGCAGAGCACGGCACAGTTCGCCGACGTCTACGCGAACACCGTCGCCACCGCGGTCAATACGCAGATCGGCCTGGGCGCGGCGCTCTCGCAAGTGCAGCAGAACTTCTCGCAAGGCACGATCACCACGACCGGCCAGGCGCTCGACGTCGCCATCAACGGCAACGGCTTCTACCAGATGTCGAATAACGGCACGGTCACGTACTCGCGCAACGGCGTGTTCCAGCTCAACAAGGACGGCTATATCACCGATGCCTCGGGCCTCCAGCTGATGGGCTATGGCGCGGGCACGAACGGCGTGGTGAACACGGCGCAGACGGTGCCGCTCCAGGTGCCGACGACCAACATCTCGCCCGTCACGACGACCAGCATCACGGCGCAGCTGAACCTGAACGCGCAGTCCACCGCGCCTGCCGCGACGCCGTTCGACGCCACCAACTCGAACACCTACAACTATTCGACGTCGATCACCGCATACGACTCGCTGGGCGGCACGCAGCAGATCAACATGTATTTCGTGAAGGGCGGCCTCGACGCGAGCGGCAACCAGCAGTGGAGTGTCTACGCGGGCACGGCGGGCGCGGTTTCGTCCACGGCCGCGGGCACGATGACCTTCGACAACGCCGGCAAGCTCCTGAGCACGGCCGATTCGACGGGCACCGCCACCACGCTCGGCGACATTCCCATCACGATCAACCCGACCGACGGCTCGAAGACCAACCAGCCGATCACGCTGAACTTCTCGGGCACGACGCAGTACGGCAGCGCCAACGGCGTGAACAACCTCGCGCAGGACGGCTATGCGAGCGGCACGCTGTCGAACTTCACGATCGGCTCGGACGGCACCATCACCGGCAACTATTCGAACGGCCAGACCAAGACGCTCGGCCAGGTCGTGCTCGCCAACTTCAACAATCCGAACGGCCTGTTGAACCTCGGCGGCAACCAGTTCCAGGAAACGGCCGCCTCGGGCGTGGCGCAGGTCTCCACGCCCGGCAGCACCAACCACGGCACGCTCACGGGCGGCGCGGTGGAGTCGTCGAACGTCGACCTCACGAACCAGCTCGTCGACCTGATCACGGCGCAGCGCAACTACCAGGCGAACGCGCAGACCATCAAGACGCAGCAGACCGTCGACCAGACGCTGCTGCAGCTGTAATCCGCAAGCGCAATCGGCAAAAGCAATCCGCAGACACCGGGCACATCATGGACCGACTGATCTACACCGCGATGACGGGCGCCAGCCAGGCACTCGAACAGCAGGCCGTAGTCGCGAACAACCTCGCAAACGTTTCGACCACTGGCTTTCGCGCGCAGCTCGCGAATTTCCGCGCCGTGCCGATGTCGTTCGGCGACGGCTCGAGCGTGAACAACACGACCACGCGCACTTTCGTGCTGTCGTCCACGCCTGGCGCGGACATGACGCCCGGCGCGATCTCGCGCACCGGCAACCCGCTCGACATCGCCGTGCAGGGCTCGGGCTTCATCTCCGTGCTGACTCCGGACGGCAACGAGGCCTACACGCGCGCCGGCAATCTGCACGTGGACGAGAACGGCCAGCTCGTGACCGCCGCGAACTACCAGGTGATCGGCGGCGGCGGCCCGATCGCCGTGCCGCCGGGCTCGGCGGTCACGATCGGCAAGGACGGCACGGTTTCGGCGATCGCGCCGGGCAGCCCCGCGAGCGCCATCGCCATGATCGACCAGATCAAGTTCGTGAACCCGCCCGCGGGCTCGCTCACGCGCGGCGACGACGGCCTCTTTCGCACCGGCGACGGCAACCCCGCCGACGCCGACCCGAGCGTGCAGATCGCGACGGAATCGCTCGAGGGCAGCAACGTGAGCCCGGTCGCGGCGATGGTCTCGATGATCGACAACGCGCGCCAGTTCCAGATGCAGACCAAGCTGCTGCAAACCGCCGACCAGAACGAACAGAGCGCGAACCAGCTGCTCAACTTCAGCTAAGCCTCAAGCCTTTAAGCCTCAAGCCTTTAAGCATTAAGCCTTTCGGGAGAAAGACACCGTGAACCGATCGCTCTACATCGCCGCCACCGGCATGAACGCGCAGCAGGCGCAAATGGACGTGATCTCCAACAATCTCGCGAACGTGAGCACCAATGGCTTCAAGGGCTCGCGCGCGGTGTTCGAGGACCTCATGTACCAGACGCTGCGCCAGCCGGGCGCGAATTCCACGCAGACCACCGAATTGCCCTCGGGCAGCCAGGTGGGCACGGGCGTGCAGCAGGTCGCCACCGAGCGCCTCTACACCCAGGGCAACCTGCAGCAGACCGGCAACTCGAAGGACGTGGCCATCAACGGCGCGGGCTTTCTGCAGGTGCAGATGCCCGACGGCACCACGGCCTACACGCGCGACGGCTCGTTCCAGACCAACTCGCAGGGCCAGCTCGTGACGTCGAGCGGCTACCCGGTGCTGCCCACCATCACGGTGCCCGCCAATGCCACCTCGCTCACCATCGGCAGCGACGGCGTGGTGACGGTCACCACGCCCGGCTCGGCGAACAACACCACGGTGGGCTCGCTGCAACTGGCCATGTTCATCAACCCGGCCGGCTTGCAGAGCAACGGCCAGAACCTGCTCTCGGAAACGGCCTCGTCGGGCGCGCCCACGGTGACCACGCCGGGCCTCAATGGCTCGGGCACGCTCAACCAGGGCTACGTGGAAGCTTCGAACGTGAACGTGGTGCAGGAACTCGTGAACATGATCGAAACGCAGCGCGCCTACGAGATCAACAGCAAGGCGGTCACGACCTCCGACCAGATGCTGCAGACGCTGAGCCAGATGCAGGTTTGAGCATGAACGCGTCCGTATCCCCCCCCGCTCGCCAGCACGCGACGCACACGCGTGCGCGAGCGAGGCTGCACACCGCCGTGGCGGCCATCGCGCTCGCCACATTGGCAGGCTGTGCCTACATTCCGAACCGGCAGCCGATCACCCAGCAGCCGATGACGGCCGTGCCGCCTTCGCCGCCGGTCAACAGCTCGCCGGGGTCGATCTACAACCCCGGCTACGTGGGGCGGCCGCTGTTCGAGGATCAGCGCCCGCGCAATATCGGCGACATTCTCACCATCGTCATTTCGGAAAACATCAACGCGACCAAGTCCTCGGGCGCGAACACCAAGCGCGGCGGCAGCACGAACCTGGCCGCGCCGGTCGCCGGCTTTGCACCGGGCTTCTTCACGCGCATGAACCTCACGGCTTCGGGCGCGAACCAGTTCGACGCCACGGGCGGCGCGAACGCATCGAACACCTTCACGGGCGTGATCACCGTGACCGTGACGAACGTGCTGCCCAACGGCAACCTCGTGGTCTCGGGCGAGAAGCAGATGCTGATCAACCAGGGCAACGAATTCGTGCGCTTCTCCGGCGTGGTGAACCCGAACACCGTGGCCGGCGACAACTCCGTGCTCTCGACCGATGTGGCCGACGCGAAGATCGAATACTCCGCGAAAGGCGTGATCGACGAAGCCGAGACCATGGGCTGGCTGCAACGCTTTTTCCTGAATCTCGCGCCATGGTAAAGACCCGCCGCTTGTTCCACATACGCCATACGCGCCGCTCGCGCGTGAAGGACCTGCTCACCGCACTGGGCTTCGTGGTCGGCCTCATCTTCGCGTGCGGCGCGCTGCTGGCTTACGCCGTGCCCGCGCATGCCGAGCGCGTGAAAGACCTCGTGTCGATCACCGGCGTGCGCGACAACCCGCTGATCGGCTATGGCCTCGTCGTGGGCCTCGACGGCACCGGCGACCAGACCACCCAGGCGCCGTTCACGACCCAGACGCTCGCGAACATGCTCGCGAACCTGGGCATCTCGATCAACAACACGTCGAGCGCGGCGGGCCTCTCGCAGACGCTCAACAACATGCAGTTGAAGAACGTCGCGGCCGTGATCGTGACCGCCACGCTGCCGCCGTTCGCGCGGCCCGGCGAGCAGATCGACGTGACCGTGTCCTCGCTCGCCAACGCCAAGAGCATTCGCGGCGGCACGCTGCTGCTCACGCCGCTCAAGGGCGCCGACGGCCAGGTCTACGCCATCGCGCAGGGCAACGTGGCGGTGGGCGGCGCGGGCGCGTCGGCCAACGGCAGCAAGGTGCAGGTGAACCAGCTCGCGGCGGGCCGCATCTCGGGCGGCGCGACCGTGGAGCGCGCCGTGCCGTCGCCGGTCGCGCAGGCGGGCGGCGTCCTGCAGATGGAAGTCAACGACATGGACTACGACACGACGCAGCGCATCGTGGCGGCGGTCAACAACCTGTTCGGCCAGGGCACGGCCGCGGCCGTGGACGGCCGCACGATCCAGGTGCGCGGTCCGCTCGACCCCGCCGAGCAGGTGAGCTTCATCGCGCAGATCCAGAACCTCGACGTGCGCCCGGCACAGCCCGCGGCCAAGGTGATTCTCAACGCGCGCACCGGCTCGATCGTGATGAACCAGATGGTCACGCTCGACAGTTGCGCGGTGGCGCACGGCAATCTCTCGGTGGTCGTGAACACGCAGACGGCGGTGAGCCAGCCCGGCGCGTTCTCGAACGGCCAGACGGTGGCGGCGCGCCAGTCGCAGATCCAGTTGAAGCAGGACAACGGGTCGCTCAAGCTCGTGACGGCGGGCGCCAATCTCGCGGAAGTCGTGAAGGCGCTCAACGCGCTGGGCGCGACGCCCGCGGACCTCATGTCGATCCTGCAGGCGATGAAGGCGGCAGGCGCGTTGCGCGCCGATCTTCAGATCATCTAAGGAGCCAGCATGGATAACGCGAATCTCGGCAACAGCCTCGACCTCACCAATCGCTTCGCGCTGGACGTGCAGGGCTTCGACTCGATGCGCGCCGCCGCCAATGCCTCGCCACAGCAGGGCGTGAAGATGGCTGCGAAGCAGTTCGACGCCGTGTTCACGCAGATGATGCTCAAGAGCATGCGCGACGCGACGCCCGACGACGGCCCGCTCGACTCGAAGGACGGCGCGCAGTTCGTCTCGATGATGGACCAGCAGCTCGCGCAGCAGATGTCGAACAAGGGCATTGGCGTGGCGAACGCCATGATCAAGCAGCTCATGCGCAGCATGGGCGGCGATGCTGGAGCGGACGGCGCGGGCGGTGTTGGCGGTGCGGGTGGCGCGATGTCGGGCATGGCGGGCATGGCGGGCGCGGGCGGCAGCGGCAACGAAGGCAACATGGCGATGCTCAACGCGCTGGGCCGCGCCTACGGCAACGCCGCCGCAAACGGCGCCCTCGGCCGCTCGCAGGGCTGGAACGCCAATAGCGCGCTCACGCCGCCGGTGCGCGGCAACGGCGACGAAAAAGTGGACGCCTTCGTGAACAAGCTCGCAAGCGGCGCGCAGCAGGCGAGCGCGGCCACCGGCATTCCGGCGCGCTTCATCGTCGGCCAGGCGGCGCTGGAGTCGGGCTGGGGCAAGCGCGAGATCATGAAGGCCGACGGCTCGACGAGCTACAACGTGTTCGGCATCAAGGCCACCAGGGACTGGACCGGCAAGACCGTCTCGACCATGACGACCGAGTACGTGAACGGCGCGCCGCACCGCGTGGTCGAGAAGTTCCGCGCCTACGACTCCTACGACGAAGCGATGGCCGATTACGCGAGCATGCTCAAGAACAACCCGCGCTACGCCTCGGTGATCAATAACTCGCACAGCGCGGAGAGCTTCGCGCACGGCATGCAGCGCGCGGGCTACGCGACCGACCCGCACTACGCGAAAAAGCTCATGTCGATCATGCAGCAGATGGCGTAAGCGCACGCCCGTGCGTCGACGCGCGGAATATTTGCACGGCGCCCCTAAATTTCTCCCCGCGCCTGCCGCTAATGCAGGCGAGATCCAAAAAAATCAGGGGCGGGGAGAACCGCCAGGACGGCGCGCGGTGGTGCAGCCCGCGGCGCGCCGGCATGTCCACGAAATTGCGCCAGGCCCATGAATACCGTTCAGTCGAATCAACAGGAAGCTCCCGAAGGCGACGTCCCCGACTATGGGCGGCGCAACCCGCTGGAAGTCGGCGTGCAGTTGCGCAACCTCGCCAATCGGGGCGACTTCCTGACCTTGCAATACGGCGCGGGCCAGCTGGTCACGCGCATTCTCGAAGTGAACACGCGCGAGCGCAGCTTCGTGTTCGACTGGGGCGCCTTGCCCGAGCAGAACCGCGATGTGCTCGCGAGCGCGCGCTGCCAGTTCCACGCCTCGCCCGACGGCGTGCGGGTGGAATTCGCCACCGCCACGCCGCGCGAGACCGAATTCGAAGGCCGCCCCGCCTTCGAGGCCGATTTCCCCGAGGTGCTCTACTACATTCAGCGCCGCGAGTACTTCCGCGTCGATACGCCCGTGCTGGAGCCCTGCCTGTGCCGGGGCGCAATGCCCGCCAACGGCGATCGCTTCCAGTTCGAGGTGCACGACCTCTCGCTCGGCGGCATTGGCCTGCGCACGACCGACGCGCGGGCGGCTTCCTTCGAAATGGGCCTGACGATCGCGGACGTCGAACTCGACTTGCGCGCGCACGGCACGCTGCGCGTGGATCTGGCGCTCGCGGTGCTGCGCTTCATCGACTTGCCCAACGGCGACCGGCGCTATCACCTCGGCTTTCGCTTCGTGGCGCTGCCGGGCGCTGCCGAGAACAGCCTCCAGCGCTACATCACGCAGCTCGAAATGAAGCGCCGCGCGTTCCAGCGCGCCTGAGCATCGCCACGGGGACGCCGGCCGCAGATGCTCATGCATATGCGCATGCGGGCGCTCAATTTTGGCGCCTCGCTGCCGTTATTACATGGGTTCATCCACGCGGCCTGAACGACCCATCGCCCCATCGACTGGGATGCCGGAACGGCCGCCCCTGAGGATCAAGCATGTCCAACATCTTCTCGATCGGGCTCTCCGGGTTGCAGGCGGCCCAGGTCGGCATAGCCACCGCCGGCGAGAACATCAGCAATTCGTCGACCACCGGCTACAACGTGGAAACCGCGGTCTATCAGGAAGCGGCCGGCCAGTACACGGGCTCGGGCTACCTGGGCGGCGGCGTGACCACGGCCACGGTGCAGCGCGCCTATAGCCAGTACCTCACGAGCGCGCTGAACAATGCGCAGTCCAGCAATAGCGCGCTCACCGCGTCGTACACGCTCGCCACGCAGCTCTCGAACCTCGTGGGCAGCCCGACCTCGGGCATCGCCACGTCGATCACGACGTTCTTCTCGGGGCTGCAGAACGTTTCGAACTCGCCCGCGAGCACCGCCACGCGCCAGACCGCGCTGTCCGACGCGCAGTCGCTCGCCGACCAGATCAACGCCGCCGGCCAGCAGTACGACGCGATGCGCCAGAGCGTGAACACGCAGCTGTCGAACGCGGTTACGCAGATCAACACCTACACGCAGCAGATCGCCCAGCTCAATACGCAGATCTCGATGGCGAGCAGCTCCGGCCAGCCGCCGAACCAGCTGCTCGACCAGCGCGATCTCGCGGTGTCGAAACTTTCGCAGCTCGTGGGCGTGCAGGTCGTGCAGAACAGCAGCGGCTATAGCGTGTTTCTCGGCAACGGCCAGCCGCTCGTGGTGAGCGGGCAGAACTACAACCTGACCACGCAGCGCTCCAACGCGAACCCCGCGGAAATGACCGTGGCCTGGCAAGGCCTGCCGGGCTCGACCGCCCAGGCGCAGCCGCTTTCCAGCGCGGCATTGCAGGGCGGCACCGTGGGCGGGCTCGTCTCGTTCATGCAGAACACGCTGGATCCGGCGCAGGCGCAGCTCGGCGCCATTGCCACGAGCTTCGCCGCGCAGGTGAACCAGCAAAACGCGCTCGGCCTCACGCTCGGCGGTGCGCCGGGCGGCGCGCTGTTTACCGCGGGCGGGCCGGTCGTCACGGCCAATCTCGGCAACAACCCCAGCAGTACCGGCACGGTCTCGGCCACGCTCACCAACGCCGCGAATCCGCCCACCGACAATTACACGCTCTCGTATTCGAGCGCGGCGGGCGGCACCTGGACGCTCACCGACACGACCACCAACACGGTGCTCGGCACCACCACCACGCAGCCGAGCCAGAGCAATCCGTTCGCGCCCGCCGGCAGCGGCCTCTCGATCACGTCGACGGGCACGATGAACGACGGCGACGCGTTCTCGATCCAGCCGACCGCGGGCGCGCTCGACAGCTTCGCCGTCGCGACGAGCGACCCGTCGGCGATCGCGGCCGCCTCGCCCGTGCTCGTCACGGCGGGCGGCACCAACACCGGCACGGCCGCCGTCACGCAGGGCACGGTCAGCGCGGGCTATGCGGTGGCCTCGCCGGGGCTGCAACTGAGCTATGCGGCTTCGGGCTCGGGATCGAGCACCGGCACGCTCTCGGGATTCCCGGTGGGCTCGACGGTCTCCGTCACCGTGCCGGGTTCGAGCACGCCCACGCCGTACGCCATCACGAGCAGCAGCACGACGATCCCCTACGACTCGAGCACCGGCGCGACCATCAGCATCAGCGGCGACACCAGCGGCACGGCCAACAACGTGAGCTTCTCGATGACGGGCGCGCCCGCGAACGGCGACACGTTCACCATCGCGCCGAACACGAGCGCCGCGCAGGACGGCCGCAACGCGCTCGCGCTCGCGAACCTCACCTCGGGCACGGTGTTCGCCGGATCGCAGACGCTCACGAACGCGTACTCGAACTACGTGAACACGATCGGCAACACGGCGAGCCAGTTGAAGGCGTCGAGCACCTCGCAGCAATCGCTCGTCACGCAGCTCACTTCGCAGCAGCAGTCCGTGCAGGGCGTGAACCTCGACGAAGAGGCCGCCAAACTGCTGCAGTTTCAGCAGCTCTACCAGGCCAACAGCAAGGTGATCCAGACGGCGGCGTCGCTGTTCCAGACCCTGCTCGGCATCTTCCAGTGAGGCGCTGACCCATGCGTATCGCGACTTCCCAGCTTTATTCGTCCAGCGTGGCGACGATGGAGAACCAGCAATCGCAGCTGCTCCAGACGCAACAGCAGATCTCGACCGGCGTATCGCTCTCGACGCCCGCCGACAACCCGCTCGGCGCGGCCCAGGCCGTGCAGCTCTCGGCCACCAGCGCGACGCTCACGCAGTACGCGTCGAACCAGAACATGGCGCTGTCCTCGCTGCAGCTCGAGGACTCGACGCTCGGCAGCGTGACGACCACGCTGCAGGCGATCAGCCAGCAGATTCAGTCGGCGATCAACGGCTCGCTCAACGACGCCGACCGCCAGGCGCTCGCCAAGCAATTGCAGGGCGAACGCAGCCAGTTGTTCACGCTCGCCAACACGACCGATGGTCAGGGCAACTATCTGTTCTCCGGGTTCAAGAGCACCTCGCAGGTGTTCACCGACGCCACCGGCGGCGTGACGTATAACGGCGACCTCGGCCAGCGCATGGTTCAGGTGGGCGGCTCGCGCCAGATCGCGGTGAGCGACACGGGCGCGGCGGTGTTCCTGAGCGTCTCGGCGGTGGGCTCGCAGGTGGTGGCGGGCGGCAGCATGCAGAACATGGGCACCGGCACGATCAGCGGCGTCACGGTGACCGATCCGACCCAGGCCACGAACGGCCATCCGCTGTCGATCCAGTTCGGCACCGACGCCACCTCCGGCGCGCTTACCTACTCGGTAATCGACAACTCAACCAACCCGACGACGACGCTCGCGTCGAATCAGCCCTACACCGATGGCTCGCCGATCGACCTCGGCGCCGCCGGCAAGATCGGCATGAACGTGACGATCTCGGGCACGCCCGTGGCGGGCGATACGTTCTCCGTCACGCCGGCCATCGCGCCGCAGAACAGCAGCGTGTTCAGCACCATCGACAGCGTAATCGCCGCGCTGCAAACGCCGGTGAACGGCAGCCCGGCGGCGGGCGCGAATCTCACGAACGCGCTGCAAAGCGGCCTCACCGCGATCGGCAATTCGATCTCGAACGTGGTCACAATCCAGGCTTCGGTGGGCGGCAGAGAGCAGGAAGTGAAGGCGCTGCAAACGGTGACGTCGACGAATTCGTTGCAGGTGACGTCGAATCTCAGCGATCTCACGAGCACCGACATGACGGCAGCGATTGCTCAGTACACGCAGCTTTCCAATGCGCTGACAGCGTCGCAGAAGAGTTTTGCCGCGACTCAGAATCTTTCGCTATTCCAGTACATCAATCCCTGACAGGAATTACCAGGAGCGATTTCCTGAATCAAAAAGCGGAGGTGCGCCGAAAGCGCACCTCCGCTTTTTTTATCTCTGAGCCGTGTTCTTTTCAGAGTCATCTTACGTATCGCTTTACAGTGACCCAATAGAATCCTCGCTCTGCTTACGTTTAATTACATTTTTCAGATGCACTTACGTAAGTAGTCCGAAGAGCCCCCGGCGTGGGAATAGACCATAGCGCCCCGTCCGGGTAATGAAAAGAACTCGTTACAAGGTCAGGAAATGAGCTACAACAAGTCCATTCGCCACCGACGCTCCCTAACGTCGCAACAGCCCGCTTTCCGGCTTGCGATCATGCCCGCCATGCTGACTGCGGCCCTGGGTTACGCGAACAGCGTCGGCGCGGTCGAAGGCGGGGTCGTCGCGGCGGGCAGCGGCACCATCGCAACGCAGGGTGCCAAAACCACGATCAATCAGTCCAGCGACCGGATGGTCGTCAACTGGAACAACTTCAACATCGCCCGTGATCAGACCGTGGCGTTCAACCAGCCCAGCGCGACCTCGGCGGTGCTCAACCGCGTGACCACGGCGGCGCCCACGCAGATCGACGGCACGCTGACGGCGAACGGCCGCGTGTTCGTGGTCAATCCCTCGGGGGTGATGTTCGGCAAGACGTCGCAAGTGAACGTGGGCAGCCTCGTGGCATCGACGCTCAACGTCGACAGCCAGAAGTTCATGGACGGCGGGGAACCGGTCACCGGCATCATGAATCTGTCCGCGAACGGCGGCCAGGGCGTCGTCTCGAACGACGGTCAAATCACCGCGCGCGAAGCGGTCGTGCTGCTCGGCGCGCAGGCGACCAACCAGGGCACGATTCGCGCGAAGGACGTCACGCTCGGCGCGGCTGACGGCGTGGCCATGCAGATGAGCGGCTCCGGCTTCAGGGTCATGCTCGGGCGCGAAGCGCAGAACGCGCTCGCGGCCAATAGCGGCACGATCACGGCGAGCGGCGGCAACGTCCAGCTCAACGCCGCGGCAACGGGCGCGATGCTCGCCACGGTGGTGCGCAACTCGGGCACGCTGGAAGCCACGCGCGCCACCACGGGCGAGGGCGGCTCGATCGTCCTCGGCTCGCAGCTCGACGGCAACGTCAGCGCGGGCGGCCGCATCAACGCGGCAACCGACATCACGATCGGCTCCACGCCGGTGAAGTACCCGCCGTTCCTCTCCCCCTTTAACGCCGACACCGCGCCGAGCGGCGGCGAGTACGGCAGTGCCGGCCACAACGTGACCATCGAGAAAGGCGCGAATCTGACCACCTCGCAAGGCACGATCTCGATCGGCAGCGCTGGCGGCAATGTCGTGTCGAACGGCCGCGTCAACAGCGGCGGCGATGTCAAGATCGGCGCGGGCGGAACCGGCTCCGTCACGGTCAACGAAGCGGTCAACGGCAACAGCGTGGCCGTGCAGGGCACGGGCGTCGACATCAATTCGTGGATGACCGCCTCGAAGGGCGACCTGTCCATCAAGGCCGATGGCGCGGGTATCGGCGACCTGAATCAGAACGCGAACCTCGAAGCGACCAAAGGCTCGGTCAACCTCACGGGTACCAACGTCACGCAGAAGAAGGGTGTCAGCACCTATGCCGGCGATGGCATGAATATCGGCGCAAGCGGCACGATCCAGGCAGCAAGGCTGAACGCCGTGGGCGACGTGCAGCTTGGCGCGGCGGGTCCCATTGCGATCAACGACGCCATCACCGGCCGCGGCGTGTTCATGCAGGGCACGGGCGTCAACATTAATTCGTCGATCACCGCTTCGACCGGCGATGTGTCCGTCAAAGCCGATGCTCTGGGCCAGGGCGATCTGAATCAGAACGCCAGCGTGACGGCGAGCAAGGGCTCGGTCAACCTCATGGGCACCAATATCCTGCAGAAGAAGGGCTACGTCACCTACGCCGGCAACGGCGTGAATATCGGCGCGACCGGCACGCTTCAGGCGGCACGGCTGAACGCCGTGGGCGACGTGCAACTCGGCGCTGTGGGCTCCATCGCGGTCAACGACGCGATCACCGCCCGCAGCGTGGCCATGCAGGGTACGGGCGTCGACCTCAACTCGTCGATCACCGCTTCGAAGGGCGATGTGTCCATCAAGGCCAATAACCTTGGCCAGGGCGACCTGAATCAAAACTGGAGCGTGACGGCGAGCGTGGGCTCGGTCAATCTCACCGGCACCAACATCTCGCAGAAGACGGGCTATGTCACCTATGCCGGTGACGGCGTGAATATCGGCGCGACCAACGCGCTCCAGGTCGCGCGCGTGAACGCCGTGGGCGACGTGCAGCTTGGCGCGGCTGGCCCGATTGCGGTCAACGACGCAGTCAATGGCCGCAGCGTGGCCATGCAGGGCACGGGCATCGACGTCAATTCGTCGATTACCGCCACGAAGGGCGATGTGTCCATCAAGGCCGATGGCCTTGGCCAGGGCGACCTGAACCAGAACGCGAGCGTGACGGCGAGCCTGGGTTCGGTCAACCTCACGGGCACCAACGTCGCGCAGAAGAAGGGCTACGTTACCTATGCCGGCACCGATGTGAATATCGGCGCGGCCAACACGCTCCAGGTCGCGCGCGTGAACGCCCTGGGCGACGCGCTATTCGGCGCGGCGGGCGCCATCGCGGTCAACGACGCGATCACCGCCCGCGGCGTGGCCATGCAGGGTACGGGCGTCGACGTCAATTCGTCGATCGTCGCTTCGACTGGTGACGTGGCGATCAGGTCCGATAGCTTCGGTTCGGGCAATCTGAATCAGAACGCGAACGTGACGGCCACCAAGGGCTCGGTCAACCTCATTGGCACCAACATCGTCCAGAAGAAGGCCGTCCTCACCACCGCCGGCAACGCCGTGAGTATCGGTGCGACCGGCACGCTCCAGGCCGCGCGCGTGAGCGCTGGCGGTGATGTCAAGATCGGCACGCTGGGCGACGGCGACCTTGCGATTACCGGCGACGTCACCGGCGCCAACGTGGCGATGCAAGGCACGGGCGTCGAGATCACCGCGCCGATCACCGCCACCAAGGGTGACGTATCGATCCAGGCGTTCAACACGAAGCTCGGCGATCTGACGCAGTTCGCGAACGTGACGGCCACCAAGGGCTCGGTCAACCTCATCGGCGGCAACGTTATCCAGACTTCGGGCGTCAGCACCGTTGCGGGTCAGGACGTGTCGATCGCCGCGGCTGGCGAGGTCCGGGCACAACGGGTGAGCGCGGGCGGCGACGTCCTGCTTGCCGCGGTTGGTGAAAACGCGCTGACGACCAATGCGGAAGTCAGGGGCGGCAGCGTGACCATGATGGGCTCGGGCGTCAACATCAACGGCAATGTGACCGCCACGACGGGCGACGTGCAGGTCCAGGCCGATGGCGCGCTTCCCGGCAGCCTGAAGCAGTACGCGAACGTGACGGCGACCAAGGGTTCGGTCTACCTCACGGGCTCCAACGTCGTGCAGGACGTTGGCGTGAGCACCACGGCGGGTCAGGACGTGAAGATCGGCACCAGCGGAACGCTCCAGGCAGGGCTGCTGAGCGGCAAGACCGTCTCGGTCGAGGGTGACAGTGTCTTCCTGCTGCGCGATGTGAACGCCGATGGCGACATCGTCGCTCACGCGACGAATCGCGTTTGCACGGCCGCCGATGCGGCATGCAAGACCGGCACGAAGGGCGTCTTCCAGCTGGGCAACATCACCAGCCGCAACGGTGGCGTCCTGCTGGCCGTCGATCCGGGTGTCTCGATCGATCCGAGGACGGGCATTCCTACGATCGCCTATACCGGCATGATCGGCCAGTACCCGACGACGCAGACGCGCGCGGCCACCGACATCGCGCTGCGTGCGGTTGCCGTCGTCGCGGGCAACAACACGGCGGGCAAGTCGATCACGGTGGAGGCCGCGGCCCCGACGTATCTGGGCACGCTGAAGGCCCCGACGATCACGCTGCCCACGCCGATCACCGTTAGCGCCCAGTAACCGGGCGGCAACGGGTAACACCGGCAGCCGGCTTTAGCCTCATTTAGCCGGCTCATACGACAAGGGGGAGGCACGCGTTGCCTCTCCCTTCTTATTTGCATCCCTTATTTTCCTTGGCACCTTGAAAGTCTCTAACCGGTACCGGCACCTTCGCCACCGCCTCGGCCCTGCCTGTCTGCCGTTGCTCGGCCTGACGGCGTGGCATGTTTCCGCGCAAGCCTTCGAGCTTCCCAGCGCTGGCACGCTGCTGCGGCAGAACGCCGATACGACGCGGGGCATCGAAGGCGAGTCCACGGTCGAGCGCCCGAGCGCGTTGCAGCCGTCGACGCCGGCCCAGACGCCTCCCGCCGAGGGCGAACTCACCTTCGTCGTCAACGCATTCACCTTCGATAGCGCGCTTTCCGAAGCGGAGCAGCAGCGCGTCGATGCCTTCCTCGCGCCGTGGCGCGGGCGCAGCGTGACGCTCGCGCAATTGCATGCGCTGCGCGACGAACTGACGACGGTGCTGTACAACGGCGGCGATACGCTCGTGCGCGTGACGCTGCCGCCGCAGACTGTCACGGCGGGCGTGGTGCGCTTCGGCGTCGAGCGCGGCCATGTGGAATCGGTCGCCGTGGAGAATGGTTCGAAGGTATCGACGCCGCGGCTCAAGGCCATCCTGGCGACCACGAGCGAGGCCACGCCGACCCTGCGCGAGATCGAGCGCAACATGCGCGTGGTCGAAGGCATTCCCGGCGTCGGCTCCGTGTCGTCGACGCTCTCGACGGGCAGCGAAGCGGGCGGCACGATCGTCGGCGTCGACGTCGCGCCCGCCGGCCGCTATTACGCCGCCGCGACCATCGACAACTCGGGGTCGCGCCAGGCGGGCTGGCGCCGCGTCGGCCTGTCCGGCGGCGTCAACAACATGCTCGGCCTCGGCGACCAGTTGCAGGCGACCGTCAACTTCACGCCGCGTTTCATGCAAACGAGTTCGGGCGAGGAAGGACGAACGCGCCTCGGCCGGCTGTCCTACGACCTGCTGACTGGCCTGGGCGCGAGCCGGGCGGGCGTTGCGTACTCGCATGTCGATTACCGGCTTGGCGAGGAATTCAGCGGCCTCGGCACCGGTAGCGCCGACGTCGCCAGCCTTTACGGCTCTTCGCCGGTGATCCGCACCGCCAATGCGAGTCTCGACCTCGGCGCGAGCATGGAGGCGTGGTTCACGAGCGACGAGCGACTCGACAACATCCTCGTGAGCCGGCAGCGCAACTACGTTGCGTCGATGCGAGCCGACGGCAACTACTATGGCAAGTGGGGCGCGCGCCGCAACGCGACGCAGTACAGCTTCGTGGCTAGCTATGGCACGACCACGCAGAAGGAATACGACTACAGCAGCGCCAACCCGGAGTATGTGGACCGCCGCTTCAATTTCCTGAAGATCGAACCGTCCGCGACTTTTATTCAAGCGCTGACGTCGACCACGCAAGCGACGCTCTCGGTGCATGGCCAATGGGCGAGCCGAAGCCTGAACGGTTCGCAGCGGCTCGGTCTGGGCGGACCGACGGCCGTGCGCGCGTACGACCAGAACACCGCGTCTGTCGACGACGGTGTGATTGCCTCCGTTGGCGTGAGCCAGTTCATCCCGCCGCTGCCGGGTGTCGCGTTGCAGGTTTTCTATGACGCGGCGCACGGCCGGATCCGCAGCGATGGCGCCATGACGGGGGCGTCGGTGCGATTGCAGGGTTACGGGATTGGCGCGAGCTATACCGGCAAGCGCGTGTCGGCGCAGATCAGCTACGCGATGCGCGCGGGACCGGCGCCCGAGCACGCGGCGCGTCAGCAGACGTGGGTGACGGTTACGGCGGCGATTTAAGGGTGTGGGTGCTGTGCGCGAGCATCGCCTTCTTTTGCCGGTGTCAGCCAATACCGTGTACCTGTATTACCTCGCCCATCTGCCTTCCAGCACACTGTATTCATGCGCTCTCACCGGGGCGCATGAGTCGGTCTGGAAGGCGCGGGCATGCTGGCGCACGCACGGAAAGGCCTGTTATCACAAATAAGGAATGCAAATGAAAACTAATTTGAATGGCTCGTCGTTTGGCAATTACCTAAACGACCTGGGCTCATTTATGCAGCAACAAAACCATGGCATTTTCGGAAATGGTCCGCAAGGCAAGCAGGGCGATGCAGGCGGCGAAACCCAAAAAGCGCAAACCGGCCCATCGGGCTCGAATCAATCGCCGTTGAGCAGTGTGCTCAACGACGAGTACAAATGGATGCAGCAACAAAACCCCGGCATGTTTGAAAGTGGCTCGTCGGGCGGTGATGGCCAATCGGCGGTGTCCTCCGAGAGTGTCGAGGAGCAGCCGACCGAGGCTTCGCCGGGTGATAGCGACAGCTAAAACGTCCGCATAAACCTGAAGTTGCGTCGCGTGTAGCGCGTTGTCGACTTAGGGCGAGCCCGATTTGTCGGCGTCGGGCTCGCCCGTTCGCTGGCTGAGCGAATCGACATGAAAACGCCGTAACGGGTGGCGACTGCCGCCTCACGGCCCCGGCCGCAACCCCGCCGCCACTCGCCCCATCTGCTCGACCCCGCCATCGAAAAGCCGCGCGAAGTACGGGATCAAATTCGGCATCATCAACTGAATCAGCAGCAAGCCCACCAGCATCGTGAGCGCAAACCCGATCTGGAAGATCCCGATCTGCGGCGCGGCGCGATTCAAAATGCCGAGCGAGATATTCGTGATGAGCAACGCCACCACCACAGGCAGCGAGAGCAGCAGCCCCGCATTGAACACCGTCGCGCCCCAGTTCACGATCAGCCGGTAGCCATTGCCGGAAAGCACATTGGCCGACACCGGCACGCTATGAAACGTTTCCACCAGCGCGGCAATCATCTGCAAATGCCCGTCGAACACGAGAAACGCGAGCATCGCCATGATGTTGAGCCACGATGAAAGCGCAGGCGTAGAAGTATTGGCCTGCGGATCGAAGAACGACGCAAAGCCCAGCCCCATCCCCAACCCCATCAAATCGCCCGCCGCTGTCACCACCGCGAACACGATCTGCATCGTAAAGCCCAGCGCCGCGCCGATCAGAAACTGATTGACCAGAATCCACACGCCTTCGGCCGAAAACACGGTGACCTGCGGCATGGACTGAAGCGTGGGCGCAACGATCAGCGTCATGAACGCCGCAAGCCCGATCTTCACGCGCGTGGGCACGGAGCGATGGCCCACCAGCGGCGCGGCGGCCACCAGCGCGAGAATGCGCGTGAACGGCCAGAGGAACGCGGTGAGCCAGAGATTGAGCTGCGCGTAGGTGACGGTGAACATCGGCGGGCGTCTACGAACGTGGAAAAGCGCGCGCGAATAAAACCGCTCAGCCCGCGAGCGCTGGAATGCTCGCGAACATGCGGTGCATGTAATCGAGCATCGTCGTGAGCATCCACGGCCCGGCAATCACGAGCGTCACCGCAATCGCAATGAGCTTGGGAATGAACGAGAGCGTGCTTTCGTTGATCTGCGTGGCCGCCTGGAAGAGGCTCACCACGAGACCCACCACGAGCGACACGAGCAACAGCGGCGCGGCCAGCAGCAACGCCACGTACATGGCTTCGTGCGAAAGGGTCAAGACGGTTTCGGGCGTCATCGCGGATTCCTCAGGTGAAGCTCTGCGCGAGCGAGCCGATCAGCAGTTGCCAGCCGTCCACGAGCACGAACAGCATGAGCTTGAACGGCAGCGAGATCGTTGCGGGCGAAACCATCATCATGCCCATCGACATGAGCACGCTCGCCACCACCATGTCGATGATCAGAAACGGAATGAAGATCGTGAAGCCGATCTGAAAGCCGGTCTTCAATTCGCTCGTGACGAACGAGGGCACGAGCAGCGTGAGCGGCACGTCCTCGGGGCCCTGCATGGGCGCCGCGTGCGAGATGCGCGCGAACAGCGCGAGGTCCGATTCGCGGGTCTGGCGCAGCATGAAGGTCTTGAACGGCGCGACGCCGCGCGTCACGGCTTCGTCCATCGACAGCGTGCCGGCGGCGAATGGCTTGTAGCCGTCGTTGTACGCCTTGTCCAGCACCGGCGACATCACGAACAGCGTGAGAAACAGCGCGAGGCCCACGAGCACCTGGTTGGGCGGCGTGGTCGTCGTGCCGAGCGCCTGGCGCAACAGCGACAGCACGATGATGATGCGCGTGAAACTCGTCATCATCAGCACCATCGCGGGCAGGAACGACAGCATCGTGAGCAGCAGCATCGTCTGCACGCTCAGCGAATACGTGGTGCCGCCGTTCGGGCCCGGGCTCGTGTTGAAGGCGGGCAGCCCTTGCGGCTGCGCAACGGTCTGTGCGTGCGCGAGGCGCGGCAGCAGCAGCGCCACCGCGACTATGCCGAGCAACAGCGCAACGGGCAGCGCGGCGCGCGAGATTTTCTCGATCAAGGAAGTGCGCGCGCGCGCGGGCGCGTCGGGAAGGGTGCTGCCGTGCATTTACTGCGCTCCGCCGTCGTGACGCTTGAAACGTTTGCCTGCTTCGTGTTTCAACGCGTCACGAAAGCGCTGTCCGAAGTTGCCCTGAAGGGCGATGGGGGCACCGGCGGCGGCCGCGGCGGGCAGCTCGCCCGCGGGCATCGTGTGCAGGAGGCGCACATTGCCGGGTGCGGCGCCCAGCACGAGCCAGGTGTCGCCGATCTCGACCACGGCCACGCGCTCCTTGCCGCCAAGCGAGGCGCCGCCCACGGTCTTCACGAGCGCGCTCTTCGGGCCGTGCTGGAGGCCAAGACGCCGCGCGAGCCATGCGCAGCCGAACACCACGCCAATCACGAGCAGCAGGCCGAACACGGTTTGCAGCACCGCGCCGAAGCCGAGCGAGGGCGCCGCGCTGCCCACGATCACCGCCGATGCGCTCGACGCCGAGCGCGCGGCTTCGTTCACGGCCTGGAGATCGGCGGCTTGCGCGGGCGCGGCAACGAGCCAGGCACACACGCACGCACCAGCAAATGCATTGAGGCGCGCAAAACCGCATGCGGCAAGGCGTTTCATCGATTGAGCTTCCGGATGCGCTCGGAGGGCGTGATGATGTCGGTCAGGCGGATGCCGAACTTGTCGTTCACCACCACCACTTCGCCCTGGGCGATGAGACAGCCGTTCACGAGCACGTCCATCGGCTCGCCGGCAAGGCCGTCGAGTTCCACCACCGAGCCCTGCGCGAGCTGCAGCAGGTTGCGGATGGCGATCTTGGTGCGGCCCAGTTCGACGGTCATCTGGACGGGGATGTCCAGAATCATGTCGATGTCGTTGCGCGTCGCGCCCGAATCGACCTTCGAAAGCGGCTGGAACACGGCGGCGGGCTGCGCGGCCACTTCGTGGCTTTCGTGGCCGTTCTGCTCGGCGAGCGCGGCGGCCCAATCGTCCATCGAGTCGATCGAGTCCGTCGAATCCATGGCGCCCATTGCACCCATTGCACCCACTGCGCCGGCTGCATCGACTGCGGCTTGCTGGGCCGGGTCGCGCACAGGCTCGCTGCCCGGCATGGCGTTCACGTCACTCATATCCACCTTCCTTCATCGTGTCGGCTGCGCTGATCATCTTCTGGACCCGCAACGCGTATTGACCATTGAAAATTCCGTAGCCGCACTCCATCACCGGCACGCCGTCCACCTTGGCGACAATGTGCTCGGGAATGTTGATCGGCAGCACGTCGCCCTTTTTCATGTTCAGGATCTGCTCGAACGTGACCGGCACGTGCGCGAGATCCGCGGTGAGCTCCACTTCGGCGGCCTGCACCTGCTGCGAGAGCACGCGCACCCAGCGGCGGTCCACGTCGAGCACTTCGCCTTGCAGCGGCGAGGAGAGCACATCGCGAATCGGCTCGATCATCGAGTAGGGCATGCAGATGTGCAGCGTGCCGCCGGTCGTGCCGAACTCGATCGAGAACTGCGTGACGATCACGATTTCATTGGGCGTCGCGACGTTGGCGAACTGCGTGTGCATTTCCGAGCGCACGTATTCGAACGTGAGCGGGCGCACGCTCTTCCACGCCGTGGTGTAGTGATCGAACACGAGGTTGAGCAGCTTGCTGATGATGCGCTGCTCGGTCTGCGTGAAGTCGCGGCCTTCGACGCGCGTGTGAAAGCGCCCGTCGCCGCCGAACAGGTTGTCCACCACGAAGAACACGAGGTTCGGGTCGAACACGAACAGCGACGTGCCGCGCAGCGGCTTCACGTGCACGAGGTTCAGATTCGTCGGGATCGGCAGGTTGCGCGTGAATTCGCTGTACTTCTGCACGCGCACCGGTCCCACGGAGATCTCGGCGGTGCGGCGCATGAAGTTGAAAATGCCCACGCGCAAGAGACGCGCGAAACGCTCGTTGATGATTTCGAGCCCGGGCATGCGCCCGCGCACGATGCGTTCCTGCGTCGCGATGTTGTACGGCCGCACGCCGGATTTCTCGGGCTGGGCGGCCTCGGTTTCGATCTCGCCGGTGACGCCTTTGAGGAGGGCATCGACCTCCTCCTGCGACATGAACTCGTCGTGACCCATGCTCATGATGCAAGGCTCCGGATTGGTTGCGCGATATCCGTGATATCCGCGATATCCGCGTCATCGGCGCAGGCGCGCGCGAGGCGAGCGCGCGGGTTCATGTTGAGCGTGTTCATGCGGGGCTTACTGCACGACGAATTCGGTGAACAGCACGTCGTCGACGCGGGTGGCCGTGCCGCGCGAGTCGGACGGCTGCGCGATGAGCGCGGCGAGCTCGGTCGCGAGCGCGCGCTTGCCGTCGAGCGGCGCGAGATCGGCCGGGTGCTTGTTCGAGAGCGCGAGCAGCAGGCGGCTGCGGATCTCGGGCATGTGCGCGACGAGCGCGTCCTGGGTCGCCTGGCTATCGAGCTTGAGCGTGAGGCCGATGCGCAGATAGTGCGTTTCGCCGTCGTCGGATTGCAGGTTGACGGTCATTGGCTCGAGCGCATAGTAGACGGGCACGGCGGGCGGCGTGGGCGCGCTCGCGGCTGCGGGGGCGCTCGCGGCGTGGCGCGACATGAAGAACCAGACGCCGCCGCCCGCCGCACCGGCGGCAAGCACCGCGATGAGCACGATGAGAAGGACGCGCTTCAGCGGTCCGGGTTGCGTGCCTTGGGGCGCGGCTTGCTGGGTTGCGGTCGTGGTCGCCATGTCGGTCGTGAGCCTGGGTGAGTCGTGATCGTGCTGATCATGCTGTTGTCGGGGCCGGGCGGCGCTTCGTTGCCGATCGCCATGATCGCCATGGCGCGCGCATTCATTCCGGCAGCCTGCATTGTTCCGGCTTTTGCGCGACGGCGATGGGAGGAATAGACGGGGGATTTGCGGCTATCTCGCCGCTTTGTTGCGCGAGCGTGGCCTGGGCGGCGGGGCATGGACCGCGCGAGGCGTCGACGGATCGGCGCCTCGCGCTGTGCCTCTTCCGATGCGAGCGACTGCGGGGATGGCTCAGGCAAACGTGTCGATCAGGCCCACGCTGCGCTGCGTGGCCGTGGCGGCGGCGCTGGTTGCGCCGTCCGCGCCGCTGGCCGCGCCGATGCCCGCCACGCCGGCGGAACCCGACTCGCGCGAACCGCGCGAACCCGATCCGCTGCCGCTATCTTGCTGCGCCTGCTGGTTCATCTGGCGCGAGAAGCCGTCGCTCACGCTCGCGCTGCCAAGGCCGATGCCGTTCTGCTGCATCTGCTCGCGCAGCTTCGGCAGCGCGGCCTCCACGGCTTCGCGCACCTGCTGATGCTGCGACACGAAGAGCGCATGTGCATGGTTGTCGGCGACTTGCAGCACGACTTGCAGCGGCCCGAGGTCCTTGGGATTGAGCGTGAGTTCCGCCGATTGCTGGTGGGCGTTCGAGAGGAACACCACCTTCTGGCTGAGCGCGTCCTCCCAGCCCGGCGTGCCCACTTGCGGAGCCAGCGTGGCGGAAGCCGCCGCCGCTGCGGCGGGGTTGGCGCTCGCGCTCTGGGCGGCTTGGGCCGCCTGGGCTTGAGCCGCGGCTGCTGCGGCAGCCTGGGTGGCGGCGAGGGCGTCGGCGGTGTTGCTCGATGCTGCGGGTTGCGTGGACGTAGCCTGCTGCTGCGCCGTAGCAGCGAGCGTGGCATTGGCGTTTTGCGCAGCTGCGTCCTGCGGCGTGGCGGCCACGGACTTTGCGGCGTTGTCGGCGGCGTTTTTGTCGTCGATGCCTGCGCCCAGGGTTTTGGCCTTCGCCTGCGTGCCCATATGCGCCGCGAAGCTGCCCGCGATCGTCGAATTGGCTGCGGCCGCGCCTTGTGCAGCGCCCTGGGTTGCGCCCGCAACCTGCGTGTTCAGCGTGGCCGAGCCGCCGCGCAGCGTCGCGAGCGCGGCGTGCAGCGCGTCGCTCACCGACTTCGGATCGCCGCTGGCGGTGCTTGTGCCGTCGCCAGCCGTGCCGCCCGTGGTGCTCGTGCCATTCGTGCCATTCGTGCCGCCGATGCCGCCGATGCCGTTAGCGTCGATGCTTGTGCCCGCGGCTCCGGCTGCCGCCGTGGCAACGCCCGCGAGCGCGGCCTCGGCGGCCTGCATGGTGGCGTCGCCGTTGCCCGGTGCCTGCTGCGCCGTCTGCATGGCCTGTTGGGCTTGCTGTGCCAGAGCCTGCGCCGCTGCCGCCTGCGAGCCCGCGGCTTCGGCCTGCTTCTGGCGCGCGAGGGCGTTCTCGGCGCGGTGATCGACGTTCGATGCGTGCGCCGCGCCGTTGCCGGCTTGCTGCGCCGGCTGGGACGCTTGCGCGGATGACGCGGATTGAGCGGTCTGCGCCGCCGCGCCCGAAGCCTGCGCCGCCTGCTGCGGCGAACCAGCCGGGACAACCTGGCGTGGCGCGCCGCTGCGCGCGTTCTGCGCGGAAATGCTTTGTTGGAGCGTTTGCGCGAAGCCTTGGCTCGCGAGGTCGGAAGCGCTCGCGCCATTACTGGCGCTGCTCTGCGCGCCCGTGGCCGCATCCACGGCGGCGCCGAGCAACGAACTGACTGCGGATAGAAGCGACATGCTGCTGGCTCTCTTGAACGTGATCCGGACGCGCCGGCGTCACTAATAGTTCACTAGTAGGTCATCAATTTCACTAACGGCACTAATGGGCGTTGCGCATGCGCAGCGCGCGGGCGGCGTGCTCGTCGGCGTCGCGCTGTTCGCGGCGGGCGTCCTTGCGCGCCTGCACCTCGTCGTGGCGCGATTGCAGCACCTCGTACGAGCCGAGCTTCTGCTTGCTGCGCTGCCAGTCGGGCCTGGCGGCTTCCACGCGCAGCGTGGCCTGCTCCAGCAGGCGGCGCTGCTGCTCGATGGCGGTATCGAGCGTGTCGATGAACGCCTGGAAGTTGCGCACATTGCCGGCGGCCATGCCCGCGCGCGCGGACTCGGTGAAGCGCGCGTGATACTCGTCGCGGTAATCGATCAGCGACTTCAGCTGCTTTTCGATTTCCACGCGTTCGCGCTGCACGCGCCCGAGTTTTTGCGTCGCGGCGTCGACATCGTCCTGCGCGAGCCCGATGAGGGTTTGCAGTGCGGTCTGCTTCGTCATGTCCTGGCTCCCTGGCCGTTGCCCTGCGCATTGCCAATCAGCGCGCCGAGCATCTCGACGCTTTGTTCGTAGTTCGCGGTTTCGCGAAAGCCCTGCTGAAGAAACGCCTCGATGCGCGGATACAGCGCGATGGCGCGGTCGAGCACGGCATCGCGCCCGCTCACGTAAGCACCTACGTTGATGAGGTCGCGGTTGCGCTGGTAGCGCGAGAGCATCTGTTTGAAGGCGCGCGTGCGGTTCAGGTGCGGCTCGTCGATGAGCGCGGTCATCGCGCGGCTGATCGACGCCTCGATGTCGATGGCCGGATAGTGGCCCGCCTCCGCGAGCGTGCGCGAGAGCACGATGTGACCGTCGAGAATCGCGCGCGCCGAGTCGGCGATCGGGTCTTGCTGGTCGTCGCCTTCGGTGAGCACGGTGTAGAACGCGGTGATCGAGCCGCCGCCTTCCGGGCCGTTGCCGGTGCGCTCGACGAGCGCGGGCAGCTTCGCGAACACCGAGGGCGGATAACCCTTGGTCGCGGGCGGCTCGCCAATCGCGAGCGCGATCTCGCGCTGCGCCATCGCGTAGCGCGTGAGCGAATCCATCAGCAGCAGCACGTGCTTGCCCTGGTCGCGGAAGTATTCGGCGAGCGTGGTGGTGTACGCGGCGGCCTGCATGCGCAAGAGCGGCGAGACGTCGGCGGGCGCGGCCACCACGACCGAGCGTGCGAGGCCTTCAACGCCCAGGATCTGCTCGATGAATTCCTTCACTTCGCGGCCGCGCTCTCCAATCAGGCCGATCACGATCACTTCCGCGCTGGTCGCGCGCGCCATGGTGCCGAGCAGCACCGACTTGCCGACGCCCGAGCCCGCAAAGAGGCCCATGCGCTGGCCGCGCCCGACCGTCAACAGCGCGTTGATCGCGCGCACGCCCACGTCGAGCACCTTGTGGATCGGCTCGCGGTTCAGCGGGTTGATGACGGGCGCGGTGAGCGGCGCATCGGCTTCGGCATTCAGTGCGCCCAGCCCGTCGAGCGGGCGGCCCGAGGCGTCGAGCACGCGCCCGAGCAGCCCCCAGCCCACCGGCAGGCGCTTGGCGCCCGACATGGGGTCGGCAATCGGCGCGCTTTCGAGCGGCCAGACGCGCGCGCCGGGCAACAGGCCCGCGACTTCGGTGGTGGGCATCAGAAAGAGCTTGTCGCCCGCGAAACCCACCACCTCGGCTTCGGCCATCGGCAGCGAGCTGCCCGGCGGCAGTTCGATCATTACTTCGGCGCCCACGGCGAGGCGCAGCCCCACGGCTTCGAGCACGAGGCCCGCCGCGCGCGTGAGGCGGCCGCAGCCGCGCAGCGGCAAGGCCAGCGCGTTGCGCGCGCGCACGCTCGCGAGATGGGCGTTCCAGGCGGCCAGATGCGGGTTGGCCGGGTCGTAGCCCGGCGGCGGGGTGTGTGGGGCGCGCGGGTCGGCGGCCGGGGCATGCGCGCCGCTGTGGCTGGCCGATGGATAGTCGTGGCCGGCATCGGCGCCGTTCCACGCTGCGCTGGAGGTATCGGCTGCGTGGGCAGCAGTTGCCGCATGGGCCGCATCGGCAATGGCGGCCTCGACGGCGTCGAGCGTCGCGGCGGCTTTGCTGACTGCCTGTGCGGCTGCATCGGCGCCATGCGGGCTGGCTTGCGCGTCGTCGCCCACCAGCATGCCGCGCGTTTGCGCCAGGTCGTGCGCGCCGGACCCGAACGATGCGAGCGCAAGCTCCTGCTCGAGCGCCGTGAGGCCGCCCGTGTGGATCGTCTGGTGCGGGTTGGGGCTCATCGTGTTTGCCCGGCGCTCACCACGGCCGCGCCTTGCCGAGCGCCAGCGCCACGCGCTCCCAGCGCGTGCCGATGGCCGCATCGGCTTCGCCGCTCGCCGCCTGCGCGCGGCAGCCGCCGCGCTCGAGCGCCGCATCGGCGCGCACGGTCCAGCCGCGCGTTTGCAGTTCTTCCATCAGATACGCCTCCACCACCGGCAGATCGGCAGGACTCACCACGAGTTGCGGCGAGCCCGTGAGCTGCGGCTCGTGCGCGAGCAGCTCGCGCGCCGCGGCCAGCAGCGCCGTCGGGTCGTGCTGCACGTGCTGGCGCACCACCTGCTGCGCGATGTCGAGCGCAAGCTCGACGAGCATGTCGGCCACGCCCGCTTCGGCAGTCTGCAGCGCCTCGGCAAAACGTTGCGCGAGCAACGCGAGCTGCCGCGCCTGGGCGCGCGCCTCTTCGCGGCCCTGCTCGAAGCCCTGCTTGTGGCCTTGGTCATAGCCGGCCTGATAGCCGAGCGCCTGACCCGCCACGTGCCCCGACTTCAGGCCTTCCTGATGGGCGTTCTCGCGAATGCGCAGCAATTGCGCCTCGAACGCAGCGGTCTCGTCGGGCGTGGGCGGCGGCGGAGGCGGGGGCGGCGGGTCGAACGACGCCATCTCCCAGCGCTGGTACGCCGAGCGCGCGCGGGACTGTTGCGCGGCCATCTGTGTTGCCTCGTCAGACATACGCGTCTTCCGCCTTTCCGCCGATCACGATCTGGCCGCTTTCAGCAAGATTGCGAACGATCTGAAGGATACGCCGTTGTTGTGCTTCGACCTCCGAAACACGTACAGGGCCGCGCGCGTCGAGGTCTTCGGCGAGCAGTTCGGCGGCGCGCTGCGACATGTTCGAGAGGAACTTGGTGCGCAGCGCGGGCGGCGCGCCCTTGAGCGAGATGATCAGCGACTCCGACTCCACTTCCTTGAGCAGCAGCTGGATCGCGCGGTCTTCGAGATCGAGCAGGTTCTCGAAAACAAACATCTGGTCGATGATCTTCTGGGCAAGCTCGGCGTCGTACTGGCGCACGTTTTCGATCACGCCTTCCTCGTGCTGGCTCGTCATGAAGTTGAGGATTTCGGCGGCCGTGCGGATGCCGCCCATCGGGCTGCGCTTCAAGTTGTCGCTGCCCGAGAGCAGGCCCGTGAGCACGTCGTCGAGCTCGCGCAGCGCCTGCGGCTGGATGCCGTCGAGCGTCGCGATGCGCAGCAGCACGTCGTTGCGCAGACGCTCGGTGAAGCACGACGCGATCTCCGAGGCCTGGTCGCGGTCCAGATGCACGAGGATCGTGGCGATGATCTGCGGATGCTCGTTCTTGATGAGTTCGGCTACCGACCCCGAATCCATCCACTTGAGGCCTTCGATGCCGCTCGTGTCGCCGCCTTGCAGGATGCGGTCGATCACGGCGCCGGCCTTGTCCTCGCCGAGCGCCTTGGTGAGCACGCTGCGGATATAGTCGCTCGAATCGAGCGAGAGCGCGCTGTGCTGCTCGGCTTCCTTCACGAACTCCTGCAGCACCGCGTCGATCTCTTCGCGCTTGACGTTCTTGAGCGCGGCCATGGCGGCGCCGATCTTCTGCACCTCGCGCGGGCCGAGGAACTTGAAGACCTGCGCGGCCTCTTCCTCGCCGATCGACATGAGCAGCAGGGCGCTCTTGGTGGCTCCTTCAGCGTTCATCGTTTACCCAGTTCTTGACCACGGTTGCGACGATCTTCGGATCCTGACGCGCAATGCTGCGCGCGAATTCGAGGTTGCGTTCGAACTTGTGCTTGTCGTTTTCGAGTGCGAGCAGGGTCGAGTCCGCTTCGGCCTCTCCCGCGCCTTCGAGCTTGTCCACGGACGGCAGGCCGTCGAGCAGCATTGGCTCGTCCATGGCCGCGAGCGCGGGCGCGGCGGGCGGCGCGGGCGGCGGGAAGGCGCGCCGCAGCGCGGGCTTGACCATCACGAAGTAGAGGAACAGCGCCACCGCGCCAATGCCGAGCCACGTCGCGAGTTGCTTTGCGAGCGCGAGCATGTCGGGCTGGCGCCACCACGGCAGGTTCGCGTTCGGATCGACTTCCTGCTGGAACGCGGCGTTCACCACGTTCACCGAGTCGCCGCGCTTCGCGTCGTAGCCCATCGAGTCCTTCACGAGCTGCTCGACCTGCGCGAGCTTTTGCGCGTCGAGCGGCTGCAGCGTGGCGTGCCCCTTGGCATCCACCTTCTGCTGATAGTTCACGACCACCGCCACCGAGAGCCGCTTGATGCTGCCCGGCGACTGGCTGAAATGGCGCACCGTCTTGTCGAGCTCGTAGTTCGTGGTGGTGTCGCGGTGATCCGAGACCGGCGTGGTGCTGGGCGCGCCGTTCGCGCCCGCAGCGGGTGCGCTGATGGGCGCGGAGGCCGGCTGCGGCGGCGTGTTCGAGAGCGCGCCCGGCACGCCGCCGGCGCTCGCCTGCTGCGAATCGGTGGCGATGCTCTGCTGCTGGCTGCGGATCGCGGCCTGCTGCGGGCTGCCGTTCGGGCCGTAGTTTTCGGAAGTTTGCTCGAGCTTCGAGAAGTCGAGGTCGGCGCTCACCTGCGAGCGTGCGTTGCCGGCGCCGAAGAGCGGCGCGAGGATCGCGTCGATGCGCGCCTGGGTGTCGTGCTCGACCTGGCGCACGTACTTGAGTTGCGAAGCGTCGAGGCCGGCGCTCGCGGCGCTCTGCGTGAGCAGGTTGCCGTCCTGGTCGGCCACGGTCACGTTGCGCACCGGCAGATCGGGCACGGCCGAGGCCACCATGTGCGTGATGGCGGCCACCTGGCCTTCGTCGAGCATGCGGCCGGGATACAGGTTGACGAGCACCGACGCCGTGGGCGCTTCGCGCTCGCGCACGAACACCGAGGGCTTCGGAATGGCCAGATGCACGCGCGCGGATTTCACGCTCTGGATCGATTGAATCGTTTGCTCGAGCTCGCCTTCGAGCGCGCGCTGGTAGTTCACCTGCTCGGCGAACTGGCTGATGCCGAACTTCTGGTTGTCCATCAATTCGAAGCCCACCGAGCCGCTCTTGGGCAAGCCCTGCTGGGCGAGGCGCAGGCGCATTTCGCCCACTTGCTCGGACGGCACGAGAATCGCGCCGCCGCCCTCCGAGAGCTTGTACGGCACATTGGCGGCCTGCAGCGCCGTGATGATCGCACCGCCGTCGCGGTCCGAGAGATTGCTGTAGAGCACCTTGTAGTCGGGCGCGCGCGACCACAGGATCAGGCCCACGACCACGGCGACGAGCACCGCCACCGCCACGATGAGCGGCGCGCGCGGGTTGCCGCGCACATTGCGCAGCGAAGACAGCGAGCCGAGGCGCTGCGCAAAGCCGCCGCCCAGGTCCTCCGCGAGGCCGCCTGCCGCGCCCGCCGCGGCCGCGCCGGAGGCTGCGCCGCTGGTGGCGAGGCCCACGCGGGCATCGGGGTTGATCAACGAGTTGGCAGACGAATCCATGCGACGGGTTTCTCCGGGAGACTTGCTGTCCCCGCTCGAGCGGCGCGCGCGCGGCGGAAACTTTCACGACAGCGATTATCCGCACCCGCTGGCAAGCCGATTGCGCGAATAGAGCCGGGTTTTCCCCCTAGTTTCGAGGCTGCCGGAAATGGCGAATTGCTATGCTCCTTCCCAGATTCGGCGCGCTGTATGCAATCCGCGTATCACCCACAGGCGCGCCGGATTCGCCGGGCGGCGGCATCCGCCCTCGCGCTACCCCTCTTTATTCGTGGAGCAAACATGACCGTGCCAGTCAACCCACTCACGTCGGCCCTCGCGCAGATGCAGTCCATGGCCGCGCAGGCGGCAAGCGATACCAGCGCCGCCGACGTCGGCTCGGGCGCGGCCACCGCGGGCGGCTTCGCCGCGGCGCTCAAGTCGTCCATCGACAAGATCAGCGCCGATCAGCAGAAGGCCGTGGGCGAGTCGCAGGCGTTCGAGCTCGGGGCCGGCAACGTTTCGCTCAACGACGTCATGGTCGACATGCAGAAGGCCAACGTCGGCTTCCAGTTCGGCTTGCAGGTGCGCAACAAGCTCGTTGCGGCCTACACCGACATCATGCAGATCCAGGTCTAGCGGCCGGTTGCTGCCAATGCCTGTGATGCCTGGCCGGCCCGTGGCCGCCCTGTCGTGGCTTCGTGCCTTCGCGCCTTCGAACTTTCAAAGGCATTAAAGCTTCTCCCGCGCCGTTCCGATAACACGGCTATACCCGGCTCGCGCCACGCAAGGCAAAGGGCCGGACGCACCATATCCATAGCCGCACATTCGAAGGAGAAGCGCCGATGTTTTCCCCTGCACAGTCTGGAGCCAACGCTTATGCACGCGTGGGTGTCGAAACAGGGGTCATGGGCGCGAGTCCGCACAAGCTGATTGCGCTCCTGTACGAAGGCGCGCGCAAGGCGATTGCGCAGGCCCGCATGCACCTGCAGATGGGCAATGTGGGGCCGCGCGGCGAGGCGATCGGCAAGGCCATCCGGATTGTCGAAAGCGGGCTTCAGCTGGCGTTGAACGTCGAGGCGGGCGGAGAAATCGCGCAACGCCTGAACGCACTTTACGGTTACATGACGCGACGCCTGCTCGAAGCGAACATTCAACAGAGCGAATCCATGCTGGTCGAAGTCGATGGCCTCCTGGCGACGCTCGAGGAAGCCTGGTTGGGGATTGCGCCGGAAGTGGAGCGGATGGCGAGAGAGTCGTCCGCGCCCGTGCCCGGTTCATTGACGAGATGAATTCGAAAGCAGACTACTTTGCCCGCTACGAGGCGATTGCGGCGGTCTCCGAGCAGATGCTCCATGCCGCGCGCGGTGCGAGCTGGAACGAGCTGATCGGCCTTCAGGACGAGTACCGGCGCCTGGTGGACGCGCTCAAGAACGCCGATTGCGGCATCCGGCTCACCGACGCCGAGCGGACGCGCAAGTACGAGCTGATCCGGCGGATCCTCGCCGACGACGCCGCGATCCGCGACCTCGCGAGCCCGTGCATGGCGCGACTTGCAGCGCTCTTTCAAGGCACGGCGCAGCCGTCGCGAGTGTTGCAGGAGCTGTACGGCGCGCGCTAGGGCGGGGTGGCGCGAGGCTTTTGCCAAGCGCGCATGAACGGGCGGGCAGACCCGCTCGCGCACGAACACTGACCGCGCCGCGTCGCCGTATGGGACGCGCGGCGCACAACCTGGCCCGTGCGGGCCACGCTCCGCATGAACGGAATCGATACGAGCGCTGCGGCGCTGCTCGCGAGCCGCATAGGCGCACTGGGCGCGGCGGGCTCCCAGGGCAGTACCGGCGCCGCGCAGGCGGGCGTTTCCGCGCTCACGGGCGGCGCGGCCGCGCTGGCCGATCCGCGCAACGCCGGCTCGCCGCAGGCATCGGCGCAAACGGTGCTTTCCGCGGTCGCGCTCGCGCTCGACGCGATCATCCGCTCGGGCGGAGAGGCCACGCCCTCCGTGGTCGGGCGCGCGCCGATCTGGACCGATCCGGCCGCCGCCGGCCAGGCGATGGCGGGAGACGCCGGCTCGCTGCCACTGCCGGGCCTCGCGAATCCCACTGCCCAGACGGGGGCCACGGACCGGGTCCAGGCCCAGGCCCAGGCCCAGGCGCTGGAGGCCGCGTTGCTTGCCGACCTGGAGGCATCGACGGCTGAAGCCGCGCAGGCAGGACTGCCGGGCAGCGCGCAAGACGCCGGAGGTGCAGCCGGCGCGGGTAGCGCGAATGGTGCTGCGGATGCGGCGGAAAATGGCGGCAAAAGCAGTGGCATGACCGGCGGCACAAGCGATGCGGCGTCTTCAACGCAGGGCGCGCAAGCAGCCCAGCGCACCGCACTCGCCACGCAAACCGGCCCGGTCGCCGTGCTGGCGGCCACGCTCGCGCAGACGGTGGCGTCGAGCGGCCTCTTCTACGAATCGCATCTTGCCCAATGGCTGCGCGGCCAGCGCACGCCTGGCGAACTCGCCGACGAACCGCAGAACCGCCTGACCAGCGGCAGCGCGCAGTTGCCGCTCGAATTTGCGGGCGACAGGAGCCTCGCCGCCGACGACATCGCCGACGTGCTGTGGATCGATCTGCCCAGCGCGGCCCAGCAGGGCGCGCGGGCGGGCGGCACGGCCAACGCGGCGGGGGCGGCAGCGGCCTCGGGCGCGCGCGGCGAAGCCAATGCCGCTGCGCTCGCCGAGGAGGGGGAGCGCGCCGGCGTCAACACGGCGGCGCTCGCCGATGCGCTGCTGCCCGCCACCCGCACGCCCGCTGGGGCCGGCGCGGGGGTGGGCGTGCACGAAGCGTTGCTGCCGCTCGTGCGTCAGCAACTCGATTTGCTCGCGACCGGGGAATTCCGCTGGACCGGCGAGGCATGGCCGGGCGTGCGGCTCGACTGGACCATCCAGCCGGACGACGACGACGAGCGCCACACCTGGCAAGACGCGCGCGCGGGGCGCGTTGCCGACGAAAACGAAACGCCATGGCACACGCGTCTCACGCTGGCGCTGCCGGCGCTGGGCACCGTCGACGCGGAGCTTGCGCTCACAGGCTCGACACTCGCGGTGCGCGTGCAGGCGAGCCCGGGCGGCGCGCAGCGCCTCAGCGCACACAGCGAGGCGCTGCGCGGACGGCTCGAAGCGCTGGGGCTCGCGCTCGCCGGGCTGTCGATCCGCGAGATCGGCGGCGCGGGCGGCATGAACGGCATGGGTGGTGCAGCGGGCATGGACGGCATGCGGGCCGCCGGTGCGTATGCGCGCGCCGCCGAAGCCACGCACGCGGCCGATACTCCGCACGCCATCGACTCGACAGACTGGGAGCTCCGATGAGCCGCACGCATCGCAAAAGCGCCGCCGCACTGGCCTACGACGATCCGGTCGCGCGTGACGGCGCGCCGCGCGTGGTCGCGAAGGGCTATGGGCTCGTGGCCGAGATGATCGTGCAGCGCGCGAAGGAGGCGGGCCTCTACGTGCACGAGGCGCCGGAGATGGTCTCGCTGCTGATGCAGGTGGACCTGGATTCGCAGATCCCGCCGCAGCTTTATCAGGCCGTGGCGGAACTGCTGGCGTGGCTGCATGGGCTCGAGGCGGTGGAAAGCGAGGTGCAACAAGCCGCGCAAACTGAACAAGCGGCACAAACGACCCAGGCGGCATCGCCATCGCGCATGCCGGACGCCAAGTCGCTTGCGGGCAGCCCGTTGCGCTTGCCCGCGCTGCCGCGCTAGCGGTGTTTGCGGCCTGCGCAAACCCGTTATGAATGTGAGCAGGCCCTAAAACTTCAATATCGCCTTGATCAGCAATCCAAACCGCTTGCCGTAAGGCGGCGCGATCAACCGCCGCGCATTCAGCCGCGCCTGCGTGAACACGGGCTTCATCTGCGAGAACGTAACGAAGCCCTCGTAGCCGTGATAGGCGCCCATGCCGCTCGGGCCGACGCCGCCGAACGGCAGCCCCTCGGCCGCGATATGCATGAGCGTCTCGTTCACCGACATCCCGCCCGCCACGGTCTCGCGCGTCACGCGCTCGACGGTGCGCGCGTCGTCGGCGTAGAGGTAGAGCGCGAGCGGCCGCGGGCGTGCATTCACGTAGTGGAGCGCTTCGTCGAGCGAGTCGTAGGGCACGAGCGGCAGCAGCGGCCCGAAAATCTCCTCTTGCATCAGCTGCGTGTGCTCGCCCGCGCCCGTCACGATCACGGGCGCGAAGCGCCGCGTGGCGGCGTCGCGCGGGCCCAGCGCGTGCAGTTGCGCACCTTCGGCGCGCGCGTCGTCGGCGAGGCGTTCGAGCCGCTCGTAGTGGCGCGCCGAGATGATCGACGTGTAGTCGCGGTTGTTCGCGAAGTCGGGGTAGAGCTCGCCAAAGCGAGTGCGCGCCCGGGCGATGAAGGCGTCCTCGCTGCCGCGCGGTAGCAGCACGTAATCGGGCGCGATGCAGGTTTGCCCCGCGTTCAGCGTCTTGCCGAGCAGCAGGCTGTCGACGGCATAGTCGAAGCGCGCGTGCTCGCCGATCAGCACGGGCGACTTGCCACCCAGCTCCAGCGTGACCGGCGTGAGGTTCGCGGCGGCCGCGCGCATCACCTCGTGGCCCACGCGCGTCGAGCCCGTGAACAGCAGGTGGTCGAACGGCAACGCCGTGAACGCGGCGCCCACGGCGGCGTCGCCGTTCACGACCGCCACGTGGTCGCGCGCGAAGGTCTGGCTCATCAGTTCTGCGAACAGCGCCGAGGTGCGCGGCGTAAGCTCCGACATCTTGATCATCGCGCGGTTGCCGGCCGCGAGCGCGCACACGAGCGGGCTCGCGCCGAGCAGCAGCGGATAGTTCCACGGCACGACGATGCCCGCCACGCCGAGCGGCTGCGGCACCACGCGCGCGCGGCCCGGCGCGAGCCATTTGCCGACGCTGCGGCGCTGCGGGCGCATCCAGCGCGCGCCGTGCTTGAGCGCGGCGTCGATTTCCTGCTTGAGCACCATGAACTCGGCCAGCGCGACTTCGGCTTTCGAGCGCTGACCGAAGTCGGCGTTCATCGCTTCGGCGAGCGCGTCCTGGTTGGCGAACAGCACGTCGCGCAGCGCCCGCAGATTGCGCGCGCGCTCGCTCCACGCAGGAAACGGCGCGCGCAGATACGCCGCGCGCTGCGCGGCGAGCAAGGCATGCAGCGACTCATGCTGTGATTCATGCGGCGATTCATGCTGTGATTCATGCGCTGATTCGCGTGGATCGTCGCCTGGAAAACCCGGCGTGCCACGGCTGCGCTCACCGCCGCTCTCGGGGCCGTCGTGACGCGCCAGTGCTGCGGGCAAATCCTGTTTCATGGTCGGTCCTGGTGGGAAGGGCACTGCGGCCTTTCATGGTAGTCGCGTGGGCGCCGCCCACACGATCCGATGTTTAGAGGAAAGCTTCTGACATAAAAGCTGACCCGATCCGACAACGCTTCCTACAATGCGCGAAAAAGCGAAATCGAACGAGCGTGCATCGAGCGTGATTTCCGCGCGTTTTGCATGCCACGCCGCACCCAGGGAGGAGGCATGCAATACGACTACGTCATCGTAGGCGGCGGCTCGGGCGGTGCAGCGCTGGCCGGGCGGCTGGCGGCGCAGTGTCCCGAGGCGAGCATCGCGCTCGTCGAAGCGGGGCCGCACACGGCGCGCAACCCGTTCGTCAATATGCCGATGGGCGTGGCGGCGCTGGTGCCCCGGCGCTCGAAGAACAACTACGCCTACGAGACCGTGCCGCAGCCGGGTCTGGCGGACCGTCGCGGCTATCAGCCGCGCGGACGCGGCTTCGGCGGCTCCAGCGCCATCAACGCGATGATCTACACGCGCGGCCATCCGCTCGATTACGACGAATGGGCCCAGATGGGCTGCGCGGGCTGGGCGTGGGACGACGTGCTGCCGTACTTCCTGCGCGCCGAGGACAATGCGCGCGGCGCGAGCGCCTGGCACGGCGCGGGCGGCCCGCTCGCGGTGTCCGATCTGCGCGAGCGCAATCCGGTGGCGGAGCGCTTCGTGCAGGCCGCGCGCGAGGCCGGCTTTCCCGCCAACGACGACTTCAACGGCGCGCAGCAGGAAGGCGTGGGCTTCTACCAGGTGACGCAGCGCGGCGGCGAGCGCTGCACGGTGGCGCGAGCCTATCTGTATGACACACAGCGCGACCAGCCCCAGGGCAAGCGCCCGAATCTCCATCTGATCGCCGACGCAATCGCGCTGCGCGTGACTTTCGACGGCGCGCGCGCGAGCGGCGTCGAAGTGGCGCGCGGCGGCCGCACCGAAACGCTCGAAGCGCGCGCCGAGGTGATTCTCGCGGCGGGCGCGTTCAATTCGCCGCAACTGCTGATGTGTTCGGGCGTCGGCCCTGCCGCGCAACTGCGCGCGCTGGGCATCGCGGTGCGCCACGACGCGCCCGAGGTGGGCCGCAACCTGATCGACCATATCGACTTCACGTTCAACAAGCGCGTGCATTCGAGCGAGACCGTGGGTTATTCACTGCGCGGTCTCGCACGGATGATGCCCGGGCTCGTGCACTACTGGCGCGAGCGGCGCGGCATGTTCACGACCAACGTGGCGGAAGCGGGCGGCTTCCTGAAGAGCCGCCCGGAGCTCGACCGGCCCGACCTGCAACTGCACTTTTGCACCGCGCTCGTCGACGACCATAGCCGCCGCCTGCACTGGGGCCACGGCTACTCGCTGCATGTGTGCGTGCTGCGCCCGGCGAGCCGCGGCACGGTCACGCTCGCGAGCGCCGACGCACGCATCGCGCCCGTGATCGATCCGCGCTTCTTCTCCGATGCGCGCGATCTCGATCTGCTGGTGCAAGGCGCGCGCCTCGCGCGGCGCATTCTCGACGCGCCCGCGCTCGCGCAAATGGGCGGCCGCGAGCTGTATACGCATGCGGATCAGAGCGATGCCGAACTGCGCGCGGCCATCGCGGCGCACGCCGACACGATCTATCACCCCGTTGCCACCTGCCGCATGGGCGGCGACGCGCGCTCGGTCGTCGATGCGCAGTTGCGCGTGCGCGGCGTGACGCATCTGCGCATCGCCGATGCCTCGATCATGCCGACGCTGATCGGCGGCAACACCAATGCGCCGACGGTGATGATCGGCGAGCGCGCCGCCGATTTCATCGCTGCGAGCCGACGCACCGACACGATAACGCACAGCCCAATCGTCATCGCCTGACGTCGGGCTTCGAACTCTCCTGCAAGTTTGTAGACCGCTCTGAACGAGGCGCAATGCGCCTCATCCCGGTCTGGCATTGACGAAGCCACGCGCGCTCGAACGGTTTTCGTCAAAGAGTGTGCGGGGCATGGGTTCGCCGCATTTTCGAGATTTCGGACTCCCTATAATCGCCCCGGACTTGGGCGTGTCAGCTGGCGCGTCCGCGAACTGGAGAACCCGCCTCGATGAGCATCAACGTCTTTCACCTGCTGGAAACGGTCCTGAGCGACGATGTCGTGCGCACCCTCGCTGGCCGCTTCGGCCTCGCGCCCGATCTCACTCGCAAGGTCGCGAGCGCGGCCGCTCCGGCCATCGTCGCCGCGATCATGCAGCGCGGCAGCACGGCCGAAGGCGCGCGCGGCCTCTTTTCCACCATCATGTCGCCGGAGGTCAACGCGCAGATCGGCAAGCAGCTGCCCGACATGCTCGCGAGCACCTCGGGCGTGAGCCTGCTCGAAACCACGGGCCGCGAGCTGATCCAGAAGGCCGCGGGCGTCAATGTCGGCGCGCTCGCCGACGCGGTAGCCGCACAAACCGGCGCGGCGCAATCGACAGTCTTCTCGCTGACCGGCGTGGTCGGCGCGGCGACCATGGGCATACTGAAGCATCACTTCACGGCGTCGCAGGGCGTGGTCGGACAATTGCCCACGCTGCTCGGCCATCAACTCTCGTCGGTGAACGCGAGCCTCACCGACCGCCTCGCGCAAGCCGTGGGCCTCGGCTCGGCTGCGACCTTCGCGGATTCGATCATCGCGCGCCTGAAAGACGTTTCGGCGCACCTGAGCCACCCGGAGCCGGACATGCGCCCGGTCCCGGCTGCCGCGCCGCCGCAGACCGTCGTACACCCCGCGCCGCCGGGCAAGCCCGCCGCGCGCAGCCATTCGTGGCTGTGGTGGCTGCTGGCCGCGATCGCCGTGATCATCGCGTTCTTCGCGCTGCGCTCGTGCCAGCGCGACAACGCCGAGGACACCACGCAGACCGGCGCGACTCAGCCTGCTGCTCAAGCCGCTTTTCAGCCTGCTTCTCAGCCTGCTTCTCAGCCTGCTTCGAGCGCCGCAGTCGCGGCTTCGCAGGCATCCGACGCTGCGGCGGCATCGGCGGCCGAGGCTGCCTCGTCGGCGAGCGAAGCGGCGCCCGTGCCCACCCGCGACTCGCACTTCTCGTTCACGGTCGACAAGTCCGGCGTCCCGACGCTCACCGCAACCGTGGGCACGCAGGAAGAGAAAGCCCAGCTCATCGACGCGCTCACGAAGCAACTCGGGGAAGGCAAGTTCAACGCCAACGTGACGGTCGACGCTGCAACGAAGCCCGCCGCGTGGCTCGCGCACCTCGACGGCCTGCTGCCGCTGCTCGCACTGCCCGGCGCCGAAGTGAAGATCGACGGCTCGCACGTGGAGTTGAGCGGCGCGGCGGCGGACGCGAAGCTGGGCTGGCTCGACAAGCTCAAGGCGCTGTTCGGCACGGGCTTCGACATCGGCGTGTTCAACGTGCAGAAGGCCGTGGCCGACGCCACGCAATCGTTCCGCGACGCAGTGAAGGGCCTGTTCGGCCCGGATGCCTCGTGTGCATCGGCCGACATCGTGAAGGTGCTCAACCTGCAAGTGGTGAACTTCGCAACCGGCAGCACGACCATTCCGGCTTCGGCGGGCGAGGATCTGCGCCAGTCGGCCAAGGTGCTCAACGCGTGCGCGAAGGAAGGCAAGCCGGTCAAGATCGAAGTGGCGGGCTATTCGGACAACGTCGGCAACAAGGCGGCCAACCTCGCGCTCTCCAAACGGCGCGCGCAGGCCGTGCGCACCTGGCTGGTCGCGCAAGGCGTCAAGGCATCGACGCTCACGGCCGAGGGTTACGGCGAGGCCAATCCCATCGACAGCAACGACACCGAGGGCGGACGTTTTCATAACCGCCGCATCGCGTTCGTGGCACAGCAGTAAGCGGTAAGGCGTAAGCAGCAAGCAGTAAGCGCAAAGCGCGTTACGCGGCGCGCAGTGCGGGGAGACCACCCATAAGAAAACGCGTAAAGAGCCGTCCGGCGCAAGCCGGATGGCTCTTTTTCATGGACGCGCCTCGTCGGCGGGTTTTTCGAGGCCGGGCGGGCGCACGAAGTCGTCGAGGAACGTGGACGGCTTGCCGTATTCCTCGCGCGCCACGCCTAGCCACGCGCGCGCGGCATGCGAGAGATAGCCGCTGCGCTTCCAGCCAATGGCCATGTCCCACTTGATCTGCGGATCGGTCACGGGCAGGCAGGTGAAGCGCGCCGCGTCGAGCCGGCGCACATACGGCGCGGGCAGCAGCGCGATGCCCACGCCCGCGAGCACGAGCGCCGCCATCAGGTCCCAGTGGCCGCTGCGGCCCACGATTTGCGGTGTGAAGCCCGCCGTGCGGCAGGCGGCGAGCACCACATCGTTCAACGCGAGGCTCTCGCCGTAGAACACGAACGGCTCGCCGGCCAGCTCGGCGAGCGGCACGCCTCGCGCGCCGTCCCAGCGCGAGCCGCGCGGCGCGACCAGCCACAGGAGTTCGTGCGACATCGGCAGCACGTCGATCTGGTCCGGGTCGACCGGCAGCAGCACGCCGCCCAGTTCGAGCTCGCCCGAGATGAGCGCGGCCTCGATCGCGCGCGAGCCTTGTTCGAAGAGCTTGAGCTCGATCTTCGGATAACGCTGGCGGAACGCGGCGATGGCGGGCGTGAACAGCGACCCGCCCATCGGCGGAATGCCGATGGTGAGTTCGCCGCGCCCGAGCGTGCCCAGATCGGCGAGTTCGGCTTGCAGGCGCGCGTGCGCGGCGAGCACGTCCTGGCCGCGCTGATAGACGATGCGCCCCGCGTCGGTGAGAACCATCTGGCGCGCGTCGCGCAGCAGCAGCGGGGTGCCGGTCTCGTCCTCCAGCGTCTTCACCATCTTGCTGATGGTGGGCTGGGTCACATGCAGTTGTTCGGCCGCGATCGTGAAGCTCTGCTGCCGCACCACCTCGATGAAATAGCGAAGCGCGCGCAATTCCATGGTTTTGCCTCCTCGTGTCTGCCGATGCGCGGCAGGCTATCGTATTCCATTATGGAATGCACTTGATAATTCTAAGTCATTTTATTTATGTGTTTGAGGTCCATATACTGACTTCCACTCCACTGTCACCTAGGGTTTGCCATGACTGCACCGAACACCACCGCACGGACCGCGCCAACGGGCGGGCTCGCACGCGTCGGACGGATTGCTGCGCAGTGTGCGCTGCTCTGCGGCGTCTGGATCGCCGCCGATGCGCTCGTGCGCGCGGCGCATCTGCCCGTGCCGGGCGGCGTGGTGGGCCTCGTGCTGCTGCTCGCGCTGCTGTTTTGCGGCGGCGTGACGCCGCGCTGGGTGAAGGCGGGCGCCGATTGGCTGCTCTCGGACATGCTGCTGTTCTTCATCCCCGCCGCCGTGGCGGCGGTGCAATACGGCGGACTCTTTCGCGCCGACGGCTGGCGCCTCGCGCTAGTGGTGATCGGCGGCACGCTGATGGTGATGGTGGCCGTGGCCTTCGCGGTGGATCAGGCCGCGCGACTGGAACGCCGCCTCGCGCTGCGCCGCGTGCACCACGCGCGCCAGGCACGGCACGCGGCTTGAGCGTCTGCATGAGCATTCGCATCTGCACAGCGTCTTGATGTCCCAACCGCACCCACAACAAGGATGACCCCGTCATGACCTCGTTCTACGCATCCCTGTTCGCCGACGACGCCTCGCGCCTGATCGCCGCCGGCTGCTTCATCGTCACGGTCGTGCTCTATTTCGTGTCGAAGGCGCTGTACGCGCGCTTTCGCACGCCGTGGCTCACGCCGGTCGTCGCGGTGCCGGCCGTGCTCGCCGCGATCGTGCTGCTGCTCCATATTCCGTATCCGGTCTACTTCCAGGACACGCGCTGGCTCATGTGGCTGCTCGGCCCGGCCACCGTGGCGTTTGCCGTGCCGATCCACGAATACCGCGCCCTGCTCAAGCGCCACTGGATCTCGCTGACCGTGGGCGTGACGGTGGGCATCGTGGTGGCGGTGGGCGGCTCGCTCGCGCTCGCCAAGCTGCTGCACCTGTCGCCCGAATTGCAGCGCAGCCTGATGACGCGCTCGGTTTCCACGCCGTTCGCGCTCGCGGTCTCCGACAAGATTCACGCGCCGCGCGACCTCACCGCGCTCTTCGTGATCGCAACCGGCGTTTGCGGGATGCTGTTCGGCGAACTGGTGCTCGGCTTCGTGCCGCTGCGCACGCGGCTCGCGCGCGGCGCGCTGTTCGGCGCGGCCGCGCACGGCGTGGGCACCGCGAAGGCGCGCGAACTGGGCAGCGAGGAAGGCGTGGTGTCGAGCCTCACGATGATGATCGCGGGCGTGGCGATGGTGCTGCTCGCGCCGGCGCTCGGCTTCCTGCCGGTTTAGGCGACGGCCCGCTTCGGGGCGTGCCGTTGCGTCGCGGCCACTCAGCATTTCGCGATATTGCGACACGCCTATGATCCAGTCTGTTGCCGCTGATCATGCGGTTCATTGTCGCTGTGCCTCGTGTCCCCCATTTCGATCATCGTCCCGTGCTTCAACGGCGCCGCCACGCTCTCACGCGCGCTCGAGAGCTGCCTCGCGCAGCCTGAGGCTGCCCAAATCTTCGTCGTCGACGATGGCTCGACCGATTCGTCCGCGTCCATCGCACGCGCGCATGCGCTGCGCGACCCGCGCGTGCGGCTGTTGCAGATGACGGGCAACGGCGGCGCGGCGCGAGCGCGCAACTGGGCGGCGCTGCACGCGCTCACGCCGTTCCTCGCGTTTCTCGACGCCGACGACGAATACCTGCCCGGGGCGCTCGCCGCCGCCCATGCGCATCTCGAGCAGCATCCGCGCGAAGCGGCAATCCGGCTCGACGTCGACTACGTGGGCTTCCCCGGGCGGCTGACGAGCCATCCGGACTTCGAGAAATACGCAACCGTGCTCAGCAACACGGTGCCGAGCAGCCTCGTGATCCGCCGCAGCGCCTTTCTCGCGCTGGGCGGCTTCCCGATGGACGACTTTTTCCGCCGCCAGGGCGGCGAAGACGGCGCATTCTCATGGGCGCTGCGCGAAATTTTTGGGCAGCGCCGCTTTACGGGCCAGAAGCAGGTGCGCATGCATTACCACGACGGCATTCATGCCGAGCGCTTCCTGAACATCCAGATGGGCTTCGTCCAGGCGGACCCCGCCACCACAGCCGAAACGTTGCGCTGTTCGCAGGCCTTTCTCGACGCGGCGCTCGCAAGCGTCAGGCAGATGCGCGCCCTGGATCTCGCGCAGCCCGGGCGTTAAACGCGACGTCGCGCGCGAGCCATCCAACTGGCCGTCTCGTTTTGGTACAATCACGCCTCGCCTTCGAGGAGCGTTGCGACGGATTTTCTGTGATCCGCCAGGCTCGAAGGTGCTCAATCCGGTTGCTTTCCGCTGTCAAACGCAGAAGCCGACCGCACTGAAAACGGCGCTCACGTCTTTAATTTCTAGTCACTTTTAGAAAGGAGGGCGTGATGAACGCCGCAGTCATGCACAACCAATCCCAGGATTTCGTCGTTGCCGATATGGCGCTTGCCGGCTGGGGCCGCAAGGAACTCGACATCGCCGAAACCGAAATGCCCGGTCTCGTGCAGATCCGCGAAGAGTACAAGGCGCAGCAGCCGCTCAAGGGCGCGCGCATCGCGGGGTCGCTGCACATGACGATCCAGACCGGCGTGCTGATCGAGACCCTGAAGGCGCTCGGCGCCGAAGTCCGCTGGGCCTCGTGCAACATCTTCTCGACGCAAGACCACGCCGCCGCCGCCATCGCCAACGGCGGCACGCCCGTGTTCGCGTTCAAGGGCGAATCGCTCGACGAATACTGGGAGTTCTCGCACCGCATCTTCGAATGGCCGAACGGCGAGTTCGCCAACATGATTCTCGATGACGGCGGCGACGCCACGCTCCTGCTGATCCTCGGCTCGAAGGCCGAAAAGGACCGCTCGGTCATCGCCAAGCCCACCAACGAAGAGGAAGTCGCACTCTACAAGTCGATTGCCGCGCACCTCGAAGTCGACCCGCAGTGGTACTCGAAGCGCCTCTCGCAAATCCAGGGCGTGACGGAAGAAACCACGACCGGCGTGCACCGCCTGTACCAGATGGAGAAGGAAGGCCGTCTGCCGTTCCCGGCAATCAACGTGAACGACTCGGTCACCAAGTCGAAGTTCGACAACCTGTACGGCTGCCGCGAGTCGCTCGTGGACGGCATCAAGCGCGCCACCGACGTGATGATTGCGGGCAAGATCGCGGTCGTGGCTGGTTACGGCGACGTGGGCAAGGGCTGCGCGCAATCGTTGCGCGGCCTGGGCGCCACGGTGTGGGTCACGGAAATCGATCCGATCTGCGCGCTGCAGGCGGCGATGGAAGGCTACCGCGTCGTGACGATGGAATACGCGGCCGACAAGGCCGACATCTTCGTGACGGCCACCGGCAACTACCACGTGATCGGCCATGACCACATGAAGGCGATGCGCCACAACGCGATCGTCTGCAACATCGGCCACTTCGACTCGGAAATCGACGTCGCTTCGACGCGCCAGTACCAGTGGGACAACATCAAGCCGCAGGTCGACCACATCATCTTCCCGGACGGCAAGCGCGTGATCCTGCTGGCCGAAGGCCGCCTCGTGAACCTCGGCTGCGCCACGGGCCACCCGTCGTTCGTGATGTCGAACTCGTTCACGAACCAGACGCTCGCGCAGATCGAACTGTTCACGCAGGGCAAGAAGTACGAGAACAAGGTGTATGTGCTGCCCAAGCACCTGGACGAAAAGGTTGCGCGCCTGCACCTCGCGCGCATCGGCGCGAACCTGACCGTGCTGTCCGACGCGCAGGCTTCGTACATCGGTGTCGAGAAGAACGGTCCGTTCAAGCCGAACCACTATCGTTACTAATCGACACAACGCTGTATAACGCGAAATAACGCGGCTTGCAGCTTTAAGCCGCGTTTTGCGACCCGGAGTTAGTGCTTCAGCACTTACTCCGGTCCCATGCAAAGCTGAGACCAGCCGGATGCTGTGCAAACGCCTGTGCGCCATGCCTCCCGGCCGCGCACGGGCCGCACACATCACAACGACGCAAAAGGAGTTCCCATGACCGTGCTGCTGACCTGGCTGATCAACGCGCTCGCGCTCCTGATCATCACCTGGCTCGTTCCGTCGATTCACGTGCGCAGCTTCGGCACCGCGCTGATCATCGCGCTCGTGCTCGGCCTGATCAACGCGATCCTGCGTCCGGTGCTCATCATCCTCACGCTGCCCGTAACCGTCCTCACGCTCGGCCTGTTCATCCTCGTGGTGAACGCGCTGTGCTTCTGGCTGGCGGCTTCGCTGCTCAAGGGCTTCGAGGTGTCGGGCTTCTGGTCGGCGTTCTTCGGCTCGATCCTCTACAGCATCGTCTCCTGGCTGCTCTCGGCGCTGATCTTCGGCAACCGCAGCCTCGGCTGATGCATGCACGGACCGAAGCCTTGCGCTTCGGTCCCGCTCATTCCCAAACCGATCATGAAACCGATCGAACTCTCATTCGAATTCTTCCCGCCGAAGACCCCGGACGGCATCGAAAAGCTGCGCGCCACGCGCGCGCAACTGCTCACGCTCAAGCCGCGTTTCGTCTCGGTCACCTTCGGCGCGGGCGGCTCCACGCAGCAAGGCACGCTCGACACCATCGTCGAGATCGCCAAGGAAGGCGTCGATGCGGCGCCTCACCTCTCGTGCATCGGCTCGTCGAAGGAAAGCCTGCGCGAAATCCTGCGCCAGTACCGCTCGCACGGCATCCGCCACATCGTGGCGCTGCGCGGCGACCTGCCTTCGGGCATGGGCGCAGTGGGCGAGCTGCGCTATGCGTCGGAGCTCGTGGCGTTCATCCGCGAGGAAACCGGCGACGCGTTCCACATCGAAGTGGCCGGCTATCCCGAGTACCACCCGCAGTCGCGCTCGCCGCGCCACGACCTCGAAGCGTTCGCGAAGAAGGTGAAGGCCGGCGCGGACTCGGCCATCACGCAGTACTTCTTCAACGGCGACGCGTACTTCCGCTTCGTGGAAGACGCGAAGAAGCTCGGCGTGGACGTGCCCATCGTGCCCGGCATCATGCCGATCACGAACTACACGCAGCTCATGCGCTTCTCGGAAATGTGCGGCGCGGAAGTGCCGCGCTGGATCGCACGGCGCCTGGAAAGCTTCGGCGACGACCGCGAGTCGATCCGCGCGTTCGGCCTCGACGTGGTGACGGACCTGTGCCGGCGTCTGATCGAAGGCGGCGCGCCGGGCCTGCACTTCTACACGCTCAACGCGGCGGGCGCGACCAAGGCGATCTGCGAGCGGCTCGATTTGTGAGCGGCTGAGCTTCCTTCAGCTCCGGCCTGCCGCCTTCGTGCGGCGCCATGCAAACCGCGCGGCATCCTTTACCGGGTGCCGCGCGGTTTTTTTTTGCGTTGGCAAGGCCGTCGCACAATTCTCTTTTTGCAGTCAACAATTTGTCGATGATTGCTTGTAAACGAAGGGGGGCGGGCTCGCATGACACCTTCGGACGGGTACTCGCCGCATTCAATCCGAAGGAGTTCGAATCGTATTTCATCCGCTGGATGAAGGGGTTGTGTCTGGCGTTTGCTGGGCAGATCGTGGCCATCGGCGGCAAGACGGTGCGCGGCTCGCACCAGTGCAGCGAGCACACAGTCCATCTGGTATCAACCTATGGAAGTGGACTGGGGATGGTGCTCGGACAGGTGCGCACGACTGACAAATCAAACGAGGCACAGACCGCCAGCCGTATTGCGTCTTGACAATAACCGGCGAAATTTCAGCCTATGAACAATTGCTCCGAGGTTGTGCCGTAGGTATAAGGCTGAATGGACCTGAAAATGGTCCCGCATTACGACCGCTCTTATTCATGCAGTTTCTGGTGCGTCAGGCCGCGTGTGTTGTCGGAACCCGCTTGGGCGTGCCGCGCGCAAATGGGAGAAGCCCGCATTGGCTACACAAGAACGCATCATCCCGCCGACGATTGCCGACGACGGCTCAATTCATTACTTATCCATCACTTCAGCGCCAGACGACAGTACGGCGGTCTGCTACATGGTCCCGGACAGGATCATTCCTGTGGTCTTCGTGCCTGGCGTCATGGGAACGAATCTGGAGAAAAAAGACAGCAATCCGCCCGTGCCAGTCTGGCTCCTTGACGGCAACACGACGGTCGGGCCGTGGATGGGACGAGGGGCAGTGGATCGCAAACGCATTCTGGATCCAGGCAAGACCCAAGTCCATGGCGGTGGCAAGATTGCCGCCGGTACAGCACAGACCGAAGACGAGCTGCGTCGGCGCGGCTGGGGCGAAGTCGCGTACATGAGCTACGGCGAGTGGCTGGTGTGGCTTGAAAACGCGCTGAATGATGCGCATGCGGGCACGGACTATGGCCGCAAGGGCTTGCGGGAGAGCCTTTGCCATATCATCACGCCGGGTCTGGAAAAGCTGGCGCGCGACGAGGTTGCGCTCTCATACAAGTATCAGTTTCCCGTGCACGCAGTGGGCTACAACTGGCTGCAATCGAACGCCGTGTCGGCGGAGCGTCTGGCGAGCCGGATCGATGAAATCACGGCGTGGTACCGCAAACAGTTCAACTACCACTGCGACAGGGTAATCCTGGTCACCCACTCGATGGGCGGACTGGTGGCCCGCTACTACTCGGAAGTGATGGGGCTGCGTGACACGGTGCTGGGCGTCGTGCACGGGGTGATGCCCGCCACGGGGGCAGCGGCCACCTACAGGCGGATGAAAGCCGGCACGGAAGGCGCGGGTATCGTGGGGGTTCTGTCAGCGCTTGTGCTGGGGGCAGACGCGGCCAGCATGACCGCGGTGGTCGGCAATGCGCCGGGTCCGCTGCAGCTGTTGCCGAGCCGCGACTACGGCATGGGATGGCTCAGGATCAGGGACGGGGAACGGGTAGTCGAGTTGCCGGCGTCGGACCCATACAGCGAAATCTATACGGTGCGCGGCACCTGGTGGGGGCTGTGCGATGACCAGTTGCTTAATCCGCTCGATCCTGCCAAGAAAACTATCGATCAGGATTGGAGTGATTTTGAAGACTTGATTCAAGACAAGGTGCAGAAATTCCATGCCCAGATTAGCAACAAGTATCACGCCAACACCTATGTCTTTTACGGCGACGATGAGAAACACAAGGCATACGGCAACGTCACGTGGATGCAGCAGACGCCACCACTGCTGCGCGGTGACGTACCGCCAATGGTCGGCCTGCTTGCAACACGTGGTAGCGAAGACCCCGCGACCGGTGGCCAATTGATAAAAACGACGGTCGATGGAAAAGCCTCGTTCGCCAAATTCGTCCTGCGGGATGCCGACGAACACGGCGATGGTACGGTGCCGGTGCGTTCAGGCCGTGCGCCTGCCCATCAGGCGCGAGCCTGCGCAGCCTTCGCGGGTATCGAGCACGAAGGGGCCTACAAGCTGGACGCTACCCGACGCTTCACGCTTCACGCCATTACCCGCATCGCGCAGAGCGTGAAGGGCACGGCGCTGGAATACAAGGCATGAGAAAAACGCGAGCAACGCTCGCTGTTGCCTGCCTGGTATTGACCATTGCGGCGTGCGATCACAAGCCGGCGCCGCTGAGCCAACAGGAAAAGCAAATCGTGACTGAACTGACTGCAAACTTGAAAGCGCGGTGCGTGGGCCGTTACCTGGTCGATATGCCGGAGGACGCAACGGAGTACGGCTACGCCAAGATCGTGGGTGTCGATATCGAAGCGAAGGCGATGACGGAAGACGCCTGGCGGGAGGAGGTCGCGCAGCGCGAGGCAGCGCTGAAAGCAACCAGGAGCCGGGATGCGTATCCGTTCCTGTATGAGGCTGGCAAGGCGCGGGGAGAAAACACCTACTACTTCATCCACCGCGGCACCATCTACAACGATCCAAGCAGACGGCATATCGAAGGCTACAAGTGGAATCACGGGTATCGCTTCCTGCTGAAGATCGAAGCATATGACTATCTCCATCCGGATCAAACGGACGAGCCAATCGTGCAAAAAATGACCGTAAAAAATAGCGCTCCTGAGAAAACGGCGGTGGTGTTAAGCCTGCTGGAAAAGTTGCGTGGGCGTTCCCCGGACGACATTCCAACTGAGCCAGGCGTGTGCTTCGCGGGAGGATTTTTGCCCGGGAAGGCAACGGATGATCAGTACGTGAGCGGCGGATTTACATTGGCAAACAATCGCGATGTCGCGTTCGAGGTCTCGGTCGACACGAAGTCCCAGGGCAAGACGTCGCTCCTGCAACGCACCGACAGCCCGGAACTGCGCGCGCTGCTCAAGGCAGCAGACGGCAATGTTATCCGTAAAGGTACTGTGGATCTGTCGGATCTGAAAGCCGAGGAATGGCTCAGTGAGGGGCGCAGACCCGGCGGCGGGCGCGGCAATTCATTCTCGCTCATGGTCAATGAGACCACGAGCACGCCTTCTTCACCGTATTTCGCCCTGGACATGAATACCGGGGGGCAACTGGAAATTCAGGGGAAATTTGTCAAGCTCGACAAAGGCTCGCTATCGACCGGCGAAGCCGTCGCACTGTGGGATAGCGTTTCGAGGACGGTGCGAATCAGGCCAGGCTCGCTCTGATATGGAAAATCACGGGCAAGCCGCAAATTCAGTTCATCAGGCGCAAGCCTACTCAGCCTTTGCGGGTATTGAGCACGAAGGGCCTACAAGCTGGATGCTACCCGTATCGCGCAGAGCGTGAAGGGCACGGCGCTGGAATACAAGGCATGAGAAAAACGCGTGCAACGTTCGCTGTTGCCTGCCTGATATTGACCATTGCGGCGTGCGATCACAAGCCGGCACCGCTGAGCCAACAGGAAAAACAAATCGTGACTGAACTGACTGCGAATCTGAAAGCGCGGTGTGTGGGCCGTTACCTGGTCGATATGCCGGAGGACGCAACGGAGTACGGCTACGCCAAGATCGTGGGTGTCGATATCGAAGCGAAGGCGATGACGGAAGACGCCTGGCGGGAGGAGGTCGCGCAGCGCGAGGCAGCGCTGAAAGCAACCAGGAGCCGGGATGCGTATCCGTTCCTGTATGAGGCTGGCAAGGCGCGGGGAGAAAACACCTACTACTTCGTGCATCGTGGCACCATTTACGACGATCCAGGCAGGCGGTATATCGAAGCATACAAATGGGATCGAGGCTATCGATTCCTGCTGAAGATCGAGGGAAGTGATTTCCTGCACCCGGATCAAACCAGCGACTCTATCGTCAAGCAACTGCCCATCAAGAATGATGTACCCCAAAAAACGCGGTTGGTCTTCGACCTGCTGGAAAAGTTGCGTGGGCGTTCCCCGGACGACATTCCAACTGAGCCAGGCGTGTGCTTCGCGGGAGGATTTTTGCCCGGGAAGGCAACGGATGATCAGTACGTGAGCGGCGGATTTACATTGGCAAACAATCGCGATGTCGCGTTCGAGGTCTCGGTCGACACGAAGTCCCAGGGCAAGACGTCGCTCCTGCAACGCACCAACAGCCCGGAACTGCGCGCGCTACTCAAGGCAGCAGACGGTAATGTTATCCGTAAAGGTACTGTGGATCTGTCGGATCTGAAAGCCGAGGAATGGCTCAGTGAGGGGCGCAGACCCGGCGGAGGGCGCGGCAATTCATTCTCGCTCATGGTCAATGAGACCACGAGCATGCCTTCCTCACCGTATTTCGCCCTGGACATGAATACCGGGGGGCAACTGGAAATTCAGGGGAAATTTGTCAAGCTCGACAAAGGCTCTTTATCGACCGGCGAAGCCGTCGAGCTGTGGGATAGCGTTTCCAGGACAGTACGAGTCAGGCCAGGCTCGCTCTGATTCTCGGTGTGGAATCACAACAATCTCCACCAAGGAGGTTGGCAAGAGCAAGGCTGATCTGAAAAACCAGCGCCTGCTGGCCTGCGCTGACGAACGATATCTGACTAGGTCGCTGGGCAGGTAGGCCAGCGGATTAATTTGCGAAGGTTAGTCCTGTTTGCGCCGCTGTTCCGGCTGGCGCTCCTGATCTGCGTCAAAGGCCACGTATAGCGTGGTGCCGATAATCGACGGTTTTCTTTTTTGCCCACGTAATCGCGCCATGGCATGCGTCGTGCGCGGCAGGCCTTTGCGCATGACGACTTCCATTCCCGAAACCCCTTCGCAAGCCGGCACTTTTGCCGATGCCCTCGCCGCGTGGCGTGCCGGCGCGCTCGACGAGGCCCGCGCGCGCTGCGGGCAGCTGATCGAGGCCAATGCCCGCGATGCCGATGCCTTGCATCTCGCCGGCATCCTCGAAACGGCGCGCGACCGGCTCGCGGCGCGCGCGCTGATCGAGCGCGCGCTCGCGGTGCGCGAGGACCCGTACTTCCTCGTGAGCCTCGGGCTCACCCACGACGCGGCCACCGAGGCGCAAGGCGCGTTCGCGGCGCTCGAACGCGCGCTCGCGCTCAAGCCCGATTTTTCGATCGCGCTGAACAATCTCGCGAATCTCTATGTGAGCCAGGGCGACTTCCCGCGCGCGCTGGCCGCCTTCGAGCGTGCACTCGCGCTCGCGCCCGACTATGCGGGAGCGCACTACAACTACGGCAGCACCCTGTTCGCAAGCGGCGACGCGGTGCGCGCGGAGGCGCCGCTGCGCCGCGCCGTGGCGCTGGACCCGGGGTCCGTGAACGCCTGGAACAATCTCGCGAACGTCCTGATCGCGCTCAAGCGCACGGGCGAGGCGCAGGCGGTGCTCGAGCACGCCCGCACGCTCACGCCCGAGTCGCCCAAGGTGCTCACGAATCTCGGCTGCCTGCTGCGCGCCTGCGGCCGCCAGGCCGAGGCTCAGGCGGCACTGAAGCGCGCGCTCGAACTCGCGCCCGACGATGCCTCGGCGTGGAACAACCTCGGCAACGTGTTCGTGGATCTCGCGCGCATCGACGACGCGCACGCGTGCTTCACGCGCGCCCTCGAACTGCAGCCCGGTTTCGCCAACGCCTGGAGCAATCTGGGCAACGCGCACAAGCATGCGGGCGCGATCGAGGCGGCGCTCGCGTGCTATCGCGAAGCGCTCGCGTGCGAGCCCGGCAACATCGGCGCGCACAGCAACTACGTCTACGGATTGATGTTCGCGACCGAGGACGGCCACGCAATCCGCGCTGCTGCCGAGCAGCTTTCGAAGCAGCACGAAGCGGCCTGGCTTGCGCAGCCCGTTGCGCATGCGACCACGCCCGATGCGCACCGGCGGCTGCGCATCGGCTACGTCTCGCCGGACTTTCGCAATCACTGCCAGATGCTGTTCACGACGCCGCTGCTCCGGCATCACAATCACGCGGCGTTCGAGATCGTCTGCTATTCGAGCGTCGCGCAGCCCGACGAGGTGACGGCGCGCCTCTCCACCCATGCCGACCTCTGGCGCGACGTGCGCGAGTTCGACAATGCGCGGCTCGCGCAGCAGATTCACGACGACCGCATCGACATCCTCGTGGACCTGACCATGCATATGGACGGAGCGCGCCGTCTCGTATTCGCGCGGCGGCCCGCGCCGGTGCAGGTGGCGTGGCTCGCTTACCCGGGCACCACGGGCAGCGCGGCCATCGGCTGGCGGCTCACCGATCCGTGGGTCGATCCGCTCGATCCGCTTGACTCGCCAGGCGTGGACGATCAGTACACCGAGCGCTCGCTGCGCTTGCCCGACACGTTCTGGTGCTACGACGCGCTCGCGCCCGGCATCGAGGTCAACGGCTTGCCGATGCTGGCCGAGGGGCACGACGGCTCAATCACGTTCGGCTGCCTGAACAACCCCTGCAAGCTCACCGACGCCACCTTCGCACTCTGGTCGGGCGTGTTCGCCGCGCTTCCCACGGCGCGGCTCGTGCTGATGGCTCCGCCCGGCGCCGCGCGCGAGCGGCTGCTGGCGCGCCTCGCGGCCCATGGCGTCGATGCGGCGCGCGTGCGCTTCGTGGGCTTTCAGCCGCGCGACGACTACCTGCGCACCTGGGCGCAAGTCGATCTCGCGCTCGACACGTTTCCCTACAACGGCCACACCACGAGCCTCGATGCGCTCTGGATGGGCGTGCCCGTGCCCACGCGCGTGGGCCGCTCGGCGGCGGGCCGTGCGGGTCTTTCGCTGCTCGCCAATCTGGGGCTGGCGGAACTGGCCGCGCATACCGATGACGCCTTTGTCGAACGCGTGGTCTCGCTCGCGCGCGATCCGGCGCGCCTCGCCGCGCTGCGCGCGAGCCTGCGCATGCGCATGACGGCGTCGCCGCTGATGGACGGAGAACGCTTCGCGCGCAACATGGAAGCCGCGTACCGCCTCATGTGGCGCGACTGGTGCGCCCGCGCGCAGCCGGTGAGCGGTTGATACAGCCGCCGTAAGCGAGCCAAAGCCGGGCTTGGGCGGGCGCGTGCGCCAGTACCAGCGCCGCCGGCCAGTGAAACGGCAAGCGCAACGACAGCGCGCTATCGTGCATCTGCGGACAAATGCCGGCAAAAGAGGGTAATACATGGCAATAGCGGAATATGCGGACAACATGAGCGGCCGGGGCAGGCGTGTTGCCCAGGAAGCCGCTCGCAGCAAGCCTGTCAACCAGGCATTTCCTGCGCGCAATGGTCATTTTGGCTGGCTTGTGAGTGAAGGCAGTGCTCAAGTAAGATCGCGCTACGCTGGCTCCGGCCGGCACCGAACTGGAGGAAACATGAAAGAAAACAATCTGTTGCGTGCCGCGCGAATGACGTCGCTCGTGGCGCTCGCAGCGGCATCGATTGCGGGGGCCACCGTCGCGCACGCCGCGGGGAGCATCCCGAACAAGACGCTCGTGTACTGCTCGGAAGGCAGCCCCGCTGGCTTCGACTCCGCCCAATACACCACGGGCGTCGACTTCACCGCGGCCACGTTCACCGTCTACAACCGCCTCGTCGAATTCGAGCGCGGCGGCACCAAGGTCGAACCGGGTCTCGCGCAATCGTGGGACGTTTCCGCCGATGGCAAGACCTACACGTTCCATCTGCGCCATGGCGTGAAGTTCCAGACCACGTCGTACTTCAAGCCCACGCGCGAATTCAACGCCGACGACGTCGTGTTCACGTTCGACCGCATGCTCAACGCGAACAACGCGTTCCGCAAGGCCTACCCGGTGTCGTTCCCGTACTTCACCGACATGGGTCTCGACAAGCTCATCGCGAAGGTCGAGAAGGTCGACCCGTACACGGTGAAGTTCACGTTGAACGAGCCGAACGCGCCGTTCATCCAGAACATGGCGATGGAGTTCGCCTCGATTCTCTCGGCTGAATACGCGGATCAGCTGATGAAGGCCGGCAAGGCCGCCGACATCAACCAGTACCCGGTCGGTACGGGCCCGTTCATCTTCAAGAGCTATACGAAGGACGCAACCATCCGTTTCGACGGCAATCCTGACTATTGGAAGCCGGGCGCGGTGAAGCTCTCGAAGCTGATTTTCTCGATTACGCCCGATGCGAGCGTGCGCGTGCAGAAGTTGAAGCGCGACGAATGCCAGGTGATGAGCTACCCGCGTCCCGCCGACATCGCGCCGCTGAAGGCCGATCCGAACATCGCGATGCCTTCGCAGCCGGGCTTCAACCTCGGCTACCTGTCGTACAACGTCGAGCACAAGCCGATGGACAAGCTCGAAGTGCGCCAGGCGCTGGACATGGCGATCAACAAGAAGGCGATCATCGAGTCGGTGTACCAGGGCGCGGGTCAGGCAGCGACCAACCCGATGCCGCCCACGCAATGGTCTTACGACAAGAGCCTGAAGGCGCAGCCGTACGATCCCGAAAAGGCCAAGGCGCTGCTCGCGAAGGCCGGCTTGTCCAACGGCTTTGAAATGACGCTCTGGGCCATGCCCGTGCAGCGCGCCTACAACCCGAACGCACGCCTGATGGCCGAGATGATCCAGGCAGACTGGGCCAAGATCGGCGTGAAGGCGAAGATCGTCACGTACGAGTGGGGCGAGTACATCAAGCGCGCGCACGCGGGCGAGGACGACTCGATGCTGATCGGCTGGACCGGCGACAACGGCGACCCCGACAACTGGCTCGGCACGCTGCTCGGCTGCGAGGCCGTGAACGGCAACAACTTCGGCAAGTGGTGCTACAAGCCGTTCGACGAGCTGGTCCAGAAGGGCCGCCAGGCCTCGGCGCAGGCGGTGCGCACGAATCTCTACATCCAGGCGCAGCAGATCTTCGCGCAGCAACTGCCGTACTCGCCGATCGCCCACTCGACCGTCTATCAGCCGGTCAGCAAGAAGGTGACCGACATGCGCATCGAGCCGCTCGGCTTCGCGCGCTTCGACGGCGTCGGCATGCAGTAATGTCTATCGGGTAGTTTTTCGCGCGGCCTTCACACACACGGAAGGCCCGCGAAAATGGTCCGGCGACCGGGGTCACGAGCCTCTGTCGCCGGTTGCGTTTCATTTCAAGCTTTCGGGGGAACGTCACATGTTCCGCTTCGTATTGCGCCGCATCGGCATGGTGATCCCAACCTTCATTGGCATCACGCTGCTCGCGTTTGCGCTCATCCACCTGATTCCGGGCGACCCCATCGAAGTGATGATGGGCGAGCGCGGCGTCGATCCCCAAATGCACGCCGAGGCCATGCACCGCCTCGGGCTCGACGAGCCGCTGCCCCTGCAGTACGTGCACTACGTCTGGCGTGCGCTGCACGGCAACCTCGGCACTTCGATCATCACCAACACCAGCGTGATGGGCGAGTTCCTCGCGCGCTTTCCCGCCACCGTCGAACTTTCGCTGTGCGCGCTCATCTTCGCGCTCGCGGTGGGCCTGCCCGCCGGCGTGTTCGCGGCCTTGAGGCGCGGCACCGTCGTCGATCACGGCGTGATGGGCACCGCGCTCACCGGCTATTCGATGCCGATCTTCTGGTGGGGCCTCATCCTCATCATGGTGTTTTCGTCCAAGCTCGGCTGGACGCCGGTGTCGGGGCGCATTGCCGTCGAGTACGACATTCCGCACGTCACCGGCTTCATGCTGATCGATTCGCTGCTGCCCGGCACCGACGAAGGCGCGTTCAAGTCGGTGCTCTCGCATCTGATCCTGCCCGCCATCGTGCTCGGCACGATTCCGCTCGCGGTGGTCGCGCGCATGACGCGCTCGTCCATGCTCGAAGTGCTGCGCGAAGACTACATTCGCACCGCGCGCGCCAAGGGCCTCTCGCCCGCGCGCGTGATCGTCGTGCATGCGCTGCGCAACGCGCTGATTCCCGTGGTGACCGTGATCGGCCTGCAGGTCGGCACGCTGCTGGCCGGGGCCGTGCTCACCGAGACGCTGTTCTCGTGGCCCGGCATCGGCAAATGGCTGATCGACGCGATCAGCCGGCGCGACTATCCGGTGGTGCAGGGCGGCATTCTCATGATCGCGACGCTCGTGATCGTCGTGAACCTGGTCGTCGATTTGCTGTACGGCGTGCTCAATCCGCGCATTCGACATACGAGGTAATCACGCCATGACGATGCAAAACCCGCAAACCATTCATCGAACCGTGGAGGCATGATGGCTGACATTCAGAACAGCGTGCCCCGCGCCGTCACGCCGCCCTCGGGCCGCGCGCTCGTGCTGCGCGAATTCTGGGCGAACTTCTCGCGCAACAAGGGCGCCGTGGTCGCCGGCATCATTGTGCTGCTGCTCGTGTTCCTGGCGATCTTCGCGCCGCTGATCGCGCCGCACAGCCCCGTCGAGCAGTACCGCGACTCCGTGAAAATTCCGCCCGCCTGGCTCGACGGCGGCAACTGGAAGTTCATTCTCGGCACCGACGAAGCGGGCCGCGACATCCTCTCGCGCCTGATGTACGGCGCGCGGCTCTCGCTGTGGATCGGCTGCGTCTCGGTGATGCTCGCGCTGATTCCGGGCATCGTGCTCGGGCTCGTGGCCGCGTTCTTCGACAAGTGGGCCGACACGCCGATCATGCGTCTGATGGACGTGCTGCTCGCGCTGCCTTCGCTGTTGCTCGCGGTGGCCGTGGTCGCGATCATCGGCCCGGGCCTCACCAACACGATGTTCGCGATCGCCATCGTCGCGCTGCCCGGTTATGTGCGTCTCACGCGCGGCTCGGCGCTCGGCGAACTGCACAAGGAGTACGTGACCGCCTCGCGCGTGGCCGGCGCCGGTACGCTGCGGCTGATGTTCTCGCAGGTGCTGCCCAACTGCACCGCGCCGCTGATCGTGCAGGCGACGCTCGGCTTTTCCTCGGCGATTCTCGACGCCGCTGCGCTGGGCTTTCTCGGCCTTGGCGTGCAGCCGCCCGCCGCCGAGTGGGGCGCGATGCTCGCTTCGGCGCGCGACTATATCGACAGCGCCTGGTGGATCGTCACGATGCCCGGCCTGTCCATCCTGATCTCGGTGCTCGCGATCAATCTGCTCGGCGACGGGCTGCGCGACGCACTCGATCCCAAGCTCAAGCGGATGGCCTGAACATGAGCGATCAGACGAAAGAACTGCTGACCATCCGCAATCTGGCGGTGAACTTCAACGGCCTGCCCGCCGTCGACCGCGTGAACCTCTCGGTGGCGCCGGGCGAAGTGCTCGGCATCGTCGGCGAATCGGGCTCGGGCAAGAGCGTCACGATGATGGCGCTGATGGGCCTCATCGACGCGCCCGGCAAGGTGAGCGCCGATTCGATCACCTTCGATGGCCGCGATCTGCTCAACGCCACGGGCAAGGCGCGCCGCCGCATCGTCGGCAAGGACATCGCGATGGTGTTCCAGGACGCGCTCACGAGCCTGAACCCGAGCTACACCGTCGGCTATCAGATCAAGGAAGTGCTCAAGCTGCACGAGGGGCTGCGCGGCGCGGCGCTGCACGCGCGCGCGCTCGAACTGCTCGACCAGGTGGGCATACCCGACGCGAAGAACCGCATCGACAACTTCCCGCACCAGATGTCGGGCGGCATGAACCAGCGCGTGATGATCGCGATGGCCGTGGCCTGCAACCCGAAGCTCCTGATCGCCGACGAGCCCACTACGGCGCTGGACGTGACCATCCAGGCGCAGATCATGGCGCTGCTCGTGCAGTTGCAGAAGGAGCGCGGCATGGCGCTCGTGCTGATCTCGCACGATCTGGCCGTGGTCTCGGAGGTCGCGCAGCGCGTGGCCGTGATGTACGCGGGCGAGATCATCGAGACCAACCGCGTGCCCGATATCTTCGCCAGGCCGCACCATCCGTACACGGAGGCGCTGCTCGCGGCGATCCCCGAGCACAACAAGGGAGCGATGCGGCTTGCCGCGCTGCCCGGCATGGTGCCCGGCCGCGACGACCGGCCCAGCGGGTGTCTCTTCGCGCCGCGCTGCAAGTACGTGGTGGACAGCTGCATGAAGGCGCGTCCGGCGCTCGATCCGGCCGCCGATGAAAGCGGCTACGCGCAGGTGCGCTGCATCAAGCCGCTGAACGTGGCACTGACTCAACCCAACGGAGGCGCGCGATGAACGCAGTCCAGCAATCCGCGGCTCGCGAGGATGACAAAGTACTCGTCGCGGAAGATCTCAAGAAGCACTACAGCGTGAAGCGCGGCATGTTCGGCACGGGCACCGTGAAGGCGCTCAACGGCGTGTCGTTCTCGCTCACGCGCGGGCGCACGCTCGCGGTGGTGGGCGAGTCGGGCTGCGGCAAGTCCACGCTCGCGCGCCAGCTCACGATGATCGAGCCGCCCACCTCGGGCAAGCTGACCATCGACGGCGAGGACGTCGCGCACGCGAACCACGAGAAGATCGCCGCGCTGCGCCGCCGCGTGCAGATGGTGTTCCAGAACCCGTTCGCGTCGCTCAACCCGCGCAAGACCGTCGAGCAGACGCTCGGCGAGCCGCTCGCGATCAACACCAAGCTCACGGCGACCGAGCGCGCGGACCGCATCGCGCACATGATGCGCATCGTGGGACTGCGGCCCGAGCATGCGAAGCGCTATCCGCATATGTTTTCGGGCGGGCAGCGTCAGCGTGTCGCCATTGCGCGCGCGATGATCCTCGACCCGCAGATCGTGGTGGCCGACGAGCCGGTGTCGGCACTCGACGTGTCGATCCAGGCGCAGATCCTCAATCTGTTTATGGACCTGCAGGAGCAGTTCCGCACCAGCTACGTGTTCATCTCGCACAATCTGGCCGTGGTCGAGCATATCGCCGACGACGTGATGGTGATGTACCTGGGCGGCGTGGCCGAGCTTGGCGACAAGCACACGGTGATCGGGCGGCCGCGCCATCCGTACACGCGCTCGCTGCTTTCGGCCACGCCCGCGATCTTCGAAGCGGACCGGCGTGTGAAGATCAAGCTGGAGGGCGAGCTGCCTTCGCCGCTGAACCCGCCTTCGGGCTGCACCTTCCATCAGCGTTGTCCGTATGCGGTCGAACGGTGCCGAAAAGAGGTCCCGGTATTACGCGAAGTGGATGGGCGTCAGGTATCCTGCCATCGTGCTGAGGAGGTGGGGGAAGAAGATGGGCGGCCCATGCCGGCCTGAAGTAACGGCGGCGCGCCGGCTTATATGCCGTTTCAAGCGCCGCAAGCCAAAGGGCGGCCATCGCGCCGCATCGACGATGCAAAACCGGGGCCGCCTTCGGGCGGGCGGCGTGCTTCCACGGGGGCTTGCGCGAGCGCTTGCAGTTGCATTCGCCGCTGCCTGCGCGCGGCGCTCATGGTTGCGCGCGGCGCTGGCAACGGCGCTCGCGCTGGCCGTTGCGCTTGGGCCATCGATTGGACCATCGCTCGGGCAGCCGCTGCGCTCGTTCATGCCCAGCGCGTTTGCCGCCGCCACCGCCGCCAATGTCCCCGGCGTGTATCCCGCCGTTCCCACGCCTCGCCAGCCTTCTGGCGGCGGCCTGCCGGGCTTTCACGCGCCGCCGTCCATGCCGAGCTACGCATCGGGCACGACGGCGGGCGGCCCGGTGCGCACGCAACCGGCGCGCATGCCGTTCTATGTCGCCACGCGCGGCACCACCACCATTTATCTGCTCGGCACGCTGCACGTGGGCGACCCTGCCGACTATCCGCCGAACCAGCCGTTCCGTGCGCCGGTCCTCGCGGCGCTCAACGCCTCGCCCACGCTCGCGCTCGAACTCTCGCCCGACGACTTGCTCGTCTCGCAGGACGACGTCTCGAAATACGGCGTGTGCCGTAAGCCCTGCCTGCAACAACTGCTGCCCGAACCGCTGTGGGCGAAGCTCGCGGCGCGCTTGCGCGGCAATCCCGAGGCGCTCGCCGAGATCCGCAAGATGAAGCCGTGGCTCGCCTCGCTGCTGGTGGAAACCTACGATTCGCTGAGCGCGGGTTTGCAGACCGAGTACGGCACCGAGGCGCAGTTGCAGAACGTGTACCTGCGCCTGAAGGGGCGGCGCGTGGTCGGGCTGGAAACGCTGGCCGAGCAGATGCGCGCGTTCACTCACCTCACGCTTGCTCAGCAGCGCGAAATGCTCGCGCAGGATCTCGCGCAGACGCCCGCGCAAAACGTCGCCGACGTGCAGACGCTGCTGCGCCTGTGGCGCCTCGGCGACGCCGACGCGATCGCGGCCTGGGACGCCGCGCGCACCGAAAAGCTCGCGCACGACCCGCGTGTGGCGGCCTCGGTGGATAACCGCATCGTCTACGAGCGCAACCGCCGCTTCGTCGCGCGCATGCAGCTGTATGCCGCGCCCAACAAGCCGCTCTTCGTGGCGGTCGGCGCGCTGCACCTGGGCGGACGCAACGGCGTGCTCCAGTTGCTGCAGCAGCGCGGCTTCACCGTCGATCCGGGCTGAGGTCCAGCTCTTCGTTGCCAGGCGACGCGGTTGCCTTGGGTGCTTTGCGCGCGGATTTGCGCGCGCCCGTGCTGCTTTTGCCGCTTGCGCTGCTGCTGCCGCTTGCGCTGCTGGTTCTTGTCACGCGCCTGGGTTTTTCTGCGAGCGCCTCGCGCAGTTCTTCGAGCGCGGGCTGCCAGTCGCCCACTTCGCGCTGGCGGAACAGCCGCGCTGTGGGGTACCACGGCGAATCCGCGCGCTTTTCGAGCCAGCGCCATTCGCCGTTCGCGGGCACGAGGATCCAGACCGGCTTGCCGAGCGCGCCGGCAAGATGCGCGACCGAGGTATCCACGGCAATCACGAGATCGAGATTCATGATGAGCGCGGCCGTGTCGCCGAAGTCGCGAAGATCGTCGCTGAAGTCGTGGACCGGTGCGCCGCCGGCTAGCGCCGCGAGCTGCGCGCGGGCCGCTTCGCCCTTTTGCAGCGAGAACCAGCTGATTTTCTCCAGCGCGAAGAGCGGCTGGAGTGCCGCCAGCGCTACCGAGCGGTTGCGGTCGTTGTAGAAGCCGGGATTGCCGCTCCAGACGAGTCCGATGTTGCGGTAGCCAGCGGGCTTGCGCACGCGGCCGGGCGTGCTTGCTGCGCTGGTCGCATCGGTCACATCGGTCACATCGGTCACATCGGTCACATCGGTCACATCGGTCACATCGGTCACATCGGTCACATCGGTCGCACCGGTCGCGCTGGTCAATTTGGCGGCGGCTTCGGGCGCCGCCAGCGGGGCAGTGGGCGATGCTTTGCCGGCCTGGCGCGCGAGGTCCGCCAGCATCGCTGCCTGCACGCGCGGCTTCCACGCCTCAATGTCGACGTCGCGCGCAAAGAGATAAGGCACCGTGGCCGGAACCGTGTCGAGTTCGGTGCCGCACGCGGACGGCGCGCTCATCACATATAGCCAGTAGTCGTAGTCGCCCGCGGGCGTGCCGGTCCACGCGCGGTGCACGCCCGGCACCGACTGCGCGAGCAGCTGCAGGGGCTGCGGCACGCATACGTCCACGCTTGCGCCGCGCGCGGCCAGCACGCTTGCATAGCGCACGAACTGGATCTGGTCGCCGAAACCCTGCTCGTGCACGAGCAAGAGGCGCTTGCCGTCGAGCGGCTCGCCCTGCCACTCGGCGATGCCTTCGATGTCGAACGGCGCGTAGTCACAGGCGCGCCAGCGCCGTGCGTACTCGGCCCAGCCTTCGCGATACTCGCCGCGCTTGAGCTTGAGCCAGACGAGGTTCTGGCGCGCGTCGGCGTTTTGCGGGTCGATCTTGAGCGCGCGCTGGTAGTAGGGCGCTTCCTCGTCGTTGCGTCCTTGCGCGCCCAGCGAGGCGCCGAGGCACACGAGGTTCGCCGCGTTCGGCTCCAGCTCCACGGCCTTGCGATAGCACGTTTCCGCGGCCCGATAGTCGCCGGTCTGGCCGAGCGTGGTGCCGAGATTCACCCAGGCGGCCGCGTAGCCGGGCGCCAGCTCGACGGCCTGGCGGTAATGGACGATGGCCGCAGCATCATCGCCGAGTGCGCGCTGCGCGTTGCCGAGGTTGAAGTGGATGGCGGCGTCGTCGGGCGCGAGCGCGAGCGCTTCGCGATAGCAGGCGAGCGCCTCTTCGCCGCGCCCGAGCTTCGCGAGCACGCTGCCCAGGTTCACATACGCGTTCACGGATGCGGGCGCCAGCGCGAGCGCGGCACGGCAATGGCGCTCGGCTCCCGCGAGGTCGCCCGCTTCGCGCAGCGCGAGCCCGAGGTTGTTGTGCGCATCGGCGAACCCGGGTGCGAGACGCAGTGCCTCGCGCAGGTTGTGCGCCGCTTCCTCGTGCTGGCCGAGCGAGAGCGCGGCGAGTCCGCGGTTGCTCCAGCAGACCGCGTCGTTGGGCGCACGCCCGAGCGCGCGATCCATGAGCGCGAGTGCGCCCCGATGATCGCCAAGCTGATGGCGCGCCACGCCCCAGTAATGCAAGGCGTCGGCATGGGCGGGATCGCGTTCGACCAGGGCGCGATAGATCGCTTGTGCCTCGTCAAGACGCCCCGCGCCGTGCGCTTCGAGCGCGGCGGCAAGGCGCGCGCCGGGATCGGCGGGGTCGGCGGACGCGTCAGGCGCGGAGAAACGGTCGGGAGCGGCGGAACCGGAGGCGTTCGAAGTCATGGCAGGTGAGGCCGATCGCGCGTGCGGGGCGATGGACGCGCATCTGACCGGAATGAGGGAGAACCGTACAGGGTAAGGGTCCGGCTCCGCCGCATCGATAAGAAAACTCCGAAAGCACTGCGGTTGATGACGAAACATCCCGGTAGGCCGCCTGGCGAACACGGCTTTAGTGGGAATTCGATTTCGGTTCATGTGAGGCGCCTCTACCATCCAGCTTTTTCCAGCTCTTTTGGCTGGCCAGGAGCGCAACATGACGAATTCAACGAAGGCCAGGCCCGATGCGCCTGGCCAGCCTATTGTGCCGATGGCGCCAGTCGTTAGCGTCATCACGCCCACCGGAGGGCGCGAGGCCATGCTGCAGCATGCCTGGCGGTCGTTCGCGCGCCAGGATCTGGCGGCCTGCGAATGGATCGTGGTGGACGACAGCGAGCGGCCCAGCGCATTCATGCAGAATCTCGGCGACGCGCGCGTGGTGTATCGGCACGTGCCGCAGCGCATGAGCGCCGGCGCCAAGCGCAATCTCGCGGTGGCGCTCGCGCGCGCCGAAGTCATCGCCCATTTCGACGACGGCGAATACTACGCGCCCGAATATCTGCGCGTCATGTGTACGCAATTGAGCGAGCGCCGCGCGGATTTCGTCAAGCTCAGCGCGTTCTTTCTGTATAGCCGCGTGTACGACCAGTTCGGCTGGTGGGACTTGCTGCACAAGAGCGGGCTGCATTTCCACTGGAGCCCGCAGCCGATGACGGCGCTCAGCTTTCCCGCCGACCACCGGGCCTTCTCCGACAACCATTCCGGCTACGGCTTCAGCTACGTCTACACAAAGCGCCTGTGGGCCGCCGGCCCGTTCGAGTCGGGTTCGTCCAATGAGGACGGCGAGTTCCTGCATGCCGCGCTCACACGCGGCGCGAACCTCGCGCACTTTGCCGACGACATCGGTCTGTGTCTGCGCGTCCATCATGCGCACAACGCCATGGTGAGCTTTCCGCAGTACCTCCTGCCCGAGGCGCTCGTGACGCGGCATTTCCCGCACCTCGCGCAGTTCGTCGAGGCGCTGCGCGAAGCACCGTCCGAGCGGTAAAGCCGCCCGGACTCGCCTAGAACCCGAGCACGTACAGCAGCACGATATTGGCCGCCAGAATGCCGAGCCCCGTGGGCACCTGCACGCGGATCACCGCGTTCTTGTCGGGCAATTCCAGCAGCGCGGCGGGCACGATGTTGAAGTTCGCGGCCATGGGCGTCATGAGCGTGCCGCAGTAGCCCGAGAACATGCCGATGGCTGCCATCATCGCCGGGTTCACGTGGAAGACGCCCACCAGAACGGGCACGCCCACGCCGCCCGTCATCACCGGGAACGCCGCGAAGCCGTTGCCCATGATCACGGTGAAGAGCGCCATGCCGATGCAGTAAACCGCCACGGCCACGAAGCGCAGGTCCATGTTGATGTACGCCGTGGTCACGTGCGCGACCGCCTTGCCCACGCCCGCGTCCGAGAACACGAGACCGAGCATGCCGAGCATCTGCGGCAGCACGGCGGCCCACGAGAGCGCGTCGACGAGACGGCGCGTCTCCTGCATCGACTGGCCGACGCTGTCGCGCGTGATGATGCAGGCGATAACGAGCGCGAGCACGCAGCCAATGCCGAAGCCGATCAGCGTGACGTTCTTCGGATCGACGAGCGGCGTGGACCCCATCACGAGATGGCTGGCCGCGAAGGTGAGCACCACGGTGACGGCGGGGATGGTGAGCGCGGGCACGAAGAGCTTGTTGCCGAGCCGCTTCGCGCTCGCGAGCCGCGTTTCGAGCGGGAGCACCTTCGGTTTGCCGCCGGTCACGCCGCCGAAGCCGGCGATCGCCGCCATTGCAAGCGCGAGCGCGCCCACGACTTCGGCGGGGAGATGGTCGCCAATGAGAAAGATCAGCGCGTAGAGGATCCAGAAGCCGCCCGCGGTGAGGCGGCGCGGATGCTCGCGGTCGAGCACGATCATGCCGCCGACGATCAGCAGCACGATGCCGAGCAGCCAGTAGAGCCAGCTGAGGGTGATAGTCATGCCTGGTCTCCTTGCTCATGGCTCGAGGCATCGCGCTGCGCGCCACGCCGGATGCCGCCCAGCTCGCGCTCGAGCTTGCGATCGAGGAGCCACAGCCGCGCGCCGTGGATCAGGAACGCGCAGATCGCAGTAGGAATGCCCCAGAACGCGACGTGAATCGGCTCGACCGCGATGCCCGCTTCCTTGAGCAGCGTCACCATCAGCACGATCGCGCCGAACGCCACGAAAATGTCCTCGCCGAAGAAGAGGCCCACATTGTCGGTTGCGGCGGACCAGGCGCGCAGCTTGTAGCGCACCGTGTCGGGAAGCTTGCCGAAGCGGTTTTCGGTGGCGCCTTCGGCCATGGGCGCGATCAGCGGACGCACCATCTGCGGATGCCCGCCGAGGCCCGTGAGCCCGACGGCGGCGGTGAGCTCGCGCACGAGCAGGTAGACGATCAGCAGACGCCCGGCCGTAGCGGCCTTGATGTTGCCGATCCAGATCTGCGCGCGCTCGCGCAGGCCGTGGCGCTCCGAAAGCCCGATCACGGCGAGCGGCAGCAGGATGATGAGCGGCAGGTTGCGGGTCTTGATGAAGCCGGTGCCGATGGCGGCGAGGATCTTGCCGGGCGGGAACCCGGCGGCGAAGCCGGTGACGATCGCCGCCGCCGCGACGATCAGCATCGGATTGAAGCGCAATACGAAGCCGACGATGATGACGGCCACCCCGATGAGCGGCCATAAGTTGACGGTGCTCTGCATCTCTTTGTCTCCAGTTTTTGTGCGTCGTTATTGCCGCGGCCCGCTGCGTCATGTGCAGCGGTCGCGGTGATGAAACGCAGTGCGACGCGTGTGGCGCGGCGCGGCGCTCTGACTGCCCGGCTCTTGTCGGCCCTGTTTTTGCCTCTGCGCTTGCCTCTGTGATGTTTTTTGTCTTGTAGGCGCTCAGGCCTCGGCGGCGCCCGCCGCGCGCACGCCAATGCCGGCCTCGTCCAGCGCCGCCCGGATGCGCCGCGCGAAGGCGAGCGCATGCGGCCCGTCGCCGTGCAGGCAGATGGTCTGCGCGTTGAGCGGCACCCATGCGCCGTCCACGGCTTGCACGCGCTGCTCGCGGATCATCGCGAGCGTGCGCGCGAGCACGGCGTCTTCGTCGTCGAGCAGCGCGCCTGGCTCGCTGCGCGGCACGAGCGAGCCGTCAGCGCGATAGCCGCGGTCGGCGAACACTTCCTCCACGGCCACGAGGCCCGCTTCGCGCGCGGCGCTCACGAGCCCGCTGCCGGCGAGCGCGAACACCGTCACCGAAGGATCGAAGTCGTGCACCGCCGAGACGATCGCGTCGGCGATCTTCGGGTCGCGCGCGGCCTGGTTGTAGAGCGCGCCATGCGGTTTCACGTGCGCGATGCGGCCGCCCTCGGCCTGCGCGATCGCCGAGAGCGCGCCAAGCTGGTAAAGCACGCCCGCGTAGACTTCCTCGGCGGGCAGGTTCATCTCTTTGCGGCCGAAGTTCTCGGGGTCGTTGAAGCTCGGATGCGCGCCGATCGACACGCCTTTATCCACGGCCCAGCGTACGCATTCGCGCATGGCGTTGGCGCCGCCCGCATGCCAGCCGCACGCGATGTTGGCCGAGCTCACGAGGTCGAGCAGCGCCTCGTCGGAGCCGCAGCCTTCGCCGAGATCGGCGTTCAGATCGATGGTCGTCATGGTGATTCTCTCCGTGTTGCTGCGCGCCCCTGTGTCCCGGCGCGCCTTGCTTCGATGCTGTCTCGCGGCGCTCGCCGCCTGGCGTCATGCGCCTGGGCTCCGGGCCATCGCCGCACGCACGCGGCGGCTCGCATGGCGCTCGTCCTGCATGGCGATCGCGGTATCGATCTGCCGTAAATACGCCCGTTCCTCTTCTAGCGCGCGGCGCGCGATGGCCGGCGACGTCTCGACGAAGCGCACGCCCGTCGTGAGCCGCACCTGGGCGAGCTTCCACAAATCGGCGCGGATCACGGCGCCGATCTTCGGATAGCCGCCCGTGGTCTGCGCGTCGCTCATCAGCACGATGGGCTGGCCGTTCGGCGGCACCTGGATCGTGCCCGGCAGCACCGCGTGCGAGAGCAGGTCGGCGGGTGTTTCGCGCGCGAGCGGCGTGCCTTCGAGCCGATAACCCATGCGGTTGCTGTTGGGCGTGACCTGCCATTCGTCGGACCAGAAGGCGCGCTGCGCCTCGGGCGTGAAGCTGTCGTACTCGGGGCCGCGCAGCACGCGCACGGGCACCGCCCACAGCATGCCGTCCGGATGGCGGCCGCGCCTCGGCGGCACTTCGTCCGGGTACACGAAGCCGCATTGCGCCGGCGCTTTCACGCCGAACGGCGGCGCGCCCGCGGCGAGCGAGGCGCGCTCGCCGCCCGCCGCGAACGACGCGCCGGTGGCAAGGCGGTCGCCGTCCTTGAGCGCGCGGCCCGCGAGCCCGCCGAAGCCGGCCGCGAGATCGGTGCTGCGCGAGCCGAGCATCGGCAAGACGTCGATGCCGCCCGCGACGCACACGTAGGCGCGCATGCCGCGCTTCGCGCCGTTGAGCACCAGCGTTTCGCCGGCCGCGACTGGCAGGCTCCACCACGACCACACCGGCTTGCCGTCGAGCGTCGCGCCAAAGTCAGTGCCGGTGATGGCCACGCGCGTCGCGCGCGCGAAGCGCAGCGCCACCGGACCGAAGGTGATTTCGAGCCCCGCGGCGTCGTGCCGGTTGCCGACGAGGCGGTTGCCCACTTCGAGCGCGAGCGTATCGAGCGCGCCGCCGGTGGCGACGCCGAGATGCCGGTAGCCCGGCCGGCCGAGATCCTGAACCGTGGTGAGCAGACCTGCGCGCAGCACTTCGATCATGCGTGGGTCTCCTCAGGGATGGCTTCGTCGATGTTCTCGACGACGAAGCGCACGCGGTCGCCGGGCATGAGCAGCGTGGGCGGATTGCGCGCGGGGTCGAAGAGGGCGAGCGCGGTGCGGCCGATTAGCTGCCAGCCGCCGGGCGCCTGCGCCGGATAGATGCCGGTCTGCTCGCCGCCGATGCCCACCGACCCGGCGGGGACGGCGAGGCGCGGCGCGCGCCGGCGCGGCGTGTGCAGCGCGGCGTCGAGGCCACCGAGATAGGCGAAGCCCGGTTGAAAGCCGAGGAAGAACACGGTGTAGACGCCTGCCGCATGACGCGCGGCGACGTCGGCGGGCGCGAGCCCGGTGTGCTGCGCGACCGCAGCGAGATCGGGACCCGCCGCGCCACCGTAGCTCACCGGGATCTCGACTTCGCGGCCCTCGAAGGCGGCATCGGCCGCGTCGCCGGCGTCGCGCCATGCCGTTTCCAGCGCGGCGGCGAGCGCGGCGGCGCGGGCGGACAGCGCATCGAAGGTGATCGTCAGATTGTTCATGCCGGGCACCACTTCGCGCACGGCGTCCCAGCCGCGCACGCTCGCGGCCATGGCCCAGATGCGGCGCTGGACCTCCAGCGTGGCGGGCGGCGGGGCCTCGCAGACGAGCGCCTCGTCGCCGAGGAAGTAAATACGGGGGACAGGATGGCTCATCGTCTCAAACGGTTTGGCGGTCCAGGCTCCGGCATCGCGGCCGGCGTCCGATTTTGATCAGCATACATTCTCGACAATTTATCGATAAATTATCAATAAGCGTTTCTGCCAGGCGCGACGCACGCGCGACCTCACTACACTGGCGGCACACCGTTTCGACCACAGGGTTGTGTCATGTCGCGCCAGCCGACCAAGATTGTTTCGTCCGAGCATCTCATCTCCGAGACGAGCGCCGAGCTCTCCGAGTTCGAGTACGCGCTCATCATGGCAAGCAATGCATTCAATCGCTGGATGGTGCGCTGCATGTCGGCGGCCGGCGCGAAGGACATGACGCCGGTCGAGGTGTCGCTGCTCCATCACGTGGGCCATCGCGAGCGCCGCAAGAAGCTCGCCGATATCTGCTTCGTGCTCAATATCGAGGATACGCACGTCGCCACATACGCGCTCAAGAAGCTGGTCGCGCGCGGCCTCGTCGAGAGCGAGAAAAGCGGCAAGGAGGCGTTCTTTTCAGTGACGCCGGCGGGGCGTGAACTATGCATGCGCTATCGCGACGTGCGCGAGAGCTGCCTGATCGCCACGCTCAAGGAAAGCGGCCTCACCAATGAGCAGATTGGCGACGCGGCGCAGTTGATGCGCAATGCGTCCGGGCTTTACGACACGGCGGCGCGCGCCGCGGCGTCGCTCTGAGCACGCGCCGCGCCTGGGCGCGGCCCGGCGCGCAACTCAATGCCCAACTCGATACGCAGCTCAGCGCGCAGCGAGCCGACCCACGAGATGCGCGCCGGCTTCGGTGACCACGGCGTCGAGCGGCAGGTCGTGCGCGCCGCGTTCGGGCACGCCCTCGTCGATGCGGCACGCTTCATACGCGATGCCTACCGTGAGCGGCAGCGCCGCGCCGGGCCAGGCAGCGAGCGTGCGGTCGTAATAGCCGCCGCCGTAGCCGAGCCGGTAGCCGTCGCGGTCGAACCCCACGCAGGGCACGAGCAGCAGATCGGGCAGCGCCGCCTCAGCAGAGTCCGGCTCGGGAATGCCGTGATGACCTTCGCGCATTGGCGCGCCCGGGGTCCAGAAATAGAAATGCAGCGGCGCGTGGCGCTCGGCAATGACGGGCAGCGCAGCGCGACGCGAGGCATCGGCGGCGAGCCACGAAGCGATCCATTCGCGTGCATCGAACTCGCCTGGCAACGGCCAGTAAAAGCCGATCGAACGCGGCGCGAGATGGCCCACGAGCGCGTCGAGGTGCTCGCTCAACGCCGCGTTGGCCAGCGCGTCGGAAGACGCTTCAAGACGGCCTGCGCGAAGTCGTAAACGCCACGCCTTTTTGGATTCGGCCGCAGGGTTGCATGCTATGCTTGGGTTCACCTCGCGCTCCAGAAATAACGATGTCCAAACGCCTTGTCCGAGTATATCGCGCGGCCGGTCTTGCACTAGCCGCCGCGGCACTCGTCGCGTGCAGCACGGCCTCTGCCGTGCGGCCTGTTGCCCTCGCTCCGGGCGCTGAGCTTTCAAGCGACGACCAAACCTTCATCCAGCTTCGCGAGGCCGCGCGCAATAACGACGCCGCGCGCGCCGCGCAGCTCGCCGCAACGATTCCGGATTATCCCGCGCCGTCGTACCTCGAATATTTCCAGTTGAAGCCACAACTGTTCGATTCGCAGGGCCATGCGCGCGTGGACGCGCCCGACGCGCCGGTGCTGTCGTTCCTGCAGCGCCACGACGGCGAGGCCATCGCCGACCGCCTGCGCAACGACTATCTGACCGTGCTCGGCGCGCGCCACGACTGGGCGAACTTCGACCAGCAGTATGCGCGCTTCGTGCTCAACGACGATACGCAAGTGAAGTGCTACGCGCTGGAGTCGCGCGCGGCGCGCGGCGAAAACGTCGCCAGCGATGCACGCGCGCTGCTGGTCGAGCCGCGCTATTACGGCGACGGCTGCGTCGACCTCATCACGGCGCTCGCGATCAAAGGCCAGTTCACGAGCGACGACGTCTGGCAGCAGATCCGCCTTGCCTACGAACAGAACCAGACCTCGACGGGCGCGAAGCTGCTCGACGGCCTCGCGCAACGCCCCGACCCCACCGCGTTCAGCCAGGCAGTCAGCACGCCTCCGCTCACGCTCGCGCGCGGCGTGAGCGCCGATCCGCAATCGCATCAGCTCGCGCTGCTCGCGCTCACCCTGATGGCGCGCAACGACCCCGCCATGGCGGCCGCCACGTTCGCGCAGGTCGCGCCTTCGCTCACCTCGCCAGAACGCGCGATCGGCTGGGGCACGATCGGCTATCAGGGCGCGCTCAAGCGCATGCCGGCCGCGCTCGACTGGTACCGCCTCTCGGCCAACGCGCCGCTCTCGAATCCCGCATACGAATGGCGCACGCGCGCCGCGCTGCTCGGCGGCGACTGGACCATGGTGCGCTGGTCGATCGAGCAGATGCCCGCAGCATTGCGCTCGCAACCCTCGTGGGTCTACTGGCACGCGCGCGCGCTCAAGCAGGCCGGCGAGACGAATCAGGCGAACCAGGAGTTCTCGTCGATCGCGGCAGGCTATAACTTCTACGGCCAGCTTGCGACCGAGGAACTCGGCCAGAAGATCACCATCCCGCCGAAGACCTTGGCAAGCGATGCCGAGATCGCTCAGGCCGCGCAGACACCGGGCTTCGCGCTTGCGCAGCGCTTCTACGCGCTGAACCTGCGGCTCGAAGGCAATCGCGAATGGAACTGGCCGCTGCGCGGCATGAGCGATCGCCAGTTGCTGGCGGCCGCCGAATACGCGAAGCGCATCCAGCTACTCGATCGCACCGTCAACACCGCCGACCGCACGCAGACCGAGCACGATTTTTCGCTGCGCTATATCGCGCCGTTCCGCGACGTGGTGGAGCGCGACGCGCAAAGCAACGGCCTCGACGTCGAATGGGCCTATGGCCTGATTCGCCAGGAGTCGCGCTTCATCCTCAACGCGAAGTCGGGCGTGGGCGCGAGCGGCCTCATGCAGATCATGCCGGCCACCGCGCAGATGGTGGCAAAGAAGATCGGCCTCGGCCCGCTCTCGCGCGACCAGCTCAACGACCTGAACACCAACATTCTGCTCGGAACGAACTATTTGTCGATGGTCTACAATCAGTTCGACGGTTCCGCCGTGCTCGCCACCGCGGGCTACAACGCCGGACCGGGCCGCCCGCGCCAGTGGCGCGCAAACATGCCGCGCGGCGTCGAGGGCGCAATCTTCGCGGAAACCATTCCGTTCCAGGAGACCCGCGACTACGTGAAAAACGTGTTGTCGAACACGGTCTACTACGCGGCGCTGTTCGAGGGCCGTCCGCAATCGCTGAAGACGCGTCTCGGCTTTATCTCGCCGCTGCAGTGAACGTCGCGCGGTACGGCTCGCGTTCTCCCGATCGCGAGCCGCGCCGCCGCACGAACTCCGGCGCGCGCCGTCGGGGGCCGCGTGAGGACGCACGAGGAGGTCGAGGATGAGACATCAAGCCATCGCAGTCATCGGCGGGTCGGGATTCATCGGCAGCCATCTCGTCAACGCGCTTGTCGAGGCAGGCAAGGACGTGCGCGTGGCCACCCGGCGGCGCGCCAATGCCCGCCATCTCACGTTGCTTCCCATCGACGTGGTCGAAGCCGACGTGACCGATCCGGTCGCGCTCGCGGGCTTCGTCGAAAACGCCGATGCCGTCATCAATCTCATCGGCACGCTCAACGGCGGGCATGGCACGCCCTACGGCACGGGCTTTGCGAAGCTGCATGTCGAGCTGCCTACCAGGATCGTTGCCGCCTGCGAGAGCAAGGGCGTGCACCGCTTGATCCACATGAGCGCGATTGGCGCGGACACGCGCGGGCCGAGCATGTATCTGCGCTCGAAGGGCGACGGCGAAAAAGCCGTGCACGCGGCCACGGCGCTTGCCACGACGATCCTGCGCCCGTCCGTGGTGTTCGGCCCGGACGACACGTTCCTCAACCGCTTCGCCGTGCTGCAAAAGCTCTTTCCGGTGATCCCGCTCGGCATGCCCGATGCGAAGTTCCAGCCGGTCTATGTGGGCGACGTGTCGAAGGCGATCGTCAACGTGCTCGATCTCGACGCCGCGAGCGGGCACACTTACGAACTCGGCGGCCCGACGGTCTACACGCTCGAGCAACTGGTGCAGTACTGCGGCGAAGTCGTGGGCCGTCACGCGCGCATCGTGCGCTTGCCCGATGCATTCGCGCGGTTGCAGGCGCTTTCGTTCGAGCTGGCGCCCGGCGTGCCGGTGCTCACGCGCGATAATCTCGATTCAATGAAAGTCGACAGCGTGCTCTCCGGTCCGCTCGCCCCCGAGCTGGGCGTGGAGCCCGCGAGCATCGAGACGATCGCGCCGCTCTATCTCGCCGACGCCTCGCTGCGCTCGCGCCTGAATCTCTTTCGCACGAGCGCGCACCGATAGCGTCCGAGGCCGCACGAACGAAACGCAATACGTAACACCCGCGCAGCACCTGCGCCACGCACCACGAAGCCGGGCTCCGGCGCGTGGCGCGTCCAACCTTGACTCTTTATTCAACGGTAAAACGGTCGATATGAAACTCGTCATTGGAGACAAGAATTACTCGTCGTGGTCGATGCGCCCCTGGGTGCTGATGACGCATTTCGGCATTCCGTTCGAAGAGGTGCTGATCGAGCTCGGCGAGCCCGAAACGAAAGCGTCGATTCTCGCGTTTTCGGCGTCGGGCAAGGTGCCTTGCCTCGTCACGGACGACGGCCTCGCCGTGTGGGATACGCTCGCCATCGCCGAAACGCTCGCGGAGCGCTTCCCCCAGCACGCACTGTGGCCGCGTGACGCCGACGCGCGTGCGCGCGCACGCAGCGTGAGCGCCGAGATGCATTCGAGCTTCACGGACCTGCGCTCGACCATGCCGATGGCGATCCGCACGTCGAAGCCGGGCGCGGGCGCCACGCCCGGCACTCTCGCGGACATCGCGCGCATCGACGCGCTGTGGAACGCCTGTCTCGACGCCAGCGGCGGCCCGTTTCTGTTCGGTGAATTCAGCATCGCCGATGCGATGTACGCGCCCGTCGTGATGCGCTTCAACAGCTACGCCCCCGCGCTCTCGCCCAAAGCGGCCGCCTATGCGGCGCGCATGAGCGCCGAGCCCGCCGTCGCGGCATGGATCGAAGCCGCGCGCAAGGAAACCCACCGTATCGAGCACGACGAACCCGACGCATGAAGATTTACGTGGTAGGCGGCGCGATCCGCGATGAAATGCTGGGCCTGCCCGTGCGCGACCGCGACTATGTGGTCGTGGGCGCGACGCCCGAACAGATGGCCGCGCAGGGCTATCGGCCGGTGGGCAAGGACTTTCCGGTATTCCTGCATCCGCAAACGCAGGAGGAGTACGCGCTCGCGCGCACCGAGCGCAAGACGGCCGCGGGCTATCACGGCTTCCAGTTCTTCTATGCGCCCGACGTCACGCTCGAGGAGGATCTGGCGCGGCGCGACCTCACCATCAACGCGATGGCGCGCGAGGTCCAGCCCGGCGGCGTGCTGACCGGACGCGTGGTCGATCCATTTGGCGGTGCGAACGATTTGCGCGCGCGGGTGTTCCGTCATGTGAGCGACGCGTTTCTCGAAGACCCGGTGCGCATCCTGCGCATCGCGCGCTTTGCGGCGCGCTTCGCCGACTTCACGGTCGCGCCCGAGACCATGGCGCTCATGCAGTCGATGGTGGCCTCGGGCGAAGTCGACGCGCTCGTGCCCGAGCGCGTCTGGCAGGAAGTCTCGCGCGGGCTCATGGAAAGCAAGCCCTCGCGCATGTTCGAGGTGCTGCGCGAATGCGGCGCGCTCACGCGCGTGCTGCCCGAGGTGGCCAGCCTCTTCGGCGTGCCGCAGCGCGCCGACTATCACCCCGAAGTCGATACCGGCGTCCACGTGATGATGGTGATCGACCATGCCGCCGCGCAGGGCTATGCGCTACCGGTGCGTTTCGCGGCGCTCACCCACGATCTCGGCAAGGCGACTACGCCCGAAGACGTGCTGCCGCGCCACATCGGCCACGAAGGGCGCAGCGTCGATCTGCTGAAGCCACTCTGCGACCGGCTGCGCGTACCCAACGAATGCCGCGACCTCGCGCTGCTGGTCGCGCGCGAGCACGGCAACGTGCATCGCGTGATGGGCATGGGCGCGGCCGCGCTCGTGCGCATGCTCGAGCGCAGCGACGCGCTGCGCAAGCCCGCGCGCTTTGCGGAGGCGCTACAGGCCTGCGAGGCCGATTTGCGCGGGCGCCTGAACTGGGAGAACGCGCCGTATCCGCAGGCGGAGCGGCTGCGCGTGGCGCTTGCCGCGGCGCGCAGCGTGGATGCGGGCGCGATCGCGCGTGCGATCACCGAGGCCGGCGCGGACAAGAACGCTGCGGGGAAGATCAAGGACGCGGTGCACCGCGCGCGCGTAGCCGCGGTGCAAGAGGTGCTGGCGGCTAGCTGACGTAGCGCGCTCAAAGCGCGCGCACGATAAACGAAAGCGCCATCGAGAGCACGAGCGTCGACATGAACGGCAGCGGATATTCGCGGCCAAAAATGCGTAGCGTGACATCGCCGGGCAACCGGCCAATGCCGAGCTTCCTGAGCCACGGCTGGGCGCTGGAGAGAATCGCCACGGCGATGAAAGTGGTGATGAACCAGCGGATCATGGGCGTTCAGAGTGTGTGGCTGCGGTCGCCGCGCGCGAACGCGGCGATGGTCGCGTCGATGCCGCGCGAGAACGCGATCACCTTGAAGAGCTCACCCATCTCCGCTTCCGAGACGAGCTTCTGCACCGCATTCGCGGCCGGCAAAAAGCGCGCTGCGTCGCGCGGATCGATCTCGCCGAGCACTTCGGTGATGCCCGCGTTCATCAGGAAACGCGCCTGCGAGGTGTAGCCGAGCAGGTCCGCGCCCGCTTCGACGCCGGCTTGCGCAATGCCGCTGAATTCCACGTGCGCCGTGATGTCCTGCAAACCGGGGTAGAGGAACGGGTCGCCGTGCGCGCGGTGGCGGTAGTGGCACATCAGCGTGCCTTGCGCGCGCTGCGCGTGGTAGTACTCGCCATGCGGAAAACCGTAGTCGATGAAGAACGCCGCGCCGCGCGCGAGCATTGTGCAGATCGTGCGCGTGAAGGCCAGCGCGGCCTCGTGCGTTTCCGTCACGTAGTCTCCGCTGCCTTCGATCTGCGCCAGCACGCTGCCGGGCCCGCTCTGCGTCCAACCCGCGTCGGCCCCGCTCATGGCCGGGCGGTCCGAGAACTGGAGCGCGCCGCCGCCGCTCGCCTCCATGTTCACGCTCACGCCGCGCTCGTGCCACACGGCGTCCTTGCGCGCGAAGAGGCGCACCGGCATCGCGTCGAGCACTTCGTTGCCGATCACCACGCCTTCGAAGCGCTCGGGCAGCGCGTCGAGCCACTGCACGCGCGCGGCCAGATGCGGCGCAAGCCCGGCGATGGTTTCGCGCTGGCGCTCGCGCAACTCGCCCGAGAGATCGACGATGGCGTACGTTTCGAACGCCACGCCGAGCGCTTCGAGCGCGAGCATCACGCCCGCCGCGAGCCGTCCCGTGCCCGCGCCGAACTCCATCAGCGCATGCGTGCCGCTGGCCGCGAGCGCTTCGGCCACGGCGCGCGCGAGCGTGGCTGCGAACAGTGGCGACATTTCGGGCGCGGTCACGAAGTCGCTGCCATCGTCGGCGAAGAGGCCGAACTTGCGCGAGCCACCGCTGTAATAGCCGAGCCCCGGCGCATAGAGCGCGCGCTCCATGTAGCGGTCGAACGGCAGCCAGCCGCCCGCCGCGGCAATTTCGGCACGCACGGTTGCGGCGAGCGCCTCGGACTGCGCGAGCGCGATCGGCTCGGGAACAGGTAAACTAGCGGGTTCGTGAGCTTTCGGATTCATCCCGGCATTGTAAATGAGCGAAACATCGGGCATCCGCCGGTCTGGCGGGGTTGCTGGGGGCCCGCCATCGGGCACCCAGCCATCCGACCCCGCATCGAGCGCGAGCCAGCCGTCCGGATCGTCTCCGCATTCTGGCGCAGCCGCTGCCGCGCGCGTGATCATCGTGACGGGCGGCGCGCGCCGCATCGGCCGCGCGTTTTCGCTGGGTTTTGCCGAACGCGGCTGGGACGTGGCGGTGCATTACGGCGGCTCGCGGGCCGAGGCCGATGAAGTCGTCGCGCAGATCCGCGACATGGGCCGCCGCGCGGTCGCGCTGCACGCCGATCTGGCGGATGAGGCACAGGTGGCGCGCCTCGTGCCCGATTGCGCCGCTGCGCTCGGCCTGCCCGCGTGCGTGCTGAACAACGCATCGCGCTTCGAGGAAGACACGGCGCGCGATGTCGGCTACGCGAGGCTGCAGCACCTCATGGCGATCAACGTGGGGGCGCCGCTCGTGCTGGCGCGCATGCTGTGGGCGGCGACGCCCGAAGCCGCGCTGCAAGACGAATCGTTGCGCACCTGCGTGATCAACGTGCTGGATCAGAAGCTGTACAACATGAATCCCGACTACCTGTCGTACACGCTGTCCAAGGCTGCCTTGCAGAACGCCACGGTCGCGCTGGCCCAGGCGCTCGCGCCCAAGATGCGCGTGGTGGGTCTCGCACCCGGCCTCACGCTGCAATCGGGCGATCAGACGCCGGAGAGCTTCGCCGCCGCGCACAAGGTCACGCCGCTTGGGCGCGCGTCGCGCCCCGGCGATCTCGTGCAAGCCGCGCTGTATCTCGCCCAGGCCTCGGGCGTGACCGGCACGACGCTAGTGGTCGACGGCGGCCAGCATCTCGTGCCGCTGCCGCGCGACGTGATGTTTTTGACTGGCGATCAGGCGCCGGGCTGAGTTTGGACCGCGTATGGACTGAGTTGACCTGATCGGGCGGCGAATCGCGTTGCGGACGCGTTTCGCGATCGACGCCAAATAATGCAACTAAATGCACAAACCGCGATGGCTGCGAAAACATTCCATCGCGGCCCGGATTCCGCAAACGCGCCGGCGATGCAATCGCACGAAGGCTTTGCAACCCGGTAAGTCTGTAACCCGTTTGACCCGCGTGGCGCGCAGCGCCCGCGCACGTGCAAGAACACGCACGCTTTTATCGACTGGAACGAACATGTCCGCTGTACTCCTGCATCCCCGGCTCGCCGATTGCCGCCGGCTCTTCTTGCGCAACTACGAAGTGCACATCAACATCGGCGTGCATGACTTCGAAAAACGCGGTGAACAGCGCGTCATCATCAACGTCGACCTGTTCGTTCCCCTTTCGTCGACCACGCCGCGCGAAGACAAGCTGCGCGAAGTCGTCGATTACGATTTCATGCGCGCGACCGTCGCGGCACGCGTGGGCCAGGGCCATATCCATCTGCAGGAGACGCTCTGCGACGACCTCGCCGCAGCGCTGCTCTCGCACGAGCAGGTGCGCGCCGTGTGCGTGTCGACCCAGAAGCCCGACGTGTACCCGGACTGCGACGCGGTGGGCGTCGAGGTCTTTCGCATCAAGGAGGACTGATTCATGAACGCCCCCGAAACGCTCGCTACCGCAACGTCTGCCGACGCCAGCGCCTGCGCCGAGGAAACCGGCCGTCGCGCGCTCACGCGTCGCGAGCAGAAGGAAGCCTACGAGAACAACAAGCTGTTCAAGCGCATCGTGCGCCAGGTCGGCCAGGCGATCGGCGACTACAACATGATCGAAGAAGGCGACAAGGTGATGGTGTGCCTGTCGGGCGGCAAGGACAGCTATGCGCTGCTCGACGTCCTGATGCGCCTGCGCGAGCGCGCGCCGATCGACTTCGAGATCGTCGCGGTGAACCTCGACCAGAAGCAGCCTGGCTTTCCGGAGCACGTGCTGCCCGAATATCTCGACAAGGTGGGCGTGCCGTACCACATCGAGAATCAGGACACCTACAGCATCGTCAAGCGCCTCGTGCCCGAGGGCAAGACCACCTGTTCGCTGTGCTCGCGCCTGCGCCGGGGCATTCTGTACCGCGTGGCGGGGGAGCTTGGCGCGACCAAGATCGCGCTCGGCCACCACCGCGACGACATCCTCCAGACGCTGCTGCTGAACCTGTTCTACGGCGGCAAGCTCAAGGGCATGCCGCCCAAGCTGCAGTCCGACGACGGCAAGAATATCGTGATCCGGCCGCTCGCCTACGTGAAGGAAACCGATCTGGAGAAGTACGCCGAACTGCGCGAATTCCCGATCATTCCGTGCAACCTGTGCGGCAGCCAGCCCAATCTCAAGCGCGCGGAAATGAAGGCGCTGATCCGCGAGTGGGACAAGCGCTTCCCGGGCCGCGTCGAGAACATGTTCAACGCGCTCGGCAATGTCGTGCCTTCGCACCTGATGGATGCCTCGCTGTTCGGCTTCAAGGACCTGCGCGCGACGGGCGTGGCCGACCCGGCGGGCGATATCGCGTTCGACGAAGAGCCGTGCTCGACCGATTCGCCGGATATGCCCGGCAGCGGCGGCGCAACGCTCAAGTTCACGCCGCTGGACGAACTCTGAAAACATGCCGCAAGCGACGCGAGCGAGCGCCGTTTGCAAAACGGCATCGGACCCCAAGGCGGCCTGTCACGGCCGCTTTTTTTTGCGCGCGACTTTCGGCCTGACGCGGCAGTGTCAAGGAGTGTGGAAAGGTGCGGCGAACGCCCGCCGGCCAGCGGCGTTGGGGATACCCCCCATGCTAAAATCGACCGCTTCATTCCCTCTCAAGTCACCGATGCAATGAACATCGTGATCCTCGCGGCAGGCATGGGCAAACGCATGCACTCCGCCCTGCCGAAAGTACTCCATCCTCTCGCCGGCCAGCCGCTTCTTTCGCACGTCATCGACACCGCACGCAGCCTCGCGCCCACGCGTCTCGTGGTCGTGATCGGCCATGGCGGCGAGGCCGTGCGCGCAGCCGTTTCCGCCCCCGACGTGCAGTTCGCCGTGCAGGAGCAGCAGCTCGGCACCGGCCACGCGCTTGCGCAGGCGCTGCCGCTGCTCGATGCGAATCAGCCCACGCTCGTGCTCTACGGCGACGTGCCGCTCACGCGCGCGTCCACGCTCAAGCGCCTGACCGAGGCCGCGGCCGGGGCGGGCAAGAAAGCGGGTTACGGCATCCTAACCGTGACGCTCGACGACCCGACCGGCTACGGCCGCATCGTGCGCGGCGCAACCGGCGAGGTGCTGCGCATCGTCGAGCAGAAGGACGCGAACGACGACGAGCGCCTCATCGACGAAATCAACACCGGCATCGTCGTGACGCCCACCGCGCCGCTGGCGGACTGGCTCGCGGCGCTCGGCAACGACAACGCGCAGGGCGAGTACTACCTCACCGACGTCGTGGAAGCGGCCATCGCGGCGGGCCATCCGGTCGTGACCGCGCAGCCCGATGCCGAATGGGAAACACTCGGCGTGAACAGCAAGCAACAGCTTGCCGAGCTCGAGCGCGTGTACCAGCGCAACGCCGCCGACGCATTGCTGGCGGCGGGCGTCACGCTTGCCGACCCGGCGCGCTTCGACCTGCGCGGCTCGATCAGCTGCGGGCGCGACGTGTTCATCGACGTGAACTGCGTGTTCGAAGGCACGGTCACGCTTGCGGACAACGTGCGCATCGGCCCGAACTGCGTAATCCGCGATGCCGTGATCGGCGCGGGCACGCGCGTGGATGCCTACACGCACATCGAGAGCGCCACCGTTGGCGCGCAGGCCGTGCTTGGGCCCTACGCGCGTCTGCGCCCGGGCGCGCAGCTCGCCGATGAAGTGCATGTGGGCAACTTCGTCGAGGTCAAGAACGCGAACATCGGCCTGGGCTCGAAGGCCAATCACCTGAGCTACGTGGGCGACGCCGACGTGGGCGCGGGCGTAAACATCGGCGCGGGCACCATCACCTGCAATTACGACGGCGCGAACAAGCATCGCACCGTGATCGAGGACCAGGTGTTCGTGGGCTCCGATACGCAGCTCGTCGCGCCCGTGCGCGTGGGCCGCGGCGTGACCATCGCGGCCGGCACGACCGTCTGGAAGGACGTGCCCGAATACACGCTCGTGCTCAACGAAAAAACCCAGATCGCGAAAACCGGCTACGTTCGGCCGGTGAAGAACAAGCGCTGATAGACAACTGAACGGCGGAACATCGCGGGCGCCGTGACTCCACCAGGTGCCCCGTCTCTCATTGCAAAGGATCGAACTCCATGTGCGGCATCGTCGGCGCAGTAGCGCTTCGTAATATCGTCCCCGTTCTCATCGAAGGCCTGCGGCGGCTCGAATACCGCGGCTACGACTCGTGCGGCGTGGCCATCGTCACGGCCGAGGGCCCGCAGCGCGTGCGCAGCGTTGCGCGCGTGGCCGAGCTCGAAGATCAAGTGCGCGAAGCTCACTTCGAAGGCGTCACGGGCATCGCGCACACGCGCTGGGCCACGCACGGCGCGCCCACGGTGAACAACGCGCATCCGATCGTCTCGCGCGACACGCTCGCGATCGTGCACAACGGCATCATCGAAAACTACGAGTCGCTGCGCGAGACGCTGCGCGGCAAGGGCTACGAGTTCGTCTCGCAGACCGATACCGAAGTCATCGCGCACCTCATTCACAGCCTCTACAAGGGCGACCTGTTCGCCGCCGTGCGCGAAGCGGTGCAGCAGCTCGCGGGTGCGTACGCGATCGGCGTGGTGCACAAGGATCAGCCGCACACCGTGGTGGGTGCGCGCGCAGGCTCGCCGCTCGTGGTGGGCCATGGCGAGGGCGGCAACTTCATCGCCTCGGACGCGCTCGCGATTGCGGGCAGCGCGAAGAGCGTCAGCTATCTGGAAGAGGGCGATGTGTGCGAGATCACGCTCGAGGGCGTGCGCATCGTCGACCGCGCGGGCAAGCCCGCCGAGCGCGTGGCGCGCGACGTGCAGGCCTATAGCGGCGCGGTCGAGCTGGGTCCGTATCGCCATTACATGCAAAAGGAGATCTTCGAGCAGCCGCGCGCGATCTCCGACACGATTCCCGCCGATGCCGCCTTCGATCCCGTGCAGTTCGGCGAGAACGCGGGCGAGGTGTTCAGGGGCATCGACAGCATCCTGATTCTCGCGTGCGGCACGAGCTACTACGCGGGCCTGACCGCGAAGTACTGGCTCGAATCGGTGGCGAAGATCCGCACCGAAGTCGAGATCGCGAGCGAGTATCGCTACCGCGAGTCGGTGCCCAATCCGCGCGCGCTGGTGGTGACGATCTCGCAGTCGGGTGAAACCGCCGACACGCTCGCGGCGCTCAAGCACGCGCAGTCGCTCGGCATGGCGCACACGCTCGCGGTCTGCAACGTGGCCACGAGCGCGATGGTGCGCCTCACCTCGCTGCGCTTCCTCACGCACGCGGGGCGCGAGATTGGCGTGGCATCCACCAAAGCGTTCACGACGCAGCTGGTGGGCCTGTTCGTGCTCGCGGTGACGCTGGGCAAGCTGCGCGGCCACGTGAGCGCGCAGCAGGAAGCCGCGTACCTGAAGGCGCTGCGTCACCTGCCGGCGGCGCTCAATGGCGTGTTGGCGCTGGAGCCGCAGATCATCGCGTGGTCGCAGGAGTTCGCGCGCAAGGAAAACGCGCTGTTCCTCGGCCGCGGGCTGCATTATCCGATTGCGCTCGAAGGCGCGCTCAAGCTCAAGGAGATCTCGTATATCCACGCCGAGGCGTATCCGGCCGGCGAGCTCAAGCACGGGCCGCTGGCGCTGGTGACGGAGGCGATGCCGGTGGTGACGGTGGCGCCGAACGACGCGCTGCTGGAGAAGCTCAAGTCGAACATGCAGGAAGTGCGCGCGCGCGGCGGCCAGCTCTACGTATTCGCCGATGCGGACACGCATATCGCGAGCGAAGACGGCATTCACGTGATCCGCATGCCGGAGCATTACGGTCTGCTCTCGCCGATCCTGCACGTAGTGCCTCTGCAGCTGCTTGCGTATCACACGGCCTGCACGCGTGGCACGGATGTGGACAAGCCGCGCAATCTCGCGAAGTCGGTGACCGTGGAATAAGCGGGTGGAATAAGCGGGTGGACAAGGTGTGACGTGCCGCTGACACGTCCATCACAAGGCCGGATGCTCAACGAGTGTCCGGCCTTTTTTGTTGGCGGCGATTTGAGATCCCGCTTCGCATTTGACGCAAAGCGTTAGCCCTTCACCTGAATCCTTTCAAGACAGTAATATTCGCGTTGCGTCGCGTAGAATCGCTCGGGGTCCTGGGAGTCTTGGGAGCGGCCCGTGAATGACTGCGGAGAACGGTGGTGAAATCACGCGTAGGGATGAAGCGCCTGATCGGATACGGATCGGTGCTGATTGTCGGCTTGGGAGGTGTCACGGCGGCCACGGTATGGGGCGAGGGCCGTCAGGGTAACGCCAATATCGCCATCGCCACGACTCGCCTGGCTATGGCAAAGCCCGCACCTGCGCCACAGGCTGTCGCGATGGCGCCTGCCACCGCTCCGGGCGCGAGCCCGGCTCCCATGACCATGCCGGACGCGGTCCGCGCCATCCAGAACGCGGCTACGACGAAGTGGACCGCCAATGGAACTCAGGAGCCCCATGTGGGCGAAGCTTCACCGGCGCTGCCGGCCGGATTCACTTTCGATACCGCCGCAACCCCTGCCTCCGCCCCCGGGATATGCACCAAGGCAAAGAGGATCATCTGCGCGGACAAGACTACCTACGTGGCCACGGCCTATATCAACGGAGAGCCGCAGTTTTCTTTCCCCTTCCGCCCCGGCGATGGGCGAGGCGCCAGCTTTGCCACCGGGGATGGCCACGGACGGATCGACTGGAAATCACGCCATCACGTCTCCAGTCTTTACGGCACGCCCATGCCGTATGCGATGTTTATCGCGTGGGACGAGGATGCGCGCAGGGGACAGGCGTTCCACCTTTCTTATGATTTCCAGCGCGAGGGTTATGACGGCTTTAGCCACGGCTGCATGGGCGTCGGTTCCGAGGCCGTGATGCAGCGGATGTGGGAAACCTTCAAGCCGGGCGACGAAGTCTACACATACCGCAGCTGAAGCAGAGGCTTAATCGTCGTCGTCTTCGCGATGGTGCTTGTACCAGCCGCGATGACGGCCGTGGTCGTGCCAGCGATGATCCCAGTCGTCATCTTCACGATAACCATAGCCATAGCCGTAGGCGGGCGCGGCATAGGCCACCGGAGCCTGTTCATAGACCACGGCCGGCGGCGCGGCATAGACCGGCGCCGGGACGCCCAGCATCACGCTCAGGTCGGTATGCGCCGACGCCTCGCCGCACGCAGCCGCCAGGGCTACGCCGAGAGCGGAAAGAATCAGTGCGCGTTTCATGGTGCTTCCTCGTCTTTTGTCTTGATGTGTCCGGACGCTGCGAGGCGCCCGCGGATGCCTGGATACTAGACACTGGAATCGCTCCAAGGTGAAACGCTATGCGCTCTGCTGTAACCGTCTGTAAGAAAACGCTTACAGCCGGCTTGCTTCCACGTGTTCCGCCGCCTCCTGACGAAAGCCCGAATGCAAGGCCATAATGGCTCCGATCGAATTCAGGAGATAAAAGTGGCCGATTTTGAGCAAGTCCGGCAACCGGGTCAGCAACGCGCGCCGCAGGTGCGCTTGCCCCGCCTGTATGTGTTCTCGGGCGCGGGACTCTCGGCGGAAAGCGGCATTTCGACGTTTCGCACCGGCGACGGCATCTGGACGCACACGAGCATCGACGAGGTCTGCAATTACCACACGTGGCGCCGCAACCGGCCCGCGGTATTTCGCTTCTACAACCAGCGCATTGCCGAATGCTCGGGCGCGCGCCCGAACGATGCCCACCGCCTGCTCGCGCAGTGGCAAAACACCTGGGGCACCGAGCGCGTGCATCTCGTCACGCAGAATATCGACGACATGCTCGAGCAGGCCGGCGCGCGCCAGGTCACGCATCTGCACGGCGACATGATTTCGCTGCTCTGCACCGACTGCGACTACCGCTTTCCGAGCATCGGCGCGAAGCTCGATCCGGGCGCGGCCTGTCCGTCCTGCGGCCAGGTGGAAAGCGTGAAGCCGGGCGTTGTGTTCTTCAACGAGGCCGCGCCCGAATACCAGACGCTCTGGCGCATTCAGCAGGCTATGACCGACGACGATCTGTTCATCGCCGTTGGCACGGCATTCGAAGTGATTCCGCCCGAGCGGCTGCTGCCGCCCACACGCTATGGCCGTTACGCGCGCAATATGCTCGTCGACCCCGCGCCGCAGCGCACGGAGTTTTTTGGCGTGGTCGAGCAGGAGCCGGCGACCGTCGGCTTGAGCAAGCTTGAACCGGCCATCGAGCGGATGATGGAAAGCGGCTAACGCAGCCGCAATCGGAATTGCCGCGCGGGCGTGCTGGCTGAACGGCTGCACGCCCTTTTTGTTGCCTGCACTCACGAAGGTTCTACGAACCATGAACATATCGAAGCAGATCGTCGGTTATCTGCGTTCGCGCGCGCTCGTGCTCGCGAGCATCGAAACCTGCACCGCCGGAGCCATCACAGGCATGCTCGCCGATGTGGCGGGCGCTTCCGGGTGCCTGGATATCGGCGTCGTCGCCCATACGAGCGCGGCCCTGACGGGTTTGCCCGGCGCGGCGGGCAGGGCGCAGCCGGATGAGCCGCTTGCCCGTGCGCTGGCCGAAGCGTTGCTCGCGCAGCGCGCCGGATATGCAAACGTAGTGCTTGCAAGCATCGGATGGCCGACGCCGGAGCAGGAGGGCAGGGCGAGCGTCGCGCACTGCTTTGCATGGGCGTACAGGCAGGCAGGCCAGGTGGTGTCGGCAAGCGAGACCGTCATCTTTTCCGGGCGTCGCGCGGAGCTCAGGCGCTCTATTGCGCGTCGTGCGTTGCTGGGGCTGCCGCGCTTTGTCGATGCGTTTGCATGCTGACGCTGCATCCGGCTACGCGCGTTATTCAATAAGGGTTATGAATTTATATATGTATACGTAGTAGTAGTTAACAAGCCCTGGCATTTCCTGTGGATAACGCGGTATTTCTTATTCAGTTCAATTCGATGCAAACCGGACAGGCATGCGGACAATTTCTGTATGCATTTCGAACTGTGCGGATAACTTTTCGGCCTTTGATGAACCGCCAGAAGTTATCAAGAAGTGATCCACAGATCATTCGCCAGGTCATCCCCAGCTTGTCCAGAGCCTGGCGTGGATAACCTGGGTGGCGACGTGATATCCACACCATCGCTGAAGGCAAAAAAAAACGCCGCCCGAAGGCGACGCTATTTGGCGGTGAATATCCGCAGGCCGGTGCGGAAACCCGAATTAATGCCGATGAATCGAGCAGACGAAACCGCCGTACGCTTTTTGCCGCGTATTCACGCGGATTCGGCCGACTGGGGCTCGTGTGCTTCGACGCGTTCGCGCGCGGTTGGCAGCAACTGGCAGGCAAGCAGCCCCGCGAGCATCAGCGCGCAGCCCACGAGCGCGCGAGTGCTGAGTGTCTCGCCAAGCGCGATCCAGCCCGCGAGCGCCGCGAACACGCCTTCCATGCTAAAGATCACCGCGGCGTGCGAGGGCGCCGCGTCGCGTTGTGCGACCACCTGGATCGTGTAGCCCACGCCCACGGAGAGTGCGCCGCCGTAGAGAATGGCGGGCGCCGCGCGGACGATGCTGGCCAGATGCATGGGCTCGATCGCCACGCCGATGACGAGACAAATCAGTCCGCAGGCGATGAACTGCACGATCGAGAGCAGAAGCGGGTCATGGCGCGGCGCGTAATGACCCACGAGCATCACCTGAATGGAGATAACGAGCGCGCAACCGAGCTGATACCAGTCGCCATACATGATCGAAAAATGCTCGTTGATACTCAGCAGATAGAGCCCGGCCGTCGCGAGCGCCGCACCGATCCACGTGCCGGGACCGGTGCGATGGCGCAGCAGCACGCCCAGCATGGGCACGATGACTACATAAAGCGAACTGATGAACCCCGCATTGGCGATCTTCGTGTAGCGCAAACCGATTTGCTGCAGCGAGATAGCCACGGCGAGCACGAGCCCGAGCACCGCGCCGGAGCGCAGCAGCGCTGCATCGATTCGGGGCTTGCAGGCGTGGTCGGCCTGGTCGAGCCCCTGGCGCATGCGCTGCAGCCGGTTCATCACGACGACGAATGCAGATACGACTCCGGCCCCTAGCAGGAACCGCAGTCCGGTGAAGAGGAATGGGCCGATGGCGTCGAGGCTCAGTCGTTGGGCGACGAATGCAGAGCCCCAAATCATGGCCGTGACCAACATCAGCAGATTGGCGCGCAGGTGGTGATTGGCGGGTTTCAGGCGGGGTTTCGAACGGGGTTGCAAGCGAAATTCTCGATTCTGGTGTGACTCTGCCATGAGAGGCAGATCCGCAGGGCGAACAGCCGTGCGAAACCTCGATCGTATCTGAATTGAAAGCAAAATGTCTCACCGAAAATACACTGGCCCAATTACGGATGACAAACGGCCTACGCTGCGTGATACTGCTTCGCGCGAATCGCCCGTCCAGATCGGCCAGCGGGCCGTTTCGCCTTACTGCAATGCTCAATTCACAACGTGCCGGTCATATCAGGTTTGGGGAACAACAGATGAAAAAGATTCTCGCCTCGCTCATCGCAGCATCCGTCGCACTGATTTCGGCTCAGGCTTTTGCTCAGGAAGCATCGGGTACCGCAGCAGCAACCGCTGCCAGCGCTCCGGCCAAGGCCAAGAAGCCCCACAAGACGCTCAAGCACCACGGCAAGCGCGCTCCGGTGGCAGACGCCGCTTCGGCCGCCGGTACGAGCGACAAGGGTACGGCGAACTAAAGCTGAATAAAGCATTCGTTGGGCCGCGCGGCAACGCGTTGCGGGCGCGGCCAGCGGAAAGTAAAAAGCCAGGACACATGTCCTGGCTTTTTTTGTCCCAGCTTTTTTGTTCGGGTTGGGGCGCTTGATGTGGCGCTTATTTTACGCGTCAGGCGCGAGCCCGGCTTCGAGCAATTCCGTCAAAAGACCGGTCATGCCCTGCGGATGGCTTTGTGCGCGAGTTTTCAGCTTTTCCACGAGATCGGCGTTGAGCTTGCAGGCGAACGGCACGAGACCGGCGGCCTGATCGAGTTTGCGCTGCTCCCGGCGGTCGAGCGCGGCGGCCGCCGAGCCCTTGCCGAAGCGGTCGGGGCCAGCCTTGTGGGTCGATTGCATCAGTTTGAGCGCCTTGTTTTTCTCAAGGTCGAATTTCTTCATGGCCATGGGTTCAGCTCCGAGTTTGGGCAGTGGCGCGCATTGTACGCAAACGCTCGCGCGCGTCCATCGCGGCAATGCGTATCAGGGCGTCGCGCTGCCGTCGTGATTGCCGTTGCGCACTTCGTCGATCAGCGCGCGCATGCGCTGCCAGTGCGAACCCTCCCAGAACACCCGCCCGCAGATGTCGCAGGTGACGAAGCGCGTCTGCCGCTCGAATACGCCGGCGGGCACGCGCGAGCGCACTTCCGCGCGCGCGATGTGGCGCAGCGGAGCGTTGCACGCGAGGCAGAGCCGGAACGGCTGCACGCTCGCGGCGAGGTCGAGCCGCTCGAAGAGTTCGTGGAGCTGCGCGCGCGGCTTGAGCGCGCGTACGTAGCAGCCGTGCGTGATGCTGCGCCGCTTGAGCAACTCGCGGTCGCGCGTGAGGACAATGCGATGCTCGGTCTGGGCGAGCGATTCGATGGCGTCGTCGGCGAAATGGTTGTCGTAAAGCGTGTCGAATCCCACCAGCCGCAATAGCTGTGCGAGGCCGCCCAGATGGGCGTCGGCGATGAAGCGCAGCTCCCGCAGCGGGCTCGCGCGCACGCGCAGCAAGGGCCGGATGTCGAGCGCCTCGAACTTCGGATAGACGGCCACGCGGTCGCCATCCGCGAGCGGATGCTCGAATCCCACCGATTCGCCGTTCACGAGGATCAGTTCCACTTCGGTGTGCGGCACCCCGAGCGCCTCGATCATGTGCTTCGCCGTGGCGTCGCGCGCGCACGCGCAACTGAACGCGCGCCGGCGCAGCGGCCGCGCGAGAAAATCGTTCAGTTCCTCGTAGAAGCGAAAAGTGGCGGTGACCATGGCGCCAGTATCGCACCGGCGCGTGCGCCTGGCGCGGCGCCCGGTTGCTGCACGATGCACTGCGGCCCCGGGCATCCTGTGTTTTACTCGCGTTTTTCACCATGAGGAGCAGGCGATGGATATCGGCTTTATCGGCCTTGGAGAAATGGGGGCCGTGATGGTCGTGAACTTGCTGAAGGCCGGGCATACGGTGCGCGTCTGGAACCGCACGCCGGCGAAGGCGCAGGCGCTGGCCGACGCGGGTGCGCGCGTGGTCGCGTCCCCAGCCGAGGCGTTTGGCGGCGACGCCGTGATGTCCATGCTCGCCGACGACGCGGCGCTGCGCGAAGTGTTCGACGCTGCGCTGCTCGCGCACGCGCCACGCGGTCTCGTGCACGTGAATATGGCGACGATTTCGGTGGCGCTTGCCGAGACGCTCGCGCGCGAGCACGCCGAACTGGGCCTGCACTATGTTGCCGCGCCCGTGCTCGGCCGGCCCGACGTCGCCGCAGCCGCGAAGCTGACGATCATCGCGGCGGGCGCAGCCGAAGCCATCGACCGCGTGCAGCCGCTTTTCGACGCCATCGGCCAGAAGACCTGGCGCATCGGCGCGCTGCCACAACAGGCGAACGTGATGAAGCTGGCTGCGAATTTTATGCTGGCGGCGGCGGTGGAGGCGCTCGGCGAGGCGGCGGCGCTGCTGGGCGGCCACGGCGTGGCGATGCGCGATTTCCTCGACGTGGTCACGGGCGGGCCGTTTCCGGGTCCGGTGTATGCGGGCTATGGCGGCATGATCGCGGAAGGCCGCTACGAGCCGGCGCAGTTCAAGGCGCGCCTCGGCCTGAAGGATGTGCGGCTCGCGCTGGAGGCCGCCGACGCGGTCGCGACGCCGCTGCCCGTCGCGAGCGTGCTGCGCGACAGCCTGCTGGATGCGGTTGCACACGGCGACGGCGAAAGCGATTTCGCGGTGCTCGGCAAGGTTGCGGCGCGCCGGGCGGGGCGTGCTTGACCGGCGCGGTCAAAATCCTGGGCCCCTTGCGCGCTGACGCACACAGCGAGGGCGGGCACAGGAGGATAATGCGAGACGAAAAAGGCGCTTGATAAGAGGCTGATGGCAAGGCCCTGCGGCACCCAAGCGGACGGGGATGCAAACCAGTGGGAACAGTGGGAATGGAGACGGCGGATGGAGACGCGCATCCTGATCGCCGACCATGACGAGAAGTCGCTGGCGGGGCTCGGCACGTTGCTGGCCGACCTCCACTACGCGACCGCCATGGCGAAAACACTCGACGACGCCGCCGAAGCTGCTTCGCGTTTCGTGCCGGACGTGGCGATCGTCGGACTGTCGCTCGCACCCGACGACGAGCCGGCCGCTCTCGTGCAGCGTCTGCGCGAAGCCTGCGGCGCCCGCCCGCCGCTCCTGATCGCGCTGAGCGGCTGGGGCGAGTCGCGCCACCGCGACGAAGCGCTTGCTGCCGGCTTCGACGTGCATCTGGTGCGCCCGGTGGGGCTCGACCAGCTGGCGTTCATCCTCTCGATGGTTTCCCAGTAGCGGCTGCCGGGGTCTCTCACGGCCATCCCGGCCCGCTCCCGCACACGGCTGCCGCGCCACGCGAGCCCGTGGAACCCTATCCGGGTAATCCTGATTACTATTTTGTTGCTTATTTGCAACGTTCAGGGTCCATACTACTTTACATGTTGCATTGCACCAAGTAGTTCGCTATACTTGTTTCTGTCTCCTCCATGTCTCCTCTGATATGGATTCAGCCCGCCAACCATGGCGGGCTTTTTTTTGCCTGTGCGCTTCGTACTAGTACTCGTATCCGCGCGCAAACAAAAAGACCCGACACTTCGCAGTGCCGGGTCTTTTGCTGTTATCCGCCGCAGGGATGCCGGGTAGCTTGCCGGAGCCTCAGGCCTTCAGTCCGGTGTCTTCGGCCGCGCCAATCGCAAGGTTCATGCACTGAATCGCCGCGCCCGAAGCGCCCTTGCCCAGATTGTCCAGACGCGCGACGGTCACGAACTGCTCGTCGTTGCCGAACACGAACAGGTCGACGCGGTTGGTGTCGTTGTTCGCCTGGACGTCGAACATGCCCGAATCCAGATTGGCCTCGGCGTCGAACGGCATCACCCGAACGAATTGTTCACCGCGGTAGTACTCGGCGTAGAGCGCCAGCACGTCTTCGGGCTTGGCGCGGCGCGCGAGCTGCTGCGGCGAATAATAGGTCGTGACCGCGAGGCCCTTGTAGAACGGGCCCACGATCGGTGTGAATACGGGCGCGCTTTTCAGGCCGCCGTGGAACGCCATTTCCGGCAGATGCTTATGCGTGAGGCCGAGCGCGTAGGGGCGCGGGCTCATGAGCTTGGCGTTGCCGCCGGCTTCGTACTCCGCAATCATCTTCTTGCCGCCGCCACTGTAGCCGGTGAGCGAGTAGGCGTGCGCCGCGAAATCGGGTGCCACGAGTCCCGCCTCGACGAGCGGACGCATGGCCAGCACGAATGCCGACGCGTGGCAGCCCGGCACGGCGATGCGCCTCGCGCTGCGCACGCGCTCGCGCTGCGCGCGGGTTAGCTCGGGCAGGCCGTAGGCCCAGTCGGCATGGGTGCGAAAGGCCGTGCTCGCGTCGATGAGCACCGTGCGCTCGTTCTCGACCAGCGACGCCGACTCGCGCGAGGCGACGTCCGGCAGGCACAGGAAGGTCACGTCGGACGCGTTGATGAGGCGGCGGCGTTCCTCGACGTCCTTGCGCTTCGCTTCGTCGATCCGCAGGATCTCGACGTCGGCGCGCTGCGACAGGTATTCGAAAATCTTCAGGCCGGTCGTGCCTTCCTGTCCGTCGACAAAAACTTTCGTGCTCATCTCGGTCTCTCTGAAACTCGGGGATTGCGGGCGCTACCCGCCGCGCTGGCGAGGGTCGCCGCGCGGCGCTCACTCATGCGGCGCCGGAACGGTATTTTAAGACCGATTTGAGGCCGATGGCCGCGCGACGTGCGGCGGCCGGCGGAAAAAATCGGGAGGAACCCGTATCAAACGGTGGCGGCGCGCCCGGCCAGCCAGCGTGCCGTAACGGCGGCGATGCGCGCGCCGAACGCCCGAGCGGTTTCGAGATCGCCGGCGGGCGGCGCTTCTTCGGGCGGGGCGTCGGCGGGCGACTGGGCGAGCAGGCCCGTGAAGCCGCCCACGAAGTTCAGGTCGTTGCGCGTGGCCGCCTTCGTGTTCGAGGGCATCATGCCGGTGCCCGACCAGATCATGCTGTGCTGCATCGCGAGCGTCACGAAATACTGGATGGTGGAGAACTTGTCGCCGTTCATGGTGGCGGAGTTCGTGAAGCCCGCGGCGATCTTGTCCTTCCACTTTTGCGTGAACCAGGCTTTGGAGCTTGCGTCGGCGAACTTCTTGAAGTCGGCCGACGGGCCGCCCATGTAGGTCGGCGCGCCGAACACGATGGCATCGGCGGCGTCGAGATCGGCCCAGCCCGCATCGTCGATCTCGGCGACCGCGAGCAGCTTTGCATCGGCACCCGCGCTTTGCAGGCCGGCGAAAACGGCCTCGGCCAGCTTCTTCGTGTGGCCGTAGCCGCTGTGATAAGCAATGACGATTCGAGACATGTAAGACTCCAACAGAAAGGTTGGACGACGGAAGGAGCGCCCGGATTGCGCTGGGACATCGCATGACATCTTATTGGTTGCGATTCGTCCGGACTACGCACAAACCGCGCGGCAGGCGTATATTTCAGCGCCCATACATGACAGTTATCCGCGCGCTGCCAAGCGCCGCGCTGTGAATCTCGTGATCGAACGCCATCGCGGGCCCGCCTGCGGAGAGCGCGAGTTTGTCGACGCCAAGTGCGTAGATGGTCACGACATAGCGGTGCGGCTTGCCCGGCGGCGGGCACGGGCCGCCGTAGCCGGTGCTGCCGAAGTCGTTGCGCGCCTCGAGCGCGCCGAGTTTCGTTAGCGCGCCCGAGGCGCTGGCGTTTTGGGCCAGCTCATTCACGCGCGCTGGAATGTTGGCGACGGCCCAGTGCCACCAGCCGCGGCCCGGCGCATCGGGATCGAAAACCGTGACCGCGTAGCTGCGCGTGCCTGCCGGCGGGTTGCGCCATGCCAGTTGCGGTGATCGATTCGTGCCCGTGCAGCCGTTGTCGTTGAACACCTGCGGCGCGGCAACCGCTCCGCCGTCGCGAAAGTCCGCGCTGCTGAGCGCAAATGGGGCTTGCGCGTGTACATTTGCGCATGCCAGCGCCAAGACAACCAGGCCTGAGCCGACGAGACAAGTCGTCCGTGCGCCGGTGGCGCGCCAGGACTTGCTGGACAGCATCGGGGTACATGCGCGCGCATGGATGCGTGGAGCTGGCATGGGTCCGTTCTCCTATATGTTTGTCAAAGACGCATGACACACTGCCGACGGGGTGTTTCGAATTGTGTGCCACACTGAACTTCGTTCAATATTAAAGCGTTAAGCTAATATGTTTTGGCCGTCTGAAGGCCGCGCGCGCGGGGAAATCAGCTATAGTCGCCTGCTTTCCTGCCTGCGCAAAAGGCGATGTTTCGGCAACGAGAGGTTTCTCGGGCAACTGGCCGACCACAAAGAAAGATGACCAGGACGGTTTCCACGGAGGGGTAATGCAGCAGCCAATCAGGGTCGTAGTCGCGGACGATCATCCGGTGATCTTGTTCGGCGCCGAGCATGCGCTACTCAAGTTCCCGGGTATTCAGGTCGTCGGCCGTGCCCGTCAGTCCACGGAACTGATCAAGGCGCTGCAGACCACGCCATGCGACGTGCTCGTGACCGACCTCGCCATGCCGGGCGGCCAGTACGGCGACGGCCTGCCGCTCATTGGCTATCTGCGCCGCAATTTCCCGAATATTCCCATCGTCGTCCTTACGATGCTCGAAAACGCGGCGCTCCTGAAGCGGCTGGGCGAACTCGGCGTGATCGCGGTGGTTCACAAGTCCGATGACCTGAGCCATATCGGGTTAGCCGTACAGCACGTGAGCCGTAATCTCGAATACATGAGCCCGCAGGTGAAGGTGGCACTCGAATCATTGCGCATCAACAGCGGCGGCAAGAACGAGGAAGTCATCCTCTCGAAGCGCGAACTCGAAGTAGTGCGGCTTTTCGTTTCGGGCATGACGATCAAGGAGATTTCCGAGAAGCTCAACCGCAGCATCAAGACGATCAGCACTCAGAAGAACACGGCCATGCGCAAGCTCGGGCTCGATCGCGATTCGGAACTGTTCCAGTACGCACAGAGCAACGGCCTGCTCAATCTCTCATCGCATGCGCCTGAAGAAGGTGCGACGGGCGAAGCCGCGTCCTGAGCGCGCGCCGCCGCACGACGTTTTGCGCGGCGCATGAAAAAAGCCATCTGCCTTTCGGACAGATGGCTTTTTTGGCTTGTGATCGGGGCGCGCCGAGCGTGAGCCGCGCGCGAGCCCACTCGCAGGCTTATTGCGGTGCCGAGGTCGCGCCGCCGTGCGCCGCCGACCATTCGGCCGGCGCGTGGAGGAATTTCTCCACTTCGTCGAGCGTCTTCGTTTCGAAGTAGCCCGATTCCTTGGCAACGCGCAGCACGTCCCACCACGTGGCGAGCGCGTGCAGGTCGACGTCGATATCCTTGAGGACCGAGACGCTTTCCTTGAAGATGTTGTAGTGGAACAGCACGAAGCAGTGGTTCACCTGCGCGCCGGCGGTGCGCAGCGCGTTGATGAAGTTGATCTTGCTGCGGCTGTCGGTGGTCAGGTCCTCGACCAGCAGCACGCGCTGGCCTTCGGTGAGCAGACCTTCGATTTGCGCGTTGCGGCCAAAGCCCTTCGGCTTCTTGCGCACGTACTGCATCGGTACCATCAGGCGGTCCGAGAGCCATGCCGCGAACGGAATGCCCGCGGTTTCGCCGCCGGCCACGGCGTCGATCTGCTCGTAGCCGACGTCGCGCAGAATGGTGGCCTCGGCCATTTCCATCAGGCCGCGGCGCACGCGCGGATACGAGATCAGCTTGCGGCAGTCGATATAGACCGGGCTCGCCCAGCCGGAAGTGAAGATGAAGGGTTTTTCGGCATTGAAGTGCACGGCCTTCACTTCGAGCAGCATTTTCGCGGTTGCGTCCGAGATCGTCTGGCGATCGTTGCCTGTCATGGGCGAATCCTTGGATAGATGAATGCGGAGGAGGGTGGGCGCTGGGCCCGGTGGCGCTGGCACGGCGAGTCTGGCATGTAGCGGAACTCGCGATGCGCGGCCCGGATGGCGTCGATCGCCAGAGGTTTGGCTTCTGGCGACTCGCTCGCTCCGGACGGTATTTCTTGCGCGCGTAGCCGGGTATTTTACCCGACTTGACGTTCGCCGACGAGTCGCACTGACAGCGCCCGCCGGCTTTGCAGGGTGGGATCTGGGGTGGGATCGGGGTCGCGCCGGGGAGCGCGCCGGCCACGCGGTCCTGGTTGTGGCTGCGCAGGCGCGCCAGTAAACTCACGCCGGTTTTCGTCTGGCCCGCGCCCCGCAAAGGATTGTCCGAATGACTGCCGCCTCCCGTCCTGAACCGTATCCCGAACCCGCTTCCGGGTCTTCGGCACTCTCGCCCGCCGATACCGCCATCGCGCCCGCTGCCGTCCCGCATACCGCAGATGAAGCCCTGCACGCGGCGCCCGTGGGCGGCCACGCCGTGCGCGCGCTGATTGCCTCGGTGCTCGGCTACGCCATGGACGGTTTCGACTTGCTGATGCTCGGCTTCATGCTGCCCGCCATCAGCGCGGATCTGCATCTCTCGGGCGCGCAGGCCGGCTCGCTTGTCACGTGGACGCTCGTGGGCGCTGTGGTGGGCGGCATCGTGTTCGGGTTGCTTTCGGACCGCTTCGGGCGTGTGCGCGTGCTCACCTGGACGATTCTGGTCTTCGCCGTCTTCACCGGGCTGTGCGCGCTTTCGCGCGGCTATGCCGATTTGCTGATCTACCGGACGATCGCCGGCATCGGGCTTGGCGGCGAGTTCGGCATCGGCATGGCGCTGGTTGCCGAGGCGTGGCCCGACCGGCTGCGCGCGCGGGCGTCGTCGTATGTCGGGCTGGGCTGGCAAGTGGGCGTGCTCGCCGCGGCGCTGCTCACGCCGTGGCTCCTGCCGCTGATCGGCTGGCGCGGCATGTTCGCCATCGGTCTTCTGCCCGCGGTGGTGTCGTTCATCGTGCGCCGGAGCGTGGAGGAACCCGAGCTGTTCGTGGCCCATCGGGCGCGCGTTGAACGGATGCTGGCCGAGGCGCCTGCACGCGAGCGCGGCGCATGGCTGCGCGCGGTCCGTTTGCTGGTTGCCGACGCCCGCACGGCGCGCGCGAGTCTCGGCGTAACGGTGCTCTGCTCGGTGCAGAACTTTGGCTACTACGGGCTCATGATCTGGCTGCCCGCCTATCTTTCGAAGTCCTTTGGCTATTCGCTCACGAAGTCCGGCCTCTGGACCGCCGCGACTGTCGCGGGCATGGCGCTCGGGATCTGGCTTTTCGGCGTGGCGGCCGACCGCTTCGGGCGCCGGCCCACGTTCCTGTTCTATCAGGTGGGGGCGGTGGCAATGGTGTATGTCTATGCGCATCTGAGCACGCCGTTCGCCTTGCTGATCGGCGGGGCGGCCATGGGCGTGTTTGTGAACGGCATGATCGGCGGCTATGGCGCGCTTATTTCGGAGCTCTATCCGACGGCCGCGCGCGCCACCGCCCAGAATGTCCTTTTCAACATCGGTCGGGCGGTGGGCGGCTTCGGGCCGCTCGCGGTCGGCGCGATGGCGGCCCGCTATTCGTTCACGGCGGCGCTCGGCATGCTCGCGGCGATCTACGTGCTGGACATTCTCGCGACGCTCCTCTTGATTCCCGAACGGCGCGGCGCAGCGCTCGAATAAGCGCTGAATTTCGCGGAGACGGCATATCGGATGCGGCGCAACGTCGCATCTCGCGTCTCGCTGGCGCGCGTATGGGGCCTGATGCCGCGTGATGCTGCGTGATGCGCGGCAATCTCGGCAGTGACTCCGGCGCGCGACAAATTCCCGGTATCAGTCTTTGCCCCGACTCGCCGCGATCATGGCGAGGTGTACACTAATCCCCCGCCATTTCGCCCGCGCCGTTTCGCCTATGGTCCGGGCCTGCCGCTGCCGCGTTTGCCGCACGTGCGCAGGACCTGCCATTGCCGAGAGCCCGAGCGTCGCGTGAACCGGCGGGCCTACGAACATAAAATTTCACTCGTCTCTCACGTCCTGGCAGGCCCGAAAATGGATGAACAACTGAAGCAAAGCGCGCTCGCGTATCACCAGAATCCGAAGCCCGGCAAGATTTCGGTCACGCCTACCAAACCGCTCTCCAACCAGCTCGATCTCTCGCTCGCGTATTCGCCGGGCGTGGCCGCGGCTTGCGAGGCAATCCACGCCGATCCGCTCGATGCGCAGAAGTACACGTCGCGCGCCAACCTCGTCGGCGTCGTGACCAACGGCACGGCCGTGCTCGGTCTCGGCAACATCGGCCCACTCGCGGCCAAGCCCGTGATGGAAGGCAAGGGCTGCCTCTTCAAGAAGTTCGCCGGCATCGACGTGTTCGACATCGAGCTCGACGAGAACGATCCGGACAAGCTCGTCGAAGCCATCGCCATGCTCGAGCCCACGCTCGGCGGCATCAACCTCGAAGACATCAAGGCGCCCGAGTGCTTCTACATCGAGCAGAAGCTGCGCGAGCGCATGAAGATCCCCGTCTTCCACGACGACCAGCACGGCACCGCCATCATCGCTTCGGCGGCCATCCTCAACGGCCTGAAGGTCGTGGGCAAGGACCTCGGCAGCGTCAAGCTCGTGTGCTCGGGCGCGGGCGCGGCGGCCATCGCCTGTCTGGATCTGCTCGTGAAGCTGGGTCTGAAGAAAGAGAACATCCTCGTTGCCGACTCGAAGGGCGTGATCTACGAAGGCCGCGGCAATCTCGATCCGTCCAAGGCGCGCTACGCCGCCAACACGGAAGCGCGCACGCTCGGCGACGCCACCAAGGGCGCCGACGTGTTCCTCGGCTGCTCGGGCGCCGGCGTGCTCAAGCCCGAGATGGTCAAGGAGATGGGCGACAAGCCGCTGATCCTGGCGCTCGCCAACCCGGAGCCGGAAATCCGTCCGGAAGAAGCGAAGAAGGTGCGTCCGGACGCGATCATCGCCACGGGCCGTTCGGACTATCCGAACCAGGTCAACAACGTGCTGTGCTTCCCGTTCATCTTCCGCGGCGCGCTCGACGTGGGCGCCACCACCATCACGGAAGAGATGAAGCTCGCGTGCGTGCGCGCGATCGCGGAACTCGCCGAGGAAACCGATCAGGGCGACGAAGTGGCCAAGGCCTATGAAGGCCACACGCTCGAATTCGGTCCGGAATACCTGATTCCAAAGCCCTTCGACCCGCGCCTCATCATCAAGATCGCACCGGCCGTTGCGCAAGCCGCGATGGATTCGGGCGTGGCCACGCGCCCGATCGCCGACATGGACGCATACCGCGAGCAGCTCGGCGCGACCGTCTACCGCTCGGGCATGGTGATGCGTCCTGTGTTCGCGGCGGCCAAGGCCAACTGCGCGCGCATCGTGTTCGCCGAGGGTGAGGACGAGCGCGTGCTGCGCGCCGCGCAATTCGTGCTGACCGAGAAGATCGCGAAGCCCATCATCGTGGGCCGTCCTTCGGTGGTCGAGATGCGCCTGAAGAAGATGGGCTCGAAGCTGCGCCCGGGCACCGACTTCGAGATCGTCGATCCCGAAGACGATCCGCGCTTCCAGAAAAGCTGGCAGGCGTACCACGAACTCGGCGCGCGCCAGGGCATCACGCCTGACGTGGCGAAGGCTTCGGTGCGCAAGTTCAACACGCTGATCGGCGCGATTCTCGTGCATCTGGGCGATGCGGACGGCATGATATGCGGTCTGCTCAACAGCTTCGACTATCACCTCAAGTTCGTCGATCAGGTGTTCGGCAAGGCCAGGGAAGCCCAGAACTACGCGGCGATGAACCTGTTGATGCTGCCGGGCCGCAACATCTTCATCAGCGACACCTACGTGAACGAAGTGCCAAGTGCCGAGCAACTCGCCGACATGACGGTCCTCGCTGCGCGCGAGATCGAGAAGTTCGGCATCACGCCTAAGGTGGCGCTGCTGTCGAGCTCGAACTTCGGCAGCGTGCGTTCGTCGACCTCGCAGCGCATGCAGGCCGCGCGCGAGCTGATCGCCGAGCGTGCGCCGCAACTCGAAGTCGATGGCGAAATGCACGGCGACGCGGCGCTCTCGGAGCTGATCCGCAAGCAGTCGTTCCCGGGCACGACGCTCTCGGGCGAAGCGAACCTGCTGATCATGCCGAACGTGGAAGCGGCGAACATCGCCTACAACCTGCTGAAGGTGGTGGGCGGCGAAGGCGTGACGGTGGGCCCGTTCCTGCTGGGCGCGTCGAAGCCGGTGCATATCCTCACGCCGGCGGCGACGGTGCGACGCATCATCAACATGACGGCGGTGGCTTCGGCGAACGCCACGGTGAACAAGGCCGCGCGCTAAGCGGGGTTTTGCGGGCTGGATGAAAAGGGCGCTCCGCTTTTGGCGGAGCGCCCTTCGTTTTTGCAGCTTCGAATTTGCGGTCAACCCACGAGATCAAGCGGCGTGGCGCGCGGCCCCGTTCTCCGGCGAGCGCCACTTCGCGAGCAGCGTTGCCCACTTCGCGCGTGTGGCCTTGAGGTTGTTCTCCTTCACATGGCCGTAGCCGCGAATCGCATCGGGCAGATTCGCAAGCTCGATCGCGAGTGGGAGGTTCGCCTCGCTCAATCCGCCAATGATTTCGCGCACGAGCGCCTCGTACTCGCCGATCAATGCGCGCTCGTGGCGGCGTTCCTCGGTGCGGCCGAACGGATCGAGGGCCGTGCCGCGCAAGAACTTGAGCTTCGCCAGCCCGCGCATGGCCGTGAGCATGCGCGGGCCGTACTGCTTCTTCACCAGATGGCCCTTTTCGTCGTGCTTCGCGAACGACGGCGGCGCGAGATGGAAGTTGAGCTTCCAGTCGCCCTCGAAGCTTGCCTTGAGTTTCTCGACGAATGCCGGATCGGCGTAGAGGCGCGCGACTTCGTACTCGTCCTTGTACGCCATCAGCTTGTGCAGGTTCTTCGCGACCGTTTCGGCCAACGGCTGCTCGTTCAGGCCACTATTCAGGCTGATATCGGCGCGCTCGAGCTTCGCTTCGGCGCGGCGCACTTCGTCGACGAACGCGCGATAGCGCTGCGCATAGGCCTTGTTCTGATATGCGGCGAGATACTGCGCGCGCTTTTCGATGAGCGTGTCGAGCGCCTTGGGCGTGTGCAGCGAAACGATCTTCGCGCCGCCGGCATCGGCATCCGGTGCTGGCGATTTCACGAGCCGGTCCACGGTCTCGCGGTCGTGCGCGACGCGCCGGCCCCATTCGAACGCGGCGAGATTCTTTTCGACCTGCACCGCATTCAACTCGATCGCGCGCGTGAGCGATTCGTGCATGAGCGGCAGCCAGCCGCGCTGCCACGCGTAGCCGAGCACGAACGGGTTTGTGTAGATCGCGTCGCCGAGCAGGGCGAGCGCATAGCGGTTCGCATCGACGGTGGCGACGTTGTCGGCGCCGGCTGCCGCGCGCACGTCGGCTTCGGTGTTGGCGCCAGGGAATCGCCACTGCGGGTTCTTGATGAACTCGGCGGTGGGCGTGGGCGCGCTATTGAGCACGACGTGCGTCTGGCCTTCCTGGATGCGCGAAACGCAGTCGTCGCTGGCGGTCACGATGGCGTCGCAGCCGATCACGAGCCCCGCCTCGCCCATGGCGATGCGCGTCGCGTGGATGTCCGTCGGACGGTTGGCGATCTGCACGTGGCTCATCACCGCGCCGCCCTTTTGCGCGAGACCGGTGACGTCGAGCACGGTTACGCCCTTCGCCTCGAGGTGCGCGGCCATGCCGAGCAGTGCGCCGATCGTCACCACGCCGGTGCCGCCCACGCCCGTCACGAGCACGCCATAGGGCTGGCCGATCGCGGGCACCTCGGGCATCGGCACGGGCGGCATCGCGTCGCTCACCACGGTGTTCGATTTCGGCTTGCGCAACTGGCCGCCTTCGACCGTGACGAAGCTCGGGCAGAAGCCCTTCACGCACGAGAAGTCCTTGTTGCAGGTGGACTGGTTGATCTTGCGCTTGGTGCCGTATTCGGTGTCGAGCGGCTCGACGCTCAAGCAATTCGATTGCACGGAGCAATCTCCACAGCCTTCGCAGACCGCCTCATTGATGACGACGCGCTTCGCCGGATCGGGATAGGTGCCGCGCTTGCGGCGGCGGCGCTTCTCGGTCGCGCAGGTCTGGTCGTAGATCAGGATGGTCGTGCCGGCAATCTCGCGCAGCTCGCGCTGAATCGCGTCTAGCTGGTCGCGATGGTGGATCGTCACGCCCGGCGCGAGTGTGGTGATCGGATTGCCCGCCGCACCCTGATACTTCTCGGGCTCGTCGGTCACGATCACGATTTTCGCCGCGCCTTCGGAGGCGAGCTGATGCGTGATCTGGGGCACGGTGAGCACGCCGTCCACGGGCTGGCCGCCCGTCATGGCGACCGCGTCGTTGTAGAGGATCTTGTAGGTGATGTTCGCCTTCGAGGCGATTGCCGCGCGGATTGCGAGCAAGCCCGAATGGAAGTAGGTGCCGTCGCCGAGGTTCGCGAACACGTGCTTCTCGTTCGTGAACGGCGCCTGGCCGACCCAGGCCACGCCTTCGCCGCCCATCTGGCTGGAGGTGCTCGTGCTGCGGTCCATCCACACGGTCATGTAATGGCAGCCGATCCCGGCCATCGCGCGCGAGCCTTCGGGCACGTTGGTCGACGTGTTGTGCGGGCAGCCCGAGCAGAACCAGGGCTTGCGCTCGGCCTGCACGCGCGGCTTCGCGAGCGCCTTTTCCTTCGCCTCGATCACCGCGATGCGCGACGCGATGCGCGCGCGCACGTCGGAGGGAATCTCGAACTTGTCCAGACGCGTGGCGATGGCCTTGGCGATGATCGCGGGCGACAGTTCATAGTGCGCGGGCAGCAGCCAGTTGCCCATCGGCACCGACCATTCGCCGCCGGCGCCGTCTTTTTCGTCGAATTTGCCGTACACGCGCGGGCGCTGCGCGTCGGGCCAGTTGTACAGCTCTTCCTTGATCGCGTATTCGAGAATCTGGCGCTTTTCCTCGACCACGAGAATTTCTTCGAGCCCGCGCGCGAATGCATGCGCGCCTTGAGCTTCGAGCGGCCACACGCAGCCGACCTTGTAGAGCCGCAGACCGATGCGCGAGCAGGTTTCGTCGTCGAGGCCGAGGTCGGTGAGCGCCTGGCGCACGTCGAGATACGCCTTGCCGCCGGTGATGATGCCAAAGCGCGCGTGCGGAGAATCGATCTCGATGCGATCGAGCTTGTTGGCCCGCACGTAAGCGAGGCCCGCATACCATTTGTAGTCGAGCAGACGCGCTTCCTGCACGAGCGGCGGATCGGGCCAGCGGATGTTCAGGCCGCCCTCGGGCATCGCGAAGTCTTCGGGCAGGACGATGCTGGTGCGATGTGGATCGATCTCCACCGATGCAGACGATTCGACCACGTCGGTCACGCACTTCATAGCCACCCAGAGGCCCGAGTAGCGGCTCATCGCCCAGCCGTGCAGCCCGAAGTCGAGATATTCCTGCACGTTCGAGGGGAACAGCACCGGCAGTCCGCAGGCCTTGAAGATGTGCTCGGACTGGTGCGCGAGCGTGGACGACTTGGCGGCATGGTCGTCGCCGGCGAGCACGAGCACGCCGCCGTGCGGCGACGAGCCGGCAGAGTTGCCGTGCTTGAACACGTCGCCGCAGCGGTCGACGCCGGGGCCCTTGCCGTACCACATGGAAAACACGCCGTCGTATTTCGCCGATGGGTACAGGTTCACCTGCTGCGAACCCCACACGGCGGTCGCGGCGAGGTCCTCATTGACGCCGGGCTGAAATACGACTTGATGGGCGGCGAGATGCTGCTTGGCCTTCCAGAGGGACTGATCGAGCCCGCCCAGCGGCGAGCCGCGATAGCCTGAAATGAACCCCGCGGTATTGAGACCGGCGGCCTTGTCGCGTTCCTGCTGCAGCATCGGCAGGCGGACCAGCGCCTGGATGCCGCTCATGTACGCGCGGCCGCGTTCGAGGGTGTATTTGTCGTCGAGCGTGACGGAAGCGAGTGCGGCTTCGAGCGAAGCGCGCTGACCTGCGTCTAGCGGGGCATTCATTATGTGTCTTCCTCCATCGAACCAATCCGTTCAATCCATTGTGGGATCGCCAGAGCTTCGGGAGGCCTTGGCGTCTTGTGAACGCGTCGGCCGAGGCTCGCCATCGTGGCTGCTTTTGAGCGATGGTAGCACTCGGGCAAACCCACCGCCCCCACGGGAAACCCTGCATGAATCGTGCGCGTCGCCGGACTCTGTCGGGTCTGGTTCAGCAGCCGGGTAAGAAACGCTGAAAGGCCTGGAGGGGCTGTGTAACAAAGGATGTGTCAGAGTTAGGCGCGAGGTAACGGCATGTAAAAGTTGCACCGCAACAGGCTCCCCTTGAATATCCTCTCTACTCCCTCATTTGTGCAGATCGCGACGCGCCCGAGAAATTCAGGGTGCGAACGCGCCATTGCGCAGTGAAAGGCTGTTTCAAAATAGGAGTACCGCATGAACAATCGACATATCCAGACCTTTCTGACGGTCTCGGCCGCGTTCTTCGCCATGAGCGCGCCCCTGCATTCGAACGCCAGCACGAAAAGCGGCGCGAATGCATCGACGTCGTGCGCGCAGTACACGCTGTGTGCAAAGGCTGATTCGAGCGCCATGCCGGCTGTGAAGGTCGGGCCGAGCGCCAAACGTTAATCTCAATGCCGCGCTGATCCGCGCAGCATTCCATTCATCCGAATCCGTTGCCGGGTGTGCGGCGGCGGACTCCAAAAACTAAAAAGGGCGAAGATCACGCGATCTTCGCCCTTTTTGCATACTGACGCGCGGAATTTCGCGCTACTTCAGGCCTTGTCTTTCACCACACCGCGGCGAATCTGGTCGAGCTCGATCGATTCGAACAACGCCTTGAAATTGCCCTCGCCAAAGCCCTGATTGCCCTTGCGCTGAATGATCTCGAAGAAGATCGGGCCGATCTGGTTTTCCGTGAAGATCTGCAGCAGCAGGTCTTCGGGCATCCCGTCGATCAGGATCTTGCGCTTCTTGAGCTCGTCCAGCGGCTCTCCGTGGTTCGGAATGCGGCGGTCCACGAGTTCGTAATAGGTATCGATCGTATCGAGTAGCGCGATTTGCGAGGCGCGCAGGCCATCCACCGTGCGGTAGATGTCATTGGTGCCGAGCGCGATGTGCTGGATGCCTTCGCCGTGGTACGCGTCGAGATATTCCTGGATCTGGCCGGCCGTCTCGCCGCCTTCCTCGTTGATCGGAATGCGGATCTTGCCGCAGGGCGAGGTCATCGCCTTCGACTTTACGCCCGTCACCTTGCCTTCGATGTCGAAGTAACGGATTTCGCGGAAGTTGAAGAGGCGTTCGTAGAACTCTGCCCATTCGTTCATGCGGCCGCGGTGCACGTTGTGCGTGAGGTGGTCGATGTAGGTGAGGCCGTGGCCGGCCGGGTTTTGCTCGGCGCCCGGAATCGGCTCGAAGTCGACGTCGTAGATGCTGATGTCGCCGATGCTGCCCGGCGCTGCGCCGTTCTTGCCGCGCCAGCGGTCGACGAAATAGATCAGCGAGTCGCCAATGCCCTTGATCGCCGGGATGTTCAGCTCCATCGGGCCGGTCTTGTTGTCGAAGCCCCAGGCGCCCAGTTCGAGCGCGTGCTTGTAGGCTTTGGCGGCGTCGTGCACACGGAACGCAATCGCGCAGATCGACGGACCATGCAGGCGTGCGAAACGCTGTGCGAACGAATCCGGCTCACCGTTGACGATGAAGTTGATGTCGCCCTGGCGGTACAGCGTCACGTCCTTGTGCCGATGGCGCGCTACGGCGGTGAAGCCCATGCGTTCGAACAGCTTGCCGAGCGCCTTGGGGTCCGGCGCGGTGTATTCGATGAACTCGAAGCCGTCGGTGCCGACGGGGTTCTCCCAGTTGGGAATGTGCATGACTGTCTCCTGTGCCGACCGGATTGGCGCCGATCGCAGAATGGTGATTTCGTGCGACAAAGTGTAGCTGTCCAGATTGGGCGAAAACTTGCGAGTTGGGTCGATAGATCAGCAATTTGAGCTATAAACTGCCATTGTCGATACATGAGATGGCAGAAAATGGCGAACTTCGAACTAGACGCGATTGACCGGCGGATTCTGGCGATTCTTCAGGAGAATGGCCGGCTCTCGAATCAGGAAATTGCCGAGCGTGTGAATCTTTCGCCCAGCCCCTGCTTGCGGCGCATTCGGCGGCTCGAGGAGATTGGCGTGATACGGGGCTACGTGGCGCTGCTCGACGCGCAGAAGCTCGGGCTCGATCTGCTGGCCTACGTGAACGTGCGGCTGGAAAAGCGCGGGCCCACGGCGGGGGGGCGCGAAGGCGTCACCCACGCGGAACTCTTTCGCGCGGCGGTGCAGGCCTGGCCGGAAGTGGTGGCGTGCCACGCGATGACAGGCGACATGGATTTCCTGCTGCGGGTGCAGGTTGAGGACATGGCGCACTTCTCGCGCTTCGTGCAGGACCAGTTGCTGCATCACCCGTCCGTGATCGACGTGAAGTCGAGCTTCTCGCTTCAGACCTTCAAGGAGACGACGGCGTTGCCGATCCTGTGAAACCTCGCTTTGAGCGTGCGCGCGCCGATTCCGCCCCGCAGATGGCGAAAAAGCGGCCGAAGCCGCTTTTTCGATCTACTTCACCCAACGGGGCAGGAGTCACGCCGCAACCGCTTGCGGGAGGATCGTCTCGATCAGCCTGGACGCCTGGCGGGCCTGGCGCTTGAGCGCGTAGTCGAACACGGCAGCCTGCTCCTGGAGCATTTCCGCGATGATGCTGCTCTGGTCGGCGGGTTCGAGCGAGAGGTACGCATCGGCTTCGCCATAGGCGTACTCGATCTTCATGCCCGACTTCTTCGCGATATGCATCATGGTCGAGTTACGCGACAGGCAGTGCATATAGAGCGTCGTGACGTGCGTGTTGCGGCTGCGAATAGCGGCGCGCTCGAACAGCTTCGTGCCGATGCCCTGGCCGCGCGCGGATTCGAGCACGGAGACGCCGAACTCGGCCGTGCGGCCGTTGCCGTCTGCCGGCAGATAAGCCAGATGGCCGACGCCTACGAGCTGCAACTGATGGTCGAACACGCCGAAGACGGTGTCGCGCGTGAAGTCCATCGAGCGGACATAGTTTTCGATCACGTGGTCCGGTGCGGCCTGGCCGAAGCGCAGGAGACGGTCCTCGACGTCGAGCGCGAGGAAGTGGGTCAGCAGGCGCTCCCGATCGGCGGAGGTGAGGACGCGCACCATGGCCGGCGAATGACCGGACGACAGCGAGCGGCCGGACGGCAGGATGGGCTCGTTGGTTGGGGTCGGATACTGGGTCATGATGGGTTCTCCTTAGAATACGAGGCGCAGCGCATGCATGATGCGATGCAAAACGAATTCTAGCGGAAACCCTGGGGGCGATCTAGGGAAAACCCGTATTTTCGGTCTGAGGGTTGCGTCTAATTTTTCTGTGTTAAGCTATAAATAATTGATTTTAAACGAATATTATTTTTGGATAACTTGACGTATCAACCGTTGTGTCGGCACATCTTGTTGCGTTGCGTCAATTTGATCTGAAAAATTGTGGCGGCTCAGGCGGCCTTCAGGCCGTGGTCGATCATCTCGATGACTTGCTCCGCAAAGTCCCGGTAGCCCATGCGCCCGCCCGGCTTGAGCCAGGTAAACGTCCAGTTGATCATGCCGAACACCATCATGGTCAGCGAGGTCTGGTTCTCAGCCGTGACGCGGCCGGGATAGGCGCGCGCAAGCTGGCGCGTGAACGCGGCGACCACGTCGCGCTGGCGGTTCAGGACGATCTCGCGCTGTGCGTCGACGAGATACTTCACGTCGTTGAGCAGCGCCACATGGCGGCTGTGCGAAGTCTCGTATTCGGCGAGGAATGCGCGGATCAGCTCGGCGAACGTCTCGCGCTCGTCCAGGCCCCGCCGCTGGCTGGCGCCTTCCACCTCCGCGATGATCAGCATCAGCCGCTTCGTGTAGCGGTCGAGCAGATCGAAAAGGATGGCTTCCTTGCTCTCGTAATAGTGATAGAGGCGTGCTTTCGAGGTTCCGCTCGCTGCCGCGAGGTCGGACATCGATGTGCTCGGGTAGCTCGTCTGGGCGAATTTGGCTGCCGCGAGCTCGAGAATCTGGTCGCGTTGCGTTTCGTGGTCGGGCGCTCGGGTGCGTGCCATGGATGGGTGTCAGCGGGAAAGGGAAAGATGGGCTGCGGCGTGCGGTAGCGAGGCGCGTGCGGCGTGTGAGTTTTGGGTGGCGACGCCTGCACCGGCTTCGGCAGGGCTCTCGCATGCGGCGTACATGTCGTCGCGCAGTCGCAACTCGCCTGCCGCGGCCAGTTCGCGCAGGCGCCAGAGCACCAGCGGCTCGCCGACCGTGAAGCCCGCACCGCGCCGCACAAGCGCCGCGCCGAGCGTGTCGCATGCGAGCCAGGGGGCGCCAGTTGCACCCGGCATGGCGTGCGTACCATCCAGCGCGGCTGCGGCAAGGGCCTCGATGATCAGCGTATCCAGATCGGCCCACGTGCCGCTCGTGAACGTATTGTTGCGCCACCGGCGCATCTCGCCGTTGGCGAATTTCGCTTCCTGCCATTCGAGCGCGAGCCGGGTGATGCGCAGCACCGAAATCGGCGCAGCGTCCGGCAGATGTGCGAGAAGGCGTGTGGCAGCGGCGTCGGGCGGGCCGGCCAGATCTTCCGCCGCGAGGCGCACCTCATTCAGGCGCTGCGGCGCGGTGCGCAGCCGGTAACAGACGCGCCGAAGCGCGAGCTGGTCGGCGGCGTCGGGCGTGTGCCAGATCACCACGTGAGAATCGGCGGCCTCCAGAGCGGCGAGCGCCACGCAGTCGTCCTGCACGAGCATCTCCGATACACCGCCGAGGCGCTGCCAGAAAGCCGCGCGCTGTGCCGCGCCCGGGTCGCCGGCCTCGTCGATGTCGCGCAGCGGCCCGACCGTCAGGTCGTCGGCCAGTGCGATCACGTGCCCGGCCGTGCACGCTGCAGGGGCGGTTTCGCCGCCGCGCGGAGCTTCGCTGGCCAGAAGGGCCTGGCGCAGCGCAGCTGCTGCCGGCTCGCCGTGGATGAGGTGAATCGTGGTCATCGACAACTCGTTGCGTTCGGGGCGAATGCCGAAGGCGCCTGAAAGCGCGCCAAAGACAAAAGGGGCCGCCCGCGAGCGTGCAGCGTTGCGCTGCAACACCAGCGGGCGGCCCCTAGTGTAAGCGGATCGCCTGAGGGCCGAAAGCTTGGCGTCGATCTAAGGCTTATTCCCCCATCCTGATGATGCTGGACCGTGTGACGGGGCGCGAACAGGCCCCCGCCGCTTTCATCATCGTTCGTCGAAGCTCACCACCACGCGCTCGCTGACCGGATGGCACTGGCACGTGAGCACGAAACCATCCTGGACTTCCTGCTCTTCCAGCGTGTAGTTCTTGTCCATCTTCACAACGCCCTCGAGCACCTTCGCGCGGCAGGTGCAGCACACACCGCCCTTGCACGCGTAGGGCAGCGCGAGCCCTGCTTTCAGGCCGACGTCGAGCAGGCTCACGCCCTCGTACGGCAGACGCAGCTTGCGCTTCTTGCCATCGATGACGATCTCCAGATCGGCGGCCGGCGTGCTTTCGGTGATCTCGACCGCGGGCACGCCCGCTTGCGGCAGCGGCGACCCGAAGCGCTCGACGTGCACCTTCTGCTGCGGCACGCCAGCTTCCTTGAGCGCGGCTTCGGCGGCATCCATCATCGGCGCCGGGCCGCAGATGAACGCTTCGTCGATTTCGTCGGCCGGCAGCAGCGTCGCGAGGAACTCCGCGCATTTGGCCTGATCGAGCACGCCGTTGAAGAGCTCGACGTCCTGGAGGTCGTCGGAAAGCACGTGGTAGAGCCGGAACCGGTCCATGTAACGGTTCTTCAGGTCCTCCAGCTCTTCGGCGAACATGATCTGGTCGACGCTGCGGTTGCCGTAGACCAGCGTGAACGCGCTGCGCGGCTCTGTTTCCAGCGTCGTCTTGATGATCGCGAGCACGGGCGTGATGCCCGAGCCGCCCGAGAACGCCACATAGTGCTTGCCGTGCTCGGCGTTCAGGTGCGTGAAGAAGCGGCCATCGGGCGTCATCACATCGATTTCGTGGCCCGGTGCAAGCTGCTCGAACGCGAAGTTCGAGAAGCGGCCGCCGCGCACGCGCTTGATGCCGATGCGCAACTCGCCGTCGCGGTCGTAATCGGTCACGCCGACGCAGATCGAGTACGAGCGTCGCGTTTCCTCGCCTTCGATGTGGGTCTTGAGCGTGACGAACTGCCCCTGGGTGAAGCGATACGCGTCGCGCAGCTCGGGCGGGACTTCGAAAGCGACAGAGACCGCGTCCGCGGTTTCGGGCCGCACTTCGCGGATGCGCAGCGAATGGAATTGCGGAGTGGCCATATCAGTACGGTTTGAAGTAGTCGAAGGGTTCGCGGCAGTCGATGCAGCGGTACAGCGCCTTGCACGCGGTCGAGCCGAATTGCGCGAGGCGCTCGGTATGGTGCGAGCCGCAGTGCGGACAGGCGGGCGCGGGCAGCGGCTTCGGTTTCGCCATGAAGGTGATGGTCTGTTCGCCCGCTTGCTGGGTGGAGCCGCAGTTGCCCGTGGGCGGCGCGATGCCGTAGGCGCGCAGCTTCTCGCGCGCTTCGTCGGTGATCCAGTCGGTGGTCCACGCGGGCGTCAAGGTCGTTGCGATGCGATACGGCGCGAGTTCGGCGACGTCGAGCGCGTGCGCGACGTCTTCGGCGATCTGCGACATCGCCGGGCAGCCCGAGTACGTGGGCGTGATGACCACTTCGATCTGGCCGTCGGCGGCGCGGCGCACGTCGCGCAGGATGCCCAGTTCGCGGATCGACACGACTGGAATTTCCGGATCGGGCACCGATTCCAGCGCTTTCCAGGCGCGCTCGAGCGCTTGATCTGCTGTCGCTTGCATCGTGACTTCCTTTCTTCAGGCGTGGGTACTTGGGCGGCTTACCAGCGTGCGTCCGGATGCTGACGCGCGAGGCTCTGCATCTCGGCAAGCACGTAGCCCATGTGCTCCGAGTGCTCGCCGAGCTTGCCGGTTGTGACGTGCTTGACCGGCGCGGGCACCGTGAGCGTCGCCTCTTCGAGCGCCGCTTCCACGTCCGCGCGCCACGCGGCTTCGAGCTGCGCGGCAAGCGGCGCGATGCCGGCTTCGGCGACAGCCGCTTCCACTGCATCGGTGCTGAAGAACTCGCGCGTGTATGGCATCAGCCAGTCGAGCGCGGCCTGAGCGCGGCGATGCGATTCCTCGGTGCCGTCGCCTAAGCGGATCAGCCATTCGCGCGCGTGATGGACGTGATAGCGCGTTTCCTTGATCGAGCGTTCGGCGATCGCGGCCAGTTGCGGATCGGCGGAACGCAGCAGCGCGGTCCACAGATGCGCCATCAGCGAGGCGTAGAGGAAGTTGCGCACAATCGTCACGGCGTAATCGTTGGCCGAATGCGTGGTGCCGACGAGCGGGCCGAAGTGCGGCAATTCCGCGAGCGTGTAATTCGCGAACTCGCGCTCGGCGCGGAAATAGGCGTAATCGTCCTCGGTGCGTTCGCGGCCGTTGAGCGCCTTTTCGAGCGTGGCAGCGTGCGTGTAGAGCAGGCGCGCTTGGCCGATCAGGTCGAGGCTCATGTTGGCGAGCGCGATGTCTTCTTCGAGAATCGGGCCGTGGCCGCACCATTCCGTGTTGCGCTGACCGAGGATCAGCGCGGTATCGGCGAGGCGCAGCACATACGCCAGATGTTCTTGCGTGGGCGTCGTCATGTTGGCGCTCTTACATGTGGTTGACTTCGTCGGGCAGCGTATAGAACGTCGGGTGGCGGTAGATCTTGTCGCCAGCCGGTTCGAAGAGCTCCGCCTTCTCGCTCGGATCCGAAGCCGTGATCGCCGAGGACGGCACCACCCAGATGCTCACGCCTTCCTGACGGCGCGTGTAGACGTCGCGCGCCATACGCAGCGCCATCGACGCGTCGCTGGCGTGCAGGCTGCCGCAATGCTTGTGGTCGAGGCCCTGTTTGCTGCGCACGAACACTTCCCAGATCGGCCATTCCTTGTTCACCGTGGATCTCCTTGCTTCCTGTGTATGGGTTACGCGGCGTGCTTTGCGGCGCGCTGACGCTGTTTTTCGGCGTGGGCGAGGGCGGCTTCGCGCACCCATGCGCCTTCGTTGTGCGCTTTCACGCGCGTGCCGAGACGCTCGCGATTGCACGGGCCGTCGCCGTTCACGACGCGCCAGAATTCTTCCCAGTCGATTACGCCGTAGTCGTAATGGCCGCGTGCCTCGTTCCATTTCAGATCGGGGTCGGGCAGTGTGACGCCGAGCACCTTGGCCTGTTCGACCGTGGCATCGACGAACTTCTGGCGCAGATCGTCGTTCGAGATGCGCTTGATCCCCCATTTGGCCGACTGGTTGCTGTGGACCGAATCGGCGTCGCTCGGGCCGAACATCATCAGCACCGGCCACCACCAGCGGTTCACCGCCTGCTGGACCAGTTCACGCTGCGCTTCGGTGCCTTGCATCATGGCGAGCAGGGCGTCGAAGCCCTGACGCTGGTGGAACGACTCTTCCTTGCAGATGCGGATCATCGCGCGTGCATACGGCCCGTAGGTGCAGCGGCACAGCGGGATCTGGTTCATGATTGCGGCGCCATCGACCAGCCAGCCGATCACGCCGACATCGGCCCACGTGGGCGTCGGATAATTAAAGATGCTCGAATACTTGGCCTTGCCAGCGTGGAGCGCATCGACCAACTGGTCGCGCGAAACGCCGAGCGTTTCCGCTGCGCTATAGAGATAGAGGCCGTGGCCCGCTTCGTCCTGGACCTTGGCGAGCAGGATGGCCTTGCGCTTGAGGCTCGGCGCACGCGAAATCCAGTTGCCTTCCGGCAGCATGCCGACCACTTCCGAGTGCGCATGCTGCGAAATCTGGCGCACGAGCGTCTTGCGATAGGCTTCGGGCATCCAGTCCTGCGGCTCGATCTTGCCGTCCGCGGCCATGATGGCGTCGAACTGCGCCTGCTCTGGCGACGCCGCGTCAGCATCGAGCGGGGCGACATTGCCGGGAATATCGAGGGATTGCGTGTACATGGAGACGCTCTCTTCGGTGTTGGGTATGGCGCAGTATAAACCAACCGACCGGTCGGTAAATCAATTTTTTGCGCTTTGTCAAAAAAGGGTTCGAGTCGCAGGCGAACATCGGATGCTTCGCTACTGAGTTTTAGTAGATAGACAACTGGGCGAGGCCGATTTCGCGCGTGGCATGCACTAACGTCGGGGGCACGGTTTTGTCATGACGATGGAAGGTCGTGAGCCGGCTATGCGGCACAATGGGCGCTTTGCCCGCTTACTCCCTCTCGTTTCCGGATGAAGATTTCCCTCGCCACCACCGCGGCTGCTTCCGCGCTGCTCGTTGCACTCGCTTTTTCCGCACGTGTTTTTGCCGAACAGCCTCCCGGCGCCCCATGGGTGACGAGCTGGGCGACGCCGCTCCAGTCCATTCCCCAGCGCGATGCGCTGCCGCCGCTGTATCGCGCCCCGGATGTCGCCGGCCGCACCGTCAGGCAGATCGTCTATCCGACGCTTGGTGGCGAGGTCGCTCGCGTGCATATCAGCAATCTCTATGGACGCACGCCACTCGTGATCGAGGCAATGGCGATTGCGCCGTCGGCCGGCGGCGCGGCGGTCAGCGAGGCTGGAACGGTGCGAGTGACGTTTGGTGGGCGGGCGTCGGTGTCATTGCCGCCCGGCGCCGAGCTCGATAGCGATCCGGTTCGAATCGGCCTGAAGCGTGGCGCGCCGTACGCGGTCAGCACCTATATGGGACCGCAGCAGAAGATGGTCGCCTGGCATCGGGTGGCGAGCCAGTTGAATTATGTGTCCCGGCCCGGCGACCACGTGGCTGATTCGTCGACCGGCGCGTTCACCCAGCGCTTCACGCAATACGCGTGGGTGACGGGGTTGGCGGTGGACGCGCCGGGGGCGTCGACGATTGCCGCGATCGGCGACTCCATCACCGACGGCATGCGCTCTTCGCTCAATGAAAACCGGCGTTGGCCCGATGCGCTGGCGCGTCGTCTCGTCCGCGAGCAGGGCGCCAGTCTGGCCGTGATCGACATGGGGATCAGCGGCAACCGTCTGTTGAGCGATTCTCCTTGCTATGGCGAGGCGCTCGAGCGGCGCTTCGAGCGCGACGCGCTGCGCCCGGGCGTGCGGACGGCTGTGCTGCTCATTGGCATCAACGACATCAACTTCCAGGCGATGCCGGCGCGTTCTGGCCTCGACTGCGATTTCCCGCACACGCGCGTGAATGCCGATGACCTGATCGCAGGGTATCGCCGCGTGATTGCGGCGGCGCATGCCCGCGGCGTGCGCATTCTCGGTGCAACGCTCACGCCCGCGGCACTGCCGCCGGAGCGCGAAGCAATCCGTGCGCAGGTGAACGAGTGGATCCGCACGAGCCATGCGTTCGACGGCGTGGTGGACTTCGATGGGGCGCTGCGCAACCCAGCGGACCCGCTGCGCCTGCGCAGCGAATACGACAGCGGCGATCATATTCACCCGAGCGACGCGGGCTACGCGGCGATGGCGAACGCCGTGCCGCTGGCGGCGCTGAGCGGGAAGTAAGGATTTTGTGCAGAGGGGCTTGCGCGCCGGCTTCGCTAGCGCTAAGATTCGCCCCCTTCGCCAGCCGATGTATGCCAGCGAAGCCCGCCGCGAGAAACGGCGGGGGGGCGGGAAAGTCTTCAGTTTTTAAACGGTGACGTTAAAAAAGATGTTGACGAAACGCCAGAGAGTCTGCATAATCTCGTTTCTCTGCTGCTGACGCAGCAACGCAGAAAGCGCCGGGTAGTTCGAAGCTGTTCCGGTGCCTTGTGCGACGCGATCTTTAAAAATTTACAGCCGATAAGTGTGGGCGCTTGATGGGTTTCGTGACCTGGTGATTCTTTCGGGAATGGCCGGGAGTAGCGAAAGTATCAAGAGTCTCACACAAAAGTAAGTCAGGTTTTTGAATTTGATTCAGAACCTGTCAGCTTTGAGTGAGCGACCGGTTTCGAGA
>NZ_JTDB02000012.1 GCF_000785435.2 Paraburkholderia sacchari | reverse complement strand
GACTTCTTCTCCTCGTGGAAGGTGCTGCTCTGGCGGGTGTCCTGCGTCGTGGTCACGCTCAGGTTGTTCGCCGCCGCGAGGTTCACGTCATTCGTGGCCGCCACCGTCGAGCCGCTGATCGTCATGTCGTGCCCGGCCGCGCCGTTCACGGAATCGCCGGCCAGCGTCGAGCCGATCGTGACGACCTGATGCGATTCCGCTGCGTCCGTGGTCTGCGTCCTGGAGAGGAAGCCGGAGGAATCGTGATGCGACCAGGACTGCGCATCGTGCGTTTCCGTGACGCCGCCGATGTTGACGTCGCCGGCTGCGGCAATAGTCGTTGCGCCGGTTGCCGCCGTGACGCTGGAGCCCATGATGTTCAGGTCGCCGCTGCCGCCCTGGCCGGCGGCGAGCGTCGTGTTGCCGCCCGCGCTGACGCTGCTGCCCTGCACCCGCTCGTCGTAGCTCGAACGCTTCGACTGCGCGATGCTGCCGCCCATCGACTGGCCGCTGTATGAGGCGGTGTCCTTCGCCGCCGTCACCGTCAGGTTTGCGCCTGCGCCCATTGCCACGTCGCCGCCTGCGGCGACGCTCGAACCCGTGAGCGTCGTATCGCGTCCCGAGAGGGTCGTCACGTTGCCCGCGCCGGTGATGGCGCTGCCGGCTTCATGGGTCGCCACGACGTGCCTGCCGTTCAGGCCGTCCGTCGTTCCGGCGTCGTGCGTCGCCGTGAGTGTGACCGTCCCCGCGTCGATGTCGCGGCCTGCTGCGACGGTCGTGTCGCCGCCCGAGGCGATGGCCGAGCCCGCCAGCTTCACGTCGCGCGCGGCGACGGCGCTCACGCTGTTCGAGCCCGATATCGCCGCCACCGACTGAACCGCCATGCCGCTCGCACTCGAATGGAATCCCGGCACGTCGGCACTCACGGACGCCATTGCGGTGGTGCTCACGTTGTTGATGTCGCGGCCTGCTGCAACGATGGTATCCACGCCGCCGATGCGCCCGCCGATATTGTTCACGTCCTGCACGGCCGAAACCGTGGTCGTGCCGCCGCTACCGATCACACCCCGGTTCGTGACCGTGTTGCCGATGACGGTGGTGGCCACGTCGCCCACGACGTGCCCGCTGTTGCTGAACTCGCCCGTTGCGTTCTGGATGACCTGGTTGCCCGCCACCAGCGCGCCGCTGGACTTCAGGTCGACGGTGTTCGACTGCGCGAGATAAAGCTTCGGCACCAGCACGTCCTGTTGCGAGCCGTCGGGCAGCGTCACGCTCTGGCTGACGAGCCAGACCATGTCGGTCGTCAGTTGCGCCATCTGCGCGCTGCTCAGGCCCACACCGGGCGCAAGACCGAAATCCTTCGCATATTTCACGCCGTTGTTCATCAGCGCAGTGTACTCGGCGAGGTTGTCGGCATAGCCCGCGAGCATCGCGCGGCCAGTGAGTTGCGTGACCTGGTTGCGGATGAGCATGGTCTCGTAGTAGCCGTCGCCCAGGCGTTTCGCGGTTCGTTGCGGATCGAGCCCGAGCTGATCGAGCATGTAGTCGCTGGAGATGAACTTCGTGTAACTCGTGAAGCGCGGGTTGGTCTCGATCAGGTAGCCGGCATCCGGCGCGCTCTGGTAGGTGTAGAGGCCATTTACCGGCAGCTTCAGGTCGGGGATGCCGCCGCTGGCCGTGCCGAGTGTCTGCGGCTTCGAGGTCTGATCGTCGGTCGCATTCACCGTCGGTGTTTGGCTGTCCTGACCGCTCACGCCTGCGACCGACGTCGCACTGCCGCCCTGGCCGGTCACGCCCGCCACCGATGTCGTGCTGCCGTTGGTCGTGACGCTGCCGAGCTGCGTGCCCGTGGCGTCCCCGCCCGCGACACCCGAGCCGGTGACGGTCTCGCCGTGCCGGTCCACCGAGTTGATGGTGATGATCTGCGCGTCGGTCTGCACGGTCCGGTTGGAGGTGGCAATCGCGGGCAGTGCATCCACCGTCGTCGGCGCGAGGGGGATGGCGGCTTGCGATATCGTCTGGGTTTTCGAGTCGCCACCGCTTTTCTGGTGCCAGAAGTACGTTCCTTCGACGATCTGCGTGCCGGTCTGCTGGAGCACCGTGCCGGTGTCGTTCACGCTGCCGCCCATGGCGCGGCGCACGAGATCGCCGCCCGCGGCCATGGTGGACGATTCGTTGTTGATCGAACCGCCGTCCGAATTGATGCTGATGGTGCCTTGGGCGATGATTTGCGCCGCGGTGCCCGCGCTCACGATCCGGTCGGTCTGCGTGGTGGTGGTCGTAGTGATGATGACCGGAACGTAGTCGTGATTGTCCCCATTGGCTTCGTAGCGGATCATGTCCACGGCCTGATCGGGGCGGATCTGGGTCTTCGCGTCCCAGTCCGGCCAGAACGCGATCGTTACCGTGCCGTCCGCGTTCTGCGTCAGGCTCTGGTAGTACTGCGTCGGGTTGCTGGTGATAGTGCGCTCGCTCCACACGCCATTCGGCCCGTTCGAGTCCATGTACCGGTCGGTCAGCGGCGCGGTCAGCGAGAACGACTGCGTCGAGGTGTCGATGTCCGTGACCTGCGAGGCGGGGAGCGTTACCGTGACAGGCCGCGCAAGTTTCTGGAGCACTTCCGTGCCGATAGCGCCAGGATTCCATCGCCATTGCGGGTAGCTGAGGCTCTGGTAGGTGGAAAACACCCAGGACGACAAGTCGCTGCCCAGACCCGCCGTCCACAGCGTGAGCGAACTCGATGAACTCTCGGGCGTTCCAGCCTCGGTCTGCGCGCCCGTCCTGATGTTGTCGACCGTGTGCGCCGCGATATCGATGTCGCCTTCGGCCTCGATGTCGGCTGCGCGGTTGGTGAGCGTGCCGGTCTGATTGGCGAGCATGCCCGATGCGTCGCGGGCGCCGTCTCTGGCGATTTCCAGATTGCCCGCGCTGTAAATGAGCGCGCCATCCGCATTCGTGACGGAGTCCGAAGCATGAATGCTGACTTGCTGCGCGCCCGCGATCACGGCTGCCGCACCGGCGTTCGTCACGTCGTTTGCGTCGATCACGACCGTGTTGCCGATGATGCCGCCCGTGTTCTCCAGCGTCGCGCTGCGCGTCTTGACCGCATCGCCTTCGATCAGACCCGCGTTCGTGATGGTGTCCGAGGCCGTCACGGTGGTTGCCGACGAATTCATGTCCGCGCCGGCCACGTTCACGACGTTCGTGCCGCTTGCGTTTAGCGCGCCGCCTGCCGCGAGTTCGCCCGTGTTGGTGAGCGTGCCTCCTGCATGAATCGACATATCGCCATCGGCGTTCAGGCGGTTGGCCGCGCCGGTCGTGTAGTCGCCGGCGATGTCGAGCGAGAGGTTGCGGCTGGCGGTCATTTCGCCGTCGCCGCTAATTGCGCCGCTTGCGGCGATGTCGCGATTCGCGCGCACGCTGCCGTTCTGGTTCGAGAACGAGGCGACATTCGCCGATACGTCGAGGCCGCCGAGTATCGCGCCGCCATCGTTGATGACGGCGGTGGTGGCCTGGCCCACGTTCAGCCCTTTGCCGCCGTACACTGTGCCGCCTCCGTTCCGGATAGTCCCCGCGATGGCGAGATTGCCTGCGCCGCCCGCGACGACCTGACCGCCGCTGCCGTTGTCGAGTGTCTGGCCGTTCAGCGTCAGATCGCCGTTGCCGCCCAGCGTGCCGGCCGTGTTGTCGATCTCTGACGCACTGGCGGTCGTTGCGCCGTCGCCGGCGTTCGTGAGTGCGCCGCTCGCGTTGTCGATCGCGCTGGCGGCGATGTTCATCGTGCCATGCGCGCCTCGGTTCAGCAGGGCGCCGCCAGCTTCGAGCGCGAGATCTCCCCCGGACTGTGCTGAGCCTTCGGTGTTGTCGAAATTGCCGCTGGTGCTGGCGGACAGATGGTCCTGGCCGTACATGAGGCCGTTGCGGTTGACGATGCCGTTCGTTGCGGCGATCCGCGCGGCGCGCTGTGCGCTCACGTTGCCGTTCGTGTTGTCGAGGCTCGCGGACTGCGTCGCGACCGAGCCGTTCGAGGCGATCTGGCCGCTGATGTTCGAGAGCGCACCCGTTGCCGTAACGTCGAGCGTGCCAGTGCCCGCGTGCGTCATGGACCCGCCGTCGTTGTTGATTTGCGCGGCCCTGACCGAGAGGTCGCTGGCGTTCGTGGCGATCCTTCCGCCGTTCGAGTTGTCGAGCGTGCCGCCTGCCGTGATGGTTTGCACGCCCGTACCCGATTGGGCAATGGTGCCGTTTTCGTTCACCAGGTCGCCGGGTGTCGAGACGGAGACGGCCGTACCCTCGATGTCGCCGTTCGTATTGTCGATGGACGAACCCGAAACTGTGGTCGTTGCGCCAATGAGCGCGCCGCCGCGGTTGTCGAGCACGCCGGCCGCCTTCGCGTAGAGGCCGTTGACCGCGCCTATCGTGCCGTTTTTGTTCACGACCGCTTGCCCTGCAACGCTTGCGTCGTGCTTCGCCGTAATCGCGCCATCGCTGTTGTCGACGGTCGATCCCGCGACCGACACCGAACCGTTCGTACCGATTTCGCCACCCGCGTTCGATACGTTGCCTGTGGCCGTTACGTCGAGCTTGCCGCTTCCGGCGTGCAATATCTTGCCGCCATCGTTGTAAATAGTTGCGCCCGCAACCGCAAGACTTTGTGCGTTCGACGCTATCCTTCCGCCGTTAGAATTGTCGAGCTTTCCGCCTGCCGTGACGGACTGCGCGCCCGCACCCGACTGGACGATCTTGCCGCCCTGGTTCACGAGATCGCCGGGCGTCGAGACCATGACCGAGTCGCCTTCGATATCGCCGCTCGAGTTGTCGACCGATGCGGCGGATACGGCCGTGGTCGTCGCGGTGATCGAGCCGCCGCGATTGTCGAGCGTGCCGGAAGCGGTGGCCGCGAGCGCGTGGCCGGCGGCCATCTTGCCGCTCTCGTTGATGAGCGCTTGCGCCTGGGCGTTCAGGTGTTGCTGCGCGGTTATGGTTCCGCGCCTGTTGTCCACCATCGAACCCATGATGCTGGCCGAGCCATTCGACGCAATCTGGCCGTTCACGTTCGACACCTCGCCAGGGGCCTTCACGTCCAGCTTGCCGTTACCGGCGTGCAGTACCTTGCCTTCATCGTTGTTAATCGTTGCGCCAGCAACCATGAGGTCTTGTGCATTCGACGCGATCTGCCCGCCGTTCGAATTGTCTAGCTTTCCGCCAGCCGTGATGGACTGCGCACCCGCGCCCGACTGGACGATCTTGCCGCCCTGGTTCACGAGATCGCCGGACGTCGAAACCGCGACCGAGCCGCCTTCGATATCGCCGTTCGAATTGTCGACTGACGCGCCGGATACGGCCGTGGTCGTCGCTGTGATCGAGCCGCCGCGATTGTCGAGCGTTCCGTAAGCGGTGGCGGCGAGCGCCTGGCCCGCGGCCATCGTGCCGCTTTCGTTGATGACCGTTTGCGCCTGCGCGTTCAGGTGTTGCTGCGCGGTCGCGATCCCGCGCGTGTTGTCCACCGTCGAGCCCGTGATGCTGGCCGAACCGTTCGTGACCATTCTGCCCGAGATGTTCGAGATTCTATTCGTACCACTGACGTTAAGCCTGCCGGCACCCGCATGCTGGATGGTGCCGCTATCGTTCGTGATGCTCGCACCGTGGACAGTCAGGTCCGCCGCGTTGCTTGCGATGGTGCCGCCCGTGTTGTCGATCCGGCCGCCGGCGGAAAGGGTTTGCGCGGCCGTTCCCGATTGCGAGATCGAGCCGTCGGCATTGATCAGATCACTGGTTGCCGAGAGGGCGAGCGTGTCGCCGTTGATGTTGCCCCTGGTGTTGTCGATGGATGCGCCGGAAACGGTCGCCGCTGCGCCCGAGAACGTACCGCCTGCATTGGAGAGCGCCCCTGTTGCGCTTACGCTCAACGCGCCGCCAGCGGTCGTCGCACCATGGTTGACGAGGTCCCATGCCGAAAGCGTGGCGTGGCCGAGCGCGGAGATCTGGCCCAGGTTCGTGAGCCGGTAAGCGTTTGCCAGAACATTGCCGTTGCCACCGATCACGCCACCGGGGCCGTTCAGGAGCGTACTCGCCACGCCGAGGTTCAATCCGTTGCCGTTGAGCGACAGGATATGGCCTGTGGAATTGTCCAGAGAGCCCGCGAACACGCTTTGCGGACCTGCCGACTGCATCGTGCCGCCCTGATTGTTCAGCGTGCCGCCGACATTCGTATTGAGTGCGCCGCCCGAAACGACCTGACCGTCGCGGTTCGACATTGCCCCTGCATCGAGCGTTTGCGTGCTGCCGGAAGAGATTGCCGCATGATCGGTCGTGAGCGTGCCTGCCGCAGTGGCCGCAAGCGTGCTGCCCGCTTTGACGGTCGCGCCCGAAAGGTACGCGTCGCCCGCGCCCGCGCTCAGCGCCATGCTGCTCGTGGCCGACGTGTTGCTGCCCGCGAGATTCAGGCCGTTGCCGGAAAAAGCGGCGTTGCCGCCCGAGAGGTTGTGGCCCGTCGCCGTGAGCGCGCCCGACGACGTGACGCTCAGGCTTGCCGCCTGGGTCACGACGCCATCGCCGTTCACGCCCGCGCCAATCGTCCCGCTCGACGCAACGCTGCCCGCGTTGACGGAAACGTTCTGCTGTGCGGCCAGCGTACCGCTATTCGTGAACGCGCCTGCTGTGCTCGCGCTCAAACCCTGCTGCGCGTAAGTCGTGCCGCTGTTATCGATGCCATCGCGCGCGCTTGCGCCGATGTTGCCGCTCGCGCTGGTTTGGCCCGCCAGCACGAGCTTGCCCGCCGAGGTCAGCACCAGATCGCCCGCCTGCGCCGCGAGCACGCCCCGGGTCGACACCCCCACGCCCAGCTCCGTGCCCACCAGCACGATGCGGTTCGCGTACATGCCGCCGAGATGGCTCACGTCGATGGAAACCCCCTGCGCGGGGCCATCGCCCGCAATCGGCGTGGCCGCGAGCGTATCGTGATCGACGCGGTTCGCGCCCGTCACGACATTCAGATTCTTCGCGTAGATAGCGGCATTGGCCTGCACCGCACGCGACAGCAAATCGACCTGATCGACATTCGACGCATTCAGCCCCGCGCCGCTGACCGTGATGTTGCCGCCGGTGACATTAAATCCGGAGAGCGAACCATCGGCCGCATAGTTCGGCGTACCGGTAGTGAGAACGGCGCGCGACGTGTTGATGAACCCGCCGCCGTTCACGGCTATGCCAGAAGGGTTCGCGATAACCACTTCGGCCCGGTTCCCCGCCACCTCGAGATGCCCGTTCAGCTGCGAAGGCCCCGCGCCATTCACCTGATTGACGATGATCCGTGCGGCCTGGCCCGGCGCGAAATTCGGGTTGCCGTTGATCATGCCCGCCTGCTGCGTCTGCACCATGGTGGGCGAGTTGTTGAGGATCGCGCCGCGCTGCTGCACGTCGAAGCGGTTGTACGTGTTGACCGACACGCCCGCGCCCGAAGGCCGGTTGATGTTCACCTGATCCAGGCCGTTCTGGGTCTGGATCACGCCCGGTGCGTTCGCGCCGCCCGGCGCGATCTGCGCTTGCGCACCCAATGCGAAACCCGCCAGCACCAAGGCGGTTGCAATCGATGCCTCGCCGCTGCCCCGTTTTCCCGCTGCGGTGGCCGTTTCCTCGACAGCCACGAGCATATTGCGCACGCGCGAAAACACCAGCCTGTAACTCAGGTTCATCCCGTCACCCCGTAGATTTTTCGAAATCCTTACAGGGGTGGCATCTCAATAAACGTCAAATTGCCTGTTTCAATGAACTTTCGGATTTATCCTAGTCAGGATCATGCTTCTGGCATTGCACGTGTTGCAGCCAGACAACTCCGGGGCTACGCGCAGACTAGCTAGCAGGTCACCAGGGTAACGAGCAGTGTCCAACCGCTAGCGAACGAGCGGCCACATCAGCGACACGGAGAAGGTCGCCACTACCACCGCTGCGCAATGCTGAACCAGCGCGGGCCGAATGCTCGGCACGCGCCCGTTGCGAGGCGCGGCGCCGATGGCGATCCACACGAGGCCAATGGGTACCAGCAGGGCCGAGAAGATCGCCATGGCCGCGAGCCACGTTGCGGGGCTTGAAAACGCTGCGGGAGGAAAAATCGAGCCCGCGAACAGCGTCGCCTTGGGATTGAGCACCGTTGCGCAGAATAGCGAACGCGCACTGACGACGCCGGTAGCCGAGCACGAAACCGACTTCGCCGTGAGCCACAGGCGAATGGCGAGCCACGCAAGGTAGATGCTGCTGGCCACTCGCAGGAGCTTGGGCAGCCAGCTCATTGAATGCGAGGCGTGGGTGAAGCAAATGCCCCAAAGCGAAATCGAAACGAGGTAGCCGGCAAGCTCCGCAGCGGTGAGGGGCGCCGAGCGGCGCACGCCCTGCCTTAGCCCGGCGGCGGCGAGCAGGGTGTTGGTGGGGCCCGGCATGAGGAGCACGATCGCGCAGCTCAAGGCCATCAGTCCGGCGGTCGAGAGGGAGAGCATGAAAAAGGGGGGAGAAGAGGACTGGCGTGGGCGATTGAAACAGCGCGAAAATAGCTCGCATTTTACCGACTGCGCGCTCGAGCGCGTATTCGGAGTCGAACTTGCCCCTTGTGCGCGTTTCGATCCGTTCAGTCGAATATTTTTTGGAATTTTATCGAGGAGAATGACTGACCATGAGCCGGCGTGTTCTCGTCACCGGCGCGAGCCGCGGCATTGGCCGAGCGATCGCGCAACAACTGGCCGCGGACGGCTTTGCCGTCAGCGTGCATTGCCGCACCGGCCTCAACGAAGCGCAGGCCGTGTTGGCAGATATCGTCGCGCAGGGCGGCACGGCCAGCGTGTTGCAATTCGACGTGCGCGACCGTGCCGCGTGCCGCGCGATACTCGAAGCGGACGTGGCTGCGCACGGCCCGTACTACGGCATCGTCTGCTGCGCGGGCGTGACGCGCGACGCGGCGTTTCCGGCGCTCACCGACGAAGACTGGGACATCGTGCTGGAAACGGGCCTCGACGCGTTCTACAACGTGGTCCATCCGCTGATCATGCCGATGGTGCGCGCGCGCAAGGGCGGCCGCATCGTGACGGTGTCGTCGGTGTCGGGCGTGACCGGCAATCGCGGCCAGGTCAATTACAGCGCGGCCAAGGCTGGCCTGATCGGCGCGACCAAGGCGCTGGCGGTGGAACTGGCCACGCGCAACATCACGGTCAACAGCGTCGCGCCCGGGCTCGTGGACACCGGCATGCTCGACAATGTGCCGCTCGAGCACGCGCTGAAGGCTGTGCCGATGAATCGCGTCGGACAGCCCGCCGAAGTGGCGGCCGTAGTCGGCTTCCTGATGTCGGATGCGGCCTCGTATGTCACCCGCCAGGTGATCGGCGTGAACGGCGGAATGGTCTGATGAAACGCGTCGTCATTAACGGCACGATAGAACGCACAGAAAATTTAGCACCAAAGGACGGAACGACGAATGGAACATAACCCCGCAGAAGCAGCCCAGCCCCTCGCGACGCGGCACGAAACCGTGGATGTGGCGATCATTGGCGCCGGCCCGTCCGGCGCGGTGGCGGCCGCGCTATTGCGCAAAGCCGGGCATTCGGTGCTCGTGCTGGAACGCCAGCATTTCCCGCGCTTTTCTATCGGCGAGAGCCTGTTGCCGCAAAGCATGGCCTACCTCGAAGAAGCCGGCATGTTGCAGGCCGTGGTGGAGGCGGGCTTTCAGTACAAGAACGGTGCTCACTTCGTGTGGCGCGATCGTGCGTCGTCATTCGACTTCCGCGACAAGCACTCGGCAGGTTGGGGCACGACCTATCAGGTCGAGCGCGCGAAATTCGACGAAGTGCTGATCGGTTGCGCCGCGCAGCAAGGCGCCGAAGTGCGCTTCGGCCATACCGTGCTGGCCATGCGCACGGGCGCTGCGCCGGTGCTGGAAGTGGCCGACGAGAGCGATGCGCGCTACGAAGTCCGCGCCCGCTTCGTGCTCGACGCGAGCGGCTTCGGCCGCGTGTTGCCGCGACTGCTGGATCTCGAAGCGCCCACGCGCCAGCCGACGCGCACGGCGATCTTCAGCCATGTGCGCGACGGGCTGGCGCTCGACGCGTTCGATCGCAACAAGATCTGCGTCGCGACGCACCCCGAGCATCGCGACGTGTGGTTCTGGATGATTCCGCTCGCGGGCGGCCGCTCCTCGGTGGGATGCGTGGCCGAGGCGGCGTTCCTCGACGTCCCGGAGGCCGAACGCGAGGCGCGCCTGCGCACGCTGATTCGCGAGGAGCCGACGTTGAACCGCCTGATCGGCGACGCGCCGTTCCTGATGCCGGTGAGGCAGATCAGCGGTTATTCGGCCAACGTCGCAAGCCTGCATGGGGCAGGCTATGCGCTGCTCGGCAACGCGGGCGAGTTTCTCGATCCGGTATTTTCGTCGGGCGTCACTATCGCGTTGCGATCGGCGCATCTGGCTGTGGAGGTGCTGGCGCGCGCGCTTGCGGGCGAAACGGTGGACTGGCATGCCGAATACGATGTGCCCTTGCGCAAGGGCATCGACACGTTCCGTGCTTTCGTCGATCGCTGGTACACGGGCGAGTTGCAGGACATCATTTACTACCCGCAGCAGGCCCCGTCGATCCGGCGCATGATCAGCGCGGTGCTGGCGGGCTACGCATGGGACGAAAGCAATCCGTTCGTGGCGGACCCGGTGCGCAGGCTCAACGTGCTGCATGAAGCATGCACGCAGTGAGCGAGGCTGCGTGCGCGGCAACCGTTGCGTTGCCGCGACTTCGCACATATAGATCGGTAATGCGGACTCGTAATCCGCCGGAGAAATTCGCACTCCATCGCCCGACGGGCTTTGTCAATGCGCGGCGCGGTCTTTGTGGCTCGAAACGAATCGCCTGAAGCGATCCGAGCGCAGTTCGTCGAATACTTCGCCGGGCGTTCCGTCAACGTCCACTTGCCCTTGATGCAGAAACATCACGCGGTTGGACACATGGCGCGCGAAATCCATCTCGTGCGTCACCACCAGCATCGTGCGGCCTTCTTCCGCTAGCGTTCTCATGACGCGAAGCACCTCGCCGACAAGTTCGGGATCGAGCGCCGACGTCGGCTCGTCAAAAAGCATGACTTTCGGATGCATGGCAAGCGCGCGTGCTATGGCGACCCGCTGCTGCTGTCCGCCCGACAAATGTGCGGGATAGTACGCGCGTTTGTCGGCAAGGCCGACTTTCGCAAGTAATGTTTCGGCTTCCTCAATTGCTTCTCCACGAGCGCGTTTCAATACTCGAACCGGTCCTTCAATCAGGTTATCGATCACGGTCATGTGAGACCACAGATTGAAATTCTGGAACACCATGCCGATTCGCGAGCGAATACGGTCGACCTGCTGGCGATTGCCGGCGTGCAGCTTGCCGTCGCGCCGGCGTACTAGTTCGAGTTGTTCTCCGGCGAGGAAAATCGAGCCGTCGTCTGGCGTTTCCAGCAGGTTCATGCAGCGCAGCAATGTACTTTTTCCCGAGCCGCTCGCGCCAAGGATGGAGATCACATCGCCTTCGTACGCATCGAGAGAGATGCCGTTGAGGACGCTATGTTTGCCGAACGATTTATGAATGTTGTTAACCGACAATGCCGTGGGAAGCGGCTTGCTCATGGATATCTCCGAAGAAGAATCATGGGTCACGATGCGACGCGATGTGGATCGGCGACGGCCGCGGTGGAATTCGAACCCATCGCCTGCGGGTACGACCGGTTGGGCTCAGCACGAAGGTGGCGCGAAAGGCGTGCTTCAAGCAAGCCAAAAGACCGTACGATGATGAAGTTCAGAAACAGATAGATAAGCGCAGCACAAAGAAAGACTTCGCTGGTGCGATAGGTCTGCTGAATGATTTGCTGCGCGACGCCTGTCACTTCCCATACCGTGACGAGACTGGCGAGTGCGGTCGATTTCACCTGAAGCACCGCTTCGGTCGTATAGGCGGGCAGGCACTGGCGCAGTGCGATGGGGCCGACGATCCGGCGCAGGAGCGTGAATCCGGACATTCCGATCGAATAGCCCGCTTCGATCTGTCCGAGCGGAACGGCCAGCAGTCCACCGCGGATGATCTCGGCAGTGTAGCCCGCCGTGCACAGTGCAAGAGACAACACGGCGCACGTATACGGCTCACGCAGGAGCGGCCAAACGAAGCTTTGCCGGATTACACCGAACTGGGCGAGTCCGTAATAGACCAGAAATAGCTGGATGAGGATCGGCGAGCCGCGAAATACGAGGATGTACGCGCGTGCCAGTCGATTCGGCAGCCAGTGTCGCGAGACGCGCATCGCTACGATCACGAGAGACATCATGCCGCCAAGCGCAATGGAGCTGAAAAACAGGCCAAGCGTGACAGGAACGGCGGCGAGAAGGCGAGTGAAGGTGTCGAACAGAAAAGCGAATTCGGAATGCATGTTGATGCGTCCTCGTCAGTTGCATGCGAAATTGGTGCGAAAGGTTCGCTCGACGCGCGCTTCCGCATGATTGAAGACCCGGTTGGAGATCATTGTCATCGCCATATAAAGCGTGCCGCCCACGATGAAGAACAGGAAATACTGATGCGTCGAACCTGCTGCAACCTGACTCGTGCGCAATAGTTCCGCAAGACCCGTTACCGAAATGAGAGCGGAATCTTTCAAGCTCAGCTGCCAGACGTTTCCGATCCCCGGGAGCGCGAAACGGATGACTTGGGGGATCAGGATGCGTCGCATCATCAATGACGCCGACATGCCGACTGCACGCGCCGCTTCGAGTTCGCCGCGCGAAACAGCGAGCACCGCTGCGCGATAGACCTCTGCCTGGTAGGCGCCGGAAATCATGCCCACGGCAAGCGAGCCAATCAGAAAAGGGGAAACTCCGATGAAGCCCGACGCACCGAACCATTGACCGACGGATGTGACGAATGTCGACCCGCCGAAATAAAACAGATAGATGACGAGGAGTTCTGGAACGCCCCGAAAAATGGTGGTGTAGAGATCCCCGGCGATTCGAAGAGTACGGACGCCAGACAGCTTTGCAGCTGTGATGAGCGCGCCAAGCAACGCCCCTATGGCGAGTGCAGTCGCCGTCACGGCGACTGTCATCGATGCGGCCAGCAATAGTACGCCGCCCCATCCGTCGCTGCCAAAACCGAGTAATTCAAATATGGACATCCGTCGTGCTCCTATTGATTTGCCGATACGAGGCTGCACATTTCAGAATTTCCGTGCAGGCCATTTATTGAAATATCTGTGACGTCATCTGGAAACTCCCGATACGTAGCCATGGTGGCACAAAAATATCTGTTATGCGTTTAGAAAAAATGAGGCGCGATATTAGATTTAATCGCTTGATCGATGTTTATCTCCGTTCCTATTCTGTCCACCATCCAACAACGAACTACACACGGAAGAGGTGGCAATGTATTTGCGCAACGCATGGTATGTGGCGGCCTGGAGCGATGAAATCGGCGACCGGCCAGTGGGTCGTGTCATCCTCGGCGAGCCTGTCGTGTTTTATCGAAATGCGGACCGTGCGGTCGTCGCGCTGGAGGATGCCTGTCCCCATCGAAAACTCCCGCTTTCAATGGGGGAGGTGGTGGGCAACCATCTGCGCTGCGGCTATCACGGGCTGGAATTCGGGGCGGACGGTACGTGCACGCGTGCGCCAGGTCTCTCGCGCACGCCGCCGAGTGCGTGCGTGAAGCCTTATCCCATTGCGGAACGTTACGGATTGGTCTGGATCTGGATGGGCCCCTCCGAGCTGGCCGATCCGGATACGATCATTCCGGTCGCGCATTACGACGACCCCGCATGGGGCATCAATCGGGGCCCGGCCATGGACGTCGACTGCGATTACCTGTACATGACGGATAACCTGCTCGATCCCTCGCACGTCACTTACGTGCACAAGACGTCGCTGGGTAATGTGGCGACGGCCGATGTGCCGGTCAGAATGTCCGTCGTCGAAAACGGCGTGCTTGCGTCGCGCTGGATGCTCGATTGCGAACTCGCGCCGTTCTTCATTCCGTACGTGAGTTTTACCGGCCGCGCCGACCGCCTCCAGCATTACGAAGTGCAATATCCCTCTCACGCGATCATTCGAGACATCATTGCGCCGGCGAATTCGGGTGCTCCACAAGGGCATCTTCATTCCAGTGCATTTCTTATGGACTCGTACAATTTCGTGACGCCGGTTGCCGAGAATACATGCCGTTATTTCTGGTTCCAGGTGCGCAACTTTCGCCCGAATTGCATGGCGACCAGTCGCGCCTTGACCAATGATTTTATCGCTGCGTTCAAGGAGGATCTCGTCGTGTTGGCGGCGGTCGATCGGGGGATGAAAAACAAGCGCACGCCGAATACCGATATCGAAACCGACGCTGCACCGCTGCGCTTTCGCAGAGTGTTGAAAAAGATGATCGATGCGGAGCAGGAATTGCAACCGGTGCTGTCATGACAGTGAGGAGTATGAGGTCATGAACGCTTTGATCGAAACGATCGAGGTCGTTGTCGGTGAGGCCGAGGGCGGGACGGCCGACACGCGCGTATTGAAGTTGGTCCGGCTGGACGGCCAGCCGCTGCCGGCATATCGGCCAGGCGCGCATGTCGACGTCTACCTTCCGGACGGGTTGGTGCGTCAATATTCGCTTTGCGGCCCGAACCCTCAAGCGCCCGATTATCGGATCGCCGTCAAACGCTCGAGTGAGTCGCGAGGTGGATCCGAGTGGCTTTGCAGCCATGCAGGCAACGGCTCCCGGTTGCGGATCGGCATGCCAAGGCATGCCTTTGGCGTGAACGATATGGCCAGCCACCACATCCTGGTAGCCGGGGGAATTGGTGTTACGCCAATTCTTTCGATGGCTTACGCATTGCAAGCGTCGGGCAAGTCGTACCAATTCGAATATTTTGTCCGCAGCGATGCCGATACGGTCTTTCGGAATGAAATCATGGCCTCGTCATTGGCCGCGCAAACACGAATTCATCCCGCGCTCGCACCACAGGCGGTGCGCGAGCGCATCGCGAGGGTGCTCGCTGCTTCGAAAGCGCAATCGCACTTGTACGTATGCGGTCCCGCCGCGCTGATGCAGTCGACCGCGGAGCAGGCTCGCGGCGTACTCGGCGACGCGAACGTTCACATGGAGGCCTTTGCGCCGCCGGCCTTGCCCGCGGCCGGCGAGCGCGGGTTCGCCGTCATGCTGGACACGTGCGGCAAGACTGTCGAAGTTCCGTCGGGCAAGTCCGTATTGGCATGTCTTCGCGAAGCGGGGCACGAGATCGAGTCTTCCTGCGAAGTCGGGGTATGCGGGACATGCATGATGCGCGTGATCGAAGGAGAGCCCGACCATCGGGACAGCTATTTGACGGATGATGAACGCATGGCGGGAACGTACTTCATACCCTGCGTATCGCGATCGAAGTCGCCGGTGCTCGTGCTTGCCAGCGACCCTTGACAATAAACGCAGCGGAATTCGAATTCAACAGCGAAGGAGGAGATATGCATAGGATCGCAAATCAACGCAGACTCGTAAAAGCCGTGGCAGGTGCGATAGCTTTCACGACCATCATGGCAATCACGCCAGCGCAGGCGACGCAGAACACGGCCGTGAGTATCGCCCTCGAGGGCAGTTACGAGCCCTGGAACCTGACACGGCCAGACGGCAGGCTCGATGGCTTCGAGCCGGAATTGGCCCAGAACCTTTGCCAGCGAATGCACGTGCAGTGCAAGCTCGTGGCCCAGGACTGGGACGGCTTGATTCCGGGCCTGAATGCGGGCAAGTTCGACGTGATCATGGACGCCCTGTCCATCAGCGACGAGCGCAAGAAGGCCATTGCCTTTTCGGCGCCGTACGCAAATACACCGGCGGTGTTCGTTTCAGCATGCCCGGGCATGCTTTCAAAGAGCCCGGCCAATGGGGCACTGATCAAGTTGACCGGAATTCCAGCCCAGGACAAGTCAGCGGTCGCGCTGCTGCGCACCAGCCTTAAAGGGAAAACGATCGGCATTGTTACGGGATCGGTCTACAGCAACTTCATCAACCAGAATTTCAAAGACATTGCGACCATTCGGGAATACAAGAACGCACCGGACCACGATATCGATTTGACTTCGGGACGTATCGACGTCGCGTTCGATGACGCAGCCTACTATGCATCGGCATTGTCAAAGCCGGGTAACGCGTCGCTTTGTCTGACCGGTCCCAAGATCGGCGGAGCGATCTGGGGCGATGGCGAAGCGCTCGGACTGCGCAAGAGCGATGCCGATCTGAAGAAGATGTTCGATCGAGCCATTGCCGACGCGCTTGCCGATGGAACGGTCAAGCGCTTGAGCGAAAAATGGTTCAAGGCAGACGTTACGCCTTGATGGTCCCTTTAGCGCAATAGCGACCTGAAGCGCGAATCGTCGTCGCATGAGCTTGAGTAGTCTCCGATTTGCCGTCGTGCCGATAAGGACGACGGCTTTTTTGTGGGCAGCCGGGATTGATCGTGCAGGGTGGTCAACTACATGCGGAAGGTGCGAGGAATGGCGACCTGTAACGCACTACGGACGCATTTCCCGCACCTTCGAAACTTCGCTATCGCCGTGCAGCAGATGTCGCAGGCAGCTTACGCATGGAGCGTGCCCGTAATGGTTTCGGCAACGCTTGTGAGATCGCCTTCTGCCACGAGCCGATGAATGGCGACCATGTCGGGATAGAAGTAGCGATCGTCGTCGACCTTTGCGGCCACCTGCCTGATGCGCGCATAGACAGCCGCAGTGGCGGGCGAGGCGTCGGCCGGATCGAAGAATTCCAGTGCTTGAGTCGCGGTCATCAATTCGATTGCGAGCACATGCTGGAGCTTCTGCGAGACTGCGTAGGCCTTGCGTGCGGCGAGATAGGCGAAGCTCACCGGGTCTTCCTGGTTGCCGCTCGTGGAGACGCTGTCGAGCGTCGCAGGATGAGAGAGGGCGCGCATTTCGCCCAGCAAGCCGGCCGCCGTATATTGCGTGATCATGTAGCCGCTATTGAGGCCAGGGCGCGCGACGAGAAAGGCCGGCAACTCGCTGAAGTGCGGGTTGACCATGCGATCGGTCCGGCGTTCGGAGATCTTCGCAAGGTTGGTCATGGCGATGCAGAGCAGGTCGCTCGCAATGCCAACGAACGTGCCGTCGAAGTTCGCCCCCGAGATCGCGAGGCCCTCTCCGTCGCCCGGATGAATCACGGGATTGTCGCCGGACGAGCGCACCTCGTTGCGAATCGATGCGCGCGCATCGTCTATCGCGCGCTTCGATGCTCCGTGCACCTGTGCCATCGCACGCAGGCTGTAAGTGTCCTGCAGCCGGTAATCGACAAAACGCTCGGCCAGCGCGCTGCCGGCAAGCAGGCGCCGCAGGTTGTCAGCCGCGTTGGCCTGATCCGGGTGCTTCTTGATCGCGTGGTAACGCTGATCCAGCGAGCGAGTAGTGCCTTTGAGCGGCTGCAGGGACATCGCGGCAGCAATGTCCGCGACCCTGGAGGCTTCTAATGCGTTGTGGAGCGCGAGCATCGCTATTGCGGTGACCGATGTGGTCCCGTTGACCAGAGCGAGTCCCTCCTTGCATCGCAGTGTGTGGGGCTTGAGTCCAGCGCCCTGCAACGCGTGCAAACCGCTCACGCGTTCGCCGCGCCAGGTGGCCTCGCCTTCTCCGATCAGCACGAGCGCCATGTGCGCCTCCGGACCGAGATAGCCCACTGAGCCGTCTCCCGGCGCGAACGGCGTAATGTCGTTGTTCAGCAGGTCGGCGACGAGTTGCAGCAACTCGAGGGTGACGCCGGAATAACCCTTGCCCAGGCTAATGAGGATCATCAGCTGGTTCGCGCGGACCACTTCGCGCGGCAATGGCTCTCCAACGGAAACGGCGTGAGAGCGGACGATGTTGCACTGGAGCTGCTCTGCTTCTTCGGGGCGCACGACGCGAGTCGAGTTGTCGCCGAATCCCGTTGTCACGCCGTAGACGAGTCGATTCTCTTGAAGAAAGCGCTCGACGAGTGCGCGGGAGCGGCATACACGTTCGCAATACGCGGGAGAAAGATGCACACGCGCACCGTACTTTGCGACAGCGATGAATTGCTCAAGTGAAATATCGTCGTCGCCGAGCAGCACTTCAGCGATTTCCTGTGCGCGAACGCGAAATTCTGTACGAGGTGTGTTCATGTCGTTGCATCGATCCTTTAGAAAGTGGGTAGTGAGCGCCAAGCGTCAAATCCTGCAAAGACACGCAATGCAGGCGCACTGAAGCCACGTTCGAGAATAGGAGGACGCAATGAGGCCGACAAACCATTTAATTTGTCGACCGTTTATAGATTATCTAAAACGAGAATGAAAACGGTGTCGGGCAATCAGCCGAACATCGAATCGATGTCGCGATTCGTCTGTTCCGCCTCGGCAATCAGCCAGTCGATGAATTGCCGGGCGCCGGGCGTATCGAGCGAGCCGGGTTGCCACACCAGATAGTACGGGCGCGGCATTGTCAGCGAGATTTTGAATGGCGCGATGAGCCGGCCGTTATTGAGGTCGTCAATCGCAAACAGTCCCTGACCGAGTGAAATACCCCTGCCGCGCACCGCCGCGTCAATCGCCATCGAGGAAAGGGAGTAGGTGAGCGGCGCGAGCGTGTCGGGTACTGGAACGCCGGCGGCATTGAGCCAGTTGGCCCAGGTTGGCGGCGAGAGATCGGCCCAGCCCCATTCGACGTGAACGAGCGGACAGTGCAATAAATCCGCAGGCTGCTTGAGCGGGAGGTCCGGCGTTGGGAGCGATGGAGCGCTCACGGGCGCAACGCGATCGGTAAACAGCAGCCGATGAGGGGTGCTGTCGGTGGGCGGCGTGCCATACGCCAGGCGGATATCTGCGCGGCTTTCGCCACGCTTGGGCTCGCGGTCGGTCGCCTCGACGTGGATGCGAATATCGGGCGACAGCGCGTGCCATTTGTCTAGCCGTGCGGCGATCCAGTGCGTTGCCACCGACGGAAAAGTACTGAGCGTCAAATGCGGGCCGTGGCGCGCCCCAACCAGCGCTGCATGCGCGTTATGAAAACACTCGAAGCCCTGCGCGATATGTTGATGGTAGAGCTGGCCAAGGTCCGTGGGGCGCAATCCCGTGCTCTCGCGGACAAAAAGCGCCAAGCCCAGTGTCTCCTCGAGCAACCGGATCTGCTGGCTGACCGCCCCAGGCGTTACATGCAGCGCTTCGGCGGCGGCGACCACATTGCCGTTGCGAACCACGGCGTCGAATGCTTGCAACGCGCGTAACGGGGGCAGGCGGCTCATTTCGGTTTCCGTAGGGTTCCGTATGGGGTGGGTATCGTCGGACCGGCGTGAAGACTGTGATTTTCCATGGTTTCCATGCGGGTTGTCCAGGACCTGATATTAGTGTTATCGACGATTGATGTGAACAAATCCATGTTCGCGTCTTTATTTCAAATGCAGCCGTTGTCGGCACGGGCAGCGGCGCACCCGGTCAGGCACGATGCAAAGTGGTCCGCTGAATATTGGGGCTGTTCCGTCCAGGAATGCAGCGCATAATTGGCCCATGATGATTCCCGGTCGCGACGAGGTAGTATGCGCTGCACAAACTGCGGATTCGAGAATCTCGCCAAGGCTGGATTCTGCGAAGCGTGCGGGACGCTGCTCGCGCGCGCGTGTCCTCGTTGCGGGCACGTAGCCGCTGCAGCCGCCCGATTCTGCATTGAATGCGGCGCGCAGCTAACCGGCGCGCCAGAGACCGCACAACCGGCACAACCAGCACAACCGGCGAAGGAGTCACCGCCCGCGCCGATTCATTACACGCCGCATCATCTTGCCGAGCGTATTCGTGCCGAGCACGTCGCCATGGAAGCAAGAAACGAGACCGCAGGCGAACGCAAGACCATTACCGCGCTGTTCGCGGACATGGCCGGTTCCACAGCCTTGATTCATGGTCTCGACCCGGAAGAAGCCCATCACCTGATCGAACCCGTCGTGGCGCTGATGATGGAGGCCGTCCACTACTACGAGGGCTACGTCGCGAAGTCGTTGGGTGATGGCATCCTCGCGCTGTTTGGCGCGCCGATTGCCCACGAAGACCATCCGCAACGCGCGCTGTTCGCCGCGCTACGCATGCAGCAGGCCATGCGCTGGCATGGCGACCGTATTCGGCTGGAGAAAGGCATTCCGCTGCAGATTCGTGTGGGCATACACACCGGCGAGGTCGTCGTGCGCTCGATCCGCACCGACGATCTGCACACCGATTACGACCCGGTCGGCCACACGATCCACATCGCCTCGCGCATGGAGGGCATCGCCACGCCCACGTCGATCCTCGTGAGCGAGTCGACCCACAAACTGGCCGAGGGCTATTTCGAGTTCAAGCCGCTGGGCGCAGCCCAGGTCAAAGGCATTCCAGAACCGCTGCCCGTGTATGAGGTGCTAGGCCCGGGTGCGCTGCGCACGCGATTGCAGTTGGCGGCCCATCGCGGCCTTGCGCGCTTCGTCGGGCGCGAGGCTGAAATGGCCCATCTTGACCGGGCGCTGGAAATGGCGCGGGCGGGGCGGGGACAGGTCGTCGCAGTGGTCGGCGAAGCGGGCGTCGGGAAGTCGCGCCTTTTCCATGAATTCAAGGAACGTTCGCGGCGAGGAAGTCTGGTGCTGGAAACGTTTTCTGTTTCACATGGCAAGGCGTTTGCCAATTTGCCGCTGATCGAGCTCATGAAGAGCTATTTCCAGATCAACGCGCAAGACGATGAGCGGCGTCGCCGTGAGAAAGTCGTCGGCAAGGTGTTGACACTCGAGCGCAGTTTCGAAGATCTGGTGCCTTATCTGCTCTATCTGCTTGGCACGGGCGAATCGGCTTCGGTGCTGGCGGACATGGATCCCAAGGTTCGGCGCGACCGGACCTTCGACGCGATCACGCAGATTCTCACGCGCGAGAGCCAAAGCCAGCCGATCGAGCTGCTCTTCGAGGACCTGCAATGGCTGGACCGGGAGACCGAGGCGTTCCTCGCGTATCTGGTCGAGCGCGTACCGGACACCCGTGTCTTGCTGCTCGTGAATTACCGGCCGGAGTATCGGCCGGCGTGGGATGGCAGCCAGCTCCGGCTGGAGCCGCTTGGACCGGAGCAGGCCGAGGGGCTTCTTGCAGCCCTGCTGGGCGATCATGCCTCGCTGTTGCCGCTCAAGCAGCGCATCCTCGAAAAGACCGAGGGCAACCCGTTCTTCATGGAGGAAGTGGTGCAAACGCTCGTGGAGGAGCGCGCGTTGCTTGGCGAGCCCGGGCGTTATCGCATCGAAAGGACGCCCGCCGCGCTGCATATCCCGACCACGGTGCAAGGCGTGCTCGCCGCGCGTATCGACCGCCTCCCGCTCGCGCAGAAGGAGCTGCTGCAAACGCTCGCGGTGATCGGCAAGGAGTTTCCGTTCAGCCTGGTCCAGCGTATTTGCGACGGACAGCTCGCACGCACCGACGACGATCTGCGCGCGCTGCTCGCGAACCTGGAAGCCGCGGAGTTCATTTACGAGCGGCCCGCCTACCCGGAGGTCGAATATTCCTTCAAACACGCGCTGACGCAGGAAGTCGCGGGCTACTCGCTGCTCACGGAGCGACGCAGCGCGCTGCACGAGCGTACCGCGAAGGCTATCGAGGCACTGTTCCCCGCGCGCATCGCGGACTACTGCAGCGAACTGGCGCATCACTACAGCCTGAGCGGCAATATCCCCAAGGCGGTGGAATACCTGCACCGCGCCGGGCAGCAGGCGCTCAGGCATGCCGCCCATCCGGATGCCATGCACCACCTCGGCGCCGCCCTGGGTCTGCTCGAGCGATTGCCCGATACGCCTGCCCGCGCGTCCCGCGAACTGTCGCTGCTGCTCTCGCTGGGTCCAGCGCTGATGAACGTGCGCGGTTATGGAGCGCCAGAGGTGGCGGCGACCTACACGCGAGCCCGGCAGCTGGGTGAACAGCTCGGCGACGCGTCGCAGCTTTTTGCGGCGCTCCTTGGCTCGCGAATTCATAACATGACGCGTGCGCAGTATGCGGTTGCGCGTAATCTGGGCGAGCAGATGCTGCGCATGGCGCAGCACGCAAAGGACCCGGACTGGCTCATGGAGGCACACGGTGCACTCGGCACCTGCCTTTTCCTCCAGGGCGAACTGGACGCTGCTGCAGCGCACCTGGAGCAGGCGCTGACCCTCTATGATCCCGAGCGGCATCAGGCACATGCAGTCTCGCATGGCGTGGACCCCGGCAGCCGGGCGTTGAATTTCCTGTCCTTGATACGCTGGCTTCAGGGCTATCCCGATCAGGCGCTCAAGCGAAGCATGGAGGCGCTCGTACTCGCGCAGAAGCTCGCCTACGGGCCGACGTTGGCGTTCACGCTGGCTTACGCAGCGGAATTGCATCAGTTTCGGCGCGAGGCTGCGCTGGTCAAGGAGCGGGCCGAAGCGGCCATCACTGTCTCGATCGAGCACGATTTGCCGTACTGGCTCGCGTGGGGAACCATTTTGTCGGGCTGGGCGCGCATCGAACCGGGAAGCCTGCAAGAGGGCATTGCCCAGTTGCGCCAGGGGCTGGACGCCGAACAGTCAGCGGGCGGTGAGGAGCATCGCTCCTACTTTCTGGCCTTGCTTGCCGAGTGTCAGTGGCGGGCAGGCGACGTGGAGGGTGGCCTGCAGACGCTCGACGCGGCCATGGCGATCGCGGACGCAACCGGCGAGCGCTTCTACGAGGCTGAATTGCACCGGCTCAAGGGAACCATGCTGCTCGCGGCGCCGAGCAAGGGCGAACGCATGCCTTCGTCCAGCGAAGACGCGCAAGCTTGCTTTCTCAAGGCGATTGCCGTGGCTCGCGCGCAGGGCGCCCACTCACTGGAGCTGCGCGCGGCGGCGAGTCTTGCTCGTCTGTGGCAGCGTGAAGGCAGATCAGGCGAGGCAAGGCAGGTGCTGTCCGAGACCGTCAGCCACTTCACGGAGGGTTTCGACACCGGCGATCTGCGAGAAGCGAGGGCGCTGCTCGACGCGCTGGCATCCAGTAACGCGCGAACCATCGACGACGGACGCGGCTAACCCGCCAGGGAGGCGACCCATGCCGACGAAGCAGACAGGAAGCCGTGAAGGAGGCAACGATCCCGCAGCGCCAAAGCAGATCGCGCTGGCATTGCAGGGCGGCGGGATGCACGGCGCGTTCACGTGGGGCGTGCTCGACCGCCTGCTCGAAGACAAAAGACTCGCGATCGAAGGCGTAAGCGCGACGAGCGCCGGCGCAATGAACGGCGCCGTGCTGGCATACGGGCTGTTGAAGGGCGGCGAGAGCGGCGCGCGCGAGGCACTGCACGACTTCTGGCATGCGGTTGCCGAGTCGGCCGAACGCTATAACCCGCTGCGCTGGGTGCCGTGGCTCAAGGGGTCGCACAGCTTCGGGCTCGACCATTCGCCGCTCTATGCGTTCGCCGACATGATGCTGCGAATGTTCTCACCCTACCAGTTCAATCCGCACAACCTGAATCCGCTGCGGGAGCTCCTTGAACGCCAGGTCGACTTTGCGGCGCTGCGCAAGGCATGCCCGATACTGCTGTACCTGTGCGCGACCAACGTAGAGACGGGCAAGATACGCCTCTTCACGGGCGAGGACGTCTGCGCGGATGCTGTGCTCGCCTCCGCATGTGTGCCGACGCTGTTTCAGGCGGTCACCATCGCGGGCGAGCACTACTGGGATGGCGGCTATATGGGCAACCCGGCCATCTATCCGCTGATCTATCACTGCAAGACGCGCGACGTGGTGATCGTCCATATCAACCCGCTCGTGCGTCCCGGGGTGCCGGTCACGGCGGCCGACATTCTTAACCGGATCAGCGAAATCAGTTTCAACTCATCGCTGATGCGCGAAATGCGCGCGATTGCGTTCGTGACCGAGCTGATCCAGAAAGGCAAATTCGCTCGCGACGAGATGAAGGAAATGCTGATTCATTCGATCCGCTCCGACGCGGCAATGTGCGCGCTCAGCGTATCGAGCAAGTACAACGCGGACTGGGATTTCCTGTGCGAACTGCGGGACAACGGCCGAAAGGAAGCCGATGTGTGGCTCGCCCGGCACTACGACGATATCGGTCAGCGCTCGAGCATCGACATTCGCGAGGAATTTCTCTGAAGCTGTCGATGGCGGCAGCCCAAGACAGGTGCGGGGACGCGCAGTGCGCAAAGGAGCAAGGGTGAACCTGACGCAGGAGCGCTTCGTCGAGCTGTGGTCGCGTAACGGGGGGCGGCACGCCGACGCCGTGTATGTCGATCTCGCGCGTCGTTATGGGGAGCCGGGCCGTTACTATCACACGTTGCGTCACGTACGACGCTGCCTGCGCTATTTCGATCTGGCGCGCCATGCCATGGAACGCCGCGATGTCGTCGAGCTGGCCCTATGGTGCCATGACGTGATATACGTTCCCGGCGCTCACGATAACGAACAGCGCAGCGCCGACTGGATGCGGCGCTGGGCCGGCGATCGCATGGTGATGCGCGAGCCCATTTGCGAAGCGATTCTTGCGACCCGGCACGTCCGTGTGCCAGTCGAACTGGATTCGCGCTTCGCGTGCGATATCGATCTCGCGGCGCTCGGCGCTCCGCGTCGCCGGTTTCAGGAAGACGGCATGCGCCTGAGAGCCGAACGAGCGGACCTCGACGACCGAGCGTACGCCTTGCAGGAAAGCAAAATCCTGCGCGGCTTGCTCGCGCGGCCACGAATCTACCTGACCGATTACTTCCATTCACGCTGCGAGGTGCGCGCGCGCGCAAATATCGCATGGCGGCTCGGGGGACAGAGGCTGAAACAGCAATGAAAGAATGGCGTCATTTACTGTAGTTCGCATTCGAACTTGATGGAACGGGATTGAAGCTGCAGTTCGGGTTTTTGTGCGCCTTGTCATTGCAGCAGGCCAGCAAGGCCTCGACCGATTTCACATTGGCCTCATTCCACTGCGCTTCGCTCATGTTGTTGTCGGCCGGCATCCAGTGGCTAAGCGGATAACGGTTGGCGAGCGCGTTGTTTCCTGGCGCGGAAAGCTTGCCCGCCGAAAGACCGATATATGCCGTGCAACTCTTCTCGCTGCCTATCCGGTGGCAGCCGATACAGGCGTTACCCGGTGTGGTGATCGTCGTGAGGCGATGCGATGAGAATGCAGCACCGATGTTCGAATATCTCCCCCATGGGTCGGTGGGCACCTTGTCCCAGACCTGCCCGATATACGGGCTGAAGATAAACGGCCCTGCATCGTGGCAGGACGCGCAGCCCGGGTTCTCCGCGGCAACCTTTGCGGGACTTGTCCAGAATTCGACAGCGGCGGGACGGCCCGGCGGCGGCTTCTTCTCGTTGGGCGGCGGCACACGTGTTGCATCGAAGCCTTTCGTGCCCGAAGCGGGGGCCGATTGGAACCAGCAGGTCTTGCCGTTGCCGGAGTGATGCACCACGATGTCGACTTCGTCATAGTGTGGATCCATGTCCGCGCGCAGCGTGTTGCGCCGGCAGTACGCGGCGATCTGTGTATTGCCGCGCGACAGATTCAATATTTTCGAGTACGGAATGCACTGTCCCATCACTTCGGAGTCCGGGTGAAGCAGCGAGGGCTTGTCGCACCGCCGTGGAGACTCATTTTGCGCGGGAGGCTTGCCGTTGATCGTAATGGGTATGTCCGTGCCGCCGTTGCAGTCGAAGGCGGGAATTTCGCCGATTTCCCTTGCGCATTGCTCGGCGTATTCGAGCAATGTCTGTTCGCGAGCCAATGCCGCAAGCGGCACGGCCATGATGCAGAACAGGGCGAGTAGCCGAATCGCGCGCGGCATCTTCACGCTCCGCCCTTCATGTGCAGTTGCGCGACTTTGCGGATGGCATCGCGGTACTTGACGTAGCCCGTGCAACGGCACAGATTGCCGCCCACCCAGGTATCGATGGCCTCCTCGAGTTGATCGGCGCCGTACGCCTTTAAATGTTCGAGCATGGCGGTGGCCGCCATCAGGAAGCCGGGCGTGCAGTAGCCGCATTGAAATGCGAAGGATTCGAGGAAGGTCTGTTGCAGCGGCGAGAGCCTGGCCCCTTGCGCGAGGCTCTCTACGGTATAGATGTGCTGATTCGCAACGGCGCTGACCGGCGTCACGCATGCCAGGGTTTTTTCCATCAACGCGTCCTGGCTGCTACGCATGCCTACGGTGCACGCACGGCACACGCCGATGCCGCAGCACACTTTGGTGCCCGTCAAGTCCATGCGTTCGTGAAGGAATTCAGCGAGGCTCATATCGGCATCGGCCGCTGCAACCGCGACCGCTTGCCCGTTCACGTGAAGCTGCACCGAACGTTCGCTCACGCTAGTGCCTCCCGAATCATCCCGGGCGTCACCGGTGTTTGCCTGAAGCGGCGCCCTGTTGCCATGGCCAGCGCATTGAGCAGCGCGGGCGCGATGGGACACATTACGGCCTCGCCGATTCCGCGTGCCCCATGGCGATCCTTGTCCGCCGGTGGCGGCAGCGTGATGAGCTCCTGGATCGGGACGTCGGTCATGCGCGTGATCCGATACTGGTCCAGATTCCACTTGCCGTTTCCGGGGCCTTGATTGCCGAGCGGGCACGCTTCGCTGAGCACGTTGCCGATCGCCATCGCAACAGCGCCTTGCGATTGGCCTTCGACAATCTCAGGACAAATCAACCTGCCTGCGCTGAGCGTGGTGACCACATGCTCGATCTTGACGTGCCCGCTGGCGGGGCTGACGCTTAGCGCGACCAGCGCGGCGGCGGGCGCATAGTTTGTCCGGCCGTATCCCACTGCGTTGTGCGGCGCAGTTAGCGCACCGTGAGGCAACGGCTTGAGATTGCGAATATCGGTGCCGACAGCCACGAAGTCGCAATCCATCTCGGCGGCTCCGGACTTGAAGGTGTACTGACTTTTCCAGAAATCGCCCGCGTAGGTCACGTGGACGGCCGCCACGGTGGCCAGTTGCATGCGCTCGATTTCGTCGAGCAAGGCTGGCCAGCCGAGCGACGGTCGGCCCGGGGCAGTCAGCTTTCCGTTCGTCCATTTGAGCGCTTGCGGCGCAATGCGCGCGTTGCCCCATAGCTGGCGCGCGGCGGGCAGCACGCTGTGCAACATCAACACCATGGCCGCGCGATCCACGGCCTGATAGTGATGGAATGCCCCGAGGCATGCGCTCGACGATCCAAATGGCCCGGAAATAGCATAGCTTCGGTTGTCGTCCTGCCACTGGCCGAGCGCCCGGAAATTGAAATCCGTAATGGAGGTGAACGCCTCGACCTCGCTCATCACGATCTCTTGCGCGTTGCGCCCAAGCCAGGTGGCGGGCGCGAGTCCCAATGTGGTCGCCGCGCCGTTGCCCATATCGGTGTAATGCGTCAGCACGCGCACGCCCGCATCCGGCTGAATCTGCACCATCGCGAACACAGCGTCTTTCCCGGTGCCATAGGCTTGATTCGACATCGCGAGCCCTACGCCATAGCGCAATCCTTGCTTGCGCTTTTGCGCGCGAGTGCTTTCGCGGTTGCGCCACAGCGCGTGGGTTTCGAGCCGGTTCAGCAGTTCCTCGAGCTGCAGGTCGAACAGGATGGGCGCGCCGGTCAGCGTCTTGCCGCGGCCTTTGACAAGCAGATTGCCGCGGCGAATCTCGAATGGGCTCTTATGCAGGGATTGGGCGGCCTCGTCCAGCAACGTTTCGATGGCCAGGAAGGCCTGCGGGCCGCCGAAGCCGCGCTGTGAACCACCGAACACCTCGGGCGTCCAGCTCACCGAGCTTTGCGCAATCGCACGCGGAATGTCGTAGCAACTCATCGAACTCATCGCCGCCAGGTCGCCCACGGCGCCTGACAGGTTGGCCTTGCCGCCGCCGTTGAGCTTGAACGTGCTGTCCAATGCCTGGAGCTTGCCATTGCGGTCGACCCAGATGGACTCCGTGAATTCGGTTTCGGATCGTTTCAGGCCAACCTGGAACTGTTCGTAGCGCGACTGTTGCCAGCGCAATGCCCCCTTCGCAAACGGCGCCGCGAGCGCAAGGTAGAGCGGGAAGTACGATTTATCCCGGCCGCCGAAGCCGCCGCCGGGATAACATCCGGTCACATGCACGTGATTGATGTGGATCTTGCTATTGGCAAACAGGTTTCCGGCAGAGGTCGCATCGTCGCGTGGCGATTGCGTGCCGAGCACCAGTTGCAGCACTCCGGAGTCCTGCTGATACCAGGCCAGTCCCGCTTCCGGTTCCAGAAAGACAGGGTCGATTGCGGGTGTCTGAAAAGTGCCGTCGAACCGGCTCCAGGCGCTGCTTTCGACATTGCGCCTCGCCACAGCGTGAATCTGGTCGCTCACGGTCTTGCACTGGCTGCGGAACGCGTCAGTTGGGTTGCCATTGGTGTCCGTAGCCATGTGGACGTTAGAGAACGATTGGTCGTCGTCGCGCACATAGAGTTTGGGCGGCGAAAACAAGGGCGGCGGCTGGTCGCCCCGCGATACCGTGGCGCCATAGCGAATGACCGCTTCGTTGAATTCGAGCAGTTTCTTCGCGTGGCGCCAGGTATCGAAATCTTCGAAGATCAACAGGGCGACGGGCTGGCCGTAGCAATCTGCCGGGTCGCCTTGCTGCGCAAAAAGATAGATATCCTTGTTCTTTCTCGGATCTGGTTTGGTCGAGAGATAAATGTGATTGTCGTTTAGCGTCTCGTTGGAGATCACGGCAATGGGACGAAGCTCACGAGGCAATACGCTGAGGTCGAATCCCTCGACCCTCTTGTCGATGCAATTGCATCGGAGCGCGTATAGCCAGTTTTCCTGTTTCGGCCATCCCTCGAAGTCGCGTGCCTTGAAGTCGCGCGCGTAGATCTTCGCTCCCGTGACCTTGCGCACGCCCTCGATACGCCAGCGCGCCTTGCCGGGCTTCGGCGCCCATGCGGGCATGCCATTCAAGGTCTTTTCCGGTGCAGTGGCTTCTGGCGTGGCGTGGGTGCCCGGGCCAATCGGTCCGGCGGGTTCGCTTTGTGTGCGCTGCGAAGTACACGCGCCGATCAACGCCGTGATCGAACTCACCGAGACCGTGAATGCGCCGCTGCCCATGGCCTTGAGGAAGCTTCGGCGGTTGAGGGAAACATTGCAAGCCATGCTGCGTCTCCACGTATGGAAAGCGAATCCTTACGGGTGTGCTTACATGATTCGGACTGTCTTTGACTGCACCTGCGCCGCGTGGCCGCGCTATTGCATGTCCCGCGCCACACGAAATCCATTGGCGTTGTAACGCACGCTGCTGTCGTATTTGAAACGCGTGGCGCTCAGCATATAGCCTGCGCCGTCGCGCCAGGAGCCGCCGCGGATCACCCGCGTCTGGCAGTTGGGCTCGTCCCATGAGCGGCCGTCGTCGGGGGCGTTCTTGTACGAGTTGTGCCAACAGTCGCTCACCCATTCCCAGACCCCGCCGGCCATGTCGTAGAAGCCAAAGGGATTGGCCGCAAAAGAGCCGACATCGTCGGGAGCTTCCACGTGCCACGGCGGCCCGCAATCCTTGCAGTTCGCCGTGCCCTTGCGCATCTCGTTGCCCCACCAGTAGCGCGTTGCGGTGCCGCCGCGCGCTGCATATTCCCACTCGGCCTCGGTCGGCAGGCGGTAGGGCTTACCGCTGATTCTGGAGAGCCATTTCACGTATTGCTGCGCGTCGTCCCAGCTCAGGTCGCGCACGGGGGCATTCGGCGCGGTGTTGCTATCGCTCGACAAGCGCGGACAAGCGCCGGCGTTGGCGCACGCGTTCCACTGCGCCACGGTCACCGAATATTTCGCGAGCGCGTAGCCGTGGCCAATCGTTACGCGATGCACGGGCTTTTCCGATGGGTCGTCGGTTTCGTTGCCCATCATGAAGTTGCCCGGCGTTACCGCGATCAACAACGGGCAAGCGGGGCAGTCCTGAATGTCGTGCGGCCCCGGCTTGGCGGCGGCGACATTGGTCTTCGCAGGCGCCGCTGCTTGAACTGCTGCCGGCACCGCGGCCGCGGCAGCGGGCGCTGGCTTCGCTTGTGCGGATGGCGGGGCCTTCGGTTGCGGGGACGGCGGTGTGGCTACTGGGGGAGCGGCCTTCGCTTGCGTGGCTGGCGGCGCGGTTGCGGGAGACGGGGGCTTCGCTTGCGCGGCCGGTGCGAGTGCCGCGCTGGCCGCGCCGCTCGCCTCGTGTGCTGCTGGCGCAGCGGGCGCTTTCGATGCCGCTGCGCGCAAGCGTGCAAGGCGCGCCTGGGCTAGCGGCACGAAGCGCCCGTTCGGATACGCCTTCAGATACGCCTCGTAGTCGCTTGCGTATTGGCTGTCCTTGATCGAATTCCAGAACGTGATCTCGTACTCTTCCGAGGTGTCCTTGGGCATCAGGCCAACACGCATGAAAGCAAAACCGTTACCGGAATGGACAGCGGGTATCGCACGCGCGTAGCTGAAATGCGCTCGCGGAGCCACGGCGTGCAGCGTGCTTGCCGGAACCGAACGGTCATGCGTTACCGGCATGCTTGGGAGGATCGCCGAGCTCAGGCTGAACGAGGCCAACAGGCACACAGGCACCAATCGCCGCCACATGTTCGTTCTCCCTATCACGCAACACGAGGAGCAACATCAGGAGCAAACCCGCAGCAAATCAGGAAAACCCGCAAGCCGTCGGCTTCTGATGCGCAGGGTGCGCTGCCTTATGGACTTTTCAGACGGACGCTTCACACGGACGCTTCACACGGACGCTTCACACGGACGCTTCAGGGTACAGACACAAGCACTGTTCGTATACAACTACAAAATAGCACGCGTGCGGGCGCGGCATGAGATGAATGAAGCGTTTGAGACGAAGATGGCGCGCACGCGTCGATATATGTGCAACCGGAGGAATCCGACCTAAGCTGTACATCACGCCATCACACGCCTGACCGCGAGGCAGCGCGTCGATCGCCGAAGAAGGAGCGCTGAGATGCAACGAAGAAAATCCTTGTTGGCACTGGCAGCGGTTGTTTTGATACCGCGTCTGGCGTTTGCCGAGCGCACCCCATCGCCACCGGGCGCCGAGGTCTACATCATCTGGCCACCGGACGGAGCAACGATTCCTGACGGCAAGTTCTGGATACGCATGGGTCTGCGCAACATGGGTGTCTGCCCCAAGGGCGTCAACCGCGCGAACACGGGCCATCATCACCTGCTCGTCGACGCGGATCTCCCGCCGCTGGACCAGCCGATCCCGTCGGATCGCAATCATCTTCATTTCGGGGCGGGCGAAACGGAGGCCCGCATCGAACTTCCGCCGGGCAAGCACACGCTGCAGTTGCTGATGGGCGACTACAACCACGTGCCGCACGATCCGCCCGTGTACTCAAAGAAGATCACGATCACGGTGAAGTAGCGGAGCAGGGCTTACTGGCTGTTTGCAGCCAGATGCGGGAGTGCATGCCATGAACAGGATTCTTGTCTTTGTCCCGGTTTTTGCGGCCAGCCTCATGCTGCTCTTTGGCGGCGCGGCGCACGCGGGCACGACCCCGGCCGACCCCAAGGCCATCGTCTACATCGGCTGGCCCAACAACGGCCAGGCGATGCCGGCCGGGAAACCGTTTCGCGTCTGGTTCGGGTTGCGCTACATGGGCGTGGCGCCCAAGGACGTCGAGTTCAAGAACACCGGGCATCACCATTTGCTGATCGATACCGACCTGCCGCCGATGGATCAGCCCATTCCCTCGGACCGCAACCATCTGCATTTCGGCGCGGGCGAAACCGAAACCTCGATCCAGTTGCCGCCGGGCAAGCACACGCTACAACTGCTGATGGGCGACGCTCATCACATTCCGCACAATCCTCCGATCTATTCGAAGAAGATCACCATATACGTTAAGTGATCCGTACGAAGTCGAATGCCAGGCATTGGCGCGCGCGATGAAGCGCGCCAAGGCGCCAGGCGTCATCACGTCCGCAGCGAGCGCGCGCTCGCTGCCCGCTTGCAGTACCTCATCCCGCAACCCGCTCAACAACCGGCGCTTCGGTGTCTGCGCCGCGCCAACACAATTCGCGTGCTGAGTTGGCGCGCGCCCATCAGCGCGCGTGGCCCGCGAGCATCGGTGCAGGTGTTAGACACACCAATGAACATCGGCGAAGGCCTTATGCAACGGGCGTTACGTGGCATTGCCGGCACCGAGCCGCGTAACTGGCACGCCTCATGCCTTAAAGGAAGCGAGCCCGCAACATTGCAGCTCAAACGCCAACACCTGGCACCTTACCTATCTGGAGAACTGTCATGAGCAAGCTGATGATCGCCGACCTGAGCGCCACCCGGGAACTCGACTGCCGTTCCATGAGCGCCGTACGCGGCGGCTACCTGGGCCTGCCGATCTACTACCCGTCGCCGAGCGTGAAGATCGACACCACCAACTTCAGCGCCGAACAGCTGATTGGCCAGACCAATAACATCGTGAGCAACACAGGCAACGATGTGGCGTTCGTGTCGGGCATCCATTCGTCGGTCAATCCGGTACAGACGGCGAAGAACACGATCAACTTCTTCTGATCGCGCTGCAAGCCGTGGAAGCGAAAACGCTTCCACGGCACCGCCTTCGCTTCACTTCCCTGCACTGCCTCGCCATCGCGTTCCGCTCAAGGAGTCGATCGTGAACACACCGCTTTCGCCGTTGCACACGCCGTTCCCCTTACCTGCACGTTGCGGCGCGATGGGTTCGCTGGCGCGCTTCATGGGTCTGGCGGGATTGAGTGCGGCGCTGCTGTGCGGTTGCTCGGATCTCAGCACGCCTGCTTACCATCGCCCCGACATGCCGGCCAAGCAAACCTGGGCCCACGCGCACCCCGCTGTTTCCGCGGCGGAGACGATCGACGCGCAATGGTGGAAAGCCTTCGAGGACCCGTACCTGAACACGCTGATCGACAAGGCGATCTCGGGCAACGTCGACATCAGGATTCTCGCGGCACGCATTGGCGTGGCCGGTGCGCAGATCGGCGAAGTGCAGGCCGGCGCGCTGCCCACGCTCGATGCGGGCGCGGGTATCGATTTCGAGAAGCGCACGGGGCAAACGCTCACGAAGTCCTATAACGTTGGCGCGCAGTTGAACTGGGACATCGACATCTGGGGCAAGGTCGAAAAAGGCGTGCAGGCCCAGAAGGCCGAATACCACGCGAGCGAGGCGGATTGGCGTGCGGGGTGGCTCACACTCGTTGCAAATGTGGCGACCACTTATTTCCAGATCCTTCAGTTCGACGATCAAATCCGTGAGGAGCAACAGACGCTCGACAAGAACAAGCAAATTCTCACGATCTACGAGCAGATGTACGCAAATGGCGTGGCGCCGAGGACCGAAGTGCTGCGCCAGAGCGCCGAAATCAACGGGCTCGCGAACGAACTGCTCGAACTGCACCGCTCGCGCGATACCGAGGAAAACGCGCTGGCCACGCTGATTGGCGTGCCGGCGGGCGAGTTCAAGATGCCGGCGGGGCAGTTGCGCCAACGCGTGAAGCTGCCCGACGTGCCGATGGGGCTGCCCGCCCAGTTGCTCGCCCGCCGCCCCGATGTGGTGGCCGCGCAGTTCCGCATTCTCGAATCGTATGATGAAGTGGGCGCCGCGCGGCTCGCACAATTGCCGACCATCAGTCTCACGGGGCGGGGCGGCACGGCCGCATTCTCGCTCTCCGACCTGTTCAAGGCTTTCACCTTCAGCTTCATGCCGAGCATCAACCTGCCGATGTTCGATCCGGGTGTGCATGCGCACATCAAGACGACCGAGGCGCAAAGCAAGGTGGCGGAAGAGCAGTATCGTCAGGCGGTTTTCACGGCTTTCGAGGAAGTCGAAAATGCGCTCGTGAATCTCGACGCGCACAAAAAGCAGCGCATCGAGCTGCTCCAGCAGAACGAGCGTTTGCGCATGGTCGCGGCGCAAGTGGAGGCCCAGTTGAAGGAAGGCCTCGTCTCGCAGCTCGAAGTGCTGGAGTCCGAACGTTCGCTCGCTTCCGCGGAGTTATCGCTGCTCGCCAATCACGAACAGATCCTGAGCGACACCGTCACGCTCTACAAGGCAATCGGCGGCGGGTGGCCTGCTGTCGAAGTGACCAACGTGGCATCCTCCGCTGTGGCCGCAGCACCGGCCAGGTGAGCGAGCGTGAGCGTGCAACGTGGCAAGACGCGCCAGTGGTTTGATTCCCGCAATCCGTCGCCTACACTTTTCTCACACTCCGATCGCCATGTGCAAGGCGCGCGGCTTCACACGGATCGCCGGTGTGCGCGCAGCGCTCGTGCTGCACGCAGTCTGGCGGACCAATGCTGATCGTTGGCGGAATCATGGTGCCTGACGTCGCTTCGATTGCCGCTTCGGTCGTCAAGAGGCAGACCACACTCGACCGGACCTTCGATATTGTGCTTTGGCCGATATCCCATCCGGAACTGGGCGAGATCCGCATCGACAAGGATCTGTTCGCCGTGGGGCGCACGCAGCCGTCTTTCGCGCACGCGCGGCCCGAGCTGGTCGTCGACGTTTCGCGCCGCCATGCGCGTATCTTCAGCGAAGGCAGCGTGGCCTACGTGGCCGACCTGGACAGCAAGAACGGCACGGCGGTCAACGGTATCGAAGTCACGCAGAAGCCCCACGTTCTGAAAGACGGCGACGAGCTCTGCTTTGCGGGCACACTCACATATCGCGTGGGTTTCGTCCCTCGCGCGGCGCGCGCGGCGGTGCGGGCGGCCATCGTAACGCTCACGCCCGAACGCGGCGATCTGGGTCTGCAGCCGATCGTCATCAGCAGTTTTCCGTTTCTCGTGAGCAAGGCCGACGAGACCTTCGCCCAGTATCGCGAGGCCTGGCCGCATCAGGTGAACTACCTCTCGCGGCGCCACGCGCACATCTACGCCGAGGACGATGCGGTATACGTCGAAGACCTCGACAGCACCAATGGCACGTTCGTTGACGGGCAGCGCCTCGCCGAGCACGCAGTGCGGCTGGCACAAGGGCAGCGGCTCGCGTTCGGCGGCGACCACTTCGCTTACCGCGTCGGCATCGAAAGCGCGTCTTCAACCGACTCCACCGTCACGGCGACGCGCCAATCCGGCACGCTCGCGCCTGCTGACGATCCCCACGCCGCCGCTGGTCCTGGCGCCGATCTGGTGTTCGATCCTGAGCGCACCACGTTCGTCGGCACCGCTCACTCGTTTCTCGACATCTTCTGCACGCCGGTGCCCGCGCAGGACGACGAGATCAACCCCGATGCGCCCGCGCGCGCGCCCGAATCGGTGCCGGACGCGCGGCGCCGGCGCGGCCGGCTCGAAGTCTTTCTCTGCGAGTTGAGCGAAGCGCTGGGCGGCAGCGGGCGCATCGACATGCGCCGCCTTGGCCGGTGGGGCGGCGGCGTGCTGGCCGCGCTCGCCGTGCTGGTTGCCGTGACGTACTTCCAGGGCGCGCCGCAGCGCGACATGCAAGCCTTGCTGGCGAGCGGCCAATATGAAAGCGCGGCGCGTATCGCCGATCAGCACCTCGCACGCTATCCGGACGACGCTGCCTGGCGCGCGATGGGGACAGAAGCGCTCGTCAAGGCGAAGGTGCCCGAATGGATCGCCGCCATCAATGAGCGTGCGTTCGATCGCGCGCAAGCCATCGTGCAGGCGATGCGCACGCTCGCGCGCCACAACCCGGACGCAGAGCCGCTCGTGGAGAACATCGGCTGGATGGGCGCGCTGCAGTCGTTCGTGCTGGGGCGCGGCGGCCCGCAAGCGCCGATCCGCATCTATCGCGACGAAGCGCCCATCCGGGCGCTCACGAGCCGCTGGAACGACGACCCCGGCGAGCATCAGCGCGCGCTCGACCGGATTTCGGCTTACGTGCCGGCGTTTGCGACGGTTTATGCCGATGCACTCAGCCACTTGCGCAAGCTGCAAAGCGACGACTCGGTCTACGTGGCCGCGCTCGAACGCATCAAGCAGGCGATCGGCGAGGCGCTGGAGAGCGACCGTCTCGACGGACTCGCCGCGATGCTGGCCGACTACGCCCAACGCTACCCGCGGCTTGGCGGGCTCGACGCCGTGCGCGCCGACCTCGACCAGTATCAGCAGATCGACAGCGAGGCGCACGCCGGCCATGTGCAGGCGGTGCGCGAGCGCCTTGCCTCGGCGCACTTCGCCACGCCGCAATTCGCGGCCCATGCGGCCCGGCTTGAAAAGCTCGCATCGGCAGGAGACCACGGTGAAGCCGCCCCGGCTCGTTGAGCGCCTGCGCGCGGCGCTGCACACGCTCCAGTCACGCGCGGCTCGCGCGCAGCAGACGGTGCATGCGGCGCCCGAGCCGCCCCGGGCGCTTGGCGAGGCGCTCGACGATCACAGCGAGGAGGGCATCGCGATCCTGACCGCGCGGCCATGGCGCTTGATCGAGGCGACCATCATCGCGCTGGTGGCGCTCGTGGTCTGCGGGCTCGCCTGGTCGTTCGTCGGCCGCGCGGACGTGATCGTGAGCGCGCAGGGCACGCTCTCGCCCGAGTCCGAGGTGCGCCGCATTTATGCGCCCGTGGACGGCGAACTGGTCGATATCTATATCGCAGAGGGTCAGCCCGTGGAGAAGGACGACGTGATTGGCCGCATCAATGCGCGCGGTGCGATCCAGGCGGCAACCAACGCGCTCGACGCGCGCCTGAAGCTTGACGACGCCGAGCGCGAATGGAAGGAGTTCCCCGAAAAGAAGGCGCTCATGGAGCGCAAGGCCGAGGCGCTCAAGGCACAGATCGGCGTGGAAGAGCAAGCGCATGAAACCCGCGTTGCGGAAGGTACGAGCAAGCTGCAGCAGGCCGAGAACGCGCAACTCGACGAAGCGCGCGGCAACATCGATAACGCGCGCCACGTGCGCGATCTCGCGAAGGAAGAGCAGGACAAGTACGAGCGATTGTTTGCGCTGCCCGGCGGCGGCGGGATTTCGCAAAGCCAGGTGGAAGAAAAGCGCAGCGCGTTTTTGCAGGCGGACAATAACTACCGGATTGCCCAGGCGCGGCTGGCCGCGCTGCAGGCGCAGACGAGCCACGAGTTCGCGCAGGCGAAGGCGCAGCTTCAGGGCAGTGCGGAGACGCTCACGAATCTGCGCATCGAATACGATGCCACCGAGCGCGAAATCGCCAATACCGAGGACAAGCTGCGCTTGCAGGTGCAGACCGCGCGGCTCGCCGCCGACGCTGCCGCGCGCATCCGCTTCGAGAACATCGACAAGGACAATTTCCTGCTGGTGCTCGCGCCGGTCTCGGGCGTCATCACGGACGTGACCACCACGCAGCCCGGCGACAAGATTCAGGCCAACACGCCGCTGGGCGGCATTGCGCCCGCCAACGCGCGCCCGGTCGTGAAAGTGGCGATTGCCGAGCAGGACCGGGCGTTTCTGCACGAAGGGCTGCCCGTGAAGCTCAAGTTCAACGCGTTTCCTTACCAGCGTTATGGCGTGGTGGATGGCACGCTCGAATATATTTCGCCGGCAACCAAGCCACAGGCGCCAACGCACGAGCCCGTTTATGAAGGGCGCGTACGCCTGGCACGCGATTACTTTTCGATTGCGGGCACGACGTATCCGCTGCGCTACGGCATGACCGCGACGGCCGAGATCGTCGTGCGCGAGCGGCGGCTCATCGATTTCGCGCTGGACCCGTTCCGGCAGGTCGCGGGCTGAAGCTGGCGGGGCGGGAGCGGCCGCAACCCGGAACTCAAGAATCAGGATCTGGAACTGAGGGGAACGAGATGACGGCAATCGTACGTATCGACGACGAGGTGATCGGCACGGAGGATTTCATCCGGGTGCTCAAGCTCACGGGGCAATTCGAGAGTCTGGTCGAGCAGCAGGTGCGCGACCGGCTCACCGTCATCGCGGCGAAGAAAATGGGCGTGCAGGTGAGCGCCGACGAAATCCAGCAGCGCGCCGACCAGTTCCGCCGCGTGCGCGGGCTGCACCGCGCAGCGGACATGAATCGCTATCTGGACGTATTCGGCATCAGCCTGGACGAGTTCGAGCGCTTCATTACCGACACGCTCTATCAGGAGAAGACCTTCGACCAGATCTGCAGCGACGAGGCCGTCGAAAGCTATTTCAAGCTCAATTCGCCGAAGTTCGACAGCATCGAGGTGAGCCATATCGTGGTGGACTCCGAAGGCAAGGCGCGCGAAGTGATGTCGATTCTCGAAGACGACCCGGAGGCGTTCGGCGAAATGGCGCGCGAACACTCGATCGCCGATACGAGCGAGCGCGGCGGCGTGATCGGCAAGGTGCTGCGCGGCTCGCTCAAGACCGACATCGAGGCGAAAGTGTTCAACGCGCAGGTGGGGGACTTGCTCGGGCCTTTCCCCGCGCCCGACGGCTCGTTCTTCGAGATCTTCTGCGTGAGTGCGAACCATCCGGCGACGCTGGATGCGGACGTCTCCTCCGAAGTGCGCCGGCTGTTGCGCGAGGAATGGCTGGCCGAGCGCGCGCAGGAACACATCATCGACGCGCATTGAGTACGCGGAGCCCCGCAGATGGATACCCAGGCGCCCGCACCGGCTAGCGTACCCACGCTGGCGGACTTTCTCGCAACGGTCGAACCGCTCTCGCTCTTTTCGCGCGAAGAGCTTGACCGTCTCGCCGCGCAGGTTCAAACGCGCAGCTACGCATTCGGCGACACGCTGTGCAAGCGCGGCGACGCCGCGGCCGGACTCTACGTGATTCGCTCGGGCTCCGTGCGCCTGATCGCCGAGGAGCGCGGCAAGGAGACCAGCCTTGGCGTGCGAAAGGCGCCCGAGGTGTTCGCCGAGATCGCCATGCTGCGCGACTACTGGCACGAGGTTTCGGTGCGCGCCTCCGCGAAAACGGAGGTGCTCTGCATCCCGCGCGCGGCACTCGAGCCGTTGCTGGCCGCGAACCCGGCCGCGCAGTCGTTCGTGACGAGCTACGTGGCGATCAGCTCCGCCGGCGGCTTCGTTTCGCGGCTGTTCGATTTGCGCGGCAAGCTCTCGCGTGAAGAGCTCGAAGAATATGTGTCGAGTGTCGGCGTCAAGCGCGTGAGCGCGGGCAAGGAGATCGTGCGTCAGGGCGCGGGCGGCGACATGCGCCTTTATGTGGTGCGTCAGGGGGAAGTGAGCATCGCGCGCGAGGAAGAGGGCAACGTGTACCAACTCGGCAAGCTGGGCGCGGGCGAGATTTTTGGCGAACGCGCGTGCTTGCTGCGCCAGGACCAGCAAGCGAGCGTGAGCGCGCTCACCGATGTGCGGCTGCTCGTGATTCCCGAAAAGACCGTGCACTTCATGCTCGAACGCAACCCGAAGCTGCGCGAGGTGCTGGAAGAACGCGTGCGCTTCACCGAGCGCGAGTTGCAGCGCCAGAAGAAGCTGGCGGAGCGCCGCCGCCACCCTCTCGCGATCGACACCGGCGCGGATGCGAAATTCAACGAGCGCATCATCAAGCGCTTCGTGCTGGTCGAGCAGGCGGAGGAGATGGATTGCGGTGCCGCGTGCCTCGCGATGATCTGCCGGCATTACGGTATTGCGATGACGCTCGGCAAGCTGCGCGATCTCGCGAACGTAACGACGCAGGGCGCGACGCTCGACAGCCTCGCGCGCACCGGCGAGGCGCTCGGCTTCACGACGCGCGGCGTGCAGTGCACCTATGAGGCCTTGCAAGGCTTCGAGCTGCCGTTTATCGCGCACTGGGAGGGCTACCACTATATCGTGGTCTATGGCGTGTCGAAGCAGTGGGTGAGGGTGGCCGACCCGGCGCTGGGCTTTCGCAAGCTGAGCGTGGAAGCGTTCGAGCGCGGCTGGAACGGCACATGCCTGCTGTTCACCGCCGGCGAAACCACGGGCGCGCAGGTGGCGTCACGCTCGCCGTGGGTGCGCTTCATCGGCTATCTGCTGCCGTACCGGAAGATCCTCGCGCATCTTTTCCTCGCGACGTTTGTTATCCAGATGCTGGGTGTGGTGCCGCCGCTCATCATCCAGAACATTCTCGACAGCGTGATCGTGCACCAGAACGTGAGCCTGTTGCATTTGTTGATCGTCGGGCTCGTCATCTCGCACGTGTTCACGCAATTGATGACGACCATACGCGCGCATCTATCGAACTTCATGGTGCGCAGTCTCGACTTCGCGATGATGTCGCAATTCTTCAAGCACACGATGTCGCTGCCGTTCTCGTTCTTCGCGCGCCGCAAAACGGGCGATATCTTCGCGCGCTTCCAGGAGAACCAGACGATCCGCGCGTTCCTCACCGAATCGACGGTGACCACGGCGCTCAATCTGCTGATGATTTTCATCTACTTCACGATCATGTTTCTTTACAACGTGAAGCTCACGTTGCTGCTGATTGCTTTCGTCATACCGATCATGGCGCTCACCGCGATCGCCACGCCGCGCATCAAGCGCTATGCGCGCGAGGTCTTCGCCGTATCGACGGACGCACGCTCGATGCTGATGGAAACGCTCGGCGGCGTGGAGACCGTTAAGGGCATGGGCATCGAAAGAGCGGTGCGCCTGAAGTGGGAGCGCAAGTACGCGAAGTCGCTCGAAGTGCAGTATCGCGCGCAGGCGTTCAACATTCTGGTGGGTCTGGGCAGCCAGTTGCTCAACGCCGCTACCACGGTTGTGATTCTTTGGGTGGGAGCCACGCTCGTGCTCGATCGGGAATTGAGCATCGGCCAGTTGATTGCGTTCAACGCATTCATGGGCAGCGTGCTCGCGCCGCTGATGGGTCTCGTGGGCCTCTGGAGCCTCATGAACGATGCAGCCGTTGCGATGGAGCGACTGGGCGACGTGCTCGACATCGAGCCCGAGCAAAAGCCCGCCGATCTCGGCTCGCGCGTGCTGCTGCCCGACGTGCAGGGCGACATCGAATTCAACGGCGTGTATTTCCGCTATGGCGGCAACGAAACGCCTTATGTGCTGGAGAACATCAGTTTCTCGATCGGCCGCGGCCAGATGGTGGCGATCGTCGGGCGCAGCGGCTCGGGCAAGACCACGCTCGCCAAGCTGCTGGTGGGTTTCTATGCGCCCACGGAAGGCAAGATCAACGTGGACGGCTACGACATGAGCGCGATCGACCACGCGTACTTTCGCGCCCAGGTGGGCTATGTGATGCAGACCAACCTCGTGTTCTCGGGCACGATCGCGGAAAACATCGCTTGCGGCGACCCGAGCCCGGACTGGCGCCGCATGGAGGAAGTGGCGCGCATGGCCGACGCGCACGCGTTCATCAGCAAGATGCCGCTCGGCTACGAACAAGTGGTGGGCGAACGCGGCATGGGTCTCTCGGGCGGGCAGATCCAGCGTCTGTGCATCGCGCGTGCGCTGTATCACGACCCGCGCCTGCTCGTATTCGACGAAGCCACCTCGTCGCTCGATACGCAGTCTGAAAGCAATATCCTCTCGAACATGCACGATATCCTCCAGGGCCGCACGGCGCTAATCATCGCGCACCGCCTGAGCACCATCATGCGGGCCGATAAAATCCTCGTGCTCTACGAGGGCGCCATCGTGGAGCAGGGCCGGCATGAAGAACTCGTCGAGCGCAAGGGCATGTACTACCAGCTCGTCCAGAAACAGCTGAGTGCGACATGAAACTCTTCGACCCGCATGGATTCGGCAGCTCCACGCTCTCTTATGCCGGGCTGCTCGAGAAGATCGAGATCCTGCGCTCCACCTTGCGCTGGGCGCCGCGGCTCGAACGTGCGGAGATCGAGAAGCTCCTGAACCAGTCGAACGCGCTGCGCGACGAAGTCATGCAACTATCGCGCAAGGAGCGCTTTATCGAGGCGGCGGCCGATTTGTCCGACGTGTCCGATGCGCCCGAATCGCTCGACAAGCCGGAGGCGCTCCCGCCCTCGGCGCACCGGCGGCGCGAGGCGCTCATCGAGCGCAGCTTCATTTTCGAAGGCATATTCGGCGACAACCCCAAGCTGCTGGCGGCGCTGGAGGTGGCGGAAAAGGCGGCGCCCACCGACCTGCCCGTGCTGATCGATGGTGAAAGCGGCACCGGCAAGGAGTTGATGGCGAAGGTGATCCATGCCAATGGCGCTCGCTCGGAACGGCCTTATATCTCGGTCAACTGCGGCGCGATTCCGGACAATCTGCTCGAATCGGAACTGTTCGGCCATCGCAAAGGCGCCTTCACAGGCGCGTCGAGCGACCGCAAGGGCAAGTTCGAGAGCGCCCACACCGGCACGATCTTTCTCGACGAGATTGGCGAACTGCCGCTGCAAGGGCAGGTGAAACTGCTGCGCGTGCTCGAAGCGCACGAGATCCAGCGCGTGGGCTCTGACGAGCCGATCGCGGTGGACACGCGCATCGTGGCCGCGACCAACCGGAACCTGCGGGAACTGGCCGCCCAGGGGCAGTTTCGCGAGGACCTGTTCTATCGGCTCAGCGTGATTCACGTGACGCTGCCCGCGCTGCGCGAGCGCCGCGACGAGATTCCCCTGCTGATCTCGTGGTTCGGCGACGAGGCGGCCAGTCAGCTCAAGCGCCGCCCCGTGAAGCTCACACCGAAGCTGCGCGATTTCCTGCTCACCTATGCGTGGCCAGGCAATATCCGCGAGTTGCGCAACGTCGTCTATCGGCTTTCGTGCCTCGCGGGCGACACCGCCGACCTCGAACATCTGCCCGACGATATCCGGCCGGTGCCTGCGGTTGCGGCATTGCGCGAGGTCGATGGGCAAGCGTTGGGCTCGCCGCTCTCGCTCAGCGACGCGAAGCGCGCCGCAAGCGACGAAGCCGAGCGCGCCTTCCTCGAACGCGGCCTGCATGAAACCGGCGGCACCGTGGCGGAACTGGCGCGCCGCTGCGAGATGAACCGCTCGCATCTACAGATGCTGCTCAAGAAGCACGGCATCCGCTCGAAAGATTTTCGTCATGCCGACAAGACGGATCGCGAAAAGGAATCCTGAGCGCGACAACATGAGCCGACGGCCGCGTGCTTCACGGTGACACTACGGCGGGATTCACCAGCGTATGATCCGCGGCGTCGGGGTCTTCGGCCCGGATGACGACCGCGGTGATATTGTCGCGCCCGCCCGCCTGCAAGGCCATGTCGACGAGCGTATCGGTCGCGAGCCGGCAGTCGCCGCCTTCGAGCGCGCGCGCAATGTCGGCTGCCTGCACTTCGTTGCTGAGGCCGTCGCTGCAAAGCAGAAAGCAATCGCCGTCGCGCACGGCGATATGGCCTTCATCGAGGTCGAGCCAGTTCGCGGCGCCGACGGCCCGCGTGATCAGATGCTGCGAGGGATGGTGGCGTGCCGCTTCGGCGCTCAGGTGACCCTGTGCCCGAAGCTCGGCCACATGGCTGTGGTCGGTCGTGAGCGGCTCGAGGCGCGCGTCGCGATAGAGATAGAGGCGGCTGTCGCCCGCCCACAGCCACTCGCATTCGCGCCCGCTCGCCATCAGCACGGCAACGGTGCTGCCGATCACGCGCACGCTCCGCCGCGCCGCTTCCTCGCGCAGTTGCTGGTTCACTGTTTGCAGCGTGTCGCGCGCGGCGCTCTTGATGGCTGCAAGCGAGTTCGATGCTGCGAGCGTGCCAAGCGCGCCAAGCGCGCGCACGATCGTCTGGCTGGCGAGGTCGCCCGCGGTATGACCGCCCATGCCGTCGGCCACGGCCCAGAGGCCCTGCTGGGGCAGATCGAGATACGCGTCCTCGTTGAGCGCCCGCACGCGGCCAATGTCCGTGCGCGAAGCCGAGGCCCACCGCAATCCGGCTGTCACGATCGACCTCCATCCAGGCTAGACGAGACCGTTGTTCTTGCCGGTCTGGCCCACGCCCACCGTCACATTGGAATTGGCCCCGGAGTTGGTTACGTCGAGCATCTGAAACTGATTGACGACCTGGTTCGCATAGAACGTGTTGTTGGTCTGATAAAGATTGATGACGGGGCCGAACGCGGAGGGCTGTTCGGGCTGGTACGGCTGAATCCAGCCGAACACCCACGGCGCACCTGCGCCCCGGATGAACGACATCGCTTTGTGGTCGATATCGCGTTGCAGGTGAAGGTCGGTAATCGCGAGCGAGGTCATGGTGTTCTCCATCCAGATGATGGCCGCGAGCGCGCGGCTGTGCGCCCATACCGTGCAAGCATCATGCCACTGCGTAGCGCGCGCCCGCGCTGGGCAAGCCATATCGCCGGGAGCCCTGCTGGACGAGGCGCTTCGGAGCGCCTGAGCGTTCTTTGCATGCTAGTGCCACGCGGTCCCATTGCGCAATGGTCATGACCGCGCCAACACCTGGACCTCACAACGTTGTCAGGACTCCGACACTTGCGGCGTTCGGCTCTGGCTGCGCGATCGTGGGGGAAATGGTGGATCGGCGCAAACACATGTGAGGCGAATGCGTTGGCGAGCGGCTAACAGGCGGTGGCGAGCGTTGCGTGCGTTTTCCGGCAAAGCCTTATACAGCCGTGGTTGAGAGCGTTGGCATAGCTGATGCAGGTTAGTTGGCAACCGGCGAACCCCGCAGCAACACGGGAAGCCGACAACCCCCAACAGCCAGCCAGACGGACCCAGCCATGTGCCTCGATCTTCAACCGACGAACCGCAGCGCAGACATCAGCGCCGCCGAGGAACTGCCGCTTGGCGCCCATCTCGTCTCGCGTCGCGCGGGCTACAGCCATCACGGCATCTATGTCGGCGCGGGCCGGGTCGTTCACTACGCGGGTCTGTGCACGTCGCTGCATCGCGGCCCGATCGAAGAAGTCTCGCTCGAACGCTTCGCAGCCGGTCATGAAGTTTCCGTCGTCGCGCATCCGTTTGCCGCATACGCGGGCCGCGCGGCCGTCGCGCGGGCGCGCTCGCGTCTTGGTGAAGACCACTATCGCTTGCTGACCAACAACTGCGAGCACTTCTGCACGTGGTGCGTGGACGGCAAGGGCCGCAGCGAACAGGTCCGCACGTGCTTCGCCCATCCGCTTGCCGCCATTGGCGTCGTCCGCGCGCTGGTGCGCGCGCGCCGCGCTCAGGCGCACGCCGCTGCATTCGCCATGCTGGCGGCGTGATCGTCACGTTAAGACTTCGCCATCGCTATTTGTTCTGGAGACCGTCATGAACCCCACCGGATCGTCACTGCGCGTTCTCGTCGACAAGTGGCTCGCGCCGAACGCCCATGCGCCCGCGCGCGTGGTGTGCTTTAGCCGCATGCAGGACAACCGGCTGCGCTATGTTTGCGTCGAGGCCGTTCACCCCGCGCGCACGATTGCAATCTTCTTCTTCCGCCACGACGATGGTTCGTGGTGCGTATTTCCGCCTGCAAGCCAACGTCCGGCCATGATGACGCGCGCCGCGTGACGCGCGCCCCTTTTGCGGGGCACGCGGCGGCGCATCGAACCGTGGAGAGGTCAGGCGGGGAATCAGCGCAACAGCGTGGGTCGCGGCGGCACCGCAGTGACGGGTGCCAGCCCGCGCGGCGTTGGCACGCCCGCGACGCCCACGTGCAGCCCGATGAACGACCGCGGCGCGAGCAGCGCTTCGTGCGAGACGATGCGCGCGCCGCCGGTAATCGCGGCCATCGCCTCTTTGTCCAGATCGACGCTTTCCGGAAGATCCTTGATGACGAGAATACCCATGGTCTGCTCCATGCGAGCGGATGAAGGGAAAAGGCCGCACGTCAGTGCAAGCGCTGCGCGCCTGTGTGATTGTGAGCGCTCGGCGCCGAGTATTCAACACGGTTTTTTGAACGCCGGCACAGCGGCTCGCCAGCGGCACGCGAGAAGACGCAGACGGGACCCCGGCACCGTCTGCGTCTTTTTGCGTGGAGCGGCGGCTAAAGCGTCACTCCGGTGCTCGCGTATTGCGAGGGATCGACCTTGAGATTCAGCGGCCCGAAGCCCGCGCCGATGTAACCGATATTGTTGAGCGCGGCGACGTTGACCACCTGAATTTGTTGAATGTTCTGCTGGATGGTCGGCGATACGTTGATGCTGGCGATCGGTCCGTAACCATAGGTCGGGTTGTTGGCGCCGCCGCGCACGGCAATCATGGCGCGGCGGTCGAGTTCGGTGCCGGGGGCCAGCTCGCGAATAACGATGGAAGACATGGCAAGCCTCCAATAGTGAAAACAGGTGGATCGCAACGGGCGGACGCGATGCATCGATCGAGCGTGTGCAATCGTCCCGCCGTGGCGTGATCAGAAGTTGATCGAGTTGCGAGCGTTCTGCACGGGGTTGACCGTCGACTTGATGCCCGTCGCGAACGCAACGTCGTTGCCCGTGTTGCTCACGATACTGTTGGTCTGGCCGATCAGCTGTTCGGCGCTGAAGGTGGTGGTGTCGACCTTCACGCCCGGCATGGGGTAGTAGACGGGCCAGAGGCCCAGGTTGCCGCCGCGCACGGCGCTCATGGCGCGGCGGTCGAGTTCTTGGGTGGCGCTCAGGTCGGCGATCATCAGCTTGCTCATGACAGTTCTCCAGAATGGCAATACGGGGGTGGGTAGTTGAGCTGCAGTGTGTTGCGGGCTCGGTTCTCTTAATGCACAGGGTGTGCCAGGATTTGCCAAACCCGCTGCGCTCGCCGCACGAATCGCGACGCGCCTTGTCTGGCGGGGCCTGGCGCGCTTGCAGCGCGTTCGCGGGCCATGCACGAGAGCGCATGCGGCCAGCGGCGCAGATGGCCGGCGCCCAACAGCACGCAGCAAAGGCGTTGGGTTTGCTGCAACACGCGACAGGTCTCGCTCGCGTGGCTGGTGCGCCGCCGCCACGCATAGTTCAGGCACCGATTGCGTTGCGCGTTGCGGCAGATTAATCTCACTTTAGACACGTCGAAAACGCGGCGCGCTCGTGCGTTGCGAATGCGTTGGCCAGCCTGAAGCTGAATTGACGGCAGACGAATGATGAGCCTTTCGCAGCTGATCCAGACGTTCCAGAGCGGGACGCTTTCACGCGAGGCGTTCTACTCCGAGATCGACCACGTGCTCGCGGCTGACGTGGCCAATTGCGCTCGCCTGCGCGAGGCGATGGACGCGACGCAGACGGTCCATCCGCTACCCGATGCCGTCTACACGGAAGTCCTCCGGCGCATCGAACGCCGCCAGGACAGCACGGCGACCACCAGCGACGAAACCCGCGTCCAGGAGAGCCCTTCGGCGGCCCACGCGCCGCCGGTGCGCGCCACCCATGCGTCCGACGAGCCGGAGCACATCAAAGGCATTGGCGACACGCTCAATGGGCGCTTCGTGCTCGAAGAATGCCTTGGCGTGGGGGGCATGGGCACGGTCTACAAGGCACTCGACCTGCGCAAGCTCGAAGCTTCCGATCGCAAGCCGTACATTGCGATCAAGGTGCTCAACGTGCAGTTTCGCGGCCAGCCGACTTCGCTGATTGCGCTTCAGCGCGAGGCCCGCAAGGCGCAGACGCTCGCGCACCGGAACATCGTCACGGTGTACGACTTCGACCGCGATGGCCCGCTCGTCTATCTGACGATGGAATATCTGTGCGGCAAGCCGCTCAGCAAGGTGCTGCGCGCGCAGGGCTTTGCGGGCATGCCATTCGGGAAGGCCCGGCCCATCATCGCCGGGATGGGGCAGGCGCTCGCGTATGCGCACGAGCGCGGCTTCGTGCATTGCGACTTCAAGCCCGCCAACGTCTTTCTCACCGATGGCGGCGACGTCAAGGTGATCGACTTCGGCATTGCCCGCGTGTTCCAGCGGCCCGAAGAGGACCCCGACGTGACCGTATTCGATCCGGCGACGCTCGGTGGCATCACGCCCGCCTATGCGAGCCCCGAGATGTTCGAGCACCGCGAGCCCGACCCGCGCGACGATGTCTACGCGCTTGCCTGCGTGACTTACGAACTGCTCACGGGCACGCATCCGTTCAAGCGCAAGTCGGCAACCCAGGCACGCAGCGAGAAGATGCGCGCCGAGCGGCCCCAGGGGCTCGATCGCACCCAATGGCGCACGTTGAGCGCCGCGCTGGCGTTTGATCGCGCCGCGCGCACGGCGAGTGTCAATCAGTTTCTCGCGGGCATGGGCGTGCTCGCGCAGGCGCCGGCATTCCCCGCCGCGCGGGTGGCGGCCCTGGGCGTGGGCGCCGTAGTGCTTGCCGGAGGGCTCTGGATTGGCTATCGCGCGCTGTCCGGCAATGAAGCGCCACATGCAAGCGCTTCCAATGCCGCCGCGCCCGTGATCGCGGCCACGCCGGCCGCCGTGGTGGCGAATGTACCTGTCGCAAGCGCAGCGGTACAGACGCCGGCGGCAAGCGCAGCGGCGCAAACGCCCGCTGCAAGCGCCACGCTGGTTGCCGCCGCGCCGGGCGCCGCCGCGCTGGATACGCTTAATTCGACGCTCTCGCGTATCCCGTGCTCGGCACTGGCGGCGTCGCTGCCGGCGCAGGCGCTCCAGGTCCGGGGCTTTGCCAATGCAGGCGACGGCATCGCGCGCATGCGCGACGCGCTCGCGCAAATACCGGGTGCACAGGGCGCGAGGCTCGACGTGAGCGCCATCGAAAACCACAACTGCGAGGTCGTGAACGCGTTCGCGCCGTACTGGCGCGCCAATCGTCAGGCAGGCGGCGAGGCGACGATCCATACGCGGCCGCTGGACGCGCAATTCATGCAAGGAAGCCCGCTTATCGTCGACATCACCACGCCGCACTACGACTCGTATGTCAACGTGGACTATTACGCGCTCGACGGCAGCGTCGTGCATCTCGTGCCGAGCAATCACGAGCGCGACAACCAGGCGCCGCCGGGTTTTTCGGCGACGGTCGGCAGCACGGGCGACTGGATTATCGACAAGCCGTTCGGCACCGAGATGATCGTGTTGTTGATTACGCCCGCGCCGCTATTCGATGCGCTACGTCCGGCGTCGGAACCGCGCGCGGCGTATCTCGCGGCCGTTGGCCAGCAGTTGAAGCAGATGGAAGCGCGCTACGGCCGCGCGCACATTGCCGCCGATTTCGTGCAGATCACGACGCGTGCGCGCAATAACTGATCGATGTGCTTCGCGCCCGTTGGGCTATGCGGTCTGCAAAAAAAGTCCTCGTCAATGTGACCGCGCCCATTCAATCCGTACCTATGGGGCCACGTGTGTCAGCATGAACGGCGGCGCGGCAAAGACAGCCGAGGGCGCCGCGCCGACCTGGAACTGCATCACCTGCTGCGCGACGAGCTTCAGTTCGAACATGATGCCAAGCGCCGCATCAAGTCGTTCAGGCTGACCGTTGAACGTTTGGTCCAGCGCCACGAGCAGGCTCCGGTACGCTTCGTAGAACTGCTTGCCGGCGATATACGCGCCGCTGCCCTCGGGATAGTCGCTCAAGGCGGCATTCGGGAACAAATTGACGATGTTGCTTTCGTCGAGCGGAACCGGCTCGCCCGTATACGACCACCCGGAAGGGTTCGCGCCATCGGGCACGAGCCGATGCCCGTAGAAGATTTCCCCGAACTTGAAGTAGTGCGCGTAGTTGCCATCCGGGTCCGCTTTCGGATTGATCTTGTCCTCCCGGATCTGCAAGCCTTCGCCCTGACGCACGATCGTTTCGAGCACCGCGCGCGCGGATTCGAGCGACGACACCTTGCCGTGCGGGAAGCGTTCGATTTCCGGCGGAAACCATTTGCTGATGTCGATCTGCTGTTCGAGCCGCGGTTGGGCGAAGATCGGCTGCCCGGCGGCAACGAGTTCCGCAAGCTTGTCAATTAGCGCCGCATAGAAGTCGCCGATGGAGTCGTAGCTGGCCTGCGCATCGGCGAGCAGCCGGGTCTCGCCGGGAAGGATCGCTTTCGTGGCTGGCCGCTCGATGGCCATGAACACGTTGCCGACTTGCGGCTTCGTCAGCGAGCCCAGCGTAACGGTCAGGCCTTCGTCGATACACATCGGCAGTGGGCCAGGATACTGGAGTTGCTGCGCGATCTCGAGCAGTCTCGGGTTGCCGCCGATCGCGATCAGCGTATTGCCCGCGAGCGTCATATGGAGCATTTCCTCGACCACGATCGAATGCACCAGCGCGCGCGCTTCACGATTTTCCGCCTTGATCGAAAACAGGGCGGTCAGGTACGGCGGAATCGTCGAGAGTTCGAGCGACATCGCGCCGCTCAGCATCGTCTGCACGTCTTCGACACTATCGGCCGCGCGCAGACGGGCGATGACTTCTTTTCTGATTTTCAGCATGGCGAATCATTCCTGTTCAATGAGGGGCGGCGACGAGTCTGCACGCCGCCTTCAGCTCTTGCTGCCGATGCGTCGCGTGGCGATGCCCGTGAGGTCGGGCGCCGCGTCGCGGTCTCCAGCGAGATTGCGCAACGGGCATCGCTTGCCAAACAGCACCTGGCGATCCATTGTTTTTCCGGTACGGTTCATCACATTGCGGAAGTAGTTGATGAGCATGCGGCGTTTCGTGGCCGACAGATCCCGCGTGACCGGCATCTGGTCCGGATCGTCGATGGTTTTGTCGAAAACGAAGTGCATGACGAACGCGGCGGAATCCGCCACTTCCTGCTTCGAAAAGTCGAACAGCCCCTGGCTCATCACCGGGTAGAGATTGGCGTACTGCTGGAGAATGGGCTGCACATCCTCCCAGCGCGGGTTGTCGAGATCGATCGGCTCGTCTCTTGCCGGAAAGGTGCTGAAGACCACGATCGCCAGCTTGTCGTATGGCTGCTGAATGGCCGTTTCGCCGCCCGCGAAGTTGTACGAGACCACATAGAGCTGGCCGTCGATGTAGCCGCGCGGATTGCCCATCGATTCGGGGCCGGTGATCGCGATGCGCGCTACGCCGCGCTCGTCGGTCTGCGCGCGCTGCGGTGTCAGTTGCAGGCCGCCGGGAACGTTGTTGATGGGCAGCAGCGCCCGGGGCGTCGCGCCGGGTTTCCCGCTCGCTGGCGTGTTCGAGTAATCGGGAGCGGGCGAGCCGATCCAGAAGTCCAGCTCCCGATGCGCGCATGGCCCGCCATAACGCGCCGCGTAGAGACTGGTCTGCATACGGTTCTGGGCGGGATCGTTCGGGTCGAGCTTGAAGGTGAACGCATCCGCGCGAACCTCGAGGCCGTGGGGCGCTTCGCGCACGCAGACGGTCGCGCTGCCCGAGCCGTCAACGGCCTGAACGATGGCGAGCGGCTTGCCGCGCACCTTTTGCAGCAGATCGCCTGGCAGCGGCAGCGACTGGACCCCGCCTTCGAGGTCCTGCAGGTTTTGGGTCTGGTCGACGTTGCCGAGAGCGATGTAATCGTCTTTTGGTAATTCGGTATCCTGTGTAACGGTGTCGTCGAGCAGAACCGCGAACTGCAGCGGCTGGCCACTCACCGGCGCGATCTTGTAGCCTGCGCCGAGCGGCAGCGCATTGCTCAGATCGACGTTGAGCGTGCTCGTTTGCTCATCGACGAACGACGAAAAACACCCGATGCCGTTGCCGCTGACGAGGTCGCCGGCGCCGTTCGACGTGGTGGGCATGAAGCGCCGCCCCAGAATGAACGAGCGCGGCTGGCTGGACTTCGCGGGCCCGATGTTGCCGAGGAGAATGCCATAGCCGAAGTCAGGCACGAGTACGCCGTTCTTCTTCACGCGCTGCTGGTAGCCATAGGTGCTCAAACGGATCGACAACTCGTCGCGTTCCGACGCCGAGCGCAACTGGTCCAGCAACGCGCTTTTCAGTTCGCGATGCCAGACGATGTTGGTCAGGACCGACTGGAACATCGCCGATGCGCCGCTGTCGCCACCGGCGGTGGAGCGCGTAAACCAGAGATCGCGAAACGGATTGCTCTCGTACGCGGCGGTCATGATGGGCAGGCCGTCAGTCCCGATCAGCGACACCTCGAGCCCATAGATATTCGACGCGAGCTGCCAGTCGGTGTCGAGGTCGACGAGCTTGCCGGCCGGGCGGCTGAGCGAATTGCCCACCGTGCAGCCGATCAGCGGATCGGATTGGGGGGCGGTGAGCAACTGGCCGGTCAGGCCTCGCAGGCTCTTCACCGTGCAATCGGTGAAACGCATGATCGCGGTGCCCGTCGGATTCCACCAGCCGTTCATCGCGTCCTTGCTCTGGAACTCCTGAAACGACGCTTCGAAATGCTCGTTGTCGAAATGGCGGGGATCATTGTTGACTGTCGAGACGTCGGCCTGAAACTTGCCGGTGAACGCAAACCTCGGGAATTGCAGGTAGCTCATCTCTTCTCCTGGATGGAATGCCGCGGTGTGCCGCAACCGCAGGCGTGCTCCGTCTGTGCGCCGCCGTTCTGCTTCCGGTGGTATTCAGAACGGCTTGATCAAACCGATCGTGTTGCCTTCGGGGTCCTTGACCATCGCGAACGTGTAGCCGTCCACGCTGACCGGATCGACATAGCGTTGCCCGCCGTGCGCGAGCACGCGCGCGATCGTGGCCTCGAGGTCATCGACGCGCAGATAGAAGTTCTTGCCGGGCTCGTAGCCGGGCGTGTTCGGCTCGCTCTGCCCGATGCCGCCCAGCAGCGGGGTGACGCGCGCCGGGAACGGGATGTAGGCGAAGCCGGCGGTGCCCGTCGAGTACTGCCAGCCGAATATGTCGCTATAGAACGTCTTGAGCGTCGCCTGGTCGCTCGCAATGATCTCGAACATCACGCTGGGATGCTGGTTGGCTGCCGCCTCGGCTGCGCTGGCACCGCGGACATGGGAAACCTGCGTTGTCCGAACGAACCCGGCGCGGGTTTCGAGGAACTCGACCGTCGTGAAGGGCTTGCCATCGGATTGAACGAAGAGATTCCCGTGCCGCTGCACGAAGTTCGTGAAGACGGGGCCGTTGACGTGACGCAGGAAGGCGTCGGCATTGCGGTAGGTTTCGAAGAACAGCACGCTCAGCGGATCGACGGGTGGCAGCGTCTGTAACGGCCCCGTGCCGTGCCAGGGGCGGTGGACGAGGTAGGTCAGCGTATCGGGCTCCTCGCGCTCGACGTCTTGCGCGAGTTCGCGCAACGCGGCGTCGGCGGCTTCCTCGCATCCCGGGCGGATGAACCAGTTCGAGGTAAGGCTGACGGTGCGGGCATCGGTTGGGCTCATGTTGTTTCCCTCTACTTGCAGTGAATCGGCTTGCGCGGCAGCGCCAAGGGGTGCTACGTACCTCGAACTTTCGTGCACGCGTCGTGGCGGCTGCGTGCCGCATACGCAATCTCAGTCGCAGTCTCAGTCTCAGTCGCCGCGCACGTAACGCTGGGCGGCACGGGTCATCGCCATGCCGGCCACGCCGGCGACGAGCCAGGCAGGATGAACGAGCACGGCCAGCACGACGCCATCGCACAGCGGAATCGCCGCGAGCATCCAGGGGACGACGGGCCACGCGTAACGGTGATTCGGCATCCGGCTTTCGGAGCGGGCGACGAACGTCAGCGTCAGGATGTATGCGGCCTGCACGATGCCGGCCACCCAGACGAGACCGGGCACTGCGCCCGTCAACGCCAGGGCGGTCACGGCATAGGCGAGCAGCCTCGCGCCCGCCATCAACACCACTGTGGACGGATGGCGTTTGTGAAACCGGTCATAGAGCCAGATGACCGCGAGCAGCGCCACGCCCGCCGCGGCGCCCGCGCGATACGGCGCGGCGAGGAGGCACAGGAAGCCGAGCGCGAACAGCGTGCAGAGGGTAGCGCTCGCCTGGGCCAGCGTGATGCGGCCCGCGACAATGGGTCGAAAGCGTTGATGGACGCTGTCGTAATCGAGGTCGCAAACGTCGTTGAGGGCCATGCCGCCGCAATAGAAGCAGGACAACGCAAGGCAGAGCAGCAGCACGGCGAAGACGCCTTGTGCGCCGTATGGGGGATTCGCGAGCACCGCCGCACTCAGCACGTTCATCCACAGCGTGGGCAGGTTGCTGATGCGGCACAGCGCGAGGATCGCGCCGATGCGGTTATGCAACGTGACTGTGCTCATGGTCGAAGATGTGCTCGAGCAAAATGGAACAGACATCGGTCGCCGCGACGTTGCCGTTGCGAATCCGGCCGCGTTCGGAGCTCATGAGGATTGGCGCGTCGCCGTCGTCCGCGGTCCGGATGCCGTGCGAACCTCGCACGAGCGACGCGTCGAGCGGAATCACGTCCATTACGTAACGCATGCCCAGCGTTTTTTTCGCCAGCACGGATGCGACTTTCAACGCGGGAAAGCGCAGCGCGGGATTGACGAACAGCTCGACCGGGTCGTAGCCTGGCTTGTTGTGGATGTCGACCGTGCGCGCATAGTCCGGCGCGGCTGCGTCGTCGCGCCAGAAGTAGTACGTGAACCAGCTATCAGGCTCTGCGAGCAGCACGAGCTCGCCGGCGCGCGGATGCGCGATGCCATGATGACGCTTGCCCGATTCGCCCAGCACTTCCGCGATGCCGGGTAGCGCTTCGCACAGCCGTTGCACCGTGGCGACGTCGCGCCGGTCGCGCACGTACACGTGGGCGATCTGGTGATCGGCCACGGCAAATGCGCGCGAAGCGCCCGTGTCGAGATAGTCGCGCCCGAGGTCGCGTTTGATCTCGACGAGGCCGGCGTCGCGCAACGCACGATTGATGTGGACCGGCCGGTGCACGGGCATGATGCCGTACTCGGAGAGCACGACGACGCTCACGCCGCGCGACTGCAGGGCGTCGCTGAGATTGCCGAACACGGTGTCGATGTCGCGCAGATCGGCCGCAATATCGCCATGCGGCCCGACGCGCTGCAGACAGTAGTCGAGATGGGGCAGGTAGATCAGGTTCAGCGTGGGCTGGAAGCTTTTCTCGAGCGCAAGCGCCGCGTCGGCGATCCATCGGCTGGAGCGGATGCTCGTGCGCGGCCCCCAGAAGTCGAAGAGCGGAAATTGCCCGAGCCGCTCGCGCAGCGATTCCCGCAATGACGCGGGCTGCGCGTAGAAGTCAGGGAGCTTGCGGCCGTCGGCGCAATAAAGCGGCCGTGGCGTCAGCGTGATATCGGCGTCCGTGGCCATCGCGTACCACCAGAACGTGTTCGCGCATGTGAAGCCGGGGTCGCGCTCACGCGCGAGGTGCCAGATGCGCGGCGCCTGCACGAGGCGATTGCTCTGGCGCCACAACAGGACCTGGTCCAGTTCGCGAAAGTACCAGCCGTTGCCGACGATGCCATGCGCGCCCGGCAGTTTGCCGGTGAGGTACGTCGTCTGCGCGGAGCAGGTGAGGGCCGGCATCACCGCGTCGATGGTGGCGATAGCGTCGCCGGCGCCGCGGCCGAATGCGGCAAGACGCGGCGTGTGCTCGCCGATCAGGTTCCGGGTGAGGCCGACCACGTTAATGACGGCTGTGCGCTGCATCGAGCGTCTCCCTGACCCAGTTGAGTTCGCGCGCGATCGAATGGCCGAGCGAATCGAGACGCATGGCGGGGGGCAGCGCGCCGAAACTGTACGTTTCGACTTCGAGCGGCGTGCCCGACGGCAAGCGCGGCAGGCACGCCTCGAGAAAGAAGCGTGTCGTGCCGATTCCGCCCAGTTCCTCCAGAAAGATCGGCACATGGAAATGGACGCGGCACTCTTCGGGCGGTTCGCCTTCCTGCAGCCAGCGCGCGAGACCGGGCAGGTCGGTGAAACGTCGAAGCTCGCCGTTTCGCAGCAACACGACGGCCTGATGCAGGTACGTGGGTTCGTCGAACTGGAGCAGCGCGGCCACCGCCTTGCCGCGCGCGCGCAACGCGGACGACACCTGAACCTTGGCGATGGGAATGCTCGCGCTTGCCAGTTTCGCGAGGCAGTCGGCGGGCTCCTCGAATTCCACGGCCTGATGGCAACAGTCGAAGCACAGGCCGACATGCGCGGCAAGCGGCTCCGGAAAGGCCATGCGCTCGAACAGCGCGACGGCCTCGTCGGTTCGCTCGACCACGCAGCACGGCTCCGGCTCGATCGCGAGCCGGATCAGCGGACCGCCGCGCTCGCGAATGCGCGCGAGATGCGCCGCCACGTCGAACAGGTGAGTTCTGACGATCGTCCAGTGCGCAGGCTCGAAGCCTGCGCGAAACGCCACCGGCACGGTCGAGATCGATATGGGCCGATGGTTCGGTGTCCACTGCACGGCGATGTCGGCGAGCCGCTTCGTATAGCTGACCCGCAGTGGATCGCGCCAATCGGGCAGATAGACGTTCTGCTTGACGGCCGTGCCATGAAACGAGCCATACGGAAAGCCATTGAGCGTCAACACATGGCAATCGTGCTCGCCGCACCAGTTGGCGAAGCGGTGGATTTCAGCTTCGTCGAGCTCGAACGCGGCCCGTGCCGAAAGGCGCAGGCCGAGCGGGAATGCCTGCGCCGGCGAACAAAGCCTTTTGACCTGCAGCCCATGATCTTCGAGGTTGCGCCGCACGTCCGCCCACGTTTCACCGGGGTGAATGTTCGTGCAGTAGGTCAGCGGATAGTCGCGGTTCACGCCTCCACCTCCCGTGAGACCGGTTGTGGGGGCAACTGCATTGCCGGACCACTGGTGCGAAGCGCGGCAATGCATTCATGCATCGCGGCGATATCGATCGTATCCATCTCGACGCCCTGGCCGATATGCGCAAGCAGCGTGATGCAGAGCTGGCCGCCCAAGTGCTCGCGAAATTCGTTCAGCGCCTGTGCGATGTCGAGTTTGTCGAGCGCATCGTCGTCGAGCACGAAGCCGATGTCGCGCAGCGTCGACAGCACGGCGCTGGCGTCGGCGGCATCGATCATGCCGAGCCGCTGCGAATACAGCGTGTCGACCGCAATGCCGATGGCAACGGCCTCGCCATGCCGCAACCGGTGATGCGAAAGCTCTTCGAGCTTGTGCGCGACCCAATGGCCGAAGTCGAGCGGGCGGGCGCTGCCATGCTCGAACGGGTCGCCGCCATTGCGAATCTGCGCGAGATGCAGTTCGGCGCAACGAACGATCAGCGGCTCGAGCGCGTGCGGGGCGAGGCGGGCGAGCGCGAACCGCTGGCGATGAATCTCGTCGAAGAAGTCCGCATCGCGGATCAGCGCGACCTTGACGGCCTCGGCGATGCCCGCGCGCCGGTCGGCAGCGCTAGCGCCGCTCAGCAGGTCGAAGTCGTTGACGACCGAGAAGGGCGGCACGAAGGTGCCGACAAAGTTCTTCCGGCCGTGCCAGTTGACCGCGTTCTTCACGCCGACGCCGGCGTCGTTCTGGGCGAGCACCGTCGAGGGCATGCGGATGAGCCGCAGGCCCCGATGGGCGGTCGCGGCGGCGAATCCCACCGCGTCTAGCACCGCCCCGCCGCCGATCGCGACGACGTAACTGTGCCGGCATAGCCCGAAGTCCTGCGCCATCGCATAGAGCGCATCGACCTCGCGCAGTCCTTCCTTCGACGCTTCACCGCCGCGCACGATCCATGCGGGGCCGGCCAGCCCGATCGCGTCGGCATGGGCGTGCGCATAGCATTCAATCGCGCGCAGCAGGCCCGGCCGGGCCGCTGCGAGACCGGAATCCACCGCGAACAGCACTTGCGCCGCGCGGCCGCGCCCCGGCTGCCGGATCAGGTCCGCCAGAACCGTATTGGACGGTTCGAACGCGTAGCGCGTGAAGCACACCGGATAGCTGTAGCGAACGGCAAATGATTGCTCGATGCGATGTTCCAGCATGCGGATCTCCGTGCGAGAAACGTGTCGCGTCTCGTGGTGGCACAGCGGTCACGGCCGCTGAAGATGGGCGACGCCGTGAGCTGTCAATTGGGAACGAATTCGTCCACGCGCGGCGTTTGACCGCGAAGAACCGAGTTGTCGGCGAACAGTTGCCGCTGATCGAGCCGCGGCGTCTGGTCCAGTGCGGCGACGTCGATCTGCTGCGACTGTGCATACGCCTGCAACGCGTTACCCCACGTGACGGCTTCGACGGCGGCGAGCGGAATGCCGCGTTCGAGCATCAACCGCGCGGTTTTCGGCACCGACAGCGGGTCGCTGACGCCCCAGTCGGCCGAACTATCGACGATGATCCGTTCCGGCCCGTACTGCCGGACGACCTCGACCATGCGCTCCGAACCCATCTTGGTGTTCGGATAGATCGTGAATGCCGCCCACGCGCCGGAATCGAGCACGCTGCGTACGGTTTCTTCGTTGTTGTGATCGATAACCAGCTTCGTCATGGGGATGCAGTGCTCGCGCGCAACCTCGATCGAACGCAGCGTCCCGCCCTTCTTGTCGCGATGCGGCGTGTGAACCATCACGACCATGTCGTGTTCGCGCGCGATATCGAGCTGTGCGCGATAAGCGAAGTCCTCCGCTTCGGTGATCTCGTCGTAACCGATCTCGCCGATCGCAACGACGCCTTCCTTCAGCGCGAATTGCGGAATCACTTCCAGCACTTCGCGCGCGAGCTTTTCGTTGTTCGCCTCTTTCGAGTTCAGCCCGATCGCGCAGTAATGCGCAATGCCGAACTGCGAGCAGCGAAAGCGTTCCCAGCCGACCAGGCTCGAAAAGTAGTCGATGAAACTGCCGACATTGGTGCGCGGCTGCCCCAGCCAGAACGCCGGTTCGATGACCGCGCGAACGCCGGCAGCGGCCATCGCCTGCAAGTCGTCGGTGGTGCGCGAGCTGATGTGGATGTGGGGGTCGAAGAATCTCATGACCGGTCCTCTTGTAGTGGCGACAGAAAGCGGAATGTGCGCTGTGTAAAGCCGTCCTGGCGGGCCTGTTCGATGAAGGGCGTGTGAGTGTTGAAGGCGGTGCGCAGCCAGTGGCGCTCGGCGGTCAATGCGCCGGCTCGGGCGATGGCGAGCAGGGCGCCTCGCTTGCCTTGGTCATCCCCCTCGGCCAGTTCCTTCTGCAATGCGCGCAGCCCGCGTTCACCCGCATACGGGCCGAGGCAAAGCCATGTCTGCGGCGACACCGCGCGGCCCGCGCTGCGCCGTTCGTCGGCGAGATCGAGCGCCATCCGCGCAAGCTCGGGGGAGAGCCGTCGATCGAGGCCGTCGATGCGCCACAGCGGTGCGTCGATGAATACGGCCTTGATCACGAGCTGACGCCAGGCGACGTCGTCGAAGTGTTGCGCCGGGTAGGGCGAGTCGAGCGCCACCGCCTCGAACAGCGAGCGCATGTTGGAGCGGCAGCCTTCGCGTGCCCGCCAGACGAAACGTTCGCCGCGCGGCAGCAGCGGCAGCGCACGGTACAGCGCGCACGATTCGCCGTGGTCCGCAAACCGGAAGCAATGTTCGAACGCCGCGGGGAAAACGTCGCCCTCCCTGTCCGGGGACGCGAGCAGCAACGCGATACGCAGCGTTTCCAGCACGCTCCACCGCACCGGACTCCAGCCGGGAATGCCGGCGTCCAGCCGTCGCAACTCGTCGGGAGTCAACGCCAGCGGGACGCCAGCGCGAGCGTGGCGACTCGCGAGCGCGAGCAGTTGTGCAAGACGTTGCATCGATACGCCGTTGCGTATCTCATTCGTTGCGCTCGACCGGAAGGTATTCGCTTCGTGCGAAAGATGAGCGCCGAGAAGCGCCGAAAGCGCTTCAGCGGCGTCGAATCGCATCGGGGTATCCATGATTCGTTGTCGATCGCGTGGCCGATGTTGCTGAACGCGCTTCCTGTCCTGCGTGGATGAGAAGCGCGGGGAGAAGCGCGAGGCGCTAGTTGCCTTTGGGTCCTCCGCGCAGGCTACGGCTGAGTTCCGTTTGCGTCATGGTCTCAAGGGGCAGGGTGGCCTCTTCCCGTCGCTGAACCGCCGTCGCTGGCTGCGTCCGCAATACGTTTTTGAGCAGCCGCACGCGCGATGGCAATTCCGCCTCGTGATCCTTCGGCGAATCGAGCCACGCGTATAACAGCGAACGCATGCCGGCGCTCATGTCCCGCGTGATCGGCATGAACCGGAAATGCTCGAATGCCGCCGGGTCGGTCAGGCGCTTGAGGACGGTTGCGTACGCACGGATCTGTTCGGGATCGTCGAGGCGCAACCAGTTATCCATGCAGGGCGCCATCGCATTCCAGTTCGACAGCACGTACTTGTACACATTGGGCCAGGTGGGCGGTAGCGCACCGATTTGCGGATCGTCGGGTAGCACACGCACATACATATAGGTGTCGAGCTGTGTGCTCAACGAGCTCACCGTCTGCGACGGAAAGCTGGGCACGTAGGCCGTGATGCCTGGCAGAGCGGCGGACAACGATACTTTCGCGATACCCGTGGCGTCGGTCGTCATCGGGATGCTTATTTCAACCGTCTGGCCGTCCGATGACATCTGATTCAACTGAAAGGCGACACCGTTGCCGACCGGCACGCCGTGCTCGTACACCTGGAACGACGCCGAGGTTGCCGTTTCCTGGTCCGCGTAGAAGTTCGGCGTCAGCGGAATGGCGCGAAACGCCTGTTCCCGGAGGATCGGACCTTGCACGGTATTCACCTGGAGATTCAGCCCGGCTATTTTTTCCGCCATGCCGGGCGCGAGCGGCAGGGTCACGAGCCCGGCACTGGCCTCGTAAGCCGTACGGTCATACGACGTGTACGGAATCGATCCCAACTCCTCCTGGACCGCGCCCGACTGATCGATGGCCACGACGGAGAGCCTGCCGAGGTCTTGCTTCGTCAACGCCACATCGACTTCCGGCACGCTATTCGAAAGGTCGATGACGAGCGAGTCGACGTTGCAACGTGCCGAGGCGGTGCCCACCGCGGGAGTTGCCCCAACCTGAATGAGCGCGCGGTCACCGGGTTCGTGAACCGGCTCGTTCTTGCGCCACAAACCCACCACGCCGACGATCAGGCTGCGGGCCGGATTCGGCTGAAAGCCGCCACCGGCGATTTTGTCAGCCAGCTGCTGCGCCTCCTGCGCCATGGCCGGCGAGCCGTTGGTCAGCGCTGCATTGTCGTAGTAGACGGTGCGATAGGCATTGAACCGGACGCTCAAGCCCAGCACGTCGTCGGCTTCCAGCGCATTTTTCAGATCGGCGAGGATGCCCGAGTCGAGTGCGTTGATGCGCAGGCCGTTCGCCTTTGCGAAGCAGGTCGTCCAGATGACCGACGCGATGCCCGCGATTGCGGTGTGCCTGGACGTGTTGCGGCCGAAGTTGATCTGCCGCGCGATGATGCGCGACGTGCGCGGCAACTGAATGCTGTAGCCACCTTCGACGCCGAACAGCATCGAATCGAAAAAGAGCTGCGAGCTTACGCTGCCGAACGGTTCGAGGTCGACCAGCATGCCGGTGAAGTTCACTGCGCTGGTCGCGAACGGATCATCGGTTTGGGTTCCATGGCCACGATCGAACCCGCAGACGGCGGTCTCGTAGAAAGACGAACGATAGGTGCCGTGCGGGTTCCAGTTGCCGCTGGCCCCAATCTGGGCCACCGCTCTGTCGCGGAACGCCTGAACGTCGTCCTGGATAGTCGGCAGGTTCTGCGGCAGGACGGTGGTGCAATCTGTCTCGTCGTAATTGACGGGGTAGTTGTTGGTGGTCACCGGGTCCCACGACACGTTGCCCTTGAAGTAAATGCGAGGAATCTCGAGCACACTCATCATTTGTCTCCATGGAGGTTGGGCACGTAAAGAAAGGCGGGACCGGCGAACTGACCGTTGTTCAACGGCACGGAGAAAGCATGCAACGCGGCCATGCGCAGATCGAACATGAAACGCACTGCCTCGCCGAGTGCGCCGTCCACACCGGTAACGGCGCCCTGCAGTGCATCGATCATCCGGGTGAACGCCGCGTTGCAGGCCGCTTGCGCCGCCTGCGCGGCGGGCGGCTCGGTCGAGAAGTTGTGCAGGGCAGGGTCGGTGAGGTCGCGCCCGGCAGGCGGCCACGTCACTTCCAGGCGAGCCGGGCCCCACGTGTAGCCGGATTGACTGCCCGGATCTCTGGTCAGCACGCGCTCGTAAAAGACTTCCCCAAAGCGGAAGTAGTGCGCGGGCTGGTCCTGGAAGTCGAGCGGATCGTATTCGCTGCCTTCGCTCGTTCCCTCGCCTTCAGAAACGATCTGTGTGATCGCCTTGTGCGCATCCGCGTAGCCGTTGACCGCGAAGAGCTGACCCGGAAAGAATTGTTTGTCGACGATCTGATTCCGGTTTGGCGTCCATGCGCTTGCGGGCAGGGTCGCGAGGAACTTGTCGAGTGCGTCATAGAACTGGCCGATGGTCACGGCTTTGGGCGCCGCTTCGGCCAGCAGGGCAGCAGTCGTGACCGGATAGTCGGGCGGATTCTCCGGCTCTTCGATCGCCATGCCCTGCGCCAGTGCGTCCTTGGAGAACGGATACAGGTGCACGGTCAGCGGCGTGTTGTTCGGACCGATATCGCCGGGCAGCGGCCCTGGGTACTGCTGTACGTGGATGACTGGATTGCCGCCCAGCGCGTTCAGGATGTTGCACGCGAGGCACATGTGAATCATCTCCTGCAGAGCCACCGAACGTATGAGTTGGGCCGCTTGCGGGTTGGTCTGCGGTGGGATGGAGTACAGCGCATAAAGATACGGAGGCAATGTGCCGAATTCGACACCGATTGCGGTTTGTAGCAGGGATTGCGCATCTTCTACGCTCGTCAGCTTCGTAACGGCCAGGCGAATCACTTTGGCCTCCGTAAAGTTATTGGGGCGGTTTTCGGAACAGCAGGTGGATGTGCGCCGCAGCGCTACGGCTCAGGAGCTGCTCAGGGCCCGAACCGGCAGACCGGGATAGGCTGTCCTTTCGCAAGCTGTGCGACGAGGTCCCACGTCGTGGCTGGGTCGGGCTTCGTGAACGAGAAGTCGTAAAAGTTCTGACTGACGATAGGCGCGTTCGGCGGGTCAGCCGGCCACCCGGAGAAATAGAACGACTGCGGCAGCCGATACAGTGTGGGTTCGGCGCTGCTCGTCCCGTCTTCGGTCCAGTTGCTGTGGAAGGCGTAACCGAACAGCACCGCGCCGTCCTTTGTGCGGTCCGGACTGACGCCAACCTGGATCGGCGGACGATTTCCTTCGGGGCTCGTCCAGAACGAGTATCCCTGCACGCGTGAGCCGAGCCGTTCGCTGTCTGCCTTGCTGTAGGGCAGATGCTTGATGAAGTCGCGCATGGGCGGATGGTTCAGCGCCGAAAACAGGCACACGGGAACCATGGTGGCCGGGCGGTTTTCCTCGAACGTGAGGAAGTACGCATTGTTGCCGAGGGAGATGTACGCGCAACTATAGTGATTCGAGCCAGGAAAGATCGGCAGCGCGCGGTCCTCGTAATACTCCATCATCGCGCCGCGTTCGCCGTTTGGCCCGATCCAGGTGCTGTCGTAATAGCTCGCGCCATTAGACACTTCGTAATCCACACCTTCCGTCAACGGAGGCGGCGGGACGCCGTCATAGGGCGGCGGATACTCGGCGTACCGGTTGTATACGCGGTACATCTTCCACTTCGCGGACCAGTAGAGCGGCAGGACCGGATCGGATGGCTCGCCGGGCGCACGTCCATACAGGCAGTCCGGCGCGGCGCATGGACTGTATTGTGGTGGATTGTGAACCCCGTAGGTCGGATAAATCGGAGCGGTGGGTGTCTGCGTTGCAGGCGATTCTTTTTCTGGCTTCACCGAAGCGTCAGTGGAGAGCTTGTGCATAATGCATAGTTATCCGATTTATATTATTGAGGGGAGGTCGTCTTTTTGATTTTGGAGGATTTATACACGAGCGTTTGGTCAAGTAAAGTTAAGGCTTTATTATTAGGCATGCGTAAGAGTTGGCGCGGACTGCGGGTTTTCCTGAGGCAGCGAGTTGCTGTCTGTCGGCAGTGAGCGTGACTGCCGACAGGAGCAGGATCAGAGCGTTCGAGTGGCAGTCAGGTGTTGGAGCCCGTCACATTCAAGCCGCCGGCGCCACTGAATGTGAGGGTGTCGTTCGTATTCAGAACGTTGTCCCATGAGCTTCCCCGGGAAGTCACGATCTGCGAGCCGTTGGAAAACGCGCCATCGGAACCCGACGAAACGACGAGGCCGTTGAGATACGGATTCTGTGGATTGCCGTACTCGACGGTTTGCTTCCCGCCGGCCGGCAATGAAACCGTCACAATGGGACCTGACTGATTGGGATCCGAGCCCAGGCGGGAAACAAACTGAATGGAAAGTGCAAGGCCGCTTTGGTTGACGAGCTTTTTGTAAGCCATGATTGAACCTCCTTCATCACCGTGATGCGCGTTGTGAGCTGCGGCCGTTCTGCCAGTGATCCTCCGGGATCGCGCCGCAGTTCGCGTCCACGAAAGGGCCATCGTGGCAGCGACCGTTATCGGGCATCTGCCGCGTGAGAAGACTTGCTCGCCTGATCCTGTCAGGCTGAAGAGAGGGAGCGCGCGGCTATCAGGCGTGCCGCGTTGCGGACCGCGCGAACCACAGGCCGGGTTCGGCGCTATCCGCATTGCTTTGGAGAGTTGAAATCGCAGGTCTCAAGGAATCGAAGTGTGGTCTGGACATACCCCTGATAGTCCCGCGTGACGAACTTCTTCAAATGCGCTGTTGGACCATGAAGACTCGTGGTCCCCAAGGTTCTATCTCTTTCTTTTCTTCTGACGAAAATATAGTCGATGCAGAGCCGCCGAAGGGAAGCTTCTATGCGGTCCTATCCAGGTTGATAGGTGCGGTCGGAACGCATTGACGCCAACGGCATGCCGGAGGGTCTAGAGAGATCGAGTCGTGAGATCGCGCTCGACGATGTCTGTGAGCAACTGTGCCGCGAAATGTTCAGGAACATCCCCCGTAGACTCAGGCGCAGCAGTGGCCGCCATTGCGAGTCCCTTTCCGGGGGAGGTCAGTGCCCATATGAAGGCGGCAATCCAGCCGATCACGGACCAGCCAAATATCGCATTGAGATGATTGATCGCGGTGCGGCGGCGATGGTGGCGACTGAACGCGATGATCGAGGGGAAAAAATAGAGCAGCGTCAGCATGACCAGCCAATCTCCCGGATCACATCCGTCATCATGCGTGTCGCTGTCGTGCAACCGGCTGGCGCTACAGAACGCGGCAATGGTGGTTCGCCCCGAGCGAATGCAAGGCCTTTTCATTTTTCAATCCCCCGTTTGATGTCTTTTCTATCGCTCTGGTCAAGGGCGATGTGCATCACTTCGTCTTTATGCCTGCGGTTCTGGTTGGCATGCAGGCTTATCTCATGTGTGATCAGGACCACTCGCGATCTGGGCGAACGGTCACGACGAGTATTACCCGACGGGTACATTTACGAAAAAAAACAGGCGTGTGTATGTGGGTTTCCGCACGAAAACAGGCAGGCCACGTTAGGGCAGGCAGCTCACGGGCTTTCGTCGTCCGTCACGAAGCTTGATTAACCAAAAAGCTGACAGGCTCGCAACGGCGGCGCTTTGGTTTCGCGACGCGTGTGCCGAGCGTCCGCGCGCCATTTGCTGCAACCCGGACGCTCGACGCGGAGCCATTGTTCGCGTAGGCTTTTCAAAGGTTCCGTCCTTCACGCACGAGTTGAATTCCTGCGAAGAAAGACTCGAATCAAACACCTGTTTGTGCGGTTTCTTGTGAGAGGCGACCGATCATGGATGACATCTCTCCGCAGGCCTTTATCGATGCCACGATGGCCTACCAGAAAACGGCCGCTGTGAAAGCCGCAGTGGCGCTCGATCTCTTCTCCGCCATCGAGGACGAACACGGCGACCCGGAACGTATAGCCGAGCGGGTAAAAGCCGCAAAGCGCGGTGTGCGCATACTCTGCGACTTCCTGACTGTGCACGGATTTCTGCAGAAGGAAGCGGGACGGTATCGATTGACGCCGTCGACTTCGGCATTCCTGACGACTGCGTCGCCCGCCTGGATAGGAAGCATCGTGGATTTCCTTGCGGCTCCGGAAATGATGGCACTATGGCTCGATGACCCGGTCGCGTTCGTTCGCAACGGCGGGGCCTCAGGACTGGGCAACATTGCCCCAGACCATCCCGTCTGGGTGAAATTTGCACGGTCGATGGCACCCTTCGTGGCACAAACCGCACAGAGCATTGCGCAACAGGTGAGCGGTTGGCCTGTGGCACCGAAGCGCGTGCTGGATGTGGCGGCCGGGCATGGGCTGTTCGGAATCGCGATTGCCAAGGCGATCCCTGGCGCAGAAGTCGTGGCGAGCGACTGGCAGCCGGTTCTTGAGGTCGCCATGGAGCACGCCGTAGCTGCTGGGGTCAATGCGCGTTACCGCACGGTCGCCGGCAGTGCATTCGAAGTCGATTGGGGTACGAATTTCGATCTGGCTCTGGTCACGAACTTCTTGCACCACTTCGATCCGCCAACTTGCGTCGAAATACTCTCGAAAGTCCGCAAGAGCCTCGGACCCGGAGGGCGAGCGCTGGCGGTGGAGTTTGTTCCAGACGAGGATCGCGTGTCGCCGCCCTTCGCCGCCGCGTTCTCATTTGTGATGCTTGCATCCACGCCGCAAGGCGACGCGTATACCGCGCGCGAGCTTGAGCAGATGGGCCGCGAAGCCGGCTTTTCGAATGTCAGTGTGACGCCCCTGCCACCTTCGCCGGAAGCTCTAGTTACATTCGAATAGCACACCCGTGGTACGCGATGGAAGGCCGCGACCATCGCTCTCGAGCGGGACAGATTGGCGCGTTCGCCTCCATGCGGAGGTCGCTGTGACGTGCTCACGGCCTTCGGTTGATCTGTAGACTCCTGCGCCGGCGGCACTTCATCAAGCAGGAGGACTACGGCTATGAATTAGGGGCGCGGTTGGTGGGTATCTCCAGTGGGGAAATTTCGCTCAACACGCTTTCTCCACAACAAGTGGCGATTGCATCGCGTGCGGCGTCGCGCAAGTCCGCCGCAGCTTTCATGTCTTCTCCCGATGGTGCCAGGGCCGGGAGCACGGTAACGGTGATACCGGCTCTCGTTGGCAACCACTGTCCATCCGGCAGCACAGCGCGCGTGCCCGCGATTGCGACGGGGATGACAGGCCGGTGCGAAGCGCACGCGGTAACAAAGGCGCCGAGCCGAAATTGCCGCAGACCCGCGGATCGGACGAACGTTGCTTCGGGAAAAAATAGCAGCGCGGTTCCAGCCATTGCCTGCTTTAACAGTTCGCGCTCGTCGTCGGCCATGCGCCGATAGTCAGCGCGTTCGACGAAACGCACGCCTATCGCGCGAAGGAAGCGGCCGAGCAGCGGCGCGCTGGTTAGCTCACGCTTTGCGACAACGCCGAGTGGGATGGGAATGGCCGCCAACAGCACGAGCCCATCCAGATAGCTCGCGTGATTGGCAACAAAAATCGCTGGCGGCGCGGCGTCATTGAGATCGACGCCGCACACTTTCACGCGAATTCCTGCCAGCCGCAGGGCTAGTCGTGCGGCGCGCGATGCAATCTTCCAGTTTCGATTCGCGTCTGGATGCCATACGGTCATCAACCATGCGGGTGTCGCTACAAGGAGGATGGTGATCCAGCACCATGCACCGTAAGCGAAGTGTTCGCCGGCAGTTCGAAGCCGTCGGCCAATCGGCAGTATGGTGTTCGCGCCGATGCCGAGCCGCTGGCGCCATGCCGGACGTGGGAGAAGATTCCCGTGACTGCGCAGATACAGATCGAGTGTGGCCGCGTGGCGGATCTTGCCGCTGGATGTCTTTAGAATGCTGTGCGGTGGAACCAGAGCGACCTCTTCTGGCGGAGCGCCCAGCAGGGCCACAGAGGCTTCGTTTATGCCAGTGCGTATCGTCGCGAGCGTGGCCGGGGCAGTTGCGCGAGTCTCTGCGATGACGAGCAGTCTATCGGTACCCGTCTCAACGTCGGGCGTTCCGCAAACCGCGACGCAGCCGGTTCGTACTCCAGGCAAACGCCCAACGGCCGCTTCCAGTTCATATGGAAAAAAGTGACGCCCGGCCCGAATCACCAGATCTTTCACGCGGCCCGTGATAAACAGCTCATCATCGGCGATATATCCGAGATCGCCGGTATCGAGCCAATTATCGTGAATCAGCTGTGCGGTCAGCGCGGGATTCTGAAAATATCCGCGGGTCGCGGAGGGACTGCGAAATTCAATCCTTCCGACCGCTCTTTCGGATACCTCATTGCGGGCGGCATCGACAACACGAATCCGGTTGCCGGGTAACGCGCGTCCACACGACACGAGTTCGAGCGCGTCATCAGGAGATTCTGCTTGTGCTGCACGCTGCGAGTCAGCCAGTTTGACGCGACTGATACAGTCTATCCGCACGCCGCGGCCAAGCTCCGAAAACGCCAGTCCGAGCGTGTTTTCTGCGAGGCCGTAGACAGGGGTCAAGGCAGTCTGCCTGAACCCATGGCTGGCAAAGCGGGTAGCAAATGCGCGCATGGTGGACGCACTGATGGGCTCGGCGCCGCAAAATGCAAGGCGCAATGAGGACAAATCGATGGCTTCGAGATCGGCGTCCTCGATCCTCCGTGTGCAGCGCTCATAGGCAAAGTTAGGCGCTGCCGTAATGGTGGCATTGTAATGGCTGATTGCCTGCAGCCAGCGCGCGGGACGTGCGAGAAACGTCAGCGGGGACATCAGAACCAGTGGAATTCCGAAGTAGAGCGGGCCGAACCACGCTCCAATCAGACCCATGTCGTGATACAGGGGAAGCCAACTCGCGAAGATGTCGTGTTCCTCGATCCGGGCAGTCTGACCCATCGCCCGGATATTGGCGAGCAGGTTCGCGTGAGTCAGCACGACGCCTTTTGGCATGCCGGTGCTGCCGGACGTGTACTGAAGCAGCGCGACGTCTTCGGCGTGCGGGACATACCGTTCGGTATCCACCTCGCCCATCAGTTGAGGCGCTGCAATGATCTCAAGTAATGTTGGAATCCTGGCCTTGGCCAGAAGATCGGCTCCAAACGAGTGCGAGGGCACAATCATGACGCGTGCGCGAGCATCGGAAAGAATCGCCGCGTGCCGCGCCAGGTGATCGTCGATCCGTGCGGATTGTGCGGGCGGATATACGGGCACGACGATGGCGCCGAGGAGCAGTATGCCGGCGAAGCACGCGAAATAGTCGTCGCCTGTTGGCAGCATTAGTGCGACGGTATCTCCCGGGTTGACGCCCAGCCGGCGCAACCCGCGCGATACCCGCAGGGCGGCCTCGTGCAGTGCCGCATAGGTCATCGTATGTGACGCGGCGTCCTCCTCGAGAAATACGATATGAGTGCGTTCGGGGCGTCGCGATGCATGCCACTGTAGTGCCTCGACCAGCGTTCTTGCATCTGTTGGGGGGTCGAGTGCACCGCCCGGCGCACTAAGCTCGATGCCACCGACAGGGGAACTGGACTGCCCGGATGCGTCTTCGTCGAGGAAGCACAGCAAATCACGTGGCGTGACCGCCTGCCCGAACAGATCAAGCGGAAAGCGCACGCCGAGGGTTTTCTCGATGCGGGCCAGCAGTTCCGTGCGAGCAATACTATCCAGGCCGAGGTCACGTTCGAAGTGGCTCTCAAGGCCCACGGCAAGCGGCTTGTGCCCTCTGGGACTCATCTCTGCCACAAAGGCGTCGACTATCTCCAGCAAGCGCTGAACGTTGGCCGACGAGCGGCCGGTGGCGTCATCTTTCATTTCACGTGACCACGGTGGGGCAAGTTAAACCTTAGGTGCCATGCAGAAGGCAGCGCTTGATCTTTATCAGTTGCAGTGTGGTGCTTTGCTGTGCAATTCAGCGGTCGTGGCGGTGCGGTCGCATTCCCTGTGCGTCAGGCCAGCGCGCGGCGCAGTACCTTGCCCAGTTGGTTCAGGGGCAAGGATTCGCGGAACTCAACGAACCTGGGAACCTTGTAGGCGCTCAAGTTGGCGCGGCAATGTGCCAGCACGACTGCTGCGGTAAGGCTCGTCGAGGTCGGGACGACGAACAGTTTCACGGCCTGTCCCGTCCGTTCATCCGGCACGCCGACTGCTGCAGCAGCAGTCACGCCGGGGAGCCTGGTCACCACGTCTTCCACTTCCGATGGATACACCTTGAAACCCGACACGATGATCACGTCTTTCTTGCGATCCACGAGCACGAGCATTTGCGTGGGATTGAAGTAACCAACGTCCCCAGTGCGAAGCCAGCCATCGTGCGAGATGACCTTGGCCGTCTCGTCAGGGTTCATCCAGTAACCGCGCATGACCTGCGGTCCCCGGACCCACACCTCGCCGACGCTCCCCGCAGCGACCACGGCATCGTCGTCGTCGCGAATGCTGACTTCGGTTGAAGGCAGTGGATATCCGACCGATCCGGAAAAATGCGTTGCATCCGTGGGATTCACACACACGACTGGCGAGGCCTCGGTCAGCCCGTAACCTTCGACGATCGGCATCCCTGTTGCTGTCTGCCATCGTGCGGCAACGGATGGATCAATCGCTGCGCCGCCACCGATGACAAGGCGCAGACGTGACCAGTCGATAGCCCGGAAATGCGGCGCATCGAGAAGGGCACGGAACAGCGTGTTCACGCCTAACAGGGCGGTGGGCCGCGTGCGGCGCAAGGTTCTTGCGAGCCCGGCGATATCGCGCGGATCGGTCACGAGCACATTGCATCCGCCAAGTTCGACGAATGTCAGAAGACTGGCAGTCAGCGCGAAGATATGAAACAGCGGCAGCGGCGTGAGAACGGTCTGAGGCGTGGAACAAAACGCTTCACCCAGCCATGCACGGATCTGTGCAACGTTGGAGCCGAGGTTGCGGTGTGTGAGCATTGCACACTTCGGGGTGCCTGTCGTACCTCCTGTGAACTGCAACAGCGCCACATCGTCGAGGCAGGCGCGCGGGTGACGCTGCCCGTTTGGGTACCGGCGCGACATGGCGGCACCGAAGGTCCAGTATTCAGGTTTTCGTGAGGGAATAGAGTGACGAATAACGCGCTGCACAAAGTCGATGGCAATGCGTTTGGGAAGCGGAAGCAGATCGCTTGGCGCGACCGATACGACGGCTTTCCTCTGATTCTCATCGAGAATATTGTCGAGTTTGTGTGCGAAATTATCGAGTACCACGATCGCTGAAACTGCCGCCGTAGATAGCTGAATCTGTATCTCGCGGGGTGTCGCCAGAGGGTTGACGTTTGCCACGACGAGCCCTGCGCGGAGTATGCCGAAGAAAGCCACTACATAGGGCAAGCCATTCGGCAAGATGAGCGCCACGCGCTCGGACGGCGCAAGCCCAAATTCGTTGATCAGAAAATCCGAGAAGCGGCGCACATATCGCGCAACCTCTCGATATTCGATCGTATGATTAAATGAACTGAACGCGGGGCGTCTGGCGTAACGCGTGCAGGCCAGCTCGAACATGGCGGGTAACGTTCGAACGCTTGTGGCATCGATAGCCGCCGCGGCTGGCGGCTCGGCCCCATGGAGATCTGCGGTATCTGCACGCGTCATGGCTTGCTCCATTCGGCACCTTGTTCGTCGACTGTGCGCCACAGCAGATACGGCTCACCGCGCAGGCTCAGGTTGAAGCGAAAGTACCAGCAAACAGCGCAACTAATGACGGCACCCGGAAACCGGAGGCCATTGTAGAGCGATTTCTTCTTCATGCTGGCGTCTTACTTCACTGCTTCGCCAACGTGACAAAGCCGTACCGAGTTGCACTCCTCGCGAAAACCGCGCCAGCGCATGCATGGGTCGCCTATGGCGCGCTCGTGTGGATATGGGTGATGGCTTGGGCAAAGAGCGGCGCGCTGTCGAGTACGGTCAGACGCTCGAGCAGCGGCCCGTCCGGCACGCGCCACGGCGCGACGCTGTCGGTTACGACTACGCTCGCCAACGCGCCGTTGCCAAGTTTCTCGCAGGCGCCGCCAAGAAAGAGGCCGTGGGTCGCAGTCGCATGCACCTCGGTCGCGCCAAGCGCGCGGCAATGGCCGGCAACGTTTGCGAGTGTCGTTCCTGTGCCGATCAAATCGTCGACGATGATTGCGCAGCGTCCCTCAAGGTCACCAACGATCGGCTTGCCCGTGACGATTCCGCCGGCGCGCAGCTTCCCAGCGAATGCTGCTTCGACCGGACGTCCGAGCAGCTTCATGAGCCGCGCACGAAAATCCTCGGCGCGCCGAACGCCGCCCGCATCGGGCGAAACGACGACGAGCGGCGTCTCACGCAAGTGCCCGGCGAACCACTGCGCGAGCATGCCGTTCGCTTCGAGATGCTCGGCCGGCACGCGAAACGCATTCTGATAGGCGGCAAGATTGTGGACGTCGAGTGTGATGAAGCGCGCTGCGCCCACCGCCTCAAAGAGCTGCGCGACGTAGCGCGTGGTCACGGGGTCGCGCGTCTGCGAGCGCCGGTCCTTGCGTGCATAGCAAAGATACGGGGCGACGACATTGACGTGCGCGGCTGAGGCGTCGACCAGCGCGCCCACGAAGAAGAGCAGTTCGCAAAGCTTGTCGTTCACACTGTGACCGGGCTCGGCGTAAAGCGAATGAATCACGTAGACGTCGCGCCCGCGCACCCTTTCGAGCGGGCGCATTTTGTGTTCGCCGTCCTCGAAGGGGCGCCACTCGTGCTCGGCCAGCGCAACGCCGAGAGCCGAGGCTACCCGTTGCGCAAACGCATGTGAAGTGGGCGGAGAAAAGAGCATCGGCGCGGTGTTCATCATGACGGCTCCAGATGCGCAAACCGCGCGCCGGGCCTGCGGCCGCGCGCGTGCGCCAGATGCCCATCGTGGCGCGATCGGCGGCGGCGCGATTGATGCATGTCAAGTTCGGCGGGACGGCGCTTCTTTCGGGCGCTTGCTGATCTGAATCAAGCCACCGGGGGAGGGCACGGCGGACAGTGGGTGCTGGCTTGCCGCAAGGAGCACTCTTATGCCCGTTGTCAATGCTGCACGCAGACCGTCGGCGCGTATGCGCATTCGCGTGAAGCGTCAATTGCAGCGGCCGCGGCGCCCTCCGTGTCCGCCGTGCAGTGCGTCACGATTCGGGCCGCGTGAAGCGATCGAGCGTCTGCGTTCACCGGCCATCTGGCCGGACAGGACGCGCAGTGTGACCGTCATCGAGACGCATTTGTCGTGGGTCTTTCTTACGAGGCGGTTCGCCTGGAAAGTGAAGAAGCCGGTGCGGCATGCCGGTTCGGACCTGAGCGCGCTCGGCGCGCGGGAGCGCGACTGCCGCAGGGAGTTCGCGCTCAACCGGCGCCTCGCGCCAGAGGTTTATCTGGCCGTGCTGCCGCTCACGCTCGACAGGGCGGGCACGTTGTCGGTGAATAGCAAAGGGCGTGTGGTCGAGTGGCTTGTACAGATGCGTCGTCTGCCCGCGTCGCGCATGCTCGATGCCGCGCTGGCAGCGCAAACCGTGAGCGTGTCGCAACTGCGCGCGGTAGTGGCCACGCTCGTTGCGTTCTATGCGGCGCGGCCCCGGCTCGCGATTCAGGGCGCGCAGTACCGGCGCAACCTTGGTGACCTGATCGATGCCAATGAGCGCGATTTGTGCGGCCCCGCGCTGCAACAGGACGCTGTGGCGATCGTCGCGCTCTGCAATAGCCAGCGCGAGGCGCTGACGCAGTTGCGCCGGCATCTCGATCAGCGTGTGCGCGAGGGGCGCATCGTGGAGGGCCACGGAGACTTGCGCCCCGAGCACGTTTGCCTCTTGAAGCCGGTGCAGATCATCGACTGCCTGACGCTCTCGAAGGTGCTGCGCACTGTCGATTGCGCAGACGAAATCGCATTCCTTGCGCTGGAATGCGAGCGGCTTGGCGCGAAGCAGATCGGTCGCGCCCTCTTGCGCGAGTGGCGCAATGCGAGTGGCGACCGCCCGGAAGCGGCGCTCGTGCACTTCTACCAAAGCCTGCGCGCGGCCGTACGCGCTCGTCTCGCGGCACTGCATCTGCGCGAGGCGGCATATCGCGGCTCGCCGCGCTGGATCGAGCGCACGCGATGCTATCTGGGACTTGCCCGCGCGCACCTGCAACGCTGCAGGCAGCTGCTGCACACGAATGCCGGACTGCTCGTCTGAGCCCGGACGGCTTTCATGGACGGACCCGATACATTGATGTGCGTCAACGCTGGCGCGCTAGCGGAACCTAACCTCATCGCACGAGGGGCGCAACGCTTTCCCGGCGCTCCACCCCGATCATCGGAACAGGAGCCGAATCATGCATATCGGAAGAATCAGCACCCAGCCCGTCGAATCCTGCACAGCCGAATGTAACGCGCTGCAGTTGGCCGAACGTATGCGTCGTTCGCACGTGGGCGATATCGTCGTGATCGAATATCGCGATGGCGACGCCGTGCCGGTCGGACTGGTGACGGATCGCGATCTTGTGGTCGAGGTGATGGCGAGGGGCGAGGATCCGGGCGCGGTCACGGCCGCTCAGATCATGTCGCGCGGTCTGATTGTCGTGGCCGAGACCGACGAGATTGCCGTCGCGCTAGACGAAATGCGTCGTTCGGGGATTCGCCGGCTACCGGTGGTGGACGACGCGGGATGCCTTACCGGTATCGTTACGCTCGACGACATTGTGGGATATCTCGCCGCGCTGCTCGGCGGAGTGGCCGAAGTGCCCAAGCTTCAAGAAATTGAGGAGCAACGCTTTCGCGCCTAGCCGATGCCGCGGCAGCGCCGCAACTGGCAATACGAAGGCAACCGGCAATGAAATCGATGGTTGAAAGCGCCCTGAAGGGCGCAGCCCGCACGAGTGCCTTGAGCCTCTTCCTGTGCGGCGATGTCATGACGGGGCGCGGCATCGACCAGATCCTGCCCCATCCGGCCGGGCCTCAACTGTTCGAGCCTTTTGTGCGGTCTGCGAAGGAGTATGTGAAGCTCGCGGAGCGGGCCACGGGCAAGCTGCCATTACCGGTCGGCTACGCGTATCCGTGGGGCGACGCCCTCGCCGTGCTTGCGCGGCGCCAGCCGCATGCGCGCATCGTGAATCTCGAGACGGCCGTGACCGCAAGCGTTGAGCACTGGCCCGGCAAATCCGTTCACTACCGCATGGACCCGGCCAATCTCGCGTGTCTGAGCGCGGCGGGCATCGATTGCTGTGTGCTCGCGAACAATCATGTACTGGACTGGGGACATGCGGGGCTGAACGAAACGCTCAGCTCGCTTCACGACGCTGGCATTCTCACTGCCGGCGCCGGGCGCAATGCGCAAGAAGCTGCCACGCCCGCCATCATCGGTATTGCCGGACATGGGCGGCTCCTCGTCTATGCATACGGGAGCGAGTCAGCCGGCGTGCCCGGGGACTGGGCGGCCGCCGCACGGCGGGCCGGTGTCAACGTGCTTCCCGATCTTTCCACAAAAAGCGTTGGGGAAATTGCATGCCGTGTTGCCAAGGTCCGCCGGACGGGCGACATCGTCGTGATATCGCTGCATTGGGGCGGCAATTGGGGCTTCGATGTCTCGAACGCCGAGCGTGCATTCGCCAAGCGCCTGATCGATGCTGGCGCGGCGGACGTGATCCACGGCCATTCGTCGCACCATATCCGGGGTATCGAAGTCTATCGTGGCAAGCCTGTGCTCTATGGCTGTGGCGATTTCCTGAACGACTACGAGGGCATTCCGGGCAACGAACACTATCGGCCCGATCTCACGCTCATGTACTTCCTCGTCATGGATCCGGCAAAAGGAACCGTCGTGGAATTCACGGCACAGCCAATGCAGATACGGCATTTGCGCGTGGGGCACGCGCCGGACGAGGGGGCTGCATGGCTGCATGCAACGCTGCGGCGGGAGTGCGCGCGCTACGGCGTGGAGGTGGAGCGTGACACCCCCACGAATACCTTCACGCTGCATGGGTGAACGGGACCATCAGGGCGAGGTGCGCCGCTGGCGCACGCGAACGAGTGCATGCAAGCGAGGAGCACGATGCAATACTTTGACGTGTGCAACGGCGACGCGGATGGCCTGTTCGCGCTGCATCAACTGCGGCTCGCGACGCCACGCAATGCAGTGCTGATTACCGGGCCGAAACGGGACAACGCGCTGCTGCGGCGAGTCGCGGCGCATTGCGGCGATCACGTGACCGCGCTCGATCTGTCGTTCGATGTCAATCGCGCTGCGGTACTTGCACTCCTTGGGCGCGGCGTGGCGATCGACTATATCGACCATCACGTCGCCACGGACCTGCCGCGGCACCCGCTTCTGCATGCGGACATCGACACGGCACCCGATGTCTGCACCAGCATCCTTGTCGACCGGCGCCTGGGCGGCCGCCATCGCGCGTGGGCGGTTGCGGCCGCCTATGGCGACAACCTGCCGGGCGCCGCTCAACGGCTCGCGCGGCTCGCGGGTATCGAGTCCGACGACGATGCACGGTTGCGCGAACTGGGGGAGAACGTGAACTACGCCGGCTATGGCGACACGATGGACGATCTCCTCATCGCACCCGCCGCGCTCTACGCCCAGCTTGTGCCCTATGTGGACCCACTCGATTTCGTTGCGGCGTGCCCGCTGCTCGAAAAAATCGGGGAAGCGCGGTGCGAGGACCTGAAGCTCGCATGCGCGCAGCGCCCGGCGATCGCATCGGCCGGCATCGAGGTGTACACGTTGCCCGATGAGCGCTGGGCGCGCCGGGTACGCGGCACATTCGCGAATCGCCTTGCGCTGGCAGCGCCCGGTCGGGCTCATGCGGTGCTGACGCCCGCAACGGACGGAGCCTGGACAGTGAGCGTGCGCGCGCCGGTTGCGGCGCCACTTGGGGCCGATCGTCTTTGCAGGCAATTCGGCGGAGCGGGAAGAAGTGGAGCTGCGGGGATCGGCGGTCTGCCGCATGGGGCGTGCGACGCGTTCGTTGCCGCGTTTCGCAAAGCCTATGGCGGGGCGAGCCGGGACAATACGGGCGGCGAATCCAGTTGACGTGGACGGGCGCGCATATACGTTCAGTGCGGAGATGTATGGGCGCCGTTTGCGGCGGGTATCGACGACGCAATGCACCAGCCACAATCTCCATTGACCAGGATCATTTTTCCAATGGATACGTCTGCGCATTATTCACCTTCGACAAACGGCACTATTGGCCGATCGGAGGAATGCCATGCGCTCGTACCGTGAAATGGAACGTGAACTGTTGCACATCAGGGCTGCCATCGCGTTGCTCGAACAGACGCGGGCGTACCTTTCGCTTCGGATGCCGATCAATGATCCGGCGTACTGGAAGGCGCGGCTCAAGGCCGTCCTCGACGAGCAGCCGCGCGACTTAGCCCTGGAAAGACAGGCTGTTGAACTGCTTGCCCGCGTGCATCGACTGCAGACTGAAAACCAGTCCGGAAAGATCCAGCCGGAGGCGGACTGATGTGCCGCTCCCACGAGACCGGCTAACGATAACAACCGCTGACATGGGTCAATAGTCTCAGATTGCTGCACGGAAGAATAAGGCAAGCGGCGCAAGCGTGAGTGCGCTGGCGTAGCCCCGACTGCCGTGATTCAGGCAGGAAGAGATTCTGGTTGAGCTAAGGAGGAAGACATGATCAAGAACGTGGGTACCGCAGAAAAAATTCGGGAGGAAATTTTGCGCCGGATTCAAGGGAGCGCCGATCTCGATGATAGTTGTCGCGATTGCGACATTTCAATTCCGCGCAAGGTCGATCCGGCGGAGAACGGCGGTTGTAATTGGGTTATCGACGAGTTTCGAGGGGCTTCGCAGGCGCCTCTGAAAGCGGTGATCGTCGAAATGATGCGCGAATATGATCTGATTTGAAACCGTGGCAGGCTCGACTGCAATGCAGCGTATGGGCTGCGCGCCATCGGCTGTGCACGTTTCGCACATGCTGCAGCGCCTGCTGAAAGCGTCCGGTGTCCGGATCGTGTTCGCGCAGCACGGGACATCGCATATGAGGTTTTGCGGTCAGTCCGTCGAAGGCGGATTGACGGTTGGCTGAATGCCGGCGTTTCGAAGATGCAGGTACTCGTGCCACGTAAGAGCAAGAATGACGACGTCCAATGCTGTAATGAGCAGCAGCCAGATCGAATGCGTGAATGAAAACCGGTAGAGCTGGTAGGCGATGAACAAGCCAAAAACGGCTATTGATACAGGGTAATACCAGAGCCTCTCTCGCAGCAGGCCAATAATCAGCCAGAGCTTGGTCACGCCGTGGGCGAGCAGATAGATGGCGGCGAACTTCTGGGTGTCGACGGAAAGATGTTGTACTGAATGGAGAAGAAAGTTGGCTACGAGATCGTGGGGGTCTTCGGCAAACTCCTCCCGGGTAACCCAGGTCACGAGCGTCAAAAAGAGTCGCTGAGAAACGAAGTACGTGGCGATACCCGCAACGATTTCCGAAAGTGCAAATACGGCCTTGAACCACAGGCTCACTTCGAATACGAGGTGAAGCTTCTTTTCGTCGAGAAATCGCTTCAAGCCGATCACGGGAGTCTCTCCAGGTCTCTCCAATATTGCGCGGCCGGCCAGACCAGGCTCACGCAGCCGCTGTTCGCTGGTTTTTCTGCCTTCCCGCACCTCGTCGGCGCCAGGCATTCGACTGACCATTATGACCAAAGATCCAGCCGAAAAAACGCCCGCACGGGAGCGCGGGCTTCGAGGTAGTGCGCGGGCCGGGGTGCCTCGCGCACGCTTAGATATTAGGCAAAATGTGAGAAATTACATTGGAAACATCGATAAGCTATTGACGTGCGGGGGAAGGCTGAAATCGCGCTTGTTAAAGGCCGCAAAGTGGACAAGCATTCACTCAGAGATATGACGAAGTGCAGGCCGCCCATGGTTGCGGGCAATCGCACAACGCCCGGGCACAAAGCCCGGCGGTGTTGCCTGAGTTCCACGAACTCCCGAGGAGACGACAGATGGAAATCCGTAACCCTTCCCCCGGCCTCTACAACGAAGATCTGGCGCCCGCCAGGGAGCGCAACTGGGGTGCCTTCAGCATCTTCAACGTCTGGACCTCGGACGTGCACAGCCTCTGGGGCTACTACCTCGCTGCCAGCCTGTTCCTGCTGTGCGGCAGCTTTATCAACTTCGTGCTGGCGATCGGGCTCAGCTCGCTGGTGATTTTCGCGCTGATGAACCTGATTGGCTTCGCTGGCGAAAAGACCGGTGTGCCTTACCCAGTGCTGGCGCGCGCCTCCTTCGGCGTGTGGGGCGCCAATCTGGCAGCGCTCGTGCGTGCCGTGGTGGCCTGTTTCTGGTACGGCGCGCAGACTGCGGCGGCTTCGGGCGCGATAGTCGCACTGCTGATCCGAAGCGATAGTCTGATGCAGTTCCACAAGGGCACGCACTTCCTCGGCCATTCGGGGTTGGAAGTGATCTGCTACGTGATCATCTGGGCCTTGCAACTGCTCATTATCCAGAAAGGCATGGAGACAGTGCGCAGATTCCAGGACTGGGCCGGTCCGGCGGTATGGGTCGCGATGCTGATCCTGGCGATCGGCCTGTGCATCAAGGCCGGCGGCTTCTCGTTCAGCCATGGCATTCCGATGAACGTGCTGCTCGAGAAGACCAGGGACGCGGGCATTAACGGCGAGCCCGGTTCATTCTGGGCGCTCATGGCCGTGGGTGCGACCTGGATCACCTACTTCGCAGCGCTGTACCTGAACTTCTGCGATTTCTCGCGCTACGCGAAGAACCGCAGTGCAGTGAAGAAAGGCAATCTGTGGGGCTTGCCGGTCAACCTGATCGCGTTCTCGCTGGTCGCCGGCGTCACCACCATCGCAGCCTTCAAGGTGTATGGCGAAGCGCTGCTGCACCCCGAACAGATCTCCGCCAAGTTCGAGAACTGGGTGCTGGCGCTCATCGCGGCGCTGACCTTCGCAGTGGCCACGCTAGGCATCAACGTGGTAGCCAATTTTGTCTCGGCGTCATTTGATATCTCCAACGTGTTCCCCAAGCGGATCAGCTTCAAGGTGGGCGGCTACATCGCTGCGGCGATCGCGCTGGTGCTTTACCCGTTCGCGCCGTGGGAAGGCGGCGCCGCGCGCTTCGTGAACGCGATCGGCGCCACCATGGGCCCGCTGCTAGGGATAATTCTGGCGGACTACTATCTGTTGGCCAAGGGCAACATCAATGTCGCGGCGCTCTACCAGGAACACGGCGAGTACCGCTACGAAGGAGGCTGGAACGTCAATGCGGTAGCTGCCGCGGTGATCGGCAGCGTGTTTTCGACTTTCCTGCCCAACTTTTCCAACCTGCTGCCGGCCTGGTGGAATACCTATGGCTGGTTCTTCGGCGTAGTGATCGGCGGCGGCCTGTACATGATCATGACGACGCTACGGCCGCGTAACGTGGCCGCGGCGACTCGCACCTGAGGGCTTTCTGCAAAACGCCGGAACGCGCGACTTCCCCGGCTTAGTCGACCTCCGGATCCGTCGTGTCACTGACGTTGCGCGCGCTTGATGACGTTGGACGCGCTTGCACACCGCAAAGCGCTTTCGATATCTCGGCCAGGAGCTGTTGCTGCTGATAAGGCTTGCGCAGTCGCGGAATGTCCATGTTCGTCTTTTGCGGCAGATCTGCGTATCCTGTGGCGATGAGAATCGGAAGACCGGGTCTCAACTCACGCGCGGCGTATGCCAGCTGCGTGCCGTTCATTTTGGGCATCGAATAATCGGTGATCAGGAGGTCCACTCGCTGCCCCGTCCTGAGGACGTCCAGCGCATCCGCGCCCGAGTTGGCCTCGATGACCTCGTGGCCCAGGTCTTCGAGCAGATACGAAGTACTCGTGGAGATGAGGGGGTCGTCGTCAACCAGAAGAATAGTTGCGCGAGCAACGACTGGCGAATTTCCCTGCCTTGCGAATTCTTCCTGCGCCGGCGCGCCGGAGGCTTGTGAGGTGACGGGCAGCCACAACTCGGCCTGCGTGCCGCGCCCGGCCTCACTAACGAGCCGCAACGCGCCGTTTAGCTGGAGAGCGAGACCATGGATCATGGAAAGACCCAGCCCCGTGCCCTTGCCGACTTCCTTCGTCGTGAAGAAAGGCTCGGTGGCCTTTGAGAGTGTTGCAGCATCCATTCCGCAGCCGGTATCGCTCACGGTCACACGCACGTAGTCGCCCTCAGTGAGTTCCGCGCGCCCGGTCGAGGAAACCGCGTCGACGCGTATGGTGATCGTCCCGCCTTCAGGCATCGCATCGCGCGCATTGACGACCAGATTGAGGAGCGCAAGTTCGATCTGGTTGGCATCGACAAGTGTGAGTGGCAACTGCTCAGGCAACTCGAACTTCAGTTCGATGCTCGCCCCGACGGAACGTTCGAGCAGGTCGGTCATGCCACGAATCAGCCTGGCTAGATGAGTGGGTTTGATTCTGAGGTCCTGTTGCCGGGCGAATGCGAGCAGACGTTGGGTCAGTGACGCGCCGCGCTGGGCGCCCCGAAGCGCACCATCGATGAGGCGCACAATTCTTTCCCCAGAAAGTTGCTTGCGCAACAGTTCGAGATTGCCCATTACCGCCATGAGCAGATTATTAAAGTCATGGGCCACGCCACCCGTCAACTGCCCGATCATTTCCATTTTTTGTACCTGGCGCAACGCTTCTTCGGTGCGCTCGCGTTGCCGGACTTCCTCGATCACCGCCTCGTGGGCGCGCTCGAGCTGCGCCGTGCGCTCCATCACCTTTGCTTCGAGCGTCTCATTGAGGCGCCGCAGGTTATCTTCGGCGGTTTTTCTTGCAGTGACGTCGGATGAGACACCAACGAGCCGCATGGCGTTATTTTTCCTGTCACGTACCACCCGCGCACGAAGTTCCGCCCAATGTAGGGTGTCGTCCGGCCAAAGGTTGCGGCATTCCATCGCCAGGTCATCGCCCGTTTCCGTGCTCTGACGCACAGCTTCGCGCAGCCGGTCCCGGTCGTCGGCATGGACGCCCGCTTCCAGATCGCCAAAGGTGAAGGGGCGGCCCGGTGGCCAGCCGAAAACTGCCGTGCAGGCCCCGGATGCGGTCAATCGGTAGGTTGGCAATTCCAGTTCCCATGCGCCCAGCTGGCCGGCGGTCAGCGCCGTCCGCAGACGTGCATCGCCTTCGTGCAGTTCCTCAATCAGGGAACGCGCTTCGTATTGCCGGGAACGTCCCCGTTGCGCAGTGCGCACCGCGCTGACGAATGTCTTCGGGTGAAACGGGCGTTCGAGGAAGATGACATTGCCTAGCCGCTCCGACAGGCTCTCCCCGCCGGTGTTTGCATCAGGAGGGCCGCCGCGCTGCGTCAGGACAATAAACGGGAAGTCCGACCAGCGCGGTTGCGTCGCCAACCAGACCGTGATGGCGGCAAGGTCGGCGCCGCGCAGGGCTTCTTCGGTCACGACCGCGCAGCAGATTTCGTCGCCCAGCAGCGCCGATAAATGGCTCAGATCCCGGCAAATGATCGACGCGCTTCCGGCCTGCCGCAAAAGGGCCTCGGCGACCGCTGCGTCCCGGCCCCACGGCGCGAGGATTAACGCAGGGCAGCCGTCTCGCTCAGCCGTTTCCATTGCCTGTGAGCCCGGATTGCAGCAGTGGTCCGATGTTTCCCACAAAAGACGGCACGCCGTGCAGTACGCCCTGGAAGTCTTCCAGCGGAGCGCCCACTGTCAACCCGCCCTGGCCGATGCGAAACTCACGGATCGTTTCTTCGTGGTGACCGGTGCGTTTCTTGATCACGGACACGGCACGCCGGACGCGGCCAAGCGCCTCGAAGTAACGCAGGAGAATAACGGTATCCGCAAGATAGGTGACTTCCACCGGGGCCTTCATGTCGCCCACCAGACCATGCTGGGCCACGGTGAGGAAAGTCGTCGCGCCCTGGCGGTTCAGATATTGCAGCAACTCATGGATGTGAACCACGAGCGCGCTTTCTTCCGGCATGGCCGCCTGATAACCATTGAGGCTGTCGATTACCACCGTTTTCGCCTGTGCCTCATCGACGGCGGCGCGCACATTGCAGGCAAACTCCCCAGGAGACATTTCTGCCGCATCGACCTGTTCGACGTGCAGATTGCCCGCCTCGAACATGGCCTCCAGCTCGAATCCCATTTTGCGCGTGCGATCGAACAGCAAGCCGAGGTCCTCGTCAAAGATGAACAGGGCAGCCTTTTCGCCACGCTCGAGCGCCGCGGACGCAAACTGCAGCGCGAAGGTCGATTTGCCCGCACCGGCGGGCCCGAGAATCAGTGTGCTGGAACCCTGTTCGATGCCGCCGAGCAGCGCATCGAGTTCCTCGACGCCACTGCTGACGCTCTCGCGGGCAAGCCGGCTGCGGTGTTCGGCGGCGACGAGCCGAGGGAAGACGCGGACGCCTCCCGTTCTGATCGCAAAGTCGTGATAGCCGCCGCGGTAGGGGCACCCGCGATATTTCGAGATTTTCAGCCTGCGCCGTTCGGCTCCATAGTCCGGGGCGAGTTCTTCGAGCTTGATGACGCCGTGGGCGATGCTGTGAACCGTCTTGTAGGCGGCTTCGGAACTCATGTCGTCAAGCAACAGAACGGTCGCGCCGAAGCGCGAAAAGTAGTGCTTCAAGGCCAGAATCTGCCGGCGATAGCGCAGGGAACTCTGGGCGAGCAGGCGGATCTCCGACAAACTGTCGAGCACGACGCGCCGTGGCTTCACGCGCTCGAATGCGCCGAGTATCGCCCGGGTAGTCTCGCCCAGTTCCAGGTCGGATGAGTACAGCAGACTCTGCTGCAGGTCGGGGTCAAGCAGGCTCTCGGGCGGGACCACCTCGAATACTTCGATGTTTTCGCCGAGACGCCAGCCGTGTGAGAGGGCGCCGTTACGCAACTCCTTTTCCGTTTCGGACAGGGTGATGTAGAGACCCGGCTCGCCTGCTTGTGCACCCGTGATCAGGAAGCGAAGGGCGATGGTCGTTTTGCCCGTCCCGGGGGCCCCTTCCAGAAGAAAAAGGTGCCCCTCGGTGAGTCCACCCGGCAAGACCTCGTCGAGTCCCGGAACGCCGGTTCGGGCCATCCGCACGTCTGCCGTATCAGTGGGCATCGATCGCTCCCAGTTGGTTCAGTATTTCCTGGGGCAGGCTATGGCTGGGTATTGCCGGGAGAATGTTCGCCAGCGAAGCGTGGGCTCGCTGGAGGTCGTACTCGCACTGCAGGCGTAGCCAGAACATCGACGGCACACCGGACAGTCTCGCGAGACGGGTCGCTGTTCCCGGAGTGTTCGCCGAACTGCCATCGAGGAGCCGGTGCAGGGTTTGACGGGACACGCCGAGTTCGAGCGCGGCTTGACTGATGGTCAGGCACAGCCCGGGCAGCACATGGTCGCGCAAGATCGTGCCCGGATGGGGCGCTGTGACGACCCTGGAGGAAAGATGGGCAACCGGCATTTCCGCGTCTCCTGTAAAGCGTCTCGCGACAGCAGCAATCGCCGTACCCGAGCGGCGCCGCGCTGGCCAGCGCGTGCGCAGGAAAGTGCTGCGCCATGGCCGCATCGTTCCTGTCCTGTTTGGTGACACGTTCGTTGACCCATTGTGACGAAACGCAACAAATATTGCGTCGATTGCTTCGTAGGCAAAGGGGTAGGGGAAATGGCCGAAACCCTTATACAGCAGGCATTACCTCGTGATGGCACAAGGTTTGCATTCTAGCGGCGCTGCCAGGCCACAGGCCTTCCGGGTATCCAGTGGCCCCGCTTGCTTTTCGAACTGTCACACAAACGGATATGGAGACACTGATATTCGAGGTCGACGGCAAGGAATATGTGGCCGTGCGGGGTTATGGCGGCGCCAATCCGATCTGGGGCGGCCCGATGACCGATGTCGCGAAGGATGTTCCGCGCGGCGGCACGCTCTACGCGTTCGCATTGTCCCAGGACTGATTCGGGCCTGCGCTTGCCCTCAACAATTCAACTTCTTGAAGAGCCAATATTATGGAATCCAAAGCACGCAGAATTTTCATGATTCACACCGTTGGCCTGTGCGCGGCACTGGCCGTGGCGCAGCGCGCACAAGCAGGTGCGCCGCTCGTCGACGAGAACGACCCGGCGGCCAAGGGCCTCGGTTATCGCGCCAAGGCCAGCACGGTCGACGCCGCGCACTTTCCCAAGTATCAGTCGGGCCAGAATTGTGCGAACTGCCGCTTCTACACCGGCGCGGCCAACGAGACCTCAGGGCCATGCCCGATGTTCCCGGGCAAGGCCGTCTCCGCCGACGGCTGGTGCAACGTCTATGCAAAGCGCGCATGAGCACGCCTCGTGCCGGCTCGTCCGGCACGCGAGACATGGATGACGAGGAACGTGATGCCGCGCCCGCAAGTTCCCGCCCGCGAATGCGTCGGCCTTCAGTGACGTGACGGGCGTTCACCAAAGCGCGGTACATCTGATTTCGGCCCGTTCGCCGACTCATCCGGCCGGCGCTGCGCGGTAGCCCTTGACGAACTCAAGGTACAGCGGCGGAGCACCCATGCGCAACACCTTTGATGCATGCGGCGCGCCGTGCGACGGCAGTGGGCCAAAGCGAAGGCGGAGGGCGCTAGCCTCCCGTCACCAACATCTCCATCCGCTTGCGCTGCAGGAAGCGGCGCACGGCCGGATCCTGTTCGAGGCCGATTGCAAGATCATAGGCATCGAGCGCCTGAGCTTTCGCGCCCGCCCGCGCGAGCAGATTGGCGCGGGCGGCCCAGTACGGCTGATAGTCGGCCAGCCGTGGATCGTCCGCATACGGTTCGAGCGCGTCGAGCGCCGCCTGTGGACCGTCCCGTTCCGCGAGCGCAAGCGCGCGGTTCACAGCGACCACCGGCGACGCCGCAAGCGCGAGCAGCGCGTCGTAGAGCTGCACGACCTCGTCCCAGTTCGGCAGACGCGTCTGGCAGCGGTGCACATGCGCCGATTGCAGCGCGGCCTCCAGTTGAAAGCGGCCGATTGCGTTGAAGGCGCTCGCACGCCGAAGCAGGGCGTTGGCGGCGTCGATCATCGGCGCGTTCCATGCCGCTGGATCCTGCGCCGATAACGGCACGTATTCGCCGGCTTCATCGCGTCGCGCATCGCGCCGCGCTTGCGCGAACAACATCAGCGCGAGCATGCCGAGCGTCTCCGGCTCGTCGGGCATCAGTTCGACGAGCAGCTGAGCGAGAAATAGCGCCTCGTCGGCGAGATCGCGGCGTTCGGTGTCGTTGCCAAGCGGGTCGGTCCACCCCTGCGCATACGTGGCATAAACCGCTTCCAGCACCGCAGCGAGCCGGCCAGGAAGTGCTTCGCGCTCGGGCACCTCGAACGGAATGCCGGCCTCGCGGATCTTGTGCTTCGCGCGCACGAGGCGCTTGGTCATGGCGGCGGGCGACATCAGGAACGCGGACGCAATCGTCTTCGCTTCGAGCCCCAGCACCACTTGCAGCATCAGCGGCGTGCGAATCGCGGCGTCCAGCGCGGGGTGCGTGCACGCGAACAGCAGGGCGAGCCGCCGGTCGGGCAGGGCATGCGCGTCATGCTCGTCGATCTCGTCGGCGAGGATCGCGAGCTGGCTCGACACCTCGTCGCCGATGCGGTGATGACGCGCGCCATCGATCGCCCGGCGTCGTGCGACCGTCATCAGCCACGCTTCGGGATTCGCGGGGCAGCCGCGCTCGGGCCAGTCCGCGAGCGCGGCTGCAAACGCTTCGGCCAGCGCATCCTCGGCGGCGGCGACGTCGCGCGTGCGCATCGCCAGCAGCGCGACGAGCTTGCCGTAGCTGCGGCGCGCGACCGCCTCGGCAATGGAATGCGCGGCGGTCCTGGCGCTACCGCCGTCGCTGTCTTCGCCTTCGCGAGATGGACTCATGTAGCCGAGGGCGCGTCGTAGGGCGCGGTCCAGACCGGGCGCACCTCCATGACGCCGTGCCCCGCGCCAGGACAGCGCGACGCCCACGCGATGGCCGCGTCCAGATTGGGCGCGTCGATCAGGTAGTAGCCCGCGAGCTGCTCCTTCGAGTCGGAATACGGGCCGTCGAGCACCTGCGGCTTGCTGTCGACGAGCCGCACCGTGGTGGCTGTGCTCGTTGGCTGCAACCGGTTGGCGCCCAACAGCACGTCGGCCTTTTTCAGCGCTTCGGTGTACGCCTGATAGGCGGCAACGCCTTGCTGCCGTTCGCTGTCGGTCATCTGGTTCCAGCTGCCTTCCTTCGAATAGATCAGCAATAGATATTGCATATGAGCCTCCGTCATGGGGTTTAGGCGGCCGAACGATAGCCGGGAAATCGATAGTCGCCGAAATATCGGGCCGTCATCTCAATGACGCGCGAGCCGCAGGCCAGCGGACAGGCGGCGCCGAAAAATTCGCGGACAACGGATCGGCCAGCAGGATGAGTGATGAAATTGTAGGACGCAAATTCGCCGCGCTGCCCGACATTGCCGCCTGCCGACCAATAGGCGCGAACTATGACGGTCAGAGTCAAACGATAGTTGTCGTTGTCCGCGATCCCACGTGTAATGCGTGCTCTGGTAGCGCATATGGAATCGTGGAGAAGACAAAAATGGGGATTGCGACACCCGATGGGCATGATGCCGATTACAACGCCGATGACACTGGGCGCGCGACGTTCTCGCCGCAGTCGTATCTGTTTGTGCCGGGCAGCCGTCCGGAGCGTTTCGAGCGGGCGCTTTCCAGCGGCGCGGATGCAGTTATCGTCGACCTCGAAGACGCCGTCGCACACGACGCGAAGGACGCGGCGCGCGAGGCCATCGCCAACTGGGTATCGCACCGCCATCCGGTGCTCGTGCGCATCAACGCGCGCGCGACGCAGTGGTTCGAGCAGGACGCGAAGCTCGGCGCGCTCGATGGCGTTGCGGGCATTGTGCTACCAAAGGCCGAATGTGCGGAGGACGTCGCCTCGGTCATCGCGCTCGCGCGCCGCAGCGTGCCGGTCTATCCGCTGATCGAGAGCGCCCGGGGCATGTGGAACGCGATGGACATCGCGAAGGCGCAGTGCGTGAAGCGGCTGATGTTCGGTACGCTCGATTTCATCGCCGAAATGGGCATGCCCGACGACGGCGAGCCGCTCAATCACTATCGCAGCCAGCTTGCGCTGATTTCGCGCGTGGCCGGCATCGATGCGCCCGTCGACGGGGTCACGCCCGATATTCACGATCTCGCGCGCATCGAACGCGATGCGCTCAATGGCAAGCGGCTTGGCTTTGGTGCGAAGCTCTGCATTCATCCTCAGCAGATCGAGCCGGTGCACCGCTGCTATCGGCCCAGCGAGCAGGAGCTTGCGTGGGCGGCGCGCGTGGCCGAAGCGGCAAGCAAGGCCGATGCGGGCGCGATTACGGTCGATGGAAAAATGGTCGATCGTCCAGTTCTGTTGCGCGCGCAACAAATTATTGCGCTGGCGGCATCGCTCAAACAACAAGCTGAAAAAACAAGGTGACAGGCGCAACATGGGCGTCGGCAAGGATGGCGAGCCTACCGAGAACTTCCAGCTCGGCATGGAACTGCATGCCAAGTACACGCTGTTCTGCGAAGGCTGCCGGGGTCATCTTGGCCGCCAGTTGAACGAGCATTTCAAGCTCGGCAAGGACGCGGATCCGCAGGTGTACGGCATCGGCATCAAGGAACTGTGGGAGATCGATCCCGCGAAACACAAGCCGGGCCTCGTGATCCATACGGCGGGCTGGCCGCTCGAAAAGGACACCTACGGCGGCTCGTTCCTCTATCACACTGAAAATAACCAGGTGATGGTGGGTTTCGTCGTCGGCCTTGCGTACCAGAATCCGTACCTCTCGCCGTTCGAGGAATTCCAGCGCTACAAGACGCACCCGGCGATCCGCAAGTATCTGGAAGGCGGCAAGCGCGTTTCGTACGGCGCACGCGCGATGACGGCGGGCGGTCTGATGTCGCTGCCGAAGCTCGTGTTCCCGGGCGGCGCACTCGTAGGCGACGATGCGGGCTTCCTGAACGCGGCGCGCATCAAGGGCAGCCATGCGGCGATCAAGACCGGCATGCTGGCAGCGGAAGCGGCGTTCGACGCGGTGCAGGCCGGCCGTCAAAGCGATGAACTCGCGGCCTATCCGGAAGCGTTCAAGCAGTCGTGGCTTTACACGGAGCTGCACAAGGCGCGCAACTTCAAGCAGTGGATGAGCAAGGGGCTGTACCTGGGCACGCTGATGGTGGGCGTCGAGCAGAAGCTGCTGGGTGGCAATGTGCCGTGGACGCTGCATCACCAGCACCGCGATCACGAGATGCTCAAGCCGGCGTCGCAATGCAAGCCCATCGAGTACCCGAAGCCCGATGGCAAGCTCACGTTCGACCGCCTTTCTTCGGTGTTCATTTCCAATACGAATCACGAAGAGAATCAGCCCGCGCATTTGACGTTGAAGGATGCGAGCGTGCCGGTGAACGTGAACCTGCGCACCTATGCGGGCCCTGAGGCGCGCTTCTGCCCGGCTGCGGTCTACGAATTCGTGAAAAACGACGACGGCAGCGACCGCCTGCAGATCAACGCGCAGAACTGCGTGCACTGCAAGACCTGCGACATCAAGGACCCGACGCAGAACATCGTGTGGGTCACGCCGGAGGGCGGCGGCGGGCCGAACTACCCGAACATGTAGCGCTATCGTTTTCGTTCCCGTACGGGAACGAAAATGGGAACGACGCAGCGGTAAACCGCACTTCGTACCCGATCGGATACGAAATGCACCTCATAAAATACCTCCCCCCTCAAACCCGCTCCATGCGCGGCTGGTCACTCAGCCCGGCCACAATCGGCGCGAACACCTCGACCAATTCCGTCTTGCCGAAGCGCCGCTCGGGCATGCCGAACTCGACGTCGATCTTGCCGGCGTTGTGCACGTCGTAGAGGTCCGCGATCAACTGCACATGACGTTCGCTGAGCCCAGCGCGCAGCAGCACGGGCGCCCACTGGTCGTGCGGCAGTTCACGCGCGACGATATCGCGGTTGCTGATCTCGGCGAGCACATTGGCGACGTACGTTGCGCTGATGCGCCTCGGGCCTTCGATGCTCACGACGCGCGTGCCGTGCCCGCGCGCCTGGTCGAGCAGCAGTTCGGCGGCCGCAACGCCCACGTCTTGCGCCGCAACCGTGGGAAAGCGCTTGTCCAGCGGATGATGAAAGCTCGCCAGCACACCCGAAGCCAGCGCGGCGGGAATCGTGCGTCGCCAGTTCTGCATATGTTCGGCGGAGCGAAGCAGAATCAGCCGCGTAGACACGGGCTTCAACTGCTGCTCGAGATAGTGATAAATCCGCGTGATGCCGGTATTGCCTTCCAGTTCGGCGCCGTAGTCGGACAGCGCGAGCACGGTCTCGGGCGGGGCCGCGCGCAGCGCCCCGGCGGCTGCGTCGATCATCTTGCGCATCGTTGCCTCGGGATGCGCATCGGCCATGGGCACCGGGCAGAGGATTTGCACCGCGCGCGCGCCGCGAATCGCTTCGGCAACCGAAGCGCGGTCGCCCAGATCCGCGAATACGACTTCGCAGCCGAGCGCGGCCAGACGATCGCTGTGTTGTGTACCCCGACGCGTATCGCGCAGCACCGCGCGCACGGCGTGGCCCGCGCGGCGCAAGGCCGTGGCGGTGGCGAATCCGGCGTTGCCCGACGCTCCGAAAATGACGTACATGACGACTCCTCGTGAATGTGATCGTCACGATCGTAAAGGGGGCGGTGCAGCGAAACGCGCAGGAAAGGATGGAGGCGAGCAAAACTAGATGGTTGATTCGAGACGCGCAGCGTAGGCCGTACTAGACTGGCCGCTCCGATAGCGCGCCAAGGAAATGCCATGAATGCAGTGCTGGAAAACGCGATGGCGCCGGCCGCCGGCCGGGTTGCCCTGAAAAGCAGCAGCGCATTGGGCTGGCGTGGCTTTGGCGCGCAACTGCTGGCGATTTCGGCGGGCCGCCACCGCATTCCGGGCACGGCGTATCACCGTGTTGGCGTGCATTTCGGCGCGCCGGTGCGCGCCAATTGCGTCTGCGATGGCCGGCGCCTCGCGCGCATGCAGGCCGAAGGCGATGCCGATGTCATTCCCGCAGGACTCGGCGGCGTATGGACAGACGCCGCCGATTGCACCGTGCTGAGCATTCGCCTGGAAGACGCCTTCGTGCGCACGATTGCCGAGCAGCTTGTGCGCAGGCCCGACACCGCCACCATTGCGCCGCGCCTCCAGCTACGCGACGCGCGCGTGCAGCATCTCGCATGGGCGCTGCGCGCCGAGCTCGATGCGGGCGAGGCCTCGGACCCGCTCTACGCGGAGAGCATCGGCACGGCGCTCGCGGTGCGTCTGCTCGACGCCGCCGAGCCGCTTCAGGCGCGCCGCGCCGTGCTCGCGCCGCATCTTGCCGCGCGCGTGACCGATTACATCGAGAGTCATCTCGATGCGCGTCTCACGCTCACTGAGTTGGCCGCTCTCGTCGATCTGAGCGTGCCCCATTTCAAGGTGCTGTTTCGCGGGACGCTGGGCATGCCGGTGCATCAATACGTCGTGCGGCGCAGGGTGGAGCGCGCGCGGAAGCTGCTGCTGAAGGGCGGCCTCAATGCGACCCAGGTGGCACTGGATGTGGGGTTCGCGCATCAGAGCCACCTCGCGCACTGGATGAACCGCGTGCTCGGCGTAACCCCGCGCGAAGTCATGCGCGAGGCCGTGAGCGGGGCCGTGAGCGGGGCCGTGAGCGAAGCGGTCGTCCGGCTTACGGTTTGCGCAGATCCACGAGCGCTCGACCCACACGATCGATGACATCGGCCCAGTTGCCGGGCACGGTCTGACGAAACAGGCGCGCGGCCGGATACCACGGCGTGTCGTCGCGCTCGCGCAGCCAGCGCCAGCAGCCGTCGTGGCGCGAGAATATCCACACGGGTTTGTTCAGCGCGCCGGCCAGGTGCGCTACCGATGTATCCACGCTGATGACCAGGTCGAGGCACTCGATGATGGCGGCCGTGTCGGCGAAGTCGCGCACGTCGTGCATGAGGTCGAAGGGGCGCAGGTGCTGTGGCAAGGCTTCGATTTGAGGTTGCGAGGCGGGCCCTTTTTGCAGGCTCACGAATGTCACGTTGGCGGCATCCGCGAGTTCGAGCAAGGGCAGGAACGCTTGCGCCTGCACGGAGCGGCGCTTGTCGATCGCATTCGAGCCGCGATCATGGGTGCGCGGGTCGCCCGACCACACGAGACCGACCTTGAACCCGTGCTCGGGTAATCGTGCCCGCCACGCACGCGTCAAGTTGGCAGGCGCGCGCAGGTAGGGCGTGCGTGCCGGAATTGTCTCGACGGTCGTGCCGCAATGGATCGGCAAGCTGAGCATCAGGCTCCAGTAATCGTGGCCTGGAATCATGGTTTTGCCGTCGAGCGGATAGATCGCGTCCGCGCCTTCCAGGCTTTCGAACAGCCGCGAGGTTCCCGCGCGCGGTCGAGTAATCGGGCCGCAGCGCGAGCGCCTGACGATACGCGGCAATGGCTTCGCGCGCGCGCCCTTGCCGATTCAGCGCATTGCCAGGGTTGTTGTGCATTTCCGGCGCGCTCGCGTCGATGGCGAGCGCGTGCCGGAACGCCGCTTCCGCGTCCTTTGGCCTGCCGAGATCGAGCAGGAGCAGGCCGAGATTGTTCTGTACGAGCGGGTGGTCGGGATGGTCGTGGAGAATCCGGTGATATTCCGCTTCGGCATCGGCGGGGCGCCGCGCGTGCCACAGCAGCACCGCGAGGTTGATGCGGGCCGATACGTAGTCGGGCGCGACGGCCAGTGCGCGCCGAAACGTTGCCTCGGCTTCCGTCTCGCGCTGTTGGGCGCGCAAGACGAGGCCGAGATGGTTGAGCGCCGACGGCCAGTCCGGATTGATCGACAGCGCCAGTTCGAATGCGTGCTGCGCTTGCGGCCATTGCCTGCGGCCGTAAAGCCAGCAGCCGAGATGGTTGAGCGCGTCCAGCCGATCGGCTGGGTGAGGGTGCGCCAACGCCTCCTCGAATTGTCCCGATGGATCAAGCGACTGAGACGTCAGCCAGGATTCGGCATTCGACATGCTTTCACCTTTGTCTGTCCGGAAATCGCTTATCGTCCTATGCTTTTTTCGTACCTTGAACGGGATAATTCCCAAAAACCGTTTTCCCCACGCATCTCGCACTCCCGATGCACGACTGCGCCGCTGACCGTTTTCAGGAGCAGCGGCGCAAGACACTGTTTCGATATCCGAACTACTTCGCCACGGGCATCGTGAACTCCGCACCCTTCTCAGTGCTCTCCGGCCAGCGCTGCATGATCGACTTCTGCTTCGTGTAGAAGCGCACGCCTTCCTCGCCATAGGCATGCATGTCGCCGAACAGGCTGCGCTTCCAGCCGCCGAAGCCGTGCCATGCCATCGGCACCGGAATCGGCACGTTGATGCCCACCATGCCCACTTCGATCTGGCGGCCGAATTCGCGCGCCACGTTGCCATCGCGCGTGAAGCAGGCCACGCCGTTGCCGAACTCGTGATCGTTGATCAGTTGCACCGCTTCGGCGAAGTCCTTCACGCGCACGCAGGCCAGCACCGGTCCGAAGATTTCTTCCTTGTAGATGCGCATTTCGGGCGTGACGTGATCGAACAGCGTGCCGCCGGTGAAGAAGCCGTTCTCGTGGCCCGGCACCTTGTGGCCGCGGCCGTCCACCACGAGCGTCGCGCCTTCTTCCACGCCGTTCGCGATATAGCCTTCGATGCGCTCCAGCGCCTGGCGCGTGACGATCGGACCCATTTCGGCATCGGCTTCCATGCCGTTCTTGATGACGAGGTTCTTCGCGCGCTCCGCGAGGCGCGGCACGATCTTGTCGGCCACTTCGCCCACCAGCACCGCCACCGAAATCGCCATGCAGCGCTCGCCCGCCGAGCCGTAGCCCGCGCCGATCAGCGCGTCCACGGTCTGGTCGATGTCGGCGTCGGGCATCACGACCATGTGATTCTTCGCGCCGCCCAGCGCCTGCACGCGCTTGCCGTTCTTCGCACCGGTCTCGTAGATATAGTTCGCGATCGGCGTGGAGCCGACGAAGCTCACGGCCTTCACGTCGCGATGCGCGAGCAGCGCGTCGACCGCGACCTTGTCGCCCTGCACCACGTTGAACACGCCGTCGGGCAGGCCCGCTTCCTTCAGGAGCCGCGCCATCAGCAGCGACGCCGAGGGATCGCGCTCGCTCGGCTTGAGCACGAACGTGCAGCCCGCGGCCAGCGCGACCGGGAACATCCAGCACGGCACCATGCACGGGAAGTTGAACGGCGTGATGCCGGCCACCACGCCCAGCGGCTGGCGCACGGTCCAGTTGTCCATGCCGGTGGAAACCTGCTCGGTGTAGTCGCCCTTGAGCAGTTGCGGAATGCCGCAGGCGAATTCGATGATTTCGATGCCGCGCGTGACTTCGCCCTGCGCGTCGGCGAACACCTTGCCGTGCTCGGCGGTGATGATGGCCGCGAGGTCGTCGCGGTGGCGGTTCATCAGTTCGAGAAAGCGCAGCATGACGCGCGCGCGGCGAATCGGCGGCGTGTCGCGCCATGCCGGGAACGCGGCTTTCGCGCTGGCCACGGCGGCGTCGACGTCGGCCGCTTCGCCCAGCACCAGACGGCGCGCCACCGCGCCCGTGGCGGGATTGAACACCGGCTGGCTGCGGTCGCCCGTGCCGCGCTCGCTCTTGCCGCCAATGAAGTGGACTACGTCCGCGCTATCGGTATAGGCCTGCATTTTGTGTCCTTCTCCTTGCCAGGTGGGTTGATGGAGGCCAGTGTACGGAGACGAGGGTGCGCTGCAAAGGCGTGCACGCTGAATTGATTGTTTTCGCCGGCGAACAATTAGCGCGGTCTGTTCAGGGGACCTCGCTCAGGGAAGCGTGCGCCGTCGGGCACTTTCAGTGCGAATCGCGCGGCACGTCCGCACCGCTCGCGCCCACGAGGAAGTCGAGATCGGCGCCCTGGTCGGCCTGCAGCACATGCTCGACATAGAGCCGGTAGTAGCCGCGTTCGGGCAGCGGCGGCGCCTTCCAGTCGGCCTTGCGGCGCGCGAGTTCTTCATCGGATACGTCGAGATGCAGGCGGCGCGCCGCAACGTCGAGCTCGATCATGTCGCCCGTGCGCACCAGCGCGAGCGGGCCGCCGGCCGCTGCTTCGGGCGACACGTGCAGCACCACCGCGCCATACGCGGTGCCGCTCATGCGGCCGTCCGAGATGCGCACCATGTCGGCGATGCCTTTTTGCAGCACCTTCTTCGGCAGCGGCATGTTGCCGACCTCGGCGAATCCGGGGTAGCCCTTCGGCCCCGCGCCCTTGAGGACCATGACGCAATGCTCGTCGATATCGAGCGATTCGTCGTCGATCTTCTCGTGCAGCTCCTCGACGTTCTCGAACACCACCGCGCGTCCGCGATGACATAGCAGTTCGGGCGTCGCCGCCGAGGGTTTGATGACGGCGCCATTGGGCGCGAGGTTGCCGCGCAGCACCGCGATGCCCGCCTGCGGCTTGAACGGCTGGTCGAGCGGCGTGATGACCTCGTGGTTGTAGTTCGGCGCGTCCTCGACGTTTTGCCAGATCGTCCTGCCATTGACCGTGAGCGCCTGGCGATGGAGCAGGCCGTGCTCACCCAGTTGCCGCAGCACCGCGGGCAGACCGCCCGCGTAGTAAAAGTCTTCCATCAGGTGCTGGCCCGAGGGCTGGAGATTCACGAGACAGGGCACGTCCGAGCCGAGCTCCCAGTCGTCGAGCGAGAGCGGCACGCCAATGCGCTTCGCCAGCGCGATCAGATGCACGACCGCGTTGGTCGAGCCGCCAATCGCGGCATTGGTGCGGATGGCGTTTTCGAACGCCTCGCGCGTGAGGATCTTCGACATCGTGAGGTCCTCGCGCACCATCTCGACAATGCGCCGGCCCGCGAGCTGCGCGAGCACCTGGCGGCGCGCGTCGACGGCGGGAATCGCCGCGTTGTGCGGCAGCCCCATGCCGAGCGCTTCGACCATCGACGCCATCGTGGACGCCGTGCCCATGGTCATGCAATGGCCGCGCGAGCGGTTCATGCACGACTCCGCCTCGATAAATTCCGCCTGCGTCATGGTGCCCGCGCGCACTTCCTCGGACATTTGCCACACGCCCGTGCCCGAGCCGATCTCGCGGCCGCGGAAGCGCCCGTTGAGCATCGGACCGCCCGAGACGGCGAGCGCGGGCAGATTGCATGACGCCGCGCCCATCAGCAGGGCCGGCGTGGTCTTGTCGCAGCCGACGAGCAGAATCACGCCGTCGATCGGGTTGCCGCGGATCGACTCCTCGACATCCATCGATGCGAGATTGCGAAACAGCATCGCGGTGGGACGCAAATTCGATTCGCCGAGCGACATCACGGGGAATTCGAACGGCACGCCGCCGGCCTCGTAGACGCCTTTCTTCACGTACTCGGCGAGCTCGCGGAAATGCGCGTTGCAGGGCGTGAGTTCCGACCACGTATTGCAGATGCCGATCACCGGGCGGCCATCGAACGCATCGTGCGGGATGCCCTGGTTCTTCATCCAGGAGCGGTGGATGAAGCCGTCCTTGCCGGCTTTGCCGAACCAGGCCTGGCTTCGCAGGGGCTTGGGAGGGGTGTCGTTCATGCCGCGCCTGTCCGTGTTGTGCCGTTGCCGGACGATCATAGAAACGGCGTTATCGCGCGTCAATAATGGGGCCGGCATTCCCATATATGGGAAACGAGGCGCGGCGTTATTACTCCTCGCTCACGCGCTTTTCTATCGAGACGCCCAATTCCCCAGCCATGCGCTCGACCAGCATCCGCAGGTCTGCGACTTCGTCGGCCAAGCGCTGCTGCTCCGCCTTGAGCGCTTCGTATTCGTCGAACGATACGCCGGCCGATTCACCACCCATCGCACCGCCCATCGCGCGCTCGCCCGCTTGCGTGCCGGCCGGCGAGTAAGCGCTCACGTTCACCTCGCCGCACAGCAGGTGCATCCAGCGGCTTTCGCGCTCGCCCGGCGCGCGCGGCAGTTTCACCACGAGCGGCGGCTCGCGCTCGGCCAGTTCGCTCAGAAAGGCCTCGACCGACGACACATCGGCGAAACCGTGCAGGCGTGCGGAATTCAGGCGCAATTCGGCGGCGGTTTGCGCGCCGCGCAGCAGGAGCACCGTGAGCAGCGCAACGGCCTGCGCCGGCACGCCAAGCACGCGGTTCAGGTTGTGCTCGAAGCGCGGCACGCGGCTGCTGCTGCCTTCGAACACGAGACTGAGCAGCTTGAGATCTTCGATGGCGCTCAGCACCTCGGCTTCGCTCACGTTCATGACCGGCGTGCGCGCGGTCTTCTGATTGCAGCCCGAGGTGAGCGCATTCAGCGAGAGCGGGTAGGTGTCTGGCACGGTGTGCTGCTTCTCGATCAGCACGCCGACGATGCGCGCTTCAAGCGGCGTGAGCGCACGCAGCGTGCGCGGCGACGAAGCATCGGCAGGAGTGTTCATAAGCGGGTCCGGCAGGGAGTTTTTTTAACGGGATTCGATCATACCCGCTCGCATCGCGCTTGCGTATCGCCGCGACGGCCCCCATATGGGTGGTTTAGCGTTGCATACGGTGTAATTTTTATTTCATTTTGCAACGCGGTGCGGCGGTGGATTTTCCCTGAATCCCAATACCCGTATCGATAAGCGTGCCATGGCGCAAATAGTCGGTAACAATCCTTATTGCAGTGCAGCAAAATGATGCCTACACTGATCAAATCCGCCGACAAGTGGAACGTTACCGAAAGGAGGGCGTGCCAACATGACGTCCGAAATGCCAACACTGATCTCATCCCCAAAGCTGCACGTCTTCGAGCAGGAAGGCGGCTGGCACTGGGGCATCACCATTCCGAGGGCCGGTGGCAGCGGTTTCAAGGTCATCGCATACAGCGAGACCACGTTCATGCACGAAACCGAAGCCTGGCGCGATGGCAATCGCGCCCTTGGCGATCTTCGCGAGGGTTCGCTCGCCGTTCTCACTTCGTAAAAAGAGGTGCCGACCCGCGAGACTCCTCGCCCTCGCCTTCCCTCGCCTTCATTTACCGATGCAGCGGCCACGCTGAAATTCGGCCCCCGCTGAACAAACTTTCTGGTCTACTCGACCTTCTGTCTTGCAAGTCATGCAACCGGAAAGGTCTGACGATGATCACGTACCTCGAGACCGAGACGCGGCGCAAGCGTTACGCCATGCATCGCCTGAGCCTGGCGATGAAGCGTCTGATTCAGATCGATGCCGATGCCAGCCCCGAGCGCGTTATGGCGACACGCTGGGTGGTTGCGTGGGGCGCCGCCGTGGGCGAGCGGCGTTTTGCGGGGCTACCGCATGGCGGAGTTCATCGCGCAGTTCATCGCACGGTCACAGGCCCTGCGCCATCGTCGCCAGCCCGGCAATAACACCCACCAGTCCGATGATGCGCGCCACGCGGACATGACACGGCGCGATGCGCTCGGCGGCGATAATCGCGGTGATAACGATCATCGCGCGTGGATCCATCACACCGGCCACGAGCAGCACCGCCATCCAGTTGCCGCAGCAGAGTCCGCACTGTAGGCCGAGGCGTAGTCCACGGCGCAGCGCTGCACTTGCGCTGGCGGGCGTGACCGATGCGCATCGATGCGCTGCGCTGCAGCAGGCAAGCCGCCACGCTTTCCATGACGTGAACTGAAGCAGGCTCGCGAGCACGACGAGCGCGCCTGCACTGGCCGGCGCGGCGTGAGCGAGCGCCGGCACGCGTATCGCGATGGCGGCCAGTGCGCTGCCCAACGGGAATACCGCGAAGCCGGCCAGCATCCAGAACATGAAGTAGCCCGCACCGATCCAGATAGTTAGCAATCCAGATTTAAAAGAAGGCAGGTCGCTCCACATCCCGCGCTCGCGCAGCACCATCGGCACGAGCACGGGCAGCATCATCGCGGGCATCATTACCGCCCACATGGAGGCAAACGACGCGGCGGCCTGCCACCACGTTTGCCCGCACATCGGCGTCCAGATGGCCGAAAGCATCCAGCGGCCCGCCATCGGCGTGCCGCTCATCGCCGCCATGTACGCGTAGCGCCGCAGCGTCGCGGCCGCGCTCGCCGCGAACAGCAGCACCGCCGCGCCGATCAACATGCCATTCGACGCCGTGCGGCGGGACACTGCGGGCACGCGCGTCATGTCGACGATGTTCATGGCCAACTCCGCGGTTTCAGAGACGGGCGTACTCGTCGTGCCGCTTCCACCAGATGCCCGCTTCGTTGCGCCCGGCGGGCGCGCGGTCGAGCCACTGGTACATGCTCCACAAGCCGTCGAGGCCGCGCGCGTAGGTCGAGTACGTGTGGTAGACCACGCCGTCTTCCAAAACGAACGCGCTCATGCCGGGGCGGTCGCGCGTATAGCTGGCGGCGTCGGTGCCGCAACTCGCCGCGAATTGCGCGACTGGCGCGGGCGGCGGGTCCATGTCCATCGCGTGGCCGCTGCGCACGTAGTTGTATTCGATGCTGCCTTCGCGTTGCTGCTCGGCCGTGAACGAGACGTTGAAGTCGAAGTTGAAATCGTTGCCGCGCGACGAGGCCCACGGAAACGTCCAGCCCATGCGCTGCCGGTAGGCCAGCAGCTTCGCGAGCGGCGCGCGCGAGACCGCCATCAGAGTTACGTCGTGATTCGCGAGATGGGCGACGCTGCCGGCGAAGCCATCGGCGAGCGCCGAGCATGACGGGCAGCCCGCCGCGTAGTCGGGGCCGAACATGAAGTGATAGACGAGCAGTTGCGAGCGCCCCGCGAAAAGGTCAGGCAGCGTGGCCTGGCCCTGTTCGGTCTCGAACGAATAGGTCTTGTCCACGCGCACCCACGGCAGCGCCTGGCGCTGACGTGCGAGCGCATCGCTGCGCCGGGTGAGTTCCTTTTCGGCTTCGAGCAGCTCGAGCCTTGCCGCGAGCCATTGCTCGCGCGTTGCAGTCGTGTGCGTTGTCATGGTTGCCTCCTGTGTGGGTCTGCCTGGGTCCGCCTCAGTGGATCAAAACCGCCTGAATGCCGTGGTAGATTAGGTCCGGCCTTGGTACAGGAGGGAGTGACAAGTGTGTCGGGATTCCGATGAGCATGGACTCGCTAATCACGGCGGCGGCGCACGCGCTCGCCGCCGGTGACCCGCTCGGCGCGCTCAATCGCGTCGCGTTGCGCGACGATCCGCCCGCGCTTGCGCTGCGCGGCATCGCCATGGCGCAGCTCGGCGATCTGGGGCGCGCGAAAGCGCTGCTGCGCCGCGCGGCGCGCGCGTTCGGCGCGAGGGAGGCGGTGGCCCGCGCGCGCTGCGTCGTCGCGCAAGCGGAAATCGCGCTCGCTTCGCGCGATCTCGGCTGGCCCGTGGCTACGCTCGATGCGGCGCGCCACACGCTCGAAGCGCAAGGCGACCGCCTGAACGCCGCCCATGCGCGCTATCTGGAGATTCGCCGGCTGTTGCTGATCGGCCGGCTCGACGACGCAGATAGCCTGCTCGCCGACATCGATCCCGCGCCGTTGCCGCCCGCGTTGCGCGCGGCGCACGCGCTGATCGCAGCAGGCATCGCGATGCGGCGCATCCAGACCCAGGCGGCGCGCAAGGCGCTGGCCGCCGCCGCACAGGCGGCACGGATCGCGCGCATCGCGCCGCTGCTCGCCGAGGTCGAGAGCGCGGCGCAACTGCTCGAAGCGCCCGCTGCGCGTCTCGTTACGCAAGGCGAGGCGCGTGCGCTGCTGCTCGAAGAAGTAGAAGCGTTGCTGGCGTCGCCGGCGCTGGTGGTCGACGCGTGCCGTTACGTCGTGCGCCAGGGCGCGGCGCTGGTGCCGCTCGCGCGGCGGCCCGTGCTGTTCGTGCTGGCGCGCGCTTTGGCCGAAGCGTGGCCCGGCGACGTGCCGCGCGACGTGCTCATCGCGCGCGCTTTTCGCATGAAACACGCGGATGAAACGCACCGCGCGCGTCTGCGCGTCGAGATCGGGCGGCTGCGGGGCTTGCTCAAAGGCGTGGCCGACATCGACGCCACCCAGCAAGGTTTCGCGCTCGCACCCAGGCATGCCCGAGAGGTGGTCGTGCTGGCGCGGCCCGTCGAGGAGCAGCACGCTGCCGTGCTGGCCTTGCTCGCGGATGGCGAGTCGTGGTCGAGCTCGGCGCTCGCGCTTGCGCTGGGCGCGAGCCAGCGCACCGTGCAGCGCGCGCTCGACGCGCTGGCGGCGGGGCGCAAGGTGCAGGCGTTCGGCCAGGGGCGCGCGCGCCGCTGGACGATGCCGCCCGCGCCCGGATTCGCGACCAGCTTGTTACTCCCCGCGCCGCTGCCAGGGGACTAGGATGAGGGCATGAACCCACAGGAGAAAACGATGAAGCGCGCCAATGCCACCATCATTCGCGAATACGGCCCTTTTCCCGGCGTCGAGAAGGTGAACGGCGTCACGTGGGACGGCGCTCAGGTCTGGTTCGCGACGGGCGAGCGGCTCTCGGCCCTCGATCCGCATAGCGGCGAGACGCTGCGCTCGCTTGACGTGGCGGCGCACGCGGGCACGGCCTTCGACGGCCAGCATCTGTATCAGATCGCCGAGGCGCGGATCCAGAAGATCGATCCGCAGACGGGCCGCGTGCTCGCGACACTGCCTGCGCCGGGCAAGGGCGGCGATTCGGGGCTCGCATGGGCCGACGGCACGCTCTGGGTGGGCGAGTACCGCGAGCGCAAGATTCACCAGATCGACCCGCAAACCGGCGAGATCCTGCGGACGATCGAAGCGAACCGCTTCGTCACGGGCGTGACGTGGGTGGACGGCGAGCTATGGCATGCTACCTGGGAAGGCGATGAGAGCGACTTGCGGCACATCGACCCGAACACGGGCAAGGTGCTCGAGCGCCTGGACATGCCGCTTGGGATAGGGATTTCCGGGCTGGAGTCGGACGGCGGCGAGCAGTTCTTCTGCGGCGGCGGCAACAGCGGCAAAATCCGCGCGGTGCGCCGGCCCAGGCGCGATGCGGCCCAACTTGAGGACGATGAAGCGGCTGCTTGAGCGAATGCCTGAGCGAATGCCTGAGCGAATGCCTGAGCGAATGCCTGAGCGAATGCCTGAGCGGCGTTTCCAACGGCGTTTATGCAGGGCTATTTTTCCTGACGTCTTTTCCAGTCCGCATAGAGGTCCGGGTTCGACTCCAGTCGCACCGGATCGTGTCTGATCTTGATCGTTTGTTCTGCGAACGGTTTGGCCAGATCGGCATAAACCGCTGCGGTCGACAAGCCATACGGCGCGGCGTCCTCATTGGAATAGGCGAAATGCACTTCGCCAACGCCGGCCATGCGTATTGCCGCGAGGCACATCGGGCACGGATGGCCGCTCGCGTACACGGTGCAGCCCGCGAGATCCGGCGAGCCGAGTTTCTGGCTGGCCGCGCGAATCGCGTTCATTTCCGCGTGCGAGGTGGGGTCGTTCGTGCGCAGAATTTCGTTCACGCCGCTCGCGAGAACCTCGCCCTCTTTCACGATAACCGCGCCGAAGGGGCGGCCGCCTTTTTCGGCGTTGGCGTGCGCGAGTTCGATGGCTTCGCGTAGAAAGCGCTCTGCTGGGGTCATGGCAGTCCCTCCTTGGTGCGCGCGGTCATGCCGCCGTGTGAATTTCGTCGGCCTCGGCGAACACCGTCTGTCCGCTTCCCTGCGACTTCGCGCGATACATGGCGCCATCGGCGGCTCGCATCAACGTGCGAGCGGTGAGCGGAGCGTGTGATGACGCAGCGGCCTCTTGTGTCAGCATGCACACGCCGATGCTGCCGGAAACGGCCACAGAATGTCCGGCGACGGTGCGCAAGCCGCTCAGGACCGCGTGAATGCGCGTGGCAATGCTCAATGCATTGGCCTTGCCGGGGATATGGTGCGCCAACACCACGAATTCGTCGCCGCCGAGGCGGGCGAGCGTGTCGCCGCGGCGCACGCAACTCGACAGCGCGGCCGCAAAGCTGCGTAGCAGTTCGTCGCCAACCGCATGGCCGTGTGCGTCGTTGACTTCCTTGAAACCATCGAGGTCGATGAGCAGCAGCGCGGCCTGGCTCGCTTCGGGCCCGCGCAGGGCGAGGGTCCGGCCGATCGCCTGCTCGAGCTGCACACGATTGCTCAGCCCCGTGAGCGGGTCGGTTGCGGCCTGCTTTTCGAGCCGGCGCACCAGCACCGCCAGATAGATCGAAGCGGCGGCAAGGCTGAGCGCGACGCCTAGGCCGGCCATGAAGTTCGCGTGCCACCACGGCTGCCAATGCATCAAGCCCGCGATGCCGGTCAGGGCGACCGCGCACGAGAGTCCGAGCATGCGCTGGCCATAACGGCAGCCCGCGCCGACCAGAAACCAGAACATGACCCAGAGCAGCGGTAGCGCGGCCTGGCCGCCCACTGCGAGCAGCGCGATCAGGAGCGTCTGATCGGCGATCGTGGTGAGGGTCAATCGCTGGGGCGAGCGTCCGGGCGCAACCGTGGCGGCAATGTACGTGACGCCGCCGTAGGCCACGTAAAGCGCGACCAGCGCCGCCGTTTCATAGATGTGTCTCGTGCGATAAACCAGGGCTGCGGCCAGATAGGCCAAAAAAACGAGGCTGCCCAGCGACACGCGCAGGACGGCCTGCTCCTTTTCTGGGTTCTGCTGGAATGCGCCCAGAAAACCCTGTCCGGGCCAAGAATGAGAATACGCCACGCCCATGCCACCTTCCCCCGCTCGAATCCTGGTTTTATCGTCCGGCAGTTTAACTCGCACACGTGGCTTGTTGGCATTGCAACCGATTCTGTTCGGCTTGATTGCGAGCGCTGTAAAAAAATACTGCGTGAACCGCGTAATTGGTCAAGCGTGCCTGGGCGTGTGCCCGCCATCTCTCAGCGACTGGACATCGTCGTATTCACGCGAAATGTCCTTGTTAGTGTAATCGCCCATACGCCACGCGGCCATGAGACTCACCACGCCGCACACGAAAATATAAGCGGCGATCGCATAGCCTGTGTGGTAGTAAGCAAAAAGCGCGGTGGCAATCAACGGCGCGGGGCCACCAGCAATCACGGAAGCCAGTTGATACCCGAGCGAGGCGCCGCTATATCGCAGCCGCCCCGTGAACGATTCGGCGATCAACGCCGCCTGCGGGCCGTAAAGCATGGAATGCGGCACCAGCGAAAGCACAATGGCCGCGAAAATCAGCACCGGATTCCGGGTGTCGACCATCGCGAAGAAAATGAACCCGAATATGCCGGCGCATGCGGCGCCAATCATGTACATGCGCTTGCGTCCAATCAGATCGGACACGTGCCCAAAGAGCGGAATGGTGAAGAATTCCAGCACGGCGGCGGCCAGCACGGCCGAGAGCATGAGGTCGCGCGAGGCGCCGAGCGTCTTCACGCCATAGGCGAAAACGAACGCCGTGAAAATATAGAACGGCGCCTGCTCGGCCATGCGCGCGAATGCCGAAAGCAGGATATCTTTCGGCTGGCGGCGGATCACTTCCGTCATCGGCGTCTTCTCGATCTTGTGTTCGGCGAGCAGTTTCGCAAAGATCGGCGTTTCAAGAATGCTCAATCGGATATAGAGGCCGATGGCGACCAGCACGATGCTCAGGAAGAACGGCACGCGCCATCCCCACGTGAGGAAGTTGCTGCCGGAGATCTGGCTCATCGCAAGCACCACCAGATTGGCGATGAAGAGCCCCGCCGGCACGCCGAATTGCGGCCACGACGCAACGAAGCCGCGGTGCTCGTTGGTGCGCGCCCATTCCATCGACATCAGCACCGAACCGCCCCATTCGCCGCCCACGCCCACGCCTTGAATGAAGCGCAGCACGGTGAGAATCACGGCGCCCCAGATGCCGATCGATGCATAGGTGGGAACGAAAGCCACGGCGAAGGTGGCGAGCCCCATCAGCAGCAGCGTGACGATGAGCGTGGCCTTGCGGCCGACGCGATCGCCGTAGTGGCCGAATATGGCTGCGCCCACTGGCCGCGCGACGAACCCCACCGCGTAGATCAGAAACGCCTGCAACGTACCGACGAGCGGATCCGACTCCGGAAAATAGAGCTTCGCGAAAACGAGGCCCGTGACAATGCTGTAGAGGAAGAAGTCGTACCATTCGATCGTCGTGCCGATCGTGCTGGCGATCACGGCACGGCGCAATTGACGGTGGGCTTCCTGTTCGGTCAGGAGCAGCGCTCCCGGTTTTGCGTCACTCATTTCGCACCCCAAAGGAATAAGGGTGATAGGGTCTGGTGACTCATGGCGCGCGCGACGGCCTGATCGGCACCCATGTACGCGACGCGCGAAATGCTACGTGGTCCGGGTCGCCAGAGTGATTCCACAATAATGTATCACGTTGTGACGTATTGCGGATTCCATTAAATGGCGCAAGAAACGCTCCCGGACCATGGGATAGAGGCCGTATTCAGGGTAAATCCGCATGCGGATGAATTAACCCTCGTCGCCCACCTTGAACACCGCCACCAGCTGATCGAGTTCCGCCGCCTGCTGCTTCAAGCTCTCCGCCGCCGCGGCGCTTTCCTCCACCAGCGCCGCGTTTTGCTGCGTCACCTGATCGAGCAACTGTACCGCGTCGCCGATCTGCCCGATGCCTGCGCTCTGTTCGAGGCTGGCCGAGGTGATCTCGCTCATCATGGTGCTCACGCTCTGCACTTGCGAGACCACGTCGTCCATGACCTTGCCGGCGTCGGCAACGAGGCGCGAACCGGCATCCACGGTCCCGGCGCTATGTTCGATCAGCGCCTTGATTTCCTTGGCCGCCTGCGCGCTGCGCTGCGCGAGATTGCGCACCTCGGAAGCCACCACGGCGAAGCCACGGCCTTGCTCGCCGGCGCGCGCGGCCTCCACCGCTGCGTTGAGCGCGAGAATGTTGGTTTGGAACGCGATGCTGTCGATTACCACGATGATCTCGGAGATCTTGCGCGACGCGTCGCTGATCTGCTCCATCGTGCTCACCACCTGGCCGACCACCTCGCCGCCCTCGGCGGCGGCCGACGAAGCGCGGCTCGCCATCTGCGCGGCGGTGTGCGCCGTGTCGGAGTTGTTCTTCACGGCGGCTGTGATCTGCTCCATCGACGCGGCCGTGCGTTCGAGATTGCTGGCCTGTTCCTCGGTGCGTTGGCTCAGGTCCGCATTGCCCGTGGCGATCTGCGTGGAGCCGATCGCAATCGACGTCGACGAGGCGCGCACCCGGCGCACGAGCGTGTTCATCGACGCGACGAAGCGGTTGAACGCATCGGCGAGCTGGCCGATTTCGTCGCTGCTTTCGACCTTCATATGGCGGGTGAGGTCACCCTGGCCGCTGGCGATTTCCGCGAGCAGCGTAGCCGCGCGGCGCACCGGTGCGGCGATGGCGCGGCCCACCAGCAGGATCACCGCGAGCGCGCCGGCCAGGCCCACCACGGCGGCGATGACGGTCGCCATGCGGATCGCGCGCTCGAACGGCCCAAGCATTTCCGCTTGCGGCACTTCGACCACCACGTAGGCATTGAGCTGCGGAACGAACGAGGTGGCGATGTAGCGCGTGCCGCCCGGCGCCGGGTAGGTCATGAAGGTGTAACGTTTGCCGGCCAGCAGCGTGGAGCTTGCGTTCGCGGGCATGCCGGGCAGGTCCTTGAGGAAGTGCTTGCCGTCGACCAGCGCGGTGTCGCGATGGATCATGATCGAGCCGTCCGGATGCACGAGATACGCAAATCCGGTCTCGCCGAGCTTGTAGTTCGCGACGTCCGCGGCCAGCGCATCGACGGAGAGCCCCATGGCCGCGACGCCGGTCGGCCCTGTCGTGCCGCTCGTGCCGTTTGTGCCATTCATGCCTTCCACGCGGGCATTAATGAACATCATGTAGCCGCCGAGGCTCACGTCGCGATCCATGCTCACTTCGTAGGGCTTGCCCGTGGCGAGGAAACTCTGGAGCCACTGATCGTGCTCGCCCAGCTTGCGCTGCAGTCCGGCTTCGGTGAAATAGTTGCCGCTCTTCGTGGACGCCCATTGCACGCTCACGGCCTTTTGCACGGTTTTCACGTTCTGCGCGAGGTGCATCCACATGGCGGTGCCGGCCTCGGGTTCGCCATCGGCTTCCCATTGCTGAAGAAACGGATCGGTTGCCATGGCACGCGCGGCGGTGATCGGCCCGGCGAGCTGGCGCTCGATATCGGCGCGAATGCCTTTCACAGCCGTGGGCAACTCGTCCTGCACGACACGCTCGCGCACGGTGTCGCCAATCAGCCAGATGCTCAGCCCGCTTGAAATGCCGATGAAAATCAGCAAGCAGGTGGTCATGCTCAGAATCAGCTTGTTCTGAATGGAAAGCTTTCGCCAGATGGACATTAGGGGGCTCTCGACGACGTTGAACGTGGTTTCGTAAAACGTTATCGGTTGCCGGAGCGAGAACTTAAGTGGCGTACAGATATAGGCAGTATGCGGCGCGTTGTAGTTCGACATGTGGTCTCGGCATAGGGTATCGAAGCCGATTATTGTTAATTTTTAGTTGATAATCGATGGGAGTGAAATGCCCGCCCGTGGCGATCAGCAGGCATACTGCGACATCCGATTGGATTAACCATCGACATCTGAACGAGCATGAGCGAGACGCAAGCCATCACCCAGGACCAGCAGGGCCCGAAGGACCATTGGATCGAAACGCAAAAAGGCCGGCTGTTCGCACGCAGTTGGGGGCCAGATGTCCCGCAAGGCGCCGCGAGTGCAATGAGCGAAGCGGCGGCGCGCCGTGCGCCGATTATTCTGCTGCACGACTCGCTGGGCTGCGTCGCGCTGTGGGGCGCATTTCCACAAACGCTTGCGCGCGCAACCAACCGGTGCGTGATTGCGTACGACCGCGCCGGCTTTGGCGCTTCCGGTGCGCGCACGGACCGGCTAACCGCGTCGTTCGTGCGCGACGAGGCACGGCACGATGTGCCGGCGCTGTGCAACCAGTTAGGGATTGATCGCTTCGTTGCGTTCGGCCACAGCGTGGGCGGCGGCATGGCGATCGAATGTGCCGCGCAGCACCCGCAGCGTTGCGCGGCGCTTGTGACCGAGGCGGCGCAGACCTTCGCGGAAGACCGCACGCTGGCGGGCATCCGCGCGGCGCGAGAGCAGTTTCGCGATCCCGCGCAGTTCGCCCGGCTTGCGCGCTACCACGGCGAGAAGACGCAATGGGTGCTCGATGCGTGGATCGAAACGTGGCTCTCGCCCGAATTCGCCGACTGGTCGCTCGATACGGTGCTGCCGCGCGTCCAGTGCGCCACGCTCGCGATTCACGGTAGCCTGGACGAGTACGGCACGCGGGTGCATCCCGAGACGATCGCGGCGCGCGTGAGCGGCCCGGCCCGCGCGGCGATCATGGACGGCGTGCGCCATGTCCCTCACCGCGAGCAGGAAGCGCAGGTGGCGGCGATGGTGGCCGAATTTCTGCAGGGCATCGCGGGCTGACCCGAGCGCGCAGTACGGAGGCCGCCGGGACGTCGCCGGGACGTGATTCGAGCCACTGAAATTTTTTCGAAAATTTACGGGGAGGGGCTTCAAAAATCGGCAATGAGCCGATACAATCGCGTTCCTCTTGCTCAGGTGGCGAAATTGGTAGACGCACTATCTTGAGGGGGTAGCGCCGAAAGGCATGCGGGTTCGAGTCCCGCTCTGAGCACCAGAATCTGTTCCGGCATCTTCCGCCGGAATCCTGAAACCCGCGCTGGCGTTAGGCCGCGCGGGTTTTTTGTTTCTAGGGTGGTCTGGGTTTGAACATGGACAGCCGGTGATATCTGGTGGTATTTTTGGTGGTATACGCCTTTCTTTGTACCATTGCGGTCGGGAGATACCACCATGGCGCTCACCGATACCCAAGTCAAGCATGCCCGCTACAACCCAGAGGGCACGGGCAACCGTCTATCTGACGGCGGTCGGATGTACCTTCAGATCGACAAGTCCGGCGCAAAATATTGGCGGATGAACTATCGGTTCGCAGGCAAGGACAAGACGCTGGCGCTCGGCGTATATCCAGATGTCTCACTTGCGGCAGCCCGCAAGAAGCGAGACGAGGCCCGCGAGAAGCTTGCTGGCGGCGTCGATCCTGTAGCTGCAAAAAGGTTGGAAAAGCGCGCCACGCGTCGTTCGGCGATCAATACTTTCGAAGCTGTTGCGCTTGCATGGATGGAGGAGCGTCGCACATACGTTGAACCGGCGCAGCACGACAAGACGCTGGCTCGTTTTAAGAGCGACGCGTTCCCATGGCTCGGCAAGCGCCCCATATCGGAAATCGACGCGCCGGAGATTCTCAATGTGCTCAAACGCGTGGATAGTCGTGGAGCGCGCTACACAGCACATCGCCTTCGCGGCGAAATTAGCCGTGTGTTCCGCTACGGCATCAAGGAGGGTTTCTGCAAATCCGATCCCGCACGCGACCTCGTTGGGGCCATTCCTCCGGCGCAAACGACCCATTTCGCGGCGATTACCGATCCGACGAAGGTTGGGGAGATGCTGCGAGCGTTCGATGGTTTTAGCGGAACATTTCCTGTGCTATGCGCACTGAAACTGGCTCCTATGCTATTCGTACGGCCGGGCGAACTGCGTAAGGCGGAATGGTCTCAATTCGACCTCGATCGTGCGGAATGGCGGTACGTAGCGACGAAGACTGACACGGCCCATTTGGTTCCCCTGGCGGCGCAAGCCGTCGCGATTCTTCGTGAACTCCATGCACTGACTGGGCGGGGCCGATACGTATTTCCTGGTGCACGCTCGAGCCGTCGTCCCATGAGCGATGCGACAATCAACGCGGCGCTGCGCAGGCTCGGCTATGACACGCGTACCGAAATTACCGGCCACGGTTTCCGGGCGATGGCGCGCACGATCCTGCATGAAGAGTTGGAGCACAAACCTGAGGTCATTGAACACCAGCTCGCTCATGCTGTTCCAGACAATCTTGGCACCGCATATAACCGGACGAAATTCATCCGCGTGCGACGCATCATGATGCAAGAATGGGCTGACTATCTGGATAGGCTAAAGTCAGGCGGCGAAGCCATTGTTAATGATGCGCTGGCGCGGTAAATGGCAAAAATGAAACCAATTGCTTTTGGCGTAGCGACCGCAAATACATTTTTTCGCCAAGAGTCAACGCCACAACGAGATGGCGTGGTGCAACCGGAAGGCGTGCATTGCATGGGCGTTTTTCGCAGGTAATTGCGCTTGCTGCTCGCCAGTTACGCAATATGAACAGCGTAGCGAATCGTTCGAAGTCCTCTCCACACGACGTTCGAAGAAGGCCGGCATGCATGATGGTGGAATAGGTCAAACCTCGATTAGCAAAGCCTGATAGCCCGCGCGCACAAGAACCGACTTCACATGAGGACCTCACTGAGCCTTCCACCAAGGCCAGGGCAATGTCCATTCAACGGGCCGATAACGATGCAACCTATCTAACCGTCGGAACGCGGGTGCTGCTTGGCAAACGGGTGGCCGCCCAGATAAGGACCGAACTAGCTACATGTTCACCAGTTTGCCCCGTCTGAGCAGTAGCCTCGCCGTGTCCTCGCCAGTCAGCCTTGTGCCGATCTCCCAGTTTCTCGGCGCATAAAATTGGGTCGGACCCGTAAGAAAATAGAAGTCACTTTGAGCTTGCAGTGGGAAGTATTCGTCTATGGATTGACGTATTAGTGGCAGAATAGGTGTCGGGCGCGTACAAGACGCCGACGAGAGGGAGTATGGTATTCGATCGCCAGCAGTTGGAGACCTTCGCTGTTGTTGTAGAGCTGGGGCATTTCGGGCGAGCAGCTAGTGCGTTGAACATCACCCGCGGTGCGGTTTCTCAACGGATCAATGCACTGGAAGCTTCGCTGGGGACGCCGCTGCTAGTGCGAGAGGGGGCAGTGCCGACACCTCCGGGCGAGGCTCTCCTTCGACACATCCAGGTGCTACGAACTCTGGAGGCGGAGACATTTAAACAAATCAAGCCCGAAGCGAGCGAACGTACGCGAGTGGCCATCGCGGTCAATGCTGACTCCCTCGCGACGTGGTTCGAGAGCGTCGCCTGCGATATTGCGAAAGACGAGTTCGTGCTGGAACTCATTGTTGATGATCAAGACCATACGCTTCCCATATTGGCTCGGGGGGAGGCTATGGGCGGCGTGTCGACGGAAAACACAGCTCCGATCGGATTTGTTGCAGAACACATCGGGGCGATGGAATACGAGTGCGTCGCCAGTCCATCGTTTGCACAAGCGCACTTTGCCCACGGCCTTACTTTGCACAGCATCCTGGCCGTGCCCGCTGTTCTCTTCAATCGCAAAGATGGTTTGCACGGGCACTTTCTGGAGCGCTTGCTTGGATTTCCTGTGAGCGGCTATTCAACGCACTATTTTCCGTCGCCCGGCGCTTTGCTGGCTGCGATCCAGGCAGGGGTCGGTTACGGTCTCGTACCGTGTCTGCAGGCGAGACCGTTGACGGACTCTGGAGCACTGGTTGCCTTGGCTCCAAACCACAAAGTCTCCGTTGCGTTGTATTGGCATCATTGGACAACGGCGCCAGCGAATGCGCGAACAGTTAGCGAAAAGGTGATGTATCACGCTCGCCGTTGTTTGGTGCAAACGACTTCTGCGTTGCCCAGCGAGTGAGATGCACGGCCTTCACAGAGCGCCCATGTGCGCGCAACTCTTTCGGGCTGCGGTTTCCACGATGCCAAGTCACGGTGCAGTAGTGAACCGCTCCTGCAAATCCCAAGGCGATCGGAATCGCAAGACATAGTGCCGACGTTTCTGGCAGGGCGATCATACCTGTCCACCGCAGCAAATAGCAGGATAGGGCAACTGCGGATCCCGCCGCCATTGAAGCGTTTGCAGTCGTATCGGAAGCCCGTACCCGAAGCAATCGGAACACCAGTATCGGACTGATTGCCGCGAGGTAGACCATGCTCAGTTCAACCATCGTATCGACAAGACTCTGACCTCGTGACGCGACGAGAGCGCTCAGTCCGACCGTTAGCAGGCGCGCCCAGACGGAGCCTCGAATGAAGTTCGGCCCGACGGCAGCGAGTGCATCGATCATCGCGCGCAAGATCGCGCATCCAGCTCCGAGGGCCGCCGTAATCAACGTTGAAGTCACGATGCTTGAAGCAACGCCACTCGCAACGCTGTGCGCGAGCAGCATCGGTACAACCGTTGATGAATCGGTTGTATCGCTCAGATGCCAGAGCGACCGGGCTGCTATTACCGCCGACGCCGGAAGGAACCCCAAGATGAACACAAGGATAGCCGCTACCAGACAGCCAGTTCGAGCGGCAGTGGGGCTATCTGCGACCAGGACGAACTGCTGGTAGTCGGCGCCCCAGACCACCATAGCGACTACAGTGGCTACTGTAAATCCAATTCGGCCAAATGTATCTTGTGGTAGCGCGCGGATAAACAGGATTGGCGAGTGCAGCCATATGCCGAGCCCAGCCGTTTTTACTAGCGCGTGAGCGAGAAGCACGGCACTGGCAAGCATGCAGAATGCAAGCCCCGCAGAAAGCCACGGCAGTCGGACGAAGGAAAGAGCGATCAACCCAATGCACACGAGAGAAAGTGCGACTGCATCTGGTATGCCCACCATGGCGAGCACCGCCGATCCTCCACGGATCTGTGCGGCGAGGGCGCCGATCATCCAGATCAGAGAGAGCAGCGCGATACTGCGGCTGACGGACGAGCCATAGAAGCGGTCGAAACGATTCCAGATGGATGAGCCAGAGTGCCATAGGGCAGGTGCATACAGGCCCAGAAGAACCAGCCCTGTTGCCGTTGCAACTGCGTAGAGGCAACCCGCCATTCCTTCACGCAAGGCCAATTCGCCGGTACCCAGTAGAAACCCCATGCCGCAGCTCGCGGACACCAGCAGAGTCGCAACTTCTGCTGTGTTGAGTGTGCGCTCATGCATGGCGTGCTCCCCATCCGTCGACGCAGGCATGCTGCCCATGTAAATACGCATTGCTGATTCTTGCGCGCTTTGCGAACTCGGGAATCTGGACCAATAGTGCATGAGCACGGGGCAGGGCGTAATACGGAATATGCGGAAAGAGATGGTGGGTGACGTGGTAGCCGTTGTGATGTGGGTGGAGCAAAATCGACACCGGTCCGTGATCCGGAACCTCACGCGTGTATTCGAAGATGCCGCGCCGACTGAGCCCGTAGTGATCCGTCATCTCGCGAAATGTCGTAATGGCATGGAACGCAGTGCCTCGCGCGACAACCCAGAGCACCAGGAATAGCCATGCCACATGCGTTCCAACCAGTACGGCGAGCGCAGCCTCAAACCAGAACCACCAGAGAACGATCGTGAGCCATTGAACGAACGTGATTTGCCTATCGGTCAAGTGTCCGAGAAGCGAGCCTTTCCACGCAGGGTATGCTCGCAGCACGCGGACATATACCTGAAGCCAACTATCGCCCTGATTGACGGTGCAGCGGATTAAATCGGGATCTCGTTCGAGATCGCCGAGCCAGGCATGATGCCTCGCGTGTTGACGGCGATAGTGGGGCAAACTGTTGAGTAGTGGCGCAGCGAGTAGCAGCGTGCCGATCATGTCGTTGATGGGGCGCTGGGGGCTGAGATTTTGATGGCTGGCCTCGTGGAGCAGATTGCCTAGCGCTCGTTGACGATTGCCGATGACGACAATTGCGAGGGGGGCGATGAGCATGCCTATCCGGTACACTGCCCACACAATCAGGCCGACGACGATCCAGTCAAACGCGATATCCCGAAGGGACCGCCACGTGCTCGCTGGCGCAGCGACGAATTTCCCACGTATGGCTGAACGTACCGTTACTTGATCGGCAATGATTGACGCTGATGTTGTGATTGACATCGCGTTCTCCTTCCGATGACACGAATCCCCCGAGGGTTCGGACTCTGCGCTCCGTTCGTCAGTCAAGCAGAAGTAATGATCGGATCATAGGAGGGCCGCCGGAAAGCGAAAGGGGTGGTTAATATCGCTATCGAGCGGTCAGATTTTCTATACGCTAATCGCAGCAAGTGACCTGATGGCATAACGTAGCTAAGAAAGCATGGAGGGCAGACATTGGGTGAGCAAGACCTTCTCAAGTTATGCGCGTCGCTGGAGCCGATCATGGCACCGGCGGTGTACGTTTATTGTTCTTTTCCGGACTTCGTCTTGCCAGATGGGGTTCCGGTTTTTTGCACGATACGCGAGAGTGAAGGCTTGACAGCCATTGTTGAGCGTTCGGACGCTCGACGACTTCGTCTGGCGTACATCTACGACGCTCGTCTGATCACACTATCTGTTCACTCGAGTCTCAATGCCGTTGGCTTCATCAAGGTGATAAGCGGCAAACTCGCCGATGCCGGTATCCCTTGCAACGTCATCGCAGGCTACTACCACGATCACATTCTCGTGCCTGTCGACCGCGCAGACGAAGCGATGGATCGACTGCGAGAGATCGCTGCATCCGCGTCCTGATCTATGACCTCTCGTGCAGGTCAGTTCGACTACTACTCGAAGTCCGTTACTTTTTTTGTTCAGTCGATAGCATTTCTGCAATCGTAGGCTTTTACCTTGCTGATAAAACAATCGATCGATAGATTGAAGAAAACAATGGCGACCTCATCAGTAGTGCTGGAATAACTGGTCCGGTTGTGCGATCGATTGACGCTTCCACTACGATCAAGCATCCGGATGCTTTGATGCAGTGGAGGGAACATGTTCGAATCGACTGATGCTCCTGCAGAACATCGAGAACAAGGCCCGGATTCTTCGTTCGATGCCGAGTATTGGCGCCAATGTGCTGAAGCATCGCAGGCGTCAGTGCAGCGTCTGATGGTTCGCTTAAGATGCCGTGAAAAACGCATTCAGCATTTAGAGCGGGCCCTTGCGCGGACCGCAGTTATGCATCACATTTGGGCATTGCATCTGGAACGGAAGCTCGATCGGACGACTGCGATAGCTCCTATCGAAAAGTCTGTCGATGATTCGATATCCTCAATAGGTGACGGTGATGGTGTCGTCGTAAAGCTTCCGCATATGAACGCGACACTTGCGTCGCTCTTCGAGGTGATGTGGTCGCATTGGTCTCATTGGGACCCGGAGCATCCGCCCAAATCCTCAGTGGTTGCCCGTGCTATCGATGAGAGGCTCGGATGGAAGTGTCAAGCCAACGGTGAGGCATCCAGAAGTGCACAGACGATCGCAGCTGCTATGAGGCCGGACTCGATCAATGAGACGGATGGGCGGCATCACCAACGTATGCGATCGAATTGATATCTCGACCAGCGTCCGCGATCCGCTACCGCCACTTGTTCCAGCTACAAGGCAAGCACGGCTCCAAAATGATTGCCTGGAGATCTAAGAATTGCCTGGAGACCTAAGAATTGCCCCGTTTGGAGAGCGCTGTTGGTGCCGGAGCTGGAGAGCTGGTAGCAAAGGACCGGTCAATGGTGAAGCATCGCACAGTGCGTTGCCGTTCCGTGCTGCATTACCGTCGGATTTGTTCAATTGAAGTGCGAGATCGGCGCTGGCGAACACATCCCCCTGACGGGACATTCTGACGATAAGACGGAATTGCCCGTCAGACGCTCCCGCTGCTTGAATGGGACCTATGCATCAGATCATTCAGGCGGGACAAAAGGAGGTGGGCGATGTCGGTTCAACTACGCGCGGCTGGCGCGATATTGCGGCGCAGCCAGGTCGAACAAGAGGTTGGGCTCAAACGTTCGACCATCTACCAGCGGATGCACGAGGGAACATTCCCGCGCCCGATTCGTCTGGGCGAACGGGCGGTCGGCTGGCGCGCATCGGATATCGAGGATTTTCTCGAAGATCCTGCTGGATATCGCGTCCCTTGCCAGACGAACGAGGCTCGCGATGCCTGAACGTACGGCTCTCCGCACGATCGACGCCCGCCTCGACAACTGGGCGTGTGCAAACCGAGGCTGCTACGATCCGACCGATGCGGCTCGAATCGAACATGCGTGGCGACGGCTCGCGGTGCGTCAGCGTGACCTGCTCCGAATGGCGTATCTCTGGCGTGCCGGTCGCGAGGTAATTTGTCGCCGACTTGGCATCCCACGACATCCGTGGTGCCGGTACGAGCTTGAGTTGGCAGCCGCCAAACGGGCACTGGTGAGCCTGCTGGCGGAGAAATGATGGCGCAGAGCGGTCCGGCGTTGTGCCGGAAAGCAGGGCTGATGGCAGGTGCTCACTAGACTAAGCGGGCACTGTCACCACCCGTTCATAGTTAGACAACCTGGTCCGGTCAACGTGCCCACGAGCGACGGGTGCGACCGAGTACGCGTGAGCGGCACCGACGTATCGACGGATACGTATTTGTGGTGATCGCATGGCGTGCATCTGCTGCTTTATGTTTTGTTTTCCAATTGTCGGTCCCCCTTGAGCCTGCGGAGCATCCCCGGCGCCGCAGGTTCCATTTTTCGCTTCCGTCCTTGTGCGTCGGTACCGCATGAATCGAAGGAAGCGACTCATGGAACGGTTTCAGTCAGGTGAGAATGTGCGGCGCGGCAGCGTTACGTGCGCAGCTCTGCGTCGGTGGGCAATTGCGTTAGCACTATTTAACAGCACATCGATCCTCACTCCCGGGCTGGCACATGCAGACGACTGGGGCTGTCAGGTGCTGCTGTGCTTGTCTAATCCGGGCGGCCCAGAACAATACAGCTCGTGCGTGTCGCCCATCGAGAGGTTGTGGGCTGCGTTGCGTCATGGGGATCCCTTCCCGACTTGCGATTTCGGCTCGCGGGGGCCGCGGGGGGCGTTTGCGCGCAACACGTTCGCGAGCGGCGGCTACTGTCGGGAGGGTCTGCTGTATTGGGGCGGTCCGAAGCAGAGCGAACTGCTGTGCCGCGCGGCTGGGGCAATCAACGTCAATATCGACAACCGGCTCTATACCCGCGTCTGGTGGGACGTGAGCGGCCAGGATCTCACGATCACCGAATTCTACGGCGTGGGGAGCGCGCAGGTGCCGTACGACCCGGCTCGATCGGCAGCCCTGTTCCTGCGACAGAGCGAACAGCTGGACGACGCCAACGGTGGGGGCTGGTAATGGTACCGCTCGATTTCATCACACTCGCGCAGCAATGTGCGCCCCAGGTCTCGCTGCCGACGATGGAAGCCATCGTGCGAACCGAGTCTGGCTTCAATCCATTTGCAATCGGGGTCGTCCACGGCCGGTTGTTGCGTCAGCCGGCGAGTGAGGCCGAGGCCGTCGCGACTGCACGGGCGCTTGCCGCTGGCGGCTGGAATTTCAGCGTGGGGCTGGCCCAGGTGAACCGCGCAAATTGGTCAGCACACGGATTGAACGAACGCAGTGCCTTCGACCCGTGCCGCAATCTGGCAGCGGGGGCCGCGATTTTACAAGGCTGTTTCGAGCTGGCACGGCACACGAGAGCAAATACCCAGCCCGATGCACAGTCGACGCTGCGCGCGAGCCTTTCCTGTTACGCCAGCGGCAACTTCTCGATGGGCTATCGCACGGGGTATGTACAACGGGTAGTCGACAACGCCCGCGCTCCCGCGATGTCAACGGCACCCGTTGTTGTGCCAGCTATTGCGCCGATTCCCGTTGTCCCGATCGACTCAGGCATTCCAGTCCGGGCGGAGCGATCCCGATCGTACCGGGAGCTGGGATCCGAGCCGTTCCGCACTTCGCCGACTGCGCCCAGCGGAGATCCAGATCATAGCGCCGTCGTGTTCTAGCCCGGCGACCGGATGAGATGGCTGACATTTTGAGCAGAAAGGAATTTGTCATGAATTTAGATATACGAATTAAATGGATAAGTCGTCGTCAGCCCCCGATTGCAACTCAATCGGATGGTCGCGTGGCGCGACAGTTCGCTATGACAATTTCGGCTCTGCTGCTGATTTCACCGGCCTGGGCACAACTCTCGCAGGTCAATACGCTACTGAACACGATCCAGGCGACGCTGTTGGGCGTGGGTGGTGTGATCTGCTCGATCTCCATCATATGGGCGGGCTTCCGGATGATGTTCCAGCATGCACGGTTCGGAGATATCGCGAACGTGTTCATCGGCGGCCTCTTCGTCGGTTGCGCGACCGTCATCGCCGGCATGCTGATTCCGGCAGGCTGATCCAGGAGCGACGAACCATGCACTCGCTCAAGGATCCCGTATTCAAAGGCTGCACGCGTCCCGCGATGCTCTGGGGTGTGCCGCTTGTGCCGTTCCTGGTGATCGGTGGCGGCATGCTGATCCCGGCCATCTGGGCGCTGCTCGCGAGCCCGCCGTTCGGCGTCGCAATCCTGTTCCTCATGATCCCAGTGTTCGTCGCGATGCGCGTGATCACGCGCCGTGACGACCAACGCCTCGCGCAGTATGCGCTACGCGTTCGCATGGCGCTGCGGCAGGGCAATCGTCGCTTCTGGGGCGTGCATGCCTATGTGCCAGTCCGTCTGAAGAGGAGGGCGTGACATGCTGGCCAAACCGCAACTCGTTGCCGTCGCGAATCGGGAAGTGCCACTCGCCGACTATATCCCGTACTCGACGCACGTAACCGACAACGTGATCAAAACGCGCGAAGGCGATTACCTGCAGATCTGGAAGATTGCCGGGATTGCGTTCGAGGCGGCGGATCCTGCCGACATCCTTGCGCGGCATGACGGGTTCAATCAGCTCGTGCGTGGACTTGCGGGCGGCCATGTGGCGCTGTGGTCGCATCGGCTGCGTCGGCGTGTGTCGGATCATCTTTCGACGCAGTACCGCAACCGCTTCTGCGAGGAGCTGGCGACGCGGTACTACGCGAGCTTTGCGGGCTACCGGATGATGGCCAACGAGTTGTACCTGACGGTGGTCTACCGGCCAAACCGCACCCAGCTCGGTCGTGTCTTCAGCCGTGCGGCGCGCCGCACGCGCGACGATATCCGGCGCGACCAGCTCTACGCGCTGAAGGTGATGGGTGAACTGGCGGCTCAGGTCGAATCGAGTCTAAAGCCCTATGATCCGATTGCACTCGGTGTCTATACGCGACAAAGTCCTTTTACGACACGCCCGCGTCGCTATTCGTCTGCGCTGGAACTGCTCGGCTATCTGGTAAATGGCGTCTGGGAGCGCGAGCCTGTGCCAGTCGGCCCGATTCGCGAAGCTCTGCCGACTTCGCGGCTCTTTGTCAGCGCTGAGAAGGTCGAGATCCGTATGCCGGCGGCGACCCGCATCGCTGCGATGCTCGACCTGAAGGATTATCCGGAAGACACCGAACCGGGCATGCTTAATGGTTTGCTGTATGGCGACTTCGAGTATGTCGAGACGCAGAGTTTCACGATTCTGGACAAACCAACGGCGAAGGAGGCGCTCGAGCGGCAGCGCAACCAGCTCATCGCCGGTGAGGATGTCGCCGTGTCCCAGGTTGAGGCGATCGACCGGGCGCTTGATGACTTGATCAATGGCGATTTCGTCCTCGGCGAGTACCACTATTCGCTGGCGGTACTTGGAGACACGCTTGACGAGGTGTCCCGAAGCGTCGCGAAGGCACGCACGCAACTGGCCGATGCCGGCTTTCAGACGGCGTTGATCGATCTCGTGGCCGACGCAGCATGGTTTGCACAACTTCCGGCCAATTGGCGCTATCGGCCGCGTGAGGCGAAGCTCACGTCGCGCAATTTCTGCGGTCTGTCCAGTTTGCACAACTTCGCGACAGGCAAGCGTAATGGCAATCCGTGGGGCGAGGCGATCACGATCGTCAAGACACCCAGTGGCCAGCCGCTCTATCTGAATTTCCACGCGACGCCTGACAAGGAGGACTCGCTCGACGAGAAGGCGCTCGCAAACACCCAGATCATCGGCCGGGCCGGTGCGGGCAAGACGGTACTCGAATTGTTCCTGCTGGCGATGGCGACCAAGTACGACATCACGGCCGTGCTGTTCGACAAGGACCGCGGCACGGAGATCGCGATCCGGGCGATGGGCGGTACCTATACGGTGTTCCGTCGCGGCGCGCCGACCGGACTGAATCCCTTCCAGATGGCGCCGGGCGAGTCCGTGGTTGACTTCTGGGAGCGGCTCGTACGCAAGCTCGTCGACATCGGCGAGCCATTGTCCGCACGGGATGAGATTGACATCTCGCGCGCCGTGCGTGAGGTCGCGCGCATGGATAAGCCTCTTCGCCGCTTGTCGATGGTGCGGCAGCTCCTGCCTAACGTGGGCGAGAACAGCCTGCACGCGCGGCTCGCCAAATGGTGTGCTGGCGGACGCCTGGGATGGGTGCTCGACAATCCGACCGACCGCATCGATCTCGCGCACGCGAGCCTGTTTGGTTTCGACGACACCGAACTGATCGACGACACGGAGGTATCGACGCCGGTCACGATGTACCTGCTGCATCGGACCGAAAATCTGATCGACGGCCGACGCTTCATCTACGTGATGACCGAATTCTGGAAGCGCCTCAGTGATCCGGTCTTTACGGACTTTGCGAAGAACAAGCAGAAGACAATCCGCAAGCAGAACGGGCTCGGAATTTTTGATACCCAGTCCCCAGCCGACGTGCTCCGCAGTGACATCGCAAGTGCGCTAATCGAGCAGAGTGCAACGTTCCTCTTCCTGCCGAATCCGCGTGCCGACTACGACGACTATGTGCGCGGCTTCAAATTGACCGAGGCGGAATTCAACATCGTTCGCAATCTCGGCGAGAACAGCCGCCTGTTCCTCGTCAAGCAGGGCCATCGTTCGGCCATCGGCCGGCTCGATCTTGCGGGGCTCGGTGATGTGCTCGATGTGCTGTCAGGCACGACCGACAACGTGGAACTGCTTGACACGATCCGCACGCAGGTCGGTGATGCGCCGCGGGACTGGTTGCCCGTCTTCCATGAGCGGTTGGCGAAGCGACGGGCGGCCCAGGTTGGCACGCGTCCGTCGCCATTGCCGGGACCGGGAGGTGGGCGATGAGCGGCCTCTTTAACGCCGTGGGCGGCACCCTCGAAAACGGCATGTCGACTTACGTCACGAACGTGTCGTCGGCGCTGTCCGGCGCGCTCGTGCCCGTCGTCGCGACGGCCGTCACGATCTGGGTGCTCGCGTATGGTCTCGCAGTGGTGCGTGGCGAAGCGCAAGAGGCGGTGCCGGCCTTTGCCTGGCGCGGACTGAAGGTGGCGATCACGCTCGGTTTCGCACTGAGTACCGGCATCTACCAGCAGCAGGTCGTGAACGCCATTGATGGCGCGACGTCGGGGCTGGCCCAGACGATCCAGAACGCGGCGAACACGACGGGTGGTGGCAATCCCGGATGCGGTTCGGTCAACGGCAGCAGCGTGACGGCGCGGGGTTCGGCAACCAGCATCTATCAGACGCTCGACTGCTACGACCAGCAGATCGACCTCGTGATGGAGGCCTACTTCAACAAGGCAGTGCACGAGGGAATCAGTCCGAGCGGCCTTGCCGCCGCAATTGGCGATTTCCTGTGCGGACTGATTGCCGCGCTAGGCGGCTCGATCTTTCTGATTGTCCTGGCATTCGAGGTCGTGATGGCAAGGATGCTGCTCGATCTCGTGCTTGGACTCGGCCCGATTTTCATCGCCTGCGCGGCGTTCGCGCCGACTACACGCTTTTTCGAGGCATGGACCGCAAAGGTCGCCAATTACGCATTGTTGCAGGTTCTCGTTGCCGCGTTCCTTGGCATGGCGCTGACGGCATTTTCCGCCGACCTCGCCCCGTTCCATGCAACGGCCAGCTCGCCTGGCGCGGATGCATCGGCGCTTGTGCAAGCGATCTCTGCTTCCCTCGACGATGCCGCGGCTGCTGCTGCCGCCATTGGTCTGTTTGCGACCGGTGTTTTCCTCGCGATGGTCGGTTGGCAGTTGCCGTCCGTGGCGGCGGGCCTGTCGGGTGGCGCAACGCTGACCGGCTTCGGCGCTTTCTTGGCGGGCATGGCATCGCGAAGCCTTGCAACAGCGATTGGACGGGCATTTAACCGTAGTGATGGAGGGCCACGTTCCGGCGGTGCGATTCGCGATCGGACGGGTTCAGATGGCGGGCCCGGTGGAAATTCGGCGAGTGGTTCGACACCGGCATATCAGCGCGTCGCACGCGCGAATCTGGGCCGGCAGGGTAGTTGAAGAGGAGGTGATGACCATGAACGGACGAAACAGCTGGATTATCGCCGCAATCGTGTATATGGCATGGTGCGCTGGCGCTCGGGCCCAGGGTATTCCGGTTTTCGACGCACAGAACGTCGCGCAAGCCATTGCGACGGTGGGTCAGCTCAAGCAGCAAGTGCAGCAGGAAATGCAGATCTATCAGTCGACGGTCGGCGCGCGCGGCTTCGGTACGCTCCTGAGCGATCCTGTCGTCGCCAATTCGTTACCGTCCAACTGGCAGAGCGTCTATACGGCGATTCAGAACGGCGGTTACGTGGGCCTGACCGGCAGCGCGCAGGCATTGCGCTCGGGCAGCCAGATCTACAACTGCGAGGATCAGACCGGGATCGACCAGCAGGTATGCCAGCGCGCGCTCAACAAGCCCTATCAGGACAAGGCATTCGGCTTGCAGGCGTACCAGACTGAGTTGCAGGAGCTGAACCAGATCCAGGGTCTGGCTAAACAGATCGATGCAACGCAGGACCCGAAGGGCATCGCGGAGTTGCAGGCGCGTATCCAGACCGAATCGACTGCAGTCGGCAACGAGATGACCAAGCTGCAGCTTTTCCGGATGCTGGCCGAGACAGAGGACAAGCTAGTGGCTGAGCAGCAAAGCGAATTGGTGCTGAGCCGGGCAGGCAAGACCAACCGGCTGCAAGACCAGACGGTACCGGCCTCATTCGGAAACTGAGGAGACCGCCGTGTCCACGCTGAACTCCTTGACGCTGGCCGGTTGCCTCGCCTGGAGCCTGGCCGGATGCAGCAGCGGGCCGCCGACGCCAGCATTGCCGGACGGTCTGCATCGCGTGCCGATCAACCGCGTTTATCCGGTGCCTGATGTACCAGCTCCGGTGCCCGTTGCTCCGGACCGGTCCGTGTCTCCCGACGCCGGGGAGCCGTCATGAGCCCGTTGCACGATTATGGTCGCGTGCTCGATATCGAGGCGTCACTGACCTACCTGCAGGAGCGCTCCGAACGGCGTGCCTGGTATGTCGCTTATGCGGCGATCGGCGTTGCCGTGCTTAGCGCGACGGCACTCGCAGTCATGGTGCCGTTCTATCGGGTGGTGCCGCTGCCTATCGAGGTCGATCGGCTGACAGGCGAATCTCAGGTGATCGATGTGCTCGACGCTCGCCATGTGCATACGAAAGAGATTCAGGACAAGCACTGGGTCGAGACCTACGTACGCGCACGCGAGCGCTACAACTGGGGCCTGTTGCAGATGGATTACGACAGCGTGCTTGCGATGAGCGATGACGTCGTTGCTCGGGATTATCGGGGGATCTTCAGCGGTCCCGATGCGCTGGACCGGAAGTTGGGGCCCGGTCTTGAACGACGCATTCGGATTCTCTCGATCACACTGCCGCCGGACGAGCCCGGCCATGCAGTGGTGCATGTCGAGCGCACGTCGTTCAAAAACGGCGAGGCATTTGCCGAGCCGACGCAGCGTTTTGTTATCACGCTCGCCTATATCTACCGGCCTTCCGTGTTCACTCGTGAGAGCGTGGCGATCGCGAACCCGTTCGGCTTCAAGGTGACCGCCTATAGCCGGGACGCGGAATATACGCCACCTGCCTCCGCTGTCGTCGCTGGAGGCGCGCCATGAATGCACTTTCGATTTGTGCAGCGCTGGCTGGCATGGCAATCATGGGTCTTGCACACGCGGTCGAAATACCCGGATGGAGCGACGACTCGCGGGTCCGCCAGGTGGTCTATCAGGCGGATCAAGTGGTCCGCATTGAGGCACAGCGAGGCTTTGCCATGCATATCGCGCTCGGTACGGACGAGCATATTCTGGTCGTCGCGCCGGGCGATCGGGATGGTTGGCAGGTGGTCGCAAACAAGGGCGATCACGACGTGTACCTGAAGCCGCAACTCGCCGCGCACAATTCGAACCTCGAAATTCGCACTGACCGGCGCAGCTATAGCTTCGATCTAGTGGTGCTGCCGCTCAAGTCGAAATTCGGCAACAACCGCGTGATGTACCGCGTGACCTTCGTCTATCCGGACGAACTGGCGAAACAGGTACATGGATTTTCGAATGCGGCGATAGTCGCAAAACTCATGGCTCAGCCGTCGGCCGTGCGTAACGCGAGTTATTCGATGCAGATCCTGCCGAACTCTGACGACATTGCGCCGACTGCGGCATGGGACGACGGGCGCTTCACTTATCTGCGCATCCCGAACAACCGGCGCATGCCGGCGGTTTTTCGGGTTGCTGACGACGGCACGGAAAGCGTGGTCGACAAGCACGTCGAAGGAGACACAATCGTCGTGCACGAAGTGGCGAAACGGTTTGTGTTCCGGCTCGGGACCGAGGTCGTAGGGATCTGGAATGACGCTTACGACATGGACGGCGTGCCGCCACATGACGGCACGACGGTTCGCGGGGTGAGGCGTGTTCTGCGGAGCCACGGCGATGAGTGAAGATATCCAGCGCAACGTAATCGAGCCCGACGACGCGGGCACTCAGCCTGGCGGTGGCCACAACGAGGAGGCATCGAGGATCTCTTCGGATCGTGGAATGCCCGCACTCGGGCAATTCCGCGGTGCCCGCCCACGCGCCTGGTGGCTGACGCCGGTCGCGATCGTGCTGATGGTAGGCGCCGGCGCAGTCTGGACTGTGCACGGTTTCCTCGCACGGCATGATGCGCAGGTGAAGGCGCAGCGCGATTCAGTGGCCGACATGCCCTCGCAGGGGCGCGTGTTCCGGGATCTACCTGCGTCGTCGGTAAATAGCGCGGCCTCGGCTTCGGCGTTCGCGAGTGCGGTTGGGGTTCGTCCGACGCCAGCGTCCGGCACCGCAATACCTGCTGCGCCGGCTCGCACGATGCACGCCGGTGCATCTCGCAGCTATTTCGATGCGCCTCTGCTCGCAGTGGGCCAAGGTGTGCTGGAGCCGGGTGGGATGGCGGAAGCCTCGTCCTCTGTAGCAGCAGCGAATAGCGGCGCGGGACCATTAGCACAAGGGTCGGGACAGGCGGGCGGCACACTCGCGCAGGCATTGACGCCGACCGTTACGCCGCGCGTGCAGGCCGGGACGCTGGGCAACCGGAGCCTGGTGCTCGCCCAGGGCGCCAAGATCGACTGCGTAGGCGACACGGCTTTCGATTCGACCCAGACCGGCATCTCGACATGCACGGTGACAAAGAACGTCTATTCCGACGATGGCCGTGTGGTGTTGATCGAGCGTGGTTCGCAGATCAACAGCCAGTATCGTTCGAACCTGTCACCCGGCCAAAAGCGGGTGTTCGTGTTGTCAGCCCGCATCAAGACACCGCACGGCGTGACGGTCGAGATCGATTCGCCCGCCGCCGACGCGCTTGGTCGCATGGGCATTGACGGATACGTCGACAACCACTGGCGTCAGCGCATCGGCGCCGCGATGCTGCTCGGAATAATCCAGGATGCGATCGGCTATCTGGCGACGCGTGGCGGCAATACCAACGGATCGGTCGTGGTCCAGAACACGCAGCAGCAGGGCAACGACACGGCCACGCGCGTCCTCGACAGCACGATCAATATTCCGCCGACGCTGACCCAGAGCCAGGGCGCGGAGTTCACGATCGTGATTGCGCGTGATCTGGACTTTGGGTCGGTATACGCGCTGCGACCGGAGGATACCCAATGATGCCGAACACGCACTTGCCGGACGCATCTCTCGATCGGATGCAAGACCGGCTGCCTGATGACGCGTCAGTACGCGAACTGATGCGACCGTTCGCACCGCTGCTCGATGATCCCGACGTGACGGAGCTTGTGATCAACCGGCCGCAGCACGTCCTGACTGAGAATCCGCTCGGCTGGCACGGCCACGATTGCGAGGGTCTCGATTTCGACCGGCTGATGTCGTTTGCCGTGGCGGTGGCCACGCTGACCAACCAGGAAATATCGGCTCAGCATCCCGTCCTGTCGGCATTGCTGCCAGGGGACGCGCGTATCCAGATCGTAGTACCACCGGTCGTACCGTCGCGAACCGTGTCGATCACGATTCGCCGACCCTCAGCACGCGAGAAGACGCTCGACGCCTATCGAGACGAGGGCCTGTTCGACGATACGGTCTGGCATCGTCCGGATGGGCTCGACCCAGCTCTGCCCGGACTGCCCGCAGACGATCGAAGGCTTGTTCAGTATCTGGATGCACGGGACTGGGGTGCATTTTTTGTCGGCGCGGTAACTGGCCGGCTCAACATCGCCGTCGTTGGCAACACGGGCTCCGGCAAAACCAGTTTCATGAAGACTCTTTGCCGTTCGATCCCGGCGACCGAGCGAATCGTGACGATCGAAGATGTACGCGAACTGTTCATCCGACACATCGAGAACTGCGTGCATCTGTTGTACAGCAAGGGCGGGCACGGCCAGGCGCGCGTGACGCCCGCTGATTTGATATCGAGCGCGATGCGCATGCGGCCGGATCGCGTGCTGCTGGCAGAACTGCGCGGCGCCGAAGCCTATGACTTCCTGAAGCTCCTGACGACGGGACACGCGGGCTCTATCACCAGCTACCACGCGCCCAATGCGACTGTCGCCATCGAACGCTTCGCGTTGATGGCGAAGGAACATCGGGAGGCTGCCGCCTGGGACGATGCGGCGCTCAAGCGCCTGCTGTTCCTTACCATTGATCTTGTTGCACACATGGAGGCGCGCCCGGTCTTCAATGCATTGGGCGAGCAGACCGGCAGGCGCTGGGGCATGACGGAAGTCTGGTTTGATCCGGTGCGCAAGACGCACACAGCGTACATGTAGAGAGCGGCCATGAGTCATCCACCTTCCGCTTTGTCTCAGCATGCTCGAACGGCCGCAATAACGCTGACGGTACTTGCGTGCCTGATGGGCGGACTAGTCGCGTCGCTCTGGCTCGCATCGTTCTTTCTGTATGCCAGCTTGCGGATCAATCCACTGCACGCCGGACTGTGGGGCTGGTTTGATGCGATGCTAGCTTGGCGGCACGGGATGATGCCGACCGTCGGGCGCAGGTTGGCCGGTGCAGCGCTGTTCGGCGTGCTGGGGGCCTTTGGTGGCCCGGTCTTTGGCTTACGTCTGCTATGGGAGAGTTCGAACCGGCGTCGTCTCTATGGCAGCGCGCGTTTTGCGAACGAGGCGGAAATTCGCCATGCGGGGCTGCTATGACCACGCATGCATACCTCAATAGTCCGCCCGCGATTGTCGTGGGAGTGTGGCGCGGGCGCTACCTTCGTCTCACCGGGCAGCAGTTCGTACTGCTTGCGGCCCCCGCTCGCTCAGGCAAGGGCGTCGGCATCGTGATTCCGAACCTGCTCAGTTTTCCGGATTCGGTGGTGGTGCTCGACATCAAGCAGGAAAACTATGTTGCCACGGCCGGTTTCCGCCGAGCGCATGGGCAGGACGTATTCCTGTTCAATCCATTTGCAGAGGACGGCCGCACGCACCGTTACAACCCACTGTCGGCGATCTCGGACGGATTGTTCCGGGTGGGCGACATCCTTGCGATCGGTTACGCACTGTATCCACCGGGCGGCCACGACGATTTTTGGAAGGATCAGGCACGAAACCTGTTCCTCGGCATCGTGCTCCTGTTGTGCGAGTGGCGTGACGCGCGCCGCGCAGGCAATGGGGCGTCTGTTCCGGACTGTCCGGTCACGATGGGTGAGGTGCTGCGGCAGTCGTCGGGTAACGGTATGCCGATCAAACCATACCTGCAACGGGCTCTTGTCCAGCGTCCTACTTTGCTCTCGGGGCAATGCGTTGATGCCTTGAACCGTTTCCTGTCCAACGACGACAAGGTACTGGCGAGCGTGTTGGCGACGTTCAACGCGCCGCTTACGATCTGGGCCAATCCGATTGTCGACGCGGCGACGAGCGCAAGTGATTTCGATCTGCGCGAGGTGCGCCGCCGCCGCATGTCCGTGTATATCGGCGTCACGCCCGACCATCTGTCGGAAGCGGCGCTGCTCGTCAATCTCGTGTTCTCGCAGCTCGTCAATCTGAACACGAAGCAACTGCCCGAAGCCGATCCCACGCTGAAATTCCAGTGTCTTGTACTGCTCGACGAGATGACGTCGATTGGGAAGATCCACATTATCGCGCGTGGTGTTGCCTACATGGCCGGTTACAACCTCCGCCTGCTGTCGATCGTCCAGTCGATCGCGCAACTTGAATCTGTTTACGGGCGGGCTGACGCGCGTACCTTCATTACGAACCATGCGATGCAGATCCTCTATGCGCCGCGTGAGCAGAAGGACGCGAACGACTACTCGGAAATGCTTGGTACGTTCACGGACCAGTCGCGCAGCGTGAGTCGTCCAAGCACCTTCTTTAGCGGTCGAGGTGGATCGAGCGAGAGCGTATCCGAACAGCGCCGGCCGCTGTTGCTGCCACAGGAACTGAAAGAGTTGGGGCGCGACAAGGAAATCATCGTGCTCGAAAACGCCAAGCCAATCCTGGCAGACAAGATCTGCTACTGGCGCGACCCCGAGTTCGCGTCGCGCATTATGACCGCGCCATCCGTGCCGGCCATGGACCTTGCCCACTTCAGTGCAGTTGTTGAGCGGCGGCTGCGCGATCTGCAACCCGACCAGATCGATGCGGACGGGGCAGGGCTTATGCATCTGCCGCCCGAATACCTGGAGATTTTGCAGGCGTGGGATCCGCGCGACTTACCGCCAAACCTCGCCGATATCAGCGAGGAGGAGGCCGTGGCCTACGTCGAGCACCACTTCATGCTGCTCGGTGTGCCGGCGCGCCAGGTGGTGCAGGCGAGACGCCATCTGAGCGTGAACGATCTTGACGTCGCGGAACTCGATTTTGTCGAGCGGGCGCGGTGTGCAACCGAGGCCGGCCCGGGGAGCATGGGAGCGCTGCAATGACGACACCCTATGTGAACGATGTGGACCGCGCGCGCGCCGCACTTGCTGTGATACCGGCTGACGACTACGAGACCTGGGTCGACATGGCCTTCGCGCTCAAGCAGGGATTTGGCGACGGGGGTTTTGAAATCTGGGACGCGTGGAGTCGCACGGCAGCCAACTATAGCGAGCGTGCGGCCCGGACAACATGGCGTTCGGCCAGCGCGGCGGGTGGCAAGACGCTTGCCACACTGTTCTGGCAGGCGCGTCAGCACGGCTTTGACCTGAAGCGAACGAATTATCCGGACCGTATGGCGGCGCTACTCGCACCGTCCCCCGAGGTGCTGGCTCAGCGAACGCGTGAGGAGGCACAGCGACAGGCACGCCATGTGGCTGTCGCCCGCGAAGCGACATCGATCTGGCAGTGGGCGAGGCCAGTTGGGCCAGAGCACCCGTATCTCCTGCGCAAGCGGCTAGAGCCGATGGATACGCTGCGCGAACTGGACGCACTCGAATTGCGTGCGCTGCTCGGCTATACACCGGCTAGCGAGGAGGAGCAACTGACGGGGCGCGTGCTGATCGTGCCTGTCTGGAACGGACCGATCTCGACACTGGAGCTGATCGACGAGCGAGGGCAGAAGTCGTCACTGGCCGGCGGTGCGAAGAAGGGAGGCTACTGGATGACGGAGCCGACGTTGGTTCCGGCCGACGAATCTTCGCTGATCCTGATTGCCGAAGGTATGGCGACGGCTTTGTCCGCCTCACAGGCGACAGGGTGGTTTGCGGTGGCGGCGCTGTCGAGCGGGAATCTGGGAATCGTGGCGCAGAGCCTGCGCGAACGGTACCCCGAAGCGGATCTGATCATGCTTGGCGAACTGGGCAGCGGTGAAACACAGGCTCGGCGCGCAGCGGAAGACGCGAAGGCGCATTTGGCATGGCCACGGTTTACGGCGGAGGCGCGCATCGACGACAAGGTGCCGAACGATTTCAGCGATATGGCGGTGCTGTCGGGTTTTGATGCGGTCGGCGAACACCTGCGCGCCGTGGCTCGCTCTCTTGTAAAGACGAATGGTCGGCTGGATGCCCCCACCGCATCCGACATGACCGAGGTTGAGGTGGATGAGAATGAGGAGGACGGAGCGATGAGCAACGTGAAGGAAAAGCTGTTGGCCGACAACGAAGGCACCCCGCGTCGCCGGTCCTCGAAGCGCAGTGCGCCGAAGCAGCCAGCACCGAGCGGGCCGGTGCTGAATGGGCCGGCGGATGTGGTATCCACTTCCGAACCACCATCGTCGGATCCTGCACTTTCCGCATCGTCGGTTTTGGCCCAGCCAGTCGCCGATCTGCCGCGGTTTGCGTCGACGCGCCCGCCGGTTGGCGAGCCGCTGTTTGGCGTGGGCGACGTTCCCAACGACGTCAGGGCGCTGGCTGAACACCGGTTTGGCTCGCCGCTCAGGATGGCGACGCCGCGCGAGAACGGCGGGCCGTATCGCGGCGAGGTGTTCAACACGGAACACTATCTGGTTCAGGAAGTTGCGACGCGCAGCGTCGTTTTTCACCGCAAGGACCAGATGACGTTTGTTTCCGCGCGTCTGAAATGGATGGATGAAAACGCGCGGTTGAACGGTTCTGAACTGCAAGTGGGTTACGACGGCGGCAAAGCAAAGGTCTATCCGTGGGACCGTGGGCGCGAGCTTCTGGAACGCGCGGTTGGCTCACTGAAGAAGTCCGCCCGCGAGCTGAATTACAGCCCCAATCTGGAGGTGATGCTCGACCAGTTGCAGGCGAGATCCTGGACGCGAATCCGCGAAGCACGGGCGGCCGCACTGGAGAAGTCCAGGGAGCAGGATTCGTCCCGTGAAGCAGGCGCTGCGCCTGATCGATGAGGGCGGAATCGGTAGTGCCCACGTGCAAAGCCGATCTTGAGGATGCGAGGTAGTGACATGGCTCAGACAACTTCCTCTCACGAGGCCGATCCGGTCATCAACATTATCGAACAGGATGTGCCGGGCAACGGTGCCGGCCCGGTGCCGTCTGACGAGCGACGGGACAGGCTTGAATTGGCCGCGATGGACGCGGTAACCGCCCGACGCCGGCGCGAGTTTGATGCTGCTCGGGAGAAATTGCGGGATCAGGCAATTCGTGATGATGCTGCCACGTCGCGGCAGTCCGATACCCGATCGTCGACGGGCACGGCGGCTGAGATGGATCGGGGGCGTGCGCCACTCGACCAGCTGCCCGAGCGCGTGCGCAAGCGCTACCTGCGCGCGGGCAATCAGTATTTCCTGAAGGATGCGCCGTATCAGCTTGCGTTCGAGGATCTGGGTCCGTATCTCGTCACCGAGCACAACCGGCCGGACGTGGTCGAGTCGATGATCGACATGGCGCATGCGAAATCGTGGCGGCGCATTCGCGTGTCGGGCCATGAAGCATTTAAGAGCGAGGCGTGGCTGCAGGGCACGCTGCTCGGCATTGAGGTGAGTGGCTACGAGCCGAAGGCTGCGGATTTGGCTCGCCTCGCGGAAGCTCGACAGGCAAGGCCGGAAAATCGAATAGAGGCCGCGGCGGAGGTCGGTACAACGGCTACCACAACCACGCAGGCGCGCGTAGACGATCGACCCATGGCTTCGGCCGTGCCTTTGGTCGGTGCCGGAGAGGCTGTCAACGGAATTTCAACTTTCGCGGCAGTGCATGAGCTCGCATCGGAACCGCCTATTCCGGACGCGAACCGGATCGCCACCAACGACGAGGCCGATGGTCCTCGGCGGTACGCCGGGGAATTGCGCGAGCATGGCCGCGCGCCGTATCAGCACAATCCCGCCCGCAGCGACTCGTACTATGTCTTGTTTCGCGACGACACCGGAACAGATCAGGTAGTGTGGGGCGTCGATCTTGAGCGTGCGATGCTCGAAGCGAAAGCTCAGGTCGGCCAGCAGGTGATGCTCGAAAATCTCGGCAAGCGCTTCGTCACCGTGCGAGCACCAATTCTAGATGACGAAGGGCGCGTGATCGGCGAAGACGAGAAAGGCGTTTATCGCAATACCTGGCAGGTCGAAATTGTCCAGCGCGATCGTGTCGATTCTATCCCGGACAAGCCCGACAATCCGTCGCGCGGCGAAGCGGAATCGCCCGATTTTCACGTTGAATCTGCTACAGCACAGGAGGAGACGCGTCGCCGCCGCAACGCGGGAAATGCGGAACGTGAGTGCGCATTGCATCTGGCCGTGCTGGCAGTGGCCATGCGAGAACAGGGTTTCAGCGAGCGATCGATTGCCCGGGTGCAACTGCGTGCTCAGCGCATGCTGACAGCGTTTCAGATCAACGGCATTCCAGTTCCGATACCGAAGATATTCGACCCGACTGCGCCATCGAGCCGGGATCGCCGCAAGCGCCCAGCTCCCGAACGCGCCTCGCTCCGCGAGATTGACCGGGCACCGGTTGAGCCGTCACCACCATCTCCATCTCGTTGAGGTGAGGCGTGGTCGGTCGCGAGCGTCTGTGCGTTGAACTCGGGACGGCTAGGTCGCGCTGGGACGATTGGTGTGCCCATCGCGGTTTGACAGCCGGAGAAGGCGTGCGCCAGTTGATTGCAACGGCTATCTGCGATGAAGCGGATCTGGAATCCGCCGCGACTATTTGGGGCTTGCCCCAGCCGGTCGTTGGGGAGATGCGTAGTCGCGTCGAGATCCGCCTCACCGCTGCGGAACTGAGCGCGGTCGAGCGGTGTGCGGCTGCTTTGGGTCTGAGTGGGAATCGCTGGATTGTGTCGTTGATTCGCGCGCAATTAACGAGGGAGCCTCAATTGAGCAACCATGAATTGCACGCATTGTCACTCTCCACTCAACAGCTTGCCGGGATCAGTCGCTTACTTGGTCAGCTTGCGCGTGCTGGCGGTGCTGAGCTCGCATGTCACGACCTGGGGTGCGATTGGGCAGATATGCGAAAGCAAATTGATGATCACCTGCGTGCAACGGCGGCCGTCATTCGCACGAACCTCGATCGATGGAGTCGATGATATGGCTTACCCGAAAATCTATATCGACGCCATGCTCGTGAACTGGGGCGACCGGTTGTTCCAGGAGCCACTGCGTCATGCGCGTGCGGCGCGACTCTCGCGTGCGGGCATTCGTGACGACGCAGCCCGCATGCGCGCTCAAATCGCCCGCACCCTTAGGCGTACCCCGGAGGTCATGGTCAAGATCACGAATAAGGCGGCCAGTGCGCAGGGCATGGGCGCCGTGCGTCGGCATCTGCGCTATATCTCCCGTAACGGAAGAATCGAACTGGAAGATCAGGACGGCGACCGTATTGCGGGCAAGGATGAGTTGCGCGATCTCGCGAAAGCCTGGCAGCTTGGCGGATGGGGCATCCCGGAGACCAGCACGCGTCGCGAGGTATTCAACATTCTGCTGTCGATGCCGCCAGGAACGGACCGACTGGCAGTGCGCGATGCGGCGCGGGATTTCGCGGCGCTGGAATTCGGCGACGGCCGAGCGTATGTCTTCGCGGCGCACGATGACGAAGCGCATCCGCACGTGCATCTGTGCGTACAGGTGCGTGGTCCGCACGGCTGTCGACTAAATCCACGCCATAAGGATCTTCAGCGGTGGCGTGAGGGTTTCGCCGAGAAGCTGCGCGAGCACGGTGTCGAGGCGAATGCGACGCCCCGGCGTGCACGCGGCGTGACTCAGCGCTATCCGAAGCCGGCCGTCGTCCATATGATGGCGCGGGGCGAAACGCCGAGATACTGGAAACGAATGCCGAATGACGCTCAGCGCGACGCAGGTTGGGTAGCGCAGGGCGGCGTATTCGCTGCCTGGCGAGAGATCGCCTACGCGATGGCGAGGTCGCTAGCGCGTGAGGATCGCGCGATGGCTGTCGAAATGGCTTACTTCGTTGGATCCATGCCGGTGCAACGGGATCGACCAGTGGTGGCGCGAAAGCGGGATGACGCGCGAGATCGGCAGGATCGTCAGGTGCCGGATACCGTAGCTCGCTCAGATGGCCTCAGGCCGGACGTGGAGCGTTAATGCCCGCAGGTCACGATGGGTTAGCTATTGCATCGCTGATCTGTGGAAAACGCATTCCCGAGCCTGGATTTTGAGTGTATGGAATCCGGTACACGGTGCGCATCCTCGGCGTCTTTTGCGCCACACGGCTTGCCGATCTTCTACTGCCGGACACGGCGGATGATCCTCCGGCCTGGGTTGACTGTGGCCTTGATCGGATGGTGGCACGACTGCTCGTTTTGAACCGAGCCGAGGCGGCAGTCGCCCGCCAGGGTGATTCACCGATCGATGAATCTGACCGGCGCAGCCTTGAATGTCGCGAAGAGCAGAAACAACAGGGTGATCGCGAGGATCGGCAAACCGTACAGTGCTACCGGGAAGAACAACGCGAATTGTAGGGCTGACCCAGCCGCGCCATACGGCAGATTCGTGTCTCGGATATTCATGAAAACAAGCCAGGCGACGACTGCAAGACCAATCGCCATGAGGATGATGCCGACAAACGTCGGTTCGTGATGCACGAATGCAGTGCCCCAAGCGACGTATCCCCACCAGAGCAGATTGATGCCAATAGCTGCAAGCCAGAATCCTTGCACAGTAAAAAAGCAATAACCAAAACGCTGTCGGCAGTGATGGCTGAAGAGTTGAATACCCTTGGCAATCCCAGAAGCAGCGCCAAGAATAATCAAAAATCTCAGAAGTCCCATGAAACGTTCTCCTGGAGATCCATCTGACTGCATGGCTTTTGCAGTTACTCAAGCAGAGGAGAAGAAAAAATCCCGAATTTTTATAATAGGCGAACTCGGAAAAAATGAAACCATCCCTATTTATGGAAATTCGTGGATGATTGGATGACGATTAATGGGCTCAGGGCGATCTCCATGGCGATTCCAGCGGAAGAGCTCGCAACCGGCGGGGCTTATCGAAGCGCACCTTGCGCAGGCAATCATCGACCCTCTCGGTCGGACCTATAGCCGGATGATCATTCTTGGCCGCGACATCCAGAAATTTCCGGACCCCAACCACCCGGTGTTTAAGGACGAGCCAGGCAACCGCGATCCGCAAAGTGTTCATTTTCAAGCTGATGGCGGAGCGCGACGAGTACAACGTGTTCACGCCTTCTACCGCGCTCTGGTGGAGACGGCGCTGTATGAGGCCGGGGTATCGCGCAACGTGTAGTGCGTCGACGTCGATGGGGTAATTGCAGCACTGTTGCTGAAGATACTGTAGAAGCCGTCACGCGACGGTGAATATGATGGTGCCGCGCTTGAGGCGGTTGCTTTCATGATCTTTCTGTATGCGCGCTGCTCGGTCGCGCGGCCGAGGTCAACGACCACATGAGTGGCGGTCGGAACATGATACGCGCACGCCGGCAACCGGGAGCCGGTTCGCCGCTTGACTCCGGCGGATTAGCGGGCCGCACCGTGACGAAGAAAGCGACGCGTTTGCATTGCAGGTGGCGCCCAAAACCGGCGGTAGCCTATCCTGCCATCCCTTGTTTTCCGTGCGCTTATTGTGTCCCAGAGTAAACGCGGTGCGCAGAGGTTTCCGCCTTCGCGCAAACATCCGATCGCGTCCTGGGGAACGGCGTGCGTTGCCCTTGCGAAGACGATGCGACGTGGGATTGCAGCCAGAGTCAACGCACTGCGCAGAACGATGCGCTACACGATGCGTAGCCGCAGTGTTATGAACTGCCGACCAGTGGCGAACCCGACGTGTTGAATGTGCGCACCGCGGCGTGTTTGGCGCGCGCGAAAAGTGTCGAATCGTTAGCAGAGCAGATGCGCTGAGCGGTGCGTTTCGCGGGCCGTATAAAAAAGCGAAGTCTAGTGCCCGGGTTGTCACCGTATTGCGCAGGGCAGACGAAGACCTGCGTGCGTTGAGATTCACGCGTTGCACTATCGCGTGCGCGTGGATCTCACGGTTAAGTGCGGAGCACCGTGAGCAATTCAGGAGAGAGGACTGGAATCTGCACGCGCACACACGCGGCGGCCGAAGCCAGAAACGCGCGTCAAGGTGGTGTCGCTCGGCGTCAACGGCACGCGCCAATCCGGCGTACCTTGATGCGTTGGTGTAGCGTGTCGCGTGCGCACCACATACGCAAAAATATCCGTTGTTCTCGTACCTTCCCTTCACTGCCAGTTTGTTCCTGCATGAATAAGCCGTGCGCAAAAGCCGTGTTGACGCCTGCTCAGGAGGTGCGCACGATGGTGTCACCGCAAGTGCGCACCGGATGTACAGGAGGGTAAAGATGCCTGTTGCGAAGGTCTATACGAAGTCGCAATGGGAGGCGTTTGGTCGCGCACTCGATGCGCTGCCAGAGAAGCCGGATACCGAACGTGGCGTGACGGTGCGCGATGCGATTAAGGACATGCGTGTGCGCGTGCGGACTGCGCAAGCGAAGGGCTATACCCTGGAGCAGATTGCGGAACAGGCTCGACGGCAGGGTCTTGACATCACTGCTGGGACGATTCGCTACGCACTGCGCTCGACCGGGAAAGGCGGTAGCACAGGTAGTGTTGCGCGGCCCGCATCGGGTGCACGTGCACCTGGTGCTGAGAAGGCGATCGCGGCGCAATCGCGCGCGCAGGAGGCGACGTCTCAGACAAGGCGTGTTCGCAAGGATGGGGGAAAGACGGAAGCCAGACCGCAATCTGGGCTGCCAGTGCAAGGTGCACTCGGATTTGCGATCCGGCCCGACACCGACGATCTGTAGAGGAGTCGCGATGGATACGAAAGTCAATCCCATCTATCTTGTGGGCGGTGGCAAGGGCGGTGTTGGCAAGAGCCTTGTCGCGCTCGCGCTGGTCGATCATCTGCAGCGGCGCGGCGTCAAACCCGTGCTTGTTGAGAACGACACATCAAACCCCGACGTGATGAAGGCCGTGCAGGGCGAGATTGATTGCGCCGCGTTCGATCTAGACGAGGCGGAAGGGTGGATCAATTTCGTGAACTACTGCGACGAGCATCGCGACGCGGTCGTGGTGGTCAGCACGGCAGCCCGCAACCAGGATGGGGTCGCCCGCTACGGCGCGACGCTGGCCAGTACGCTGGGCGAGCTTGGCAGGCGGCTCGTTGTGTTCTGGGTGATCAACCGGCAGCGCGACAGTCTGGAACTGCTGCGCCAGTTTGGGGAGACGTTTCCAGATGCGATCACACATGTCGTGCGCAATGGCCACTACGGCACACCGGACAGGTTCGTGCTGTATCAGGACTCGAAAATCCGCAAGAGTGTCGAGGCGAGGGGAAGGTCGCTCGACTTTCCCGAACTCGCGGATCGCGTGGCAGACGATCTGCGCAGTCAGCGCCTGTCGGTGCGCAAGGCGGCGGAGTCGCTGCCCATCGGGCAACGCGCGGAACTGCTGCGCTGGCGGGCGCTCTATGACGCGATGTTCGTCGGGGTGACGGGCAATGCCTGAGCGGCGAGCGCGGCGAGGACGCCCCGTCGATCCGCTCGCCCGGCTCTTTTATGACGTCACCGGGGAGAAGCCGGACGACGCGAGCATGCTGCGCATGCGTCGGGTGTCGATGGCCCTGAATTTGCGCGACAACGATGCCCTGTGGTCGGTGCTGGTTGTGCTCGAATACTATGTGCGGCTTTACGAGGCGATGCCGGAGCGCATCCGGGAGGCAGGCAAGGGCAATCTGGACGCGGTGCGGGAGGAGGCACGTGAGGCGACGGACGCGCTGATGGCGCAGCACCGCGACGCGCTCGCGCGCTGCAAGGCGACCATCGAACTCGCGGAACGCATGGCCGTTGAACATGAGGCGAGGTATCGCGCGGCGCTCGCGGCACTGAATGAACAGGCATTGGTCACGCAGGTGGGGCGCGCTGCCGACCGGATTGCGCGCATCGCGGGAAACAGGGTGATGGGCGCGGTAGCCGTTGCAGCCCGCGAGCATCGGCAGCAACTCGACGCAGCGGTAGCTCTGTTTGAACGGGAGATGAGCGAGGCGGCGGCGCGCGCCGCGAAGGTTGACCAGATGGTAGCGCGACGGATGACGAAGGCGTTCCGCATACTGGTGATCGGAGGGCTGGTCGTGATTCTGCTCGCGGCGGCAGCGGGTGGGCTGGCGGGTCGCTATTCCGGTAGTCGTCTGGTGCGGGCAGACGGTTTGCCGTCTGCCCGCACGGGTCATGCGTCGTTGATGTCGCCTTTCATGAGCGCGAGGGCATCATGAAGCGTGCGCGAGGCCGGCAGCGGTCGGGAAGGGCCACGGCGCCTGCGTGCCGGCTGCGGTGGACGACACGGGTACATCGCAAGCCGTGTTGTTGATGCCACTGTGATTGCTCCCGGGCTCGGCGGCACCTTCGTCGTCCTCCTGCGCGTCGTCGGAACCCTTGCCGTTTTCCGGGCCTTGTTCGTCCTCCCCGGCGTCCCCATCCTCGTCGTCGCGGGCTTCCCATGACGGCGTGACCGGGATTTCCGTATCGGTGAGGATTTCCGGGAGCCACACGACCTTCGCCAGACGCAGTTCAGCGGCGGCAGCGGCGTCGGCCTTCTTCATCTTCCCGAGGTCGGCGGCAACCTTTGGCGAAACGGCTGCGGACACGACTTCCCCGATGCGCGCCTTGCTGACATGATCGAAATACGTGGAGCGGGTCGGCGTCCAGTACCGGGTCATGTCCAGGTGCAGCGCGCCCGCGAGCGCGCTGATCGCCTGCGGCTTTTCCTCGCCCACGATGCCGTCGAGCAGGGTGCCGGTGCAGAAGGCAAGCAGTTCGAGGAGCGTCGTTCCTGGGTCTTGCTTCGCGAGCCACGGCAGCAGGTCGCCGCGTCTCGAGGGTAACTCGGCGGTCCATCGGGCGCGTTGTGCCTCGATGGCGTTCCATGCAGCACTGATGGGCAGATCGTCCGCCGCGCGTAGTAGGCTGTCGTGATTGTTGTCGCCTGATAGCGCCAGATAGTCGCGCGCGGACGTGTAGCCGTAGTGCTCAGGCAGCGCCTGCGGAACGAGATGCCGCAACAGGGCGGCGAGCGCGACGGCGGGCTGCGTGACCATTTCGGCGTGGATGGCGACGGTGCGGTGCGCGGTGAGTCGCTGGCAGAGTTTCGCGCTGTGGACCGGCTTGAGCTTCGGAACAGGACCGTCTGCCGGGTCCGCAGCTTCCGCCTGCGGCGTGCCGGTGACCGTTGCACCCGCCGCGTCCAGCGCCGCACTGTTCTCGCGCCGCACGAGACCGCGCTCGATGAGCAGTTTTCCCTGCGGATCGATGATTACAAACGCACCCGCCTCAGCCATCTGCTGTGTATCCCACACCATGGCGCGGCTTTCTAGTGCGATTATCTCTGCGTTGACCCGTCCGATTTCAGCCTCGAGGCGGCCAGCTTCCTCATATGCATTTTCATCGTCCTCGGAGAGCGCTTCCAGCTTCCCGGCCAGATCGTCCTGCTGTTCGGTGAGTGTGTCCATCTCGCGCTGCTCTTCGTCTGTAAAGGGGCGCTGGATGGGGCGCAGCTTGCCGTAGCGGTTAAGCTCCAGCACGTCGCGCTCGACGCGGGTTTCTGTCCATCCCCAACCCTCGGCGCGCACTTCTTCTGCTGCTACGTCGAGCTTCTGCGCGACGAGCCGCTGCAGCAGTTCGGCATCGGCAATGTAGCCCGCATTCCCGTCGTCACTGAAGAGGTCACGACGTACATAGCCGAAATGTGCTGCAGCACATTTCGGTCGTTACCGGTAGGAAGCTTTTATGTGCTGTTTCGAATCCGGCTCGTTGATGCCATCGGATTTCGGCCCCGGGAACTTGACATAAATGTTGCGTGGATGGAGGAGGCCTGTTATGGCTTTTTTGAAATGTCCGATTCTGGCTCATTAGAAATGTCCGATTCCTGCCCTGGTTGAGGTGCACGCTCACACGAGGCGTCGACCAGGGGCGAACCATGAACGGACGTGAGCTGATCACGGCAAGCATGCGCGAACTCGAGCGGGTCAAGGTCATCGAGGCGGTCGTTGAAGGCCGCCTGCGGTGTTTTCAGGCAGCTGAGCGGCTGCAGCTCAGCGAGCGGCAGATCACCCGACTGTGCCGGCGCTATGAGGCCTGCGGCCCGGCAGGCCTCGTGTCGGGCCGGCGTGGGCAGCCGAGCAACCGGGAGCTGCCGGTCGATCTGCGTGCGCGGGCCATGGCGCTGGTGCGCGAGCGCTACGCGGATTTTGGGCCGACGCTGGCGTGCGAGAAGCTCGCTGAATGCCACGGCATCTGGCTGGCAAAGGAGACCGTGCGTCGATGGATGCGCGACGCGGGTCTGTGGATTCCGCGGGCCCAGCGTCCGCCGAAGGTCTACCAGCCCCGTGCACGCCGCGCGTGCCTGGGCGAGCTGATCCAGATCGACGGCAGCGACCACCGCTGGTTCGAGGAACGCGCACCGGCCTGCACGCTGCTGGTGTACGTGGACGATGCGACGAGCCGCATCATGCACCTGCATTTCACGGCCACGGAGTCGACCTTCAGCTACTTCGAGGCCACGCGGGCGTACCTGGAGCGCCACGGCAAGCCGGTTGCGCTGTACAGCGACAAGGCCAGCGTGTTTCGCAGCCCGACTGCCGGCAAGACCGGACGCAGCGTGACGCACTTCGGGCGCGCGATGTACGAGCTGAACATCGACACGTTCTGCGCCAACAGCAGTTCGGCCAAGGGCCGTGTGGAGCGGGCCCACCTGACGCTGCAGGATCGCCTCGTGAAGGAGTTGCGGCTGCGCGGCATCAGCACGGTCGCCGAGGCCAACGCCTGGGCGCCCGCCTTCATGGCGGCCTACAACACGCGCTTCGCGAAGCCGCCGCGCAGTACGTTCGACGCCCACCGGCCACTGCGCGCTGACGAGGATCTGGACACCCTGCTCACCTGGCGCGAGACGCGGCGCGTGACGAAGGCGTTGACGGTGCAGTACGACCGGGTCATGTACCTGCTCGACGACACGCCGGAGAACCGCAGGCTCGTTCACCGCTACATCGAGGTCTGGGAGTATCCGGACGGGCGCATCGAGATTCGCGCGGACGGCCGCGTGCTGCCGTACCGCGAGTATGACCGGCTCACCGAGGTGGACCAGGGCGCGGTGATCGAGCACAAGCGGCTGGCGCACGCGCTACAGGTCGCCCAGGCGCTGCAGGCGCAGCGCGATGACCGGCGGGCCGCGGGTTCGCCCTCGCGCACCAATCGCGGCATCGAGGTACGCCAGGCTGAACGCGTGCCGGGCACGAAGAAACCACGCGAGATCACGCAGGCGGACATGGAAGCGGTGATCGTGAAGCTGGCGCAGGCGCCAAAGCCAGATTCAAAACCTGTCCGGCGGACTGCCAGGGCTCGCTGAATGGACACAAACGCCCTGCTGCTTCAGACGCTATCCTTCAACACGGAAAGGAGATAAAACCCGGGAAAGACAGAAGCAAACCTCATTAAAACCGGACATTTCTATTGAGCCGGGAGTCGGACATCTGTATCTGGCCGGGACAAGGCCAGCAGCTAGCAAACCGCATGCGTGGCCTCCGTGGCCCTACAGCGAATGCAGCCAATCGAGCAGCGATTTGTTCTGCCGCCAGGACGGGATCTCCGGAAGCAACGTGCTGCCCTCCACCTTCTCGAGCGCCTTCCGCTTCATCTCAAGATTTGCGCGAGCATAGATCTCAGTTGTCTTCACGTCCACGTGACCCAAGAAGTCACGGATGATTTCGAGTGGAACGCCACTCTGCAGCAGGTGCATTCCCTTCGTATGCCGCAAGCTGTGAGGACTTACTGGCTGCGTGAAGTCCGGATGTTCGCGCCGTACAGACTGAACATACTTACGCAGAAGATAGCGCACGCCCGAGCGCGTCAATCGTGTGCCGTGTCGGTTCTGGAAGAGCGGCTTGTCCGCATATTCAGGGCGGTCGAGGTTGTTGTCCCGCCGATACTGGCGCAGCAATTCGAGCGTCGCGTCCATGAGCGGAACAGCGCGTATTTTGCGGCCCTTTCCCAAGAGCCGCACCTGTGACGGCGGATCCATACGCACGTCGCCGGCGTTCAGGTCGATCAATTCCTGTACGCGGGCACCAGTGTCGTAGAGTACGCTCAACATCACGGCATCTCTGCGCCCCTCAGATGTACGCAAGTCTGGTTGTGCGAGCACCTGTGCGAGGTACTCCCGCGAGAGATAACCAACACTGGGGCGCGGTTGTCGCCGCAGCGGAATGGCGAGGATCTGCTGACACTGCAGCAGGCGCTCGGGTACTTCCGACTGTACATAACGGAAGAATGCATGCAATGTCGCAAGACGATGATTCAGTGTGCTAACCGAAACGTGCCGGTCGTTGGCTAGATGGTCCAAGAACGCCTCCACAAGAGATGCGTCAATATGCGCCAATGACAGACGCTCCAGGGCAATGCCTCGCACGTCGCGGCAGAATCGCAGCAGCAGAGTAAACACATCGCGATAGGCTTTGATGGTATTGGGACTCAGATTGCGCTGTGCAGCCATATGCTCCGTGAGGAAGCTTGTCACAAGCATGGAGAAATCCGTTGGCTTCATGACACGGTCCCCCGCGGAATGACATCACCGAAGGTGGCATTGGTGCGTACCGTGATCTCCGGCATCAATTCTGCGATCAGATGCAGGTAGCGCTGCGTGCCGGCCAGGGAGCGATGGCCCATATAAGTCGCCAGTATCGGGAGTTTCACGTCAAGGTCGGCTCCTTCCCTGCACCAGCGGAGCAAGGCATGCGTGGCAAATGCGTGACGGAGATCGTGTACGCGCGGGCCCTTGCCTCTACCGGCGTGCGCGATCTCGCAGTGCATGAGTAGCTCCCTGTACATCTCGTAAACTGCTTCGGAACTCCACGGACCGCCGGATGGCGACGGGAAGAAGTACCCGTCGGGTGGCCGGCGTCCCATCAATGCGGCATAGGTTCGAAGGCGCTGCACCAAGGGCAAAGCTGGAGGCACCATGCGGTCTTTGCCAAATTTGGCGTCACGCACCATGAGGACTCCCCTGTCAAGATCAACGTCCACCACGCGCAGGCGCAATACCTCGCCTACCCTCATGCCGCAGCCATATAGCAGCCGGAATATTTCTGGCATGATGAGATGGCGCAGCGGGGCTTTTGCGGTCGGCGCAAGCTCGTCAAGTGCGTTGAATAGACGCTGAATCTCGGCGTGCGTCAGGATGCGTGGCGAGAAGCTTTCGGCGCGCTTTGCCCAGAGCGAGCGATCCGGCACATCGGCGGGATATCCAGACCGGCAAAGGTACATGGCGAATTGCCGAACGGCGCCGATGCGATTGCAGTGTGTGGACACGCTTTCGTGAGGTTGCTTCGCTAGCCACTTACGGCTGATCGAGCGCGGCAACTCACAACTCGATAGCGCTTCGTTGCACAGGAAACGATCAAAGCGCAATAGCAAACGGGCTGCCTCATCATAACGGTAACCGCATGCCTTTTTTTCGTGGACGAACTGTTCCAGGAGCGGGCCGACGGGACTGCAATAACGCCCCTTGAATTCTCTAGTCGACATGACGCATCTCCTCGGTGTTCAGCGCGACAGCACGCAGGGTTTCCACGTCGGTCTTGGCGTAGATTAGTGTTGCCTTCGTCGTTGTATGTCCCAGGATCTCGCTGATGACATGAAACGGTGTCTGCTTACGAAGCAGTTCGGTCGCCAGTGTATGGCGCAATGAATGCAAGCCATGGTGTTGCGGCGCCCTAAAGCGGATGCCGGCAAGTTCCTTCCAGTGCTTGACGATGTAATGCAGGCTGGAATTCTCGCGGAACGGTAGGAAGGGCGGCGTCAATGTCAGGAACACTTCTCGACGACCCGATTGAGGACGGCCCGACCTCAGATAGTCAATCAGCGCCTTGCCGACCTCTTCCGTGAGTGGCAAACAAAGCGGCGCTAAAGTCTTCGACTGGGTAATCTCGATAGTGGCCGTGTCCCATTTCAGATCGTCGAGTGTCAATGTCCGGATATCTCCTGCTCGCAGTCCGAGGCGACAGGCTAGCAGGAGGATCGCATAGTCACGCCTGCCCTTTGGAGATGTACGATCAACGACATCGAGCAACCTGACAACAAGTTCCTGATCCCAGACCGATGGGACAGTTGCATCATGAGGAACGTGTATTGTCGGCAGCAATTGGCTCAGATCTCGATGCACGATTCCTCTCATCAGAAGAAATCGCAGAAAGCCGCGCACGTTAGAAAGAATCGATGAGACGGTTTTCGCCTTCAGGCAGTATCGAGAGACGGCAAATGCTGAGACATCGGCGGCCTGCATCTGATCGAAAGATACGATATTTCTTGTTCCAAGGAAGTCCGCGAATATGGCGATCTGCCGCAACCGTCTGTAGAGAGTCGACAGCCGAAGACGGACGTGATCACGACAGTACGCTTCATAGTCAAGAATGGGCTTCTTCATGCAGGCCGGGACGCGGATCTTCCGCGTGTCGGTAAGCGGGCGCTCAAGGCGACCGTCGCGCGCGAAGTCTGCCAGAACCTTGAGCGCAATCGGGAGATGTCGTCGCCATCCGTCGCCTGGCTTAAGGCTTTCGCCCTCGCGGATTTGATACGCATTGCTAAACTGCATCGCTGCAGCCCGCGAGTATTTATCTCCCAGGCCCATCGCACAACAGAACGCCACGAGATGTCGCCAAACTGTCCGATAGCGTCGTAGCGCTCGCTCACCGTAGCGGAGCCTCTCCAATTCACACAAGGCACTTGCAACGAGCTGCTGCAACGACGATTGGCGTGAAACACGATGAGTAGACTGCTTCATGATCGAGCTCCTCACAAGGGCGATCCAATAGACCGCCACGGCTCCATCATGAAACTTTATGTGCTGAAAACCAACGCGAAGGCCTTGTTCACAAGGTACTTGTCCAAGCTACTCATCATAACGTCCTACTGCGCGCAATACCCGCCCGCTGCTTCGTAGGTGTCGAGGCCGATAAAGCGCACTAGGCGGCTGCGGCTCGCGTCGATTTCGGCCCGCGTGATGGCCTGCCGCAGATAGTTGGGCTGACGCTGCCACTCGTTTGCATCGAACCAGATGTGTTCCTGCGTTTCGTGGTTGTCCGCGAGGGCGAGCGCGGCAAGCTGGTCAAGCGTGATCGCGTCCTCCCGCAGCAGGGCCAACAGTTTTGGAGATACGCTGGCGAGCTTCATGCGCCGTTTGACCGTGAGCGGCGAGGCGGAAATGAGCGCGGCGATGTAGTCGACGCTTCGCCCTTCCTCGGCCAGCATCCGGTACGCGCGCAGGACGTCGAACGGATCGAGTCCTTCGCGCTCGGTATTTTCGATCAGGGAAACGGCGAGGGCTTCGCCTTCACTGACGATCCGCACGGGGACCGGGTAGTCGGCGGCGATGTCTTTCTGTTCGAACAGGAGGTCGAGGGCGGCCTCGCGGCGCTGACCGGCGCACACGCCAAATTTGCGCTGCCTGCAGCGCGATCCCTTCATCTCGTGGACGACGAGGTTTTGCAGCAGACCCTTGGCCCGAATATTGGCGGCGAGGCCAGGGATGCCCGACAGGGGTTTCGTGCGCGCATTGAGTGGCGAAGGCCGCAGGCTGGAATACGGCACGGTTATGATGGGCTGCTCATTGCCGAAGTGGGATTCGAGGACGGTAGGCGGTTCGGTGGTGTCTGCCGTGGTGGTTTCGAATTGGGTTTGCATGACTGACTCCAGAAAGTTGAAAAGAAAGTTCCGGGCCGGGCACTATCAGATTCCATCAGGACTCGACCCGGAGAGGAGTCCTGATGGATGATGAGAAAAGCGGCTTTCTTGCGCCTTTCGCAGTTACGCCTTCATCTGGCGCATTGCATCCGCGAGCATCCAGAGGGCGCGGTTGAGCTTCACGTTCTGGTCGATGCTGGTGATAGGCCGGGTGGACATCGAACGACCGGTGCGCGAACGTCCATGCAGGCCGCCTTTGGTAAGGTTTTCCTGCACTCGGTTAAAGACGGTCCAGAGGTCGTCGCGGCGATCCTCGAAGCGGCGCGGGGTGAGCAACTGGCTGTCGGTGACCGGGGCCGGTGCCTCTGCGTCGGTCGGGTCGTAGCGCAGCGCAAGTGCGGAGCGGGCGAATGCGTGCTGTTCGTCGCGGTCGAGTGTGACGGCGCGCATGCCTTCCTTCTGCTCGCGGATCAGGTCGAAGCCGTCGAGCACGTCGAATGCGCCGTTGATCACGTTCTGGACGATGTTGCCCTTGTGCGGGACGCGGATATCGGCGACGTTGTCGCCCGCCACCATGCCGTTCTGGCAGACGAAGCGCAGCATGCCCGCGAGCATCTGGTAACTGCTGGTGCCATCGTGCGAGTTCAGCAGCACGATTTCGTTGGCTTCCTCGCCGGTAATCTGGTTGGCGTGACGAAGCCGAAGCATGTGTTTCGTGTACTCGCGACGGTCGTCGTGCCGCACGCGCGTCTGGCAGACCATGAAAGGCTGGAAGCCTTCATTACGCAGGCCGCGCAGCACGTCAATGGTCGGAATGTAGGTGTAGCGTTCGGAGCGGCTTTCGTGCTTGCCGTCCGCGAAGATGGACGGGGCAACGCGGCGAATCTGATCGTCCGACAGAGGCGAGTCAGCGCGCAGCATCGGGGAGCCGTAACGGAAAGAAGAAGCGAGTTGCATGGCAATCTCCAGAGTCAAGGTTGAGGACCTGAAACGGGCGAAGGGATGTGACTTGCCGTTGCGGCTGAACACCTCCCGGTGGAACTCGGGGTTGGCCTTGCTGCCGCCAGGTTCCCGGGTTTCCGCCCGTGCGACTTGAGGAGCCGATAGCGGACAGACGTCAAGGAAAAGGGCGAGGGAGGGGTGCGGGCAACACGGTCCCTCGCCCCTTGACGTCTGTCCGCTATTGGCTACGGTCGCGGGTCGAGGGCGGAAACCTGGGAGCCGGGTGCATGCCATGCCGCGGGTTGACCGGGCAGGGGGGCGATAGTGAACCGTCTTCTGGCGAAGTAGGTCGTGACCTGCTTGTTTGCGGTGGTCAACCAATAGACGGCAAAACCGGTGATAATCGCGGTCAAGACGAAAAGAGCGCAGTTGACAACGACCCGGGGGCGCGGATGGAGGAGCCGACGCGATAATGGCGCGGCACGCATGGGGATGCGATGAAGATCAGAAAACTTAAGGTCCAGAATTTTAGGGGAATCAAGCAGCTCGAATGGAAGCTCCCCGACGAGAAAACCTTCTGCCTGATAGGCAGGGGCGATTCTACGAAGACGACATTGTTGGAAGCGATTCGCTGCGCCTTCAGCCCGCAGTGGAATCATGCGTTCTACGATTCCGACTTCCATCAGTGTAATACTGACGATTCGATCCAAATTGAGGTCGTTATCGGGGACTTGTTGCCCGAGTTCTGCGCAGAGCAAAAGTACGGCGCGCATCTTCGCGGCTGGAACAAAGGTGCTCTCAAGCTGAACGATGAGCCTGAAGACGATGACGAGCACGTTCTCAGTATTCGGCTCCTTGTCGCAAAGGATCTGGAACCGAAGTGGAAGGTCTTTACCGACCGTAATCCTGACGGCGTCGACTTCAAGGCGGCTGATCGCGCTAAGGTCGGCGCTGGCTTGATCGGCACATACAGCGAGAAACAACTGACTTGGGCTGCAGGAACGGCGCTCGCAAAGATCACTGAATCCGAAAATCTGAACGAGTCGCTCGTTGAGGCGACACGCGCAGCAAGAAGCTCGCTCGACGGCCAACGAGCACTGGTCCTGAAGAAGTTCGACGCCGCGGCGGCCAAGTCGGAGCAAGTGGCGAAGGGGCTTGGTGTTCCGGTCGGACACGAATACAAGGCACACCTCGACCTCAACGCGATCAGTATCCGGATCGGTGGGCTGACTTTGCACGACGGCGACATCCCCCTGCGGCAGTTGGGTCTCGGCTCGAAACGCATGCTGCTGTGTGGTATTCAGCAGGAAGGCTTGGAAGACCAGCACATCACCTTGTTCGATGAGGTCGAGTACGGGCTGGAGCCGCACCGGGTCGCGCGTCTGATCAAGCACATCCGTGACGACCAGAAGGGGCAGTATTTCCTCACGACACATTCTCCTACCGTGCTGCGCGAGTTAACGGTGGAGCAGTTGTATGTGTTGCGCAAGGAAGCCGCTGGCGTGCGCGTGGTTGCGGCCGCAGGCAAGGCACTGGAAGGACTGAACATCCAAGGCCATATCCGCTCCAGCGCGGAAGCGTTCCTGTCCCGCAAAGTGGTCGTCTGCGAAGGAGCGACCGAAGTGGGGTTCCTGCGCGGTATGGATGATCTTTGGGCGGCTGCAGGGAAGCTACCGTTCTCGTACCAGGGGCTGGCACCAGTCGATGCGCATGGCGCGAGCAAGGTCAAGGGTCTCGCGACGGGGTTCAAGGCCCTACACTACGATGTCATGGTCCTCGCCGATGGCGACGCTCAGGACCAGTTCTCCGATAAGGATGCCGGCGAACTGAACGGGAAGGAAGTGCCGGTCGTGATGTGGGCCGATAGACTGTCGATCGAGCAACGGGCGATGGTGGACTTGCCTTGGGAACAGGTGCTGGCGAGCGTGAAGCTTGCGAAGGAGTTTGGGTTTCCAGTCTACGATCAGGTCAGGTCGAAGTTGAACGTCCAGTTCGACGAGGCCATCAATAAATGGCAGGACACGGCTGAACTGCGCAAAGCGATCGGCGCTGCCGCGAAATCTTCCAATTGGTTCAAGAACATCGCGTATGGAGAACAATGGGCACAGACCATTTTTCCCGCATTCGCGGATGCCGCGTTCCTGCAGAAGGAGTTCGCGACCAAGCTGGGGCAGTTCCGCGCATGGGTGGACAATGGATGACGATCTACCCAAAGTCTTGGCAGACTTTAACGGCAAGGGATATGTAATTGCCCCGGCCGGGTACGGAAAAACTCATCTGATCGCGAGGGCTGTGCAGAAGGCTGCCCGTTGCCAACTGGTGCTGACCCATACCTATGCTGGCGTGAACGCGATCAGGCGGAAGATGCAAATGCTGCGGATTCCGCCGGCGCTGTACCAGATCGACACCATCGCGAGCTGGGCGCTGCGTACCTGCCTTTACTTCCCGAAGACGTCAAAGTGGAAGAAGGACCACCCTACAGGAAAGGACTGGGGGAAACTCTACGGGGCCTGCGCCGCACTGCTGAATAGACCGTTTGTGCAACACATGATCAAGTGCTCATATGGCGGGGTCTACGTCGACGAGTATCAAGATTGCTCTGATCAGCAGCATGAGCTGGTGGAGTCCTTGGCAAAGTTGCTTCCATGCCGGCTGCTCGGCGATCCCATGCAGGCCATCTTCGACTTCGGTGAGCAGCCGATCGATTGGAACATAGCCGTCTATCCCAACTACCAATTGCTCGGGGAGCTGAAGACGCCTTGGCGGTGGAAACTGGCGGGGGCCGATGAACTCGGGCGATGGCTGAGCCAGGCCAGGGCGCTTCTGGCGGAAGGTAAGAAGATTCCGCTCTCTGGGCAATTGCCCAATGGGGTTCGTCGTTGCTCTATCGATTTGAACGACTTTGGCAATAAAAAGCGGTTGAGCGTGTTCTACGACCACTTGAAGAACCAGGAATCTGTCATTGCCATCCACGCGGGCGACCAGAAGTCGAAAAACAAGACGCATAAGCTGGCACAAAGCATGGCCGGCAAGTTTTCCAGTCTGGAGGAGGTCGAAGGCAAGGATCTCCACCGTTTCATAAAAAAGATCGATAGCGCCAAGTCTGCGGGAGAGAGGCTCCGGTCTGTGATCGATTTTTGCAAGACCTGTTGCAATGCGATCGATGGCGTGCTCACCGCTGCAACCAAGAAAGGTCAGGAGGGGAAGGCGACAAAGGCGACGAAATGCCCCGAGATTCTGACGGCGGCGAATCGTTACTTGGCGACGGGATCATGCAAGGACATGGCCATCTTGCTTGCTCTTGTCCGTGCGCGCCCGGAAATCACAACCTACCGCCGTGATCTCTTCGGCCGGATGATGGGAGTGTTGCGCGCGCACGAGGACAACCCAGGACTCACGCTTACGGATGCGGCGATGCTATACCAGCGCGAGCTTCGCCATTCAGGGCGCCCGATCCGTCACAACAAGCTCATTGGGACGACGCTGCTGGTCAAGGGGCTTGAGTACGACCATGCCATCGTCCTGGAAGCGGAGTCGATGTCATCGAAACATTTGTATGTGGCGTTGACCCGCGGCGCGAAGTCAATCACCGTTGTCACGATGGATAACGCTGTTCCGCGATAGTGATCTTTCCTCGATCGTGGAGACTACTCAATCTCCGGTGATTGCCGAGCATCGCCAGCGTGCTGCTGATGTTCGGCGGCGAACTTGGCCGGCAGGATTTGGCCCGCGCCATCGAAGGTCGTTTGGCTCTCCGTCCTCGCTGTACGACGGCACGAATGGTTCCACACCGCGCTCGATCTGAGTCTTGCGCGCGGCGTAGGACGCCGCGGACGTCGTATAGGGTTGACGGATGAATTTCACCCGCTCGTGCAGAAACCAGCCAACGTCTATCCCGTGCTCCTCGATCAGTTCGTTTCAGCGACAGTAGCACGGGAAAGGTAAGCGCGCGATCAGTACCGTCTTTCCCGCGAGGAATGGTTACGACAATCTGATTCCCATCACAATTTGATGGGAATCAGACTAATGGAACCGAAGGCCAAAGGCCGGCAACCCGGATCAAGGAATTACACGCAGGAGTTTCGAGAGAGCGTGGCGGCCGAGGCGAACGACCCGAATCGCTCAATCGCTGAAGTTGCTCGATCTCATGGGCTGAACGCCAATATGGTTGCGCAGTGGCGCCGGCGAAGTATCGAGGCTCGCCAGGCTAGAGCTGACGAACCGATGTCCTGTGCGGAACTGCTACCTGTCACCGTGGTGGACGCGCCGATGCTCTCCACGCAACACGCCACGTCGCACGCAATGGCGGAGGAAACGAGGGAGATGGCGCCGACGAACTGCGACATCGAAATCGAAGTGGGTAAACGACGCGTGCGCATCCGTGGATTGTCGGTGGACCGCGCCGAGCAATTTCTTCGGGATTGCTTGAAGTGATCGGCCTACCTCAGAACGCTCGAATCTGGATCGCGGCTGGCACGACGGACATGCGCTGCGGCTTCAACTCGCTCGCGGCGAAGGTGCAGACCGTGCTGGAGAAGGATCCGTTCTCCGGTCATGTGTTCGTGTTCCGCGGCAAGCGTGGTGACTTGCTGAAGTGTTTGTACTGGAGCGACGGCGGGCTATGTCTGCTGGCGAAGCGGCTCGAGAAGGGACGTTTCGCCTGGCCGCGTGCCGATGCCGGCGTGGTCGCGCTGACGACCGCCCAACTCTCGCTCCTGCTCGAGGGATTCGATTGGCGGCAGCCGATCGACGCCGCGCGCCCGCGCAGCGCGTTGTAAACGTTCATTACGCGTGGGGGGCTCGAGGGTCGCGCCGTGTAAACTCACCGCATGTCTGCCCCTCCCACCGACCTCCCCGACGATATTGACGCGCTCAAGGCGATGGTCGCCAATCTGCGCGAGCAGCTCTCGTCGCGCGCGATCGAGATCGAGCATCTGAAGCTGACGATCGCCAAGCTGCGACGGATGCAGTTCGGTCGCAAGTCGGAGAAGGTCGAACGGGAGATCGAACAGCTCGAGCTTCGGCTTGAGGATCTGCAGGCTGACGAAGGCGCTGCCGGGGTGGCTCAGTCGAAGCCCGCCCGCAAACGTGCCGAAGCGACGGGACGCAAACCGCTGCCCGAACATCTGGAACGCGAAGAGCGCGAGTATCGACCGGAGCACGAGGCCTGTCCCGATTGCGGCGGCGCCCTGAAGGCGCTCGGCGAAGACGTGTCCGAGCAGCTTGAATTCGTGCGCAGCCACTTCCGGGTGATCCGCCATCGTCGTCCGAAGCTGGCCTGCGCGTGCTGCGATTGCATCGTGCAAGCGGCGGCACCGAGTCGGCCGATCGATCGCGGCCTGCCGGGCCCTGCCTTGCTGGCCCACATCGCAATCTCGAAGTTCGCCGACCACGTGCCGCTGTACCGTCAGTCCATGATCTACGCCCGCGGAGGCGTCGAGCTCGATCACGGCACGATGGCCTACTGGATGGGTTCGATCAGCGCGTTGCTCAGCCCGCTGGTCGACGCGCTACGCCGATACGTGCTCAGCGGCGTCAAGGTTCATGGCGACGACACGCCACTGCCCGTGCTCGCGCCGGGTAACGGTCAGACCAAGACTGGGCGTCTCTGGGTCTACGTGCGTGACGATCGGCCGGCGGGCTCGACCGAGTCGCCTGCGGTCTGGTTTGCCTATACGCCGGATCGCCGCGGTGAACATCCGCAGCGCCACCTGGCGGACTTCCAGGGCGTGTTGCAGGCGGATGCCTTCGCCGGCTACGCCGAGCTCTACAAGAGTGGGCGGATCCAGGAGGCGGCCTGTATGGCGCACGCCCGACGTAAGCTGCACGACCTGCATGTCGTGAGGAAGTCACCGATTACGACTGAAGCGCTCGAGCGCATCGGCGCGCTATACCAGATCGAGGCGCAGATCCGCGGCAAACCACCTGACGAGCGTCGACGAATCCGACAAACCCATGCGGTTCCGCTGCTCGACAGCCTGAAGCAGTGGTTCGAAGCGACGCTCCTGACACTGTCGGGGAAATCCGATACCAGCAAAGCGATCCAATACGCCCTGAACCGCTGGGCCGCGCTCGTCTACTACTGCAGCGACGGTCGAGTGGAGATCGATAACTTGCCGGCCGAACGCGCGCTGCGCGGGGTGGCCATCGGCCGCCGGAACTATCTGTTCGCCGGCGCCGATTCCGGCGGCGATCGCGCGGCCGCGATGTACAGCCTCATCGGTTCCGCGCGTCTGAACGGGATCGATCCCGAAGCCTACCTGCATCACGTCATCGAACGCATCGCCGATCACCCGATTAACCGCGTCGATGAACTGCTGCCCTGGAATATCGTGCCGCTGCTGCCGGCCACCGCTCGCACCACGCCGGTTCACTGAACCGAACATCTCCGGCCGTCAACTCCCGCCGCCACGGTACGAATCGCACGCTTACCGGGAAAGGCTGATCACAGTCGTATGTAACTCACGGCGACGGTCGACCAGCGCGCGCCTGACGCAGGGTGGCCAACCGGTGGCTGACGCTTGGGTTTCCGTCGATCAGGCTGTTGCAGTGCACGTATTCAACGTCTTCCCAAAACCAGGCGACCGCGTCGACGAAATCCCGCAACCATTGGCGCGGCACGACGATGCTATCGAACGACGGCGGGAGCGGCGGCACGTGGATCATCGACTGTCCCGGCATCGGCTGGGCCGGTATGGTGACGGCGGGGGGCCACAGTTCCGGGAACTGCTTGTAGACGTCTTGGGCGGCGTCCCCGTCGCCGTGGCGGCAGGCGTTGGCCAGCGTCTGCAGGCGCAACAGGTCAGGGTAACTGTCGAACGTGCGCAGCGGGACACCGCGCACCTCGCGCATTAACTGGTCGAGGTTGTTCAGGTTCTTGTTTCGGGCGCGGCCGATCCGCTCCGGGGAAGCGCCGAGCGAGACGACGCACCCGCTAACCCACCGCCGAAGTTGGCGCTCGAACAGGGCATGGATGGACAGGCAGAATGCTTCGGTGGTCGAGCGCAGTAACTCTTTGGCGTCGGCGTGCGCGAACGGGGCACCACCTTCGGTGGTGTTTGCCCACCGTTCGATGTCGGCGTCGAGCGCGGAAAGCGCGGGCTCCACGACGTCACGGAGAAAGGCGCGCACCCGCAGCGCGTTGCCGGCGGTTTCGACGTCGGCGAGGCAGAACGTCCAGCGGACGTCATCCAGATTGGCCATGGGAGATCAAAAGCAATGAAAGTTGTCCGGAAAATATACCGGATGCCGCATGCCGGGCGGTCGAATCGACGCTCCTGCTTTGCAGCGGGCGTTCTAGTTGGTGGGTTTCGTTCGGCACGTCTCACGCTTTGCGCCGTTGTATGCTGGAGGTTCCACGCTGCACGTAACCATCACCATGTTCCATGACCTGATCACCATCGGCGGCAAAGACGTCTACATCGTCGAGGCGCACCACACCGTGCTGCTCCCGTGGGCCCAGATCCGGCGGAAGCACGCGGATGCGCCCGCTCTCGTGACGCTCGACCACCACACTGACACAATGGAGGCGTTCCGTCGCTATCGCTACCGGATAACGAAAGGGGATGAGGATGCGATGGACGCCATGTTGCCGGGGCTGATCGAAGCCATCCATTGGGAGGATGACAAGGCGGTGGTGGATGCGGTGTTCAAATTGAAAAACGACGAGCACATCCGGACCGCCCTTCTGGCGGGGATCATTTCCCGCGCGTTCGTCGTCAACCTGTCGGGCGAGACATGGACCGAACACGACGGGATTTACGAATCGGGCGCGCTTTGCGCGATCGACTGCGACAAGCGTCCGCACGACGACGCGTGCATGATCACCCATGCGGCGCAGGTCCTCGAATCGGCTTACCTCGACCACGAACTAGCGATGCTCAACGGGATGGCGCAGGCGGACAGGTTGCCGGACACTGAAACGGCGCCCTACGTCCTGGACATCGATCTCGATTACTTCCACTCAGAGAAGTCGATCAACCCTGAGAACCCGGAAACCTTCCACCGGCTCGTGCGCAACGCGGTCGCGGTGACCATCGCTACCGAACCCGACTACGTGACAGAGCTTCGTTGCGAAGGCTCGGACGTGACCAGCGCGTCGCTGCTGGAACGCATGAAGCAGCACATTGAAGCGGCGATGACATGAGCACCGTCGGTCTCCGCACGATCGGCAGGTCGCCCCATTCTGTCGTGTAGCTCGACGGCGCGACGGTGGAGGCGTTCCACCGATAACTCGCCACCCACATACGCCAGAACGATGTAAGGCGTCGAAAGCCGACATAGGCCTCGCTCTGGGTCGATGGCCCGCTTTCCGGATCGACTATGGAAGCGCGATGCTGCGAGCTGCCGCCCTGGACACCGCCCGCCGTCGCGGAATTTCTGGGATCGGCCATTTCCGGTCGGTCATGGATCGCGTTCAGATGGCCGTTCACCCTCGATGAGCCGCCCTTCAACATGAGTCGCTTGCCACCATCAAGCAGAGTTGGCTCGCCGAGCGCCACGGGAATCAGCTTACCTGCATTGTGAAGGCGACACGCGAGTTGAGGCGCGACGACGATGGTGTTTCCCGGCGTGCTGCATTGCCGCGAGCCCCGATCAACAAGCGAATCGGGCCGCAGACGCCCGGCAACAAGCGGTTGCGCTCGGCAATCAGGCAGTCGGGCCCCTAGCTCAGAGCCCACGGGGTTGCGCGAAAGTCCCCCGAGCGTTCTGGATTTTGGGCTCGCCATAGCTAGGGACTTTCCCTGAAATCGGTCAAATCTCCTTGACGGACTAACGCGGGCTTCGTACATTTTCGCCATCGATTGCCGAGTGTCATCGGCAATTCGCGGCAACGATGCCGTGCTACATGGAAGGCTATGCAGCCCCCGAACTTGCGTACCAACGCCGGTTCGGGGGCTTTTTGCTTTTGGAGAACAGAATTGGAAAACTTGCAGCGCAGCTCTGCCCCTCGGAGCGTTAATGGGCCCGTCGTGGCCTGCGTACAGATGGAGCCTCGCGTCGGCGAAAAGCATGAAAACGTCGCGAAGTCGCTCCGCTACATCGAGGAAGCCGCGAAGAACGGCGCAGCCCTCGTGGTCCTGCCCGAATTAGCCAACACCGGGTATGTCTTTGCTGACCGCGAGGAAGCATTCGCGCTGGCCGAAGATCTTCCGAACGGCGAGACGGTACAGACTTGGGCTGACGCGGCACAGCGTCTTGGCGTCCATATCGTTGCGGGTGTTGCAGAGCGCGAGGGCAAGCGACTTTACAACTCGGCTATCTGCGTCGGCCCGTCGGGGCACATCGGGACGTACCGGAAGCTCCATCTATGGAACAACGAAAACGTCTACTTCGAGCCGGGTAATCGCGGTGTGCCGGTGTTCCACACGACGCTCGGGCGGATCTCGATCGCGATTTGCTATGACGGATGGTTCCCGGAGGTGTACCGGCTGGCAGCCACCCAGGGTGCCGACATCGTCTGCGTGCCAACGAACTGGGTGCCCATGACGGGGCAGCCGGCAGAGCACCAGGCGATGGCTGCGACGCTCACGATGGCCGCCGCACATAGCAATGGTCTGATGATCGCGTGCGCAAACCGGATCGGCACCGAGCGCGAGCAACCGTTTATCGGACAAAGCCTGATTGTGGGCGGTGACGGATGGCCGCTGGCCGGCCCGGCTAGTCAGGATCGCGAAGAAATCCTGTACGCAGAAATCGACCTGCAGCGCATCCGGTCTGGGCGCACGCTCAACGCTTTTAACCACGTGCTGCGCGACCGGCGCATTGACGTGTACGACCCGATGCTGGGCACTGGCTGGCCTCTCACGTCCGTGAGTGATCCGGCGACGTCCGCATGACCCTGAAAACGAAACCGACCTTACGTGAAGGAGACACCATGAATCCGTTCAAACATCGCGTCCTTGTAGGCGCCGTTGCAGCGATAGCCGCGCTTGCTGCAAACGCATATGCCGCAGAGCCCATCAAGATCGGTGTTGCGGTTGGCTTGTCCGGCGCCAACAGCGTAGTCGCACCTGCCGTCGTGCAGTCATCGCAGCTCGCGGTCGACGAAATCAACGCCGCCGGTGGCATCCTGGGACGCAAGGTCCAGCTCGAAATCGCAGACGATGCGTCTGGTGCAGTCGGCGCACAGAAGGCCTACGACACGCTGGTGTTCCAGAAAGACGTTGATGCGATCATCTCGATGGAGACCAGTGCGGCGCGCAACGCAGCTTTGCCCATTGTCGCTCGCGGCAAGAAGCCGTTCATCTATACGTCGTTCTATGAAGGGCGGTCGTGCAGTCCGTGGATGTATGTCAACGGCTGGGTGCCGGAACAACAGGTCGCACCCGTCGTCGACTTCTTCGAGAAGAGCAAGGGCGCTAAGACGTTCTACCTGGTCGGCAGCGACTATGCGTTCGGTCGCGGCATGCTCGAGTTCACGAAGAAATATATCGAGCAGCACGGCGGCAAGGTTGTCGGCGAAGAGTACCTGCCGATCGACGGCACGGACTGGACACCGATTCTTTCCAAGATCCGTTCCGTTCATCCCGATGCGCTGATTAGCGCCACAGCGGGGGGCGCGCCTAATGTTGCGCTCGCCAAGCAGCTGAAGGGTTCGGGGATGACGCTGCCGTACGGCAACCTCGCCATTGACGAAGGGACAGCGAAGAGCATGGGTGACGTTGCCACCGGCATCTACATGTCCGGGTCCTATCTGACGAGCATTAACACGTCCGCAAACAAGAAATTTCTCACTGCCATGGACAAACAGTTTGGGAAGAACGTAAAGACGCCGAACGAACTGTCCGAGCCGCAGTACGAGGCCTTCTTCCTTTACAAGGCGGCGGTCGAGAAGGCGGGCTCGACAGATCCAGGCAAGGTGATAAAGGCACTTGACCAGGTATCGTTCGATGGGCCACGCGGCGTGGTATCGATGGACAAGAGCCGGCACACGCCGCTTGCGATGCGCCTCGGCCAGATCCAGCCCGATGGTTCCGTGAAGATTTTGCAGACCTTCCCTGATGTCAATCCGGGCTCGCAATGCCCGAACATCAAGTAGACGAGGTCAAGGACAAGGCATCCGCCTGCTGGCTTGGCGTGGTACGCCGCGCGGGGCGGATGCGACTGGAGACGGAAATGGTTCTAGCACTAGATATTTTCACCACCGCGGCGATACTGTTCATCGTGACCGCCGGTTTGATGATGATTTTCGGCGTGATGAAAATCGTCAACTTCGCCCACGGTGCGCTGCTGACGATGGGTGCCTACGCGAGCTTTGTGGTCACGCAATTGAAACTCAATCCATGGATCGGCGTGCCACTCGCACTGGCTGTGGGCGTAGGAGTTGGCATGCTCGTCGAGCAGGTGATCGTGCGCCCCCTGTATAAGCGCCCCCTCGACGCAATCCTTGCCACCTGGGGTCTCGGAATCGTCATCGGACAGATCATTGTGATGGTGTTCGGCCGGGAGGTGCAGTTTGTCGAAACGCCGCTGAAGGGAGCTTTCTCGATCGCCGGCACGGACTATTCTGCCTATCGCCTGCTGCTGATTCCGATCGCGTTGGGCTTGTGCGGGCTCCTGACCGCGCTACTGTCCGGCACACGCTTTGGCGTCAAGACCCGAGCGGTGATCATGAATGAGGATCTCGCGCGCGGACTCGGCATTCATTCTGGACGAATCCGCTTCATCACGTTCAGTCTGGGCGCAGCGCTTGGTTCCCTGGCGGGCACGCTGATTACGCCCTTGTCAAGTGTCGATCCCAACATGGGGCTACCGTGGCTGGTCAGTGCCTTCATGCTGGTCATGGTTTCAGGCTACTCGATGGTCAGCCTGCTGGTTACGTGTCTGGTGTTCGGGGCGTGCCAGGTTCTTGTTAGCACGTTTGTCAGTCCGGTATTGGGTGGCCTGACCATTGCCGTACTTGCCGCTCTCACGCTGCGCGTTCGTCCGAAGGGGTTCTCTCATGGCTAAAGTCAATATGTCGCCGGCCCCTGTCGGCGTCAAATCCTCGCATAGCGAGAATCGGTTGTCCGATCGGCGAAAGATACATTCGCGTGGCATGCTTCTGTTCGGTGCATCGGCCGTCCTGCTGCTGGCCGTCGGGCCGTTCCTGTTCGGCACGTACCTCCTGAACGTCCTGATTCAGGCGTTCTTCTTCTCGATTGTCGCGGTAACCGTCGACATCCTGTGGGGCTACACGGGTTACCTGACGTTCGGGCAATCGGCCTTCTTCGGGGTTGGTGCCTATGCCGCGGGCCTCGTGTTTACACACGGCGGGTTCTCGCCCGGATACGTTGTACTGGCAGTGGGCGCCGCCATCCTCGTCGCGGCCGCGATCGCAGCGTTGCTCGGCTGGCTGTCATTTTATCGGGGCGCTTCTCCATTCTTTGCCACTGTGATGTCGCTCGTTCTGCCAATCGTGCTCAGCCAGGTGCTCCTGTCTGGCGGTGAGTGGACCGGCTCAAGCTCGGGCCTGACCGGCTACGAAACATTTGATCTGTCGCTTCACGCGTGGTACTGGATCGCCGGTGCTGGATTGCTGGGCATCGCGACACTTGCGTGGCTTTTCGTGCGCAGCGATGGCGGCCGCGTGCTGGTGGCCATTCGCGACAATGAATCGCGCTGCTCATACCTTGGCATCAACACATCGCTTGGGAAGATTGTCCTGCTGGTTGTGGCGGCCATTGTTGCCAGCATCGCGGGATTTGGCTATGGATCGTTCAGCGGCGTCGTTGCGCCTGAACTGACCGGCTTCGTTCTCGGGACGCAGTTGATCATCTGGGTCGCACTCGGTGGTCGAGGCACATTGTGGGGACCTGTGATCGGCACGCTGCTGATCAATGTCGCAACGTCGTATCTGAGCGGCAGCATGCCGTTTGCATGGCAGCTCATTCTTGGTGCGGCGTTCGTCGCGGTAATTGTCCTGTTGCCACAAGGCCTGGTGCCATTGCTGCTCAGACCGTTTCGCAGTCCGACTGGAAATGCCGTTGATCTCGAACTGGTTGAGCGTCCCGTGCGCCTCGATCATGTGCAACCGGCTTCCGCGCCGGCGCTGCAGATGGCCGGCGTTGCCAAACATTTTGGTAGCCTGAAGGTGCTGCAGGGCATCGACCTGAATGCCAAAGCAGGAGAACTGGTTGGCCTGATCGGGCCGAACGGAGCAGGCAAAACCACATTGATGCGATGCATGAGCGACGGAGCAGAGCGTTCCGACGGCACGGTTGTGCTATGCGGTCACGATATCCGCGACTTGCCGCCCGACCAGTGCGTTCGTTTCGGTCTGGGCCGCAAATTCCAGAACGCGAACATTTTCGATACCCTGACAGTCGGGGAATGCCTGAGGATCGCTGGCACGATCATCGAACGGCCTTCGTTCTTCAAGCGCTTACACATGCTTGCATTGCCACCGTATGCGCTCGAGGTTGTTCGTACAACGGGCCTCGACCAGAAGCTAGATGCCGTGGCCAAGGACCTGTCGCACGGCCAGCAGCAGGCACTGGAACTGGCAATGGTGCTTGCGTTGGAGCCGCGCATCGTGCTGCTAGATGAACCGACGGCTGGACTGACAAAAACTGAACGTACGCAGATCGGCAACGTGCTCGCAGCATTGGCTCACCAGTATCAACTGTGCTGCCTGCTGGTTGAACACGACCTCGACTTCGTGAAGGAAGTCGCAACACGCATCGTAGTCCTGCATCAGGGGCAAATCGTGATGCAAGGCAGCTTCGATGAGGTAGTCAATTCGGAGTTGGTCAGAACGATCTATGCCGGAACCGCGCACGACACGGGAAGCGCGGATACCGCCACACCAGGGGAGGCATCATGAGCCAGATCGCATTGGACCTGCAGGACGTGACCAGCGGATACAAGGCCTCAGTGGTGCTGCGCAAGCTATCCATGACCGTTGCGAGCGGCGACGCGGTAGCCCTGCTGGGCAAGAACGGCATGGGCAAGACGACGCTGCTCAAGACGATCATGGGCTACCTGCCGAAAAAAAGCGGCGCAATCCATCTGAACGGGCAGGACATCACGCGCCTGCCGCCGCACCGGATCGCCCGTGCTGGAATCGCTTACGCCGCGCAGGAACACGCGTTGTTTCCGGATCTCACTATCCGTGACAATCTGCGCCTCGGACTTGAAAAGGTATCGGTGTTCGACGAGCGCTTTGCGGAAATTGAGCCGATTTTTCCGGTCTTCAAGAGCCGACTAAAGCAACATGCGGGCACACTGTCCGGCGGCGAGCAGAAGATGTTGCTGGTCGCACGTGCCCTCATGATGCGCCCATCGATCATCCTGCTTGATGAAATCACTGAGGGTCTGCAACCGTCGGTCATTGACCGCCTTGCCGAAGCACTGCTTTGGGAACGACGTCGCCACGGCACAACACTGCTGCTGATCGAGCAGCACGTGCCTTTCGCCCTGAAGGTCGCAGACCGCTATGCCGTGCTGAAGCAGGGCGAAATCATCGACAACGGTGATGCGAAAAACCCGGTAGCTGCAGATTCGGTATTCGAGCACCTCCGCGTCTAAGTCGGTCTGAAAAGACACGCCGCGTGCGGGCGGTTCCGCCCTGCACGGCGTGTCTATCGCCGTCGCCAACAATGACCCATTTAACGAACCGATGACAGCCTCTGCTCCTTCCCAACTCCCTACGTGTGCCTACATCGCAACCGGCGGTACCATTGCGATGAAGATCGATCCGCTGAAACAGGCGCCGGTCCCAGCCCTGTCCGGCGAAGACCTGTTGGCGGCTGTCCCGGCCATCACCGCGATCGCAAGACTGGAGGTCAACAACCTGTCCAATGTGCCTTCCGATTACATGGGGCCGCAGCGTTGGATTGAGCTGCACAGGGCAGTATCGTCCGCGCTGGCAAAGGATGACGTGGCAGGCGTTATTGTTTCCCATGGAACAGACACCCTGGAAGAAACCGCTTGGTTTCTCGATCTGACAATCGACACGCACAAGCCGATCGTTCTAACCGGTGCGCAGCGTAACGCGTCTGCATCCGATTTCGATGGTCCGCGTAACCTGCTCAATGCTGCGCGAGTTTGCCTTTCGCCGGATGCGTGCGGCAAAGGCGCCCTTGTCGTATTGAACAACCAGATCAATGCTGCCAGGGAGGTCACCAAGGCACACACGGCTGATGTGGAGTCTTTCCGGTCCGGGGATTTCGGGTTCCTTGGAACAGTGGACGAAGACCGTGTTGTATTCGCCCGCACACCGGTGCGCAGGCAGTTCATTCGTCTTGAAGGGGACGCACTGCCGTACGTGGAAATTGTACCAATGTACGCCGGCGCCGATGGTGGCCTGGTTCGCGCCGCCCTGAAGCTGGGCGCCAGAGGAATCGTGATACAGGCGCTTGGTTTTGGCAACGTCAACGCAGAAATGTATGAGGCGATCAGAGAAGCAATCATGACCGGTGTGCCTGTCGTCATTTCGACGCGCGTGCCCAACGGCCGGGTATTGCCGGTGTATGGTTTTGTCGGCGGCGGGAGCACACTGAAGGCGGCAGGTTCGATCTTCGCCGACAATCTCAGTCCACAGAAAGCGAGAATTCTTCTCATGCTGGCGCTGCAGAATTCTTCGGCGCAGGAAGATATCCAGCGCCTCTTCGATCGATAGGGTATTTCAGATGAACTCGAGCCGAAATTCCGTTCCCGAGCCAGGCTGGCGCATCGGCGTCCTATTCTCACGAACCGGCGTCACAGCGGCAACCGAATCCGAGCATTTTTTTGGCACTGTGCTCGCGATCGAAGAAATCAACGCCGCTGGCGGCGTTGACGGGCGATTGCTCGATCCCGTCGTGTATGACCCGAAGAGTGACCCGGAGGAATACAGGCGGCTCGCGACACGCATGCTGCAGGAAGACGACGCAACGGTAATTTTCGGGTGTTCCACGTCTTCCAGCCGTAAGGCAGTGCTGCCGGTAATCGAACGCAACAACGCACTGCTCTGGTACTGCTCGATCTATGAGGGCTTTGAGTATTCGCCGAACATCATCTACACGGGAGCCGTACCTAACCAGAACAGCATGCAACTGGCGGCGTATCTTCTCCGTCATCACGGAAAGCGCTTTTTCCTGGTTGGGGCCGACTATATCTATCCGCGCGAGTCGAACCGAATCATGCGCGATATGGTCGAAGAGCACGGCGGAGAGATCGTGGAAGAAGTCTACCTGCCAAGCGACGCGGACCCTTCCGCGCTCGAAGCGGTCGTGCGGGATATCAAGGCCGTCGAGCCGGACGTAGTTTTTTCGACCCTGATCGGACGAGGGGCACGCGCGTTCTATAAACTCTATCGCGAACACAGTATCGATCCCGCCTGTATCCCGATCGCCAGTCTGACAATGACGGAGGGCGAAACGCGGATGATTGGTCCGGAATTGTGTGGCGGGCATATCGTAGCTGCGAGCTACGTCAATACATTAGACAATGAGAGCAACCGGCGTTTCATGAATGCGTGGCAGGCGCGCTTCGGGGACCAGCCGGCCAGCATGTGGTCGGAAATGGCATACAACCAGGTCCACCTCTTCGCCCTCGCCTTGGCACGCACCCGGAGTCTCGACACGGCGAAACTGGTGGCGGCAGTTCACGAAGTCGCCCTCGATTCACCCGAGGGAATGCTCAGGATCGATCCAGAGAATAACCACGCGATCCTGACGCCGCGTATTGCCGTCTGCCGGCCTGATGGAGCGTTCGACGTCGTGTGGGAAGGCAGCGGTCCGGTCAAACCAGATCCTTATCTGACCTCATACGGCTTCACGGAGTTCTGGCTCAATGGAGAACCTGCATGAACACCGGTGTGCGTCGGCTGTTCGACGATTTGCGCACGCTGCGCGTCGTCGTGATCCATCCGCCGGGAGAGGATCGTGGCGTTCTGGAGGAGCAGTTGCGCCGCATCGGTTGTCCCGTCCGCACCGTTTGGCCATTTCCGGCTCAGTTGCCGGCAGATGCGGATGTGATCTTCTTTCTTGTCGGCCCCGAACTTCGCAGTGCGGGCAACTGGTGCGCCGTCGACACTGAAGCGACGCTCATCGCGTTGTCCGATTACGAAAATCCGACGGCCTTGAAACTGCTCGTCGATACTCAGGCGCATGGCGTGATCACGAAGCCATACCGCTCCACGGGGATACTGAGTACGCTGGTACTGGCGCGAGCATCCTCTGGTTACCAGCAGCGACTGCACCACAAGATCGGCAAGCTCGAGGAAGCAATCAAGGCGCGACGCCATATCGAGAAGGCGATACGGATTCTGATGGATGCTCATCGGCTCGGTGAGAATGACGCCTACGAGCACATGCGCTCACGCGCGACAAGCCTCCGGGTTACGGTAGGAGAAATCGCGACGATGGTAATCGACGCCCATGAGGCAATGGAAAAACTCGGTTTAGGAAAAGCCCCAAAGTCCTGACTTGGGACGGGTTGTGGCTGACAGTTCAGCCACATGGACCAGCGATTGCCCGTGGACTTAATCCGGCACGGCGTTCTATCGGGAGGTGCCCAGAGGTCGCTAAAGTTGGCATACCACACGGTCTTCAAGCGTGCAGCCTCTCTGGGATAAGTCGAATGGCCGGTTTATGTTGGATTGTGTTGAAAAAGTCGCCCGCGGCTTGGAATGTTCGGTATCCTGGAAGACATCGATCGACGGGAGTGATTCGTCATGATGGGTCAACTGGGCAGCGAACAGGACAAGCTCTTCTACTCGTTCAACCTCGATAATCACGTCCCTCGCGAGCACCTGTTGAGAGGCATCGATCACTTTCTGGATCTGCGTGATCTACGCCAGCATCTCGCCCCGTTCTACAGTTCGATGGGACGGCCATCGATTGATCCGGAGCTCATGATCCGCATGTTGATTGTGGGCTACTGTTTCGGCATCAGGTCCGAGCGCAGGCTGTGTGAAGAGGTGCATCTGAACCTGGCGTACCGATGGTTCTGCCGCCTGGGGCTGGAGGACACCGTCCCTGAACACTCGACCTTCTCCAAGAACCGCCACGGTCGCTTCCGCGATAGCGATGTATTGCGCCATGTGTTCGAGTCGGTACTTGGTCGGTGTATGTCCGAAGGGCTCGTAAAGGGTGAAGGATTCGCGATTGACGCGAGTATCATCAGAGCCGACGCGAGTTCTATACGCGGTGTTCCGGGTTCTGAATCCATCGACTGGGGTTGCGTCAAGGGCCAAAGCCGTGCAGTGCGGGAGTATCTGGAAGCATTGGAAGAAGCGAATCCAGCGGGCACCGAAGGGGCGGAGAAGGCAGGGAAATCGACGCCTCCAGGGAGGATATCCCTGACGGATCCCGCCGCGAGCTGGACAGCCGCCAAGGGTAGCTTGCCGTTCTTCGCCTACTCGACCAATTATCTGATTGACCTGCAGGCAGGGATCATCGTTGACGTCGAGGCGACGCCCGCGAACCGCTCGCACGAAGTGGAATCAACCAGGACGATGATTGACCGCGTTGAGCAGCGGCATGATCTCAAACCTCGACGTCTTGCGGGCGACACGGCGTATGGCTCAGCAGCGATGCTTGCCTGGATGATCGGGCAGAAAGAGATAGCACCGCATGTTCCGGTCTGGGATAAAACCGCACGCAAGGACAACACATTGTCGAGCAGCGAGTTCCAATGGGACGAGCAGGCCAATGAATATCGCTGTCCCACCGGGCACGTGCTACGCAGTGATCGGCGCAAATTCAAAAATCCGCGCTCGCGTGTCACAAAGGCTGACACGATCATTTACCGGGCAAGCCAGCTCGACTGTGAGCGCTGTTCGATGAAGGATCGCTGCTGTCCGAATACGCCATTCCGCAAGATCGCCCGCAGCATCCATGAAGCTGCTCGTGACGAAACGAGACGTATTGCGAAGACGCCTGAATACAACCGATCCAGCCGTGAGCGAAAGAAGGTGGAAATGCTCTTTGCTCATCTCAAACGCATTCTGAAGCTCGACCGTCTGCGACTGCGGGGGCCAAGCGGTGCCCACGATGAGTTTCTGATGGCAGCGACTGCGCAAAATCTGCGAAGAATGGCCAAATGGCTCATGCCAGGAAGCAAGCAGATGAACCAGGCAACTGCGTGACGAGCAACGGGGCCGTTGCCCCGTTTCACATCGCCGCTTCGCCGATCACCACAACTCGAAAACGCTATGCCAACTCCTGCGTGTCCGATCAAAACACGACTTTTTCAACACAATCTGTTGGCGGACAGACGTTCCGCGCACATACGCGACCGGCAGCAACGGGTCGGTAAGACCCATTCATTGACATTGGGAAGTTCGATTCGCCGACGCGCCGCTCTCTACCGCCGAACGTCGGCTGTCACCGAACTGCCGTCTCTGAGGTAGCAGCGTGGATGATCATTCCGCTCCGTCACCTGCCTTTGAACTTGTGACAGCACGATAGCCCGCAGTGCGTCGTGGGTGCATGCATAATCGCTTCCAGGTAGATCGATCGTACAGGCTGATGGGCGGGGCGCCTTCGGGGCGGGGTTGCACAGCGCTTTTCGGTCGAGCGGTCGTTATGCTCCGCTCACCACGGCTGCCACGCGTTCTATGCTGTCTGATCGAAGGTGCGACCGCAGTGTGGTTTCTTCAAGCTTTGCTAGGATGGCGTTGGAATGTTGATTACGGTATCGATGACGGTATCTCTGCAGAAGTCGCATTCGGATGTCCGATATTCGCGATGTTTTAACGAAAGCGCATGTTAAATTCTCCGATGCTGTCTGTTCAAAGCTGACGACTGCCGACTGGATTTTTCGGTATCGCTGGCGGTGTCAAACGCAATCTCAAGTTGATACAGTTTCGGACGCAAACGCAATCGTAATTTGATACACCTGCTCCTGCGGTTATTGGGTGGCGCTGACCTCCTTCGAATTGCGTTTGCGTTTGACGTCGTCCGCATCGCTTAGGTATGGCGGCGGGGCGCGGTTGATCATGCCGGCCTGACGTTTCTCCTTCAGTCTGTACGAGTCGCCAGAGATCGGTACGACATGTGCGTGATGAAGCAGCCGATCGAGAAGCGCCGCCGTGAGCGTGGCGTCGTCGGCGAAGGTCTGGTCCCACTGGCCGAACGGTAAATTGCTCGTCAGGATCAGGCTGCCGGTCTCATATCGTTTGGCCACCACCTGGAACAACAGATTCGCCTGCTCGCGATCCATCGGAAGGTAGCCCATTTCGTCGATAATCATCAGCTTGTAGGGCTTGGTGACCCGCTTGATGGCTTCCTCGAGTTGGTTACGCCGCAAAGCCGTCGTCAATTGCATCAGAAGATCGGCGGCAGTGATGAAGCGGGTGCGAAACCCAGCTTGCGTTGCTCGATATCCGAGTGCCACAGCAAGATGAGTTTTGCCCACTCCACTGGGCCCGAGCAGCACGACATTCTCGGCACGCTCGACGAACGCAAGGCTGCCGAGTTCAAGTACCAGTGCTTTCGGCACACCGAGCGCGAACTCGAAATCGAATTCATCGAGCGTCTTGATCGCCGGGAAGCCGGCAAGACGCGTCAGCGTCCGGCGCATTCGCTCAGCGCGTGCCATCGCTTCATCCTTCAAAGCCTGCTCGAGGAAGTCGAGATAGCCGAGCTCACGTTTCGCGGCCATCTGGCCGAGATGCGCTATCTGCGTAGGCAAGTGCAGCAGGTTGAGTTGCTTGCACAACACGGTCAGTCGTTCGAGTTGTGGTGTCACGCGCTAACCTCCTGTGCGCGGCTGAACGCGTCATAGACGGATAACGGGTGCTGCAACGGCCTGTTCCAATCCGATGTCGCGTACCTCGACGCGGGCTTCGGTTGCTGATGTGGCGTCGCACCCGTTCGAACCGAGCGCCCCACGTATGGCGCTGGCAAAGGCAGGAGATGTGGTCGCTCTTCGAGCAATACCTCGGCCGGTACGCGTTTGGTGGTGCCGTGTACGCGGACGTTGGCGACGTCGCGCAGCCACAGCCTGACGCGCTCATTGCAGAGACCGCAGTCCGCTGTCAGCCCCGCCTGTTTGAGCATCGACACCAACGGGACCCAGAAGCTGTAGCGCAGATATCCGTTCATACGCTCAACCTTGCCCTTCGTCTTCGCGCGGTATGGCTTGCAGATGCGAGGCACGAACCCGTGGTGTTTGGCGAAGTCAGCGAAGCCAGGATGATATCGGTGCTGCTTCTTGCCATACGCATCGCGCTTCAGGATCACCGTCTTCATGTTGTCGTACACAATCTCTCTGGTGACGCCGCCAAATGCCTCGAATGCCCGCACGTGGCAAGCCAGTAGCGTTTCGATACACATGTCGGTGACAAACTCCGCGTAGCTGACGCGGCTGTAACCCAACGTCGCAACGAACGCGGCGAGCATCCCGAGTTTGTGCCCTGGCTTACGAAACTCGATCCAGTCCATCTGCATCTGGTGGCCCGGCTCAGTCTCGAATCTGACCACCGGGTCGGGGCGTGCAGCGGGGCGAAGCTTCTGCAGATACTCCTGCACCCGGCGTAACCCGCCCGTGTAGCCTCGTTCTTCGATCTCCCGCTTGAGCACCGTCGCTGGAATCCAGTCGGGCTTTGCCGCTTCCACTCGGCCCTGCAGATACGTCTTGAACGGCGCAAGTTTGCCCGGTACCGGCTGACGTGCCTTGCGTTGCGGCGGTCCCGATGCCAGATACTTCCGAACCGTGTTGACTGCCATGCCGGTCTCGACAGCGATGTCCCGGAGGCTGTTTCCCTGGCGACGCAGAATCTCGATTTCCATGTACTCCTCGTAGCTGATCACGGGCCGCCAAAAATGGGCAACCCTACAACGAGGTGTATCAATTCCTAACTGCGTTGCTGTATCAATCTACAACTGCGCGCGACAGCGGTATTATTGTCACGCGAACTGACGGAAGCCTTGTCCCATAAGGGTTCCGCCCATTGGTTGACAATCGAGTGGGTGTGGTCAACGAACGGCTTCGTGCCCGGTGCCCGTCTTTCGCGGGGCGTGACCGGGGTTGTCTAACTGAAAGGCATGGAGTGTGTGGCATCGCCCTGTTCGGCGTGCCGAATTGGGCAGCTACAAACTGAGAGATTCCAGTGTCCTCACCGAGACCGCAATCCGTGTTAGCAGCGGCGTGAATTTCGTCGAAAACGGACGGTGTGAAACTCAGCATGGTGAAGGCGTTCACAGGGTTGCGGGATCGGTGCCTTTCTGATCTTTCATGCGGTAGATTTCGCCTTCGATGTCGACAGTCCCGGCACGATGTAGGAGGCGGTCGAGCAGAGCGGAGGACAGTGTGCTGTCGTGATGGAAGATCTCGGCCCAGTGCTTAAACGCTTGATTTGAACAGCTATGCGAATAGCGCTCCGCACCAAATCTCATCTTTTTCCCCTCCGAAGCATCGTGGAAACCTATGCGACATGGTCCGTCCCTGCATAGTGGCAGGTGGAACCTGCCCGCAAAAGCATTCGGCGGATGCACCACAGGCAACTGCGGGCCAAGTGACTGCAGCTGCGCCAGTTCGCAGTGAAAGTTGAGAGCCGTCTCAATCACAACAGCTAGAGATCGAAAGTAAGCGAGTCCAGCGTACCGTCTCGACGGTCTGATCAGAAGTTGCCAGAGTAGTCCCCACCACATCGAGTAGCGGGGACTACTTTGAACACAGAAGCACCGAAGAGAACTGGCCGCAAAGGCATACCGAATCATCGTAAGCGATCCATTATCGCCGTCCCTTTGAGTAGTGGACAGGCGCGTTGATTCGTGGAGTGGATATGCTGCGAATCAGTTCTGGGGGGACGGCATCCGCCAAGGCACGAGCGCCTCGTAGTCCTCGGCGGTCTTTGCCAGAGGCAGGCGCTCGAACAGCCAGGTCAGGTAACGGTACGGATCGATACCATTGGCCTTGCAGGTTTCAACGAGACTAAAGAGATTTGCGCTGGCATGTGCGCCGGCAACCGTATCTGCGAACAGGAAGCCCTTGCGTGCAACGACAAACGGGCGAATCGAATTCTCACAGAAATTGTTCGATGCCGGCCAGTCGCCGTTCTCGAGGTAACGCACAAGCTTCGGCCACTGCTCACGTAGATAGGTCAGTGCCCTGCCGAGCAGGCTCTGGGGCAGCACTCCCGGAGACTGCTCAATCATGAGATCCTTGATGACCTGGAGTACGCGGGCGCTATAGCGTTGCCGCAGGCGCTGACGCCGCCCTGCATTCCACGTTTTACTGCGTGCCTCGGCGGCAAACAACTTGCCAAACAGTTTGATGAAGCGTGTTGCGAGCAAATCTGGCGTACGTGCTGCCTTGGGAACATTTTCCTCTGCCTTGACGAAGTAACGTCTCGCGTGAACGAGGCAACCAAGGTGCACGAGCTTGTACCGCTCGGCGATACCGTTATAAGCCTCGTAGCCATCGGTCATCAGCGCAGCACCTTCCTGCACGCCGGCGAACAGCTTGTCGGCCAGCTTCGCCCCACGACCTGGCGTGTAGGTATAGCAACAGATCGGGATTCCTGTGCCCGTCATCTGACACCACAGGTAGCTCTTTGTCTGTGGCTTGCGCCCTTTCTCCTTGAGAACCTGGAAGGTCGTCTCGTCAGTGAGGATCACCGCTGCCTCAAGCAGCGCGTCGCGCATCAGGTTGATCACCGGCTGCGTTGCGAGGCCGGCCTTAACCATGCTGGCTGCGATCGTATTTGACGAGATATCACCACCGAAGCGGCGAAGCAGGCCAGCCTGACGATACAGCGGCATGCCAAACTGGAATTTTCCCGCCGCAATCCAGGCAAGTGCAGATTCGGTCAGGAGTCCTCGTGGGATGATACGCGGCGGCGCCGGGGTCACCTTGATGCCCAGATCACAGCACGGGCATGCATACTTGACCCGCTGATGCTGGATCACGCGTAGCTGCTCAGGAATCACGTCGAGTTGTTCGCTGATTTCCACGCCGAACTCGACCAGCGCATGGCCGTCGTTGCTGCAGAAACGCTCGGCTTCCGGAAGCTCGTGCCGCCGGATCTCGCGGGGCAGACTGGGGTCAAGCGGCTTGCGGTGGCCGCGCTTTTTGCGTGTATGCGCACCGACCTTCGTTTCGGGTGTGTCTTCCTGGGCGGGTGCCGCATTCGCGCCAAGCGCCTCAGCTTCGTTGAACAGCCCGAACTGTTCCAAGTCCCGTGCTTCGCTCTTTGCGCCAAACAGCTCACGCCGATAGGCACGCAGCCGTTCCTCGGCCAGGTCGCGCTCCGCGCTCACCAGACGCAGCATGCTGCGGGTTTTCTCGTGCTCGCGCTCAAGGGCAGCATACGCCTCGCGCATGGCGAGTAACGCATTGAGTTCCTCGGCGGAGATCGTGATCTGGACGGGCATGCCGGATTAGACCATGCGTGCCCGCCCCATGTTCAGCTCACACGCAAATATTCCTCCCGTGGATGTCGGTGGATCGCGGTGATGTCATCGCCATCGAGCAGCGCGTGCAGCGACGCCGACGTCAATGCCACGACTTCGGTCTTCCTGTCGGGCCAGATAAAACGGCTTGTTTCAAGGCGTTTCGTCATCAACCAGAAACCACTTCCATCCCAGCCGATAATCTTGACCCTGTCACGGCGGCGGTTTCCGAAGATATAAAGAGAGGAATCCATCGGGTTCAGATGCATGGCCTGCTCGACGAGAATCGAGAGGCTGTTCATGCCGTAGCGGAAATCGACAGGATCGCGGTGCAAGTACACCTTCAGGTTTTCGTCGAAGCGGAACACGGCATCCTCCCGAGCATCTGGACTACGGTGGTCAGTTCCTCGACGCTTGCGTCCCCGATGTCAAACTCGACACCATTGGACAGGCGCACATGCAACGCGAGCGCCATCACCGGCACCGCAGGTGGCATTGGAAGTACCGATTGCACCGCAACGATGGGAACGAATGGCGAAAGTGCTGGAGTCTGCGCCGTCGGCTTGATCAAATCCGGGCGTCCGTCCGATACGCTGTCGATCACCTCGCCTGCGGGCGGTGACAGCTCGAGCTCCCTGGCAATGGTGTCCTGCGGTGTCTGCGCGGTGTTTTTTTCACGCTCCAGCAGGTATTTCGTGATCCACTTGCGCAGCAGGTTGGCGTTCACCCCATGCTCCTGCGCCAGACGGGCAACCGACACGCCTGAGCACAGCGCCGCCTCGATGAGTGCGCGCTTGCCTTTCTCGTCGTACTGCCGCCGTCCGTCGCGGCTCTGACGCACCACTTTCAACTCGGAGTCTTTTTCGGCCATAGGTGTCCACCTCCAAAGTAGGTGGACACCTATGCTCCTCGCTCCTGCGGCTTACTGCCAGACGTCAAAGATGGATCGCTTACGAATCATCCGCTCGAATTCCGGCGCGAGATCGCCAGGCTGGCGAGCGAACCCGGGGTTTCGGTCGCACGCCTGGCGATGGAACACGGGCTGAACACGAACCTGGTGTTCAAATGGCGCCGCGCGCTGCACGCTGGTGAATACGACCCCGTTGATCTGCTTCCCGTAAAGATCGATGCACCAGCGACCGAGGTCGCACCGCCGGCATCGATTCCAGCGCCGGTCACTGCGCCATCAGGGGCTATCGAAATCAGTGTCGGCAACGCCCGGGTGCGTATTGAAGGCGCACCTGACGAGAGTACCTTGATGCTGGTGCTGCGCATGTTGCGCGGTATGCCGGGAGCAGCGGCATGATCGGTCTGCCCAGCCACACGCGCGTCTGGCTGGCTGCCGGCGTGACCGACATGCGCTCAGGCTTCAATAGCCTGGCCGCGAAGGTCCAGACCGTGCTGGAGCGCGATCCGTTCAGTGGCCACGTGTTCGTGTTCCGGGGCCGACGCGGCGATCTGGTCAAGGTGCTGTGGTGGAGCGGTGACGGCATGTGCCTGTTGATGAAACGTCTGGAGCGCGGGCGCTTCGTCTGGCCGCGCGCCGATGGCGGCGTCGTGTGCCTGAGCCAGGCGCAACTGTCGATGCTGCTGGAGGGCATCGACTGGCGGCAACCCGTTCGCACAACCGGGCCCAGTTCTGCGTTGTAAACCTCCCGGCGTCCGCGTAAACTGCAGGAATGAACTCGGCGAACGCCTATCCTGACGATATCGAAGCACTCAAGGCGATGCTGCGCGAGCGCGATGCCCGCATCGATCATCTGGAAGACGTGGTCGAATCGCACGCAGCCGTCGTGGCCACTGCAAAGGTCGAGATCGAGCACCTGAAGCTGCTGATCGCGAAGCTGCGCCGCATGGCATTCGGCCGAAGCTCCGAGAAGCTGGACCGCCAGATCGAACAGCTTGAACTCCGTCTGGAAGATCTCGAAACCGATGAGGGCACCGCGCCCATTGAAGTTCCGAAGACGCCACGCACCGCACCGGAGCAGGTCAGTCGCAAACTGCTGCCCGAACATCTGCCGCGCGAGGTGATGACGTATCTGCCGGAATCGGGAGAAACCTGCACAGCGTGCGGGGCGGCGATGAAGCAACTCAGCGAGGATGTCGCCGAACAGCTCGAATACGTACCCGCAAGCTTCCGCGTGATCCGTCATGTGCGGCCAAAACTGGTCTGCACGTGCTGCGACCACATCGCCCAGGCAAGCGCCCCTAGCCGTCCGATCGAGCGCGGTCTGGCAGGTCCGGGCCTGCTCGCACATGTGCTGGTCGCGAAGTTCGCGGATCACCTGCCGCTGTACCGTCAGTCGGTGATTTACGCGCGGGCTGGTGTTGAACTGGATCGCTCGCTGCTGGCGAAGTGGGTCGGTCACGGCGCAAAGCTGCTGCAACCGCTGGTCGATGCACTACGCCGGCATGTCATGGCAGCCACGAAACTGCATGCTGACGATACGCCAGTGCCCGTGCTGGCACCGGGCAACGGCCAGACCAAAACCGGGCGGCTATGGGTGTACGTACGCGATGACCGGAACTCGGGCGACATCACGCCGCCTGCCGTATGGTTCGCGTATAGCCCCGACCGTAAAGGCATTCATCCGCAGCAGCATCTTGAATCGTTCGGCGGCACCCTGCAGGCCGATGCGTATGGCGGCTATCAGGCCATCTACGAAACAGGCCGCGTTGTTGAGGCAGCATGCATGGGCACATGCACGCCGTCAGTTCTACGAACTACATGCTGCACGACACAACGCATTTAACACCGAAGCACTCGAACGCATCGGCGCGTTGTATCGGGTCGAGGATGCGGTCCGGGGCAAACCGCCCGATGAGCGGCGCGCATATCGGTACGCCCATGCCCGACCGCTGCTCGATCAACTCCATGCGTGGCTGAGCGCCATGCTTGAAACGCTTTCGCGCAAGTCCGACACGAGCCGGGCGATTCTCTACGCCCTGAACCGGTGGGAGGCGCTCACGCGCTACTGCGATGATGGACAACTGGAAATCGACAACCTGGCGGTCGAGCGCGCGCTGCGCGGTGTGGCCATCGGACGCCGGAATTACCTGTTCGCCGGTGCGGACTCGGGCGGTGAGCGCGCCGCTGTAATTTACAGCCTGATCGGAACGGCGAAACTCAATGGCGTCGATCCTGAAGCCTATCTGCGCCACGTGCTCGGGTGCATCGCGGATCACCCGATCAACCGTATGCGATCCACGACCGACGCCCCTCAGAGGGGATGTGCGGAGTGCTGCATGTCTAAACGCGGCGTGGGGTTAGCGAAGGTCCGCAGGGATTTTCCAGGGAAGCAGCGCGTCGTAGTCGTCGACGGTCTTTGCCAGAGGTAGCCGCTTGAACAGCCAGGTGAAGTAACGATACGGGTCGATGCCGTTGGCTTTGCACGTTTCAACCAGGGAATACAGATTGGCGCTCGCGTTAGCACCATCTACAGTATCCGCGAACATCCAGCCTTTGCGACCTATTACAAAGGGGCGAATGGAATTTTCGCAAGGATTGTTCGATATGGGCCAGTCGCCGTTCTCGATGTAGCGGATCAGCTTCGGCCACTGTTCGCGCAGGTAGGTTAGCGCCTTGCCGAGCAAGCTGTTGGGCACGACACCGGGCGATTGCTCGTGCATCAGATTGTGGATGGCGTCGAGCACGCGTGCACTGTACCGTCGTCGCAATCGCTGCCGCCTGTCGGCTTTCCATTTCGCACTACGCGCCTCGGCAACGAACAACTTTCCGATCAGCTTGATGAAGCGCGTCGCGAGCAGATCGGGCGAGCGCGCTGCCTTGGGCACATTGTCCTCTGCCTTGACGAAGTAGCGTCGGCAATGAACCCAGCATCCGATGTGCACCAGTTGGTAACGCTGGGCAATGCCGTCGTAGGGCTTGTATCCGTCGGTCATCAGGGCCGCACCTTCACGCACGCCGACGAACAGCTTGTCAGCCAGCTTTGAACCTCGTCCGGGCGTGTAGGTGAAGCAGCAGATCGGCGTGCCCGAACCGGTCATCTGCGACCAGAGATAGCTCTTTGTTTGTGGCTTGCGCCCCTTCTCCTTCAGGACCTGGAATGTCGTCTCGTCGCAGTAGATCAGATCGGCATCGAGCAACGCATCGCGCATCAGGTTGATCACAGGTTGCGTCGCGAGCCCGACACGGACGATGCTCGCGGCGATGGTGTTCGATGAGATGTCGCCGCCGAAGCGTCGCAGCAGGCCGGCCTGACGGTAGAGTGGCATACCGAACTGATACTTGCCGGCAGCGATCCACGCAAGCGCCGATTCGCTCAGGAGTCCGCGCGGGATGATGCGCGGCGGTGCTGGGGTGACCTTGATGCCAAGATCGCAGCACGGGCAGGCATACTTGACGCGCTGGTGCTGGATGACGCGGAGCTGCTCCGGGATCACGTCGAGCTGTTCGCTGGTTTCAACTCCGATCTCCACAAGCGCGTGACCGTCGTTGGCGCAGAAGCGATCGGCTTCGGGCAGTTCGTGCCGCACGACATCGCGCGGCAGACTGGGATCGAGCGGCTTGCGGTGGCCACGCTTCTTGCGAGTGTGCGCGCCAACCTTCGTTTCCGGTGTGTCTTCCTGCGCCGGCGTGGAGTTCGCACCGAGCGCTTCAGCTTCGTTGAACAAGCCGTATTGATCAGAATCCCGCGCTTCACTCGTTGCGCCGAACAACTCGCGGCGGTAAGCCCGCAAGCGCTCCTCCGCGAGGTCACGCTCCGCTGTCACGAGCCGCAGCGTGCTGCGCAGCTCGTCACGTTCCCGCTGAAGCGCTGCGTGCTCCTCGCGCATCGCCAGGAGTGCCTTGAGCTCGTCGGCAGAGAGAGTGACGTTGATCGGCATGTCGCTTAGACCGGCACGCCAATGTCGTGTTCAACTCACTCTAGAATAATCTCGTTTCGGATGGCGCCGAAGCGCGGCTATGTCAGCGCCCTTGAGTAGCCACTGCAACCGCTCGACGTCCAGCGTGACGACCCCGGTGCTGCTGTCGGGCCAGACGAAGCGGTCCTTCTCTTCGAGCCTCTTGAGCAATAGCCAGAACCCGTTGTGATCCCAGCCTAAAATCTTGATACGATCGCATCGCCGATTCGTGAACACGTAGAGCGACGAATCCATCGGATTGAGGCCCATCGCCTGCTCCACGAGAATCGACAGGCTGTTCATTCCGTATCGGAAATCGACGGGATCGCGATGCAGATAGACGTTCAGACCTTCGTCGAACCGGAACACGCCAGCCTCCCGAGCACCTCGATGATCGTCGTGATCTCTTCGACGCTAGTCTCGCCGAAGTTGAGTTCGACACCGTTGGGTAACCGAACATGCAGCGCAAGCGCGATCGACGGAACCGGAGTAGACGGTGTCGACGGCGACACTGGCGCAGAGATGACGGGAACAAACACCGGTAATGTACTTGCATTGCTGGGGCCTCTGACCGTCGGAGCAGGAATGTCGATCGAGACGCCATCGATTACCATTGGGTCTGGCTCCCGGGAATCGTGCAGGATCTGATGCTGATAGCGCGCGATCCACCGGCGTAACTGGTTCGGGTTGACGTCGTGATCCATGGCCGCACGCGCGATCGACACGCCCGGCTTCAGGCATAGTGCGACCAATTCCCGTACCGCATCCTCATTAAATTCGCGCCGGCCATCCCTTTTCTGGCCAACGACCAGCCTGCTGCGAAGGTCTCGATTCTCGTTCATTGCGGTCTGAGTGCATGTGTCCACGCGGACACTTAGGTTCAGACCTTCAGCCACTCATTGGAAGGACGTTGTTCCTCGACCGCATACGATCAACCAGATCGACGCGCTTCTGCCGTGGAATCTGGATCAGTCCTCGTACTCAATCGGCGTATCACCGCAGTCCAGAACGATGGAGTGAGTGCGGATCTCGCACCACTCCCGGAACATCTTGATGGTCCGGTTGCGCGGCCACAGTGTCGGATCGGTGTACCAGTCCTCAAGCATCCGCTCGAAGAGCACCTTCCAGCTACGCTGAATCCAGCGCTTGCCAGGCTGGTCCGGGTCGTCGGCTTCGTTCGTCGGGATCAGAAAGGCCGTTGGCTCCTCCTGTGCGTCCGCGAGTGTGACGGTGGGGTTCGCCGGAACAGGGTCCGCTGCGTTGATCCACGCGACGAACGGCGCCTTCGGGACAATGATGGCAACAACCCGATTAGAAACGAAAAGCGGTTCAAGCGGCATGCGGTTGGTCCTCGTAGCAGAAGACCGAATGCTAAAGCAAGGTGGCCGTCATGACACGCTTACGATCGAAATACCTCCAGAGCGGAACGTTTCATAGCAGACTCATCCCGTACCTTATCGACGATGCGGCGTCGACCGATCTGGCGAAAAAGATGCAAAAGGAGCGTCGAGCGTGCGGGTAGCTTGCCGGTAGGCGAGGGTACCGTCGAACTGCGCCGCGCCGACGGTAATACCGGTTCGTCAGCCCGGCCTCGATTCGGGCGTTATGCTCTCCTGCGCATAAGACCGGATCTCGCCGCTACCCCCAGGATTGGGTGGCCCGGACTTCCGCATGGCCCACTATCCGACGCCTACCCGCCGACAATTCCCCCGGTCGACTGGTCCAGTTGCCTGACGCTCTCTAGACAGTCGCAAAACCTTCCTCAATCGCGGCTGCCGGCATGATTGCCGGAACACTGGGCGGCGACAATTAGCTTGGCCGGTCGTTGACGTTTGTTTTGGCCGGTGGTGAGGAGTCGGAGGCGGCGTAGCCGCTGGAGACGACGAACCACCGGCGGCGCTGCGTCGGCGGGGCAATAGGATGGCTGATCGATTCTTAAAGAAGAAGCGGTCAGCACATGTCTGGAACCCGCATCACCGACCAACAGGTCCGCCT
>NZ_JTDB02000004.1 GCF_000785435.2 Paraburkholderia sacchari | reverse complement strand
GCAAGGGTGGGCAGGACGCACAGGTTGAGAGATCGGTGTTGTGCCAGATTAAACAACACAACCCCAATTCAGCAAAAACCTCTTTACGCTTCTTCCAGATTGGCTGTGGCGCCGGGTTGACCAAAACCCGATGCGACGCAGCAACCCGTCATGCCTGATGACCATAGCGAGCTGGTCCCACCCCTTCCCATCCCGAACAGGACCGTGAAACAGCTCCACGCCGATGATAGTGCGGATTGCCCGTGTGAAAGTAGGTAATCGTCAGGCTCCTCATGCAGTATGTCCAGAACCCCGGTGGCTCACCATGAGCGCCGGGGTTCTGGCGTTTACGCATCGTAAGAAGTCCAGATGAGCGGCCTGGCATCGTTCACCAGGCAACGAACGCGGAAAACGTTAGGCCCAAACCGTCACGACGCGAGAGCGACACCGTACTGCGATGACAGATAGCGCCGGATATCGTCGGGTGCATTGATGAAGCGCGTTCCATTGTGCTCGCGGACGTCAACGGTGGAGTCCTTTACCGTTTGGCCGTTACCGAGCACGATCACCGGTGCGGACTGGTTGGCTTCGCCGATCAGTTCGACGATTGTCCTGCGCGGACGCGGCGCGTCGATGTACTGGACGTCAACGTCGCTGCGCAACTGCGGGAAGAAGCTCAGTAAGCCTTCGACGGCAACCGAGTCGCCGCAGTAGAACGGTCCTTCACCGCCGCTAAAGAATCCAGGACGCAGAATGAAGAGTGTGTCTTTCATGATTGTCTCGCTGTGGTTGGGTAGGGAGAGGAGAGGTGCTGCGCAAGTCGATTCAGGATTCCATTTGCACCATGGTCGCGGCACGCAGCCGCAAGAATCCGGCTTCGAGATCGGCGATCATGTCGTCGGGGTGTTCGAGGCCAGCGTGAATCCGCAACAGCGGGCCGGCCCATGGCCATTGCTTTGCGGTTCGGTAGCGCGCTGGGCTGGAGCGCAGGATGAGACTTTCGAAGCCGCCCCAGCTATAGCCCATGCCGAAACAGGTCATGCCGTCGAGCAACGCGCGCATGGCTTCCTCGGCTTGCGGGTGCAGCACCACGCCGAATAGCCCGCTCGCGCCCGTGAAATCGCGTTGCCATAGCGCGTGTCCCGGTGAACCCGGCCGCGCCGGATAGAGGATCTCGGCCACTTCCGGCTGCCGCGCGAACCAGTCCGTCAAGGCGTGCGCATTGCGCTGGTGCCGCTCCAGCCGAACCGAGAGCGTTCGCAGACCGCGCAGCGCGAGATACGCGTCGTCGCCGCTCACAGTCATACCCAGTTGCCGGTAGAACCGGTTGATCTTCGGGTACAGCGAATCGGTCGTGAGGATCACGCCCATCAGCAGGTCGGAGTGCCCGGAGATGTACTTCGTTGCAGCGTGGATCGATACATCGACGCCATGTTCGAACGAGCGAAAATAGAGCGGCGTAGCCCAGGTGTTATCCATCAGCACGATTGCACCGTGGCGATGCGCGACCCGGCTGATCGCCGGGATGTCCTGCACTTCGAAAGTCAGCGATCCGGGCGATTCGACAAACACCGCGCGCGTGTTCGGCCGCATCAGCGACGCGATGCCCGCACCAATCGCCGGATCGTAGTAGGTGGTCTCGATGCCGAGACGCATGAGCGTTTCGTTGCAGAAGGTACGTGTTGGATCGTAGACGGAATCCGTCATCAACAGATGGTCGCCGGGATTCAGCACGGCCAGCAGCGACGTCGTGATCGCACTGAGCCCGCTCGGCGTGAGCATCGCGCGATGCGCGCCTTCGAGTCGCGCGAGTGCGGTTTCGAGCGCGCGCGTGGTCGGACTGCCACCGCGCCCATACGCATTCGGCGTGCCGCTCGCGGTCTTGAGCGCGTCGAGATTTTCAAACAGCAGTGTCGATTGACGATAGACCGGCGGATTCACCGGCGCACCGAGCTGGTCGTGCTTGCGGCCCTCGTGGGCCAGAACGGTGTCAGTCGAAGGCATTGCGTTCAAGGTGTCGTCCTCTCTGTCGTCGGTTCAATCGAGGTGTATCAGGCACCGCCGCAATTTCGCGACATGTGCTGTGCGTGAAGACATATTAATTTCGCGAGCGCGAAAAATGTTTTTAAAGAATCGCGCCGATCCCGCTAAGATTGGGAAAAGTTTCTAACCCGGAGGAGATATGGATAAACGCGATGCGCAGATGCTCACACTGCTTCAGGCAGACGCGACCATCGGACTGAACGACCTCGCCAAGGCGGTCAATCTGTCGCCCACACCTTGCTGGAGAAGACTGCAGAAACTGCGCGATGATGGGGTGATTTGCCGGCAAGTCGTGCTTTGTGATCCTAACAAACTGAACCTTGGACTCACGGCTTTCGTGACGGTGCGCTCGAATCAGCATGGCGATGCATGGACGACGAAATTCATCGAAACCGTACGTGCCATTCCGGAGATCATCGAGATCCACCGGCTGAGCGGCGACGTCGATTACCTGCTCAAGGTCGTGGTGCCGGACATCGCTGGATACGACAGCGTTTACAAACGGCTGATCAAAAGCGTTGAGTTGATGGACGTGAGCTCGGCGTTCGCGATGGAGGTGATCAAGCGAACAACGGCCCTTCCACTCGATTACGTCGTGAATGGATAACGCAAACGCGCCACCGCCGAAAATGATCGGCTGGTGGCGCGTTTGTTGGATTACGTGCCCGGACGATTATGCCCGGAACTAGCTCAGTCGCTGCGAAACGCCTCGCGATAGGCGAATAGTGCGGGCGCGCCTCCGGTGTGCAGGAAGAGCACGGGCCCCTCACGTTCGAAGCGGCTGCACGCGATGCCATCGAGCAGGCCGGCCATCGCCTTGCCTGTGTAGACGGGGTCGAGCAGCAGTCCTTCGGTCTGTGCGAGCAGGCGAATTGCGTTGAGTCCGGCGGTATTGGGCTCACCGTAACGGGGCGCGAAGTAGGCATCCCACAGATCGATGCGCATGTTCGCAGGCGGTCCGAGGTCGAGCAGCTCGCTCGTCTGCTCAACGAGGCTCTGTACCTTCGGATGCTGCGCTGCCGAAGTGCGTGACACCGTGACACCGATTACGGCTGTCGATGGCATCTCATGAGCGAGCGCGAGCGCTAGACCGGCATGCGTGCCCGCACTGCCGGACGCGAGAACGATGGCCGAAAAGTCGAGCCCCGCCGCGCGAATCTGCTGATCGAGTTCGAGGCCCGCGCGCACGTATCCGAGCGCACCAAGCGCATTCGATCCGCCGACCGGAATCACATACGGACGTCGCCCTTCGTCTCGCAGTTGCTGCGCGGCGGCTTCGAGCTGCCGGTCTGCATCGTTGAGATTGGCGACCTCATGGACCTGTACACGGAACAGGTCGAGCAGCAGCCGGTTGGCGCTGTGCAGATAATCTTCGCGTGTGGTGCCGATCGGATTCTCCAGCAACGCGACGCAGTCGAGTCCGAGTTGTGCCGCGAGCGCTGCAGTCTGCCGAACATGGTTCGATTGGAGCGCACCCGCGGTCACGAGCACGTCGGCATTCTCGCGCATCGCGTGTGCGCCGAGATACTCAAGTTTGCGCAGCTTGTTGCCGCCCATGGCGAGTGAAGTGAAATCGTCGCGCTTCACATATATATCGCGGCCAACCTGCGCAGACAGCCGCGGCAGCCGCTGTAGCGGAGTGGGCGAGTCGACAAGATTCAGGCGCGCAACGTTATTCAGTCTTCTGGAAAGCGGTGTCTTTGTCATACGATGGCACGAGTGTTGGGTTCAATCTGCGCTGCCGGTCGGACGGCGGCGCGCGTCGGATCAGTGCAAAATCTTGTCTAGAAAATCGCGTGCGCGCTCTGAACGCGGCGTATGAAAAAACGCGTCGCTCGTTGCGTCTTCAACGATCACGCCACGGTCCATGAACAGCACGCGATGCGCGACCTTGCGTGCGAAACCCATCTCGTGCGTGACGCAAACCATGGTCATGCCGTCACGTGCGAGCTCCACCATGACGTCGAGCACTTCGTTGATCATCTCCGGATCGAGTGCGGACGTCGGCTCGTCGAACAGCATTGCGATCGGGTTCATCGACAGCGCTCGGGCGATCGCGACGCGCTGTTGTTGCCCACCGGACAACTGGCCGGGAAACTTCTGCGCATGCGCCTTCAGCCCGACACGATCGAGAAGGCGCAGCCCGATGTCGCGCGCTTCGTCCGTGGGCCGGCGCAGCACCTTGGTCTGCGCCAGTGTCAGGTTGGCCAGCACGGACAGGTGAGGAAACAGCTCGAAGTGCTGGAACACCATGCCGACGCGCGAACGCAATTGCGCGAGCTTGACCGAAGGGTCATCGAGCCGGGCCCCGTCCACCGTGATGCAACCTTTCTGGAATGGTTCGAGTCCGTTGATCGTCTTGATCAACGTAGACTTGCCCGACCCGGACGGGCCGCAGACTACGACCACTTCGCCTTTCGTGACCGCTGCGCTGCAGTCGGTGAGAACCTGATGCTTGCCGTACCACTTCGAGACGTTGTCGAGAGTAATCATGTTCGGATTCTTCGTGAATGGTGGGACGCAGCCGCCCGCGAACTGGACGGCGGTCGGTGGTTCAGTGCGTCGACGGCAACGTGCAGCGCGTTTCAATGCGGCCCTGGAGCCACGCGAGCAATGTGCTGAGCACCCAGTAGATCGCGGCGGCCGCGAGATACAGCGGAAGCGGCTCGAAGGTTGCGGCGATCACTTCTTGCGTCGAGCGCAACAGCTCGGTGACGGTGATGACCGATACGAGTGACGTGTCCTTGACGAGACTGATCAGCGTGTTCGAAAGGCTCGGAACCGCGAGACGCAGCGCCTGCGGGCATACGATGTAGCGCAGCGTTTGCAGGTGCGTGAGGCCGAGGCTGTGCGATGCGGCCCACTGGCCGCGGCCGATGCCAAGGATCGCGCCGCGCATGCTTTCGGACAGGTACGCGCCGGCGTTCAGCGTTAGCGTCAGAATGCCTGCGGAGGTTGGATCGAGCGAGATGCCAAGGTCGGGCAGTCCGTAGTAGACGACGAACATCTGCACGAGCAACGGCGTGCCGCGCATCAAGCTCACATAGCCTTGCGCGATCGAGGACAGGAACCGGTTGTTGCCGATTCGTACGATCGCGACCACCAGTCCGACGATCAGCCCCAGCAGCATCGATGCGATCGCGAATTTCATCGTGAGCACTGCGCCCTTCGCGAGTACGGGAAGGGTGTGAACAACCAGATCAAATGCTTCCATGAACTGGACTCCAGATCGTTTTCGAACGCGCCGGCGAGGCGAAGGCGCGCGCGCATCATTGATTTGTGGGGTTAGTGGGCATTCGGGGCCGAGACGTCGGCGCCAAACCACTGCATCGAGATTTTCTTGAGCGTGCCGTCTTCGCGCATCGAAGCGAGCGCGCTGTCGATGGCTTTTTCGAACTTCGGATTACCCTTGCGGAAAGGAATGCCCATCTTCGTGTCGGCGCCGGGGATCACCCCGCTCGCACGCAGTGGCAGATGCGAGGTTTTGATCAGGTAAGGAACCATCAGGCGATCGTTCACTGCCGCGTCGAGCCGGCCCGTTGCGAGGTCGCGCAGAATCTCCGCCTCGCCGGGATATGTCTGCCCATTGATCGCGGGTACAGTTTTTACGAGCTCCGCATAGTTGCTGCCGAGCACCACGCCCATCTTGAGATTCTTCAGGTCGTTCAGCGATTTGAATGCACGCGAATCGTTCTCGCGTTGCAGCAGTTGCGCGGCCGAATACACGTAGGGCTGGCTGAAATCGAGCACCTGCTGGCGTGCCGGCGTGATGGCGACCTGGTTGACGATCACATCGAACTTGCCGGCCTGGAGGCCTGCGAGAATACCGCTCCATTCGGTTGTGACGAACTGAGGCTTGACGCCGAGCCGGGAGGCGACGGCTTTCGCGACATCGACGTCGAATCCTTCGAGTTGCCCGTCGCTATTGCGGTAATCGAACGGAGGGTAAGTGCCTTCGAGCGCGACTCTCAGCACGCCGGCCTGCTTGACCGTGTCGAGCAGGTCGGCCGCATGCACGGATGCGGTCGTGACGCCGAGCAGTGCGGTGACCAGTGCTGACGTGAATAGCGGTTTGAACGACTTCATCTTTGTCTCCGTTGGCAAGAATACGAATTGGTGTGGCGATTTCGTGTTTGAGCGACGATTGCTGCTTAAAAGCGCAGGTTTCGCGCGTAGATCGGGGCGCATCGCTCACGGTTACGAATGCGGCTCGACTGATGGCAAGCTTAGTTCTGTCAAAATGGAAAGTGTTTCCAAAAGCGTGCGCACAACAATCGTTTCCTGGAAGATTTTGCTAGTTCTGAACCAGGTTGCGAAACCAATGTGCTATCGGTGCGACCCGGGTCCGACACGGTTACACCGGGGCGCGGCGCGGTTGCTCCGACGCCGGTCGCGGGCCCGTGTGCCATGCATGGAAGGACATGGAAGCAGCGCGCGCTTATGCAGCAGCGACTCGGGCAGGGAAGGTTGATTGCATGGAGGTCGCCTGGCGAGCACGCGAACGTTCACGGCAAACGCCGATGAGTCTTGCGCGGGACCTCGGAATGCGGGTGCCTGTCGACCCGCTGCCGATGCGTTCGGCGAGAAGAAAAGGCGGCATCCCTTCAACGAGGTTCTCGACGATCTCTCACGAGCAGCCGCTACGTGACGGCGCTCTACCGCATTGCACAAGTGGCGCCGCGCGCGATCATGCCGACGGGCTATGTTTCGGTGGCGAACCGGCTCGAGCCGGGCGAGCTTTTTTCGCTGCCATTCGACAATCCGCTGCTGACCCAGCGCCCCGCATGCAGGTCAAGACGCTTGCCGGGTGAACTTTAGATGGCATTGCGAAGGAATGCCTGGAGTGGATAATCAAGCAACTTAAGCACGCGACGCCGTCGCGATAAATTACAGCACCGGCCATTTCCGCCCATTCAGCGCGGCTTCAGACAAGTCGATGCCGAATTTCATTTCGCAGCCGACCGCGGGCGAGGTGTGTCTCCACACCTCCTGGCTGCCGCCGCGGCTGGCGTGTCGTTCAACGCGCTCCGCGGGGATTCAGGCCTCGCGGTAGGTGCCTTTCGCCTTCGCTGCGTGGGTAGCGAGAATGTCCATCAGCGTGGGGCTCAGGCAGTCGTACGGCTCGAGCCCTTTGTCGCGCAGGGTCTGGCGCACTTCGGCCATCGTTGAAGGCGGCGTGCCGCTTTCGATGATCGACGAGACGAAAGCCGCGAAGCCGGGGCCTTCCCAGCCGGTGTCCTTCGACAATTCCGTGTGAATGAAATCGAGGCCGTGGAACGCGTGGTCCTTGTTCTCAATGCGGCCATACAGGTGCGTCCCGCAGGCAGTGCAGGCGTGGCGCTGGATTACGGCCTTATCGTCCACGACCTTCAACTTCTCCGCATGCGCCGTCACCGTGAGCTTGTCGCGCGACACGACACCCACGACGGAGAACAGCGCCCCCGCCGGTTTCCAGCATTTGGTGCATCCGCAGGCATGATTGAACGCGACCTGCGAGTCGACACGAACCTCGACGGGATCGTGCGCACACTGGCAGCGCAAGGTGCCGCCCGCAAAGTTCTCGGCACCTTTCTGAATGCCGCGATCAACTGAAGGATGGATTGCTGAGGTCATACTTTGTTCTCCTTTTTTAATATCAATAGTGAACTACGGTGTGGATCGATTTACGCCATTTCTACGATCATCTGCTAAACCGGTTTTTCGTAGTCATCGAGCTTCAGGCAGTCGATTGCCAAGCATGACAGGGCAAAAGTGGAGATACTGGGCGGTAGTATATTGCAGTACTGGGCGGGAGTATACGATTTAAGGTGGCCTCAGCCTCTCAGAAGCTGGTGCGCAGATGAGCAGGAAGCATGCCGCAGAGTATTTGGACAAGCGCTGGCGCCATCGGCACGCGTTCCGAAATTGCGGAAGGCTTTCCCCAAGAGGTACCACGAAGCGTGGCGCTCACGCGGGCCAGCAACGCGCCCGCCGAGCGCCTTGAGAGCATGATGAAAAGCGCGTGCGGCGCTTTGCGCGAACTATGCGGGCACATGCGTTGCGCTACGACGGCGAGGACAAATTCGTCAGTTGCGCAAGGAGAAAGTCATGAAGCCAACCGTGTTAGGCGTGTACGAAAGCTACGCGAACGCGCGCTCGGCACAGCGCGCACTGGGTGAGGCTGGGGTGGCGCAAGCGGATATTGCCATCTACTCGATATCGGTTGATGCTCCCCGCGAAAAGGGGCCACGTGTCTATCTACAGGGCGCTGTCGATACGCACCACCATCACCGGAGAGTCTTCGAACAACTCGAGCAGTTGTTCGCGCGCATTTTCACGAAGGGAGAGTATCCACCGGATCCAGAGGACTACAGGGAATTCATCCGCCGCGGCGGCACGATAGTTAGCGCCGATGTTTCTGAAACGCAAGTTGACATTGCGCTTGAAGCGATGCGCCGAACGGGCGCCGCTGACATCGAGGAACGCGCCAACGTATGGCATACCGGTTCTGCGAAAGCGGAAAATACGGAACACCCGGCACATCCAGATGGCGCGATGGCCGGCAAATATGCCATGCAGAAGGAAGCCATGCGCGCACGGCAAGATGACACGCCGGACGCGTCGGCGGTGCGAACGACGCCTTCCCCAGGCAATGCTGCCGCAGCAGGACCAGACGCGCACGGCTCCGCATTTTCGTCCACCGATCCGAATCTGCGGCAGATAACGACGCGTGCGGAAGCGCGAGGATCGACCTCGCCCACCGGGAAGCAGTCGCACGAATCGGGCGTGGATCAGGCCGGGTTCGGGCGCATGGATACCTGTGCGGGTCTCAAATCGCACGCTGCGCAGCCAACTGACGGCACCTCCGCCGCGTCGAAAGCCCAGCGTCCACAGGGTCCCCAGCATCCCCAGTATCCCCAGCATCCCCAGCATCCATTAGGCAGCGGCTACATGGGCGATCCTGGTCTCGGCACCCCGCGGGACGGCGCAGGCCAGGCCGACAGTGAATTTAGAGAGGATTACGAGACATATTATGAGAACACGGGCGCATCTTACGACGAGTATCGCCGTGCCCACTCGCATGGGGCCATGCTTGGACGCGACGAGCGCTACCGCGGGGCGGACTGGCAGGGCGTTGAAGCGCGAGCGCGTGCGACATGGGAGGCTCGCTACCCGGAAAGCGCCTGGGAGCGGTTCAAGACGGCAGTCCGACACGGTTGGGAGCGTGTCAGGCGCGGCGGCTAGTTTTGAACGATGGTTCAGCGGGTCTGGCTCGCCGCGCCAGCGAAACGGGCGAATGAGAAATGCGATAAATCTGCGCGACTCTGGCCGTACATGACGCGCTCGGCCAATGCCTCGCCGATCGCGCTGGCAAACTTGAAGCCGTGCCCGGAAAAGCCAGTCGCGACGTGGACGTTCGGGCAGCCCGGCGCGGTATCGATGATGAAATGCTCGTCCGGCGTGACGTCGTATTCGCAGATCCTTCCCGTCCGTAACCTTCCGGCTCCCGGGAGGAATTGCTGGACGAAGTTCTCCAGATCGCCAGGATCAGTTGGCTCGGCACCGAATGGGGCAAGCTCGGCGTCTGCGGAAACGGGCTGTCCCCCGTCATGCCGGCCGACCTTCAGGCCTTCGCTGTTCAGGTCCGGGAAGCCGTAAAACTGGCCAGCCGCCGACGCCATTGCGAAGCCGGGGAACCGGTCCGGGCCAAAATCCGGCGCTGGTTCGAACCATGCGAAGCTCTTGCGCACGCGTGTCACCGGGAGCGCCATGCCCAACGGTGCAATCAACGTGGGTGTCTGTTTGCCCGCGCACACGAGAAGCGCCTGGGCGGAGAACCGTTCTCCCTCGCGGGTCACCACACCAACGCTGTCCGGGCCATGCCATTCGATGCGCAATACCGCCGCGCTCGTCCGCAACGTCGCGCCCTGCATGACAGCGAGTTTCCGGTAAGCGCCAACGGCGTGCTCGCAATACAGCACACCGGCATCGGGTTCGAAATGGACGATATGCTCTTCGCACAGCCGCCACGCCGGCCATCGGTTGCGGGCCTCGCAACCGTCGAGCGTCTCCAGCGTCAGCCCGTAACGGGCAGCACTTCGCCTGACCTCGTCCAGAAAGTGGTCGCCGGGCAAGCCGATGTTGGCCACACCAGTGCGAACAAAGAGCGGCGTCCCCGTCTCCTGTTCCAGTTCCGTCCAGAGCGCCTGCGCCCGCAACGCCAGCGGGACATATGCGGCCCCCTCGCCATAGGCGTGACGGATCAGGCGCGTGCTGCCATGATGCGAGCCGATGGCATGTGGCGGATCCTCGGCGTCGAGCAGCAGCACCCGGTTGCCGGCCCGGGCGAGATAGTACCCGGCAGCCAGACCCATCGAGCCTGCGCCGATGATGATTGTGTCGAAGGAGTGAGCGTTGACGTCCGGCATGGATATCGGTGGCGCAGCGACGGAAGTGGAAGGGAGCCGCTCCGGCCAGTGCCCAGGAACACTTCATTGCATGGCGATTTACGCATCACATCAAATCGGCGCGCGCGGCGGCAGCAATCATAATCGCATTCGACGCCAATGTCGTTGCTATTTCAAGACGTGGAGTTCGCCGCTAAATAGATGGAATGGTCGCCTGTCGCCTTAACGGGCGGCAGATCGCCGAAGCGAGCCCGAACTTCGGGCAGCGCGGCAGGACTAGTGCAGCGCAGCGCAAGCGGCTACGTTTGCCTCAGCCGCCACGAGCCGGTGGTCGGTGCGAAGGAGCGCGTCGAGGTCCGCCATCTGCGAGCCGTCCTGGCCACTGCGCTCGCCGCTGCGCTGCTCGCGGTACATGATCGGCGGCACGCCGAACTGCTTGCGGAATTCGCGCCCGAGATGCGAGGCATCCGCGAAACCGCAACTCGAAGCGATATCGGCCACAGTGCGGTCCGAACTCGTGAGCAGCCACGCAGCAGTACGCAAGCGCAGCACATTGGCGAACGCGCGCGGGCTCTTGCCCGTCTCGGCCTTGAAGAGCCGTTCGAGCTGGCGCGGCGAGAGATTGAGCTTGCAGGCCAGTTCTTCGAGCGGGATATTGCGCCCGACTTGCTGCTCCATCAGCAGGATCGCGCGCTTGACCTTCGGATGCGTCGCGGGCTCCAGACCCGGCGGATGCGGCTGAGGCGCGTTGCCCTTCTGCATCTCGCCCACCAGCAGAATGCGCAGCGCCTTCTGCACGGTCGCGTGGTCGAAGTGGCGCAGCAGGATCGCGGCGGCCACGTCGATCGACGCGCGCCCGCCCGAGCAGGTAATGCGGCGGCGGTCGATCACGAAGAGCCGGTCGGCCACCAGCGCGTCGGCATTCACGTTGGGAAAGCGCTCGATGAAGTCCCAGTAGTGGAACCAGCTTACGCAGATGCGGTGATTCTCCAGCACGCCCGCGCGCATCATCGCGAACACGCCGGTGCAGATGCCCACCACCGTGGTGCCGTTCTCCGCCGCGCGGCGGATATGGCGCAGCGTTTCTTCGCTTGCCTGCGGGCCCGAATGCAGCAGACCGCCCACGACCACGAGATAGTCCACGGGCTCGGCATCCTCGAAGGTCTCCCACGGTGTGACCTGGATGCCGCAACTCGCGCGCACCGGCGCGAGCGTCTCGCCGATCACGCGCCACGAGCAGCGCACGGGCTTGCTCGAATCGCCGTCGTCGGCCGAGAGGCGCAGCATGTCCACGAAGCCCGAAAAAGCCGTGAGCGTGAAGTTGGGCAGCAGCACGATGCCGAAGCGGATGCGCTCCTTGGGTTGTGCGTCGGGCGAGAGAGCGATCGGAAGCGGGTCGGACATGGCGGCGGGTAGCTCGGGAAAACGCATGCGAATGAACGTCTGCGGCCCGGGAATACCAAATCCGCATAAAACCCGCGGCGCTGCAGTCCGCTCAAGCGTCGCTTATCCGGCGCGCCGGCACTTGTGGTTATGCGTCAGGGATCTGCGTCAAAGCGAAATTCGTCCGCCATGGCGCGGCCCGTGGCGACGGTGTTCCGCGGCCACGGCGTATTTGTTCTATCGGCGCATGGCCGGGTTGGCGACACTCGGCGGGGCCGATTCAACCTGATTCAACCTGAATTCAACCGCCAGGGCCCTCCACCGTGCCGCATCAGCCGCGCGCCAAAACCGTCGATCTCAACCAGCGCGCCAGCCACGGCGACGCCGCCGCCGCGCTTGCGCTGCTCGAACAGAGCATGGCGCGTGGGCATCAGCGCATCGGCTTGCTGCGCTATCTGCGCGCGCGGTGCCTCGGCGCCATGCTGGAGGGCCGGCATCACGACTACGCGCAGCGCGTGACGGCCCGGCTCAGCGAAACGGCGCTGGCCTGCCTCGCACAGGAGGCGCAGCGCCGCCATCGGGGTTGAACACAACGCTCAGAGCACCACCGTGCGGCCGTCGTTGATGAACACGCGGCGCTCCAGGAATGCCTTCACGGCGCGCCCGAGCGTCACGCACTCGACGTCGCGGCCCACGGCGAGCAGCCGCTCCGGATCGCAGGTGTGATCCACGCGCTGCACTTCCTGCTCGATGATCGGGCCTTCGTCCAAATCGTCGGTGACGAAGTGGGCCGTCGCGCCAATCAGCTTCACGCCGCGCACGTGCGCCTGGTGATAGGGGCGCGCGCCCTTGAAGCCGGGCAGGAACGAATGGTGGATGTTGATGGCGCAGCCGGCGAGACGCTTGCTGGTTTCGTCGGAGAGAATCTGCATGTAGCGCGCGAGCACGAGCAATTCGGACCCCGTCGATTCGAACAGGTCGAGGATCGCGGCTTCCTGCTGCTGACGCGTTTCCGGCGTGACCGGCAGATGGTGGAACGGCAGCCCGTGCTGGCGCGCGAGCGGCTCGAAATCGGCATGGTTCGAGGCGATGGCCGCAATATCCATCTGCAATTCGCCCATGCGCCAGCGGAACAGCAGGTCGGCCAGGCAGTGTTCGAGCTTCGACACGAGGATCAGCACCTTGGGCCGGACCTGCAGGTCGTGGATCGCCCACGTCATCTCATGTTTGCGCGCCGTGGACTCGAACTCGCTGCGCAGGCTCGCGAGGTCGAGCTCGCCGTTGCCTCCGCGAATCACTTCGTGAAAGACGCAGCGCAGGAAAAAGCGCGAGCTGATGTCGTCGTCGAAGACGGTCAGTTCGTCGATGTAGCAATGGTGGCCGTCCAGAAAACTGGCGACGGCGGCCACCTGTCCGGCGGCGCTCGGGCAGGACAGGGTCAGGACGTACTGGTGTGAGCGAACGTCGATGGACATGTGAGGGTCTCCAGGTATCGTAGCGATGCGAGGAGTAAGCCATTTTTTGCCCGCCGGCACATAGAACGCACCCGCTATGTTGCGGGTACGGAAACGCCAGGCGGCGTTAGCGCGCCGGCGCGCCAAGCCTGAGCGTCCTCTCAAGCCCCTCAATCGTTATGTCTAAACCACGGCAATCGTCTGTGGAATTTGAAAAATACGGGCGTTCGTTGTCGAGTAATTAATTCGCGCTGATTCGGCTGGGCAGGGGATGGCCGTCGACAAGCAAGCCTGTGCTGCCAATCCAGGACGCGCCAATCCCGGACGCGAATATGACCTGTCTTCCGCCGGCGGATGTGTGGGTCGTGAACGTGCAGGAGCTTTATCTCAACGGCTCGATCAGCGGCAGCCACGGCGTGCCGATCGGCGGGCAAGAGTCGCTTGGCCTCGACGGCAAGGTTTCGTTCACGCTCGCGACGATCGAGCGTGGCTGGGGCAAGTTCGGCGGCTGGGATTTCGCATCGGCTTTCACGCTGCCCTATGTGTGGGAAGAGGTCACGGCCACCTCCGCCGTGGGGCGGGCGGGGCGCACGACGACCGATCGGGCGTCGAACCTCTGCGACATGTACTTCACGCCGATCATCGCCGGCTACAGCTTTAGCCAGAACGACCATCTCGCGCCGAGCTTCAACTTCTGGGCGCCCACCGGCCAATACGACATTCATGCGCTGGCGACCCGAGCCTGAACAACTGGACCTTCGTGCCGCAAGTGGCCTATACGAAGCGCGTGCCGCAATACGGCCTCGAATTCGACGGCGTGCTCGGGCTGCAGTTCTACACGCGCAACCCGGCGACTCAATATCAGAACGCGCCGTTGCTGACGCTCGCTGTCATGGGCCTGAAGAAGTTTGCCAATGGCCTGGGCGTGGGGGTGGTGATGGGCACGGTGCAGTTGCTCGGCAAGGACACCGGCCCGATCGCGAACCGGCTCGACGGCTTCGTCGGGCACGACTTCGCCATGGGGCCGATCATCATCTATGACACGAAGATCGGCGGCAAGCTGCCGGTTTCGGCGAGCCTGCGCTGGGTGCCGACCATTTCGAGCAGCAACCGCCTGAAGAGCACGTCGACGTAGCAGGCGAGCGCCACGGTCGCGTTCTGATTGCGGCGCGGGCCTGCGAGACGCGTAGCCTGCGTTGCACGCAAATTACACGCAATTACTCCACGCTTTCGCCGCGCGCCTTGTGCTGCGCCGCGAGCTTGTCCTGCTGCGAGGGCGGCACAGGATCGTAGTGGCTTAGCTGGATGCTGTAGTTGCCGTGGCCGCCCGCCAGCGAATTCAGGCGCGACTGGTAGTCGTTGAGTTCGGCGAGCGGCACCTTGCCCGCGATCACCATCGCATGGCCGCCCACCGTGCGCGTGCCGTGCACCTGCCCGCGCCGCGAAGAGAGATCGCCGATGATATCGCCCATGGCCGCTTCGGGCGTCATCACCTCGATGTCGACAATGGGTTCGAGCACGATGGGCTGCGCCTTGAGCACCGCATCGATAAAGGCCTTGCGCCCGGCCGTAACGAACGCCACTTCCTTCGAATCGACCGGATGGCTCTTGCCGTCGTACACGGTCACGCGCACGTCCTGCATCGGGAAGCCTGCGAGCGGCCCGTTTTCGATCACCTGCTGAATGCCTTTCTCTACGGCGGGAATGAACTGCGAGGGAATCGCGCCGCCCTTGACCGCATCGACGAATTCGAAGCCCGCGCCGCGCGGCAGCGGCTCGACGCGCAGCATGACCTCGCCGAACTGGCCCGCGCCGCCCGTCTGCTTCTTGTGGCGGCAATGGCCCTCCGCCTTGCCGCCGATGGTCTCGCGCCAGGCGATGGTGGGCGGCCGCGTGATGACTTCGAGCTTGTGCTGGTCCGTGAGGCGTTCGAGCATGTAGCGCAGATGCAGTTCGCCCAGGCCGTGCACGACAGTCTCGTTGGTGCCCTCGGGGTGCTCGATCAGCAAACAGGGATCTTCGGCGGCGAGCTTTTGCAGGACCTCCCAGAGCCGCTGCTCGTGGCCGCGCCGCGCCGGCTCGATGGCGAGACCGTAGATCGGATTGGGAAACTCGCACGGCGTGAGGTGGATATCGCCATCCTCGGGGGCGTCGTGCAGCACGTCGTCGAAGCTGATGTCGTCGGCCTTGGCCACCGCGCAGATATTGCCGGGGCCGGCGCGCTGGATCTCGGTGTGATCCTTGCCCTGCAGCATCAGCAGATGCGCGACCTTGAAGGGCTGGCGGCCATTGCCGATATAGAGCTGGCTGTCGCGCGTGACCGTGCCCTGATGGATGCGGAACACGGCCACCTTGCCGATGTACGGGTCCACCACGATCTTGAAAACGTGCGCGAGCACGTGTTTGTCGGGGTCCGGTTCCGCTTGCACGGGCGTGCGCTTGCCCTCGGCCTCGCGATAGAAGAGCGGCGGATTGCCCTCGGTGACGTTGGGCAACAAACGCACGAACACGTCGAGCAATTGCGCGATGCCCGCGCCCGTTGCCGCCGAAGTGAAGCACACCGGCACCAGATGTCCTTCGCGCAGCGCGCGCTCGAAGGGTTCGTGCAATTGCTCGGGGCGTATGGCTTCGCCTTGCTCCAGGTACAGCTCCATTAATTCCGGGTCCAGTTCAATGACCTGGTCCACGAGCGCATTGTGCGCCGCTTCCACCGAATGAAAATCGGCCACCCCCGAGGGGTTAAAAAAGCAGTCCACCACGTCGCTGCCGTTTTGCGCGGGCAGATTGATGGGCAGGCACTGCTTGCCGAATAATTCCTGAATTTGCGCGAGCAGGCCGGGAAGATCGACTTTTTCGCCGTCGATGCCGTTCACGACGATCATCCGGCACAGCTTGCGCTGCTGCGCCCAGGCCATCATGCGGCTGCTGGTCATCTCGATGCCGGTGCGCGCGTCGATCACGATGGCCGCGGTTTCCACGGCTTCGAGCGCGCTGATGGACAGGCCCGCGAAGTCGGGATAGCCCGGCGTATCGAGCAGATAAATGCGCGTGTCCTGATAGTCCAGATGCGCAAGCGCGGAATTAAGCGAGTGATGATATTTGCGCTCCAGTGGATCGAAATCGCAGAGGGCGGTGCCGCGATTCACGCTGCCCGGTGCGTGGAGCGCGCCGCCTTGATGCAGCAGCGCTTCTGCGAGCGAGGTCTTGCCGCAACCGGCGTGCCCGACGAGCGCGACGGTGCGGATGGCAACGGGTGCGAAATCCATTTTTTGAGCCCTCGTTAGACGGGGTCATCCGGCGTGATCCACGGCGGTTTTATGATTCCACTGGGTAATCAGGGGTTTGTCAACCTGATATCACCCACTCCCATGCAGTCGGGTCTTCAGCGCCGCTTCGAACGCGCTCAGCGCTTCGGGACCAGCGTCTGTGATCGCCCACCAGGTCATCCCGCTGTCGCGCCAGCGCGCCAGCGAGTAGCCTTCGCGGCCAGTCGCCCCGGCTGGGCCCGCGGCAGCCTGGGCGGAGTCCGGGAACACATACACGTCGATCACATGCTTGCGATAGTGATAAGTCAGGACCGCCACCCGCCGATGTCCGAGGTAGTCGAGCCGGCCCCCCACCAGGGGGAAGCCGCTCGCAGTCAAGTCTTCGACTGGAGGCGCATAGTCGATCCGGCCGTTGAACCACGGTTTCACCGTATGCTGATCGGACGAAATGACGTCGATGTCGCGCCCTGAAAGCTGGGCCCGGACGTGGCTCGACACGAGTTCGTCGACGAACGGGCTGTTGTCGACCGGACGAGCCAGCGTCAAGACCACGCCCGCCGCCACCGCGCATAGCGCAATCGCCAGACCTGTCAGACCTGTTAGCCCTGTTGATCCCGTCAGCCAGCCGGCGCGCGCGCCTTTGCCGGAGGCGGTGCTGCCGCCGCCTGTCCCGAAGCCGCCTCCATGCGGAATCCGCCAGCCGTCGAGCCATACAAAGCGTTTCTGCTTGCGCGTGGGAGCCTCCCTGTCATGCGTTTCGTCCGCATCGACCGACAGCGGGGCGGCCGGTAACGAGGCGGCTATCCGCGCGCGAAGCCCTTCGGGCGCACGGTAATACTCGGCGCGGCGCACCGCGCGGCTGACCGCGCGCACCGCCTCGCTTTCGCGACGGCATGCGTCGCAGCCCTTAACGTGGCGCTGCAGGCGATGCTCATCGGGTGGCGACAGCTCCCGGTCGACGCTCGCGTCCAGCAGCGGCCTTGCATCTTTACAGTCCATCTGGCATCTCCCCTCTGATGGCGCCTGGATTGTGGCGCGGGGCCAAGCCGCCGCGTAACGCGCCTGGCAGGTCGCTCGCATCGCTCGATGCACTGCTTCGGCGGGCGTTAGCGCTTTCGCCGCGGGATGGCGACTTCACGCCACGCGTCTGCAATGCGCTCAGCAGCGCGGCCAGCTTGCGGCGCCCACGCGCCAGGCGCGACATCACGGTGCCCACAGGCAGGTCGGCAATCTCCGCAATCTCGCGATAGCTCAGTTCCTCCAGTTCGCGCAGTATCAGCACCTCGCGAAATTCGACCGGCAGCTGATCCAGCGCCGCATGCACGAGACGTGTGTCCTCGTCGCGGATGAGGAGCGTTTGCGGATCGGCGCATGCAGCGCTCCACTCGTCGATCGTGGCATCGTCGAGGTTGTCGTCGAACCCGGCAACCTCGTGCGACGACTTGCGCCTGCGCCACTCCGTGTACCAGGTCCGCCGTACAATCGCCAGCAGCCAGGGGCGCGCGGTGTCGCCGCGAAACGTATCGAAGAAGCGGAATGCACGCATGAACGCTTCCTGCACGATGTCGTCGGCATCGTTGGAGTTGCCGCTCAGCCAGCGCGCGAGGTTGTACGCGGCATCGAGATGCGGCAACGCCATTTGCTGGAAACGGCTGCTGCGGGCAGCGTCGTCTCTATTGGTCTCACCCACACTGTCTCTCCACGCAGGTTTTTGCCAGGGAGGCCGAAAGAATCAGCGAAATTCCGGAGCGAAGCAATGTTCCTGACAACACGTGAAATTTGGACATGGGTCGACCTCTACAAAGTGTGCATAAGGAACATCATTAACCTCTCAGGCGCGCGAGCCCACCGGATGTTTTCGCAGCTTTCGACGTTCAAAGGCGTTGCGCAACTGACCCAGGATCAACGCACTGGCAATCAGCGCTAGATACAGAGCGACGAGATTGTGACGCGTAGCATTGAGGGCTGCCTGGTGGATCACGAGCGTGGCATCGGCGGGCGGAAGAATGCGACTCTGTCCAACGACGGCTCGCATCATCCGGATAAAGCCCGCAGCCGACAGCAGCGGTAACAGGACAACGAACGCCAGCAGCGCGGGCCGCAGGCGACGCGCCTGCGCAAAGCGGCGCAACCGGAACCACAGCCCGAGGCATCCGTGGATCCAGCCGGGCGCAAGCAGCGCCAGTTGGAGGCCCTGCGTGCCGCTCGTAAGCAGTACGACAATGACGCGTTCGTAGTCGGGTTCGAAGCCATAGAGCGAAGACGCAAGCCGCGTTGTCACCGCATGGCGGATAAGCAGGAGCGGCAGGCTGAGCCCTGCCCAAAGGCGGATCCATTCCGCGGGCGGCAGCGCCCAGTGGCGCCGCCCGTATATCGTGTGCAAAGCCAGCGTGAAATGCAGGGTTGCAGCACCGTAGAGCGCGATCGTTCCGGGTATGCTGCGCCAGAGCCGCAGGGCGAGTACGAGACCGCGCCCGGCCAGGTCGAGCGACCAGATCCCGAGCGCGTGATTGACCAGATGCAGCAAGAGATAAGTCAGCATCACGAGGCCCGATGCTAGTTGAAGCGGGCGCAGAATGGATTGCACCCTGACGCTCACTTCCGCCTCCAATGAGCGAGGCGCGGCATCCTTCGAGCGGGCGTCGAAATGGCGCCCGCTATTCTCGCGAGCTTGTTGATGCGCCGGCGTAATTGAGCAGATTCGCGACCAGATTCGCGACCAGACGCGCTGGGCGCCGTTGACCGGTGCGGCGCGCTGTCCTGCTCAATCGCCGCGCATTGAAGCAGCGATTCGGCGAAGCGCTGTAATGCCGATATCGAACCGCATACGCTCTGGTATTCCTCGCGGCCAATCCTGCCGTCGAGGATAACGGTCAATCCCGACGCACGAGCCCTGTCGATGATGTCCATTTCGTTTCCCTCATTTCGTGTGCCACGACTGCAATACCGCGAACTCGTGCCGGTTATTCCCGGATTCGACGAGAGAGACGTGAAGGCAGGCGGATAAGGGACGTGTTCAGGATCGGGAATAAAGCGGCCGGGTGGGCGGTATTGCACTTGAAACCCGCCCTGGAAGCGCTCCGGATCGAACCGGCGCGCGGCTTTCTGAATCCAGTCGAGAGGAGTTCCGCTGTTCCCGCAGCATTGAGTCGCGTGGCGCCTGCCCTCGTCCGCGCTGCCCCGAGCTTTCCGCCTTCATCGGCCAGGACCCGTCATATGGACCAGCTACAAGCCATGCGCGTCTTCACGCGTGTCGTCGACCTGAGCAGCTTTAGCCGCGCGGGCGATCAGCTCGGCATGTCCGCCGCAGCCGTCACGCGCAGCGTCAGCATGCTGGAGGCGCATCTGAACCTGCGCCTCCTGAACCGCTCCACGCGCAGGCTCTCGCTCACCGAGGCGGGCCGCCTCTATTTCGACGGCTGCCGCGCCGTGATAGAAAAGCTCGACGAAGTGGAATCCGAGCTCGTACGCGCCACGTGCGACCCGAGCGGCGTGCTGCGCATTGCTGCGCCTTCGGTGTTCGCAAGCGGTGCGCTCGCCGCGCTGCTCGGTGCGTATCGCGGCGCGAACCCGCGCGTGGATTTCGATGTGACCGCGTACGACGGCCACATCGACATGATCGAAGGCGGTTTCGACGTGTGCTTCGCCACCGACCACCAGCAGGTCAACGCCTCGCTCGTGAGCCGCGAACTCACTTCTATGAAGGAGATCGTGGTGGCCGCGCCCGGCTATCTCGCGCGCAAAGGCGTGCCGCGCACGCCGGGGGAACTCGCGCAGCACGACCTGCTCGCGGTTTCCGACGCGCCGCGCAGCTGGACGTTCGCCAATGCGGAGGGTCTGCAGCGCGTGAGCGTGAACGGACCGCTCACTGCGAGCGGCTACGTCACCGTGCGTGCCGCGGCGCTCGCCAACATGGGGATTGCACTGTTGCCGCTGCCCCTCGTTACCGAGGACATCGCGCGCGGCGTGCTGCTGTCCGTGCTCAACGCGTACGACATAAGCGGCGGCATGCAGCACGTCTTCATCGTATACCCAGGCCGCAACTACCTGACGATGAAAGCGCGCAGCTTCATCGACTTCGCGGTCGAGCAGTTCCGTATCGATCCTGCAAACGCAGCCAGTGGCACGCAAAGCACGCCGGTCGCGATGCGCGCCGTCGCCTGATGTGCGGGAAGAGAATCGGTTCGCCACAAAAAATCCGGGAATAAAGTCGAATCAAGCTGAGTTCAGCATGATGCAGCAAGCGAAATTTAACGGATMTAAATGTAGGAGTTCGAAATGAAAAAGCATCTTGTATTCGGTCTTTCCATTGCCATTCTTGCATCGGCTAGCGCCGCGACCAACGCGTTCGCTCAGGAAAAGACCGGTGCCGAAGTCCGCCAGGACGACGGGCACCAGATGGCTGGCAACCAGCAAAACGCAAGCGGCGTCGGCGCAGAGATGTCGGGTTCGGGCGCGTCGGGCGTCGCCAGACCATCGGCGGCTGGCAAGGCGGAGCCGAACTGTGTCGGTCCGGTCAGCTTTTGCACGCTCTACTTCGGTAGTTGAATGCGTGCGCATGGCGGCTATGCGTGGGCCATTGGACCGGAGTCCCGTCAGTCGCCCATCAAGCTGCTCGTTGGCAGCGACAGCTTGCCCTGGTCGACGAAGCGAGTACCGCCGCCGATGCCGCCCGCCAAGCGCCCACGGACCTCGTAGGGGATGCGGCCCGCCTTCACGCCGCCCCCGAAGGCGAATGCCTGGCGCACGGCGGCGAATGCGGGCACGGTCAATGGCACGACGATCACGGTTTCACCGAATCGAGGCACGACCCCGCTCTGATCGCTAACACCGCTGGCGAAGGATTGGCCGTTGAGGTTCAGTTGCAGTGACGCACCGCTAAATTCGACCGGCGAGTCGTTGGGATTCTGGATGCGCAGCTTAACGTTAAAGCGCATCTCCAGTCCTTCGCCCTGGAGCGGGTCGATGCCCGCCACGCTGACTCTGAGCGGCTCCTGGCCGGTCAACCCCACACACGCGCTGCACAGGAAAAGGACACAAAGGAAGGCGCAGAAGAGGCGACCTGAGCGCACAGCATGGAGAGCCGGCATGGCAAGCCTCGTCGGGTTGATCTGCTGGTGCTGGCCAGTGTAGCGCTTTTCCATCTTTGAACCGTGGAGCGAAGCTCGCGCTTAACGCCGCCTGCCACCGCCTCTGCCGCCGCCGAAGCCTCCTGCGCCCCATCCGGTGCTGCGCGCAGTGCCGCTTCCCCTTTGCAGGCTCGAGTTCGCACGATTGATATCTTGCCGTACGGCATTGCCGCCGCCACCCAAGCCCTGGAATCCGTTGTCGCGTCCAGCGGCCGCGTCCCGGCCCCGAAAGCCGCCGCGCCCGTCCGCGCCGGCGCTGCCGCGGCCGTATTTCTGGCGCGTGGCATTGTCGCGATAGGCCACGCCCTGGCGGTGTTTCGCATCATGCTGCCAGCGTCGGTTGCCATCGGGCTTGCCGCGTTCGAAATTGCGGTCGATGTTGGTGGCTTTGCGATGGTCGACATACACATCGCCGCCATTCCAGTTGCAGTTGCCGAAGATCGCCGCTGCCGCGATCAGGCCGACGCCAAAACCGAAGGCGGCGCCGGGATAGTACGCGGGATAGGGCGGCCAGTAGTAGTACGGGAACGCCGGGTAGGCCCACCCGGCGTAGACGACGGCGGGATCGTAGACCGGCACATAGATCACCGCAGGATCCGCGGGCTCGATGCGCACGATCGTCTCGCCGCCAACTGCGCCGCCGGCCGGGGCCTCCACGATCACGGTCTGCTGCTCATTCGATTCGAGGTGTCCCGATTGCTTCGCGCGCGCACGTAGCCGCTGCACGGCGTCGAGCACGTCTTTCGGCTGGCCCAGGAAAGCGTCGCCGAGTTTCTGGGTCCAGTCGAGCTTGTCGTTCATCGGCTCGAGGATCTGCGGGAACGCGACCAGCGATTTCACGCTGACGTCCCACGTCTCGCTCTGCACCGCCTTGATTGCGGCCTCACCCTTGAGATCCGGGTGCGCCTTGAGCCAGCGGGCGGCAAGCGCGACCTCCATCGGATAGGTGGACGCCATCAGCACCTGGGACAGGAGTGCGTCCGGATAAAGCGCGATCGGCGCGACCATGGCCTCGATTTCCTCGCTCCGGTACGGCGCGGGTTCGTTCTGGGCTTGCGCGCTGCTCGCGCCGCTCGCGGCGGGTAGCGCGGCGGACGGCGCTACAGCTGCCGGGCCGGCCGCTGGCGGCGCGACAGCAGTCTGGCATCCGGCAAGCGCCAGCAGGGCGCAACACGAAACGGCATAGGTCCGGCGCGTCATGGCGATACCTTCCTCCAGCCGTGGCCGGGGTCAAAGGATTGCGTGGCCGCTGCCTGCGCAGCGGTATTCGGTCCGAGGTCGCGCTGATAGACCTGGCCCGTATAGTTCGCGATGAAACTCATCACCCCGGTATCGCCGTAGCGCGCCGGCCATGCCATGACCGCAAAGCCGGCAAACAGCTTGCCGTCGAGAACGTAATTGAGCGCGCCGCCCTGGGCGCCGGGCCCTTGCGAGGTGAGAATCTTGTAGCGATAGCCGTAATAGCCGTCTTTGCCCTCGTTTTGCGCGCCGGCGCCTTCGAACGCGGGCCCAAGCGGGCTCGGGGATTCTCCCGGGCCAGTCGGCCAGTACAGGCCGTCGTGCTTCCCGGGGGAGCTCGACAGTTTGCTCGCGTAGACCATCATCGTCCCGTCGTCGTGGGTGGTCTCGGCGTATTCGTCCTCGGCGTCGCGGATCGCCTGCAGGACCTGGATTGCGGCAAGCTCGTTGCGTCCGATGCGTCGCAGGCGCATTTCTTTCGCGCCTGCGGCGGTGTCGAACTGCCAGCCGCCGGCCGACTTGACGATGGGGATGGGCAAGGTCCAGCCATCGTTGCCGACCGCGATGACCGCGCGCCCGTCCGATTGCCGGATGGCGTGAGCGACGCCCCATGCTTTGATGAACTGCGCCCGGACGGCGTCGTCGACCGGCGGGATGACGTCGCGGAAATGCTCGCCCAGCATGTTTTGCATCGCCGGTTCGTCGTTGTTCAGCACGGCCTGGCCGAAAGCCGTCATCGCCGCATCCGGCGTGCTGAAGTGCTGGCGCGCGAGCGCGTTTGTCGCGCCGAGCCCGAATAGCAGCGCGCAGGCCACGCCGATGCGGGCTCGCCGGAAAAATCCGTGTTGCGGGGTTCTCATGCCTGGGTCTCCCTGACATAGGCTTGCGCGGCGCGGGGCGCGTCGCAGCCGGTCCGCGGGCAGTGCCGGTTCAAGCGTACGCGAGGCGGGAGACTGCTGGTATTGGACTTTGGTCCCATACCCGCCTGGCAGGTTTTGGTGCAAATCGGCCCGAGGCCACGAGGCCCGCGTAGTGCGCCATGTCGACCATGAAATACGCGCCCACGCTCCTGGCGATCCTCGAAAGACGCTCGAAGCCGCTGTGCAGCGCGGCCGCGCTGCACAGCCATTCAGACGGACCCGCTCGTGCGGCCGCCGCGCGCGTCGCGCATCGTCGCGGCATAGCCGGTCAGGCCCAGCAACGGACCGGGCACGAGCAGCCAGGTTGCATCCACGCCGATGTAGCCGAACAGCGCGGTAGTGGCGGCGATCGAGACCACCGTGATCGCAAAGCCGATCGAATTCTGGATTGCCAGCGCGCCGCCCACGCCGCCGGGCGGGCACGCCTTTGCCGTGAGCGCCGAGAATTGCGGAGAATCGGCGATCACGGACGCGCCCCAGAGCAGCAGCAACACCGCGAGCATCGTGGGCGAAAGCAGCCGCCACGCGATAGAGAAGGTCAGTGCGCACAGGCCCGACATCGCGAGCGCGCCAAGCGCGACCCTGGCGCTGCCGATGCGTCGCGACAACGCGCCGCCAATCAACGTACCGAGCGCGCCCACGCCGATGACGCAGAACGCAAGACCCGACACGCCCATGCGTGGAAAAGCACCCAGCAGCGCGGTGCGCGAAATCAGCAGCGGCACTGTGGTCCAGAACGCGTAGAGCTCCCACATATGGCCGAAGTAGCCGAAGGCCGCCGCGCGAAATGCGCGAATGCGGAATGTCGCCCAGGTGCTGGCCGTGGCATGCGCGCTGCCGGCAGAGGAGCGTGCCATGCGGGCGTGCGGCCCCTCGCCGAGTGCGCCGACGAGCGCCGCGCCAAGCAGCGCGAGCACCGACGAAGCGGTAATCACGAGTTGCCACGGAAAGCCCGCGCCAACGAAACGCATCGCATGCGGAAGCGCGGTGCCGAGCGTGAGCATGGCGACGAGTTGCGCGAGCGCCTGACCGGTTCGCTCGGGCGCCCATCCGACGATCAGCTTCATCCCCATCGGATAGATGCCGGCCAGACACACACCCACGCAAAAGCGCAGCACGGCCCCGCTGACGAGGCCAGTCGCGAGCCACGCGAAACCCAGGTTAAAGAGCGCACCCGCCAAAGCGCTCAACACGAAAATCCGGCTTGCGGCGTAGCGGTCCGCCATGCCGCTCGACGATATATAGAGCGTGCCGAGAATGAAACCCATCTGCACGGCGCTGGTGAGCCAGCCGATGTCGCTAGCCGTGGCGTGCCAGACGCGCATCAGGTCGGCGGCCGTGCTGTTCGCGCTGAACCACAGCGAGGTGCCGAACAGTTGCGCAACGGCGATGGTGCCGGTCGCGCCCGGCACGCGTTGCCGAAGGCCTGGACGTTTGCGTGCGGTGGTGGAATTCATGAGGTGCCTGGTAGCCATGCTCGCGCACGGCGGCGCGCGGGGTGACGACCAGGTCATGTGCCTTTTCAATTCCCCTGTGGCCCGTTAAAGCGCTCCAGCAGCGAACTGAGCAAATCGATCGGCAACGGAAACACAATGGTCGAGTTCTTGTCGGCGGCGATGGTGGTGAGCGTCTGCAAATAGCGCAGCTGCATGGCCTGCGGCTGCTGCGCGAGCCGCTGCGCGGCTTGCAGCAACTTTTCGGATGCCTGAAGTTCGCCTTCCGCATGAATCACTTTCGCGCGTCGCTCGCGCTCTGCTTCGGCCTGGCGCGCGATGGCGCGAATCATCGTCTCGTTGAGGTCCACATGCTTGATCTCGACGGTGGAGACCTTGATGCCCCACGCATCGGTTTGCGCATCGAGCGTCTTCTGAATGTCGGCGTTCAATTGCTCGCGTTCCGCGAGCAACGCATCGAGTTCATGCTTGCCCAGCACCGCGCGCAGCGTAGTTTGCGCGAGCTGGCTCGTGGCCTCGAAAAAGCGCGCGACCTGAATCACGGCTTTTTCCGGATCGACCACGCGAAAGTAGACCACGGCGTTGACCTTCACCGAAACGTTGTCGCGCGTGATCACGTCCTGCGCGGGCACGTCGAACACGACAGTGCGCAAATCGATGCGCACCGCCTGCTGCACGACGGGAATGATGAGCACGAGCCCCGGCCCCTTGACCTTCCAGAAGCGGCCGAGCATGAACACCACGCCGCGCTCGTACTCCCTGAAAATGCGAATGGCCGAAACGGCGAGCATGATGGCCAGCACAATCAGCAGACTCGTGAAACCGAAGGTATAACCGATCATGAATGTCCTCCGTGATGTGCTTCGCGCAGCGGCGCTTCGTGCAGCGGCGCGACGCTCAACAGCAGGCCGTGGCGACCCGTCACGCGCACCTGGCTGCCCGTGGCGAGCGGCACCTCGCAAGTCACGCGCCAGCGTTCGCCATGCACGCGCGCCCATCCCGAGGCCAACGCGTGATCGGGCGTCAGGCCTTCGTCGATGATCTCGCCGATGCTGCCGACCATCGCTTCCGAGCCGCTCACCACCGGGCGGCGGCGCGCGCGCAGCGCCACGCTGGAGACCGCCGCGACAAACGCCGCGCCGCCGAGCGCGAGGCCCGCGATCAGCGGCAGCGGAATGCCGTAGCCGGGCACGTCGGTGTTGATCAGCATGAGCGCGCCCACGGCGAACGCGACGATGCCGCCAAAGCCGAGTACGCCGAACGTGGGCAGGAACGCTTCGGCAATCAGGCACGCGAGCCCCAGCATCACGAGGCCGAGCCCCGCATAGTTGATGGGCAGAAGCTGCATCGCGAAGAGGCCGACCAGCAGGCAGATTCCGCCGGCCACGCCGGGCAGCACGAAGCCGGGATTCGCGAACTCGAAGAACAGGCCGTAGATGCCGATCGTCAGCAGGATCAACGCCACGTTCGGATCGGCCACGATGGAGAGAAAGCGATTGCGCCAGTCGGGCGCGACATACACGAGCGGCGCGTGCGCGGTTTCGATGCGCATCGTGCCGGCCGCCGTGGCGATGGTGCGGCCGTCGAGCTGGTGCGCGAGATCGGCGGGGTCTTGCGCGATAAGGTCGATCACGTGCTGGTCGAGCGCCTCGCTGGCGGACAGGCTCACCGCCTCGCGCACCGCGCGCTCCGCCCATGTAGCGTTGCGCCCGCGCAGCTGCGCGAGGCCGCGAATATAGGCGGCGGCATCGTGCATGACCTTGCGTGCTTCGGTGGAGGCGTTGTCGGTGGCGTTGTCGTTGGCTTTGTCAGTGGCTTTGTCAGTGGCCTTGTCATTGGTCTTGTCGCTGGCCTGCCCGCCCGAGGCCGCGCCTGGCGCGCCGGGCGGATTTGGCGCGCCGCCCATGCCGCCGATCCCGAGCTGCACCGGCGAGGCCGCGCCGAGGTTGGTGCCGGGCGCCATGGCCGCGACATGGCTTGCGTAGACGATATAAGTGCCCGCGCTCGCGGCGCGCGCGCCGCCAGGCGCGACGAACGCGGCCACCGGCACGGGCGAGCCGAGGATCGCCTTGATGATCTGGCGCATCGAGGTGTCGAGTCCGCCGGGCGTGTCGAGCTGGAGAATCGCGAGCTGCGCGTGCTGCTGTGCGGCGCGCTCGAGCGTGCGGACGATGAAATCGGCGCTGGCGGGGCCGATGGCGCCGTTGACGGTCATCACGACGACCGCGCGCTGTGCAGCCGCCTGAGCAGGCTGCGCCTGAGCCGTGGCGTTGAGTGCCGCCACCGCCGCGCAAACCACCAGCAGCGCCGCAAAAAGCGCGGCGCGCGCGAGCCGCGCCGGCAGCGGATGGCGCGGCGGGCGACGAGGGGGCGGAGGCGCGTCGTGCTCCGCCGCCCGGGTGGGGCGATGAGCGCGCATCGGAACGTCCGGACGGGCAAATGGAATAGCCCGATATTTAAGAGTAGGTGGTTTTTGGGGGAAGGGGGGAATAGCGCGGAAATGTTGCGGTGCAGCGGGGCGTAATCATCAACGACAGGTGCCCGCCTCAAAACCAGGTGGACACCTGTGTTCCTCGTTCAGCGCGCCGCCTCGAGCCTCAAGGCAGCTTGCCAAGTACGGCGCCGAACTCGTCCTTGCTCAGCGCACGCAGCGTTTGCGTGCGGATATTGCCGAGCGATCCGAGCGCAAGGCCGAACGCCATGAAGCTCTGCTCGTCCGGTGCTTCGACGATCGTGACAATGTCGTATTTCCCTAGCGTCCAATAAATTTCCCTCATTTCGCAGCCGAAGGTTTTGGCCATTTCCGCGGCCTGGCCGGCGCGCTGCGCGCTGTTGCGGACAGTGCGAATGCCCTGGTCGGTGAACTGCGCAAGAACCACATAGGTCGACATGACGGCTCCTCGTATGTTGACATCGGGTTGGAAGACGCGCGCGGGCTTTCGTCACGAACGCCATCGCAGCCGTGCTCATCAAATGCCTCCGCGCGCGTTCGACATTTCGGGCAGGCGCGAGCACGGCTGGCGCGTCGTTCGAGTCAACTGCCCGCTGCCTGCCGGGCTTCGGGCAGGATGTTCTGGTTGCACCGGAAAAGGTTGTCCGGGTCGTAGCGCGTCTTGATGGCGATGAGACGCTGCATGTTCGGCCCGTAAGCCGCCTCGACGCGCGCGCGTTCGTCTTCGGTCAGGAAGTTCACATACACGCTGCCGAGCGCGTAGGGCTTCGACGCTTCGAAAAATCCGCGCGCCCAGGCAATGCAGCGGGCGTCGTCCTCGGGTTCGGTCCAGCGGCCGTGCACGTTCATGACGTAGAGCGCATCGCGGTTTGGATAGGCCATCGCGTCGGCGGCCACGCGTTGCGTCGCCGCGCCGATTTGCCCGAAGAATATTTCGCACTGGGGCGAGGGCAGCGTGGCAATAGCGTCGCTCAACGTGTCGATGAGGGCGTCCGGCAGCGCGGCGAGATTGTGCGATTTCCAGTAATTGCGCGCACCCGGCGTGAGCAACGGATCGAACGCCTTTTGCCACGCGGCGTAGGGCATCGGCCCAAGATGCTCGCCATAGGGCTGACCGAAACGGCGCACCGGCTCCACCGCGCTCGGGCCGTCTTCCAGCGCGCCCGTGTAGCAGACCGCGAACGCGATGATCGGCTTGCCGTGCACCTCGGGCGGCAGGAACGGCAATGGCGGCGCGAGGCGCGATACGCTCCAGACCGTGAGCGTTTCCGGCATCGCCGCGGCGGCTTCGCGATACTGTGCGAGCGCCTCTTTCGCGGCGTCGAACGGCAGTACGACGAGTCCGCCGTAGACTTCGGGCCCCACCGGATGCAGCGCGAACTCGAACATCGTGACCACGCCGAAGTTACCGCCGCCGCCGCGAATCGCCCAGAACAGATCGGCGTTTTCATCGGCGCTCGCGCGCAGCAGATTGCCATCGGCGGTCACGACGTCGGCGGCGACGAGGTTATCGACCGACATGCCGAAGCGCCGGCTCAGCCAGCCGAATCCTCCGCCGAGCGTGAGTCCGGCCACGCCGGTGGTCGAGTTGATGCCAAGCGGCGTGGCGAGGCCGAACGCCTGGGCTTCGTGATCGAAGTCGCCCAGCGTCGCGCCGGGTTCGACATACGCGCGGCGCGTGGCGGGCTCCACTCTGACCGACTTCATCGGCGAAAGATCGATCACGAGACCGTCGTCGCACAACGCGCTGCCGGCGATATTGTGGCCGCCGCCGCGCACGGCGAGCGGCAGCCCGGTGTCGCGCGCGAACGCCACTGCGCGCCGCACATCGGCGCAGCCCTGGCAGCGCACGATCAGCGCGGGACGTCGCTCGACCATGGCGTTCCAGATGCGCCGCGCTTCGTCGTAGCCCGCGTCGCCCGGTTGCAGCACCTGGCCGCGAAGCGTGCCTTTCAGTGTTTCGATGGAGTCGCTCGACAGAGTGGGCATGGCACACCTCTCATTCAACGGATCGGGAAAACGCACGCGATTGGCGCATCGCGCCACGGCCTGGCATGGACTGGCTGAACTGAACTTCTGGCGACCGATTCAATGTGTCGAATCAAGGCGGATTTCGCACGCGGGGATCAATGCGTGCATTCGGTCGGGAAAGCGTGAAAGACGGGCTTTCGGAATGGCTGCGGGCGCAGCCTGGCTGGCCGGGACATGGAGGCCCAGCCGACGAGCGCTTCGCGAAACGGCTCGTAACCCGGGCTCGTACCCCGGCAGCCGGCGAGGCTCGAAGATAAATTAGCTAACCTGAATGATCAAGCTCGATAGATAATTCTTTTGCGTTTGGTTTGCGCATTTCACTTAATTCGCGCAGTTAAATCAGATTATTATTGTGCGCGAATTCATTTTAGTAGTTTAGCAAACGCATTACGCCGATTCTATAATTTTCACGCATACGCGGGCTGCTTGCGTATGCGCGCGTCGTAAAGCGCTGTTAACCTGCCAACAAGGGGTCTCGCCATGACTCGAAAGTACATTGATTGCAGGGAGTTCCCCAGCGAGATGAATTGCACGGTTGCAATTTCGGCGGATTCGGACTCGGAGCTTCTGGAGGCCGCCGTGCAGCACGCGGTGAGCGTGCACCATCACACCGATTCACCGGAGCTGCGCGCACAAATCAGTCAGCTCTTTCACGAAGGCTCGCCGCCCGTAGCGTCGCCACGCGCGGCATGAGCGAGAACAGGTGGCCGGCATGCAACGTGCCGGCCCAGGCGGGGGTGCCTCGGCGGGGAGCTAATCGCCACAGCGCGTGAGAGCAGGAGCCCTGCGCGCCGTGGCGATTGCTGCGATTGCCTGCGAGTGCTTGCCTTAGTAGTGAACCACGGTGCGAATCGACTTGCCTTCGTGCATCAGATCGAAGGCTTCATTGATCTCCGTGAGCGGCTTCGTGTGCGTGACGAACGGCGCGAGCTGGATCTTGCCCGACATGGCGTCCTGCACCATGCCCGGCAGCTCCGAGCGGCCCTTCACGCCGCCGAAGGCCGTGCCCAGCCAGCGGCGGCCTGTCACGAGCTGGAACGGGCGCGTGGAAATTTCCTGGCCCGCGCCAGCCACGCCGATCACGACCGACTGGCCCCAGCCGCGGTGCGCGCATTCGAGCGCCGCGCGCATCACGTTGACATTGCCGATGCATTCGAAGCTATGGTCCACGCCCCAGCCCGTCATCTCGACGATCACTTGCTGGATGGGCTTTTCGTGGTCCTTGGGGTTGACGCAGTCGGTGGCCCCGAAGGCGCGCGCCAGATCGAACTTGGTCGGGTTGGTGTCGATGGCGATGATGCGGCCCGCCTTGGCGATCTTCGCGCCCTGGATCACGGCGAGACCGATGCCGCCGAGGCCAAACACCGCAACCGTGTCGCCTTCCTGCACCTTGGCCGTGTTCTTTACCGCCCCCAGACCCGTGGTCACGCCGCAGCCCAGCAGGCAGACCTGTTCCGGATTCGCTTGCGGGTCGATTTTCGCGAGCGATACTTCGGCCACCACGGTGTATTCGCTGAACGTGGAGCAGCCCATGTAGTGATAGATGGGCTGGCCGTTGTAGCTGAAGCGGGTGGTGCCGTCGGGCATCACGCCCTTGCCCTGGGTGGCGCGCACCGCCACGCACAGGTTGGTCTTGCCGCTCTTGCAGAACAGGCACTCGCCGCATTCCGCGGTGTAGAGCGGAATCACGTGGTCGCCGGGCTTTACGCTGGTCACGCCTTCGCCCACTTCCACGACAATGCCGGCGCCTTCGTGGCCCAGCACGGCGGGGAAGAGGCCTTCGGGATCGTCGCCGGAGAGCGTGAAGGCGTCGGTGTGGCAGACGCCCGTATGCGTAATCTTCACCAGCACCTCGCCCTTGCGGGGCGGTTCGACATCGATCTCGACGATCTGGAGCGGCTTGCCCGCTTCGAATGCGACTGCGGCACGTGATTTCATGGGAATCCTTAAGAATAGTGGTCGAACGGCTGCGGGCGGAGCGCCTAGCGCAAATAGGTCCGGACGAGGCTCACGACATCGTCGATCGAGCCGGACGTGGACTCCGTGATTCCAGTCAGTTGCGTGAACTCTTCGCGCAGATGGCTTTCGAGCACGCCGGCCATGACCCCGTTGATTGCGCCGCGAATGGCCGCGAGTTGCTGCAGCACGGGAGCGCAATCGGCGCCTTCCTCTAGGGCGCGCTCGAGCGCGTCCAGCTGCCCGCGCACTTTGCGCACGCGCGTGAGGACGCGTTTCTTTTCTTCGGGGGAATGGGGCATGGCGTTACCGGAATGGTGATACTGGGAGAGAGTATAGTGGAATACTGCCTGGGAGTATAGGGGCCGCGAGGCCGCCGCCGCGCTCAGCGCTTCAACAGCCATAGCAGCAGGGACACCACCGCCGAAACCAGAATGCCGGTGACGATGGGGAAATAGAAGTCGAGGCCGTCCGTGACGATATGAATGTCGCCGGGCAGTCGGCCGAACGGGATGCGCACGAGCCAGCGCCATCCCAGGCCCGCGAGGATGCAGGCAATGCCGACAACAATCAGGAAACGGTTCATGCAGCGCGCTCCCCTTGCGCTGGTGGGATCAGATCATGATAGGCCGATGGAGGAAATTTTGGCGCGTATGCGGTTGCGCGCGACTATTAGGGGCGGTTCACGAATCCGTAGCGCCCGCGGCACTCAAGGCATAATTCCCTACGCGAACTACCTGTAATATTTGAAAGCCCCCCATGGCATTGCACAGACTTTCCGCTTTCGCGCGCCAAATCGCACGAATTGCGCTGATCGCGCTTTTGTCCCCGCTTTTGTCGCCGTTTTTGGCTCTCACGCTGGTTGCTCCTGCGCTCGCCTTTCCGGCTGTCACGATCGCGCCCGCCGCGACCGCAAGCGGTGTGGACGCCACGCCGCCCGCCATTTCTCTGACCGAGGTGCAAGCGCTGCTCAAGCAGATGCAGGCCAAGCAGGACGGCATCAAGCAGCAGACCTCGACCGCGACGGGCGGCAAGGATCTCGATGCGCTCTCCGACGCAACCCAGCAACTGAGCGCCGACGTCGATAAATTGCGCAGCCAGATCGCGCCGCTGCGCACGCAGGTACAGGCTCAGCTCGACGTGCTCGGGCCGGCGCCGGCTTCCGGCGAGCCGCCCGGCACCCAGGCGGTGGCCCGCCAGCGCGCCACCCTGAATGCGCGCAAGGATCAGATCGACGCCGTGCTGAAGCTGGCCGACGACCAGAAAAGCAATCTCGACATTCTGTCCGCGCAGTTCGCGAAGCTGCATCGCGGCTTGCTGAAAAACCAGCTCGCGCTGCGCTCGGGCGGCATTTTCAGCGCGCAATTCTGGGTGCCGCTGCTGCACCAGCCTCCCGAAGACGGGCAGCGTCTCGGCGCGTTCGACGCTCAGGTGCGTGAGATGTTGCGCTCGGTCTGGGAGCCGGGCCAGCGCTTCCTGACTTCGCTGCTGTTGATCGTCGCGCTCGCGATCTGGCTCGGCGGGCGCAAGCTCGTGCAGCGCTCGCTCGCGTGGTTCTGTCTGCATCGCTTGCCGCCCACGCGTCTGCGCCGCAGCGCGCTGGCGTTGTCCACAGCTATCTCCACGCTGCTGGCAGCGTCAATTGCGCTACAGGTCCTCTATCTGGCGCTCGCGCGCCGCGTCGATCTCACCCCCTCGCTGAGCGACCTGTGGGGCGAGTTCACGAAGCTCACGCTGACTTGCGCACTGATCTCGGGGCTCGGCCGCGCGCTGTTGTGCACCAATCATCCTTCGTGGCGGCTGCCCGCGCTGGCCGATCCGGTGGCGCGCGCGCTGCGGCCGTTTCCGAGCACGCTCGCGATGCTGCTGTTCGTCGCCGGCGCAGTCGAGGCGATCAACCGCATCGTCGACACGAGCCTTTCGGTCACGCTGCTCGGCCGAGGCCTCGTTTCGCTTGTCACGGTGCTAACCATCGGCGCGGCGCTGCTGCGCGCGAACCGCGTGCGCGCCGCGATGGCCGCGGCCGGCGAGGCGCCCGAATCGCACTCCACGATGGCGGGGCTGATTCACGCCGGCACCGCACTGGCGATCATCGCGTCGCTGATCGCGCTGGTGATCGGCTATATCACCGTTGCGCGCTTCATTACCTACGAACTGGTGTGGTTCGAGATCGTGCTGTGCAGCATCTACGTGCTCACGCAATTGAACCGCGATATCTGCGCGAGTCTCTTTAGCGCGAATTTCTCGACGGGCAAGCAGCTGAAAAATCTGCTCGGACTCGAGGACAAGCATCTCGACCAGGTGCAAGCCGTGCTCTCGGGGGTCGGCACTAGCATACTGATGCTGCTCGCGGTGGTGGCGCTGTTGACAGGCGGCTTCGGCACGACGCCGGCGGACCTCCTCAACAGTCTCATCGGCATCATTGGCGGGCAGCGGCTGAAGAGCCTCGACATCATGCCCGCGCATATCGTGAACGCCGTGATCGGGTTCGCAGTCGGCGTTTACCTGCTGCGCTCGGTGCGCCGCTGGCTCGACCAGGAGTTCATGCCGGCGCTGGGCATGGACCCCGGCATGCGCATGTCGCTCATCACGCTGTTCACGAACGTGGGCTATGTGCTGCTGGTGCTGATGACGTTCTCGCTGCTTGGCGTGCGCTGGGACAGCCTCGCGTGGATCGTGAGCGCGCTCTCGGTCGGTATCGGCTTCGGCCTGCAGGAGATCGTGAAGAATTTCGTCTCGGGTCTGATCCTGCTGACCGAGCGGCCCGTGAAGGTGGGCGACCGGATCAGCATTGCCGACATGGAAGGCGACATTCGCCGCATCAACGTGCGCGCGACCGAAATCCAGCTGCTCGACCGCTCGACGATGATCGTGCCCAACTCGCAGCTGATTTCGCAGAACGTGCGCAATGTCACCATGGGCGACAGTACCCAGGGCGTCGCCACGCTGGCCTTGACGTTCCCGCTGGATACCGATCCGGAGCAGGTGCGCGACCTGTTGCTCGCGGCCTATCTCGAGCATCCCGACGTGCTGGCCGAGCCCGCGCCTTCGGTGCTGTTCAGCCAGCTCACGCCCCAGGGCATCACGCTCAGCGTGACGGGGTACGTAGGCAGCCCGCGCATCGCCGCCAAGACCAAGAGCGATCTTCTCTTCGCCATCCTCAAGCAATTGCGGGCCGACGGGATCACGCTGTTGAATCCGCACAAGGTGATGGTGCAGAACTGGCCGATGCAGGACTCCGCACAGACGTAGATCGGGAAACGCGGCGCGGAGCTTAACCTCGTCGCGGCCCCCGTAAGGTCATAGGGCGATTACTTGCCGCAAAGCAGGAGCAGGCGCTCCTGGTCCGAGCATGGCCGGCCGGTGATTTTCTGCTGGGCGGTAGGGCCTGGCGGCGTCGCCGCCGCCTGCGTTGCGGCGCGATGCGCGATACAAGCCTTGAGGCGGTGCTCGACAGGCGGATAGTACTGCCACCCTTTGCCAAGGCCCGGCAGTTCGAGTTTCACCTGCTTCCACTTCGGGTGGCCTTGGCTCTGCAGATTACCGAAGTTCTCGCAGAGCGAATCGGCAAATCGTTTCAGATTGCCGACGGTGTCGCGCAGATTGTAGTCATAGGTCACGAGAAAGGCCTTGACCGTCCATGTCGGCACATCTTCTTTCAGCCAGTTCGGGTAGCTCGATGCGTGAATGGTCGCGGGAAAATAGGTTTGCTTCGCGCGGGCCGTTTCCGGGGCGTTCGCGTCGACGCGCAGGAAGCGGATTTGCTGAAGCAGCTCGGGATTCATGTCGGTAAAGAGCTTCGCGGGTTGCCCTGCGACGACAATCGCCACATCGATCTTCTTCACGATCAGCGCGGCCAGCGCATCTTCGTTGCTCAGATTCTGTACGTTCTGCTCGGGAATCGGCTGGCCGAACATGAGGCGGTACAGTGTCGTGGCCGATTGCGCGGTGCCGCTGCCGATCAGGCCTACGCTGATGACCTTGTCCTTGATCTCATTGATCGTCTTCATCGGCGAATCGTTTCTAACAACGAAATAAATTTCCTCGTCATAGAGCGGCATGATGAGCCGCAGCGGGCGAATCATCGTGCCGGCCTCTTCGTTGCCCGATTTGGCCATATCGACGTAGGCCTGGTAGACGTCCGACTGCACGAGCGCGAGTTTTACGCCCGGTTCGAAGCGCATGCGCTGCACGTTTTCCGCCGACCCCTTCGAGGGAATCACTGCGAGGTCGATGCCGGCGGGTTGCGCAACCCATTTTGCGAGGTCCTGGCCGATCTGGATGTACGTGCCTCGCTCCGGGCCCGTCACGATCTTGTAGTGTGCTTCTGCATCTGCCGTGGCGCTGGCGGCGAACGAGGAAAAAAGCAGGGCAAACAAGCCCGTCAGGGCCGCCAGGATCATTTTCAGCATGGTCTCTCTCCCGCATGGAATCTGATGACCGACAGACCTCCAATATGATATGGAATCCTGCTCAATGCGCCGCGTTTGCCGGTGACGGGTGCTTCCAGCCGTCTTGCACGATCGCCCGCTCCGCTGCATCGGCGCCATTGGTGTTGCCATTGATGGCCGGACTGGTGGCACGGGTCGTGGCAGATTGATTCGCTGCCGCAGCCGTTTGCGCAGCGCGATTGCTCGCGCCCGGCGGATTCGGTGCGCTCAGCGGTGTCCAGCCCGTGGCAACGATGGCGCGCTCCATCAACGCGCGTGCGTGCTGGCTGTATGAATCGATCGCGAGCGCTTCCGATGCCTTTTGCTGTACGCAGCCCCAGACATGCTCCGACGCACATTGCTCCGCGATCCGCAACGCACTATCGCGTTGCTGTTCGCGCGGATTATCGGACACGTCACTGATTGGCGGCGTGACTTGCGGTTTTGTCGTGGCGGATTGCGATCCCGTATCGGCAGCCGTGGGCTGCCCGGGCGCAATGTAAGCAATGGACCCGCCCGAAGTGTGTGCGCTCTGCTCGTCGGCGGGACTATAGGGCTTGCGGATTTCGACGATCAGAAGATGCGCCGCGTACCCGATGGTGAGAAACATCCCGGCGAGCAACAAGCCTTTCGTGAAGATCCATCGCGGCGTGAACCTCGATAGCGCCTCATGTTCGAGCGGCCCGTTCAGGTATTGGGGCTTTACTGTTTCACGTTCGGGTACAGGCAGGTCCGTGCGCGAGAGCCTCGCGGCCGCAGGCGCGGGGGGGCCCGCCGCCATGGCGCCAAGGGCTCCCGGCATGATTCTCGGGCGCACATCCCGCGCAACCCTGTCGAGCGGATGATGCATGCCGCAGTAAGGGCAAAGGTCGACGTCATCGTGAAGCATGTGGCCGCAGCGCTTGCATGCCGCCGGGGAACTCTGGTCACGAAAAATCTGAGTGGACATGTTGATGCTCCACCGATATGCCAGCGCCATTGGCATCTTCAGAATCGTTGTCGAAGCGACCGGTGAGGCGTCGCTGGGCTACGATCTGCATGTGCGAGAGAACGGGAGCGCCGGTCCGTGCGCTGCCGCGGGTGAGGAAAATATGGGTGATTTCCCACACTGAGTCAACCTTCGCTGTTACCTACCGCACATATGCATTTTGGAATATTTGTTTGAAGGGTTGCATCGCGTATTTTTTTAGTATGCATGTGCGGTATCCACGTTTGGGAACAAAATCGCGAAGCTGGAAAACGTTACGGATAAAAGCTATTTAATTCATCAATGTCTTACTTCGCGTCGCCAGAGCGTGATGCTGACTGTTCATGGATCGGGAACAGCGCGTCGGCTCGTGACATCTATTTCCTCGAAAGCCGGGAAAGTCCCGGCCGTTTGGAACGAGGAACGAGAATGGCGGACTCGCACGTAAGCGCATTGAGCGATGCCGACGCGGATATCGTGCGCCGCGTCGTGGCTGGCGATCTTCCGGCCTTCGAATTGCTGATGCGCCGCCATAACCGCCGCCTGTTCCGGCTCGCGCGCGCCACGCTGCGCAACGACGCCGGAGCGGAAGACGCATTGCAGGACGCGTATCTGAAGGCGTTCAGGGCGCTCGGGCAGTTTCGCGGCGATGCGGTACTCGCGACATAGCTCTCGCGCCTCGTGCTCAACGAGTGCTTCGCGAGGATGCGCCGCGAGGCCCGCCGCCAGAACCTGGCGCCAACGCTCGTGCATTGCGCCGACGACGAGCAGATGGCTTTCGACATGGACCCGATCAACGCTCACGACGATGTTGCCCCGATCAGGCGGCCTCCCGCGCGGAGATCCGCGCGCTGCTCGAACGCAAGCTCGACGCGTTGCCGGTGGGGTTCCGCCAGGTCTTCATGCTGCGCTCGGTCGAGGAGATGAGCATCGAGGAAACGGCGCAATGCCTCGGCATTCCCGAAGCCACGGTGCGCAGCCGCCATTTCCGGGCTCGCCAGATGTTGCGCGATGCGCTGGCCGAAGAGGTCGATCAACTGGGGCCGGCGCTATTCGAGTTTGGCGGCTCGTGCTGCGACCGCATCGTCGCGGCCGTGCTCGCGCGGTTGCGCGAGGAGTAGCAGCGTAGTGTCATTGACGCTGGTGGCGTCGATGTGTGTGTTACCGAACACACATGCCCGATCAATGAGCGTTCGCGTCCGCGAAAATCGGCGGAGAATTCACAAGTGCGGCGCCAGCCGGCCGCCGCTGCGCCTTTCTCCTCCGCGAGGTCCGCGATGATCTTTCGCCAGCTATTCGACTCCGTCTCGTCCACCTATACCTATCTGCTCGGCGATGCCGCAAGCGGCGAGGCGCTGCTGATCGATCCCGTCTACGAACAGGTGCCGCGCGATCTCGCGCTATTGCAGGAATTGGGCCTGCGCTTGCAGGCGACGCTCGACACCCACGTGCACGCCGACCATGTGACCGGCGCGTGGCGCATGCGCCAGCGCTGCGGCAGCGAGATCGCGCTCGCGGCCACGGTGAACGCAGAGGGCGTGAATCGTCCGCTGCAGCATGGCGACCGCGTGGCGTTCGGCAAGCGTTATCTAAGCGTGCGCGCAACGCCGGGGCATACGAGCGGCTGCCTGACCTATGTGCTCGACGACGAGAGCATGGCCTTCACCGGCGACAGTCTGCTGATTCGCGGCTGTGGCCGCACCGACTTCCAGGGCGGCAGTCCGCAGCAACTGTTTGTGTCGGTGCGCGAGCAGATCCTCACGCTGCCCGACGACTGCCTGCTTTACCCGGCGCACGATTATCGCGGCATCACGGTCACGAGCGTGGCCGAGGAGCGGCGCTTCAATCCGCGCCTGGGCGGCGACGTGGATCTCGGCGATTTCGTGGGCTACATGGACAACCTGAACTTGCCGCACCCGAAGCAGATGGCCATTGCGGTGCCCGCCAACCTGCGCTGCGGCAAGCCGGAAGGCGAAGCGCAGGCGGCGATGGAGACGCCCGACTGGGCGCCGCTGACCTTGCGCTTTAGCGGCGTATGGGAAATCGAGCCGATGGCGCTGCTCGAACATGGGGCCGATTTCCAGATCGTCGACGTGCGCGAGGCGCCGGAATTCATCGATCGTCTGGGCCATCTGCCAGGCGCCACGCTGGTGCCGCTTTCGCAGTTGATGGGCCGCCTCGACGAACTCGACCGCGAGCGGCCCGTGGTGGCGGTGTGCCGCTCGGGCGTGCGTTCGGCGCAGGCGAGCGTGCTGCTGGGCAAGGCCGGTTTCGGCAAGGTGGCCAACCTCGCGGGCGGCATGCTGCGCTGGAAGGCCGAAGGCTTGCCGGTTGCGACGGATAGCGTTTAACGCCGATTGCGTTCTTCAATCAATGCCCCAGCCCCGACCTGGCGATCTGCTGCTCGACGAATTGCGCGAATAGCGCGTGCATACGCGTGGTCGGATGGAGATTGTCGGCGAACATATAGGTCTGGTCCGCGTTGGGCGCGACGTAGGTAGGCCGCGAGCATAGCAGCGCGGTGTCGTCGGGCGTTTTGGCGGGGTCGCAGGCCTGCGCGGTGTTGGACACCGTGAAGCCGTTCGACTGGTAATTGGCGATCAGCTGCGTGGCCCACGTGTACGAATCGATCTCGATGACCTTGCCTTGCACGCCGTTGCTCTGCAACGCGGCATTCAACGTGGCGTTGAAGCGTTGCGACAGCTGGGTGAGATTCGCGCCGTGGTCGGCCTGGGCGATGCCCTTGGGCGAGAGGCCCACGTTCGGCACGTTGACCACCACGACATGCGTGGCGCCGCCCTGGACGATCTGCGCAACGATCTGGGCGAGCGTGGTGGCCGCCTGATCCACGGTCGCATTGGCGGCGGGCGGCGTGCCGGCCCGCAGCACGTCGTTCGATCCGGCCCAGACGAGCACCAGTTGATTGGCATTGAAATTCCCATGCGCGGACACGTAGCTCGAAAGCTGCTGAGTCACGGGCATTTCGACGTTGCCGATCACGTCGGAGAGAAAGTCGTACTGGTTGGCCGGCGTGGCCACGGTGGAGCCGCCTTCCGCATAGCCCAGACCGCTTTGCGCGCTGAGCTTGTGGTCGATGCCGATCGTGTATGCGGCGCTCAGGTTGTCGCCATAATACTGCGCGACGTTTTGTGTCCACACCTGGCCGGGATTGGTCGTGAAGCGTCCGCCGCCCACCGCGCCGGCTATTGGCGCATAGGTGCCGACATCGGACAGGCTGTCGCCGAAAGAGACGATTTGCAGATGCACGCCGCCAGGCGGGTTGGCCGCGCTGGGGCCTGGGCTGCTTTCGTCGCCTCCACCGCCGCCGCATGCCCAAAGCAGTGCAAACAGGATTGTCGACGTTATTGCAGAAGTTACACCGCGCAGGCAGTTGCCGGTTCGTTGCATCGCGCCTCCTCGCCGCCTGAGGCGGCCATGCCCGCTTTGGCGGGCTTGCGCGAGAAGAAGAGGCAAAAAGGGTGCCCGCCCCGGCCTGGTGCCTAATGACGAACGCGCTTCAAAGTCTCGCTGGGCATCTTGCCAAACGCGCTTCGGTAGTACTGCGCGAACCTGGGCATATGGCGAAAGCCCCATTTCGCGGCCACTGCGGCGACCGTGCAGGCGGGGCGGCGCTCAGCAGGTCGCGCAACGCACCGTTGAGCCGTGCATTCATGAACCACCGGCCCGGCGTCATGCCCACGCTGTTCTTGAAGATCATCTGGAGCGAGCGCTGCGTGTATCCGCTGCGCCTCGCGATATCGGCGAGCGAAAAGTCCGCCAGTTCCCCGGCGATGTCACCCGTGCTCGCGATGCGTTCGGCAAGACCCAGCGCGAGCCGCAAATCGCCGAGCACGAGGCGCTGATGCGCCATTGCACTGCTTCGGGCGCTCAGCAAACGATGCTCGATATGCCCGCCATAAACGACATCGAACGCTTGCTGTAATTCAAAACCCGAATAGTTCTGTCGCCAATAAACGGGCGGAGACGACACGTTGCACTCTCCTGGGGATTTTCGCTTTTTGGATAACGCATTTTATCCACCTCGATTATTTTACGTCCCAGTGATGCAACGATATTGGGCGCGAGGGGGAATAAGGTGCCGAGCGAATCCGGCAAGGCGACGATTCGCGTGGTCGAAGACGATGACGGTCTGCGCGATGCCCTGGCCGCGCAGCTTCGTTGTGCGGGCTACGAAGTCCGCACGTATGCGTCGGCGGGCGAGTTTCTCGTGAGTCCGCCGCTTGAGTGCCATGGCTGCATTCTGCTGGATCTGGTGTTGCCGGGGCCCGGCGGTTTGTCTCTTCAGCAGGCGTTGCTGCGTGAAGGCGATGTGTTGCCTGTTGTGTTCATGAGCGGGCACAACGATGTGGAGGCCGCCGTGAAAGCGATGAAGGCGGGCGCGGTGGATTTTCTGGTCAAGCCGTTCAGCTTCGATGTGCTGGTGGGCGCGCTGGAGGCGGCGCTTTCGGCGCGTGCAAACCAGGCGCCGCCGCCTGCGCCGTCAATCGAGTTGAGCGAGCGCGAGCGCTTTGTCCTGATCGCTATCGTCGGCGGATCGAAAAACAAGGACATTGCGCGCGAATTGCGCCTCTCCGAGCGGACCATCAAGCATTGCCGCGCCGCGCTGATGCAGCGCGTCGAGGCGAAATCGTTCGCCGACTTGTTGCGGTGCGCCGCGCCGATTGTCGGCTAGCGATGCGCCCGGCGCTGGCGGACTTCACCAACGCCATGGGTCATCAGGGCAACTGTCCCAGCGATTGCTGCAAGCTGACCAGATTGACGGGCACCACGCGAATCAGGCCGCCGCGCGGGCTGTCGATATCGGCGATCAACGACAGCGAAAGCGCGACCGTCACCGGCAGCACGAACATCAGCACGCGCCGGCCCGTCGTGCCGCGCGCGCCGTAGCCCTGCATGAGGTTGCTAAAAAACGCGATCGCCATCATCAAGCCCCACGCGGACACCGGAATGCGATTGAGCCAGGCCGCCTGTGTATAGCCCTGGGTATTCAGCACGTCGTTCATGCCCGACGCCACCATGGCCGTGACCGGGTTGGGCCGTTCCAGCGCCGCGCCGCGCACGCTCTGCCACAGTTGCGCCTGGAGCGCGGTGGTTTGGTTGTTGATCGCTTCGAGCTTGTGCCCATCGCGGGTTTTGTAGTTTTCGATGCGCAGTTCCAGATATTGGGCCAGCAGCGCCTTGATTCTGGGCGCGTCGGCGGGGCCCAGCAGATCGGCGCGCACATATTCGGTGCCGATTGCGTTGGCTTCTTCTTCCTCGTAGTTCTTGCGCTGGTCGTAACGGCTCACCGCCATCGAAAGCGTAAAGCCGATCAGCAACGCAAGCAGCGTAAGGGTGGCGCCTTGCACGACGTTGTAGTTGTCGCGCGCTTCGTCGGACATGGGAAACCTGCGCTGCATGACGAGCGTGCCACAGGCGGCCGCCGTGCTCAGCAACGCGACCAACACGACAAACAGAACTGCAGGGTGGTGAACGAGTTGAGCCATTTCTATCTCTCGAGCTTTATCTAATAGTTGGAGCCGGGCGTCAGGATTTTACGGTAACTGGCTCGTTTCTGGATATTGCTGCGTTGCGTGAAAAGCCAGCGTTTCGAATGAAATGCCTGGCGGGATTTTTAACGGCGATTGCCCTTAAGGGCAATAAATTGCCCTCAATACCTATGGCACGTTTATGCCGAATTACGAAAACTTGCATATCTGCCAAAGGACGATCTCTAAACGGTCGCGCCGCGCTTTGAGTTAGTTGCCTGCCTTTTGCCGGCTCGCTATTGCTCCTTTACTGAATCCGTTGGGCGATGCCATGAATCACATTTACCGTTTGTGCTGGAATCGTTCGCTTAGGCAATGGGTAGTCGCGTCGGAGCTTGCGACGCGGCGTGCTGGCAGAGGCGCGAGCCGAACCGGCAAGGGCTTCAGGCGCGTGTTGGCGTTGATCTTCGCAGCGGGCATGCCATTCGTGCTGATTGGTCCGGCGCTTGCCGCGGGCGCGCCCACCGGCGGCCAGATCGTTTCGGGCGTAGGTTCGATCAGCCAGGCGGGCGCGGTCACGACCATCCAGCAGGGCAGCCAGACGCTGCAGCTGAATTGGCAGAGCTTTAACGTCGGGGCCGGCAATACGGTCAATTTCGTGCAGCCGGGCGCGAACGCGCTGGCGGTCAACCGCATTCTCGGCAGCACGCCCAGCGCCGTGCTCGGCAACCTCAACGCCAACGGCCAGGTCTGGCTGATCAACCCCAACGGCGTGCTGTTCGGGCCGTCGGCGCGCGTGAATGTCGGCGGCATCGTGGCATCCACGCTCGACGTCGACCCGAACACGCTCGGCAGCAGCAAGCGGCGCTTTAGCGGCAACGGGCAGGGCAGCGTGATCAACCAGGGCTCGATCACGGCGGCCGATGGCGGCTATGTCGCGCTGCTCGGCAATCGCGTTTCGAACCAGGGGCTCATTAGCGCGCGGCTCGGCACGATCGCGCTGGCGGGCGGCAGCGCCGCGACCCTTACGTTCGACGGCTCGCGCCTCGTGCATATCCAGGTCGATGCGAGCACGCTCAACAACCTGGCCGAGAATAATCAATTGATGGTCGCCGATGGCGGCCAGGTGATCATGACCGCGGGCGCGAAGGACGCGCTGCTCGCGAGCGCCGTGAACAACACGGGCAAGATCCGCGCGCAGACCGTCGAGAACCGCGACGGCTCGATCGTGCTGCTGGGCGGCATGGAGTCGGGCACGGTCAACGTGGGCGGCACGCTCGACGCCAGTGCGCCAAATGGCGGCAACGGCGGCTTTATCGAAACTTCGGCGGCGCATTTCAACCTCGCGCCGGGCACGCGGATCACGGCGGCGGCGCCGCTCGGGCGCGCCGGCACGTGGCTCGTGGACCCGACCGACCTGACCATCGACGCCAATGCGGCCAGCACCATTTCGGGCACGCTCAACGGCGGCACGAACGTGGTCGAGCAGACCACGGCATCGGGCGCAACGGGCGCCGGCGTGCAGACTCCGGGCAATGGCGATATCACCGTTGCCGCGCCTATCAGCTGGACCAATGCGGCCGCGAGCCTGACGCTCGACGCGTACAACGCCATCAACGTGAACGCGGGCGTGAACGGCGCGGGTGGCGTGACAATGGGGGCGCACGGCGGCAACCTGACGATCAACGCGGGCGGCTCCATTGTCGGCGGCACCGGCGTCACGCTGGGAACCGGCGGCAACTTCGTGAACAACGCGGGCGCCGCAGCCGTGAGCACGGGCACCTCTGCGCCGTGGCTGATCTATTCGAGCGACCCGCGCCGCGACACCACGGGCGGCCTCACGCCTTCATACGTGCAGTACAACGCGCCCTATGGCACGACGCCGGCGGCCTCCGGCAACGGCTTCCTCTACAGTCTCGCGCCCACGATCACCCTGACGGGGCTGACCGGCAGCGTGACCAAGGTCTACGATGGCACGACCACCGCGCACCTGACCAACGCGAATCTCGTGACGACCGGCCTCGTGAACGGCGACATCGTCGCCAGCGCGACGGGCACCTACGCCACGTCCAACGCGGGCACGAACATCACGGTGAATTCGCCCACCACGTTCGCGGGCGTGGTGGTCACCACGGCGGGCGGAATCCCGGCCTACGGCTACCAGGCGAAGGGCCTGGCCTCGGCCGACATCGGCACGATCACGCCCGCGCCGCTCTCGGTCAGCATCGTCAACAACCCGACCAAGGTCTACGACGGCACGACCTCGGCGACGCTCCCGGCCAGCGATTACCAATTCACGGGATTCGTGGCCGGCCAGGGCGCGAGCGTGAACCAGGCGAGTTCGGTCTCGTACGCGAGCGCCAATGCGGGCTCGAACATCCCCATCAACGCGACCTTCACGTCGACCAACTTCGTCGCGAACAACGGCACCAACCTCGCGAACTACACGCTGCCGGCGACGGCGACGGGCATTGGCACCATCACGCAGGCGCCGCTGCTCATCAGCGGGCTGATCGCGAGCAACAAGGTCTACGACGGCACGCGGGCCGCCACGCTCAACACGAGCGGTGCATCGCTCTTTGGCGTGATCAGCTCGGACAGCGGGCAAGTCGCGCTGGATTCGAGCGGCGCGGCCGGCAATTTCGTGACGCCCAACGTGGGCAACGGCATTTCGGTGATCCCCTCGGGCTTCACGCTCACGGGCGCCAAGGCCGCCAACTACCAGATCGTGGTGCCCAGCTACCTGGCAGCGAATATCACGCCCAAGCTCGTGACGATCACGGGCGTGACGGCCAGCGACAAGGTGTACGACGGCACCACCACGGCGCCGCTGAACGTCAGCAATGCCACGATTTCGGGCCTCGTGCCCTCGGACGCGGGCAGCGTTTCGCTCTCGACCGGCGGGGCCGCCGGCACCTTCAGCCAGTCCAACGTGGGCAACAACCTGGCCATCTCGGTCAACGGCATGACGCTGGGCGGCTCGGCGGCGGGCAATTATTCGGTGGCGGGCATCACGGGGCTCACGGCGAACATCACGCCCGCGCCGCTGACCATCACTTTCATCGGCGCGCCGACCAAGGTCTACGACGGCACCGTCAACGTCGTGCTGAGCCAATCTGACTACACGATGTCGGGTTTCGTGGCGGGACAGAGCGCGACCATCGGCCAGGCCTCGGCAACTTATGCCTCGCCGAATGCGGGCACCAACATTCGCATCACAGGGAGCATCACGCCTTCGGATTTCGTGCCGGGCCCCGGCACGTTGCTGTCGAACTACTCGTTCCCGCCCACGATCACGGCCCCGGCCGGCACCATCACGCCCCAGCCGGTCCAGGTCAGCATCATCAACAACCCGACCAAGGTCTACGACGGCAACGACGTCGCCACGCTCGGCGCGAACAACTATCAGGTAACCGGAGCGATTCCGGGCGAGTCCATCACGCTCAACCCGTATCCGCCGTCCGGCACCTATGCGTCGTCCAACGTCGGCTACTGGGTGGTGACCTCGACCCTGCCGGCGGGCGACTTCCAGGCCGGGCCGAACACGCTGCTTTCCAACTACCTCTTGCCGACCACGGCAACGGGCTTGGGGACGATCGTGAAGCGGCAGATCAACCCCGGCACCTTGACGGCGCAGATCACGAACAACCCGTCGAAGACCTACGACGGCAACACCGTCGCCACGATTCCGGCCAGCGATTTCACTTTCAGCGGCTTCGTGCCTGGCCAGGGCGCGACGGTGAACCACACGATCACCGGAAGCTACGCGACCAAGGACGTGGGCCAGCAGCCGGTCACGGCGAGCCTCAACCAGTCCGACCTCACGGCCAACGCGGGCACAGACCTGAACAACTACTCGTTCCCGGTTTCTGCTTACGGGATGGGCTCGATTCTGCCGGCCCAACTGATCGTCACGATCGTCGGCAACCCGACCAAGGTCTACAACGGCGACACGATCGCGCGCGTGACCGGCAGCAACCTGCAGATCAGCGGCTTCGTGAGCGGCGAGGGCGCCAGCATCACGCCCACCGCGCAATTCACTTACGGCTCGGCGAACGTGGGCACGCGCCTCATCACCGGTTCGCTCGTGCCGAGCAACTACACGGCCAACAGCGGCACGCTGCTCAGCAACTACCTGCTGCCGACCACGGCCGTGGGTCCCGGCACGATCACGCCGGCGCCGCTGTACGTCATCAACACCTACGGGACCAACAAGGTTTACGACACGACCACCGCCGACACGCTCGACGTGAGCAGCGCGCAGCTCGCGGGCGTGGTGCCGATCGACAGCGGCAACGTCACGCTCAACACGTCCACGAGCGGCACGTTCGCGCAGTCCAACGTGGGCAACAACATCGCCGTGACTGCGAACGGTTTCAGCATTGCGGGCAGCGCGGCCGGCAACTACGTGCTGCAGCCGATCACCGGGCTCACCGCGAACATCACGCCCGCGCCGCTGATCGTGAACGGCGCGCTGGCGAACAACAAGGCCTACGACAGCACGACCGCCGCCACCATTACCACCACGGGCGCGACGCTCTCGGGCGTGCTCGGCAGCGACAACGTCTCGCTCGCCGCCGGCAACGCCTCGGGCACGTTCGCCACGCCGAACGTGGGCACGAACATTGCCGTCACAGCCAGCGGCTTCACGCTCTCCGGCGCGCAGGCAGGCAACTACTCGGTGCAGCAGCCGCAGAACCTGATCGCCAATATCACGCCGCGGCCGCTCACGGTCACCATCACCGGCGACCCGGTCAAGCAGTACGACGGCACGACTTCGGTGCGGCTCGCCCCTTCGGACTTCGGCATCTCGGGCTTCGTGGGCAACCAGAGCGCCACCGTCACCCAGACGGCTTCGAGCGGCTATTTCTCGCCGAACGTGGGCACCAACATCGGCATCGGCGCGACGCTCGAACCTTCGGACTTCTCAGCGGCGCTGGGCACGAACCTGTCGAACTACGCGCTGCCGACCGAGGCCACCGGCCCGCTCGGCCAGATCACGCCGAAAATCATCAACCTGACCGGCACGCGCGTCTACGACGCCACCACCGGCGCGAACGCGAGCCTGTTCCTGACCAGCAACGGCGTGATCGACGGCGTCAACGGCCAGACGCTGGGCCTGACCGGCTCCGGCGTGCTGACCACGAAGAACGTGGGCAAGCAGCAGCCGTTCGCGAACCTCGGGACGCTCGCGCTCACCGACGGCAGCGGCCTCGCGAGCAACTACACGCTGGCGGGCGGCACCGACTGGGTGACCATCACGCCCGCGACGCTCACGGTGCTCAACACGACTGCGGACGACAAGGTCTACGACGGCAACCGCAATGCGAACCTGCATAACGCGCTGCTGAGCGGCGTGCTTGGCAGCGACGCCGTCACGCTCGGCAACGACACGGCCGGCCTGTTCGACACCAAGAACGTGGGCAACAACAAGCCGGTGTCCACGAGCATGACGATCTCGGGCACCGATGCGGGCAACTACGTGCTGGTGCAGCCCACCGGCATTACCGCGAGCATCACGCCGCTGAACGGTGCGGTCATCGTGGCCACCGGCAAGGACAAGCAGTACGACGGCACGACCACCGCGCAAGTTGGCTTGAGCAGCACCGCCGTGGTGGCGGGCGACCAGGTGAGCTTCACCGATACGGCCGCCAACTTCTCGCAGTCGGACGTGGGCGCCAACCTCGCGGTGCACGTGAGTGGCATTACCGCGAGCGGCGCGGACGCGGGCAACTACGTGTTCACCAACACCACCGCGGACACCACCGCGAACATCACGCAGCGCATCCTGAATCTGCAGGGCACGCGCGTCTACGACGCCACGGCCAGCGCGGTCGCGACGCTATTCGGCAGCAACGGCGTGCTCCAGGGGCAGAACGGCGAGACGCTCACGCTCTCGGGCACCGGCGCGCTCACGGACAAGAACGTGGGCAACCAGAAGGCGTTCGCGTCGGGTGGCCTTGCGGGCTATACGTTGACCGGCAACGGCGCGGCCAAGGCGAGCAACTACACGCTCGTGGGCGGCACCGACTGGGTCACGATCACGCCCGCGCTGCTGACCGTCGCGGGTACCACCGCGCAGAACAAGGTGTACGACGGCAACACCAACGCGGTGCTGCAGAATGCGACACTTCTGGGCGTGCTGGGCACGGATAACGTGGTGCTTGGCAACGACACCCAAGGCCAGTTCTCGGACAAGAACGTCGGTACCCACAAGCCCGTCTATACGAGCATGACGATCTCGGGCTCCGATGCGGGCAATTACACGCTCAGCCAGCCCGGCGACATTTTCGCGGACATCACCCAACTCAGCGTCAACGTGGTGGCGCAGGCCGACAACAAGGTCTACGACGGCAACACGAACGCAACGGTCCACCTGAGCAGCCCGGGCGTCATTGCGGGCGACAACGTGACCTTCAGCCAGACATCGGCCAATTTCGGCACGAAGGACGTGGGCACGGGCAAGCTCGTGACGGTGCTGGGCATCAGCGAAGGCGGCGCCGACGCGGGCAATTACACGTTCACGAATAGCAGCACCACGACCACGGCCGACATCACGCCGTACGTGATCAATCTGACGGGGCAGCGTGTCTACGACGCGACGACCAATGCCAACGCGAGCCTGTTCGCGCCGGGCGGCACGGTCAATGGCGTCAATGGTGAAACGCTCGCGCTGACCGGCTCGGGCGTGCTGAACGACAAGAACGTGGGCACCCAGAAGCCGTTCACGCTCAATACGCTCGCGCTCGGCGACGGCGCGAATGGCGGCCTCGCCAGCAATTACATGCTCCTGGGCGGCAACGACTGGGTCACTGTCACGCAGGCGCCGCTCATTGTCACCGGCACCACGGTGAACACGAAGGTCTACGACGCCACCACCAACGCCACACTGAGCGGCGCGACGCTGTCCGGCGTTTTCGCGGGCGACACGGTAACGCTCGGCAACGACACCACGGGCACGTTCTCGGACAAGAACGTGGGCATCGGCAAGAACGTAACGGCTGGCACGATGACGATCAGCGGGACCGACGCCGCCAATTACACGCTGACGCAGCCCACCGGCCTCACCGGCGATATCGTTGCGCGTCCCATCGTCGTGGATGCCACCGCGCAAAACAAGACCTACGACGGCAATACCAGCGCCACGGCATCGGTCGGCACCAACGGCGTGCTGGCGGGCGACACGGTGAACTTCGGCTTCAGCGGCGCGACCTTCGACACGGCCAACGCGGGCACCGGCAAGACGGTGACGGTGAACGGCATCGCCGGCACTGGCGCGGACGCGGGCAACTACGTCTACAACACCACCGCGACGACCACGGCGAACATCCTGCAAGCCGTGCTGAACCTCACCGGCACGCGCGCGTACGACGGCACCACGGCCGCCGACGCGAGCCTGTTCGGCGCGAATGGGACGCTCACGGGCGTGAACGGCGAGACGCTGTCGCTCACGGGCTCCGGCGTGCTGACGGACAAGAACGCGGGCGTCCAGAAGCCGTTCGCGAACTTCGGTTCGCTCGCGCTCGGTAACGGCACGGGCCTCGCTAGCAACTACACGGTCGTGGGCGGCACCGACTGGGTGACGGTGACCCCGCTGCAAGTCACTTTCACTGCGAGTGCGGATAGCCGCTACTACAACGGCACGAGCGTGGCCACGGCCAGGGTCACGCCCACGGGCGTGCTCGCAGGCGACAACGCGACTTTCAGCGTGAGCAGCGCGACCTTCGCCTCGCCGAACGCGGGCCTCGCCATTCCGGTCACCGTGAACATCGCCGCGAGCGGCTCGGATGCGCAGAACTACACGTTCGCCAACACCGCGACGACGGCCGCGGACATCTATCAATATGTGCTGACCCTTCAGGGCACCCGTATTTACGACGGCACCACCAGCGCCGCCGCAACGCTCTTCGGCAACAACGGCGTGCTCACCGGCGTGAACGGCGAAACGCTCACGCTCTCCGGCGCCGGCACGCTCGCGAGCAAGAACGTGAACCCGCAGCAGGCGTTCGCCGCGAATGGCCTGGCGGGCTACACGCTCACGGGCAACAATGGCGCGCTGTCGAGCAACTACACGCTCGGCACCGGCCAGGGCGACTGGGTCAACATCATTCCGAAGCCGCTCTCGATCACCGCCACGGGCCAGAACAAGGTCTACGACGGCACCACGGCCGCGACGCTCAGCAGCCTCACCGTGAACGGCCTCGTGGCGGGCGACAACGCGAACGTCTACTACCAGTCGCCGACCTTCGCCCAGGCCAACGTCGGCGCGGCCATTCCCATCTCGGTGAGCCTGTACGCCGACGGCGCGGACATCGGCAACTACTCGTTCGGCAGCAAGGTCGTGACGACGAGCGCGGACATCACACCGCGCCTGCTTACGATCACGGCCAGCGCGCAGAACAAGACCTACGACGCCACCACCACGGCGACGCTCAACGGCCTGAGCGCATCCGGCTTCGTGGCGGGCGAGAGCGGCACCTTCACGGCCGCAGGCGCGAACTTCGTCACGCCGAACGCGGGCAACGGCATCGAGGTCGACGTAACGGGCATCACAGGCACCGGCCGCACGCTCTCGAACTACACGTTCGGCAATACCGCGACCACCACGGCGGACATCTATCCGTACGTGCTGAGCCTGCAAGGTCAGCGCGTCTACGACGGGACCGTTGGCGCCGCGGCAGGCCTGTTCGGCGCCAACGGGACGCTCACGGGCGTGAACGGCGAGACGGTGGCGCTCACGGGTTCCGCCAATCTGCAGGACAAGAACGTGGGCCTGCGCAAGCCGTTCGCGGACCTTGGCACGCTCGCGCTCGGCAACGGCACGGGCCTCGCCAGCAATTACACGCTGGCTGGCGGCAACGACTGGGTGACTGTCACACCGAAGGCGCTCACGATCTCTGCCACGGGTCAGAATAAGGTCTATGACGGCACCACGGCCGCGACGCTCGGCAGCTTCACCGTGCAAGGCCTCACGGGCAACGACAACGCGAATGTCGGCCATGGTCCGGCCAACTTCGCCACGCCGCACGTGGGCCAGAACATTCCAGTTACGGCGAGCCTGTTCGGCATCGGTTCCGATATCGGCAACTACACGTTCGCCAACACCGTGACGACTGCCGCCGACATCACGAAAGCACTCCTGACGATTACGGCCAGCGCGCAGAACAAGGTCTACGACACCACGACCAACGCGACGCTCAATGGCTTGACCGTGACCGGGCTGATTGGCGGCGATACCGCTTCCTTCTCGGCCGGCAGCGCGAACTTCGTTACGCCCAACGCAGGCACCGGCATCACGGTGAACGTGGCGGGCATCACGGGCACGGGCAGCGGCCTCGACAACTACTCGTTCAACACGACCGCGACCACGACCGCCGACATCACGCCGTACATCCTCAATCTCACGGGCTCGCGCGTCTACGACGGCACGAATATCGCCGACGCCCATTTGTTCGGCAGGAACGGTGTGCTAGACGGCCTGAACGGCGAAACGCTGAAGCTGGTCGGCAATGGCACGCTCGCGAGCCGCAACGTGGGCGAGAAGCTTTTGCTCACGGCGGGCGACCTGCACCACGCGCTGATCGGCAACGGCTCGACGCTCGCCAGCAATTACACGCTGGTCGGCGGCATCGACTGGGTCACCATCACGCCGCTCAACGTCACCGTGAATGCAACCGGCGTGAACAAGGTCTACGACGGCACCACGGCCGCTTCGGTCGGCCTCGCGAGCAACGGCATCCTGAGCGGCGACAACGTGAGCTTCGGCGCGCAGTCGTCGAATTTCGCCATGCCAAATGTGGGCAACGGCATCGCGGTGGCCGTGAACGGCATCACGGCGAGCGGCGCGGACGCGGGCAACTACTCGTTCAACACGTCCGCGACCACGGCCGCGAACATCACGCCGTACGTCCTCAGCCTCACCGGCAGCCGCGTGTACGACGCGACCACCGGCGCAGCGGCGAGCCTGTTCGGCAGCAACGGCGTGCTCCAGGGCGTGAACGGCGAAACGCTCACGCTCTCGGGCACCGGCGCGCTCGCGGACAAGAACGTGGGCAACCAGAAGTCCTTCGCGGCGGCCGGGCTCTCGGGCTACACGCTGACCGGCAACGGCGCGGCGCTCGGCAGCAACTACACGCTCGCGGGCGGCGTGGACTGGGTCACGGTCACGCCCGCGCCGCTCACGGTAGTGGGCACGCAGACGACCAACCGCTTCTACGACGGCACCGTGCTCGACCCGCTGTCCGGCGCAACGCTTTCGGGCGTGCTGGGCCAGGACAACGTCGCGCTCGGCAACGACACCGTGGGCTACTTCAACAATCCGGCGATCGGCTTCGGCAAGCCGGTGAGCACGGCGATGACGATCAGCGGCGCGGATGCGGGCAACTACGTGCTCCAGCAGCCGAGTGGCCTCACCGCCAATATCATCGCGCCCGAGTCGCCGATCCCGCTGGGCTCGATCGCGTACGCGCAGTCGACGGCCGGGCCACAGGGCGTCTCCACGCCGTACGGCACGGCCTCGGACAGCGATCAGGGCAACTACACGGGCAACCAGAAGCAGGAAGCGCATCCGAATGAGCGCAATGTGGCGCGCTCGGACTTCCATCCTGGGCTGGCGCTCACGGTCCTGAACGGAGGCGTGCGGATGCCCGCGAACTAAGAGGCCCTCCGGGTGGAGGAGAAGAACGACGCGCGCGCGGCAGCGCGACTCGAAGCAACATAAAGCGATACAAAGCGACCCAAGGCATTAGATACCATGATCGAGACTCGCTCGAACCGCTTGAGAACAACACGAACCTGCCTCGCCATCACGCTCGCCACGACGGCGCTGGCCGCGCACGCACAGGTGCGCGGCAGCGCGCCGCCGAACAGCGGCAGCGGCCAACTGCTCCAGCAAGTGCAGCCGCCCTCGATGCAGCCGCCTCCCTCGAACCTCGGTCTCACTATCGAGCAGCCGAAGGAGGCGCAGGCGGACAACACGAAGACGTTCCCGGTCCAGAAGATCGAGATCACCGGCAACACCGAAATCCCCACCGAGACGCTGCGCGCGGTGGTTGCGCCGAGCGAGGGCAAGAACCTCACGGTGGCGGATCTCAACGCGCTGGCCGACCGCATCAGCGACGTGTATCACCAGCACGGCTTCCCGCTTGCGACCGCCTACGTGCCCGCGCAGAAGGTCGACAACGGCGTGGTGCGCATCGACGTGGCCGAGGCGCGCTACGGCGCCATCACGGTGGATAACCAGAGCAACGTGGCGCCGCGCCCCATCAACAGCACGCTCGCGGCGTTGCAGCCGGGGCAGCCGGTCAGCGAATTCCAGCTCGAACGCACGCTGCTGCTGATGCAGGACATTCCCGGCGCGGAAGTGGCCTCGACGATGCGGCCCGGCCAGCAGGTGGGCACCTCGGACCTGCTCGTGAACGTGACGCCGCAGCAGCGTGTGACTGGCGACGCGGGCGTGGACAACTTCGGCGACCCGTACAGCGGACGCGAGCGCGGCAGCGGCAACCTGAACATCAACGGCGTGTTCAACCAGGGCGACCTGCTGGACTTCAGCGCGTTGACGACGGGCGAGGGCATGACCTATGGGCGCATGGACTACCGCTACCTGCTCAACGGTCAGGGCACGACGCTCGGGGCCACGGTCTCGGCGCTCAACTATCGCCTCGGCAACGACCTCGAAGCCCTCGACTCGCACGGCTCCGCCTTCACTGCGGGTGCGGTGCTTTCGCATCCGTTCATCCGCAATACGCGCGGCAATCTCTACGGGCAGCTCGAGTACGACTTCCGCAGGCTTAACGACAACATCGACATCATCGGACTGCAAAACGATCGCCACACCCATAGCGTGACCCCCACACTCGCGGGCGACGAGCTCGATGCGTACGGCGTGTCGAACGCGCGCCTCTCGATGACGTATGGCGTGCTTTCGGCGAACAACTGGCAAACCGACATCATCGACCAGCTGGGTTCGGACACGGCGGGCCACTACGTGAAGCTGTCACTGTCGATGTCGCGACTGCAGCAGCTCTCGCGCAACGACGCGCTGTACTTCGGCTTCTCGGGCCAGACTTCGAGCAAGAACCTCGATACGTCCGAGCAGTTTTATCTGGGCGGTCCCAGCAGCGTGCGCGGCTACGACGTGGGCGTGCTGTCGGGCTCGCGGGGCTATCTGGCGACGATCGAATACCGCCACGATGCGACGTTCCAGAATATTCCGGGCCTCTGGCAGTTTTCGGCGTTCGTGGATACGGGCTGGGTTCAGCAATACAAGAACACCTTCGTGCCCGGGCCCAACACGGGCCAGTTGAGCAGCGCGGGCTTCGGCGTGCAATGGAACGGGCCGTACAAGCTGCTGGTGAGCGCCAGCGTGGCGTTCCCGTTCGGGCGCGCGCCGGAAATCCTCAGCTCGCGGGCCAATACCTCCGCGCACTGCTGGCTGCAATTGCGCAAGGCGTATTAAAGGCGGCGCTCAGTGGTCGAGCTGCGAGCCAATTTTTTATATTTCCGCACCGGGCGATATGCGAATGTCGGCCGGTGCAATTTTTGTTTGACGCTTTATTTCGTCAAAACCGCTAAAAGGAGCATTCGACGTGCGCAGCATTACCTCTGAATTGTTCGGTCTCGGCATCCTCGTGTTGAGCGTTCCCCTCGCTGCCGTTGCACAACAGGCGGACAATTACTCGTTCACTGCCGAATCCAAGGGCGCGACCAGCTTCACGCGCGACGCGAACAAAGCGGTCTACAACGAACTGGATTTCAACAACAAGACCGCCTTCGAGGATTCCCGCAAGGGCTTGATCGCACCGCTGACCAATAACGGCAACATCGATGGCGGCGTGTTCGACGCCACCGGCATGAACTTCATGCAGGACAAGAAGGCCCCGGACTCCGTCAACCCGAGCCTGTGGCGCCATGCGCAACTGGCCAACTACGGCGGCCTGTTCAAGGTCACGGACCACATCTACCAGGTGCGTGGCCAGGATCTCTCGAACCTCACCATCATCGAAACGAATACCGGCATCGTGCTTTACGACGTCGAGTATTCGCCCAAGGCGCTGGCCAGGTCGATCGCGCTGTACGAACAGCATCGCGGCAAGAAGCCGTTGCGCGGCGTGATCATTTCGCATAGCCATGCCGACCACTTCGGCGGCGTCAACGGCATCTTCGATGCAGGTCTTGCCAAGCCCGAAGACTTCAAGAGCGGCAAGATTCCGCTGATCGCGCCCGAAGGCTTCCTCGAAGAAGCGGTTGCCGAGAACGTGAGCGCTGGCAACATCATGGCGCGCCGCGCCGGCTATCAGTATGGCAACGTGCTGCAGCCGGGCGAGCGCGGCATCATCACCGGCGCGCTGGGACCGGCGCTCGCCAACGACAAGTCGGGGCTGCCGATTCCCAACAAATCGATCACGAAGGACGGCGAGAAGGTCACCATCGACGGCGTGGATTTCGTGTTCTACCTCGCGCCGGCATCCGAAGCGCCTTCGGAAATGGTCATGTACATCCCGCAGTGGAAAGCGCTTTCCATGGCCGAGGATGTCAACCACCTTCAGCACAACATCTACACGCTGCGCGGCGCGCAAACGCGCGATGCGAAGGTTTGGGCCAAGTACATCGGCGACGCTGTGGCGCGCTGGGGCGGCGACGTGCAAGTCCAGTTCGGGCCGCACACCTGGCCGGTGTGGGGCAACCAGAACGTGGTCGAGTACCTGAAGAACCAGCGCGACGTGTATCAGTCGCTCTACGACACCACGCTGCGCTATGCAAACTACGGCTATCGTCCGGACGACATTGCCGAGCACGCGCAATTGCCCAAGGCGGTCTTCAACCAGTGGGACAACCGCCCCTACTACGGCAACACGCGCAACAACCTGAAGTCGACCTACGTGCGCAATCTGGGCTGGTACGACGGCAACGCCGCCGAACTCGCGCGCTACCCGGATGCGGAGCGCGGCAAGCGCTACGTCGAAGCGATGGGTGGCGAGCAGAAGGTGATCGACGCCGCACTGGCGAGCTTCAAGAAGGGCGATTACCGCTTCACCGTCGACCTGCTCAACAACATCGTTGCCTATAACGGCAGCAACAAGGACGCGAACTACCTGATGGCCGATGCGATGGAGCAGTTGGGCTACCAGGAAGAGAACGCCCTGTACCGCAACTGGTATCTGGGCGCGGCAGTTGAGTTGCGCAAGGGCGGCAATGTTCCTAACCAGCTGAGCACCGCTTCGCCGGAAGTGATCGCGGCCCTGCCGCCCGAGCTGTTCATCAACTACCTGGGCATGCTGGTCGACCAGATCAAGGCCGAAAAGGCCGGCAACGCGACGATCAACCTGAAGCTCACGAGCGGCGCGAAGTTCGCACTGGATCTGCATAACGGCGTGTTCAACCGCGTGCCCGATTTCCAGGCGCCGAAGGCCGACGCCACGCTGGAAATTTCGCAGGCGGATCTGCTGGCTTTCGCTTCGGGCAAGTCGTCGCTCGATGAACTGGAAAGCGCCGGCAAGGCGAAGATCACTGGCGACAAGGCGGCGGTAGGCAAGCTCAACGGCATCTTCGCGCTGGATCTGAAGAACAACATGAATCTCGTGTTGCCGCTGCAGCCGGAAAACCGCGTGAAGTAAGAAATTAAACTTTCGCAAGCTGGCATCGCGCCAGCGCTTGCCCGGGCCCGCGCAAAGCGGGCTAATGGTTTGAGGAGACTCGAGGAGTGCGAAACCACCCTCACAAAGCATCATAGATTCCGCGCTGAGCGGCGCATAGCTATCAATATGGACAAGGGGGAATGATCGAGTCCATGTGTGCAGATGCGGGCGGCCGGCGCCCCGGGAATCAGTGGATCGGGCCAAGGAACATCTTCTTGAGCCGCCCTTTGCCGAGCGCCCGCGCGAGTTCCGCGATCACGCAATAGTTGAAGATCAGCGTCAGCAGCAGGATCTGCACGGCCCAGAAGCGCGGCCAGTTCATTTCGGTGAACAGCAGGTGATTGGCGGCGGCAAAGCTGTGCGCTTCTTTCCAGTAGTCGTAGAGCCGTTCCAGATAATGGATCACCAGCGCCACAAGCGTATAGATAACCGTCTTCCACGAGACGTTCCAGACCAGCGGCTTGTCGGGGAAACGATTGATGAACGACAGCATGTCCGCGATCAGCACGGCCTTGCCGAGAATCAGCGAGGCCAGCAGGATCGAAGCCGAGGTGGGTAGTTCGATGCCGGTCCCCTTGACCATCAGCGAGCGGATCAGCGAGACAATATGAAGGATGACGAAGAAAAAGATCGTCGGCGGCAGCACCTTCAGGAATTCTTCTTTTAGCTTTTCGGTCACATGGCTCATAGCGTGCTCCGGTCTGCGTCGATATTCGCAAACGCGCCGTTACGCGAGCCACCACGGCCCGCGCAACGGCGTTCATCCGCGCTCACCTGCGTCCAGCGCGCACGTCTACAGCAAAGTGCGGTCAGTACGGTGCGTTGACCACGATGTACTGCGATCCCTGCGGCTGGTACCAGGTGCTGCCGCATTGCTGGTAGATCATCCCGCCATAGTTCACTGGCACGCAGTTCGATGGCACCGAATGAACGATGGAGCCAACCACGGCCGAGGTGACGGCGACCGTTGCCGTGACGGCGGCAGCGGTGGCAACCGGGTGATAGTCGTTGTCCCAGCCGCCGTGATAGCCGCCATTCGCGTTCACGTTGACGTTGCGATTCACGTTCACGTTGTTCACGCTGGTGTTGCGGACGTTGTTCGTGCGTACGTCGGCGCGGCGCGAGCTGTTGTTGACCTGAGCGCGGCCGCCGCCGTGACCGCCGCCACCACCGCCGCGCGCGACATGTGCGCCGCCGCCGGGCCGCGCGTTGGCCAGCGTCGGAACGGCCAGTGTCATGCAGGCGGCGAGCGCCGTGACGAGGAGACGGGAGGGAATTTGCCTGATAGCGTTCTTCATGGGCTTACCCCTTATTCTTGACGGGAACGAGTTCGATCTTCTTCGCTCCTGCCGGCGGATGGAACGTGAATTCGGCATCCTTGAAGCTCGAATTCGTCGACCAGTCGAGAACGGAAACGGATTGCGGTCGCGCGTCGTCATCACGGCGCGTGATCACGATCTTGTACGGCAACGGCTTCGCGCCCGCGCCGATCCAGACTTGCCAGTCGACGTTCTTCTGGCGGAACGCATAGTGGTCGCACAGTGTGTCGCCGATATAGTCCTGGCCCGCGAACATCGCCGATTCGAACTGGTCGGTCGGCGCATTGGGTGTGCCCCATACGAACAGATCGGAGAGCGGGATCTCCACGCCGTAGTTTTCGCCGAGCTTGTCGATCAGATCGTTGATCGTGCCCTCGAAGGCGACCGTCGAGTAGTACTTCTGCTCGGGCGTATAGAGCGTGACGTCCTTGCCGTTGAAGACGATCTCGCGCTCGTTGCGCGCGCTCGACAGATCGGCGTGAATCTTGTTCGGACGATCGACGTCGATTTCGGCCTTGGCTGTGTGCTGCAGCTTCTGGCCGTCTTCCAGCACGCGCTCGCCGGTGAGGTGGGTCGTGACGCTAAAGCGCTTGAGCGACTGGAGGTACGCGCCCATCTTCTGCAGCGCGGCGACCGAGGCGGGGTCGACCGGACTGGTGGCGGCACTCGCCGCGACCGGCGCGGATGCCTGCGCGAAAACATGTGGCGAGACAAGCGTCGCGGCCAGCATGAGCATGCATGAAACTCTTATCTTCATCGTTTTCTCCCGGCGTCTGAACGAGAAGCTTCACAAGAAAATGTGAAAGCGCCGTTGCAGCACGCACGTAGCGGTATTGAGCATCGCACTTGCAGTGCGTAATGTAATGGCCGTATTTGGGAAAGGGAAGGTGTCTTCCCGATATTGCCCAAAGGGGAAATTCATTTGCCCCGAATCCCTATGGAGTGAAACGCGTATTTGCGTCACTCTGGGCAAGGCGGCTGGGTCTCGCGTTAAATAAAACAATTCAGACGAGGCTGGATCGCAATTAAAAGGGGTGAGTGAATGGGCATGCCCGTATGTTTCCCATTGCCCCTGGGTGACGATAACTTTCCCGGACTCCCTATGGCGCTGCGCATGCATCGGTTTGACACTCGCCAACCAGGCTATGCGGGATCTACGTGGGCAGCGCATGGACGAGCAGCAGCAATTGATCGTGATTGTGGAGGACGATTCCGGCCTGCGTCGCGCTGTCGAACGCCTGCTCCGGTTGTCGGGCTTTCGCACACGCTCCTTCCACAGTGCGGAGGACAGCAATGTATTCGAATTTGCCAGCGAAGCGCGCTGCCTTGTCATCGATGTGCAATTGCCCGGTATTTCCGGGCCCGCGTTTTACGGCACTTTGCATTTGCCGCGTCCGCCTGCCGTTTTCATGACGGCATACGACGGAGTGCGCACGCGCCGCGCCATTGAAGGCGCCGGCGCGCATACGGTGCTCACAAAGCCGTTTCTCGGCGACGCCCTGATCAGGGAGGTTTTGAAAGCAACCGGGGCATCCCACTGAGAATCGGTGCAATGCACGATGCATGTCCCGCGCCGTGAGGGAGTCCGAAATTTTATTCATTCCGCTTCCATGACGTTCGAATTGAAGCGGATAGCAGCCCAAGTTTAATTCGAGCGATACCGAGGGGAAACGTATGAAATCTGATTCACGGCTGTGGCGCTTCGCCACCAAGCGGGCGCCGTTTGCGCTGGCGGCGGCCGGTCTGCTGGCTTTGGCGATAAACGGCAACGCGCAGAAGGAAACGCCGCAAAAGAACGCGTCGCAGAACGCCCCCCGTCCGAACATCGTGCTGATCGTGGCCGACGACGTGGGTTGGGGCGATTTGGGAGTATATGGCGGCGGCGAAGGGCGCGGCGCGGCAACGCCCAATCTCGACCGCCTGGCCGACGAAGGCATGACCTTCTTCGACTTCTACGGTCAGCCGAGCTGCACGCCGGGTCGCGCAGCGATTCAGACGGGCCGCAATCCGAACCGCAGCGGCATGACCACGGTGGCGTTCCAGGGGCAGGGCGGAGGCTTGCCGCATGCCGAATGGACGCTGGCGTCGGTCCTGAAGCAGGCGAATTACAACACGTACTTCACGGGCAAGTGGCACCTCGGCGAATCGGACTACGCGCTGCCCAATGCGCAGGGCTATGACGACATGAAATACGTCGGCCTCTATCACTTGAACGCCTACACGTACACGGATCCAAAGTGGTTCCCGGACATGGACGACAAGACCCGCGCGATGTTCGCCAAGGTCACGCGCGGCATGCTCTCGGGCAAGGCTGGTCAGAAGCCGCATGAAGACTTCAAGGTCAATGGCGAATATGTGAATACGCCCGATAAAGGCGTGGTTGGCATTCCATTCGTAGACCGATACATCGAAAAGGCGGGTCTCGAAGACATCGATGATGCGGCGAAGAAGGGACAGCCTTTCTTCATCAACATCAACTTCATGAAGGTCCACCAGCCCAACATGCCCGATCCGGATTACATCGGCAAGTCGGAGGCGAAGACCAAGTTTGCCGATTCGATGGTCGAACTCGACGCGCGCGTCGGGCGCATCATGGACAAGCTACGCGAGAAAGGGCTCGACAAGAATACGCTCGTGATCTTCACAACCGATAACGGCGCATGGCAGGACGTCTATCCGGACGCGGGCTACACGCCGTTCCGCGGCACCAAGGGCACCGACCGCGAAGGCGGCGCACGCGTGCCGTGCATTGCCTGGTGGCCGGGCAAGATCAAACCGAACCGGCGCAACTACGACATTCTCGGCGGCCTCGATTTCATGGCCACGTTCGCGAAGCTCGGCGGCGTTGCGTTGCCGAAGAACGACCGTGAAGGCAAGCCCATCATCTTCGACAGCTACGACATGACGCCGGTGCTGTTCGGCACGGGCAAGGCCGGCCGCAATTCGTGGTTCTACTTCACGGAGAACGAACTCACGCCGGGCGCGGTGCGCATTGGCCGCTTCAAGGCGGTGTTCAACCTGCGCGGCGACGGCGGCGTGAAGACGGGCGGCCTCGCGGTGGACTCCAACCTCGGCTGGAAGGGGCCGGATAGCTACGTGGCGACGGTGCCGCAGATGTTCGATCTGTATCAGGATCCGCAGGAGCGCTACGACATCTTCATGAACAACTTCACCGAGCACACCTGGACGCTGCCGGCGTTCGGCGACGCAGTCAAGAACCTCATGAAAACCTACGTCCAGTATCCGCCGCGCAAGGCCCAAAGCGAAGGGTACGCCGGTCCGATCACGCTCACGCAGTACGAGCGCTTCCAGTATGTTCGCGATCAGCTTGGCAAGAACGGCTTCAACATTCCGATGCCCACGGGCAACTGATGCACTGAGCCATAGCGAATTGCGCTAAGGTTGCGGACAAGCGGCAGTGCCGCCCAGGCGGCGCGCACCGCTTGTCCGCATTTCCTTTTGGGTAACGCAAAACAATCGGATTCACGATGCACACCAGCCAGCCCTATAAACGTTCGCGCGGCGCGATGCTGCGCCTTGCAGGCATCGCGCTAAGCGCATGTTTCGCGCTCGGCGCTTGCGCCAGTCACGAGCCGCAGGCGTCCTCGCAGCCGGTTGCGGCTATCGCGCCCACGGCTGCGGCCTTGCCTTCGTGGCAGGACAGCGCGGCGCGCGCCGCCGTGCTCAAGTTCGTGGCCGATGTAGCGAAACCGGGCTCGCCCTCCTATGTGCCGCCCGAGGCGCGCATCGCCGTGTTCGACAACGACGGCACGCTGTGGAGCGAGCAGCCCATGCCGTTCCAGGCGCTGTTCATGATCGACCAGCTCAAGGCGGTGGCGCCCCAACATCCGGAGTGGAAGAAAAACCCTGCATTCAAGGCGCTGATGGCGCACGACAATGCCGCGCTCGCCAGGAATCAAAAAGCGCTGCTGCAACTGCTCGAAACGGCAAACAGCGGCATGACCACCGACGAATACGACGAGTCCATCCGCAAATGGCTCGCGAGCGCGAAGCATCCCAAGTTCGGCAGGCACTATACGGATCTCGTCTATCAGCCGCAGCTCGAATTGCTCGATCTGCTGAAAGCAAACGGCTTCACGGTCTGGATCGTGTCGGGCGGCACGGCGGAATTCATGCGCGTCTGGGCGAGCGAAGCCTATGGCATCGCGCCCGAGCACATGGTGGGCACCGAGGAAAAGCTCAAGTACGAAGTGCGCGACGGCAAGCCGGTGCTGGTTCGCCAGCCGGGCTTCGACTTCATCGACGACAAGGCCGGCAAGCCCGTGGGCATTTTCCGCGCGATCGGCCGCCGGCCGATTCTCGCGTTTGGCAATTCCGATGGCGATCGCGAGATGCTCGAATACACGACCGGAGGCACCGACCCTTCGCTCGGCCTGCTGCTCCATCATGATGATGCAGCGCGCGAATTCGCGTACGACCGCAAGGCGGGATCGGCGACGCTCGACAAGGCCTGGGACGAAGCGCAGGCGCGCGGCTGGGTTGTCGTCAGCATGAAGCAGGACTGGAAGACCGTTTATCCCGCGCCGAAATCGAACGGGCAGTAATCGTGAATTGTGCGCTGGGTGTTATGCAATGGCGTTGAATAGCAGGGGACTTGAGATGCGCGAAAATAGTGAAGCGGCGGTTGAGGTCCCTGTGACCTTCTTCGCGGAACGTCCAGCCGGACTCGAACCGGTGGCGCCCGCGCAAAAGGGGCGTTTTCACGCGATGGCCAAGCCGATTGGCTCGACGTGCAATATCGACTGTACGTATTGCTATTATCTCCACAAGGAGCATTTGCTCGAACAGCACCGCGGGCGCCGCATGGGGCCTTCGACACTCGAGCGCTATATCCGGCAATACATCGAAGCGCAAAACGGCGTCGAGGTCATTTTCTCGTGGCAGGGCGGCGAGCCGACCATGCTCGGCCTCGACTTCTTCCGCGACATCGTCGAGATTCAGAAGCGCTATACGCCGCCGGGCCGGCGCATCTCGAACGACCTGCAAACCAACGGCACGCTGCTGGACGATGCATGGTGCGCCTTCCTGAAGGAAAACGACTTTCTGGTGGGTCTGAGCATCGACGGTCCGCGCGAACTGCACGATCCCATGCGCGTGGATCGCAAGGGCCGCCCGACGTTCGATCACGTGATGCGTGGCGCGGCCCTGATGCGCAAGCACGGCGTTCAATTCAACACGTTGACGGTCGTGAACCGGATCAACGCCAAACGGCCTGTCGACGTTTATCGTTTCCTTCGCAACGAACTCGGCTCCACGTATATGCAGTTCATTCCTTGCGTCGAGCCCAAGGATTTTCGCAGCGTGGCGCCGCAGCATTGGCCGGAGAATGGCCAGCCCGTGCTGGGAAGCAGTGCGGCGAAGCCCGGCAACGACGACTCGGTGGTGACCGAGTGGTCGGTCGACCCCGACGACTGGGGCTACTTTCTCTCGCGAACCTTCGACGAGTGGTGCAAAAAGGACGTGGGGCGAGTGCTGGTCAATTTGTTCGAGACCGCTGTGGTGCAGACCATGGGCATGCCGGCGCAAACCTGCATTACCGCCGAATTTTGCGGCAAGGCGCTCGCCATCGAGCACGACGGCGAAGTGTACTCGTGCGATCACTACGTTTACCCCGACTACGCGCTGGGCAACATTCGCGACACGCACCTTGGCGAAATGGCGTTTTCAACCCGTCAGCAGAAGTTTGGTTACGCCAAGCGCGATGCATTGCCGGCGTATTGCCGCCAATGCAAGCATCTGAAACTGTGCTGGGGCGAGTGCCCGAAGAACCGCTTTATTCGGAGTCCGGAAGGCGAGCCCGGACTCAATTATCTGTGCTCTGGCATCCGCCGCTTTCACGATCACGCGGGACCGACGCTCCGTCAACTAGCCGCGCGCCCGGCCTGAGGGGCCACGGGCATAATCCATGCGAGACGCGCAGGGTCTCGCATGGAACGGCCTGCAAGGGCCATAGTGCTTCGCTTCAGACGCGGAAGTCCGCGGCCATGTCTTCGTCGCTGCGGGCTTCGAGCTTGCGCGAGCGGCATGCCTTGATGAAGGTCTCGTAATCCTTCTCGTTTTGCTCGGCGTAGGCGAACGCGTATTCGGTCAGCGCTTCTGCAAAGCGGTCGCCGTTGCCCATATAAGCCGAAATTTCCACCGCCTTGCCGCTCGCCTTCGCGTGGGCGCGGGCGAGCGCCCAGCCGCACAGGCGTGCGTAGCCCTTGAGCAGATTGTTGTCCATGCGCTCGACTTCGGCCGATATCTTCATGTCGCGCAACTGGCGAATATAGAAGTAGCGATTAGCGGGTCCGGTGGTCCAGCCGAGGAATGCGTCGCTGGCCGCCTGGAGCAGCCGCTGCCCGGTCACGACGCGCTGGCCCTGGTGCGCGAGCCCGTCGGCGGTGAAGTGCTGTGCGATCACCGACTCGCGCGCCTGCTTCACCTGCAGGAAGAGCGGTTTGCCGTGACTGTCGATGAGCAGCATCACGAGACAGAAGGTCCCCACGCTGCCGACCCCCACGACCTTGAACGCCACGTCCTGCAGCGCGAATTGCCCGACGAGCGCGCGGCGCTCGGGCGACAGCGTATCGAGGTATGCATCGAACGCGGCAGCGAGCTTGTTTTCCCAGGCCTGCGTGTTCGACCACGCTTCATGCTTGCCGAGCAGCGTATTGGGACCGACGGGGTGAAACAGCGCGGGCGGGGCGTCTTGCAGAACCCACTGACCGTCCATCTGGGCCGCCATTTTCGTCAGCATGCTTTCGCTGGTGCGACCTTCCGCTTTTTCTTTGGCCTTGATGATCGCACGCCGCCCATCCTCGCTTTCGGCGCTTTCGATCATGCGCTCGAACGTGACGATCTCGTGCCAGAGATCGAGCGTGCTGTACTCCGAATATTCGCGCATGCGGTCGCAGTACTCGCGCACGGCGGTGGCTATGAATTCGCTGATCGGCCCGCGCCCGATGCCCATGTGCTGGCCCGCGATGGCGAGACTCGCCGAGAGCCGCTTCACGTCCCATTCCCACGGGCCGACCGCGACTTCGTCGAAGTCGTTGAGGTCGAACACGAGTTGCCGTTCGGGCGTGGCGAACCCGCCGAAATTCATGAGGTGCGCGTCGCCGCAGATCGGAAACACAATGCCAGAATTGACGGTGCCGGACAGATCGTGGGCCTGGAGAATCGCGCTGCCGCGAAAGAAAGTAAAGGGCGAAACCGACATGCGCCCATAGCGCAGCGGAATGAGTGCGTCCACGCGTCCCGCGCTGTTTTGCTGGAGCAATGCAATCGGGTCGCGGTCGACATTGCCGACCTTGGCGTGCATGGATCGCTTGGCATTTTTCCGCGCCGCGCGGCCGGCGGTCTGCCGCGTTTCCAAGTTTGGTATTTCTGCCATGAGGACACCTTTATCTTGTTGATTGCGACGAAGCGCGAGCGGTGTGGTTGTGCCTGGCGGCACACCGTCGGACCCGTGACAGGCTGAGGCCGACGGCAAGAAGTCTAGCATCGAACCCTTTGATCGTATTGCGAGCGTGCGGGCGCTTCATGGGAAACCCCTGTTGACCGATTACGGCACGGCAACTCATGGCGGAGTATCGCAGTGAGCGGTTTTACCAGGTGTTCGGCATGACCGAGACCGGGCCGGGCCAATTGGCCCGGTACTCGTTTTTTTATTCGGCCCTTTTGGCTTTTTTGTGCCTTTTACGCAAAAGCTCCGGGTCTTCGCAATCGGAGTGTACACTTGCGCCCGTGCTTCCCGCCCAGGGTAAGAACGAATACATTATTGGCAGACCCGGTGTGCAGATTTTGAATTGCTGATATAAACGTGCGTGCGGCGGCGAATACCGGGTTGATATGACGTTAGCTTACGACCCGCGTGCTTATCGTCTAAGATTGTGGCGGTACCCGAATGAAATCGGTGCGCCGCACGACATTGGAGAGAGCCGTGATCGAGCATAAAAATACGGTGATTCACGTTGTGGACGACGACGCGTCAATGCGAGTTGCATTAAGGCGCCTTCTCCACGGCGCCGGTTATGACGTGCGCGATTATGCGTCCGCGGGCGAATATCTGGTCAGCGAGCCGGATGCGCGCCAGGGCTGCATCCTGCTCGATCTCGAGTTGGGCGGGCCGAGCGGGCTGGAGCTTCAGCAGGCGCTGTTGCGCCATCCGCGCGCGTTGCCCGTGGTTTTCATGAGCGCCTATAGCGACGTTCCCAGAACGGTCAAGGCCATGAAGGCGGGCGCTATCGACTTCCTGCTCAAGCCGTTCGACCGGCGCGCGTTGTTCGACGCGCTCGATGCGGCGCTACAGGCTCCGCTGCACGACGCGCCTGCGGCAGGCGGAAAGCCCTGCGTCGACCTTGGCGAGCGCGAGAAGGCCGTGCTGCGCGGCATCGTCGGCGGGCTGCGCAACAAGCAGATTGCCGCGCAGCTCGGGCTTTCCGAGCGCACGATCAAAAGCTGCCGGGCCGGGTTGATGCAAAAGTTCGAGGCCACCTCGCTGGCCGAATTGCTGCGCCGCGCCGAATCGATGATAAGCATGCCGCTCATGCAGTAGCGTTTATTTACGTGTGGCAGCGCACGAATCCGCTTGATTTTCCGGAGCGCGAATATTCGCGCCCGATGCGCCGAATGTCTCTCACCGGCGTGCCGCTAATTCCCATGTGGAATAAGCTATTCCGCAATCGCGCAATTGCAGCCGCGCTTCGGTTATTGAAAACAAGGACTGGCGCTACTTATTTCGGGTATTTTTTGTCGCCAGCCGTTGCCGCGCATACAGTCAATTAGACTGTTTCGTCCGTGGATTGAACTGGACAACGGCCAATATCCAATTAACATTACGCAATCGGCGTGATCGATCCCGATCGCCTCATTTCCGCGCTGCCCCGGCATGGGGCATCACGCAGTTCAGTGCAATGGTTGCCAGCAGTAATCGCCATTACCGTTCGAATGGAACAAGCCTCCGGATACCCCGTTAAAGCGTGGCGCTCGCGCATGCCTGGCGTGTGGCGGGCTCTTCATGCATTGGCGCGCGGCGCGGTCGCGCTGCTGGCCAGTGCGGTCCGAATCGGGCTGTTGCTTTGCTGTTTGGGCGCGGCCACTGCCACCGCCTCGATGGCGGCCGAACCCGCTCGCGTGCTGCTATTGACCGGCGCTGACCCCAGCCAGCCGGCCGCGTTCGTGCAGATCCGCGCCATTCGCAACGTGCTCGACGCCGAAATGCCCGGTGGCGCCGAAGTCTATCTCGACTCAATCGATGGATTTCGTTTCGGTGGCGAGGATCTCACGCAGGAATTCCTCGCGCTGATGCAAAAGAAGTACAAGGGACAGCGCGTCGACCTCGTCATTGCGATCGGCACGCATGGTGGCGAATTTGTATTGCAGCATCGCGCGCAACTCTGGCCCGGCACGCCTATTTTGTTTTCGAGCATGGCGGACAACTGGATCGCGCAGCACCCGTTGCCGCCAGGCATCGCGTTGCTGCCGTTCAGCACCGATGTCGGCAAGACGCTCGCGCTCGCGCAGACGCTTCAGCCTCGGGCGCATCGCCTTATCGTCGTGGGCGGCGTGACCGACGTGGATACGGAAATGATCGATCGCGTGATCCGCACGGCGAACCGGGAACCGGGGCGCTGGACGACGGTGGAGCGCTGGGAAGGGCTCGGGCTGGGCGAGCTGGAGAAGCGGCTCGCGGGGCTAGGAAAAGACGACGCGGTGATCTACACGACGGTCTACCGGGACAAGCAAGGCCATCGCTACTTTCCGTATCAGCTTCTGCCGTCCATGGTGCAGGCGAGCCAGGCGCCTATCTATGGCTGGTATTCCACCTATATCGAGGGCGGCATTACCGCCGGTGTCGTCTACGATCTCGCCGACAACGGCACCAACACGGGGAAGGCCGCAGTTGCGATCCTGCGTAACGGCGGGAAATTCATCAACGTCGCGCTGCCGCCCATGCCGGCGCGCTGCGTGGCAAACGTTGCCGAGCTCGAACGTTTTGGCTTGTCGGTCTCGAACCTGCCGCCCGACTGCAAACTCATCAATTTCCCGCCGTCGATCTTTCGCGAGTATCGCGGCACGATGCTGACGCTGCTGGCGGTGTTGATCGCGCAGGCGATCACGATCGTCGCCTTGCTGGCGCAGCGCCGCAAGCGGCGCGATGCCGAAGCCGAGGCGGCCGCGCGCGGCAGCGAGCTTGCGCGCGCGGCACGCTTTGCGGCTGCGGGCGAATTGAGCGCTTCGATCGCGCATGAGGTCGGCCAGCCGCTGGGGGCAATCCTGAGCAACACGGACGCCGCCGAAATGCTTGTGACTTCGCAGCACGCCGACGTGGGCGAACTCCAGGAGATTCTCTCCGACGTCAAGCGCGACGCCTTGCGGGCCAACGACGTCGTGCAGCGCCTGCGCGCGTTGCTGCAAAAGCAGAGCATCGAGTTCGCGCCGATCCCGGCCGACGCCACGCTCGAGGACTCGCTGCCGCTCATCGAGCCCGAAGCACGGCGGCGCGCGATGCGCATCGATGCGCAATTCGCGGCCGGAGATCTCGAAGTCATGGGCGACCATGTTCAGCTTCAGCAGATCCTGCTCAATCTGGCGGTGAACGCGATGGATGCCATGCACGATTCGGCGCCCGCCGACCGCGTGCTGACTCTCGCGACGAGGCAGGTGGGCAAAGGCGTTGAAATCGTGGTTGCGGATCGCGGCAGCGGCTTTCGCGTCTCTCGCCCCGAGCAGTTGTTCGAGCCGTTCTATACGACCAAACCGCACGGCATGGGACTGGGGCTGTCGATCGTGCGCTCCATCGTCGAAGCGCACGGCGGGCACGTGAGCGCCGCGCTGCGCAGCGGTGGCGGCGCCGAAATCGTGGTCTGGCTGCCGCTTGTGGACAGTAACCGGCACACGCCGCCCGAGAGCGATGTGTCAGGCGCCGAGGCCCCGGTGGACGGCGGCGCACGCTAAGGCGGCGCGCAGGCGATCCACGCGGTCAGCGCAATCCATGTAACCAGTCAGGCCTTCGAGCCCGCGCCCGGCGCGCTTTTTCTCGCACTATCAGCTGCGCTATTCGCGACGTACAGCGTCAGCATTTCGGCGAGCGCGTCGGTCATGGCGGTGTCGGCGAGGTGCAGCGGCCCAGGGTCGTTGAGCGCCGCATTGACCATGGTGGCGATCATCGTCTGGAACGCGATGGGCAAGCGTTCGCCTGCGCGCTTGTTGCGCGGCAGTTCGGGCAAGCGCGCCAGATGCGCGCTCACTTCTTTCACGAAGCCGCGCCCGAATTCCTTGATGGGCTGCCAGCCGTCCGACGTGTGATCACGCCGCTGCAGCGACGCGCGTATCACCCCGCAGTGGCGCAAGTGCTACAAACGCACCGCCTCGACCACCGTAAGCGCGCATTCGGCGAACACCACTGGTGCGCCGGCAGCTTCTTCTTCCTGTTCGCGGTGACCGGCATGGCCGGCGGGTTTCTCTCGAACCGCCTGTCCACGCGCTGGCTGCTGCTGGTCATGGCTTTGCTGTGGGCCGTGGTGCAATTGCCGATCGCGTTCGGCTCGTCGCTCGGCATGCTGATTGCGTGCCGGGTGCTGCTGGGCGCGGGCGAGGGCCCGGCTCAACCCATCGCGATTCATGCCTGCTACAAGTGGTTTCCGGACGAGCGCCGTAATCTGCCGGTTTCCGTGTTCCAGCAGGGCGCCGTGCTCGGCATGGTGGTGGCGGGCATCGCCGTGCCGTGGATCGACGCCAAACGGGGCTGGCGCACCAACTTCATTGTGCTTGCCGTGCTCGGGCTCGCGTGGGCGATCCTGTGGCTCGTGGCAGGGCGCGAAGGGCCGCTAGGTGCGCGCGCAACCAAATTGGCAGATGAGAGCGGCGTTGCCGCCAGTGGCCCGCGCATCAGCTATCGTGCGCTGTTGGGGACATGCTTAAAAGAGCAGCACTAGGAAACAAATGCCGCGCGGCAGGGCGCGTCACGGCCGCCGTGGCGCTCAGCGGAGCGGCTGCTGCGGCCCATGCACAATCGTCGGTCACGCTGTATGGCTTGATCGACACGGCGGTGCGTTACACGACGCACGCGAACGCGGCCGGTGACAGCAAGGTCCAGCTTTCCAACGGCGGCCTGAGCGAAAGCAACTGGGGCATGCTGGGCTCCGAAGATCTCGGCGGCGGCAATCGCGCGGTATTGCAGCTCGAAAACCGCTTCTTTCCGAACTCGGGCATGACCGACCCCGGCTATCCGTTCTTCAATACCGCATACGTGGGGCTGGTGTCGTCCACCTTCGGGCGCTTCACGATGGGCCGCCAGACCAACCCGCTCGCCGACGCCGTGCTGAAGACCTTCGTGACGTCGCCGTGGCTGCCGACGGTGTATCAGTTCCGCCCCGAGGTCGCGATGGCCGAAGGCGTGTGGACCAGCAACATGGCCAAGTACGCGGCGCGCTGGAAGGATGTAACGGTCGAACTCTCGTATGCGTTCGGCGGCCAGGCGGGCGCGTTCGGCGCGGGCAGCCAGATCGGTGCGTCGCTCACGTATATTCCGGCATGGCCGCTGAAGCTCGGCGCCGGCTATCTGGATTCGCGCGACGCGGTCAACGGTTCGGCGCACTTCAAGGCCTGGACGGCTGGCGGCGCCTGGTCGTTTGGCGACACGTCGGTCAACTTCGGCTGGGCGATGAACCGCCAGGACCGCGGCTTCGTGGGCAACTTCCCGAATGGCCCGTTCTCGGCGCCGCAGTTGACTGCGCTGAAGTTCAACACGTTCTCGGAGCGCGAGATGTTCTTCGGCGGCATCTCGCATCAGTTCGGCAATAACACGCACGTTGCGGCCAACATGTGGCGCACGCTGCAGGACGGCAAGAACCAGAGCGGCGACGGCAATGCCGCGCAGTTCCAGTTGCTGGCCGACTACAACCTGTCACGCGCCACCGACGTGTATATCGAAGGCGATTACGCCATGTATCGCGGCGGGCTGGTGGGAGCGCAGTTGCAGGGGTTCGTGGGCTTGAGCGCAGCGGCCAAGACCACGCAGCTCGGCTTGATGGCGGGCGTGCGGCACATGTTCTGAGTGCCGGGGTTCTGAGTACAGGGCCCGATGCCGGTTGGCGTGGCCCCGGGCCGCAGTCGTTGTTCCTTGCAGTGGACGCCGCGCAACGCGGCGCGTGATCTCACTGCGCGCCTTGAAGCTCCCACTCCGCACTCGCGCTTCGGCAGTATTGCGGGCGCAGCTTGACCGCATTGTTTCCCGCATGCACGGTCACGGTGACGAACCGGCAAGTTTCGCGGTTCTTGATCGAGGTGCCCTCGGGCGTGATGTCCGCGCTGACTTCGGCGCGATCGGCGGTGGCGGGCCGGACCCATGGCGTGGTCTCGCCGTCGTTTTTCGTGTTCAGCACGACGCGCACCGTGCTGTTGATCGCGGCGATGTCGTTCTTGTCGAGCTGGATCATCGGCGTGCTTTCGAGAATGTCGCCGGGCGCGGACCAGGCGGGCGCCGATGCAAGCGCGAGCAGCAATGCGCCGAGTGCGGCGGCCAGGTGAGTTTCCCGTCCGGCCTGGCCGGTCGAGTCGTGGTTCGACATGATGGATTCCAGTCTTTCAAATCGCGCGGAGGCGACTCCGGCTTGATTGTTTTCCGATTGCCACAGCGTTTCCATTCGGGGTTGGGGAAGGGCAATTGCCCTTTCGGGCAATGGGCTTGCCCCGCACCCCTATGGCATCGCGTGGCGGCGCATACGAAACTCCCGGATAAAGGGTCTGGGCGCAGCGCCTGCGCGTTTGCGTGCGTTTGCGCGGGTTTTGCCTTTCGCTGGCGGATCAGCTGCCCCCAATGACCCGTATGCTGCCAGATTCGCCGCCTTAGCGGCAATTCGGCGATTTGACCCGGACCATCTGGTATTGGAGAAAAAATGCGCGGACGCCTCTTCATGCTGAAGACTTCCATTGCCCTCGGAGTGCTCGGTACCGTGCTTGCCGGCTGCACGACCATGAGCAACCAGCCGTCGACGCAAGCGTCCACGGAAGCGCGCCGCCAGTCCATCGACGCGAGCGTCGACGGCACGCTTTCGCGTCTTTATCAAACGGCGCCCGGCTCACGCGAACTCGTAGGCAAGGCGCGCGGCGTGCTGGTGTTCCCGCAAGTAATCCAGGCGGGCATCGGCATCGGCGGCGAGCATGGCGACGGCGCACTGCGCGCGGGCGGCGGCACGGCCGGCTATTACAGCCTATCGGCCGCTTCGGTGGGCGCGACGCTCGGCGTGCAGTCGAAGGCCGTGGTCTATCTGTTCATGACGCAGGACGCATTCGACAAATTCCGCGCCTCCAAGGGCTGGTCGGCGGGGGGCGACGCATCGGTTGCCGTCGTGAAGATGGGCGCCAATGGCCAGCTCGACACCACGACCACTACCAAGCCGGTCGAAGTCTTCGTGCTGACGAACAGCGGCTTGATGGGCGACCTCTCGGTCTCCGGCACCAAGATCACCCGTCTGGACCTGTAAGGCCGCGATGCGGCGCGGGAGCGGCACCGGCAAAGGACATGGCGCCCGCATTGCGGGCGCCTGCCTGCTATTGAGCGCGCTATGCTTCGCTTGCGCGGCGGCCATGGCGCAAGCGGCGCCGTCGCTGCCGACCTTTACTGGCCCCGACGTGCAAAAGCGCGCCAACGCTGTGCTCGCGCTGCTGAGCTACACGGTCACGCCCGATTTGACCGCGAGCTCGCTGGGCATCAACAACGGCAACACGGGCAACCCGGCGCTGAACATGACCCAGCTCGGCGGCGGCTTCACGCTGAGCCAGAACTTTCCGCTCTATCTGGAGGGCGCGATTGGCGGGTCGCGCTACGATCCGACCTTCCTCGTCTCGGACGGCAAGGAGCAGCGGCAACTGCCGACGCGCTGGACCAACGTGGCCGCGACGGGCGGCATCGGCTGGGATTTTCCGCTCAACGAGAGCAAGAATCTGGTGATTCGGCCGATCTTCAATTTTTCGCTCGGCGAAGTCGTGAGCGATGCATCGGCGGCCCAGTTCCTGATCAACCGCCACATCGACAAGAACATCCAGTTCATCAAGGACGGCTCGCTGAGCGCCTATGGCCTGGGCGGCTCGCTCATGCTCGGCTGGTATCCGCGCAAGGAGCCTTACGAGTTCGATCTCGAACTGCGCTACACGGACATCTATCTGCAGAGCTTCGGCTCGTCGTCTGCCGTGCGCGGCGAGGCCAATGCGCAATCGACCAACCTCTATGCACGCTGGCGCGCGCCGACGGGGCTATTGGTGCTGCATCGGCCCTTACGCTATGTTCTGGAGCTGTCGCATTCGACCTATCTCGGCAGCCAGGCCGATATTCTCGGCTTCAATCATTTGACTTCGCTCGGCGCCGGTCTCGAGATCGATACGGGCGCGGTGACCAAGCTGTTTTCGCGGCTGCGCATCGTGGGGCGCTACGCATTCGGCCAGAATGTGTCGGGCGCTTCGCTTGGGATCGCGCTCAGTTTTTGAGCTCCGCGCTCCAGCGTTGAACGCGATTGCGTCCAGCGTGTTTCGCCGCGTATAGCGCCGCATCGGCGCGTTTGAGCGTGGCTTCAAGGCTGTCTTCCGCTTCGTCGTAGTGCGCAATGCCGATGCTGCAGGTCTGTTTGAGCGTGTCGCCATCGTCGAGTTCGATGGGCGTGTCGTGCAGCGCATGGCGGATGCGTTCGGCCACCATGTGGGCGCGCTCTTCGGGCGTGTCCAGCAAGATCGCGGCGAACTCCTCGCCGCCGATGCGCGCGGCAAGATCGTCTTCGCGCAGCGCGTTCTCGAACACTTGCGAGGCTACCTTGAGCACGCGGTCGCCCATTGCATGGCCCCACGTGTCGTTCACGCGCTTGAAATAATCGAGGTCGAGCGCCAGCACCGATAGCGGGCGATGATGCCGCCGCGCATGCGCCACCGCCTGCCCGGCGGCCTTTTCGAAGTAGCGGCGATTGGCGAGCCCCGTGAGCGGGTCCAAGTCCGCATCGGTCTGCAATTGCTTGAGCAGCAGATGCTGATGGGTGATGTCGGTCAGCACCACGAGCAGGGGATCGCCATCGCCGGGCCCCGCGAGCGCGGGAAGTCTCGTGCAGTGAACCAGCATGTGGCGAATGCCCGAACGCGTCTGAAATGGTTCGGGATCCTTGGTATCTGCGACCCGCATGCGCGCCCAGTTTGTATCGTCGACCAACAGGCGCGCAAACGGCTGGCCTTTGTCGGCCAGGGTGCCGAACATCGCGAGCAACGCGTCGTTGCCGAGCAGAATGCGCTGCGTTCCAGCGTCGACCACGGCGACCGGCGTCGGCATGTTCTCGACGATGGTGGCAACCGTGTCCGCGTAGCGTTGCACACGGGCGACGAGATCTTTTTGCCGGCCCAGCAGAACGAAGCCGCCGGCCAGCATGACGAGCAATAGCGCGGTGCCGCCGAGATCGATGTAGACGCTCGACCAGAGGCCGTTGCGGTACGTGCTGACGGCATAGCCCAGATCGAGCGTCCAGTACGCGGCGTCTGCTCCCAGCCTGATGCGCTGCTCCGCTACGAGGCGCTCGGTGTTATCGCGCCGCCACAGCGAATAGAACGTGCCCTCAATGGGGCCCGCGCGTGAATCGATATCGTCGGCGAGCCGCTGCCCGATGGTGAGCCCTTCCACCGCGGGAACCCGCGCGACGATGCGCTGCTCGTTGTCGCGCAGAAGCAGCGCGGTGCCGGGAATCAGCTTTGTCCCCTCGAACAGATGCTGTTCGAGCGGTATGAGATGGATCGTGACTGCATCCAGTTGACCTGCCGCGTCGAGGTGCTTTTCGGCGACCACCAGTGCGCCCCGGTTGCCCCACACGACAGGCAGCCACAGTCGCGCAGACGGCGCGGCCCGCACCTGCGCGAAGATCGCGTCGAAGCCAGGAATCTCGTTGCGCGCGTTGGGGCGGGAGGCGGCCATCAGGCGGGCGTTTGCATCGAATACCGCAATCAAGGTGTCGCCGAGCGACATCTTCAGCGTTAGTGTGAGGCTGCGCAGTTCGCTGTTGGTGGCCTTGCCCTCTGCGACGAGCGCTTCGGTGGCCGACATCATGCCGTCGAGATCACGCAGGCGGTCCTCGATGAGCCGCGCGACCAGCGAGGTTTGCGCGGTGAGCTGTTGCGCGGCTTGCAGGTTCACAGCGCGAAAGTCGTACCACGACTGCCACCCGGTGATGACGACAATGGCCGCGACCAGCACAGAGAGCAGGGCGAGAAACTCGCGCATCCACGATTTGCGCGTGACCGGCTGCAGCGTCCAGCGATGATTCTTGGGGAGCGGCGAGTGCATGGGTCGTATAAGCGCGCTTCGGTTTTCCGGATGATTAATGGCATGCCGCGAACGCCGGGAGCGCGGCAGTGAAAGTCCTTATAGGGGAATTCGGATTGCCCAAAATCCGGATAGTTGCGCTCTAAATATTGTACGAGACTTCGCTACCGGTGGAGCGTAAGCAGGCTCGCATGATCGTGACGCTCCTGTTCCCCGAAGGCAAGCCGCAGCCCTGAACCTCAAGCGCGGATCGTCAGCGCCATGCGCTGCCGACCTGGATATAGAACGCGTTCTGGCCGGGACCGTGCGCGACGTCGATACCCATCGTGAGGCCGAGCTTGCGCGCAATCAGGTAGCGAAAGCCGGTGCCGATGCCGAAGGCCGTCGGCGCATCGGAAAACGAATGCAGGTTGCCATACGCGCGCCCGACGCCGCCGAAGCCGAGCACCGACCAGCGCGGCGTGAGGTAGTAGCGCAATTCCAGTTCCGCGGTCAACTGATTGCTGTCCTGGAACCTGGCCTGCGAAACGCCGCGCAAATTCACGTATGGTTGCGCGAAGAACGGAATGTCGCCTTGCGAAAAGCCCGTATCGGCGCGCAGCCCTAGCACCCATTTCGACGAAAACGGAATCCAGTGATAGCCCTTCAGGGTTTCCATTTCGAATGAGCGGTCGCTGCCGAGCGCGCCGCGCGCGAGTTCGGCTTCGAGTTCCGCATAGGTGCCGCTGCGCGGATAGAAAATATTGTCGCGCGTGTCGTAGTCGACGACGATTCCGCCCTTGCCGACATTCAGGGTGCGCTCGAAATTGCGGATGCTGTCGGGAACGGCCCCGTCGAAGCGTGCTGTCGCGTTGAAAAAGGTGTAGCGCGGCCCGACGTACCACGGGCTGTCGCCGAGCCGGAACAGCAGTTGCTGGATCGTGCCGATGCCGCTCAGCTGGTAAGCGTTCGCGTTCTCGCGCGGCCCATAGTAGTGCAGGTGCAAATCGATCTTGCCCAGCACGCCTAGATAGCGGATATGGTCGTCATCCCACGTGTGAAAGTGCAGGAGACCCGCGGCCCAGCTTTGCGTGTTCGTGACCATGCCGCCCACGCCGGTGATGTTGGGCGGTTTCATCTTGCCGGGCTGCGAGGCGTCCGCGCTGTCCGCGTTGCTGGTGTCAGCGGCGCTATCCGCGTTGCTGGTCTTCCGGGCCTCCGCTTTGGCTGCCGCCGAAGTGAAATAGAGCAGCCCGAGCCCGAAACCATAGCCGATTGCGGGCTCCGTGATGATGGTCGGAACCGGCAGCACGCCCTTGTGGTGCAGCAGCATTTCGCTGAGGTCGAACTGGCCGTCTTCGGGGTCGAAGAACCTGGAGCGCGGCGTGTCGTCCGCGCCGTGCGCGAGCGTGGCGATGGCGAGCAGCAGCGGCGTTAGCCGTCGCAGCTTGCGGGAAAAGCGCGGATTCCCGGCGGTCGATTTCTGTGTGTTCTTGTCCGGATGCATATTTCGCGCGCCATCGCCATGGACGCAAATAGTCAGGAAGTTTAGAACAGGTGTGCGCCGCAACGCCATTGATATTTGGGGCAATGCATTTACCCGATAGGGCAATGCCTGCTTGTATCGTCCATGCGGCGAGCGTTCACGTGTCGCCGAGCCAGGACATCTTCGATGGCTTTGCGGGCGTGCGCGGGCAAGTCTCGCTGACGAGCGACGGCCGCTGGATCGTGCCGTACTACCTCGACATCGGCGCCGGCACTTCGCGGTTCACGTGGCAGGCATCGGGCGGGGTTGGCTACGCCTGGAAGTGGGGCGACGCGAGCCTGACCTACCGGTATCTGGCCTTCTATGGCTCGGGCGATCAATTAGTGCAGACGCTGCGCTTTAACGGGCCAAGCGCCAACGTAACGTTCAGGTTCTGAGCGCCGTGTCATGCGGCACGCAGACCGATCGCGATGTCGTCACGGATTGAGCAGAAAAAAGCCCGCTCGAAGCGGGCAGAAGTACGAGGAGACCGTATAAGGGCGTCGGGGTAGGCCCTTGAGACATACTGTAGCGCACGACGCGCGAGCGAAACACCTATCTGAATGAACAGGGGCGCGAGGCACGTTTCCCGTGACCTGTTACCCAGCGCGCATCGCGCGATTGCACAATCGGCTCAACTGGCCGGCTGACCCTTGATCGTCAGCCGGCAAACAGTCGCGAGCGCAAGCAGATTCGGGTCGCGCTCGCGCCGCCTCAGGAAACTCAAGCCGATGGTCTGCCGCATGTCGTACCGGGCGGAAAGCGGGATCAGCATGATCTTGTGCGCGAAGAGGTCGCGCACGCGGCCCGGCAGCAGTGTATAGCCCACGCCGCCGCTGACGAGGTTGATCAGCGAAAAGATGTCGCTCACTTTCATCACGACGTTCGGCGTGAAGTCCGCAATGCGGAACGCTTCCAGAAAATCCTCGGACGTCGCGAATCCCTCGCTTAACGAAACGAATGGCTCGTCGCGGCACTGGCGCAAGTCGATCGCATCGCATTGGCCGTACGCGGAGCCAATGGGCGCGGCGAAGAAAATTTCGTCCTCGAACAGCTCGATCGATTCGATCTCCGAATCATGAGAAGGAACCGCCATGAGCGAGGCGTCGATTGTGCCGCGCTTGAGCTTGTCGAGCAGGTCGGCGTTCGAGCCGAGAATCAGTTCCGCCTGCAGATCGGGGCGCCGGCTCTTGATGACGGTGACGATTTCAGGCACGGCGCGGATCGTCAGCGAGTACAGCGAGCCGATTTTCAGGTGTTCCGAGCCGTAGCCTGCGGCTTCGCGCGTCGCGCGGATCCCGTCGATCATTGTCTTGATGACTTCGGCGGCCACTTCGGCGAGCACCTGGGCCGCGTCGGTCGGGGTCAGGCTGCGCCCTTCGTGACGGAACAGCGTGCAGCGCAGGCCTTTCTCGAGCGAATGCAGCGCGCGATGGACGCTGACCGTGCTGATGTCGAGCGTCTCGGCCGCCTTCGCCAGATTGCCGCATTGCATGAACGCGAGCAGCACTTCGAGCTTGCGGAAAGTGATCTCTTCGTCGACGCGGGGGAGCATGGTGGGGCGGCTGATCGGGAGGCGGCAGCAAATTTTGCACCAGAACCGGAGCCGTCGCAATTCGGGGCGGACCGGCTTGCAAGCGTATGCGCGACCATCGGCGGTCCTCCGCGATCATTAGCCGGAGAGTAACGTTCCGGACGCCAGCGTGATTGATGGAGGCTTTCCGCGTATCTAATATCGTTCGCAATCGAGCCTTTTCGTACGAGCAAGGTCGCTCTCCACCGGCAACTGCCGGAAAGCGCAGATCGTGCCGCCCCGTGAGACAGAAGGAAAGAGGAGCACCATGCAGATCGATTCACGCGGCACGTCCCGCACCCGACAGGTCGCCGCCGCCGTTGTCGGCAATGCGCTCGAATGGTATGACTTTATCGTTTATGGTTTCTTTGCCGGCATCATCGCGCGGCTCTTCTTTCCTGCAGACAGCGCTTATGCATCGTTGCTGATGTCGCTCGCGACGTTCGGCGTGGGCTTCTTCATGCGGCCGGTCGGCGGCGTGCTTATCGGTCTTTACGCGGACCGTAAGGGTCGTAAGGCGGCGCTGCAGTTGATCATCATGCTGATGACACTGTCCATCGCGCTGATCACCTGCGCACCGACCTACCAGACGATCGGCCCGGCCGCGCCGCTGCTGATCCTGGGCGCGCGTCTGCTGCAGGGCTTCGCGACCGGCGGCGAATACGCGAGCTCGACCGCGTTCCTTGTCGAAACCGCGCCGCTGCGCAAGCGCGGGCTGTATGGTTCGTGGCAGATGATCGGCCAGTGTCTCGCCGTGTTCGGCGGCGCCGGGATGGGCGCGCTGGTCACGCAGAGCCTGCCGGCAGCCGCCGTCGATAGCTGGGGCTGGCGCGTGCCGTTTGCGATCGGCTTGCTGATCGGCCCGGTCGGATTGTGGATTCGCCGCCATATGGAGGAAACCGAAGCATTCCGCGATGCGGCCCAGCAGACCGGGCAAGCTCCGGTCAGCCTCGTGCAGGCGTTGCGCGACAATGGCCGCGCCGTGCTCGTGACGATTGGCATGACCATCATCGGCACCGCGTCGTTCTACGTGATGCTCGTGAATATGCCGACCTTCGCGCACAAGGAGTTCGGGCTGCCGCTCGATAAAGTCTTTACCGTGCAGATGCTCGCGGTGGGGTTGATGACGCTGATGGTGCCGGTCTCGGCGGCGCTGTCCGATCGCATCGGCCGCAAGCCGGTGCTGATCGGCAGCATGATGGTGCTGCTTCTGACGATCTACCCGACCTTCTCGTGGTTCGCGGCCGCGCCGAGCGTGTCGCGTCTGCTCGCCATGCAACTGGGCATCTGTGCGATCATCGGCGCTATCTATGGTCCGTTGCCCACCGCCGCCGCCGAGCAGTTCGTGACGCGCACGCGTTCGACCGGCCTTGCGCTCGCGTACAACCTCGCGGTGATGCTGTTCGGCGGCTTCGCGCCGTTTATCGTGACGTGGCTGATCCGCGCGACCGGTTCACCGGTGGCGCCGGCCGCTTATGTCGTATTCGCTTCGGTGATCGGATTATTCGCCGTGGTGGTGATGCACGAGGGCGCGCCCGCCGTGGTCGAGCGCCGGCGTGGTGCGCAAGTGCTGGGCGCGTAACGGCGCGAGCAACCACGAAGCGCATCGATCTCCATCCACAACCATTCATTCAAGAAAGTCACGCATGAATCAGGCATCGCCTTCTTCCGCCCAGCCCTCGCATGGTGAAATCGTCGCCGCGGGCGCGCTCGAACTCTCACAATGGATCCGCCTGCGCAAGATCTCCTGCCGCGAAGTGATGAGCGCTTTTCTCGACCACATCGAGCGCGTGAACACGCCGGCCAACGCCATCGTCTCGCTGCGCGAGCGCGCCACGCTGCTGGCCGAGGCCGACGAGCGCGACGCGCAACTCGCGCGCGGCGAATACCTCGGCTGGCTGCACGGCATTCCGCAGGCGCCCAAGGACCTCACCGCGACGGCGGGCATTCCCTCCACGCAGTGCTCGCCGATCTTCCGCCACGAAGTGCCGAAGGCCGACGCGCTGGTGGCCGCACGCATGCGCGCGCAAGGCGCGATCTTCATCGGCAAGACCAATTCGCCGGAGTTCGGTCTGGGCTCGCACACCTACAACCAGGTATTCGGCACCACGCTCAACGCTTACGATCCCACGCGCAGCGCGGGCGGCAGCAGCGGCGGCACGGCGGTTGCGCTCGCGCTGCGCATGCTGCCGGTGGCGGACGGCAGCGACATGATGGGCTCGCTGCGCAACCCGGCGGGCTGGAACAACATCTTCGGCTTCCGGCCTTCGCAGGGGCGCGTTCCGTCGGTGCCTGCCGTCGACGCGTTTTACAACCAGCTTGGCTGCGCGGGGCCGATGGGCCGCAGCGTGCCCGATGTGGCCATGCTGCTCGCCACGCAGGCCGGTTACGACGCGCGCGCGCCGCTCTCGATTGCAGAAGATCCGGCGCAATTCACCGGGCCGCTCGCGCGTGAGTTCGGTGGCGCGAAAATCGGCTGGCTCGGCAATTACGGCGGTTATCTGCCGATGGAAGACGGCGTGCTCGCGCTCTGCGAAACCGCTCTCAAGGACTTCGAAGCAATCGGCTGCAAGGTCGAGGCCACGCGCCCCGATTATGCGATGGACAAGCTCTGGGACTGCTGGCTCACGCTGCGCCACTTTTCCGTGGCGGGCACGCTGGGCGCGCTGTATCGCGATCCCGCGAAGCGCGCGCTGCTCAAGCCCGAGGCGCAATGGGAAGTGGAGGGCGGCTTGAAGCTCTCGGGCGAGGACGTGTGGAATGCCACGGTCGCGCGCACGCAGTGGTATAACGCGCTGCTCGCGCTGTTCGAGCGCTACGACTACCTCGTGCTGCCGAGCGCGCAGATCTTCCCGTTCGACGCGAAGGAGCATTGGCCGAAGTCCATCGCGGGCCGCACGATGGATACCTATCATCGCTGGATGGAAGTGGTGATTGGCGGCACGCTCGCGGGCTTGCCGGTGATGTGCGTGCCGGCCGGCTTCAACGCGCAGGGGCTGCCGATGGGCTTGCAGGTGATCGGAAAGCCTCATGCGGACCTCTCCGTGCTGCAATTGGCGCATGCCTACGATCAGGCCACGCAGTGGGTGACGCGGCGTTTGCCTGAGGTGCTCGCTGCCTGAGCGCATGCCCGTGCCGAGGGGGCATGGGCGGCTTGCATCAACGCAAACCCATCTGCCTGTCCGCAAGACTCACCAGCTGCACCAGTTCCGGGCCTAGCGTGTCGTGCAGGTCCTTCTCGCTCATGCGCAGGCCAGGAACCGCGCAATTGAACAATAGCCTTCTCGGCCCGTAATGGATTCGGGACGCCACGCCCACCGCGAGCACGCCAAGGCCAGAGTCGCCCATGTTGATCGCATATCCGCGCTGGGCGTAGCCCGCCACGGCGTCCATCGCACGCTTGTGTGTTCGGGCATAGCTTTCGGGGCGAAGCTGGCGGGCGCGCTTGAGGAACTCCTGCCGTTCGGACGCGGGCAGTTGCGCTAGCCACGAGCGCCCCATGGCCGTCTCCAGCACGTCGTTCACCGCGCCCACGCCGGGGCGCTTGAGCGTGCCTTCCTCGTAGGAGCAGGTTTCCAGATACACCACATCCAGATCCATCGTTACGCCAACCGAAACGGCGCCCTCCACGCGATCGGCGAGCGCCTGCATGGCCGGGCGCACGAGCGCCAGCATCGGCGTCTTGATCAGATACGGATACGCGAGCGTAACGGCGGCGGGCCCGATGAAGTAGCGATCCAGCCGTTCGTCGTGGTCGAGAAAGCCCAGCGCATGCAGGGTTCGGCATAACCGCGAAACCGTCGGGCGCGACAGCCCCAGCCGGGCCGCAAGCTCGCTGTTGGCATGGGCGCGCGGCTCGCTCACGAAGCACTTCATGATAAGCAGGCCCTTGGCCAGGGTGCCGGAAAAATAAGGATCGTCTTCCTTTACGCGGCGCAGATCGGTTTCGTCCTGCATCGAATAAGCGTTTAACGATTTGCGCATACGAATCTCTCGAAATGGCCGCCAATGGCCTTGTTGCAACCGGATTTCAATATTTGAAATTCTAGTTCATTCCTCGTGCTGCTCACGCGTAGAGTCGCGGCAATGGTCGGGCGCGTCACAGCTGACGCATTCCCATCACCTGCCAAGACTGGTGAAACCCGTCCCCATGAAGGAGACATCGTTGAACATCGCCAAACTCGTCGCCGCAACGGACGATACCCACACGCCCGCCGACGTCGACGCCACCTATCGAAAGATCCTGTTCCGGCTCTTGCCGCTCCTGATTGTCTGCTACGTCTGCGCGTACCTCGATCGCGTGAACATCAGCTTCGCCAAGCTGCAGTTCATGAGCGACCTCGGTTTCAGCGAGGCGGCGTATGGATTGGGCGCCGGATTGTTTTTCCTCGGTTACGTACTGTTCGAAGTCCCAAGCAATTTACTGATGCAGCGCATTGGCGCACGCCGCACCCTGCTGCGCATCATGGTGACGTGGGGCGTGATCTCCAGCGCGACGATGTTCGTGAAGACGCCCATGCAGTTCTATGTCCTGCGCGTGCTGCTCGGCGTGGCCGAAGCGGGCTTCTTCCCCGGCGTGCTGTTCTATCTGACGATCTGGTTTCCCTCCGCGCGGCGCGGGCGCGTGACCGGCTATCTGATGGCCTCCACGGCGCTCGCCGGCATTATCGGCGGCCCGGTGTCCGCGTGGATCATGGTGCACATGGCGGGCCTGCTCGGCCTGAAGGGCTGGCAATGGCTGCTGCTGGCCGAGGGGCTGCCGTCGCTGTTGCTGGGGGCGCTGGCCTTCCTGATCCTCAGCGACCGTCCGGCCGACGCGCGCTGGCTCAGCGACAAGGAAAAGGCCATCGTCCTCGGCCAGTTGCGCGCCGACGAGGGCAGCAGCGCGCGCGGGCACGCAGCGGGGCATGCGATCCTCAAGGTGCTTGGACAACCGAGGATCTATGTCGCGATAGTCGCCTATTTTTGCGTGATCATGCCGTTCAATGCGATCGGCTTCTGGACGCCGACCATCCTCAAGGACATGGGCATCAAGAACCTGATCCATGTGGGCTGGCTGTCGAGCCTGGTGTTCATTGCCGCTGCAATGGGAACCTGGATCCTGGGCGCGAGTTCGGACCACTTCAAGGAGCGGCGCTGGCACCTGCTGATCAGCAGCGCCGTCATGGCGGTCTGCTTTGGCATGCTGCCGCTGGCGCTGCATAGCCAGGGCATCGCCATCGCCATGCTCGGCGTGGCCGCGGCGGCGTCGTACGGAGCGTTCGTGGTGTTCTGGACGATTCCGCCGTCGTTCCTCGATGGCGACGCCAAGGCCGGCGGGATTGCCCTGATCACCAGCATCGGCGGCACGGGCGCCTTCGTGAGCCCGACGCTCGTGGGCTGGATCAAAACCAGCACGGGCAGTCTTTATCCGGCGCTGACCGCGCTGGGGGTGATCGCAGTTGCCGGCGCCATTCTCATGATGATGACGGTACGTCCCGCATCGCCGGGCGCGCGAACCTGATTTCGCTTTGACGTCTCAATCCATATCCACGCTTTTCTGGAGTTCGATTCGTGATCCGAAATGATGCAAACCTTGAAGCCCTGATTGCCGACGTGCGCGCCTTTGTGCGCGAGCAGTGGCACCCCATCGAAGAACAGGTCGCCCGCGACGACTTGGTGCCGCCGGAGGTGGTCCAAACGCTGCGCCGCAAGGGCTATTTCGGCTGGAGCATTCCGGAGGCCTATGGCGGTCTGGGTTTGACCACGGAAGAACTGGTGCTGTGCGCGATAGAGTTGTCGCAAGCCTCCGTGGCCCTGCGCGCGCGCGTGGGCACCAATACCGGAATCGGCGCAGAGGCGCTGGTGGCCGATGGAACCGATGAGCAGAAACAACGCTGGCTGCCGCGCATGGCGACGGGCGAACTCACGGGCTGCCTCGCCTTGACCGAGCCGGAAGCCGGCTCCGAAGCAAGCAACGTGCAGACCACGGCGCGAAAGGACGGCGAACATTACGTGCTGAACGGCACCAAATGTTTCATCACGAATGCCCCCGTGGCGGATGTGTTTACGGTAATCGCCCGCACCGAAGAAGGCACGCTGGGCAGCACGGGTCTCTCGGCGTTTCTGGTCGAACGCAGCGAGGGCCTCACCACGGGCGAGCCGTATCGCAAGATGGGCCAGGCCGGCTCGCCGGTGTCCGACGTGTATTTCAGTAATTGCCGCGTGCATGCCAATCAGTTGATTGGCGGGCGCGAAGGCATGGGTTTCCAGACCGTGATGAAGGTGCTGAACAAGCAGCGCCTGCATCTCGCGGCATTGTGCACGGGTCCCGCGATGCGCATGCTCGACCTCGCCATCGAATACGTCACGCACCGAACGCAATTCGGCCAGCCCGTGGCGAACTTCCAGCTGATTCAGGCGATGATCGCGGACAGCCGCACCGAAATCTTCGCCGCGCGCTCGATGATCGTTGAAGCCGCGCGCGCCCGTGACCGGGGCGAGGACGTCGCGCTCCAGGCATCGATGTGCAAATACTTCGCGTCCGAAATGTGCGGGCGGGTTGCCGACCGCGCGGTCCAGATGTTCGGCGGCTCCGGCTATGTGGCCGATTTCAGCCCGATCGAGCGCTACTACCGCGACGTGCGCCTGTTCCGCCTCTACGAAGGCACCAGCCAGATTCACCAGTTGAATATCGCCAAGCTCGTGTTGCGCGGCGAGGGAAAGTAGGCAGATGGAGACCGCACATTACCCACTGCACGGCGTGCGCATCCTGGATATGGCAACGGTATTCGCCGGTCCGTTTTCGGCGACGCTTTGCGGCGACCTGGGCGCGGAAGTCGTCAAGCTCGAATTGCCGGGGGGCGGCGATTCGCTGCGCACGCTGGCGCCGGTGCACGACGGCATTCCGCTTTTCTGGAAGACCGCGAATCGTGGCAAGAAAGGCATTTCGCTCGACGTGCGCAAGCTCGAGGGACGCGCGCTTTTTTTACGCCTGATCCGCGATTTCGACGTGCTGGTGGAAAATTTTCGCACCGGCACGATGGACAAGTGGGGGCTCGATCTCGCGACCTTGCATGAGCACAACCCGCGCTTGATTGTGCTGCGCATTACGGGCTTCGGCCAAACCGGACCGTATGCGCGCCGCCCTGGCTTCGCACGTATTTTCGAATCGATGAGCGGCTTTGCGAACCTGACGGGAGAACCCGATGGTCCCCCGCAGCACATGAACTATCCGTTAGGCGATGCGGTTGCGGGGCTGTTTGGCGCGTTCGCCATCTCTGCCGCGCTGGCCGAGCGCAACGCGTTGCCGGCCGGGCAGCAGAAGGGCGTGGAGATCGACCTGTCCGCCACCGAGGCGATGCTGCGTCTGCTCGATCCGCTGGCCGCCGAATACCGTTACACCGGAGAGGCGCGGATGCGCACCGGGTCGCGCGCGACCTATACCGCGCCGTCGAACGTCTACAAGACGGCAGATGGTCAATGGGTCACGCTGGTGGGAACCGGCGACGCCATTTTCGCGCGCGTGTGCCGGGCTATGGGCCAGCCTGAATTGATACAGGATCCGCGCTTCCTGACCAACGCGAATCGGGTTGCGAATCTGGTCGAACTGGATCGCTGCCTGGAAACGTGGTTCAGGTCCTTGCCATATACGGAGATCGCGAAGCGGCTCGAAGAATGCGAAGTGCCGTTCAGCAAGATCTATACGATGGCCGATGTGGAGGCAGATCCGCATTTTCAGGCGCGTGGCGTACTGGTCGAATTGCAGGACGCGGAATTGGGTACGGTGCCCGCGCCAGCGCCCGTGCCGCGTTACGTGGGAAGAACCCCGGCCGCGATGACGACGGGACCGCACACCGGGCAGCATAACCGGGAGATCTATGCGCGCCTCGGAATGGACGAGGCTCAGCTCGAAGCGCTTCGCGCGGCTGAAATTATTTAAGCCGTGTGACGAGTATGGCGCGTTACTCGAATTCGATTAAAAAAAAGCCCGCGCAAGCGGGCAAATTCGCCACTCAGGGATACCGGACCGTGCCAATTGCCCGGCACGAATATCGTAACCTGCTCAGACGCATTGCAGCGCTGCCCCAAACCCTGAGATGCGGCAACCGGCGGCGCTGCACAGCGTGGCCAGATATGTCACTAGAGCGGCAGATTTGGCCAGGCTGGCCATTCGCCCGCGATGCTAGGATCGCCGCGTAATAGTACGCAATAGCAAAGCGCGACCGTGCGCGCAGGAGAAACTTGCGATGAAAATCGAAACACTGGGCGTCATCGGCGCTGGAACAATGGGCGCCGGCATTGCCCAGGTTGCCGCTGTCGCGGGCCTCAAGGTCATCATGATCGACGTGGCCGACGCTGCACTGACCAAAGGCATCGCCGCGCTCAGCAACAGCCTCGGACGTCTCGTGGCGAAGGGCAAGCTGGAAGCGGCCGCGCAAGACGCCGCGCTCGGCCGTATCGAAACGTCCACCGACTACCAGCGTCTCGCGGGCGCGGACCTCGTGATCGAAGCGGCCACCGAAAACCTCGATCTGAAGATTCGCATTCTCAAGCAGATCGAATCGGTCGTGGCGCCCACGGCCATTATTGCGTCCAATACCTCGTCCATTTCGATCACGACGCTGGGCGCGGCGCTCTCCGACCCGGCGCGTTTCGTGGGGATGCACTTTTTCAACCCGGTTCCGCTCATGCCGCTGGTCGAAATCATTCGTGGCTTGCAGACCAGCGCTGCCACGGCGGAAGCGATTCGCGAATTGACCACGCGGCTTGGCAAGTCGCCCATCAGCGTCAAGAATTCGCCGGGTTTCGTCGTCAACCGCATTCTCGTGCCGATGATCAACGAAGCCTTTTTCCTGCTGGCCGAAGGAGCCGCGACCGCCGAGGAAATCGACGCCGGCATGTGCCTGGGTGCGAATCATCCCATCGGGCCGCTCGCGCTGGCGGATCTCGTGGGTCTCGACGTTTGCCTTTCGGTGATGGACGTTTATCTCAAGGACTTTGGCGATCCTAAGTATCGTGCGTGCCCGCTCCTGCGCGAGCTGGTGTCCGCGGGCCGGCTGGGACGCAAGACCGGCCAGGGTGTTTACAGCTACGCGTGATAGCGTTGCCAGGACACTTCACGCTGCTGATTTCATGCGTGGAGTGCCTGCATTTGCTCGCGAGCGCTCGCGAATCCCGCTTCGACGCCATGGGGCTTGATGTCGAGCCCCTCGGCATAAACGAACTTCACGTCGGTAATGCCCATCAGGCCAAGCACGGCCCGCAGGTACGGCGTAACGGCATCGGTGTCCTGGCCCACATGCACGCCGCCGCGCGAGCTGAACACGATGGCCTTCACGCCCTCGACGAGTCCTCTGGGGTAGGTGGCCGTATATTCGAAGGTCACGCGTGCACGCGCGACCAGGTCGAACCAGTTCTTCAACTGGGTCGGCACATTGAGGTTGTACATGGGCGCGCCAATCAGCAGCAGGTCGCTGCCCTTGAGCTCCGCTACGAGCGCGTCGGACAACGCCACCACCTTGCCTGCCCGCTCGCCCGGGTTTTCAGCTCCCCGCAAAGCATGAAACAGCTCGCTGTCGAGAACCGGCAGATCGAGACTCGCGAGATCGCGCACGACGATTTCGTCGCGATGGCCCAGCGCCTGGCGCTGCGCGAGGAAGTCGTCGATTAGCGCGCCGGTTTGCGACTTGCCGCTCATGATGCTGGATTTGAGTACGAGAATTCGGGTCATTTCGAGCCTTGGTGCATTGCCATATCGATGAAGTGATTCGATCGTAGCACCCGCCATTTTTCGCGGACAGCGATAAAATCGACCGGTAATGTGGAATTTAATTCCCGAATGAGCGGACTCGGGCGGGAGCAATCGACTATGCGAAATCCCCTGAAGGGCATTGACGTCTTTGTGGCCGCGGTGGAAGCGGGCAACTTCACTCAGGCTGCGGAGCGGCTCCATATCACGCGCTCAGCCGTGGGCAAAAGCATTGCTCGCCTGGAAGAGCGGCTGGGCGTGATGCTGTTCCAGCGCACGACGCGCAGCCAAAGCCTGACTGAAGAGGGCGCGCTCTTTTATGAGCACTGCTTGCGCGCTGTCGAGGAGATTCAAACGGGCGAGACGCTGCTCGAAAGCGGAAAATGGCAGATGAGAGGGCGCTTGAAGGTGTCGATGCCGGCGCTCTTCGGCCATTTGTGCGTGGCGCCGATCCTGGTCGATCTGGCCGAAGCGAACCCCGACTTGAATCTTGAGCTGTCGTTCAGCGACCGGACGGTTGACCTCGTGGAAGAGGGCTTCGACCTCGCGATTCGCATTGGCCTTTTGCCGAACAGCAGTGCGCTCGTGGCCCGGCCGCTGGGTGAGCACAAGATGGCCTTCTGCGCCTCGCCGGCCTATCTGAAACGCTTCGGTATCCCGACGACAATCGATGAAATGGATCGGCACAAGGCACTGGCCTACACGCGTTTTGGCCAGGTTCACCATTGGCAATTCCTCGTCGACGGCCAGCGCGAAGCGCGGCTGCCCGAAGTGCGGCTAGTCTCCGACGACTTGCGCGCGCTGATGGACGCCGCCGTTGCGGGGCTGGGCGTGGCCTGGTTGCCGTACTGGCTGGTTCGCGATCTGCTGCGCCGGGGCAAGCTGAAAGCGTTGCTGGCCGATCGACCCGGGGTGAGCTATGCGATTAACGCCGTGTGGCCATACAACCAGCATCTGCCGTTGAAGGTCCGGGTAGCCGTGGATGCGCTGGTGGAAAAGCTTCCCGCGCGATTGGCCGCGGTCGAGGCGCGCGCTTGACGCGGGGGCAGGCAACCGCGAGCGGTTAAAGCATAAAGATGGAAAGGGGAAAGGTTGCTTCTCCTTGCATCCAGAAATCAGCCGCGCCTTCGAGTTTCATTTGAACCAGTGCCGCATGGAGGAAATTGGTGTCCCGGAATTTCGAGTCGAGGCATGGCGGCTTGAACTGAGGGTGGGGAGGATGCCACTCATAGCAATCGCGAAACCAGATCTTGACCGTGTTAGCCACGAAGTCGGCCTGAACATCCAGATAATCTATCGTGCCGAATGCGAACCGATAATCCTGATTTCCGAACATTTCCTGATCGAACTCCATCGTGAATCTGATCATGGCGCCGGCTGTCTTTCTTCGCCTCCTTTCGGTGATCTCGTCCGCAATGTAGCGGCGCGCCACACTATCGCCGGTTAGCCAGGCTTTCAGGTGATGATCCTCGTTGAATTCCTGCCCGTGGCGGTTCAGATACCAATAGAGGTGGACGAGGGCAATGGGCTTATCGGAAAACGCCTGCTTGATGGCTTCATCCACGACGGTTTTGGGGCGCGCATGGGCTTTCGCCAGGACCCACAAGTATCCTGATGCAAGGTTGAATGGTCTATTGCAGTCGTCGTTGCAAATCGCATCCCAGCAGTTATGGCACGGCTGGTGATTGTGGGCGTGAGTGAGGGTGTAAACGGTTGCCCGTGAGTCTTTGATTGTGACTCGGAGACTTTCCGTATCGAGCAGACCCGTAGATCCTTTTCGATGAACGACGACCATAGTGGAGCCCCAATTTCGGCCCCGTACTGCGAACACCTGCGGGTCGCGATCCACCTCGAATTGACCGTCGTGGGCATTAGGTTGATCGGGCCGAAATATGGTGGCGATGTAATGATCGGTGGTGTCGACAACACAACCGATTCCACCTTCAACCTCAATGGTCCCAATCTGGTTGGTGGCAAGCTCAATGCCTTCGATGGGTTTGATTCGAGGCGAGCGAGCGCCGGCAAATGCCGTGAACTGCATTTTGCCCTTTACGTCTTGAGCCACAATCTGGGCAAAGGGCACAATTGGAGCGCTGCGCGGCCCCGGTGAAATCGGCCGAAGGGCAAGGGGCTTCCGGATGGTTTTTTCGTAGGCCGCAAACTCATCGTCGAGCCGGGTGACAGTCATTTTGCCGACGATATTGTCGGGCTTCGTTTGATACGAACGGTTGATGATGACGCGTGAGCTTTTGAATGCCAGAACCGCGAAGGCCGTTGATGGCCCGTAACTCGCCGAGGACATTTCGTCTGCGTCGATTTGCGCGCTGTCCACGGCGATCAGTGCGATTTGTATCTTCTTGACATGCTGACCCGAGGCGCCTGGCATGATGTGGGCGTTGTCGGACACCGCGGCGGCTTCAAGCGCCGCATCGCCACCAAAGAGTTTTGACTGTAGCGCCATTGCTCCGCCTCCGAACAGTATCGTTGAGTAAAGACGAAGCGCAGGTGCGTGTCAAGATAACGTAAGGAATGGTTTGGGACTGAGGCAGCACGCCATGCGGCGTGCCCGCCAAAACCCAATACTCAAAACCCAATACTCAATTGCACCAAATGGCGTCAGGCGGCGCGGTTTAAGTTAGCCAACATCCGCAAGCGCGTGCCGCAGTTCCTGATAGCTGCGCAGGCCGGCCAGGCCGAGCTCGCGCCCGATGCCGCTGAGCCCCAACCCGCCCCAGCAAATCTGCGGAAAGATCAGTTGCGGCGTGTTGATCCACACCAGTCCCGCACGCAACTGCGTTTTGTAGCGGCGCGCCGCTTCCCGGTCGGCGGTCACGACGGTCGCGACAAGTCCATAGCGCGTGTCGTTGGCGAGCGCGATGGCTTCGTCGTCGCTGCGGAAGGACTTCACGCACGCCACCGGGCCGAATACCTCGTCGGTCCACAGCAGGTTGTCGGCCGGCGGTTCGGCAATCACCACGGGGGCCATGAAGAAGCCGTCCGCGCACGCTCGATCGAGGCTGCCCGAGAACGCGATGGACGCACCGGCCGCTACGCCTTGGTCCACGAGCGACTGCACGCGCGCGCGCTGCGCCGCGCACACGAGCGGTCCCATCGCGACGTTCGACGCCTGCGGCGGTCCGACCACGATGGCGCGCACCGCGGTTTCGAACGCGGCCATGAACTTGCGGTACACGTCGTCGTGCACGAGGATGCGCGCGGTGGCCGAGCACATCTGGCCCGCGTTCGTGAACGCGCCGCTCACGGCGAGCGTCACGGCGTGCTCCACGTCGGCATCGGCGCGCACGATGAGCGCGGACTTGCCGCCGAGCTCCAGCGTGACGCGCTTCATGTCCTGCGCGGCCGTCTGCATCACCTTTTTGCCCGAGGCCGTGCTGCCCGTGAACGAGATCTTGTCGACGAGCGGATGCGCGGTGAGCAGCGCGCCCACTTCGCCGCCGCCGTTCACGAGATTGACGACGCCGTCGGGCACGCCCGCCTCGTTGATGATGGCGGCGATCATGTGCTCGACCGGCGAGGTGATCTCGGACGGCTTGAGCACCACCGTGCAGCCGGCAGCCAGCGCGGGCGCGATCTTCCACGCGGTGGTGACCATCGGAAAATTCCACGGCACGATCAGTGCCGCCACGCCAACCGATTCATAGAAGCGTTCGCCGGTCACGCTGTCGTCGGGCAGCGCGAGCGATTCGGGCGCGAAGGTCTTTTCGTTGAGGCACAGATCGGCGTAATAGTTGAACGTGGCAGCGGCGTCGCACACGTCGATGTCGGCTTCGGCGGGCGGCTTGCCGCTCACCTGCATCTGCATCGCGCTCAGGCGCACGCGGTCCGATTCGATCAGTTCTGCGATCTTTTTAAGCAGCTTGCCGCGCGCGACGGGCGTGGTGGCGCGCCATGACGCGAGCGCGGCGTGGGCCGTGCGCACCGCCTTGTCGACGAGTGCAGCATCGGCCTGTTCCTGCCAGCCGATGGTGGCGCCCGTCGAGGCGTTGAAAACAGGCATCGCGTGATGCACGCCGTTTTGTGCGCCGTTGGTCACAGGCTCGCCGGCGATGGTCGCGGCCGGCCAGACGAAGGCGTCTTGCTGTTCTGCAGGCGTCGCAATCGAAGGTATCGTTGCCATCGTAAAGTTCCGTTGGATCAGCGGTACGCCACGCCCGGCATGACGCAGAGCATTTCGAACGCGAGGTTCGCTCCCACGAGCGCGGTCGTGCCGGCCTGGTCGTACGGCGGCGAGACTTCGACGAGGTCGGCGCCCACGACGTTGAGGCCCTTCATGCCGCGAATGATTTCGAGGCCCTGCTGCACCGTGAGGCCGCCGATTTCGGGCGTGCCCGTGCCAGGCGCGAACGAGGGATCGAGACCGTCGATGTCGAAGCTCAGGTAGACGGGGGTGTCGCCCACACGTGCGCGCACTTCTTCCATGAGCGGCGCGAGCGACTTGTTCCAGCAGGCTTCGGCCTGCACCACCGTGAAACCCTGCTTGCGGCACCAGTCGAAGTCGTCGGCGTGATAGCCGGTGCCGCGCAGGCCGATCTGCGTGACCTTATCGCACTGGAGCAGGCCGTCTTCCACCGCGCGGCGGAACGGCGTGCCGTGCGCGATCTTCTCGCCGAACATGGTGTCGTTCACGTCCGCGTGCGCGTCCACGTGAACCACGGCCACCTTGCCGTACTTCTTGTGCAGCGAGCGCAGGATCGGCCATGCGATCGTGTGGTCGCCGCCGAGCGTGATCGGGCGGCAGCCATTGGCGACGATCTCGTCGTAGGCCGCTTCGATCAGGCGGATCGAGTCCTTGAGGTCGTACGGATTGGTCGCGACGTCGCCGATATCGGCCACTTGCAGCGAGTCGAACGGCGCGGCGCGCGTCGCCATGTTGTAGGGGCGCAGCAGCACCGATTCCGAGCGGATCTGGCGCGGGCCGAAGCGCGCGCCCGAACGGTTCGAGGTGCCAATGTCGAGCGGCACGCCCACGAAGCAGGCGTCGAGGCCGGCGGTGGAGGTGGCTTGCGGCAGGCGCATCATGGTGGCGATGCCGCCAAAGCGCGGCATCTCGTTGCCGCCGAGCGGCTGGTTGAATTCGCTTTGCATGGACCGTGACTCCGTTTGGTTGATGCGGGTTGATGCGGTTGATTCGATTGCGCTGATAGCAGGTGACGCGCTGATAGTAGATGACGCGCTGCGTGTGCAAATAACGAAGTTGGGATGTTTACATCGATGAGAATCGATGTTGGCGGGGCGTTACGCCGGCGATGAGGAAGGGTATCAGGGTTTAACCCGAGGAAATAAGCCAGGGGAACGACCGGGCCGCGCAGCGGTAACGGAGACGCAGCCGATGTTACGTCGCTTGCAGCCGAGCCGGCGCATGCCCCCACGCAACCAGTTCGCGCTTGGTGCGCACGCCGAGCTTCGCGAATGCGCGCTTCACATAAGTTTCGGCCGTGGCCGCCCGCACGCCGACGATTTCCGCCGCCTCGGGCACCGTTTTGCCCTCGATGAGGTGCGCGCAGATTTCGTACTCGCGTTTCGAAAGGCGCACGTTATCGGCCGCGATGCGCGCGTCGAATTGCGCGAGCGGGTGCAGATACGAGGTGGGATGGGCCACGCGCCTGGCTGCGCTGGTCGACGCATGCAATTCGAGCAGCGGAAACAGGAAATCGCTCACGTTGCGAAACAGGTTCATTTCCGCGAGCGAAAACGGCGGTTCATGGAGCGCGCGCTCGATGGCGATGGAGTGCTGGGCGTGGCGCGTGCCGCGCGCGAGCACGCATTCATGGGCGATGAAGGCCTCGTCGAAAAGCCGCTGGCGGAATTCGCCGGGCGGGATCGCGCCGATGTCGCGCACCACGAGCAGGGTGCCGATCTTGCCGCGAATGCCCGCGAACAGCGGATCGATTTCGTGGAACCGGTCGTAGTAGAGCGTCATGACCTCGGAGATCGCACCGGTGTCCATGCCCACGCCGCTGCTGCCTATCCATTCGCACAGAAAGCCGTTGGGCATGGTGCTGTCAACGCGCGAGCGCTCGAGATGCACGACGTTCAGCGGAATGATTTCGTTGAGCAGCAACGTGAGGCGCCGCACGAAATCGGGCGTGCCGACGGCCTCGATAACGTTGCCGAGGGTCTTGAACGAGAGCGGAAAATTCGACGGATCGCTGGTTGGGGAGGGGACGGAAATCTGCATGGCGTGCCCCAATTGAAAGGCGAACTCATTATAGCCGAAGCCTTGAACGCCTCTGAAAGCCGATCAAAACGCATCTTGTCCCCCCTGAGGGAGGGCATACCGGGACGTCGTGAATCGGTAACTTTGCCGTCACTGATTTCATTAAACAAAACAGGACATATTCATGAGCAAGCTGATTCAGGACATCGAGCAACTGGGCGCGGGTCTGGGCGAATTCACCAAACTCGATTTCGGCATGGACGAAAGCGACTGGCGTGCGGCTGAGGGACAGAGCGGCAAATATGTGATCGGCTGGTGGGAAGGCAAGGTTGGCTCGGTGGAATTCCCCGAGACGGCCGCCGACGAAGCCGTTTGGCTCGTCGAAGGCAAGATCGCCCTCACCGACGTGAACGGCGGCCGTAAGGAATTCAAGGCAGGCGAAGGCTATCTGCTGCCGGCGGGCTTTGCAGGCCGCTGGGAAACGATTGAAGACGCCAAGAAGTTCTATGTCCTGCTCGAAAAGCAATAAGCCATAAACCTGGAATTAAGCCAGGAATTAAGCCAGGATTTAAATCCGGAACCGCGTCAAGCCGTGCCGTCCTCTCGAAGGCGGCATTGTTTCCTCACGCCACAAGCAGTGAAGTCCATCATGAGTAAAAGCGCGCAACTCTACGAAGCCGGCATGCCGGCCCCCGCCGCCGCGCGTCAGGCGGCCCGCAAGCCCAACGCATTGAGCGTCGAAGATGCGCTCTCGCGCACCAAGCTCTCGCCGTACTGGCTTGACAACCCTGACCAGCCGCCGGCCGAGCCCAAGCTCACGCGCGACACCAGGGCGGACCTCTTGATCGTGGGCGGCGGCTTCACGGGGCTGTGGGCCGCTGTGCAGGCCAAGGAGCAGATGCCCGAGCTCGACGTGGTGGTGATCGAAGCGGGCCGCGTCGCGCACGGCGCATCGGGCCGTGCGGGCGGCATCATCTCCACTTCGGTGATGCACGGCTTGCCCAACGCGGTGCGGGTGTTTCCGAACGATATCGCGCAGCTCGAGGAATTCGGCCATCGCAATCTGGACGGCTTCGAAGAAACGCTCAAGCGTTATGGCATCGACGCCGATATCGAATGGAACGGCGAAATGACGGTGGCGGTGGACCCCGACCACGTCGAGCATCTGCGCGCCGACTACGACCTGCACAAGCAGCATGGCCACGATGTGGTGCTGCTGGGCGAGCAGGCCACGCGCGAGCAACTGGATTCGCCGCTGTTCGCGGGCGCGCTGTGGTCGCGCAACCGCAGCGGCATCGTGCATCCGGCCAAGCTTGCGTGGGGCCTCAAGCGCGCGGCGCTCACGCTCGGTGTGCGGCTTTACGAGCACTCGCCGCTCACGAGCGTGAAGGACGAGGGCGAGACCGTCTTCGTCAAGACGCTCGATGGCAGCGTGCGCGCGCCGCGCGTGCTGTTCGGCAGCGGCACGGCGAAGGTGGGCATCCCCGATATCAACAGGCGCGTGCTCCAGGTGCGCGATCACGTGCTCGCCACCGAGCCGCTCACCGAAGAACAGCTTGCGCGCATTGGCTGGAAAAACCGCCAGGGCATTTACGACACGCGCACGCAACTCAATTATTTCCGCCTCACCAAGAACAACAACATCATCTTCGGCGGCCTCGTGAGCTATCACTTCGACGGCGATCCGAATCCGCCGCAGGACGGCCAGCGCGAAACGTACTACCGGCTCGCGGAGGCGTTCTACAAGACCTTCCCGCAACTCTGCGACGTGCGCTTCTCGCACGCATGGGGCGGCCCGATCGACTATTGCTCGCGCGGCTCGGTGTTCGCCAAGCGTTACTTGGGCGGCAAGGGCGTGTTCGTGGCGGGCTACACGGGTTTTGGCGTGGCCGCGAGCCGCTTCGGCGCGTTCATGGGCCTCAATATCCTGTTCGGCCGCAACAGCCCGGAACAGGAACTCGATATCGCCAGGCTGAGCCCGACCTATATTCCGCCCGAGCCGGTGCGCTGGCTGGCGGCGAAGGTCACGTTCCATGCGTTCGATGGCGCGGATGCCGAGGGCGGCTGGAAACGCGCGTGGATCAAGGGCATCAAGGCCATGGGTTTTCCGATGTGAGTCGCGGTGTGAGTCGGCATGTTTTCCAATACCTCTGATCTCGACCTGCGCCTCGTGCGGGTCTTTCTCGCGGTGGTGGACGCGCGCGGCATCACCGCCGCGGAAGCCACGCTCGGCGTGCGCCAGTCGACCATCAGCTCGCAGCTTTCCGCGCTCGAAGCGCGCGTGGGCTTCACGTTATGCGAGCGCGGGCGCGGCGGCTTTCGCCTGACGTCGAAGGGCGAGCGCTTCGTGGCTTCGGCGCGCGCGCTGCTGGCGGCGACTTCGCAATTCGTCGCGCAGGTGCGCGACATCGATCGCAAGCTCGTGGGCACGCTGTCGATCGGCTTGATCGGGCAGGCCTCGCAGGTGGAGAACGCCCGGCTTGCCGAGGCCATTGGCGCATTTCGCAAGCGCGACCAGGCCGTGCGCTTCGCGATGCGGGTCGCGCCGCCGCAGGAGCTTGAAGAAAGCCTCGTGAATCAGCAGCTCGATCTCGCGATTGGCTACTTCTGGCACCGCGTGGCCGGGCTCGACTATACCGAGCTATTCAGCGAGCGCCAGGTGATCTGCTGCGGGCGCGGGCATCCGCTCTTTCACGCGGAGCCGCACGTCACGCTAGACGACCTGCGCGCGCACGACTGGATCTGGCGCAGCTACCCCGTGCCCGAAGAACTCGCGAGCATTGGCGAGCGCCAGGTGACCGCCATCGCGGACAGCATCGACGCCGCCACCGTGCTGATTCTCTCGGGCAGCCATATCGGCTATCTGCCCGAGCATCACGCGCAGAGCTTCGAGCAGCGCGGGCTGATTCGCGTGCTCGGGCGCTCGGCGTTCGGTTTCGACGTGCCGCTGCACCTCGCGATCAAACGCGGCGCGGCGGACAAGCCGATCGTGCGCGCCTTCTGCGACGACCTGCTCAACGTGTACGGCGCGCGCGTGCCGGCGCAAGAGGAACCTGCGTGCGCCTGAAGCGTTCGGCGCGTTCGGCAATACATCGCGCACGCACGAAGTGAACATTCCAAATACGCAATATGGCGCGCACTCGACTGATTTAGAGTGACCGCCTGAGACTTGCACCGGCCAGCCTCGAGCGATCCTCGGGGCGGCACCGTGCCGGTGCTGCAAGGAGCGAGACATCATGGCTGAAAACACCAGCGCAAACACCAGTATTACGCAGATCGAAGCATTCGGCTTCGAACGCATTCCCGATGCTTCGCGCTATGCGCGCCCCATCGATCTCTTCCGGCTGCTATTCGGCGGCTGCAATACCTTCTCCACTTCGGTGCTCGGCAGTTTTCCCGTGCTGGTCGGCCTCTCGTTCAAGGCGAGCGTCTATGCGATCGTGCTGGGCGTGCTCGTGGGCACCTGCATTCTCGCGCCCATGAGTTTGTTCGGGCCGCGCAACGGCACCAGCGACCCGGTTTCCTCGGGCGCGCACTTCGGCATTCATGGGCGCATCGTCGGTTCGTTTCTCGCGCTGCTGACTTCGATTGCGTTCTTCTCGCTCGCGGTGTGGAGTTCGGGCGATGCGCTCGTGGGCGGCGCGCATAACCTCGCGGGCGTGCCGGTGAACCATTGGACGCTCGGCACCGCGTACATGATCTTCGCGGTGCTCGTGCTGGTCGTGTGCATCTACGGGTTTCGCTTCATGCTATGGGTGAACAAGATTGCCGTGTGGGCCGCGAGCCTCATGTTCATCGTCGGCGCTTTTGCCTTCGCGGGTACGTTCGACATCAACTACGCCGGCACGCTGCAAGAGGGCGGCGCGGGCTTCTGGGCCGCGTTCGTGGGCTCCGTGCTCGTGGCGCTGAGCAACCCGGTCTCGTTCGCTTCGACGCTCGGCGACTGGGCGCGCTACATTCCCGAAACCACGCCGCGCCATCGCGTGATGGGCGCCGTGTTGGCCGCGCAGATCGCCACCTTCGTGCCATTCTTCTTCGGACTCGCCACGGCCACCATCATCGCCACGCATGCGCCCAGCTATATCGCTTCGAACGATTACGTGGGCGGGCTGCTCGCGGTCTCGCCGCGCTGGTTCCTGCTGCCGATGTGCCTGATCGCGATCATCGGCGGGATGTCGACGGGCACCACCGCGCTGTACGGCACAGGCCTCGACATGTCGAGCATGTTCCCCAAGCTGCTCGACCGCGTGCGTGCGACGCTGCTGATCGGCACGCTTGCCATCGGCTTTATCTTCGCGGGCCGCTTCGCGTTCAATCTGGTGGAAAGCGTCTCGACGTTCTCGACGCTCATCGACACTTTCAGCTGCCCGTGGATGGCGATCATGGTGATCGGCTTTTTGCAGCGCCGCGGCTTCTATCTCGCCGACGACCTGCAGATCTTCAATCGCGGCGGACGCGGCGGTCATTACTGGTTCACGCGCGGCTGGAATCTGCGCGCGATGGGCGCATGGCTGCCGGCTGCGTTTACCGGGCTGTCGTTCGTGAATCTGCCGGGGCAGTTCGTCGGGCCGCTGGGCAACCTCGCGGGCGGCTGCGACCTGAGCGTGCCGGTTTCGCTGATTGTGGGCGGTGCGCTGTATCTGGCGCTGCTGGGGATGTTCCCGGAACCCGATGCGGTGTACGGACCCAAGGGACGCCGCTTCGTGCGCGGCATGCGGGGTCAGGCGTATGCGGTTACGCCGGTTGCGGTTAAAGCGGCGGACGAGCGCGACGCGCGTCGTGTGCCGGAATACGCGGGCAATCGCGAGTACGTTGAGGAATTTGCCGAGTAATCTGTTGTACTGAGCTGTTGTACTGAGCCGCAGTGCTGCGTGGCAGCACTGCGTGATGGAGAATTCCGCATTTGCGCACTCGATTCGCCACGATGGGGAATCGAGTGCGTTTTCACATCAATAGCGCGAAAGCTGGCTGCCGTTCACCTGGACGCGGTCGCCGGGGCGCAGGTCGCCCGGCGTGGGCACGTCGAACGAGCGCATCGAGCCGTCGCCCAGTTGAACGTCGACGCGATAACCCGCGGGCTGGCCCATGCTCTGGCCGACCTGGTTGCCCGCGTAGGCGCCGCCGAGCGCGCCGATCACCGTCGCGACGTCGCGGCCATGGCCGCCGCCGAACTGATTGCCCACTACGCCGCCCACCAGCGCGCCCACCACGGTGCCCGCGATGCCCGAAGCGCCCGTGGCGTTGCTGATTGGGCGAATGTTCGTGATGGTGCCGTACTGCGTGCCGTATTGATTGCCGTACTGGCCGCCGTTCTGATTGCCATACTGCGAACCGTACTGGCCGTTGTTTTGCGTGTCGTACGGTTGTTGATATTGCGGCTGCTGATAGGGCTGCTGCTGATAGGGCTGCTGCACGGTGCCCGGTTGCGCGTAGACCGGCTGGCCCTGATAGCCCTGCTGCGCGCCGTACGGCGTATAGCCCTGCGGATAGCCGGGCGCGACGCATGCCGAAAGCGAAAGGCTGGCGGCGGCAAGGGCGACGATCAGGGTGGACTGGGTAGAGAACATGGTCATGGTCTTGGTTTGCGTCGCATTGGGCGCGGCGAGCGTGATCGGAGAGGCGGATGCGCGGGAGTATAAGGAATGCCCGGCGGCCCGTCCGCTGCCTGCGTGTAACGACGTGTAAAGTCTGTTGCCGCGTGATTGACGATGCCGGCGCGCATGGCTCCTTATCCGAATGGTCCTCGCGAGAAAACTCAGAACCGGTTGCCGAGCTGGAAATAGACGTTATAGGTGCCGCCCGGCGCCACGGCCAAACCCAGATACACGGGGCCGATCACGGTCGTGGAGCCGGCAAACACGCTCGCGCTGGTAAGCCAGGGTCCGCGCGCAAAGTGCCGGGCCGAATTCCAGACGTTGCCGGCCTCCAGGCTTGCGCCCGCGAACACGCCGCGCAACGGCCCGGAATCGAACCTGGAGAGCTGTGCGAAGCCGGTGACGCGCCCATAGAGGATATAGCCGCCGCTGAACTGGTCGGGTGCGTATGCGGAGAGCCGCTGGAAGCCGCCCAGATTGAACAGGTAGGCCGGGGCATCGCGATTGCCGCCGAACTGCCCGCCTGCTTCGAGCGCCGCGTTCACGCTGTAGATGCCGTGGCTCGCCGCCCACAGGCCGCGCGCCTGCGCGAGGTTGTAGCTGTCGTCGTTCTGGCTCAGGCTGAGCTGCGCGTTACTGTCGAGGTAGAAGCCGTGGCGCGGAAAGAGCGAGTCGTCGAGTTGATCGATCGTCAGGCCGAGCGCGGCCACGGTCTGGCTCGTCGACCCCACGGCCAGTGCGTTGGCCTGAAACGACCAGTCGCCGTTGCCATTGTCGGTCGCCAAAATGATGGACGAGCGCGGATGATACGCAGTCCATACTTGTGCGACGCCCGCGCGCGCGGCGCCCCAGTTTCCGAGCGGCACGCCGAGGTTGAGCCCGGCGCGAAGTTCCTGCTGCATGTAGGAGGCGAGCGGGCGGCTGTTTTCCTTGGCGTCGGTGTTGTCGTCGGGGTAGAAGTTGATGACGTTGCGCCGGATCGATGCGTAAGGGGCGACATACACGTCGCTGTGAAAGAGCGGCTGACGCAGTTCCGTGCTCCAGCCCAGATCGCGGCTGCCGAGCACGATGTCGTTGCGCCACGAGAGCCCGCTCTCCGTGATCCAGGGCAGGCGATGCCCGATTTGCAGCGTGAAAGCGCCGTCGCCGTTGAAGTTGGTCGACACGCCAAGCCCGAACAGCAGCAGATTCGGCCCCCAGCTTTTCGTGGTGGCGTCCACGTGCAGCACGCGATCGCCCGGCGGCCCGCTCAACGACTGCGAGACGCTTTCGAGGTCGGCGGTGTTGACCAGCGTGCCTAGATGTTTATCGATGGCGGCGGCGTCGTACACGTCCCCCGGCCTGGTCTGCAGCGCCGCTTGCACGTAGCTCGCCGGCACGTTGCCTTGCGTGGCGACTTCGATGCGGTCGATGCGCGTGCCGGGCGGCAGGAACGCATCACGGGGGAGGCTGTCGCGATACGACGCGTACCGGGCGTCGCCGATCGACAGCGCGGCCAGCCGCGTGGTGTGCGCCAGCGCGGACGCGGTGCCGGCGGCCACGCCTTGCTGCATCGCGCCGAAGTCGCTGAACGAGAGTTCGCCCAGATCCGGTTCGAGCAGTATGTCGGACGGGTGCAGCGTGGCCTTTTGCTCGAGCACGTTGCGCGTCATCAGCAGGCGGATCATTTGCGACGTGACGCCCGCCATCGACATGATCTGGTCGGCCCGTTTCAGCGGCGTGCCGATGTCGACGGCAATCACGATATCGGCGCCCATCTGCCGCGCGATGTCGATCGGCAGATTCGACGCCAACCCGCCGTCGACCAGCGTGCGGCCGTGGATCTTCACGGGCGCGAACAGGCCTGGCACCGCCATGCTCGCGCGAATGGCCTGCGGGAGCGAGCCGTTGCGCAACACGATCCGCTCGCCGGTTTCGAGATCGGTCGCCACGGCGCGGTACGGAATCGGCAGACGGTCGAAGTCCACGTCGGCGGGTATTTGCGCGGTGTTGTCGCGCAGCAGCGCCGTGAGCTTGTTGCCCTGCACGAGACCGTTGGGCATCTTCAACTGGCCGTTGCCGAAACCCACCGGCATGCCTACCGGGTAGGCCAGGTTGTCTTCGCGCATGGACTGCGGCCAATCCGCGCGGGCGTCGCGATCGAACGCCACGTCGGTCAGGTTCAGCCCGGTGAGCGCGTGTTCGATCTGGTCGGCGGACAGGCCGCTCGCGTAGAGCCCGCCTATCACGGCACCCATGCTGGTGCCGGCGATGCAGTCCACCGGCACATGCAGCCTTTCGAGTTCGCGCAGCACGCCGATATGCGCATAACCCCGGGCGCCGCCTCCCGACAGCGCGAGACAGATGCGCGGCCGGTGCGGCGCGGTCGCGGCGGGCGCGAGCGGTGCGTCAGGAGCGGTGGGTCCCGCTGACGCGATGGGCGCGATGAACGCAAGCAGGACGCCCGACAATACGGCACAGGCGATGCGAAGGGAGATCGAGGTGGCGGTCACGGATTCGTAAGCTGGCTGGCCGCACGGCGGGAATGCCAGTGCGGGGCCAAAAGCTTACGAATCGGACGCTGGATGGACTATCAGCGCGGGCTGAAATCGCGGCGTCTTTAATTTGTGTCAAATTTCATCGCAGAAAGCAATTTGTATGTAAAGGCCAGTAACATAGCCGCCGGTGGAGGGATTCATCATATTTTTTTGATATTCCGGTGTCGGCCATCGCCACGTGCCCCGCCTTCCCGCCCTCGTTACAACGCGTCAACAACGCAGCGCCCGCCGCCGTTGCTTGCGCCATCGACCTGCGTCGGCCTGTCTGAATGCCGGCGCATTGAAGCAAACATGAAAGTCCGCAATGCCCGCAACTGGGCACCCCGAGGCCCGCGCCGCTGGTGGCTGGCCGCTGCCGCGCTCGCTGTTGCGAGCGCCATCCGCATCGCCCTGCACCCCATGCTTGGGCCGATGATGCCGGCAACGCTGTTCTGCATTGCCGCCGCGCTGGTCGAATACTATCTGGGCCTGGCGCCGGCCACGGTCGTCATGGTGCTCGGGCTCGCCATCGCCGACTATCTGTTCGTCCCCCCTTACGGGAACCTCAGCTACCTCGATCGTCATGATGTGGTTCTGCTGCTGTCCTATCCGCTGCTCACGATAATCGTGATGACCTTGATCGAGCGTTTGCGGCGCGAACAGTTTCGCGCGCAACTGCTTGCCCAGGTGGCCCAGTCGCGCTACGAGATGCTGCTGCGGCACGATAACGAGCGCGCGCTGGCGCGCCGCGCCGTCGACGAGACGCATCGCCTGCTGCGTCATCTCGCGCAGCACCACGACGGCTTCATCCTCATCAAGGCGCTCGAGCGCGATGCCGCGCAGCGCGCGAGCGTGGGTCAGAGCATCGCTGGGTTGCCCGCCGCGAGCGAAGTCGCGCCGGGCCCGCTATTCGACGCCGTGCATCCCGAGGACATCCAGCGCGTGAGCAAAGCGCTGTGGCCGGGGCAGCATCGCGTGCGGCTGCGGCGCGCGTCGAACGGGCGCGAGTTCCGCATGACAAATTGCAGTTGCGAACGCTTCACCACGCACGCGGGCGATTTTCTCGTGCTGCGCACGGAGAGCTGAGATGGCGACGGTCGAAACGGAGCGTAACGTGCGAGAAGCGCCCGCCGAGCAGCCCGAGGGCATCTTCAGCGAAGGCGACGGCCACGCGGTCTTGCTGCTGCATGGGCTGTCGAGCTCGCCGATCGAGCTTCGCTACCTCGCACGCTATCTGCAGAACGAAGGATTCACGGTTCGTGCGCCGCTCATCGAAGGGTTTAGCGCGGGCTCGCGCGAGCAGGCCATGGAGCGCTGGGTCGAGGGCGCGGTCCGCGAATTCGATGCGCTCGCCGCGCGCTACGAGCGCGTGTCCGTATGCGGCCTTTCGATTGGCGGCGCGCTCGCGCTGCGGCTCGTGCGCGAGCGGCCCGCCGCGCAGTCGCTGGTGCTGCTTTCGCTCACGCTCGCCTACGACGGATGGGCGATACCGTGGTACCGCTTTCTGCTCGACTGGGCGTATTACACGCCGCTGCGCCACCGTTACCGGTATCGCGAAGCGGAGCCATTCGGCGTGCGCAACGAGGCGTTGCGCAAGAAGATCGCCCGCGCCATGCAGCGAAATTCGTTCAGCGAGGTGGGGCCGTCGACGATCACTTTGCCCGCGCTGCACCAGGCGTTGCGCCTCTCGCGCGCCGCGCGCAAGGACGTCGCGAGCATCGAGACCGACACGCTCGTGATTCACGCCATCGACGACGAGACCTCGAGCCCGCGCAACCCGCGCTATGTGATCGACCATATCGGCGCGAATTTTCTGCGCACGCTGTGGCTCGACGACTCATATCACATGATCACCTCGGACAACGAGCGCGAGATCGTGGCGCGCGAAACCGCGCTGTTTCTGCGCGAGAGCGAAGTGGCGCGCGGCTCGAACGACGCGTCCAATCAACCGGTTGTTTCGAAGGCGCTCGCGCGGCGTTTGCGCCAGTTGGCCGCTGTGGGAAGGAAGAAAGCGTGAAGCCGTTCATATCGACGACAACCTCGGCGTGCGCCGCCGTGATGACGCTCGCGTTCGCGCTGGCGCGGCCGGCATGGGCCGACGAAGCGGCGTCGCCCGCGCAGAGCGCTTCCACCGCGCAGGCCGGGTCACAACGCGACTCACCCTGGAAGATTGCGATCGGTCCAGGCGCGTACTTCGCGCCGCAGTATCCAGGTGCGAAGCACATGAAGGTGTATCCGTTCCCGGCGCTCGACATCTCGTACCGCGACCGCATTTTTTCGCAGGGGCCGGACGTGCTCGGCATCAACGTGCTGACTGCGGAGAACTATCACTTGGGCGCGTCGCTGAGCTTCGATTTCCAGTCGCGCAACGTGGCGGATGATCCGCACCTGCACGGCCTCGGCAATGTCGACGAAGGCCCGAAGCTGCGCCTGTTCGCCGATTACACCGTATGGGCCTTCACCGGCGCAGTGGCCATGTATCAGGACATCAGCGGCAACGGCCAGGGCACGACGGCCAGCGCCGATTTGTACGCGTCGTTGCCGCTGCAGGGCTGGCTCTTTTCGGTTGGCCCCGGGCTCACATGGGCCAACGCCGTTTATACGCGCACGCTGTTCGGCGTGTCGGCGGCGCAGAGCGCGGCGTCGGGCTTGCCGCAGTACGCAACGGGTTCAGGCGTGCGCGATCTGCACATGACGTTCTACGCGTCGCACGATTTTTCGAAGCACTGGGTAGGCTCCGTGAATGCGACGCTCGGGCGTTTGCAGCACTACGCCGCCGGCAGCCCGATCACCGAAAGCCGCCGCGAATTGACCACGTTCGCGGCGCTCGACTACCGGTTTTGACGGACGGGACTTCCACGCCCGCTCCCCGGCCCGATCCGGCCCGAAAAAGCTTTTACAGACGATTACATGTCTGACGCGTGCAGGCGATATCGGCGCTCATACAATTCGTCATCGAAGCGTTTTTTTGGGGAGAAGATGATGGCAAAAGTACGAGCAATCGTTGCGATGTCCGCCTTTCTGATGGCTTGCGCCAGCGCGTCGGCGTTCGCGGGTGCCGGCGGCGGCGGTGGCGGCAATGGCGGGGGTAGTGGCGGCGGCAACGGTGGAGGCAATGGCGGCGTGGGCGGCGGAATGGGTGGCGGAATGAGCGGCGGCCACGCAGCGGGCGGCATGTCGGGCGGTCATATGAGCGGCAAGGGCGAGGCCAACACGAACGGCCATTTGTCCGCCGATCGCGATACGGGCCATCAGCGCGCCGCCGATCGCGCGAGCATGCATGCGGTCTCGCATCCGGGCAAGCACGATGGCAAGCATGTCAGCAAGCCGGGCAAGCGCGGGGAGAACGGCGAGCATCTCGCCGTTGGCCAGAAGATCTGACGTAGTGCAAGAACGAGGCCGCGCGCCATCGAGGGCGCGCGGCCTCGCGCCTGTACCCGTGCGCATTCTCCTGCTCAAAGAAAGGGCGTGGCCGCTTTCTGTTCTATCGCACGATAATCCGTATTCCTGATGGAATGCGCCGTGCCGCTCACTGCACGACCTTCACGTCGTGAACCTTGACCTTCGGCGAGCCGAACAATTCTTTGTCGTACTTGCCTGTGAGTTCGACCGTGGTGGTGTCGCTCACCGGCTGACCCGACGGCCAGCGTTTGGCGTCGATCTTGACCGGAATCTCGCCGGTGCTGTCCTTGAACGTGTATTTCTCGTCGCCGAGCGATTTCACTACGTGACCGCGCAGCATCACGCGCTGATCGTCCTTGCCCGTGCTGGTCAGCTGCTGGACCGTCGTGGCCGCGGGCTGCTCGCCCGGACCCGTGTACTGGGCATGCGCAGCGGCAGCGAAGGTTGCGATCAGGCCGGCGATAATGAGCTTTTTCATCGGTTTTCCTCGTTCAAAGGTGCGACCCCCGAGGCCGCGACAGGAAGCAGTCTACGAAAGCGAGGCTGAAGCCCGCATGAAGCGGGGGCAGCGGCGCGGTCCGTCGCGTTAATGCTCTCTTAATCTGCGCAAAGGTAAGCTCGTGGGCCTTTCCCGGAGAACCGGCCAGAACCGGAGATGACGACAGCATGCGAATACTGCTTGTTGAGGACGATCCGCTGATCGGCAATGGGCTGCGCATCGGCCTGCGCCGCGAAGGCTTTGCCGTGGATTGGGTGCAGGACGGCGACGCCGGCGCGCTGGCGCTGCGCACCACGGTCTATGGGCTCGTGCTGCTCGATCTGGGCCTGCCGAACCAGGACGGCATGACGCTGCTTACCGCATTGCGCAAGCGCGACGATTCGACTCCCGTGATCGTCATTACTGCGCGCGACAGCATACCGGACCGCGTCGCGGGGCTCGATGGCGGCGCCGACGATTATCTCGTCAAGCCGTTCGCGCTGGAGGAACTGCTCGCGCGTATCCGCGTCGCGAACCGCCGCCAGGCCGGGCGCGCCCAGGCCATGCTGGTGGCGGGCGCGTTGCGGCTGGATCCGGCGCGGCGCCGCTGCTGGCTGCACGATCAGGAGATCTCCATCACGGCGCGTGAATTTGCTCTGCTCGAAGAGCTGATGCGCGATCCGGGCGCCATCGTCACGCGCGAGCAGCTCGAAGAGCGCCTGTACGGCTGGAACGAGGAAATCGAGAGCAACGCCATCCAGGTGCACGTCTACAACCTGCGCCGCAAGCTGGGCTCGGACGCCATCCGCAATGTGCGCGGCGTGGGCTACGGCATCGGGAAGATCGAATGACTACGCTGCGTGCGCGGTCCGCGCGCTGGTTCATGTCGTCGCTGCGCCGGCGTCTGCTGTTGTGGCTGTTGCCGTCCATGCTGCTGGCCGGCGTGCTGGCGAGCGCGGCCACCTGGTGGGGCTCGCTTGGCGAGATCGACGAAATCCTCAACGACCAGATGAAGGCGATCGCGCGCCACGTGGTGGTGGACGCCGATGGCCGGCTCTCGCTCACCGGCGCGGACCGCAAGGGCCGGCTCTCCGGCAAGCAGTCGCACGGCGTGCTGCTGCAAGTGTGGGAAGACCGCAAGCTCGTGTTCAGCAGCGACCCCGACGCCAGGCTGCCCGCGCCACAAGGCCCGGGCTACGCCGACATTACCGTCGACGGCCAGGTCTGGCACACCTGGGCGAGCCCGAGCGGAACCATGCTCGTGCGCGTGGCGCAGGCGCGTCTCGCGCGCTGGGAAGCGCTGGCCGAGGTCTCGATGCATCTGTTCTGGCCGGTGCTCTCGCTGGTGCCGGTGGTCGCGCTGCTGCTGTGGTTCGGGATCGGCTACGGCTTGCGGCCCCTGCGCGAGGTGGCTTCGGGGCTCAAGCGCCGCGACGCCAACAACATGCAGACGATAGAAACCTCGCAGATGCCCAACGAAGTGAAGCCGCTCGTGGACGCGCTCAACGACCTGCTCGTGCGGCTCGATCACGCCTTTACCTTGCAGAAGCATTTCATCGCGGACGCCGCGCACGAATTGCGCACGCCGATTATGGGGCTTGGTTTGCAGGCCGAACTATTGCCAAAGGCGGAGAGCGCGCAGGAGCGCGACGAAATTGTCATGCAGATCCGCTCGGGCACGGAGCGGCTCGCGCACCTGGTCGCGCAGTTGCTCACGCTCGCGCGGCTCGATCCCGATACGGGTCGCGAAGCGCGCCAGGAAGTGGATCTGACCGCGCTCGCGCGCTCCGTGGTGGCCGAGCGCGTGCGGCTTGCCGAGGCGAGCCAGATCGACCTCGGGCTCGCGAGCGAACATGCGGTGAGCGTGAGCGGCTATGGCGAGAACCTGCGCGTGCTGCTCAACAACCTGGTGGACAACGCGATTCGCTATGCCGGCGCGCACGCGCGCGTCGACGTGGTGGTGCGCGAGGAAGGCACATGCGCGGTGCTCGAAGTCAGCGACAACGGCCCCGGGATTCCCGAGCCCGATCGCGCGCGCGTGTGGGAGCGTTTTTATCGCGGCAGCGGCCATGCAGCCCAGGCGATTTCTGGCAGCGGGCTGGGGCTTTCGATCGTGCGGCGTATTGCAGAGCAGCATCAGGCGAACGTTACGCTCGACAGCGGGTCCGATGGCCGGGGCCTCACGGTCCGCGTGCGCTTTCCGGCTCGGCAGCGGCTCGCGCAGCCTGGCACTGAAGCAAGCACCTGTACTTCAACCTGAATTTGACTTTAGCAATGGAAACACTCGAAGCACTGAACCGTTCGCTTTTTCTCGCGATCAACGCCACGCCGGCCACGCCGCACTGGCTCATCGAAACGGCGCTCGTCGTCGCGAACGACCTGATCTTGATGGTGCCGCTCGCGCTGGTGCTGATGTGGCTGTCCGGCGATGAGCGCAAACGCGCGCTCGCCCTTCGGGTGGGCGTGGTCGCGCTGGTCACGCTGGGCGTCAATCAGGCAATCGCTTTCGCCTGGCCGCATCCGCGGCCATTCGTGATCGGGCTTGGGCACACCTTCTTCGAGCACGCGCCCGACTCGTCGTTTCCGAGCGATCACGGGACCGTGTGCTCGGTGTTTGTGCTCACGCTGCTGTTGGGCGGCATGGTGCGGGCCGGTTTGCTTGCGCTGGTCGCGGGGGTGGCGATTGCCTGGGCGCGGGTCTTTCTCGGCGTGCACTTTCCGTTCGACATGATCGGCGCATTCGTTGTCTCATGCCTGGTTTACGCCGTGATTACACCGGTCTGGAACGCGTACGGCGTGGCGTTTACGCAGTTTGCCGTCACGCTGTATCGATCGCTGCTCGCGGTTCCGATTCGCCAGGGCTGGCTGCGGCCTTAGGGTCTGTGCACATTCATTTATGAATGTGCACAGACCCTGGTCTCCCAGAGCCGGCTTCCGATTAGTGGTTAATCAGAAACTTCGTGCGGTCCGGCTCGTCCTTGATCCAGTTCGGCGGCTTGCCGCGCCCCGACCATTCCGCACCGGTTGCCGGGTCGCGATACTTCGGCGGCACCTTGTTGGCCTTCACGGCTTGCACAGGGCCGCGAATTTCATCGAGCGTGATTCTATGGAGCTTCATCTTGCGGATGATCTCATCGAGCACGTTCACGCGTTCTTCCTTGAACGCTTCCTGAAGCTGGGCTTCGAGCTGCTCGCGCTGAGCGATCAATTCTTTGTAGCTGGACATCGGCGGGTAGGGGTGTTGAGGGTAACGCGCATATTTTAACGCGAGCGGGCGCGTGATCGATTGAATCGCTGCACGCCGTTAAATCCATTTAATCCTGTCTCGCCGATAAATCATGCAGGGCACGGGCTCGACTGAGTCCGATGGTGCGCTTGGCGCATCGTATGGATTCCTGATGATTGAAGGCGGCAGCTTCGGACCAGAACCAGGCCGCACCATTTCGTTTGAAAGCCTGTTGAATGGCCGGCTTGCCCGGCCAACGAGCTACGTTCGTTTCGCTGTTGCTCGGCGCGTTCGTGGCGAACTGGTTTCAGCCCGGCGCAGGCCTGAATTTGCCGCTGCCCGACGAGCATGCGAGCACCGGCATCCGTGCGGGAGCGATCAACATGAAAGCGTTCGTCACGCACCTCGTGCCCAAGAGCTTCGTGCAGGTTATGGCCGAGCCGTGGTGTTGCGCGGCCGCGTGTTCGACCTCGGGCGCGGCGTGCGCACGCCCATGTCGACATTCGGCGCACGGCCACCAACGTGCTTGGCAACAGTGTGGCCGCAGCGGTCGTGACGAAGTGGGAGGGCCAGTTAGGCCCCGCGATGAGCGATGAGGAATACGAATCGCTCGTTACCGCGAGAGAGGCGGAGAGGGTGTGAGGCAGTGGCCGCGCGAGCGGCCGCCTGAAACCGGAAACGCGCTTTAAAGGATGCGGTCCAGCGCGTTGGAGAGCCTGGCGAGCGCGCCGTCGACATCATGCAGTTTGTCGAGGCCGAACAGCCCGACGCGGAAGGTCTTGAAGTCCTCTGGCTCGTCGCATTGCAGGGGAACGCCGGCGGCGACCTGCAAGCCGACATCGGCGAACTTCTTGCCGGAGCGGATGCCGTCGTCGTCGGTGTAGCTGACCACGACGCCGGGCGCCTGAAAACCTTCGGCCGCCACGCTCCTGAACCCCTTGCTCTCCAGCAGCGCGCGAACGCGCTTGCCGAGTTCGAGCTGCTCCGCCCGCACCTTGTCGAAGCCGTATGCCTCGGTTTCCTTCATCACGTTGCGCAGCGTCGCGAGGCTGTCCGTGGGCATCGTGGCGTGGTATGCGAACCCGCCGTTCTCGTAGGCTTCCATGATCTGCAGCCACTTGCGCAGGTCGCAGGCGAAGCTGGTGCTGGTGGTGGCGTCGATTCTTTCGCGCGCGAGCGGGCTGAGCATGACCAGCCCACAGCAAGGTGAGGCGCTCCAGCCCTTTTGCGGCGCGCTGATCAGGACGTCGACGCCGCTTGCCTGCATGTCGACCCAGATCGTGCCGGAGGCGATGCAATCGAGCACGAACATGCCGCCGACTGCATGCACGGCGTCGGCCACCGCGCGCAAATAGTCGTCGGGCAGGATCATTCCCGATGCGGTTTCGACGTGCGGGGCAAAGACCAGATCGGGCCTGTGCTCCTTGATTGCGGCGACCACTTCGTCAATTGGGGCTGGTGCATAGGCGGCCTGCCTGCCGGATTCAACCGGACGGGCCTTCAATACGATCGATTCGGACGGAATGCTGCCCATGTCGAAAATCTGCGACCAGCGGAAGCTGAACCAGCCGTTGCGAATGACCAGACACTTTTTATTCGTCGCAAACTGCCGGGCCACGGCTTCCATGCCGAAAGTCCCGCTGCCCGGAACGACAATGGCCGCCTTCGCGTTGTAGACCTTCTTCAGCAGACTGGAAATGTCGCGCATGACGCCCTGAAAGAGCTGCGACATATGGTTGATCGAGCGGTCGGTGTAGACCACTGAATATTCGAGGAGCCCCTCGCGGTCGACATTGGGGAGTAAACCTGGCACGCTCGCCTCCGGTATGAGATGAATGAGTTGAGCAGTATTTGTGATTCGATACTACGGCAACAACACAAATATGCTTTTCGCCTCGATGAAAGCAAATTCTAGCGAAAGCGGCCGGTTGATTGGTGCATATTTTTCCTTAGGGTATTCCAGACAGAAAAAAGCCCGCGCCAGGCGGGCAATCGGAGTCACAAAGAAGTGCGGCGGGCAGGCGCGGGGCCTGCCCACGGCCATACCGCGAGGCCTTAGAAGCGGTGACGGATACCGCCGCTCACAACCACCTGGCTGCGGCTCGTCGACGGTGCTGCCGTACCATTGACCTGCACGACGTTGAAGCCAACCTGGTTGTTCGCGCCGACAAAGGCCACGGCCTCGCCATAGAGGTCGGTGCGGCGCGACAGCGCGTAGTCAGCCTGCAGGCCGAACTGGTTCCAGTGCGCCGAGAGGTTGTTCGACGTGCCGCTGGCCGGGGTATTGCGCAGGCCTTGCGTGTACGCGTACTCCGCGCCCAGCGAGAACGCCGGCGTGAAGTTGTATTTGCCGTTGATTTCAAAGTTGTTCCAGCGCAGCGTGATATTGGCGATCTGGTTTTGCAGACGGGTCTGCGTGAACACGAGGCCAACCACCGCCGGGCCGAACACATAGTTGCCACCCACACCCCAGGTGCGCTGGTTCTGGGTGCCCGGCAGATTAGCGGTGATGTAGGTCGGTGTATCCTGCAGCGAACCACTGGTGTTGCCGGAATTCAGCCCTTGAAGTTGCAAATAGGCCGCGCCGAATTTGAAGCCAGCGTATTCATAGCCCGCACCAAAGCTATATGCGCGATTGTCGGCAAAGCCCGACTTGTTGGAGAAGCCGTACAGGGCGTTCGCCGAGAAACCGGCAAAGATCGGGCTCTGATACTTGACCGTATTGCTCAGGCTGAACGAGGCATTGAGGTTGTCGTTGTCACCCGGGTGAGCGAAGTAGGTGCCGCCCCACGTGCCGGTTGCCGAGAGCGGGCCCAGATAATCGACCACGGAATCGTACTGGCGACCAAGGGTCAGCGTGCCGTAGTCGTTATGCGAAAGGCCGACAAAGGCCTGACGATTGAAAAGCGCGCTGCTCTGGAGGCTGCCGTTCGCGACATTGAAACCGCTTTCGAGGTTGAAGATCGTCTTCAGGCCGCCGCCGAGATCTTCAACGCCGCGCAAACCCCAGCGGCTTTGTTGCACGTTACCGCTGGTCATCCCGAACGTTGCCTTGCCGTTGGACAGACCGTTCGGGGTAATGGTGGAACTCCGGCTTGCTTCGTTGCTTACATAGGTCAGGCCGGCGTCGACGATACCGTACAGCGTCACGCTGCTCTGCGCATGGGCTGCGCCCGCAAAAGCCGCAGTCGCCGCAGCAAAAACCAGGGTCTTCTTTTTCATCGTCGTCAATTCCTGTACAGGGTGGAGTAAACAGCTAAATTCATGCGCCGCGAATGCGTTTGATATTCACGTTGCAAAACATTTGCATATCGGAATACAGGAAATGCATAACGGCTTTTGTGCTGGCTTTTATGCCGTTTGCGCGGAAATTAAACGGCTGCGCGTAGTCAGTATCTTATCGGCTTTAAGGGTGAGGCCGCATTCAGTTTCTTTCAATATCGAGCGCCGCGACAATAGTCTGTTGTTGCCCAGCAACAATAAAAGAAGCGGGCTTATTTTCATAAGCGGATTGCATATTTTCATATGAGAAAAGCAATGCTCAGAATAATAGTTGAATCGTTTATAAACATTCTTCCAGAAATGGGTCATTGCCTGCTTGTTTCGAAATCCGGCGCGATGCGATGCGGACTGAATGATAGTGATTCGCGTTGAGAAAATTGCGTGCCGCCCAGGCCGCGTTTCATGGAAATCCCCCATATTTTGCTGCCTGGCGCGAAAGCATCGGGAAGGGTTCCGCTGGCTAGAATGCCGCCATTCATCGAGGCAGGCGGTATCGTGCCGCCGGCCCAAAATAATGGAGACAGTCGATGCAACCCACTTCCCGCGCATTGCGCCGTCGTTTGCCCGCCGTGGCGGTCGCCTGTGGCCTGTTGTTCGGCGCCGCGCTGCAAAGTGCGCAAGCCGCCGACGCGCCCGGCAAGATCACCATCATGGTGGGCGGGATCACGAAGCTCATTTATCTGCCCGCGAAACTCACGGAGCAGCTTGGCTACTTCAAGGACGAAGGGCTCGACGTCGAGCTGCTCTCGCAGCCGGCCGGCGTGGACGCCGAGAACGAACTGCTGGCGGGTGCGGTGCAAGGCGTGGTGGGCTTCTACGACCACACCATCGACCTGCAGACGAAGGGCAAGGACGTCAAGGCGATTGCCGTGTTCGGCCAGGTGCCGGGCGAAGTGGAGGTGGTGTCGTCGAAGTCCGCCGACACGATCAAGTCGATGGCCGACGTCAAGGGCAAGACGCTCGGCGTGACGGGTCTGGGCTCGTCCACGAGCTTCCTTACGCAGTATCTCGCGGGCCAGCACGGCATTGCGTCGACCGAGTACACGATGCTGCCCGTGGGCGCCGACGCAAGCTTCATCGCCGCCATCAAGCAAAGCCGCATCGATGCGGGCATGACCACGGAGCCCACCGTTTCGCGCCTGCTGCAAACCGGCGACGCGAAGGTGCTGGTGGACATGCGCACGGTAGACGGCACGCGCGCCGCGCTCGGCGGCACCTATCCGGCAGCGAGCCTGTACGTGCAGGACGCGTGGGTGGCTTCGCACAAGGCCGAAGCCGCGAAGCTCGCGCATGCGTTCGCACGCACGATGCAGTTCATCCACACGCATAGCGCCGAGGAAATCGCGGCGAAGATGCCCGACGACTACCAGAAGGACAAGGCGCTCTACGTCACCGCACTCAAGGCTTCGCTGCCGATGTACACCGCGGACGCGAAGATGCCCGCCGACGGTCCCGCCACCGTGCTGAAGGTGCTTTCGGCGTTCAATCCGTCGGTCAAGGGCAAGCACGTGGATCTGGCCAAGACGTACACCAACGAGTTCGTCAGCGCGAAATAACGGCGTTTCCAGGTCGTTACGGCAAGGCGGTCCGTGCGGACCGCCGCGCTGCTGCTTTCCTGTGTTTTGTTGGCTTCGGCGCCGGCTTCTTGTCTGGCCGCGCCCGAACAATCGTGAGATGTCCTTGATGAAGCAAGCTTCAGTTCAATCAGGCGCGCAAACCGTTGCGCAATCCGCCGCGCAATCCGCTACGCCGGCTATCGAATTCCGCAACGTCTCGTGCCGCTTTATCGCACCCGACGGCAAGGCCACCGTGGCGTTGCGCGATTTCAGCATGTCGGTCGCGCAGGGCGAATTCATCGCCATCGTCGGCCCCACGGGCTGCGGCAAGTCCACTACGCTCAGCATGATCACGGGCCTGCTCAAGCCCACCACGGGCGAAGTGCGCGTGATGGGCGCGCCCGTGAGCGGCATCGATCCGCGCATCGGTTTCGTGTTTCAGGCCGACGCCGTTTTCCCGTGGCGCTCGGTGCTCGACAACGTGGCGGCCGGTCCGCTGTTTCGCGGCCGCTCGAAAGACGCCGCTTACGACGAGGCGAACGAATGGCTGCGCCGCGTTGGCCTCGACAAGTTCGGCAAGCACTATCCGCATCAACTCTCGGGCGGCATGCGCAAGCGCGTGGCGCTCGCGCAGACCTTCATCAACAAGCCCGAAATCCTGCTGATGGACGAGCCGTTCTCGGCGCTCGACATGCAAACGCGCACGCTGATGCAGGACGAGTTGCTGCAACTGTGGGGCGGCACGGGCTCGGTGGTGTTCGTCACGCACGACCTCGAAGAAGCGATTGCGCTGGCCGATCGCGTGTTCGTGCTTACGGCGCGGCCCGCGACGCTCAAGAAGGTTTATGAAATCGACTTGCCGCGCCCGCGCATTACGTCGGAAATCCGCTACGAACCGCGCTTTATCGAAATCTCCCGTGACATCTGGCACGACCTGCGCGAAGAGGTGCAAATTGCCTGAAACGCTTCAACTCCGGAAAGCTCCCATGACTGCTCCTGCCACTGTTTCGAACGCGGCCGCACTCGACCGCAACTCGCTCGCGCAAGTCGAGCGCGCCGCGCAGCGCCGCATTCGCCAGCGCCATGCGCTCGTGATCGGTCTGCGCATTCTGGTGCTGGTCGTCGTGCTCGGCGGCTGGGAACTCTCGGGACGCAACAAGTGGATCGACCCGTTCTTTTTCTCCATGCCTTCGTTGATCTTTCAGCAGATCGTCGACTGGTTCGTGAACGGCACCTCGCAAGGCCCGCTGTTGCTGCAAGTGTGGGTCACGCTTGAAGAGACCGTGCTCGGCTTTCTGATTGGCGCCGTGGGCGGCGTGGTGTGCGGCGTGGTGCTGGGCCGCAACAAGCTGCTCTCGGATGTCTTCAGCCTCTACATCAAGATCGCCAACTCGATCCCGCGCGTGGTGCTGGGCTCGGTGTTCGTGATTGCGCTGGGTCTCGGCATGGCGTCTAAGGTGGCGCTGGCCGTGGTGATGGTGTTCTTCGTGGTGTTCGCCAATGCGTTCCAGGGCGTGCGCGAAGCGGACCGCTACATGATCGCCAATGCGCAGATCCTTGGCGCGTCGCGCCGCCAGGTGACCACGTCGGTGGTGATTCCTTCGGCGCTTTCGTGGATTCTCGCGAGCCTGCACGTGAGCTTCGGCTTCGCACTGGTGGGCGCCGTGGTGGGCGAATTCCTCGGTTCGAAGCAGGGCATCGGACTGCTGATCTCGACCGCGCAGGGCGCGTTCAACGCGAGCGGCGTGTTCGCGGCGATGATCGTGCTTGCAGTCGTTGCGCTGTCAACCGATTACTTGTTGAGCTCGCTGGAAAAGCGTCTGCTCAAATGGCGGCCTTCCGCATTCTGATCGCTTCGAGCACTTGAAGGGCCCGGCCGGCGACCGCTCCGGCAAGCGAGGTCCGAAGCGTTCTAACGCCGTCCCGCAGCGCGGGGGCGGCTTCTTTGTCGTGGGGAACGTGACATGGTGCATAGCCTGCGTGCGCGTCTGCTGTTGTGGTTGCTGCTGCCGCTGGCGGCGTTCACCGTCGTCACGGGCGGGATGTCTTACGATGCCGCGCGGCAGACCGCGGATCTGTTGCAGGACAATTCGCTGCTCGCTTCGGCGCGCACGATCATCGAGGACGTCGACTGGGAGAATGGCGCGCTCGTCGCGAACATTCCGCCGGCGGCGCTCGAGATGTTCGAGTCGCCGTACCAGGACCGGGTGTTCTACAAGGTGCTCGCCGGCGACGGCCGGCTGCTGGGCGGCGTGCCGGAACTCGCGCCGCCGCCCGCGAGTGCGCAGTCGTTCGCGCAATCATCCACGCAATCATCCACGCAGTTGCCCGCGTTCTACGACAGCCAGTACGACGGCGCGCCCATTCGCGCGGTGGCCTACGAACGCATGCTCTACGACTCGGGGCGCGCCGAGCGCGTCACGGTGATCGTCGGCAAGACCGTGGCCTCGCGTCAGGCGATGATCGACGGCCTCTGGCGGCCGCAGTTGATGCGCCAGTGGCTGATGCTTGCGCTTGTCGCGCTGCTCGTGCCGCTCGGGCTCACGCTGGAACTGCGCCCGCTCATGAAGCTCAAGAACGACGTGGCCGATCGCGAGCCCACCGAACTCGAACCTATCCGGCCCGATCATTTGCCATCCGAACTAAGGCCGATCGTCGATGCCATCAATCAGTGCATTGCGCGGCTGAAGGTGCACGCTTCGACGCAGCGCCAGTTCATCGCCGACGCGGCGCATCAATTGCGCACGCCGCTCACGCTGCTCGCGACGCAAATCCAGTTCGCGAGCCAGTGCGATGCGCAAGACCCGGCACTGTTCGTCGCGCTGCGCGGCGTGCGCCGCACGAGCCAGAAGATGGCGGAACTGACGAGCCAGTTATTGCTTCTCGCGCAGGCCGAATCGATGGCGCCCGAGCGCATGGGCACGCGTGTGGATCTTGGCGCGGTGGTGTCCTCGGTGCTCGAAGAATCGATTCAGGCCGCGCAGCAGCGAGATATCGATCTGGGTGCGGAACTGGACGACGGCGTGGTGGTGGCGGGCAACGCGGGCCTGCTGGCCTCGCTCGCCGCGAATCTGGTCGACAACGCGATCCGCTACACCCAGGCGGGCGGCAACGTGACGGCCATCTGCCGGCGCGAGGGGAGCGAGGTCGTCCTGCAGGTGGTCGACAACGGCCCCGGCATTCCCGCCGAGGCGCGCAAGCACGTGTTCGAACGCTTCTATCGCGTTGCAACGGACACCGAAGGAACCGGTCTCGGGCTCGCCATCGTTCACCAGGTGGCGCGCTCGCATGGCGGTGCAGTAAGCGTGGGGCCTGGCGCTGGACGGGTCGGACTCGTCGTGACGGTGCGCCTGCCGGTGTGGCGCGAGGCTGCGGAGCGCAGCGGCTCGAAGGAGCGGCACGCGATGCTGGAGGCAGCGCTGACGTGAACAAGGAACAACAATGAAGCTGATGCTCGTGGAAGACAATGCCGAGCTTGCGCACTGGATCGTCAATCTACTGCGCGCCGAGAATTTCACGGTCGATTGCGTGGCCGACGGCGAGGCCGCCGATTCGGTGCTGATGACGCAGCGTTACGACGTGGTGCTGCTCGACATGCGCTTGCCACGCATGAGCGGCAAGGACGTGCTCAACCGCTTGCGGCGCCGGCGCGACAACGTGCCGGTGCTGATGCTCACCGCGCACGGCTCGATCGACGACAAGGTGGCGTGCTTCAGCGCCGGCGCCGACGACTACGTGGTGAAGCCATTCGACAGCCGCGAACTGGTCGCGCGCATCAAGGCGCTGATACGCCGGCAGGTGGGCGACAAGTCGGGCTGGCTCACCTGCGGCGATCTGCATTACCTCTCCGACACGCGCGAATTCCGCCACAACGAGGAGCCGCTCGCGCTGCGCCGCCGCGAACACGCGATTCTGGAAGCGCTGATGCTGCAGCAGGGCAAGACCGTGTCGAAGCACACGCTCATGGAGCGCGTCTACAGCCTCGACGACGAACCGAGCGCGGACGCCATCGACATCTATATCCACCGGCTGCGCAAGCACCTGGCGGAGTCGAGCGCGCAGATCATGACCCTGCGCGGCCTTGGCTACATTCTGCGCGCGAAAGACGCGACGCCGCGCGAGCAAAGCGCTATTTCCGCAGTTTAAATATTGGTGAATCCACTAAGCGATACGAACCATTCGCGAAAGGAGCGCGAAGGATTGAGCGCACTACGATTCGACCATCCGTTGAATGTCATGCATTCATGCAAGCCGGGAGCAGCAGCCGGCCGGAAAAAGGCAACGGAATAAACAGAACTTCAATGCAGTTACTTGAGGAGACAATCTTGAAGAAGAAGCATCTCGCATTCGCCATGGCGGCCGGCACTCTGGCGGCGAGCGGCGCGCACGCCCAGTCGAGCGTTCAACTCTATGGCCTGATCGACCTGAGCGTTCCCACCTACCGCACGCACGCGGACGCCAACGGCAACCACGTGATCGGCATGGGCAACGACGGCGAGCCGTGGTTCAGCGGCAGCCGCTGGGGCCTGAAGGGCGCAGAGGACATCGGCGGCGGCACCAAGGTGATCTTCCGGCTGGAAAGCGAATACACCGTGAATAACGGCGCGATGGAAGACCCGGGCCAGATCTTCGACCGCGACGCATGGGTGGGCGTGGAAGACGAGCGCTTCGGCAAGTTCACGGCCGGCTTCCAGAACACGATCGCGCGCGACGCGTCGGCCATCTACGGCGACCCGTACGGCAGCACGAAGCTGACCACGGAAGAGGGCGGCTGGACCAATTCGAACAACTTCAAGCAGATGATCTTCTACGCCGGCAGCGCGACCGGCACCCGTTATAACAACGGCGTCGCGTGGAAGAAGCTGTTCAGCAACGGCATCTTCGCGAGCGCGGGCTACGCGTTCGGTAACCAGACGAGCTTCGGCAACAACGCGACCTACCAGTTCGCGCTCGGCTACAACGGCCCCTCGTACACGGCATCGACGTACTACAGCCACGTGAACCTGAACGGCAACACGAACCAGTCGTTCTCGGTCGGCGGCAACTATACGCTGGGCATCGTGCGCGCCAATGCTGGCTACTTCCGCTACTGGGGCAACCAGGGCGCGCTGGGTCAGCGTCAAGACAATTCGTGGACGGTGTCGCTCAAGGTCGCGCCCAAGGGTGCGTTCGACTACGAACTTGGCTATCAGCAGATGCGCGTGCATAACGCCGCGTACAACGCCGATGGCAACATTCCGAACGCCAACCTCGGCACCTTCGATCCGGCCAGCGGCCTGCACAACGGCTTCAAGGAAACGCTCTACGCTTCGGTCTTCTATCACCTCTCGAAGCGCACCGAGGTGTATCTGGCGGGCGACTATATGAAGCTGCACGGCGGGTATACGGTCGGCTCGACGTTTGGCGCGTCCAATCAGCTGGAACTGACCACGGGCGTGCGTACGCGCTTCTGAGCGGGCGGGCTCGCTTCCGGTTTTGGCCTGGCGTTGCGCCAGGCCTTTTTTATTTCTTCACCGGATTGCGAGTTGAGTCCGCGTATTTAATCCGCATCCACGCACCTCACGGCAGGCGCCGTGTAATCCGATGGGTAATCCGAATACGGCCCGCTGAGCAGCCGCAGGCGCTGCGTCGCCAGCACCTCGGCCTGGTCCTGCTCGCGGCGCGTCAGCACCGCCGGTTCGCCAGCGGGTGGCGCTTCGTTCACGCCACACAGCAGGTGTTTTCCGCTCGATAGCTGAACCGTGGTCTGGTACGCCGCGCCGGGCAGGGTCGCCACGGCGCAGATGCTCCATAACGCAGCGGCTGCGCCGGCTGCATACCTGAGTGGCACGAATTTCATGGCGCGCTCCTCGATGGCGATAGCCTATCTTCTGCCAAAGCCATCAAGCGCGCCAGCGCGAATGATGAACTACTCGCCTATGCCGGTGAACCAGTCGTAATAGGGATTGAGCGGATCGGCCAGCGTGACCTTCCCGATCGAGCGGGACCAGCTTTGGCGGTCGCCGGAATAAGCGTCGAGCGACGCGTGGTAAAACATCTGAAGAATCGCGCTCTGGTTCGCCACCTGGGCACGGAATGCATCGTCGGCGTCCACCAGCGGCGGACTCACCGCGATTTCCATGAGGTGAGAGAGCATTTGCGGGAATTCCTCGCGCCGCAGCCAGTTTGCGTATTCGATGCGGGGCCGGTCGACGGTGACGGGCGGCGCGTGGGCAGCGTAGTACTCGAGGCCGGCGCGGTCGGTGATATAAGTCGCCATCAACGCCGCCGGAGAGCTGATGCCCACCGCGCTAAATGTTTCGGAAACCGAATGATCGGCGAAGCGTGCGCAGGGCGCCGAGCGACGGCGCGAGCACGAAGCCGGTGAGCATTGCGCCGACGATGCCGCCTGCCGTGTTGAGCGCGACCAGCGCGACCACACGGCGCAAACGCATGGGCTCGTGCACGCGTATCTTTCCGCAGAGCGCGTGCTCGAGCTAACCTGAGCGCCCTCAGCCCACCGCCTTTCTTTTCTTCGCGATCGATCTGACGATCAGCAGGCCGCCGATCATCACCACGAGCGACATCAGGGTGGTCATCGTGCCGAGCGCATAGATCACGGGTGTCGTGACCGAAGTCGTCAAGCCCTGCAATTCGAGCGGCAGCGTGTTCTGGTCGCCAATAGCCTGCGATGTGCGCGCAATCTCGTCCCACGAGAGCGTGAAGCCGAACATGGCGACGCCGATGATCGAAGGCCCGATGATGGGCAGCACCACATGCTTGAAGGACTGCCACGGCGAAGCGCCGAGATCGCGGGCGGCCTCTTCGTAGGCGGGATTGAAGCGGTTGAACACGGCGAACATCACGAGCAGGCCGAAGGGCAGGGTCCACGTGAGATGCGCGCCGAGCGCCGAGGTGAACAGACCCATCGAGGTGGTCCAGCCGTCCGCGAACGACTGGAAGCCCCATGCGTTCGCCAGATACTTGATGAGCGTGTCCAGCAGGCGAAACGTCAGGCCAATGCCGAGCGAGACGATGATGGAAGGCATGATGAGGCTCGCGACCGACACATAGAACACGGCGGTGTCGCCGCGAAAGCGTCGCCTGAACGCGAGGCCCGCCATCACGGAGAACAGCGTGGTCAGCACGGTGACCGCGAGCGCCAGCTTCACGGAGCGGCCGAACGCGGCCCAGATGTCGATATCGCCAACGCCGTCGCGCAATGCGGCAAACCAGTGCAGCGAGACGCCGCGCATCGGAAACGTGAGACCGCCTTCCGGACCTTGAAACGAGAGAATGAAGATCGTGATAACCGGGCCGTAGAGAAACAGCACGAAGAGCCCGAAGACAAGCGCGAGCCAGTAAAAGCTCGCGGGCCGATGCTCGCGATGCGTGAGTGTGCCGCTCATGTCACAGTTCCTTTCTGATATCGACGACGCGCGTGAGCGCCCACACAATCATCAGCACGACGGCGAGCAGGATGATGGCGTTGGCCGCTGCGGCGGGAAACTGCAGGTAGCCCGTTTGCACCTGAATGATCTTGCCCACGGAGGCGATCTGCTGCCCGCCCATCACGCCCACCGTCAGGAAGTCGCCCATCACGATGGTGACGACGAAGATCGAGCCGATCACGATGCCCGTCCTCGACAGCGGCAGCACCACGTCGCGGATCACCTGCCAGCCGCTCGCGCCGCCGTCACGCGCGGCTTCGAGCAAGGCGCGGTCGATACGCATCATCGCATTGAAGATCGGCACGATCATGAAGAACGTGTACAGGTGCACAAACGCGAGCACCACGGAGAAGCTCGAATACAGCAGCCAGTCGACTGGACGCGCCACCAGATGCGTTGTCATGAGCGCCTGATTCACGAGCCCGTTGCGGCCGAGCAGCGGAATCCACGAAATCATGCGGATCACGTTGGACGTCCAGAACGGGATCGTGCACACGAGAAATAGCACGGTCTGCATGGCGGTCGTGCGCACGTGAAAGGCGAGGAAGTACGCAATCGTGAATCCGAGCACGAGCGTTACCGCCCACACGATCGCGCAGAACTTCAGCGTGGACCCGTATGTCTTGAAGGTCATGCAGACGTCGGTGAGCGAACTGCAGCCGTCGAATATCGCCGCGTAGTTCTTCAGCGTGAACGCCGGGATGATCTGATATTCGTTGAAATCCCAGAAGCTCACGATCAGCGTGATCACGAGTGGCACGATGAAGAACAGCACGAAAGTCAGCGCGAGGGGCATTGCCTGCAGCCACGCACTCGCGCGCCAGCGGCGCACCGGGGTGTCCTTCGCTTGGCGGAGATAGTCGACGGTAGCCATTATCAGGCGTGCTCCTTCAGGCAGCGATGAACTCGTTCCACTTCTGCACCATGTAGATGTTCTCGTCCATCACCGCGTTCCAGCAGGCGATCGCGCCCATGCGCTGGTTGTACGAGCCGCCGTCGCGCACGGCGCCCGCCTTTTCGAGCAACTGGCCGTCGGGCGCGTGAATGTCCTTTGCGGCGGCCTTGCCTTCCATCCAGTAGTCCCACTCGTAGGCTTGCATGCGGGTCTTCGCCGTTTCCGTCACGCCAGGGTAGTAGCCCTGGCGCATCAGGTAGGCGCCGGCCCAGCCGTCCTGGAACCAGTTGACGAATTCATAGGCCGCGTCGAGCTTCTTGCCCTGCAGCGAGCGCGGGAAGCCGAAGCCCGACGCCCACGAGCGATAGCCTTCCTTGAGCGGCTGGAACTTGCACGCGATACCCATCGTGCGGACCTTGGTCACGGCCGGCGACCACATCGACTGGATCACGACTTCGCCTGAGGCCATGAGGTTCACGCTCTCGTTGAAGTCGCGCCAGAATGCGCGGAATTGCCCGGCGCGCTTCGCCTCGATCAGGACCTTGATGGTCTGGTCGATCTCGGCCTTCGTCATGTTGCCCTTGTCGCTGTACTTCACGTGGCCCACTGCTTCGATCGCCATCGCCGCGTCCATGATGCCGATGGCCGGAATGTTGAGCAGCGCCGCCTTGCCCTTGAACTGCGGATTGAGCAGGTCGGCCCATGTCGTCACGGGGCGCGGGATCAGGTCCGGGCGGATGCCGAGCGTATCGGCGTTGTAGGTCGTCGGGATCAGCGTCATCCATTCGGTGGGCGTCGCGCTGAACTCGGTCGAGCGCGCGCCGGTCAGGAACATCACCTTCTTCGGTGCGGTGCCCTGGTCGCCGATCTTCTTGCCATTCACCTCGCCGCGGGTCAGCACGGGCGTGATCTTGTCGGCCAGCTTGATGCGCTTCGTGTCCATGCCGGCGAGCGTGCCGGCGGGAATGAGCTTTTTGAGCGCGAAGTATTCGGTGTCGACGATATCGAAGGAATTGGGCTGCGTGATGATGCGTTTGGTGACGTCGTCGGTGGTGACGGGAATGTATTGAATCTCGATGCCCGTGTCTTCCTTGAACTTCTTCGCGATGTCCGCACTCTGGTTCACCGCGGTGCCCAGATAGCGCAGCGTGATCTTTTCCTGTGCGTGCACATAGGGAAATCCGGCGATGCCGGCTGCCGCCACCGCGCCCTTGATGAAGGTGCGGCGTGAAATGCCCTGGTGGGTGGATGCCTCTGCGCTTGCATTGGTGTTTTCGTCGTTCACTGGACTCTCCTCGAATTGGAAGTTGTGCATGCACGTGTTCAGGCGGCAAGCGGATGGGCATTCTGGTCGTCCCACCACACCGTCACGCGTGCGCCCGGGCCAGTGCGTTGCGGGTCGTAGTCGGCGTCGCTGATCAGGGAAACGAGTTCGGGTGAACCGTCGAGCGGATCGAGTGTCATGCGCAGATGGGTGCCCTGATACTCGGCTTCGCGCACCGTGCAGGCGAGCCCGCCGATGCGCAGGAGGCCGTTGCCGCCCGCGCTGGTGCCGGGCGCGACGCCCTGTGGCGCGATGCGCAGATGATCAGCGCGCACGGTGAAGAGCCGCCCGTTCGTTCCCAATACGTTGTGGCCGCCGAGAAAGCGCGCCACGAATTGCGTGCGCGGACGATTGAAGACTTCGAACGGCGTGCCGCTCTGTTCAATATGGCCGTGGCTCATCACGACGACCCGGTCCGCGAGCGCCATGGCTTCTTCCTGCGAATGCGTGACGTGCACGAACGTGATGCCGAGTTGCTTCTGCCAGCGCTTGAGCTCGACGCGCATTTGCACGCGCAGGAACGGGTCGAGGGCGGAAAGCGGCTCGTCGAGAAGCAGGCAGCGCGGCTCGTTGAGGAGCGCGCGTGCGAGCGCGATGCGCTGCTGCTGGCCGCCGGAGAGTTGTGCGGGCTTGCGTTGCGCGTAAGCCGACATCGCGACGAGTTCGAGCAGTTCGCCCGCCCGCTTTCGGCGGGCGTCCCGGGCGACGCCTCGCACCTTGAGGCTGAACGCGACGTTGTCGAGCGCCGAGAGATGCGGAAAAAGCGCGTAGTTCTGGAACACCATCGCCGTGCCGCGCGCAACGGGCTGCTCGCGCGTGACGTTGCGCCCGCCGATCAGCACGTCGCCGTCGGAGACCCATTCGTGACCCGCGATCATGCGCAGCGTGGAAGTCTTGCCGCAGCCGGAAGGCCCGAGCAGGCAGCAATACGCGCCGCCGGGAATGCGCAGGTCGATGGCATCGACGGCTAGCGCATCGCCGTAGCGTTTCGAAACGTGCACGAGCTCGATGTCGGCTGGACTCGCGTGAACCACCGTGGATGCCGGCTGAACCATGAAGGCCTGTCCTGTGTGAAGACGCTGAGGAATCTTGCGAGCAAGCCATTGCAAGACGTATGCCATTAGCGCTCCGAAGCACAGTCTCGATACGAATGCGCCGAGCCCCCAGCGAGCGCTCGCTAGCGTACGTCGACGAATTGGCCTGCATATTGCACACGATCTCGTGCCCCGATCGTTGGCGTTTGCGTAGGCCCCGTGTGTGCGATCGAGGTGCGGATATCGTCCGCTTTGGGGCATGACCTGATCAGACTGGTTCATCGACACTCGACAATGAACGACTTCGATCCGTTGAAGATGCATGGACGTTTCGCCTACCGCCCGATACACCATAGCGATGGATATCGCTGGCCCAACGGGGCTGGCCTCGCGGTCTATCTGGGCTTCAATCTCGAGCACTTCGCGTTTGGCGAAGGGCTGGGGGCGGCGCTCGGGCCGCTCTCGCCGCAGCCCGATGTGCTGAACTACAGCTGGCGCGAATACGGCAATCGGGTGGGCGCGTGGCGCTGCATCGAATTGTTCGATGTGCTCGACATGCCAGCGGGCACGCTCATCAATACCTCGCTCTACGATCATTGTCCCGAGCTAGTCGAAGCATGCGCCGCACGCGGCGACGAGCTGATCGCGCACGGCCATACGAACGCGTGGCGCCAGAGCGATCTTGCGGCGCAGGGCGAGCGTGCCCTGCTCGCGCACTGCCGCACGCGCATGCGCGAATGCTCCGGCGTGGCGCCCGCGGGCTGGCTCTCGCCGTGGATCTCCGAGTCGCATCACACGCCGGACCTGCTTGCCGAAGCCGGCTATCGCTACACGCTCAACTGGTGCCATGACGACCGCCCCGTGCGCATGAAAACGCGCGGCGGGCCGCTCTGGTCCATTCCGTATCCGCAGGAGCTCAACGACTTGCCGATGATCATGGCGCGCCAAATGGACATGCGCGACTTCGCCGACATGATCGTCGACCAGTTCGACGAAATGCTGGAGCAGGCGCAGCGAGCGCGCGAGCCGCAGGCGCTCGTGATGGGAATCGCGCTGCACCCATATATCGTCGGGCAGCCGTATCGCCTGCGGCATCTGCGGCGCGCCCTCGCGCATATCGCCGCGGCGCGCGACGACATCTGGCTCACGACACCGGGCGCGATCGCCCGGTACGTCGACGAGGCCGTACCGCTTACGGCGGATGTCGAATGAGGGCCGAGCAAGTGAGCGTGGACGAGCGCATCTATCGATCGATCTTCGAGGGCGTGCTCAATCGCAGGCTCTCGCCCGGCACGAAGCTGCCGGAGCCGGAGTTGTGCGCGCTGTTCGGCGCGAGCCGCGCGGTGGTGCGCCGTGCGCTGGAAAAGCTCGCGTACGATGGCATCGTGGCCCTGCGTCCCAACAAGGGCGCGGTGATCGCACAGCCCACGCGCGAGGAAACGCACATGATCTTCGAGGCGAGGCGCGCGCTCGAATGCTCGCTGGTTCAACTCGCGACGCAACGCGCCAGCGCCGCCGACATCGCGGCGCTGCGCGAACAGCTGAACGAGGAGCACGAGGCGATGCATCGCTTCGATCAGCCGTCGTGGGCGCGGCTGGCGAGCTCGTTTCATTTGCGCATTGCCGCGTTGGCGGGCAATGCAGTCCTCGAACGCTATTTGACGGAACTGGTTTCGCGCTGCTCGCTGATCGTCGGCGCCTACGAGCCGGTGGGCAATGCGCCGTGCGAGCACGGCGAGCACTGCGCGATCCTCGACTGCCTCGAGGCCGGCGACGCAGCGGGTGCCATGGCGCACATGAGCGCGCATCTGCGCGAGCTGGAGGCGCGCATCGAGACATCACGCATGCCAGGAGAGAAAGGGCTCGCGCATTTGCTGGGCATCAATCCCTCACAACCGGTACGCCGCCTCGCGCATTCCAGGAAGGTGTCCAGACCCGGTGTGCCATAGCTGGCGTTCCACGCATCAGCTCGGAGGACACTGCGCCAGCATCCTTCGGGCGGCGGGCCTGACGGTGTTTCGTTGTCGTGCCTCGATTGTTCTTGTGGAGGCAACTGTGAATTCATTCTATTAATATAATTTTTCGATAGCTATCGCCTACACTTGCGTCACTGTGTGATTGCGGCCGCTTCCTTGCAGCGCGGCCGAACGCTTTCCGGAGGTGATGCAATGAGGGAAATTCTCGAAGGGGCGGCGGCTATCGTCGCGATGAGCCTGTATCTGATTCCATCCATCGAAGCCGATGCGCGTGGGCATCGCCATGCCTTTGCGATCACGATGGTGAATGTATTGCTGGGCTGGACTATCGTCGGGTGGTTTGCCGCGCGTGCATGGGCGCATAGCCGAAGCGACGAACGGCTGGCTCGCACAGCGAAGAGAATCCGGAGCGCGGCGGGCCGTGCTACTGGCCAGAAGATCCTGCAGCACGCGCAATATCGCGCCTTGATGAAATCCCGCGTCGCATTTGGTGCAAATGTGGAACAGCGCGACCTGAAGCGGAGCTATGCATGACGACGGTGGGCAGCTCCAGTGCGCCGGCAATGCTGGCGTACCGTTTCAGACGCTCATCGCTACGCGCAGTCTTGCCGCTTGCGGCCCTGTGCGCAGTGTTGGTGGGCTGTGCGTCGGCCACTGGCGTTACCTCGGCCGATCAGCAGGGAACGCTTACCGTGTCAGCCCGCGCAACGGGTGGACGCCTTGCCTGGGCGCGTGCCCATAAACGCGCGCTGGCCGAAGCCAACGAGTACTGCGAGAGCCGCGGCATGCAGACGAGCTTCGCCACCGAGCGAACGCAGGGCTTTCAGGCGTTTGAGCAGCAAACCTCCGTTGTCCGGTTCGAGTGCAACCCCAAGCTTTGAGATGGGCCGACGTAACCTGGTGTGTTGCACCGCACGGGCACGAGATGAGTGTGCAAAGCATGAAGTTGATACCAGATGCCGCACGAAGGAGGGTTTTTGACATTGCCTAACATTATACTTTCATACGAAATGTTAAACTTGTCCATACATCTCAACAAGGCAAAGGACAAGTCAATGCTGAAGAAGCTTGCAGGAACGACCGCGATTGCCGCCGCGATGGCAGTGGCGTCGCTGCCCGCCGTGGCGGGCGACATGAATAACGCCGTGGGTGGCGCGCTTGGCGGCGTGGCAGGTGCGGCGGTTGGCAATGCAGTGGGCGGCAGCACCGGCGCGGTGATCGGCGGCGCCGTGGGCGGCGGCGCGGGCGCAGCGGTAACGTCGAACAAGCACGAGCGCACGGGCGCCGTGGTGGGCGGCGCACTGGGTGGCGGCGCGGGCGCGGCCGCTGGCAACGCGATGGGCGGTTCGACAGGCGCGCTCATAGGCGCGGCGGCGGGGGGCGCCGGTGGCGCTGCGTTGGGCGGCAACATTTCGCGCAACAACTCGTACTCCAACGACTACCATCACGACAACAGCTACAAACACAAGAACAAGAAGCACAAGAAGCATTACGACTAACCGTGCTTCATCCATACGCGGCGGGCGCTTCCTGCTGGCCTCCCGGCCTCATCCTTCCCGCCGCGTTGTTCTTGGCCGCTGCAGCGTGACGTTCTGCGGGCTCCCTGCCCATACCGCCAGCGCGGAATAATTATCGGCATTCGATGCGCTGCCCGAATGGCGCATCGCCTCGTGCTCGATCAGCAGCGCCCAGTCGTCGACGCTATGGACGATGCGCAATCGGTCTTCGAGCGCCTCCTCCGCCACGGTCTGCCAGAGCCCATCGGTGCAAAGCAGAAACACGTCGCCGTCTTCCAGCGCATGCGGCTCGCTGATCGCGGGCGCAATCGTCCCGCGCATGCCCAGCGCCATATGCAGCCATCCAGGATTCACGCCGTCGCTCGGCAGCCCCGCGTCCAGCAACTGCTGCCGCACGCTATGGTCGCGTGTGCGTTCGATCAGCGCGCCGCGCGCGAAGCGGTATAGCCGACTGTCGCCAAGGTGCGCCCATTGTGCGATGTCACGCCGCCGGTCGATGACCAGCACGATCACCGTCGCGCTCATGCGGCCGCGTTCGTGCTCGCGCTGCTGGCTCGCGCGGATCGCGCCGTGCGCATCCTCGATGCAGGCCCGCAGGGTTTGCGCGAGCGTGGGCTGGTGACCTGCATCGCTGCATTGCGTGCGCTCCAGAATGCGCTCGACCGCGCAGCGCGCGGCGATCTCGCTGCCGGGCTCGCCCGAGACGCCATCGCTCACGACGAAGCATGCGTAGTCGTCGGAGATCGTGTAGCCGAGTGCGTCCTGATTGCTCTCGCGCGTGCCGGTGCGCGAGAACTGCGCGCACGAGAGGTTCATGCGTCGCTCGCGCGCGCGGGGCGGCGTCGCGCGTGATAGCTCCTTACTTCCTCGTCGTAGGCGCGCAGGAAGGATCGGCCGAACACCGCGCTGAAGTCGTCCTCGACGGCGAGCATGGTCTCGTGATGCAGGCGTTCGTAGCGGTTCCACAGGCGCAGCTTGCGCAGCACCGGCAGGAACGCTTCATAGCGGCTCGGCGTGTCGCGCGCGGCCAGGCGTTCGGGCGAGAAGCGCAGCAGCACGTCGTTGAGCGCCGCGCGCATGCCCGCAACCATGGCGATCTGGTGCGCCTGCAAGTCGTGGAACGCGTCTTCGACGGCGCCAGGCGGCGTCATGAAGCCGGGAAACGGCAGGCCGAACATCTGGCGCAGCGCCGCGCTGCCATCGGGCAGCAGCTTGAGCGGGTTGTTCTCGCGATCGAGCAGCACCGTCATATCGGCCTTCACTTCGCGCTTGAGAATGCTGCGCGAGGAGAGCAGCTCGACCGTGCCGTTCGCGAATAGCGCCAGCAATTGCCCGGCCGTGTGCAACTGTTCGGTTTGCCAGTCGCAGGTGGCCTTGTCGAGGCCCGCGCCGCGCAAAAACGCGGAAAGCAGCGCATCGGCGGAATCGGGTGCGGCGGAAGGCGTGGGTGCATCGGCGCGGGTGGGTGTGCTTGCTGCTGTCGCTGTCGCTGACGCCTGGTCGTACGCGCGTGTCAGCGGTGGTCGTGCCGAAAATTCGCGCTCGGACCTGGTCTCTGCAAATGTCGTTGCGCGCGCATCTATACGGGAGGCGGGCGTCGGTGGTGGTTCTGGGGCAGGCCTTTGCGCGGATTTTTGCGTCGATGTCTGTGGCGGAGTTTGCGTCTGCGTTTGAGTCGATTCGCGTTTCGCCTCGTTACCGCTCGGGCGCGCGAACAGCGCGAGCGGATCGGTCGGGATCGGCGCGTTCTCCTTGACGTGCTTCTCGACGTTCGCTTCGACGTCCTCGCCATCGTGCGCGCGCAGCACATAAGGCCCGATGCGGATCGCGTCGCCAGAAGCCAGCGCATGCTCCTCGGTGTACTCGAGCGGCGTGTCGTTGATCTCCACCACCGACACGCTGCTCAGGTTCTTCAGCACGCAATGCTCGCCGTCGATCTGCAGCAGCGCTTGCAGCCGCGAGACCTGGCGCGTTTCGTCGGGCAGCACCATCTGGTTGTCGGCATTGCGTCCGATCGTGCCGCCCGGCGCATGAAACATCACGCTGGTCTCGGTGCGGACCGGTTCTCCTGCATATTCAATGACGGTCAATTGCATGATGCGGACTGACTCACTCAATAACGGATAAAAGGTGCGCGCGGCACGCCGCTGCATCACAACGGCTTGTCATGATGGCGCGACCTTGCGGCGGGCCGCGTCGAAGGCGGGGCCCCAGACGGGGTGTCCCTTCTCCGCGGCGGACAGCTCGAAGTGCGGGTCGATGCGCAAGATGGCCTCGAACTCGGCGCGGCACTGCGCGACGCGGTTCGTCACGCAATAGCTGAACGCCATCAGCTTGTGCGCTTCGATCCTGGTGGAGCGGTCGCCGTCTTCCACCGCGTTGCTGTTGCGAAGCAGCGCGATGGTGCGCGGGTAGTCGCCCGCGAGATACGCGTCGTGTGCGGCCGCAACGGTATTCGCGGCGGCGCGCTGCGCGGGCGAGAGACTGCTGCAACCGCCCGTTGCAACAACGAGCGTGGCCGCAAGCGCCAGTAAAAATGCGCCGCCAAGGGCGGCCGGCGTTCCATTCGAACGTAATAAATTCCAGCGTATCGGCCAATTCATCGTCGGCAGTCCGGTATTTAATTCTTGATTCAAGCGCGCGATGTAAATACTACGGCTTGAGAAATTTATTTATAGAGCGCGTATTCGGAGATCGTTGCGGTAAGGAATCGTACGAACTATAGTCTAGTCACCTGATTTTTCCTCATATGAATTATTACTCGTGAGACAGCGTCGGCGATAGATTAATTTAATTCCGCGAAATAGCGAAAGGCATGGCGTCGTGGCCCCGTGGCTCGTTATCCGGCACGCATGGGCCAGGGTGGGCGTTCCTGGAGCAGAACTCATGGCCCCTGTTTGCAGGCGTGGAGCGGGGCGGGGCGTGTTCGTGCCTGTGCATGAGCAACGTGTTTTCGCGCTGAATCAGAGGACTGGCACGGTATGTACGGAGCGCAAATTAAGCGCGTGCTTCAACTGCGCGCGGGGATTTATTTTGCCTTTTTATTATTATGGGGGTGTGCATCGACGGAGAAGAATTTACCGGTTCCTTATTCTGTTACATTTCAGGTGGCGGCCGACGTCAATCGCGATTCTCAAAATCGGCCAGCACCTATAGCGCTGCAAACGTTTCAGCTGAAATCCGGTAATAATTTCAGCCACGCCGATTATTTCTCGCTGCAAAGCAAGCCCGAAGACGCGCTGGGCGCGGAGCTGGCGGGCACGGACCGTATCGTCCTGCGCCCGGGCGAGTCGCGCACGATTCACTTTCCCGGCGGCGAGGCGGTGCGCGCGCTCGGCGTGGTGGCGGGCTACCGCAAGCTGGAGAAGCGTCGCTGGAAGGTCGTGGTGGCGTTGCCGCCGCCCGCGAGCACCAACCTGTTCAAGTTCTGGCAGGGCAAGCCCTCCGAGATGCGCTACGTAATCGCGGTGCAAGGCGATGGACTCGTCGCCACGCCCAATGCCGGTGATGCTCCATGAACGACCGCATGAATGCTCCTGTTGCGCCCGTCACGGGCGGTGCCGGCCAGCGCGACCGCGTGGTGTGGTCCGAGGGCATGTTCCTGCGGCCCCAGCATTTCCAGCAGCTCGAACGCTACTTCGAGCGCTACGTGCATCTGCGCTGCGCGCCGCTGCAACGCTATTCATGGGGCTTCGCGTGTCTGCGCATCGACGAGGAGGCGCTCGCGCACGGCAAGGTGATGCTGCGCGCCGCGAGCGGCATGCTGCCCGATGGCACGCCGTTCGACTTTTCGCATCTCGACGAGGCGCCCGAAGCGCTGGAAGTGGGCGCCGACGTGCGCGACACCACGGTCGTGCTGGCGCTGCCGGCCCCGCGCAGCAGCAGCGCGCAGGTGACGTTCGGCGGCGGCGCGGCGGCGCTTGCGCGCTACGTGGCCCATGAGGCCGAGATCGCCGACGTCAACGAGGTGCGCCTCGAGCCCGCGCTCGTGCAGTTAGGACGCCTGAAGCTCAAGCTCGCGCTCGCGACCAGCGTGGATGACGACTGGCACGCGATGGGCGTGCTGCGCGTGATCGAGCGGCGCACCGACCGCCAATTGGTGATCGACGAGACCTATATTCCGCCGCTGCTCGACGCGCACGCGCATCCGCAACTGGCGGGCTACATGCAGGAACTCGACCGGCTGCTCGCGCAGCGCAGCGAGCTGCTTGCCGGACGGCTCGCGCAGGCGGGGCGCGGCGGCGTTTCCGAGGTCGCCGACTTCCTGCTGCTGCAACTCGTGAATCGCTATCTGGCGGTGACTTCACATACCGCGCAAACGCCGGGCGTTCACCCGGAACTGCTGTTTCGCGACTGGCTCAAGCTAGCCTGCGACTTCGCCACGTTTACGGCGGCCTCACGAAGGCCCGAGGTGCTGCCGGCCTATCGGCACGACGACTTGCGCGCGACCTTTGGCGAGTTGTTCGCCGAACTGCGGCGCTCGCTTGCCACCGTACTCGACCAGAACGCCGTGCAGATCGCGCTTACCGACGCGGGCAACGGCATGCAGGTGGCCGTGATCGCCGACACCTCGCTGCTGCGCGACGCGGGCTTCGTGCTGGCGGTGCGCGCCGACGTGCCCGCCGAAAGCGTGCGCACGCGCTTTCCCGCCCAGGTCAAGCTTGGGCCGGTCGAGCGCATCCGCGATCTGGTGCAGTTGCAGCTGCCTGGCATTCCCGTGCGCGCGCTGCCGGTCGCACCGCATCAGATTCCGTATCACGCCGGCCATAGTTACTTCGAGATCGACAAGGCCGGCGACCTGTGGCGGCAACTCGAACGCTCGGGCGGTCTCGCGCTGCATCTGGCCGGCGAGTTTCCGGGCCTCGCGATGGAGTTCTGGGCGATCCGCGACATGCGAGTAGGCGAAATGCGTGCAGGTGACACGCGATGAATCCGCTCAACGATCCCTTCGCCGCGCAACGCGAGGCCGGCCATGGCGCCTTCATGACCGCGCGTGCGGATCTCGCCCAGGCAACGGGCGACGAGCCGTGGCGCACCGATGCGCCGTCCGGCGATGCGCGCGGGTTCACGGGCGCCGCATTGGCTGCCTCCACCGCATCGGCGGCCTCCGCTGAAGGGGGCAATCCGCTCGTGGCCGCGGCCAACGCGTTGCTGAACCTGATTCCGCAGATCCGCTACACCGTGCACCATCCGAACCCGGCCTGGCTGCGCGAGCACCTCGCCAACGAGATCCGCCAGTTCGAAGAGCGCGCGCGCGGCGCGGGCGCGTCGCCGGAGCAGATCGGCGCGGCGCGCTATTGCCTGTGCACGGCGCTCGACGAGGCGGCGGCGCTCACGCCGTGGGGCGGCGCGGGCGACTGGTCGGCGAACAGCCTGCTCGTGGCGTTCCACAACGAGACATGGGGCGGAGAAAAATTCTTCGAACTCCTCAGTCGTTTGATGCAGCAGCCGCGCGAGCAGCTGAATCTGCTCGAACTGCTCTATTACTGCCTCGTGCTGGGCTTCGAAGGGCGCTATCGCGTGCTCGACAATGGCCGCGCCCAGCTCGACGATCTGCGCCACTCGCTCGCGCGCACGATTCGCAGCGTACGCGGCGACTATGACGCCGCGCTTTCGGCGCACTGGCGCGACGAGATCGCGCGCGAGGATCCGCACCGCTTCGCCGTGCCGCTCTGGGCTTGCGCCGCGCTCGCGTTGCTGGTGGGCTTCGGCGTGTATCTTGGGTTCGATCTCGCGCTGGCGGGGCGCTCGGACAAAGCGTTCGCGATGATCGGCCGGCTGCAGATCCCGAGCGTGCGCCTGCAAGCCGCCGAGCCCGCGGCGGTCCACCCGATGCCGCCGCCGCGCCTCGCGGGCTTCCTCGCGCCGGAGATTGCCGAGGGGCTCGTGGAAGTGCGCGACGCTGCCGACCGCAGCGTGATCGTGATGCGCGGCGACGGACTGTTCGAATCGGGCTCCGCCACCGTGATCGACCGCTACCAGCCGACGCTCGCGCGCGTGGCGGCCGCGCTGGCGCGCGTGCCGGGCGCGATTGTCGTGGCCGGCTACACCGACAACGTGCCGGTGCACAGCGCGCGTTTCCCGTCGAACTGGAACCTCTCGGTCGAGCGCGCCCAGGCTGTGGCGGCCATTCTTGCCGCGCGTCTGGGCGATGCCGCTCGCGTGCGCGCCGAAGGACGCGGCGCCGCCGATCCCGTCGCGCCGAACGACAGCGCCGCGAACCGCGCCCGCAATCGGCGCGTGGAAATTACCTTGCTCACCGCGCCGCCCAAGCTCGCGACGCCGGATACGGGCGTTGCCGGAGCTGCGCCATGAGCGGCATCGGGCGTTCGGCATGGCACGCGCTGCGCGCGCTTCTGAGCGTGCGCGTGTGGGCCGTCATCGGTCTGTTTGCGCTCGCGGCGCTGATTTGGCTCGTGGGGCCGCTGATCGCGGTGGGCACGTATCGACCGCTCGACAGCGTGCTCTCTCGCGCGCTCTTCATTGCGCTGATCTTCGCGGTGTGGGCCGCTCGCACGGGATACCGGCACTGGCGCGCCGCGCAGTTGAACGCGCAGCTGCTGAGCCAGTTGCGCGAGCCGGTTGAAAGCCGCAACGCGCGCGAGGAGGAAGCGCCGCATGCGCAGGAGTTGCGCAGCCGCTTCGACGAGGCCGCGAAACTCTTGCGCAGCGCGCGCCTGGGGAGTGCACAGAAAGGGGCACAGAACGTCCAGGGCTTGCGCGGCCGTATCGGCCGCTGGTTCGAAGGTCTCACGCGGCAGTATCTCTATCAGTTGCCGTGGTACGTCTTCATCGGCGCGCCTGGCTCGGGCAAGACCACGGCGCTGGTGAACTCGGGCCTCACGTTTCCGCTTGCCGAGCAGTTCGGCAAGGCGGCGATCCGCGGCGTGGGCGGCACGCGCCATTGCGACTGGTGGTTCACCAACGAAGCCGTGCTGATCGATACGGCGGGCCGCTACGCCACGCACGAAAGCAATCGCGCGCTCGATCAGGACGAATGGTCGGGCTTTCTCGCGCTGCTCAAGAAGTACCGCGTGCGCCAGCCGCTGAACGGCGCGCTTTTGACGATCAGCGTGTCCGATCTGCTGGGCGCGTCCGAGGTCGAGCGCACTGGGCATGCGATGGCGCTGCGCAAGCGCCTGCAGGAACTGCGCACCGAGCTGGGCATTCAGTTCCCCGTCTACGTGCTGGTGACCAAGGCGGACCTGCTCTCGGGCTTCACCGACTACTTCGCGCGCCTGAACCGCACCGAGCGCGCGCAGGTGTGGGGCTTCACGATCCCGCTGGCCGAGACCGAAGCGCACGACTTCAGCCTGCGCCCCGTGTTCGACCGCGAATACCGGCTGCTGCACCGCCGCCTCAACGACGCGCTGCCCGAACTCTTCACCGCCGAACCCGATGCGCGCCGGCGCGAGCTTATCTATTCGCTGCCGCAGCAATTCATCGGCTTGCATGAGGTGCTCGGGCAATTCATCGAGCAGGTGTTCTCGACTTCGCGCTTCGACGCCATGCCGCTTCTTCGCGGCGTCTATTTCACGAGCGGCACGCAAGAGGGGACGGTGTTCGACCGAGTGATGGGCGGCATCAAGCGCTTTCTCAAGATCGACGGCGCGCCGCCCGCGCCCCATGTGGCCGCGTCGGCGGCGAGCGGGCGCAGTTTCTTTCTCAAGGACCTGCTTCAGGAATTGATCTTCAAGGAAGCAGGCCTCGCCGGCACCGATATGCGTTGGTATCAGCGCCAGCGCATGCTCGCGCTCGTCGGCTACGCGGCGCTCGCGCTGCTGCTGGCCGGCGCGCTGGCGGCGTGGGTGGGCAGCTACGCGCGAAATCGTGCGTATCTGGCTTCGGTCGAGGCGCGCGTGCCGCAAATCGACCGCGCGCTGCAAGGCGTGACGATCACCGACGCCGACAACATCGCGCGCGTGCTGCCAATGCTCGACGCGATGCGCAACATCGGGCACGTGGAAGGCGTCGATCCGGCCAACGCGCCGCTCGCGTATCGCTGGGGGCTGTTCCAGGGCGACAAGGTGCAGTCGGCCGCCGAGAACGTCTATCACCGCGCGCTCGATGAGTTGCTATTGCCGCTCGCCGCGCGGCGGCTCGAAACGGCGGTGCGCGACGCGCCGCCCGACGACCCCGCCTATGTGTACGCGGCGCTCAAGGCGTATCTGATGCTCTACGACGGCGCCCATTATGATCCCGACTTCGTGCAGGCGGTGCTGGACCTGGAGATTGCCTCCGCGCCCGGCGCGCAACTCACGCCCGCGCATCGCAACGACTTGCGCGCGCACATGGCGGCGCTGTTCTCGGGCCGCGTGGTGGTCTCGCCGTTCGCGCAGAACGAGCAGATGGTGGCCGCCGCGCGCGACAAGCTCACGCGGCTCACCTTCGCGCAGCGTCTGTATGCACAGCTTGCGCGCACGCTGCGCCCGGCGGCGGCCGCTTACGACGTGAACGTGACACAGATGGCGGGCCCCTCGGGTGCGCTGGTGTTCCGGCGCGCGAGCGGCGCGAGTCTGAACGAAGGCGTGCCGGGGCTCTATACCTGGGACGGCTACTGGAAGGTGTTCGACAAGCGCCTCGCAGCGGCGGTGGAAGCGTTTGGCCGCGACGAAACCTGGGTGCTCGGGTTGCGCGCGCAGGAAGCCGCGACGCCCGCTGCTGCGAGTGCGCAGGCCAAGGACGTGCGCGCGCTCTATCTCGACGACTACATGCGCCGCTGGGACGCGTTGCTCGGCGATCTGCGTTTGCAGGGCACGGCATCGATTGCGCAGGTCACGCAGATTGCGCGCGTGCTCTCAGCGCCAGACTCGCCGCTCACGCGTCTCGCGAATGCCGCCGCGCGGCAGACCACGCTCATGCAAAGCGCAAGCGGACCAGGCGGGCTCGCGGCGGGCGCGCAGGACAAGGTGAACCAGGCGCGCGAATCGCTCGCGCAGATCTTCGGTCAGCCGCAGGGCGGCAGCGATGCAGCGGGCGCGGACGCGCGGCCCGAAGCGGTGGTGGACGCGCACTTCGCGGGCCTGCGCGAGTTCGGCGGCCCGCAGGCCGGCGGCGCGGGTGGCGCAGGTGGCACCACTGACAGCAGTGGCGGCGGCGCGAATGCCGCGATGGCCGCAGTGCTCAAGTCGATCGACAACCTCTATACGTGGCTCACCGCCGCCGATGCCGCGCTGCGCGGCGGCGGGACGCCGCCGCAGTCGGACAGCGCCGACCAGATCCGCGCCGAGGCCGGCCGCATGCCCGCCCCGTTCCGGCAGATGCTGGGCGATCTCGCGAACGCCGCGCAGGGCACCGTCACCCACAACGTCGACCAGAACCTCGCGCAGAGCGCGTCCGTCAACATCGGCGACTTTTGCCGGCAGGCCATCGCGGGGCGCTATCCGTTTGCGCGGGGCTCCTCGCGCGACGTCGCGCCCGGCGACTTCGCGCGCCTGTTCGCGCAGGGCGGCATGATGGACGACTTCTTCCAGAAGAACCTGCAAAACCGCGTGGATACGAGCGTGCAGCCGTGGCGCTTTATCGGCGGCGCGGGGGCGACGGGTGCATCGGGCGTTTCCAGTGCTTCAGGAGACAGCGCGCTGCTCGCCTCGTTCGAAAAAGCCGCCGTGATACGCGATGCGTTTTTCGCGGGCGGCGCGCGCACGCCCACCATCAAGCTGGAAATCAAGCCGCTCGACATGGACCCCGACATCTCCGAATGGACGCTCGACGTGGACGGCCAGCAGGTGCGCTACGCACACGGCCCGCAGGCGCCCGTGACGGTGCAGTGGCCGGGGCCGCGCGGCATGAACCAGGTGCGGCTGCAGGTCGTCGATCAGTCCGGCGCGACCGACGGCATCGTGACCGAGGGACCGTGGGCGCTCATGCGGCTCTTCGATCGCGCCGCGCCGGGACGCGGCCAGGGCCCCGAGCAGATGGTGGCCGGTTTCAACGTCGATCATCACGCGCTCGCGATGCAGGTGAGCGCCGACAGCGTGCGCAATCCCTTGCGTCTCGCACAACTGGAGTCGTTTTCGTGTCCGGGGAAATCATGAACGGCGCGCTCATTGGCGCTGAACTCGCGTTGCCCGCCTGGTACGGCAAGCTGCCGGGCGCGGGCGATTTCGTGGGCCGCCGCATGCAGGGCGCGCTCTCGCGCACATGGGAGCAATGGCTTTCGCACGGGATGGCGGCGGGCCGCGCCACGCTCGACGCGCACACGCCGCTCTGGAGCTTCGCGATTCCGGCCGGCAGCGGCGAGGGCTGGGTGCAGCTCGGCTGCGTCGCGCCGAGCCGCGACCGGGTCGGGCGGCGCTATCCGCTCGTGGTCGCGCAGCCGTTCGCGCCGCAACGGTGCGTGCGCGAGCGCGGGCAGGGCGCGCTCGCCGATCTGCGCATCCGCTTGATGGGCGCGATCGTGCGCGACGCGATACGCGGCGCGCTGGGACCGGAGGACTTCGACCTCGCGCTGGCCCAGGGCCTGCGCGACGACTCTGCGCTCGCACGCAGCGATGCGCCAGGTGTTGAAGGCGGCTGGCCGAACCTGTGGGAGTACTTCGACCCGCACGGCATGACGAGCTTCTGGTGGACCGAAGCCGGGGACGGCGCGCCGCGCACCGACGTCCACACGGGCGGGCTCGATGCCGCGCTGTTTCAGCGGCTTTTCGGCGAGCCGCAGGGAGGACCGGCATGACCGACCCGCACTACGCCGAAGCCGCGCCGAATGCCGCGCGCGCGGGTTCACAAGGCGGCTCGAAAAGCAGTTCGAAAGGGGGAGCGCAGGTGGGTTCGTCACCCGGCAGCGACAGCGTGCGGCCATTGCCGAACGGCCACCGGCTGGCCGGCTTCGAGCTCGACTCGGTGCTGGGCACGGGCGGCTTCGGTATTGTCTATCGCGCGTTCGATCGCACCTTGCAGCGCGCGGTCGCGGTCAAGGAGTACATGCCCGCGATGCTCGCGTCGCGCGAGGGCGATTTCACGGTCGCGCTGCGCGCCGCGCGCTTTTCGCAGGCCTTCGATGCAGGGCGTGCCGCGTTTCTGAACGAAGCGCGCCTGCTCGCGCAATTCGATCACCCGGGCCTCGTGAAGGTGCTGCACTTCTGGGAGAGCCACGGCACCGCTTACATGGTGATGCCGTACTACGAAGGGCAGACGCTGGAGCAATTGCATCAGCGCGGCCAGCGCTTGAGCGAGCCCGCGCTGCTGCGCTTGCTGGCGGCGGTGCTGGGCGCGCTCGACGTGCTGCATCGCGCGCAGTGCTTTCATCGTGACATCTCGCTCGACAACATCCTCATCCTGCCCAACGGCAACCCGGTGCTGCTCGACTTCGGCGCGGCGCGCAAGCTGATTGGCGACATGGTCGACGAGACCGCGATGATGCTCAAGCCCGGCTATGCGCCGATCGAGCAATACACCGACGATCCAGCGTTCCAGCAGGGGCCGTGGACCGACATCTATGCGCTGGGCGCGGTCGCGTACGCGCTGATGACGGGCGAGCTGCCGCCGGCCGCGGTGGTGCGCAGCATTCAGGATCAGTACCGGCCGCTGGCGGGGCGCGCGGCGGCCAACGGAGATGAACAGAGGAACGGCCAGGAGCACTACAGCGAACGCGTGCGGGCCGCCATCGACCATGCGCTCGCGCTGCGGATCGAGGACCGGCCCGAATCGGTGGCGGCGTTTGCCCAGGCGCTCGGCTTGCACGAGCCCACGCCGGGCGTGTTCGTGCCGGCTGGATATGAAGCGATGCCGCGCGCGGCGGCACCCGATCTGCCTGCGCCCGCTGCTGAAAAGCCTGCGGGAGCCGTGGCGAATGCGCAGGCGGAGGCGAAGGCGAAGGCGAAGGCGGTAGAGCCGCGCGATAGCGTTGAAGTACCGGCACCGGCACCGGACGCAAGCCCGCGTGAGGTCGAACCAGAAACGCCACCGCCACAATCCGCGGATAACGTTGCTGCGACGGCAGACGCGCAACCACACGATTCGGCATCCGAATCGTTGGCGCCGCGCTTTGCGCGGCGTTCGATGCGCATCCCCGCGCTCGTCTTGTTGCTCGTTTTGGCGGTGGGCATTCTGGCGCTGCGCTACGCGATTCACACGCCGGAAAATTCCACGCAGACGGCAGCGAACCCCAGCGCGCCTGCAGTTCCCGCTGCACCGGCCAGCCACCCGGCCACTCTGGCGCTTGCGGCTCCCGCCGCTCCCGCCGCGAACCCGCCCGCGCAACCCCAGGTGCAAGCGCAACCCGGAACGGCGGCGTCCGCGTTGGCGACGCCCGGTTCCAGCACGCCGCCCGCCGCGCCGGCTCTGACCACGGACACCACGGTGGTGGAGGTGCAAGCCGGCAAGGACAAGCCCGCCAATGCGACCGACAACACTGCCGACGATCCCACCAATAGCTCTACCGATCAATCCACCGCATCCGCGCAAACGGCTCAAGCCGCGGACGCCACGCAGGCCGCCCCTTCCGGGCCGCAGGTCGCCCACACGCCGACACGCACGGCCATCGCGCCCAACGTGCGCACGCCCGCGCCGATGCGGCCCGTGCGCGTGCACTTCCAGGTCCTGCCGTGGGGCGAGGTCTATGTCGATGGCGTGAGGCGCGGCGTGAGCCCGCCGTTCCATACGGCAAGTCTTTCGCCGGGCACGCATCGCATCGAAATCCGCAACGGCTCGCTCCAACCCTACGTGCGGACCGTGACGCTCGACGTGGGCAGCCCGCCGCTCGAAATCAGCTACAAGTTCGAGTAATGCGCGAAGGAGACCGAACGATGATCGACACCCTGCTCGCACCGATCAGCGCCGACGCGCCGTGCGGACCGGACCTCGAATACGACGCGGATTTTCTGGAGTTTCAGCGCTGCGCCACGGCGAAGCCCGAAGAGCAGTACGGCGACGTGGTCATCGCCGCGCAGTCGCCCGCGTGGCGCGAGGTGGAGCGCCTCGCGCTGGTGCTGCTCGCGCGCACGAAGGACTTGCGCATTGTCGTGCCGCTCACCTGGGCGTGGATCGACAGCCGTGGCCTGCAAGGCTATGCGGATGGTTTGCAGCTCGCGTCGGCGTTGCTCGACGCGTACTGGGAGCCGCTGCATCCGGCGCTGCTCTTCGATGACGAGGCCGATCCGCTGCCGCGCTTCAATGCGCTGGCGGAACTGGCCGGCCCGCAGGGTTGCGTGCGCGCGGCGCGCGAGCAGGCGCTCATTGGGCCGCTGAGCGTGAGCGCTGCGGCGGAACTGTTGCAGCAAGGCGATGGCGTGATGTCGAGCGAAAGCGGCAGCGATGTCGGCAACGGCGTTGGTAGCTACGCCGGTGGCCGCACACGCCTCATGCGCGAGCTGCGCGAAGCGTACGCGGCGGGCAGCCCTGCGCTGCTGGCGGCGCTTTCGGTGAGGGAGCAACTGGAGGGATTGCGGCGCCGGACGAGCGAGCGGCTTGGCGAGGCGTGGGCGATCGACAAGAGTGCATTCGAACGGCAGCTGGCGGCGCTGGCTGCCGAACTGCCGCAAGACATGACGCCGCAGCCGCAAGCCATGCCGGAAGCGGCGGAGCAAAACACGCCGCAAAACGCGGAGCAAAACGTACTACCGCAGCAGCGCGCGGCGGGAACGCCCGCCGCGAATGGCGCGAACGCCACAACCGGCACCGCATGGCGCGACGCCGAAATTTCGAGCCGTGCCGACATCGATTTCGGCCTCGAAAAAATGTGCCGCTACCTCGAATTGCACGAGCCGAGCCACCCTGCGCCCATTTTTCTGCGCCGGGCGCAGCGCCTGCTCTCGCTGAACTTCTACGAAATCTTTCGCGACATCGCGCCGGAGAGCGTGCGGGAGCTCGACCACCTGAGCGGGAACCGCAATGAATCGCCGCCGTGAGCCGCCACGCGTGAATTGCTGGTGTCAATCGGAGTACTGAATCGAGGTTTAAAGCGCACGGATTGCGCGGGAGTTGACTCACATGTCTCGTAACAAGTCATTGGACGGCGGCCAGAAGTTCATCGCGCGCAATCGCGCGCCGCGCGTGCAGATCGAATACGACGTCGAGCTTTACGGAGCGGAGCAGAAAGTGCAGTTGCCCTTCGTGATGGGCGTGCTGGCCGATCTCGCGGGCAACCGCTGCGAGGCGCTGCCGGATCTGGCCGAGCGCCGCTTCATGGAGATCGACGTCGACAACTTCGATGACCGCATGAAGTCGATCGCTCCGGCGCTCGCGTTTCAGGTGCCCAACACGCTCACGGGCGACGGCACGATGAGCGTCGAGCTGGCGTTTCGCAGCATCGACGATTTCGCGCCCGCCGCGCTCGCGCGCAACGTCGAGCCGCTGCGGCGCTTGCTGGAGGCGCGCACCCAGCTTGCGAACCTGCTTTCGTACATGGACGGCAAGCGCGGTGCGGAGGAGCTGATCGCGCGGGCGCTGGGCGACCCGGCGCTGCTCGCCGAACTATCGGAGCTATCCGAACCCAAAGCGCTCGACGCGCCGCCCGCGCGCAACGCCGGCGAGGAGGACGACCATGAGCCGAACTGAAACGCGAGGCGCGCTGCACAGCGCCGCCACCACCTTGCCTGCGACTACGCTGAGCGGCGGAGAGTTCTCGGTGCTGCTGGAGCGCGAGATCAGCCCCAAGACCGAGCTTGCGCGCGTGGCCGTGCAGACCGCGGTGCAGACGCTCGCGCGCGAGGCGCTCGAACAGAGCCGCACGGCGACCTTGTCCTCGGACGCCTACGAAGGCGTGCGCCAGATGATCTCCGCGATCGACGAGAAGCTGTCCACGCAGATCAACGCGATACTCCATCACTCCGAATTCCAGCGCCTGGAGTCGGCGTGGCGCGGGCTGCATTACCTCGTGAACAACACCGAAACCGACGAGATGCTGAAGATTCGCGTGCTGCCCGCGGGCAAGCAGGAAGTCGCGCGCATGCTCAAGCGCCACAAGGGCATTGCCTGGGACCAGAGCCCGCTCTTCAAGAAGGTCTACGAAGAGGAGTACGGACAATTGGGCGGCGAGCCGTTCGGCTGCCTCGTGGGCGATTACTACTTCGACCATAGCCCGCCCGATGTCGAGATGCTGCAATCGATCTCGAAGATCGCGGCGGCGGCGCACGCGCCGTTCATTGGCGGGGTGTCGTCGTCGCTGATGCAGATGGACTCGTGGCAGGAGCTTTCGAACCCGCGCGACCTCACGAAGATCTTCCAGAACACTGAGTACGCCGCGTGGCGCAGCCTGCGCGAATCGGACGATTCGCGCTATGTCGGGCTCGCGATGCCGCGCTTTCTCGCGCGCCTGCCCTATGGCGCGCGCACCGACCCAGTCGACGAATTCGAGTTCGAGGAAGAAACCGATGGCGCGCGCCACGACCGCTACACCTGGGCCAACGCGGCCTATGCGATGGCGGCCAACATCAACCGCTCGTTCAAGCTCTATGGCTGGTGCTCGGCGATACGCGGCGTGGAGTCGGGCGGGGCCGTGGAGAACCTGCCGTGCCACACGTTCCCCACCGACGATGGCGGCGTCGACCTCAAGTGCCCGACCGAGATCGCGATCAGCGACCGCCGCGAGGCGGAACTCGCCAAGAACGGACTGATTCCGCTCATTCACCGCAAGAACTCCGACGTGGCCGCGTTCATCGGCGTGCAGTCGCTGTATCAGAGCGCCGAGTACCACGACCCGGACGCCACCGCGAACGCGCGGCTTTCGGGCCGGCTGCCGTATCTGTTCGCGTGCAGCCGCTTTGCGCACTACCTCAAGTGCATCGTGCGCGACAAGGTGGGATCGTTTCGAGAGCGCCCGGACATGGAGCGCTGGCTCAACGACTGGATCATGAACTACGTGGACGGCGACCCCGCGAACTCGTCGCAGGACACCAAGGCGCGCAAGCCGCTGGCCGAGGCGCGCGTGGTGGTGGACGCCGTGACCGACAACCCCGGCTATTACTCGGCGCGGTTTTTCCTGCGGCCGCATTACCAGTTGGAGGGCTTGACGGTGTCGCTGCGGCTGGTGTCCCGATTGCCGGCTTTGGAGCCGTCGGGCAGTTGATGAGGATCGTGGGTCATTCCGCTTGAGAAAACAGGAGAAACACAATGGGCGTGGCGATGTTCATGAAGGTGGATGGCGCAACGGGCGAATCCGCCGACAAGCAGCATGGCGGCTGGAGTGACATCCAGTCGTTTTCCTGGGGCGCGACGCAACCGGCGGCCATGGCCACGGGCGGGGGCGGCAACGCGGGCAAGGCGAACTTCGACGACCTCGTGGTGATGGCCTTCATGGACAAGGCCACCCCCGCGATCATCAAGCATTGCGCGAGCGGCAAGCATTTGTCGAAGGTGGAGATATCGTCGTGCAAGACTGGCGGCGAGCAGATCGAGTTCTCGCGCGTCACGCTGGAGGAGGTGATCGTGACCACGGCGCGCGTGGTGGGCGCGGAAACGAGCGACGCCACCGACCGGCTGATGATGCAGTACGGCTTTCAAGCCGCGCGCGTGAAAAAGCAGTACTGGGAGCAGAACGCGAACGGCGGCAAGGGGCCCGAGGTGACGATGGGCTGGGACATCAAGAAGAACACGGAAATGTGAGGCCCGCATGGCGAGTGAATCCGCTCAGCGCGACTTCATGCGCGAGACCCGCGAGGGCCACGCGGTCCAACCGCGGCGCACGGCGCGGCCCATGCTGTTCGACCGTTTGCGCGACGACGGCCGCGGCACGGGCACGCTGCTCGAAGCGGTGCTGCGCGATCTGTCGTGGCTCTTGAACACGGCCTGCGCGCTCGACGAGCACGATGCGCGCCGCTACGCCGAAGCGGGCCGCTCGGTGCTCAACTTCGGCGTGCCGGCATTCGCGGGCACGCCGTTGTCCGGCATCGATACGCAGTACCTGGAAAATGCGCTGCGCGAGGCCATCGTGTGCTTCGAACCGCGCTTTCAAAGCGGGAGCGTCGAGGTGCAGTGTGTGAGCGACCCGCGGCGCGCGAGCCGGCATAACGTGCTGACCTTCGAGATCGCGGGGCGGCTCGCATGCGTGGAGCCGCCGATTTCCATGCTGCTGCAAACCGATCTGGATCTGGATTCCGGCTTCGCGCTGCTGCGCCCGCTGAACCGCTCCGGGGACGCGGATTCCACCAGCAAGCGCGCGCGGCGCTGAACCCACGTCACGCTATGCACGCACGCTTTCTCGACTACTACAACCGCGAGCTGGCTTATATGCGCGAGCTGGGCGCGGAGTTCGCGCGCCAGTATCCGAAGGTCGCGGGCGGCCTCGGCATGCACGGCATCGACGTGGCCGATCCGTTCGTCGAGCGCCTGCTAGAGGGCTTCTGCTTTCTCACCGCGCGCGTGCAGTTGAAGATGGACGCCGAGTTTCCGCGTTTCTCAGAGCGGTTGCTCGATGTCGTGTATCCCGATCATCTCGCGCCCACGCCCGCGATGGCGATCGTCCAGTTCGAGGCCGATCCGGCCCAGGGCACGCTGGGCCAGGGCTTTACCGTGCCGGCGGGGACCAGCCTCATGGCGGCCGCGCCGCGCGGCATGGGAACGGCCTGCGAGTTTCGCACTGCGCAGCCGGTTACGCTGTGGCCGCTCGTGCTGCGCGCCGTCGAGTTGATTCCGGTGCCGGCGGGCATTGGCATGGGCCGAGGCGCGAGACGCGCCTTGCGCATCGTGCTGGGCGCGCGCGGCGGGGCGAATCTGAAGCGCTTGCCCGTCGATCAGCTTACGTTTTTCCTTAGTGGTCCAGAGCGGCAAGCCATGCGGCTGCTCGAACTCGTGTGTGCGCGCACGCTCGGCGTCGTGCTGCGCGATGGCGCCGATTCCGCGGATTCCGGTCCGCGCGTGGAGGGCAACCGGCTCGCATCGCTCGGCCCGGAGGCCGTCGTTCACGAAGGCTTCGACGCGGACCAGGCGCTCTTTCCACCCAGTTCGCGCGGTTTCGAGGGATACCGGATTCTGCGCGAGCATTTCGCGTTTGGCGCGCGCAACCTCTTTTTTAGCGTGCGTGGCCTGCGCCAAGCGTTCGAGGCATCGCGCGGCGATAGCGTCGAGATGCTGCTGCTCATCGACGGCGACGACGCCGATCTCGAACGCAGCATCGACGCCAGTCATCTCGCGCTCGACTGCACGCCCGCGATCAATCTGTTTCCGAAGCGCACGGAGCGTATTCCCGTGACGCCCGGCACGAGCGAGTACCGGCTGATGGTCGACCGCACGCGCGCGCTCGACTACGAGATTTTCTCGGTGAAGCGCGTAATTGGCCACAGCGGCCACAGCGCGGGCGAAGGGAGCAATGGAAACGCCCAGGGAGAAACCGCGTTCCATCCGCTCTACATGGCGAATGCCGGCGATGCCGAAGAATCCGGCGCGTACTTTTCCGCGCGGCGCGAAACCCGGCTGGTGGGTACGCAGGCGCGGCGCGGCGGCATGCGTTCGAACTATGGGGGCACGGACGTCTACGTGTCGCTCGTCGACCGCAGGCATGCACCGTTCGACGAGCGCATCGAACTGCTTTCCGCCGATACGCTGTGCACAAACCGCGATTTGCCGCTGCACCTCGCGGCCGCGGGCGTGACCGATCTCACGCTGAAGATTTCCGCGCCGGTGAGCCGCGTGCGCATCGTGCGCGGCCCTTCGACGCCGCGCCCGCCGCTTGCGCAAGACGAGGTCAACTGGCGGCTGATCGCGCATCTGGGGCTCAACTACCAGCCGCTCGCCGATATCGACGACGAAGCCGGCGCGCAGCGGCTGCGCGAGCAACTGGAGATTTACGCCGATCCTGCGGATGCACCGCTCTCGCGCCGCATCCGGGGCATCCGTCGGCTCGCCTGCGAACCGGTGTTCAGGCGCTTGCCGGTGGCGGGCCCGCTCGTCTATGGGCGCGGCGTACGCGTGGAGATGACCGTGGACGACCACGCGTTCGCGGGCGACAGCCCTTATGTGCTTGGCGCGGCGCTTGAACAATTCTTCGCGCGGCATGCGTCGATCAACGCGTTCGTCGAGTTCGCGCTGTATTCGGCGCAACGTGGGGAAATCGCCGAATGGCCGGCTCGTGTGGGAAGAAGGCCGGCGATATGAACAATAAGTCAGGATATCGAAACATGAACCGTGAGAGCGACCGTGCCCGCTACCTGGCGTTCTGGCAACGGCTGCGCGCTGCGCCAGCGGAACACGATCTGTTTTGCCTGCTGCGCTGGATCGATGCGCTCTCGAATGCGCCCGCGCGGCTCGGCGCGGCGCAACATCCAGGCACGGAGCCCGTTCGGCTCGGGCAGATTCCGTCGCTGTCTTTTGCGCCTTCGATGGTGTCCGGCATTGCCGATGCGCCAGGCGAGCCGGCGCCGCCTCGCGTGCTCGTCCAGGGCTTCGGGCTGTTCGGGCCCAACGGCCCGCTGCCGCAGCACATGACCGAGTACGCATTCGAGCGCGCGCACAGCGTGGGCGATGCATCGATGAGCGCATTCGCCGATGTCTTTCATCATCGCCTGCTCGTGCTGTTCTATCGCGCGTGGGCCGATGCGCAGCCGGTCGTGGGCCTGGACCGGCCCGGTGCGTCGCACTTCGATGGCTATGTCGCGAGCCTGATCGGCGCGCGCGCCACGGAGCCCGCGTTGCCCGCGCGCGAAACGTCTGGCCGGCCCGGACGTCATGCGAAGTACTTCCACGCGGGCCACTGGGTGCGCCAGACGCGCAATCCAGAGGGGCTCGCGCAGATGCTGTGCCATGACTTTGGCGTGCCGGTGCGCATTGTCGAGCATGTCGTGCGCTGGGTCGCACTCGACGCGCGGCAGCGCAGCGCTATCGGTGCGCGAGGCACGCCGGGCGCAGCAGGCGGGTCGGGAGCAACCAGCAAGCGCGGCGTGGCGCAGGGCGGGCGGCCTGGGCGCGGCACACGCGCGGCGCTCGGCGAAGGCGCGGTGCTCGGGCGCGCGGTGCGCGACGCGCAAGGCAGTTTTCGCATCGTGCTCGGGCCGCTGCCGCTCGCGCGTTACCAGTCTTTTCTGCCTGGCGGCGCGGATGCCGCGAGACTCGTGCATTGGGTGCGCGAGTACGTAGGCGCGGAGTTCGACTGGGACCTGCAACTCGAACTGGCGGCGCCCGAGGTGCCGCGCGCGGCGCCTGGCGGAGCGGGGCGGCTCGGCTTTTCGACATGGATCGGGCAGCGAGTGGGCGAGCAGCCCGCACGCGATCTCGTGATCGATCTGGCCGCTCGTGCAGCGCAAGCCGCTCGCGCTGGCACCCATGAATCGCTCGACTTCGCGCGAGCGCAAGGAGGCTGACGCGTGGCGCGCATCTTTACGCTCGACAGCCCGCTCGGCGACGAGCTCAAGTTCTATCGCCTGAGCGGCCAGGAGGAACTCGGGCATCCGTTCGAATGGCGCATCGAGGCGCTGGCCGCGAGCCATAGCGTGTCGCTGCGCGATCTGCTCGGCAAGCCGGTGACAGTGCGTATCGAGTTGGCGGACGCCGGGCAACGCTATCTGAACGGCATCGTCGCGCGCGCCACGCTGATCGGGCGGCACGCCGAGCGCTACTACGCGTATGAACTGATCGTGCGGCCCTGGCTTTGGCTCGCGAGCCGCAGCGCTGACTGCCGCATCTTTCAGGAGAAGAGCGTGCCGCAGATCGTGCAGCAGGTGCTCGCTCCCTATGGCTATCCAGTCGAAAGCCGCCTCAGCGAGACCTACGTGCCGCGCGAGTATTGCGTCCAGTACAACGAGACCGACCTCGCTTTCGTCTCGCGGCTGATGGAGACCGAGGGCATCTACTACTTCTTCCGGCACGAGGCCGGGACGCATACGCTGGTGCTCTGCGATGCAACGGCCTCGCATGGCAACCTGCCCGGCTTCGCGACGATTCCGTTCATCGCCAGCGACCGCGCTGCGATTGCCGACGAAGAGCATATCGATCGCTGGCAGCCCGTGCAGGAAGTGAGCGTGGGGCGGCGCGAGGCGAGCGACTACGACTACACGAAGCCGCTCGCCGATCTGGGCGTGCAGCGCGCGCAACCGCGCGGCCACGATCACGACGACTATGCCGTGTTCGAGTGGCCGGGCGGCTATCGCGACGATGCGCACGGCGAGCATCGCAACCGCGTGCGGCTGGAGGAACTGCAGGGCGTCTACGACCGCGCGCAGGCGCATACCGACGTGCGCGCGTGCGCACCGGGCTATCTTTTCGAGCTCGCGCACTGCCCGCGCGCGGACCAGAACCGCAGGTATCTGGTCATCCGCTGCGCGTATCGCTTTCAGGAGAACCCTTACGCGAGCCACACCGGCAACGAGCCCGTGCTGCACGAGTCCGATCTGCTCGCGCAGCCCGACAGCCTGCCATACCGCTCGCCATGCGCCACGCCGCGGCCTCACACGAACGGGCCGCAAACGGCCATCGTGGTCGGGCCGCCAGGCGAGGAAATCTGGACCGACCAGTACGGCCGCGTGAAGCTGCAATTTCACTGGGACCGCTACGGAAAGAACGATCAGGATTCCTCATGCTGGGTGCGCGTGTCGAGCCCATGGGCAGGCGGAGGCTTTGGCGGCATGCAGATTCCGCGCGCGGGCGACGAGGTAATCGTCGATTTCCTGAACGGCGACCCCGATTACCCGATTGTGACCGGGCGCGTCTACAACGCCGCACGCATGCCGCCCTGGGGCCTGCCGATGAGCGCGACGCAAAGCGGGCTGCTCTCGCGTTCGACGCCGGGCGGCACGGTCGAGCATGCGAACGCGTTGCGCTTCGAGGACCGCAAGGGTTCGGAGCAATTGTGGATGCACGCGGAGCGTAATCTCGACATGGAGGCGGAGGTCGATCATTCCGTTTCGGTGGGCCGCGACCGCACCCGCACCGTGGGGCGCGACGAGACGGTGCAGGTGAGCAACAACCGCGCCAAGCAGATCGGCAACAACGAGACCGTGAGCGTCAAGCAGCACCGCACGGCGCAGATTGGCGGCAACGAAAGCACGAGCGTGGGCGGCGACCATAGCGTCACCGTGACGGGCAACAGCACGCATGCCGTCACCAATGGCAATCACAGCTTCACCGTGGCCACCGGCACGCACACCGTGGTGGTGCAGCAGACTAGTGCGCATACGGTGGTCGCTGGCTCGCGCATCGTCAATGTGAACAACGGCGAGTACAGCTTGAGCACGGCGAAGGCCGTGCGCCTGCATGCGAAAACCGATGGCATGCACATTACCGGCGATAGCGGCGGCGTCGCCATCAAGGGCAGCGATTCGGGCGTGGATCTGAACGGAACCGGCAACGGCGTAGGCATCACGGGCGATGGCCAAGGGCGAGGCGTGGACATCACCGGGACCGGCAAGGGCGTTGTCATCACCGGCACGCCGTTCACGCAAGTCTATGGCATCACCAACGTGAATGTTTCGGCGCCGACCATCAACGTGGGCGACCCGGAAGTCAAGCAGGTCAACATCAACGCGAAGACGATCCAGATCTCGACGGAAGGCGCGAGCATCACGCTCGATTCGTCCGGCATCACGATTCAGGGGACCATCGCTCACATCAACTAGTTGCGGCTTGTCTCGCAGATGCAACTAACTGTCAAACGCCACTTGTGACCGCGACGCGGTCTCGATGGTGCTGCAAACACTGCATTGCGTCGAGAAGGCAGGCAGAGAAACGGAGAGAATCTCATGGATGCTCAAGAGAATTACGCAGATCAAGTCGATTCCGAGGCGGCAACGGAAGCCACGCAAATCGACACGGACACCATCGACAATGCCACGCGCTCGAAGCTGCGCGCCTTGTTCGAGGCGGGCATGGCTCCCGCTCCGGCAGCGCCCGCGCGAGCACCTGGCGCGCAAGGCTTGCTTGTCGGCGAGGTGATCGACACGCATCACCCGGACTGCCCGGGCCGGGTGCGCGTGCGCTGGTTCGATACGCACGGCGAAATGGTGGAGCGCTGGCTTGCCTGCCTGCGTGGGCAACGGCCGCGCAGGGGCGATCGTGTGCTGGTGGAGCAACCGGCAAACTGGGCCGAGCCGCTCGTGACAGGTGTTTTCGCACCGGGCGCGGATGAAACTGTCACGCCTGCGTTGCAGCAGGACCAGGACGCGCAGGCGAGCCACGTCATAAAGCTCGCGCCCGACCAATGCTTGCGGATCGACGATGCCCACGGCAAGCCGCTCGTTCAGATTCTGGCTTCGTGTGCGGGGCCGGTGGTGCGCCTCATGAGCCCGGACATCAACCTGGAGGCCGCGGGCAAACTCAGCCTGCGCGCGCAGACGCTGGAACTGGAAGCCGGGCGTGGCGGCGTCGATATCCGCACCGATGCCGATACGGTCGTGCGCAGCCGCTATATCCGGCTGAACTGACGCACGAGCACTCCGGCGATGCAGCGCGAATTTGCCGCCACGGACGCTGCGCTCGGCGACTTCATCGAGCAGCCCGACTATCCGGCGCTCGTGATCGGCGCAACCGATCTCGACGTCGTGCTCGCGTTCAAGATGCTTCAAGAGCGCGACCGGCGCGACGCGCAGCGCATCTATCTGCTGTTCCCGTTCGCATGCGATGCGCCAGGCCACTACTTGCAGCAGTGCATGGACGCGCTTGCCGCGCAGATCGCCGCCGAGAACGAGGCGCGCGTTAAAGATGGCGAGCCGCTTTGGGCTCCACTTCCATTGCTTTGCACCGACCCCGGGCAGCCTCCCGCGCAGCGGCTCAAGGCAGCGGTCGAGCATGTGCGCACGCTGGTGGAGGAGGGCGTCGATATTGTCTGGGCGCTCATGCCGTCAACTGTTGCGGACACAACCAGTTACCGAGAAACAGTTTGGCCGCTGCTCGCGCTCGATGGCTTCGAAGCGTGGATGGAAGGCCACCGGTTCTGCCTTCGCGACGATCCTGCGCGGCGCTTCCTGCTGCCGCCCGAGCAGCGCGAGAAGGCCCGTCATGTGCTCGCGCTCGACCTCGACTTCTCGCCGGAAAAAACCGCCGATACGCTGGTGGGCGCGCTCAACGACGCGGCCCGTCCGCTCGCCGAGCGAATGCAGGCGGCGATGCAACTGGCTGCGCTCGATCTCACGCACGGGCGGCTCGACCAGGCGCTCGAAAAGTATCGCCTGCTGTATGGCTGGCATCGCGAGCAGCGCAATCCGCTGGGGCAGGCGCTGGCGCTGGGCGGCATCGGCGAGGTCGCGACCCGCAGCGCTCAGCATTCCGATGCGTGCCGCTGGTACGCGCACGCGCTCGACGCGGGGGCCGATAGCGGCAATCTTGGCGTGATGCTGAATCTGCTCATGGCCTCGGGCCAGGCGTGGCTGAGCCTGAAGCAGCCCGCGCGCGCGATCGAATACTTCGAGCTTGCTAACCGTGCCGCGGACAAGCTGATGTTTCCGCATGCAGCCGTCGATGCGCTCGAGAAACTGGGCGTGGCGTTGCTGGGCGCGCGCAAGACCGTCGAAGCCGCGCGCGCGTGGACGGACGCCAAAGCGCTGTGCGAGCGCTTTGGCTGCGAGAATCAGCGCCAGGCGCTGCTCGAGCGCCTGGCGTCGCTGTACGCGCAGGCCGGGTTGAAGACGCAGGCCAGGGCATACGAGCTGGAGAAAGATCGGATTCCTGTGCATTGGGAGATGGAGCGGGAGAGGCGGGGCTAGATGAGCACCCCGCCAGGCAATCCAGGCAACGCGGCCCGCACGGCAACCGAGGCCAGCGCACCGCCAACGCCACCCGCACCGCTGATCGCGCCGACCGGCAATACCTCGGTCGATGCGCTCGCCAGTGCGGTGAATAGCGGTGCGCAGCCGTTTCAGGATCTCGGCAATCCCAACGCCAGCACGCTGAACCGTATATCGGACGTCGTCAATGGCGCGGTGGGCGGCCTGGGCGCGTTCGATCAGTTGCTCAATACCGGCATGGCGTTGATTCCGGGCGCGGATCTGATGCCGGGCATGCCCGCAGCGTTTATCGGCGTGCCTCATTTGGGCGTGCCGCATGCGCACACGCATCCACCGAGCAATGGCGTGCCGCTGCCGAGCTTTGGCGAGACCATCGGCAGCGGCTGCCTGAGCGTGCTGTATGGCGGCATGCCCGCCGCGCGCGTGCTGGATGTGGGCATGGCACCCACCTGCGGCGGCCTCGCGCCAATCTTCGAAATCTGCACGGGATCGAGCAACACGTTCATCGGCGGCGCGCGCGCGGCGCGCATGGCGATCGATCTCACGCGCCATTGCAATCCGCTCGGGATGAGCGGCAAGGGGCATATTGCGCAGGAGGCGGAGAAGGCCAGCAAGTTCAGGCGCGCAATGAACGTTGCTGGCATGGCTGCGCCAGTGGTGGCGGGCGGAGCGACGGCGGTCGATGAGGCGGTCGGCGGCCGCATGGTGGACGCTGCAGTGACTGCCGCCCAGACGGCGGCGGATGCCATGGCGATGGCGTTGAGCAATCTGATGGGCAAGGACCCCGGCGTGGAGCCCGGAATGGGCACGCTGCTCCTTGGCGACGCGAGCGTGCTGATTGGCGGCTTTCCGATGCCCGATGCGCTGGCGATGCTGATGCTGGGATGGGGGCTGCGCAAGAAGGCCAAGCCGAAGGACGAAGGCGAGGGGCCGAAGCGAACGCACGAGGAACCGTGCAAAGATGGTCACCCGGTCGATGTCGTCACGGGCGCGGCGGAGAACGAGTTCGTCGACTACGGCACGCGCGCCACACCCGCATTCAAGTGGGAGCGCTATTACTGCAGCGCCTGGAGCGATCAGGACGGCGCCCTTGGCTACGGTTTTCGTCATGCCTTCCAGCATGAGTTGCGCCTGCTGCGCACGCGCGCTGTGTACGTGGATAACCTCAATCGGGAATACCCGATTCGCTGCGACGACATGGGGCGCTACGAGGGCGTGTTCGCAGGCTGCGAACTGGAGCAGCAGGGCGCGAATCGCTTCGTGATGCGGCACGGCGCACGGGGCGAATTCACGTTCGAACGCGCGGACGAATCGCAACGCTCGGCGCGGTTCATGCGTCATGTGCACGAGGGTGTGGAAAGCAGGCTTCGTTACGCGAGCGACGGGCTATTGCGTCAAATCGAACTGGTGGCGGAGCACGGCGGGCACCGCAGATTGATCGACTTCGTTTATGACGCGCGCAACCATGTCACAGACGTGAACATGGTCGACGCGCAAGGCGCCGTGTCATGCATTGCCCGGTATCGCTACGATCGTGCCGGATGCCTCGTGGCATCCACCGATGCGTCTGGCGCAACGATGACGTATGGCTACGACGGCCGGCGCCGGATGATCCGCGAAACGGATGCCAACGGCTATTCGTTCTCCTACCGCTACGATGGTCATGGCCGTTGCGTCGAAAGTGCGGGGCAGGATGGATTGTGGCGCGTCCTGCTCGATTATCAGCCGGGCCGCACCGTGGTTACGCGGGCCGATGGCGGCAAATGGACCTTCCTGTATAACGCGACCCATACTGTGACGCGCATTCTGGATCCATACGGGGGCGTGACCGAGCGTGTGCTGGGCGGCGATGGGCGAGTCGCTTGCGAGGTCGATTCGGGCGGGCGAGTCATGAGCTGGCTCTATGACAGGCGAGGCGGTAATACCGGACGTCTGGATCAGTGGGAGAACCGCTGGCCGACGCGGCAAGATGCCCCCGCACTGCCCAATGCGAGGGTGCTTGAAGTTCCCGCCACGCCGTTGGCGCAGCAATGGGGGGAGGACAGTCCCGAGGACATGCCGGACCGGATTCTGTTGCCGCCGGAAATCGAGGCGCTCGCGGCTTGCGTTGCCGCGCCGGCCTGCCCGCTCTGCGCACCGGAAGCGCAGCACGACGCAGTGGGCCGCGTGGTAGTACGCAGGGACGAGCATGGGAACGCGGAGCTTCTCCACCATGACGCTGCGGGCAATCTGGTGCGGTTGCGCGACAAGGATGGGCGCGACTACCACTACACCATCGCATCGTGGAACTTGCGCGAGAGCGAGACGAACCCGATGGGTCTTACCGTCCGGTACCGGTATACGGCCAAAGCGGGGATTGCCGCCATCATCGACGCGAACGGCAATGAGAGCGCGTACACCTACGACCTCAAAGGCAGGATCGCCAGTGTGACGAGGCACGGCCGGCTGCGGGAGACGTACAAGTACGACGCGGGAGACCGGCTGATCGAGAAGCGCGACGGGCAAGGCAACCTGCTGCTTCAGTTCGAAGTCGGCGAGCATGGCCTGCATAGCAAGCGAATGCTCGCGAGTGGCGAGACTCACTATTACGAATACGACGCTCGCGGAAATTTCACGAATGCATCGACTGACAAATTCGATATCCTGATCGATTACGACGAAGATGGACGGCGCATCGCGGACAAGCGCGATGGATCAGGCGTCGATCACGAGTATTTCGAGGGCAGGTTGGCCAGTACAACGTGGTTTGATCGCTTCGTGGTTCGCTACGACCTGGTCGCTCTCGGCGAAATGCTGATCTGCACGCCGACGGGCGGCAGGCACCGGCTCCTGCGCTCGAACGACGGCCGGGTCCATCTGCACCTTGGAAACGGATTGAACCTGCTGTGCAGCTTCGATACCGCGGGCCGCTGCACGGGGCGGCTCGTATGGCGCGATGGCCCGAGCGAGGCGGCGCGCGGGGCGAGGGGCGTGCGTTATCAGTACAGCGCGATGGGCGAGCTTCAACGCGTGATCGACAGCGAAGCGGGCACCACCGAGTATCAGTACGACGCGGCACATCGGCTGATTGGCGAAACGCGCGAAGGATGGCCGGTACGTCGCTTTCAATATGACGCCGCCGGCAATTTGCTGTTGGCTCCAGACGGTTCGTCGATGCGCCATGTAGAGGGTAATCGGCTCTCGGACACGTCGTCCGCGGTGTTTCACCATAACGAGCGCAATCACCTCGCGCACGAGATTGCCGCTGATGGCCGCCGCACGACCTGGCGCTATAACAGCCTGGACTTGCTGGTGCAGGTCGAGTGGAGCGATCGACCGGAGGTGTGGGTCGCCGAGTACGACGGTTTGAGCCGGCGCACCACCACGCGAATGGGCGACGCGTGTACGCAATACTACTGGGACGGGGACCGGCCAGCCGCGGAGATGGGACCGGACGGGCGGGTTCGTCTTTATCTATATGTGAACGAAACGGCGTTGCTGCCGTTCATGTTCATCGACTATGCCGGCCTGGACGCCGATCCGAAATCGGGCAATGCCTACTTCGTGCTGTGCAATCAGGCAGGATTGCCGGAGCGAATCGTCGATGGCGATGGGCAAACGGCGTGGCTTGCGGAGGACATCGACCCCTACGGGATGAGCCGGGTTGCAGCGGGAAATTCCATTGACTACGCGCTGCGATGGCCCGGACACTACTACGACCGGGACACGTCGCTGCATTACAACCGGTTTCGCTCCTATCATCCAGGGCTTGGGCGATATCTGCAGTCGGACCCGGCCGGGCAGTCGGGCGGAATCAATCTCTACGCCTACGTTGCGAATCCGCTGGTTCAGGTCGACGTGCTGGGGCTACGTTGTGTCAACGCCGATCATCCGAACGATTGCGATGGAAAGGGACCCGATCATGAGTATGTAGGGCGCCCGGGAGAGTATCCGGCGGACATCAAGCCGGTCGTGGACCCGAGATCGAACGAGCCCGTGGACGTGGAATGGCCGAAAATCCCGTGTTTCCATCCATACGACAAGGATGCTTACAAAGGCTTGTCCGAAAGCGCCCAGCGCAAGTACCTGGAAAACTATGCGAAGCAATTGAGCGGCCAGGAGCGCGGGATCAACGGCATGACGGCGGATGAATTCAAGGCCGCGCGCGATGCATTCGATGCAACATTCCAGGCGCAGAAAGCAGCGGGCAAAAAGAAGCCAAGCGGAAGAAATCCTAAAGGCAAAGCAGCACAACGGGCATACCGGAAGTTATACGAAGCCCCGATTCAGGCCAGCCTTCTTGAAGACATAATAAAGAAAAATCCGAACCTCACCGAAGCGCAAGCCTTGAAGCAAGCAAAGGCACGCACTAGAGAAATCATGGACACGCTTGCGGCGCTCCATAATCCCGACATGGTCGCCGGAGGGTGGCACCACTACGAGCCGGTAGGCATGGGTGACTCCCCCGTGAACTCGTCAATTGGATCGGGCTGGAATAGCGACGGTCGCGCGGATGCCCTTGAACAGTGGGCGCAGACCGCAATTGATATCGGGAGGGGAGGATATCTGATGAACATTAAGCTGAAACTATGCCGTGGCTTGGGGAAAAAATGATAGGGTCGCAACGACATGACTGACGAGCTATTTGACGCATTTATCCAGACGTTTGGCCGCGGGAAGACTCGCCAGCAGGTTCCCGAGTCCGCATTGCGACGGTACCGGGGCGTACTTCCCGACCGTTTGCTGGAAATCTGGCGTGAAGAAGGATGGTCCTCGTATGGCGACGGTCTGGTCTGGATTGTCGACCCGCAAGCATACGAGGGTATCGTCGATATGTGGCTGCGCGATACGCCGGTTGCGGGCATCGACAAATACCACGTCATTGCGAGAACTGCGTTTGGCGATCTTTTTCTCTGGGGTGAGGCCACGGGACCCAAGATCACGCTTTCATGTTCGCAGCACGTGCTGGTTTTCCTGCCGGACAGGGTCGAAAAAAAGATTGAAAACGCCGATCGGACATTACGTATTTTCTTTGCAACGCTCTCGCGATCGGGCTGCGACAGCGACCATTTATTCAAGCGCGCCCTCAAGCGTCTGGGGCCGCTGGGGCCGGAGGAGATGTATGGCTTCGAGCCTGCGTTGATCGTCGGCGGGGAGATATCCATCGATCATCTCGTGAAAGTCGATCTGAACGTTCATCTGTCAATACTTCGGCAACTCGGCGCGCCACAGGTCGGGAGTTTTTGATTTTCCGGAGAACGAACGATGCTGCCTGATGCCACCCGTGCGCCACGCATTGCCATTCCGCGCACCGTCCGGATGCTCGGGTTTGTCAGCCTTTTCATGGATCTCTCGTCCGAGCTGATTCATGCGCTACTGCCGATATTTCTCGTCACCACGATGGGCATGAGCGTGAGTGCGCTAGGCGTGCTCGAAGGGGCCGCCGAGGCGAGCGCGATGATCGTCAAGATCTTTTCGGGCCCGATAAGCGACTGGTTGGGTAAACGCAAGGCGCTGCTGCTGCTTGGCTACGGGATGGCCGCGTTGTCCAAGCCGCTTTTCCCACTCGCCAGCACGCCATTGATGGTCGCGATCGCGCGGATCATCGACCGCGTGGGCAAAGGGATTCGTGGCGCGCCGCGTGACGCGCTCATCGCCGATATCGCCCCGCCGGAGATTCGCGGCGCCTGCTTTGGGTTAAGGCAGTCGATGGACACGGTCGGCGCATTTGCCGGGCCGCTTGCGGCAATCGTTCTGATGTTCTGGTTTTCCGATCACATTCGCACGGTGCTTTGGTTCGCCGTGGTGCCGGCGTTTGTCGCAGTGGGATTGATCGCATTCGGTATCGAGGAGGCAGCGAGCGAGCGTGCCTCCCACGCGTTCCGGTCGCCGATGCACTGGCGCGCACTGCAAGCGTTTTCCGGACGCTACTGGTTCGTGGTCGCACTCGGCGCCGCTTTCACGCTGACGCGCTTCAGCGAAGCGTTCCTGGTGCTGCGCGCGCAGCAGACAGGGTTGAATATTGCGTGGATTCCCGGCGTGATGGTCATTATGAGCCTGACCTATTCGCTGTCCGCGTACCCCGTGGGCGCGCTATCGGACCGCGTCGATCGGCGGATTCTGCTTGCATGCGGGATCGTGCTTCTGATTGCGGCGGATCTGCTCCTGGGCATGAGCGCGTCGATTGTCACGGTGCTTATCGGCGTTGCCCTATGGGGCCTGCACATGGGGTTCACGCAAGGCATTCTCGCTGCGATGGTTGCGGAAACCGCGCCACCGACGCTGCGCGGCAGCGCATTCGGCGTTTTCAATCTCGTGAGCGGTGTCTGCTTGCTGCTCGCAAGCGTCATTGCCGGATGGCTGTGGGACCGGCACGGAGCTTCGGCCACGTTTTTGGGCGGAGCGGCTCTTGCGGTCGTCCCTGTTGTGATGTGCCGCTTCGCACCGCATCTGGGGAAGCTCGATCGCTAGGCCGTGGCCATCGCCGCTTGCGCAGGCAAATTTAGTATACCCCCCCTCCCTATTTTGCTAATATGCACCCCGCCGTATAACTGGAGCCAAGGCATGAGCCATACGATCCGCGAAAAGCAGAAACTCCTTAATCGGGTGCGCCGCATCAAGGGGCAGATCGAGGCCATCGAGCGTGCGCTGGAGGACGAGCGCGGGTGCATGGACGTGCTGCAACTGATCACGAGCAGCCGTGGCGCGATGAACGGGCTGCTCGCAGTGGTGCTGGAGGACCATATCCGCACCCATCTGGTGGACGCGGAACCCGACGACGAGCATGGCAGTGGCAAGGAGCAGCTAATCGAAGTAGTGCACAGCTACTTCAAGTGAGACAACTATGAGCAATTTCGAAGACGCCGCTTTCGGCGCGGGGCACGACCATATCTTTCTGGGCGCGGCCCACAAGGACAACGAGCGCAGAACCTGGATGGTGATTTCGCTGTGCAGCGCGATGATGGTCGCGGAGATCGTTGGCGGCAGCATGTTCGGCTCGCTGGCGCTGGTTGCCGATGGCCTGCATATGTCGACGCATGCGGGCGCGATGCTGATCGCGGCGCTGGCGTACACCTACGCGCGCAGGCACGCGAGCGACGACCGTTTCGTGTTCGGCACTGGCAAGCTGGGCGACCTCGCGGGCTTTACCAGCGCGATCGTGCTTGCCATGATGGCGCTGCTGATTGGATACGAAGCCGTTTCGCGCTTTCTCGCGCCGGTGCCGATCCAGTTCGGCCAGGCGATTCCCATTGCGGTGCTGGGGCTCCTCGTCAATCTCGCGAGCGTCTGGCTGTTGAGCGGCGATCATCATGGACACTCCCACGGTCACGGGCATAGCCACGGCCATGGCCACGGTCACGATCGCGGCCATGACGATGAACACGATCATGAAGAAGAGGTGCATCGCGTCGCCGGCGACGCCGGCGCATTCACCGTGTCGATTTTCGAAGATGGCGTGCCGCCTGTCTTCCGGATTACGCCGGAAACGGCGGGTGCGAACCTGACTGCCGATGCGGTCTCAGTCACGACGATTCGTCCCGACGGCGCGCGCCAGACCTTTGCGTTTGGGAACCGTGGCGCTTATCTGGAATCGGCGGACGAGATTCCCGAGCCGCATGCATTCGTGGCCGTGGTCCGTTTGCCCGATGGCGAGCACCGGATCGAGTTCGAAGAACATGAGCATGGCCACGACGATGCGCACGCTACGTTGCATCGCGATCACAATATTCGCTCGGCCTACATTCACGTCATCGCGGATGCTGCGGTTTCGGTGCTCGCGATCATTGGCCTGTTGCTGGCCCGCAATTTCGGCTGGGTCTGGATGGACCCGCTCGCGGGCGTGATTGGCGCCCTCGTGATCGCGAACTGGTCATGGGGTTTGATGCGCGATACGGGCGCCATTCTGCTCGACATGAACGCGGACCGGCGCCTGGCTGCCAATGTTCGCGGCGTCGTGGAAAAGCATGGCGACGCCGTGCTCGATCTTCACGTCTGGCGCGTGGGTCCGGGGCACATGAGTGCGGTGATATCGGTGGCGACCGGCGATGCGCAGCGCAGTCCCGGCTTTTATCGCGCGGCGTTAAAGCGTTTCAAAAGTCTTTCGCACGTTACGGTCGAGATCAATCGGGTTCGGCCGGTGTTGTGAGTGAGGGCGGTCGGCGCGTTCGACCGCCATGAATCCTCACGCCGCATTCAACCCACCACCATCGACACGCACGCGCTCGCCAACCGCAAACTGAGGCGGCGTTGAGTAGGTGAAGGTTCGATAGCTGCCATCGGCCATGCGCACTTGAACCTGGTACGTAGTGGTCTTGCGCACTTCATGTTCGATGCCATTGCCCGCGAGCCCGCCGCCAATCGCACCCGCGATGGTGGCGATCGTGCGGCCGCGCCCCCCGCCAATCTGGTTGCCGAGCAGCCCGCCGGCGACGGCCCCGCCTACCGCGCCGATTCCCGTGGTGGGCTCGGGTGCCTGAATTGTGTTGATGGCGACCACCGAGCCTGAGTTTGGATCGACGGCTTCGGTTCGGGGTTCGCTTCTCACCGGCCAGGCGCTGGCATTCGCATAGTGGGGCGCGGCCGGGGCAGCATGGTAGTGGTGAACGGGCTCGCGTCGCACAGGCTCCTGCACGCGGGCCGGCTGATTAATCGGCTGACTAATCGGCTGACTAATCGGCTGACTAACGGTCTGATGCGCCATTGTCTGCTCGCCGCCGGAAGTCAAGTTGCCGGTCTGCGCGGCAACGTTGGGAGCGGCAACTTGGGCGGTGCTCGCGTGCGTGGTGGGCAGCCACCCGGTCATGGCGGCGATGCCGGTGGCGCTCGCGAGAATCACAGCGACGGCCGCCCCCGCGACGAGAGGATGAATGCGGGCGCGCGGCGACGTTTCAGGACCCGGGATCGTGTTCATGTGCAAGCTCCGTTGAGCATTGAGTGCGAGTGGTGGCGGCACGCTCCTGTGCCGCCTGCATCCTCAACGGCGCAATGAACGGCGCGGATTACGCAATACTTGTGAGTTATGCAAGCAAATGTTGCTGACGCGAGCACCCGTCAGGCCCGGATGCATCGTGAACCGCTGCGGAATATGTCGCCAACGGCGCGCGTTTACACCACGTATCGCGTGCCGTTCGAATCAGTCATGCCAGTGCACAGGCAGGGGTATTCGCGTGCCTGCGAATGGGGCATGGCGCGTGGCCATGGTTCGATGCCCGGCATACGCGAGGTCTCGACGCAAGGAGGCGGCCGTGCATGCCACTCACAGAATGACCCTCATCGCCATTGTGGTCGCGTCCGGAATGACACCGCACGCGAGTTGGTCCCAGCAAACTGTCAACGCAACGCTGTTATCGGATTCGATCCAGCTCGAAACGCACACCGTGAAGGCGGGGCGTCTCACGCTCGATATCAGGAGCGACGCCAACAACACCATGGCGCACGAACTCGTCTTGATCAAGACGAACCTTCCAGACGATGCATTGCCTGCCAGCAAGGGACAGGTGTTGGAGCACAAACTGAAAAAGATCGGCGAAATCGAGGACGTCGCGCCAGGCAAAAGCAAGCGCGCGTCGTTCACGCTTGCGCCCGGCCATTACGTGCTGATTTGCAACAAGCCGGGACACTATGCAATGGGGATGCATACGGCGCTAGTCGTGACGCCGTGACGCCGGGAATCTCACGGCGAATCCCCTTCATTTTGTGTCAGGAGTGCAATCATGAGACAGGTTCATGCGCCGCTCGGTGCGCTGGTGGCGGCGGTGGTGCTCGCGAGCATCGCAGCGTGCGGAGGCTCATCCCATACGAACATGCAGTATCAGGTTAGCGCGCTGGTTTCCGATGGCGCCGTGGCGGCTGCGCACGTGGATGCCAACCTGAAGAATCCGTGGGGTGTTGCCTTCAACCCCAAGGGCTTCGCATGGGTGGCCGATAACGGCACCCAGCACGCGACACTTTACGATGGCAATGGCGTGCCGCAGTCACTCGTGGTAACGATTCCAGCTGGCAAGAGCGGCGACGCCGATCCAACCGGGATCGTGTTCAATGGCACGACGGACTTCATGGTGACGCAAGGGGCAAAGTCGGGCCCCGCGGCGTTTATCTTCGTGGGCGAGGGTGGGACCATGACTGCATGGTCGCCCACGGTGAACCCGACATCGGCTGTTACGGTGTTCGATAGCGGCGGCAGCGCCGTCTACAAGGGGCTCGCCATGGCCAGCAATAACGGCGCGAATTTCCTGTACGCAACCGACTTTCACAACAACAAGATCGATGTGTTCGACCGGACCTTCACGAAGGTCACGCTGGCCGGCACCTTTCAGGATCCCACATTACCGGCGGGATTCGCGCCATTTGGCATCCAGGTGATCGATTCGAAGCTGTTTGTCTCGTACGCGAAGCAGGACGCGGCAGCGCACGATGACGTGCCGGGCGCGGGCATGGGCTTGATCGACGTATTCAGCCCGTCTGGACAATTCATTCAGCGCTTTGCTACCGGCGGGGCGCTGAATGCGCCGTGGGGCATGGCATTGTCGCCCATTGATTTCGGCCGTTTCAGTCATGCCGTGTTGATCGGCAACTTCGGTGACGGCATGATTCATGCGTTCGACCCGACCACCGGAACGATGCTCGGAACCCTGGAGCAGCATCCTGGCATGCCGATCGTCGAATCGGGGCTGTGGGGTATGGCGTTCGGTAATGGTCTCGACAATCAGCCCACCAACACGCTGTTTTTCGCGGCGGGAATTAACGACGAAGCCGACGGACTCTATGGCCGCATCGATGTCGGCAGGTGATCGTCGTCGCCGGGTAATCGGGCCGGCTCCAGCATAGGGTGCTGGAGCCGGCGACCTTGCTGCGTGTTCGCTTATGGAATGTTCGTTCGCAAGGTCCAGATCGTGGCGCTATTCGTGTTGCCGCAACCCGCGTTGCGGTATTGAAACCAGAGTGGAAACAAATGTAATCGTCTGTTAGCGGCACTCGCAAAGTGCCGTTTTAGCGTCAGTGCCCCGTTTTCGCTTTGGTACGATCCCGCCTTTCGTTTATTGCGCAGCTTTTGTGAATCCCCCGCCTGGATCGTTTTTTCGTGACCTTTGCGCGCGGTGGCTCAAGCGTGGACAGTCGCTTTCCGCCACGGCCGGCATAAAAGCCCGAGGCATATTCGCCACCGCGTTGCACGGCCTGCGCCACCCGACGCGCCGTGGCGTTGCGCTGTCGCTTGCCGCCGTGCCCTTGCTGCTGCTCGCGTACGTGCTCGCGCTGATCCCGCTCACGCCGAATATCGGCGACATTCGCAAGGCACGCGTCGATCGTCCAGCGCTGATCGTTTCCGCCGATGGCAATCGCCTCGCCGAATTCAAGCCCGTCAATCGCGAATGGGTGACGCTCGCGCAAATTTCGCCATACGTGGTGCAGGCGCTGGTCGCGACCGAGGATCGCCGGTTCTATCAGCATCACGGCATCGACATTCTGCGCGTTGTGCCGGCGGCGCTGCATACGTTCTCGGGTGCGCGCCAGGGCGGATCGACTATCACGCAGCAGCTCGCGCGCAATCTGTACCCCGACGAAGTGGGCCGCGCGCCCACCTTGACGCGCAAGCTCAAAGAAGCCATTACCGCGCTCAAGATCGAATCCGTCTACAGCAAGGACCAGATTCTCGAGACTTACCTGAACACGGTGCCATTTCTCTACAACGCCTATGGCGTCGAGATGGCCGCACGCACGTACTTCGGCAAGTCTGCTGCGCAGCTCAACATTCTGGAAAGCGCAACGCTGGTTGGCATGCTGAAGGCCAATAGCGCCTATAACCCGGTGCTCAATCCCGAGCGCGCGCTGGAGCGCCGCAACACAGTGCTCCAGCAGATGGTGAAGTTCGGCAAGCTCAAGCCGGCCGATTGCGCGTGGCTCAAGCGTCAGCCGCTTGGCGTGAATTTCGAAATCCAGTCTGAACCCACGGGCGCCGCGCCGCATTTCGCGGCGCAATTGCGTCGCTGGCTGATCGGCTGGGCCGACCGCAACGGCTACGACATTTACTCCGATGGACTCGTTGTTCGGACAACCATCGATTCGCGGCTTCAGGACATGGCCAACCAGGCGCTTGCCTGGCAGACCGGTCAGTTGCAATCGATTGCCAACGCGGCCTGGAACACGCGCACGGGATGCTGGCCCGGCAATGGCCTGTTCCAGTCGTTCATCAGGCAGACAGCCGAGTATCGCAGCGCGCGCGACGCGGGGCAGTCCGATGCGGCTGCGATCAGAAAGCTCGCGATGGACGGGCAATTCGTCGATACGCTTTGCCACAACAAGACGCAGATTCAGGCAGGGTTTCTTGCGATTGACCCGCGCAACGGCGACATCAAGGCGTGGGTCGGAAGCAGCGACTTCCGCGACGAACCGTTCGATCACGTGCAGCAGGCGCGGCGTCAGCCGGGTTCGACGTTCAAACCGTTTGTCTACGGCGCGGCGTTTGCGGATGGTGCGCAACCGGGCGACACGATCGTCGATCGCAACGTGACCATCGCGTTGAAGGGCAACGCGGCGTGGCGGCCAACCGACGCGGAGCCGCCCACAGGCCGGCCGATGTCGCTGCGCGAGGCGCTGGCTTTGTCGCGCAACCGCGTGACGGCGCAGCTCATGCAGCGCGAAGGCCCCGCGAAGGTCGTGGCGCTGGCGCGCGCGATGGGCGTGCGCGAAAGCCCGCTAGATGCGGTGCCGTCGCTTGCGCTAGGCACTAGCCCGGTCACGCTCAAGGAAATGGTTTCGGCATACTGCACGATCGAGAACCGTGGCGCGTATATCGAGCCGCGCATGGTGACGCGCATCGAGGACCGCGAGGGCAACGTGCTCGCCGATTTTCCGGCGGCGCGGCCGGAGCAGGCGCTGCCCGCCAGCGCGGCGCTGAAGCTCGTGGACGTGATGCGCGATGTCGTGGACCGTGGCACGGGCACCGATATCCGCAGCCGTTTCGGAATTCGTGCCGACGTGGCCGGCAAGACCGGCACCACCCAGGGCAATACGGATAGCTGGTTCATCCTGATTCATCCCGAGTTGGTTGCGGGCGCGTGGGTGGGATTCGACGATGCGCGCGTCACGCTGCGCAACGACTACTGGGGCGAAGGTGCGCATAGCGCGTTGCCGATGGTGGGTGCGTTCTATGACATGGCGCTGCGTGCGCAGGTGGTCGATTCGCACGCGCAGCTTGCGCCGCCGCGCAAGGTGGTGCGCCCGAGCAGGCCGCGGCCCCGGCATCATTTCTTGTTCTGGAGTTTTTGAAGTGAAGAAAGGCCGCAAGCTGCGGCCTTTCTGTGCACTCGTCATGCCAGTCGGAGCATGAGTGTGAGGGGATGAATCGGTGACGGTGTGAACCCGTACGATTCGTAGAAGGCCGCTGCTTGTGCGTCAATCGCATGCACGAGCATCGCGCGCACGCCAAGCTCCTTTGCAATCGCGCTAGCGCGATTGACGGCGTCTTTCAGAAGGGCGGCGCCGAGCTGGATACCTTTTGTATTTATGTCTCGCGCCAGCCGGCCAAGCACAACCACTGGAATTGGATCCGGCAGGTTTCGGCGAACATTGCCGGTTGCATCGACATGGGCAACGGCTCCAGCCGCGAGAGCATAGTAGCCGTAGACCCGGCCGGCATCGTCGGTCGTTACAAATACACGGCTTGCCCCACTGTTGTGGTTAATCAGAGCGCGCCGCTTCAGACAGTCGTCAAGCTCCAGCCTCCCGCAGGAAAAGCTGGCAACGTCGTGCTCGGCCAACAGCGGCTGCGGCGAGGAAAGCTTCCGAGTCATTCGCCGTTTTCATCCCAAGGGGTCTTCACGTCCATCAGACGTGCAAGACCCGCGTTTGTGACTTTCGGCGCGTCCAGCAACTCGGTGAACCGCTTGAACCTTTCTGAATCAAGCCCAAAGAAAGTGCGATCCAGGACAACGGTCTGAGCGCGCTGGCAAGCGGCCTCCAACATAAAGTCAGAACGGTTTTTGCCAAGCAGGCTCGCCGCGTAGTCGATCAGGTCACGTTGCTCTGGCAGAGCGCGGAGATTAATAGGTGCGTCGCGCATGATACCCTCCATGCTGTATATGCATTAGATATACGCATGGAGGATCAATGTATATCTGATGTCAATACGCGATGTGGCAGGCAGTGTTCAGATGAACCCCTCTAGTGAAAACGCGACAGCACCATAAATCAACGCGCCTTCACTGACTCCAGCAGCCATTGCGCGAGCCGCTGAGCGCCGTCCGGCATTTCGGCATCGGCGCGCCAGCAGAGATAGTAGTGCCGCCCGTCGTCGAGCTCATGATCGAACAGCTTGCGCAACGTACCCGACGCAAGTTCGCGCGAAACCAGCGGCGCGCGCATGAGCGCCGCGCCCAGATCGGCGAGCGTGGCGCTCAAGGTCAACTGACCGTCTTCGAAGAGCGGGCCCTCGGTGCGCGCGACGTGGCGCACGCCCATGCTTTGCAGCCAGTTCGCCCACGTGCTGCGATCCTCATCGTGAACGAGCGGTACGCCCGCAAGGTCCGCTGGCTTGCGCAGCGGCCCGTAGCGCTGCAAAAAGCGCGGCGTGCAGACCGGCACGACCGCGCCCGACATGAGCGGCGTGCTCGTATATCCGATCCAGTCGCCGGTGCCGAAGCGGATCGACAAATCGGCGGCGTCGCTGCGGTAATTGCGGTGATTCGCGTAGAGCACCGTCACGTCCACGTCTTCATTGGCCGCGAGAAAGTCGTGCAGCCGGGGAATGAACCAGCCCATGCCAAAGAGCGGAATCAGACTGATCGTGATCTGTCGCCGCGACGAGCGCTCGCGCACGAATCCCGTGGCGCTGCGCAGCACCGAAAACGCCGCGCTGATCGAACGGTAGTAGTCGCGGCCTTCGTCGGTGAGCACGAGCGCACGGCCACGGCGAATCGTCAGCGGCGTATGCACGAACGATTCGAGCAATTGCAGTTGGTGGCTTACCGCCGAGGCCGTGATGTCGAGTTCGCGCGCGGCGCCCGCGACCGAGCCATGACGCGCGAACGACTCGAACGCGCGCACCGCCCGCAGCGGCGGATCGTCGGCCATTGGCTGAATTTTTTTCATGTGTCGAATTATATCGAAAGGTGTGAGATTCGCATGAAATCAAAATAACGCATATAAAACAGTGATTTAAATGCATTTATAGGGAGGTGCTATATCGATCGAACCAAACGTAATTTAGACCGCAGCACGCAAAAGACTAATCTTTTTCATTATTCAAGGCCGCGCCCCCCAAGCCCCCGGGTGGGCAGGCATGCGCCTCCATAGCACCTCAATACACGGGCTCATCGGGATCGATCGACATGAAAAAGAAAGCTCTGCTGTTGCCGCTCGCCGCGCTTGCGGCGTCGCTTTTCACGGGCGTTGCGCACGCTCAGGACGAACAGGTGGTGCTTATCGGGCTTGCCGCACCGCTTACCGGCGCATCGGCGCGCATCGGCAAGGATCTGGAAAACGGCGCGCAGCTCGCCGTCGACGACGCCAATGCGAAACATCCGACCATTGCGGGCAAGCCCGTGGTCTACAAGCTCGTGAGCGCCGACGATCAATCGGACCCGCGCACCGCTGTCACGGTCGCGCAGCAACTGGTCGACCGTCACGTGATCGGCGTGGTCGGCCACTGGAACACCGGCTGCAGCGTGCCGGCAGCGCGCGTCTATCACGACGCGGGCATCGCGCAGATCGCACCGGCCTCGACGGGCCATCAATACACGCAGCAGGGCTTCGACACCGCGTTTCGCATCATGGGCCACGACGACGATGGCGGCGCCTACACCGGCGCGTATGCCGTGAAAACGCTGAAGGCGCAGCGCATTGCCGTGATCGACGATCAAACCGCGTTTGGCGCGGGGCTCGCGAACCAGTTCATCAAGGGCGTGCAGGCCAACGGCGGCACGGTGATCGACCATCAATACGTCACTGACAAGACGCTCGATTTCAGCGGCGTGCTCACGGCAATCAAGGCGAAGCGTCCGGATCTGGTCTTCTTCGGCGGCCTCGATGCCCAGGCCGCGCCGCTCGTGAAACGCATGCGCCAGTTGCATATCCAGGCGCCGCTGCTCGGCGCGGGCGGTTTCGTGAGCCAGACCTTCCTCACGCTTTCCGGGCCTTCGGGCGACGGCGTGACGGCGCTGGAGCCGGGGCGTCCGCTCGATCGCATGCCGGGTGGCGAGGCGTTCGATGCGCAGTACCGTGCGCGTTGGCACGCGCCGATCGAACTGCACGCACCGTTCGCCTACGACGCGGCAGCGACGCTGATCGCCGCTACCCAGCAGGCCAATTCCGTTGCGCCGAAAAAGATTGTCGCGGCGCTGCATTCGATTCATCGTGATGGCGTGACCGGCGCGATTGGCTTCGATGCGCAAGGCAATCTCGTGGATCCCGCCTATACGATCTATCAGGTGAAAGATGGCAAATGGGCTGTGGTGGATGTGCTCGGCGGCACGGCCACGAAGACAGCCGCCAGGACTGTCGCGAAGACCGCTGCCCGCTGAACGCAACGACGCAACGACTTAACGACGTAACGAGGAGACGAAGATGACACAGCAACAAGGCGAAGGCGCTGCGGACCAGACGGGCGTGAACGGCGAGACGCTCGGCATACTCGCGCGCCGGCGTATCGAAGCGGAAATCATCAAGCCGATCTACGAGATCCTCAAGCGCGACTTCGGCATCGAGCGCGCCCAGGCCGTGATCGCCGAGGCCGTGCGCGGCGCGGCGATCGATGCGGGCCGCCAGTTCGCGGCGCGCGAACCGAACGGCACGAGCATCGCGTCGTTCGTCGCGCTTCAGGTGCTCTGGGAAAAGGACGATGCGCTAGAAGTTGAAACGCTGCGCGCCGACGATGATGCCTACGATTACAACGTGCATCGCTGCGCTTACGCGGAGATGTATCACGCGATGGGCCTTGGCGAGATCGGCCATCTGCTGAGCTGCGCGCGCGATGCCGAATTTATTTCGGGCTACGATCCGCGCGTCGAGCTCACGCGCACGAGCACCATCATGCAAGGCGGCAAGCGCTGCGATTTCCGCTACCGCATGCGCGATGCGAAGCCGGCAGAAACGGCTCAATCCGCCAAGTCCGCCAAGTCCGCCAAGTCCGCCGAGGAGCGTTCCGATGACTGAGCACTCGCAGCATGGCGTATTGGACCTGGCCGCATTGCGCGTGAACGGCGCGCGACTGTGGGATTCGCTCGAACGCATGGCGCAAATTGGCGCGACGGAGAAGGGCGGCGTGTGCCGCCTCGCGCTCACCGAACTCGACCGCGAAGGGCGCGACCTGTTCGTGCAATGGGCGCGCGAAGCGGGCTGCACGATTCGCGTCGACAAGATGGGCAACGTGTTCGCGCGCCGCGAGGGCCGCAACCCCGATGCCGCGCCCGTGCTGACCGGTTCGCACGCCGACACCCAGCCGACCGGCGGCCGCTACGACGGCATTTATGGCGTGCTAGGCGGGCTCGAAGTGATCCGCGCGCTCAACGACGCTGGCGTGCAGACCGAGCACCCCATTGAAGCGGTGATCTGGACCAACGAGGAAGGTTCGCGCTTCGCGCCGGCGATGATCGCGTCGGGCGTCTATGCGGGCGTGTATGCGCTCGACTACGGGCTCTCGCGCACCGATGCATCGGGAACGACGATAGGCGAAGCGCTCGCGCAGATCGGCTATGCGGGCGATGAGCCGGTCGGCGGCACGCCGGTGCACGCCGCGTATGAACTGCATATCGAGCAGGGCGCGATTCTCGAGCGCAGCGGCAAGACCATTGGTGTCGTGACGGCGGGCCAGGGGCAGCGCTGGTACGAGATCGAACTCGTGGGCGTGGACGCGCACGCGGGCACCACGCCGATGGACTTGCGGCGCGATGCGCTGGCCGGTGCAGCGCGCATGATCACGTTCGTCGAGTCGCTGGGGCGCAAGTACGCGCCGTATGGGCGCGCCACGGTCGGCGTGATCGAGGCGAAGCCCAACTCGCGCAACACGGTGCCGGGGCGCTGCTTTTTCACGGTGGAGTTTCGTCATCCGGACTCGGGCGTGCTGGCCGAACTCGATGCGCAATTGCGCGCCGAACTCGCGCGCGTGGCGCAGGAAGCGCAGCTTGGCCATACGATCACGCAGATCTTCGACTATGCGCCGGTGCCATTCGCGCCCGCGTGCATCGACGCCGTGCGGCGCGCGGCCGTGACGCTGGATTTGGCGCACGCCGATATCGTCTCGGGCGCGGGTCACGATGCCTGCTATCTCGCGCGCGTGGCGCCCACCGGCATGATCTTCGTGCCGTGCATCGACGGCCTCAGCCATAACGAAGGCGAGGCGATCACGCCAGAGTGGGCCGAGGCTGGCGCTAACGTGCTGCTGCAGGTGATGATGGAGAGTGCGTTGGCGGGCGGTTGAGCGGTTGCTGGCGCGCGCTGGTGTAGCTGGCTATCGCGTACGCGTTTACGCAATTTATGCATCGGGGCATGCAATCTTTGCTGTGTTTTGCGGATCAGGGCGGTATCGTGGAATTAACCGGCAACGAAATGCGACCTAGCGAGACTTCAGGTGCTGAAACTGCTCATTCCCATCATCGATCGCCATGGCGCCCAGGAAGCGGCGCGTCATGGCGCGTTTCTGTTCGCGGAACGCTGCGTGTCCGAGGTCGAGATCGTCGAGGTGCTCGATGATCTCGGCCTCGACCGCAGTGTGGCTTTCCATTCGATCGGCGCATTGCGGCGGCTCGAAAAGCAGGCGATGCAAGACGCGCTTTTACAAACGCGCGCAATTCTCGACGATGCGGGTGTGCCCTATACGTGGAAGCGCGTATTCGGGCCGCCCGAGCGCGTGATTGCTTCGTCTGCGAGACTCGGCCATGCCGATATGGTGGTGCTCGACGCGACCGGCCTGGGTTTCTTGCGCAAATGGAGCATGCTCGCGCGGCTGCGCCGCCTCACGCGTACGCCCGTTACGCTGGTGCAGTAGTTCTGCTCGCCACCTGCGTGGCCCCTCCCGCCGGGCGGGAGCCAGCCCGGCGAGACAAGGTTCACAAGGGCTTTAAGGCTTCACGGTATGCCAAATACCCTTGACTCCATCACCATTCATTTGACCCGGTTGTTTGTCGTTTGCAAAGCGATACAGCGGCTGTCCCTTGTAGGTCCACTGATGCTTGCCTGAGCCGGCGTCGATGAACCCCCAGTCGCCGCCCGGTTTGTCGTACGAATCCGCAACGGCAGCGGGCCACAGCGAGGCGCAGGCGTCAACACAGGCGCTCTTGCCTGGCACCGTATCCTTGTCGAATGCGTAGAGCGTCATCCCGTTGTCATCAACCACCACCCCGTTCGAAATCTTTGGTGTCTCGGCGTATGTCGACACAACCGGCAGCGTACAAGCCAGGATGCACAACAGCGTTTTGTTCATGTTTTCACTCCTTTTATTGGCGCGGCGCGCGGCATGATCGCGCGACCACGCAGTATGAAAGCCGCAAGCGGGGCACTCCTGCAAGAGGCGGTTCCTCCCTGAGCGCGGCAAGTGATAAACGCTTGCCGGCGCGAAATATTCCATCCTGTGCCTGCTTGCGTGGCCTTTATTCCGAACCCATCGAAATCATTCATACCTCGCATGAAGGAATAGCGTTGGCTGCGGCTTTTTGAAGCCTCTACCGTTCTTCCACAGCGCATCTATTGCGCGACCTCGATGGGAGAACAACAGATGGTCATTGAATCGTCCGTACTGGACGAGTGGTATCCGGTAGCGGTAATAGAGGACGTCAAGCCCGGCGTCATGTATTCGACGCGCCTGCTGGGCACGCCGCTCAACTACGTGCTCGACGACATGGGCGCCGTGCGCGCAACGCGCACGGACACGGGCAGCCCCTGCCAGGCGCGGCGGCGGCTGCATACCCTGTGGCTTTCGCTAGGCGAGCCGCCGGTGGAGACGTTTGCGCTACCCGAATTCGACGAGCCCGGCCGGCGCATTCTCGGCGCAGGCTCGTTCGCCGTGCGTGCGTCCGGGCTGCGCGTGATCGAGAATTTTCTCGACATGGCGCATTTCCCTTATGTGCATACGGGGCTGCTGGGCGAAGAGCCGCACACCGAGGTCGCGCCGTACCGCGTCGAACTCGAAGGCGGTGAGTTGTTCGCGCACGACTGCCGCTTCTATCAGCCGATGAGCGCGGCTTCCGCGCAAACGGGTATTGACGCCCACTATGTGTACCGCGTCGCGCGTCCGTTCACGGCGATGCTGTACAAGACCAGCCCGCAGCAGCCTTCGCGTCGCGACGTCATTTGCCTGTTCGTGCAGCCGGTCGAGGAGAGCCGCTGCATCGCCCACACAGTGCTGGTCTACCTCGACGACACCACCTCGGACAGCGGTCTGAGGCTCTTTCAGCAAACCATCTTCGGGCAGGACCTGATGATCCTGTCCAATCACGTGCCGCGCACGTTGCCGCTCGATCCCGCGTTCGAGATTCCTACGCGCGCCGACGCCATGTCGGTCGCCTACCGGCGCTGGCTGCGCGAGCGCGGCGTTGCTTACGGCACATTCAGCGCTTCAGGCACCGTCGGCATCTCTTCATCCGCTGCGCATTGAGCTTCGATCATGGATCAAACGATAACCTCGCTCCCGCGCGGCTGGCAGATGGTGGGCCGCGCCACCGACGTGCCGTTTCGGCACGTCTTTCACACGCAGTTACACGGCGTGGAGCTTGCGCTCTGGCGCGCCGACGACGGCACGCTCAACGCCTGGGAAAACCGCTGCCCCCATCGCAGCGTGCGCTTCACGCTGGGCACGAACACCGGCGAGACCTTGCGCTGCCAATACCACGGCTGGCAATACCGCGCCGGCGATGGGCGCTGCACGCATATTCCCGCGTTCTTGCAAGGGCAGCCTCCGGCGAGTCTGTGCGCGCGCTCGTTCTCGGTTGCGGAGAAAGACGATTGCCTGTGGGTCAACCTCGATCCAGCAGCGAAAAACATCGTGACCGATAGCCTGGATCATTCCGCCGCACCCGGCGTGGCGCTGCGCAGCCTGCCGTTCAATGCGCCGCTCCAGGCCGTGGCGGATGCGCTCGCCGCATATGCGCTTGCGGACGGCGAAGCCGTGCATGCGAGTGTTTCCGTGCGGCGGCGCGGCGAGCGCGTTGGCGTTGCGTGGCAGAACGCCGATGGCGCGCATTCGGTTCAGTTCTGGCTGCAACCGGCCAGCGACGCGCGAACGATCGTGCACGGCAATGCAGCTTTCGCCGCGACGGCGCAGATCGATCTGCCGCGCTTTCATAACCGCTTGCTGAATTCGCTGCGCCGCACGGTGGAGCGCGATACCCTTGCACCTGAATCGTTGCGCGAGCAACGTGTTATTCCGATCGCGGTCCGTTCAGGTACATCGAGTGCTGCGAAACGCTGGCTGACCGCGACGGTGCTGAGGCGCGAGGTGACCGCGCAGGACATTGTCGCGTTCGAGTTGAGCGTGCCCGAGATCGAGTCGTTGCCGATGGAGCCCGGCGCGCACATCGACGTGCAGACGCCCGCGGGCTGCGTGCGCCAGTACTCGCTCGTCAACGCGCCGGGCGAGCGCGATCGCTTCGTGATCGGCGTAAAACGCGAAATCGGCTCGCGCGGCGGATCGCGTTCGCTGCACGATGCATTGGACGTGGGCGCACAGATTCTCGTTTCGCCGCCCAAGGCGCATTTCCGGCTTGTGGAGGATGCGCCTGCCGTGCTGATCGCGGGCGGCATCGGCATCACGCCGATTCTCGCGATGGCCGGGGCATTGCAGCATGCGGGCGTACCTTACTGGCTGCACAACTTCGTGCGCAGTCGCGAGCACGTGGCGTTTGCGAGCCGGCTCGCCGAACTCTCTCGCGTGGAATTGCACGAGGGCCTGGACGCCGCCGGAACCGGGGTTGTCTTGCGGGAAACGTTGCGCGATGCCGTGGAGGGCGCTCATGTCTATGTGTGCGGCCCGCGTCCGCTCATCGAGTTGGTGCGCGAAAACGCGCGCGAGTTGGGGTTTCCCGAGTCGCACATTCACTTCGAGCTGTTCGCCAACGAGGTCTCGCATTCCGGTGACCAGCCGTTTCGCGTGCGCCTGCAACGCAGCGGGGAGGAGTTCGTCGTGCCGGCCGGTGTGAGTCTTGCCGATGCCATCGGTGCGCGCGGCGTGACCGTGCCCACCTCGTGCGAGCAGGGCGTGTGCGGCACGTGCCGCGTGGGTGTCGCGAAAGGCGAGCCCGATCATCGCGACGTCTACCTCTCCAACGACGAAAAACAGCGCGGCGACTGCTTGCTCGCATGCGTCTCGCGCAGCCGCTCCGACTTGCTGATTCTCGACCTTTAAGGAAGCGACTGTGATCAAGCTCTACGACTACGAACTCTCGGGCAACTGCTACAAGCTGCGCTTGATGATGAGTCTGCTGGAACTGCGCTACGAGCGCGTGGAGGTCGAGTTCTATCCGGGCAAGGCGCACAAGCAGGAGGCCTTTCTCGCGCTTAACCCGCTGGGCCAATTGCCCGTGCTCGACGACGATGGCTTCGTGCTGCGCGACGCTCAGGCGATTCTGGGCTATCTGGCCGCGCGCTATGACACGAGCCGCCGCTGGTATCCGACCGACGATCCACGCCGGCTAGCCGAGGTGAACATGTGGCTCGCGTTTGCCGATGGCATCACCGCAACTGCGTCGGCCGCACGCCTGGTTGAAGTCTTCGGCTACGACCTCGACGCCGACGCAGCCCGCAGCGGGGCGCATGCGCTCTTTCGCGTGCTGGACGAGCGGCTCTGGTTCGCCGAGCGCGACGACGACGGATGGCTCTGCGCCGGCACGCATCCGACCATCGCCGATATCGCCTGTTTCCCATACGTGACGCTCGCCGAAGAGGGCGGCATCTCGCTGCTCGACTATCCGGCCATTCGCCGCTGGACCGACCGGATCAAGGCGTTGCCAGGTTTCATTGTGATGGCTGGAATTTTCCCCGGCTCCGCTTCGCAGCAAGTTAATCAGCCATCCTGATAGTTGGAAAGACCTTCAGGCACGCTGATTCATTTCATTTAGATACACGTACCGCACACAGCAGAGAGGATCATATGGCTCAATCGAAGCGCTATCTGCCCGCGGACTCGCGGGAGCCCGTCGACGAAGTTTTGCCCACGGGACGGCTCGCGCTGCTCGGCATGCAGCACGTGATGGTGATGTACACGGGCGCGATCGCCGTGCCGCTAATTATCGGCATGGCGCTCAAGTTGCCCAAAGATCAGGTGACGTATCTCATCAGCGTCGACCTGTTTGTTTCGGGGCTCGTGACGCTCATTCAGTCGGTGGGTTTCAGGAATTTCGGCATTCGCCTGCCGATCATGATGGGCGTGACGTTCACCAGCGTCGGGCCGATGATCGCCATTGCCTCGAATCCCGCGCTCGGCTTGCCGGGTATCTTCGGCTCGATGATTTGTTCCGGCATCGTCGGGCTATTGGCTGCGCCACTCATGGCGAAGCTCCTGCGCTTTTTCCCGCCAGTGGTGATCGGCACCGAGATTCTCGTGGTGGGATTGTGCCTGATGGGCGTGAGCGCGAACTGGGTCGCCGGCGGAATCGGCAATCCCGACTACGGCAGCACGCATCTGATCGGTATGTCGTTTCTCGTGCTCGTATTCATTCTCGTGGTGACCAAGTACTTCAATGGTTTCGTGCGCAATATCGCGGTCTTGCTCGGCATCGTCTTCGGCATGGGGCTCACGGCGTTTACCGGCACGATCGATTTTTCCGCCGTGCATCATGCAGCGTGGTTCGGCATGGTGACGCCGTTTCATTTCGGCGCGCCGAAGTTCGATTTGTGGTCCAGCGTGGCGATGTCGATCGTAATGCTCGTGACGTTTATCGAAGCAACGGGCATGTTCGTCGCCGTGGGCGAGATGACCGGCAAGCCTGTGGACGCGAAGCAGATGGCCAACGGTTTTCGCGCCGATGCCGCCGGCACGCTGCTCGGCGCGTTCTTCAATATCTTTCCCTATACCTCGTACGCGGAGAACATCGGGCTCGTGAGCATTACCGGCGTGCGCAGCCGCTGGGTTTGCGCGGTGGGCGCGGTACTGCTCATGATCATGGGGCTGGTGCCGAAGATGTCGGCTCTGGTGGCGTCGGTGCCCGCCTGCGTGCTAGGCGGCGCGGGCCTGATCATGTTCGGCATGATCGCGGCATGTGGCGTGCGCATTCTTGGTCAGGTCGACTTCACGGAAAACCGCTTCAATGCCTATATCGTGGCGATCAGCGTGAGCGTCGGTCTGCTGCCGGTGGTCAATCCCGACTTCTTCAACCGGTTTCCGCAACAACTCGCGCCCTTGCTTCACAGCAGCATTCTGCTCGCGGCCGTGACGGCGGTGGTGTTGAATCTGTTCTTCAATTTGATCAGAGGCTCGAAGGCCGAAAAGGCCACTTTCGCGCCAATCGAAACGGTGCAGTCGAATTCCTGAAGCGTGTAGCGCCTGCACGAGTTGCGCAGCCAGGTGTGGCGCGGGTTGTGGCGCGAGTTCCGCCGCGGGTTGGGCCGCGGGTTGCGCCGCGGGTTGCGCCGCGGGTTGCGCCGAATAGGCGAACCCGCTTCCGCATGCGATTCTCCCCCCGGCGAGCCGCGGGCTTGCGTGCTCAATACAAGGAGGAGGATTGCATAACGTCGACTTGAAATCGTTGCAGCTATTCGCAACGCTGCTCAGGGAGTGCAACGTCACGCGCACGGCGCGGCAGCTCAACATGACGCAATCGGCGGTGAGTCATACGCTCAACCGCTTGCGCGATCTGTTTCGCGATCCGCTCTTCGTCACGGCCGGGCGCAGCCTCGCGCCGACGCCGCGCGCACTGGAACTGGCCGAGCCGCTGCATCGCGCGCTGGCCGTGGTGGGCGCGCTGATCGAGCCTGACGACGGGGTCGATCCCGCAACGTTCGAAGGCACGTTCGAGATTGCCACCACCGATTACATCGGCTTTCTGCTGCTGCCCGTGCTGATGGACCGTTTGAGCGTGGCGGCGCCGGGAATCGCAATCAACGTCAAGCCGCTCGAACCGGACGACGATCTGGCCGCGCTGCGCGAAGGCGCACTCGATCTGATTCTCTGGAACGAGGATGCGGCCCCGTCGAACTATTACGTGCGCAAGCTCTTTACCGACCGGCTCAAGTCGATCGTGCGCACAGGACATCCGCATATTCAGGGCAGTCTGTCCGCCGAACAGTTCCGCGCCGGGCGGCACATTCGCGTGAGCGGCCATTACGGCGCGGTCAAGGAGGCGGTGGACGCGTTCTACGAGCATCTCGGCATTCGCGTGAGCACGGCCGTGACCGTGCCGCATTTCATGCTCGCGCATATGCTGGTGTCGCAATCGGACATGATCGGCATGATTGCCGAACTGACTGCGCGGCGAATCGTCGGCAATCTGCCGTTGCAGGTGCTCGAGCCACCCGTGGAAATGGCGCCGTTCACCGTATCGGCGGTCTGGCACGCGCGCCGCCATACCTCGGGCGCGCACCGATGGCTGCGCGGGGAAATCGCGGCTGCGGCCGAACAATTGACTCAGCAGCCGGCGGCAGTCGCATGAGACTCGGGCTCGCCGCTCACCACAACGCTATACGCTGCAACACGCGGTCGCGAAACACGAAGCGATGCAGCAGCGCTGCCGCGACATGCAGGCAGATCAGCGCGAACAATGCCCATGCGAGTACGCTGTGAACGTCGCCCATGGCATGCCCGAATGACGATCCCGCCGGCGAGAGCGCGGGCAGCGGCACGACGCCGAACAGCGTCAGCGGCCAGGCCCGCGACGAGGCATTGATCCAGCCGAGCACCGGCACGGCCACCAGCAACGCGTAAAGCGCAATGTGCGTAAGCGAGGAGAGCGTGCGCAGCGGCTGCGAAAGTTCGCCGGCGTGCGGGGGCGGGCGATGCGTGGCGCGCCAGAGAATGCGCAGCGCCATGGCAGCGATGAGCGAGGTGCCGACGATCAGGTGCGCCGCAATCAGGCCGACCGGCTGCGTATCGCGGTGGACATCCGGCATGGTCCAGCCCAGCACGAACTGCGCGCCCACGAGCGCGACAACGAGCCAATGAAGAAGACGCGCGGGCGCATCGTATCGTAATGGGGCTTGCATGGTGACCTCGGCGCAGGAGAGTGGATTCGAGGTCGGATTGTAGCGGCAGAGGGTTAACTAAAAATTAAGAGGGAAAGAACCGTTAGCGAGTAGTTAATGTTTTCGTCAGAAAACATTGTTACGCTCGCTTATCTGGCGAACCGCGGACGATCCAGATTGGCATTCGAAGGGGGGCGTGTAATGTTTTTGCAAACCTGGCTTTTGCAGCTTTGCCTTTCCGCTGTGCGACGGCGCGCATGGGCGGCGTCATGGTATTAGCCGCCGCGTTTGTCGATATCGCTTCGGTTGCCGTCGTGCCAGCGCATGTGGCGCTGCTAACGATTTTTCATGTGTTGGCGCAGTGCCTCGCGATTCTGTGCGGCCTCGGCGCCATCCTCGGTATTGTCTACACTGCGGTGGCGTGCTGGTTGATCGGCCGCTTTTTTGCGCGTGACGTGGCTGCGCCGCAGCGCTTTCCCGCCGTCACCATCGTCAAGCCGCTGCACGGCGACGAATGGCAGCTCGAAGCGCATCTCGCCAGTTTCTTCGAGCAGGATTATCCGGGGCCCGTGCAGTATCTTTTTGGCGTTGAGGATGCGTGCGACGCGGCGCTCGCAGCCGTCGAAAGCCTGCGAACACGCTATCCCGGCGCGCACGTCACCGTGGTAGCCGATGCTCGCCTGTACGGGCCGAACCGGAAAATCGCGAATCTCGTGAACATGCTCGAAAAGGCCGAGCATGAGGTGCTGTGTTTCGCCGATAGCGACGTCTGCGTCGAGCCGAATTATCTGCGCCATATCGTCGGGACGCTGCAGCAACCGGGCGTGGGGCTCGTGACGACGGTTTATCGCGGCCGCCCTGCGCCGGGGTTCTGGCCGCGCCTTGCCGCCGCGCTGACCAACTATCATTTTCTGCCTGGCGTGGTCACGGGTCTTGCGCTCGGCCGCGCCCGCCCGTGTTTCGGCCAGTCCATCGCCATGACTCGGGAGATGCTCGAGCGCATTGGCGGTCTGGCCCAGTTCGCGCATCACCTTGCCGAGGACCACGCGGTGGGCCAGGCCGTGCGGCGCGCGGGCGCCACCGTCGCGATTCCGCCCATTGTGGTCGAGCACGCTTGCGCGGAGAATACGTTTTCCAAGGTGTTCGCGCACGAATTGCGCTGGAGCCGCACTATCCGCGCGGCGGACCGTTCGGGGCATCTGGGCGCGGTGCTCATGCATCCGTTGCCGCTCGCGCTGCTTGTGGTGGCGATGTCGGGCGGCGCGCTCTCTGCATGGGTGCTGGCCGGCGTTGCGTTGTGCGTTCGCGCGCTGCTGGTCTGGAGAACCGATCGCGCCACCGGGAAAAAGTGCAGCGGGTTGCTGTGCCTGCCGCTTTGGGATGCGGCCCAGTTCGCGATCTATGTGGCGAGCTTTTGCTCGTCGGGCGTGGTGTGGCGCGGCACGCGCTTTCGCGTCGATGCGAATGGGATGCTGTCACCCGTTCACGACAAGTGAGCGGATCAAAAATATTAGCGGATGAAACACCTCGGACGTATTGCTGCGCTGTGCGGTCTGGCGGTTGCCGTGTGGCTCGTATGGCGCGACCATCCCGCGGCCGTGCTGCAACTGCTGCAAGGGGCGGGCATGGGCCTCGTGCTGGCCGCCGTGCTGCATATCCTGCCGATGTGCGCGAACGCCTGGGACTGGCGCACCCTGATCCGCCGGGCGCAGCGCCCGTCGTTCGCGACCATGCTCCGGCTCGTGTGGATTCGCGAGTCCATCAACAATCTCTTGCCCGTTGCGCGCATCGGCGGGGAAATCGTGTCGTTCCGCCTGCTCGGGCGTGCCGGCATGCGCCCCGCGACGGCGGCGGCGAGTCTTGTCGCCGACATGCAGCTCACCTTGATCAGCCAGCTCGTCTTTGGGCTGATTGCCGCCGGCTATCTGCTCGAACATTCGAGTTCCGATGCCGCGCGCGTGGCGGGGCGGCTGGCGTGGGGCATCGCCGCATTCGCGCCGGTGCTGATGCTGTTCGCACTCGTTCAGCATGCGCGGCCATTCGAGCGGGCCGCTCACGTCATCAACCGGATCACGAGCGGCAAGGTGGTCGATCTGGTGGGCAAGTCGGCGCGCGTCGATCAATCGGTCAAGCTGATCTGGCGGCAGACGGGCGTGGTCGTGCGTTATCTGCTCATCTGGCAGACGCTCCAGTGCGCGGGCTACACGCTGGAGATCTGGTGCGCGCTGCATGTGCTTGGCGCGCAGGCGAGCTTCGCGCAGGCGTTCGTGATCGAGGCGCTGATTCAGCTTGTCAGTAGTGCTGCATTTCTGGTGCCGGGCGGTCTGGGCGTGCAGGAGGGCGGCTTCGTGTTGATCGGCGGGCTGCTCGGTTTCGATGCGCCCACCTGTCTTGCGCTCGCCGGCGCGCGGCGCGTGCGCGATCTGCTGTTTTATGTGCCGGGCTTGCTTGCGTGGCAGGCGGCGGAGTATGCGCTGCCGGCGCGGCGCCGGGCCGCGCGGGTGCAGTAGCGGGTCCGCTTCGGCGCATTTCCGTGCGGATATGCCCATTCGATCTCACGGTAGGTTTCCATTTCCGAAATGCGGCGCTCGAGAACGAACAGGGCGCTCCACTGTTCGGGATCGGCTAATGGCGCCGCGCTTTTGGCGTGGATTAGCGCGTCGACGCGCTGCGGCAATGGTTCGTTCCGGTGTGCGTCGATGCAATCGCGCATCGCGGCTGCGATATTCCGGATGCGCAGGCGGATGCACACGGCGGCCAGTTCGTCCTTGCTCGAATAGTATTCGTAGAAGCTGCCGGTGCCCACGCCCGCCAGCGCCACGATCTGGCGAATCGACACCGCGCGGTAGCCGCGCTCGACCAGCAACTGGATAAACGCTTGCTGGATGGGTTCGGTGGTGGCGAGCGCCCGTGATTGGGCGGGCCGGCGGCGCCTGGTCGCCGTGGCTGCCTCGGCAACAGGCGTGGGCGGCGTGGCTTTTTTCAAACCCGTACACCCCCGCGAGCATTCCTCCCTAAACTGGTATGTGAATCCCGCGTCGACTGATGGCAGTGCAGTTCGCGTGCCGGTAGATGTCGACGCAGGATAACGGAACAGGAAAGGGACATTGCGATATGAACTGGAAAACCCACGAAGTCACGAATGTCGTGCCGGAATTGAAAAATTATAACCTTTACAGCACCGATATCGCGCTGCAAGAGGCGGTCCGGCGCGGCGGCGGCGCGGCCTTTGAAGAGGAATTGACGCGCCATGGCGCGCTGCTCGGCAGCGAAGAAATGGTGCAAATGGCCGAGGACGCCAACCACTTCAAACCCGAACTCCACATGTTCGACCGCCAGGGCAATCGCATCGACCGCGTGGAATTCCACCCCGCGTGGCACGGCTTCATGAAAATGGCGCGCGAGCATGACCTGGTCTCGCGACCATTCAGCGATTCGCGTCCGGGCGCATGGGCGGCGTATGCGGCGGGATTTTCGATGCATGGCCAGATCGAGGCTGGATCGCAATGTCCGAATTCGATGACCTTCGCATGCATTCCGGTGCTTCAGAAGGAACCCGAACTATTCCAGCAGCTTGCCCCGAAGCTCTATTCGCGCAGCTACGACGCTCGCGATATTCCATTCGAGCAGAAGTCGTCGATGCTGGTCGGTATGGGGATGACGGAGAAGCAGGGCGGCTCCGACGTGCGCGCCAATAGCACGCGCGCCACGCCGCTGCGCGGCGAAGGGCGCGGTGCGGAGTACGAAATTATTGGCCACAAATGGTTCTTCTCGGCGCCCATGTGCGATGCGCACCTCGTGCTCGCGCGCACGGACAATGGTCTTTCTTGTTTCTTCGTGCCGCGCTGGCGTCCGGACGGCAGCAAGAACGCCATTCATATCCAGCGCCTCAAGGAAAAAGTCGGCAACCGCTCGAACTCCAGCAGCGAGGTCGAATTCCTTGGGGCTTGGGGGCGCATGATTGGCGAAGAAGGGCGCGGCATCCCGACCATCATCGAAATGGCGTCCTATACGCGCCTGAATTGCGTCATGGGAAGCACCGGCACGATCCGCCAGGCGCTCGTGCAGGCGATTCACCATGCGCGCGGTCGCCAGGCATTCGGCAAATATCTCGTCGATCAACCGCTGATGCGCAACGTGCTGGCCGACCTGGCACTGGAAAGCGAGGCCGCGACGCAATTGATGATGCGCCTTACCGAAGCGTTCGCGCGCGCGGAAGACTCGCCGCTTCAGCGCGCCTACAAGCGGATCGTGACGCCTGCGGCCAAGTACTGGGTCGCCAAGCGCAGCATCGAGTTGACCGGCGAAGCAATGGAAGTGTTTGGCGGCAATGGCTATATGGACGAAGGTCCGATGGGGCGCCTGTATCGCGAAGCGCCGGTCATTTCGATCTGGGAAGGATCAGGCAACGTGATGGCGCTCGACATGCTGCGAGCGATCGGCCGCGAGCCGGACGCGCTCGAAGCGCTGATGGGCGAGCTGGCTTCGGTGTGCAGCAGCGACGCGCGTTTGCGCCCGAGCCTTGAAGCCATTCCACGCGCGCTCCGGCAAGATGGCGATACGCTCGAATTCCTCGCGCGGCGCGAGGCGCAACGGTTGATTCTGCTGGTGCAGGCGCGTTTGCTGCGCGAATTCGCGCCCGCTCCGGTCGCGGACGCGTTCATCGCCAGCCGCTTCGACGACCAGTGGGGCCGCGTGTTCGGTACGCTGCCCGCCGGCGTGAAGGTGGACGCCATTCTGGAGCGCGCGTTTCCGCCCGGGTAATCGCGCTCGGGTTGCAACAGTTGGCCGATGCGTTTTCCCGAGCGCATCGGCACCCTGCGCATCGAGCCGGAACTGCTCGGCGATCCACGGCGCAAAGCGCCTCCTAGTCGCTGTCGTTTTCGCTGTCGCTATCGGGCACCTTGTTCCAGCCCGGCCCCGGATCGAACGACTTCGTGGCTTGCGCTTTCACTGCGCTCTCCATGCCGAGATCGCGCTCGTAGACCTGCCCAGCATGACTCACCATGAAGGTCTTGATCCCGGTTTCGCCGTACTTTACCGGCCAGGCGATAACCGCGAAGCCCCCAAACAATTTGCCTTTCACAACGTAGTCGTAAGCGCCGCCCGGCGCATGCGGCCCCTGTGATTCGAGCAGCTTGAAGTGATACCCATAGTAGCCGGCATTCTGCGCGTTGCGCGAACTCGCGTCGACGAAGGCCTCGCCGAGCGGACTCGGCGGGTCATCCGCTCCGGTGGGCCAGTACAGGCCGTCGTGCTTGCCTGGCGAACTCACCATCTTCGAGGCGTAGGCCAGCACACCCTGGTCGTCGTGATTGGTTTGTGCGTACTCGCGCTGCGCATCGTAGATCGCGAGCATGGTTTGAATCACGGCGAGTTCGTTGCGGCCGATGCGTCGCAGGCGTATCTCCTCGGCTCCGGCGCGCGTATCGAAGTGCCATCCCTTGTCGGTTTTGACGAGCGGGATGGGGAACGTCCAGCCTTCGTCGCCCACGACGATATGCGAGCGAGTGCTGTCCGTGGGCTCGATCTTGTGGGATTTCGCCCATTGCGCCACAAAAGTATCGCGCACCGGTGCGCCGAAGGGCGGAATCAGGGTCCGGAAATCCGCCCCGAAGAGTGCGCGAAGGCGGTCCTCGCGATCCTTGATGACAGCGTCGCCAAACGCGTCCATTGCGGCTTCGGGCTTGCTGAAGTTCTGTTGCGCATGCGCCGCGGGCATCGTTGCGGCCAGCAGCGCGACCGCGGCCACGAGGTTTACGAACACCAGGGATACCAGTGCCATGGTCCTGTGCACACTTCCGGGACGAGCGTTCATTTCAGTTCTCCCTAGCGTCTGCCACCGCGTCCACCGGCGCGTATGCCGCCTCCGCCGCCGCCCCGGCTGAAGCCCGAGCCCTGCATGCTCCGGCTGCCCCGGTCGAAGTTGCGCTGCGAGGCGCGGCCGCTCGAGCCGACACCTGAAAACGCGCTGTCGCGCCCGCCTCCATATCCGCCACCGTATCCTCCGCTCCGATTATTGCTGGCACGATTGAAGTTGCTGTTGGCGCTTCTATCCGATGCGCCTGCGCGATTGGCCCCGGCGGAGCGGTCTGCCATCGACGCGCGATTGCCGGCACCACTCCTGTCCGCACCTGTGGCCCGATTGCCCCCGCCCAGCCGGTCCGCCGTGGCCACGCGGTTGCCTCCGTTAGCGCCGCGCCCGCGATACTGGGACCGCTTGTCGGCGCCCCGCGAACCGGCGAACTTGTCGCGCGTGGCGTTATCGCGGTAGGCCACGCCCTGGCGATGGCCCGCATCGTGCTGCCAGCGGCCGTTCCGTTCACCGTTCTTGAGCTTCGAGTTGTCGAAGTTCCTGTCGATGTTCCTGGCCCTGTCGGAGTTGATGTTGACGTCGCCGCCTCCCCAGCACGAGTTGCAGTCGCTGAAGATCGCGCCGGCGGCGGCAAGCCCGATGCCCCAGGCGAATCCGGTCGCGAGCGCCGCCCCGGGGTAGTAGCCGGGGTAGTAGGCCGGATAGGGCGGCCAGTAGTAGGGCGGATAAGCAGGGTAGCTCCACCCACCATAAACGACGGCCGGGTCGTAAGCGGGAACGTAGATCACCTCGGGGTTGGCGGGCTCGATCCGCACGACGGACGTCTGGCCATTGCTTGCAGGCTCGACGGTTACCTGTTGCTGTTCGTTCGACTTCAGGTTGCCCGCTTCCTGCGCGCGCGCCCGCAAGCGCTGCACGGCGGCGAACACGTCTTGCTGCTGGGCGAGGAACGCGTCGCCGAGCTTCTGGGTCCAGTCCAGCTTGTCGTACATCGGTTCCAGGATCTGCGGGAAGGCCACCAGCGACTTCACACTGGTATCCCAGGACTGGTTCTGGACCGCCTGCACGGCGGCGTCGCCCTTGGTGTTCGGGTTCTCCTTCACCCAGCGGGCCGCGTAGACGATTTCAAGCGGATACGTGGACGCCATCAAAACCTGAGCGAGAACCGAGTCCGGATAGAGCGCAATTGGCGCAACCAGCGCTTCGAGCTCCTCGGGCTTGTATGGAGTGGGTCCATCAGGACCACCGCGGTCCGCAAAGGCAGGCGCCGCCACCAGCAGGATCAGCCACAACAAGGCGGCCTTGACCCATCGTTTGTTCCAGTTGGTCATGTCCCCTCCCTACGGCGGATGTCGACGCGGACAACGATGCGCTTTTTGCGGGCTCTTTACCGGGTTACTACAAGCTGGCTGCCACCTCGTTATTAACGATGTATTGAATTCTGGGGGGCATTTGTCGGATATGATTTTTTGGGCTTTTCTATCGTAATTGCCAGTTACTTACAAAGCAAGCTTGCCAGGAGGGAACAATATGAACTCCGAACATTCATGAGACGGTTTCGCGGCGAATAGTGAAAGCGAATAGGTTAAAGTGTTACGAGACGATCGCAGAAGTGAACAAAGCTGCATACCTTCGCACACCGATTGTTTGCCGGCTGCAACGGCGTGAAAAATTCAATAGGACTTTGGTCCTATACGGAAGAGTGAAATGATGCCGGAGTGACAGGCTTATAACGAACCGGTCACATACATCTGCCAGTGTATGGAAAGATAAGGTCTCGCTTGGAAGGTGAAGCAATGAAAGATCTGGCCAGTCAATACGCGCGCCGTCAGGAAATCGGCGGCAAGGTCGCACGGCTTTTTGCAAAGCGATCGGAAATCGCACAAGCGCAATTCAGCCAGCGTATGGCCGATGCGGCAGAGCGGCTCTGCGCGAGCAGTCAATCCGCAGCCGATCATCGCGCATGGACGGCGGCGCTGGACCCGTGGGCCGGTTACCGTTATGCCGTGGACGTGGTCGAGCGCTCCATGCTCTTCTGGGACACCTTGCGTCAGCGCGGCAATGCTTTCGTCGATCAGGCGAGCCGCGGCCTCCAACCGGTCCTTCATTTTGATCACGAACTCGTCGTCGATGGCCGCAAGCTGCCGCGCCCGGTCAACTACGCGTTGATCCGGCTATTGCCGCCGGACGGCGTGGTGGTCGACGTTAGCAAGCGTCCTTATGTGATCATCGACCCGCGTGCGGGCCACGGTCCCGGCATCGGCGGATTCAAGGACGACTCGCAGGCTGGTGTCGCGCTCAGAGCCGGCCACCCCGTGTATTTCGTCATTTTCTTTCGCGACCCGGAGCCCGGCCAGACGCTGCTCGATGTCTGCGAGGCCGAGCAGCAATTCATCAGAAAGGTCGGCGAACTGCATCCGGACAGCGAGAAACCAGCGATCGTCGGCAACTGCCAGGGCGGCTGGGCCGCCATGATGCTGGCGAGTTCCGACCCGGACCACACCGGCCCGCTCGTCATCAACGGCGCGCCGATGTCTTACTGGAGCGGTGCGTGGAGCGAAGGCGAGGGCGACAATCCGATGCGCTACTCGGGCGGCATGCTGGGCGGCACATGGCTCGCGTCGCTGACCGCGGATCTGGGCAACGGCAAGTTCGACGGCGCCCATCTCGTGCAGAACTTCGAAAACCTCAACCCCGCCAACAGCCTGTGGGACAAGTACTATCACCTGTTCGACAACGTCGATACCGAGCCGCCGCGCTTCCTCGATTTCGAGCGCTGGTGGGGCGGCTACTACCTGATGAACCGCGAGGAGATCGAGTGGATCACGAGCAACCTGTTCGTCGGCAACAAGCTTTGGTCGGGCGAAGTGCGGGGTCTCGGCGGCACGGCCTTCGACCTGCGGGCAATCAAGTCGCCGATCATCCTGTTCGCCTCGCTTGGCGATAACATCACGCCGCCTCAGCAAGCCTTCAACTGGGTCGCCGATATCTACGCCAGCACGGAGGAGATCAAGGCGCGCGGTCAGGTGATCGTCGGGCTCGTGCACCAGTCCATCGGCCATCTCGGCATCTTCGTGTCGGGCAAGGTGGCGAGGAAGGAACACCAGCAGATCGCCTCCGTGCTCGAAGCGATCGAAGCTTTCCCGCCCGGCCTGTACGGCATGGAGATTGCCGAGCAGCGCGGCGCGGACGGGAAAGTGGAATACGACGTGTCGTTCAGGGAGTATCGTCTCGAAGACGTCGCCGCGCGCCTGAACCGGTTCGAGCGCGCCGACGAACAGCCGTTCGAGGCCGTCAAGCGCGTATCGGAATTGAATCAGCGTGCGTACGAGCTTTTCCTGCAACCGTGGGTGCAGGCGCTGTCGAATGAAACGACGGCGAACCTGCAGCGCCAGTTCCATCCGTTGCGCGCGCAACGGTGGGCGTATTCGGATTTGAATCCGTGGCTTGCATGGCTTGGGCCTGCCGCCGAGGCGGTCAAGGCGAAACGGCATGCCGGCACTCACGAGGAAACGCCGATGAAATCGGTCGAGCACTACGGCTCGGAAATGATCAGTGCATCGCTCGACCTGTATCGAGCGATGCGCGACGCCATGACGGAGAGCGCGTTCTTTTCGTTCTATGGAAACTTGTTCTCCGCTGGTCAAGACGAGCAGGCGCAAGCCCTGCCCGCCGAAGCGGCGAGGAACCCGCGCGAACTGCCCTTCGTGAAGGATGCGCTGGCGTCGATGAGCGAGGGCGGGTATACGGAAGCGCTGGCGCGCATCGCCTGCCTGCTCGCGCGCCAGGGCGAACCGCTGCCGCTGGCACGGCTGACCCTGCGGCATGAACTCGCGAAAGACTATGCCGCGTATCTGCCCGCGCTTGCCGATGATCAGTGGCGGCGCGTGCGCGGCGAGCAGGAAATCATCGTGCGCTACGCGCCGGATCAGGCATTCGCCACGCTGCCGGGACTGCTGAAAGACCGCGAGGACCGCCAGAAACTGCTCGATCTGGCGGAAAAGCTGCTGGCCGACCGGCGCGTTCAGGAAGTGGAGCCCACGGGCGCCCAGATCGACATGCTGGACAAGATCCGTTCGGCGCTGCCGTTGGCGCGCCGGTCCGCGTCAACGAAGTAACCCGCGCTCAGCGCCGGAAGCCGCCGTGAAAGCCGCCGCCGCCGAATCGGCCGCCCATTCCGCCTCCGCCCATCCCGCGCGAACCGAAGCCGCCACCGCCGCCGAAGCGCTGCTCGCCGAGATCGCGCGCGCCTTGCTGGCGATTGAGGTCGTTGCCGAGATCGCCGCTTGGCTGCGTCGATTGCCAGCCGTTTGACGTGTGCTGTTGCCAGCCGTTGTCGGCGGTATGCCGGTAGACGTTGCCGTCGTGGCCCGCATAAACGTCGCCGTTGTTCCAGGCGACGGTGTTGCCATTGTTGTGGTTCGTTACGTAGCCCCGGCTTTCTGCTTCATGCTGGCCAGTTTGGGTATTGCCCGCCACGCCGACCTCCGCGGCGCCCGAACGGCCGGTGTTCGGGTTGTAGCCGGCGACCTCGCGCCCGCCCGCGTAGTTGCCGTTGTACTGATTGCCGACCACGCCGCCCCGGCCCGCAGCCTGGCGTCCGGTCACCGGATTGCTGTAAGCGCCCTGGTGCCCCGCCGCGTAATTGCCCGAGTACGGATTGAACGCGCCGCCCGCGGCGCCCCGATAGTGGGCGCCCGTTGCGGGGTTGTAGCCCGCACCCGCTGCGCCGCGCCACTGCGTGCCGGTCCAGCCGTTCCAGCCCGCGGCGTGGGTCACGGTGCCTTGCCCCCAGCGGCCATAGAAGTTCGTCTGGTTGATGTTGACGCTGCCCCAGCTTCCGCCACCCCAGTAGCCGCCCCAATACGGCCCCCAGTAGGGCGATGCGCAGCCCCAGATCGCGCCGGCCGCGAAGCCGAAGGCGAAGCCTTCCGCCGTGCCCAGCGCGAAGCCCGCGCCGTAGCCATAGGTGGCGGGATAGCCGTAGTAGACGTCGCCGACATACGCCGGATAGACATAGCCGGTGCCGTACACCACGGTGCCGTCCGGGCTGATCACGACGCCCATGTAGCCGGGCGTGTAGCCCACCACGACCGAGGTGGGCGTATAGGAATAGATCTGCACGTACGTGACGTAATGAATCGGACTGCTGACCGGTATCGTGTAGATGACGCCCGGCACCGCGGTCGCGACCGTCCACGGCCCGAGCGCCGAGCCAGCGACGAACCAAACGCCATTGGACACGGCGTAGAAGTTCGACGTATCGACTTCGATCACGGGCGTGGCCGTGTTGACGGCGTAGTTGAGCGACGTGCCCGACACCGGCTGGAAGCGCGGCGCACCATCATAGTTCACCGTCAATTTGGCCTGCGAGCGCGATACCGTCGCTGTCTGCGGAATCGTCGCGGCTATCGCTGCCTCTTTCGCTTCGGGGGTGTTCGGCACGGAGACCAGCACGTTGGCCTTCGGGTCGTGCGTCGATATCCTGGCGAAGTCGGGCGGCAGGTCGCTGCCCTGTACCCAGCTCCATGGACCGTTCGTCGAGGCCGCGCGGAACCAGCGGCCCGAAATCAGCAGGTAATACGTATTCGTGGGCGGATAGACGAAGACCGCGTGATCGGTATTGGTGATCGTCAGCAGGTTGGTTCCCGCGACCGGTGACATCTGTGCGGCGCCGTTGGTCACGACCAGTTCGGTGGGCTGCGTGGCGAGCATCAAGGCCGGCGGCGGCACGGCGGGCTTGCCGCCTGACGGCAACATGGCGTCGGCGGCCGTGTGCTTTTCGCTCGTTTGCGCCGCTGCAAGCAGCGCTTGCTGCGGACTGGCCACTTGCCGCCATGGGCCGTTCGGGTCCTGCGCCGCGTACCAGTAACCTGCTGCATGCACGTAGACCGCGCCGCTTGCATCGCGCATCAGCAGCGCGCGGCTGTTGATCGCGCGCGAGAAGCCGGTGTCGGCAATCGGGCGCCAGGCGGGTGCGCCATCGACGAGGACCAGCACTGTGGGCGTGTCCGTGAAGACGATCTGCGGCACGTCGTTCTTGACCGCGACGCGCATCGATTTTTCGAGCCCTTGCGACGCGGCGTAGCTCGTTTGCAGTTGGTCGAGCGAAACGGTCATGCCGCCGGCGGGAATGTGAGCGGCCAATGCTCCCTTGACGCGCTCGGCCATGTTCTTGTCCGTCGGCACTTCGACCGAGGCGATCTGGATTTGCGTCAACTGCACGAGACCGGCGGCCTTGTCGATATCGGCAAGCGCCGAGAAATGAGCAATGCCGTAGGTCGGTGTGCCGTTCGACGCGCCAACGGCGATAGCCGCGCGGCCCGCGATGCGGTTGCCGGTCCATTGCTCGATCTGCGGCTGGAACATCTCGATACGTACGGCGCCGTTCTCCAGCGTGCGCGGCCAGTCGTGCTGATTGGCGGACTGCGTCTGCGCTGCCGTGGTGTTGGCTGCACGTGCCTCGGGCACATTCCATGTCAGTGCAGTGATTGCCAGCATGGCGGCCAAAACCGTGGCGCATGCGGGTTTTACACGGTGTGGCTCAACTACTCGACTCGCTTTTGTTGAAATCAACTGGCGCTCCTGAGCTGGCGTCGCAATAGCGGCAGGAGCAAGCGCAACTGCCGAAGGTCATTGGTGCGAGACGTGGCGGCAGGGCCGCCGCCACGTCCGGCGTGATTGTAGCGATCGGCAATGCCTGGAAGCGCTTAGAAGCGGTGCCGGATCCCCGTGGTCACCACGACCTGGCTGCGGCTCGTGGAAGGCGCGCCGGTGCCGTTGATTTGCGCGGCGTTCGTGCCCTCCGCATTGTTGGCGCCGATCTGGAACACGCTCTCGGCGTAGAGGTCCGTGCGCTTGGACAGCGAGTAGTCAGCCTGAAGGCCGAACTGGTTCCAGTGCGCCGAGCGGTTGTTGGTGTCGCCGCTTCCCGGCGTGTTGCGCAGACCCTGCGTATAGGTGTAGGCCGCACCCAGGTAGAATGCCGGCGTCAGATCATAGCGGGCATTGACTTCATAGTTGTTGTAGCGCACCGACGCATCCGCGATCTTGTCCTGCAAGCGGGTCTGCGTGAACACGGCGCCGACGATCATCGGGCCGAATGCATAGCTCGCGCCAAGACCCCAGGTGCGCTGATTCTGGACGCCGGGCAGATTGGCCGTCGTGAACGCCGGCAGATTCTGCACCGCGCCGTTGGCGTTGTTGGCGTTGAGGCCCTGTAGCTGCAGGTAGGCCGCGCCCAGACGCAGGCCGCCGTTGGTGTAACCCATGCCCGCGCTATAGGCGCGGTTGTCGGCAAAGCCTGCGTTGTTGGAGAAGCCGTACAGGGCGCTTGCCGAGAAGCCGGCGTAGTTCGTGCTCTGGTACTTGATGGTGTTGCTGAGGCTAAACGAGCCGTTGAGGTTGTCGTTGTCGCCCGGGTGCGCGAAGTAGGTGCCGCCCCAGGCGCCGGTTGCCGACATCGGCGCGACGTAATCGACCATGGAGTCGTACTGGCGGCCCAGCGTCACCGTGCCGTATTGGCTCGAGAGACCGACATAGGCCTGGCGGTTGAACAGCGAACTGTTCACGGCTTTACCGTTCGTTACGTTGAAGCCGCTTTCGAGATTGAAGACCGTTTTCAGGCCGCCGCCGAGATCCTCAACGCCGCGCAGACCCCAACGGCTTTGCTGGACGTTGCCGCCCGTCATGCCGAACACGGCCTTGCCACCAGTCAGGCCGTTCGGCGACATCGGCGAAGAAGTGCTCGCCTCGTTGCTCACGTAAGTCAAACCCGCATCGATGAGGCCGTAAAGCGTCACGTTGCTCTGGGCATGGGCAGTGCCGGCGGCTGCGGCAACAGTAGCCGCAAGAAGATAAGTCTTTTTCATGGATCGCTCGTATCTGAATGACGATTGCCGAATGGAGAATAAGCACATAGGTCGTCTATGCGGGAACCGGACTATACATATCCGTTGAAATGCCAGCTACGGAGCGTCGATGAATTCCTCTTTGCACCAATTTAAAGAGATGGATATTGGTGATATGGGCTCTGGCGGGGATCACATGGACTTGTCATAACCATTTAATTTTAAATGGAAATTTTTATTTTCGTATATCCATTTGAGAATGGGTTCTCAATGGCTTTATCAAGATTTTGAGAATTTTGGTTTCAATGATTTGATTCAAATCATTGAGCGTAATATATTTAAATGATTGAGATTTGCCTCGTCATCGGAATTGTTCCGAATCGATCGCAAAAATACGAATTCTTGTCAAAGACCACAGAAAATATTTATACATACAGCAACAACTGGCCGTCCGGCTGATGAGCGTTGAAGTCCACTTCAAGGGCAGCCGAAGAGTTTGCGCCTGTTTTTCCCAGGCGCTGCGGAGATTCATTGCTCCAGCACGGCTTGAGGCGTGTTGCGGAAGCTGATCGCCATGCGGTTGTACGTGTTCATCAGGCCGATGGCGATCGTGAGGTCCACGAGTTCGCGCTCATCGAATAACGCGCGGACTTCGTCGTACGCCGCATCGGGAACGCCCGTCTGAGCGACGAGCGTGACCGACTCGGCCCACGCCAGCGCCGCGCGCTCGCGCGGATCGAACAGATGGCCGGCCTCCCTCCACGCTTGCACTAGCGCCAGCTTTTCCACTTTCACGCCTTTTTTCAGCAGGTCGCGCGTATGCATGTCGAGGCAATAGGCGCAGTTGTTGATCTGCGAGATCCGCAGGTACACCAGGTCGACGAGAACGGGCGAAAGCCCGCTTTGCATGATGTAGCCATAGACGCCGCCAAGCGCCTTGGCGCCCGCGGGTGCGATCTGGTTGTAATCGAGACGTTTGCTCATGAGTGTTCTCCTGTGACTGCTGGACCGGCTTACTTGACCGGCGTGGTCAGAACCTTGTCTCCGGTATCGACGACGAACACCGCAAGCAGCTTCGCGGGTGCGGTCGCGCTCGCATTGCGGCTGACGCGGTGAATGGCGCCCGGCGCTTCGAAGAAGCTTTCGCCGGCGTGATAGATGCGTTTGGGGCCGTCGTCCACTTGCGACTCGATTGCGCCCGAAACGACATAAGCATAGATAAATGCCGACCTGGCATGTTCGTGCGGCGGCGAGGCGCCGCCCGGGGCATAGTCGACCACCACGGCCGTCAACGACTTGCCGGGCAGGTTGGGAAGGGCGTGCTCGAAATTGGGGGTGACGGTGGCACCGTCGTCATGCGCGATGGCTGGCGCGGCGACGCCGAGAGCGAGCGCCGCGCAGGCCGTGCCGAGTGCGATTCGAATCTTCATGACAGGTTCTCTCCTTGTGACCAGAGCTATTGTGGCCGGGCGCTGGGCCACAAGAAAGCACCAGAAATGAACATTTTTTATGTACCATGAACCCATGTCCCAACCGCTCGAAATCGCACTCGACCGATCCGCGAAAACGCCTCTGGCCGAGCAGATCCGCACAGCAATCAGTGCTGCCATCGAGGGCGGGGTGCTCGCGCCCGGTGCCCGCTTGCCCTCGTGGCTCGATCTTGCCGCGCAACTGGGCGTGGCGCGCGGTACGGTGCGCCTCGCCTACGAGCGGCTCTCCGACGCTCAACTGATCGTCGCTTCCCGGGCGGCCGGAACGCGTGTGGCGGACCGGCCGCCCGCCGCGCCTGTCGCGGAGGAGCGCAGCGATCCGGGGTCGTTCATGGAGATGTATCGGGAGCTCACCTCCGGCCCGGCCATCTTCCAGATGGGCGTGCCCGCCCAGGCAACGCTCCCCGCGCGGCTCTTCACCAAAGTGCGCTCGTTCGCGCTGCGCGCCGAGTCGAGCGCCTCGGTCGGCTATCCCGACCCGCGCGGCGAGCCGGAGTTGCGGCGTGAGATCGCCGCGTATCTGGCCATCGCGCGCGGCATGGCGTGTTCGCCCGCGCAGATCATCGTCACAAGCGGGTTCAGCGGCGGTCTCGGACTGACGCTGCGCGTGCTCGGCCTCGATGGACACAAAGCCTGGTTCGAAGACCCCGGTTTTCCGTTCACGCGGCACGGCCTGGAACTCGCGAGGCTCGAACTCGCGCCGGTGCCGGTGGACATGGAAGGTATCGATGTCGATTACGGCATGAGGCATGCACCCGACGCGGCGCTTGCCGTCGTGACGCCAGGGCAGCAGGCGCCACTGGGCCCGACGCTGTCCCTCGCAAGACGGCTGCAACTGCTCGACTGGGCAGCGAAGCAGGGTGCGTGGATCATTGAGGATGACTATCTAAGCGAGTTGCAACTGAATGCGCGCGCTGCGCCCGCGCTCGCGTCGCTCGATCGCGGCCAGCGTGTCATTCATATCGGCTCCTTCAGCAAGACGCTCAGCCCCGCGCTGCGGTTGGGATTCGTCGTTGCGCCCCTGCCGCTCGCGGCGCGGTTCGCGGAGGTGGCGGCTTGTCTCGCGCCTGCGCCGTGGCCTTCGGTGCAGCTCGCAACGGCGCAGTACATGCGCGAGGGCCACTACTTGCGCCATCTGCGCCGCCTGAAGCGGCTTTATTGCGCGCAGCGCGAGACCTTGCTCGCATGTCTGGACGAGCGCGGCTTCGAGACCCGAGCCGCCGGCCTGGCGGTGCTCGTGCGCCTGCCCGATGGCGCGCCGGACGTGTCCATCTTCAGGGAATTGCTGGCGTTCGGACTGGGTCCCGCGCCGTTGTCGCCCTGGTATATATCGCCGGCGCAGGCGCGATCGGGGCTGTTGCTGGGTATTGCGACATCGCCGGAGCGCAACCTCGCCAGAAACTGCGATCGACTGCGGGACGTGATACGACGGCACGCGTGAGTGGTAACCATCCGCACCGATTGTCGATGTGCCGTGCTACCCTGCGCGCAGTTTTTTGTAAGCCGCCAGAAAGGCGATATATTTTTTATTGCAAGGAATTCATGGAGTCCACGTTGATGAAGCCCTTCGAGTCGATCGATGGGAACCGGCCGCGAATGCAACGCCGCGCACGTATGTGGCCTCGCGAAATATGTGGACTGGACGGTCGGCTACATCCACGAAGGCAGTAGCGCGATCGCCCGGCGCGACGGCATTGCCAGCCAGCTTTGGCTCACGCGCGCGTTCCTCAACGACGCCGTGACGCTGGGCGTGGGCGCCGGTGCGTACTACGCAATCGATGAAAACGAGAACAGCCCCTCGCCGGGGCCGGGCGCAGGCACATTCTCGGGGATCGTCACGATTGCCGACTCCTATCGTTTCAGCCCGCACTGGGATGCGCGGCTGGAATGGAATCGCGTGGTGACGAGCTATAACCGCGACACCGATATCATCTCGGGCGGTATCGGCTATCGGTGGTAACCCTGTGGGGGCTATGGGCTGCAGTGGACCGTCTGGTTCGTTGCGGCCCGAATTACGGGTTCGATAATGCGCCCATAAGCGACTTTCATCGTTTATACAACACGTGCGTTAGTGCACTCACTGCTTTCATTCGACTCTGTTAGCCTTTTCTGCAGTATCACTTCGGGCTGATCCGCGCCCCGGCTTGTGCGATTGTCGAATCGAAAACAGGAGGGCTTATCCATGTTGCACTGGCTTTCAAACTTGATTGCCCATCATGCCGCAACGCCGGAGAAGCAGGCTGAACGTGCGTTGGGCGAATTGCGCATGGCGCTGTTTCAGGCCGAGCAGAGGGTTTTGGATGCGCAATTGCAGGCCGAATATTATCGCTTGCGCATTGCGTTCTGCGAAGAGGTCTTGAAGGCGGGGATCGAACAGGTATCGGATCACCGCAAGGGGCAACAAGAGTCCGTCACGCATGAATTGCGGCCGAATTTAAAGCTGACGACTTCACAGCAGGCGTAAACGAACGGTTGTGCCACGGCGATTGCGATCGGGCCGAAGCAGGCGGCCCAGTCGCTGGGCATGGTCACCATGGACTGTGGCCGCTGCTTACGGCCGCTATGGGAAACGCGCGCCTGGCGCGAACCGAGCACATCGGATGCTGAAGCACACTTGACCATTTTTGACTCTCTTCCTGAACCGTCCTTGATACGATTTCGAATTCACAGGACTCATGAACCACGAGTTCAATTCGAAGGGGATGGAACGATGAAGCGGTTCGCGATGACAATCCTGCTGACCATTGCGGTCATACTGCTCGTGACGCTCATGGTCGTGCTCAAGACGGCGCCTCCCCATGAAATTCCGACTGTCGGCAGCGCATCGGCGCTCAATGATTTGACATGCTAATCATTTGCGCCGATCAATTGAGCTGATACGAGAACGTAGCATTCACACGCTGTAGTACTTGCCGTCCGCGATCCGGAACCCCGCCGAAGCCGACGAAAGCCGCGAAGGCGAGGGCATGCCCGCATGCAGATACACGCGCGCCACGTCGAACGTCACATACGGCGTGATCGACTGCAGCCACACCTTGCCCAGCTTGAACGGATGATTGAGTTCGAGCACGAAGGCCCAACCCGAATCGCCTGAAGCCTCGCTGAGAGCGTTGCAAATGGCAGCCCAGAAAGCGCTTTACGTATGCGCGATATTGAGGGCCTTTAAAGAGCCGTATCGATACCCAACGCGTCGACAGCCTTGCGCTGATAGCCATGGGTCGCGAGCAACAGGCTGCGTGAATACTCGTTATCGACTTGTTGTGCCCTGATTTTCTCCACATCGAGTTCTTCAACAATTTGGCCGTTGCGCATAATCGCGACACGTGAGCACAAAAAGCTCACGACAGCGAGATTGTGGGAGACAAGAATCATCGTCAGGTTGCGTTCGCGATGCAGGCGCTTGAGCAAGTTCAATATCTCAGCTTGCACGGAGACATCAAGCGCCGATGTCGGCTCGTCGAGCAGCAACACACGCGGTTCGACGATCAGCGCGCGCGCAATTGCCACGCGTTGCCGCTGCCCACCCGATAGCTGATGCGGATAGCGAAATCGAAACGAAGCATTGAGCCCGACTTCACGCAACGCATTGACGATACGTTCTTCATGCTGGCCAATGCCGTTGATACGCAACGGCTCGCGCAACGTTTGATCGACAGTGAAGCGTGGATGCAGCGAGCCGTATGGATCCTGAAACACCATTTGCACAGCGCACTTTTGCGCGACGCCGGCTTGCTGCGCAATGCGCACCGTGCCTTGCGCGCCAGGCGTCAATCCGCTTAGCGCACGAAGAATGGTGGACTTGCCGGAACCCGACTCGCCGACGAGCCCGAACACTTCGCCTTGCGCGACATGAAAGCTCGTATCGCGGACCGCATCGACTACGCCCGCGACCGTCTTGAAGCGCACTGTCAACGCATCGACATCGATCATGCGGACGCTCCTTGCGTGTCGTTGAGCCATGCAGGATCGCGCGACAAAACGGGCAATTCGGCAGGCGGATTGGCAAGCGGCGGATTCGCGGCAAGCAACCCGCGCGTATAAGGATGTTGCGCATGCACGAGATCGCGCGCCGCGCAAGTTTCGACGACTCGCCCCGCGTACATCACCACCACACGATCGCAGAACGACATCACGAGCGGCAAGTCATGGCTGATAAAAATGAGACCGGTATCGTGTTTGGCGATCATTTCGTCGAGTACGGCAAGCACCTGCATCGATACGAGCACGTCGAGCGCACTGGTCGGCTCATCGGCGATCAGCAGACGTGGTCCCGTCGATACCATCATCGCGATCATCACGCGCTGTCCCATACCGCCGGAAAGCTCATGCGGATATGAATCCGCGACGCGCGCGGGGTTGCGAATATGCACCGCCTCGAGCGCTGCGATGATCTTCTCACGCATCGCACGCCGGTTGAGCTTCGGATCATGCAGGGCGAACGCCTCGCGCATTTGCTGCGCGACAGTCATTACCGGGTTCAGCGAGTACTTCGGATCTTGCAGGATCATGCCCATTTGCTGACCGCATAGACGGCGGCGCTTGTCGGCACGCATATTCAGCAGATCGTTTCCGTCGAAGCGCAACGTTTTCGCGGTGCAATGCGCGGCAGGCGGCAGAAGTCCGAGCAGCGCGCGGCCCGTCAGCGATTTGCCCGAACCCGATTCACCGACGATGCCAAGCCGCTCGCCTTTATTCAGCGTCAGCGAGAGACCGCGCACGGCTTCGTTCAGCGTGCCGTCGTGCGTGCGAAATGCGATGCGCAGATCGTCGATCTCGCAGAGAGGCGAGCGCGTTGTGCAGGGCGTTGCGTTCGTGCCCATATCAGTCTCCATGGCGGGGGTCGAACACGTCGCGCAAGCCGTCGCCGAGCAGATTGAATGCGAGGCTCACGAGCAGAATCGCGAAGCCCGGAATTGTCGCCACCCACCACGCGTCGAGCAGCACGTTGCGGCCCGACGCGACCATGAAGCCCCACTCGGGACTAGGCGGTTGTGCGCCGAGCCCCAGAAAACCAAGGCCCGCGACGGTCAGAATGATGCCCGCCATATCAAGCGTCGCGCGAACGATCACCGACGACGAACACAGCGGCACGATATAGCGCAGCAGAATGCGCAGCTTCGACGCGCCTTGCAGCCGTGCGACGTGTATGAAATCGGCTTGCACGAGCCTCAATGTTTCGGCGCGTGCAAGACGCGCATACGCGGGCCACGCGGTAATCGAAATCGCGATCACCGCATTGAACACACCCGGGCCCAATGCCGCGGCGAATGCGAGTGCGAGCACGATCTTCGGGAACGCTAGCGCGATATCCGTCACGCGCATCAGCACGTTATCGACCCAGCCTCCGAAGAAGCCCGCCGTCGTGCCAATCATCAAGCCGATCGGCACGACGACCACGACAACCAGGATCGCAATCGACAGCGTCAGGCGCGAGCCGTACATGATGCGCGAAAGAATATCGCGCCCGAGCTGATCGGTGCCAAGCCAATGAGCGGCCGAACCGGGCGGCAGCAGACGGTCGGACAACACCTGCCGGAGCGGATCATGCGGCGCGATCCAGGGGCCGATGACGGCGACGATCGCGAGCACCATGAGAATCGCCAGACCGAACACCGATAGCGGATTACCTGAGAAGCGCCGCCAGCGCCGATACGCAAGACCGAGCGCCGCCTGCCTGCGCGAAGCTGGCGTATCGGTCAGCAGCCAGGCTCTCCACGTTGGGCGAGGCGCGTTCATCGGCAAGTCCTGCGTTGAAGTTTCAACAGGTGGACGCACGTTGCAAATCTCCGTTGCATCAGCGGGCGCGCGGATCAAACACGCGATAGAGCGCATCCGTCAGCAGGTTCAACGCAATGAAAGTCATGCCGATCACGAGCGTGCTGCCGAGCACGGCATTCATATCGGCGTTGAGCAGCGCGCCCGTCAGATACGAACCGATGCCCGGCCACGCGAATACGATTTCGGTGAGCACCGAGCCTTCGAGCAAAAAGCTATACGACAGTGCGATCACCGTCATCAACGGAACCGCGATATTGCCGAATGCGTGCACCCAGACGACTCGCCGCTCGGACAAGCCTTTTGCGCGTGCCGTCGTGATGTATTCCTGGTTCAACTGGTCGAGCATGAACGAGCGCGTCATTCGGCTCAAATAGGCGACCGAGTAATAACCCAATATCGCAGCGGGCAACGCGATATGCGACAGTGCATTGAAAAAAACATCCCATTCCCCCGCGATCAGCGAATCGATCAACAGGCTGCCCGTGTGCGTATCGACCATGCCATCGAACACGGGGTCGATTCTTCCGGGTCCCGACACCCAATGCAGCTTCGCATAAAACAACAGCAGTCCCATCAGACCGAGCCAGAACACGGGCACTGAACTGCCGATCAGGCCGATGAAACGCGCGACGTGATCGATCCAGCGGTTGTGCCGTGTCGCCGCAATCACGCCGAGCGGCACACCGACCAATACGCCGATGATCGTCGACAGCGTCGCGAGTTCCAATGTGGCCGGGAAAACGCGCTTGATGTCGTCGATCACGGGATTCGCTGTCAGCAGCGATACGCCAAGATCGCCGTGCAGCACCGCGCGCACGTAGATGAAAAACTGCTCGGCAAGGGGCTTGTCGAGTCCGAGCTGAATGCGCGCGGCCGCATAAGCGCTCGCCGACGCGCGGTCGCCGAGTATTGCGAGCACGGGATCGATCGGCACCTTTCGGCCGATCACGAAGGTCACGGCCAGCAAGCCCGTGAAGGTGACGGCGAGCGTGAGCGCCCAGCGCAGAGCGCGCAACGTCCAGCGCATTGTCGCGCTGCGCGCGGAGGCAGCGCGTATCCGGTCAATGGGAGTGATCGTTGTCGACATGTCTCGCGTGCTTACTGCTTCTTCACATGCAGATACGACACGAGATCGTTGATTGGACCGACTTCGAGGCCCGACACGTCCGGACGCATCGCCACTTGCGACACCTGCTGGAACATGATGACGAACGGCGACTTTGCGAGCATTTCCTTCTGCATCGCCTGATAGAGTTGCGCGCGCTTGGCCGTCGACGATTCGGCGAGCGCCGCATTGGTCTGTTTCGTCAGATCGGGAATGTCCCACGAATTACGCCATGCGAGCATTTTGTACGCAGACTTGTCGGAGTTGTCCGGATTCCATGCGTAACCCTGCGCATTGCTGTGCGGGTCGATGTAATCCGCCGACCATTCGCCGATATAGATATCGTGCTGACGCGCACGATACTTCGCGAGCGTCTGCTTGTTGTCGCCCGGAATGATCTCGACCTTGATGCTGCCTTGCGCGAGATTCGCTTGTACGGCCTGCGCAATTTCATTGTACGGGTAAGCGCTGCGCACATCCATCGTCACGTTGAAGCTATTGGGCAAGCCCGCTTTGGTGAGCAGCGCCTTGGCTTTGGCAACGTCCTGATGATAGGGATTGGTATTCAACGCGCCGAGGAAACCTTCGGGCAGGAACGTTTGATGAACCTTGAACGTGCTCTTCGTCACGTTCTTCTGAATGCCGTCATAGTCGATCAGCCATTTCATGGCTTCCTGTACTTCCGGCTTCGCGAGATTCGGGTTCTTCACGTTCAGGCCGAGGTAGAGCAACGTCGCTTGCGGCACCGACATCACCTGCACCTTGTTGGCCTTGGTCAATGCGGCGAGATCGTCGGGGCTCAGATTGCGCGCGACGTCCGCGTCGCCGTTTTCGAGCAGCAGGCGCTGGCTCGCGGCTTCCGGCACATGGCGCATCACGATGCGTTTCATCGCGAGCGGCAGTCGGTAGCCGTCGTATTTCTGCAAGATGATGCTGTCGTTCGCCGTCCATTTGACGAGCTTGTACGCGCCAGAGCCCGCTTCGTTCGTACGCAGCCATTCGTTGCCGAAATCGTTGCTCTTCTGATGCGACATCAGGAGCTGCTTGTCGAGCACTGATGCGGGCCACGCACCCAGCACGTTCAGCACGAACGTGGGCGCGTATTTCTGGTCGGTCGTAACGCTGACGGTCGAGTCGTCGATCTTCTTGACGTTTTTCAGCGCGTTTTCTTTGGTCAGGCCAATGCCTTGCAATACGGCCGCCGCGCCTTTGTCGAGCAGCACGCAGCGCTGGATCGACCACGCGACGTCATCGGCTGTGAGAGGATTGCCCGAGTGGAACTTGAGACCCTGGCGAATCTTGAACGTGAAGGTGAGCCCATCAGGACTTACCGTCCACGATTGCGCGACGTCGCCATTGAATTTCGCCGGGTCTTTCAGGTCGACGCGCACCAGTCGGTCATAGGTATTCGCGACATATTCTTCCGGCACGAGCTCATAGACTTCGCCGGGATCGAGCGTCGAGAATTCGTCGAGCGTGGTGGCGATCACCAGCATGTCTTTCGGCGTCGCCGCAATTGCAGTGCTTGTTGTCGTCATCGTAAGCGTCAGTGCGGACACGACCGCGACTGCCGCCAGCGCATTGCGCAAAACCAGATTCATACTCGATCCGTATCGAGAGGGAAAATCGGTGAGAAACCCGCAAACGGACAGCAAAGAACCAGAACGCGATTACATCAATTTCAGGGGGCCGCTTTCGCTATTGTCAATAATGGGCAGCGAGCGTGAATCCTGAATTTCGTAATGCCACCATTCGCCTGGAATATGCGTGAATCCTGCCGCATGCATGATGCCGAGCAGCAGCAAGCGATTGCGCTGCACATGCTGCGGCAAGCCGCGGTGGAAGTGCTCGGACGCCTTGATCATTGCATCGAAGCCCGTGCCCATGTCGAGCGCTTCGCCGTCGCTGTCGATCAAGGTGAGATCGAGCGCCGTACCCCGGCTATGGTTCGAGCCTCGGCCAAGTTCTGCGACATACGTGGGATCGGGCAGAAAATCCCACAGAACTTTTTGTGCTTGCGGCGGACGGTACGCATCGAAAATACGCAGCTTCATGCCGACGCTTTCAGCAAGCTCGACGGCTTTGCGCAATCGGGCTTCAGCGGGCGCGAGCAGCAGGGCGTGCGCTTCCTTGTAGATCACCTTGCCGGTGAAATTGCGATCGGTCGCATACACGAGGTCGAGTTCGACGCCATGCGTTTCCGGTGTGATGTGAATGAGGTGCGGTGTGCCGGTCATGATTGTCAAAGATCGAATTGATCGAGTTCGCGTTGCAGCTCGCGGCTGTGCGCGATACGTTTGTCGATGGAGGAGCCAAGCCGCCCGACAATCGACGTAATCAGCAGGTTGAACAGGCAAGTGAGCGGCGCCAGCGAATCCCAGAACTGACCGACATCCGTTTTCACTTGCAGCAGATCGCAGGCGAAGTCGCGCGCCCACGGGCAATAGAGATCGGTGACGAGCACGAACGGCAATTCGCGCCGTGCCGCCGCCTCGCAATAGCGGCGGGCAATGCGCGAATAGGCACGCGTGTCGGTGACGATCAGATACGGCGACGCGAACTCCGAATTCAGCGACTCCACATACGAACCAGACATGCCGTCGGAAAAGAACACACGTGGCCGCAGATACTCAAGGTAGCTGTAGAACGCATTCGAAATGCCGCGCGTCGATTGAATGCCGAGAATAAAGACGGCATCCGCAGTGGCAATGCGCTGTGCGACGCGGGCGAATGTATCGCCTAGCGCAAGCTGGTACACATAGCGGATTGCATCGATCTCGAGATCGAGCGAGTGCGCGAGCGCGGTTTCACCCGGATTTTCCACGCCGTTCGCGTAGCCGTCGCGGCGCTCGCTGCGCCAGGCGTCGAGGCGATCAGTAATGAACCATGGCCGTACTTGTGCACCGCGCAATTCGCGCTTCAGGTCGTCGAGATTGCGATAGCCGACGCTGCGCAGAAAGCGCCCGACCGAAATGCCGCTCGTGCCCGTCTGTTGCGCGATCTGATCCGCCGTCTCCAGGCCGAGGCGCTCCAGATTCGCCAGCATATAACTGGCAATGCGCTTGGCCGTAGGCGTGAGCGTTGCAAAACTCGCTTCGACTGTATGAGCGAATGCGGTGGACATCGAGTCGTGTTTCCGGTTTTCTAGTTAGTTATCTGTCATTGCTCGGCGTACTGGTATGTATATGACAAGGACAATAAAGCGAGTGCTAACTTGATTTTTTTATTGGATCGCGAAGATCAATAGCGAGAAGGCGCTATCGCGCCGTTCTCACTTCTTCTCATGCCCGCTCCAGTTCATGCGGTGACGGTCCACCGTTTCGCGATGGCGTTCATCGTCTTCGGCATGCAGATAAAGGCTGGTGGTGTTGAGCGACACATGGCCGAGATTGTCGCGGATCGTGCGCAGGTCCACGCCGCCGTCCGCCTGGTGCGAACCGGCGGTGTGCCTCAGCCAGTGTGCCGATGCGCGGTCGAGTTCGTCGGCGCGATCGGCGAATTCCGGACCCTTGTCGCGCAGCCACGCGGCAGCGCCCCCGAAAATGCCCTTGATGGCGTCGTGAACGGCGGAACGCGAGAGGCAGCGAGCGGTGCCCTTGAACGGGAGAATGAGCGGCAGTTCCTCGGCGCGCGTGGGCAGGGCGGGCAGCCCGTTCGCGATCCTGTACCGGCGCAGCTCGGCAATCAATTCAGGCGAAGCGGGGACGATGCGCGCCTTGTCGCCTTTGCCCACGGTTTCCAGCCACCACTGATCCTGGCCGTCGGCGCCAAGACGCCGGAAGAAGTCGCCCATCCGGCCGCCCGCGACTTCTGAAATGCGCATGCCCTGGAGATAGAACAGCGTGGTGAGCCAGCGGCAGCGCGCGTGATATTTGCGCTCGGCTTCGGATTCCAGCGGCAGTTGCTCAACCCAGACCTTGACTTCGTCCCACAGCGAGGTGGACAGATAGCGCGTCACGCGCGGCGCCGAGCGCTTCGTGCGTTGCCGCAGGAGCGCCATAGGATTGCCGCGCAGGTAGCCTGCGTTGACGAGCCATGTGAACATCGCGTTAAGGATGATGAGCGCCTGGCGCTGGCTGGCTGGCGAAAGCGGGCCATTGAACGGACGCCAGCGTTCGTCGCTGCGCGCATATTTGCCGCCGTTTGCGGAAACCCAGCGGCTGGCCGGCTGCGGGTCGGTGAGGAAGGTCTTGTACAGCAGCAGATCCTCGTGCGTGAGCGAGGAAAACGGCTTGCCCAGCTGCACGACGGCCCAAAGCAGCAAACGCTCGGCTTCCTTGCGGTAGTTGTCGAAGGTGGTTTTGGTGTCCGCGTAGTTCGAGAGCCACGCGCGCAAGGCGTCCAGATCGTTGTTTGCCGCGAGCTGGCTGTTTTCGGCAACGCCACGGTTGCTGCCATCGCGGCCATCGAGCGCGGACGGCACAACGAGCGATTCGACAGGCTGGATGGTGGCGAGATCGGTGTTTTTCACGGCTGGAAGGCTCCGGCTGGGCGCGCACGGCTGCAATTTTGAAGATCAAACGATACACGACATTATAGTACTAATGTCGTGTATATGAAGTGGTAAGTTGATAATTTAGCGTATTACGTTAGATTATTAATTCTGCGGCCGAGCAGTCGATTCCCGCAAATCCGGTGCGGCGCAGCCCACCGAAACGCACGACGGCTCAGGATTTCCCTGCCCACCCCAGTGTGGGTAGTACCCGCCGGTTTTCCACCGCCGTACCGTGATCGCATCCGGCCGTTCGAGCGGCAATCCCGGCGCTTTCGCGCTACAACACCCGATGCCTCCGAGACTCCCGATGACCATTCACACTCGCTACAGCCCGAAGTCCGCGTGGGGCATGGAACTCACGCAGCAGTTGCGCGGCAAATCCGACGATCGCCAGGTCGAAGGCGTCCGCGTCGCGCTCGCGCACAACGTGGGCCTTTGCGGCGCTGGCGTCGTGACGGTCTACAAATCGATTTGACGGCGTACTGCACGGAGCCATCGACATGATCGACAAGCAACATATCGGCCGCAAGCTGCCCGCGTTCCGCGCGCTAGCCGAGCCGGGCCGCCTGCGCTTTTTTGTGAAGGCCATCGGCGAGACTAACCCCGTCTACTTCGACGAATCCGCTGCGCGCGACGTGGGCCACCCCGCCCTGCCGCTGCCGCCCACGTTCCTGTTCTCGCTCGAATTCGAGTAGCTGGCGCGACGCGGTTCGCGCGCCGGGGCGTTGCGGGACGCTGCCCAAATCGATATCACGTGGATGGCTACGCCGCCCCGATTATTCACAATTCGTGTTCAATGTTTCTACGCCAATGGGGGCTTATTTCGGGCGTCCTTTGAGGCATCCTTGCAGTCATCGAACGCACGCCAATCCTGGCGTGCGTGGCAACGGAGAACGAGACATGAGCAAGACCCTCAAGATCGCGGCGATTCCCGGCGACGGCATTGGCGTGGAAGTGATGCCCGAGGGCGTGCGGGTGGTGGAGGCCGCAGCAGCGAAGTTCGGGCTGAACATCGAATTCACGCATTTCGACTGGGCGAGCTGCGATTACTACCTCGAACACGGCAAGATGATGCCGGACGACTGGTTCGCCACGCTCAATGGCTTCGACGCCATTTACTTCGGCGCCGTGGGCTGGCCCGACAAGGTGCCTGATCACATCTCGCTGTGGGGGTCGCTGCTCAAGTTCCGCCGCGAATTCGACCAGTACGTGAACCTGCGCCCGGTGCGCCTGTTGCCCGGCGTGCCCTGCCCGCTCGCGAACCGCAAGCCCGGCGATATCGACTTCCTCGTGGTGCGCGAGAATACCGAAGGCGAATACACCTCGGTGGGCGGCAAGATGTTCGAGGGCACCGAGCGCGAGTTCGCGCTGCAGGAGGCGGTGTTCACCCGCCACGGTGTGGACCGCATTCTCAAATACGCATTCGAGCTTGCGAACCAGCGCGGCCGCAAGAAGCTCACGGCGGCCACGAAGTCCAACGGCATCTCGATCAGCATGCCGTACTGGGACGAGCGCGTGGCCGCGATGGCCGAGGCCTACCCGGACGTGAAGTGGGACAAGCAGCACATCGACATCCTGAGCGCGCGCTTCGTGCTGCAGCCGGACCGCTTCGACGTGGTCGTGGCATCGAATTTGTTCGGCGATATTCTTTCCGACCTCGGTCCCGCGTGCACGGGCACGATCGGTCTGGCCGCTTCCGCGAACCTGAACCCGGAGCGCAAGTTCCCGTCGCTGTTCGAGCCGGTGCATGGCTCGGCGCCGGACATCTTCGGCAAAGAGATCGCCAACCCGATCGCGATGATCTGGTCGGGCGCGATGATGCTTGAGTTCCTCGGCAACGGCGACGCACAGTTCAAGGCTGCCCACGACGCGATCATGCGGGCGATCGAGATGGTGCTCGTGGAAGGCCCGCGCACGCCTGACATGGGCGGTGCGGCGAAGACAGCGGACGTGGGCAAGGCAGTGGCCGCCGCGTTGTGAGGTGATGTAAGCCTGGGATCAGCTCAGCCCGGGCTCAATCCTCGCGCTTGATTGGAGTTCGATTCGGGCTCGACCCGACGGCCTCGCTCCAAACCCTCAGTTTCCGGCCGCCGCGCCATTGGGCGCCATGTCGGCGGGCTGCGCCGCGCGGCTGAGCGCCGTGAGCCATACGTCTTCGCCATGCGGCGCCACGCGCGCCTGGCCTTGTTCCACCACGAGCCGCGACGTATCGTCGGGCAGGCAAGCGCGGTACAGCACGCGATAATCCCCGCGGTGCGCGAGCGCATCGTTGACCGCCGCCTCACGTGCCGCGCGGTCGTCGGGATGAATGTGCCGCGAAAGTTCGACGTAATGGCGCGGCGCCTGCGCGGGATCGACGCCGAAGAGACGGCACCACTCGTCCGAGACGATCATCTCGTCTTGCGCGCGCAGCCAGCGCCATGCGCCGAAGCCCGCCATGCGAGCGGCGTCGTTGAGCAACTGCAGGCTCCGCTGTAGCGCAAAGTCCGCCTGCCTGCGCGCGCTGATGTCGATGGTCGTGCCCACCACCCGCAGGGGACGCCCCGCATCGTCGAGCAGGGTGGCCAGGCGCGATTCGATCCAGCGCGTCTGCCCGTCCGGCAAAATGATGCGAAAGTCCCACACGCGCGGCGCCTTGCTGGCGACTACTTCTTTCATCGCTTCGTCGTTGAGCCAAACCGAGTCTTCGGGATGCAGGATTTCCCAGAACTCTTCGTTGCTATGGATCTCGCGGCCGTAGACTTGCGCGCAGTTGCTCGAATAGATGAGTTCATCGGTAACGAGATTCCATTCCCATGTGACGATGCCCGTCGACTCCTGGGCCTGCTTCATGCGCGCTTCGTTCGACACGATCTCGGCCGTGTAGCGGCGGCGCAGGTCGGTCATGGGCAGCTCGGTCGTGCCCGCGAGGCCCAGGTCCCTTACGGCATCGTCGCCGTATCGCAGCCAGACCCAGTTCACATCGAGGAACGCCGCGAGGCGGCGCAGATTCGAGTAGTCGATCTCGCCGCCGCGCGTCCACTTGTGCACGGCGGGGCGCGAAATACCGACGGCGTCGGCCACTTGCTGCAAACTCAGCTTCTTGTGCTCGAGCAGCACTTTCAGACGAAACGCGAACGTATCCTCGGACATCCATTTCCCTCTATGACGAATCGCGCGGTCAAACTGGGCAGGTGAAATTCAGGCGACAAAAAACGACGCAAGGCAAACAAAAAAGGCGGCATATGCCGCGAGCCGTCGATCGGGCCGCGACATATGCCACCGGTAGTTTAACGGATCGGCACTGTAGCCGTTTCATGGAGCGCTATCGCGGCCTCGCGGGAAGCCGTCCTGTGCGGTTCCTTTCCGTGTCGGTTTGCAACTCGATCTACAGATCGATCACGAGGCGCGGAGTGCGCGAGCGCGAGACGCACAGCAAAATGGTTTTCTGCGCGGCCTTTTCCTCGTCGTCGAGATACTGGTCGCGATGATCGGCTTCGCCTTCGAGGATCGCCACTTCGCAGGTGCCGCACACGCCTTCGCGGCACAGCGATTCCACCGTCACGCCTGCGCGCTCGATGGCCTTGAGGATGGTCTCGTCTTCGCCCACTTCGAGCTCGATGCCGCTCTTTGCGAGCACCACGGTGAAGGCCTTGCCGGCGGTATCGGTGGCCGCGAACTGCTCCGAGTGCAATTGCGCCTTCGGCCAGCCGAGCAGCGCGGCATTCGCGTAGACGGCGTCGTTCAGGCCCTGAGGGCCGCACACATACACATGCGCGTCGGCGGGCAGGCCCTTGAAGAGCTTGAGCAGGTCGAGGCGCTGGCCTTCGCTATCCACGTAGCAGTGCACGCTGGCCGCGTGCGGGCCAGCCTTCAGCTCGTCGACGAAGGCTGCGTGCTCGGGGCTGCGGTACGCGTAATGCAGTTCGAGTTCGAGATCCTCGGGGCGATGCTCGGCGAGCTGCGCGAGAAACGGCGTGATGCCGATGCCGCCCGCGATGAACACATGGCGCTTCGCGCCGGGTGCCAGCTCGAACAGGTTGGCGGGCGAGCCGATGGCGAGGCGCGTGCCGGCCGCCACCTTGTCGTGCATGAACGCCGATCCTCCGCGCGAGGCTTCTTCGCGGCGCACGGCAATCTGATACTGGCGCGTGTCGTGCGGCGAGCTCAGCAGCGAATAGGCGTTGTGGTGCCACGCATCGCCGTCCTGCATCGAGACGAGCACGTGGGCGCCGCCGCTGAACGACGGCATCGGTGCGCCATCGGGCAGCGCGAGCGTGAAGCGCTTGATGAGCGGGGTGAGTTGCTCGACGGCGACAACGTCGACAGTGATCGATTCGCGGGCGTTCATGGTGCCTTCCTTTGCCCCAGGCTGTGCCGCTCGAAAGAGCGTGGGCGTGGCCTGAGGTTGCTTCGTTATTGCCCGTACAGGTTGCGCGGGCGGTTGATTCTGAATCCGGAAAAAGGAGCGGATGCGGCGCGGACCGCACCCGCCCGAAAGTCGGCGTGTTATCGCCCGACGCCTGCCATGCAGAGGTACTTGATCGACAGAAAATCTTCGATGCCGTACTTCGAGCCTTCACGGCCGATGCCCGACTGCTTCACGCCGCCAAACGGCGCGACTTCGTTGGAGATCAGACCCGTGTTGATGCCGACGATGCCGTACTCCAGCTGCTCGGCCACGCGCCAGATGCGGCCGATGTCGCGGCTGTAGAAGTACGCCGCGAGCCCGTAGATCGAATCGTTCGCGAGCTGCACGACTTCGGCGTCGCTCGAAAAGCGCACGATGGGCGCGACCGGCCCGAAGATTTCCTCGGAGAGCACGGCCATGCCGGGCTTCGCGTCGGCGAGCACGGTGGGCGCGTAGAAGTTGCCGCCGCGTGCGTGCGGCGTGCCGCCCGTGACCACGCGTGCGCCTTGCGCCACGGCGTCGCGCACGAGGCCGTCGACTTTGTCGCGCGCCGCTTCGGTGATGAGCGGGCCGATATTCACGCCCTCGGCAAAACCGTCGTCCACCTTGAAGGCGGCCACGCGCGCGGCGAAGCGGCGGCAGAACTCGTCGTAGACCGAGTCGTGCACGTAGAAGCGATTCGCGCAGACGCAGGTTTGACCCGCGTTCCGGTACTTCGAGACCAGTGCGCCTTCGATGGCGGCATCCAGATCCGCGTCGTCGAACACGATGAACGGTGCATTGCCGCCCAGTTCCAGCGAAACCTTCTTGACCGTGTCCGAGCACTGACGCATCAGGAGACGGCCCACTTCGGTCGAGCCCGTGAACGTGAGCTTCTTGACGAGCGGGCTCGACGTCATTTCGAGGCCGATCTCGCGCGACTTGCCCGTGACGATGTTGATCACGCCGGCCGGAATGCCGGCCTGCTCGGCAAGCGCTGCGAGCGCGAACGCGGAAAACGGCGTCTCGTTGGCGGGCTTGATGACCATGGTGCAGCCGGCGGCCAGCGCCGGAGCGGCCTTGCGGGTGATCATCGCGGCCGGGAAATTCCACGGCGTGATGGCGGCGCACACGCCGATCGGCTCCTTCGTCACGACGAGACGCTGGTCGGGGTTCGGGCTCGGGATCACGTCGCCGTCGATGCGCTTGCCTTGCTCGGCGAACCACTCGATGAACGAAGCGGCATAGGCGATCTCGCCGCGCGCTTCGGCGACCGGTTTGCCCTGCTCGCGCGTCATCAGTTCGGCCAGTGCTTCCTGGTTCGCCATGATGAGCTCGAACCAGTTGCGCAACAGGCGCGCACGCTCCTTGGCAGTGGTGGCGCGCCATGCGGGGAAGGCGCGGTGCGCGGCCTCGATGGCGGCGCGCGCTTCGGGCGCACCCATGTTCGGTACGCTTGCGATGCGCTCGCCGGTCGAGGGGTTGGTGATGTCGAGCGTGGCGCCGTCGTCGGCGTTGCGCCACTGGCCGTCGATATATGCCTGCTGGCGGAACAGGCCGGGATTTTGCGGTGAGTTCATGTCAGTCCTGATACTGTTGAGCGAGCAGGTTGTGGAAGTGCGCAATGCCGTGCTCGCTGACGCCGCTGCGTTGCTTGTCGACCATGATGCGGCCCTGCCCGCGATAGCCGCGCGATTTCAGGCCCTTTTGCACGCTCTCCACGAGGCGCAGGTCTTCTGGACGGAACACGGTGCGATACCACTCGATGAGCTTTTGCTGCTCTTCGGTCGGCTCGTCGTTCAGGAAATAGATGTCGTAGTGCTGAAGCGTGACTTCGGCGCTCATCGGGAATTCGTAGATGACCGTCATGAAGTCGCCGCCCGGCGGCACGTTGAACATCGTGCACGGCCATGCCCAGTAGCCGCTGAAGCTCGGGTCCTTGATGGACGGATCGAGCTTGAACGAGCGCTCCGACGACTGCGCGTGGCCGAACTGCACCGTCCAGTTGCCGTGCAGCGTGTGCGTGTACTGGTCGATCTTCACGGAGTCGGAGAAGCCGGGGTGCGCCGGGCCGCAGTGGTAGCACTCGAGGTAGTTATCGACGATCGACTTCCAGTTGGCGGGCGTCTCGGTCACGAAGCGCGCGGCGAGTTTGAGGTCGTCGATGACCGGACACGCCTTGCGCAGGCTCGCTTCGAGGCCGGGCAGCTGTGCTTCCACGCCTTCGGCGTCCGGGTTCAGGTTGATGAACACAAAGCCCGCGTATTCTTCCACGCGCACCGGCACGAGCGTGGAATTCTCCTTGTCGAACGACTCCACGTGGTCGCAGTTGTTGGCGTGCGCGAGTGCGCCGTCGAGCTTGAACGCCCAGGCGTGGTACGGACAGGTGATGACGTTCTTTGCCTTGCCGCTGCCTTCGAGCAGCTGATGGCCGCGGTGCGGGCAGACGTTATAGAAGGCGCGCAGGACCTTGTCCTTGCCGCGCACGAGCAGGATGCTCTCGCCTACCACCTCGCGGGTCACGTAGGCGTTCGTCTCGGCCAGCTCGCTGCGATGCGCCACACAGATCCACGCGTTTTCGAAGATCTTCTTTTCTTCAGCCTTGTAGACCGACTCGGACGTGTAGTAGCTCGCCGGGATGGTCCAGGCAAGCTCCGGGTTGGCGCAGAAGTCAGCCGGCAGCTTGGGAAGTTCGGGTTTCTTATGGAATTCGATCGGGAGATAAGTCATGGGGTCCGTCGTACTGGGTGTGATTAACTGGTAGTTACAACAAAACTATGGGTTAACGGAAATATAAGAGAAATCTCGCTGGGAGTTGATCAGGGTTATCCCTCGATGTGGTCCTAAAGCGGTTATGATTTGATGCGGAACGCCTATCCTTACTGTTTGAAATCAACGGGAACTGATCGAGCGCATTACGAGTGCACTTTTCCGGTCGACGTCAATAGGAGAATGCGATAGTGAGACGAAACCCTCCAGGCTGCGTACCATTGTTAACTGATAGTTTGATGTTAACCGTAGGATAACCGCGCCGTGTCAGGAAACTGGAACTTCTGGTATCGGGACCGGCGTGGCGGGCGGAACCGCGTGGTGCGGGGCCGCTCGAGCTACCCCACAACTGGAGGAGACATGTCACAAGAGGCAATCGCCGACGCGCTGGCCAACGAGCCGTCGCGCGGTAAATCGCGGATTGAATCGCGCTCGATCGATTACGTGCCGCTTGCCGAGCGCAAGGGCAAGGCCTGGCACCTGTGGCCCGTGTGGTTTACGGGCGATGCGAACCTCGCGACCATCGCGGCGGGCGCGATCGGCATCAGCATGGGCGGCAACCTGTTGTGGAGCGCGATCGCCATCGTGCTCGGCAACATGCTGGGCACCTTCTTCATGGCGTTCCATTCGAGCCAGGGGCCGCAGCTCGGGCTGCCGCAGATGATCCAGTCGCGCCCGCAGTTCGGCTACATGGGCGCACTGCTCGTGTGGGTGGTCGCACTCGTCACCTATATTGGCTACAACTCGTTCAACCAGCTCATGGCGGGGCAGACCGCGCATCACCTGCTCGGCACTGAACCGCACGTGAGCTACATCGTCTTCACCGTGCTGTCGGTCGCGCTCGCCGTGTTTGGCTATGACCTGATCCACAAGGCGCAGCGCTGGCTCGCGTTCGCGCTGCTGGCCGCGCTCACGATCTTCAGCATCGGCGTGTGCATGAAGGTGCAGTTCCCCGCAGGCCAGCTGAGTCTCGCCGGCTTCAAGACCACGCCATTCCTCGTGCAACTCTTCTCGGCAGCGGCTTACCAGCTCTCGTGGTCCATCTACGTTTCGGACTACTCGCGGTATCTGCCGCCCAATACCGGCGTGCGCGCCACCTTCTGGTGGACCTTCCTCGGCGCGCTCATCGGCGGCATCTGGATGATGCTGGTGGGCACGGCGGCGGCGGCGCTCAACTCGCAGATCGAAATCTCGGACGCAGTTCAGCGTGCGGGCGACATGATCTATCCGGGCTTCGGCACAGTCACGCTGCTGCTCTCGCTGCTTGGGTTGCTCGCCATTACCGGCCTGAACTTTTACGGCGCCTCGCTCACGCTGCTGAGCATCACCGACTCGTTCAAGCCGCTCAGGTCGAGCGCGACCAAGCGTATTGTGAGCCTCGTTATCGTGGCTATCGTGGCGACCTCGCTCGCGTTCTCGGCCTCCGATAATTTCATGGGCAAGTTCGGCGACTTCCTCGGCATCCTGGGCTATCTGTTCACGCCGTGGACCGCGATCAACCTGATCGACTTCTTCGTCGTGCGTCACTCGAGCTACTCGGTGCGCGAGATCTTCAACCCGCGTGGCATCTACGGGCGCTGGAACTGGCGCGGCCTGACCGCGTACGTCGTGGGCTTCGTTGCGATGATTCCGTTCTTCAAGACGGAGATGTACACCGGGCCGGTCGCTCGCATGCTGGGCGGCACCGACATCGCAATGCTCGTGGGCCTGCCCGTGGCCGCATTGGTCTACCTGTGGACCTGCCGCTCGCTCGACCTCGAAAAGGAACGCCAGCTCGTGCGCGAAGCCGACCGTGGCCTGAACTGATCCGCTTACTCCCATAACATCATGAATAAGACACATAAATTGCGGAATACAGTACTCCTTACCGCATTGCAGGCGGCGATGCTCGTATTCGCCGCGCTCCCGATGGCCTCGTATGCGCAAAGCAGCGTCACGCTGTACGGCATCATCGATGGCGGCGTCACCTACGTCTCCAACGCGGGTGGCTCGCACCAGGTGAAGTTCGACGATGGCGTCTCGTATGGCAACCGCTGGGGCCTGAAGGGCACCGAATATCTGGGTGGCGGATTGAAGGCCGTGTTCAAGCTGGAAAGCGGTTTTCACCTGGGTAACGGGCAGATCTCGAACGGCGGCTCGCTGTTTGGACGTCAGGCTTATGTAGGTATCGAAAGCGACTGGGGCACGCTCACCTTCGGCAACCAGATCGACATGACGCAGGAGATGGTCTACACGTACAACGTCAGCGCATGGGCCAGCGGCTACGCCATCAACCAGGGTGACTTCGACCGCATGAACGGCGACCATCTGCCTAACGCCGTGAAGTTCATGTCGAACAGCTACGGCGGCTTCCAGTTCGGCGGCATGTACTCGTTCAGCAATACGCCGGGCCAATTCCACACGGGCAGCGCGTGGAGCGTGGGCGCGCAGTATCAGCACGGCGCGTTCTCGATGGGCACGGCGTACACGCAGTTGAACAACCCGTCGGGCATCTATGCCTTCGACCCGTACGCGATGATCGGCACACACACGTTCTTCGGCCGGCCCACGGTGAGCGTCGATCCTGCCTCGGGCGCGATCACCGACCTCTATGCGAGCAATCCGTTTCCGGTGGACAAGCAGGGCGCGTTCGGCGTGGGCGCGAGCTACGTGATGGGTCCCGTCACGCTGATGGGCGATTTCACCTACACGCAGCTCAAGGCGTTCGGGCAGACCGAGCACATGCAGGTGGCCGAAGGCGGCGCGGACTGGCAGATCACGCCTGCAGCAAGCCTGATTGGCGGCTACCAGTACACGCACTTCGACGGGCACCACTGGAACATGCTTTCGGCGGGCTTCCATTACCTGCTTTCGAAGCGCACGGATGTCTACATCTCGGGCGACTGGTTGAAGGCTTCGCAGGGCGTGGACGCGGTGATCGGCTATAGTTTTACGCCATCCACCACGACCACTCAGGCTGACGTACGCATCGGCATGCGCCATTCGTTTTAAGCGCGCGTTCCGACGCTGCGGGCGCAAGCGAAGATGCCGCCGCGGGCCACCGTGCCCCGCGTCGGCACCCATAGCTCACGCCCGCGTGCCGGCCTGTGCATTTGTCAGACTTCCCGCTATGAAACTGCCCGCCTCACCCGAACTCGGCGACCTGCGTGTGTTCTGCATGGTCGCTCGCAAGTCCAGCTTCAGCGGGGCGGCCGAGGCGCTCTCCGCTTCGGTCGCCTACGTCAGCAAGCGAGTGGGCGTGCTCGAGACGAGCCTCGGCACGCGCTTGCTGCACCGCTCGACGCGACGCGTGGCGATGACGGCGGCGGGCGAGCGCGTGTTCGCCTGGGCGGAAAAAATCCTCGACGACGTGGACCAGCTCGTCGAAGACGTCTCCAGCACGCGCCGCATGCCACGCGGCACGCTGCGCGTGTCAAGCAGCTTTGGCTTTGGCCGCCAGTTCGTCGCGCCCGCGCTGGCGGATTTGCAGGACCAGTATCCGCAACTGAACGTGCGGCTCGATCTGTTCGATCGCGTGGTGGATGTGGCGGGCGAAGGCTTCGACCTGGACGTGCGCATCGGCGACGAAATCGCGGGCCATCTGATCGCGAAGCGACTAGCGACGAACTATCGGGTGCTGTGCGCCGCGCCCGCTTATCTGGAGGCGCACGGGGTGCCGCAGCGCATCGCGGATCTGGAGTCGCATGCCTGTCTCGCGATCAAGGAACGCGATCATCCGTTCGGCGTCTGGCGTCTGAACGCGGGCGGCGAGACGGTGGGCGTGAAGGTGACGGGGCCGCTTTCGACGAATCACGGCGAGGCGGCGGTGCAATGGGCGCTGGCGGGGCGCGGCATCGTGCTGCGCTCGATCTGGGACGTCCAGCCCCTGCTCGACGAAGGGAAGCTCCAGCGAGTGCTGCCCGATGTGACGCAACCGGCCAATGTGTGGGCGGTGTTTCCTGAGCGCCTCGCGCAGTCGGCCAAGGTCAAGGTGTGCGTGGATTTTCTGGCCGAAACGTTTGCCAGGGCCGGGATCGGCGGAGCACAGGCGAAGGTGCGAACGCCGCCCGGCGCGCCCGCGCGGACGTCCCGCTCGCGTACAAGGACTGGAACGTAGTCAGTTCGGCTCTGATGCAAATAAGCGTTGCAGCCAATTGTTTCGCACCGCGCCAATGACACGCTCACGCAGTTCGCGCTGACGAGTCAGGCGCCGTGGTGATTCGGACCGGGGCGCCAGCGCGCGGGCGCCGCATGCGTCAAGGGTGTTGCGCGCCGGTGCGGTCCTGCTGTACCTTGAGCCCCTCCAGATTAGCCAAAAGGAGAAACTCCATGTTCAAGTCCAAGCTACGCCGAGCGTTGACCAAGGAACGGCGAACCACGATGGATAGCAGGCGCCTCGATCGGGAAGCGGCCGCGCAGCGCCAGTCCGATCAGCCGGAGCACGAGCCGAAATCGGATGTACCGCGCTTTGGTGAGCGCCCGTCACGTCACTGAACGCCAACGCTTGCGCGCGCCGGTACCCAGCGCCTCCCCCCCCGACTGCTCACGACGAGATCAAAACTTCCGCGGCAGCCTCGGGATGGGGAGGTCCCTTTCATTCTCTAGATAGCGGCGATCAACTCCGGCACCGCCGAGAAAAGATCGGCCTCGAGCCCATAATCTGCAACGCTAAAGATCGGCGCTTCAGCATCCTTATTGATGGCGACGATCACCTTGGAATCCTTCATCCCCGCAAGGTGCTGAATCGCCCCGGAAATACCGCACGCCACATAAAGCTCGGGCGCGACGATCTTGCCGGTCTGCCCGACCTGCCAGTCGTTCGGTGCGAAGCCCGCATCCACGGCCGCGCGCGATGCGCCAAGCGCCGCGCCCAGCTTGTCGGCGAGCGGAGTGAGTACTTCGTGGAATCGCTCGCTGCTGCCCATGGCGCGGCCGCCGCTCACGATGATGCGCGCATCGGCAAGCTCCGGACGATCGCTCTTCGCCACCACGCGCTCGACAAAGCTCGACAGGCCCGTGTCCGCCACGGCAGCCACCTGCTCCACCGCTGCCGCGCCGCCTTGCGAAGCCGCGCCCTCGAATGCAGTTGCACGCACCGTCACGACCTTCACGGCATCGCTGCTTTGCACCGTGACAATCACGTTGCCCGCATAGATCGGACGCTCGAAGGTATTGGCGCTCACGATACGCGTGATGTCCGAGACCTGGGCCACGTCGAGCAGCGCGGCTACGCGCGGCGCGACGTTCTTGCCCGTGCTCGTCGAAGCAAACAGGATGTGGCCGTAGGCTGGCGCGAGCGCCACTACCTGCGCCGCGAGGTTTTCGGCAAGCGCCTCGGCCAGTTGCGGTGCGTCCGCGTGCAACACGCGCGCGATACCGACGATGTCCGCAGCGGCTTGCGCCGCGCCGCCGGCATTATGGCCGGCAACCAGCAGGTGAACTTCGGCGCCACATTGCAACGCGGCGGTTACAGCGTTGAGCGTTGCGTTCTTGATTGAAACGTGATCGTGTTCGGCCACGACCAGCACTTTGCCTTGCGCAGTCATTGCAGCTCCCTCAAATTACCTTGGCTTCGTTCTTCAGTTTCGCGACCAGCGCGGCCACGTCGGGCACCTTCACGCCGGCGCTGCGCCCGGCGGGCTCCGCGCTCTTGAGCGTATTCAGGCGCGGCGCGACGTCTACGCCCAGTTGCTCCGGCGTTACCGTATCCAGCGGCTTTTTCTTCGCCTTCATGATGTTCGGGAGAGTGGAGTAGCGCGGCTCGTTCAGGCGCAAATCGGTCGTGACGATTGCCGGCAGCGAGAGTTTCACGGTTTCGAGGCCGCCGTCGATTTCCCGCGTAACAACTGCCTGACCATCGGCGAGCTCGACCTTGCTGGCGAACGTGGCCTGGCCCGCGCCCATCAGCGCGGCAAGCATCTGGCCGGTCTGGTTGCAATCGTCGTCGATTGCCTGCTTGCCGAGGATCACGAGCTGCGGCTGCTCCTTGTCGATCAGCGCCTTGAGCAGCTTGGCCACGGCGAGCGGCTGCAACGCCGCATCCGTTTCGACCAGCACGCCGCGGTCGGCGCCGATCGCCATGGCGGTTCTCAGTACTTCCTGGCAAGCGCTCGCGCCGCACGATACGGCCACCACCTCGGTCGCCGCGCCCTTCTCCTTCAGGCGCACGGCTTCCTCAACGGCGATTTCATCGAACGGATTGATGCTCATTTTGACGTTCGCGAGATCGACGCCCGTGCCATCCGACTTGACCCGGACCTTGACGTTGAAATCGACGACTCGTTTGACTGCTACCAACACCTTCATCTTTGCCTCCATAAATTAGTTTCCCAGTCCTGACTAACTACCGAGGCCAGCAGCATGCCACCGCCGCCATAGTCGCCAACGAGGTTCAGCGGCGGCACCGGTGCGCTGTCTGCGCCTCGGCCGATGCCCGAAAGCACGCCAGAGCGCGCGATGTAGTTCAGATCGTGGCCCGCGCGCGCGGCGAGCGGCCCGGTCTGCCCCCAACCCATCATGCGGCCATAGACGAGCCGCGGATTACGCGCGAGTTCGGGCCGAGGTCGTCCGGCGCTACGGGCCGATCGATGCGCATGACGTTCGCGCCCATGTCGGCCAGCATCATTACCGCAAATGGGGCGGGGCCAATCGCCTCGAATTCGAGGACGCGAATTCCGCTTAACACACCCATTGTTTGTCTCCGTCATGTTTGGACTTGTCTGGCGATTCCTGCCGTCATGAGCAACCGCTACGCCCACTCAAGTAAGCCAGATAGGGGCAAGCGCGTGACCACCCTCATTGGGTGGCGCGAAGGGCGGGCTGCGGGTGGCCGCCGCCCATGGCCGGGCGCGTGAATGGTGGGGGGAATACGCACCACGAACCGTCGTGGTGCCTGAAGAACACGATGGCATAGCCGCCGGAATGTCTCGCCGTCTCGACGCGCACGCAGCGCCACGGCGTCGAGCGGCATGGCTGCACGCGGGTCAGCACGATCTGCGCTGCGGGTTGTGGCGCGAGCCACTTCTCGATTACCGCGCGCAACGACCTTCCGTGCGCGCTTTTATGCGCTTTTTCGTGCCCCATCATCGCTGTCTCCCGCGCTGCTCCGTTCATGAGGCGGCATGCGGCTAATCGAACCGATGCACACCTGCCAGGACATGAGCATAGCGACCGCGTGGGCGCATCCAACCCCCTGCGATTGGGGGGCGGCGCATGCAGCGGAACTACGCGAAAGCGGGAGTCAAAGCGGCGGATCGGCGAACCACGAACCGTCGCTGGACCCCGGATGCGCATTGCGGATCAGCGCGACCGCTTCATCGCAGCTCGACACTCTGAGCTTGCCGTAGATGCTTTTAAGTTGCCACTTGACGGTCTCGGGGGAGATCGACAGCGCCCGCGCGATGCGCTCGTTCGGAATCGCATGCACGAGCAGCCGGACGATTTCGGTCTCCCGTTCGCTGAGCAGGTCGAACGCGCTGGCCTGCTGGCGCGACTCGCCGGGGCGCTGCGCGCCGTCGGAGGCGGGCACGGCTGAATTCGTAGAGCACTTCGCCCATCAGCGCGGCCGCGTTGCAGGTACGCTCGAAGTCGCCCTGGTGCATCGCATGCCACGAAAGCAGATTGGTGGCCCCGCCGATGCCGACGGTGTCCGCGCCGTCCGGCACCGCGAGCAGTTGCGGGATGCTCGCGGCGCACGCATCGAATTCGCGCGCGAGCACCTGCAGTTGCGCTTCCCACAGCCGCAAGCCCACGCGCGAGCGAATTTCTGCCCATGCCGTCGCACCGCCCGATGTTCAATGCCCGGCGTAAATCGACCGCGTATCGGCGCGAGGGGTGGCGTGACTGCCCGAATCCGAGCTGCCCGACAGGGCGACGCCGCCCACCGCGCCGTCGCCCGGCTTCGCCTGATCTTGCGCGACGATGGCCTCGGCGCGCTGGATGTCGTCCGGATAGCTGTTATCGGCAGCCGCAGGACGATACCCCACCTGCTCGACGCGCACGAGATCGGCGCGAACCTCGGCGCGCGTGACCGGGCCGTTGGTGCTGGACGTGCTGGACGTGCTGGACGTGCTGGCAGCGTTCGCCTGGGCGAATGCGCAAACCGGAGCGGCCAGGGCGCAGGAAACGAGCAGTGCGGAAATGAGTGCTTTCATGATGTTCACCTTTGCATGGGGTTGCGTGGAGTTGCATGTATGGCTGCTGCATCGGGAAATGAGGCAGCTTCGGCCCGCCTTCGAAAGAACCCGTATGCCGGTTCCCGCGAAAGTTGTCCTCATTCTGGTTGCCCGCCGCTGACCCGAACCTGACCCGCTCATTACAAGTTTGTTATCCGCGCAGATAACAGATCCGTAATGCAAGGGTCAGCACGAGGTAAGCGCTCCCTTCCGATACTTGCGTCCGTCACGCCGCCCGTTGCCGATGGGCGGACCCGCCCCAGCTTCAGCCTCACCCACCGGACCCCGCCATGTGGATCGTCAAACTGGCCCTCAAGCGCCCCTACACGTTCATCGTGCTCGCCGTGCTGCTGTTCATCCTCGGGCCGCTCGCGATCATGCGCACGCCCACTGACATTTTTCCGAACATCGACATCCCGGTCGTCAGCATCGTGTGGACGTACAACGGCTTCTCAGCCGAGGATATGGCGCATCGCATCGCCTCGAATTACGAGCGAGCGCTTACCTCGGACGTCGACGATATCGAGCACATCGAATCGCAGTCGCTCAACGGCGTGTCGGTCGTGAAGGTGTTTTTCCATCCGGGCGCGGACATCAACCGCGCGATTGCCGAAGCGGCCTCGAACTCGGCGTCGATCCTGCGCGTCCTGCCGCCCGGCACGCTGCCGCCGAACATCATCACCTACAGCGCCTCCACGGTGCCGGTGCTGCAACTCGGCCTCTCCAGCGATTCGCTGCCCGAGCAGTCGCTTTACGACTTGGGTAACAGCTTCATCCGCACGCAGCTCGCCACGGTCCAGGGCGCGGCCGTGCCGCTGCCCTATGGCGGCAAGGTCCGCCAGATCATGGTGCAGCTCGATCCCAAGGCACTGCAGGCGAAGGGCCTCGCGCCCGTCGACGTCGTGAACGCCGTCAATGCGCAGAACCTGATCCTGCCCAGCGGCACTGCGAAAATCGGCACGCGCGAATACAACGTGGAGATGAACGGCAGCACGCAGACCGTGGCCGCGCTCAACGACCTGCCCATCAAGATCGTGAACGGCAGCATGGTCTACGTGCGCGATGTCGCGCATGTGATCGACGGCTATGCGCCGCAGACCAACATCGTGCGCGCGGACGGCAAGCGCGCCGCGCTGCTCACCGTGCAGAAAACCGGCAGCGCCTCCACGCTCTCGATCATTCAGCAGGTCAAAGCAATGCTGCCGAAGATTGCAGCGGGCCTGCCCAGCGCGCTCAAGATCACGCCGCTCTCGGACCAGTCGCTCTTCGTGAAGTCCGCCATTTCCGGCGTGGTGCGCGAGGCGCTGATCGCTGCGTGCCTCACGGCCGCGATGATCCTGCTATTTCTCGGCAGTTGGCGCGCCACGCTCATCATCGCGGTGACGATTCCGCTTTCCGTGCTCACCTCGCTGATCGCACTTTCGGCGCTCGGCCAAACCATCAACATCATGACACTGGGCGGGCTCGCGCTCGCAGTGGGCATTCTCGTGGACGATGCCACCGTCGCGATCGAGAACATCACGCACCATCTCGAACGCGGCGCGGCGCTGCACGACGCGATCCTCGACGGCTCAGGCGAGATTGCCGTGCCGACCTTTGTTTCGACGCTTTCCATCTGCATCGTCTTCGTGCCGATGTTTCTGCTCACGGGCGTCGCGCACTATCTGTTCGTGCCGATGGCCGAAGCCGTGGTGTTCGCGATGTGCGGCTCGTACTTCTTCTCACGCACGCTGATTCCCACGCTGGCGATGTATCTGTTGCGCACGCAATCGAAAAATTCAACGCCCGCGCGGGGTTTTGCTGGCAAGCTGAGCCGCTTCCAGAGCGGATTCGAAAAGCGTTTCGGGGCGGTGCGCAACCGCTACCACGCCGTGCTTGTGGGCGCCGTCGCTCGCCGCCGCCGTTTTGTCGCGATCTGGCTCGCGATCTGTCTGGGCTCGCTCGCGCTCGTGCCGTTCACGGGGCGCGACTTCTTCCCCGCAATCGACTCCGGTGAAATCCGTCTGCATCTGCGCGCGCCCACCGGCACGCGCATCGAGGAAACCGCGCGCATCACCGACGAAGTGGAAGCGAAAATACGCACCGTGATTCCCGCCACCGAACAGGCTTCGGTGCTCGACAACATCGGCCTGCCGGTGAGCGGCATCAATCTCACCTACGACTCGTCCGACCCGATCGGCCCCGAGGACGCCGACATTCTCGTCACGCTCGCGCCGAAGCACCGGCCCACCGCGCAATACGTCGCGAAGCTGCGCAATGTGCTCGACGCGTCGTTTCCCGGCGTGACCTTCTCGTTCCTGCCCGCGGACATCGTGAGCCAGATCCTCAACTTCGGTCTGCCCGCGCCTATCGATGTGCAGATCGTGGGCAACAAGCTGGCCCAGAACCGCATCGTGGCGAACCGCCTGCTCGATCAGATGCGCGGCGTGCGCGGGCTCGTGGACGCGCGCATCCAGCAGCCCGGCGACGAACCCACGCTAAACGTGAACGTCGACCGCACCAAGGCCATGCAGGCCGGCCTCACGCAGCGCGACGTCGCGCAGAATCTGCTGATCGCGCTCTCGGGCAGCTCGCAGACCACGCCTAACTTCTGGCTCGATCCGAAGAACGGCGTGAGCTATCCGCTTACGACGATGGTGCCGCAATACGACATCCATTCGCTGCAAACGCTCGCCAATGTGCCGATCACCACGCAGTCGGTCACGGCGAATCCGCAGAACCAGCTCGGTACGCTCGGCACGGTCTCGCGCAGCGAGCAGGAGGCGGTGGTCTCGCACTACAACGTGCAGCCCGTGCTCGACATTTTCGCCTCCACGCAGGGACGCGATCTCGGCGGCGTGGCCTCCGACGTGGCGAAGCTCGTCGACGCCGCACGCGCCCAACTGCCGCCGGGCTCGTCGATCGTGGTGCGCGGCCAGGTGCAGTCGATGAACGCCTCGTTCAGCGGGCTTGCGCTCGGCCTCGTGTTCGCGATCGCGCTGGTCTATTTGCTGATGGTCGTGAACTTCCAGTCGTGGCTCGATCCGCTCATCATCATCAGCGGCCTGCCCTCGTCGATCGCGGGCATTGCATGGATGCTGTTCGTCACGCAAACGACGCTCTCTGTTCCCGCGCTCACGGGCACGATCCTGTGCATTGGCATTGCCACGGCCAACAGTATCCTCGTGATAAACGCCGCGCGCGAATCGCTCGCAGGCGGCATGGCGCCGCTTGCGGCCGCGCTGGACGCGGGCTTCAACCGCTTTCGCCCTGTGGTGATGACTGCGCTTGCCATGCTGATCGGCATGCTGCCGATGGCGCTAGGCCTCGGCGACGGCGGCGAGCAGAATGCGCCGCTCGGGCGGGCCGTGATCGGCGGACTCGCGATCGGCACGCTGTCGACGCTGGTGTTCGTGCCGGTCGTGTTCGGCATGGTGCACGGGTGGCTTGCAAAGCGCCGCGCCGTGTGCACGGCTGGCGTCGAGACCGACGAGACTACTCACGCTCAATAAGGAATCCATATGACCATGCCAACTCCATCGGAGGATCGTGTCGCCGCTCAGGAACCGGCGGAGCGCGCCGAGGCCGCACAGCCGCGCTCGCCTTCATCTGCCTCACCGTCCGCCTCGGGCGCTCGCAGGCGCCATGCGCTCGTGCTTGGCTTAGGCTGCCTCGCCGTTGCGTTGCTCGCGGCCGGCATCGTCCCCAGGCTCGACGCACGCAAGGCGCAGGCCGCACAGGTGGTCGTGCAGCGCGACCTGGTCGTTGCCACGGTCATGCCCAAGCCCGCGCCAGCGACCCAGGACCTGCTGCTGCCCGGTTCGGTCATGCCGTGGGCCGACGCGTCGATCTATGCGCGCACGAGCGGCTACGTGCAGCAGTGGTACGCGGATATCGGCGCGCACGTGAAAGCAGGCCAGACGCTCGCACGAATCGATACGCCCGAACTCGACGCGCAACTGAAGCAGGCGCGTGCCGACGAAGCCAGCGCGCAGGCGAACTACCGCTTTGCGAGCAGCACCGCGCAGCGCTGGCAGACGATGTTGCAAACGCAATCGGTCGCCCAGCAGGACGCCGACGCCAAAACGAGCGATGCCGCGGCGAAGCTCGCCGCGCTCCAGGGCGCGCAGGCCAATGTCGCGCGCCTCGACGAGCTGGTCGCTTACCAGAGCGTGACGGCGCCGTTCGACGGCGTCATTACCGTGCGCAACGTTCAGGTGGGCGCGCTCGTGACGGCGGGCGGCACGCCCGGCCTGGCGGCAATGCCGGGCGAACTCTTCCATATCGAGCAGACGAACCGGCTGCGCGTCTACGTGGACGTGCCGCAGGACGACGCCAGCAGCGTCACGCCCGGCACTTCCGTCTGGCTCGCGACGCAGCAGTATCCAGGGCGGCGCTTCCCGGCGACGGTCGCGCGCAGCGCCAACGCAATCGATCCGGTGAGCCGCACGCTGCACGTTGAAGTCGACGTCGACAACGCCGACGGCGCGCTGATCCCCGGCGCCTACGCGCAAGTCCATCTTGCGCTCTCGACGGCCACGCCATCGCTCGAAGTGCCGGTGAGCGCCCTGCTGTTCCGCCCCGATGGCGTGACCATCGCGGTGGTGGATGCTCACGACAAGGTGCGGTTGCGCCAGGTGAGCATTGGCCGCGACTTCGGCACCTACATCGAAATTGCCACCGGCCTCGCGCCCACCGATCGCGTCATCAACAATCCCGGCGACGCCATCGCCAATGGCCAAAGCGTGCGCGTGGCCACGGCAGCGCATGGCGGCAAGGCATAGGCGAGGTCCATCATGTTCGACATTTGCATTGCTCCGTTGCGCCGAATCGTCGTGGCCTGCACCGCCGCTTCGCTCGCGGCATGCACGACGCTGCCTCATTACAGCGTGCCAGAAATGGCAGTGTCAGCGCATTACGCGGGCACGCCACAGCCTTCAGCCGGATGGGCCGTAGCGGCGCCCGCCGACGGTCAATCTCGTGGTCCATGGTGGGCAGTCTTTCAGGATGACGAACTGAATCGCCTTGAAGCCCGAGTGGACGTATCGAACCAGACCGTGAAGCAAGCCGTTGCGCAGCTTCAGGCCGCCCGCGCGATGGTCGACTATCAGCACGCGGGCTACTCGCCTACGATTACCGCGGGCACAGCGGTGCAGCGCTACCGCACCTCGCAGAACCTCGCGAACCACTCGCTGGCGGGCAAGACGGTCCCCGACTACTCGGTGGGCATTGGCGCGAGCTGGGAGCCCGACCTGTTCGGGCGCGTAAAAGACGCCACGGTAGAGGCGCGCGACACCGCCCAGGCGAGCCAGGCCGATCTCGAATCAGTGCGCCTCTCGGTGGCAAGCGATCTCGCAGCCGACTACTTCGACCTGCGCTCGCTCGATCGCCAGAAGAAGCTGCTTGACGACACCGTGACTGCTTACGCCGCCGCGCTGCGCATCGTCCAGCAGCAGCTCGCAGACGGCGCCATCGACGCTTCGGCGGTCGCGCAGGCGCAAACGCAGTTCGAAAGCGCGCACACGGCGGATCAGGACATCGATGTGCAGCGCGCTCAGCTAGAGCACGCGATCGCGACGCTGGTCGGCGAACCGGCCTCGACGTTCTCGCTGCCGCCCGTGGTTGAGCCAGCCATGGTGCCTGCGATTCCCGCGAGCGTACCCGCCGCGCTGCTCCAACGGCGGCCCGATATCGCCGCCGCCGAGCGGCGTGTGGCTGCTGCCAACGCGCGCATCGGCGAGGCGCACGCGGCCTTCTATCCCGACCTCACGCTGTCGGCATCGGCGGGGCTCGAAAGCACGTTTTTCGCGCCGTGGCTCACCGCGCCCAGCTTGTTCTGGTCGCTCGGTGCGCAGCTCGCGGGCACGCTGTTCGACGGCGGCCGGCGCGAAGCGACGCTCAAGGGTGCGGATGCGCAATACGACGCTGCGGTTGCCGCCTATCGGCAAACCGTGCTTACGGCGTTCCAGCAGGTCGAGGACAACCTGAGCGCGCTCGACACGCTCGCGAGTGAAGCGGACAGCCAGCAGCGCGCGACAAGCGCTGCCGAACTATCGCTGAAGCTCACGACGGATCGCTATCAAGCGGGTGCCGTGAACTATCTCGACGTGGTCACGGCGCAGACCATCGCATTGCAGAACGAGCGCAACGAGGAGCAGATCGCACAGCGCCGGCTCGATGCGAGCGTGCATCTGCTCGAAGCGCTCGGTGGAGGGTGGGATCGGGGGGTGTTGAAGGGGGCATCCGAGAAAGCGGAAAAATCACAGGTTTGCGACAAGCCATGCGATACGAATGGCACGACATGAAAACGAAGTTCCTGGAGTTCTCGAAAACGGTTCTTTAAACTCTATTCTAGATTGCTCAATATCCCCATGAGTTTCGATAAGGATGGACGCACATCAAGAAGCTACGGGCCAGCGGCGTGCCGCCCAAGGACGTCGCCAGGAACCTCGGTGTATCCATTCCTGCGCTTTACCGTTGGTTGCCCGCCGCAGCGCAAGCTTGATTAATGAGTGTTAACGCCTCAAAGCGGTCAGGCCGACCGCATCCCCTTTAGCTCATCGATACGAAGACGATAGCTTCGTAGCAGACAAGCTTTATCGCCGCACACATTGCGGGAATTTTGAAGCCATGCTCGTTGGTCAGCTCGCAATCGCGCCTTGTTGGACGATGCCTTTAGCTTTTGATTATAGGTTTCAGCCAATGTGCTATCGAGACGGGTCAGCTCCGCATCCCCGCAAATAAGACGCGCTTGAACGGATATCAGCTTGCTGCAATCACGACTTTGCGCTAGTGCCGTCTTCGCCGCGGATTGCGTCTCCAGCAGTCCCGGCCTGCAGAGCCCCTGCAGCAATTTGCAGGCGACATCGCGTCCGACCCACGCCATGTCTTGTGCGCCGTATTGCTTGACGAAACGATTGATCGCGACCTGGCTGACTCCCCTTTGCATGGCGTTTGCCGCGATTATCTCGTTGCAAAGCGAGTCCTTGGCGTAGTTTTTCTTATCGCGCCGGTAGCAACTGTGAAAGCCCAGCCTGCCCATACCTACGACACTTCGGCGTTCCCCTGAAGCAAACAGGATGGAAGCGCAAGCCGATGCGCATTTGGCATTGTCTGGAACCAGCGTATAAACGCGGATCTTGTCCATCGCGTCGACGACCCGGAAAGCAGCCTCGACGTTTCCTCCCGGACTATTTAAAACGAGAACAACGAGCCCTTCGGCATCACGGTCAGCCAATTTGGCGGCCGCCAGAAATTTCTCCGCATCGCCATCCTGAATCTTCCCCTCGCCGATCACCATTTTTAGCTTGCGTTGTGGCTCGGAGGAAATCCTGAAGTCCATCGCCGACGCGACATGTGGAAACATTAGCATAGCGAAACAAAACCAGCATATCAACCGCTGAATCCAGCTTTGCGCCGTCGCGTCTCGGGCTGGTGAATGCTCGGTGTCGTTCATGCGCTTTTCCCCGAAAAGCAGTGGCAAACCATCAGCGCCGCGTAAACGAAAGAATGAAACGCGTGGCGGCGGCGTCGCTCTCGGCGCGCGCCGTGCCGCCATGCAGCGTCATGATCGTGCGCACGATCGCGAGTCCCAGGCCGGCCGAGCCTTCCGCTTGCGGGCCGCTGTGGCGCGAAGCGTCCACACGATAGAAGCGGTCGAAAATGCGCTCCAGCAACGCGGCGTCGATGGGTGGCCCAGGATTGGCCACGATGACGTCGAACGCGGAGGCCTTCGGCTCCGCGCTCAGCGTGATTTCGCCGCCGCGCGGCGTATAGCGCAGCGCATTGGCGAGCAGGTTGCTCACAGCGCGCCGGAACAGTTCGCGATCGGCGCGCAAGCGCCCCTCGCCCGTCACGCGGATGCGCACGCCGGCCTCGTCGGCAAGCCCTTCGAAGTAGTCGGCGATCTGCGTGAGCGTCTCGACGGCGTCGAATTCGGCAAGCGTGGTCATGAACTGCGGATGCTCCGCACGCGCGAGGAAGATCACGCTCTCGATCATACGCGAGAGCCGCGCGCATTCCTCCAGATTCGATTCGAGCAGCGCCTCGTATTCGGGCACCGTGCGCTCGCGCGCGAGCGCTACTTCGGTGGCGCCGCGCAGGTTGCCCAGCGGCGTGCGCATGTCGTGCGCGAGATCGGCCGTGTATTGCGACATGCGCTCGAAGCCGCCATGCAGCCGCACAAGCATCGCATTGAGCGACTTCACGAGGGTTTCGAGTTCGAGCGGCGCGCCATCGACTTCTATCGCGGTATCGAGCCGGTCCACCGTGACTGTTTCCGCGCGCGCGGCCATGGCGCGCAGCGGACGCAGCGCCTCGTGCACGAGCAGCCAGCTCATCGCGAACGCGAGCAGCATGCCGGCAAAGCCGTATGCATAGAGCCGCTCGCGATAATGGTCGAGCACGCGCCAGCGGTCGGTCATGTCGCGCGCGATCACTACGGTCACGGGCGTGCCGTCGGCGAGCGTCGCATCGGCGGCGAGCCCGCGCACCGGCACGTCGCGCAGATTGTGCCATTCGTGCACGTCGCTTTCGGTGATCCGCTGCGCCGCGCCAAGACGCGAGGCCAGTGGCGTGGCGGGAAATTCGCCATCGGCGATGCCCTGCGTGTTGTGCTCGACGAGCAGTGCGCCATCGGCGCCGAGCACTTCCATCGCCAGCGCCGAATTGCCCAGCACCTGGCTCGTGAGGCGCGGGGCGTGCTCGCGCACGTCCGCGGCGCTGTGCAGCTCGGCAGCGAGCCGGCGCATATGGCGCGCGATCAGCACGATGTCGAGGTCGTCCTGCTGGCGGATCTCGCGGCCGAGCGTGAAATAGAGCGTGCTGCCCACCAGCGCGAACACAGCGAGCGTGGTGCCCGCGAAACAGAGCGCGAGGGTGGCGGTAAGCGAGCGCGCGGCCATCAGGCGGGCTCTTTGATTTCGGCCACGTAGCCCACGCCGCGCACGGTATGAATGAGCTTGACGGGAAAGTCGTCGTCGACCTTGGCGCGCAGGCGGCGGATGGCGACCTCGACCACATTGGTGTCGCTATCGAAGTTCATGTCCCACACATACGAAGCGATCTGCGTGCGCGTGAGCACTTCGCCCTGGCGGCGCACGAGCAGTTGCAGCAGCGAGAATTCGCGCGGCGTGAGGTCGATGCGCGCCGCCCCACGGCGCACGCGCCGCCGTGTGACGTCGATCTCCAGATCGCCCAGCGTCATCACGTCGGTTTCGCGCGGGGGACCGCGCCGCGCGAGCGTGCGCACGCGCGCGAGCAGCTCGACGAACGCAAACGGTTTGACGAGATAATCGTCGCCGCCGAGTTCCAGCCCTTTGACGCGGTCGTTCACGTCGTCGCGCGCGGTGAGGAAGAGCACCGGCGTTGTGTGCGTCGTGCGCAGCACCTTGAGCACCGACCAGCCGTCCATGGCCGGCAGCATGACGTCCAGCACGATCACGTCGTACGCTTCTTCGCGCGCGAGGATCAAGCCTTCGGCGCCGTCCGCGGCTACGTCAACCGCGTAACCCGATTCCTCGAAGCCCTTCTTCAGGTATGCGCCGGTTTTGGGTTCGTCTTCGATCACGAGAATGCGCATTGCGGCTGGTCCTTGGGTTGGTCCCTGAGTTTGTTCATCGATGGGGTATGCATGCGCCGCGCGCTGCTCGTCGAGCCGCGTGCGCAGCGCCTCCTTCGATAAGCCCTGCATTTCCTCGACCGCCGCGCGCATGTCCTCCAGCGACAAGCCCAGCCGCTGTGCGAGCCGAATCTGCTTGAGCCGCTCTTCGGCCGCCTCGTCGTAAATGCGGTAGCCGTTCGCGCCACGGTGCGCCGGCGGCAGCAGGCGGCTCTGCTCGCAGAAGCGGATGGCCGAGGCCGCCATGCCCGTGCGCGCCGCCAATTCGCCGATCCGCATGGTGCTTGACCTTCAAGTGAACTTGAAACTTAGCACACGCCCGTCTCCCGTGCTGAAAAGGCCAATCGATGACGACTTCACTGTTCGCTCCGCTCACGCTGCCCAACGGCGGCACCCTGCCCAATCGCATCGCCAAGGCCGCGATGGAAGAAAACCTGGCCGACGCCGGCCAGCTTCCGGGCGCGGCGCTGTGGCGCCTTTACGAGGCCTGGGGTGCGGGCGGGGCGGGCCTGCTGATCACCGGCAACGTGATGATCGACGGCCGCGCGCTGACCGGCCCGGGCGGCGTCGTGCCGGAGCGCGGCACGCCACTGGAGCCTTTCAGGCGCAGCGCGGACGGCCGCACGCTCGCGCGCGAGGCGTATTTCCTGAGCTTCGCACAGGAGATTGCAGCGGTTTCCCGCATGCCGGTCATGACGACAGGCGGCATTCGCCGGCAAGCGGTGGCCGTGGTCGCCATGGCGAGCGCGCTCGCTTGCATGCCTGATCTGCCCAAGCGCTGGCGCGATGGCCAAGCCGTCGATGCGCCGCTGGCCGTTGTCGGATGGCGCGACAAGGCCGTGGCCGGGCTCGCGACCATGGCGCTCGTCAAGCGCCGGCTGCGCGTCATCGCAGCGGGCAGACGGCCAAGGCGCAGCTATTCGCCGCTCTACAGCCTCGTGATCGATCAGCTTCGCACGTGCAAGCTGACCGCGCGATATCGCCAGTGGCGGCAGGCGCGCGGTTGAGTGTCGTTCAGCAAACGCGCAAGGCTCAGGCATGCCCGCGAAAGCTCGCGCACAACCTGAACGCGTCCTCCGAAACGGGAATGGCCTTCGCCTTGCAATAGCGCGTGACGAGCTTCAACAACTCCTTGATATCGCGCCCGCTCGCGTTCGGATACGCATGCGTGAGCGTCTCGATCAAGTCATTGCCGAGCGCCGCTCCGAACTGATCCGAAAGCACTTTCCAGAGGCGGACCGCGTCGGCTTTCGGCGGCGTTTCGTAGTGGATCGTCGCGATGCAGCGCGAGAGAATCGCATCGTCGACATCGTCGATGCGATTGGTGGTCATGAACAGCAGCCCGTTGAAATACTCGAGCGTGCGCAGAAACTCCGCGACGATCGCGTTGTGTTCGAGATCGTTGTCGCGGCGGCGGATATAGACATCGGCTTCGTCGAGCAGCAGGACTGCGTCCCAGCGCATCGCGCGCCGCAAGATGGCCGAGAGCGCCGCGCCCACCGAGGCCGCCGTGGTTCCTAGTTGCCCCGAATGCACGCGATAAAGCGGCTTGCCAACCACTTCCGCATAGACTTCGGCGGTCAGCGTCTTGCCGAGGCCCGGCGCGCCCTGGCAGAGAATCGTCGTGCCGCCCGACTTTCCCGGCACGACGTCCTGCACGAACACGTTCATGTTCGACGTGAGGATGTCGATCAGATCGTGATGATGGGCCGGCAACACCAGCTTGTCGCGCAACTCGGGCTGGTAGCGATACTCTTGCATGTGCTGCACGTGCACCCAGATATCGCGATGCCATTCCAGATGAAACAGGTGCACATAGCCGTGCAGCGGAATTTTTTCGAAGCCTGCTGCGATGCCGGCGCCGCGCCAGAATTCAGGATCGCAAATCATTTCGAAGCGACGCTCGAGCCGCTCCTCGTCGTTCACACACTTGGCGACGACGCCGTCGACGATGCGCGTCAACTCCACCGCACCTTTCTCGCCCATCGTGAACGCGGCCTTCGTCACGACGAACTGCGCGCCAAAGCGGCGCTGAAACTTCAGAAAGCGCTGCGCGTGTTGCTCGTATTCGTTTTTGAACTCCGCGCATTCCTTGAAGAAGCCAAATTCGGCCAGCAACTCGGGAATCGTGCGGTTGACGATATCGTGGCGATTGATCACGAGCGAGGTGGTCATGCCCGAGCGGCGCTTGTGAAAGTCGGTCAGCTCCGAATTGGCCGACAGCATCGTGTTGGCCAGCATGTCGACTGCCACATAAGGCGCGCCCTGCTCCGGCTCCACCGTGCGAATCCGGTGCACGAGCCACGGCAGCAGCGTGCCGTCCTTGTTGCGCTGGTAGAGCCAGCCGTCGATGGCGTCGCGCGACAGGTACGCGACGAGGCCTGGCACCAACTGGTCCAATGCCGGAATGACGCGCGCCTGCGGCGCGTTGTAGATATTGTCGAGCGCCAGCATCTGAAACATCAGCATGCGTTCGTTCTGCGTCTTGCTCAACGCGTAGAGCGTATTGAGCGAGCGCGCGTCGAACAGCTTGCTCGACACGATCATGTTGCCGTGGCACACGCCATGTTCCTTGAGCCGCATGGCGAGCAGCGATTCGGTCTCTATCATTCCGAGCAACGGATGAATCAGCGATTCCGGTATTTCAAAATCCATGGGCAAGACTCCCGTTCGTTGCCGCTGCCATTGCGGCAGCGGACTCGCGCGTCATTTCAGGAAGAATTCGATTGCCATGCTGACAATAGGCGGATGAACCACATGCAAGCCATTGAATTCGATGTACTGAACATCGTATCCGGCTGAGCGCAGTCTCGCCGCATTGGCTCGGCCGCTGGTTTCGATCGGCAACTGCTCGTCGGCGAGACCGTGGGCGATGAACACCTTCGGCGCGCCTTCCTGCATGAAGATCGACATAAAGCCGCCCGAAAATGCGATCACGTGGCTCACGATATCGCCATTCGTCACGCCGATCGAAAGCGCGTAGCTCGCGCCGTCCGAAAACCCCGCGAACGCGAGGTGGCCCGGATCGATGCGGTAGCGCGACGAAACCCGCGTGAGCGCCTCGCGCAGCCGCTCAAGATCAGGGCCGTTGCCGCCAATCACGATGTCCCACGTCGGGTAAATCGAATGTGGCGCGAGCACCAGAAACTTGTGCTGGCACGCATGTTCCTCGATAAAAGGCAGCACCTTCTCCGGAAAGCCGCCCGCGCCATGAAACATCACGAAGAGCGCCACGGGTTCATCGTCGTCGAGGCCCGGCGGCACGAACAACACTGCGTCGCGCTCATCGGCGAGACCGAGGTGATGACGGCCCGGCGGCAACCGGCCCTGGGTAGGCTCAGCGCGGGCAAAGGACAGGCGACCGAACAGCGAGGGATCGAACATGACGGACCTGAAGGTGAAGGCGGATTGCAGCCGATATTGTTGCGGCCACGGTGATATACTATATATCACAACGCGATACGAAAGGAAGGGATTCCACTCGCGCAATCAGTCCTTCTGAGAAACGACCACGGCATACCGGCACATGCGCGCGCTTTCGTTCTTGAAAATGCAATCGCCCGGTGGCCCGAGATCCAGACAATCGCCCGCGCCCAGTTCGTGGCGCTCACCCGCTTCGATAAAAACCAGATTGCCGGCCAGCACCCAGATTAGTTGCCGCGTGTGCAGATAGGCCGAGGCCGGCATCGGAATTTCCGCGCCCGGCGGCAAGTCGATTTCCACGAGATTCAGCGGCGCCGCCGACTTCGGCGACACGTGACGCCGCACATAGCCGCTCTGCGGATCGACCCACAGCGGCTGGTTCGCCGCGCGCAACAGGCGCCCCTCTTCCAGTTCCGCGAGCGCCAGCAGCGCCGACATGCTCATGCCGAACGCCCCGGCCAGCTTCGCGAGCAGCGACGCCGTCGGGCTGCTCTCGCCGCGCTCGATCTTGTGGATCATGGCGCGCGAGACGTCGGACCTGGCCGCGAGTTCGGTGAGCGACCAGCCGCGCCCCTCGCGCTCGCCGCGAATACGCGAGCCGATGCGTTGATCTATGTTGTCTATTATCGTATACACTTTATCCATTATAGTGGATTAAAGGAAGAGGCGGCCATGAACATTCGCGATGCGGGACCTGAGGACATCGACGGTATCACGGCGATCTATAACGACGCCGTGCTGAACACCACCGCAATCTGGAACGACACCGTGGTCGATGCGGCCAACCGCACGGCATGGCTCGCCGACCGGCGCAAGGCCGGCTACCCGGTGCTGGTTGCCGTGGACGAGCAGCAGGCGGTGCTCGGCTATGCATCGTTTGGCGACTGGCGTGCTTTCGACGGCTACCGGCATACGGTCGAGCACTCGGTCTACGTGCGCAACGACCAGCGCGGGCGCGGCATCGGCCTGGCGCTCATGGAAGCGCTAATTGGCCGGGCCCGCGCGATCGGCAAGCATGTGATGGTGGCTGGGATCGAGGCGAATAATGCTGGCTCTATCGCACTGCACGAGAAGCTCGGGTTCGAGCATGTGGGGCATATGAAGGAGGTGGGTACGAAGTTCGGCGCATGGCTCGATCTGGCTTTTATGCAACTCAGGCTCGACTCAGGGAAGGCGCCTGTCGTCGCGTGACAGGTGGTCCTGGCGAGCGGCCAAAAGCAAATCGAGAATGGAGATCATGTCGATGGCGATGAATTCTTTGCGAAGCTCGACAAGCCAGACCATGACGAAAAACCTCGTTGATGCGGGCATTGCTGTTGAAGTGCCGCGCCCCCAGTGGCTCAATTTTCGGTCGGCGTAAACAGCACTGACCAACAAATTGGCGAGGATTGCCTGGGCCATCCTCGCCAAAGGCACGCACTACCAACGCGAACAGGCTGTCATAGCAGCCTGACGCCGCGTCGCTTATATCGTCCGTTGTACCGAGTCACTTCCTGGTTTTGCGACGCGAGATACGTGAAGACATAAACGGCTCAACGGCCGGGCAAGCAACCTGATGCAAACAACAGCGCTTGAACGCTGAGGTTTTTTTGAGGATTGCCCGGCGCGACTCTCATCATGGTGCGGGAACCTGGTCCCATCACGACCCCGGATAGATTTGCGCATGCCCAATTTACGTCAACACCGACTCGCTTGCGAAAGTCAGGCGGACCATAGATTGATTGCCCGCTGCGGGTGCAACGGGCGTAGCTGACTTGATGACGTCTTTGCTGGTCACGCCTTGCGCGGCCGCGACCTGAACCTGTTGAGCGGGACTTTGTTGCGCGTTAGAGTGATTTACTTCGAACTGCGGATCATTGAATCAGGATGCAATCATCGCATCGCGCTGTTTCTCTTCTTCGCTGTCGACGGGTGCATCATGCGGCAGGTCTTCACCGGCGGCAGCCAGTATGCCGAAGTCATCGCCCGTCGTGCCTGCCCGCCAGGGTCGCGGACAAATTGGGGCGAGCGATGCTATTACATAGCATACTTTATAGCGCGTTTGTATGACATCTGATACGGACCGGTCGCGATGTCTTGGCACCCGTGGCGTTCGAACGCCGTTGAGCGCCGATCAGCCTTCGTCCCCCAAAAAATCGGGGAAGAATCAAAAAATTTTGCCCCGATGTCACACACGGTCCAGGCTCGCTCGTCATGTCAGTGGAACCCAACCGAAGGAGATGGAACCATGACTGCCAAGCTCGACCCGTTCGCCACCGCCCCCGCTCAAATGAAGTCCTGGATGGGCGCCTCGCTGGCCATTGCCGGCAGCCTCGACCGCAGCCTCGTCGCGCTCGTGGAGATCCGCGCCTCGCAAATCAACGCCTGCGCCAATTGCATTAACATGCACACGACCCATGCGCGCGAGGCAGGCGAGACCGAGCAACGCATCTACCTGCTCTCGGCCTGGCGCGAAGCGCCGTGCTACAGCGAGCGCGAACGCGCAGCGCTTGCATGGACCGAGGCGCTCACGCGCATCTCCGTAGGCCATGATGCAATCGAGCGCGCCCGCGCCGCGCTCAACGACCACTTTACCCAGGAAGAACAAGTGAAGCTCACGCTGATGATCAACGTGATCAATGGCTGGAACCGCCTCGCGGTTGGCTTCGGCCTGTGGGTCGATCCGGCGGTGGCGAAAGCCATGGCAACGAAGGCCGCCGCATGACGGACGCCGGCATGACCGCCCCTGAAAACGCAGGGGACGCCGGCGACGCTGCAGCGAGCTTCGCCCCGCTGCGGCGCAAGCTGATTCGCGTGGCGTACCGCATGCTCGGCTCCGTGGCCGACGCCGAGGACATCGTGCAGGAGGCGTTCATCCGCTGGATGCAGGTCGATCGCACGGAAGTGCGCGTGCCCGAGGCCTTCCTGCGCCGTATGGTGATGCGCATGTGCCTCGATCAGCTCAAGTCCGCGCGGCATCAGCGCGAAACCTATGTGGGCCCGTGGCTGCCCGAGCCGGTCGTCGAAGACGACGATCAGGAAGACGTCACGCTACCGCTGATGCTCGCGCTGGAGCGGCTCTCGCCGCTCGAGCGCGCGGCGTTCCTGCTGCACGATGTGTTCGGCCTCGACTTCGACGAAGTGGCCACCACGATCCAGCGCGAGGCCGCCGCGTGCCGTCAGCTCGCGGCGCGGGCGCGCACGCATGTGCGCGAGTCGCGCCCGCGTTTTCGCGTGGAGAAAGCGCGCGGCCTGGAATTGGCAGAGGCGTTCTTCGCCGCGTCGCGCAGCGGCGACATGAGCGCGCTGGGCGCCATGCTGGCCACCGACGTGAGCCTGCATGCGGACGGCGGCGGCAAGCGGTCCGCAGCGGGCAAGCCGCTGTTCGGCTTCGAATCGGTGATGAAGGTGCACGCGTATCTGGCGGAGCTGTTCCGCAAGAACGGCTCGACGCTCGTGCGCGCGGGCTTCATCAACGGGCTGCCCGGCTTCGTCACGCTCGAGGCCGATGGGGAGTTGCAGACGACCGCGCTGGAAATCGAAAACGGCAAGATCACCGCCATTTACGTCATGCGCAATCCGGACAAGCTGCGGCACCTGCACTAAAGCCTGGCTAACGGGGTCCGCTCCGAGCCGCCTTAAGCGGACGGCTCCTGCCAATAGCCCTCGCGCGCGTAGAGCCCCGCGAAGAAGTCAAGAAACGCGCGCACCTTCGGCGAGACGGTTTTCCGGGGCGGATAAACGCCCCACACGCCGGGCGTCGCGGTGGAGGTGCGCGCCTCCCAGCCGGGCAGCAGGCGCACGAGCTTGCCCTCGCGCAGCGCCCCTCCCGCGGCCCATTCGGGCAGCAGCGCGACGCCCATGCCGGCTAGCGCGAGCGAGAGCACGGCTTCCGTGTCGTCCACGCGCAAGCGCCCGCCGAGCTTCACCGTGACTTCGCCCGAACTGCTGCGGCCCGAGGGGCTCACGATCACCCACTTGTCCTCGGCGGTCAGCGGAAAGCGGATGGCCTCGTGCGAGGCGAGTTCAGCCGGCGTGGCCGGATGCCCGCGCCGCGACAGGTACTCGGGGCTCGCGCAGACGATGCGCCGGTGCGTGGCGAGTTGCTTCGCCATCAGTTGCGAGTCGGGAAGCACGCCGATGCGCACGGCCACGTCGATGCCGGCCTCGATGATGTTCACGATTTCGTCGGTCAGGATCGCATCGACGCTGATCTTGGGATAACGCGCCATGAACTCGGGCAAATGGCGGATCACGTGCCTGCGCCCGAACGAAGTCGGCATGGTGACGCGCAGCACGCCCTGCGGCGCGCTATTGAGCGACGAAGCGGCCTCGCGCGCCTCGTCGAGGCTTTGCATCACGCGCAGCGCGCGCTCGCGGAAGACGCGTCCGCCCTCGGTCAGCGTGAGGCCGCGCGTCGAGCGATTGAACAGCGAGACGCCAAGATCGGCTTCGAGTTCGGAAATGTAGCGCGAGACCGTGGACGTTTTCACCTCGATCCGCTCGGCCGCCTTGCTGAAGCTGCCCAACTCCGCGGACTGAAGAAATGCCCGAATCGCCAAAAAATAATCGATTACCACCTTGCCGCGCCTCCGCCCTGTTCCTGGCTGTTCCCGCCGTGTTCCCGCCGTGTTCTTTCGACCCGGAGACTAGCCCCGCGCCGTTGATGCGCATTTTACCCGGCGAAGGCCCGTGCCATTGGCGGTGCCGTTGATGCCGGGATTCGGCCGCCATCCATATTTCAGCAAAATATGAAAACTACTGAAATCGGCGCTGGGCCACCGAGCCCGCCCGCGCCGAGAGGGCGCAAGTACTGATGTGAATCAAGCGATGCTCGGGCGACCTGCGCGTGAATGGTGCATGGCGCCACCGTGTTCGCACACGAGGCCCGCATCCCGTCGACAACGACGCGGCCCACGCACGCAGGAGCCGATCGATGGCCATCATCTCTGCATTCATAGCAACTGTCTTTCTGTACAGTCTGTTATCCCGGCGTCTCGAGCGAACGGTCCTCACGGCCCCGATCGTATTTGCCGTTGCTGGCGCGCTCATGCACTTCTCTCGTGAAGCGCTTTACGAGCTCACGATCGACCGCCACGATCTGCTCATGATGGCCGAACTGGGCCTCGTAATGACCTTGTTCACCGACGCTTCGCGGGTTCGTCTTTCGATGCTCAAGGGCGAGGCCAATCTGCCTTCGCGCCTGCTCAGCGTGGGCATGCTGCTCACCATCGCGCTAGGCATGCTTTGCGCCAAGCTCGTCTTTCCGGCGCTGAGCTGGCCGGAGACGGGCATCCTCGCATCGATCCTCGCGCCGACCGATGCAGGCCTCGGTCAGATCATCGTGAACAGTCCGCAGGTTCCCGCGCGAATCCGCCAGGCTTTGAACGTGGAAGCGGGACTCAACGACGGACTCTCCGTGCCATTCCTCATGTTTTTCATCGTGGTGGCCGAGGCGAGCGAAATGGGTCGAAGCGGCACGGTCCTCGCGCGCTTCATGCTCGAGCAGTTGGGTTACGGCGCGTTGATCGGTCTTGGCATCGGGCTCGCCGGCGGCTGGCTGCTCAGTCTCGCGCAGCGCAGGCGCTGGATGGCCGATGCAGCCGCGCAGCTGGGCGTGGTCACCCTGCCCTTCGCATGCGTGGTCGCGGCGGAGAGCACCGGCGCCAGCATGTTCATCGCAGCCTTCGTCGCAGGGCTCGCAACGCAGGTAGCGTTCCGCGAAGTCGGCAAGCATAGCGTCGAATTCACCGAAGAGTGGGGGCAACTATTCAACTACTTCGTCTTTTTCCTGTTCGCCCTGATGGTTACCGGCGTCGTGCCCAAGTTCGGTTTCGCGATCGTGGGCTACGGCGTGCTTAGCCTGACGTTGATTCGCATGGTGCCGGTGGCCATCGCACTGAAAGGCACCCATCTGAGCCGGTCGACCACTTTGTTCATGGGCTGGTTCGGCCCGCGAGGGCTCGCGTCCATCGTTCTCGGGCTCGTCTATCTGGAAGGCGAAACGGGCTTGCCCGGCGAGCCGACGATCAGGCTCACGGTCATGGCCACGGTGCTTCTCAGCATCGTTGCTCACGGGCTCTCGGCGCTTCCATCGATTAGCCGGTATGCGAAATCGGTCGCCACCCTCGGCGATTACGCGCCGGAACACGCAGGCGCCGAAGCAGACCGGGTGAGCGGCAACGGCGAATAACACGGAACACGTCGCTCGCGAACCGTTTTTCGCCATCGGCGAGTCGTTCGTTGACATCGCATGGGGCGTCCAATGCGGCTATTCCCGATGCTTTGCAATCCACTCGCTGAAAATCTTCACGTTCGGCTGCTGCGCGGCGGACTCGGGATAGACGAAATAGTAGCGCGCGCCTGTTTCTATCGCGGCATCGAATGGCAGGACGAGGCGCTTCGTGCTCACATCCTCGCTGACCAGCGTCCGGTCGCCGAGTGCCACGCCAAAGCCCTGCATGGCCGCATTCGTGGCCAGATCGAGCGTTTCGAACTCCGGCCCGGCGTCGGGGCTCACATCGCGCGCGCCGACATGATCGAGCCAGAGCTTCCAGTCGCGATGATCGCGGGTCGGGTGCAGCAGCGTGTGCTGCGCAAGATCTCCCGCGCTCCCGAGCGGCTTGTCTTTCATCAGCGCCGGTGAGCACACGGGTGTCAGCCGTTCCTCGAACAAGGGAACCGCGCAGACTTCGGCGCCGGGCGAGAACCCATAGACGATTGCCGCATCGAATGGCTCGACCAGAAAGTCGACGTCGTGCTGCCAGGTTGTCGTGATCTGCACCTGAAGGTCTGGGTGGTCGACCTGAAAGCGCATGACTCGCGGCAGCATCCAGCGCATGACGCAGGTCGGCACCTTCAGCGCCAGCCCCGTACGCTGCCGGGTCAGGCGCTGCGAAACCTCCTCGATGCGCGCAAAGCTTTCCTTGACGGTGGGCAGCAACCGCTCCCCCTCCGACGTCAGGGTGAGCCCCTTTACGTGGCGGATAAAAAGCGGAAACCCGAAATATTCCTCCAGCGCGAGAATCTGGCGGCTCACCGCCCCTTGCGTGATGCACAGGTTGTCCGCCGCACGCGTAAAACTGCGGCAACGAGCAACCACCTCGAAAATCTGGAGCGCGTTGAGCGGCGGGAGTCGTCGCATGAGAAAGATAGCGGGTGTGACTTGAGGTGATACAAAAACGTTTCGCAAATAAAACGGTCAATGCAGGATCTTCGACAGAAAATCCTTTGCCCGTTCCGATTTCGGATTGGCGAAGAACGCTTCCTTCTGATCGTCCTCGACAATATGGCCGTGGTCCATGAAGATCACCCGATGGGCGACCTTCTTCGCGAAGCCCATCTCGTGCGTAACGCACATCATGGTCATGCCTTCCTGAGCCAGTTCGACCATCACGTCGAGCACCTCGTTGATCATTTCCGGATCGAGCGCCGATGTGGGCTCGTCGAACAACATGGCAACCGGGTCCATCGATAACGCACGCGCAATCGCAACCCGCTGCTGCTGCCCGCCACTCAGTTGCGCGGGATACTTGTCCGCGTGCGCGCGCAGCCCGACACGATGAAGCAGCCGCAAGGCCTTGTCAGTGGCTTCGTCCTTTCGGCGGCCAAGGACTATCGTCTGTGCGAGCGTCAGGTTATCGGCGATCGACATGTGCGGAAAAAGTTCGAAGTGCTGAAAAACCATCCCGACTTTCGAGCGCAGCCTGGGCAGATTCGTTCGCTTGTCGCCGACCGATTCGCCATTGATCGTGATGTCGCCGTTCTGGAACGGCTCGAGTCCATTGACGGTCTTGATCAGCGTCGATTTGCCGGAGCCGGACGGCCCGCAGACGACCACGACTTCGCCCTTCTTCACTTCGGTCGTGCAATCGGTCAGCACCTGAAACTGCCCATACCACTTGGATACATTGCTGATGGAAATCATGTTGAGACCTGCTTCTGAAAATAGGGAACCGAATCAAGCGCCACGCCAGCCGCTTCAGCGGTGCCGGGCGCGCTGATACCGCTGTTCGAGCACACGCGCATACCAGGTGAGCGGAAAGCACATCGCGAAGTAGATCAGCGCCACCATGGCGTAGATCGGGAACGGCCGGAATGCAGCGTTCGTGATCATCGTGCCGGTCTTGGTCAGCTCGGTGAGACCGACGATCGAGGTCAGCGCCGTGCTCTTTACAACCTGCACGAGAAAGCCGACCGTGGGCGGCACGGCGATCTTCCACGCCTGCGGCCAGATCACGTAGCGCAACTGCTGGGTCCAGGTCATGCCGAGACTCGCGGCTGCGCCCCACTGCCCGCGCGGCACGGCCTCGACGCAGCCCCGCCAGATATCGACCAGATAAGCGCTGGTGTACAGCGTGAGCGTCACAGTCGCGGCAAGCCACGGCGACACGTCGATGCCCAGCAGCGGCAAGCCGAAAAAGCCGAGGAACAGTTGCATCAGGAGCGGCGTGCCCTGAAACAGCTCCACATACAAGACCACGACGCGCCGCAGCCACGATACCGGCGATACGCGCATGGCAAGCAGTACGAACCCTGCTACGCCACCCCCGATAAAGGCGATCAGCGAGAGCACGACCGTCCAGCGCGCAGCGAGCAACAGGTTGCGCGCGATATCCCACAGCGAAAATTCGACCATTACGAACGCTCCGTCTGAATGCCGGACACCGCGGCGGCACGGGCCGAAAACCATGCGCGCAGTCCGTTGCGCGATGCGCTGGCGGTGCCCCGCGCCGAGCGTCCCGCGAAAAGTCCTTTGCACAGCCGGTTGATCACGAGGCGCAGCACGATCGACAGCAGCAGATAGATCGCGGTGGCGATGATGTAGCTTTCGAACGACCGGAAGTTGCGCGACTGGATGAAATTGGCAGCGTACGTGAGATCGGGCACCGAGATTTGCGAAACCACGGCCGAGCCCAGCATCACGATCAGGACCTGGCCGAGCAGCGCCGGAAAAACGTTCGCGAGCGCCTGCGGCAACACGATGTGGCGAAATACCTGGCGGCCCTGCAAGCCAAGCGCCATCGCCGCCTGAAGCTGACCGCGCGGAATCGAGTCGATCCCCGCCCTGACGATTTCGAGCGCATAGGCGCCCAGATTGACGGTCATCGCCAGAACGGCAGCCTGCATCTCGTCGATATGCACGCCGAGGCTCGGCAAACCGAAGAACACAAAGAATAGCTGCACCAGAAACGGCGTATTGCGGATCAATTCAACATACGCCGCCACGAGCGCCCGCGCGCCCTTGCCTCCCGCAACGGCAACCATCGCGCCGACAATGCCGACGATGCCGCCCAGCACCGTCGAAATTGCCGTGAGGACGAGCGTCACCGCGACACCGTGCGCGAGCATGCCCACGTACGGGACGAAGTCGCTGAAATCAAACGTGTAAGTCATCGTGACGCCACCCGTTTTTCCGTTAAAGAAAAGCTGCGCTAATCAAAGATCGGCCGGCAGCGGCGCACGCAGCCACTTCTGGGAGATGGCGTTCATCGTGCCGTCCTTCTTCGCCGCCGCAATGGCGTCGTCGACCTTCGCCTTCAGGCGCGCCTCGTTCTTGTTCAGGCCGACGTGGTCCGGCGAGCTGAAAAGCGAGAACTTCTGCTCCGGATTGTTGGCCGGATGGCGTGCCATGATCGTTGCGCCAACATCGTTTCCCACCACCAGCAACTGTGCCTGACCGGACAGGAATGCAGAGATCGCGCCGTTCGGGTCGTCGAAGCGCTTGATGGTCGCCGAGGGCGGCGCGACCTTGCTGACGCTCAGGTCCTCGAGCGTGCCGCGCGCCACCGCAACCGTCTTGCCGGCAAGGTCGTTCGCGTTCTTCACTGCGAGCGACTTTGGCCCGAACACCGCGAGGTAGTACGGCGCATACGGCTGCGAGAAGTCGATCACTTTCGCGCGTTCCGGCGTCTGGCCGACCGAGAGCAGCATGTCCGTCTTGTGGTCCGCGAGGTAGGCCATGCGGTTGTCACCCGTGACCTGAACCAGTTCGACCTTCGCGTTGAGCGTCTTGCCGATCAGATTCGCGACTTCGATGTCGTAGCCTTGCGGCTTCATATCGGGGCCGATCGAGCCGAACGGCGGATAGTCTTCGAACACGCCAATGCGCACCACGCCCGACTTCTGGATGGTGTCCAGCGCGTCCGCATGCGCAAGTGGTGCGAATGCGCAAAGGCCTGCCATGCCAGCGAAGGCAACGGAAGCCGTCACGCGCGCAAAAACGCGCTTCAGGGGATGATAGGTCTGGGTCGCGGTGCTCATGGGGTGTCTCCTGGTACGGCTTTGTGGTGGTAAAAGAATTCAATGTGTCGTGCGCGGTGTCGTGCGCGCCGCAATGAGCTTGCACGCGTGGGCCGGCAATTCGGCCAGCACCGGCATGCCTACCCGAACGTCGGGCGTCTCGCGCGGCGTCGTGGCTGCCGTGAGCGTGAAGCCATCGCATTCGATCGTGGCCTCGATCGACGCCCCAACGTCCCTAACGAATGTCACCTTGCCATGCAAGGCGTTCTGACCTGGCTTCGTGCTCGCAGGCCTGACACACACGTCCTCGGGACGGATCAGCAGCCGGATGTCGTCTGGGGCATCCGCCACGCGCGCGGGAACGTTCATGACGATCGATTGCCCGCCGGGCAGCCCGATCGTCCCGTCATTGAAGGTAATAGGCAGAATGTTTCCCAGTCCTATGAAATCCGCGACGAACTCGTTGACTGGATCGCGATAGATATCGAGCGGTTTGCCGACCTGTGCGATGCGGCCTTTTTCCATCACGACGATCTCGTCGGCCATCGTCATCGCCTCGCGTTGATCGTGTGTGACCATGATCGTCGTGATACCGAGGCGTTGCTGCAGCAAGCGAATTTCGACCTGCATGGCTTCGCGCAGCTTCGCGTCGAGTGCGGAAAGCGGCTCGTCGAGGAGCAGCAGCTTCGGCGAAGACGCGATCGCGCGTGCGATCGCAACGCGCTGCCGCTGCCCGCCGCTCAGTTGCGTAACTTTGCGCTCGGCCATATGCGGCAACTGGATCATCTCGAGCAGTTCGGTGACGCGCTTCGCCTGCGCGCTGCGTTCGACGCGGCGCAGCCGCAGCGGATAGGCGATATTCTCCGCGACCGTCATGTGCGGAAACAGCGCGAGCGACTGGAACACCATGCCAAAGTCGCGGCGGTTGGCCGGCACCTGCGTCAGATCGCGGCCGGCGAACGTCACGCTGCCCGATGTGGGCGTCTCGAGACCTGCAATGATCCGCATCAGCGTGGTCTTGCCGCAACCGGAGGGCCCGAGAAAGCAGACGAGTTTCCCGTCCGGCACGCTCAGGTCGACGTGGTCGACCGCGTACGTGGCGTTGAAGCGCTTGGTGATGGACTGAAGTGTCAGATGGGTCATGAGAGATCCTTGTGCTGTCGAACGCTGTGTCGGCGGCAATTACAGTGCAACACCTTCATCGCCGACCAGCCTTTCGAGCAGCCAGATCAGCGCGAAGTCGATCAGCACGATGAACGCCGCGAACGAGAACACGGTGGGGTCGAGCGACGACACCGTCCGGCTATAGAGCCAGACCGGCAAGGTCATGGTGTCGATGCTGTACAGGAAGAACGTTACGGTGAACTCATTGAACGAGATGATGAACGCGAACAGCATGCCGGCGAGAATGCCTGGCCGCATCAACGGCAGCACGACATCGACCAACGCACGGCGCGGACTCGCGCCCATCAGGCAGGCTGCTTCCTCGAACTCGGGGCCGATCGACGCCACGGAAGCTGCACAGTTCTTCACTGTGAACGGCAGCGCCAGAATCACATGCGCGACGATGAGTCGTACCATGCCGAGCTCCACGGGCAGCACGTTGAATACCAGCAGCAGCGACAGGCCCAGCATCACGAGCGGATAAACGAGCGGCAGCGCAACGAGCTGTTCGACCACGGCCTTGCCCCGGAAGCGGTAGCGCGACAACGCGTAAGCGGCTGGAGCCGACACGGCCGTGGCAATCACCATCGTCGATATCGCGACGACGAGGCTCGTCGTGAGCGCAGTGCCCATCGAAAGCGTGTCGCTGGCATCCGGCGACACGAACGTCTGCCACGCAGCGCGATACCAGTGCAGGCCGAAACTTTGCGGCGGGAATTCGAGCGTGTCCGAATTGCCGAACGACATGGTGATCATGGTCAGAATCGGCAGCGCGGCGATGAACAGCACGATGGTCGCGAGCAGACCCGTCGCGCGGCTCAGGCGGCCCGGCATGGCCGATGGAAGGCGCAGGGTACTCATGGGCGGGACTCCCCGTTGTGTTTTACGCGGCGCACCAGCCGCTGTGAAAGCGCCATCACGGCAAGCGTCGCGACCATCAGCACGACGCCGGATGAAGACGCGGCGGGCCAGTTGAGCAGCGGCGCCACCTGGTCGTGCACCAGCACAGCCAGCATCGGCACGCGCCGGCCACCCAGCAGCAGCGGTACGGCAAATGCGCTCGCGTTGTACGCGAAAACCAGCAGCGCGCCCGACACCAGCCCCGGCATCGCGAGCGGCAACATCACGTGGCGCAGCGTCTGCCAACGGGTTGCGCCGAGCGTCGCCGCCGCTTCTTCATAGGAGCGCGACACTGCGCGCATCGCGCTCGATATCGGCAGGACGGCGAGCGGAAAGGCGGTCTGAATCAGGCCGAGCAGCACCCCGTTCTCGCGATAGAGCCATTGCAGCGGGCGCTGGATCAGGCCGCTGCCCAGCAGAGCGTGATTGAACAGCCCCGCCGGCCCAAGAATCACCAGCCAGCCGTAGCCCTGCAGCAGCAGGTTGACCAGCAGCGGCAAGAGCACGCCTGCGAGCAGCAGCCGGCGCGCGAGCCTCGATTCGGTGCGCGCCATCGCGAGCGCAACAGGAATCGCAAGCAGCACCGCGCAGATCATGCTCTGGAACGCAAGACGCAGCGTCAGCCACAGCGAGTGAAGAAAATACGTATCGAGGAGATCCGCATAGTTCTGGAGCGTGAGCGCACGCCACTCGTTGCCCGAGACGCCGAAGCTCATGCGCAGCACCGCGAGCGACGCCGCCACGAGCACGGCGAGAAAAGCCAGGATGGGCGCGAGGAGCAACAGCGGTGGCACACGCGGCAACGCAGGCGTATCGTTGCGGCCCGCGGCATCGGCTATGCCTGCTGCGGGCTTCTCCCGGCGAAAAGAAAGGGCTGCCATGACCGTCAGGAAGAGAAGATCTCGGTATAGCGCTTGATCCACGCGGCCTGCACGACTGCGAGCGACTTGTCGTCGTGCAGTACGGCCTTTTCCGCGATCTGCTGCGGCGATGGCACGAATGCGCGGCTCTCGGCGGGAATGATCGCTTTCGAGTTCACCGGGCCGTTCAATACGTCGGCGGCCATGCGGCCTTGCACGCCGGCATCGAGCGTATGGTTGATGAACGCGTGGATCAGGTCGATATCGCCGGGATGCGCTTTCGGAATCACCGAGAACATCAGCTGCGTGGCGAAGCCTTCCTTCATGCCGTACGTGACGCCCATCTTGTACTCGGGCTTCCTGATCTGGGCAGGAAAGAAGGCCGGCGAATAGATGCCGCCGATATCGAGAGAACCTGTTCGGAAGAGATCGGCCACCTGATTCGGATTCTCGCCGAGCGTCATCACGCGTTCTTTCAGGATTGCCAATTTCTTGAAACCTGGCTCGATATTCTGTTGCGAACCGCCATTCAACTTCGCGGCGATGATCGCGAGATCGACCGCTTCGGCCCACTCTGGCGGCGGCAGGAACAGACGCCCCGCATACTTCGGATCCCACAGCGCTTCGTATGAAGAAGGCGCCGTCTTCACGGTCGACGTGTTGTAGATCAGGCCGTCCGACCACAGGAGATAACCGATTCCAAATCCGTTCGCGCCAGTGCGATACTGCGGCGCCAAGTCCTTGAGATTTGGCAGCTTGTCCAGATCGGGCTTCGCGAGAAGGCCTGCATCGCCGAGACCTGCCGCACCAACGCCCGCGAGCGTGATTACGTCGTAGGTCGGACGCTCGCCGGCGGCCTTCACCTTTGCCACCATTCCCGACGTGCCGTCCGCGCGGTCGGCGATAACCTGCGCGCCGGTCTTCTGGCTAAACGTATTGGCAATGTTGCGCAGCGCCGCCGCGCCAGTATCGTCGGACCACGTGAGCAGCCGCAGCGTCTTGCCCGCGAAGCTGCGTTGCTGGGCCTTTGCAGTGCTAACGAACGGCATCGGCAATGCCGATGCAGCCAGAGCCGTGCCAATGGTCTTGATTGCCTGCCTCCTGCCCGGCTTGAAGCTTTCCATGGTCTTCTCCTGTGTGTGGTCTATCGATTCGGGTCAATCGGGAACGCCTGTCGACCGGTTCAAAAGTGAATACACTGTATTGGGTTCAATTTCTGCCAACAAACGAAATCTCCGCATGCGGCCCATGACATGAACTCATGGCGTGGGGTTTTCCCGCATCGTTCAGATGTTTCGCGCTGCGCTCAATACCTGTTTGATTTCCTGGAACGCGGCAAGCCCGAATGGCCCCAGTTCGCGGCCGATACTGCTGCGCTTGTAGCCGCCCCACGACGTCTGCGGAAAGATCGCTTGGGGCGCATTGATCCAGACAACGCCCGCTTCCAGCGCCCGCGCAACGCGTTGCGCGCGAGCGGTGTCGCCCGTCACGACCGTTGCAACGAGCCCATACTCGGTATCGTTTGCAACGCCAATCGCCTCATCCTCGGTGTCGAACGCGCGCACGCAGAGCACGGGGCCGAAGATTTCCTCTCGCCACACCGCGCTATGCGCAGGGACATCGACGAAGATCGTCGGCTTGACGAAATATCCTGGACCGGCTGGTACTTCGCCTTCGATCACCTGCGCGGCGTCGGCCTTGCCCTGGGCGATGTAGCGCTGCACGCGCTCGTACTGGGCGCGGTTCGTCAGCGGCCCCATTTGCACGCCAGGCACGAACGGATCGCCAACGGCTAGCTGCCGCGCGCGTTCGGCAAGGCGTGCAATGAGCGCCCGCGCGATGGGGCGTTCGACCAGCACGCGCGAAGTCGCCGAGCACATCTGTCCCGCGTTGAAAAACCCGCCGCCCATCACCAGCTCGACAGCGAAGTCCAGATCCGCATCGGCGAACACGACGATGGACGACTTGCCGCCCAGTTCGAGACTCACGCCCTTGATCGTGGCGGCCGCGGATTTCATCACCTGCTCGCCGACTGCGGTGCTGCCGGTAAACGACACCTTCGCGATCAGCGGATGAGCGGCGAGCGGAGCGCCCACGTCGGCGCCTGTTCCGGTGACGACATTGAAAACGCCGCGCGGCACACCCGCTTCGGCCACGATCGCGGCGAGTTCCAGCTCTGGCAGCGGCGTGACCTCCGACGGTTTCAGAACCACCGTGCACCCTGCCGCGAGCGCCGGCGCAAGCTTCCATGCGGTGGTGACCATCGGGAAGTTCCACGGCACGATCAGGCCTGCCACGCCGGCCGGCTCCCGCCGGATCATCGCGCGATACTCATCGGTGGGCAGCGCCACGGCCGATTCGCCGGTTTCGTCGAGTTGCTCCGCCAGTTGTGCGTAGTAATCGAATGTGGCCGCGACGTCGCTCACGTCGATCAGCGCTTCGGCCAGGGGCTTGCCGTTATTGAGCGACTGGAGTGTTGCTAGACGATCGCGGCGCGTTTCCACACCGCGAGCAATCGCGCGCAACCATGCCGCCCGTTCGGCGCCAGTGGTTTTCTTCCAGGTGCGGAACGCTTCCGCTGCCGCTTTCACGGCAACGTCTACGTCCGCCGCGCTCGCGGCGTCGACCTCGGCGATGAGCGCTTCCGTCGACGGGTTGATGACCGGAAGACGCCGCCCGCCTTCGCCGCTGCACCAGACGCCGTCGATATAAAGCTGTGTGCGCAGCACGCCGTCAACCTGAGAGGAGTGCATCTTCGTCATGCCGGCACCTGTGCAAACCAGTCGGCTTCGAAGATTTCGATCACGGTCGGGACGTCGCGCAAATTCGCCTGCTGCAACTCTGTCGCGAGCGATTCCCGCGTATTGACGCGTCGCGCTTCGCATCCAAAACCGGCCGCGAGCTTCTGGAAATCCGGCGTGTAGATGTCGACGCCGACCGGCGTGATGTCGCGCGACGTCATGTATTTGCGGATCTCGCCATAACCATGGTTGTTCCACAGCAGCACGATCACCGGGACTCTTGCCTCGACCGCGCTCGCAAGTTCCGGCAGCGTGAACTGAATGCCGCCGTCGCCGATCAGGCAGACAACGGGCCGATCGCGCGCGGCGAGCTTTGCGCCCACCGCAGCCGGCAAGCCATAGCCCAGCGTGCCGTAACCTGTAGATGAATTGAACCAGGAGCGCGGCGCCGGAGCATCGTGCACGAAGTTGCCCGAGTAAACCGGGCTCGTCGAGTCGCCGGCGATGATCACGCCGGGCAGCGCGCTGGCGATGGTGTCGATCAGGTGCTTCTGCGACCGTGTAGGCGCGTCGTACGATGCCAGCACGGCGCGCCGCACTTCCGCGACGCGATCCGCACCCCAGTTGGGCTGAGGTGCGGGAACGGGCAGTTCATGCAGCCGCTTCGACAGGCTGCCCAATGCCTGCTGCGCATCGCCGGCAATCGCGACGTCCGCACGGAAGTTGCGCATCAGCTGCTGCGCGTCGATGTCGATGCGGATCAGTTGCCCCTCGATACCAAAACCCCGGTCGAAGACGACGTCATAATCGGTCTCGCCAAGCTCCGTGCCGACCGCGAGCACGACATCGGCCTCGCGCACCATCGCGCGCGTCGGCGGCAATGACTGTGTTGAGCCGATCAGGAGCGGATGACCGCATGGCAACAGTCCTTTTGCGTTGACAGTAAGCGCGACCGGCGCCTGCAGGCGTTCGGCGAGTTCGCGCAATTCCACCGCCGCACGCACCGCCCCGCCGCCTGCGAGAATGAGCGGCCGGCGCGCGGTGGCGAGCAGATCCGCAGCAACGGCGAGCGCGTCCGCGCTGGCCGCCGGCTTAGCCGGCGATACGGAAGGCGCCTTGTTCATGCCACCCGCCGGCGCGACGATCACGTCAAGCGGAATCTCGATGTGCACGGGCCGCGGGCGGGCGCTTTCGAATACGGCAAAGGCCCGGGCCAGCACTCCTGGCAATTCGTCCGCGTCGAGCAGCGTATGCGAAAACGCCGTGAGACCGGCGAAGACATCGCGCTGCGACGGCAATTCGTGCAGACGCCCCTCGCCGCAGCCCAGTTCGCGTCGCGCGTTGACGCTCGAGATCACCAGCATCGGAATCGAATCCGCATAGGCCTGCGCCATTGCCGTCGCAATGTTGGTCATGCCGGGGCCAGTGATGATGAAACACACCCCGGGTCTGCCTGTGACACGGGCATAGCCATCCGCCATGAATCCCGCCCCTTGTTCGTGGCGCGGGGTGACGTGCCCGATCGAGGAGGCGGCCAGCCCCCGGTAGAGCTCGACCGTATGCACGCCCGGAATGCCGAACACGTACTCGACGCCGTAGCTCTCGAGCAAGGACACGAGCGCCTCGCCGCAGGTTGGAATCTGCGTGGCGGGCTGCGTGGTTTTCGTGGCTGGAGCGATGTGGAAGCAGACAGCGGTGTCGGGATGGTTCATGGAGGATCACGTTCCTGGTTGTTTCGAATGCCCTGCTGCGCTGCCGTAAATGCACGGCCGCATTTGGTGAATTCATTCTCGATGTTGGTGAAGAGCCAAACAATCGATATGTTTTCATGCGACCCATGACTTGCTCTCATGACTCGCTGCGGATGCCGGCAGCCGCATTGCTGGATGCTTCGCCGGGATTGCCGCCACCGGCGCCTGGGCGCCTTTTGCATCTGACCCGAAACACGGCGCCGAACCGGTGGATAAAACCGGCAAGGTGGTTTACAAACGCGCTGGAGAGGGACGTTACGACTAGACCGGGCAGACCATTCGCAGTCTGCTGGGAGTTGATGGCAAGCGCGGATGATTCGTCATGCAGAAAGAAAAAAGCACCGTTGACGGTGCCTTTTGTTTTACGTCGCTACGAATAATCTCGGCGGCCCCGCATCACAAATGCGTCACCTGCAAGATGGCTTCGGCGAACGCCTTGGGCGCCTCCTGCGGCAAGTCATGGCCAATGCCGCCGGCAACATCGCGGTGCACATACTTGCCCGTAAACTTCTTCGCATAAGCGGCGGGCTGCGGATGCGGCGCGCCGTTGGCATCGCCTTCCAGGGTAATCGTGGGCACCGAAATCGTCGGCGCGGTGGCCAGCTTCTGCTCGATGCTGTCGTATTTCGATTCGCCCTGTGCAAGGCCGAGACGCCACCGATAATTGTGAATCACGACGGCCACGTGATCCGGATTCTCGAACGCCGCGGCTGAGCGCGCGTAGGTCGCATCGTCGAAATTCCATTTGGGCGACGCCAGTTTCCAGATCAGCTTGTTGAATGCTTCACGGTTTTCCGCGTAACCCTGTGCGCCGCGCTCGGTCGCGAAGTAATACTGATACCACCACTGAAATTCCGCTTCCGGCGGCAGCGGCTTCTTGTTTGCCGCCTGGCTGCCGATCAGGTAGCCGCTCACCGAAACCAGCCCCTTGACCCGTTCGGGCCACAGCGCGGCGATGATGTTGGCCGTGCGCGCCCCCCAGTCGTAGCCGCCAAGCACGGCCTGATCGATCTTCAAGGCATCCATCAGCGCAACGATGTCGACGGCGGTCGCGGCCTGCTGCCCGTTGCGTGGTGTATCCGCCGAGAGAAAGCGCGTCGATCCGTAGCCGCGCAGATACGGCACGATCACGCGATAGCCTGCTCCCGCGAGCAGCGGCGCGACCTCGGCATAGCTATGGATATCGTATGGCCAGCCGTGCAACAGCAGCACCGGAGTGCCGTTAGCCGGCCCCGCCTGCGCGTAGCCCACGTTGAGCACGCCAGCATCGATCTGCTGGATCGGCCCGAATGACGCGCCGCTACCCGTGCGCGCACCCGACGACTGCGCGCGCGCAATGCTGCTCAAACCGAGTTCCGCGAGGCTGACGCTGGCCAGCGCGGTGCCAAGAAGGCGGCGACGGCGGACATTGACGGGATCTGTCATGACTCACTTCTCCTTTTGGGTGGTGATAGAGGGCTACAACGGATTTATAGCCGAGTCATTTGAATGCGTTGTATGCCAATGTATCTGCGTTACCGCTGTACATACAACGAATCAATTACGCCATTTTTAAAGCATGCTGGATTTTATAAATGCGTCGCAGAGGGACGCTCCGACGAAACCGGGCAGACGATGATTTCCGCCGTGGAAGACGGCGCATTCAAGCTGCTTGTCACACGCGCAATCCGGTCTTCGAGTCGAAGAAGTGCAAATACTGCGGCAGCAATGCGACATTGACCCGTTCGCCCGGCTGCGGCCGATGCGCCGCTGGCAGACGCCACACGATTTCCTGATTGCCGAATCGACCGTGCGCGAGGTTGTCGGCGCCCAGCAGCTCGCACGTTTCAACGTCCACGGCGATCGACGGCAGGCCGGCGGCAGGCGTCATGTGCTCGGCGCGTACGCCCAGCGTGTATTCGCCTCCGGGCACGAGCTTCGCGCGCACGGATGCGTCCAGCTGCAACGCGCCTCCATCGGCGCCAATCGGCAGGCGCGGTCCGTTTCCCGCCACTTCGAAGCAACCCAGGTCGTTCGAAAGACGCCCTTTCAGCAGATTCATCGCGGGCGCGCCCATGAAGCCCGCGACGAATTCGCTCGCCGGCGCCTCGTACACTTCACTCGGCACGCCGATCTGCTCGATGTGCCCGCCGTTCATCACCACGATCCGCTGCCCGAGTGTCATTGCCTCGACCTGATCGTGCGTCACGTACAGGCTCGTAGTCTTCAGCCGCTGATGCAGCCGTTGAATCTCGAAACGCATCTGTACGCGCAGCTTCGCGTCGAGGTTCGAGAGCGGCTCGTCGAACAGGAACACCGACGGCTCGCGCACAATCGCCCGCCCCATTGCGACCCGCTGCCGCTGGCCACCGGAAAGGTCACGAGGCCGCCGGTCGAGCAGCTTGTCCAACTCGAGAATCTTCGCGGCGTTTGCAACGCGCGGCTCGATCAGCGCGCGTTCGATACCGCGGATCTTGAGTCCATACGCCATGTTCTGCGCGACACTCATGTGCGGATAGAGCGCGTAATTCTGAAACACCATGGCGATGTCGCGGTCCTTGGGCTCCAGCGTGTTGACGACGCGCTCGCCAATCGAGATCGTGCCGCCAGTCAGGCTCTCAAGCCCGGCGACCATCCGCAGCAGGGTGGACTTGCCGCAACCCGAAGGCCCGACGAGCACCACGAACTCCCCGTCGGCCACATCGAGGCTGACCGAGTGCAGCACCGTATGCTTGCCGTCATAGCTCTTGCGCACGCCGTCGAGTTTCAGGGCCGCCATGCGTCGCCCTCCCGCGTCGATCGAACCACTCGAACCACTCGAACAACCCGAACGCCTGCTGCGAATCCGCTCATGCCCCTCCCTCTTGCACTCATTTTTCTGAATCGACGAGCCCGCGCACGAACCAGCGCTGCATCGTCAGCACGACAACGAGCGGAGGCAGCATCGCGAGCAGCGTTGCTGACATCACGCGATGCCATTCGGTTGCGGCGTCCCCGCTTGCGATCATGCTCTTGATGCCGACGACCGCCGTCGTCATCGACTGCGAATTCGTAATCAGGATGGGCCACAAATACTGGTTCCATCCGTAAATGAAGGTGATGACGAAAAGCGCCGCGATATTCGTCTTCGAGAGCGGCAGCAGCACGTCCCAGAAGAAGCGCATCGGACCTGCGCCGTCGATACGCGCCGCCTCGACCAGTTCGTCGGGCAACGTGAGAAAGAACTGGCGAAACAGGAACGTCGCCGTGGCCGATGCGGTCAGCGGCAGCGTGAGGCCCGCGTAGCCGTTGAACATGTGCAGCGTCGACACGACCTGAACGGTCGGAAAAATCCGCACCTCGACCGGCAGCATGAGCGTCGAAAAGATCACCCAAAACGACACCGCGCGCAACGGAAACCGGAAAAACACGATCGCATACGCGGATATGATCGACACGGTGATCTTGCCAACCGAAATCACGAGCGCCATCACGAGGCTGTTGGCGAGCATCCGGCCAAACGGCGCGGCGGCATTGCCGCTGCCGGACGTCCACACCGAGACGATGTTCTCGACCAGATGCGTGCTCGGCACAAGACGCAGCGGCACGGAGAAGACTTCCGCCTCGTTCATCGTCGCCGCGCAAAAAGCCACGTACACCGGAAACGCAATGACCGCAACGCCGGCGATCAGCATTGCGTGGCAGAACAGATCGAATCCGCGCCGGTTCTCGATCATGAATACTTCACCTTGCGTTCGACGAAGCGGAATTGCACCACCGTCAGCCCGATGACGATCAGCATCATAACCACTGACTGTGCGCCCGAGCTGCCGATATCGAGTCCCTGAAAACCCTCGGTAAAAATCTTGTAGACGAGCGTTTTGGTGGCCTGCCCCGGGCCGCCGCCCGTCGCGGCGTCGATTACCGGAAGCGTGTCGAAGAACGCGTACACCAGATTGACGACCAGCAGAAAGAAGCTGATAGGCGACAACAACGGCAGCGCAATACCGAAGAAGCGCCGCACAGGTCCCGCGCCGTCGATCGCAGCCGCCTCGATCAACGAGCGGGGAATGGCCTGCAGGCCCGCATAGAAGAACAGAAAGTTATAGCTGACCTGTTTCCAGACCGATGCCATCACGACGAGCGCCATCGCCTGGCCGCCGTTGAGCGCGTGATTCCACGTAATGCCTGCTTTTGCAAGCACGAACGTGACGATGCCGATGCTCGGATTGAACAGGAATCCCCATAAAACCGCGGCAATCGCGGGTGCGACCGCATAAGGCCAGATCAGCAGTGTCCGGTAGACGAGCTTGCCGCGCGTGATGCGATCGGCCATCGCCGCGAGAAACAGCGACACCACGAGCCCGATCGCGGTGACGAGCGCACTGAAAACCAGCGTCGTGCGAAACGAAGCGAGGTATAGCGGGTCTGCAAACAGCCCTTTGAAGTTCGCGAGCCCAACGAATACCGTGGAAATGCCGAACGCATCCTGAGACGAAGTGGACTGCCAGAGCGCGACGCCCGCGGGCCACAGGAAAAACACGATCGTAATCGCGAGTTGTGGCGCAATCAGCAGCCAGGGCAGCCACCCCGCCCCGAAATTCGTCCGGCGTTCCATGTATCGAGGTTCCCGCTTACTGGGTTGCCGACTTCTCGAAGCGGCGCAGCAAATCGTTGCCGCGCGAGTTCGCGCTGTCGAGCGCTTCCTGCGGCGTCTTCTTGCCTGCCCAGACCTGCTCCAGTTCCTCGTCGACGACCGTGCGGATCTGCGGCATGTAGCCAAGACGCAGGCCGCGCGTGTACGGCAGCGGCGGCTTGTTCAGCATCTGCCTGGTCGCCGTATCGGCGCCGGGATTCTTCTCGTAGAAGCCCTGCTGGCGCGTGAGGTCGTAGGCCGCCTTCGTGACCGGCAGATAGCCCGTGTCCTGATGCCACTTCGCAGCGACGGGCGCCGACGTCAGGTAGGCCAGAAACTGCGCGACGCCCTTGTAGGTATCGGCATTCTTGCCGCCCAGCACCCACAGGCTTGCGCCGCCGATGATCGCGTTCTGGGGCGCGCCCTTCACGCTCGGGTCGTACGGCATCATGCCGGTGCCGTACTTGAACTTCGCGTACTGCCGGACATTCGCGAGCGCGCCCGACGAGCCCATCATGATGCCGCAGTCGCCGCTATAGAACTTGGCGGTGGCTTCGTCCTTGCGGCCCACGTAGGTGAACGTGCCCTGCTTCGCCATGTTCTGCAGGAAGGCGATGTGCGCGACCTGCAGCGGTTTGTTGATTTCGAGTTCGGCGTCGGTTCCGTCGAAACCGTTGTTGCGCGTTGCGATTGGCGCAGCGTGCCATGTGCTGTAGTTCTCGATCTGGATCCAGCCCTGCCAGCCGGTCGTGAAGCCACAGGCCATGCCCGACGCCTTGAGCTTCGCGGCATCGTCGGCGAGTTCGGCCCAGGTCTTCGGCGGTACGTCCGGATTCAGGCCGGCCTTCTTGAATGCGTCCTTGTTGTAGTAGAGCACCGGCGTCGAGCTGTTGAACGGCATCGACACCAGATGGCCCGTCTTCGCGTCGCTGTAGTAGCTCGCGATGGTCGGCACGAACGCCTTCTCGTCGAACGCTACACCGGCCTTCGTCATCACGTCGTACACCGGCACGACTGCCTTCTTCGCGCTCATCATCGTGGCGGTGCCCACTTCGTACACCTGCAGGATCGCCGGCGCGTCGCCGCTCCGATATGCAGCAATGCCCGCTGCCATTGTCTGGTCGTAGGTGCCCTTGAAGACCGGCACGATCTTGTACTGGCTTTGCGACGCATTGAACTGCTGTGCGATCTCGTTCACACGCTCGCCAAGCTGGCTTTCCATCGCATGCCAAAACTGGATTTCGGTTGCCGCATGAGCGCTCTGCATTAGCCCGGCGAGCATCAGCGCCGCTGACGCTGCTCGCAAACCAACGCCGAACCGGTCATTGCGCTGTTGGGTGGTTTTCATCAGAGTCCTTTTATCCGTTGAGGCTTTATTGAAAAATGACGCGACGCACAACGTAATTCCCCCTGGCGCTCAACGAGCGTTCCGGAGTTCCGGGTACTTCGTTGGCACTTCAAGCACAGGTGTTGCCCCGATCCCACGCATTCGGATAAGTGAACGCGCAGCCTAGCATGAAGCATTATTCCCGGCGCGCTGGCCGCGCGCGCTGCGCCTGCGCGCCGAAGCATACTTCATGCCATTCGAATAATAGGCGGCAGTCATTTCGTATTCGTGACATGCAATGCAGTAGCAATTCACTTGCTGAAGTATTCCAAGGCCAAATGAAGTGATAAGAACAGCATGTGTTCACAATAAAAAATGGCGGCGTGCATTTTCAGCACGCCGCCCTTCTGGAACATTCCGCCCCAATCCTAACTGCCCTTCATTACTTTGCCGCGTTGCAGGACATACTCCACGCGCTCGCCATCGTTGGCCACCACGCCAATATCGGCGAGCGGATTGCCGTCGAGCACGAGCACATCGGCAATCGCCCCCGCTGCGATCACGCCCAACTCGCCCTTCATGTTGACGATATCGGCGGCCACGCTAGTCGCGGAACGCAGCGCTTCCAGATTGCCGAGCACTTCGGCGCGAATCCGGAATTCGCCGCACTGGAACGCATGCATTTCGCCTAGCAGGTCCGAGCCGAAGCCCATCGGCACGCCGGCCTTCGCGTAGATCTCCAGCGATTCGCGGCCCGCGCGCTGTACGCTTGCGACTTTCGCCACGGAATCGGGCGGCAGCCCGAACTGTGCGCCGTGCTGCGCGAGCGCGTCATAGGTGACGAGCGTGGGAACCACGAACGCGCCGTGCTCGTGCATGACGCGTGCCGCCGCCTCATCGACGAGATTGCCGTGCTCGATCGTGCGCACGCCGCACCGCACGGCGCGCGCAATCGCACGTGCCGTGTAGGCGTGCGCCATTACATACGTGTTGGCCGCCTCGGCCTCGGCCACGATCGCACGGATTTCATCTTCGGAGTACTGCGTATTGGAGATCGGATCGACCGGCGAGGCCACGCCGCCCGACGCCATAATCTTGATCTGTGTGGCGCCCTTCTGAATCTCTTCGCGCACCGCCAGACGCACGCCTTCCACGCCGTCCACCACGCGCGCAATCGCACCCGTGCGGAAGCAGCACGAGCAAGGTTCGAGCAGGTCGCCGCGCGGGCGAAAATCGCCGTGGCCGCCCGTTTGCGAAAGCGCCTTGCCGGAGGGAAAAATGCGCGGTCCGGGCACGAGACCCGTCTCCACGGCCTGCATCAACGCCCAGTCGGCGCCGCCGGCGTCGCGCACGCTCGTGAAGCCGCGCGAAAGCATGGCCTGCATGATCGGCAGTGCGCGAATGGCCGCGAGGATATTCGGCTGCCCGGCGTTGGTGCCCAGATTCGCATTGGAGGCCAGCACGTGCACGTGACAGTCGATGAAGCCCGGCATCACAGTCTTGCCGCGCGCGTCAATCACGCGGGCGTTGGGATAATCGACCGGGCGATCCGTGACTTCGACAATGCGCTCGCCTTCGATGACCACATGATGATGTTCGAGCAGCACGCCGCGAACGAGGTCGAGTACATTGCCGCCGTGAATTACCGTTATGGACATATTCGTCATCCTCATTGAATTGCCGATCCCGCACGCCGTTCGCCGTGCCGGGCGTCCTTGATGAAAAACGTGCCGACCAGACTGATCGCCGCAGCGACGATCACGTACAGCGCGGGCGCCATATTGCTGCCCGTGCGGGCGATCAGCCACGTGATCAGGAACGGCGCGAAGCCGCCGAAAATCGTGACCGCGAAATTGTAGGCAACCGAAAGCCCGGTCGAGAGCACCCTGGTGGGAAAGAGTTCGGCGAAGGCTGCGAGAATCGGTCCGGTATAAGCGGCGATAAGCACGCCAAACACGGTCTGGAACACGAGCATCGGCATCAGCCCGGGCGCCTGGTTGATCCACGTGAACATGGGCCACGCGAGCACCAGGATCGCGAACGCAGAACCGCAAAGAAACACGCGGCGGCCCCAGATATCGGCAAGCTTGCCGACCACGGGCGAACAGCACATGATCATGAGGCCGCCCATCATGCCGGCGAAGAAGCCTGTGGATTGCGGCAGGTGCAGCGTGCGCACCGAATAGGTCGGCATATAGAAGAGCAGCACGTAGGTGCACACGGTCCAGAGAATCACCATCGAAAAGCTCGCGAACGTCTCGCGCGGAAAGCGCGCGAGCACTTCCTTGAGCGGCGAATGCTCCTTGCCCTGCTCCTCGATGGCGCTGAACGCGGGCGTTTCGTCCATCTGGCTGCGGATGAAATAGCCCACCGGCCCGACCAGGATGCCAAGCAGGAATGGCACGCGCCAACCCCAGCCATACAGCGCCTGGGTATCGAGGAAGGTGGTGGCGAAGGTGCCCGTGGCCGCGCCCAGTAGCACCGCGAAGCCGATGCTCGACTGGATCCAGCTCGAGTAATACGCGCGCTTTCCGGGCGGCGCGTACTCAGTGAGAAATGCGGTGGCGCCGCCCATTTCGCCGCCGGCGGAAAAGCCCTGCAGCAGCCGCGCAACGACGATCAGCAACGGTGCCGCGATGCCCGCCTGGTCGTACGTGGGCGCGAGGCCGATGATGGCCGTGCCGAGCGCCATCAGCAAGATGGTGAGCGAGAGCGCGGCCTTGCGGCCGACCTTGTCGGCGTAGACGCCCAGCACGATGCCGCCCACCGGGCGCATGACGAAGCCCACGCCGAAGGTCGCCACGGTGAGCAGCACGGAACTCAGCTCGTTGCCAGTGGGGAAGAACAGCTTCGCGATGATGACCGCGAAGAAGCTGTAGACGGTAAAGTCGAACCATTCGAGGCCATTGCCCAGCACGGTCGCAATGATGGCGCGGCGCCGCTGCCGCGCGGCTATGTGGACGGCGGGCACTGCGTTTTGCGAAAGTGTTCCTTGCATCGTCTCCTCCCTTTTCTGATCGGAGCGGGACTTGCCCGCATGAGAGACATGCTAAGGACACTCGCGCTAATTCCTGAAACGAAAGATTCGCATGCATGCATGCGCCAGGCGCATGCGAAGCGCTTTTGGCGTGCTTTTGCGCCGCGCTTTTGGGTTGTGCTTATGCGGATGACTGCGCGAATGACTGCGCCGGCATTTGCGCTTGTGCCTGCTCGAATAGCCAGCGAGTGAACAGGCGCGCCGCCTGGTTCTCCGCGCGATCGTTGGGCGAAAGCACGTAATAGCCGCCGCCGTGGCTGGCCATTGCCGGCAAGACGCGCGTGAGCAAGCCTTCGTTCAGGCATGCGTCGATCATGTAGCGCCACCCGAGCGCGATGCCCTGGCCTAAAATCGCCATCTGCACGATTTGCGGGTAGTGATTGATCGTGATGCTGCGCGGGGCCTTGGGCATGTTCACGCCGTTCAGGCCAAGCCATTCGGGCCACGACATCCACTGGCGCTGCCCGTCTTCGAGCAGCAGCAGCGTCTCGTTCGCAAGGTCGCCCGCATTGAGCGTGCGGCCCGCCAGATACGCGGGCGAGCAGACGGGAAAGACCTCTTCGTGAAAGAGCCGGCGTGCGGTATAGGCTGCGCTCGCCTGCTGGCGCACGTAATAGACGCCCACGTCGAATTCCGCCGGCGACATCGACGCGAGGCTGTCGCGCACGATCAGGCGCAGCTTGACGTTCGGATGGGCTGCAATAAACGCCGGAAGCCGCGGCGTGAGCCAGAGCACCGAGACGCCCGATGAGCACGCAACGGTCAGTTCGAGATCGCCGTAATGCTTCATGACCTCGCGCGTTGCGTCGGCGCATTGTGCGAGCAAGCGCTGGATTTGCGCGGCATATTGCTCGCCCGCGATGGTGAGGCGCAGCGAACGATGCTCGCGCACGAACAGCGAGCGCCCGAGAAATTCCTCGAGCTGCTGAATCTGGCGGCTGATTGCGCTTTGCGTCAGGTGCAATTCGCTGGCCGCCCGCGTAAAGCTTGCGTGCCGCACCGCGGCTTCAAAAGCGACCAGACATGGAAGAGGCGGCAAAGGAGCGATACGCATGGCGGGACACGAGCATGAATGGCAATCCCCGCATGATAGATCGTCGCTTCGGCCGGGAGGCGAAATCGAAGACAATACGCGAATGGACATCGACCGCGCGGCCCGCCCATGAGCCGCTACGAGCTGCTACGGGCCGCTATGTGCCGCGCGCGCAACAGGAGATTGCATCATGTCACCCACACCGGACTACTGGTTTCGGGCCAAACGCTATGGCTGGGGCTGGGGCTTGCCGGCCCGCTGGCAAGGATGGGCGGTCCTGCTCGTCTATTTCGCGCTGATTGGCGCCACCGTGCGCTTTGCACCGCCGGACCAGCATCGCGCGGCCTTCATCTCGCTGGTCGTGCTGTACAGCGTTGTCCTCGTTGTCGTGTGCTGGCTCAAGGGCGAGCCGCCCCGCTGGCGCTGGGGCAAGGACTGAGGCCGCTCGCCGTGACAGCTTCGTTCACATTGATGCGCCAGGCCGTGCTCGTAACAAGCACTGCGCAACAGCGTTGTGTCGATGATGTGAATGCGTCGATTCATGGAGTTTTGCCCCCGTCTCCTCAATCGACCACCGATTGCGCAGGCGCCTTCGCAACAAACTTTCTCAGGCGATGCGCGAGCCGGTGCGACGGCCGCTCGACGGCGCAATAGAACGCGTAGCTCGTTGCAATCGCAACGGCCACAGTTGCAAGCCATGCAAGCGTTTGTCCCTGCGGATAGCCGGTCACGCCAAGAATGGCGAGCGCAAGCTTATGGCACAAATACAGGCTGTACGACCACGCGCCGAGCGCACCCGCGTAGCGCCAGAATGCGCTGCTTCCGTGGGTGGCCGTTTCCGCCGCAATCCAGCCGGCCACGACGAACTGAAACACCGGCAACGTGATATCCGGCCCGATGAACGGCAGAAAAGCCGGTTTGATATGCGAGGTGGACGCAAGCAGGAACGTGAACGATCCAGCGGCCACGATCACCACGCGCGCGGCGGCCAGATGCTTCGCGAGCCATCCCGACACAGCGCCGATGCAGCGCGCAATGCTCGCCGTGAGCGCCGATGCGCGAAAGCTCGCGCGGCCGTCGATGGCAGTGCGGTGCATTTCGGCCACGAGACAGCCAAGCAGCCAGCCTGGCAGATACAGGAACGCAGTGCCGGCCACGCCATAGTTTTCATAGACGCAATGCGCGCACACGAGCTGCGTATGCGTGTGCCGGTACCAGACCATCACCGCAGCGGCAAGCGCCACGCCGACGATCATCTCGCCCACGTAGCGAAAGCGTCTGCGCAGCAACGGGTAGATCGTGTAGTAGACAATCTCGCAGTAAAGGGACCAGAGCACCGATTGCAGCAGATTGGCGGCATTGCCGAGCGGCTGGCAGAGCAGCGCAACGACGGCGAGCGGCAATCCAATGCGCACATAACGCGATGCAAAATAATTAATGGGCCGCAGCGTGGCGTCTCGATGATACGCGTTATGAATGCAATAACCGGAGATGACAAAAAACACGATTACGGCGGCCGGTCCCGCGAATAGCAATACGGAGCCGGACCACAGCGCGCCGCCGACGCCCGCGAGCGAGGCCGGAAAGAACGCCTTGAACGGCGGTGGACCAAAGTGATAGAGCATCACCCAGAGCGCCGCCATGAACCGGATCGCGTCGATTTTCAGCGATTTGGCCGACGGCGCGCGGGACGCAGGCGCTCCGGACATGATTTGCCCCTTTTGCTAGTCAATAGCATGGAGCCTACCTTCGCCGATTGCTAAAAAAAACATAAATAAATCCCCGCAAAAATCACGACATAAATCGCGGCTTAAAAATGCGGCATGAATCGCACAATGCCCAGGCTGATTTTCAATCAGGCGGGAGTCGAACGCGGAAGATCGCGGTGTGCTTCACATGCCGCGCAAAGCGGCAATGGTCAGGCGGGACCGATCCAGCGGTGCGCAGTCGTGGGGCTGGCCGCTTGGATCTGCCGAGCGGCAAGGCGATGCGCTGGCGGCATACCGATCCTGGTCGGGAGCGTCCGTCGAGTAATTTACGGCCGCGACAGTAGCCAGTGCCGCAACGGTAAGCGCGCACACGTTTTTCGTGCGCTTCATGGACCGTCTCCTGGTTCAAACGTGCGGGGCGCCTGTGGCTTCGTGCCCGTAGTGACTCGGCCTCGCATCGAATGCAGACAAGATAGTGGGAGCCCCCTGCCGCGCCATGGTCCATTCGGCCTATGGTCTAACGTGGAGACCAGCAGGGCCGTTAGTTATGAAAATGTAATGTTTCATGCAAAATCCAATGGGAGGAGTCATGCTGAAACTCGACTTCCATCCCACCGGTCGCCATGTACGTTATCTTCGCGCTGAGCGCCGCTTCCACCGGCCGATCGTGATTCCCGGAGTGAAATGAACCCTATCCTGCTCATCAACCCTAATACGTCGCAGGCCACCACGCAGATGATGCTGGAGATCGCGCGCGCGAGTCTCGGTGCGCAAGCGGAAGTCCGTGGCCTGACGATGGCGAGCGGCGTGCCGATGATCGTCGAGGAGCACGACCTGCGCGCGGCCGCGGATGCGGTCGGTGCGCTCGACGTGGGCGATGCCGGCGGTGTCATTGTCGCGGCCTTTGGCGACCCCGGCATCGAGGCGCTGCGGCGCAGATTGACGGTGCCGGTGGTGGGCATAGGCGAAGCGGCCATGCACGAGGCGGCGCAACACGGCCGCTTCGGCATCGCCACCACCACGCCCGCGCTGGCTGCGTCGATCGACAGGAAAGTCCGGCAGCTTGGGCTCGCCGCCGCCTTTACCGGAGCGCACTTCACGCCGGGCGACCCTACGCAGCGCGGGAACGATCCGCAGGCGCTCGAAGCCGCGCTAGCGGAGGCCGTCCGGGCCTGCCTGGAGACCGATGGCGCGCAAGCCGTGGTGATCGGCGGCGGGCCACTAGGCCGTGCGGCGCAGGCGCTCGGGCAACGCTTCGCCATTCCGGTGATCGGCCCCGTGCCCGCGGCGTGCCGAGCGATCGTGCGCGCCCTCGACGAACACTGAACGGCCCATTCCGCCCAATCAACGCACGCCAAGATTATGAATTCAGTCTGCGTCGAGCAGCGCGCCAGCCTTCGCGGTTGGTGAGCGCCTGGATGCGTTATCGACAATCGTTCGGATTACCAGGCTTGTGGCATGGGATCACCGCTCGCGCCACGCGGTTTCCTCATCGAGCGGATAAACGGGGCGCGCGAGCCGCGCGTAATGAAAGAGCCCGTAGTCCGATCCCGTGACGCCACGGCTGTCGCATTCAACGAGCCCGGCCGCGATCGGCACGAACACGGGCCGGCAATACATGCGCGATTTCAGCAGCAGAAATCGCGCGCGGCGCGGATCGATGCCCACGCTCTCGAACACGCCGAGGTCCCACGGTTCGTGCGTGCGCTCGGTCACCACCAGCGTGGCCGCGCCCGTGTCGAGCACCGCCGCGCGTCCCATATAGGCGCGCTGGCCGGTATAAGTCGGGCCGGTGATCACGTAGTCGCCATCGGTGATGGCGCGCACGACGCCGGTGGCCATGAACGGCGCGCGCGGCGCAACGCCCTCGCGCGCGAGCTTGTTGCCGATGCCGAGCGTCACGCGCGCCCCTACGCCTACTTCGATCAGCGCCGCAACGGCCTCGGGATCGCACAGCGGACCGCTCACCATGCCCGTGATCCCCTGTGCGAGCGCTGCTTCGAGCAAATCCATCGTGTCGCACGTTCCGCCCGACATGCAGTTGTCGCCGTGATCGAGCAGGAGCACGGGCTTGCCGGTGCTTTGCGCGTCCTGCGCGAGTTGCGCCGCGCGCGCGACCGACTCGGCGAGCGGCGGGCTGCGATAGACGAACTCGCTGCGCTCGTCCCAGATCTGCCGCGCGATGCGCTCGGCCACCGCCTCTGCCGCTGCGACATCGCCATCGCCCACCACCACCACGCTGATGCACGGCGCGGGAATGTCCGCGAGCGAAAAACCCGCGAGCACCGATACGGCCAGCATGCCCGCGGCCTCGGCGGCGCACGCGGCTTCGATGGCGCGGCGCATCGCGCCATCGGCGCTCGCACTGCGCAGCGTGGAGGTGAGCAGCGGCGGACGCCGCCATGCGAGCACTGGCCGCGCGCGCCCCTTCAAGCGCGCGAACAGCAGGCGCGCGGCGTGCTCGCCCGTCTCGTACATGTCCACATGCGGATAGGTCTTGAAGCTCACGATCACGTCCGCGTTGTCGATCATCTTCTGCGTGACGTTGCCGTGCAGATCGAGCGCGACCGCAATCGGCGCATCGGGCAAGGCCGCGCGCACGCGTTCGAGCAGATCGCCTTCGCCGTCGGGCGTCTGCTCTGCGACCATCGCTCCGTGCAAGTCGAGCAACACCGCGTCGCAACCCGGCGCGGCCGCGACGATCGCCTCGCAGATCGCAGCATAGGCATCGGCGGCCACCGGCCCGCTCGGATTCGCCGATGCCGACACCGGCGTGACGATTTGTGCGCCCTCGCGCTCGGCCGCGTCGATGAACGCCGACATCGCCGTGCGCATGCCCTTGTTCTCGCGATACGCGTCCTCGCCCCATGCGGGGCCGTTGCCGCCGAACGCAGCCAGCGGCGTCGCGACCGGCGAGAATGTGTTGGTCTCGTGATTCATGCGGGCAATGAGGATTTTCATTCGAGCTCCGAAATTATCGGCCGCACATCATTGCGCGGAACATCAATCCCTATCCGGCGCCCCCAGCGGAAACAGCGGACGATAGGGCCTGCCCTCCTCCACCGCGCGCGCAAAGGACGGCCTCGCGAGCAAACGCGCGCGATAGGCGCGCAGTACCGGAAACTTCTCGGCGATGCGATGCGTCCAGTCCGCATAAAACAGCGATGGCGCCGCCGCGCAATCGGCCAGCGTGAAATCCGCGCCCACGGCCCACGCGCTGTCCGCCAACCGCGTTTCGAGCCACGCATAGGCCAACTCAAGCTTTTCCCGTGCAAACGCGAGCCCATCGGCACGCTTCGCGGCGTCGCCCGTCAAGGCGCCTTCCACGGCGCGTTGCACGGGCGTCATCACATGCAGATCGAACAAGCGGTCGAGAAAACGCACTTCGAGCGCGGCCACCGGATCGGCCGGCAGCAGGCGCACCGGGCCCGGATGCGCAAGTTGTAGATACTCGATGATGATGCTCGTCTCCGCCACATTGCGCGCCCCGTCCACCAGCACGGGAAACTTGCGCAGCGGCCAGCGTTGCAGCCAGTCGGCGGTGTGCGGCGAATCGGGCGCGATCACGCGGAATTCGAATGGCGTGCCGTTCTCGTACAACGCAACGAGCACCTTCTGCGTGTATGAAGAAAAAGGATGACCGTAGAGAGCCAGCGACATCGTAGAACCTCCCGAAAGGCTGATGGTGACAAGCCGCCAGACTACCGCAATCACTCTGCCGCAAGACGGCCGCGTGGCGCCATCGCACGCTTGAGGCGCAACGCGGGTGCCTCGATGAGTCGCCAGCTTGCGAACGCTAGCGGAACGCAAATCGCGGTCACGCATGCGAAAGCCAACAGCGGCGCAATCGATGGCAGCCAATGCGCCATCAGTTGCGTGACAGGCCAGCCGTAGAGATACAGGCCATAGGAAAGATCGTCGCGCGTGCGCAGCTTCGCGAGCCACGGAGACTGCAACTGCCCCGCATAGAACAGGAGGTAGGCGCCTGTCGTCGACGTCGCCAGGCGTGTCACGATCTGTGGCGCGAACAGTGCGGCAACGAACACGATGAGCGCGCAGACGGCAAACGGCGCGCACAAGGGGATACGTTCGCGGAACACGTAGAAACACACGCCGGCCAGGTACATCGACGCGAACCAGATCATGAAGCCGGACACGCCGAGCAGAGCCAACCCTTCTTCGCCACGCTGATGCGGTGCGCCGTACATCGCGCCGAAATTGACGACAAGCGCGATCGCCAGCACCGCCCAGCGCCGTTTCATGACGCCGCACAGGCCGAGCACTGTCAGCATCAGATAGCAGCGCAATTCGAACGTGATCGTCCACATCGAGCCATTGACCGATGGAACCGGCGAGCCGGAAAACACCGCAGGCGTGCGCGGCTGGCGCAGCCCGATCAGATCGGCGAAAAACTTGTACGGCGACCATTCGCCGAAGTAATGCAGCGTGCTCGCGCCGAGCGGACCGACGACGAGCACCGACAACGCCGACGCCACCACGAACGCCGGATAAAGGCGCAATGCACGCTTTTTCAGGAACGCGAGCGGACGCGGCTCATGCGACCAGCTCTGCGCCGTGAGATAGCCGCTCAGGATGAAGAAGCCGCAAACGCCAATGGTTCCGGCCGACATGGCCGACGACAGGCGCTCCAGCGGATCCAGAAAGCCGAGCAACTCGAACGAATGAGAAAAAATGACCGCAACTGCGAATAGCAACCGCAGAAGGTTGTAGTGGTTGTTATGCACGCGCTTGTCAATGCCATTTTGGGATAGCGCGGACTATATCACCAACGCTTCAAGCCCCACTTCGCCGCTCTGGCGGCACTAACCCCCCATCTCCACTGTCAACCAAGGGTAAACCCGCATCTCGCCGGATTTTTTTGTTTCCCTATTGCGCAAATTATTTTGCGCATAAATACTCGATGCAAATCCACTTGCTTTTGCAGGTCCATCCACCACCGAAGGGGTTGTCATGAAACTCATAGCAAAGCTCGCCATGGGCGCACTCATCGCCGTGTCCATCATGGGTCAAGCGGCGCGAGCCGAGACCTTGCTGGTCGCCTGCGATACCGCATTCGTGCCGTTCGAATTCAAGCAGGGCGACAAGTACGTCGGCTTCGACATCGACTTGTGGTCAGCCATCGCCAAGGATCTGAAGCTCGACTACAAGCTGCAGCCGATGGATTTCAGCGGCATCCTGCCGGCGCTGCAAACCCATAACGTGGACGTCGCGCTCGCAGGCATCACGATCAAGGACGAGCGCAAGAAGGTCATCGACTTTTCCGACGGCTACTACGACAGCGGCTTCATGCTGATGGTCCCCACGGCCAGCACGATCAAAAGCCCCGACGACCTGAAGGGCAAATCGCTCGCCATCAAGACGGGCACCTCGGCGGCGGACTACGCGAAAGCGCATTTCGGCAGCACCGACCTGCGCCAGTTCCCCAACATCGACAACGCCTATCTGGAACTGCAAACCGGACGCGTCGACGCGGCCATGCACGACACGCCCAACGTCCTCTACTACATTCACACCGCAGGCAACGGACGCGTAAAGGCCGTCGGCCCGCAGATGATGGCGCAGCAATACGGCATCGCATTCCCGAAAGGCAGCGCGCTCGTGCCCAAGGTCAACGCGGCGCTCGCGAAGATCGAGGCCGATGGCCGTTACGCCGCGATCTACAAGAAGTGGTTCGGCGTCGAACCGGCCAAGTCCTGATCCACCGGAACCCGGAGAGCCTCCATGCAGTTCGATCTTTCGGTCGTTGTCGACGCGCTCCCCGCCCTGCTCCAGGGCGCGCGGCTCACGGTGCTGATAGCCGCCGTGGGCCTCGCGGGCGGCCTGCTCGTCGGTTTCCTGTTCGGCCTGATGCGCGCCTACGGCAACGCGCTCACGCAGAAAATCGCCTTCGCCTACGTCGAATTCGTGCGCGGCACGCCGATCGTGGTGCAGGTGATGTTCATTTACTTCGCACTCCCGTTGATGCTGCATGTGCGGGTGGACGCGCTCACTGCCGCGATCGTCTCCATCATCATCAACTCGGGGGCCTACATTGCTGAGATTGTGCGCGGCGCATTTTTGTCCGTGCCGCGCGGCCTCAAGGAAGCGGGACTCGCGCTCGGCATGCCGATGTGGCGCGTGCTCGCATTCGTGGTGGGGCCCGTCGCGGTGCGCCGCATGACGCCGTCGCTCGGCAACCAGTTCATCGTGAGCCTCAAGGACACGTCGCTCTTTATTGTTATCGGCGTGGGTGAACTGACGCGCCAGGGCCAGGAGATCATGGCCTCGAATTTCCGCGCGGTCGAAATCTGGACGGCCGTGGCAATCATCTACCTGTGCATGATCGGCGCGCTGACTTTCTGCCTGCGCACGATGGAAAAGAGGATGCGGATACTATGAGCACCGGCAAAACGATGGTGCAGTTCAAGGGCGTGACCAAGCGCTTCGGCCAGACGACCGTGCTCGACGCGGTAGACCTGACCATTCACGCGGGCGAAGTCGTGGTCCTGATCGGGCCGTCAGGTTCAGGCAAATCCACGCTCCTGCGGTGCATCAACGCGCTCGAGCATATCGACGGCGGCGATCTGGTCGTCGACGGCATCAGCGTGCGCGACGGCTCGCGCCAGGTGCGCGAGATCCGCAAGGAAGCGGGCATGGTGTTCCAGCAGTTCAACCTGTTTCCGCAACTGACGGCGCTCGAGAACGTCGCGTTCGGCCCGCGCCAGGTGCGCGGCATGGGCAAGAACGAGGCCCACGCGCTCGCGCGCGAACTGCTCGCCAAAGTCGGTCTCGCGGAGCGCGTCAACCACTATGCAAGCGAGTTGTCCGGCGGACAGCAGCAACGCGTGGCGATTGCACGCGCGCTCGCCGTGAAGCCCAAGTTGATGCTGTTCGACGAGCCTACCTCCGCGCTCGATCCCGAGTTGCGCCAGGAAGTGCTGCGCGTGATGCAGTCGCTCGCGGAAGAAGGCATGACGATGGTGGTGGTGACGCACGAGATGGCCTTCGCGCGCAAGGTGGGCACGCGGCTGATCTTCATGGAGCACGGCCATATCACCGTCGACGGGCCGCCCACCACGCTGCTCGACGCGCCGCCGAATCAGCGACTGCGCGATTTTCTTCAGCATGTCGAATGAATTTGCAAGCGAATTTTAAAGCGCATTTTTAATGCTATGCCAGTACTCGATTTCATCAAAATTTCTGGCACGCCCTTCGAAGCCGGCCAGGCGCTGGGCCGATTCGGGTCCGGCGCGGTCCATCGCCATTTGCTTCAAACCGATGCGTGGCGCCAGGTAATGCAATGGCGCGGCAGCCAGTTGGCCGCGGCGATGGCGCAGCACATCCAGCAGCGCTTCCCGCGCATCTGGCAGGAATTGCGCGGGCTCGCCGATGGGCTGGGCGTGCCCTTCGAACAGGTCTTGCTGTGGAACTGCCGTGGCGACCTGCGGCTAGATCCGCATGCGGCGGGAACCCACGACGGTTGCACGACTGTACAGCTTGCGCGCGGCGAAAGCCGGCGCATCAGCCACAATGAAGACGGCGACCCCGGCTTTGCAGGACATTGCGCAATTGCAGAGTGCCGCATCGAAGGCAGTCCCAGCTTTGTGTCGTTCGTCTATCCCGGCTCGCTGCCGGGGCACACGTTCGCGGTAACGGAGGCGGGCCTCGCCGTCACCGTCAACAATCTGCGCCCGCTGCACATCGACGCGGGCGTGCCGCGCATGGTGCTCACGCGCGCCGTGCTGGATGCACCCGACCTCGACGCCGCCGTCGCGACGCTGCGCGATACCCCTCGCGCCGGCGCGTTTCACCTCACGCTCGGGCATCGCGCGAGCCCCGAGTTGTTCAGCGTCGAGTTCAACGCGCGCCATTGTTCAGTGCGTGCCGTCATGGAGCCGTCGGTGCACGCCAATCATGCAATCCACCCCGCAATGCGCGACGATCCGCAGGTCGTGACCGATTCCTCGCGCGACCGGCAGCGGCGCGGCGAGCAATTGCTGGCGCAGGCGCGCGGCGCGGTCGACCCGCTCGCGGTGCTCGCCGACACGGACGACACGGACGACTGGAATCCTGCGGCGCTGCCGATCTACCGCACCGACCCCCACGACCCCGATGGCGAGAACACACTCGCTACCGCCGATATCGCGATCAAGACGTCTCACATAGAATGGGACATTTACGAACAGCCCGGGACGCCGCCCCGGTATCGATTGATCGATGGACACAGACAAGCACAAGACGCGCCGCCCGAAGAACAGCCGCGACGCGGCGCCGGCGTCTGACGCCATGCCCGGCGCGCCGCGCACGGTCGACGGCCTGCGCGAACTGATGGTGCGCATCGGGCGCGGGGAGGCGAATCTTTCGCTCGGCGGCAAGGCGCATTCGGTGCTGGCGCACCTGCTCGAACAGCCCGAGGAAGTCGCCGTGCGCACCATCACCGATCTGGCCACGGCGCTGGGCGTCAATGCATCGACGCTCACGCGCCTGACCACGAAGCTCGGCTACACCGGTTTCGCCGATTTTCAGGGCATCTTCCGCGACAGCCTGGCTCAACAGCATCGGCATTTTTATACGCACCAGGCGGAGCGGCTGGTCGCCGGAAAGAAGCCGCGTGCGCAATCGGCGCAAGCCAACCAAACATCGCCCGAGGTCGAGGTGGTCGCCCAGCTTGCGCACGAATCGGTCGCCAACGTAGACGCATTTCTCACGCGGCTCTCGCCCGCCGACCTGCGCGGGGCGGCGGCACTGCTTGCCGGCGCCCCGCGCGTGCGCGTGCACGGTCTGCGCCAGTTCAGCGCGCTCGCGAGCTTTCTCTGCTATGGACTTGGCATGATTCGCGCCGACGTTGCCCTGCTGGATGCGCACGGCCTGGGCGTGGCCGAAGGCCTCGCGCAGTTGCAGCCCGGCGACGTGGTGGTCGTGTCGAGCGTTGCGCCCTACACCCGCAGCGTCGCCGATGCCGCCGTGGCCGCCGCCGCCGCCGGCATGACCGTGATCGCCATCACCGACACACTCGCATCGCCGCTCGTGCCGCCTGCGCGACACACGTTTCTGATTCCGCACGAGAGCAGCTTCTTCAGCAATAGCATGGGCGCGTATCTGATCTTCTGCGAGGGCTTGCTCAACCTCGTCGCGACGCACCTGGGCAAGCAGTCGCTGCAAGCGCTGGCGCGGCGCGAACGGCTCATTACGGCGCTGGGGATCGAAACGGGCTGAGCGGCCGGCGGCTACACCTGCTGCACGCCCGGCCGCTCTGGCTCACTCACGCGCGGCATATCCGGCGCAAGCAGCACGCCCTTGGTAAACACAAAGCAGCCATAGCCGCGCGCTTCGCCCGTGGCGATCACGCAGTACGCCTTGCGCGCGCGCGCGTAGAACGCGTGGCGCTCGATAGGCGCGAACGGCACGGCGCGCCCTTCGGCGGCATCGACTTCGGCCTGCGCTTCGCGCTGCACGGCGGGAATCGTGTCGGGCTCGCCCACCACTTCCATGCGCATCGCGGGCGACTCCACGAACGTATCGAGCGGCAATACAGAGAGGATCGCGCGCACGGCGCGCGGCGAGTCCGCGCCGTCCATGCGCAAGAGTTTGCCCGATACAGTTGCGCGCGCAACCGAATCGGCAGGGAAATTCGCATCGCAGACCACGACCTCGTCGCCGTGGCCCATGGCGCGCAACGCGTGCAGCACGTCGGCGTTCAGCAGCGGGTCCAGATTTTTCAGCATGCGTGTCTCCTCTGTTTACCTTGTCGATGTCGATGAAATGATGGTGCCGGCCACCGTTGCAATCATATCGTGACGGCAGGCAGGAGCCAGATTGCCATGCGCCGTCAGGCGTCGGTTGTGACGAGAACCGGTTGGCTGTTAGTTGCACTTCTACGGCGACTGGTCCTGCAAAAAACTGTGTGCAAGCTGCTTCCACAAATGATCGGCCGCCGGCGACAGACGCCGGCCCACGCGCGTGATCATCTGGCTGGCGAAGCCCGCCGCAATCGGATGATCGATCGGCACCGCCACCAGTTCGCCCAGATCGATGCCGCGCCGCGCGGTGATCGACGACATGAAGGCCACGCCGAGGCCCGCCGCCGCGAGCGTCTGCGCCGTATTGAAGAGGTCAACGCGATACGCGGGCATCACGGTGAGGCGCACGTCGTCGAGCAGCGACTGCACGAAATGCTGCACGCCGAACGCCTCGGTCATGAAGATCAGGCGCTCGTGCACGAGTTCGGCGGGCGGCACCTTGGCCAGGCGCGCGAAGCGGTGCGAAGGCGCGACCACCGCGCATAGCGGCCGCGCCGCGAACGGATGAATGCGCATGACCGGGTCTTCGGCCGAGCGCGCACACAGGCCGATATCGACGACATCGTCGCGCACCAGCGACAACACGGCCGGCGTCGGCCCCGAGCGAATCTCGACGAGGATGTCCGGATAAGTCATCGAAAAGCGCTGCAGCGCCCGCGCGATCAGGTTGCCGATAAAGCCCTCCCCGACGCCGAGCGCCACCCGCCCGCGCTTCAGGTGCCGGTACTCCTCGAGACGCGCGATCAGGTCGCGCTCGCGCCGCTGACCGTCGCGATAGTGATCGATAAGCACCTGGCCGATTTCGGTCACCACCACCTGGCGCCCGCGCCGCTCGATCAACGGGAAGCGCAGCCGCCGCTCCAGCGCCGCCACCTGCCGGCTGATCACCGAGGCATTGACGCCCAGCGCATCGGCCGCCATGCGCACGCCGCCGCTGGCCGCAATCTCGGCCAGGTAGCGCAGCGAGCGCTCCCCGATTTCGTCGATCCATCGGTCCATCGGCCCGCCAGCGCCGTCGCCCGTCTCTTCCATCTCGCCCCCTTTTGCCGCGACAGCCGTCTCGCGGACCACCCAATCGTTGACCTGAAGGCAACATTCTCGATGCGTTTCTGTCATGGGTCGAGTATTTCGTCGGTGCAATACTCGGCGCTGCACGGGTGCACGGCGCCAACCCAGAGCCGGCATGCCCCGAAGCACACACGATTCGACGCCGTGCGCGTCCACGCCAATATCAGGAGCCACCACCCCATGAGCGAAAGCCGTTATTGCGAAGTTGCCGACCTGGCCCAGGCCCGCGAGCAACTGAGCGAGATCCGCCATCACATTCACAAGCACCCCGAACTGTCTTACCAGGAAGCCAATACCGCGGAATTCGTAGCGCAAAAGCTCAAGGCGTGGGGCTATGACGTGACACGCAATGTCGGCGGCCATGGCGTAGTCGGCTCGCTGAAGGTGGGCACGAGCGAGCGCACGGTGGGTGTGCGCGCCGACATGGACGCGCTGCCGATCCACGAGCAGACCGGCCTCGCCTACGCGAGCATTCACGACGGCAAGATGCACGCCTGCGGCCACGACGGCCACACAACGGTCCTGCTCGGCGCGGCGCAGCAGCTCGCGAAGACACGCAATTTCGACGGCACCGTGCACCTGATCTTCCAGCCCGCCGAAGAGGCCGGTTCGGACAGCGGCGCCGTGCGCATGATTGCCGACGGCCTGTTCGAGCGCTTTCCGTGCGAGGCCATCTTCGGGCTGCACAACCACCCGGGCGTGCCCACCGGCACCTTCGGCTTTCGCAGCGGCGCGCTGATGGCCGCCTGCGACACCGTCAAGGTGCGCATCGCCGGGCGCGGCGGCCACGCCGCGCGCCCGCATCTGGCGATCGATCCGGTGCTGGTGGGCAGCAGCATCGTGATGGCGCTGCAATCGATCGTGTCGCGCAACGTCGATCCGAACGAAGCCGCGGTGATCACCGTGGGCTCGTTCCGCTCCGGCTTCGCGCCCAACGTGATTCCCGAGGACGCCGTGCTGGAACTGAGCGTGCGCTCGTTCTCGCCGGCGGTGCGCGAGACGCTCGAAAAACGCATTCGCGCGCTGGTCCAGTCGCAGGCCGAGGCCTATGGCGCGAGCGCGGAAATCGACTACATCAGCGGCTATCCGGTGCTCGTGAACAGCGACGCCGAGACCGAGTTCGCGCGCAAGGTGGCCGAGGAACTGGTCGGGCCGGAGCACATCATCGCGCCGTTCCCGCCCATCGCGGGCAGCGAGGACTTCGCGTACTACCTGCAGGAGCGCCCCGGCTGCTTCGTGCGCCTTGGCAACGGCGAAGGCCGGCCGATGCTGCACAACGCGCGCTACGACTTCAACGACGACAACCTCACCGTGGGCGCGGCGTTCTGGACGCGCCTCGTCGAACGCTTCCTGAGCGAGGCGCGCGCATGAACATCGCCGCCAGACCGCTCGCCCCCGCGCACGCGCAAGCGCCCGAGATGACGCCGGGGCAACAAAGAAAGATCGTGGTTGCGGCCGTGATCGGCAATCTGCTCGAGTTCTTCGACTTCACCGTCTACAGCTACTTCGCGCTCACGATCGGCCAGCAGTTCTTTCCCTCCGACGACCCCGTCACGTCGTCGCTGCTCGCCTTCGCGGTGTTCGCCGTGGGCTTCGTGATGCGCCCGCTCGGCGGCATCGTGCTCGGCCGCTACGCGGACCGCGCCGGCCGCAAGCCCGCGCTCACGCTCACGATTCTGTTGATGGCGCTGGGCTCGGCGGCCATCGGCCTTGCGCCCAACTATGCGCAGATCGGTCTCGCGGCGCCGGTGCTGATCGTGGCCGCGCGGCTCTTGCAGGGCTTCGCGCAGGGCGGCGAATTCGGCGCGGCCACGGCCACGCTGCTGGAGATGGGCACCACGGCGAACCGCGGCTTTCGCGCGAGCTGGCAGCTTGCGAGCCAGGGCGCGGCGGCGCTGCTCGGCTCGGGCCTTGCGGCGAGCCTCGGCTTCCTGCTCTCCGCCGAGACGATGCACAGCTGGGGCTGGCGCATTCCGTTTCTGGTGGGCACGCTGATCGCGCCGGTGGGCATCTATCTGCGCCGGCATATTCGTGAAGAACCGCCCGCCGCAAAAGCCGTGGCCACCCGCGACGACCCGAAGCGCGGCCTCTACGTGCGCAACTGGTTTCTCACGATCTTCGCGATCATGGGCATGTCGGTTTCGACCTACGTGATGATGTATTACATGCCCACCTTCTGCATCCAGTACCTGGGCCTGCCGCCGAAGATGTCGATGCTCGCGGGCGTGGCGTCGAGCACGATCTCGCTCGTGATGTGCCCGATCTACGGCGCGTGGTCCGACCGCATGGGCCGGCGCAAGCCGCTCACGATCGTCGGCCGCATCGCGCTGATCCTGCTGCTATATCCGGCGTTCTGGATCATGACGCACTTTCCGTCGCTGCCGGTGGTGCTCGTCACGCTGATCGTGCTGATGCTCTGCTACACGATGGGCTCCGCGCCCGCCTACGCGCTGATGCCCGAGAACTTCCCCAAGCATCTGCGCGCGGGCTATATGTCGAGCGCGTATGCGATCGCCGTGTCGGTGTTCGGCGGCACCTCGCAACTCGTCGCCGGGTGGCTGATCCGCGAGACGGGCAGCAAGATGGCGCCCGCGTGGTACATGATCGTCTGCGTGCTGATTTCGCTGATTGCGGTGTCGATGTTCGAGGAGACAGGGAACAAGGCGCTCGATTGAGCGCGGCTTGAACGTGGCTGGCGCGCCGGTTCTCCATCGCGCGCCCGCCTTCACTGCCTCTAGTTCGCCCCTTCGCCCTTCGAGCCGGCCGGCTCGCTCGGATATTTCGTCCGGCCGTAGCGAATCAGCAAGACGCCCAGCGCAATCAGCACGATTGCGCCCGCCGACGCCAGCAGATGCAACTCCGTATTCGATCCCGAGCGCAGGATCAGATCCCGGGCGATCGACACCATCGCGATGTAAAGCGGAAAGCGCACCGGCAATTGCCCCGCCTTCAGGTACTGCCCGACCATCGCGAAGACTTCCAGATAGAGGAACATCAGCAGCAAGTCGGTCAGCGTGACGCCATCGGAATTCACCATCCTCCAGATCAGATGGATCATCGCCGCAACCGTACCGATGCCGATAATCCCGAGGCCGAACAGTTCGGCAAGCTCCATCGCGCGCTCGAGCCGTCCCTTGATCGCCTTTTGCAAGGCGTTCTCGTATTTCATGTTCCCTCAATCCATTGAATAACCTGTCGGAACGCGCAATCGTAACGCGAGACCGTGAAATTCAAAAAATCGGGCCAGAAAAGTACGAGCGTGCGATGTCTCGAGCCGCATCCGTCCTTGCTTTCTCAAGGGATATACCTATAATAGGGTTTACCCCTAGGGTATTACCCTGGGCAACCATCTTAAGCACGAGGACATCATGGCCGCACTCATCGGCATCGTTTCGTCTACCGCAGCTCACGCTTTCGAGGCAATCGGCCGCTTCAGTGTCAAGGCGCTCAATCGCCACCTGGAATACTGCGAGCTGCTCGCAGAAGCGCAACGCCGTTACTAAACGCGAAACACCACAGACGCTACCCCCTCGCTGAGACGCTGGCTCCTGCGGCATACACGCGCCCGGAACGGGTCCAGGCGATGAGCGCGCCCACGCCGAGCACGGTGAGGCAAACAATCGGCACGATCATCGGACCGAACGCGGTTCCGGTGGCCTTACCGGCAATCGGCATCAGGTTCTGGCCGAAGAAACCGCCGAGATTGCCGATGGAATTGATGGCCGCGACGCTGGCCGCGGCACGCGCGCCGGTGAAGTAGCGCGGCGGCATCGACCAGAAACACGGGTACAGCAACGGAATGCACGCGCCGCCGAACACGAGTGCGATAAAGCGCAACGGCGTGGTGGGCAGCAGCAGGCTCAGCAGAAAACCCAGCGCGCCCAGTGCGGCAACGATGGAGATCGCGCGCAGGATGCTTTTCGCACGGCGCAGCTTCCCCGGCAAATACAGCAGCAGCAACACCGAGAGCGCCCACGGCAGCATGCTCAGCATGCCGTTGGTGCTGCTCGACACGCCGAACGACTTCACGAGCGTCGGTAGCCAATAAGTCACGCCGTAGAGCGACGTCGACATCAGCATATAGGTCGCGGCAAACAACATCACACGCGGATCGAGCAGCGCCTTCCAGGGCTGCGAATGCTCCGCATGCTCGGGCTTCTCGCGCTCGAGCGCGGCGGCAACGATGTCCTTCTCGTGCGCGCTCAGAAAACCCGCCTCGCGATACGAAGCCGGCAACAGCTTGAACACCGTGACGGCCACCAGCACGGCGGGCAGGCCCGTGGCGATGAACACCCATTGCCAGCCCGCGAGCCCCCACACGCCGTTCAGGCTCAGCAGCCAGCCGCCGACGAGCGAGCCCAGCATGTTCGCAAGCGCGCTGCCGAGCGTGAACACGCCGAGCACGCGGGCGCGATAGCTTTGCGGAAACCACAGCGTGAGGTAATAGATCACGCCCGGATAAAAGCCGGCCTCGGCGATGCCGAGTGCGAGGCGCAACCCGCAGAACACGTTCATCGAAGTCGTGAAGCCCATCAGCACAGTAATGACGCCCCACGTGAACATGATGCGCGCGAGCCACACGCGCGCGCCGAAGCGGTGCAGCGCGAGCGTGCTGGGCACTTCGAACAGCAGATAGCCGATGAAGAACAATGACGACGCAAGGCCGAACGCCGTCTCCGTCATATGCAGGCTGTGCACCATCTGCAGCTTCGCGAAGCCGACGTTCTGCCGGTCGATGAAGGAAATCAGGAACATCACGACGAGGATCGGCAGCAGGCGCCGCGCGATCTTCGACATGACGAGCCGTTCCTCCGCGGGCTGAAGTTCAAGGGTTGATGCAGCGTTCACTATGGGCTCCTTATGGTTTTGTCAGGACGGGCGAAATTCGCCCAGCGCGGGTGCGAACATCTCGTTCCATGCGCGCGGTCTGGACTTGATCGTGCCGACCATGTAAAGAAAATCGACGTACTGCATCAGCTGTTCGGGCCACACGGAAAAGCGCGTTTCGGGCGCGGCGAGCATCTGCATCACGCCGTCGTGCGAAACATCGAGCCCCGAAGCAGCGACATAGATGGCTGCCGCCGCTTGCCGATCCTGCGCGATCAGCCGGTTCGCTTCGTCGAGTGCGCCAAGGAAGGCGCGCACGAGCGCAGGCTCTGCGTCGACGAGACGCTTGGGCGCGTACACCACGTCGAGCGTCAGCGAGCCCAGCACGTCGATAGAATTGACGACGCGATGAATGCCTGGATGCTTCAATTCGAGCGCGGAGAACGGCGGCGACGCGAAATGCGCGGTAATGCCGTTTTCATGCCGGACCAGTGACTGCACCGCCTGCGGATGCGGCACGCTCACGGTGATCGAATCGAGCTGCGCGAAGTGCTTCGGCCCGAGCAGCCTGCTCGCCACCATCTGCAGCACCACCGCCGAGAGCGAAGTGCGAATGCCCGGCACCGCAATGCGGTCGGCGCTCGTGAAGTCGCCCAGCGTGGCGATGCGCGGCTGGTTCGTATTCAGCGAGAGCGACGTGGTGGACAGCCCGCTCACGCCGATCACCTCGACGTTCGGAATGCCGCGCGCCCTTGCCCACAACTCGATGAACCCGGGCGCGCCCACCGCCGCGAAATCGAGCGTGCCGGCCATCATGGCGTCGTCCACCGAGTTGCCGCCGTCGAGCAGCGTCCAGTCCACGCTCACGTCGCCGAAGCCCTGGCGCGCCGCGTACCGCTCGAACAGACGCTGCTTCTCCATCACGAGCAGCGGCAGATAGAGCAGACCGTAGCCCTTCGAAATGCGCACCTTGCGCGGACTCGATAGCACGGAAGCGGACACCAGCGCCGGCGCGAGCGCCGCGCTCAGGCCCGCCGTGACGAGCGCGCGCCGACGCAGCGAAGGCGCCGTGCTTTCGGGCGCCGCGCGCGGGTGCTGCCCCATCTTGTCGTCTCCTCGCGTTTTGTTGATCATCGGGTCGCGGCCTCTTTCATGGAGCGTGAGATTACCGGGCGAGTCTGAGAAAATGCTGAGACAGCCCCCCCGGGAAAACCCGCAAACTCCACCATGAACAAGACGGCAGGAACCGCATCATGCGCATTCTGGTAGTCGAAGACGACGCGCAAATCGGCGCGGCGATGCGCAGCCGGCTAACGAAGCTTGGGCACGCCGTGGATCTCGAAGCGGATGGTGCAATGGCCAACAGCCTGCTCGGCGTCGAGCGTTTCGATCTGGTCGTGCTCGACGTGATGCTGCCTTCGATGGACGGCTTCGCGATCCTGCGCAATCTGCGCGCGGCCGGCTCCGCCACACCGGTGCTTCTCGTGACCGCGCGCTCCGCCATCGACGACCGCGTGAGCGGCCTCGGACTCGGCGCCGACGATTACCTCGTCAAGCCCTTCGACTACCGCGAACTCGAAGCGCGCGTCCAGGCGCTGTTGCGCCGCCATAGCGGCCATGCGAACGACCTCGTCAAGGTCGGCGGACTCACCATCGACCGCAGCAGCCGGCTCGCGGAACTCGACGGCAAACCCCTCTCGCTCTCGCGCCAGGAGTTCGCGCTGCTCGAAATTCTCGCGAGCCGCCCGCAGCGCATTTACTCGAAGGAAGATCTGCTGAACCAGTTGTTCAGCTTCGGCCACGAACCGAGCGCGAACGCCGTCGAGCAATACGTCACGCGCGTGCGCAAGAAACTGCAGGGCAGCTCGGTCGAAATCCGCACGGCGCGCGGCATGGGATATCAAATTGCTGCGCTTTGACTGGTTCCGCAAGACGCTGCTCGGGCGCACGCTGCTCTTCATCGCGCTGGTGGTGGCCTCGGGCGCGCTCGCGCTCGCCGTCATCGCGCGCTACTACGCGGGCGTGGCTTCGGAGCGCGCCTACGACCAGTTGCTCGCCGGCGCCGCCATTCAGGTGGCCGAGAATCTCTATGTGCAGGGCGGCGTGCTCGCGCTCAATCCGCCGGTGGCGGCGCTGTCCTCGCTCTCGCGCTATGACCTCGTCTACTACAAGGTGGTCGATTCGCGCGGCGTCGTGGTGGCGGGCTACGGCAACCTCCCCAGTCCGTCCAGCACGACGACCGGGCGGCAAGGCCCCGAATTCGCGAACGGCACCTACCAGCGCCAGCCCATCCGCACGGCCACCATCGCGCGCTACATGCCCGAGGAACGCGTACCCGGCTGGGCCATCGTGACCGTTGCGCAGACAACGAACGCGCGCGAACAACTGACGAACGACATGAGCTTCAAGGTATGGACGCTCATTCTGATGATGAGCGTGCTCGCGATCGGCGCAAGCTGGCTGGCGATCCGGCGCGGCCTGCGGCCGCTCGCGCGCATCGAGACGATCATCGCCGCGCGCGACCCGGCCGACCTGCGGCCCGTGGAGCACGATACGCCTGGCGAAATCAACGCGATCATCGGCGCCATCAACGGACTCATTGGCCGCCTCGCCGAACGCATGACGGCGATGCAGCGCTTCATTGCCGATGCCGCGCATCAGATGCGCACGCCGATCGCACGGCTCGATGCGCAGATCGAGCTGCTCAGCGGCGAGACCGATCCCGCCCGCTACGCGCAGGGACTCGACGCGTTGCGCACGACCTGCTCCGATGTCGGCCGGCTCACGGGGCAATTTCTCAATCACGCGATGGTGATTCATCGCACCGAAGCGGTGCCGTTGCAGCCCGTGGATCTGGTCGCGCTCGCGCGCGAGGCGATCGGGCGCACGATCCCGCTGGCGGGCGAGCGCGACGTGCAGGTGGCGTTCGAAAGCGATGCGCCGCACGCGTGCATCGACGGCGACCCGATCAGCCTTCAGGAGGCGCTCTCGAACGTGCTGCACAACGCATTGCTACACGGCAATGCAGACGAAATCGTCGTGCGCGTGGCCACCGTCGCCCCCGCGGGCGACACGCTCACGCTGACGGTGACCGACAACGGCCGCGGCATCCCGCGCGAACATTGGGAGGCCGCGCTGCGGCCGTTCGAGCGCTTCGAACCCGATGGCGCACCGCGCCGCAGCGGTTCGGGCCTCGGGCTCGCGATCGTTCAGGAAGTCATGAATGCACACCACGGGCGCGTCGACTTTGCGTTTCCTGAAAACGGCGGATTTGCCGTCACGCTGGTGTTTCCGGCCAGCCACCGGGAATAGCGCGCGGCACCCCGTCGCACACCAGCCGAACGGAGTGTGGCCGCTGCTCATTGCGACCCTGAATCCCCAACCCAAAGACAGCGCTATCTCAAGCTGCCTGCATCAATCCCGCTGGCATCGGCGCGCTCGTGCACCACGCCACCGCGTCAGTGACGATGCTGGCTAGCGAGCGCGTGCCGTCGACGGTCAAGGTCAGAGGCTCGGTCACCGGCGGCTCCAGCGCGGCGAACTGGCTTTCGACTAGCGACGCCGGCATGAAATGGTCTTCGCGCTGCGCCACGCGCTGGAGCGCCTCCGCCTGCGGCAGATCGAGAAACACAAAACCCAGCGAAGCCGTGGCCGCGCGCAGCCGGTCGCGGTAGCGCTCCTTGAGCGCGGAGCACGCCAGCACGGCGCGCTCGCCCCGGCTGGCGGCGCGCTCGAGTTCGGCACCGAGCCGGTCGAGCCAGCCGGCGCGGTCCTCGTCCGTGAGCGGGATGCCGCGCGCCATCTTGTCGACGTTCTCCGGCGGATGGAACGCATCGCCCTCGATCAGCACGCCGCCCACACGTTCGGCCACGGCCCGCGCCACGCTGCTCTTGCCGCAGCCCGCCACGCCCATGACAACGACCGATGAAATTTGCCGGGTCATTCGAATCTCCCTGAATGCTGAGATAGCGCTATCTCTTGACATCGAAAAAATTGCACCGTCGCTTTAGAGCCAAATTCCCGTTCAATAAGGGACATTACCGTTGCGCGAGATGCGAGACAGCGCTATCCTAAATCGATCAAGGCAACCTCGACACTCAGGAAAACCCGCAGCACCCGGTCGGCCCACGCTCGAACGAAGTGCCGTCGCGCGTGGCCATTGGCGGCTTCAACGATCTGGCGGGCGGCTCCGATTGCGTGCCGCGCCTGACCACGGTTCGTACGCCAAGAGTGGAAATGGGACGCGTGGCGGCCAATCTGCTGCTCGCCATGATCGATCGCGAACCGATTGCCAGGCGCGCTGTCGATCTCGGTTTCGAGCTGCTGGTACGGAAAAGCGCGTGGGCAAGATACGGCGAGGTTTGATTCGGGGAGCAAAACCAGGCAAGAAAGCACTTGACTTGGCACCGCGTACCGCGTACTGTCATGCTCCAAAATGTCCAAAATGCTTGATTGCTCATCATTTGCCGCTTATCGGCGGCTCTCGTTGACCTCTCCTTTTTGATTTTTTTATTCGCCCCTTCTTTTTTTGGGGCGGGCAACTTTATTCGTCTGTTTAAGGAATATCTAGTGGAAACTGGTACCGTCAAGTGGTTTAACGACACCAAGGGCTTTGGCTTCATCACCCCGGACAAGGGCGGCGACGACCTGTTCGCACACTTCTCGGAAGTGCGCAGCACGGGCTTCAAGACCCTGGCTGAAGGCCAGAAGGTCAGCTACGAAACCAAGCGCGGCCCGAAGGGTCTCCAGGCTTCGAACATCACCCCGCAGTAACGCTTTCGGGTCGCGTCCGCCCGTTGGGGTGGACGCGATTCTCCCGTCTTGCAGCGGCATTCGCATGCCGCTGCATGTCACTGTTGTCCGTTGTAGTCAGCTGCATTTCTTGCATTTCCGCTTCCGCCGCGCCCGCAAGTCAAAGGTGCGGATGATGTCCATGGCGAGCCCGGTCTTCGCGCACGCTACTCGATATCAGCCAGCTGGCACTCCGTTTCCGACGCATTCGCAACACGCGCCGGACAACGCTCAACATCACCCCGCGTGCAAACGCTGCAATTGCAATGATCGGCGCCCTTCGCCCGTGTTTTGCATCGAAGCGGCATCACGCTTTCTGGAGGCATTGATTTGGCAAAAGAAGAACTGCTGGAACTGGACGGGATCGTCGACGAAGTGCTGCCGGACAGCAAATACCGCGTCACGCTCGAGAACGGCGTGGTGGTGAACGCATATGCATCGGGTCGCATGCGCAAGAACCACATTCGCATTCTTGCCGGTGACCGGGTCACGCTCGAGTTGTCGGTCTACGATCTCACGAAAGGACGGATCAACTTCCGTCACAAGGACGAGCGCGCACCTTCTGGAGCGCAATACGCAGGTATGCGCCGCCGCTAAGCGCGCGAGGGCCCCAAACGCACGCCCGGCTGGCATACGGCGTGGCGCTGCGTTTGAACAGCGGCCCATTCAATGAAATTCACGGAAACGCCCGGATATCAATTGGCCTCGCGCGGCGGCGTTTCATTACGGGCGTGGTTACGTGCATGGCGCGCGAGGAACCGGTCGAGTTCGCCCGCGAACGCCTTGCTGTCGCGCGTGCTGAACGGCGCCGGACCGCCGGTATCGATACCTGCATTGCGCAGCTGGTCCATTACATCGCGCATCGTCAAGCGCTCCTGAATATTTTCGCGCGTGAACCAGTTTCCACGCGGATCGAGCGCATGGCCGCCCCGCTCCAGTACCGCGGCGGCAAGCGGAATGTCCGCGGTAATCACCAGATCCCCCGATGCGACGAGTTCGACAATGCGGGCATCGGCTGCGTCGAAACCCGCCGGCACCTGAATCGATTTGATAAAGGGCGATGGCGGCGTGCGCAAATATTGATTGGCAACCAGCGTCACCACGACTTCGGCGCGGCGCGCGGCCCGAAACAACATGTCCTTGATCACGGCAGGACACGCATCAGCGTCGACCAGCACTTGCATGCGGATAATCCCCTTTCAGAATACGGCGATTATATGTTCAGCGATGTCTTGCATGAACGGCACGCAATTGCCGATGACGCGCTTCGCACCTCATTGTGCAATCAATCGTCTAGCGGCCGCCGGTAGTAATCGGGCCATCGGCTTCCACGCGCCCTGCCGCACTCGCCGGACCACCAACGTTGATCGGGCCCCGCGCCTCGAGATCGCCATGCACGATCAGCGGACCATGCACAGTAAGCGGACCATAAAACGTGTTGGCGCCCTGGCGTCTGTCCACGGCTGGATCGCCGGGCGCGATCCGCTCGACCCGGGCTGCATTGATGGGCCCGACGGCGTGGATGTCGCCAGCCACCGTGAGCGGGCCGTCGACGGTCAATGGCCCTCGCACGACGAGCGACCCGGTGATGCTGAGCGGCCCCGTGGCCACAGGCTCGGCATACGCCGCCGAAGCGATGCACATGGAAGACGCGAGCAGCATCGCGCGTGCCGCTGCGCGCCGCGTGGATCTCGATGCAGTACCCATTTCCCACCTCGCGATGAAGCGTTTCACGTTACCGGTGCGTTGGAGCAACTCGCGCGCCCGACGACGGGCCGGTTACCGGTAAAGAAGAACGCCATCAGTCCCGCCTGCGATAGCTGAGATAATGAGCCCCCTTCTGCCATCCCAGGGAGCCATTGTGAGCCAAACCACAACCTCGACCCCGCCCAACCCAGTGCGCCGCGTCGCGTTTCTGGGCCTCGGCGTGATGGGCTATCCGATGGCCGGTCATCTCGCGAAGGCCGGGCTCGACGTCACCGTCTACAACCGCACCGCGGCAAAGGCCGAGCAATGGGTCGCGGAACATGGCGGGCGCGCGGCCGCGACGCCGCGCGAAGCAGCCCAGGGCGCCGAACTCGTGTTCGCATGCGTCGGCAACGACGACGACCTGCGCAGCATCGTGCTCGGTCCGGACGGCGCATTCGCGGGCATGGCGCGCGACACCGTGTTCGTCGACCATACGACCGCCTCGGCCAACGTGGCGCGCGAACTGTCGGCCAGCGCCGCGCAGTTCGGCCTGCATTTCATCGACGCGCCGGTGTCGGGCGGCCAGTCGGGCGCGCAAAACGGCAAGCTCACGATCATGTGCGGCGGCGATGCCGCGAGCTTTGCGCGCGTGGAGCCCACGCTTGCCCATTACGCGGTGGCCGTCACGCTGATCGGCGCGGCGGGCGCGGGGCAGCTCGCTAAGATGGTCAATCAGATCGCGGTGGCCGGCCTCGTTCAGGCGCTCTCCGAGGCGATCAACTTCGGCGAGCGCGCGGGCCTCGACATGGCGCTCGTGCTCGACGTGATCGGCAAGGGCGCGGCGGCGAGCTGGCAGATGAACAACCGCGGCCAGACGATGATGGCGGGCAAGTTCGACCATGGCTTTGCCGTCGACTGGATGCGCAAGGATCTCGGCGTGTGCCTGGACGAAGCGAAGCGCAACGGCGCGGCGCTGCCGGTCACCGCGCTCGTCGACCAGTTCTACGGCGATGTGCAGCGCCTCGGCGGCAGCCGCTTCGATACGTCCAGCCTGATCTGGCGCCTGCGCAAGCTCGACGGCGGCGCATGATGCACAGGCGCGCGGCTGCTTGCACCGCCGCGCTGACCGCGAAGCTTCGACTTCCGATTGTTTCCTGACGCGAACAATCCCCGTCGATGACAATAAAAAGTGCGCACGCTCGGTGCTATCATCGGCGGCATTTCCCGATCTGGAAGGCAGGATCCGCTTTCATGGATACGCAGAAGGTCGAAGCGCTCTGGATGCATCTGCACTGGCTGAATGTGCTTGCGGCGCAGGGCAGCTACACGGCGGCCGCCGCGCGCCTCGGCGTGAGCAAGGCCGCGATGAGCCAGCGCATTGCCGAACTCGAGCGCGTAGCCGGCGTGGCGCTCGTGCAGCGCACCACGCGCAGCGTGCGCTTCACCGAAGCGGGGCAGCGTCTCGTGGAAGAGACGCGTGAGGAATTCGAGCGCATTGCCACCAGCTTCGCGAGCGTGCGCGAAATGGCCGAGGTGCCGCGCGGCACTGTGCGCGTCACTGCGCCGGTCGCTTTCTCGCGCCAGCAACTCGTCCCGCGCCTCGCGCACTTTTCGCGGGAGAACCCCGAGGTGCGCGTGCAACTGGAACTCTCCGACCGGCTCACTTCGATTGCGAGCGAAGGCTTCGACCTCGCGATCCGCCATAGCGCGCAGGTTCCGGAAACGCATGTGGCGTGGAAGCTGTGCGACATCCGCTCGGTGATTGCCGCAACGCCCACCTATCTGAAGAAGCACGGCATTCCGAAAACGCCCGCAGATCTCGCGACGCACGACTGCCTCTATTACCCGCGCACCGTAGGTTCGGGCGTGTGGTCGTTCGAAAAAACGGGACGCCGCGCCGTGCAGTCGCGCGTGAGCGTGACCGTGAACGGCCCACTCGCGGCCAATAACAGCGAGGCCTTGCGCGATGCCGCGCTGGAGCATCTCGGCATCGTGCTGTTGCCGGATTTCAGCGCGCAATCCGCGTTGCAGGCGCGCAAGCTCGTGGTGCTGCTCCCCGACTGGCGGCCGGTGGGATTCGCCGCGCAGTTGTATGTGGTGCGCCCTTACGGCGTGCACGTGCCGAGAGCCGTCACGCGCTTTATCGAATTTCTTCGGCAATCGTTCGAGGGCGGCTTCCCGCTCGAATGAGCGGGTCGTGCGCGGTCGTACGATATGCGTCGCACGACCGCGTTACCTCGAAACCGCGCTCACTACTTTGCCGATACGCGGCGCGCCGCGCGTTGCGGGATCAGCATGATGCAAACCGTCATGAACGCAAACAGAATGCCCGAGGCGTAGAACCGGCTTACCTCGAAACCACCCTGCGCAATCGGCTTGTCGAGCAAGTCGCCGAGCGTCGCGCCGAGCGGGCGCGTCAGCGCGAATGCCGCCCAGAACAGCGTCGTGCGCGAAACGCGGCGGGACAGCCAGAGCAGTCCAACCACAACGAGCCCCGCACCGAAGATAGCGGCGCCCGTTTCGTAGCCCAGCCCGAGGCCGCCCCGGTCCTCGCCGGCCACCCAATCGCCGAGCGCGGTGCCCAGTGTTTGCGAGAACAGGATCGTGGTCCAGTAGAACCACTCCACGCGCACCGTTGCCACGCTCTCGATCGAGACTGTCCCTTCCACGCGGTACCAGATTGCCAGGCTCGCGGCGAGCAGAATAACGATGATGGTCACGCCGCCGGGGTAGCCGAGACCGAGCGAGCGGTCGCAGAAGTCGGCTAGCGTCGTGCCCAACGTGGTGGTGGCCACGATCGTGGCCCAATACAGTGACGCATGGAATTGTTTCGCGCGCACCTGCGCCGAAACCAGCACCACGAAGGCCGCGAAAAAGATCAGCGTGCCGACGAGATAACCGAGGTTCAGCGACATCGTGACCCAATCACCCCCGGTCTCGCCGAGCGTGGTTGCGGCAATCTTGACAGTCCAGAACCCGAGCGTGAGTTCGGGAACCTTGCTAAGCGCGTGCTCTGCCACGCCCTTGGCGGTGGAATTCATAGGCAGCTCTCCTGAGTGAATAGTGCCCGATTCTATTCAGCCCAGGCTTAACTCCGCCTTAACGACCAGCGGATGCATGCCATCGGCCGTGCAAACGGCGCCATGCTACGCTGCGCACAATGAGGGCTCGACCGAAGCATGGTTGCATCGGGCGAGCGAAGCAATGACATCGCACCGGGCGTGCGATCGCATGTGATCATTGGAGAGCTGAATAGTGACCGGCACAAAAAGCAAGTCGAAAAGCACGTCGAAAAACGTACAATCGCGCACGAAGCATGCCGCGCCCGCATCGCCGCGCATCGAAAACATACTCGCCATCGACATAGGCGGCACCGGCCTGAAGGCGGCGATCGTCGATGCGGACGGCCAGATGCGCACCGAACGCGTGCGCGTGGCGACGCCGCATCCTTGCCCGCCAGCGCTGCTCGTCGACACGCTCGATGCGCTCGTCAAGCCGTTGGTCGAGCAGTATCCGCCCACGCACGTGTCGATAGGCTTTCCCGGTTTCGTGCGCGACAATCGCGTATTCACGGCGCCGCATCTCGGCGTGCAAGGCTGGAGCGACGTGCCGCTCGCGCAAATGCTTGGCGAGCGCCTGGGCAATCCCTCGGTGCGCATGATCAACGATGCGGAAATGCAGGGCCTCGCCGCCATCGAAGGCAACGGCCTCGAATTCGTCCTCACGCTCGGCACGGGCGTGGGCACCGCGATGTTCCGCGACGGTGAATTGATGCCGCATCTCGAACTCGCGCATCATCCGGTCAGCAAAAAACACGCATACGACGAATATATCGGCGATACCGCGCGCCGCAAGGTCGGCAACAAGCGGTGGAACGAGCGCATCGAGAAAGTTATCGGCATTCTCGAATCGCTCGTGCATTACGACAAGCTGTGGATTGGCGGCGGCAATGCGGCGCGGCTCACTTTCGATCTGCCGCCGAACGTGGCAACCGTTCCGAACGAACGCGGCATTGAAGGCGGCGCGCGGTTGTGGCATCCACGCTCCATACGAGAAGCGCGTTGACAAAGCGCATTTGCAATCGGTCGCGATGCTCCTTACAAAGGATGACTGATTATTTTTACATGCGCCCAAAGACAGCGCGAAGAAAAATTTACTGACTATCCAGGCTAGGATCGAATTCCCGTTCGCCCTTTGCGCTTTGCTCGGCCATCGCGCGCGAGAGCAAGCCCCTCGCCTCGCTGCTCGACGCGTCGACGGTCAATGCACGGCCGGCGTTGCGCCAGGCGCATACCCAGTCGGCCTGGCGCGCGCACAGCCGGGCGCTGCCCAGCAGCAAGTCACGATCTTGCTCGCGGGCACGCAGCTCGGATTGCAATTGCAGCGCCTCGCCGTTGCCGGGCTGCTCGGCTAGCACGCTCATGATGGATCTGCGAGCGGGGCCGAGATTGCTCTTATCGAGGCTCGCCCGCGCGCCGGCAAGATTGCGCGAGACGTCGGCGCGCAAGCTCGCATCGCGCTTCATGGCGACGGCGCGCTCGTCGCGAAGACTCCTGAGCGATGCCGCGCCCCGAGGCGCGGGTTCCGTACGTTCGGTATGTGAAGGGACTTCGTGACGAGGCGGCGACACCGGCGCGGCTGGGGGCGGCGGCGGCGCGGTCTGCGCGGACGGCATGGGCACGGCCACTGGAGACGGCATGGGCGCGGGCGATGTGGCAACACTGGGAGATACGTTCGCGGATACATTTGCCGATACGTTCGCGGGCTCATTGGTGGCCACAGTCGCGGATTCCTGCGGCATGCCCGCCACGGTCCCCTGGGCCACCTGAGTCTCGGCGGACCCTTCCCCTCCATTGCGATGCGAGAGTATGTAGCCTGCGAAAACGGACACGAACACAGCCACCGTGGCGAACGCATAGAGATACGATCGCCTGTGGTGGCCCTCGTGGTCCTCATAGGGGCGCTGATCGGCCCGCATCGGCTCGCGAGGCGACGCGCCCTGCTGGCTCGCGCCGCAATGAGGGCAAAAATTTAGCGGCCCGGCAAGCCTGGCCCCACAACTGGAACACTGCCGCGGGCCAGCGTTGCCGGAGCCTGGCTCTTTACGCATAGGAAAGTTGCGCCGTGAATCGGCGCATAGCGGTCGAAAAATTCATATTGAATATGAACTACTTCGCCGCGAAGATCAACCAGCGGTCTGGCGCTAACATCGATGTGTAATGTCCCCCTTTAGATACAGGGGACAGAAATATTCGCCAGCGCCAGGCGCTACCGGCGTCATTCATCATGTTGCGCCAGCAACATTAGGATTCCTTTTAATGAACGACGCCCCGGCTGCTCCCGTTCAGGACGAATGCGTCAATTCTGCGCCATCTTCTCGAACACCTCCGGGTAGCGTCCGCCAGAGATATGCTCGGGTGAGAAGATGGCTTCGAGCCGCGCGCATTCGTCCGCGCTCAATCGAATATCGGCGGCGCTGGCATTCTGCTCCAGATGCGCAATGCGCTTGGCTCCCGGGATTGGCACGATGTCGTCGCCTTGCGCCAGTACCCAGGCAAGCGCAAGCTGGGCCGCCGTCACCCCTTTCTCGAGCGCGATGGCCTCGACAGCCGCAACGAGCTTGCGATTCGCCTCGATATGGCCGGGCTGGAAACGCGGCAGGCTGCGGCGAAAGTCCTGCTCGCCCAGCGCCGCGAGCGACGCTACCGTGCCCGTCAGGAAGCCGCGCCCGAGCGGGCTGAACGGCACAAAGCCAACCTCGAGCTCGCGGCAAGCCGCCAGCACGCCATTGCGCTCGACATCGCGTGTCCAGAGCGAATATTCGCTTTGGAGCGCCGTGATCGGGTGGACCGCATGCGCCCGCCGCAAGGTCTCGGCGGAAACTTCGGACAAGCCGATTGCGCGCACCTTGCCTTGTGCGACCAGGTCCGCCATCGCGCCCACGGTTTCTTCGATGGGCACGGCCGGATCGACACGATGCAGGTAATACAGGTCGATCACATCTGCTTGCAAACGCTTGAGCGATGCCTCCGCCACCGCCCTGGCATTTTCCGGGCGGCCATCGGTACCGGTTATCTCGCCAAAATCGTCACGATCGTGACGATACGTAAAGCCGAATTTCGTCGCGATCACCACTTTGTCGCGATACGGCTTGAGTGCGCGCCCCAGCAGGATTTCGTTGCGATGCGGACCGTACACCTCGGCGGTGTCGAAAAAGCTCACCCCGAGATCGATCGCCCGGTGCAACGTATCGGTCGATGCTGCTTCGTCCTGCACCCCGTAGGCCTGACTGAGCCCCATGCAACCGAGGCCAATGGCGGAAATATCGAATTGTCCAAGTCTGCGCTTCTGCATCTTTCTCTCCTTTCGCGAATGTCCCGGGATGCAGCTATCGTAGTCGCCGATCGATCATTCGATAATATGTGCGGATTCGATTGCCCCAATCTATTTAATAGAACAATGGACCGGACACAGCTTTCGCAACTCACCGTATTCGTGACCGTTTCGCAGCTTGGAAGCTTTCGCGCGGCGGCCGATCACCTTGGCATTGCGCCTTCGGCAGTCAGTCATGCAGTCTCGACGCTGGAAGCCAGCCTGGGCGTCAGGCTGCTGGCGCGCACGACCCGCTCGACGCGCCCCACCGAGGAAGGCCAACGATTGCTCGACCGGGTTGGCGCGCCGCTTTCGGACATCGCAGCGGGATTGGCCGAGGCCGCCGAGCAGCGCGCAACCCCTACCGGGCCACTGCGAATCACGATGCCGCTGCTGGCCGCGGAAGAATTGATCGTGCCCCGCCTGCGCGCCTTCAGCACGCGCTATCCGCAGATCGAACTAGACATTCGCGCCTCCGACCTGTTCGAGGACATCGTGGAAAGCGGTTGTGATGCGGGGTTGAGATTGGGCGAAAGCCTCCAGGCGGACATGATCGCGGTGCGCGCGAGTGGCCCTCGCCGGAGTCTGATCGTTGCGACGCCTTTCTATTTTGAAAGCCATCCGAAACCGACACACCCTCGCGATCTGGCCGATCACCAATGCATCCGCCGACGCTTCGAAAGCGGGCGCATTTACCGCTGGGAACTGGAAAAAGACGGACGCCCGATCAGCGTGGAGGTGAAGGGCAATTTGATCCTGCCTCAACAGACCCTGATGCGGCAGGCCGCGCTCGACGGTTTGGGACTCGCGTTTCTCTTCGAGGAAGCGATTGCCGAGGACCTTCGTGCCGGACGTCTGATTCCGGTCATGCAGGAATGGTGTCCGCAATTCGACGGCTTCTATATCTATTACCCCTCGCGCCGGCAAATGCGCCCGGCGCTGCGAGCCTTCATCGAGTTCTTCCGGTATCGGGAGTGACAGCGCGATTCAAGGAAGCCCGATCTCGAACAGTCACAGAAAATAAAATCGCCCACGCCAGGAAACCATCCTGCCGTGGGCGATTTTATGTTGCTGCTCCGGCTTTATTGGGTCGGCACGCCGTTGCGTGCTGCCGCAACCTTTTCGTCGCGAACCTTGGCGGCCGCCGCCTTCTTCGATTCAAAGACCTTCTTCGCGGCACCGACCTTCTTGTCGTATTCCCTGTTGGCGGCGGCAATCTGCGCACGCATCTGGACAATCGCGTCGGTATTCGCGGGTTGTGCGGCGTTGGCCGCCGGTTGCGCAGTGTTGGCTGCGGGCTCGGTCGTCGTCTGTGCGTAAGCCGTCGACGCGATGGCTGCGGTACCCACCAGCATTGCTGCAATGAATCGTTTCATGCGCTTCTCCAGATTTCCGTTACGGTGAATGTTTCGGCTTTCGGTTCAATAAGTGCGCGTGTTTCGTTTTTCGCAACCCATCATCCGCTGACCTCAACGATTCAAGCATACCGGGATTGAAGCGCCACAGCCCGCTATGTGGACAGACGCCGGAGCCGCCTGGATAAACGCTTGTTCGTGCTCAATTCTCGCCCTCGTACTAATTAATCGTCGTCTTCGACGTCGGGCTCATTCAGATCGATTTCCAGAACCCGGCAGACATCGCGTACGAACTCATTCATGGCAGCGAGGCATTCGGGACTATGCGGCGGAAAGTCCTCGGGATTCTTCTTGCCCTGAGCCCGCCGGATCACGCGAATGCTGGCCTCCAGTGCCCGTGCTTCGGCCCAGATCGAATAATTCTCGGGAGGTTCAGGTGGTTCGCATGCCATGTCTGGATTGTCGGCAACGGCCGCACGAACTTTAGTGCCCAATCCATTAAGGACCGGAATTTAATTCAATTTACTTTCTGAATGCTTTAATAAACCATTCGTCGGCTGATTCAACCCCGGTCTTTACGCCCTGATGTTCAGGATGCAGGGCGGCGGCACGGGTTCGTAACCGGCCCGACCCGCCCCACATTCATTGCGCACACCGTTACTCCAGCGCGCCCACCCCGGCATTGGCGCGCGCGCCCGCTCCGCCCATCGCCGCAAAGTACGCCACGCCCGCCGCCACGAATCCAATCGGCCATGCAAACGCCGCAATCGCGGAGAGTGCGGGCAGCAGCGCAACCGCAACCGCCGCGCACGCCGTCGGCACGAACACGGCCATTGCCTTCGGATTGAAACCGTTGCGATAGAAGTACTCGCCATTTTCGTCCGAGCGATACAGGTCCTCGAGCTTGACCACGCCGCGACGAATCAGGAAATAGTCGGCGGCCATGATGCCGAACAGCGGCCCGAGGAACGCGCCGAGTCCGCCGAGGAAGTAATTCACGACCACCGGGTTCGAATACAGATTCCAGGGCATGACCACGAGCGCCAGCACCGCGCTGATGATGCCGCCGCGACGGAACGTGATGCGCTTGGGCCACACGTTGGCGAGGTCATAGGCGGGCGACACGAAGTTGAGCACGACGTTCACGCCGATAGTCGCCACGATGAACATCAGCGCGCCCACCACCAGCACGAACGTGTTCGGCACGCGGGCGAGTATCAATGCGGGGTCGGTGATGGCTTTGCCGAACACCACCACGGTGCCCACCGTCATGGTGATGCTGATGGCGGCGAACGCCGCGAAATTGATCGGGATTCCCCAGAAATTCCCGACGATCACGGCGCGCTCGGATTTCGCGAAGCGCGTGAAGTCGCAATAGTTGAGCAGCATGGTCGCGTAGGTGGAGACCAGCAGGAACGCGCCGGTCAGAATGCCCTGCACCACGCCGCTGCCCGACAAGGGCTTGACCGAGAGATTCATCGGCAGGTGCCAGTCGGCCATCGCGAAGAGCCACACGGCCATCGTCAGCATCACGACCCACACGATCGGCCCAGCCCAGTCCTGGAAGCGGCGCACCGCTTCCATGCCGCGCGTGATGACGAGCAGTTGCATGACCCAGAGCGACACGAAGCAGATCCAGCCCAGATACGAGAGGCCGAGCAGGCTCTGATCCTCAAGGTGCTGCAAGCCGGGATTGATGCGCAACAGCAGCACGACCACCGCTGTCGAAGCTAGATAGGTCTGAATGCCGTACCAGCAAATGGCAATGATTGCACGAATCAACGCGGGCACGTTGGCGCCCCAGATGCCGAAGCTGAGTCGCGCCATCACAGGAAACGGCACCCCGGTCTGCTGCCCCATGCGTCCTGCCCAGTTCATGCCAAAAAACAGAATGCCAGTGCCGATCAAAATAGAAGCGAGCACTTGCCACCCCGTCATGCCGAGCACAAATAAACCCGCCACGAACGTATAGGTCCCGATGTTGTGAATCGCCGACATCCAGACCGCGAAGAAGCTATAGGACGTCCACTTACGCTCGGTGGCGGGCGCGAGGTCGTCGTTATATAGCCGGCCCGTCGGGTCCAGCGTGGCTAGTTTACTGTTCTGTCCTTCCACAATGTTCTCTCCTCGCATAATTCCGCCGTTCACATTAGTTCAACGAATTGTTTGTGGGTTTTTAGTGAAACGGCGGGCACTCCATGAATGGAATCACCACAACCACAACGCTTTAGTCGCGCACGCCTTGAGGCCCGATCGTAGGCTTCCCGCAACGCAGGAAGCGGCCCCGCCCGCGGCGCGGATGGAACTCGCCATCCCACACCACCGCCCCGCCAATCAGCGTTACGTCGGGCCAGGCGAGCAGCGTCTGCCCTTCATAAGGCGTGTAGTCGACGGCGTGATGCAGGTCCGCATTGCGCAGCACGAATTCGCGCTCGCCCCAAATCACGAGATCGGCGTCGCTGCCTATTGCGATCGTGCCTTTGCGCGGGTGCAGGCCGTAGGTCTTGGCCGGATTGGTAGACGTTAGTTCCACGAAGCGGTTCAGCGTCATGCGTCCCGCCAGCACGCCCTCGGAATAGAGCAGTGGCATGCGCGTCTCCACGCCGGGAATGCCGTTCGGAATGTGGCTGAACGAGACTTCGTCCCCACCGGGCTTTTTGCCTTCGGGCGCGTCGTAGTTGAACGGCGCGTGGTCCGAACTGAAAAGCGTAAAGAGCCCATCGTTCAGGCCATCCCAGATCACTTCCTGGTTGGCCTTGTCGCGCGGCGGCGGGCTGCAGACGCATTTCGCGCCCTGATAGTTGTCGTCGATGCCGAGATCGGCGGCGGTCAGAAACAGGTATTGCGGGCAGGTTTCGGCATAGACCTTGAGGCCGCGCGAGCGCGCCCAGCGAATCTGCTCGACCGCTTCGCGCCCCGAGACGTGCACGATCAGCACCGGCACGTCCACCAGTTCGGCAAGCGAAATGGCCCGATGCGTGGCCTCGCGTTCCACCAGCAGCGGGCGCGCATGAGCATGAAAGCGCGGCGCTTTGCGGCCCGCGGCTTCGAGCCGCTTCGTCAGCCATTCGATGCAATCGGCGTTCTCCGCGTGAACCATGGCCATCGCGCCGTATTCGCGGGCAACGTCCAGCACGTCGAGGATCTGGCCATCGTCGAGCTTCAGATCCTCATAGGTCATGTAGATCTTGAACGAAGTGTAGCCCTCGGCGATCAGCGCCGGCAGCTCTTCTTCCAGCACCTTTGGCGTGGGATCGCTCACGATCAGGTGGAACGCATAGTCGACGTGCGCCTTGCCTTCGGCGCGGCCGTGATAGTCGTCCACGGCGGCGCGCAACGACTGCCCTTTCTCCTGCGCGGCGAACGGAATCACGGTGGTGGTGCCGCCGCACGCCGCTGCGCGTGTGCCGGTGTCGAAGTCGTCGGCCATGCGAAGCGGCGGCGCCATCGGCTGATCGAAATGGCAGTGCGCGTCCACACCGCCCGGCGTCACCACGCGCCCCGCCGCATCGATCTCGCGCGCGCCCGCCGGCAAACCCATGCCCAGCTGAACGATGCGTCCGCCCGCAATGCCGATGTCGGCCATGAAGGTGTCGCTGGCCGTTGCGACACGCGCATTGCGGATAACCAGATCTAGCGCCGAATCTGTCACCTGAAATCTCCCGACTTAAAAATTGTCTTATGAATCAATGACAAGCAGGACGTCTACGTTGTCGACATAATAGTCAACAATCGTGTTTACAAAACTAGTGTTTACATGAATGTCGACAATCCGCCAGTCGGCCGGTATGCTGATTCCGGGCGCTGTGCAGCGTTGCTGGCGCGCCCGCAACACCGCATATGAGAGGCCATTGCCGTGCCTGCAATCGACGAACTTGCCACGCCCCCTGCCGGGAAAGCCGCCCCACGCAAACGCAAATCCGCTGCGCCGGCGCGCGCGCCACTGGAGCTCAGCCAGGACGAGATCTACGAGCGCATTTACGCCGCGATCCTCGAACACCGGCTGCACCCGGGCACCAAACTCGCGGAAGAGCGCCTGGCCGAAATCTTCAACGCAAGCCGCGGACGCATTCGCGAAGTGCTGGCGAGGCTCGCGCATGAGCAGGTGGTCGAACTGATTCCGCAGAAAGGGGCGTTTGTCGCGCGCCCCTCCATCGAGCAGGCGCTGGACGTTTTCGAGGCGCGCCGCCTGATCGAGCCCGCGATCATGCGGCGGCTCGTTGAGACCTTGACGGCCGAAAAGCTCAAGCGCCTGCGCGAGCACGAAGCACTCGAAGCCGATGCGCGCAAGCGCGAGGACAAGCGCGCCGTGATCCGGCTCTCAGGCGAGTTTCATTCCCTCGCGGCGGATCTCGCCGGCAATTCGGCGCTTGCCCGCACCATGCGCGAGCTCTCGGTTCTCACCGTCCTCATGATCTTTCTCTACGACGCGCCCACGGCAACCTGCTGCCGCGCCGACGAGCACTCGCATATCGTCGACGCCATCGCAAAGCGCGACACAGCGCGCGCCGAGCGTTTGATGCTCGAGCACCTGGACCACATTCAGGGCAGCATGAAGCTCGAATCGGCGAGCGAGCAGGTCGATCTCGAAGAGATCTTCAGAAGCTGACGAGCGGGCCGCAAGTCACCGCGCCTGCGGCGGGCCGCGCAACTGGTTGCGTCCGCATCTTGTTTGCGTCGATCGACGCCGCGCTCATGAAGTATCAATAACGCGCACACATTCCGCGCGAACGCGTGCATTTTCTCGCCTGCAACCCCTCCGATTACAACGACCTTAACGCAACCTGCATGCTGTCATGCATGCAGATGGCGCGCATGCTCGTGCCGACCCCGCATTGAAGTGAGCATTTCATACTGCATTTCCAGCGGGTTTACGCTAGTTCGCGAGAACACAAGCGATTGGGGCGCATCGCCCTAGGTCGCGGGAATCTGAAATACCTAATATCAAGTCACCGCGAGACATCAAGTCAAACGGCAAGGCACCGAGCGATTCCCACGAGTCATGGATGGCCACGATCAATGAAGTGGCTGTTCATCAGCATTGCACCTGGCCTTACACCGCTTCACACACGACCGTTCAGCCATGCACGGTCGTTGGACGCGGCTACCCATAAATCAAGGAGACAACCATGCTGCATGATCTGCCCGCCCGTCCCGAGACCGTTCACTGGGGCTATTTCGACGCCTGCAAAGCACCGGCCCTGACCGTGAAAAGCGGCGACATCATTCGCGCCGAAGCGATCACCCACCACGCCGGCGATGCACCGAACCTGATGATGGACGACGCCGTGCGTGAGATCTTTACGAAGATTCCGCACGAAGACCGCAATCCGGGCGTACACATCATGACGGGCCCGATTTACATCGAGGACGCCAAACCCGGAGACGTGCTCGAAGTGCGCTACCTGCAAATGATTCCGCGCTTTCGCTATGGCGCGAATGCCGCCGCGCACTGGGGCCAGTTGTACCGCGAATTCAACAAAGAACGCATCACCATCTACGAACTCGACACCGCGTCGAACACCGCGCACGCCCTGTACGCTTACGACTATCCGGACAAAATGACGGTCCCCGGCAAGATCGTCGATGAACGCGAATGCTGCCGCCAGCCGGCGCTTGCGGGCGTGCGCGTTCCGGTGCGCCCCCATCTGGGCACTGCGGGTGTGGCGCCCGACAAGGCAGGCCGCGTCTCGACTGTGGAGCCGGGCCTGCACGGCGGCAACATCGACAACTGGCGCATTGGCGCGGGCGCAACCATGTATTACCCGGTTGCGGTGGACGGCGCGCTGTTCTCGATCGGCGACCCGCACATCTCGCAGGGCGACGGCGAAATCAGCGGCACCGCGATCGAGGCTTCATTAAATGTGCTTTTCCAGGTAGTCCTGAGAAAAGATTTCCACTTCCCCTCGCCGCTGCTCGAAACGCCGGACTGCTGGGTCGTGCATGGTTTCCATGAAGATCTCGACGAGGCCGGCAAGAACGCGGCGCGCGACATGATCCATCTGCTGACCGAGCAACAAGGCCTCTCGCGCGACGACGCCTATTCGCTCATGAGCGTTACTGCCGACTTCGGCGTCACGCAGGTGGTCGACGGCACCCAGGGCATTCACTGCACGATGCCCCGCGCGATCTTCCCGCCGAAGACCAAGGGCTAATAACCCAAAGCCAAGGTCGGACGCCCAGACAACGCAAGCGAACCGAAGCAAACTAGCGAGAGGAATTCACATGCACTATGTCTACGTGGGGCGCAATGAACTGGTTGCGCTCGTAGTTGGTCTCGTCACCGGCACGCTGTATTCGTGGCTCGATCTGCCCATTCCAGCACCCAACGTCACCGGGGGCATTTGCGCCATTCTCTTCACCTACCTCGGCTACCTGATCGTGAATGCGTGGCGCAAAAGTGTCAGTTTCGGTCGTCCGCCAGCAAGCGGATCGATCGCGGCCGATTCATGATCAAGGGGAATGACATGGTTGAAATCATGCTCGGTCAAACTGAAATTCAGGCCGCAGCCGTTGGCCTGGTGACGGGGGTTGTTTACACTGCGGTACGGGCTCCGATACCTGCGCCCAATGTGCTCGGCGGCATCTTCGCGATCGTCGGCACATTCGCGGGCTTCGTCCTGGTGGCGGCCATGCGAGGGCAGCTGCATTTCGGCTAGCCGCCACAGCGGCTCAACGCATGTGCTGAATCGAAGTCAGGCGGGCCCGGCCGGCGGGTCCGCCGTCACACTGCCGCATGCCAATGCCAGGGAGACAGGCCTTGCGTCAATCGCACTTTTCCACGGAAGCCTGGCCGCAGCCCGGCCGTGCCGCCGCGTGGCGAGCCGAGCTTATGATCGCGCGGCTCTCCTGCCAGAATCTGTGCGCCGACCACACACTGCATGGCACGGTTCAATCGAGAACCACCAGCGCCGGCATCGAACTCGCGTGCATCTCTTCAGTGCCGCAATCGGTTGCCGTGGCCGCGGCCAAGGACCGGGGCCTCGTGCTGCTGATGCTGCTCGAAGGCGAGGCAGGACTCGCCACCACGGGCGCGAGCGACAGCCTGCGCGCGAATGAAATTGTCTGCGTGCCCGCGGGCGCGCACGCAGAGTTGTCGCTCGCCACTGCGTTTCGCCTGCTTACCGTTCACATCGGCCCCGCGCTGCTCGCCGCGCGCGTAGCCGCGCCGCTGCCCACCGAAGCGATCAAGCTCACGGGCGATGCGGGGCTGCTCTTCGCGAGAATGCTGTGCGCTGCCGCCGATACATTCGAAACCGTCGTGTCCGCCGACCCCAAGGCCTTGCAGCCCATCGACAGCACGATCACCGAATTTCTCGCGACCGCCCTGAACGCGAGCCAGCCACCCGATCTCGCGGGGCTCACGCAGTCGCGCACGGCCATCTTCGCACGCATCTGCGAACGCGTGGATGCGCGGCTGGCCGAACCCGGCTTGAGCGTGGCCTCCATCGCGGCGGACGAGCACGTTTCCGCGCGCTACCTGCAAAAACTGTTCGAAAAGTCGGGCACGAATTTTTCGGTCTATCTGCGCACGCGGCGGCTCGAACGTTGCCGGACCGATCTCGCGAATCCGCTCTACAGCAAGCTCACGGTTTCGGACATCTGTTATCGGTGGGGCTTTAACGATCCCTCGTATTTCAGCCACGCGTTCCGGCAGCAGTTCGGCATCTCGCCCAGCTCTTATCGCGACCAGATGATGCCCGCGCCGGCCAAGGTCGTCGCGCAGCGCATCTCGCGCGGCCGGCCTGAACACGTGCGGATCCAGCCCATTGCGCGCGACCAGTTGCCGGCCAACGACGGCACCGCTCCGACGAGCGCGCCGGGCCACCCCGGGCATGTTTCGCGCTGGGGCCATGCCACCGACAGCTTCGGACGCCGCCATCACCGGCTCAACGCCACCGACAAGACGGTCCATTGGGGCTATCTGAGCCGCGACTTGCCGGCGGTGCTCGAAGTCGAGTCGGGCGACAAGGTGACGATCGAAACACTCACACAGCACGCATCGGACGACTGGGAGCGCATGATCGAAGGCGATGCCGGCGCGCAAAGCGTGTTCCATTGGACCGCGGAGAAAAAGAACGTCGACCGCCGCGGCGCAGGCCCGCTCGATGCATCGATCTATGGACGCGGCGCGGGCGAAGGATTCGGCGTCCATATCTGCACGGGGCCGGTGGCCGTGCGCAACGCCATGCCTGGCGACGTGCTCGAAGTGAAGATTCTCGACATCCGCCCGCGCATGAGCGCGAACCCGTGCTTTCACGGCAAGGCCTTCGGCAGCAACGCCGCAACGTGGTGGGGTTTTCATTACCGCGACCTGCTCACGGAACCGCGCGAGCGCGAAGTCGTGACCATCTTCGAGATCGACTGCGAACGCTCCGACGGCAAGGCGCGCGCGCTCTACAACTTCCGCTGGACGCCGCAACGCGACCCGTCTGGCGTGCTGCATCCGACCATCGACTATCCCGGCGTGCCAGTCGACCATTCCACGATCGAGAAAAATTACGATGTCCTGAGCAATATAGAAATCCCGGTGCGCCCGCATTTCGGCGTGATTGCGGTGGCGCCCGCGCAGGACGGATTGATCGACTCGATTCCGCCATCGAGCTTCGCGGGCAATCTGGACAACTGGCGCGTGACGCGCGGCGCCAGCGTGTTTCTGCGCGTGGCCGTGCCGGGTGCGTTGTTCTCGATTGGCGACCCGCACGCGTCCCAGGGCGACTCCGAGCTGTGCGGCACCGCCATCGAATGCTCGCTGACCGGCGACTTTCAACTGGTGCTGCACAAGAACGGCGAGATCGACCCGAACGCGCCCTTCGCCGATTTGACCTACCCGCTCGTTGAAACCGCAAACGAGTGGATCCTTCACGGCTTCAGTTCTCCGAATCATTTAACGGAGTTCGGGCAAAAGGCGCAGAGCCACATCTACATGAAGTCCACGCTCGACGAAGCCATGCGCGACGCGTTTCGCAAAGCGCGCCGCTTTCTCATGTCCGTCAAGAAACTCGGCGAGGACGAGGCCGTCACGCTCATTTCGGTTGCCGTCGACTTTGGCATCACGCAGGTGGTCAACGGCAACTGGGGCGTGCACGCGATTATCAGGAAGTCGTTGTTTGCGGGTGCGTGATTTGTTGCGTTGCCCTGGAACGCAACAAACCGCGCCTTCCGGTACCATTCCGGTTTCCGTCCTGTCCCGCCCCGGAGATAAACCGTGATTACACTTTTTCATGCTCCGCATTCGCGCTCGTCGCGCATGATTTTCCTGCTTGAAGAACTGGGCGCGCCGTATCAAATCAAGTCCGTCGATATTCGACGGGGCAACGGTACAGGCGCCGTTGACGCGGCCAATCCGCATCCTCACGGCAAGGTGCCGGTCATCGAGGACGAGGGCTCGGTGGTGTTCGAAAGCGCCGCTATTGCCTGCTATCTCACGGACAAATTCCCGCACGCGGGCATCGGCCCGGTGGTGGGCTCGCCGTTGCGCGGCGCTTATCTGACCTGGCTGGCCTATTACGCAGGCGTGATGGAACCCGCGTGGGTGGGCAAGTTCATGGGCATCACGCCGCCGCGCGGCACTGCGGGCTGGGTCGAGCCCGACGAAGTCATGGTGCATGTCAATCGCACGCTGCAAAACGGCCCGTATTTGCTGGGCGAATCTTTTTCCGCCGCCGATATTCTGGTCGCCACCACCTTCGCGCTATTCATGGGCAGCCCGCTACTCGAACGCACCGGGCTGCTGGAAAATTACGTCCAGCGCGTCACCAGCCGCCCTGCTTTCGCGCGTGCACAGGCCCGCGAGAATGCGCTGACTTAAACACACAAGCACATGAGCGCTCAAGACAAGGGATCGCCTTGCCTCGAGCGCATTCCCACTACGCCTGCATTCGCAAATCGAACGGCGTCTCGCGCAGGCGCTTGCCCGTCAAACTGAACACCGCATTGGCAATGGCCGGCGCAACCGACGGGCCCGCCAGTTCGCCCACGCCGCCCGGCTTGCTCACGTCGCCCTGCACGATATGAATGTCGATGTCGGGCATATCGCTCATTCTCATCACGCGATACGTGTCGAAGTTGCTTTGCTGCACGCGGCCGTTGCGAATGTCGATGCGATCGCCCGTGGCATGGCCGAGCCCCCACATCAGGCCGCCATAAAGCTGCTCTTCCACGCCGCCCGGTGACACCGCAATCCCGCAATCGGTGACGCAGGTCAGCTTCTCGACCACCACGGCTTCGCCCTTGCGCTTCACGCGCGCGATCACGGCGATGTAACTGCTATAGGCCTCGTTGGTCGAGATGCCGAGGGCCGTCCCGGCCGGCAAGGCCTGTCCCCAACCCGCGCGCTTTGCCGCTTCGCGCAGCACCGCCACGTGCCGCGGCCGCTCGCGCATATGCGCGATGCGAAACTCCAGCGGGTCGCGGCGCGCGGCGTGCGCGGCCTCGTCCATGATCGACTCCACGGCGAACACGTTCGGGATATAGCTCACCGCGCGGTACCAGCCCGTGGGCACGCCCGTCTCATGACGCACCCAGCCGATGTCGCGATGCGGCGCGCTATAGGCAAACTCCCACTTGTTAATGGCCTCGGTCGTGCTGTAGTCCATGCGGTCCGCGCGGTCGAGATAGCCCGGCTCCCACTGTTCAGGCGAAGCCGGTGAGACCGCGCGCAATTCCAGCGAAGCAAGCTGCCCCTTCGAATCGACCACGGCCCGCGCGCGATGATGAGTGGCCGCATGATAGTAGAGCGCGCGCATCTCGTCCTCGCGGCTGTTCATCAGCTTGACGGGCTTGCCGGTCTTGATCGCGAGCCATGTCACTTCAAAGAGCCAGTACTTCGATTCGCGCGCGCCGAAGCTGCCGCCCGAAACCAGTTCATGCAGCGTCACGCAATTCTCAGGAATGCTACCGATAGCCTCGGCTGCCTCCCGCGCCGACGACGGCACCTGCAATCCACCCCAGTATTCGATGCCGCCGTTTCTGGCCCACGCGGTCACGTTGACCGGTTCGAGCGGATTCGCGGCCTTGTACGGCATCGAGTACGACGCTTCGATCATTTTCCCGCCCGCCGCTTTGGCGTCGCCGTTCTGTACGGTCGGCACCACGCGCGCGGCGGGGTCGCTCAGCCAGGCGGCCTGGCGCGCCGCCAGCGTGCTGCTGTCGAACGACTCGAACGGGCTGTCGTCCCATTCGATCTGCAGCGCCGCCTGGCCGCGATGCGCGGCCCAGTAGTCGTCCGCGAGCACGGCCACGCCGGCCTGATTGCCGCCGAGAACATCGGGCCGCGCGGGAATCCGCAGCACGTCGCGCACGCCCGGAATCGCGAGCGCGGCCTTCGCGTCGACACTGCGCACGCGGCCGTCGATCATGGGCGCGCGCGTGAGCACGGCCACGAGCATGCCGGGCAGCGACACGTCGATGCTGTACCCGAAGCTGCCGGTGGTCTTTTGCGCGGCATCGCGCTTCTTGCGCAGCTTGCCCACGTACTTGAACTCACCGGGCGGCTTGAGCGCGACGTCTTTCGGCGCGGGCAGCTTCGCTGCGCGCGCGGCAAGCGAGCCGTAGGTCGCGCGGCGGCCGCTTGCGGCTTCCACCACATTGCCGTTATCGGTCGTGCATGCCGAGGCCGGCACGCGCCACTGCTGCGCCGCAGCCTCGATCAACATCGCGCGCGCCGTCGCGCCCGCGCGGCGCAAGCGCTCGTATTCGAGCGAGACGCTGGTGCTGCCGCCCGTCGAAAACACCTTCCAAAGCGGATGAATGTATTGCGGAAAGAACGGATCCTCGGGCGTGATGACCTCCACGCGGAATGGATCGACGTCGAGTTCCTCGGCCACCACCGCCGCGAGCGCCGTGCGCGTGCCGGTGCCGGAATCGTGCTTGTGGACGACAAGCTTGATCGTGTCGTCGGGCAGCACGCGCACCCATGCGTTGGGCTCGAATTCGCCGTGCTGCGGATGCGGGTCGCCGCTGCTTGCCGACTCCGCTGCCGTAGCGGCATTCGCCTCGGGCAGCACGAAGCCCACCGCGAGGCCGGCGGCCAGCAACGCGGAACCCTGCTTCAGGAAGCGTCGGCGCGAGGCGCCGTGTTGATCGTCGAGGCGCATTCAGGCCTCCTTGCCGGCGTGTTCCGGCACGGGCGTCGCAATCGTGTTCAAGGTGGGATCCCCCGAAGCGGCCCGCTTGATCGCGCGATGAATGCGTCCATACGTGCCGCAGCGGCACACGTTGCCCGACATCGTCGAAACGATGGCGGCGTCGTCGGGCTTGCCGTCTTGCGCGAGCAGCGCCGCCGCCTGCATCAGTTGGCCCGACTGGCAATAGCCGCATTGCGGCACGTCTTCGGCAATCCACGCGAGTTGCAGCGGATGGCGTCCGTCGTGAGACAAGCCTTCGATAGTCGTGATGCGCCGCCCGTCCGCCGCCACCGCGGGCAACATGCACGAGCGCACCGCCGCGCCTTCCAGGTGCACCGTGCAAGCGCCGCATTGGCCCTTGCCGCAACCGAACTTCGTGCCGGTGAGCCTGAGGCGGTCGCGCAGCACCCAAAGCAAAGGCATGTCGTCCGGCACATCATCGATCGTATGCCGGGTATCGTTCACCACTATCGAAATCACGCGCTGCCTCCTACGTTATCCATGTTATTTCCGGGTTTTTTCCTGCTGGATTTTTTCCGCCGGATTTTTCCCGTATCGTTGCGGCTTCGGGACGCTCTCAAATCACTTCACGTTTTCCAGCGCGTGCCCGCAAACACGGCTGCATTATTGAAAGCCGCCGCGCGCGAAGCCAGCGATCATTTCGTCGATCCTCTGTTAGCCGGACTAACACATGCTCAAGCGCTACCCCTCGATCCAGTCGATGCAGGCCTTTCTGCAAGCGGCAAAAGTCGGCAGTTTTTCGAGCGCTGCGCGCCAGCTCTCGCTCACGCACAGCGCGATCAGCCAACAGATTCGCTCGCTCGAAGATTTCATCGGCCAGCCGCTGTTCGCGCGCGTGGGCGGGCGCATCGCGCTCACCGACGCGGGCACGCTGTTCGCCAATCAGCTTTCGGCGGGGCTCGAGCAAATCGACCGCGCGATCTCGACCGTCAAGGGCCGGCCCGCCGGGCCGTCCATCACGCTCGACGTCGACCCCGAGCTGATGCAGGGATGGTTTCCCTCGCGCTTGCCCGCGATCGTGGATGCGCTAGACGGCGTTTCGCTGACCGTGCTGTCCGCATCGCGCTACGACCGCTTCGCGTTCGAGCATGTCGATCTCGCGCTGCGCTACGGGTATGGGGAATGGGAAGGCGTGGACAGCACGCTGGTGTGCCACGACCGGCTCGCGGCCATGGCCTCGCCCGCGCTGCTCGAGCGCCACGGCCTCACGCTGCCGCTCACGCCCGAGCAGGTGCTGACGCTGCCGCTGCTCGGCTACACCAAGCGTTCGTGGATTCCATGGCTGGAAGAGTCCGGCCTGCCGGGCGTGGAACCCGACAGCATCGCGGTGCTGGACAACGCGGCGGGGCTGGTGGCCGCGTTGGGCTCGGGCATGGGCGCGGGGCTCGCGCGCGGCCTGCTCGCCGCCGATGCGCGCCGCGAAGGGCGCATTGTGGCGCTCAACGAGGTGGAGCTGCCCACCCACTACAACCTCTACGCGCTCTGGCCGCGCGAGCGCGCGGCACTCGTGGCGCCGCTGGTGAAGGTGATCGGCGAGCTGGTGGCGCGCACGCTCGCGTGAGTTTCGTCCATCCGCAAGGTTTGCGGATCGCCCCTCAACGCTCCATCGCGGCGGCCACTTCGCGCACCGTGTCGAGAAATGCGTGCAGCACGGGCGAGGTGTCGTCGGCGCGGTAGCGCGCGTGCAGCGAAACGTCGAGATCGCTCTGGGCGAGCTTCACGAACACCACGCCGCCCGTTGAGATCTGCTGGGCCGAGGTCGGCAGCAGCGCCACGCCCAACCCTTCCCTCACGAGCGAAAGCAGCGTATGCACCTCCACCACCTCGTGCACGATCTGGGGCGTGAAACGCGCCTTCACGCAAGCGTCCTGGAGCGCGCGCGCAAGCTGCGACTGGCGCAAGCCAAACGAAATGAAGCGCTCGTGCGCGAGCTCGCCAAGGGCGATCTGCTTGCGCGCGGCCAGCGGATGATCGGCCGGCAGCACGGCCATGGCCGTATCGCGGCCAATCGCTTCGCAGCGAATCGCGGGATCGTCCTGGTACAGACGAAAAAAGCACACGTCGAGCCGCTTCTCCTTGAGCGCCCCAATCTGCTCCACGGGCGTCATTTCGTTGAGCGTCCAGCGCACCTGCGGATGGCGGCTCGCGAACACGCCAAGCGCGCGCGGAATGGGCGCGACCATGGCCGAGCTGATGATGCCCACCGCGAGATTGCCCATTTCGCCGCGGCCCGCGCAGCGCGTGAGATCGATCGCGCGCTCGAACTGCGCGAAGATCAGCGGCACCTGCTTGCTCAGTGTTTTCCCTGCCTCGGTCAGTTCGACGCGATGTTGCGAGCGGATGAACAGCGCCGTGCCCAACTCCTCCTCAAGCAGCCGGATCTGCTGGCTCAGCGGCGGCTGGGAAATGTGCAGGCGCGCGGCCGCGCGGCCGAAATGGAGTTCGTCGGCAAGCGCCGCGAAGTAACGCAAGAGACGCAAATCCATGGGGGTCCATATCGCAAACGTATCAAGGTCGAAGGGAAAAAATATTGTACAGAGCGATTTCGTCTTGTGAAACTTGGTCGCAAGCTGCACCCGTTTCTCTCCTGGAGAAACCGCGGCCCGATCAGTTTATTGCAATCGCAGCATGACTAGAAGTCCGAATTAACTGGCCGGCACGGAATCGGCCGGAAACGAAAATCAGGAGACACGTCATGAACACCGCCGCACATCCCGTCGATAGAATTCTCCCCTGGCGCCAGATGCTCACACTCGGCATGCAGCATATGCTGGTGGCCTATATCGGCGCGATCGCCGTGCCGTTGATCGTCGCTTCGGCGCTCAAAATGTCGCCCGCCGACACCACGGTGCTCATCAGCACCGCGCTGTTCTGTTCCGGCATCTCGACGATCTTTCAAACCGTCGGCGCCTGGAAGCTCGGCGTGAAGCTGCCGATCCTGCAAGGCGTGGCGTTCAGCAGCGTCGGCCCCGTGATCGCGATTGGCCTCACGCCCGGCATCGGCTTCACGGGCGTGTGCGGCGCGGTGATCGGCGCGGGCCTGTTCACGGCGTTCGCCGCGCCGCTGGTCGGCCGGCTGCGGCGCTTCTTCCCGCCTGTGGTGACGGGCTGCATCGTCACCGTGATCGGCTTGCAGCTCTTTCCGGTTGCGTATCAATGGGTGGGCGGCGGCGGCAACGTCGACAAAGACGCATTCGGCTCGCTCCCGTTTCTCGGCGTCACGCTGCTGGTCGCCACGGTGATCCTTCTGATCAACCGCTTCGGCTCGCCGTTCGTGCGCAATCTTTCGGTGCTGATCGGGCTCGTCGTGGGCACCGGGCTCGCCGTCGCGCTCGGCATGGGCCATTACGCCAACGTTGCCGCCACGCCGTGGTTCACGCTGCCCATGCCGTTCTACTTCGGCACGCCCCAATTTTCGATTGTGCCCATCGCCACCATGGCTGTCGTGATGATCGTGCAGATGGTCGAATCGATGGGCCTGTTCGTGGCGATCGGCGACATCGTCGACAAGGAAGTGAGCGAGGAAGACGTCGTGCGCGGCCTGCGCGCCAATGGCGTGGCCAGCGCGATTGCCGGCATGTTCGCCGCGTTCCCGTTCATCGCCTTCATGGAAAACGTGGGCCTTGTGATTCTGACCGGCGTGCGCAGCCGCTGGATCGTGGCGACGAGCGGCGTGCTGATGTGCGCAGTCGCGCTCGTGCCCAAGGTTGGCGCCATCGTGGCGGCCACGCCCTCGGCGGCGCTCGGCGGTGCAGGCATCGCCATGTTCGGCGTGGTGGTGGCCGCGGGCGTGCAAACGCTCGCGAAGGTGGACTTCGAGAACAATCGCTACAACGTGCTGATCGTGGGCTTCACGATTGCCACGGCGCTGATCCCGGTGATGACTCCGCAGGTGTTCGCCCATATGCCCGCATGGACGCAGCCCTTCCTGCACAGCGGCGTCGTGCTTGCCTGCCTCGTTTCTGTCGTGCTCAACGCCGTGCTGAACGGCGTGCGCCCCGCCGAACGCATTCAGGACGAGCACGCCAATGCCGCTTGCGCAACCATGGTGCGTGACTGATTTCGACTAACACTCACCGGCTCGCGCGAGCGCTACCCATGCTCGCGCAGCGCTTCCCAATACACATAATAAGGATGCCTGATCGTGAACCCAACAACGCCGCCGAACCAGTCGATTCTGATCCGCAACCCCGCCGCCGTCATGAGCGGCCGCCCCGGTGAGCAGGCCCGTCTCGGCCAGGTCGATCTGCGGATCGCCAACGGCCGGATCGAATCGATCGCGTCCAATCTCACGCCGCTTGCCGGCGAACGCGTAATCGATGCGCGCGACTGCGTCGTCTACCCGGGCTGGGTCAACACCCATCATCACCTGTTCCAGAACCTGCTCAAGGCCGTGCCTTCGGGCATCAACGCCGATCTTCAGGACTGGCTCGCCGCCGTGCCGTATCCGCGTCTAGCGCGCTTCACGCCCGAACTCGCGCGCACGGCGGCGCGGCTCGGCATGGCCGAGATGCTGCTGTCGGGCGTGACCACCTGCGCCGATCATCACTACCTGTATCACGCGCACGGCACCACGGAAACGGGCGACCTGCTATTCGAGGAAGCCGCCGCATTCGGCCTGCGCTTCGTGCTGTGCCGGGGCGGCGCGCTGCAATCGGCGGGCGATCACCCGGGCTTTTCGAAGACCGTGCTGCACCCGGAAACGCTCGACCAGATGCTCGCCGATATCGAGCGCCTCAAAGCGCGCTATCACGATGGCAGCGCGGCCTCGATGCGCCGTGTGGTGGTCGCGCCCACCACGCCCACTTTCTCGTTGCCGCCCGAACTGCTTCCGGAGCTTGCGCGCGCCGCGCGCGGGCTGGGTCTGCGCATGCATACGCACCTTTCGGAAACCACGCGCTATGTGGACTTCTGCCGCGAGCGCTTCGGCAAGCTGCCGGTCGAGTTCGTGGCCGAACACGACTGGCTCGGTCCCGACGTGTGGTTCGCGCACCTCGTGCATCTCGAAGCCAGCGAGATTGCGATGCTGGCCGAATCCGGCTCGGGGGTCTCGCATTGCCCGGTCAGCAACGCGCGCCTCGGCAGCGGCATCGCCCCAGCGCCGCGCATGGCCGCTGCGGGCATGCCGGTGTCGCTGGCCGTCGACGGCGTGGCGTCCAACGAATCGGGCAGCATGACTCACGAGGCGAACTTCGCGTGGCTCGTGCACCGCGCCGCGCATGGTGCGGCGGCAACCACGGTGGAAGAAGTCGTCCATTGGGGCACAGCCGGCGGCGCGCGCGTGCTCGGGCTCGACGCGGTGGGCACGCTCGCGCCGGGCCAGGCCGCCGACCTCGTGCTCTACGACCTCAACGCGCTGCGCTTCGACGGATTCCACGACCTCGCGGTCGCCCCCGTTGCGGCGGGCGAACCGGTGCGCGTGCATCACAGCATCGTCAATGGCCGCGTGGTGGTGGAGAACGGCGAGATTCCGGGCCTGGATCTCGAGGCGCTGCGCCGCGATGCTGCACAGGGCGTGCGGGAACTGCTGGATTGAGCTGGGGATGGGGCGGGTGCAAGCGTCAGGCGCTTGCGCTCGCCTGTTTCATGGATTCAGGATCCAGGCCGGTAAACGCCTTCCTCGTCCACCACGACCCGCCCATCGGCCACCATCTCGACCAGATGCTGCGAAATCGTCCGCGTCTCGGCGGACACCACCCAGGGCCCCTCATAGCCCAGCGGATAGAGCAGCCGCTGCTCGACCAGTTGCTCCAGCGTCTTCGGCGATTCCTTGAGCCACGCCAGCAGGCGCTGTTCGCGCTCGTCGAGCTTGGCGCCGAACGCCGCGAGATCGCGCAAGAAGTGTTCGCGGTCGGTGTACACGCCACGATGATGCGACGTGACCCACACCTTCGCCGGAATATCGGCGAGCCGCGCAATGCTGCGGCGAAAATCGCGCAGGCTCGAACTGCCGTCTCCGTAGTAAGGCCCAAAACCCGTCAGGTCGATGTCGCCTGTAAAGGCCACGCCCTCGGGTTCGACCAGCAGGACGCAGTGGCCAGCGGTATGGCCAGGCAGATGAAATGCGCGAATGCGCGACTGACCGAGATCCCAGCACGCGCCATCCACATAGCCCTGCGCGTCCGGACGCGGCGCATAGAAGAAGTCGCGCTGGAGCATGGCCAGCAACGCCGGTGCGTCCTTCGCATCAGTGCCATACGCGGCGAACATGCCAGCCGAACTGCGAATCGCCGGCAAATCGGCTTCGTGCACGTGGACAGCGGCGCGGGGAATGCGATGCAGGCCAGCCATGTGGTCTTCGTGAACGTGCCCCATGACCACCAGTTCGGTCGCCTCGAATTCGGCGCCTATGTGGTTGGAGACGAGCGGCGTGTCAAAAGCCGCGCGCGTGTCCGAGCCGCGAATGAGCACCTGATTGCCATCGGGGTACTTGCCGCTCTTCGCGCCAAACAGCACGGAAACGCGGCCGAAGTCGGCGCGCGCGACGGATGCGTGATGAGCTGCGGGTGAAGCGAAACTGCCGGGAGTCTGGTCCATGTCGATCCGCCTCTTGCCCGCCTCTCTTTCAATCAAGCCTTCTTGACGAATTCCGATTTCAGGCTCATTGCGCCAAAACCGTCCACCTTGCAGTCGATGTCGTGATCGCTATCGACGAGGCGAATGTTCTTCACCTTGGTGCCCATCTTGATCACGCCGCCACCGCCCTTCAGTTTCAGGTCCTTGATGACGGTGACGGTATCGCCGTCCTGCAGGATATTGCCCGCCGAATCGCGATACACCTTGCCCGCGGGCTCGGCCGCGGCGGCCTCGGCATGCGCGGCCCATTCGTGGCCGCATTCCGGGCAGATATAGACGGCGCCGTCTTCATAGGTGAATTCGGAATTGCATTGCGGGCACGGCGGTAATGCGGTCATGTTCAACTCTCAAGCCTGTTTAAAGCGGGTTATTACGTAGTCGGCAGGCGACGCCGGCATTCACCGGCGCACGCGTGTGCCGACGGTACTCTGCGTCTTGTAGGTCACGCCATGCTGCGCGAGGTATTCGCGAATCAATTGGCGGACCACTTGCGAGGGCGTCAAATCCTGTGCCGAGCACAGCTCTTCAAATGCCGCCTTCTTTGCGGGGTCGATCAGAATCGTCAGTCGGGCGCTCTTGGTTTCCATCACGCGGGTCTTGGGAGTCCAGATATGTTAATCAAATTATAATCGAATCCGGACACCGTTAGTGGATTGTGGCAGGCTCGGGGGCCTGCTCCCGGGTTGACCGGATCGTAGCGCTCGGGATTTCCGGCCCGGGTTTGCCCCCAGCGCTCACGCGCTATCCGCCAGTACGCCAGCCAGAAACTCACCGAGCCGCGAGTCCCAGTCCGTTTCCCGCGCGTCGATCTCCAGCGTTTCGACGCAGGCCATATGCCGGTCGAAGCGCATGACGCTGTGCCGCTGAGGCGGCAGCGTGTCGCCGAAGAACAGGCCCGCCTCGTCCAACAATAGGCAAGGCTTGTTCCGGTAGCGGGCTGCCATTACCGAAAGCGCGTCCTGGACATGCCGCGCCGATTGCGCCGGATACACGAACACGAGATTCACGCCGGCTGCGTCGAGCCGCTCGCTCAATGCCGCAAAACGATGCAGCAACTGGAACCCGCGACCGCCAGCCCGGCCCACGCCCACGGCAACGAGCCCGTGTTCGCCGCCCGCGTCGCGCAAGCGTACCCGTTTGCTTTCATGGGTCAGCAATGAAACATCCACTTCAAACATGCGCCTGCTCTCCTGCAACGCCCCACCCGATCCATCCGGGTGTAATAGCATGTTAATCATCTTAACATCTCATTTAAACGTGCGTCAGGTCGCACCAAGGGCATCCCGGCACCCTCTGGAAACGCAAAATCGATTCTGATAGCATGTTAATGTTGTTAACATGCGGTGTTAACAACATGCATTCCAGCGTGCGATTGAAGCTGCGACTCAGCCCGGCGCTTCGCCCCGAGAGCCGCATGACGCCCAGCGCCCACCCAAGACTCGCCCAGCCCAGTGGAGACCCGGCTAGATGGAATCTCGTATCGTGATCCAGCTCGCGCTCTGCATCGTGGCGGGCTGGCTGGCGATCGGGTGCGCGGGGCTCGCGTATGCGCGCCGCACGCGCGTGGTCGCGCATGGCCTCTTTCCCGCCGGCGCGCTGCTTGGCGTGCTGCTGTTCGGGCTGGGCGTCTACGCCATGCACGGGCCGGCGCAAACGTTCGTGCTGCCTATTGGACTAGCGGGTTTGCCGTTCCACGAGCGCATCGACGCGCTTTCGGCCTACTTTCTCGCCGTACTCGGCCTCGTGAGCGCTGGCGTGAGCGCGTTCTCGTCGGGTTATTTCCGCAAGGGCGAAGGCACGCCGCCGGGCCTGCTGTGCTTCGAGTACCACGTGTGCCTCGCGAGCCTCGCGCTCGTGCTGCTCGCCAACGACGCGTACGGCTTCCTTGTCGCGTGGGAAATGCTGACGATCTCCGCCACCTTCCTCGTCATGAGCAATCACCGCATCGCCGAGATTCGCGGCGCGGCGTTTCTCTACTTCCTGATCTCGCACGCCGGTGCGCTGGCGTTGCTGATTTCGTTCGGATTGCTACAGGCTGGCACGGGCGACTATACCTTCGACGCCATGCGCGCGCAGCACCTCACGCCGCTGCTGGCGTCGGTGGCCTTCCTGCTCGCGCTGGCCGGATTCGGCGCGAAAGCCGGCATTTTTCCGCTCCACGTCTGGCTACCCGAGGCGCATCCCGCCGCGCCCTCGCCGGTTTCGGCACTCATGAGCGGCTTCGTGCTGAAGGCCGGCCTCTACGGCATGCTGCGCACGGTTTTCGACCTGCTGCATATGCAAATCGCCTGGTGGGGCGTGCTGATGCTCGCGCTCGGCCTCTTCACTGCGCTTTTGGGCGTGGTGTTCAGCGCGATCCAGTCGGACATGAAGCGGCTGCTCGCCTGGTCGTCGATCGAGAATATCGGCCTGATGTTCGTGAGCCTCGGGCTCGCGGTGCTGTTTCGCGCGTTCGGCATGAACGGGCTTGCGGCGCTGGCCATGACGGCGCTGCTCTATCAGATCGCAAGCCATGCGGCGTTCAAGAGCCTCTTGTTCGTCGGCACCGGCGCGGTGCTGCACGCTACGGGCGAGCGCAATCTCGGCCGTCTCGGCGGCCTGATTCACCGCATGCCCTGGACCGCCTGGGCCGCGCTCGTCGGCGCACTCGCGAGCGCCGGCTTGCCGCCGCTTTCCGGCTTCGTATCCGAGTGGCTGCTGCTGCAAAGCTTTCTGTTCACGCCCGGGCTGCCGAACGCGTTCCTCAACATGGCGATACCGCTCATAGCCGCGCTGATCGCGCTGGTCGCCGCGCTCGCGGGCTACACCATGGTCAAGTTCTTCGGCATCGTATTTCTCGGGCAGCCGCGCGAAGCGTCGTTGGCCCGCGCGCGCGACGCCGGCCGCTGGGAGCGCGTGGGCTTCGGCTGGTTCGTCGCGGCCTGCGTACTGCTCGGCCTCATGCCGGTGCAGATGGTGCGCGCGCTCACGCCTGTCGTGCGGCAGCTCGCAGGCGCCGATCTCGGCGCGGCAATGCAGGCGGGCGGCTGGCTGCTGCTCGCGCCCACGGGCGTCGAGCGCGCGAGCTACATGCCCGCCGTTTTCCTCGCGTTTTTCGTGGGCTGTTGCGCGCTCGCTTATCTGCTTGTGCGCCGCTTCTATCACGGGCGACTGCGCCGCGCGGCGCCATGGGCGTGCGGCAACCCGTTCGTGACCGCGCGCATGCAGGACTCGGCCGAAGGCTTCGGCCAGCCGATCCGCGAGATCTTCGCGCCGCTGTTGCGCATCGAGCGCAGCGTGCCGTCTCCGTTCGATGCGCAGCCAACTTACCGCGTCACGGCCTCGGACCGCACGTGGGCCTGGATCTATGCGCCGCTCGCGCGCGGCCTGCACTGGATGGGCGCGCTCGCGGGACGATTGCAGGCGGGCCGCATCGCGGTCTATCTCACGTGCAGCTTTCTCGCGCTCATTACCTTGCTGATTCTGGTGCGCCGATGATCACGCTATCCGGAGCGCTCTCGCAAGGGCTCGAAATTCTCGTGGCGCTGGCCGCCGCGCCGCTGCTCTCGGGCTGGATCGGCATCTGCCGGGCGCGGCTCCAGGGCAAACGCGGGCCGAGCCTGTGGCAGCCGTACCGCACGCTGCACAAACTCTTCAACAAAGAGTCGGTGGTGGCGCTGCACGCGAGCCCGATCACGCGCCTCGCGCCTTATGTCGTGCTTGGCTGCATGACGCTGGCGTGCGCGATCGTGCCCACGCTCTCGACCGATCTGCCGCTTTCGCCGGCGGCCGACGCCATCGCGCTCGTAGGCCTGTTCGCCCTCGCGCGCGTGACGATCTCGCTCGCCGCCATGGACACCGGCACGGCATTCGGCACGCTCGGCGCGCGGCGCGAGATGCTGGTGGGTTTTCTCGCCGAGCCCGCGCTGCTCATGGTGCTGTTTTCCGCCTCGCTGATCACGCAGTCGACCGGCCTCACGCGCATCGTCGCCACGCTGAGCCACGGCCAGCTCGCGATCTATCCGAGCCTCGCGTTCGCGGGCATCGCGTTTGCCATGGTTTCGCTCGCGGAAAATGCGCGCCTGCCCGTCGACAATCCTGCCACGCACCTCGAACTCACGATGATCCACGAGGCGCTGATCCTCGAATACTCGGGCCGCCATCTTGCGCTGATCGAATGGGCCGCGAGCCTGAAGCTGTTCGCCTATTCGTGCATCGGCCTCGCGCTATTCGTGCCGTGGGGCATCGCCGAAACGGGCAACCCGCTCGCGCTGCTGCTGGCCGTGCCCGCGCTGTTCGTCAAGCTGCTGGTAGGCGGCGCGCTGCTCGCGCTCGTGGAAACGCTCAACGCGAAAATGCGGCTCTTTCGCGTGCCCGAGTTTCTCGCCACGGCTTACCTGCTCGCCGTGATCGGCATGCTGGTCCACTTCCTGCTGGGGGCCTGAATGCACGCGCTCGCCACGCAGATCATCAACTTTCTCGCCGCGATCCTGCTGCTCATCTCGTTCGCGATGCTGAGCCAGCGGCGCATTCTCGCGCTGATCCATCTCTACACGCTGCAGGGCGTCACGCTAGTGCTGGCCAATCTCGTGCTCGGCTATGTAACCGCAGACACGCACCTCTATATCTCCGCGGCGCTCACGCTCGTGCTCAAGGTGGGGCTGATTCCATGGCTCCTCTATCGCATGGTGCGGCGCCTGAACATCACGAGCGACGTGGAGCCGCTCATCAACATTCCCGCCACGCTGCTCACGGGCATCGTGCTCGTGGTGGTGGCCTTCAACGTGGCGCTGCCGGTCACGCAGTTCGCCGCGTCGGTGGCGCGCGGCACGCTCGGCATCGCGCTCGCGTGCGTGCTGCTCTCGTTCATGATGATGATCACGCGCGCGAAGGCCGTGCCGCAGGTGATTGCGTTTCTCTCGATGGAGAACGGGCTCTTTTTCGCGGCGGCGGCCGCCACCAACGGCATGCCGATGATCGTCGAACTCGGCGTCGGGCTCGACGTGCTCGTGGGCATGCTGATCCTCGGCGTGTTCATGTTCCAGATTCGCGAGCAGTTCGATAGCCTCGACATTCACCGCCTGGAAGAACGCAAAGATGAGTAGTGCCTGGATCCTCGCGGCGGTGCTCGGCCTGCCGCTCCTCGCCGCTGCGAGCCTCGCGCTCGTGGGCGCGCGCCGTCTCGCGCCGGACCTGAACGCGGCCTTCAGCCTGCTCACGCTCGCCGCCGCCCTCTGGCTCGCGCAGCGCACCCTGACGCAAGGCGCGTCGTTCGCGTTCGGCCATGCGTTTCATGTCGATTCGCTCAACGCGTTTCTCGTCGCGCTCACCGCGCTGGTCGGCTGGACCACGGCGCTCTTTTCGAAGCCGTATATGCGCGTCGAGCGCGACCGCGGCCGCATGAGCGCGAACCGCACGCGGCTTTATCACGCCATGTACCAGCTGTTCGTCTTCGCGATGCTGCTCGCGCTCCTGACCAACAACATGGGCGTCCTGTGGGTCGCGATGGAAGCGGCGACGCTCGCAGCCGTGCTGCTGGTGGCGGTCTATCGCACGGCGGCCAGTCTCGACGCCGCATGGAAGTACTTCATCCTCTGCGGCGTGGGCATTGCGCAGGCGCTGTTCGGCACGATCCTGCTGTACCTCGCTGCGAGCCGCGTGCTGGGCGGCGACGACGCACTGCTGCTCACGAGCCTGAACGCCGCGAAGGCGAGCCTCGACCCCGCCATCGTGTCGCTCGCGTTCGTATTCTTGCTGATCGGCTATGGCACCAAGGTCGGCCTCGTGCCGATGCACAACTGGCTGCCCGACGCGCACGCCGAAGGCCCGACGCCGATCTCCGCCGTGCTCTCGGGCCTGCTGCTCAACGTGGCGCTTTACGCGGTGCTCCGCTGCAAGGTGCTCGCCGACGGCGCGCTCCAGAACGGTTTGCCCGGACACCTGCTCGTGGGCTTCGGCCTCGTTTCCGTGCTGCTCGCCACGTTCTCGCTGTTCAGGCAGACCGACGCCAAGCGCCTGTACTCGTTCTCGTCGATCGAACACATGGGCATGATGACGTTCGCGTTCGGCCTGGGCGGCCCCGTGGCGACGTTCGCGGGCCTGCTGCACATGAGCGCGCACGCGCTGATCAAATCGGCGATTTTTTTCAGCGTCGGCCATGCCGCGCAGAAGACCGGCACCCAGGCCATCGTTGGCATTCGCGGCCTCGTGCGCACGAGCCCCGTGATCGGCTGGGGCATGGTGCTGGGCACGATGGCGATTCTCGGCATGCCGCCGTTCGGCGTATTCGCGAGCGAATTCCTGATTCTCACCACGGCGCTGCAAGCGCTGCCGTGGACCGTGCCCTTGCTGATGCTCGCGCTCGTCGTGGCCTTCGCAGTCATTTTCCGGCGCATGCAGGGCATGGCATTCGGCGAATCGACGGCGCGGCGGCTCGAATACCGCCCGGCGCTGCTGCCGGTGTTCGTTCATCTGGGCATCGGGCTCATGCTCGGGCTCTACATTCCGCCCTGGCTCGCGGCGTGGTATCGCGCAGCGGGGGCAGTACTCGCAGGTTGATCGATGCGCATCGATACACTCCACTCGCGCGGGCTCATGCGCCTCGCCACTTTCGCTGATGCGCCGGCCGCGCTCGTCGCGCAAGTCGATGCCGCCGCATGGCTAAGCATTGCCGCCGAAGTCGCCGCAAGCGGCGCTCGCCTGATCTCGATCTGGGGCGACGAGAGCCGCGACGGCACGCTCTCCGTCAACGCCGCCTATGCCGTCGAAGACGGCCTGTTATGGGTCCGGCTGACCGTCGGCAATGCGTCGTCGGAGGCCGCCGTGTACCCCGACATTTCGGCGCTGTTTCCGTGCGCGGTGCGCATGCAGCGCGCCGTCCACGACCTGACCGGCCTGCGCGCCCACGGCGCCAGCGACGTGCGCCCGTGGCTCAATCACGGCAACTGGCCCGCCGACTATTTCCCGCTGAGCCAATCGGCATCGGGCACGGAGCGCTTCGAATCGAACGAGGCCGACTACGCCTTCACGCGCGTCGAGGGCGAAGGCGTGCACGAGATCGCGGTGGGGCCGATCCACGCGGGCACCATCGAGCCCGGGCACTTCCGCTTCTCCGTGGTCGGCGAAAAAGTGCTGCGGCTCGAAGAGCGGCTCGGCTACGCGCATCGCGGCATCGAGCGCCTGTTCGAGCGCACGCCCGCGCTTGCAGGCCATCGCGTGGCGGCCCGCATTGCCGGTGACAGCAGCGTCGCGTTTGCATGGGCGTATTGCATGGCGCTCGAGCGCGCGCTCGGCACGATGATTCCGGCACGCGCGCAATGGCTGCGCGCGCTGCTGCAGGAGCGCGAGCGCGTCGCCAATCATCTCGGCGACCTGGGCGCGCTCGGCAACGACGCCGGATTCGCACTCGGACTCGCGCAGTTCTCGCGCATGAAAGAGGACTGGCTGCGCCTGAACGAGCGCGCATTCGGCCACCGTTATCTATTCGATGCGATCGCGCCCGGCGGCGTGGCGCGCGATCTCGACGCGCAACAGGCCAGCGCGATCGTCGCGCAGTGCGAGCAGATCGAACGCGAAGTTCACGCGATGCGGCGCATCTATGACGATCACGCCGGATTGCAGGACCGTTTCGCGAGAACCGGCACGCTCACGGCCGCCGTAGCGGCGCGGCTCGGCGTATGCGGCCTCGCCGCGCGGGCGAGCGGATCGACGATGGACTTGCGCGTGGACCACGGCCCCACGCCGTACCGCGAAATCGGCGCCCGCCACGCCAGCGACGAGCGCGGCGACGTGGCCGCCCGCGTGGCGCTGCGCTTTCGCGAGGTGGACGAATCGCTAGGGCAGATTCGCGCGATCGTCGCGGGCCTGCCGTCCGGCGGCGTTGCCGTCCAGCCCCGCGCCAGCCGCACGCCCTCGTTCGGCGCGGGCTGGATCGAAGGCTGGCGCGGCGAGGTGTTCGTCGCGCTGGAAACCGCCGAAGACGGCATGCTGGCCCGCTGCCACTGTCATGACCCGTCGTGGCAGAACTGGCCCGCTATCGAAGTGGCGATCATCGGCAATATCGTGGCCGACTTCCCGCTGATCAACAAATCGTTCAACCTCTGTTACGCGGGGCACGACCTGTGACGTGGCAACTTCTCAAGCGGATCGCCAGCACCCGCGCGCCCGCACTATCGCTGCCGGAAGGCGGCGACGACTGGCGCACGGAGGCCCAGCAACTGCATCAGCAGATTCTCGACGTGCTCGGCCGCGCGCTGTGCATCCGGCAAATCGATGCGGGCTCGTGCAACGGCTGCGAGCTGGAGATTCACGCGCTCGGCAACCCGTACTACAACATCGAGGGGTTGGGGATTCGCTTCGTGGCGAGCCCGCGCCACGCCGACATGCTGCTGGTGACGGGCCCGCTCGCGCTGAACATGCGCGAGGCGGTGCGGCTCGCGTATGAGGCCACGCCCGCGCCCAAGCTGGTTGTGGCAGCCGGCGAGTGCGCCTGCACTGGCGGCATCTTTAAGGATAGCTATGCAGTTTGCGGCGCGCTTTCGCAGCTCATTCCCGTGGATGTGAGCATTCCAGGGTGCCCGCCTTCCCCACTCGATCTCATGAGAGGCATTCTCGCGGCGCTGCGGGCGGCGGGAAAGTGACGATACCGGCAAGACCGAAGGGCGGCGTGGACGCCGCGCACCGCGAACCACCCATGAAGCAACCGATCAGGCCGGCGTCTGGCGAATGGCCCTCGCCACGTCCTGCAACTGCCTGAACGCCGCATATCGGGCGTCATGCAGCGCGGCAATCTCGCCGCTAGCGGGCGCGTGGATCGTGCCGATCCGCGACATGCGCGACATCGCCTGTTGCAGGTCGTCGAACCGGCCGGCCGCCACCGCGCCCAGCATGGCGGCGCCCAGCAGCACGGGCTCCTCCGCCTCGGTCACGAGCACCGGCGTGGCGGTCGCGTCGGCCAGCAACTGGCGCACCAGCCCCAGGCGCCCCGCGCCGCCGCTAATCACGATGCGCTCGACCGGCGCGCCCGCCGCCGCCTGCACGTCGATGATCTGGCGCAGGCCATAACCGATGCTGCAGACGCCCGCCACATAAAGCGCGACGAGACTCTCCAGGTCCGTCTCCATGCCCAGGCCCGCGATGACCGCCCTTGCGTGCGGGTCGGCGAACGGCGCGCGATTGCCGAGGAATTCGGGCACCACATGGAGTTCGCGGGCGAGCTTCACCGCCTCCGAAAGCGAGTCGGACGCCTGCACCGCCAGCCCCGCGAGCATGGCTGGCAGCGACTGGCCGGCCTGCACCGCGCGATCTTGCATCTCATGCGCCAACGGATGCATGCCGATGAGCCGCTCGATGGCCGCGCCGCTGACCGATTGCCCGCCTTCGTTCAGCCACGTCTGCGGCACCATCGCCGAAAAATACGGCCCCCACACGCCGGGCACGAAGACCGGCTCGCGCGTGGTGGTCATCGTGCACGACGAGGTGCCGAACACGTAGCCAAGACAGGCCTCTGGCGCGCCATCGGCGCCCACCGTGCCGATACCGCCCGCGTGCGCGTCGATCACGCCGGCGGCCACCGGCGTCCCCGCCAGCAGACCGAGTTCGGCGGCGGCTTGCGGCGTCAGCCCGCTCCCGAGCGAGGTCCCCGGTTCGACCACACGCTGGCCGATGCGCGCGAATCCCTCGTCGGCGAGCACGCCCAGCCCCACCGTGCGGAAGTAGCTCTCGTCCCAGCGCTGCTCGTGCGCGAGATAGGTCCACTTGCAGGTAACGGTGCAGGTAGAGCGCGCCAGATCGCCGCTCGCGCACCACGTGAGGAAATCGGTCAGGTCGAAGAACTGCCACGCGGCATCGAACACATGCGGGCGATGCTCGAGCAGCCACAGCAGCTTCGGGGTCTCCATTTCCGGCGAGATCGTGCCGCCGACGAAGCGCAGCACCTCATGGCGCGTCGCGTTGATGCGCTGCGCCTGATCGACGGCCCGATGGTCCATCCACACGATGATGTCGCGCTCGGCGTCTTCCGTGGGCCCGACGGGCAACGGCCGCCCGCCCTCGCCCAGCACGACCAGCGAGCAGGTTGCATCGAAGCCGATGCCGGCGATAGCGTCCGGCGCGAGCGCAGCCGCCGCCAGCGCATCACGCACGGCGCGGCAGACGGCGCGCCAGATCTCCGTGCTCGACTGCTCGACGATCGAGCCGCTCGAATGAAACACGGTGATGTCGTGCTTCGCTGACGCGGCCATGACGCCGTTCGCATCGAAAACGCCGGCGCGCGCGCTGCCCGTGCCCACGTCCACGCCGATCACATAGCGCGCGCCACGCGCCGCGCCTGATGCCGCACTCTCGAGGTTCGCTGAGGTCATTGCAGTGAGTCTGTCCGATGAGGTGAGATAGCGCTGAAGCGAGCGAGGCCGCTCAGAGATCCACGCTGTTGGGCAGGATCACGAGATCGCGGATGGTCACATTGCGCGGCCGGGTCAGCATGAAGACGACCGCATCGGCGACTTCCTTCGGCTGCATCAGGCTGCCTGAGGCCAGCGCTTCCTCCATCTTGGCCTTCGGCCAGTCGTCGAGCAGCGCCGTGACGACCGGGCCTGGCGCGACCGCCCCCACCCGCACGCCATATTTGGCGACCTGGCGGCGCGTGGTATGCACGAAGGCCTGCACGGCGAATTTGGACGCCGTATAGATGGGCTCCCACACGACCGGCACGATGCCCGCGATCGAACTCGTGAACAGGATGTCGCCCGAGCGCTGGGCGACCAGGTGCGGCAGCACCGCATGAACGCTGCGAAACGCCGCGTTGATGTTCAGGTTCAGCATACGGTCCCATTCGTCGGGGTTGCCGCTCACCACCTCGCCGCCGATATAGGCGCCCGCGTTCGCGTGAAAGATGTCGAGTCCGCCGCCCAACTGGAGGATCTTCGGCAGCATGCCCGACACCTCGGCACCCTGCAGCAGATCCACCTGCAGCGGCAGCGCGTTCGGCCCCAATTCCGCACAGCAGGCATCGAGCCGGTCCTTCGCGCGGTCGATCAGCACGACCTTCGCGCCCTCCCCGACCAGTGCGCGGGCGCACTCGAAGCCGATACCCGAAGCCGCGCCCGTGATGGCGGCCACTTTCCCCTTCATGGATTCAGACATGAACGACTCTCCAGTTAGGCGTGCGATTACGCGCGGCCGTGCGTGACACGCGAGCGGCGCGCCAGCGAGTCGACGATCACCGCGATGGCGAGCACCGCGCCGGTAATCATGAAACGCAGCGACGAAGACAGATTGAGGAGCGTGAGACCGCTGGCGATCGACTGGATCACGATGATCCCGAGCACCGCGGACCACGCGCTGCCGCGCCCGCCGAACAGGCTCGTGCCGCCGATCACGGCCGCCGCGATGGCGTTGAGGTTGACGTCGCCGGTGCCGGCCTGCTGGCTCGCCGAAGCGAGGCGCGCCGCCGTGAGCACGCCGCCGAGCGCCGCCAGCGACGCGCACAGCACGAAGGCGCTCGTATAGATGCGCCGTACGTTGATGCCGGCGCGCCGCGCGGCCTCGCGATTGCCACCCACGGCGTTCATCGAGCGCCCCCAGCGCGTGCGCGTGAGCGCGTAGTTCATCGCGATGGTGAGCCCGAGAAACACGCCGAACATCAGCGGCACGCCGCGTCCCTGGTCGAGATAGGACACCACGAGTTCGAGAAACAGCGTCATGAGCGCCGCGCGCATGAGCAGGCCGCTCACCGAAGGAGCCGACAGACGGGCCGCGCGGCGGCGTTCGCGCGTGCGCAGTCCGAGCACCACCATCGCGAGCCCCGGCAACAGCGCCAGCGCATGCGAGACAACGGCTGGAATAATCATCAGTTGCCCGAAATTCACCATGGTCGAACCATAGGGCAAGTTGATCGAGCCATCCGAGCCGAGCACGTAGAGTTGCATGCCGAGTATCGCCAGCAGCCCGGCAAGCGTCGAGACGAAGCTTGGCATACCCAGGCGATTCAGCAGCAGCGCGTAGAGCGCGCCGATCACGCCGCCAATGACGATCGCCGCGGCAATGGCCAGCCACACCGGCCAGCCCCCATTGACCCACAGCAGCCCCAGCAGCGCCGAAGCGAAACCGCTCATCGACCCCACCGAAAGGTCGATCTCGCCCACCAGCAGCACACAGACGATGCCAAGCGAAATGACGCCAACCGTCGAGCAATCGAACAGCAGATTCACGAGGTTGTTGGCGGACAGGAAAACCGGGTTCAGGCTCGTGAACACCGTCCAGATGATGATGAGGCCAACGATGACCGGCAGCGACCCGAGGTCGCCCGAGCGGATCCGGTCGACGAAAGCCGAGAGGCTTTCGCCCACGCCGCTCGCGTGCTTCACGCGCACATCGCTGCGGTCGAGCAGCGGGGGAGGCGGCGTAGCGCCCTGCGTTTCCTTGCTCATGATCGTTCCTTTCATTGAGCGTTCTGCTCGGGGTTCTGCTTTGCGTCGTGCCTGGCGTCCTGCTGCGCGGCCCGCCGTCCGGCGCGGCGCGACACCGCGTTTTCGGTTGCGCCCGTAATGGCAGCGACCAGTTCCGCATTCGAGGAGTCAGGATAGAAGACGCCGTTGTTGCGGCCGAGGCGCAACACGACAATGCGATCCGCCACGGCGCGCACATCCTCCATGTTGTGGCTGATCATGATGACCGCGTGGCCGCGCTCGCGTACGCGCTCGATCAGGTTCAGCACCTCGGCCGTCTGGGCCACGCCGAGCGCGGCAGTGGGCTCGTCGAGCATGATCAGCTTCGGATCGAGCAACAGCGAACGCGCGATCGCCACCGTCTGGCGCTGGCCGCCGGAGAGCGAGGCCACCACGTCGCGCACATCGGGAATGCGCGCCGACAGTTCGTTGAGCAGCGTCCACGCGCGCACTTCCATCTGCACTTCATCGAGCCGCATCGGGTTCAACTCGCGGCCCAGAAAAATATTGGCGACGACATCGAGGTTCTCGCACAGCGCGAGGTCCTGAAACACCGTCGCAATGCCGAGGTCGAGCGCCGTGGCCGGGTCGGTCAGCGTGACCGGCTGGCCGCGGAACGTGATCGTGCCCGCGCTCGGTTGATGAACGCCGGCCAGCACCTTCACGAGCGTCGATTTGCCGGCGCCGTTGTCGCCCACGAGGGCCACCACTTCGCCTGCGTGGACGTCGAGTTCGATGTCGGTGAGCGCGGAAACCGCGCCGAAGTGCTTCGAGATGCCGCGCAGACTCAGCACGAGTTCGCCCTGCGCCGCACGGGATGCGGAATTCTCGATCATGGTCTCAGTCATGAACTTGCCTGCTCTCTGTAAATCCCGGGGGCGCGGCGGCCGCCGCGCCCCCATATCGCTAATCAATTCGCGATGCCAAGCTTCCTGCAGCCGTCCGCGTAGCGCCCGGCACACAGGTCCTTCGCGGTCGTGAAGCCCTTGTCGACCACCTCGGCCTTGAGGTTCTTCGCGGTGATGACGGCCGGCTTGAAAAGCTGCGACGGCGTGTTGAAGAGCGTCGTTTCGCCCTTGGGCTTCTCGCCCGAGAGGAAGCCCACGGCAATCTTGGCCGCGGCGGCCGCGACGATCTCGCTCGGCTTGAGAATCGTGTTGTACTGGTCGCCCGCCACGATCAGCTGCAGGCCCGCGAGCGTTGCGTCATTGCCGGTCACGGGCGGCACGGGATTGACGCCGGCCGCCTTGAACGCGGCGATGGTGCCGCCCGCCGTGCCGTCGTTGGCGGCGACAACGCCGACTATTTGCGAGCCAAAGCGCGTGATCTGCCCGCTCACCCACTGCTGGGCCTTGGGCGGCGCCCATTCCGGCGTGTCGTATTCGGACAGCGTCTTGTAGCCGCTGCCTTCCAGCCCTTCGTGAATGCCCTTCTTGATCAGGCCCGCCGCCGCGTCGGTGGGCGAGCCGTTGACTTCGAGCACGCCGCCCTTGCCGCCCGCCACGCCCGCGCCCTTCAGGTGCTGCACGAGCGATTGCGCAATCGACTTGCCGATCTCCTCGTTGTCGAACGAGACGTAATAGTCGGCGGACGTGGACGGCACCGGACGATCGTAGGCAATCACCTTGATGCCCTGGCTTTGCGCCATATGCACCAGCGAAGCCGCCGCCGTCGAGTCGACCGGATCGAGCACGATCACCTTCGCGCCCTGCGCGATCACCGAATTGAACTGTTGCTGCTGGGTCGAGGCATCGGCATTCGCGTTCTGGTACAGCACCTTGCAGCCGGCGCAGAGCTTCGCCATTTCCGCCTTGAAGCCGGGGAAATCGTGCTGCTCATAGCGCGTCGACGCGTGGTCGGGCATCAGGAACGCCACCGTGCCGCTGGGCGCGGCGAAGGACACGGTCGCACTGGCCAGCGCCAGGCCAGACAGTGCGGCGCCAATCAGATGGGTCGAGAGTCGGGTCATTGCTTGTCTCCATGATTTTTGACATAGGCCGGTGCAGCGCCGGTGGACCACCGGTAAAGCTTCCTCACGCCGGGCAGGCCGGCTCGGCGCGACGGTACGGACGAGGCGCGAAAAGTGCGCGAGGACGGCAAAGCGCACGTCCGGTCGGTCATCAGGCGGCGCTGGCAACGTTCAGCCGCTGCCACGAGCGCCAGCGCGACGGCGACATCCCCTTGATCAGCAGGAACTGCCGGTTGAAATTCGAGAGGTTGTTGAAGCCGACCCGATAGCAGATATCGGTGATGCTCAACTCGTCGGACAGCAGCAGCTGGCACGCGAGATCGATACGCAGCTGGTTCACGTACTGCACGAACGGCACGCCCGTGTGCCGGCGGAAATAGCGCGAGAATGCGCTGACACTCTGCCCCGCGAGCGCGGCCAGATCGGTTTCGCGCAGTTCCTGCGAGAGGTTCTTGCCGATGAACGTCAGCACGTGATTGATGCGCGAACCGGCATAGCGCGCCGGGTCGGCGCGATACGCGGCGCTCGCGAGCTTTTGCGGCTCGGCGCTGCGCAGCAGCTGATCGAACAGCGCGATGAACAGCATGACGCGGCGCAGCCCTTGCGCGCCCACCATCTCGCGCAGGATCGGCTCGACTGCCGCGCCGGTCTCCGGTGAAAACAGCAGGCCGCCGCGCGATGCGTCGAGCAGCGGCTCCACGCGCCGGAGTTCCGGAAATGCATCGAAGGTGCGCGCCATGAACGCGGTATCGAACTGCAGGACGAGGCAACGTTCGTCGACGCGCTCGCCTTGCGGCACGCTGCTGACCCAGTTATGCGGCAGGTTCGGACCCACCATCACGAGATTGCCCGGCGCGAAGTTGCCGATGTGATCGCCGACGAAGTACTTGCCCGTCGTGGCCGTGATGAGGTGGATCTCGTACTCGGGATGGAAATGCCAGCGCACCGTGCGATAAGGATAGCCATGGGCCCAAACCTTGAACGACTCGGCGGCCGGAACCGCGACCAGTTCCAGATCGGGCTGGCCCATCCCGGGCTGGCTCATCGCTGGCTGGCCCGCATCCCGGTGTGTCATCGCATCCTGCCTGGATAGCATGTGTCTTCCTCCTGCGACGGTCCGTTCTTTGTTGTTTGGCTAAGGGAATCGATGAACGCCCGCCATGCCTGAAAATTACCCGTCCCCATACCGATCGGCTACTAAAAATAAGACGCCGGACTGATACTTTTTTGCGTAAGGGAAACCCCGTACCGGAGCCGATGTCAATTTTTGTGCAACGCAGCGATATGGGGTCGGGGCCGGGACAGCCGGTTAGAGGACTCTCCGAGGACTCTTTAGCGGACTCTCAAATGAGAGTACCTTGACCTCCGTTCAAGAGAATTCTAAAATGATAGCAATGGCATTCCCATCTGGGAGAATCGCATCATGACTCTGAATCAATCCTCTGGCCGTCCGGCGGCTGCGCGCCCGGCCGCCACGCATGCCCGCAAGTCGCTGGTCGCCTCGGGCCGCTCCAGCGCCCGCCATGACGACATCGAAACGTTCCTCGTCAGATTCGATCCGCTCGAACAGCGCCGGCAGATCCGCGAAGGAATGGAAGCAGCCATCATCGAGCGCGTGGCGAAGAACCTGCTGCACATACCCGTCCAGACGCTGCTCGCGCATCTCAATCTGCCGAGTTCGACCATCTTGCGCAAGATGGCGCGCGAGGAGCGTCTGTCGCCGGCCGAGTCGGATCGCGTCGCACGCGTGCTGTACGTGCGTCAACTCGCTATGGAAGTGTTCGAGGATGCGGCGCTGGCCGCCGAGTGGATGCAGCGATCGAACGCCGAACTGGGCGGGCTCTGCCCGCTAGAAGTGCTCGATTCGCAGCCGGGTTACGACCGCGTGCGCGAAATTCTGCTGCGCGTCATCCACGGCGTATCTGCATGAGGCTTTACCGCCTCGCAAAAGAAAGGCGTGGGTACTACCGCGCCGACGACCTGAGCGGCAATGGCGCGGCGCTCGCCGGCGGCCGCTGGAACCCGCGCGGCATGCGGGTGCTCTACACCTGCTGCCACGCATCGACCGCGCTGCTCGAAGCGCTCGTGCACATGGCGGGCTTGTTGCCGGCCAGCGGCTATTTCCTGGTGACGCTGGAGGTGCCGGACCCGGTCTACGCCAACGCGTTCGTGCCTGAGCTGCCGCAAGGCTGGGCGGACCTGACGCAGGACCCCGCGCAAACAAGAGCGCTCGGCCGGCAATGGCTCGAAGCGGGCGAGCAGCTTGCGATGCGGGTGCCGTCGGTCGTCTGTCCAAGCGATTTCAATCTGCTGCTGAACCCGATGCATCCGGAAATGGAAAGCGTCAAGGTCATCAGCACCGAACCCTTTACGCTGGATCCACGCCTGTTCGGCCGGACGACGCGATGAAGCCGGTGTCGATGGCCGGATCGCCCGATCGCCCGATCGCCGGCTCATCGACGCGCCCGTTCGCTCAAAGCGCCAGCAGCCTGCGCTCCGTCTTCCCGTACTTCACCGACTTTTCATCCGGAATCATCAGCCCGGTACGCTCGTCGCGGCCCTGCAGCAGGAAGCGTGCATCGGGATTGCCGATCTGCTCGGCCGCGAGCTTGCTGTCCGCGCCAATCTCGCCCTTCTTCATCCGGTTCACGATCACGCCAACCGCGGTGTCCTTGAAGTCGCGCAGCATCCACGCGTCGCCGTCGCTGTCGCCGAACACGAGCAGCGGGCCGTAGCCTTTCTTCGACTCCAGCTCGCCACGAATGCCGGCGGTCTTGCCCGGACCGTAGTTGAAGTACCAGCCGCGCCTGTAATCGCTCGTGTACTTGCCGTCCTGCATCTCCAGACGCATGCCGATCACATTTTCCGGCTGCACGCCATAGCCGTAGTTCGGATGGCCGGCGAACACGCGCACGATGTCGTCGAGCGACGCGGTGCTCACATACACGTCGATCCCGTTCGCGCGCAATGTATGCATCACCGCACGAATTTCCTCATGAATACGCAGGCCGTGGAAATGCGTATCCGACACGACACCGGCCTTGCCGGGCAGTGTCTTCGGGCTTTCGTACGCGACCTTGCGCAGCGCGTCGCCAATCCCGTGATCGTTCGACGCAGCCGCCATCGCCTGCACCTCGACAGGCGTCATGTTCCGGTAAAAGTAGATGATCCACTTGTAGCCGACTTCGAGCGGATGCGTATCGCAGATCGCGTCGTACATGAAATACAGCTTCGCGCGGAAATCCTTGAACTGGTCGGTTTCCTGGATCGCTTCGAGGGTCTTGTCGCCGGCAAGCCCCTTGTAGTTCGCATATAGCCAGCGGTAGTCGGATTCGACGTCGGCGGCGAGGTCCTCCATCGTCACCGGCTTGCCGTCCACTGTCGTGTAGTCCTTCGTGAACGGGCCTTTCGGCACGTCCTTCCACATCACCTGAACGAATTCATCCGGCGTCAATTTGTACTGCAGATGATTGATCTGATACATCATCAACGCTTCTTCGCAGTCGTTCATGATGCACGTATTGTCCCAATCGAACACCGCGTATGGGCGACGATTCGGGTTGTATTGCCTGCTTTTCACGCCGTGCTGGTCGAGCACCGACTGCAGCCGCGCCGCGTTCAGCGGCGACCAGCGGGCCGGGTCGATCGCGTCGGCCGTCGGCTTTCCGGCAACGGCTGCGCCCGCCCGCGTGACAAACGCGCCGGCCGCGGTGGCGGCAGCAATCGAGTTCAGAAACTTGCGGCGTTGCATGGTCTCTCTCCGTGAATGTGACGCCCCGCTCGCTGGCAAGGGCGCGTGCACACGAAAATATGACAGCAATATGACAACGCCTTACCGCCGTGCGACGGCAAGCTGTCCCCAAACGACATTATGCGAAAGCGATAAAAGCCGCTATGACGGCCTTCCTGCTGTCACCACCGCTTCATAAGCCCGCTTCATTCGACGCACGCCTTCCCTGATGGCCTCCGCATCGGGCGCGGCAAATGAAAGCCGCAACGAGGCGCTATCCGCTGCATTGGCGAAGAATGCTTTTCCAGGCACGAAAATAACCTTCTGCGCGATCGCCTGCTCCAGCAGGTCCGATGCGTTAATGCCAGGCAATCGGGCCCATACGAACATGCCGCCTTCGGGTTGCGCAAACTCGATGGCGTCGCCGAGTTCCTCGCGCAACGCCGAGCACAATTCGCGGCATTTCACGCCGTATGCGGCCGTTATTTTCGGCAGATGAGATTCGAGCGCCCCAGCCGCGAGGTATTCGGCCGCCACCGCCTGGGTCCAGGGCGAGCTGCAAAGATCGACCGTCTGTTTGGCAATCACGCACCGTCGCACGATTTCGCGCGGACCCACCATCCAGCCCACGCGCAAGCCCGGTGCAACGATCTTGGAGAGGCTCGCGAAATGCACAACCCAGTCGCGCGCGCCGTCGATGTGCTCCGCTTCGGCGAGCAGCGAACGCAGCGGCGCACCGGCAAAGCGTAGATCGCCGTAAGGATCGTCCTCGACCACCACGAAACGATATTTGACCGCCAGCGCGAGCAGCGCGCGCCGCCGTTCGGCGGACAGCGTCGCGCCTGTGGGGTTCGCAAAGGTCGGCACCGTGTAGAGCAGCTTCGGCTTGGCGCATGCGCCCGACTCCAGCAGCGACGCGAGTTTCTCCACCTGAATCCCGTGCGCATCGATTGGAACCGTCACGATCTTCGCGCGCTGCAACCGGAACGCCTGCAAAGTTGCGGGATACGCAGGCTCTTCGGTGAGCACGACGTCGCCGGGTTCGACCAGCACGCGCAGCAGCAAATCGAGCCCCTGTTGCGAGCCCGTGGTCGCCATCAGTTCGTCGGCTTCGCAAGTTGCGCCGCGCCGCTCCATCAGCGCCACGATTTCGCGCTTGAGCGCGGGCAGCCCATCGGTGGGTCCATATTGAAGGCACTGAACAGCCGGGTCATAGGCGCGCTGCGCCGCGAGCCGCAAGCCTTCCACGTCGAACAAATCGCTGGCCGGGTAGCCGCCCGCGAACGAAATCATGCCGGGCTCGCCGAGGTATTTGAATAGCTCGCGAATAGGAGAGCCCGAAGGCTGCTGGAACGGAGAAGTGAACGCGTACATGGTGTCTATGGATCGTGGTTCCGGCGATTAAACGATTTCCTCGGCGCACTCGTGCGCACGCGAGGTCTGGTTCGACTGCCCTTGTTCGAGCGAGCGCAACGCAAGTTCCGCGATATGCAGCGTGTGCCGTCCCGCGCCCTGCTCGATCTGCTCGCGGCAACTAAAACCATTCGTCACGATCAGCGTTTCGCGCGGCGCCTTGCGCACGAGCGGCAAGAGCGTGTCTTCGCCAATCTTCATCGAGAGTTCGTAATGGTTGGCGTTAAAGCCGAACGATCCCGCCATGCCGCAGCAGCCGGTGTCGAGCAGCGTCCAGCGCACGCCGAGCTGGTTGAGCAACGCGGTTTCGCCGTTCATGCCGAACAGCGATTTCTGATGGCAATGCCCATGCACCATCACGTCCGCATCGAGCGCCGGCCAGGCGAACCGCGCTTGCGCGACGAAATCCGAAAAGAGAAAACTCTGCTGCGAAAGCCGCTGCGCGATATCGTTGCCGGGAAGCTGCTTTAACAACTCGTCCTTAAACACCGAAAGGCAGCCGGGCTCAAGGCCAACTACGGGCACGCCGCTGCGCACTTCGTCCGCGAGTTCCTCGACAATGCCCGAGAGCAGCGCGCGCGCCTCATCGAGCAAACCGTAGTCGTAAAGCGGCCGACCGCAGCAGAGCCGCTTGCGCGGCAGCACGACCTGATAGCCGATGCGCTCCAGCACCTCCATTGCCGCCATTGCCACGCGTGGCGAAAAATGGTCGTTGAACGTGTCGACCCAGAGAATCACTTTGGGGCGTGCCGCATTCGCACTCGCTGAGCGCTTTTTGTTACTCAACATCCTGAACGACTTCGGCGCGAACGCAGGGAGATTGCGCTCCGCAGCCACGCCCGCGACCCATTTTCCGATGCGCGCCAGCGGCGGCGTGGACATCGCGAAGTTCGTCAACCGGGGAAACCGGCTCGCCCAGGGCGCCCATTGCCCGATTCGCCCCATGAACAGCGCCTGCCTCGGGCGACGATGCTTTTCATGGTAGTGCGAAAGAAACTCGGCCTTATACGACGCCATGTCGGTATGCGTGGGGCAATCGGACTTGCATCCCTTGCAGGCAAGGCACGCGTCCAGCGCTTCCTTGACTTCCTTGCTGTTCCACCCGTCCGTGATGACCTCGCCTTGCAGCATCTCCCAGAACAGATGCGCGCGGCCCCGCGTGGAGAAGCGTTCTTCCCGCGTCGCGCGAAAGCTCGGGCACATCGTGCCGCCTTCGAGCGAGCGGCACTTGCCCATGCCGATGCAGCGCTCGATCGCGCGCTGCATGCCGTCGCCCTCGGGGCTTGCGAAAGTCAGCCTGGTCGTGAGTTTTACCGGTTTGTACGATGGCCCCATGCGCAGATTCTCGTCGGCGCGATAAGCGTTGACGACCTTGCCCGGGTTCAGGCGATTCGCGGGGTCCCAGATGGCCTTGAATGCTTCCATCGCCTCGATGATCTCGGGGCCGTACATGATCGGCAGGAACTCGGCCTTCGCTTGCCCGTCGCCATGTTCGCCCGAGAGCGAGCCGCCGAAATCCACCACAAGCTGTGCGGCTTCGCGAAGGAATCCTTTCCATTTGAGCACGCCTTCGGCCGTGCGGATGTCGAAGGTGATGCGCGCGTGGACGCAGCCGTCGCCGAAATGGCCGTACAGGCAAGTTTCGTAGCCATAGCGGTCCACCAGCGCCTGGAAGTTGCGCAGATAGTCGCCGAGGCGCTCGGGGTCCACGGCGGCGTCTTCCCAGCCCACCATCGGGTCGGGCCTGGCCGGGTCGATCGAAAGCGAGACCGCCGATGCGCCCGTTTCGCGAATCGACCAGATTTTCTGCTGCTGCGCCTTTTCCGTGACGACATAGCCAGTCACGTCGGGGCCCGCCTCGCCCGCGAGGAAATAGCGCTCCGCCGCCTGGGCCTGGCGCGTTGCGTCTTCCATCGAATCGGCCCCGAACTCGAGCACGACCCACGCGTCGCCTGGCGGCAGCAGCGCGATTTCCTCGCGCTTGAGGCCGCGCGCCTGCAAGCCGCGCACGATGCCGCGATCGAGGCCTTCGATGGCGATGGGATTGAAGCGGGTGAAATGCCGGACCGCGTCCGCCGCAATGTAGATGTCCTTGAAGCCCAGCAAGAGCAGCACGCGGCACGACGGGCTGCGCACGAGCCGCACTTTTGCCTGCAGCGTGATCGCGCAGGTGCCCTCCGTGCCCACGAGCGCGCGGGCCACGTTAAAGCCGTTTTCGGGCAGCAACTGGTCGAGATTGAAGCCGGATACGCGCCGCTTGATTTGCGGAAACTCGCGGCGAATGTGCTCTGCGTAGCGGTCGCGCAATTCGCGCAGGCTGGCGTAAATTTCGCCGCGGCGACCACCTTCGGCAATGATCGCGTCAAGCTCCGTGTCGCTGGTCGGACCGACCCAGAAGCGCGCGCCGTCGTAGGTCAGCACCTCCAGCGCCTCGACGTTCTCGGCGGTCTTGCCCGCCATGACCGAATGCGCGCCGCAAGAGTTATTCGCGATCATGCCGCCAAGCGTGCAGCGGCTGTGCGTGGCCGGATCGGGCGCGAACGTCAAGCCGTGCTGCTCGGCGGCATCGCGAAGCGTGTCGCAGATCACGCCGGGCTCGACTATCGCCGTCTTGCCGTGCGGCTCCACGGATACCACACGGTTCACATATTTGCTGGCGTCCGCCACCACCGCCACATTCACGCACTGGCCGTTTTGCGAGGTGCCGCCACCGCGCGTGAGGAACGGCACATCGTGGCGCCTGCAAGCGGCCAAGGCGGCAACGAGATCGTCCACGTCAGCCGGCACGACCACGCCGAGCGGAATTTGTCGGTAGTTCGAAGCATCCGATGCGTAGAGCGCCTTCGATCCCGCATCGAACCGGACTTCGCCGCGCAGCGAGCGGCGCAGGTCGGCTTGAACGTCCTGCAGCAAGCGCTCGCTGGCCTGAAACGGGGTGGCGGCTCTCACTTCATTTCCCGGCGAGAGCGGTGGCTGCGGCGTCGGCGCCGTGCGCGGCATTGGCCGTCATCTTGAAGATGCCCGTGGCATTGCCTGCGTCGAAACGCAGATCGGTTTCCCACTGGCGCGTGGCCTGATTGAAAATGCGCTTGCGCGTGATGAATTCGTAGAACGAGCCCGGCACTTCTCGCGTCACCTTCGAGCCATCATGCTGGCGCAGCTCGCGCAGCACAATATCGGCGCGATAGGCGGTCTGGAACACGCGGCCCGAACGGGAGCGCTCGACCTCGGGCTTCATCGGGCGGCCCTTGGCCTTTTCGTCGTCGGAGAGCTTGAATACGTCGCTCACGCGATCGGTCGCGTGATTGAACGCATTGCCTTCGGTCGAAATCCAGGCCATCTCGGCGGACTCGCGCAGCAGGGTCTCGTAGTCGTCGATGCTCGGCGCGTCGTGCTGGCGCGCAAACGCTCCGACGATCACGGGCAAGAGTTCATGCGCGGTTTCGAGCGGCAAATGACCGTCGCGCGCGAGTTCGGCAAGCTGCGAGCAGACGAGCGGCGTGAGCGGATCGCGCGAAGTGTGCAGCACGTTGGTCACGGCCTGCTGGAATTCGGCCGAGAAACGCTCGGGGTGCAATTCGCTGACGAAGAACTGCGCAATCTCGTCGGGCGCGTCTTCATGCGCATAGGCCCGCCCCGTCATGCCGAGCTTGTCCAGCGGGTAGCGGCCATTGAGCTTGAAACCGAGCGGCAGCAGAATGCGCGTGAATGCGGCCTCGCCCGGCGGCAGCGCGCCGCAATGCGGCCAGCGCACCGTGCGCAGCGCGCCGTGGTCGAAGTACACCGATCCGCCCTGGGCAATCGCGTCGTTCGTGTAGCTGCGGCCATTGGGCGAGCGTTCGAGCAGATCCTCGAACAGCGCCATATTCATGGCTTGCGCGAGTTCCGCGCGCGTGACCACGCCCTCCTCCCATTCATCCAGCAGCGCCGGAATATTCAGCGTCGCGAAGAGTCGCGCGGTTTTTTCCGCGCCAAGCAATCCGTTCAGCAGGCTTTCAACGTTCGAATTCTTCATTACCGTCGCATCTCTCTCATGGCACGGGGAAATTATTCAAAACGCCAGGCGCGCCGTAAAGTGACTTAAAATTGCCAGTCGATGAGTTTTTGGAACTACCATGCGCAAATTCCGCATCCCCAACATGAGCGCGCTGATCGCCTTCGAAGCCGCCGCGCGGCATGAAAGTTTCACCCAGGCGGCCAAGGAACTGTTCCTCACGGAAAGTGCGGTGTCACGGCAAATCGCCACGCTCGAATCGGGTCTCGGCGTGCGCCTGTTCGTGCGCGCGCGGCAGCGCGTGGTGCTCACGCGCGCGGGCAAGCTTTACGGCATGCAGGTGCGCCGTTCACTCGAGCATCTCGACAAGGACACCCTCTCGATCATCGCGCACGGCGGCGGCGGCGGTTATCTGGAACTTGCGGTCTTGCCGACCTTCGCTTCCGAGTGGTTGATTCCTCGCATGAAGGACTTCAACGACCGCCATGCCGATGTGCGGATCAATATGGGCGTGCGAACCGATACGTTTTCCTTCGACGAATCGCATTTCGAAGCCGCCATTCACTACGGCAAACCCACATGGCCCGGCACGACGTCCGACTATTTATTTGGTGAAGAAGTGGTGCCGATCTGCTCGCCGGCGCTATTGAAGAAGCCGGTGAAGAAAGCGCATGAACTGCTCGCGTACCCGCTGCTGCATTCGACTACGCGGCCGCATGGCTGGTCGCAATGGTTTGCGTCGTTAGGTGTAGAGGACAACGCCACCATGCAAGGCGTTCGATACGAGCTTCACACGATGCTCACCGCGGGCGCGGCCGCGGGGCTGGGCATCGCGCTCGTGCCCCGCTTCCTCGTCGAAGGACAGCTCAAGCACCTGGGCCTCGTGATTCCCTTCGAAGCGCCGGCCGCGCGCGATACGGATTCGGACGCCGCTTACTATCTCGTCTATCCAACGGAATTCAGCCACGGCAAGCCGCTCGAGGCATTTCGCGCGTGGCTGCTGGAACAGGCGGGTGCTTATGCGGGGACTGAGGAATAATGCCGCTCAGTAGCGCTCAGTTACGATACGAAGCGAGCGCATCGCGCGCCTGAAATGCGGTGTACGTAAGCTGCGCAGCCGCCAGCCCCGCAAGGCCGAACGTGCGCGTCAGGCCGAATGCCGCGAAACCGTCCGGCACTGGCTGGCCGAACGCCAACGCGTCGGCAAGCGTTTCGCCGGCCACCGTGGTGGGCGCCATGCCATGTCCGCCGAAGGCGATCGCGTGCCAGACACCGTCGCCGTCGCGGCCGATTTGCGGCATCTTGTGCCGCGCATAACTCATCAACCCACCCCACGCATACTCGACCTTCGCGTCCGCCAGTTGCGGATACACACGCACGAGATCGCGCCTGAGCAGCCGCGCAATGGCCTCCGGGCCCCGATCGAGCACCGAAATGCGGCCGCCCCACAGAATGCGCGTGTCTTTTAGCGGCCGGTAATAGTCGAACGCAAAACGCGTGTCGTAAACCGCATAAGGCGCGTCGATAGCATCGGCCAGACGCGCGCCGAGCGGCTCGGTGGCAATCACATAGGTCGCAATCGGCAGAACGGCGCGCTCGATGCGCGGCGAAACCCCGCGCGCATAGCCGCCGCACGCGAATACCACGTCCTTCGCGCGCACCGCGCCATTGGGCGTGCGCACGACGAAACCCGCGCCCTCGCGCTCGATCGAGCGGGCCGGCGATTGCTCGTGAATGCGCGCGCCGCCTTGCGCCGCCGCATGCGCGACGGCCAGCACGTATTTCAGCGGATGAAAATGAAATGCGTTGGGTTCGAACAGCCCACCGTGATAGCGCCCGGTCTTCAGCCGCGCGCGCAGCGCGTCCTTCTCCACCGGTTCCCACTCGACGCCGAAATCGCGCTTCATCAGCGTGCGCAGTGCGTCGAGTTTGGCGGCATCGTCGAACCAGTTCGCCAGCATCACCCCACGGTCGACGAGGTCGCAATCGATGCCGTAGCGCGCGACGCGCGTGCGAATCAGGTCCACGGCGTCGATGGTGAGCCGGTACAGGTGACGCGCGCTCGCAGCCCCCAACGTGCCGAGCAGGTCGTCATTGTCGAGGCTGTAGCCGCCGAACACGAAGCCGCCGTTGCGGCCCGATGCGCCAAAGCCCACGCGCTCGCCATCGAGCACCACCACGTCGCGCACACCGCGCTCGACGAGCCCGAGCGCAGTATTCAGTCCCGCGAGGCCCCCGCCGATGATACAGACCTGCGTGTCGACCTTACCGCTCAGCGGCGCATAAGGCTGACGAGTGACGGTGGCTTCGTAGTAGTTCTGCATGCAATCGGGCTTCTAAAGAATCAGAACCGTGTCTGAATGCCGGCGCCCGCGGTATACCCGCTCGACAGCTTCGAAACATGGTCGTACATATAGCCGACGTAAACATCGGTCCGTTTGGAGAACGGGTAATCATAGCTCAGCGTTGCGGTTTGCCGCGCCTGATTCAAAGTGCTGTTATCGCGCGACCACGCATATGAGGCCAGTATGCTGCCCACGCCCACTGGCACCGAAAGCCCGCCTTGCAGCATGTTCACGTGAAAGCTGCTGGTGACCAACGCGTTGTTGGCATAGGTGTATTCGCCATACAGTTTCACGAAGTTGAAGTTATACGTCATACCCAGTTGCATCGCCGTCTGGCTCTGGAAGCCGCGCACAAGGTTATTGAGGTCGCCCGGCGTGGTGCCGAAATTCAGGTACTGCCATGTCGCGCCCATCGCGAACGAGCCGCGCGTCCAGGTGGCCTGCGCGGAGACTTTCTTGGCGCTGTCGTCTCCAGCCTGATTGCCGAGCGCGTACATCACATGGGCGCTCAAGCCGCTGAAGTCCGGCGCCGCATACTGAATCGCATTGCTCCACGACGTCCCACCCGGAATGCCCTGATTGATGCGATAAGCCGGGTAAGTGCCCAAAGCGGAATAAAGCTGATTGATGGTGGGCGAAAAAGTGAACGAGGCATAAAACGGATTGAATTGCGCGGACTGCAAATAGAGCAAGCTGCTTTGCCGGCCGAGCGTCAATGCCCCGTATGGCGATCCAATGCCCACGTAGGCATTGCGGGAGAACATCGGGTCGCCATTGAACGAACCGGACTGGCCCGTTTGCGGACGGAAGAAGTCTTCGATCACAAGCATGGCCTTGTAGCCGCCGCCCAGGTCTTCCTGGCCGCGAAAGCCCCAGAACGACCGGCAGATCCGCGATCGCGCCTTCAGCCGGAACGTGCTCTCGCTCGTGCGCCGCGAAAAGCACGGGCGCGGCCTCGCGAACCTGCTGCTCGCCGAGGAAATCATGAACGTGCTGGGCGCGATGAGCGGCTGAAGCGTTGCTGAAATGCCGCCGGCCGATTGAAGAACAGACCCTAGCGCTTGTGTATCACCGAATCGAGCACGAAACAGGTCGTCATGTTCTGCACGCCGTCCATGGCGCTAATTGTCGCCCAGATTTCGGTGACGCGGTCGTGGCTGGTCGCCTCGATTTGCACGAGCAAATCGACCTCGCCGCTGAGCACGGCGCAATCCCGTACCTCGGGAATGCGCTCGAGCGCCGCGAGCACATTCGCGCCGCGCATCCGGTCTTTTCGATAGACGAGCATCACGGCGCGCACCGGCGCCACATCGTCGGGCAACGCAAGCCGCACCGTATATCCCGCGATGATTTTCAAAGCTTCCAGCCGATCGACGCGGTGTCGAACAGCCTGTCTCGACAGGCCTATCCTGTCGGCGAGCACAGCGAGTGGAATCCTGGCATCGGCGCACAACGCATCGATGATCTTCTGGTCGATGCCGTCAATTTTCATCGCCCGCCCCGATGTCTCCGGCTTCGCGCGCCTCTACTGCATCATGCAGCGCCCTGATATGGCTCGGCCCGATCCCGCAACATCCGCCAACGATCTGCGCACCGAGCGCAATCCACTGCTCCGCCCATTTTAGATAGCCGGGAGGGTCGAGATCGCCGCGCAATTCGTCAAGCTCGGCGTTGGCCTCGGCATCGTCGCGCTGCGGCGGAAACGCGTTTGCGTAGATTCCGATCGGCAATCGCGCGCCCGCGCGTTCGACTAGCGAATGGACCGCCGCCACGGCTGCACCCATCACTTCGGGCTGGCTGCAGTTGAACAGCACCGCAGCCGCGCGCGCCGACAACGCAGCATCGACCGCCTCGCCCAACGTTTGTCCGGATCGCAGCACAGGCTGCCCGCTTTCATCGATCTGATCGCGCAACGTGAACGACACCCACAGCGGCTTCGACTGCTCGCCGAGCGCACGCCGCACCGCCTCAATCTCGTTGGTCAGGCTTTGGGTCTCGGCAAGCCACATGTCGACGTAGGGTTCGAGTCCGCGAACCAGTGTCGCGAGGATCGTATCGGCGTGCCGAGCGTCGAACAGGTCCGGCCTGTACGAGCCGCCCGTCGGCGGCAGCGAGCCGGCCACGCGCACGGGCCGCGAGGCTCGCCCTGCCGACTGTCGCGCGAGTTGCCCGGCGAGCGCCGCAAGCGCGGCGCCGTCGCGGCGAAACCGGTCTGCGCCAATATGAAACGGAACGATCGCATAGCTGTTCGCGGTGATGACGTCGGCGCCCGCCGCGATAAATGCGTCATGGGCGAGTCCAACGTAGTGCGGCGCTTCCATCAATGCGAGCGCCGACCATTCCGGCTGCCTGAAGGGGGCACCCATCCGTGCGAGTTCGCGCCCCATGCCGCCGTCAAGTATCGTGATACGGTTCATTGTCCAAGTCCCCTTTTCCCCAGCGCTTGCGCGGGCTGGAAGTTCAGATGCGTTCGAGGGCTTGCGCGACGTCCGCCTTCAGGTCGTCGATGTGCTCGATGCCTACCGCGTAGCGAATGAAGTTCATCGGTATATCCGCAGCGCGCATCTGCTCTGCGGACATCGTGCCGGCCCACATCGCCGCCGTATGGATCGCGAGTGAATCGACGCCGCCGAGATTGCCCGCGTTCAGTGGCACGCGCAGCGCCTCGATAAAGCGTTGCGCGTCGTCGTAACCTCCCCGCACGCCGAACGCGACTACGCCGCCAAAGCCGCGCATCTGCCGGCGTGCGAGCGCATGTTGCGGATGGCTGGGCAAGCCGGGGTAGAACACGCGTTCGATCTTCGGATGGGCCTCGAGGAATTCGGCAAGCGCCAGTGCATTCGCGTTGATCCGCTCGATGCGCAACGGCAATGTGCGCAGGCCGCGCAGCAGCAGCCACGCGTCCATTGGCGACAGGACCGAACCTAGCGTGATGTGCGTATGCCAGATCTGCTCGGCAAGCACGCGGCTTGTGCAGATTACCCCGCCGGTAAGATCGTGATGTCCGCCCAGATACTTGGTGGCGCTGTGCACGACGATGTCGACGCCGAGCCGGTGCGGCTGCTGGTTGACCGGCGATGCGAACGTGTTGTCCGCGAGCGTGAGAATGCCGCGCGCGCGCGCAATCTCGGTCACCGCGCAGATGTCGGTCACGAGCAGCAACGGATTGACCGGGGTCTCGATAACGATCAGCCGGGTGTTCGGACGGATAGCCCGGTCGAACGCAGCCACATCCGTCTGGTCGACAAACGTCACCTCGACGCCGAATTTGCGCAACATGTCGTCGAGCATCTTGGTTGTGCTCATGTAGTGACGGGTCTGACCGATAACGTGGTCGCCCGCCTTCACGACGCTGAGGATCGCCGTCGCAATCGCGCCCATGCCAGAGGCCGTGACAAGCGCGGTCTCGGTGCCCTCGAGTTCGGCCATGACTGCCTTGACGCGCTCGTGAACGGGATTGCCGTAGCGGGTGTAATTGCGCGGATGCTGAGGAATGCTCGACATCTCGGTGAATTCCTCCCCACCTGCCGCTTTGAATACCGCGGAATAGTGGATGGCCGGCGCAACGGTTTTCTCGTCGGTCACGTCGCGGTCAGCCGCGAGCGCCAACGTTTCGAGCTTGTATCCCATGTCTTCCTCGGAATGGTCGATTTGCTTTGTCAATTCGTCGCTGCGCTAGACGCGCACGTTCGTCAGATGCCGGTTCAAGATGCCTTCCGCCCGCTTCAATACGCTCGATAGAATCGCCGTGATGCCGACGTACACGACGCCCGCGAGCATCAGTGCATCGGTCGTGTAGGTTTCCACCGAGATGCGCCGCGCCACACCGGTGAGATCGAGCACCGTAATCGTGCTCGCGAGCGCGGTGGACTTCAGTTGCAGCACGATCTCGTTGCCGAGCGTCGGCGCGACAATGCCGATCGCGCGTGGCACGACAACGAACCAGGTCAACATGAAGCGGCTCATCCCGAACGCAAGCGCCGCCTCCTTCTCGCCGGCCGGGACGCCCGCGATCCCGCCACGGATGTCTTCTGCCATGTAGGCGGAAAGATTCAGCGTCAGCGCGCACAATGCACACGAAAACGAGCCGCCAAAAAACAGCCACAGCGGCGACGCGCGGACAAACGCAAATTGCGCGAGGCCGTAATACATCACGAAGATTTGCACGAGCAGCGGCGTGCCCCGAAACACCGACATGAAGAGCCGGCTGGGCGTGGACAGCCAGCGGCTCTCAGACGTGCGCGCGACCGCAAGCGGCACAGCAAGCGCAAACGCAAGTGCGCACGACAGGACCAGTAGCTGAACCGTAATCCACACACCGCGCACGATGTCCGGGCCCGACTGTGTCATCAGGGAAAGAACTTCATTCATGGCTGAGCCTGTTCAGGTGCGTTTCGCATAGCCCCGGCCCGCGATGCGTTCGAGCCACGCAAATGCGGGATTGGAGACGGCGAGAAAGCCGAAATAGACAACGCCCACCGTCAAGTAAAAGATAAACGGCTGTTTGGTGAACTGGGCCGCGATGTTGGCCTTTCTAAGCATGTCTTCGAGTCCAACGATGGAGACGAGCGACGTGTCCTTGAGAAGGTTCTGCCACATGTTGTTAAGGCTCGGCAAACAGATCCGCCACGCCTGTGGCAACCGTACGAACCACAGCGTCTGCAGCGGCGTCATCCCATACGCGCGCGCCGCCTCGATCTGCCCGGCCGGCACCGCGAGGAAAGCACCACGGAACATCTCCGACGAATACGCGCCAAAGACCACTGCGAGCGCGAGCACGCCCGCGGAGAACGGGCTTATGACAATCGCGCCGTCGAACTGCGTATTGAGAAAATGCGACAACCCGAAATAGCAGATCAGCAGAATCAGAAACTCAGGAATGCCACGCAGGAAGTTTGCGACTGCGTAGCTCGCGCTGCGCAGCCAGCGCACGCTCGACAGCTTCGCCGATGCGCCGGCGATGCCAAGGAGCATGCCGAGCCCCAACGCGGCGAGCGCGAGTTCCAGCGTGACGAGCGCGCCCGCCGCAATCTGGGCGCCGTAATTGAGCAACATGTCCATCGTGGTGGGTTCCGTGAAATGCGCGCTTTTTGCGCGCGCCGCTACTCAGCGGCCGCGCGCCGGATGCGAGCTTATTGCGGTGCGATGCTGAATGGGAAATAGCGTTTGCTTACTGTCGAAAATGTCCCGTCCGCCTGTACCTGCGCGATGCCCTTGTCGAACTGGGCCTTCAGCGGCGCGTCACCCTTGCGCACGGCGATAGCCGTACCATCGCCGAAAATTTCCGCATCGGCTACCGGCTTGCCTACAAAATCGAAGCCCTCTTTTTTGCCGGCTTTCGTGAGCCAGTCATAAGCCACGGTGTTGTCCGCGAGCACCGCGTCAATGCGGCCGGCTTCCAGATCGAGCCAGGCTTCGTCAAGCGTCTGATAGACCTTGGCGTTGATGCCGGACTGACCCGGAGGCAAACGGCGGCGCAGATATGATTCGTGCGTCGAGGCAGTCTGCACGCCGACCGTCTTTCCCTTGAGCGTGGCCGGACTGTCCGTGATGCCCGAACCTTGCTTCGCGACGAACTGCACAGGCGCCGTCGTGAAGATACGGGTGAAGTCGACCGACTGCTCGCGCTCCGGAGTCTTCGACATCTGCGCAAGCACCGCGTCGATCTGCTTCGCCTTGAGTGCCGGTATCAGCGCATCGAAGTCCATCGTTATCCACTGGCATTTGACCTTCATGTCTTCGCACATCTTCTTGCCGATGTCGATCTCCATGCCCTGCAACTTGCCGGACGCGTCCTTGTATTCAAACGGCGCGTAGTCAGCGAGCGTGCCAACGCGCACCACCTGCTCGGCATGCGCGACGGACCCCAGCAATGCCGCGCCCACGCACAGCGATTGAAGCAGCTTCTTCATGATTTCCCCTCCGGTTGGCGATGGTTTTGCATCAGATGATGCTGGACAGAAACTTCTGGAATCGCGGCGATTTCTGCATTGCAAAGACTTCGTCGGGACTTCCGTCCTCTTCGATTCGTCCCTGATGGACGAATACGACGCGATTGGCCACTTCGCGCGCAAAGCCCATCTCGTGCGTGACGACCAGCATGGTGCGGCCCTCATCAGCAAGCGAGCGCATGACCTTCAGCACTTCACCGACAAGTTCTGGATCGAGCGCAGACGTAGGCTCGTCGAAGAGCATGACCTCCGGGTCGGTCGCGAGCGCGCGCGCAATCGCGACACGTTGTTGCTGGCCGCCTGACAACTGGTTAGGGTAATGCTCGCACTTGCCCGCGAGGCCAACGCGTTCGAGCATCGCTATGGCTTTGTCACGCGCTTCACGCTTTGGCACACCCAGCACGCGCACCGGCACGAACATCACGTTTTGCAAAACCGTCATGTGCGCCCACAAGTTGAACTGCTGGAAGACCATCGCGAGCTTGCGGCGTACACGCATTACCTGCCTGGGATCGGTAGCGGCAAGCGCGCCGCTCTTGCCTGCCGGTTTCAGGGCGAGCGTCTCCCCATTCACTGAGATCCGGCCGCGGTCGGGCGTCTCCAGCAGGTTGATGCACCGGAGGAACGTGCTTTTGCCTGATCCGCTGCTGCCAAGGATCGACACGACCTCGTGGTTTCGGGCAGTCAACGAGATGCCCTTCAACACCTCGACGCCACCAAACGACTTATGAATATCCTCGACAACCAGCACGTCGGCCGCTGGTTTGCATGCAGGCATGGCTGCTGGCATTCCCGACTCCCTCTTTGATACGTTGCACATTGCCCAGGGCGTGCGGCGCCGGCGCATGAAGCGCCGGCACCTCGCGTCAACTCGACAGCGCCCGGTTACGCCTGAAGCAGACCACCTTGGGCTGCGTCATTTCCGTCATTGCAAAACGCACACCCTCGCGTCCCAGCGACCCGTACTTGAACCCGCCAAACGGCATGCCGTCGAAGCGGTAATCCGAGGAATCGTTGATCATCACGCCGCCCGCCTGCAGCCGCTCGGCCGCGCCAAGCGCAATCTCGAGCCGGCTTGTGAAGACGCCCGCGTGGAGACTGTTTTCAGGCGCGTTCGCCGCATCGAGCGCTTGCTGCAAGTCGGAGAACTTCGTGATCGACACAACGGGTGCAAATACTTCGTCGGCCCACACGCGGACATCGCACGGGACGTCCACCAGCACAGTGGGCTCGTACATCGCGCCGCGCCGTCGATGGCCAGTCAATACCTTCGCGCCGCTGGAGATCGCGTCGTCGACCCAGCGTTCGATCCTGGCCGCCTGGTCCTCGGCGATCATCGGGCCCATATCCGTCGCTTCGTCGAGCGGATCGCCGACCACCATCTTGCGGGTCAATTCAACGACGTAACGAACGAAAGGCTCATACGCCGCCTCAGCCACGAAGATGCGCTGGGTGCCGACGCAATTCTGGCCGGCGGCCCAGAACGCACCGGACACACACGACTCGGCGGCGTGCTTCAGGTCGCAGTCGGCCATAACGATCACCGGAGCATTACCGCCGAGGTCCATCGCGATTTTCTTGAGGCCAGCCTCACGCGTGATTGCCTCACCGGTCGCCGGGCCACCCGTGAACGTCACCATGCGGATCCGCTTGTCCCGCACCAATGCAGACGCGATTTCTGCGCCGCCGTGCACGATCTGTAGCGCATCCCGCGACGCCCCCGCCTCCCACAGAATCTCGACGAGCGCCTGCGCAGACAGCGGCGCCAGCAACGACGGTTTCAGGATCACGCTATTGCCGGTAGCGATGGCTGGCCCGAGCTTGTGCGCGACAAGGTTCAGCGGGTCGTTGAATGGCGTAATAGCCAGAATCACGCCGAGCGGCTCTAGCGTGTAATAGCCGGTGCGATTCTCCGAGCCCGGATACGAGTCGAACGGAATCGTTTCGCCAACCAGGCGCTTCGCTTCTTCACCTGAAAGTCGCAGCGTATTCACACAACGCGCGACCTCCTTGCGGGCCTGCCGAAGCGGTTTGCCCGCTTCAAGCGAAATCGTGCGGGCAAGCCCTTCTGCACGCGCAACGACCAGCGCGGCCGCGCGGGACAAGATCTCGAACCGTTGGCTTCTCGCAAGCGCACCCGCCACGCTCGCACCCAGCACGGCGCGCTCCACAATGGCCGCTGCCGACTCGACCGGTGAAAGATGGACTGTTCCGACGACGCTTCCGTCGTAGGGCGACCTAACGTTGCTCACGCCACCCGGCTCCAGATCCGTGGTCACTGCGTCGCGCGCGCTCATGCAATCACCTCTTGCGCGGTTGCGTCGATGTGGTCTCGCAGTTCGATAAGGTCCGAGAGGATCGCGAACGCGGTCTCCTCGCGGCCGGCTCCGGGACCGCTGATCGTCACACTGCCGAGCACGTCGGTGTCGAAAGTGATGGCGTTCGTCACACCACTTGCAGCCCGCAGCGGGTGGCCCGCTGGCAGCTTGCACGGCTCGACGGTTGCGGTCACCGTGCCGTCCGGCTGACGAGTCGCCGAACCGATCAACCGCCAGGACAGCCCTTCAGCCGCTGCGGCACGCACCTCATCCCCGGTCAATTCAACGATGCCGCGACAAGTCACGTCGGCGCGCGTCAAGCCCGCGTTCCACAGCGTGTTCGCGAGAATCACGACCTTCAACTGCACGTCCGAGCCGCTCACGTCTGCGGCCGGATTCGCCTCCGCATAACCGCGCTGCTGTGCCTCCTTGATCGCTGTATCGAAGCTCGCCCCGGCCTCGACCTCGCCGAGCACGAAGTTCGACGTGCCGTTCAGAATGCCCGTAAAACCACGCACATCGCAGCCGCGAAGCGTTGTCGAGAGTTGACGCAACACCGGAGTGCCGCTCATTACCGTACCTTCGTATTTAAGGCACGCGCCCGACTTTGCGGCGATCCGTGCCAGATCCCGTTGCGCGAGTGCGATTGGCCCCTTGTTGGTCGTGATGACGTGCTTGCCGCATTCGAGCGCGGTGCGGCAGTGGGTCAGCGCGGGCTCGCCCGTATTCGGGTCCGTGCAGGTTGCCTCGATGACGACATCGACGTGCTCTGACGCAATGGCTTTGAGAACTGCATCGAGATTGATCTCGCGCGACACCAGCGTGCCGGGATCGCGGCGCAACGCTTCGGCGTCGACGCCGCGCCGGGCCGTTTCGTCGAGCACGTCCAGCGCGATGCCTCGCGGATTCGTTGCAATGCCGAACCGCAGGTCCGCGACCATCGTCACGGAAAGATCGAGCCCCTCGGCCAACAACATCGCGCGCTTTTTCTTCAGCAAATCGACGAGTCCTTGACTGACTCCGCCGAAGCCCACCAGTGCCAATTTGAGTTCCATTTCTTTCATCTCCTGTCGGTGAAATCAGGAACTAGTTTAGTTATACGAAGTGTTATTCAAATTAGGCGTTTTGGCCTGGATCGAACATGCTCGTTTGCGGTTCGTTATGGGCGGCGGCCGGTTCGGCCGTCTCTCATGACACGCCGTCGTTAGCTCGCGGGTGGGTCCTCGTCGGACTCCCTCTCAACCGGGACAAACAGCCCGACTTTGAGCGAACTCAGCACGACATTGGTATTGATACGGCGGATCATTGGATTGCCTTGCATGATCCTCGCAGTCAGTCGGTCGTATGCCTCGACGTCGGACGCCGTGATAATTGCGATCAAATCGACGGCGCCTGTCACGTAGTAAATCTGCTGGACTTCATCCTGCGACTTTGCCCATTCGCGGAACTTCGCAACCGTCTCGTAGTTTTCCCGTTCGATTTCCATCGCCGCGATGAAGGTCATCGGGCGACCGACGGCCGCTCGATCGACTACCGCGATTTCCGCGGAAATGATCCGTTCATTGCGCAGCCGCTTCAGACGCTTTTGCACAGCGGAGGTGGATAAGCCGATTCGGTCTGCGATGGCGTCAGCTGTCGCGGTACAGTCCCGCTGGACGATGTTCAGGATCTTGCGGTCAAAGGCGTCGAGTGCGTCGGTCATGGCGTAGCGCGGCAGGCGTGATGCGTAAAATTCAGAGGTAGAACGGGCGGGTCGACTTGAGTCCGACAAGTTGCCGGATGCGGTCGAACGCGGTGATGAGCGCCGTGCGCCACAGCACCGCCGGCCCGCCAATCCGGACCGGGGCGAAATGGATCGTATCCACGCCCGCTGGAATGCGAAATGGGCGTTCGATGCCGTCGTCCGATTCGGTCACGAGTGCAGTGCCGTCGATCGCGGTGAGGCTCATCAGCAGATGCGCCGATCGAGTCTTGTCGTCCAGCCCGAGCAGCGGCGCCACAATCGTGGGGAGTTGCTCGAGCAGCGGCAGTTCGTATGCGCCGGGCCACCATGTGTCGCGCTCGTCCAGCCAAGGGCCCACGCCCGGCATCCCCACCATCTCGAGCGTCCGGTCCACCCCGAGATGAGCGTAGGCCCGGCACCGGCCTGACTCATCGTACGGTGAGGCGGCAAGCCAGCTGCCTTCGTACTCCACGCAATTCGTCAAACAGACGTTCGCGGGCTTCAGCGTGCCGAACGCTGCCTCTACCCGCGTAGACGATATTTCCCCGACATCTTTCTGCGCCTCGCTGGGCACGATCTGACACACCCACTTCGGTCCATCCTGCAACAAGGCTGGCGCATTGCCAAACCGGACCTGTGCGGCCCGCCAGCGGGCGCGTTCAACGATAACGAATGGCGTATCCGGCATTCAACTCTCTCAATGCTTGCGCAATCGCGCTGCAGCAGGCTAGCGCGCTTCGCGGTTCTACCAGAAGGGTGGCGGATGAGAGAAATCATATCGCCCCGCAGCGTCGAAAAAAATCTCAGTTCGGCGAATTCGATATTAAAAACGGACATAATTCATGCCATCGCGACGAATTTCGTCGACATGCGGAGAATCTTAAATCGCTACCAAAATGGTGGTATTGCTAACTCATTACAGTAGCGGTTTAAATCGGACATACCGATTTACACCCCTTACCGAGTTACAGCACCGGAATTTCCCCTATGCAAGCCGTAGCACTCGAACAAGCGCTCAAGCGGCACTACGTGCGCAATCAGCGCTGGGGATTCATCTGGGCCATCTGGATGGCTGTGCTATGGGGCGCGTGGTACGTGCCCGGCACGGCGCTCTGGTTCGAGCACCCGTATGTCGACATTCCGGCCGACGCCACCGCATTGCGCCTGACGGCTACCGCCGTCATGACCTGGGTGCACGCAATCGGCGTATTCGTGTGGTTGCTGCTCTGGAATGGCATGCTCGGCAAGATCAAGGATTACGGGCGCACCATGGTCCGTTTCCGGCGCATTTCAAAATGGTATGCACTCGCTTCGCTGTGCGGCGGGCCGATGGCCATTTTCGGTTCGTACATGGCGATGACTTATGCAGGCCCTGTCTTCGCGGCCATCAGTTCGCTGCTTTTTCCGGTCGTCGGGACCGTGATCGCGGCGCTCTGGTTCAAGGAGCGCATCACGAGGCGAGCCGCGCTCGGCATGGGCATCATCATTCTCGGCGGTCTGGCCGTGTACGGTCCCGGCTTGTTCGGGCAATTGCAATCGACGCAATCGGATGCATGGCTTGGCTACGTCGGCGGCATCATGTCGGCGCTCGGCTGGGGCGCGGAGGGGGCGGTAGCCGCGCGCGCCATGGACGTGAGCGACCCGGATGTCGGCATTCAGTGCCGGTTCTCGTTCGAGGTCTTTTTCTGGGGCCTGCTGATTCTCCCGGCGATCACGCTCTTCACCGATATTCCCGTCGGTAAACTGCTGATCGACACGCTCGCGAACGGCCGCGCGCTGCTCTGGATTTTTCTCGCGGCTTCGACCCATGCCTATTGCTACACGAGCTGGTACAAGGCCACCTCGTTGATCGGGGTGAGCCGCACGGGCGGGATCGGCAATCTCTATGCGGTGCTCGCACTCATTTTCATTGCGTGCTTCACATTGCAGTTGCCGGCCTGGTATTTCCTGATCGGTCTGGCTTTGTCGATTACCGGCAGCTTCGTGATGTTCGGCGAATCCGCCGAATCGGTTGCCTCGTTGCGCGACGTGACGAGCGGCAATCAGGCGATGGTCGAAGCGGAGTGATGCGCATGAAACTTCATCAAAAGGGCTTCCTGCTCGATCAGATCAGCCGCATGGCGCACGCCTGGGACTATGAACTCGTCGAGAAGGCGCTGAGCGAATACGGCGCGTCGGAGCGCTACGCAATCAACACGGTTCGGGTCGCGCTCGACGAACTGGCGGCGGGCGGCCTGCTCCAGCGTCTCGAACAGAAGCTCGACGACGGCACGCACCTGGGTGCCGGCAAGGTACTGTTCCGCTATCGGCTCACCGATTTCGGCCGCGCGCGCATGCGCGATACAGGCTTATTGACGCAATGAGGGCGCCAGACGATGAATGAGTTTTGGGGTTATGCGCACGCGGATACCTTGGCCGTGGTGGTGATCGCCAGCCTCAGCCTGCTGAGCCTCATTTGCGCGATTCGCTTCGTGAAGCATTATTGAGCGATCCATGCTCAGAAGTCTGAACCGCCTGTGTGCCCGTACATGATGATCGTAATGAAACGAATCGGCAGCTTGATCAGGCGCTCGGGTCCATGCGGCACCGATCCGCGAAACGTGAAGGCGTCGCCCGGCTGCAGCAGGTAGCTGCGATTGCCGTGCCGATACTCCATCTTGCCCTGCAGCATGTAGATGAATTCCGTGCCCGGATGCTCGAACGTCGGGAAGATCTCGGACTCGTCGTCCATCGTAATGAGGAACGGCTCGAACAGCTTGGCCGGCCCCTGGTCGTAGGCCAGCAGATGATAGGTGTGCCCTTTGGTCGTGCCGCGCCGGACCACCTCCATGCCCTTGCCCGCCTTCACGTGCTGCGCGGTGCCCTCCTGGCCTTCGAAATTGCGGAACAACGTGGACATCGAGATACCCAGCGCGCGTGCGATGCTCACCATCGACTCGAGGCTCGTCGATACCTGGCCGTTCTCGATCTTCGACACCATGCTGCGTGAGAGCCCGCTCTGCTCCGCAAGCTCGGCAATCGTGAGCCCCTGATTCGTGCGGTTTTCGCGCACGACCTTGCCAATGAAATGTTCGATCGACATCGAGTGATCGGGCGCCTCCCCTGCGGCCGGTGGCGCTTCTCCTTCGGCCCGCTCAACCTGCTCAACCCGCTTCGTCATTTGCCTGTCCCTGTTGGTTTGGCGTGCCCGGCGCACCTGGCGTGTAACCGTTGCCCGTGACCTCGCCCGCCGCGAGCGCCGCATCGATCATGTCGAGCGCATTCGGGAATTCGCTCTGCGCAAGCGCCCAGCCCACCTGCGCCATGACACGGAATTCGTGCCCCTCGACACGCAGCGGCCGGCCCACCAGCGCGCGCAAGCTTTCGGCGACAAGCTCCATGGCCGCCGTGCTGTTTTCCGGCGCGAGCGCCGCCACCTGCCCCGCGCACTCGCACCAGTCGAGCGCGGGCGCCGAGAAGTCGGTGAGCATGATCGCAAAATCCTGCTTGTCGAGCAATGTCGCGCCATTGAGGTCGCTCTGGATCGCCTGCAGGCGCCGGCCCAGTTGCACCAGCACACGGTCCGCGTACTCCGGGCCGAAACGTCCGGTTACCTCGTCGAAGTCGATCACGTGGATGGCAAACACCGCGCACGGCTGCGCGTTGCGGCGCGCACAAGCGAGGGCGAAACTCAGCCGGTCCATGAACATGGCCGAATTTGTGAGGCCCGTCGACCGGTCGAACACCAGGCGGCGGCGCGCGCTCTCTTCGGCAAGCTGGCGCCGCGTCACTTCGATGATGAAGCCTTCGAGACCGAGCAGCTCGTTGCGCGCGGAGAAAATACCGCGCCCCTGGTCCCATACCCACTTGGTCTGGCCCGAACGGTCGATGATACGGTACGTCACCTCATAGGGCTCACCCACCGCCACGCGCGCCTGAATTTCATTCCAGACGAACTCGCGGTCCTCGGGATGAATGAGCGACACGAACTTCATGAGCGATTCGTCGAGCAGCTCGTTGGCTTCATAGCCGGTCAGCTCGAAGCAGCCCTCGCTCACGAACTCCATCGACCACAAGCGATTGTTCTGTCCGCGATAGATCATCGCGCGCACATTCGCGAGCAGCATGCGCAGGCTGCGGCGGCTCGCGTGCAGCGCTTCCTCGTTGCGCCGGCTGTTCGACACGTCGAGCGCGAGACCCACCGCGCCGATCAGCTGTCCTTCCTGATCCGCCACCGCCTGGCAGCGCAGTTCGACATGAAACATGGTTTCGTCGGCGCGGATCATGCGCACGACCGTGATGAGCTCGCTGAGATGGCCGTCGAGCAGCGCGGTGAGCCGCGCGGTCAGCGTCGCGCGGTCTTCGGGATGCACGAAGCCGGCCAGCGGCGGAACATCGCCACCGCCGCCGACGATACGCAGCATGCTGCGCCATGCGGGATTCACGAAGATGAGGTTCTGCTCGCGGTCGATGCGAAAGAGCGCCTGCGGCAGTTGCGCGACCACGTCCTGGCAGTGCTGCTGGATCTGCGCTTCGCTGCGCTGCGCCTCGGCGCTCGCGTAAGGCGCGGGGAACTGCAGGAGCGTCAGGCGCGAACCGCGGCCGCGCAGCACGGTCACGGGATGGCGCCGGAACGTGCCGTCGCCATACGCGAGGCGTAACGAACCCGAGGTGCGCTCGTCATCGACGCCGGTTTGCGTGAGCAGCTTCGTCAACTCGAGCAGCGACTGCGGATGCACCAGATTGCCGAACGGCATGCCGACGATCTCGTCGACATGATGTTCCCAGCGCGCGTGCTTCAGAAAAGCGCCGTTGACGAACACCAGCGCGTCATTGTCGAGCAGTACCGCCGGCGTGGAGAGATTTTCCGCGAAGGCAGTGAGTTCGGGGGCAGCTGAGCTGCGCATGCCGCGCTTGACGGCCCGCTTCGCGCCAAATGTGAAGGCAAGCCCGAGCAGCCCGCTTGCCAGCGCGAGCGCGAAGACGATGGCGATATAAAGCAGCACGTCGACGCCCTGGCCCGGACCGAGCCTCGGCAGCACCAGCCCCACGACAAGCACCAGCAGCGTGGTGGAAAACAGATACACTGTCATCATGCATTGGCCTCGCGAATCCGCAATCCGGGCGCCGCAAAAAACGACGACCGTCAGTTCCTTCTTCGCTACTTGTCTCCAGATGAATGCAGCCGACCGCGCCTGGTTACGCCGTTACCCGCTCTACGCGAAAACCTGCATTGTCCTTGCGTGCCTCGTCGCGCTCATCGCGCTGTTGTTCGTCTGCACGCGCGTCCAGCTCGACAACAAGGCCCTCTACGAACAGGCCGCCGTTTCGCTCGGCGATGCCGCCAGGCTGCGCCGCATCGCCACGAGCATCGCGGCCACCGCACCCGACGCCGCGCTCAAGCTCGATGCACACGCCACGTCGCTCGTACGCAACGATACTTTGTTGACGCACTGGCGGCAACGGGGCGCGCCCACGCCGCTCATCGCCACGCAATTGCAAACGCTCGCGGGCGAGCACGCGGCCCCGGACATGCTCGATGCGCTGCGTATCGAGATCGATCGCCAGGGCGATGCGCTCGAAGCCGTCATCACGCTGCTCGAAGCCTGCACCGCCGCGCTGCTGTTCGCGGGCATCTTCTCGCTGGCATGGGGCGCGCGGCGCGCGCTCGTGCTGCGCCCGGCGCTGCCCCTGCACATGCTCAGCCAGGTCGGCCACGAAGTGCCCGCGGGGCGTGACGAGATCGATCGCCTGATTACGGTGCTCAACGGGCTCGTCGCGCGGCTGCGTAGCGAGCAGGATGAATCGGCCCGGCTCAAGCGCATCGTCGAAGACCATATTGCCTTTGCGGACCAGTCGCTCGATCTGCTGCATTATATCTGCGCCCAGCTCGCCGAAGACGCCCCCACGGGGGGTACGCTCGAAGCGCTGCTGCAGCGTCTGGTCGGCGTCCTGCGCGTGCAACGCATCGCGCTCGTGCTCTCCGAGCCTTCCGCACAACTGCTTGGCACCGATACGATCGTGGCGCCAGCCGACCTCGCACCGCACATCGTGCGCGAGCGCGTCGTGAACGAGCTGATGTCGCTTTCCGGCGTGCGCTCGCTGCCGCACAGCCAGTCGGACGAACTGATGACGATCCTCGCGGCGCCGGTGCGCGTGCCCTCGGGCACGTACGGCGTGCTGATCTGCGAAAGCGACACCGACACGCGCAGCGAGCAGCGCCATTTGCATCTGCTGGAGACCATCGCGAGCGTGCTTGCGCAGGCCATCTCCAACCTGAGCCGCGACGTGCGCGACCGGCGCATGACGCTGCTCGAAGAGCGCAACGCCATCGCGCGCGAACTCCACGACTCGCTCGCGCAATCGCTCTCGTACATGAAAATCCAGCTTGCGCGGCTGCAGGCCGTGCTGCCCGAGGAGCTGTCGCATAGCGACGTCGGCCAGATCGCACGGGCGATCCGCGAAGGGATCGATAGCGCCTATCGGCAGTTGCGCGAGTTGCTCACCACTTTCCGCACCTCGGTGCACGCGCGCGGACTCGCGGCGACGCTCGAGGAAGTCGCGGAGGAACTGTCCTCGCGCAGCGAAGTGCAGATCTCGGTCGACAACCGCATCCGCCGCGTACGCCTCACGGTCAACGAGGAACTGCATATCGGGCAGATCGTGCGCGAAGCGCTCACCAACGTCGTGCGCCACGCGCGTGCATCGAGCGCGCTCGTGACGCTCTCGTCCAACGAGCGCGAAGTCACCGTGACCATCGAGGACGATGGCCGCGGCATCGTCACGGAGTCGGGCGGCGAGCACCATTACGGGCTTTCGATCATGCGCGAGCGCTCGCGCAGCCTGGGCGGGCGGCTGGAGATCCGCTCGAACGAGCCGGGCTCGCGCATCGTGGTGACCTTCGTGCCAGCCTCCTTCGCCCAGCAAACGCGCATCGGCACGGGCAGCACCAGACGCTAGCGCCGCTCGCGGGGCTCAGTTGCCCATTCAGCCGCCCGAAGCGAAGCGCCGCGCGACGTGTTCGCGGTGCCACACGACCGCCTCGAGCCGCGAATGCAGATCGAGCTTGTGCAGCAGATGCTTGACGTGCACCTTGACCGTGCCGACGCTGATGTCGAGCTTGCGCGCAATCGCCTTGTTGCAGAGCCCCTCGACGAGGTAGTCGAGCACTTCCTGCTCGCGCGCCGAGAGCAACGTCTCGCTCGCGCGGAACGACTGGCTGCCCGAGAGCGCCTGGACCAGGTTGCCGGTTGCGGCCTCGCTGAGCACGGCGGTGCCTTTCAACACCTTCTCCAGATTCGCGCACAGCTCCTCGGGCTCCATGTCCTTGAGCAGATAGCCGTGCGCCCCGGCGCGCAATGCGGCCACCACGTCCCGTTCGTTATCGGAGACGGTCAGCATGACCAGGCGTGCCTTCACACCCTGGTCGCGCAGCAAGGCGATGGTCTCGATGCCGCTCATCTCCGGCATGTTCAGATCGACCAGCATCACATCGGGCTGGAGTTCCAGCGCCATCGCCACGCCTTCGCGCCCCGAACCCGCCTCGCCAACGACCCGAAAGGCCGGGTTCATCTCGATGAGCTGCGCCACGCCGCGCCGGAATAGCGCGTGATCGTCGACGAGAAGAACCGTGGTAAGAGGTTCCATACTCTTTCCTCCTGCATGACGGCACAAGGCCGAACGCCTCCAGTATGGCGCGCGCCTGCCATACGGCAATCAGCAAGAGGGGATTCCACTTTGGGGGTAGCGCGGGGAAAGGGATGGAGTACGAACAATGCGAAATAAAAAAGGCTCATGCGGCAGAGCGCATGAGCCTGGGCAAAACGCAATGTCGATGCAGCTACAAATAGGCGTGCTCGATGGCAGGAAGCTCTCCAGGCACCTCGGCGTCGGCCTGCACGCCCATGAACGCCGCCAGCCGCCGCGAGAAGTGATCGCGCACGAACAGCTTGCGGCCGCATCCGCCGCACGGCGTCACGTTGGTTGTCACACCTTCGTTCATCGAGCGGCAGTGAATGCAGTACACGCGTCGCCGGAGGCTGCCGCTGTGCTCCACCCTCACCGCCTCGGGCGCGATACCGGCGTGCTCGGCGATCTGCCGCACCGACCCGATGAAAGGCTCGGTGCCGAGCGCATAGAGCCGGATTCCCACCCGCGCGCCGCGCAGCGCCTCACCCAGCGCGCCCAGCAGCTCGCCCTCTCCATCGAAGCGCCGCGCCACCGCATGAGGCAACTCGCAAACACCACCGGCGCCCGCGTGCGCCAGGTCCTCGTCGACGGACCATACTTCGAGCGGCGCCGTGCCCAGCGTGCTCAAGGCCTTCAGCACGCGCACGCGATCGGCCGCGGCGGCGCCCGCGGTCAGGAGCCAGTGCTGCGTGCCCTGCGGATCGGCTTCGAGCGCCGCGTACACCGGGCGGCTCGTGATCGGCGAAGTCATCATCGAAAGCTCCCTCCGTTGGTATGAGTGTGTGAGTATCAGTAGACCGCGAGCGCATGGGTGATCCAGATCACCGCGATGCCGGCTACGACGGTCACGTAAGGCAGAATCCCGGCGCGCTTTGCGACCTTGCCGTTGCCGAGCAGCTCCATGTCCTCTTTCATCGTGTCCGGGAAATGCCCCTTGTCGGTCACGTAGTGGCGGAACATGAACACCGGCAGGATCAGCGCGGCGAAGACCAGGCCCGACACCAGCGTGCCCGCGCCCCACGTGTCCGCGCCCATGCCGAGCAGCGCGAGATTGACGAACGAGAACAGCGTACCCAGCACGATCAGCCAGTTGGGGGCGCGGAACGGCCGTACCCAGTCCTTGCGGTCGAGCCGGTGAATCCACGCGGAATTCAGGTTCAGGAAGTTGAAGATGATGTAGCCGACGTTGGCAATCGCGAGCACGAACACATAATCCGACATCAGCAGCAGGATCAGGTTGAAGCACAGGTCGGTCCACATGGCGCGCGTGGGTGCGCCGTGTTCGTTCACGTGCGAGAGGTACTTCGGCAGCCAGCCATCCACCGAGGCCTGATACAGCGTGCGCGAGGAGCCTGCCATCGACGTCATGATCGCGAGCACGAGGGCGAGCACCAGCATCACCACGAGCACGCGCTCGACCAGCAAGCCGCCGTGGATCATCGGCGCCATGGCCTTGGCCACGCCCATGCCGCTGTAGATGTCCGGCGAGAGGATGCCGCTATAGACCGCGGGCGTCACCACGTGGCCGGCCGCGTCCTTGATGTCCGGCGTGACCATATGGCCGAGGCCGAGCACGCCCTGGAACGAGAGCGGCACCACGGTGAAAACGAAAATGCACAGGAGACCGGAATACAGGATGGCCTTGAAGGTGTCGCGCTTCGGATCGCGGAATTCACGCGTGTAGCAGACGGCAGTCTCGAACCCGTAGGTCGACCACGCGGCCACGAAGAGCCCGCCTGCCATCAGCGTGATGCCCGCGCGGTCCCACGTGCCGTCGATGATCTGCCCCGCGCTGTCCTTCGCGAGCGGCACGAGCGGAAACAGGTTATGCACGGACACGTCACCGGTAAAGAGCGGCACCATGCCGACAAGAATCAGCGGAATCAGCGCCGCCACGCCCAGGATGGTCTGGATGCGCGCCGCATTCATGATGCCGCGGTGCTGGATCGCGAACGTTACAAGCAGGATCGCCGCGCCCAGTATGAAGGTCGCGTTGATGCGCAGGCTCAGGCCGGAGCGCAGCCAGTCGAGGCTCACGAGCGTGATCTGCCAGGTGTTGATGGCGGAGTCCGCGGGAAAGAGAATCGAGAGCACGTAGCCCGCTGCGAGCCCCGAGCCAATCGCCAGCACCGGCGACCACGCGAACCAGTTGCACCAGACCGAAAGCGGCGCAAACAGCTTCGAGTAGCGCACCCATGCGATGGCGCCGTAGACCGACGCACCGCCCGACTTGTGCGGAAAGAGCCCGGCAATCTCCGCATACGAAAACGACTGGATGAAGCCAAGGCCGATCGAGATGATCCAGACAGCCCATGAAAGCTTGCCCACGGTTGCCGCGATCGAGCCAATCGAGAACAGCACCAGCGCGGGCACTCCGCTAGCCACCCAGAACGCGCCGGTCCAACTGATCTTTCGTTGTAACGAACCTTCCGATTCGACAACAAGGTCTTCGGAAATCGTATTCATGTGTCTCTTCCTTTCGCTGATGAGGGACCGCTGGGTGGCGGCCGGAATACGGGTATGTGGAGATGCGACCGCCGCCGCGCCGCGCATCGCAATCCGGCGCCGCTTGAAGCTCGGCGCCAGCCACGGCACGCGGAACGACCACGAAGGACTCAGGAGCCGGCGAAACTCGGCCGGGTGTGGGATTCGTCAAGAGGCGGGCTCAAGCGCTCGACCTCGGCCAGGGTGCCGGGCGTGGTCGGCGCGCCATCGTCGAACTGCGCGAGCCATTGCCGCGCCGTGTCGCGATAGCGCACGAGCCCCTTGTATTCGGCGAGCTCCTGCGGCAGTGTGGTCAGCACGCGATGCAGGCGCTTGCCCCATTTGGGCACGCGTGCGAGCTCGTCGAGGCTGATCAGATAACAGCGCACGCAGAACAGAATCGCATTGCTGCGCGGCAGCCTGAACAGCGTCTGCAGCTCCACGCGCAAATGCAGCTTGCCGCCGACGTTCTCGGGCGTGATGCTCGCCCGGTCCGGGCCCCACTCGGGGTAATGCTCGGGCGACGTGTCCAGACGCGGATTGACGGTCATCGTCCAGTTCAGGCGGCGCACCGGCGCCCCCGATTGCAGGCGCAACAGGAATTTCAGCGCGCGCTCGAAAATACCGGCCTGATGCGCGAGCGGCACGGGACCATGCCACTCCATAAAGCTCATGCCGAGGTCGAAATCGAGCGACCAGTCGGCCTGGGTCGTCACCATGCCGCCGTCCATGAACAGGTTGTCGTCGCGATGATCGAGCAGGACGAAATCGCCCTGCGCCTGGCGCGTGATGTACTCGAGCGGCGCACACGGCAGCGTGTCGGCGTCGCCGAACACGAACGATTGCGTGAGCCCGAGCGGACGGTTCGTCCACGTCCACTGCGTACCCTCCGCACCATCGCGTTCGAGCTGGAAGTACTCGGGGTAATCGCGCGCCATGCTTTCCATGACGAGTTCGAGCGTGTCCCACTGAGCGGTGTCCATGTGGTCCAGCACCTGGCAGCGCAACGGGTCGGTTTCGAGCGTGAGCGCGCGGTCGCGGCATTCGGCAACGTAGTGCTCGTCGATATCGAACGCGGCCCGAAACACCGTGCCGGGCTCGCCGCTCGTATGCGGCTCGATGTTCACCGAATACATGTAGCGGTCTTCCGGGAACGGAAACGGAAAACGCAGGATCGCTGCTTCGCTGTTGCGATACTGGTAGACGTCGCGAAACGACTCGTCGGGCTTGAAGGCAATGGACATGGCGTTGGGCTCCCTCGTATTCGTCAGATGTTCAGCACGAGACGCGCGCTGCGCGCACGCGACACGCAAGGCAGCACGTTGCAGTTCGTTGCGCGTTCGGCGGCGCTCTGGAAGAAGTCGCGATGCTCGGGCTCGCCTTCCATGACTTCGAGCGAGCAGGTGCCGCACGCGCCGCCCCGGCACATATAGGGGGCGTCGACGCCCGCCGCTTCGAGTGCTTCGAGCAGGCTCTGGTCGGCGCCTACCGACACCTCGCGGCCGCTCTTCGCGAGCACCGCGACGAACGGCTCGCCATGCGACGCGCTGCCAAAGCTCTCCTGGTGGAAGTGGCTTTCGGGCCAGCCGCGTGCGCGCGCCACCTGAGCGAGCCCTTCCATCAAACCAACTGGCCCGCACGTATATAGATGCGTGCCGGGCGGCTGTGCGGCCAGCAAGGAACCAAAGCGCGTTTCGACATCCTGCAAGTCGGTGTAGATGGCAACACCGCCCGCGATGCGCTCGGCGATCAGCGCTTCGAGCGCTTCAGCGTCTTCCGGGCGGCAGCACAGATGCATCTCCACGCGCGCGCCGATTGCGGCCAGCTCCGGCAGCATCGAAAGAAACGGCGTGATGCCGATCCCGCCCGCAACGATCACATGCTTCGTCGCGAGCCGCGCGAGCGGAAAGAAGTTCGACGGCATCGAAATTTCGAGCTCGCTGCCCTCCTTCACCTGCGCATGCATGAACGCCGAGCCGCCGCGCGAGGCGGGCACGCGGCGCACCATGATCTGATACGCGTCGCGCGCACCAGCCGCTCTAGTCAGCGAGTAAGCGTTGCGCCAGGTACGCGCCTCGCCCCGCATGGTCACGACGACATGACTGCCGGCGGAATACGCCGGCAGTGAGCCGCCTTGCGCCGGCACCAGCGTGAAGCGCCGGATGTCGGCCGTGATGTTCTCCACACGTTCGACGCGTACTGGTATCGCCCTGGGTGCGTTTAGTCCGTTCATGCCCGTTGATCCCTCATCGTGGCTGCGAATCTGTACGAACAGAATCGGCGAGCCAAAAAGGGAGAGCAATGATTCATTGGGGGTAGCCCCCGCGCTACGCCCAGGAGGGTGCATCCGGGCCGGCGCAATGTAGCCGAATGTCCGTCTGGCGGGCTTCACAGCCCCATGCGTCTATATGCGCGCTTACACGACAAGGCATGTTGCGGCGCATTTGAAAGCTTCGCGCAGCTGAGCGAAGTAGCGCGCCTACCCACTCGGAGGTAGCGCCACGGGGCGATTGTGACGCCGATTTTAACGAAGGAGACTGATTGCCATCCAGCGGCCCTCGTCAAGGCCTACCGGCCCAGATTCGTCGGCCTTTATTCACGCAAGGTTCAACCTCGGGAAAACGCTATGACAAGGCAATCAATTCTGAATATCCGCCATCGCGAACTGGGCTCCAAGCTGGACGGCGATATGTGGAACGACATGCCGCTGCCCTGGTACTACAACAGCGACCCGAACGACGAAGTGGTCGCCGTGCGCTCGACAGCGGGCCTCTACGATATCAGCGCGCTGAACATTCTGCGCGTGAGCGGCCCCGATGCCTGCGCCGTGATCGACAGCATCTGCGCCATCGATGTCACGAAAATGAAACCCGGCACCGCGCGTCTCGCAGCGGAAGTCGACGAACGCGGCGTCGTGTGCGACGACCTGATGGTGATCTACGACGCGCCGAATCAATACCGCATCTCGCACGGCGGCGGCACGACCCAGGAGCATCTGCGCCGCGCCGCGCAGGGCCGCGACGTTCAATGGCATCAGGACTTCGACGTGCACATGCTTTCGCTGCAAGGCCCGCGCGCCGCAGCCATCCTGCAGCCGCACATCGGCATCGATCTCGCGAAGCTGCCGTATTTCGCGCACGTCGAAACCCAGCTGTTCGACCGCAAGATCATCATCTCGCGCGGCGGCTACTCCGGCGAGCAGGGCTTCGAAGTCTCGTGCAGCGCGAGCGACGCCATTGCGCTGTGGGACGCCATTCTCGAAGCGGGCAAGCCGCTTGGCATCGTGCCGGCCTCGTGGACCTCGCTCGAACTCGCCCGCATCGAAGCCGCGCTGCTCTTCTATCCCTTCGACATGCCCGAGGGCGACGTCACGCCGTGGGAGTTGAACCTCGACTGGATGGTCGACGTCGAGAAGCCCGGCGACTACATCGGCAAGGCGGCGCTGCTCAACGCGCGCGGCAAGGAGCGCTTCAAGCAGGCCGGCGTGCTCGTGAAGCACGACGGTGCGGTGAGCGCGGGCGCGAAGATTTTCATCGGCAAGGAACAGGTTGGCGTCGTCACGAGCGCGACGTTCAGCCGGTATCTGATGCAGTCGCTCGCGATGGTCCATCTGAAGCCCTCGCATACGGCGCTCGGCACCAAGGTGGAGATTCACGACGCCGCAGGCACTTTCAGCGGCACCGTCACCCGCACGCCGTTCTATGACCCGCAACGCGTGCGCACGCGCGTAGCGGCCTGATTTTCGACTCATGTCGACGACGCAAGCAGCCCCACAAGCACACCAAACACATCAGGAGATACGTCCCCATGTCCCGCGATCCCCGCTATGACGTGCTGTTCGAGCCCATCAAAATCGGCCCGAAGACGTTGCGCAACCGCTTCTATCAAGTCCCGCACTGCATTGGCGCGGGCAGCAACCTGCCCGGCTTCCAGGCCGCGCACCGCTCGATGAAAGCCGAAGGCGGCTGGGCGGCCATGAACACCGAATATTGCTCGATCCATCCGGAGTCGGACGACACGCACCGTCTCTCGGCACGCATCTGGGACGAAGGCGATGTGCGCAACCTGCGCGCGATGACCGAGGAAGTCCATAAGTACGGCGCGCTCGCCGGCATCGAAATGTGGTACGGCGGCGCCCACGCGCCCTGCATGGAAAGCCGCGCCACGCCGCGCGGCCCCAGCCAGTACGCTTCGGAGTTCGAAACGCTCACGTACTGCAAGGAGATGGATCTCGACGACATCCGCGACGTGCAGCAATACTATGTCGAAGCGGCCCTGCGCGCACGCGACGCCGGTTTCGACATCGTCTATGTGTACGGCGCGCACTCGTATCTGCCGCTGCAGTTCCTCTCGCCCTACTACAACAAGCGCACCGACGGCTACGGCGGCTCGCTCGAAAACCGCGCGCGTTTCTGGCTCGAAACGCTCGAGAAAGTGCGCCGCGCCGTCGGTAGCGACTGCGCCATCGCCACGCGCTTTGCCGTGGATTCGCTCTATGGCGCGGGCGGCGTGGAAGTCGAGAAGGACGGCATGAAGTTCGTCGAAATGGCCGATTCGCTGGTCGACCTCTGGGACGTGGACGTGGGCGACATCGCCGAATGGGGTGAAGACGCGGGTCCGTCGCGCTTCTATCTGCAGGGCCACCAGGTCCCGTGGACCAAGTTCATCAAGCAGGTTTCCAAGAAGCCGGTGCTCGGCGTGGGCCGCTTCACCGATCCGGAGAAGATGACCGAGATCGTCACGAAGGGCTATGCGGACATCATCGGCGCGGCGCGTCCTTCGATTGCCGACCCGTTCCTGCCGAAGAAGATCGAGGAAGGCCGCGTCGACGATATTCGCGTGTGCATCGGCTGCAACGTCTGCATCTCGCGCTGGGAAATCGGCGGCCCGCCGATGATCTGCACGCAGAACGCCACGGCCGGCGAAGAGTATCGCCGCGGCTGGCACCCGGAAAAGTTCGAAGAGTGCAAGTCGGGGGACTCGGTGCTCGTGGTGGGCGCGGGTCCGTCGGGCTCGGAGTGCGCGCGCGTGCTGATGCAGCGCGGCTACACGGTCCACCTCGTGGATAGCGCGGAGAAGATCGGCGGCCATCTGAACAGCGTGGTCACGCTGCCTGGCCTCGGCGAATGGGGCTATCACCGCGACTATCGCGAAACGCAAATCACCAAGCTGCTGAAGAAGAACAAGCAGAGCCAGCTCGCGCTCGGCGTGAAGCCGCTCACCGCCGACGACGTGCTCGACTACGGCGCGGAGAAAGTGGTGATCGCAACGGGCGCGCATTGGGTCGGCGACGGCACCAACTGCCTCACGCACGATCCGATCCCCGGCGCCGATGCTTCGCAGCCCGATCAATTGACGCCCGAGCAGGTGATGGGCGGCAAGAAGCCGATCGGCAAGCGCGTCGTGATCCTCAATGCGGACACCTACTTCATGGCGCCGAGCCTCGCCGAAAAGCTCGCGTCGGCTGGCCACGAAGTGACGATCGTGAGCGGCGTGCATCTGGCGAACTACATGCACTTCACGCTCGAGTATCCGAACATGATGCGCCGGCTCCATGAGCTGCACGTGACCGAACTGGGCGACCATTTCGCGAGCCGCATCGAGAAAGGCCGCATCGAGATCTACAACATCTGGGGCGACGGCTCGAAGCGCACCTACCGGGGCGCGGGCCAGCTGCCGCGCGATGCGAACAAGACGCACCGCTGGCTCGAGTTCGACTCGCTCGTGCTCGTCACGGGCCGCCGCTCGAACGACACGCTGTATCGCGAGATCAAGGCGAAGCAGGACCAGTGGGAGAGCAAGGGCATCAAGGGCGTGTACCTGATCGGCGACGCCGAAGCCCCGCGCCTGATCGCCGATGCGACCTTCACAGGCCACCGCGTCGCACGCGAGATCGAGGAGTCCAACCCGCAGTTCCCGCTGCCGTACAAGCGCGAAGTGGCGGTCTGGGGCACGCCGCACCTGCCCGAAGGCACTTACCAGATCCACTACAAGAAGTAAGGCGGCACGGTCCCGGCGCACGCTGTGTGAGACCGGGACCCACCCTGCCACCGTGGCCGCCCGCATTGCCGGGCGCCACGGTGCACAGATCCTGGTCAGGCGCGCTCGACGGCCTGACACGGGCGCGCTTTGCCTGAAAAAAGCGCCCCTCCCCATTCAATAAACGGACGAAACGGACGAGCCATGCAGACCCCAGCGACTTTCGACCCCGCGACCGTCACGCGCATCCTGTTCGAGGGCTTCCCGTCGTTTGCGATCGCGCTGTTTTATCTCATCGGCATCACGGCGATAGGCGTATTCGCGTGGGGTGTCTACGTCCAGATCCGCAAATACCGGCGCGGGCAGCGCTTGTCGAAATCGTTCGGCAAGATCGACCTGCAGGCGCGCTTCAAGGACATGGTGCGCGTCGTGCTGAGCCACCGCACCGTCGCGCGCCGCGACCCCGCGGCGGGCCGCGCGCACCGGATGATTTTCTACGGCTTCGCGGTGCTGTTTCTCGGCACCGCCACCGTCACCGTCGATTACGACATCACCGCGCGCTTTCTCGGCTTTCACTTCTGGAACGGCGACTTCTATCTGCTGTTCAAGCTCGCGATGAACGTCGCGGGTGTCTCCATGATCGCCGGGCTCATCTACATGATGGCGCGCCGCGGCTGGATCAAGCCGCCCAAGCTCGACTACAAGCGTCCCGACCGCCAGCCCGGCGACCCGGACTACGACCGCAGCGGCTACCGTCGCGAAGACTGGGCATTCCTCTGGACGCTCGTGCTGATCGGCATCACCGGCTTCGTGCTGAGCGGGCTGCGCCTCGTCTGGCTGCAAGACCGCGCCGTGGTGTGGGACACGCGCTGGTGGTCGCCGGTGGCGGCCCTCTTCGCCGAGATCTTCAAGGGCGTGGGCGTGAGCGCCTCGGCTGCCTACGTGATGCGCACCGGCCTCTGGTGGTTCCACGGCCTGCTCGCACTCACCTTCATCGCGCTGATTCCTTACACGAAGGTCAAGCACATCTTCACGGCCTCGGCCTCGCTGATGATGCGCGATCCGCTCGCCGCGCAGCGCCTGCCGCGCATCGAGGTCGCCGAGGTTGTGGAAGGCGTAGAAGGCGATAAAGGCGGCGCTCAGCCCGGCGGCGAGCGCGTGGGCTACAAGACCATCACCGACTTCACCTGGAAGCACCTGCTCAATCTCGACGCCTGCACGAAGTGCGGCCGCTGCCACGAGGCCTGCCCCGCCAACGCCGTGGGCGCGCCGCTTTCGCCCCGCGACGTGATCCTCTCGCTGCGCGAGTTCGCCAACGAGGCGCTGCAAAAGAACACGCTGCCCGACGAGGTGAAGCTCGACGTGCACGGCAAGGGCATCGGCCAGGTGTTCATGGAAACCGTCTGGTCGTGCCGCACCTGCATGGCCTGCGTGGAGATCTGCCCGGTGGCGGTCGAGCACGTGCCCATCATCGTGCAGATGCGCCGCAAGCTCGTCGAGGAAGGCGAGATGGAACCGCAAGTGCAAAAGACGCTCCAGGCGATCCACAAGAATGGCAACTCGTTTAACGAATCGAAGCGCAAGCGCGCCGCCTGGACCAAGCCGCTGCCCTTCCAGATCAAGGACGCGCGCAAGGAGAGCGTCGATCTGCTGTGGTTCGTAGGCGACTACGCCTCGTTCGATCCGCGCAACCAGCGCGTGACCCAGGCCTTCGCCACGCTGATGCACAACGCGGGAGTGGATTTCGGCCTGCTCTACGAGGGCGAGTCGAACGCGGGCAACGACGTGCGCCGCGTGGGCGAGGAAGGGCTCTACGAACTGCTCGCCGAGAACAACATCGCGCTGCTCGGGCAGTCGAATTTCCGCCGCATCGTCACGACCGACCCGCACTCGTACAACACGATCCGCAACGAGTACCCCGACTTCGGCGGCAAGTTCGAGATCGAGCATTACACGAGCCTCGTCGCGCGCATGTTCAGCGAAGGCGTGCTCAAGCCCAAACGCAAGCTCGGCTATCGCGTGACCTTCCACGACCCGTGCCACCTCGGGCGCTTCAACAAGGGCTATGACGCGCCCCGCCAGATTCTCGCGGCGCTCGGCTGCGATCTCGTGGACATGCCCCGCTCGCGCGACAACTCATTTTGCTGCGGCGCCGGCGGCGGCCGGATCTGGATGAGCGATCCGGTCGGCAAGGAAAAGCCGTCGCAGAACCGCATGCACGAGGCTGCGCGCATCGAAGGACTGGAGGTGTTCGTGGTTTGTTGTCCGAAGGATTTGACGATGTTCGAGGACGCGCTGAAGACGAGCGGCTACGAAGGCAAGTTCGTCGTGCGCGAGCTGATCGAGCTGATCGCCGAAAGCCTCGCGGAACCGGCCAGCGACGATGCGGATCCTGCTGGCAATGTAACCGCCATCGCCGCAGCATGAACGCGGCCTGAACCTAACCGAGCCCTGACTGAGCCCCGGCAAGGATTGCCCGAGATGACGCCCAGCTCCGCCACTTCGCAAGACCGCGCGCACGCAATGCACGGCAGGCACGCGCGGCACGGCACGCACGCGATGCCCGAAAAGCACGAGGTGCCCGAACAGCGCGCCATGCCCGCCATGGCCGAAAAGCGCGCGAGGCAGCGGCGAGCCCGCACGCCGACGATGCGCCGGCACTGGCGCGAGCTGGTCGAGCTCGCGCTGGCCGCCGACGACATCTACGCTGCCGCCGCGCTCTACCCGCACGCGGATGACGCGGACCGCGAGCGCCTCGGCGCGCGGCTCTTCGTGGCGCGGCGCGACTGCCTCGCCCTTGCGGCCTGCGCGTTCGCCCACGGCGCGGTGCTCGCCGAGCTTGCGCGGCTCGCGGCGGCGAACCACGACGAGACGCTGAAAATGCGCCTCGCGAGAAACCCCGCCACACCCGGCGACGCACTCGCGCTTTTCGTCGACGAACACGAAGCGCCGGCCCGGCGCCTCGCCTGCCTGCTCGCCCGGCACGCGAAAGCGCCGCATGCGTTGCTTGCCACGCTCGCCGCGCAAAGCGAGGACATCGAGGTGCTGCGCGCGCTGTGCGAGAACGTCGGCGTGCCCTCGGAACTGCTCACGCTCGTCGAGCAGCGCGGCATCGCCGTGCTGCAGCGCCTGCTCGCGATCCATCTCGCGACCGATCCGCAAACGCTGCTGCAACTCTGGAGGAGCACGCACACGGGCGCGGTGCGCGCCCAGGTGCTGCGCCATCCGTGCTGCCCCGATTCGCTGCTTCACACGCTGCCCTCATCGTCGGCCGAGCGGCGCAGCCTCGCGCTCCAGACCCGCGCGCCCGCCGCGATCCTCGCGCAGCTCGCCCGCGACGAAGATCCCGGCGTGCGCCGCGCCGCTGCGCTCAATGCGAACACGCCCGCTGGCGCGCTGATCGGCCTGTGCTTCGACGCGCAAGCCATCGTGCGCCGCGTGGTGGCCACGCGCCGCGATCTGCCGCTCAAGGTCGTCGAGTGGCTGATCGGCAACGACGATCCCTGGGTGCGCCGCACGCTCGCGCGCAACCCGGCCTGCCCGGCCGAGTGGCTCGAGCGGCTCGTGAACGACGGCGAGCCGGAAGTGCGCCGCGCGGTGGCGCGCCACCCGGACTGCCCCGCGCGCCTCGTCGCGCAGCTTGCCGCCGATCCGGTGGCGTGGGTCCGCGCGGGCGTCGCGCTGCGCGAGGACCTGCCGGGCGCGCTGCTGCGGCGCCTCGCTGCCGACGAAGACGTCGACGTGCTCTCCGGCATCGCACGCCACCACGCGACCCCGCAGGCGCAGCTCGCACGGCTCGCCGCCCATCCGGTGGCGGACGTGCGCCGCGGCGTGATCCTGAATCGCGAGGCCTCGCGGCGCGTGTTGCTGCAACTGCGCCACGAGCCCTACCCGCTGCACCGCGTGCTGGTGTTCGAGCATCCGAACCTCACGGACGCCGACCGCTGGCGCATGCGGTTCGACCCCGACCGCGAGGTCCGGGCGCGCCTGTTCGGCCATTTCGGGCGCGCGCTCGGTCCGCTCGCGTCTAGCGCCGCCGCGCCGCAGCCCGCTGCCGTTTCCCCCCATCCGCTGGATGACGATGCAATGCAACACGAGCAACACGAAAGCGACGTGCAACACGTTTCGCCCTGTCCGACGAACACCATGGAGTCAAGATGAAAATACTAGTCACAATCAAGCAGGTCGCTTCGCTCGATGAAGACTTCGAGCTGAACGACGACGGCCGCGACGTCAGCGCCGATTTTCACGTCTTCGACCTGAACGAGTGGGACCACTACGCACTGGAAGAAGCGATGCGCCTGAAGGAAGGCGCAAACGGCGACATCGAGATCGTGGTGGCCACGGTCGGCCCCGATAGCGCCGATGAAGAACTGCGCAAGTGCCTCGCAAAAGGCGCGGACCGCGCGGTGCGCATCTGGAGCGACGAACTCGAAGACGCCGACCCGGTCGCCATCGCCCGGGTGCTGGCCGCGCTCGCGCGCAAGGAAGCGCCGGACATGATCTTCGCGGGCGTGCAGGCTTCCGATCACGCCTATGGCGTGACCGGCATGGCGCTCGCGGGCCTGATCGACTGGCCTCACGCGGCGGTCGTGGCGGGGCTCGATTACGCGCCCGGCGCGAAGACGGCCACCGCGCGCCGCGAACTCGAAGGCGGCGCATACGCCACCGTCGAAGTGCAGTGCCCCGCCGTGCTGACCATCCAGCTCGGCATCAACACGCCGCGCTATGCCTCGCTGCGCGGCATCAAACAGGCCGCGCAACGGCCCATCGAAACGCTCACGCCGGACGAACTCGGCCTTGCCGCCGGTGAAACCGGCGCGGCGGGCTCGCTCTCGCGGATCCGGCGCGTCTACGTGCCGGCCACGGGCCGCGCGCAAATGATCGAGGGCACGCCCGCCGAGCAGGCAGCGCGCCTTGCGGGTCTGATCAAGGAATTCAGGGGAGAAGCGAAATGAGCGGCATTCTGGTTCTGGTGGAACACCGTCAAGGGCAACTGCGCCCGGTCAGTCTTGAAGTGCTGGGCGCGGCCGCGCAGGCGAAGGAAGCGAGCGGCGAAACCGTCACGGTCGCCGTGCTGGGCGCGCAACCCGATGCCTGGGTGGAAAGCCTCAAGCTCGCGGGCGTCGACGAAATCGTCACCGTGCAGACGAGCAGCGACGCCTTCGATCCGGAGGTCTACGAAAACGTTGCCCGCGCAATCATCGAGGCGCGCAAACCCTCGCTCGTTCTGCTTCCTCATACGATCGACACGCTAGGCTACGCGGCCCCGCTCGCGGCCAAGGGCAACTACGGATTCACGACCGACGCGTTCGGGCTCGCGCGCGACGGCTCGGACTGGCTCGCGACGCGCTCGGGCTACGGGCAGAAGGTCAACATGGAGATCGAGTTTCCGGGCAAGGAAACGGCGCTCGTGACCCTGCGCCCCGGCGCGTTCAAAGCGCCCGACGCCGCCGGCAGCCCGACCGTGAGCACGTTCGCGGCGCCGGCGCTCGCGCCGCGCAGCACGCACCTGGCGTTCGAGGAACCGGCGGCGAGCGGCGACGTCGACATTCCGGGCGCGGAATTCATCCTCTCGGTCGGCCGGGGCATTGGCGAGGAAACCCACGTCGAGCAATTCCGCGAGCTTGCGGAGACCGTGGGCGCCACGCTCGGCTGCTCGCGCCCGATCGCCGACTCGGGCTGGCTGCCCAAAGCGCACCAGGTGGGCCAGTCCGGCAAGACCGCAGCGGCCTGCAAGATGTACATCGCGATGGGCATCTCGGGCTCGGTGCAGCACATGGCCGGCATGAAGCACGTGGACAACATCATTGCCGTGAACACCGATCCCGAAGCCTCGATCTTCACGATCGCGCGCTACGGCATCGTGGGCGACATCTTCGACATCGCTGAGGAATTACGCAGTCACTTTTAGGCGTTACTGAGTTTTGCGGGGTAGTGAGAAGAGATTTGGGCCGGTTCGCCATGACCGGCCCGTTTTTTTTCTTATGGTGAATATTGTCCATCGGGATTCCACGCGTAGACTTGAACCTCTAATCAAGAAAAAATCCGGTTGCTGCGCCCGCTGTGCCTATGCAATGACACAAGCATGCGTGGCAAAACGCGGATCACGCCGTTCCAGTAGAGACAGGCAGTCTGGTTAACGCGCCAAGGAAATGTCATGCCCCCCCATTCCGTTTTGCTGATCGACGACCATGCACTCTTTCGCAAAGGCGTCGCGCAGCTCATCCAGATGAATCCGCTGTTCTCGATCGCAGGCGAAGCCGCCTCGGGCCGCGAAGGCGTAGAGATGGCCGCGCGCCTGAAGCCCGAGATCGTGCTGATCGACCTGAACATGCCGGAAGTGAGCGGCATCGAGACCCTTCAATTGATGCGTGATGCCGGCGTGAACGCGCGCTTCATCATGCTGACCGTCTCGGATCACGAACGCGACGTGGTTGCCGCGCTGCGCGCGGGCGCTCACGGCTATCTGCTCAAGGACATGGACCCCGAGGATCTCTGTGCAACGTTGCAGAAAGCATTGGCGGGCGCGGCCGTGCTCAGCGATGCGGTCACGGGCAGTCTCGTGCAGGCCCTCTCGGGCGGCCAGCGCATGGCGCCCGTGCAGTCGGACCTCACCGCGCGCGAAGTCGAGGTGCTCGACTACCTCGTCGAAGGTATGTGCAACAAGGTCATCGCGCGCAAGCTCGGCATCAGCGTGGGTACCGTGAAGGTCCATGTGAAGCACGTGCTGCGCAAGCTCGACCTGCATTCGCGGCTCGAAGCCGTGGTGTGGCGCCACGAGCAGGGCTCGCGCGAGCGCTGAGACCGCAGCGGAGTCCGTCGCGCGACGGACTCCGGTTCGGCCGGGTGACATGCCCCTACCCACAAGGGGGTAGCCCCATAAGGCGAATTGTCACCGGAAATTTGAGTGCAAATAATTGGACTCAGGCTGGCAGCAGCACCGCCGTTCACGAGCGATGCGCCAGCCGATGCGCCCACTATTGGCAGTCGGAGACTCCGGAGACACGTGTCATGCAGTCAACCCAATATGCCGAGGAATGCATTGAGCGGCCGGCCCGCGCGAGCGGCGTCGACGGCGTATTGCGCCAGCGGCTCGGACACTACGAGCCGGGCGCGGCCATCGTACGCTCGTGGACGCGCTGCCTGAACGACTACGGCCTCGACCCCGACGCGTGCCGCCCGCCGCCCGTGCTCACGAGCGCCGAACTCGCGCAGCGCCGCGAGCGCCTCGCCGATCTGATCGGCTGCGCGAAGCTCGAAATGACAACGCTCTATCAGCAACTGGGCGACGCCGATCTCGCGGTCGTGCTGAGCGACGCGGACGGCGTGATCCTGCATCTGGTGTCCTCGGCGAGCTTCGCGGAGCAAGTGGAAGACTGGGGCTTTTGCGTGGGCGCGGTCTGGAACGAGCGCGAGGCGGGCACCAACGGCATGGGCACCTGCCTTGCCGAAGGCGAAGCGCTCGCCGTGCGCCAGCACGAGCATTTTTTCTCACGCTATGCCGCCCTCACCTGCTCGGCCGCACCGGTATTCGACGAGCGCGGCGCGCTCGCGGGCGTGCTCGACGTGACGAGCCGCTCCCAGTTGCAACAACAACATTCACTCGTGCTCGTGGGCATGTCGCGGCAGATGATCGAAAACCGTTTACTCGACGCGCGCCACACCCAGGCGCACATGGTGCATTTTCATAGCCGCCCGGAATTCGTGAATACGCTGCATGCCGGCAAACTCACGATCGACGAGAGCGGCCTCGTGCTCGGCGCGAACCGCAGCGCGCTGTTCCAGCTTGGCTTCGGCACGCTGGCCGAGATTGCCGGCAAACGCATCACCGATCTCTTCAACGCCACGCTCGCCGACCTCGTCGCGCGCAGTGTGCAGAGCTCGTTTCACCCCGTTGCGCTGTATCGCGCCCATGCGCCGAACCGCTTCTTCGCGGTCGCGCAAGCGCCGCTCAAGCAAACCGCGGCGAACATCGGCCGGACCACAGCGCAGCCCGTCGCCGCACAAGATTCCCAAAAGCCGCACGAGAGCGAAGCGGCGGTGCCGCGACGCGCCCCCGCACGCCACCCCGGTCGCGCATCGTGCGGCCCGCGCGTGGAGTTTGGCGACGCGCATCTCGCGAGCCAGTTGCGCCTTGGCGAACGCGTGATCGATCGCGGCATCGCCGTGCTCGTGCGCGGCGAGACGGGCTCCGGCAAGGACGTCTTCGCCAACGCGCTGCACGCGGCCAGCGCACGCCGCGATGGGCCGTTCGTCGCGATCAACTGTGCATCGTTGCCCGAGCATCTGATCGAGAGCGAATTGTTTGGCTATCGCGCGGGCGCGTTCACGGGCGCGCAGCGCGAGGGACGGCGCGGCAAGGTCCTGCAGGCCAACGGCGGCACGCTCTTTCTCGACGAGATCGGCGACATGCCGCTCGCCCTGCAGGCGCGGCTGCTGCGCGTGCTCGAAGAGCGCGAAGTGACGCCGCTGGGCTCCGAGTCCGCCATCAAGGTCGATTTCCAGCTCATCAGCGCGAGCCATCGCGACCTTGCCGCGCTTGTTGCCAGCGGGCAGTTTCGCGAAGACCTCTATTACCGGCTGAACGGCGTGGCGGTGAGCGTGCCGCCGCTGCGCGATCGCGAAGACAAGCTCGAATTGATCCTTCATCTGCTTGAGCAGGATAACGAAGTACCGCCGATGCTGGGCCGGGACGCCCGGCGGATCCTGCTTGCGAGCGCGTGGCCCGGCAACGTGCGCCAACTGCGCAATGTGCTTCGCACCGCCGCCGCGCTGTGCGAGGGGCCGGAGCTGACCGCCGCGCATCTGCCCGCGGAGCTGGTGAGGGGGGCGTCGCTGCCCGCCATGCAGAGGGGCGATGCAAGCGGGTATGCAAGCGGTTACGCGCCGCTTGCCACGGCATCGGATTGCGACGGGAACATCGACCAGAGCGACGACGGCGATGAAGGCTGCGAGCCGCTCAACGCCATCTTGCAGGCGGAGCGCGATGCGCTCATGGGGTTGCTGGACACGCATCGCTGGAATGTCAGCGAAGTCGCCAATGCGCTGGGTGTCACGCGCAACACCTTGTACCGGAAAATGCGGCGCGTCCGCATCAAGCGATGATGTGGCGTTTCCTTGTATTCGTATCGGACTACAAGGAAACGCGACAAAACTCAGATATACAACCCGGCCCAATCATCATGCCGATAGCCGGCCTGCACCACGCGCCTGGTGCGTTTGGCCTGCTGCGGACTCCCAATCAACTCCAGCAACTCGCCAAGCGAATCGATCACTCGCAGGCAAGGCAAATCTGCCTGCTCGCCGCCACCAGAACGAGCCGCCCCCTCCGCATAGCTCACCCGGATCATCTGCATCCCGGCGGCCTGCGCGGCCAGCGCATCGTTTGTGGAATCGCCCACATATAGCGCATGAGCAGGCTGTACCGCCAGCGCCTCGCAGGCATGCAACAGCGGCGCCGGATGCGGTTTGCGCTGCGTGACGGCGCAGCCATCCACGACAATATCGAACCACATCGACAAACCAAATTGCTGCAACATGGGCTCGACCGCCTCCATCGCCTTGTCGGTCACGACGCCTAGCTTCAGTCCCATCCGCCGCAAGCCATCCAGCGCGACCTCGACATCGGGAAAAAGCTCGGCGAAATGGCCGCCGATGCGCTTGCCGTGCAAGGTGCTGGCAAGATCGAAAAGGACAGCGTCGATGGGCAGTTTGCGCGACATGACTTGCATGAAAGTCTCCTGTTGTTAGGCGCGCCGTCAGTCCCTTAGGCCCTCAGGCCGCGCGTTGTTGCCGATCGATCATCTTGAGGATCATCGGCGTAAAGATCAGTTGCATCGCGAGCCCCATCTTGCCGCCCGGCACCACAATCACGTTGGGCCGGCTCATGAACGAGTCCTGCAGCATCGTCAGCAGATAGGGAAAATCGATCCCCCGCGGATTGGCGAAGCGGATCACCACAAAGCTTTCGTCGGCGCTCGGAATATCGCGCGCCGTGAACGGATTGGACGTATCCACGGTCGGCACACGCTGAAAATTCACATGCGTGCGGCTGAACTGCGGACAGATGTAATGCGCGTAGTCGGGCATGCGGCGCAGGATGGTGTCCATCACCGCTTCCTGCGAGTAGCCGCGCAACGTCTTGTCGCGATGCAGCTTCTGGATCCACTCGAGATTGATGATGGGCACCACGCCCACGAGCAGATCCGTGTGCTGCGCAACGTCGATGCCGTGGCCCACGAAGCCGCCATGCAGCCCTTCGTAAAAGAGCAAGTCGGTGTCCGGCTCGACGTCGGTCCACGCGGTGAACTTGCCCGGCTCCACGTCGTATTCCAGCGCTTCGGCTTCGTCGTGGATGTATTTACGCACGCGCCCCCGGCCGGTTGCGCCGTATTGTCTGAACAGTTCCTCCAGCCGGTCCAGCACGTTCGCGTCGGGACCGAAGTGGCTGAATTGCTTGCGCTGCTCCTCCGCCTCCTTCATCGCGATGTGCATACCCTCGCGATCGTGACGGTGGAACGCATCGCCCTCCACGATCTGCGCTTTGAGCTTCTCGCGCCGGAAAATGTGCTGAAAGCTGTTCATCACCGTGGTCGTGCCCGCGCCGCTCGAACCAGTGACCGCCACGATCGGATGTTTGATCGACATGATTTCTCGCTCAGGCGCAGGCTTCGGGCCGGAACAGCGAACGCTCGTTAAAGAGCGGCGAATCGAACGGCCGGTCCACGCCGCGCTCGTACTCGCCGTAGTAGCGCTCTATCCGCGCGACTTCGCGCGTCGTTCCAAGCACGACGCCCGTGCGCGCGTCGAGTGCGCGGGGCTGCAGATCGAGCACGCGCTCGCGGCCGGTGCTGGCCGCGCCGCCCGCCTGCTCGATCAGCCACGCGAGCGGCTGTGCCGCGTGCACGAGGTCCAGACCGCTCGCATCCTGCACGTCGCGCAACTCGCGCGGCACGATGCTCACCCCCCCGCGCATCAGGACGCGATGCAGATCGGCAACCGCGCAGCCGCCATTGCGCAGGCTGAAGTCGCGCTCGCGCACACCCGCGCTGCCCGCCCGGCATTCGCGCACATAGCGCAGCACCGGCGGCTCCCAGGCATGCTCGCGCGCGCCGTCGATCGCGACTTCGACGCCCTCGTCCGGCACGCGCATCGCGTGATGCGTGAGCACGAACGTGCCGCTCGCGCGATCGAGCGTGAAGCCGTGGGTGCCGCGTCCGAGTGTCAGGACGAGCAGCGTCGAAGGACCGTAGAGCGCGTGGGCCGCCGCGCGCATGGCATCGCCGCCGCGCCGCCAGCCGGACTCGCGCGCGTCCTTGTCCATCGCTTCGCATGCGCTCTCGCGCACCGAAAAAATGCTGCCCGCCACGCCGTTTTCGGCGATTTGCGCGGCCCCGTCGAGCGCTTCGAAGGTCAGCAGATACCCACTGCGCGCGCTTGCCGCCGGTGCCGACGTGGACCATGAGCCGTTCGATCCCGCCGCTGAATAGCCCGCGACGCACACGCTGCGCTCGCACAGCGCCATCATCAATTCGCGCGCCCCCGCCTGGACACCAGCGCCTGCGCCCGCACTGCCATCGAGCATGACCCGCTCGATCATCGCCGCGATGGCTCGTACCGCAAGCGCGATCTCGCCGATTACGCCACGCAGGCGGTATGCGCGGGCTGCGTCGTGTTCGCCGTCCAGTGCGCGTGCAAGGAAGTCGTCGAGCGTCATGTATCGGGATGGCATGGTCGCCTCATTGCAGGAGTTCAGAAAGCTTCGCGCCACGCGAAGTACGCGGCGCGCACAAATACAGGCAGCACGAGCAAGATGCCTGCCAACCGCCGCGACTCTTTCCGGAACACGGCTCAACGATAAAGCGCTGATCGAATCAGCGAAATTCAGATATTCTTAGTCATCCTATAAGGGATCCCTTACCTGTTTGTGCGCGCCATTCGGCATCCTGTTCCGGCGCTTCTTCGTATGGTCTCCGTCATGCTCAACTTCGTTCGCACGCTCACGCTGCGCCAGTTGCAGATCTTTGCCGCCGCTGCGAAGCACGTGAGCTTCGTGCGCGCGGCGCAGGAGCTTCATCTCACGCAGCCGGCCGTCTCCATGCAGATCAAGCAGCTCGAAGAAGCCGTTGGCCTGCCGCTTTTCGAGCGCATCGCGCGCCGCATCGTGCTGACCGAAGCCGGTGCCACGCTCGCGCATTACGCGCAGCGAATCCTCGGCGAGGTGAAGGACGCTCAGGATGCGCTGCAGTCGCTCTCGCTCGCGGACAGCGGCGCGATCTCGGTGGGTCTCGTGAGCACCGCGCGCTATTTCGTGCCGCAACTGATCGCGCGCTACTGCGCCCAGTTTCCGAAGGTGGAAGTGCGCTTCACGATCGCCCCGCGCGAGCCGCTGTTGCGCATGCTGCAGGACAACGCCATCGACCTCGCGGTGATGGGCCGCCCGCCGCGCGATCTCGACGCCATCGCCGAGCCGCTCGCCTATAACCCGCAGGTGATCGTCGCGGCGCGCGATCACGCGTTCGCGGCGGTGCGGCGCATCGACGTGCAGGAACTGCGCCACGAGACCTTCCTCATGCGCGAGCCGGGCTCGGGCACGCGCACCGTCGTCGAGCAAATGTTCAAGCATCATCTCTTCACGCCCGCGAAGGTCGTCACGCTCGACAGCAACGAGACCATCAAACAGGCCGTCATGGCGGGCATGGGCATCAGCCTGCTTTCGCTGCACACGCTGCGGCTCGAATTGCGCACGCGCGAGATCGCGCTGCTCGACGTGTGCGGCACGCCGATCGACCGCGCCTGGCAAATCGTGCATCTGAACGCGCGGCAACTCTCGCCAACCTGTCAATCGTTCCGCCGCTTCGTACTGGAAAACACCGAGACGTATCTCGCCGGCGAATACGTGGATCTGCCCACTCACCCCGTGCGTATCCGCCAGGGCGAGTGACACACTGTCACCGATACGGCGCACGCGCGTGTTCGCGCAGCGCGCCGCTTCCAGTGCTTGTGCGTCAGGGCGCGCTCGATACACTTGGTCTGCGCAGGCGCTTGAGCCGATCCGCGCGCACAGGCGGCCCATACGTGGCCCCGCGGTCGGACCACACCAAGCCCACATCGGGCACACACCAGGCCCACACCAGGCCCGTATGGCACGACGCTTGCATGAGTCGGCGGACCAGGCCGTCCGCTCACCGATGCGAGGAAGCGCTCATGACGCAATACGCCACGACGCAATACCCCACGAAAGCCGCAAGTGCCGTCACCGTGAATGCACCCGGTCGACTGCATCTCGGCTTTCTCGATCCGGGCGCGTCGCTCGGCCGTCGCTTCGGCAGTCTCGGCCTCGTGATCGACGGCATCAGCACGACGCTCGAGATGCGGCTCGCCAGCGGCCACCACCCTGTCAATGGCAACGACAGCAACGAAAGCAATGGCGATCATTACGCCGCTCCGCCCTATGCGAGCGAGGAGCTGCCGCGCCTGCGCGCGCATATGGAGGCGCTCAAGCGCCTGAGCGGCCGGCGCGAGCCGCTAGACGTGCGCTTGCGTCACGTACTGCCCGTTCATGCGGGGCTCGGCTCCGGCACGCAGCTCGCGCTGTGCGCCGGTCACGCGTTCGCGCGGCTGCATCGGCTCGAACTCGACGCCACGCAACTTGCGCTCGCACTCGCGCGCGGCGCGCGCTCGGGCGTTGGCGTGGCGGGCTTCGAGCAAGGCGGGCTGATTCTCGACGGCGGCCCGCGCTCGGCGACGGAGCTACCGCCCGTGCTTTCGCGCCTGCCGTTTCCCGACGAATGGCGCGTGCTGCTCGTGCTGGACGACGCGCGCAGCGGCTTGTCCGGCCCTGCCGAACGCAAGGCGATGGCCGCGTTGCCGCCGTTTCCGCAGGAGCTGGCCGCGCACGCGTGCCACCTCGCGCTGATGCAGATCCTGCCGGCCGCCGCGGAGCACGACTTCGCGCCGTTCGCGCGCGGCGTGAGCGAGCTGCAGGAGCGCATCGGCCGCTATTTCGCGCCGTCGCAAGGCGGCATCTATACGAGTGCGGCGGTCGCGCGCGTGCTCGACTGGATTGGCGCGCGACATCGCGCCGGCATCGGGCAAAGCTCGTGGGGGCCCACGGGCTTCGCGATCATGGCCTCGCACGACGAAGCCGCGAACGCCGTGGCAGCGGCGCGCGCGGCCGGCGTGGTCGGTCCCACGCTGCGGCTCGAAATCGTCAAGGGGCGCAACGCGGGCGCGACCATCATTCATGCGCCTGGCAATGCCTGACGCCCTCCCTCAACCTCTCTTGCACATCCGACAAACGATGGAACGTCCCTTCATTCTCCATATGTTCACGCCGACCCGGCAGATGAGCCCATTCGACGTGAACATGGCCGTCGATGCGGGATACCAGGTCGTCGTGCCTTACGCCGACGTCGGCATCGATAACGTCGCGGCCCTCACCCAGGACGCAATCTTTTCGCGTGGCCCCAAGGGCGTGGCGCGCACCGGCCTCTTCATTGGCGGACGCGACGTCGTGCTGGCCGCCGACATGCTCAAGCGCGCGCGCGAAGCGATGGTGCCTCCTTTCGAGGTCTCGGTATTCGCCGACCCGAGCGGCGCCTATACGACAGCGGCCGCGCTGGTCGCAAGCGTCGAATGGCATCTGCGGCGCGCGCACGGTGAAGCGCTCGAAGGCAAGCGCGTGGTCGTGCTGGGCGGCACGGGCCCCGTAGGCGTGATCGCGGGCGTGCTGGCCGCGCGCGCGGGCGCGCACGTCTCGATTGCCAGCAGCCGAGGTCTCGAAGCCGCACAGGCCGCCAGCGGCCGCATCAATACGCGCTTCGACGTGCAGACGCGCGGCGCCGATGCCCAGATCACCGAAGCGCTCGACACCACGCTCGCGCGCGCCGAGCTGGTGTTCGCAACCGCAGCCGCCGGCGTGCAGGTGATGAACACGCGCCAGGTCGATCAGGCATCCCAACTACTCGTGGCCGCCGACGTGAATGCGGTGCCGCCAGCCGGCATCGACGGCGTGGGCGTGGCCGACGACGGCAAGCCGTTCGGGATGCACCGTGCGCTCGGCATTGGCGCGCTGGCGATCGGCAACGTCAAATACCAGGTGCAGCGGCGTCTGTTCGAACGCATGCTCGCGACCGCAAAGCCGGTCTATCTCGGCTTCGAGGAGGCCTTCTCGCTCGCGCGTGAGGTTGTGGCCGAGGGTGAAGCCAAGAGCGAAGTTCAGGCAGCGTGAGCCAGTCAAAAACCGCGATGCGCTACGCGAAGCCCACCCATTACCGCAGCTGCCGACCCAACGAGGCACGATCATGACCCAGCCAGCCATCGTCGTGGCCGGCCTCTCCGCGCGCATGCTCGCGGAGTCGGCGCATCGCGCGGGCTGGCGCGTCATCGCGCTCGACCTGTTCGGCGACAGCGACACGCGTCGCGCAGCGCAACGCTGGCATCCGGTCGGTCATGCTGCGAGCCTCTCGCTCGATCCGGCGCGCACGCGCGCGGCGCTCGAGCGCGCGCGCGTCGAGCGCGGCGTGATGGGCTGGATCGCGGGCAGCGGCTTCGAGGCCTGCCCGGCACTGCTGCGTACGCCCATTGCGGGTTTGCCGCTCATCGGCAACGCGGCGCCGGCCTATGACGCCGTGCGTACGCCAACGCGTTTTTTTGCCATGTTGAGCGAGCATGGCATTGCCTTCCCCGAAACGCGGATGGAGCCTCCGCCCGACGCGAGCGGCTGGTTACGCAAAGAAGCCTCGGGTACGGGCGGCCAGCATATTCGCCTTGCGGATTCAGTCGACGGCTCTGGCCATGACATGCGCGGCGGCGTCTATTACCAGCGGCTTTGCGAAGGCCGCCCGATGTCGTCGCTCTTTCTCGCCGATGGACGTCGCGCGACAGTGCTCGGCATCAACGAGCAACTCGTCGCGCGGCATGGGGAACATCCGTTCGCCTGGCGCGGCGCGATCGGCCCCGTGCAGGTGGGCACCCGCCTCGCGGACGCGGTGCGCCACGCCGTGCAGACGATCGTCGCGGCGAGCGGGCTCGTCGGCCTCAACAGCCTCGATTTCCTGAGCGACGGCGAACGTTGCATCGTCCTCGAAGTCAACGCGCGCCCGTCGGCCACGATGGCGCTCTACGACTGCGATCCTCATACTCCGCATACCTCGCTGCTCGCGCGTCACCTGCGTGCCTGCCAGGGCGAAGCCCTCACAGCAATCGAAGCCGAAGAGGAACAAGGCGCAACCACGCGTGCGCCGCCCGTGCGCGGCCAACTGGTCGTGTTTGCGCAGGACGCTCACATCGTCGCCCCCGCATTCGAAGATCAGGCGCGGCGGCTCGGCTGGTGTCACGACATTCCCGTCGCCGGCAGCGCGATTGCCGCCGGCACGCCGCTTTGCACCGTCTCGGCGACCTGCGCGCCGGGCACATCCGCGGATGCGGTGCGCGCCGCGCTCGCCGCCCGCGCCGCCGCCATCGAACCCTTGCTGAAGGTGTCCCATGAATGCTCATTCGCCTATCGCTGAATCGGTTGCGTCAGCAACTACATCCGCATTGCTCAGCGTCAACGCACTCGCGCAGCCCCTGCTCGCCGCGCTCCTTGAACAGCAGGCGGAGCTAGGCATCGCCGCGCGACGCGACCCGCGCGGCGTGCTGATCGTCGATGCCGGCATCGAAGCGCCCGGCAGCGTGGCCGCCGGCGCTGCAATCGCCGCGATCTGCATGGGCGGGCTTGGCACCGTGCGCGTGCGCGCGAACGGCGGCGCCGGCGCGCGCGAAGAATGGCCCACCGTGGTCGAGATTGCGAGCGCGCAGCCCGTGCTCGCCTGCCTCGCGAGCCAGTACGCGGGCTGGAGCCTTTCCGCCTCGAAAGAGGAGACCGGCGGCAAGAAGTTCTTCGCGCTCGGCTCGGGACCGGCGCGCTCGCTCGCCTGCAAGGAGCCGCTTTACGAGGAACTCGGTTATCGCGACGTCTCGAAGCGCGGTTGCCTCGTGCTGGAGGTGGACCGCGCCCCGCCCGAAGTGGTCATCGACAAGATCCTGCGCGATTGCGCGCTGGAGGCGCACGAGCTCACGCTGATCCTCACACCCACCGCCAGCCGCGCGGGCACCACGCAAGTGGTCGCCCGCGCGCTCGAAGTGGCGCTGCACAAGGCGCATGTGCTGGGCTTCGCGCTCGGGGACATCGTGGAGGGCAGCGCGAGCGCCCCGCTGCCGCCCCCCGCGCGCGAAGCGATCGAGGCGATGGGCCGTACCAACGATGCGATTCTTTACGGCGGACGCGTTCACCTTACCGTCAACGGCAACGACGACGCTGCGCGAGATCTCGCGCAGCGCCTGCCGTCGTCGGCCTCGCGCGACTTTGGCCGCTCGTTCGCCGAGATCTTCACCGAGTACGACTACGACTTCTACAAGATCGACCCGGCCCTCTTCGCGCCTGCCGAGGTCTGGGTCAGCAGTCTCGCGACTGGCCGCACCTGGCACGCTGGCGCGACGCGCTTCGACCTGCTTCATCCGCTGTGGCTCGGCGAGGCCTGACATGAGCGCGAACGCGATCGCAAGCGCGAACACTAGCGCGAGCCCCAGCGGACCGCGCGTCGCCATCATGACCGACGAGACCGGCTGGCACACCTCGCGCCTGAAGCGCGCGCTTCGCGAGCGCGGCGCCCAGGGCCGCTGCGTGGACCTCGCCGACTGCCGCATCGACACCACCTGGGCCGCGCACGGCCTCGTGATTCCGGGCTACGGCCGCGGCCTGCCCGATGCCGTGATCGTGCGCGGCATCGCGGGCGGCACCTTCGAGCAGGTGACCGTGCGCCTTGGCATCCTCCATGCGCTGCGCGAACTGGGCGTACCGGTCTACAACGACGCCCGCGCGATCGAGCGCAGCGTCGACAAGTCGATGACGTCGTTCCTGCTCCATCGCGCCGGCATCCCCACGCCGCCCGCGTGGGCCGGGGAGTCGGTGCCGCACGCGCGCCGCATCGTGATGCGCGAGGCGGCGGCGGGCCGCGAGGTCGTGCTCAAGCCGCTGTTCGGCTCGCAAGGCAAGGGGCTCGTGCGCCTTGGCGGAGGCGAAAGCGGCTGCGCGGCGCTGCCTGCGTTGCGGGCCTATGGCGGGCTCGCGTATATGCAGCGCTTCGTTGCGCCAGTCTCCACGCCCGGCTTCGACTGGCGCGTGCTGGTGGTGGGCGGCAAGGCGGTCACGGCCATGCGTCGCGTGAGCGAGCACTGGGTCCACAACGTCGCGCAAGGCGGACGCTGCGAAACCCAGCCGCTTACGCCCGAACTCGCGCAGCTCGCCGAGCGCGCGAGCGCCGCGCTCGGGCTCGACTATGCCGGCATCGATCTGGTGCCTTGCGGCGCCACCGACGGCGGTGCCCAGGTCATCGAAGTCAATGGCGTGGCCGCATGGCGCGGTTTGCAGTCCGTAACATCGTTCGACATCGCGGGCTGTATCGTCGACGACTTGCTCACGCGCAGGCTCGGGTACGTGTACACGCCGCGCGAGGCGGTTGCATGAACGCGCGGCCGGATCATCAGTTCATGCCCACAGCTACGACAGCTACGACAGCCACGACAGCGGCGGCGATTAAAGCCGCGTTTCTGTGGGCCTGCGAGCAGGACGTCGTGTGCGCGAAGCCCGGCAATGTCAGCATCGCCTCCGCCGGGCACGGCATGAACGCGGAACATTTTCTCGCCAGCGCGCGAGCGGCCTGCGCGCCGCTCACGCGCGATGGCGCTTCGGTGGGCGCGCGCATCGAGGCGGCCATTGCCGGCACGCGTGCCGTGGCCGGGTGCAACACCAATCTCGGCATCGTGCTGCTTTGCGCGCCGCTTGCTGCCGCATTCGAACGTGCATTCGAACGCGCATTCGAAGACGCATTCGAAGCCGATCCGCCGTCGGCCTCGTTGTCCGCCTGCGCCGCATCATTGCAACAGGTCCTGCATGCGTTGAGCGTGGAGGACGCCTGTGCCGCCTATCGCGCGATCGCACTCGCAAATCCGGGCGGCCTCGGCGAGGCGGACAGCCAGAGCGTCGGCACGACACCGACGGTCGATCTGCGCGCCGCGATGACGCTTGCCGCCGATCGCGACAGCATCGCGCGCCAGTACGCCGAAGACTTCCGCGACGTGCTGGGCTTCGGCCTCGCCACGTTTCGCGCGGCCTGCGCTGCGCGGGCCGCTTCGCCCACGCCGCTCGCCGATGCGGTGCTGCTTACCTGGTTCGGCTTCCTCGCGCGCTGGCCCGATTCGCACATCGCACGCAAGCACGGCAACGCCTGCGCACAGCGCATTTCGGACGAAGCGGCGGCGTGGCTCGCGCAGGGCGAGGCACGCCTTTGCGCACCGGGCGCGCTCGACAACTGGGACGCCGCGCTCAAGGCCGGCGGGATCAATCCGGGCACGAGCGCGGACCTCACGGTCGCCACGCTCTTCGCGGCCGCCTGCCTCGATACCGCTTTGGTTGCACACACACCGATATTTTCACTGGACTAACCGGAGACAAACCCCATGGCAAAGATAGATCGCGTGCTTGTTGGCGAATCGCTTGTTGGCGAAGGCAACGAAGTCGCGCACATCGACCTGATCGTCGGCCCGCGCGGCTCGGCGGCGGAAAGCGCCTTCTGCAATGCGCTCACCAACAACAAGGACGGCTTCACCTCGCTGCTCGCCGTGGTCGCGCCCAACCTGCTCGCCAAGCCCAACACGGTGCTGTTCAACAAGGTGACGATCAAGGGCGCGAAGCAGGCCGTGCAGATGTTCGGCCCGGCCCAGCGCGCGGTGGCGCTCGCGGTCGCGGACAGCGTGGAAGACGGCACGATTCCCGCCGATGAAGCCGACGACGTCTTTATCAGCGTGGGCGTGTTCATTCACTGGCAGGCCGAGGACGACCAGAAGATCCAGGACTACAACTATCGCGCCACACGCGAGGCGCTCAAGCGCGCAGTGGAGCGCGAACCGCGCGCGGCCGAGGTGGTGCGCCGCAAGGGCGAAGCGAAGCATCCGTTTGCCGCCAGCTGAGCGGCACGCGAACAACTAAAGCGCACAACCAAGGCGCTCAACCAAGGCGCTCAACGCACCGGCCGCACCCGGCATATCACGCACGCGGCGCCGGACGGGTCTCAGCAAGCCCGTCCGGCCGCCCGTTCAAAACGTCCCTTCCGGCGGAAACATGCCGGCGCCGAGCAACGCCAGCGCCACGCCCTCGCGCTTGTGCACGGGCGCCACGCTCGCGCGGCGCCGCTCGATCGTCACGCCCACCGCCTTCACGTTCGCGAATTTGTTCGGCTTCACGAGCGCGACCCGCACCCAGTGCGCGCCGAAGTCGACCAGCAGCATCTGCGCAATCACTTCTGCCAGCGCCTCGAGCAGTTGCACGCCATGATTCGACAACAAAGCCTGCAACGCACCGTGGACTTTTCCATAGTCGATGGTGTCGTGAATCGCGTCGGTATCGCACGCGCGGCTGCGCGGTAGACCGGCCCAAAGATCGATCTGCACCGGTTGCGGGTCGTGCAGTTCCTCCGGGTCGATGCCTATCACCGTCTCGCCGGTAAAACCCTCGATAAAGATGAGGTCCATCGGTTGCGCGCCCTCGCCTTCAATCTGGCGCGCCGTGCTGACTGCCTGCCTCGCGGGCCGGTCGAACATGCTGGTGTCGATTGCGTTCATGCTTGCTCCTCTCGCTTGTCCTGGATGGGTCGGCCCGATCTCATGCAAGAACCGTCCCAGGCACGAATGTCGCAAGTAGAACCCGCGTAATGCTCGACGGCAGGTCCATGGCAGCGCGACAGTGCAGCAAAAACGCGGTTCCGGCGTGGCAAAGCGCATCTGGCGGGCCGCGCGCCCGGTGACACTGTGTATCGCAAACTGCGCAGGCTGCCTGTGCATCCAACAGCACATGTGGATACGGCGCACGAGCATGGCATCACCCCGACAACAACCCGATAGCAACAGCAGGCAAACAATGACCCGAGCGCACCCATCGAACCAGGCGCACCCAAGCCACGAAGGCCAGGACGACACGGCGCTAGCGCGGCCGCGCCTTGCGTGGGCCATCACCGGATCGGGGCATTGCCTCGAAGAATCGCTCGCGCTTGCCGCCGAGATGCCGAACGTCGACCTGTTTCTCTCACGCGCCGCCGAGGAAGTGCTGCCGCTCTACAAGATCGGCATCGCGCAGTTGAAGGCGCGCTTTCGCGTGTTCCGCGACAACAGTGCGAGCGCCGTGCCGGTGGGCATGTTCTACGAAGCCGGTCTCTATCACACGCTCGTGATCGCCCCGGCCACCAGCAACACGGTGGCGAAATGCGCGTTCGGCATCTCGGACACACTGCCGACCAACCTGTTCGCGCAGGCCGGCAAGCTCGGCATTCCCGGCATCATCTTTGCATGCGACACGGAACCGGTCGTGGTCACGAAAAGCCCGCTGGACTGGGTCGAACTAAGGCCACGCAACATCGAGCTGCAGAACGTCGAGCGTCTGCGCCAGATCGATCACTGCGTGGTGGCCGATTCGATCGACGCGCTACGCGCGGCGCTGGACACGCGTTACCGAACGCTCGGCCTGCTTGCGGCCGAGCCTGATCAAGCCGGTCGATAGACGATCAAGAGCGACGAACCCAAGCGACGACTCACACACCATGGAACACATCGTCTTTCTAACCGGACGCCTCGCCCAGCCCGGGCTCGAACGGGTGCTGCGCAGCCTCGAGCCCGCGCCGTTCACCTGGGAGATCCGCGAGATCGGCCTGCAAGTCGCCGCGCTCATGACGGCCGACATGATCCGCCGCCGCGTGAGCGCTCCCATCGCGGCCGACCGCGTGATCGTGCCAGGCCGTTGCCGGGGCGACCTCGATGCGCTCTCGACTCACTACGGCATTCCCTTCGCGCGCGGCCCCGAGGAGCTCAAGGATCTGCCGGCCTACTTCAACCGTGCGGCGCGGCCGGTCGACCTCTCGAAGTACGACATCGCCATCTTCGCGGAGATCGTGGACGCGCCCAGGCTCGATGTCGAGGCCATCTGCCAGCGCGCCGCACAGCTTCAGGCCGACGGCGCCAACGTGATCGATCTCGGCTGCCTGCCCTCCACGCCATTCCCGCATCTGGCCGACGCGGTGCGCGCGCTCAAGGAGCGCGGCTTCACGGTCAGCGTCGACTCGATGGACGCGAAGGAGCTCGTGCGCGGCGGCCGCGCCGGCGCCGACTATCTGCTCAGTCTCTCGACCGAGACGCTGTGGATTCTCAACGAGGTCGAATCGACGCCCATCCTGGTGGCGCGCGAGCCCGCCGACGAAGCGTCGCTCTTCACCGCCATCGAAACCGTGAGCGCGATGGGGCGGCCGTTTCTCGCCGATCCGATACTCGACCCGATTCCATTCGGCCTCCTGAAGTCGCTGGTGCGCTACCAGCGCGTTCGCGACGCGTTCCCCGACGCGCCCATCATGATGGGCGTGGGCAACGTCACCGAGCTCACCGAGGCCGATACGTGCGGCATGAACGCCGTGCTGCTCGGCATGGGCGCGGAGCTGGGCATAGCAGCCATCCTGACGACCCAGGTCAGCCAGCACGCGCGCCGCGCGATCCGCGAAGCGGACGTCGCGCGGCGCGTCATGTACGCCGCGCGCGAGCAGCGCACGTTGCCCAAGGGCATGTCGGACGCGTTGATGACCATTCATGCGAAGCGGCCCTTCCCAGATTCGCCCGAGGAGATTGCCGACACCGCACGCGCGATCCGCGATCCGAACTTTCGTGTGCAGGTGTCGAGCGCAGGCGTGCACGTGTACAACCGCGACGGCCACCATGTCGCTGTCGACCCGTTCGCGCTCTGGCCGCGCTTGAAGCTCGAAAGCGACGGCGCGCATGCGTTTTACATGGGCGTGGAACTGGCGCGCGCCGAAGTGGCGTGGCGCCTCGGCAAGCGTTACGCGCAGGATCAGTCGCTCGATTGGGGCTGCGCCGCCGAGCGCGATGCGGAAAACCTGCTCGAACAATGCGCGCCAGGCACGACGCTGCGCAAGGAGGCCTGAATGATCCACGAGACCGTAGTCACCACCTGCTCCATCGACGGCACGCCGCATATCGCGCCGATGGGCGCGCGCCTCGAACGCGACAGTGTCGTGCTGATGCCGTTCACCCCGTCCACCACCTACGACAACATCATGGCGAGCGGCTGCGCGGTGATGAATTTCACCACCGACGTGCGCGTGTTCGCCGGCTGCGTGACGGGCCGCCGAAGCTGGCCGACGCTGCCCGCCGGCACAGTGCCGGGCGTGCGTCTCGCGGGGGCGCTCGCGCATACCGAGTTGCGCCTCGTCGACGCGAGCGGCGACCCTGCCCGCCCGGTGCTGACGCTGCGCCGCGTGGCCGAAGCAACGCACGCGCCCTTCACAGGCTTTAACCGCGCGCAGGCCGCCGTGATCGAGGCCGCCGTGCTGGTGAGCCGCCTGCACCTGCTGCCGCGCGAAAAGATCGAAACGGAAATGGCGTGGCTCACGATCGCCATCGAGAAAACGGCGGGCCCCGCCGAGCGCGAAGCCTGGCGATGGCTGACCGAAGCCACGGCCGCCTTCTATTCAAACCGTGAATCGCTCCACGATTCGCACAACGAGCGCGCCTGCATGCGCGAACCGACATGATCCGACTCCTCACCAGTGTGCGCGACCTCGCCGAGGCGCGTGAAGCAGCCGCCGCAGGGGCGGATTTCATCGACCTCAAGGAACCGCGCGCGGGCGCTCTGGGCGCGTTGCCGGCAACGCGCGTCGCGAGCATCGTCAACGCGTTGCGCGAAAGCTATCCGGGCCTGCCCGTGAGCGCGACAATTGGCGACCTGCGCCCCGGCGACCACGCGGCCGTGGCGCATCATGCGAACCGTATCGGCCGCTGCGGTGTGGATTACGTGAAAGCGGGCGTGGCCCCGGGGCCCTCGGCGCGAGAGACGCTCGAACGCATGCGCGCGCTGCGCTGGAGCATGGTGCCGGTGCTGCTGTGCGACGACGGGCTCGATCTCAGGCTTGTTGAATATGCGTGCGAGCTGGGGTTCGCCGGGGTGATGGCCGATACGCAGCGCAAGGAAGCCGGCAGCCTCTTTCACTGCGTGCCGCTCGCCGTGCTCGATAGCATGGTGCAGATTGCGCGTGCGCATGAAGTGATGGTGGGGCTTGCGGGCGCGCTGCGTGTCGAGCATGTGCCACGCGTGCGGGCGCTGTTGCCGGACTTTGCCGGGTTTCGGAGTGCGTTGTGCGATGGGGCGCGGACGGGAAGGCTTGAGGGAGAGCGGGTGCGGATGCTGCGCTCAGCGTTAAAGGGGGAGAGGCAGGCGGTGTCGTATGAGCCGCTTCAGGCTGCCCAGGCCGCATAAATCGTTCAAGACACAACCGCATTGAGCAGCAATTCCCGAACGCATGGCCAATCGTTTTTATTCAGGATATCCAACGGATAAGAAGCCTCCCTGGTAAGCTCGGCAAAGCGCTTGTCGAGCACGCCTTTCTCCGCAAGTTGCGCGACGCTGCATTCCGAATCGACCGCGCACGACTTCACAATCATCAAACGCTCGGCGTTGAGCCGATTGGCAAGCCACGCCGCCAGCGAATCCGAGGTCACGTCCCAGCTCGTGAGCGTATCGGCCTCCTGCCGCAGCAAACCAAACGGCGCCCACACGGCGGTCCGGCCTGCATGCAGCGCTTGCCGGATCTGCGGCTCGGTGGCCGCGACTACGAGGCGGCGGCACAAGCCCTGCATCATCAACGCGTGCTGCGCCATCGCGAGCACCGCCATGTTGTGCGCGGCAAGATCGTCGAATCGCCAGACCGCCTGATGCTCGCGCACCTGGTCCGCGAAGCCGCCGCCGCCCGGCACGATAACCACGCGCCCGCCGCCCAGCTCGTTCAATTCACGCAGCCACGTCTGCAATAACGGGTCGCGGCTCAAGCTCCCGCCGATCTTCACCACCCACATAGGCGCTCCCCCAACGACATCGGCCATCCCGCCGCGTCACGCGAGCGCTGCATCGGCAGTCTCCGCGAACAGCAGCGCAACCGCCGCGCTGGGCGCGCAGACCTGCGCCCATCCCGCCGTGCCGCCGCGCGCCTCGACGAGCGTGCCGAAGCGCACCGTCTCATACCCGCACGATTGCGCGAGCGCCTCGACCAGAAATGCGCCGCAGCCCGCCGCCACCAGCCGCACGGCGCCAGGCACCGGCCCGACCTTGCCCAGTACGCGCGTGAGATTCGCGGCCAGATACCCGAGCTGCAGATCGCGCCATTGGCAGGCGAAGGCAATCCATTCGGTTTCCGAAGCATCTCTGGCGTCATGGCCGATCATGCGCGCGAGCCGCCGGTGCGTGGCCACGGTGTCCTTGCCTGCGCCGTCCGCGGCGGGATGCTGATCGTGCATGGGTGCAAGCTCGCCGGTGAGACGGTACACGTCGGCTGTGGTAGCGAACAGTTCGTTCATGACGTTCCAGGTCTCGCCGCGAAAGCCGATGCGCTGTGCGAGCGCGCACAGCGGTGTGCGCACGACGCCCTGATAGACGAGCTCCCCCGTGCGCAAACGCGCCGCGTCGTCGGCGCCGAGCGCGGCAACCCGGCCGCCGCGCACCGGGATCAGGTCCGTCGTCGTGCTGCCGATGTCCACCAGCACCGCATCGGGCACGCGCCGCGCGATCACCTGAGCCGTGGCGAGCCAGTTGGCCGAGGCGATGTGCGTCCAGTGCGCCGCCACCTCGTCCAGCGCGCACCAGCGCCCCTCGCCTGCGTAGAAGGCCATGCGCTCGCCCAACCGCGCGGCGAGCCGCTGCGCGAGCGCGGTCACGCCGGCCTCGCGATGCTCGAAGAGATCAGCCATCTCGCCCGTCATCGTCACCGCATGGCCGGCCTCGCGGTAATCAGGCCAACGTGCGGCAGCCTGGGCCAGCACGGCGTCCAGTTGCGCGAGGCCTTGCCAGAGCGGGCAAGGCCATTGCACGACATCGAGCACGCAGCCATGCTCCACGCGCGCCGCCTTCACGTGCGCGCCCCCGATGTCCCAGCCGATCACAAGGTCATGCAACATGGCAGACCTGTTCGGCGCTGTCGTGTGCCGTGTCGTGAACCCTGTCGTTCGCGTTGGGCTGAGATTCGTGCTGAACTTCGAGGTGCGCCGCAAGCACGCGCGCCGCCAGATTCATTTCAAGCCGCGCTGCCAGCCCCGCATAGGCGCATGTCACGCGCGGATTGATTTCGACGATCACCGGCCCGCGCTCGCGATGCCAGACCACATCGACGCCAACGAAGCCCGCCAATCCCGGCAGCGCGTGCGCGACGCGCGCCGCCAGCTCCGAGCAGGCGCGGCCAACGAGGCTGTCGAGCGCAATCGCGCCCACCGTGACGCCCTCGTAGGCGAGGCGCCCCTGCGTGACGTTCACATGCTGCCAGTTGACGCTCAGCAGTTCCGCGCGGCCCCGCGTGCACAGCAGCGAGAGGCTCAGCGCGTCGCCCTCCACCCATTCCTCGAAAGTCACGTCCTCCTGCGCCGCGAGGCGCGCGAGGAACGCCGACTGGGCCGCGTGAAAGTCGTGATAGACATGAGTGTCGATTGCGCCTGCACCGTCGTCGGGCTTCACGACCCACGCGCTCGCGCCGGGCTCGAGCGGCGCTTCGGCCGACCAGGCGCGCGTGGTCGCAATGCCGGCTTGCGCGAGATGCCGCGCCGTCCTGCGCTTGCTGCCCGCCACCTGGAGCGCGGCGGCATTGCAACCGATCCAGCGCGACGCGTCCACGGCGCCGCACAGCGCGGCCAGCACGCCGTCCGTCTCGGGGGCAATGACCCAGACCGCGTCGTGACGCTGCGCCTCTGCCCCCACGAACGCAACGGCGTCGTGCCCGCGCGGCGGGACACGCCACGTCAGAGAGGGCGCGCGCGGCGCAGCGGCGGTATCGCCCGCGGCACAGATGCAGGTCACCTCCACGCCGGGGATGCGCGCGAGGTCGCTCGCCACCGGATTGCGCATAGCGCGCCCCATCGCGAGCAGTTCGGGCCTGGCAGCCGCTGCCTCATCGCCGCCAGCACTGATATATTCGTAGACCAGCACCTTCGTCATCGCTCGCTCCCCCATGCAAATCATTCCCGTTATCGACGTGCTCGGCGGCACCGCAGTGCGTGCCGTACGCGGCGAACGCAGCCGCTATCGCCCGCTCGAATCGCAACTCTGCAGCGGCAGCGATCCTGTGGACGCCGCCCGCGCCCTCCTCGACTACTGCGGCGCCGCCGTGCTCTATGTCGCCGATCTCGACGGCATCGTGCACGGCGCACCGCAACGCGGCCTGCTCGCGCGGCTCGCCGGCGCGCTGCCCGGAATCGAGTTGTGGCTCGATGCGGGCTTTGCCGATCCTCATGCGGCCAGCGCAATGCTTGCTTCACTGCGCGAATGCGGCACCAGCAGCGACGCAACCAGCGCCTCCCGCAGTGCGCCCGGCGTTGCCGCGATCACGCCCGTCTTCGGCAGCGAATCGCTGCGGCCCGGCGCAATGGCGCATCTGCCCGCCGATGCGCTGCTCTCGCTCGACCGCCGTCACGACACGCCGCTCGGCGATCCGCACTGCTGGACCGACACCTCGCACTGGCCCGCACGCCTGATCGTCATGACGCTGGAGCGCGTGGGCTCATTCGACGGCCCCGCGCTCGACACGATCGCCGAGGTCCGCGAACGCGCGGGGCAGCGGCAAATCATCGGCGCGGGCGGCATTCGCAACGCGGACGATCTGCAAGCCGCGGCCGCCTCGGGCGCGAATGCGTGGCTTGTGGCCTCCGCCTTGCACGAGCGGCGTATTCCCGCTGCGTCCTGAATGCGCGGCCCATGCGCGGCGCCAGTCACATCGCGACAATCACGTTTCGTGCCAGCGGCGGGCGAGAATGATCGCGCCACTGTTTTGCGGCGCGTGAGCGTAGTCGGTAGTGCCTCAAGGGAGTGCGCTACGTCATGCGGATGGTGGCGAGTTCGAGCGCGCCTCGCAAGCGGGCTAGCGTTCAGAGCGGACGCAGCGCAGATCGGATTCCCGCGTGACAGTGTGTGACGCACTCGCGAATCCCCGTGCGCATTGTGTACCGGGCACGGCGCGCACGGTGGCTCACACGGCGGGCGCTGCAATACGCCGATCCGTCCTCCAGACCGCCAGCAAGTCGCGTTGCCGGAGCGCGTGCCGCCGCAACATCGTGCATGGCATAGCCCTTGCAGATCGGCAGGCATGGATGCGACTCTTGACACCCCACCCTGGACCTGCCCGTTCTGCGCGCTGCTGTGCGACCGCTTCGGCGTCGCCCAAGGCGAAACGCTGACACCGGCGGGCACGAGCTGCCCGCGCGCTGCGCGCGCACTCGCCCAATTCGGCGGCGCGCCGTCCTCGGCCACACCCGCCGTGAACGGCCAGCCGGTCGACGCGCAGACCGCGCTCGATACCGCCGCGCAGTGGCTCGCCCGCGCGCGCCAGCCGCTCTTCGGCGGCATGGCCACCGACGTGGCCGGCGCGCGCGCGCTCTATCGCGTCGCCAACGCGTGCGGCGCGATTGTCGACCATGCGCATGGCCGCGCGCTAATGCACGGCTTGACGGCCATGCAGGACCGCGGCGCGTTCACGACGACCCTCGCGGAGATCCGCAACCGCGCCGATCTGATCGTCTGCATCGGTTCCTCGCCATCGACGCGCTATCCCGAGTTTTTTTCGCGTTGCGCCGTGGGTGGCGAAACGGGTGGCGTCGGACCGGCACAGCGCACCGTCGTCTTCCTCGGTTGCGAGATCGAGGCGGCGCTCGCGCAGCGCGCCGGAGTCGAAACGCTCGCCGTGCCCCTGCAGGGCGACCTCTACGACACGGTGGCCACGCTCAACGCGCTGCTCGCCGGCAAGTCCCTGCGTGCCCCCGCCGATCCCGCATTGACCGCGCTCGTGGAGCGCATGCTCGCGGCGGACTATACGGCAATGGTCTGGATTCCTGCCGATCTGCCTGGCACGCATGCCGCGCTGCTCGTGGAGGGATTCGACCGGCTGTTGAAGACCCTCAACCGCATGCGTCGCGCGGGCGGCCTCGCGCTCGGCGGCGACGACGGCGCTGCGAGCGTGAACCAGACGCTCACGTGGCTCTCCGGCTTGCCGTTGCGCACGGGCGTGCATCGCAGCGGGCTCGAACACGCGCCGCAGCGTTACGACACGGCGCGCCTGCTCGCCGATCACGACATCGACACGCTCGTCTGGGTCGCGAGCTTCGGCGCGGACCTGCCGCCGCCGCGCACCGCCCTTCCGACGATCGTGCTCGGCCATCCGGGCCTTGCTGCAACCTGCGCCGACCGCGAAGGTCCCACTGTGTTCGTGCCCGTCTCCACGCCGGGCATTGGCTCCGCGGGACATCTGTTTCGCGCCGATGGCGGCGTCGTGCTGCCGCTCACACCGGTCTACGCAGACACGCTGCCCACGGTGGCCGCATTCGCGGCACAGCTGGGCACAAAGCTCGCATCGTGCAAGGAGAACGCAGCATGAGCACGTTTCGTCTGCGCGGCGGCCGCGTCTTCGACCCGGCAAGCCGCATCGACGGCCAGATTGCCGACCTCTGCGTACTCGACGGCCGCATTGTCCAACTGGGCGACGAGGAAGCCGTGGACCGCGAATACGACGTCACCGGCATGACGGTGATGGCGGGCGGCATCGACATGCATTCGCATATCGGCGGCGGCAAAGTGAACCTCGCGCGGATGCTGATGCCCGAGGATCACCGCATCCGGATGCAGCGCGAGCAAGCCGAAAACGAACTGGAGCTGGCGTCGTGCGGCGTCTGCACGCCCGGCACGCTCGCGACCGGCTACCGCTACGCCGAAATGGGCTACACGGCGGCGTTCGAGCCCGCGATGATCGCCTCGAACGCGCGCCATACGCACCTGGAAATGGGCGATACGCCGATCATCGATCACGGCGCCTACGTGATGCTCGGCAACGACGAACTGTTCCTGAGCATGCTTGCGCGAGGCGAAGATTTCGAGCGCCTGCGCGATTACGTCGGCTGGTCCATCAACGCCACTAAGGCGCTGGGCGTGAAGGTCGTGAACCCAGGCGGAATTTCGGCCTTCAAGTTCAATCAGCGCAGCCTGAACGTGGACGAGACGCACGCACACTACGCGATCTCGCCGCGCCAGGTGCTGCATACGCTCGCTCGCGCGCTCACCGAACTGGGCGTCCCGCATCCGCTGCATATCCACGCGAGCAACCTGGGTGTGCCAGGCAATGTCGATTCCACTCTAGCGACGATCGACGCGCTCGAAGGACTGCCGGGCCACCTCACGCACATCCAGTTCCATAGCTACGGCACCGAAGGACCGCGCAAGTTCTCCTCAGCCGCTGAACGCATTGCCGAGGCCGTCAACGCGCATCCGAACATCTCGATCGACGTGGGCCAGATCATGTTCGGACAGACCGTCACCGCTTCCGGCGACATCATGAAACAGGTCAAGCAGGCCGACTTCGCCTCGCCGCGCAAATGGATCGCCGGCGACATCGAATGCGACGCGGGCTGCGGGGTCGTGCCGTTCCGCTATCGCGAGCAAAGCTACGTCAACGCGCTGCAATGGACGATCGGCCTCGAACTGTTCCTGATGGTGAAGAACCCCTGGCAGATCACGCTCACGACCGATCACCCGAACGGCGGGCCGTTCACGAGCTACCCTCACCTGATCCGGCTTCTGATGGACAAATCGTTCCGCGACGAGCAGCTTGCGAAGCTGCACCCCGAGGTCGCGCAGCAATCGGCGCTCGCGAGCATGACGCGCGAACTGAGCTTCGAGGAAATCGCGATCCTAACGCGCGCCGCGCCCGCTCGCCTGCTCGGGCTGCGCGACCGCGGCCGCCTGAGCGTGGGCGCCGCCGCCGACATCGCCGTGTACCGCGACAACGCGAACCGCGAAGCCATGTTCAGCACGCCGGAATATGTATTCAAGGACGGCGAACTGGTCGCGCGCAACGGGCGCATCGTGGCAACTCCAGTGGGCGGCACGCATTTCGTCGCTCCGGAGTTCGACCGCTCGATCGAGCGCACGCTGGACGAATACGGCGAACGCCACCTGGCGTACAACTTCCGCCACGCGGCCATCAGCCGCGACGAGCTCTGCTCGTGCTGCAACGGCGGGCGGCTCCTGCCCGCAGCCTGCGTCGCACACGGCAACAGCACAGGAGAACAGCTGTCATGAGCGCAAGCGCGAGCATTACGGAGAATCCGCCGCTCACCATCAACGGCGTCACCATCGACGACACCTTCGCCGAAGCCTTTCCGATGAAGGCCACCCGGCTCGTGATCACCGCGCGCAACCGCACGTGGGCGCGCCACGCGGCCGTGGCCGCGACCGGCTTTGCGACTTCGGTGATCGCTTGCGGCTGCGAGGCGGCCATCGAACGCGAAATCGAGCCAGGCGCATCGCCAGACGGCAGGCCAGGCGTCGCGGTCCTGCTCTTCTCGATGTCGGGCAAGGAACTCGCCAAGCAGGTCGAGCGACGCGTGGGCCAGTGCGTGCTGACCTGCCCGACCACGGCTGTCTATGCGGGCATTGCCGAGGGCGAAGCCATCGCGCTCGGCAAGAACTTGCGCTTTTTCGGCGACGGCTGGCAAATCTCGAAGCTGATCGACGGCGTGCGCTACTGGCGCGTGCCCGTGATGGATGGCGAATTCGTTGCGCAGGAAACGACATGCGTGATCAAAGGCGTAGGCGGCGGCAACCTGCTGCTGCTCGCGCGCGACCCCGACGCCGCGCTCGCGGGCGCCGAAGCGGCCGTGGAAGCGATGCGGCGCGTGCCCGGCGTCATCATGCCGTTTCCCGGCGGCGTGGTGCGCTCGGGCTCGAAGGTCGGCTCGAAGTACGCCGCACTGCCCGCCTCGACCAACGACGCGTTTTGTCCCACGCTAGCGGGCCTCGCCCCGCGCACGGCATTGACCGATGAGACGCGCTGCGTGCTGGAGATCGTCGTCGACGGACTCAGCGAAGCGGACGTCGCCAATGCGATGCGCGCCGGTATCGAAGCCGTGACCGCGCGCGGCGCACAAGCCGGCGTCACGCGCATTAGCGCGGGAAACTATGGCGGCAAGCTCGGCCCGTTCCACTTTCATCTGCATCATCTGTGCGGTAACGGAGAAACCCCATGAAGCGCATCACGCTGCGCGTGAAGACAGCGCCCGCGCTGCGCATCGACGCGCGCTCGCTCCTGCCCGCCGCGCTCGCCCCACTGAGCGACAGCGAAGTCGCGCGCCTGCCGCTCTGGCACGGCATTGAGCGCATCGCACTCGCGGATCTTTTCGATGTGCGTATGAATGCGACGCCAGATGCCCAACCTTGCATCGCATTTGAAGGCGATTTGGGCCGCTTCGATCGCGTGGGCTGCGCGATGGATGGCGGCGCGATCGTCGTGGACGGCGGCGTGGGCGATCTCGCAGGCGCGCAGATGAGTGGCGGCACGCTCACCGTGCGCGGCAGCAGCGGCGCTTTCGCGGCCTGCGAGATGGCGGGCGGGCGCATCGAGATCGGCGGCGATACCGGCGATTTCGCGGGGGCGGCGTTGCCCGGCAGCATGGATGGGATGCGCGGCGGCACGCTTATCGTGCGTGGCCACGCTGGCGAGCGCTTTGGCGACCGCATGCGGCGCGGCACTGCGCTAGTGTTTGGAGACGCCGGCGCGTTTGCTGCCTCGCGGATGGTGGCGGGTACGATCGGCATCGCGGGCAACGTGGGCGAGCACCTCGCTTATGGTATGCGGCGCGGTTCGCTGATCCTGCCCAACTTGCGGAATATCGAGGCAACGAACCGGTTCGTGGAAATTCGCGCCGAGGTAAGCGTGTTCTGGCGTCTCGTCACACGCAGCCTCGCGAAAGAAGGCGGTGCGTTCGCAGATCTCGCGAGATGGACGCCGCGACGTCTCGCAGGCGATGTTTCCGTCGACGGCAGGGGCGAGGTGTTCGTTGCGGAGTGAGTTCAGGTCGCGGTGCGTGCGCCACTAACCGCACGCAACCCGCAACATAAGCCACATCCTCTCCCTACACTTCGTCCATCACCTTCTGCGCCTCCCCCAGCAGGGTCCGCTTGAACGCCTCCACTGCCGCGGAGAGATGCTTGCTCTCGCGATGCACGATATACAGATACCGAACGATCGGAAAGCGCTCCACATCCAGCACTTTCAGCCGCAGGGTCTCCAGTTCCGGCAGCACCGTCTGCAACGGCACGACGGCGAGCCCCATTCCCACGTGCACGCAGCACTTCACGGCCTCGTTGCTGCTCACCTCGAGCCCTGGCCGAAACCGGATGCGATGTTCAGCAAAGAAGCGCTCCATCGCGCGCCGCGTGCCTGAGCCCGGTTCGCGCACCACGAAAACCTCGTCCTCGAGCGCAGCAAGCGGAATCGCACGTTGCCGCGCAAGCGGATGATCGGGCGGCGCAATCGCCACCAGCGGGTTCTTCATGAACGGTTGCGCCACGAGCCCCAGCCCTTCGGGCGGCTGCCCCATGATCGCCAGATCGGCTTCATTACCGGCCAGCGCACCAAGCACATTCTCGCGATTACCGAACTTCAGCCGCACGCGCACACCCGGAAACGCCTTCGTATAGCGCGAAATGCACGCCAGCGAGAGATGACCGGCCGTACCCGTGACAGCCGAAACGCGAATTTTGCCCTGCGTGGTGTCGCGCAACTGATCGAGCGACTCCTCGAGTATCGACAGCTGCTCCTGAATCGAGCGCGAATGACTATAGACCTCGCGGCCCGCCTCGGTGAGAAAGATGCGCCGCCCGATCTGCTCGAACACCTTCATGCCGATGGTCTCTTCGAGATGCTTGAGCTGTGCGGACACGCCCGGCTGCGTCAGATGCAGCTCTTCGGCCGCGCGCGAAAAACTCAGGTGGCGCGCCGCCGCCTCGAAAACGCGCAGTTGCCGCAATGTCAGGTTAAGCATCGCTTCCTCTTCAGACCATCAGCCTCCGTTGGACCCCCGAAAAAGGCGTCCATCCCATGCCCTCACTCTACCAGCGCGGGCCAGTGCGGCAATGCCCACGACGGGGTACTCCCGCGTGCCGGAGCCCCGCCGGCATTGGCTTCCAGGCCGGGTTATGGGTTGGATAACAAACCGGAATGAGTGTTTTCGGCGCGGCGCCACTACCATCGATCTCAAGTTTCCAACACCGACCATCGACACCAGGGCGACCCACATGTTCAGCTTCCAGCAGACCATCGCAGCAACCGATCCGGAATTGCGTCAGGCCATCGTTGCGGAATCCACACGACAGCAGGATCACATCGAGCTGATTGCATCGGAAAACTATACGTCTCCGGCCGTGATGGAAGCGCAAGGATCGCTCCTCACCAACAAGTATGCCGAGGGCTATCCGGGCAAGCGTTACTACGGCGGCTGCGAACACGTGGATGTGGCCGAGCAGCTCGCCATCGACCGCGCCAAAAAGCTCTTTAATGCCGAATATGCGAACGTGCAGCCGCATTCGGGCTCGCAGGCAAACCAGGCCGTCTATCTCTCCGTGCTCAAGCCAGGCGACACGATCCTTGGCATGTCGCTCGCGCACGGCGGCCACCTCACCCACGGCGCGTCGGTGAACGTGAGCGGCAAGCTCTTCAATGCGGTGGCGTACGGACTCCATCCGGACACCGAAGTGATCGACTACGACGAGGTCGAGCGCCTCGCGCACGAGCACAAGCCGCGCATGATCGTCGCGGGCGCCTCGGCTTATGCGCTCACGATCGACTGGCAACGCTTTCGCAAGATTGCCGACAGCGTGGGCGCGTGGCTCTTCGTCGATATGGCGCACTATGCGGGGCTGATTGCGGCGGGCCTCTACCCGAGCCCGGTGGGCATTGCCGACTTCGTCACCTCGACCACTCACAAGACGCTGCGCGGCCCGCGCGGCGGCCTGATCCTCTCGAGCGCCGAGCACGAGAAGGCGCTCAACTCCACGATCTTCCCCGGCATCCAGGGCGGCCCTCTCATGCACGTGATCGCGGCCAAGGCGGTTGCGTTCCGCGAGGCGATGAGCGACGAGTTCAAGCAGTACCAGCGCCAGGTCATGATCAACGCGCGCGCTATGGCCGAGACGCTTCAGGAGCGCGGGCTGCGCATCGTTTCTGGGCGCACCGAATCGCATCTCTTTCTCGTCGACCTGCGCGCCAAGAACATCACTGGCAAGGATGCCGAAGCCGCGCTCGGCAAGGCGGGCATCACCGTCAACAAGAACGCCATTCCGAACGACCCGCAAAAGCCTTTCGTCACGAGCGGCATCCGCGTGGGCTCGCCCGCGATGACCACGCGCGGTTTCGGCGAAGCCGAAGCGCGTCAGCTCTCGAATTTGATCGCCGACGTGCTCGAAGCGCCCGCGAACGATCTCGTGATCCGCCGCGTGGCCGACGCCGTGCACGCGCTCACGACGCGCTTCCCGGTATACGGCGACGCGCCCGCGCATCTGCACAGCGCCACGGCCCACCGGCCCGCAGTCTGATTCAACCGCCCGAGCGGACGTTTCATAGCTTCGTACCTCCATACCGCCCTTATCCCATCACTCAGGAGTGCAGACATGTCGAATACCACTGGAACGCGTATCCCGGGTCGCAACATTCTCGCCGTGCCCGGCCCCACCAACATTCCCGACGCCGTGCTGCGCGCGATGGTCGTGTCGATGGAGGACCACCGCTCCACGCGCTTTCCCGAGCTCGCCAACGGCGTGCTGAGCGACCTCAAGCGCCTCTACAAAACCACGAGCGGCCAGCCGTTCATCTTTCCGTCCTCGGGCACCGGTGCCTGGGAGGCCGCGCTGACCAACACGCTCTCGCCCGGCGACCGTGTGCTCGTTGCGCGCTTCGGGCAGTTCAGCCATCTGTGGGCCGACATGGCTCAGCGGCTCGGCTTCGAAGTCGAGATCCTCGACGTCGATTGGGGCGAGGGCGTGCCCGTCGAGCGTATCGAAGAAGTGCTCAAGGCCGACAAGAAGCATCAGATCAAGGGCATTCTCGCCTGCCACAACGAGACCGCCACCGGCGTCACGAGCGACATTGGCGCACTGCGCCACGCGATGGACAACGCTCACCACCCGGCGCTGCTGTTCGTCGACGGCGTGAGCTCGATCGGCTGCATCGACTTCCGCATGGACGACTGGCGCGTCGACCTGGCCGTGACCGGCTCGCAAAAGGGGCTCATGCTGCCTGCGGGCCTGGGCATTCTGTGCGTGAGCCCGAAGGCGCTCAAGGCGATCGAGACCGCGAAGTCCAAGCGCTGCTACTTCGATCTCGGCGACATGATCAAGGCCAACGCAACCGGCTACTTCCCGTACACGCCCGCGCTGTCGCTGCTCTACGGCCTGCGCACGGCGCTCGACCTGATCTTCCAGGAAGGGCTCGATAACGTGTTCGCGCGCCATCATCACCTCGCCCAGGGCGTCCGCGCCGCCGTGACCGAAGGCTGGGGGCTCGAATTGTGCGCCAAGGGGCCGAAGTGGTATTCGGATACGGTCAGCGCCATCGTCGTGCCGCAAGGCTTCAATGCGGCCAACGTGATCGACAGGGCCTTCCGGCGCTACAACCTCGCGCTCGGCGCGGGCCTTTCGAAGGTCGCGGGCAAGGTGTTCCGCATCGGCCACCTCGGCGACCTGAACGAGCTGATGCTCACGAGCGCCATTGCGGGCGCGGAGATGGCAATGCTCGATGTGGGCATCGACGTGCGCCCTGGCAGCGGCACCGGCGCGGCCACGCAGTACTGGCGCACGCACGACCCGCTCAAGGCACAGACCCAGCACGCGGATCAAGTCGAGCCGCTGCGCCGCGTCGCCGCGGCCTGAGCCACAGTCGCCACGTTCGCCGCAGGCCATAAACGCACTTCGTACTCTCAACGTCTCACGAAAAAAAGGCAGGATACCGAAATCATGCGTCATGAAATCGTCTTTCTCGACCGCTCCACGTTGAAGGCCGATGTACGGCGTCCCGCCTTCGATCACTGCTGGGCGGAGTACGACGTGAGCGCGCCGCACGAGGTGGCCCAGCGTCTCGAAGGGGCCACTATTGCGATCACCAACAAGGTGCCGCTGCGCGCCGAGACGCTGGCGAAGCTGCCGCGTCTCGCCCTGATCGCGGTGGCGGCCACGGGCTACGACGTGATCGACACGGCGTACTGCCGCGCGCACGGCATTGCCGTGGCCAACATCCGCAATTACGCTACGCATACGGTTCCCGAGCATACCTTCGCGTTGATCCTCGCGCTGCGCCGCAATCTGCTCGCGTATCGCGAGGACGTGCGGCGCGGCCGCTGGCAGGCGTCGAATCAGTTCTGCTTCTTCGACCATCCGATTCGCGACCTGCACGGGGCGACGCTCGGCATCATCGGCGACGGCTCGCTCGGCCGCGGCACCGCGGCCATCGCGCGCGGCTTCGGCATGCGCGTGGTGTTCGCCGAGCATGCGTCGACGAAGGAGAAGCCGCGCGACGTCGCTTTCATGCCGCTCGAGCAGTTGCTGCGCGAATCGGACATCGTCTCGCTGCATACGCCGCTGCGTCCCGAAACACGCAACATGATCGCGCTCGAACAGTTGCGGACGATGAAACGCAGCGCGCTGCTCATCAATACGGCGCGCGGCGGGCTCGTCTGCGAGCAATCGCTCGCGACGGCCCTGCGCGAAGGGCTGATCGCGGGCGCGGGCTTCGACGTCCTGACCAGCGAGCCGCCCAAAGCTGGCAATCCCCTCCTCGAACTCGATCTGCCGAATTTCATTCTCACGCCGCATGTAGCGTGGGCATCGGACGGCGCAATGCAGTTTCTCGCCGACCAGCTGATCGACAACATCGAGGCTTACGTGGGCGGCGAACCGCAACATCTGGTCGCCTGAGCATCGGGCGGCGTTTTTAATTTCATACCGCTTTTCTCATTCGCACGGAACACCATCATGGACATCCACGAATATCAGGCGAAAGAACTGCTGTCCGGCTTCGGCGTGCCGATTCAGCGCGGGCTCGTCGCCTATACGCCGGATCAGGCCGTCTATTGCGCCACCGAACTCGGCGGCTGGCACTGGGCCGTCAAGGCGCAGATCCACTCGGGTGCGCGCGGCAAGGCCGGCGGCATCAAGCTTTGCGAGACCTATCACGACGTGCACTCGGCGGCCACCGCGCTGTTTGGCAAGCGTCTGGCCACCACGCAAACCGGCCCCGAAGGCAAGGTCGTCGAGCGCGTTTATATCGAAGTGGCCGAGAAGTTCGAGCGCGAGATCTATCTGGGCATCGTGCTCGACCGCAAGGCCGAGCGCGTGCGCGTGATCGTCTCCGCCCAGGGCGGCATGGACATCGAAGAAGTCGCGCGCACGAACCCCGAGGCCATTTTGCAGGTGATCGCAGAGCCGGCCGTGGGCCTGCAGCCGTTCCAGGCGCGCGAGCTGGCCTTCGGCCTCGGCCTGAACATCAAACAGGTGAGCCGCGCCGTGGCTGCGATCATGGGCGCCTACCGCGCGTTTCGCGACCTCGATGCGACGATGGTGGAGATCAACCCGCTCGTCGTGACCGCCGACGACCGCGTGCTCGCGCTCGACGCCAAGGTCAGCTTCGACGACAACGGCCTGTTCCGGCACCCGCATGTCTCGGAGATGCGCGATGCCTCGCAGGAAGACCCGCGCGAATCCGAGGCGGCGCAGTTCGGGCTGAACTACGTGGGCCTCGACGGCGACATCGGCTGCATCATCAACGGCGCCGGTCTCGCGATGGCCACCATGGACACCATCAAGTATGCCGGCGGCGAGCCTGCGAACTTTCTCGACGTGGGCGGCGGCGCATCGCCCGAGCGCGTCGCCGCGGCCTTCCGGCTCGTGCTCTCGGACGCCAACGTGTCGGCCATTCTCGTCAACATCTTCGCGGGCATCAACCGCTGCGACTGGGTGGCGGAGGGCGTCGTACAAGCCGCGAAAAACCTGCGCGTGCCGCTCGTGGTGCGGCTCGCGGGCACGAATGTCGAAGAGGGGCGCCGCATCATCCGCGAGAGCGGGCTGCCGATCATCGCAGCCGACACGCTGCTCGAAGCGGCCCAGAAAGCCGTAGAAGCGTCCAAGGCGCACCGCGCCAGAAAGAGCAAATAGGAGCGTACCCATGAGCATCCTGATCGACGAAAATACCCGCGTGATCGTGCAGGGCTTCACCGGCGACAAAGCGACCTTCCACGCGAAGGAAATGATCGCGTACGGCACCAATGTGGTGGGCGGCGTCACGCCTGGCAAGGGCGGCCAGCGCCATCTCGACCGCCCCGTGTTCAACACCGTGAAAGAAGCCGTGCAGGCAACCGGCGCCACGGCGAGTCTCGTGTTCGTGCCGCCGCCCTTTTGCGGCGACTCCATCATGGAAGCCGCCGACGCGGGCCTGCGGCTCGTATGCTCGATCACCGACGGCATTCCGGCGCAGGACATGATGCGCGTGAAGCGCTACCTGCTTCGTTATCCGAAGGAAACCCGCACGATGCTGGTCGGGCCGAACTGCGCGGGCATCATCAGCGCGGGCAGAGCCATGCTCGGCATCATGCCGGGCAATATCTACCGGCGCGGTTCGGTCGGCATCGTCTCGCGCTCGGGCACGCTCGGCTACGAGGCGGCCGCGCAACTCAATGCGCTGGGTCTCGGCGTGACCACGAGCGTGGGCATCGGCGGCGATCCGATCAACGGCAGCTCGTTCCTCGACCATCTGCGGCTCTTCGAGGCCGACCCCGAGACCGAAGTCGTGATCATGATCGGCGAGATCGGCGGGCCGCAGGAAGCCGAGGCGGCGCGCTGGGTCCAGGAGAACATGACCAAGCCCGTGGTGGGCTACGTCGCCGGCCTCACGGCTCCCAAGGGCCGCCGCATGGGCCACGCGGGCGCGATTATCTCGGCCGCTGGCGACAGCGCCGCCGAGAAGGCGGAGATCATGCGTGCCCACGGGCTTTTCGTTGCACCCAGCGCCTCCGAGCTGGGCTCCACCGTCGCTGCGGCGCTCGCGCAAAATGATGCCCGCCGCGTCGCTTGATGCCATCGAGGCCCTTGGAGGCAATGCGGCCGAGGCTCGCGCCTTGACGTTGCGTGGCGTGGAGGCGCCGCACCGTCAACCGGCTGCATCGCCGCCTTCGCCCACGCTGCCTTCCACTGCCCCGCCCTCGCTGCTCGACCGTCTCGCCACGGCTTCGGCGGCGTTGCCCACGCTCGATGCTCAGGCTTACGAACCGTGCGTGGTCGACCTGCTGTTCGGCCTGCTGTGCGACGTCGCACGCCGCCGCCAGCCCCAGGTCGAACTCGCGCTGCGCGGCGAGCAACTGCCGCCCGACGTGCCGCGCGCGGTGTGGCGGCGCGCCCTGCAGGCCCAAGGCATCTGGTTCCAGCTGCTGAGCGTGGCCGAGCAGAGCACCGCCATGCGCCGCCGCCGCGAGATCGAAATCGAGAGCGGCTATGCGCGGCTCACGGCCTCGTTCTCGCGCGTGGTGGCCGATGCGGCCGCCGCCGGCGTGCCCGCCGACGAAGTCCGCGCCGTGCTCCAGCATCTGAAGATCCGCCCAGTCATTACCGCGCACCCGACCGAGGCCAAGCGCGTCACGGTGCTCGAAATCCACCGGCGCATCTATCGCAAGCTGATGGATCTGGAGTCGCCGCGCTGGACGCCGCGCGAGCGTCGCAAGCTCGTCGGGCAGCTTGGCAACGAGATCGAGTTGCTCTGGATGAGCGGAGAGCTGCGTCGCGAGAAGCCCACTGTTGCGCAGGAAGTGGCGTGGGGGCTGCACTTCTTCGGCGAAACGCTGTTCGAAGCCGTACCGCTGCTGTTCGAGCGGCTCGAAGAGGCACTGCACCAGTTCTACCCCGGCGAGCACTTCGAGATGCCGCGCTTCTTCCAGTTCGGTTCGTGGATCGGCGGCGACCGCGACGGCAATCCGTTCGTCAACAACGACGTCACGCGCGCGACGCTCCACGACAACCGGCTCGCGTGTCTCAAGCGCTACCGGCAGCAACTGCTGGACCTCGCGCAGACGCTCAGCATCACCGCCGAGGCACTGCCCGTGCCCGAGGCGTTCGGTGCCGAGCTCGCGCGCATGCTCGAGCAAAGCGGCGACGGCACGGCCATTGCCACGCGCAATCCGGGCGAGGTGTTCCGCCAGTACCTGACCTGCATGCTGCGCAAGCTCGACACCACGCTCGCCGACGCGCAACGGCGCGGCGACAGCAGCGCCGCTGTCACCGCTGTTCCCGGCGGCTACGCAAGCGCCGACGAACTGGCCGCCGAGCTGCGCGCGATGGAACTCGCCCTGCTCGCAACCGGCAGCGACACGCTTGCCGATTCGTACGTCCGCCCATTGCGCCACGAAGTCGAAACGTTCCGCTTCAGCACGGTGCAACTCGATCTGCGCGAGAACTCCACCGTCATCAACAAGACCCTGCTCGCGCTTTGGCGTACTCGCGCCAAGCCAGGCTCGGAGCCGCCCGATCTGGACTCCGAAGCATGGAAGGCGTGGCTGATCGCGGAACTCGCGCGCCCGCTGGCGCCTGGCGAAACCACGGACGCGCTGCCCGAGTCGCTCGCCGAGGTCGAAGCGGAAACCGTCCAGATCTTCCGCATGGTCCGCACGATGCGCCAACAGGTGGACCGCAATGCCTTTGGCGCGTTCATTCTGAGCATGACGCACCATGCGACCGACGTGCTCGGCGTCTATCTGCTCGCGAAACAGGCGGGGCTGTTTAGCGATGCCGCCGGCGTGGAAAGCTGCACGCTGCCAGTCGTGCCGCTGCTCGAAACCATCGACGACTTGCGGCGCGCGCCCGAAATCCTGCGCGAGCTGCTGGCCGTGCCGATGGTCAAGCGCAGCATTCGCGCACAAGGCGGCGTGCTGGAGGTCATGATCGGGTACTCCGATTCGAACAAGGACGGCGGGTTCTTCGCGAGCAACTGGGAGCTTTCGAAGGCGCAGACCAAGATCACGCGCGTAGGACGCGAACTGGGCATCACGATTTCGTTCTTCCACGGCCGTGGCGGTTCGGTGAGCCGTGGCGGCGTGCCGGCGGGCCGCGCGATCGCCGCGCTGCCCGCGGGCTCCGTGAACGGACGCTTTCGCGTGACCGAACAAGGCGAGGTGGTTTCGTACAAGTACGCGAATCGTGGCACGGCGCAGTATCACGTCGAGTTGCTCGCGTCGAGCGTGCTTGAGCATACGTTCAAGTCGGAACGCGAACACGAACTGCAGCCGCGCGGCGAGTTCGACGACGCGATGGAAGCGCTCGCGGGCGCTTCGCGCGCGGCCTATGTGAAGCTCGTCGAGCAGCCCGAGCTGATCGCGTATTTTCAGGCGGCCAGCCCGCTCGAAGAGCTTTCGATGCTGAACATGGGCTCGCGCCCTGCCCGGCGCTTCGGCGCACGCAGCCTCGAGGACCTGCGCGCGATTCCGTGGGTGTTCGCGTGGTCGCAGAACCGCCACGCGCTCACGGGCTGGTATGGCGTGGGCAGCGCGATCTCGTCGTTCCTCGCGGTGCGCCAGGAACGCGGCCTCGATCTGCTGCACAGGATGTTCAATGAATCGCGACTGTTCCGACTGATCGTCGACGAGGTGGAGAAAACGCTCGCCCAGGTCGATCTCGACATCGCGCGCGGCTATGCTGACCTCGTGCCCGACGCGCGCGTGCGCGAAACGATCTTCGCGCAAATCGAGGCCGAGTATCGCCTCACCACGGAAATGGTGCTGAAAGTGAGCGGCGGCAGCGCCGTCGCGGACCGCTTCCCGCAGTTTTGCGAGCGGCTCGCGCGCCGGCTGCCGGCCATCAACCTCGTGAGCCGCCAGCAGATCGAGTTGCTGCGTCTGTACCGCTCGGCCAGCGCCGATCAGGAACGGCGCGGCTATCTGGTGCCGCTTCTGCTCTCCATTAACTGCATCGCATCGGGATTCGGCGCGACGGGCTAGGCTGCGTGCCTCGCTGCTTGCGCCCCCACTATCGAGGAGATTACCCATGAGCTTTACCGCAATCGAACCGGCCACGCCACGGCTGCACCGCTCGGAGCTTGCCGTACCGGGCTCCAACCCCGCCATGTTCGAAAAGGCCGCACGCTCGGCCGCCGACATCGTCTTTCTCGACTGCGAAGACGCGGTCGCGCCCGACGACAAGGAGCAGGCCCGCAAGAACATCATCGAAGGCCTGAACGACATCGACTGGGGTGCGAAGACGGTGATGGTCCGCATTAACGGGCTCGATACGCACTACATGTATCGCGACGTCGTGGATATCGTGGAGGCCTGCCCCCGGCTCGACATGATCCTGATTCCCAAAGTTGGCGTGGCTGCCGATGTCTATGCGATCGACATGCTCGTCACGCAGATCGAAACGGCGAAGAAGCGCACGCGCCGCATTGGCTTCGAAGTCCTGATCGAAACCGCGCTGGGCATGGCGAACGTCGAGGCAATCGCTCAATCGAGCCGTCGGCTCGAGGCGATGTCCTTTGGCGTCGCCGACTATGCGGCCTCCACGCGTGCGCGCACGACCGTGATCGGCGGCGTGAACCGCGACTACGGCGTGCTGAGCGACAAGGACGCCAATGGCGAGCGCGAATACTTCTGGAGCGACCAGTGGCACGCCGCGCAAACGCGCATGATGGTGGCCTGCCGCGCGTATGGCTTGCGGCCGATCGATGGGCCGTTTGGCGATTTCAGCGATCCTGACGGTTATGACGCGGCTGCGAAGCGCGCCGCGGTGCTCGGCTATGACGGCAAGTGGGCGATTCATCCGTCGCAGATCGAGCTGGCAAACCGCGTGTTCACGCCAAGCGATGCCGAAGTCTCGCGTGCGCAACGCATCATGGATGCGATGGCTCAAGCGGCCAGGGATGGCAAGGGGGCAGTGTCGCTGGATGGCCGGTTGATCGACGCGGCCAGCATCCGGATGGCGGAGGCGCTGCTTTCCACTGCGCGGGCGATCGCGGGTTCGGAGGGCAAGCGCTAAAAGCGCGATAGTCCGCGACAAAAGCCAACGGAAATTCAATGGCCCCCTACGCGTGCGCCGCGACGCTCTCCGCATCAAAGCGCACGCGCCCCACCGCGCGCCACGACTCGATCATCGACTCGGCGGCGCGGTCGATATCATCCTCGGTGGTGGGCCATGCAATGACCGAAACGCGCATCACGCGGCGCTCGCGCCACTGCGCGCCGACCGCGAAACAGATGCCGGCTTTCTGAATGCACTCTATCGTGGCGTCCGTGAGCACGTCGCCAAGCGATTCCGATTCATCCGCACCAAAACGCACGACCACCTGATTCAACTCGACTTCGTTGAGCACCGCAATACCAGGCTCCTCAGCCAGACGACGCGCCAACCGCTGCGCAAGCGCACAATGCCGCTCGATCATCTGCGCAATGCCACGCCGGCCAAAGGTGCGCAACAGGGTCCACAAAACGAAACCGCGCGCGCGCCGCGACAGTTCCGGGGCGTAATGCACAGGGTCGCGCACCCCCTCGTCTTCGGCGGGCGGGAGATAGCCCGCGCCAATCGTCATCGCCCGCCGGTGCGCATCGGCATCGCGCACGAAAGCGCAGCCGCATTCGTAGGGCGCCTGCAGCCATTTGTGCGCGTCGGTCGCCCACGAGTCCGCGCGCTCGATGCCGTGCGCCAGCGCCTCGCGCGCCGGACATGCCCTCGCCCACAGGCCGAAGGCGCCGTCCACGTGCAGCCAGCCCCCGCGCTCGTGCCGCTCGTGCATCAGTGCCGCAATCTCCCCGATCGGATCGAAAGCTCCGGTCATGATGTGCCCCGCCTGCGCGATCACGAGATGCGGCCCATGGCAATGCGCGAGCGCGGTGCGCAACGCGTCGATACGCATGCGCCCCGCGTCATCAGTAGCAATCCTCACGAGCGAGCGCTCGCCAAAGCCCAGATATCGCAGCGCGGCAAACACGCTCGCGTGCGCATCGCCGCCGATAAAAACGGTAATGCGCGGCGCGCCGAACAGGCCGTCGGCCTCGACATCCCAGCCCACACGGCGCAGCAGCGCGCCACGCGCCGCCGCGAGGCAGACGAAGTTGCTCATGGTCGCACCGGTCGTGATGCCCACCGAGCATTCGGGCGGGAGCCGCAGCAGATCGAGCAGCCATTGCCCGGCCACCTGCTCGGCCACGGCGGCCGCGGGAGCGCCCTCGTAGCAGCCGGCATTTTGCCCCCAGACGCTCGTGAGCCAGTCGGCCGCGACCCCGGCTGGATGCGAGCCGCCCACGACCCAGCCAAAGAAGCGCGGGCCTGCGGTACCCATCAAGCCTGGACCGGCCGCTGCCGCCAGTTGCTCGATCACCTCGCTCGCGGGCATGCCCGCCTCGGGCGCAGGTCCGCCAAACGCGTCGAGCAACGCCGCAAAGCCCGCCGTTGCTGCGGGCGGGCGCGTCGCGCGGGTGTGATGAAACGCCAGCGCGTGCCGGTGCGCGGCGTCCAGCGCGGCGCACGCATGATCTTCCGGCATCCTGATCAACTCGGTCACAGCGGCTCCTTTCCCCCGAGATAGCCCTTGAACGAGATTGATGCATCGGCCGACGGCAGAATGGCGGTGCTGTTTTTCTTCATGCAATATTCTACCCGCCGACCTCGCAACAACGTGACAGTACCCATGCGCCCTATCTCGCTGACAAAACAACGCGCCCTTCGGAACGCACACAGGGAGGCTACACGGACGCAAGGACGCGCACCGCGCTAACGAACGATTGTCACTGGACAGTGCGCCTGTGAGACAACGTCCGTCGCTACGGAGCCCAGAAAGATCCGTTCAAGCTGACTTGTCACGCCGGTCCCCATGACTATGTGATCGAAACCCTTGTCCTTCGCATAGTTCACGATCGCCGCGGCAACTTTACTGCCGGTAACTACCACAAACTCGTAGTTCAATAGTTCCTGGCGGCCCGCCGCGTCCTTAGCTTGTACAAATTGGCTATTAACCTGCCCATTTGCCGCCGATATCAACGTCTCATCCCAAAAGTATGCGTTGGCCATACGGTCAGCAGGTACCGTGTTGACGTGCACGAAGGTCAGTTTTGCGCCAATCTGCTTCGCCAACTCAGCTGCACAAGTTGCGGCATGCTCTCCCGCGTGTGAGCCATCGACAGCGCACATAATATTTCGTGGCATATTGCACTCCTTTCTACAGTGGAAACAGTCGTCGTGGATTGCTCATTTCTCGTGCACATCAACGCGTGCCAAATCGATCCGGCGGCACAGCTGAAGCAATCTCCCTTGAGCGGGGCTAGCGCGCCGGCACCTGCCAGAAAGGCTGTGCCGGATGAAACGCTTCACCCTGCGCGAAACGCTCCGCCGAGCGCAGCGTGTTCTCGATCAGCATGGTGACGGTCATCGGCCCCACGCCGCCAGGCACCGGCGTGATCCACGAGGCGCGCTCGCGCACCGCTTCAAAATCGACGTCGCCCACGATGCGTCCATCGGCGAGCCGGTTGATCCCCACATCGATCACGATCGCGCCTTCCTTCACCATCTCCGCCTTGATGAGCCCCGGCTTGCCCGCCGCCACCACGAGAATGTCGGCGTGGATCGTGTGATGCGCGAGGTCGCGGGTTTTCGCGTGGCAAATGGTGACCGTGGCTTCCTTTTGCAGCAGCATCAGCGCCATGGGCTTGCCGACGATATTGCTCGCGCCCACCACCACCACGTTCTTGCCCGCGACATCGATACCCGTGGTTTCCAGCAGCAGCTGGACGCCATATGGCGTGCAAGGCGGAAAGATCGAATTGCCGACCACGAGCGCGCCAACGTTGTAGAGATGAAAGCCGTCCACATCCTTGTCGACGACGATGCTCTCCAGCACGCGCCGCACGCTGACCTGCGGCGGCAGCGGCAATTGCACGAGAATGCCGTGCGTGGCCGGGTCCAGATTCAGCTCGCCGATGCGCTCGAGCAGCTCCGTTTCCGTGCAACTGGCGGGGAACCGGTGCATGAACGAACGCACGCGGCTCTCCTCGCACGCCTTCACCTTGTTCGCGACATAGACCTGCGAGGCCGGATTGTCGCCCACCAGCACCACGGCGAGACCCGGCACGACGCCGCGCATGGAAAGCGCGGCGACGCGTTCGCGAAAGCGTGTTCGCAAGCGCCGCGCCAGGTGTTTCCCATCGATGATCTGTGCCGTCATGGCGCGTCAGACCACACCCGGGATCCAGTTGGTGCCCGCCAGCGGCACACGCGCCATCGCCGCTGCCTCGACCGTGAGCGCGACGAGATCTTCGGGCTCCAGGTGATGCACGTTCTGCTTGCCACAGGCGCGCGCGATCGTGGTGAGTTCCATGTTCAGCGTCTTCAGGTAATTGCGCAGGCGCTTCGCGCCAACGTCGGGCTGCAGCCGCTCCTGCAACACGGCATCCTGCGTGGTGATGCCCACAGGACACTTGCCCGTGTGGCAGTGGTGGCAATAGCCCGGCGCCGTGCCCAGGTTGGCGTAATCGTCGAGCGCCTGCACGTGCTGCCCGTTCTCGATATACGACGCGCTGTTGCAGCCCAGCGAGACCAGCACGCCCTGGCCGATCGCCACGGCGTCGGCACCCATCGCCAGCGCCTTGGCAACGTCGGCGCCGCTGCGGATGCCGCCCGAGACGATGAGTTGCACCGTGCCCTTCATGTTGAGGTCTTCGAGCGCATCCACGGCCTGGCGCAACGCGGCAAGCGTAGGAATCCCGACGTTTTCGATAAAGCACGTTTGCGTGGCCGCAGTGCCGCCCTGCATGCCGTCCACCACGATCACGTCCGCGCCCGCATGCACGGCGAGCTTCACGTCGTTGAAGGTGCGCGTTGCGCCCACCTTCACGTAAATCGGTTTTTCCCAGTCGGTGATCTCGCGCAGCTCCTGGATCTTGATGAGCAGATCGTCGGGACCGGTCCAGTCGGGATGGCGGCAGGCCGAGCGCTGGTCGACGCCTTCGGGCAGCACGCGCATCTTCGCGACGCGCGGCGAGATCTTTTGGCCGAGCAGCATTCCGCCGCCGCCCGGCTTCGCGCCTTGGCCGATCACCACTTCGATCGCATCGGCCCGGCGCACGTCGTCGGGATTGAAGCCGTAGCGCGACGGCAGGCATTGATACACGAGCGTCTTCGACGAGCGCCGCTCTTCCGGGGTCATGCCGCCGTCGCCCGTGGTGGTGGAGGTGCCCATCTCGGTGGCCGCGCGGCCCAGCGCCTCTTTCACGTTCGCGGAGAGCGCACCGAAGCTCATGCCCGCGACGGTGATCGGGATCGCAAGTTCGATGGGCTTCTTTGCGAAGCGCGTGCCCAGCACCGTCTTCGTGGTGCACTTCTCGCGATAGCCTTCGAGCGGATAGCGCGAGAGCGAGGCGCCGAGGAACAGCAGATCGTCGAAGTGCGGCACGTGGCGCTTCGCGCCGAGACCACGGATTTCATACAGCCCGTGCGCCGCGGCGTTCTGGATATAGTTGATCGTCTTGCGGTCGAAGCCCCAGGATTCTTCGGTGGCCAGTTGCTTCATGTGAATGGGCTTGATTTCCATGGTCGGGATCCTTGGGTCAATATTCCTGGTTCGCGTCGGCGTTCCAGTGATAGAGCGAGCGTGCCGAGGCGATGCGCTTGAAGTCCCTCGGTTCGAAGCCGGAGAAGGCGGGGCCCGCCGCGCGCAGCAACTGCGCCACCGCTTCGATATCGGCGGCGGTCATCGGCTCTTCGCGCGCGTCCGCGCCCAGCGACTTGATGTTGCCGCGCACGTACAGCACCGCCTCGTATAGCGAATCGCCCAGTGCGTCGCCGGCGTCGCCGCAAACCACCAGCCGCCCCGCCTGCGCCATGAACGCGGAGAAGCTTCCCACCGATCCCTTCACGACGATGTCGGCGCCCTTGAGGGAGATACCGCAGCGCAGGCCCGCATCGCCTTCGATCACGAGCAGGCCGCCTTGCGCCGACGCGCCCGCCGCATTCGACGCGAAGCCCTTTACGTGCACGCGCCCGCTCATCATGTTTTCGGCGACGCCGGTGCTCGCGCTGCCCGCGATGGTCACCTTCGCCTCCTTGTTCATGCCGGCCGCGTAGTAGCCGGCGTGGCCGTCGATCTCGACCTCGATAGGCAGATCGAGCCCGACCGCGATGTTGTGCGCGCCATCGGGGTTCGCGATGCGCACGGCCTGCACGCCCTTGCCGGCGGCGTCCTTGTGCAGGAACCGGTTGAGTTCGGTCACCGACGTGCTTGCCAGGTCAAAGTTCAGACTTTCCATACGTACATCTCCTCGGGAGCCGGTTCGAACACGGTTGCATGCTTGATGTCGGGAAGATGCGCCAGCGAGCGGAATTCGGAGGCGATCGCCACGTAATCATCGGTTTCGGCCACCACCGCGGGCTTGCACGCGAACGGATCGCGAATCAGCGCGAGCTTGTCGGGCGTGCCCATGAGGAACGTGTAGAAGCCGTCGAGCTGCTCGAATCCCTGTTGCAGCGCCACTTCGAGATCGTCGCCTTCGCGCAGCCGGTATTCGAGGAAGCGGCAGGCCGCCTCCGTATCGTTGTCCGTATCGAAGTGAATGCCGTGCGGTTCGAGCATGCGGCGCACGCCAAAGGGATTCGAGAGCGAGCCGTTATGCACGAGGCAGAAGTCCTCGCCTGCCGTGAACGGGTGGGCACGGTCGGGCGTGACCGCCGACTCGGTGGCCATGCGCGTGTGGCCGACCAGGTGCGTGCCGGAAAGGCTCTGGAACGCGTAGCGGTCGGACACTTCCTTTGGCGTGCCGATGTCCTTGTACAGATCGATGGCGCGGCCCGTCGAGAGGATATGCAGCTTCGGATGCTGCTCCGCGATCCAGCGCTTCGCGGTGTCCGGCGCGATGTTCACGCTCAGCACCGCATGATTGCCCTTCGCGTGAACCGAGGCGCCGGCGCCCAGGTGCGCGTTCATCTCGTGCGCGAGCCCTTGCCAGTTGAAATCCTCGGCCTCTTCCGTGAGGCCGGAATACAGGCTGATCTTGCGGGTTTCCTCGCCCACCGGCTCCGTGAACACGGCCAGCCCCGCCGAATCGGGCCCCCGCTCGGTCATGCCGAGCAGCATGGGCACCATCAGCTCGCCCAGCCGCTCACGCAACGATGGCTGCTTTATCAGTAATCCTACGATTCCACACATGAGTCATCTCCTGCACGTATTTTCTGCGTTTCATGGGACGGCTGGCGCAGCGACGCCAGCTCAGAAAAATTCGAGGTAGGTCTTCTGTTCCCAGTCCGACACATGGCGCATGTACTCGATCCACTCCATGTGCTTGAGGCGGAGGAACTCGTTGCCCGCCGGGCCGAGCGCCTCCATCATGACTTCGTCGCGTTCGAGTTCGCGAAGCGCGTCCTGGAGGTTCTGCGGCAAGATGCTGATTTCACGCTGGCGCAGCTCCTGCGGCGACATCTCGTAGAGGTTCAGATTGCACGGCTCGCCGGGTTCGAGCTTGTTGTTCACGCCGTCCAGACCGGCGGCGATCACGGCGGCCGTCGCGAGATAGGCGTTGCACGCGGCATCGGGCAGGCGCAACTCGATGCGGCCACCGGGAATGCGGACCATCGATGAGCGGTTGTTGTCGCCGTAGCTCACGTAGGCCGGCGCCCACGTGGCGCCCGTCAGCGAGCGGCCCACCACGAGACGCTTGTACGAGTTGACGGTGGGCGCGCAAATGGCCGTGAGTGCCGCCGCGTGCTTGAGCAGACCGGCCGTCCAGTGATAGGCGAGCTTCGAAAGCCCGAGCCCGCGCTCGTCGTGCTTGTCGGCGAAGAGATTGCGCTCGCCGTCCGAGATCGACATGTGCATATGCATGCCGTTGCCTGGCCGGTTCGAGAACGGCTTGGGCATGAACGAGCAAATCAGGCCGAGGTCGTTGGCGATCTCCGCAGCGGCCATCTTGAAGAATACGTATGAATCGGCCGATTTCAGACAGTCGGAGTACGTATAGTTGATTTCGAACTGACCGTTGGCGTCCTCATGGTCGATCTGATAGACGTCGATGCCAGCCTTGATCAGCGACTCGGTCAGGCGCTCGAGGAATACGCGCGAACGCGAGAGCCCCTTGTAGTCGTAGCACGGCTTGGGCAGCGCATCGGAGTCGTCGCACGGCACGATGCGACCGTCGTCGGTGCGCCGCAGCAGCGAGAACTCGGGTTCGAGTCCGGTGTTCAGGATCCAGCCGTGCTCCTGCAGTCGGGCGACCTGCTTTTTCAGCGTCACGCGGCTCTCGAACTGCCACGGCTCCTTTTTCACGTAGCCATCGCAGGCAATGCGCGCGTAGCCCGGCTGCCACGGCATGAGCGCGAGCGTGTCGAGATCGCCCACCGCCATGAAGTCCGGTCCTTGCGGATCGATGCCGAGGCCCCATACCGCGAAGCCGGCGAAACCCGCGCCATCGGTCAGGATGAGGTCGAGGTGGGCTGCGGGCACGGACTTCGTCTTCGCGACGCCGTGAATGTCGACGAATTGCGCGAGTATGTACTTGACGTCGTTCTCTGCAAGGAACTGCTTGGCTTCTGCGGGTGTCATGTCGATTGTCCTCAAGCGTCGTGATGCGGTGTCGAGAAAACGCCCGGCGCCTCTTTGCGCCAGATGCTTTCGCCCGGGGTGCCAGTTGAGCCTGATGCGGGCCTGATGCGAGTCAGTTGCTGGCCTGGTGCGATGGTGCCTGGTCGATTTCGTCGATCACGGCGAGACCGACCGGCCCGCCGCCCAATTCGGCAGCGATGCCGGCAAGGGTTTCCCACAAGTACACACCGTATGTACCGTCGGCCCACAGACGGTAGTACGGACGGCCCAGCCGCTCGCCCGGCAGGACGGTGACGGCAACCCCCGCCATCGAAGTCAGCACGACGGGTCGGGTTGCGAGGTCCAGCGCGCGAAAGTTGACGTTGCAGGTCTGCAGCAGCAACTCGTCGATCGCCTCGCCGCACAGCACCAGCGCCAGGTCCTGGCGCAGCACCGGATAAACCCGCAGCGCCGGCTCGCGATGGGCCAGCTTCGCCGAGGCGCGGCCGCTAAGGCCGTCCTCGATCAGATACTCGGTGAGGCCCAGGCGCGCGATCAGCCCGCCGCTCGCGAGCGGCGCCCACGTGTTGGGCTGGGGCAGCGCGGGCAGGCCCTGCTCCGCAAGCCAGGCGGCCACGCCCTGGCCCTTGAAGCCCATGCGGGACAGGTGCGAGACATCCGCAATGCCCGCATTGCGTGCGCGCGCTTCGTCGTTCGCGCCGTGGCGCTCGACGATCTGCATGTTCTCGATCGTGCTCCACCGCGCTTCGGCGGCGTGACGTGCGTCGCGTGTGGGGCTCGTGCGCAGCGCGACATTCGCTGCGCCTGCCAGGTTCGATGCGCTCATGCGGTCTCCTCCCTCGGTGCGGCGGCGTGTGCGGGTGCGGCGTCTTTCTGGCGCAGGTTTTCAGGATCGTAGAACGGCGTGGGCACCACCGTGGCGGACACCAGGGTGCCGTCGCTCACGCGAAAGCGCAGACGCGTGCCCGGTTTCGCCATCGCGGGCCGCACGAACGCAAGGCCGATCGTCTTCTTCAGCGTCTCGCTCCACGACACGCTCGTCACGCGGCCCGCGATCTCCTTGCCTTCGATGGCGAGATGGCACTCGCGCAAGGCGTCGTTCTTCACCCCGTCGTCCAGCGCGAAGCCCACGAGGCGCTGCTGCTGCGCGTGGCTGTCGATGGCCTGCAAGCTGCGCTGGCCGACAAAGAACGGCTTGTCCATCTTGACCGCCCACTCCATGGCGGCGTCGCGCGGCGTCGTCAGGCCGTCGGTGTCCTGGCTCACGATCACGTGACCCTTTTCCAGCCGCAAGAGCCGCTGCGCCTCCACGCCAAACGGACGGATGCCGAATTCCTTGCCCGCTTCGGAAAGCGCGCTCCACAGCGCCGGACCATATTCGGCGGGAACGTGAATCTCGTAGCCCCATTCGCCGACGAAGCCCACCCGCATCAGCCTGGCCGGCACGCGGTTGGCGCCCAGCGCGATGCCCGTCACGCGAATGCCCAGATAGGGAAATGCTTCGGACGACAAATCAATGTCGACCAGCTTCGCAAGCACGGCGCGTGAGTATGGACCCGCGAGGTTGATGGCCGCGTAGGCGCCCGTCACGTTGACGATGCCGCAATCGAGCCCCCAGATCGTGTTCAGGCGCGAGAGTTCGCGGTAGATCGCCGCCGCTCCCGAGGTTGTGGTCGTGAAGTAGAAGTGATCGTCGGAGAGGCGCGCGATCACGCCGTCGTCGATCACAACGCCGGCTTCGTCGCACATGAGCGCATAGCGCGTCATGCCGGACTTGAGCCCCGCGTATTTCGACACGTAGACGCGCTCGAGGAACTGCGCGGCTTGCGGCCCGCGCGCTTCGAGCTTGCCGAGCGTCCCCACGTCGATCATGCCCACGCCGGTACGCACCGCCTGCACCTCTTCCTGGATGCAGCGCGCGCGGTCCTTGCCCGCCACCGCGTAATACTCGGGCCGCTGCCAGACACCCGCCGGCATCCACTTCGCACCCAGACGCTCGTGCTGCGCGTGCATCGGCGTGCGGCGCTCGGGATTGAAGCCGCGCCCGGCGAGCAGCGCCATCGGCACCGGATGAAAGAACGGCCGCGCCGTAGTCGTGCCCACTTCCTGCGGCGCCTTGCCGGTTAGCCGCGCGAGAACGCGCAGGCCATTCATGTTCGAGTGCTTGCCCTGGCTCGGGCCCATGCCGTTGGTCGAAAAGCGCTTGAGCAGCTCGATGTTGTCGAAGCCTTCCTGCACGGCGTTTTCGAAATCCTTCAGTTGCAGGTCTTCGTCGAAGTCGATGAAGTTCTTGCCCGCCGGATGCGGGACGATCGGCCATGCGTGCGAAGGCGATTCGGGCTCGCGCGCGATCGGTGTGCTGCGCGAGTCGGGCGCGCCGCCCAGCAAGCCGACATGCGCGGCTGCAAGCGCGCCGGCGCGGCGACCGTCCTGCAGCTTGCTTTCGAACGTGTACACGCCATTCACGCGGCCGCACGCGTACACGCCTTCGGGCAGCCGATCGGGCACGAACTGCTCGACAGCGGTGTCGTAGCGCATTGCCGTGCCTGCCTGGTACAGCAGGTTCGCGGCCGGCGCCCAGCCAACGCTCATCAGCAGCGTGTCGCATTCGATCTGCCGGGTGTGCTCGTGCGAAACGCTCATACCCTCAGGCGGCGTAGGGCCCACGCGCACCGCCGCAAGCCGGTTGCCGTCTGTGTTCGGCACGGCCTCGATCACGCAGCTCGCCCCCAGCACTTCGACACCGCGCGCCTCCAGCTCGCGGGCGAGCACGCCAAAGCGATGCGTCTCGCGCAGGTCGATCAGCGCCTTCACCTTGATGCCGCGCTCCAGCATGTCGAGCGCCGCGCGATAGGCGTCGGCGTTCGCGCCCAGCACCACCGCGCGCTGCCCCGGCGCCACGCCATAGCGCCACGCGAGCCGCTGGGCCGCCGAGGCGAGCATCACGCCCGGCAAGTCGTTATTGCGGAACACGGCGGGCTGCTCGAACGCGCCGCTGGCCACCACGACCGCCTTCGCGCGCATCTTGGTGATGCGATCGGGCTCGACGAGCGGGACCCAGTGGTCCGCATAGTAAGCCGCGGCCAGCGTGCGATTGAACATGCGTACGCGCGGATGCGCACGAACCTTGGCTTCGAGCGCACGCACGGCTTCCAGACGTTCCATGTCGCCGCCCGCCTGATACGTGCCGCTGCCGCCCGAACGCGCATTCTCGTCGACGATCACCACGTCCGCGCCCTGCTGCGCCGCCTCCAGCGCCGCCGAGAGACCCGACGGCCCCGCGCCGATCACGAGCACGTCGCAGAACCCGTAGCGCTTGGGCGTGCGCACATGCTGCGCGTTGAGATCGACCACGCCAAGCCCGGCCATCTTGCGGAACATGCGCTCCCAGCGCGGAAACCAGCGCTTGCTGTAGAACGCCTTGTAATAGAAACCAACCGGCAGGAACGGCGCGAGCTTGCCCATCCAGCGGCCACGGTCGGCGGCCACGCCACCCGCAGTGTTGACCGCGTGCCAGTTCGCACCGGCGATCAACTCGGTCACGTCGGCGCGCACGTTCAGGCGCGCGCCGTCCTGAAACATCGCGTTCACATCGTGGTTCGCGAGCGAGAGCACGCCGCGCGGGCGGTGATACTTGAAGCTGCGCCCGAGCACCGAGACCTCCGACGCCCACAGGGCGCTCGTGATCGTGTCGCCTGCAAAGCCCGTGTAACGCTGCCCTTCGAAGCCGAATTCGATCTGCTGGCTGCGATCGATCCATTCGCCTGCATGCGGTGCCAGACGCATTTACGCCTCCTCGTCGTTCAGATACGTGCGGATGACACGATCCTTCGCGGTGTCACGCTCGGCGATAAACCAGGTGTTGCTCGGGGTATGGCACCACCACTCCTTCTTCACGCCTGCGGCGCCGTTGCGGCAGTACACGTAGTCGGCCCATTCGTCGTCGCTGGCTTTCGCGGGGTCCGGCATCGGGCGCAATTCGCCCCAGTAGACGAACTCCGAAACGGGCCGCGCACCGTTCACAGGACAGGTCATGATCTTCATCGTCGTGTTCTCCGCTCAGTGTCCGACCGAGGCCGCGCCCTTCTCGCCCGTGAGCGCATAGCGGCGGAAGCGATCGAGCGTGAAACCGTTGATCAGCTCATGGTTCGTATCGTTCGCAACGGTGTACGACATGGTCTTGCCGCACACCGGCGTGGCCTTGAAGCCCCACGTGCCCCAGCCGGAGTCCAGATAGAAGCCCTCCACCGGCGTCTTGCCCATGATGGGCGCGAAGTCCGGCGTCATGTCCGCCATGCCTGCCCACTGGCGCATGACCTTCGCGGTCGAGAGGAACGGGAACATCTCGAGCATGTGCGCCGTGAGCCCCTCCACGAAATCGAGGGTCGAGCGCGTGGCATGCAGCTCGTACGGGTCGAGCGATGCACCCATCACGAGCTCGCCACGCGCCGACTGGCTGATATAGACGTGCAGGCTCCCCGAAACCAGGATCGGATTGAGCCAGGGCTTGAGCGGTTCGCTCACCATCGCCTGCAGCGGATGGATGAAGATGGGCGTGCGCAGCCCGACCATGTCGGTGATGCGCGGCGTGGAGCCCGCCACCGCGCACAGCACCTTGTTGGTCGAGATATAGCCGCGCGAGGTTTTCACGCCCTTCACCTTGCCGCCCACCACGTCGATGCCAAGCACTTCGGTTTGCTGATGAATCTCGACGCCGCGCTGGTCGGCGCCGCGCCCGTAGCCCCATGCCACGGCGTCGTGGCGCGCGACCGATCCCGGCGCGTGATACAGCGCGCCCAGAATGGGCGCCACGCCGCCGCACGAGAGATCGATCATCGGCGCGGCCTGCTTGACTTCCTTCGGGCCGACCACCTCCGAGTCCACGCCGAAGTGCTTGTTCACCTCCGCGCGCCAGCGCATCGTGCGCATGGCCGAATCGGTATGGGCGAGCGTGTAGTGGCCGCGCGTCGAATAAAACAGGTTCAGGTCGAAGTCCTGCGAGAGGTCCTCCCACAGCTTGACCGACTGATCGTAGAACTTCACGCCCTCGGGCGTCAGGTAGTTCGAGCGGATGATCGTGGTGTTGCGGCCCGTGTTGCCGCCGCCGATATAGCCCTTCTCCAGCACCGCCACGTTCTTGATGCCGTGCTCGCGGGCGAGGTAGTAGGCGCTCGCGAGCCCGTGACCACCCGCACCGATGATCACAACGTCATAAGAACTGCGCAAAGTGTCATGCCGGGTGAACATCCGCGGCTCAGGGTGCTTCTTCGACATGGCAAAACGCACGAGACGCCACGGCATGGCTCACTCCTTGTTCTCGTCCGCGCGCACAGCGGCGCGCGGGCAAACCGGGTTGGACAGCAGGGCTGCTTTTAGCGCAGAACGATCGTCTTGTTGCCGTGTATCAGCACGCGGTCTTCGAGGTGGTAACGCAAGCCTCGGGCCAGCACCGCTTTTTCGATGTCGCGGCCAAGACGCACGAGGTCGTCGGGCCGGTCCGAATGGCGCACGCGAATCACGTCCTGCTCGATGATCGGGCCTTCGTCGAGGTCTTCCGTCACGTAATGGCAGGTTGCGCCAGTGAGCTTCACGCCGCGCGCATACGCCTGGTGATACGGCTTCGCGCCAACGAAGCTCGGCAGGAAAGAATGATGGATATTGATGATGCGGCCCGGGTACGCCGCGCACAGCTTGGGCGAAAGCACCTGCATGTAGCGGGCGAGCACCATGGTGTCGGCGCGCGCGTCCTCGAAGAGGCGCTGCACCTGGTCGTAGGCCTGCTGCTTGGTCTCCGGCGTGACCGGCACGTAATGAAACGGAATGCCATGCCATTCGACGAAGCTGCGCCACGTTTCGTGGTTCGAGATCACACACGGAATCTCGATGTCGAGCTCGCCGGCCTTCCAGCGCGCAAGCAAGTCGTAAAGGCAGTGCTCGAGCTTCGAAACGAGGATCACCACGCGCTTTTTCTGCGAATGATCGGTCACCTTCCAGTCCATCGAGAACTCGCGGCCGATGCGGGCGAAGCGCTCGCGAAACGTCTCCAGGCTGACCGGCAGCGAGTCGGTCGCGATCTCGTGGCGCATGTAAAAGCGCTTTTCCAATTCGTCGGCGTGGTGAGTCGCCTCGATGATCAAACCGTGATGCTCGGCAATGAACGCGCTGACGGCAGCGACAATGCCGATCCGGTCGGGACATGACAACGTCAGGGTAAAGCGGCGCGTTTCTGACATGAGGGGCACCCGATTCTCGACAGGATTGAACGTGGGTTAAAAGTAATCAGCGGAATTTCGCTTGTCAACGCCAATAAACTTTTTTTCTTGCCACGAACCCAATCAGGGGTATCGCTCGCTGAGAAAGCACTCCCCTCGGACTACCTCCTTGGGGGTAGCAAAACGCGACCGGTCCGCTTCGCGCTGCTTACATGCCGCCTGCGCGTTGACGCTGCATGAAGTATTCCCGGCGATATCGCGAGACCGCGTAGGCGTCTAGCACCGCGATCGCATAGACGAAGATGCCGCCCGCATGACGGCCGACGAACGATCGCCCGGGCGCGGCGAGTTGCAGCGTCAGAAAGCCCAGCAACAGCATGAAGAACACCATGATGAGCGCACGCCTTGGCATGCGGTTGAGAACCTGCCCTGCGCCCGGCAATATCGCCGCGGCGGCCAGCACGACCCACGGGTGCAGGGGGCGGCGCACGATCTGCTCCGGGGGCCGCTTTGAGGCTTTCTCGACGGCTTCGCCAGTCGCTTCATCAATACGTTTCTGCGCTGCTTCGATTTCGTGCGCTTGCATGCTCCTCTCCTTGCATCGGATCTCCTTGCATCAGATCGGCGCATACGGCCGTCGCGCGCTCGAGCAGCGACTCGAGCAGCGCAACGCTCACGTGCGCGCCATGAAACGTCGCGCGGCGCAGCACCAGGTATTCGCTGCGGTCCGCCGCCTGAACCTGATAGACGATGCGCACGCCGCGCGGCATCACGACCAGCTCTTTCGAGCGCGGGTCGGAGAATAGCGTCCTCACGTGCGGATCGAGTATGCGCAGCGGCAATTCGGATGCCTTACGATCCGACTTGAGCGAGGTATGATCCGGCCAGTCGCGCGGTAGCGGGACGCACAACGGCAATGCACCGGCGTGGGACCAGAATTCGACGTTCGCCCTGCGCGCCAGCAGATCGAACGTTCCGGCGACGGGCAAGTTCTGTCTCACCGATACGGTCAGCCAGAGCGACGGCACCTGCCGGAACACGACTTGATCCACGATCGGTTCGATCCGGACGCTGTGCCCGCGATACGAGCCCGTGAGCACAGGAAAGGCGACGTCGTCCTGCGTCAGCGTGACGTGGTCGAAAAGCGCGAAACACCCATCGAACAGCTTGCGGCGTTGGATCCTGATCGATTCGCGCGCACGTCGATGGTGGATGGCGAGCGTCACCACAAATAACGCGGCAAATACCGCAGCAAACGCCGTGAAAGGAGCGCTGCCTGTGATCGACATGACGGAACCCTCCCTATACGAATGCGGCGCGGGCGGTATGACCGCCCGCGCCGCCGCCATGGCTAGCGTCGAATTCAATGCGCGCGCATCAATAGTCCCTGGGTCGTGGCCAGTTCATCGTGAACTGGTCGCCGCGCTTGACGTATTTGTAGCGATGCAGCGCGAACCAGATCGACGCGACGATATAGAACGCCATGATCGAGAGCAGCGAGGCGCCATAGCCGAGATAGGTAGCGAAATAAGTCGCGGAGCACAGGCAGGCCAGCACGATTGCCGGTATCGGGTGAAACGGATGGACGTAGCCTCGATTGATGCTGCCAAGCGGCCATTTGCGGCGAAACTTCACGATGTTGATCGACATGAACGTATAGCCGAGCAGCCCGGACAAGATGGAAAACGTAATGACCTGATCGAGCAAGCCGGTGAACGCAAACGAAATCGCAATCGGCACCAGAAAGATGATCGCGCGGTACGGCGTGCGATAGCGCGGATGCACCGCGCCGAACCACATCGGCATATAGCGGTCGCGCGACATTGAAAACCAGGCGCGCGAAGCGTCGTTGATACAGCCGTTGGCCGACGCGATGGCCGAGAACAGTGTGCCCACGAACAGCAGCGTTTGCAGCCCCTTGTTGCCGGTGAGGCGCGCGGCGTCGTAGAGCGGCGTCACCGCCTGGCCGAGGTACTCCCAAGGCATGAGCCCGGTGGCCACATACCAGGTCAGTGCGGCGGCAATCAGCAGCGTGATCATGCCGCACATCGTTCCGAGCGGAATCGAGCGTCCCGCCGAGCGCACCTCTTCGGCGGCCTGGCAGGTGCCTTCGATGCCCAGGTAGTACCACATGCCGAACTGCAGCGTGGCGACCACGCCGAGCCAGCCATACGGCAACTGCGTCAGCAACTGATGATGAAGCAGGACCTGGCCCGGATTCCACGGCTGCACGCCGAAGAACAGCACGACGATGGCAAGAAAGGCAATCGCCGTGATCACGAAATTGACCGTGAGCGTGACGAACACGCCGCGGTAATTGAGCCACGCGAGAAAGGCGATCGTCAGGAGCGCGAATGGACGCGAGTCGATGGCATAACCCGAATCCGCCGCCACGGCCTTGATGAGGTCGCCAACCACGAGCGCGTCGGCCGCTTCCAGCATCGTATAGGCCATCACCAGATAGAGGCCCACGTTGAACGCCATCAGCGGCCCGATGATGTGTTTCGCCTGCGTATACTGGCCGCCTGCCGCCGCGACCGTGGAGGTCACTTCCGAGTCGATCATGGCGACGCAGGTGTAGAGCAGCCCGATGATCCAGCAGGCGATCAGCGACCCGTATGCACCGCCTTTGGCCACCGAGAAGTTCCACCCCATGAACTCGCCCACGAGCACGATGCCCACGCCGAGCGCCCACACGTGAATCGGTCCCAGCACTTTCAGGAGGGCGATGCGCTCTCCAGACTGCCCTGCCGTTGCTGCGTCGCTCATGCGCCGCTCCTGTATTGGCTATCCAGACGGGTTGAGGCGGATCCGTCGCGAGGGTTATCGTGAGGTTATCGCGAGGGCTATTCGCTGCCTTCGGTTGAACTCATCAGGAAATCGTCGTCGTATTCGCGGGAGACCCGCAGCGCATCGACCAGAATCCACGCAAACAGCAGGATTGCGAGCGCCCATGCGGCCTGACTCAGCAATGACCAGAAGTTCATGGCGTCACTCTCCAAATTTTTCCGCGATCACCTGCCGATACTGCTTCTCGGACACGCGCAGCACGAATACGAAATAGCCGACGATCACGAGCGCCGTGACGATCAGCGAGCCCGGTTCCACTACGTAGTCGAACCGCGTGGTGATGATGGGCTTCGCCTGCTCTGCGCTGTAGCCGAGTTTCTGCCACTGCGCCTGCATGGTGGGATTCTGGCCCAGCGTCTGCCACGACACCTGGCTGGTCGCGGCCTGCGCCTGGTCGGGCTGCTTGTCCGGCGCCTTGAGCATCAGCGGCCCGAGCAGGCTGCAATACACGAGCACGAGCAGAAACAGGCTATCCACCAGCTGCCCGAAGCCCTTCTGCACAGGGGGAACATATACGGATGCCATGTCGAGTTTCCTCTTCAGTCGGCATTGCGTTGAATGGTTCAGCGGCAGGAAGGTCAGGCAAGCACTTCTTCTTCCTCGCTGTCGCGAAGCGCCGCCTTGCGCAGACGGTTCTCGTCGAGATGGTGAATGTCCAGACCGTAGATATGGTCCTTGTCTTCCTTGTAGTGGCGCACCATCGCCGTCACCGATGCGGTATTGAACACGACCACGCCTGTGGCCCCAACCGTCAGCGCAATCCGGACCGCAGGATCAGCCGCAGACAAGCTCACCGCAAAGTAGACGAAGCCCAGCGCAACCCACAACGCAAGCAATGCGATGCCGGCCATCAAACGGTCCCGGCCAAACATGCTGTCGATACGCTTTCTCAAGCGGTCACTCATGCTCAATCCCTCCATCGGTCATGGCGAAACAATTGGGGAATCCTGGACCGTTTCGGCCGTGTTTCCCAATCAGCAAAAAAGTTTCACCGTGGTATTTATTGTGGATGGAGGCCCGAGTGTCAATACTGTTTTTGTAGGTAGATAGAGACCCTGGGTGACGGCACGCCAGTGCCTTGTCAAGAGGTGCGGGCTACGCTGTATTGCGCAGCGCTTGCGCGGATCGCGTGAAATGCCGCATCAATGTAGCCGCAACGTCAGCGTCATAGCCGAGTTGCCCAATGGCTTTGCGCATGCACGCCAGCCACGCCTCGACCTCCGCCGGCCCGATCTCGATGTGCGCATGTATGGTGCGCAGATTCGCGTGCCCCATGCGTTCGAGGTAGTAGTGCGGGCCACCGAAAAAACCCGAGAGAAATTCGAACTGCGCCTGCCTGACGTGGGCGAGACCGAAGCCCTTCAAATGCAGCGCGTGAATGCTCGCGCCTTCGGGATCGGTTTCGATGATGTCGTAGAACGTCTCGACAAGGCGCGCGAGCGCGGTTTCGCCGCCTATCATCTCGTGCACTGTCTGCACGCGTTGGTCCGCCGCTCGATGTCCTGTCTCCACAATTTCCTCGGATTCGTATTGTCCCGATACCGGGTGATGCCTGCGCAAAGCATAGGGAACATAGCGCGGCTGCCGCGCCTCCCATAGGGGGTATAAACGCTCTACCCCATTGCCGCCATGCCGGCGTTCGCTCCTTGCGCTCCGGCGTATTCGAGCCCATCGCCCCTACCCCCTGGGGGATACCTACTACGAATCATTGATGACGCACTTTTGGTCGTCGATGCTCGCCGCATTGATTCGTGGTTCAACTTCCCATCGTCCATGGATACTTGCCGATTCGACGATTTCGTTGCTGGACGTGCGCTCGTCATGCGCGGCCCGCACTCGCGGATCACGGCTCGGAATCGCCGCGAGTTCGCGGATGCGATGCAGGAAATCGACACGGCTCGCGCGAGCGGACACTGGATTGCCTTGATCGCCGACTACGAGGTGGGCTATTGGCTCGAGCCATCACTGCATGAACGCGACGACGAGGAATACACACAGCGAGCGCCTCTGACCGCGCTCGTTTTCGACAATGCGCATGAAGAGCCATCGTGCGAAGCCCTCGCAAACGATGCGCAAAGCGAGATCATCTCGATCACGCCGCGCATTGGTAAGCAGCGCTATATGGAGCAGGTGTCCGAGATCCGCAGCCTGATCGCCGCGGGCGAGGTTTATCAGATCAACTATACGTTTGCGCTCGACGTGAGTATGCGCGGCGACGCGGGGGCGCTTTACCGGCGTCTGGCCAGCGCGAATCCGTCTGCGCATGCGGCGTATATCGAAGACGGCGATCGCCGGATTCTTTCGTTTTCTCCGGAACTGTTCCTGCAGCACAGCGGCGGCAAGCTCACGACGCGGCCGATGAAGGGCACCGCGCCGCGCGACGCCGATCCCGAGCGAGACGACCGCCTTGCTGCGCAATTGCAGGCAAGCACGAAGGACAAGGCCGAGAACATCATGATCGTCGATCTCCTGCGCAACGACCTCGGGCGCATTGCGCGCACCGGTTCGGTCGCGGTGGAGAACCTCTTCGCGCTGGAACGGTACGCAACGGTCTGGACACTCACCTCGACGATCACCGCCGATATCGGCGAGCCGAATCTCGAACACATCCTGCGCGCGCTCTTTCCGTGCGGCTCGGTCACGGGCGCACCGAAGATCGCCGCGATGCGCCACATCCGCCGCCTCGAAAACGCGCCGCGAGGCGTCTATTGCGGAAGCATCGGATGGCTCGCGCCAGATGGCCGGTTCTCGATGAACGTCGCCATACGCACCCTCGTTCTCGATCGCGGCGGCGAGGGCGTGTACTGCGTGGGCGGCGGCATCGTCATGGATTCCGACCCGGCGCGCGAGTGGGAAGAATGCAAGTGGAAGTCCCGCATCATCGGTTCATGGTGAATGTTTCGCCGCCGTCGTACGCATCACCGGCGAGCAATCAATGCAGTTCTGTACGGGTTCCGGGCGCCCGACGAAACTCCAGCACCAGTACGAACTTTCCTGTCTCGTCCGTCAAATCAGGAGCCAACGCTAGCTCATGAACAAGCACCTTCCTTGCGCCGCAATCGCGGCACTTTTCGTAGCCGGCCATGCGCATGCGCAGAGCAGCGTCACGCTGTACGGCGTGATCGACGACGGTTTGAACTACACGTCGAACGCACGCGGCCATAGCGCTTTCGCAATGGTCAGCGGCGACGCCAATGCGTCGAATTTCGGGCTCAAGGGCGCCGAGGATCTCGGCGGCGGCCTTTCCGCCATCTTCACCCTCGAAAGCGGCTTCAATGCCAGCAACGGCGCATTGAGCATGAACGGTACGCTTTTTAGCCGCCAGGCGTTCGTCGGGCTCAGCTCCGCGAACTATGGCGCGCTCACGTTCGGGCGCCAGTACGACGCGATCGTCGATATGTGGAGCCCATTCACAGCGGCGGGCAACACCATCGGCGACCTCGCATCGCATCCGTTCGACAACGACAACGCGGATCAGGACTTCCGCTTCAACAACGCGGTCAAATATGTGAGCCCCACATTCGCGGGGTTTCAGGCCGAGGGCGTTTATGGCTTCAGCAACGCCACCAACTTCGCCAACAACCGCGCTTATAGCGCGGGGATCACCTATGGCGCCGGGCCCTTCTCGGCCGCGGTGGCCTACACGCGTCAGAACAACGGCAATCTGAACAGCACCGGCGCGGTGGGCGGCGACGGCGTATTTGCCGCCGCGCGCCAGCAGAATATCGGCGCGGGCGTGAAATGGACCTTCGGCGACGGCTCGAATGTCGGCCTTGCTTACTCGCACGTCGACGTCTATGACCCAACCGGCAATGCCTATGCTCCAGACATCGGCACGCAAGCGTGGTCGTCGTGGAAGTTCGACAACGTCGAAATCAACGGCCAGTACTTCATCGATCCCGCGCTCTCCGTCGCCGCCGCCTACACCTTCACGCACGGCAACTTCAAGGAGACGACAGGCTCATCGAGCCCGAACTGGCACCAGGTCGCACTGGCGCTGAACTATTCGCTCAGCAAGCGGACCTCGGTCTACGCGCAAGGCGCATATCAGCACACGAACGGCAAGACGGGCACCGACCTCGATGGGGCACACATTATCGGCGCGGCAGACCTCTCGTCGAGCGAGAATCAGACCGTGGTCCGCATCGGCTTTCTGCATCGTTTCTAATGCATTCCTGAAGGATATGTAAAGCATTACCAGGCACTGTGCGTGTGATGCCAGCCGCTACCACGTTGGGCATACCCCCTCTTCTGGATAGCGGCGCTAACTGCATTCGTCAAAAATGCAGGTTAAGGAAACTGCGTGCGCCGGCAGTATCGAGGAGCGCCGGCGCTGCGCGGTTCGCCAATTCCTCATCGCCACTTTACGGAGCGTTATCCATGGCAAATTCATGGCGTATTTCGGCACTCGCGGACCGTCATCGCGCGCTGGGTTCCAACCTGGAAGACTGGAACGGCATGGGCATGGCATGGAGCTATGCGGCGGATCTCGCAGACCATCACGAAGCTATCCGCACCAAGGCGGGCCTCATGGATGTCTCGGGCCTGAAGAAAGTGCATTACGTCGGCCCGCACGCCGAGAGTTTGCTGAACTGGGCGACCACGCGCGATATCAGCAAGCTCTACCCGGGAAAATCGGCCTACGCGTCCATCCTCAACGAAGACGGCAAGTTCATCGACGACTGTATCGTCTACCGCACCGGCCCGAACGCCTTCATGGTCGTGCATGGCGCGGGCACCGGCTACGAGCGGCTCGTGCGCTCCGCCCTGGGCCGTCAGGTTGCTGTGCTGTTCGACGACGATCTGCACGACCTTTCGCTGCAAGGGCCGGCCGCTGTGGACTTCCTTGCCGAGCACGTTCCCGGCATACGGGAGCTGCCCTACTTCCACCACATACAGACGCGCCTTTTCGGCCGCCCTGTCACGATCTCGCGCACTGGCTACACGGGCGAGCGCGGCTACGAAATTTTCTGCAAGGCCGTGGATGCGCCGCTGATCTGGGACACGATCCTCTCGAAAGGCAAGGGCTTCGGCATCATTCCCTGCGCGTTTGCGGCGCTCGACTGGCTGCGCGTGGAAAGCTATCTGCTGTTCTATCCCTACGATAATTCGGAAACGTGGGCGTTCAGCGACGAGAAAGCCGGCGACACGCTGTGGGAGCTGGGCCTCGACTTCACGGTGTCGCCGGGCAAGACGGAATTTTGCGGCGCCAGCGAGCATTTCCGTCTCGCGAATAAAGAGCGCTTCAAGATCTACGGCGTCGATGTCAGCGCATCGCGCGCCACCGCTGCAGGCGACACGTTGTGGCAGAACGGCCGCCAGGTTGGCGTCATTACCTGCGGGATGTACTCGCGGCTCACGAAGCGCTCGCTCGCCATCGCGCGCGTGGACGTGGACCAGGCACGCGACGGTATTGCGCTGGAAGTCAGGGGCAGCATCGAGGCGCGCGGCGTGACGGCCGCTCTACCCTTCGACGACCCCGAGAAGAAGAAGCGCACTGCGTTGGGATGATTGCCGGCCGCCAGGCCGGCATTGCCAACGCGTATACGGTGAACAATGAACCGCACCGAAACGAGAGTCCTCGTCAAGCGGGTCGCGCAGGGCCGCGACCCGCAGGCCGCCCTGTCACTGTACGAGCACAGCATTGCCGCCGGGCACAAGCGGATCGCTTTGCTGCGCTATATGGATGCGCGTGATTTGTGCGTGCCCATGACGCAGCAGCATCATGCCTACGCGTGCGCCATCGCGAGCACCCTCAGCGACGGCGAAATGGCGGCCATTGCGCAGCAGGCGCTGAAGCGCAGCCGCGAACGCAGGGTGCGATGAGCGGCTGAAAACGCGCGGACGAGAGCCGATCTCAGGCGTCAGGCGCAATCTTCCTGCGTAACGCGATGAAGCGCGCCAGCACATTGGCGCCGAAGAGCAAGTCGGGACCGGCCTGCCCTGCCGCGGCGACCGCTGCATGGTCAATCAGAATTTTCGTGCAAGTACGTCTCGATTACGTCGTCCACAGAGACCCGTCGGCTAATATCGCCAACGAGTTCCTCCAGCCCTTCGGCGCGCAACATATCGCGCGCGCTGCCATGAGCGGCCACGATACGCAAGCGCCTGCCTGCGCCAACAAGATCCGTGTGCAAAGTCGCCAGCATCCTGGCGCCCGCGATGTCCACCGCGGGAGAATTCGAGAGGTCCAGTATCACCAGTTTCACGGGGCAAGTCGCGGCCAGGATGCTCGCCGTAATCGCAGCGCGCACGTGGTCGGCGTTGAAGTAAAGCAGCGACGCCTCCACGCGAAACATCAGCACGCCGGGAATTTGTTCGTTGTCGGCATGGCGCTCGATATCCGAATAGCGGTGCGTGCCGGGAATGCGGCCAAGGACCGCCACATGCGGATGTGCGGCGCGCCGGATCAACAAAAGCATCGACGCCAGCACCGCAAAGATCACCCCTTTGAGAATTCCCAGCAACAGGACTGCAACGAACGCGACCATCGACACCATGAACTCATGGCGGCTGACTCGCCAAACGTGACGCAACTCGCGAATGTCAATGAGACCCTTGACCGCCACCAGCACGATGGCTGCCAGTACGACGTTGGGCAGGTTGGTCAGCAGGCCTGTGAGGAACATCAGGCATAGACCGATGGCGATCGAAGCGAATACCAGCGCGAGCGGAGTCTTGGCGCCAGCCTTGTCGTTGACCGACGACTGGGACAAGCCACCCGCAACGGGATACCCCTGGAAGAGACCGGCGGCGAGGTTTGCAGCGCCGAGTCCCAGCAGTTCCTGGCGCGGATCGATTTCGTAGCCGTTTTTCTGGGCAATGGCGCGAGCCGCCGACACGCTTTCCACATACGACAACAGCAGGCAGGCAAACGCCAACGGAACAATGCCGTCCACGTCCCGAATGCGCAGCGAGGGCAGGTGAAAAACCGGCAGACCGCGCGGCAATGCGCCGACGACCTTGAATCCCATCGCGCCCAACGGCGTCACTGAAAGCAGAACAATGGATAGCGCGACCACGAATAGCGCGACTGGACGTCCCGGCAAAAACTTTTCGCCGAGAATCAACAGGGCAAGCGCGCCGATCCCGAAGGCGAGCACAACGAGCTGGGTGTCTGGAAGCTGTCCGATCAAAATCGAAACGCGTTCGAAGAACTGCTCCCCGCCCCCCTTGACCCCGAAAAGCTTCGGCAACTGGGTTAGCGCAATGGTCAGCGCAGCGCCCGCCTTGAAGCCCAGCAATATGGTCTCGCTGATGAAGTTGACGAGCGCGCTTAGCCGCAGAATCCAGCCGATCAGGCACATGATCGCGATAAGGACTGCTGTCAATGCGGCAATGGAGGCGAACCGTCCAGGGTCGCCGCCTGCCATGTCCACGACCGTCACGCCAACGAGCATCGAAATTGCCGAAGTCGGTCCAATAGCCAGTTGGCGGGAGGTGCCGAACAAGGCGTAGAAGATGCCGCCGACCAGGTAGCAGTAAATGCCGTATTGGGGCGGCAAACCGGCGAGCGTCGCATAGGCAAGCGACACGGGTATTCCATACGCAGCTAGTGTGACCCCGGCGACGAGATCGGATGAAAGCCACGCCAACCGATAACCGGGCAACCATTGCGCCGGCACGAGTATCGCGCGCCAGCCTCTGGCAGGGGAAGTCGCGTCAGCACTCCCGGCGGGAACATACTCTTTATTCATCGCGTTCTCCTCCCAGGCCGTTCAACCGGAATTCGCCGATCGTGTCGTCGAAGGTTTGCCCCGCTCCCATGTAACCGGCCATCATTGATCCACGATAATCATGCGCCGAACCTCAAGATTGATGCAGGTCAGTTGCCTGCCGCAAGGCAGCCTGCTCTTTATCGCCTCGCATGCGTGGTGGCTCCCGATTCTGACTTGTGGTCAGGGTGCATGTTGACAATGAGTCGAGGCCGGTTCCTTGCGCTGGACGCGACGGATGAGCCGCCCAGCCCCTGCGTGTCGCCGATACGCGCCAGGATCGCGTCCTCCGCCAGAATTTGCTCCCGTTCAATCGCTGCATCAAGGAGGTCCCGTTCGCAGCGCAAAGCGGCGTGATGTGATGCAGGCAACGTCATCGTCAAGTTATCGATCATGGCCCGAAGGCGTCGGCCGATCTGGATGCTTCCGGCTCCCGCCATCCGGATTTCCCTGAAGCACATATGAACATAGTCTTCCCAATCAGGCGTGTAAAAGGCCACACGGGGTTGCCCGCTTTCGTCGTAGATTTCCCGGTTGGCCAGCGAGCGCTTTCCGACCATTCCAAGCAGCCTGTGCAATTGATCGATTGCCAGGACTGCTGTCGTCGGATCGTTGATGGCCGGTGAAAGCGCTTTCAGCGCGATATCCACTTCGATGCGGAACGCGAACATGGGATCCTGCTCCATCGTCCGTTCAGAGCCGAATGCGACGAGGTTTTCCAGCCGACGGCCGTCCAGCTTCCAGGAATTGCCATACAGATAGAAAAGCGGTTCATCGGTTGCAACGAAATCGCCCACCTGAACCGCGAATTCAATAAAACAATCCGCGCGCTGCGCCTCGCGCACAAGGCCCGGCAGATTGACGGCCAGCACGACGCCGGACCTGCCGTGCAGGCAATCGACGCGGTTCGCTGGCTCACGTCTCATTCGTGCACTGTCCACTTCCGCCGCCGCGGCATCGTCCGACAGGGCGGCGTCTCCCTGCTCAGACAACTTATCGGGGTACACATTGCGGATGACGGTGAATCCCAGCTCGGCGACACGGCCCACAAGACTCACCGGCCTCAGGAGTCGCGCCGAATAGTCGATCAGCAGAATGAACGCCACGAGCGATGCGAGCCCGATCGCGGTGGCAAGGGCGACCTGCAATTGCGGTATCAGCGTGCCCTGCCCGAGCTCGGTCATCGTCCTGTGGGTCCAGAGCATTGAGAAGACGAACAGCCCCACCACCCAGCGGATGACGTTGTTCCGGAGCAGGGTTGTCGCGATGATGCGCGGCGTGTATTGCCCCCCAGCGATCTGGATCGCGACGAGCAATGAGCTAAACGTAAATACGAGGCACGACAGGTTGAGCGTGAAGATGCGGTCGAGTATGGCGTGTGCCTCATCCGCGCTCACGGAGAGGAACCCGTTCTCAATGTCATAGCCATGCGTGTTGATGAGCCAGTCGCCGACGGCAACAGCGACTCGTTTGAGAATCATGGCGGACATCACCGCGAAGAGCGGTACGATCCACAGCGACGAGCGCACATGGCTGATCAGGCTGTATCGGCGATTCCAGGCCATTTCATCCCCCTTCGTCCAGGTACGGCCGCTATCTGGAACTAGACTCGCCCATGCCCGTTCGCCGATTGATGCATGTCAACGCCGCCGCGACCGCCTGAGCATGCGGAGATTTCGCGGCCGCTGATCGTTCCAACCATTCACGTATGAGGAATCCCCCCTTTTTCCAATGCATCGCAGACGCATAACCGGACTTGTCAATCGCTCGCACAGCATTGACATACGTCAAACGAACGCTGCGCTCGAGGCATAGCCTGTTGTTCGGCGATACATCGGAACCCCCAGCACCGCGACACGGAAGCGACCCATACTTGCCACAAACAACCGGGCGGCACGGGAAACGCGAAGTCGATGACTTGATGTCTTCTCAAAGGTGAACTCAATGAACGAGCCAACCATCTGGTTTACGGCGCCCGTACTCTCTCACGGAACCGAATTGTGGTTTTCCGCGTACGGGTTCGCGTGGGGGTACCGTGCATTTGCCATTCCGTATGAAGTCGTCTGCGAAACGCTGGGCGCAGCCGACAGCACCGACGAGCAGATCCGGCTCGCCTTTCAGCTTGGAAGACAGACGGTTCTGCGGGCAATCCGGCAGCATGACGACCAACCCTACGAGGGTGAGCGCATCCGTCTTTTGCTTGGGCACGTTCATTCAACGGCGATCACCCACAGCGACACAGCAGCCCTCGCGATGAGCGGCTGAAAGTGTTGCTGAAATGCCGCCGACCGATTGAAACAGACTGAAATATATGGAATGATATCGATTCTCATTTCCCAGCAGTATTCGGGACGTTTAAACCAGGACCAGCCAGCCTAGCGTCGTTTCCCCGTGCATCTTGGGGCGGCTCAGCCAGCCACCCCGCCCGCGCTGTTGTGCCCTCTGTTGCGCCGCCACTCGTGCGCAGCCGATCGCGCGGATTTTTCCTTGCACAGGGCCCCCATGTCGAACAGGACGCCGCTCGCGAGTGCGCTCGCGCTGGTCTTTGCCGTACCTTTTGCTTCTTCCGCGCTCGCCCAGAGCGCGCCGGTTGCCGCGCAGCGGAGCGAGGCGGCTTCGCAAACGCCGCCTGCGCCGGCCACTCCTGCCACTCCGGCAACGGACAACGCCACGCTGCCCGCCATCTCCATCTCTGCCCAGGCCCCGGGACAGAGCAATCAGGACTTCCAGGCAGAAACCTCGACCGTGGGGGCGAAAACGCCCACGGCGCTGCGCGACATCCCGCAAAGCGTCACGGTCATCAACAAGGCCGTAATGCAATCGCAAGGCGCCACCTCGTTCCAGGACGCCTTGCGCAACGCGCCGGGCATTACGATCGGCGGCGCGGAAGGCGGGCAGATCGGCAACAACATCAATCTGCGTGGCTTCACGGCGCAAAACGACATCTATCTGGACGGCTTTCGCGACCGCAACCAGTACTACCGCGATACCTTCAACCTCGATTCGATCGAGGTGCTGTACGGCCCCTCTTCGATGCTGTTCGGGCGCGGCTCGACAGGCGGCGTGATCAATCAGGTGACCAAGCACGCGACGCTCAAGCCGCTCACCGAAGTCTCGGCCACGCTCGGCACCGACGACCGCTATCGCACCACGCTCGACATAAACCGCCCGCTCGGCGACCATGCCGCGTTCCGCCTGAACGCGTTTGGCCAGTCGATGGGTTCGACGCGCGACGAGATGAAAAACAAGGATTACGGCTTCGCTCCCGAGTTGCGCTTTGGCATTGGCACGCCCACCGAGATCACGCTCTCGGCGCTCATTCAGCATAACTACGATATGCCCGATTACGGCGTCCAATCGATCAACGGGCATCCGTTCGCGCCGTCGAAGAGCACCTACTACGGCCTCACCGACGACCGCACGATCCAGGACGTTCAAACGGTGCAAGCGCGCATCGATCACACCTTCAACGAGCAGTTCAAGATCAGCAACCGGACACAGTTCTCGCACTCGCTCACCGACGCGCGCGAGACCGCCCCAGGCGCCGTGCTGACCGGCCCGCTCGCGACGAGCCCCGCGCTAAAGAACGGCAACTACACGACGCTGCCGCTTTCATCGCTGTACGTGAAGCTCGCGAGCCACGACCGCGTGATCGAGAACCACTCGATCTATAACGATACGATGGCGCAATACAAGTTCTCCACGGGCGCCGTGAAGCACGAGATGATTGCGGGCGTCGAAATCGGCCACGACAGCTATACGAACCAGGCGTATACACGCAATAACCTGCCGATAGTCTCGCTGCTCGACCCCGTCTACATTCCGACGCCCTCGAACGTCACGCAGACCGTGGGCAATCACGCGGAATCGGGCGCGACCTCACTGGCCGCGTACCTCAATGAAACCATGTCGATTGGCGAGCACTGGAAACTCATCGGCGGCGTACGCTGGGATCGTTTCCAGGCGCATATAACGAACAGCGTGAACGCGCCCGCCTACGCCGACCAGACCAACACCTTCACGAGCGTGCGCGCGGGCGCGATCTACCAGCCCACCGACTGGCAGTCGTATTACTTCTCGTATGGCACCTCGTTCAATCCGTCGCTCGAAGCGCTCACGGTCACGAACAACACGCAGAACCTCGCGCCCGAGAGCACGAAGTCGTATGAAGTGGGCGGCAAGTGGGATTTGCTGGGCGGCAATCTATCGGTAACGTCGGCGTTGTTCCAGCAGGAGAAAGACAACGCGCGCACGCAAACATCGAGCGGCGAATACCTGCTCGAAGGCGACATTCGCGTGCGCGGCTTCCAGGCGGGCGCGACGGGCCACATCACGAACAAGTGGCAAGTGTTCGCGGGCTACACGTATATGGACGGCGTGATCCTCAAGGCGCTCGACGGCACCCAGGGCCACACGCCGGCCAATACGCCGCGCAATACCTTCACGTTCTGGACCACCTATGCACTCACGCCGCACTGGGAAATCGGCGGCGGCCCGACCTATATGTCGTCGCGCTATGCGTCGAACACGAATTATGTGGAAACGGGCGGCTATACGCGCTGGGATGCGATGGCCGCGTATCACGCGAAAAAGTGGGACGTGCAGTTCAATCTGCTGAACATCACCAACAAGTTCTACTACGACGCACTCGTTCCCTCCGATGGCGGTCGTTCGGTGCCGGGCGTCGGCCGCACGTTCCTCGCCACGGCGAACTATCGTTTCTAATCCAGAAAGGAAGGGAGCAAGAGATGCTGATCCACGTCCCCAACGTATTGACGCCCGAGCAGGTGCGCGCGCTGCGCGAGCGGCTCGACCACGCGGGCGACGCATGGGTCGATGGCCGCGCCACGGCCGGATGGTCGGGCGCGCCCGTCAAGCACAACCGGCAGATTGCCGAGCACACGCCGCTCGCGCGCGAACTGGGCGACGTGGTGCTCGCGGCTATCGAGCGCAATCCGCTTTTTATCAGCGCGGCGCTGCCCAACCAGGTGTATCCGCCGCTATTCAATCGCTATGAAGGGGGCATGACGTTCGGCAGCCATGTCGACGGCGCAGTGCGCGTGCTGCCCAATGGCATGAAGCTGCGCACCGACGTTTCGGTCACGCTGTTTCTCTCGTCGCCCGACGAATACGAGGGCGGCGAACTCGTGGTGGAGGACACCTATGGCGTGCAGGAGGTGAAGCTGCCTGCCGGCGACATGATTGTTTATCCAGCCACGAGCCTGCACCAGGTCAGGCCGGTTACGCGCGGCGCGCGCGTTGCGAGCTTCTTCTGGGTGCAAAGCCTCGTGCGCGACGACACAAAACGCGCGCTGCTGTTCGATATGGACACCGCCATCCAGCGGTTGAACGCCAGCGATGCGGACGCCAGCGCGCGCCGTAGTCTCGTGGGCTGCTATCACAATCTTTTGCGGCTTTGGAGCGAGACGTAGTGCGTCGATGATCAGTGAAGAATCTTCCCATTCATGTATGCGCCGCCGTGCCATCAACGCACGGCTTTGCGAAATCTCCGCTCGATACGTGACTGCACCAGTTCGAGCACGAGCGACATCACCCAATAGACAAGCGCGGCGCTGACCAGCATCTCCATGTGCCGGAATTCCTTCTGGCCTTCCGTGGTGGCGACATAGGTCAGTTCCCACACGCCCACGACCGAGACCAGCGAGCTGTCCTTGAGCATGGCGATGAACTGGTTGCCGGTGGGCGGGATGATCACGCGCATCGCTTGCGGCAGAATGATCAGCCGCATCATCTGATAAGGCGTGAAGCCGAGCGCGCGCGCCGCATTCCATTGGCCGTGCGGAATGCTCTGAATGCCCGCGCGGAAGATTTCCGTCATGTAGGCGCCATAGCACAGCGAGAGCGCCGTTACGCCAGCGGGAATGGGATCGACGACATAACCCAACTGGGGCAGGCCGAGATACAGAATGAAAATCTGCATGAGCAGCGGCAGGCCGCGAAACAGCGACGTATAAAACGTGGCAATGCCCACCGCGATACCGTTGGATGAAAGCTTGGCGAGCGCGCCAATCAGCGCGAGCATGAAGGCAATCGCGATGGAGATGGCCGAGACCAGCAGCGTGGTCGTCGCGCCCTGCATGATCAGATAGCCGATCTTGCGGTGAATGAATTCGAGGCTCAGGTCGAACGTCGAAAGAAACGCGACGAGCAGCACCAACAACTCGCACCAGACGATGCCGATCTGCGCACGCGACGGCAAGCGCGTGAGCAAATAGCCATTCGCCACAAGCGCGACGGCGACGCCGGCGAACACCAGCGCCTTATGGAACCCGCCCGGCATCGCGCCGAGCTTTGTGAGCCATGGCAGGTTCAAAGCCGGCAGCCATTGCGGCGCGCCCTGCGCAAGCATCATGAAAGCCGCCACGGCAACGATCACCGCCGACAATGCGGTCGCCCACCAGCCCCTCTGGGCGTCCTGTGCTTGCTCGACAAACATGTTCTCCCTCCGTGAAGCAGGTCGTGGTTTGCTCACCTGGCACTCAAGCGGCGCGCTCGCGCATGAAGTCCATCATCTGGTAGCTCCAGTACGTGAGCTGCGCGACCGCGAGCCCGACATAGCTGCCGTTCCAGGGCAGCCCGAGCGCCGCGAACGACTGATATCGATTCGATGTGCCCGTAATGCCTTCGGCAATCACGCGGCCGCCGATGGCTGTCGTGTTCATGCCGTGGCCGCCGAATCCCATGCAATACCAGATGCCGTCTTCGAGACGGCCGATCAGCGGCATCAGGTGCCGCGCATAAGCCATCTTCCCGGACCATGCAACCTGAACCGCGAGGTCTTTCAGTTGCGGGTAGGTGTCCACCATGCGATTGCGCAGGGCGTCGGCAAGCCGGTGCGGATCGGAGCGACGTGTCGTGATCATGCCGCCCCAGAGCACACGCTCGCCATCGTCGACGAGACGGTAATAGTCGCTCGAGCGGCGACTGTCGCCAATCGAGGCGCGCGTTCGAATGGCCGAAGCAATCGCGCTTTTAGCCGGCTCCGTGAGCATCATGTAAGTCGAGATCGGCAGATAGCTGCGCGCGAGTCTCGGCACCAGGCTACCCGTGTAGCCACCGCACGTGAGCACCACGTCGCGCGCCGTCACGCTGCCGCGCGCCGTCGTTACCCGCTTGCTTGCGCCTTGATCCTTGATCGACACAACTTCCGAATGCTCGAAGACTCGGCCGCCCAGACGCTCGACTTCGCTCACAAGAGCGCGCGCATAATTCAACGGATGGAAATGAAAGGCGTTTTCGTCGAGCAAGCCCTGGCGGTACTTGTCCGAAACCACCCGCTGCCTGACCTCCGAAGTCGAAAGATAATTGACCTCGTAGCCAAACTCGCGCGACAGCCATTGCTGATGCGCCGTCATTTCGCTGGCATTCTCGTGACGGGACAAGCGCAGCACGCCGCTCACCGGCCCCGCTTCATCAATATCGAGCCGGCGAATGTTTTCACGAACGATATCGACGCCCTCTATCGACATCCGGTAAAGCGCTTTCGCCTCGTCCATGCCGACGTGTTGCGCGATATTGCTCACGCCCGTCGAATAGCCCGGGCTCACGACGCCGCCGTTGCGCCCCGAAGCGCCCCACGACACGCGCTTCGCTTCCAGCAAGGCAACGGTGCGGCCCCGGCCCAGCAATTCGAGCGCGGCCGTGATTCCCGCCATGCCCGCCCCCACAATGCAAACATCCACGTTGATGTCCGTATCGATGGGCGCTCTCGCGTTATCGTTGCGGAGGGTGCGCGAATAATAGCTATCCACGTAGTCCGCAAGCGTTGATTTCCCGGCGTTTTGCATGTCGCGGCGTTTGGGTTTAAATGAGTCGAATTAAGTTGGGTTGGGTACAGATGAGCAGACGCCGCATTTGCCCGGGCAAATGCGGCATGCAAAATCAGGAATTACTTGGTGTAGTCCTTGCCGAACCACTGCTCGCTGAGCTTCGTCAGCGTGCCGTCCTGCTTCATCTGCGCCACGGCGCCGCCCACCGCTTTGTCCCAATCTGGGTCGCCCTTGTCGGTCACGACCGCAAGCGGCTCGCGAAACGCGTAATCGCCCGGCAAGATCTTGATCGGATAGCCGTTCTTGATGGCCTCACGCGCCGTTTGCTCGGGCGTGATGATCGCGTCGAGCCGCTTGCCGTCGCCCAGGCGCAGGTCCTCGTAGGGCAGCAGCGTCGAGCCGTAGGTCTTCACCTGCTTCGGATCGCCCGCGAGGTACTTGAACTCGGGCACATCGGGGCCGCCGATGTTCAGATGCTTATTGATGTAGTCCTCCGACGTCGTGCCGCCCTCGACGCCGATAACCTTGCCGCCCAGGTCGCTACGCGAAGCGATTTTGGAATCCTTATAAACGGCAAAAACATAGGGGCTGTAGTAATACACGGCCGGGAAATCGAGGAGCTTCTCGCGCTCCTTCGTCGGCGTGACGGACAGAACGCAAAGGTCCCATCTGCCGTGCCAATGACCTCCGGTCATCAAGCTGAACTGCGGCGTCTCGAACTGGACCTTAACGCCGAGCCGCCGGCCAATCTCCTTCGCAACGTCGACATCGAAACCCTCGAATTCGTGCTTGTCGTTCAGATAGGCCTGCGGAGGCCATTTCGCGCTCGTGACGACGACGACGGTACCGCGCGACTTGACGCGGTCCATGGTTTCGCCAGCAAAAGCCGCACCGGCCACGCACGCCATGGCCGCCACGCAGATCGCATGTTTGACAAGCTTGCCCATTCTCATTGACTGTCTCCTGTGTTCCGAACCGGTTGACTGTATTTATTCTGGGTTTGCTGCTCCGCTGAAAATCTACCCCTCGCCGATTGGGCACGCTATTGAGAAAAAGTCACTACTTAGTTAAATAAACTCATCAACGTAGCCGCGCTCGCTGAACGAAACGAAGCGCGCCGCTCTCGGCCGGCGCACGAATGCTGATCGAGGCATTGCACGACGGCCCCGGCGGCGAAGGCTAGCGCGTTTGCATACGTGCAGCGAGCGCCTGCAACCCATCGCGATAAATGCCTTCGAACAGGCGCGAAGCTTCCTCGTCGCTCACGCCGCTGGGCGTGAACTCGCCCGACCAGTCGACCTGCGCTGCATGGCCGCCGTCGATCTCGCGCACCTGCAACGTCGAGCGGTATTCCGTGACGGGAAACGGCGCTTCGAGAATCGAATAGGTGTAGCTGCGCGCGCGGTTATCGAACGCTTCCAGCCGTTCGACGATGGTCTCGCCATCCGGATTGGCGAGGTGCCGCACGCGGCCGCCCTCGCTCAATTCGCTGGACGGGATGTAGGGTAGCCAGTCCGGCAGCGAGTTGAAGCCACCGATCAGTTGCCACACGGAATCGGCCGAATCAGGAATCCTGATGGATGCGCTTGCTTGTGCCATGTCGTTCTCCTTCAGGCGTTGTCGCGGTTATCGATCGGCAGCGGCGCATTCGCGGCCACCAGCCCCTGCTCGCGCAGATCGCGCCAGAAACCGGCAGGAATCGCTTCCTTCACAGCGGCGTGGTCTTCCGCGATGCGTTGCGGCTTGCTCGCGCCCGGGATCACCGCGGCAACGGCGGGGTTCGCCAGCGAGAACTGCAATGCGGCAGCCTTCACGCTCACGTTGTGGCGCGCGGCAACGGCCTTGATGCGCTCGACTCTCGCGAGAATCTCCGGCGAAGCCTTCTGGTACTCGAAATTCTGGCCGCCTGCGAGCACGCCCGAGCTATACGGACCGCCAACCACGATCTCCGCACCGTGCGCTAGCGTGCAAGGCATCACGCGCTGCAAGGCGCGTTCGTGATCGAGCAGCGTGTAGCGGCCCGCCAGCAGGAAACCGTCCGCCTTCGTTTCGCTGAGGTCGAGCAGCAGCTCGACCGGTTCGACGCGGTTGACGCCAAGACCCCACGCCTTGATCACGCCTTCATCGCGCAAACGGCTCAGCGCGCGGAACGCACCCTTGCGCGCCGTTTCGAACACCGAGAGCCATTCGTCGCCGTAGAAGTCCTGAGCAACATCATGCACCCAGACGATGTCGATGCGGTCGGTCTTCAGGCGCTTGAGGCTGTCCTCGACCGAGCGCAGCGTGGCATCGGCGGAGTAGTCGTTGACGATCTTGTTAGGACGGCCAAATGCGAACACGCCGCCTTTCTCGCCCAGATCGCGTGCGCTCACGTCCTCGATTTCGTCGAGAATCACGCGGCCCACTTTCGTGCTCAGCACGTAGTCGTCACGCTTGTAGCCCGCGAGTGCATCGCCCAGACGGATTTCCGAGAGACCCGCGCCGTACAGCGGGGCCGTATCGAAGTAACGCACGCCCTGGTCCCAGGCGGCCTTTACGGTCGCCAGCGCTTCGTCTTCGGGGATGTTGCGGAACATGTTGCCCAGCGGCGCCGCACCAAAGCCCAGCTGCGTGCCAGCGGGCAATTTGTCTTTGATACTCATCGACTTGCTCCTTTGTACTCACGCGAAGCGCCTGGAGTCGCTCGCGCGGCGGCTCGGGCGCGGCGACGAAGGGGGCCTGTGCATCGGCTATCTGGAGAACGCCATGCACTCGGGCGTGCTGCCCAATGCGCTGCGGCGGCTGCGCGAGGACAAGTCCGACGTGCACATCGCGCTCTACAACTATCGCTCGGCGGAACAGCTTACGGGCCTGCGCCAGCGCAGCCTCGACATCGCGCTCGTGTGCGACCCGCCGCCGGCCGACGACCCCGATCTGGAAGCCGCGCAAGTGCTCGACGACCCCATGTTGCTTGCGATTCCGGAGGGCCATCCGCTCGCGGTGGCAAAGCACCTGACGCCCGAGGACCTCGCGGCGCAGAAGTGGATTGGCGTGATGCACGAGGAAGGCGCGCTGCGCCACGACAACTTCATTGCGGCCTGCGCGAAGGCCGGCTTCACCCCCGACATCGCGATGGAGGCCACGGAGCCGCTCGCGGCGCTCGGCCTCGTCGCCGCTGGCCTCGGGCTCACGATGATCCAGCAGAGCCTGCGCCACCAGGCGCCGGCGGGCGTGGTGCTGCGCGAGCTGGCGTGGTTCAGCTACCGCACCGCGCTGTGGGCCGCGTGGCACAAGGTCAATCTGCGGCCACTGGTGGGCAACTTCCGCGCGACGCTGCTGCATTCGAGCAGCGAGATGGCGGGGGCGAGTGCCGTCTAACCTCGCGCGCTCAGAACGAATGCCGCATGCCGATACGCACGTCGGCCTGGGTCGTCGTGGTCGACGGCGTGAAGCTATAGCCGAATAGATAAAGCGCCCCGAGCGAACCCTGATGCCAGTGATGCCCTTCGAAGTTCGTGTACTGGGAAGCAGCGCGCAGTTCATTGCAGAACTGCGCGCCCTTCATTTCAATACCGATAACGCCGCCTGCGCCGTGGTATTCAGTGAATACCGAGTTGCGCCTGCACCGCCTGCAATCCATCCGCACCGCTCGTGGTCGTCACACCCTTTAGCCATGCATTTAACAAACCCGGATTGCCCTTCAACGCATTGCGCGCTGCGGCATTCACATCGACCTTGTTTTGCAGCACGTCCGCAATGATCTGATTTTCCAGATCGACATTGAACGTCATTTGCTGGAAAAGCCGCGCAAGGTTCCCGCACTGGCCGGCAAAGCCCGCCCGTGTCACCGTATTCACTGTCGCGCCGCCATAGTTCGGGCCGAAAAACGCGTCGCCGCCCGATAAATAGGTCAAGTGGAATTTCGTGTTCATCAAATGCGGCTCCCACGCGAGGAATACGATCCACCGTCTGTCGCGCACGGCGCGCTCCACTTGCGTAAGCATGGCTGTTTCACTCGATTCGACGATCTTCCAGTCGCCCAGCCCGAATGCCTTTTCCGCAATCATCTTCTTGATGTTCTGATTGGCGGGCGCGCCCGGTTCGATACCGTAGATCTTCCCGTCGAACTGGTCCGCATGCTTGACGAGATCCGCAAACGAGTGCACGCCCGCCGCCGCCACATAGTCCGGTACGGCCAGCGTGAATTTCGCATTGGTCAGGTTCGCGTGCAGTACGTCGATTGAACGTTCGTCCACGAACGGTTTCACGAGAGGGCCTTGCGCAGGCATCCAGTTGCCGAGGAATACGTCGATTTGCCCTTTTTTCATGCCCTGATAGGTGATCGGCACCGAAAGATTCGACACGTTTTGCTGATAGCCGAGCGCTTTCAGCAATACGCCCGCCACGGCATTGGTCGCGTCGATATCCGACCACCCGGGATCGGCCATGCGGACCTGCGTGCAGCTTTGCGGTTCGGCAGCATGCAACGGCCCCGTCAAGGCCGCGCCAAACATGGCGACCGTCATCACCGCTTTCGCAAGCGAACTTCTCCAGCGTTTGTTCATCGTGGACTCCCGTATTGATGCGATTCAGCGCGCAACGCGTGGATAGCGCGCCATGGCCTCCAGCGTGTCGAGTTCGATGTGATTGCGCATATAGCGCTGGCTAGCGTCATTGAACGGTTGCCAGTCCCACGAGCGGATCACACCCTGCGTCGTCGCTTCGAAATGAAAGCGTCTGCGGCGCTGGCTCGCAAGCACCGCCTGATGCAATGCAGGGATATCCCAGCGCCGCGCGACTTCCCTGCGAAACGCATCCACGAGGTTCGCGGCTTGCGGATCCGGCGCGAGGTTCACGCATTCGTCGGGATCGTTCGCGAGGTCATAGAGCTGATCGGGATCGACGGGCGTATGGATGAATTTGTACGTGCCGCGGCGAATCATCACCATCGGCGCAACTGCGCCCTCCGCAAAGTACTCGACGATCGCTTCGTCGTGGCCGCCGTCGCCCTGGAGGTGCGGCAACAGGCTGCGTCCATCGACCGGGTCGGGCCATTGCGCGCGGCGCGCGCCTGTCGCCATCTCGACCAGCGTCGGCAGCAGATCGACGTGCGAGACCGCCGCCGCCACCCGCCGCGCACCGTAGTGCCTCGGCGCATGCACGATCAGCGGCACGCGCACGCCGCCTTCGAGGCAAGTCATCTTGTACCAGAGCCCGCGTTCACCGAGCATTTCGCCGTGATCCGACGTGACGATCACGATCGTATCGTCGCCAAGACCGGTCGCCTTCAGCGTATCGAGTATTGCGCCGAACTGGGCGTCGACATACGACAGTGCTCCGTAATACGCGTGCCGCGCGTTGCGAATCTGCTGCTCGGTCGGCGGCGTCAGGTCCGCCTCGTAGAGATCGCGCAGGCGTCTAGAATGGGGATCGCTCTCGTCGCGCGTCAGCGCGATGCGCGGCATGTCGATGTCCTCATCGCGGTACAGATCCCAGTACTGCCGGGTAATCGCATACGGGTCGTGCGGATGCGTGAGCGACACGACCATGCAGAACGGACGCTCGTCCCTTTGCGCAGCACGCTCGCGCGCGATGTCATAGAGCTTCTGACTCGCGGTGTACGTGACCTCATCGTCGAAATCGAGCTGGTTCGTGCGCACGCATGGGCCTGCATCCAACACCGAACTCATGTTGTGATACCAGCTCGGACGCACATCGGGGCGGTCCCAGTCGGGCACCCAGCCGAAATCAGCAGGATAGATGTCGGTCGTGAGCCGCTCTTCGAAACCGTGCAATTGATCGGGGCCGCAAAAGTGCATCTTTCCCGAAAGAATCGTCCGGTAACCCGCCGCGCGCAGATAGTGCGCGAACGTTAGCGTTTGTGCAGGCAATTCGGCGGCGTTATCGTATGCATCGGTGGCGGCCGGCAGTTTGCCGGTCATCATCGAAATGCGGGCCGGCGCGCACAGCGGGCTCGCGCAGTACGCGGAATCGAACACGACGCCTTCTTTCGCAAGCGCATCGATGCGCGGCGTCAGCGAAACCTGATTGCCATACGCGCGCAGTGCAAACGGCGTCATCTGGTCGGCCATCAGGACAAGGATATTCTGCTTTGTGACAGGGCTCATTGGCGGGGCGGATTAGAATCGTACGGTTATGTGTCGTTACGCGGCGATGAAGGCATCGCTGTGACTCGCCGCATGGACTTCACTATTGCCGCCGACTCGACCTTTGTGAAGGCGGCGTACGCTTATCGGCCCATAAGGGGATGTTATGTCCGGTCCAGACCGTCTTCCGCCCATGCAGACGCTGTCGGCTTTCGAATCGGCCGCGCGCCTCGCGAGCTTCACGGCCGCCGCGCGCGAGCTCGGCTCGACCCAGCCTGCGGTCAGCCAGCGCATCGTGCAACTGGAGGAAGACCTCGGCGCGCCGCTGTTCGAGCGCGGCCATCGTGGCGTGACGCTCACGGCCGAAGGCGCGCTGCTTTACGAAGCCGTGCGCAGCGGTCTGGACACGATTCGCGAGGCGACCACCTGCATTCGTGCGCGCCGCGCGACGGGCGCATTGACGATCCTCACCGACGCGGGCTTTGCCACCTATTGGCTGATGCCGCGCCTCGCGCGCCTGAAAGCATCGATGCCGGGTGTCAACGTAAAGATCGTCACGTCGCAGCTTGGCTACGATCCTCACCGCGATCACGCCGACATCGCGATTGCATTCGGCGACGGCCACTGGCCGCCCTGCACCTCGACGCGGCTCTTCGCCGAAGCCGTCACGCCGGTCTGCTCACCTGCGTTTCGCGACGCGCACCGCGCCGTGAGCCACGCCGCCGATCTCGCCGCGTTGCCGCTGCTGCACGTGCAACCGACCCAGCCCGAGCGCTGGCTCGCGTGGGACACCTGGTTTGCCGCCCATGGCCTTGCCGCGCCGGAAGAAAGCCAGGGCCTCATGTTCAACAGTTATTCGCTTGTCGTGCAGGCCGCGTTGATGGGCCAGGGCGTCGCGCTGGGCTGGACGCCGCTGACCGACGAACTGATCGCATCCGGGCTTTTGGTACGGCTGCTCGACACACCGGTGACGAGCGAGCGCGGCTATTACCTCGTTTGTCCGCCCGCGCGTCCCGCACCCGCCGCGGTGCCGCTTTTCCGGCGATGGCTGTTCAATGAACTGAGCGACGTCGGCACGCGCGAGCACACCTGATGTTCGGCACGATGGTTGCGCGCGCAATAAACTCACGATGAATCAGAGCTGTTGCGCCCCCGCCCCAGAACTCCCCGGACTCCTGTCCCGCCGGGGACTCATGCCAAACCTCGCGCGATAGGTCCGTGAAAAATGCGACGGCGATTCGAACCCGCACGCCACGCATATCGCCGTAATCGACATATCGGTCTGGCGCAAAAGCTCCCGTGCACGATCGAGCCGCAATTGCAGATAGAAATGCGTCGGGGTGTCCTTGAGCAGCGAACAAAAGAGCCGCTCGAGCTGCCGGCGCGTGACGCCAATGGCCTGCGCGAGATCGGCCGGCGCAAGCGGCTCTTCCATGTTCTGCTCCATCACGCCAATCACCTGGATCAGCCTAGGATTGTGCACGCCATAGCGCGCGGCGATTTCCATACGCTGATGATCGGAGCGCTGCCGGATGCGGCTCAGCACGAACTGTTCGGAGATCGCCGAGGCAAGCGCCGCCCCGTGGCTAAGCGCGATCAGGTCGAGCATCATGTCGATAGAAGCCGTGCCGCCCGCGCACGTAATGCGCCCTTCGCCGATTTCGAATAGATCTCCGCTCGCCTCCACGGACGGGTAACGCTCGCGAAACGCAGACAGCGCTTCCCAATGCAAGGTCACGCTATCCGTTGGCCGAAGCAGTCCCGCTTCGGCCAGGATGAATGCGCCCGTATCGATGCCGCCAAGCGTGACGTTCGCGCGGTCGAGGCGCTTGAGCCAGTCGCCGAGCGCGCGGCTGTAGCATGCAAGCGGTTCGAAACCTGCGACCACAAACACGGTCTGCACGTCATCGGCGTCGGCGAACGCCGCTTCGGCGTTCAGCGAAATGCCATTGCTCGCGGCCACGGGCGCGCCGTCGACGCTCAAGATGTGCCAGCGGTACAGGTTCTCGCGAAAGCGGTTCGCGACACGCAACGGCTCGATGGCCGACATGAAGCCAAGGGCCGAAAAGCCCGGCAGCAACAGGAATGAGATGTCTTGGGGCATCACTCGATGCTCGGGAGGTCACGTGAAGCGGATGCGTCGAATCTAGCGAGCGTAGCAAGCGCCATGCGAGGCGGCAAGCGACGCAAAAAAACCGGCTCGATTGCGCAGTGCACAAGCCGCGCCCGTCGAACGCCGCTCGTCGCGCACTGTGGTTTTCCCTCATGGTCGCTCGCAAGCAAGAACGGGTCGCTGGCGGTCGATTTGAACGCAATATGGGCCTGTACCTTTATCGCACACCGGATCGGTTCAAGTCGTCTGAATCGCCGCCCGCCATGCAGGCTCGCCCTATAACGCGTCAAGGGGATCGTCATGAAGTTACGCTTCAAAGCCATTACCGCAGGTCTCGCCGGGCTTATCGCGGCCATGTCATTGCCCGCCTTCGCACAGGATCCGGCGAGCTGCCGCGCCGTCCATTTCGCGGACATCGGCTGGACCGATATCACGTCGACCACGGCGCTCGCGTCGACCGTGTTCGAAGGGCTCGGCTATCAGCCCGTGACGACGGTCGCCTCCGTGCCGATTTCGTTCGCGGGATTGAAGAGCAAGCAGCTCGACGTATCGCTCGGTTACTGGTGGCCCGTGCAGGAAAAAGCGATTGCGCCGTTCGTCGAGTCCAAATCGATCAACGTCTTGCAGCCGCCCAACCTTACCGGCGCGAAAGCCACGTTTGCGGTGCCGACCTATGAATACGATGCGGGCCTGACGACTTTCGCCGATATCGCCAAGCATCGCGCCGAACTCGACGGAAAGATCTACGGCATCGAGCCGGGCAGCAGCGCGAATGCCGCGATCCAGAAGATGATCGCGACCAACCAGTTCGGTCTGGGCGGATTCAAGCTGGTCGAATCGAGCGAGGCGGGCATGCTCGTGACCGTCGAGCGCGCGGTGCGCGAGAAGAAATGGGTGGTCTTTCTCGGATGGCAGCCGCATCCGATGAACATTCAGCTCGACATGAAATATCTGACCGGCAGCGAAAACGTATTCGGTCCCAACGACGGCGAAGCGCGCGTCTATACGCTGACATCGCCCGATTTTCTGACGCGCTGCCCGAACGCCGGAAAACTCGTCAGCAATCTGCGCTTTACGACGCAAATCGAAAACGTGGTCATGCAGTCGGTGATGAAGAAAGAGAAGCCCGCCGACGCCGCCAAGGCCTGGCTGAAACAGAATCCGCAAGTTCTCGATACATGGCTGGCAGGTGTCAAGACCTATGACGGCAAGGACGGCTTGCCCGCTGTGAAAGCGTATCTCGGTCTTTGATCCCGTATCTCCAGCAGCACTGCGTACTTTCCATTGCAACGTCTAACAGGAATTGCAAGCATGAACCTCGAAGTAATCGTGACCTGTGCCGTTACGGGAGCAGGCGACACCGTCGGCAAGCACCCCGCCATTCCCGTCACGCCCAAGCAGATTGCCGACGCGGCAATCGAGGCTGCAAAAGCAGGCGCGACCGTCGCGCATTGCCATGTGCGTGATCCCAAAACCGGGCGCGGCAGCCGCGATCCGAACCTGTATCGTGAAGTCGTCGATCGCATCCGCTCTGCGGATACGGACGTCATCATCAATCTGACCGCGGGCATGGGCGGCGACCTCGAGATCGGTCCCGGCGAAGATCCGATGCGTTTCGGCGCGAACACCGACCTGGTCGGCGGCTTGACGCGGCTTGCGCATGTGGAAGAACTGCTTCCGGAGATCTGCACGCTCGATTGCGGCACGCTCAATTTCGGCGATGGCGACTATATCTATGTGTCGACGCCGGCTCAATTGCGCGCAGGCGCGAAGCGCATTCAGGAACTCGGCGTCAAGCCCGAACTGGAGATCTTCGATACGGGCCATCTGTGGTTCGCGAAGCAATTGCTGAAGGAAGGCTTGCTCGATGCGCCGCCGCTGTTCCAGTTGTGCCTCGGCATTCCTTGGGGCGCGCCGGCCGACACCACGACGATGAAGGCGATGGCCGACAACCTGCCCGAGGGCGCGCAATGGGCGGGCTTCGGCATCGGCCGCATGCAAATGCCGATGGTCGCGCAAGCGATGCTGCTGGGCGGGCATGTGCGCGTCGGCCTCGAAGACAACATCTGGCTCGACAAGGGCGTGCCCGCGAGCAATGGTTCCCTGGTCACGCGCGCCATCGAGATCATCGAGCGTCTGGGCGGCCGCGCGCTGACGCCCGCCGAAGGCCGCAAGAAACTCGGCTTGCGCGCACGCGGCGAACGGCTGCTCGACAAGCGCGCCGCCGAACAGTACGCGTGACACGTCGAAACACATCGACCGCTTTAACCCCATTCAACCCTTCCAGATCATCACCGCAAATGAAAGAGATCACCAGCATCAAGACATTCGCCGCCATCGGCTCGGGCGTGATCGGCAGCGGCTGGGTCGCGCGCGCGCTGGCGCACGGACTCGACGTTGTGGCATGGGACCCGGCCCCGGGCGCGGAAAAACAGTTGCGCGACAATGTCGCGAACGCCTGGCCCGCGCTCGAACGCATTGGACTCGCACAAGGCGCCTCGCAGGAGCGGTTGCGCTTCGTGAAGACGATCGAAGAATGCGTCGCGCAGGCCGACTTCATTCAGGAAAGCGCACCCGAACGCGAGGAACTCAAGCTCGCGCTGCATGAGCAGATCAGCCGCGCGGCGAAGCCCGATGCGATCATCGCGTCGTCGACGTCGGGTCTGTTGCCGACCGACTTCTATGCACGCGCGTTGCATCCCGAACGCTGCATCGTCGGCCATCCGTTCAACCCCGTTTATCTGCTGCCGCTGGTCGAAGTGGTGGGCGGCGAGCACACGGCGCCTGCGACTATCGATGCCGCAATGCGTATCTATCACGAGCTTGGCATGCGGCCGCTGCATGTGCGCAAGGAGGTGCCGGGCTTTATCGCCGACCGTCTGCTCGAAGCGTTGTGGCGCGAGGCGCTGCATCTCGTCAACGAGGGCGTTGCGACCACGGGCGAAATCGACGATGCGATCCGCTTTGGCGCGGGCATCCGCTGGTCGTTCATGGGGACGTTCCTCACCTACACGCTCGCGGGCGGCGACGCGGGCATGCGCCATTTCATGCAGCAGTTCGGTCCCGCACTTGAATTGCCGTGGACCAAGCTCGTCGCGCCGAAGCTGACCGACCAATTGATCGATCGCGTTGTCGACGGAACCGCGCAGCAGGTGGGGCCGCGATCGATCAAGCAACTCGAACGCTATCGCGACGAATGCATCACGAACGTGCTGCAAGCGATTGCCGACACAAAAGCGCGCCATGGCCTGGGTGCCGACGAATAAAGTCGAGCACTGTCTGGACACTCGCAGGGCATTGAAGCACGATGCCCCGCGAGCACGAACCCTCATTCAAAACAACGGAGCCATTGACCATGCCGCGACACGCTCAATTGTCGGCGTATCACGATGTCGTGCGCGCCGAGTGGGTCGATTACAACGGCCATCTGCGCGACGCGTTCTATATGCTGATCTTCAGCTTTGCCGTCGATGCGCTGATCGACGAGATCGGCCTCGACGACAGCGTGCGAAAAGCGCGCGGCCGCTCGATCTATACGCTCGAAGCGCATATCCACTATCTGCAGGAAATCAAGCAAGGCGCGCAGGTGCGCGTTGAAATGCGCGCGCTCGCTCACGATGCGAAGCGGATTCATCTGTACCTCGAAATGTTCGCGGACGATGGCGACCAACCCGTCGCAGCCGGCGAGCAAATGCTGCTGCACGTCGATACGAGCGGGCCGCGCTCTGCCGCGTTCGATAGCGATGTGCAAACGCGCGTGCGCTCGCTCGTCGACCGGCAGGCCGCGCTGCCGGTTGCCGAATATGCCGGGCGCGTGATTGCTTTGCCTGCGCAAGCCCGCAATCATGCTCGAACCTGAGATCGCCGCGTTCGTCGAGCGCGCCAATGCGTTGTATTCGGGCGATCACCCCGCTGCGACCGTGGACGATCAACGCGCGACGTACGAACGGTTTGCCGCCGCGTTCACGCCGCCGTTGCCCGATGGCGTGCGCACGCACGATGCGCCGTTCATCTCGCCCGCTGGTCAGACGGTGATGCTGCGGTTGTATGCGCCCGCCGGGCGCGCGCAGTCGAAGGGCACGGTGCTGTATTTTCATGGCGGCGGGTTTGTCGTGGGATCGATTCAAAGCCACGATCTGATCACGGCGCGCCTCGCAGCGGATACGGGCCTTTGCGTGGTCGCGCTCGACTACCGGCTTGCACCCGAACATCCCGCACCTGCCGCCCACGACGATTGCCTCGCCGTCACGCGTGCAGCGCTCGCCGGGCGCTTGCCGTTCGGAGCGCTGCCCCGGTCGCTGCAACTCGCAGGCGACAGCGCGGGCGGCACGCTCGCCGCGAGCGTCGCGCTGCGTTTGCGTGACGAAAGCATTACCGGCGTGGATGGCATCGCGCTGGTCTATCCGCTGCTCGGTATCGAGCCGCAGCTGCCCGCGCGCGATACGCAAGCCGACGCGCCGATGCTCACGCTCACCGACGTAAAACACTACGGCGCGCTGTACTGGGGCGCGGACGTCGAGAATCGGACGCTTGCCGCATGGACCGTTCCGCTCGAAGCCTCTCGCTACGACGGCTTGCCGCCCACGCTCGCGATTGGCGTCGAGCACGATCCGTTATGCGACGACGCGCGCGTGTTCGCCGAGCGCATTCGCGCGGCGGGCGGCCACGCGCATGCCCCTGTGGGCGCCGGCCTCGTGCACGGCTCCTGGCGTGCGCTGGCGACGAGCCCTGGCGTGCAATGGATGCATCGCGAGGTATGCCGGTTCCTGGCCGGGAACGCAGCGGCATGCTCCAATGCCGGGCGCGGTGTATTTCGTGTTGACCGGGCCGCCGGGTGAAGACGTCTCGATCGGCGCGGGCGTCAGCCCTCCGACGCGCTCGCCAACTCCTGATAGCGCACGAAGTGCGAGCCCGCTGCGGCTTTCGCCGCATACATGGCGGTATCGGCCTTCGCCAGTAGTTCTTCGGCATACTTGCCGTCGGCGGGAAATTCGCTGATGCCGATGCTCACGCCCACCGTCATCAGATGCTCGCCCAGTTGCACGGGCGCCTCCATCGCCAGTTGCACGCGGCCAGCGGCCACGCGCAGCGCGTCGGTCGAGCGCACGCCGCCCGCCAGGATCACGAACTCGTCGCCGCCGTAGCGGGCGACCACATCGGTGCCGCGCAACGCCGCGCGCAGGCGCTGCGCAACGGCCACGAGCGTCTGGTCGCCGGTCGAATGCCCGAATTGATCGTTGATCTGCTTGAAGTCGTTCAGGTCCACGAACATCACTGCCAGCGGCTCGTCGCTCAGCGCCGCGCGGCGTATCGCCAGCTCGAACTGTTCGAGGAAGTGCGCGCGGTTGGGCAGGCCGGTCAGCGGGTCGTGCCCCGCCCGGTGCGCCAGCTCCTGCTGGCGGGCATGCAGCGCATCCACCTGGGAGCGGATCTCCATGCGCATGCGGTCGAAGCAGCGCGCGAGCACACCGATCTCGTCCGAGCGCCCGACCGGCAAACGCTCGATGGCGTCCTCGTCGAAGATGTGCGTCACTGCATAGGCGAGCGTGCGCAGCGGCCGCGCCAACGCGCGCGCGAACAACATCGCCAGCACGATCGCGATGGTGCTGGAGATCAGCACGAGACGCATGATTTGCGCGCCGAGTTCGTTGGCGGGGGCGAGCACGTCCGTGAGCGGCCGCGCGAGCCCGAGCGCGATAAAGCGCTTGCCGCCCGCGAGGCCGAACGGCGAGCGCACGAACGCGAACACTTCGGCCGGCGGCTCGTTGCCGCGCGCAAAGCCGTTGAACGTCAGGCTCGGCGGCCCGTTCGTGAAGAGCGGCTCGGTGGCGGGAAAGCTTTTTTGCATCAGCACGCGGTGGCCGCGCTCGAAGCCGAAGGTCTGGCCGGGGTCCGGATGAAGCAGAAAATCGCCCCACTCGTTGGCCATATACACCGCGTAGTCGGACGGCAGATCGCGTTCGATGCGCTCGAACACCTTGGTGAGATCCACGTCGATGACGAGCACGCCCACCTTGTCGCCGTTTTGATTGGTCACCGGCGCGCCCACCATCACCACCGGCAGCGTCGAGCCCGGTTCCGAACCATGCTGCGCCTTCAGGCCGATCGGCGAGATGTAGACGCGCTCCGCATTCGCTGCCAGCGCGTCGTACACGTACGGAAACTGGCCCTTCTCCTGCAATTGGTCATCGGGCACGACCTCGATGCCGCTCGCGTCGCGCTCGACGCGAACGCGCTCCAGACCGTATTGCCCGCGCGAAATCAGGCGTATCTGCAGATATTCGGCGTGATGCAGCATGAAGCCGCTGAACACCTGCTTGAGCCGCGCATCGGCGGGACGCGGCGCGTCGCCTTGCGCGACCGCCATCGACGAAGGCAGGGTCGCGAGCACGAGCGCGTCGTCGGCAACGTCGCCGAGCGCGGCGGTGAAACGCTGGCTCAGCAATTGCGTCGAGGTGAGCAGGCTGCGCTCCGCTTCGTGCATGAGCATCTTGCGATTGGCGCGATAGGTCGAATAGCCCGTTGCACCCGACGCCGCCACGCCAATGCACACCAGCAGGATCGAAAGCCGCGAAGTCAGTCCGAGTTTGATCATGGTGCGAAGCGCTCCAGCGGGTCGCCCGCTTTGATCCGGCGCCACAGCACTTCTCGCTCGTCAGTGCTCTCGACGCCCTGGATCCAGACGAGGCGCGGCCCCGCACCGGCGCGATCGCCGGAAGCAACTCCAGACAAGGGCGTCATGGTGTTGGCAAGCCCTTCGCGCTGCGTCAGCTGCTTGCCGACATCGGGCTCCAGCATGGTGTCGATCCAGTGGTAGGCCAGCGCCGGATTGGTCGCGTTGCGCGTGATGGCCCAGCAATCGAGCCACGCCAGCGCGCCCTCGTCCGGAATCACGTAGCCCACGTCGACGCCGGCATGGCGCAGCTGCTCGACTTGCTGCGTGCCGTAATTGCCGAACATCAGCGCCACGTGATGCTGCACGAACTGCTCGGTGGCGTCTTCGGGCAACGTGTAGTACGTGAGCAGATTGCGCCGCAAGCGCACGAGTTCGCGCGTGACGGTGCGCAGTTGCTCGGGCGTCAGGTGGAACGGGTCGGGATAGCCCAGCGCCAGCGCGGTGAACGAGAAGTTGTGCTGCGCGCTGTTGAAATCGAGCACCTTGCCGCGATAGCGCGGATCCCATAGCGCCCGCATCGAATGAGGCGGCTCGGCAATCTGCTTGCGGTCGTAGATAAGCCCCATCGACGAGTAGGTGAACGGAATCGCGTAGGTGCGGCCCGCGCTCACGAGCCCGCGAATCTCGGCTACCCGCTGAAAATAAGGCTGCTGCCAGCGGCGGTTTGGAATGCGCGAAAGGTCGAGCGCGGTGAGCAGGCCGGCTTGCGCGTAGCGCTCGATCTCGGCGGTATTGGCCGCCAGCACGTCGAACGGCTGCGGCTCCGCGCTGTGCATGCGGGCCCAGAGCGCTTCGTCGGAATCGACGAACGTGACTTCGACTTTGGCGTGGAAGCGCTTCTCGAATGCGCGAACCCAGTCCTCGTCCGCATAGCCGGGCCACGCGAGCACGCGCAGCACGGACTGCTTCGGGCCGTGAGAATCCGCGAGCGTATGCGCCCAGAAAAAGGACATCAACAGGACGGCCAAAGCCGCCGGCGTGACCCATCTGCCCGCGCGGCGGGGTGTGCCTTTTCCCCGGATGAAACGGCCAACGACCGTATTGAAGCGTCGCCTCATTTCGCCAACTTATTCGATGCTGCTTCAGGCTTGCGCGAAGCGCATTCTCGTTTTTGACCAAGCGAAAACGCCGCTTCGCTCGACCCCTTATCCCGATGGGAATCTTTTATGCGTTCCCGCTGCACATCTTATCGAAAATCGAAAACCAGAATATGCAATTGGAATATTTTTCGACGCAAGGGAAAGTGCGATTGGATGAAATGGGACGAACCTTTAAACGATATCTAACTTCTTTAAATCCTCTTTTAGTATGAAAAAAAACCCGAGGCTCGTCCGACGGAGACAGTCGAAGCCAGCCTCAGGCAAGTCACTCATTTAATGCCGGTCCTATTTCGCCCTGATTGGTCCAAGAGCCTCAATGACGTCTTCAGAACGGTTCACGAATCCTCCGTTGCGTGTATTTGCGTAAAGGGAGAATAGGCATGCCGACACGTAGCGGAAATCAGGTTTTCCTGATTTGTGACTCAGGAATTGCCTGGAGCCGTTGAAAACCCGCGAAGGTGGTTTGCAGGCATCCAGGCTTTGTTGCGCGCGAAACCTCAGGCGTTGTCCCGGGCAGCAGCCGAAGACTCGCGAATCACCAGTGATGGATCGGGCGGCGTGGCAAAGTCCGCCCCGCCCTTGCCCGCCAGATGATCGAACAGCAGCGCCACGGCTTGCGAGGCCATTTCGTCGAGGTGAAGATCGACGGCCGTGAGCGGCGGCCGGCAACTGCGCGCGCGAATCCCGTCGTAACGGGTCGCGATTTTGATGTCCTCGGGTACGCGCCGGCCTGCGTCGGCAATGCCCTGCACCGCGCCCACGGCAAACGCGTCAACCAGCGCGCACAGCCCATCGAGCTGCGGGTGCTGCTGCAACAGCGCAGCGCATGCTTCGCGGCCTGCTTCCTCGCCGCCCGCTTCGTCGGCCACGGCGATCACGGGCGTCATGTCGTGCTCCGCGCAGAATTGCTCGTACGCAGCGCGCGATTCGACATATGAATTGCGCTGCTGCGCGCCAATCAGAAGCGCAATCCGCCTGCTGCCCTGCTCATGCAGATGGCGCAGCAACAGCGCCGTGGTGGCGAACGAGTGGATGTCGACATAGGGCAGCGCGTCGTTGCCGGGCATGCGCCCGAGGCACACGACCGGCAAGCCGCGCGCCTGCAGATGGGCCACGTTCGCATCGTCGGCGGTGGGTTCGATCACGATGGCGCCGTCGATGTCGAGCTGCTCGAGCGGCAACCGCCCCGCCATGATGGGCGGCACGAGCACCAGCGCGAGACCGCGCGTGAGCGCGGCAGCGGCCGCGACCGCCGCGATTTCCATCAGAAACCCGAGCCGCGACGCGCCTCCGGCGATTTCGAACGGCATCGACGAAAGCAGCGCGATGGTGCGCGCTTCGCCGGTGCGCAGCCGCTGCGCGCGCACGCTCGGGCGGTAGCCCAGTTCGCGCGCCACGTCCTTCACGCGCTGGCGCGTTTGCGGATCGACATAGCCCTTGTCGTTCAACGCATGCGAAACGGTGGTCGTGGAGACGCCCGCTGCGCGGGCAACGTCGGCAATGGTCGGCCGCGGCTTGGGCGGCGCTGAACTTTGCATGCTGTTTTTCTCGCTTGGAGTCCGGGGTTTGTGGGCTATCGCGACCAATCGGTCGATAAATAATCCGGCTTGACAAGGCCTTCGGGACGCACCATTCTACGATAGCAAATCGATTTTGGGCGCCCGCCCAATTTTTTGCGCGCGATCCCAAATCGATTTGGGATGCGGTTTTTGTAAAGCAGCTTCCCCAGAACAACGACACACCCTCGCAGACGTGAGGCGGTCTGCGGCACATGGAGACACGCAGTCATGACGAAAGCCCAGCAGGTTCACCCCGTAGACGAGCGCTTGCCGCTCGTCAAACTGATGTTGTTCGGCCTTCAGCACGTGCTGGTGGTGGCCGCTTCCCCCATCACGGCGGTCTTTCTGGTCGCGAAAGCGCTCGGGCTGTCGTCGGCGCTGACCGTCGACTTGATCAGCGCGACCTTTCTCGTCTGCGGAATCGGCACGCTGCTGCAATCGTTCGGCCCGCTGCGCTTTGGCGCGCGCCTGCCGTTCATCATGGTGCCGGGCGGCGCGCCGGTGGTCCTGTTCGTGCTGATCGCGCAGCAAACCGACCTGCGCACGGCCGCCGGCGCGACCATCCTCACAGGCCTGTTCTACTTTCTGCTGCTGCCGGTGTTCCGCCGCTGCCTGCGCTTTTTCCCGCGCATCGTGATCGGCACGATGCTGATCCTCGTCGCCGTCAACCTGATCCGCATCTACGGCGTGGTGATCGTTGGCCGCCCCGGCACCGCCGAGTTCGGCAGCCCCGCCGGGATCGGCCTCGCGCTCGCCACGGTCGCCTTCACCGTGCTGTTCGCGAAGCTCTTCAAGGGCATGCTCGGGCAACTGGCCGTGCTGCTGGGCCTGCTTGCGGGCGCGGCGCTGGCCTCGGCGCTGGGCTTGATGAGTTTCGCCAGCGTCTGGAGCGGCGCGCTCGTCACGCTGCCCACGCCGCTGCCGTTCGGCATGCCGCGCTTCGACCTCTTCGCCGCGCTGCCGCTCTTGATCTTCAGCGTGATTTCGATGGCGGAGGCCACCGGCCAGACCGTGGCGATCGCCGAGATCGTGGGCAAGGAAATCGACCCGCGCGTAGCCGTGCCGCAAACCATTCGCGCCGATGCGCTCATGTCGATGGTTGGCGGGCTTTTCGGCACCTCGCTCATCATTACGAGCAGCGAAAACATCGGCATCGTGGAGGCAACCGGCATCCGCTCGCGCTTCGTCACCGCGATGGCCGGCGCGCTGCTGATCGTAATCGCGCTGCTCGCGCCGCTCTCGCGCCTCGCCAACGCCATTCCCGCCGCGGTGGTGGGCGGCACCGCGCTGATCGTGTTCTCGATCATCGGCGTCATGGGCATCAACTTGCTGCGCCAGGTGGACCTGCGCGCGCGCGCCAACATGTACACGCTCGCCGCCGCGCTCACGATGGGCATCCTGCCGATCGTCGTGCCCGGCGTCTACAGCCGCTTTCCCGCGACGCTGCAAATCGTGCTCGGCAACGGGCTCGCGATGGGCGCGCTCACCGCCGTGATCGTCAACTTGATCTTCGAACACCTGAGCCTGCGCTGGCGGCCGCGCACAAGCCGCACAAGCCGCACCGCCCATGCGGCCCACGCATCCCATGCGGCTGGCGCGCTTGAAGCAACCGTCAACGAAACCCCTTCCTGCCACTGAACCCCATACAGCCCAACTTCATCATCATGCAAACTCGCTCCACAGCCGCTTCGCCCTGCTCCCTTTCCCGCACCGAACTGTGCGCCGATGAACTGCTGCTGTTGCCCGAAACGCTGCTGCTCGCCGAAGGTCCGGTGCGCGAGCATGCGGTCGTGGTCGCCAACGGGCGCTTTCGCGACATCGGCCACGCCGACGAACTCGTTGCGCGCTACCCGCTGCTGACGCCGCTCGCGCTGCCGGGCAAGCTGCTGATGCCCGGCTTCGTCGACGCGCATCACCATCTCACGCAGTCGTTCGGCAAGGCGCTCGCGTTTGGCGAGCCCTCGGAGATCTACCGCCGCATCTGGGTCCCGCTCGAAAACTGCCTCGACGAGAACCTGCTGTACCTGTCGACCAGGCTGGCCGCGCTCGAAGCGCTGCGCGGCGGCTTCACGACCGTTTGCGACGCCGGCACGCGCTCGGACAGCGACATCTCGACGATCGCCGCGGCCACCCAGGAAGTGGGCGTGCGCTGCGTGCTCGGCAAGATCTGCAACGACATGGGCGACCATATCGACGCCCGCGAGCGCGGCGCTATCGTCGCCCGCGCGCAGGCCCATCTGGGGCATTGGAGCGGCCATGCGCTCGTGCATCCGTCGCTGGCTATTTCGGTGCCCGAAGCAGGTTCGGACGGCATGCTGCAAACCGTGGCCGCTATGTGCGCCGAGGCCGGCGCGGTGTTCCAGACGCATGCCAACGAGCACCTCGCCTCCGTCGAGCGCTCGATCGTCGCGCGCAAGATGCGCCCCATCGAGCACCTTCACCATGCGGGCGCGTTGGGGCCGCAAACGCTGATCGCGCATGCCACGCTCGTCACGCCTTCCGAGCTGAACCTGCTGCGCGACACGGGCGCGGCCGTGAGCTACAACCCCGTCGCGAGTTCGTGGAAGGGCAACGCGGTGGCCCCGGCGCTGCAGATGGCCGCGCTCGGCATTCGCTTCGGCCTCGGCACCGATGGCACGCGCAGCGACGCATTCCGGTTGCTCGACGCAGCCGAGACCGCGCAACGTTTCGCCTTCGGCCTTGCTACGGGCGACTCGTCGTGCGGCGCGGGCAAGCTCTGGCTCGATCACGCGCTGCGCGGCGGTGCCGACGCCGTGCGCCTTGGCGCATTGACCGGCGAAATCGCGCCGGGCAAAGCCGCGGACTTTCTGCTCGTGGATCTCGACGTGCCCGAAATGCGGCCCTCGTGGGAGCTCGAATGGGAGCTCGTGCGCCTCGCCAATCGCAGCCAGATCGATGCGGTGTTCGTGGCGGGACGCCTGCGCCTGTGGCACGGCTGGCCCATCGACTGGGACGCGCGCGCGCTGCTGCGCGAAGTCGATGAAGCCGCCGCCGCCGTCGTTGCGCTCGCACCTATCAAGCGGGTGCATGCTGCGCCTTTGTCGATCAACCCGGTCACGCCAGACACCCCCACGGTTTGCGGCGCAACGCAGGCTCAGTCCGCCACGCAAACGCTCTCGCCGCTGGTATCGAGTAGCTGAAACACGCGGGCGCGATTGCCGTTCGATCCGCCCCGCGCATAGCTGTCCATCCTTAGGAGAACCCATCTGTGAGTCTGACCGTATTCCTCATTCTTGCCGCCACCGTAACGATTGCCGCGTTCATTCAAGGCGCGGTGGGGGTGGGCTTCGCGCTCATCTGCGCCCCCGTGATCGGCTTGATCGATCCGGGCCTCTTGCCCGTGTCGCTGCTGATTCTGATGCTGCCGCTCAACGTCTATCTCGCGTGGCGCGAGCGCCCGGCGCTCGATTCGAACGGCACGCTATGGATCACAGTCGGGCGCACGGTGGGCGCGGTGGGCGGCGTGCTGATCATCTCGCGCATCTCGGCGCACGACCTGAACCTGTTCATCGGCGCATCGACGATTGCCGCCGCTGTCGCCACGCTGTGCGCGCCCACCTTCGCGCCAGGCCGCAACGCGCTGATCACGGCGGGCGCCGTGACCGGCATCACCGAAACCGCAACGGGCATTGGCGGACCGGCGCTCGCGATGGTCTTCCAGCACTACCGAGCGCCCGCGCTGCGCTCGACCATCGCGCTGTGCTTCGCGATTGGCGAAGCGGTTTCGCTGGTGATGCTCAGCTTCACCGGCCAGATCAGCGTGGACCGGTTCGTTTCCGCGCTGCTGCTCGTGCCGCCCGTCATTCTTGGCGCCTTCATCAGCCAGCACGTGCATCAGCGACTGAACAGCAAGGTCCTGCGCATCAGCGTGATGGGCTTCGCGATCGTTTCGGGCGCGGCAATCCTGTACCAGACCTTGACGTGAATCCCCGAAGTCATTGCAGACAAGAACGGCTCGTTCAGAGCCGGCTCGTTCAACAGAGAAAATAGAGCATCGCGATGAGACCCCCAATGAAGAAGTATCTGTTAGCGCCCGCCTGCATGGCGCTTAGTATTGCCAACATTTCTGGTGCGCACGCACAGAGCAGCATTACGCTGTACGGCAGTCTGGACGCGGGCGTTGGCTACGTCAGCAATCTGCACGGCTCGCATGCGTTCATCGCTGAACAGGGCACGTTTCAGGCCGATCGCTGGGGCCTGACGGGTACCGAGGATCTGGGCGCTGGGCTTAAGACCGTGTTCAAGCTGGAGTCGGGCTTCTCGACGCTCACCGGCGCAATGTCGAGCGCCGGAACGCTCTTCAACCGCCAGGCCTGGGTGGGTCTCGTGAAGAACGGCATCGGCACCGTCACGCTCGGCCGCCAGACCGACTTCCACTTCGAAATGCTCGGCCCGCTTTCGACCGCCCAGTCGCTTAGCGACTTCTCCGCCTTTCATCCGGGCAACGTCGACGGGCTCGCCAACACCGTTCCCGTCGAACTGTCCAATACGGCGAAGTTCGTGAGCCAGCCGTTCGCAGGCCTCACCATTGGCGCGCTCTACGGCTTCACGAATTCGAGCAGCAGCACGACAGGCCACACCATCAGCTTCGGCGCGAACTATGGCTACGGCCCGCTGAAGCTGGCCGCCGCCTGGTCGGAGTACCACGACCGCTCGCTCAACCTGGCCGGCGGGCTGGGCCTGAATGCATTCGAGGGCGTGAGCCTCTCCAATGGCGCACCGTTCGTAGCCGAGCGCGTGCGCAATGCGGGTATCGGCGGCAGCTATCAGTGGGGGAGGGTTCAATTGCATGCGCTCTACACGCAGGTGCGCATTGAACGGCATGGCGAGGCGCAGAACTACCGCACCATCGACGGCGGCGCCAATTTCCAGATCACGCCCGCCTATATGGTGGGCGCGGGCGCCTGGACCACGACGCTCGCCGGCAAGCGCTGGACCCAGGCGACGCTCGCCAATGTGTACTCGCTCTCGAAGCGCACGCAGCTTTATATGGACGTGATGGTCGAGCGCGCATCGTCGGGCGCGGTTGCCAGCACGATGGGGATAGGCGCATCGTCTTCGGGATCGCAGACGGTCGTGCTGGCTGGGATTCATCACTTCTTCTAGCGCGGCGGCGGGGCACAGCCGCCGTTGGTTGAATCAATCGGACCAGCGCGCCGTGGAGCAGGATATCCTCCGCCGCGCCGACACCCAGTACCATCCGGTGGGCACCTGCAAGATGGGCAGCGATCCGCTCGCGGTGGTGGATGCGCAATTGCGCGTGCATGGGATCAACGGGCTGCGCGTCGTGGATGCGTCGATCATGCCGACGGTGGTGAGCGGCAATACCAATGCGCCCACGATCATGATTGCCGAGAAGGCTGTGGATATGATCCGGCAGGCGGCGAAGTAATCGGTCTGCTCGGAATAGCCGCCCATTGACGTTGACGATATCAAGCGTCAATGGGCGCTTTTTTTATTTCTATGCGATGAAGTCCAGGTAGTCGAGTGTCATTCCTCGCGATACCTTCCCCGCGGTCCGCACCTCCCAATTTAATCGCAAAAATCCTCGCGGCTCGTCGATCTCGCCACGTTTATCTCCTGCGACAAGCGGTCCAGGGCGTCACCCTGTCACTTAGCGCAGACGCTCATTATCCCGATAATGAATGCCAGAGCGTCGCTGAAACAGCAGCGACCCGGGGTGAGAGCCGGAAATGCAAAGGCGGACCGCCGCCGCTCGCGAGCGGCGTTTTTTTCGTCCGCATGCCAATGCCAATGCGCGCCTTCAATGGCCGGGCCTTGGCGGGGGAGCTTCGGCTCACCGGTTCCTTTGCGCCGGCCTCTCAACCCCGTCTTGCGCCCGGCCACCCCCACCCCGATTGAGAGCGGGAGCCGGGCCTCACACCCAGCACAGGAGATTGCGCTGTGAACACTCCCACCGACGACAGGCGAGGGCACTGTATCGACTTCACTGTCCCCGACACTCCGGTTTTTAATTTCGCTCCCGAACTCGGTTATTTCGAAGTGCTCGGCACCATGGAGCAACTCATTGACGAAGCGTTAATCCCGCGCGAACTCGAATGGCCCACGGGTTTCAATCACCGGTTATGGAACGACGAAAAATTCGAATGGCGGTTGTGCCGGCAGCGCCCGGAAGGCGCTCGCGGCCCACGGCGGTTCTACGCTGAGTTCGATTACTGGTCAGTGCGCTCGACGGTGCGTGGGCGGCCCATGAGTGTCGTGCGTGCGCTATGGACCCGCCGCGAGGCCGAACGGATTGCCGCGATCCTCCAATGGACCCGCGAGGATGAAGCGCAGGTTCACGCGGTGGCACGCGCACATCGCGACGGCGCGTTCCAGCAATTCAAGCAGCTTGTGCCGGCGCTGAACGGGCTGGCGAGGAAAGGTCGCCGCCGCGCGTAGGAGCAGCGGCGCGGCATTCATCATGTCGCCACCGGTTACTGAACCGTCTGCCACCCCCGCGCATCACCCTCGAGTGCTTAGTGGTTCTATGAAGTAACACGGCAAACAATCATGCCCGCCCGAGGCGCATCTTTATCCCGTGGGACTAGCTCGCTCCCGCAGCCGCCGCTACGCAGATTGTCGTGACTGCCCTGCAGCTGCCGCCGCCTGTGGACGGCCCACTGCGCGAGCGAGCAGCACGATGATGACCAGGGTCGCGATATAGGCCGCAATCTGAATGCCGGCCGGCCGCGCGGTATAGCCAACGAGCGTATGAAGCATCTTGCCGACGACGCTGGAATCGCGGAGCAACCAGGACGTGTCCCAGATCGTATCGCCCCACGACGGCAGGATTCCCACCGCCGCCAGGTAGCCCACGCCCTGGCTCGCCATGCCCGCAGCAAGCAGGATAACAAGTACGTTGGTCACCGCGAAGAGACGCTTGAGTGGTATCCGCAGAAGACCTGCATACATCGCGGCACCCAGACCGACGCCACCGAAGACACCCAGCAATCCGCCGACGATCATCTGCGGCGTCTGCCCCGCGTCTCCCGCTGCGATGCCATACAGAAACAGGACAGCCTCCGAACCCTCGCGCAGCACCGCCACGCCAACGACAATCGCGAGCCCGGTCAGCGGCCGGCTTCCCGCCGCCACCGCCTTGCCTACTGCCGAAATCTGCTGCGCCATTTCGCGGCTGTGCTTGCCCATCCAGATGCAGTGCCATGCGAGCATGGCGACCGCAATAAACATCACGCCGGCGTTGAACACTTCCTGGCCCATGCCCGACGCCCACGACGAAATGACGTCCGCAAACAGGGCAATGAGTCCCGCGCCGATGACGCCACCGAGCAAGCCACCGCTCACCCACCATCCACGATTGAGGACCCCTTTGGTAGCCGCCAATACAATCGACACGACCAGGGCGGCTTCGAGGACTTCACGGAAAACAATGAGAGCGGTGGATAGCATGATGTCGCTTGCGCTTATTTGACGATCAGATAGGTCTTCGATTCTGCTTCGTGGTACTCGTCGTGAAACTCATACTTGCCTGCCTTCAACGGTCCGATAAAGACATCAACCTGTTTGCCGGCGGGAATCACCTTCTCGGCCTTGAAGTCATCGCTTTCGAATTCAGCGGGCGTCGCATCAAGATTCTTCACCGTAACCTTCACCTTTTTGTCCGCTGGGATGGTCAGCTCGGCCGGCGAGAACTTGTGGTCTTTCACAGTCAGGCTGTATGACTCATCCGCTGCGAACACGTTGTGTGCTTGCAAGACCCCCGAGGCCAGGACCATAGCGACGAACATGCGTGTTGTTTTCATGAGGATCGGCTGTTCAGTAACAAATAGTAATAAAGGAGATAATAAGATCGATTCGCATCTTCTGAAGATTAACCACTTTGGCACTATGGATTTCACTTTGTATCAAACAGGAACACGGCATCAAGGACGCCCCGAAGAAGCCAGGCGGCGCTTACCTGAGTTGAGCTGATCCCCCAACGCAAACCCGCTCTCGATGGCGAGGATGGCCGATGTGTCACGGCCAGGGCTTATCAGCACCCTGGTATGAACAACATGCGCACCGCGATGGTGCCGTCGCGCGCGCAGCTTGATAGGATCGCTCCTTAGCGCATATAGCGCAAAAACCGCACTCGCCTCGCGAACATCGATTTTCACGAACGTTCCCGGATTGGATCGGTGCATGGAATCGGAGGCCGTCGAGGCGTGAACCAGATCTTGCATATCGAGTGCAGCCCGCGCGGCGACGCCTCGGTCAGTAGCCAGGTGACGCGCTACGCGGTCGAGTCGCTGCTGGGCGAAAACCCCGGGGCGCGCGTGCAGCGGCGCGATCTGGGCAACGCGCCGCCGCCGCACCTGAGCGCCGAATTCGTCGACGCCATGCTGGTCGCGGCCCACTCGCGCAGCGCAGCGCAACACGAAGCCCTCGCGCTTTCTGAACAGCTAATCGAAGAACTCGAATTGGCCGACGTGGTCGTGATGGGCACGCCCATGCATAACTACGGCGCGCCCTCGGGATTGAAGGCCTGGTTCGATCACGTCATGCGCCTCGGGCGCACCTTCACCATGACCGCGCAGGGCAAGATCGGCTTGCTCAGGGATCGCCCCGTGATGGTCGCGGTCTCGTCGGGCGGACTCTTCACCTGGGGCGGCGCCGCGCGCCAGCCCGACTACCTCACGGGCTACATTCGCGCGGTGTTCGCGACCATCGGCATTCGCAATGTCGAGTTCGTCACCGTCGAAGGCGTCAGGAGCGGCCCCGAGCAGCAAGCCATCATGCTCGCCAGCGCGCGCCGCTGGATCGACGCGAACATCGTCGCGCTCAAACGCAGGCGGCCACGGGGGATTTGAACGTCTGAGCGCGCCTGACTCCCTACTTTCTCCGCCGCGCGCCGGAAGAGGCCAGCATCGCGAGATCGATCACCGGCGCGCCCTGTTCGATGAGGAAATCGCGAAACAGCCCGGTCACCTGGGAAATGCGCCGGTCGGCCAGCGTCACTACGTACCATTCGCGCTCGACCGGGTTGCCCGCGAACGGCAGTTCCTTCAGCAGCCCGGCGCGCAGTTCCAGCGCGCACGCATGACGCGACAGAAACGCCACGCCGAGCCCGGCTTCGGCCATCTGCTTGATTGCCTCGTTGCTAGATAGTTCGGATCCCACATGAAATCGATGACCAGACGTCTTGAAGAGGCTCTCGACCGTCGTTCTCGTCCCCGCGCCGCGCTCGCGCACCAGCAGGTGCGCCGATTCCAGATCCTTCATTGAAATACGCTTGCGCTGCAAGAGCGGATGCTCCGGCGCGGCGACGAACACCATCGGATGCTTCGCGAATTCAGCCGCATGCGTGCGCAGTTCCTTGGGCGGACTGCCCATGACCGCGAGATCGATTTCATGCGTGGCGAGCATGCGAATGATCTCCTCGCGATTGCCCACCTTGAAGTAGGTCTTCACATGCGGGCGCGTGGCCGTGAATCGGACCAGCAGCGGCGGAATCAGATATTCGGCGGTTGTGATCGCGCCGATGCGCAAGGTCCCGCCCAGATCGCCCTTCAAGGCCGCCACTTCGTCACCCGCTTCTCGCCAGAGATGCAGGATCTCGCGCGCATAGCGGCCCACGATTTCGCCCGCCGTGGTCAGTTCCACGCCCCGGCCCACCCGTTGCAGCAACGCCGCGCCCACGGCTTCCTCCAGCAGGCGGATTTGCAGCGACACGGCCGGCTGCGTCAGATGCAGTTCCTGCGCCGCGCGCGACACGCTCCCCATGCGCATGACCATGTCGAGCGCCTTGAGCTGCCGGAACGTGGCCGCCTTTCCTATAAGTGAAAGCATATCGGTCGCCTATAAACATTAAATTGTTCTTGGGTTCGCGAAACGATATCGTGAAATCAAGTCGCGCGATATTCAAACCGATTTCATTCTGGAAGACAACAATGGCACTCATCCCTGGCATTCTCGCGAAGGAGCGCGCGGCTAACCCGCCCCGCATCCTGATTGTCGGCGGCGGCGCCGGCGGCCTGCAACTCGCTACGCGCCTGGGCAGCACGCTCGGCCGCCGCGGACAGGCGCACATCGTTCTCGTCGACCGCTTACCGACGCACTTCTGGAAGCCGCTTCTGCATGAAGCCGCATCGGGTCACCGCGATCCCGCTTCGCACACGATCGAATATGCGGCGCAGGCAAAGCGCTATGGCTTCGAGTTCGTGCAAGGCGAATTGAAGTCGGTCGATCGCGCGCGCCGCATCGCCACCATCGGTGCGGTGCTGGACAACGACGGCGCGCAGATCGTGCCGCAACGGGAGGTGCCATATCACGACCTCGTGCTGGCCGTGGGCAGCGTGACTAACTTCTTCAATGTGCCTGGCGCCGCGCGCCATGCGCTGCCGCTCGAACACGTCGGGCACGCCGAGGATTTCCGCAAGCGGTTCCTCGCAGCCTGCGCGAAGGTCAATCACCTCGCCGATGCTCCCGGTGCGCCGCTCGTGCGGCCGGTGTGCATCAACGTGATCGGCGCCGGCGCGACCGGCGTGGAACTGGCCGCCGCGCTGCGGCACGCGGTGGGGCAACTCGCGGCGTATCGCTTCCAGGCGCTCGATCCTGCCCGCGACGTCCAGATTCGTCTGATCGAAGGCGCGGCGCGCGTGCTGCCGGTGCTCGACCCGCGCATTTCGGCGCGCACGCAGGCGCAACTCGAACGCCTGCATATCGAGGTGCTGACCGACACCCGCGTGGCGAGCGTCGAAGAAGATGCCATCGTGACTTCGGACGGCGCGATACTGCCCGCCGATATGACGATCTGGGCCGCTGGCGTGGCCGGGCCCGCGATGCTGCGCTCGATCGAAGGGCTCGCGCTGAGCGCGTCGAATCAGGTCATCGTGACGGATACCTTGCAAACGCCTGACGATCCGCACGTGTACGCGTTCGGCGACTGTGCGGCCTGCCCCGTAAGCGGTTCGAGCCGTTACCTGCCGCCGCGCGCCCAGGTTGCCCACCAGCAGGCGGTCTATCTGAGCCAGGCGTTCGCGCGGCGCATCGCAGGCAAGGCGGTTGCGGGATTTGTGTTTCGCGACGCTGGCACGGTGGTCTCGCTCGGCGCGTCCGGCGCGCTTTACCAGGCGGATCTGCGCCTGCGCGAGCGCTCCGTGATCGTCGACGGGCTGGCTGCGTCGGGCTTGTACCGGCTGCTGTATCGCAAGCACCTGTTGGGCGTGCACGGCACCCGGCACACGCTGCTCCAGACGCTGGGCCAGTTTCTGCAGCGTTACAACCGGCCCTCGATCAAGCTCCATTGAGATGTGCCAGCGGCGGAGCGTGCATCGGCTCCGCCGCTTCGATCACGCGTCCCGTCCAGCCTCGTTCGATTGCCATTTGCTGCGGAACCACTCGGCAATCGCCACGTTCTGCTCGAACAGCGAATACTTCACGCCGCCGCCGTAATCGGGACCGGTTGACGGCCGAGCCGTCCGGTGCAAACACCGCGCGGCCTCACGAACGGAGCCGCAGCGGCAAATCATGTCGAAGTAGCGAGTCGAGCGGGCATGGGCGTTCAAGCGGCGATACTGGCAAATCGCACCGCGTTTCATGGCGCTCCCGCAGGCTCGATGCCCGGCAGCGCCGCCAGCGCGCGCTCCCAGATCTGCCGCGTGCGCAGCCACACGAGCTCGCGCCAATCCGCATCGGCAGGAAGGAACGCTTCGAACAGCGCACGGCTGATCGCGCGGCCTCGCGTGTCGCGCGGGTCGCCATACAGGTGCAGCCAGTGGTCGTCGCGCAAAGCCGTGTGCATCGGCGCTTCCGGGTACGTGCCGCATTCGATCACAAGCTGCATCAGGTGCGTGTCCGGCAAAGCGTCCAGCAGCGCCTGTGAGGCATATCCAGTTGCGCGCGCAACCACACCGGTTTCGCTGACGGCGGCGTCCGCGTGCGTGAGCAGCGTGTAGAGCCACGGGCCGTAAAGACGCTGCGCATCGGCCAGTGCGGGATAGGCCGTTTGCGCAATCGCCATCAGCATCGGATGGCCGAACGCGCCCGCGCCCGTGTGCAGATCGAACGAAATCCCCACCTGGGCCGGTTTGATGAAGCGCTGCGCAATCTCGTGCAGGGTCCGGTTGGACCAGGTGGCGGTCTGGCCTCCATAGAACAGTCCATCCGCGTGGCGATACTGGCCCGCGCCCACGATCGCCTGCACGCCCGACCAGCCGAGCGATTCAACTTGCCGCCCCAGCAACGTATCGGCATGGTGCCGCTGCGGACCGTCGATATCGCGGCATGCGTAAATTTCGTGCAGTTCCTCGTAGCGCGGATTGAGCGGCAACGGCGCGCCGAAGTCGACGTAGTTGCGATTCAGATCGACGTTGTCCTCATTCACGCGCCTGACCCATGCCGTGCCCCACGGATTGATCAGATGCACCATCATCACCGCGACGTCGTCGGGCAGGCTTCGCGCGGCCAGTTCGTGCAGCCATTGCGTCTGGCACGTCGAGCCGTAGTAGCCCTCCACCCCGTGCGTACCCGACACGGCCACCAGCACGCGGCGCGCATTGGCGTTGCCGAGCCAGGCTACGTCAGTCGCGAGCGCCTCGCCGTTGGGACCCTTGAGCGGATGCGCATAGGTCGTCACCGTTGCACCCGCCAATTGGGCGGCGTGCAGAAAATGTTGGCGTTGGGCCGCGAAATCGGGTTCGACGGGAAAGCCGATCTTCATGAAGTCCTCTGCGAGTCATCAAGCGGGTTGTGGGGAGCGCGCCGCGCCGCTTCGCACGGACGCCCCGGTCAACGCCAGCGTAACGTGGCCCGCGGGTTTCGCGCAGCACAGCAGCACCGTGCCTTCGGCGGGCGGGTCGAGCGGCGCGGTGGCGTACTCGATGTTGCCTTGCGCCAGCGGCGTCACGCAAGTATTGCAGATGCCGATACGGCAACTGAACGGCACCGCATAGCCATGCTGCTCCGCCAGTTCGAGCAGCGACTCGCAGCGGTCATCCCATGCCACGGGTTCGGCATCCGGATGAAAACGCACAGTGGTTGCGTGCGCATCGAATTCCAGTTTCGTCTTCGCACCCGAAATTTCATTAGACGATGTTTCGCGCGTGGGCTCCGGCTCGGCATCGGCCTCAAGCACGGTTGCAGGGCCGAAGAACTCGTAACGGATGCGTTCGCGCGCCACGCCGAGGCTGCGCAGGAGCCGCCAGTTGGCCTGCATGAACGCTGGCGGCCCGCATAGATACACTTCGTAGTCGTCGAGCGGCAGCAAGCCTTGCAGCGTTTCGCGCGTAATGAGCCCCTCGCTGTCGAAACTCTGCGCCAGACGGTCTTGCGCGCGAGGCTGCCGGTAGCAGGTGTGCACGCGCACGTTCGGACACTCGGCCGCCACGGCCTGCACTTCGCTGCCGAACGCATGCACGGCACCGTTCTCGCATGCGTGAATGAAATACATGCGCCGTTCGCGCGCGCCTTCCATCGCACGAAGCCGATGCAGCATGCTGACGAGCGGAGTCAAACCCACGCCGCCGCTCATCAGCACCACGGGCCGCGCGGTGTCGTCGCTGCACACGAATGCGCCCGACGGCCCCGCCACGTCGAGTTCATCGCCAACTTGCACCACATCGTGCAGATACGACGAGCCTCGCCCTGGCTCCAGGTCCTCGCGCCCCACCGGGGCCGGCTCGCGCTTGACGGAAATCCGCCAGCGCGTCGTATCGGCCGGGTCGCCCGAGAGGCTGTACGTGCGCAGCAGCCACTCGCCGCCCGGCAATGGCAAGCGCAACGTGACGAACTGCCCTGCCGCGAACGGTGGCAGAGCCTCGCCATCGGCGGGCACGAGTTCGAACGAGACGATCGAAGCGCTTTCGCGCGTGCGCGCGCTCACGCGCAAGCGGCGAAAGCCCGTTGGCGCACGGCTCGCCGATTCCGCCGCGGTCTTGCCAGCGTCACTCATTTCACGTCTCCGCGCGCTCGCGTTGCACGAGGTGAACCGGCGCAAGCGCGGGTTTTTCTGTCTGCCGCTCGCGCTCGATCATCTGCGCAAGCGCGCGCCTGAAGCGCAGCGGTCCCGCGTCGATGGCGAGGTCGATGTTCGGCGTACGTGCGTTCTGCATGCCCGCGTGCACGGCCGTCAACACCGCGCGGTCTTCTTCGAATGCATGGCGCACGTCCGCGTCGAACTGGCGCGACACCTGCTCATCGTCGGGCGCGAAGTTGCGCGTCTGGAACCAGTAGTAGCGCGTATGCGATGCGTCCACCGGCGTCATGAAGTTATAGGAGTTCATCAGGAACACATCGGCATGCGGGGGTGCATCGTCGCCGCCCGTGCCGGCCGGCGTGAAGACGGCCTTGATGATCGCATGCGACGGAAAACGCACCTCGTAATGTTGCTTGCGGTCGCAACGTCCTGCGAAGCGCACGAACTGCGCGTAGAACGGCGCCACCTCCACATCGCGCATCCAGCGCGACACGGTCACGCCGTGCGCGGCCACCTCGGTCTTGAGCGGTTCCGCCTCGCAGGCCGCGTTGCCAAACGACGAGCGATGCACCCACGCAACGTGCGAGGGGTCCAGCAGATTGTCGGTGACGTAGAGGTAGTGGCAATCGACCGTCATTGCGTCGCCGCGATTCACGCCCCACGCCGGGTCGCCCCATTCGTCGATCTGCACGATCTTCGCGGGATCGGCCTGTTCAGGCTCGCCCATCCAGATCCAGAGCAGACCGTAACGCTCCGCCAGCGGGTAGCTGCGCACTTTCGCGCCGGAAGGGATCCGCGCGCTGCCCGGCGCACGCACGCAGGCGCCCTCGCAGTCGAACGTGAGTCCGTGATAACCGCACTCGACATGATCGCCGACGAGCCGGCCCATCGAGAGCGGCAGCTTGCGATGCGGACACGCGTTTTCGAGCGCGACGGGCGTGCCATCCTCGCGCCGGTACAACACGACCGACTCGCCCAACAAGGTCACTGGCGCTAGCTCACGCGTTACTTCCGCGTCCCATGCCGCGACGTACCACGCATTCCTTAAAAACATTCCGTTGCCTCCAACCTGGCGGTGTCGTGTATTGGGTTTCAAGGATAAAAAGCCAGAAAGCAAAAGAATAGATGTAAAAACCTGCCTGTTCGTTTAGAGTTTCTAAACTGTGAATATCTTTCAGAGATTCAAGCGATAACAAAATGACGACGAACAGCTTTCCCCCATTGCGTGCGCTGCAGATCTTCGAAGCCGTCGGCCGATGCGGTGGCATTACCGAAGCGGCCCGGCGGCTGGGCATTTCCGCGGGCGCGGTCAGCCAGCAGATCAAGCTGCTGGAAGACACGCTGGGGATGCATCTCACGCAAAAGGATGGCAAGCGGCTGCGCCTCACCGCGATTGGCCGGCAGTATCACGAGAGTTGCGCAACAGCCTTCGAAAGCCTTCGCGTGGCGCATGCCGAAATAGAACGCGCGAAGAACACGCGCAATCTGAGCGTCAGCGCGCTGCCTTCGCTGGTGTCGAAGTGGCTCGCGCCGCGCGTGCTCGAATGGCAGCGCCAGCATCCCGAGCTCAGCGTGTATCTCGATGGCACGCACACCGAGCCATCGCCGGACGGCTACGAAATCGACTTTCGCATCAGCTATGGCGAGCGCGGCTTGAATGCCGAGAATGCGGTCGAGCTGTTCCGCGATTGCGTGGTGCCCGTGTGCAGCCCGCGTCTGCTGGAATCGGGCACGCCGCTCGAGACTCCGGCCGATCTACTCGCCTACCCATTGATAACGGTGGACTGGCTGCCGAAGTTCGCCTCGCCGCCTTCGTGGAGCGAATGGTTCGCCGCCAACGATGTCGATTGCGGGGATTTCGACGAGAACCGCCTCGTGTTCTCGCTCTCGAGCGTGGCGATTCAGGCGGCCATCGACGGCTACGGGTTCACGCTCGCGCAAGGCTCGATGATTGCCGACGACCTGGCCGCCGGCCGCCTCGCCATGCCCTTCGCGCTCGGGCTCGCGTTGCCGTCGCCCTACTTCCTCAAGTGGAAGCCGAACGCATTCGACCGGCCCCATTGCCGCCAGTTTCACCGCTGGCTCGTCACGCGCGGCAAGGAGCAGCAACAGCGCAACGAGAGCCTGCTGAGCGTGATCTAGTTTTAGCTAGCCAGCACGTCGAAATCGAAATAACGCCGCGCGATCTTTTGATAGGTCCCGTCCTTGATCATCTCGCCAATCGCCTGATCGATCATCTCGCGCAATGCGTTGTCGCTCTTGCGAAAGCCGATCGCCGCGCCCACGCCCAGCGTCTTCGCGTCGTTGACCGACGCGCCAAGGAACGCGTAATCACGGCCCAGCGGCGTTTTCAGAAAGCCATTGCTACCGGAAATCATGTCGGTCAGCGTCGCGTCGAGCCGGCCCGCGCGCAGGTCGGTGTAGACCACTTCCTGATTGGCGTACGAGATTACGTTAATGCCGGCCGGCGCCCAATACGCCTTTGCATAAGCCTCCTGAGTGGAGCCTTGCGCCACGCCGATATTCTTGCCCTTCAATGACGCGACCGTCGGTTCGAGCTTCGCGCCGCGCGGCCCGATCAAAGCGCTCGGCGTCTTGAACAGCATGGTCGAGAAAGCCACCTGCGCTTCGCGCTGCGGCGTCACCGACAACGCGGACATGATCGCATCGAACTTGCGGCCCTGCAGCGCCGGAATGATGCCGTCGAATGCGGTCTCCACCCAGACGCACTTCGTCTGGAGCCGCCGGCAGATTTCGTTGCCGAGATCGATTTCGAAACCTACCAGCTTGCCGTCCGGCGCTTTTGATTCGAACGGCGCATAGGTCGGGTCGACACCGAATTTCAACTCGGTCAGTGCCTTGGCATGGGCGGAAAGCGCCGCAAGGGACAGCGCGAGGCACACCAGCGTTTTCTTCGTGGCATTCATGGGAGGTCCTGTTCGGGTAGGTCGCTTTCGGAATGGCAAGATGGTAATCGCGACGACGACCCAAGCATATGGACTCAAAAAACCAAAGAACAGAGGTGTGCCGATGCTCGATGCTTAAGTTTTTCTAAACTTCGAAGGCGATCAGATCTCCACGCGCGCGCCCAATTCGATCACGCGGCTGGCCGGCAGATTGAAGTACGCGGCGATATTGCCTACGTTATGCAGCATCACGGCGAAGAGCCGCCCGCGCCAGAAGCCCATGCCGCGGCCCGCGGCCACCACCACCAGCGCACGGCTCAGGAACCACGAAGCCTCCTGCGGATCGAACGCGAACCCCGAGGACTTCGCGGCCGCGAGCGCCTGCGGCAAATTCACGTCGTCCTTGAAGCCGTAAATCACGCTCACCTGATAACAGCCCGGCGCCAGCAGCGCCACCTTCACGCGCTCGCTTTCGGGCACTTTCGGCACGCTCTTCGTCACGACGGTCAGGAACGCCACGCGCTCGTGCAGCACGCGGTTATGGCGCAAGTTGTTGATGAGCGCATGCGGCACGGATTCGAGGTCGGGCGTGAGGAAGATCGCGGTGCCGCCCACGCGCACGGGCGAACTGGCAAGCAGCGCATCAAGGTAGGGCTTGAGCGGCTTCTTGCCCGCGCGCACGCGCGCCTCGGCCATCATCAATTGCCAGCCGCGGCCCCATGTGGCCATGATCGTGAACATCACCGCGCCAAGCGCGAGCGGGAACCAGCCGCCCTGCACGATCTTCAGCAGGTTCGCCGAGAAGAACAACGCGTCGATCACGAGAAAGAACGCGGTGGCGAGCACGCATAGCGCCCAGTTGTAATGCCATGCGTAGCGCACGACGAAGAACGTGAGGCAGGTGGTGATCAGCATCGTGCCCGTGACGGCGATGCCGTAAGCGGAGCCGAGCGCCGTGGATGAGCCGAACCCGACCACGGCCGCAATCACCGCAACCAGCAGGATCCAGTTGATGCCCGGCACGTAGATCTGGCCGAACTCGCGCTCGGACGTGTGCACGATGTTCATGCGCGGCAGAAACGAAAGATGCATGGCCTGCATTGCCATCGAGTACGTACCGGAAATTACGGCCTGCGAAGCAATCACGGTCGCGATCGTGGCGAGCACGATCATCGGAAAGATCGCCCATTGCGGGAAAAGGCGGTAGAACGGATTTTGCACCGCGCCGGGATTGGCAAGCAGCAGCGCGCCTTGCCCAAGGTAATTGAGCGCGAGCGCCGGAAACACGAGGCCGAACCACGTGAGCCGGATAGGTCTCTTGCCGAAGTGGCCCATGTCGGCGTAAAGCGCCTCCGCGCCCGTGAGCGAGAGCACCACCGCGCCCAGCGCGACGAACGCCACCCAGTGATGATGCAAGCAGAACGCCAGCCCGCGCCATGGATTGAGCGCCACCAGCACCACCGGCGCGACGGCGATATTGGCGACGCCCGCCACGCCGATCACCACGAGCCAGAGCACCATCACCGGCCCGAACACCGCGCCAATGCCACCCGTGCCGTGCTTTTGCGCGACGAAGAGAACGATTAGCGCGACAAGCGTCACCGGAATCACAAAGGTTTTGAGTTCGGGCGCCGCCACTTCGAGCCCCTCCACCGCGCTCAGCACGGAGATGGCCGGCGTGATCACGCTGTCGCCGAAGAAGAGCGCTGCGCCCATCACGCCCACGATCAGCAGCGCATGGCGCAGCCGCGGCCGGTGCGAGACCGACGAAGCGGCCAGCGCCAGCAGCGCCATGATCCCGCCCTCGCCGTGATTATTCGCGCGCAGGATCAGCGCGACGTATTTGAGCGAGACGACGATCATCAGCGACCAGAAGATCAGCGAGACGATGCTGACGATATTGAAAGCGTCGAGCGCGAGGCCATTGCCGGGATCGAACACCGTGGAGAGCGTATAGAGCGGGCTCGTGCCGATGTCGCCGTAGACCACGCCTAGCGCCGCGAGCGCAAGGCCGCCGAGCGCCTGGGGATGCGCATGGTGCGCGCCGTGCGAGGGGCCGGCCGCGGGCGTGGCGGATGAGGAGTCTCCCATGTCTGCCTCCTGGTGCGCGATACAGCGCACGCCCATCAAACACCCAAAACGCGGCGATGGCAATTGGGGCGATGCTTTTCGGGTGCTTCGGGTGCGTTTGAATACCTCCACGCCGCCGAAAATGCACCGCCCGGCTTTCTCGCGTATTAAACCGCTCGATAGCGTTAATTCAACTGCTTTATTTCGGCTAGTTCCCCCAAGCCTTTTCGCGCGCAGCCGATTCCGTTCCAGCCCCCGCCTCCGACGATTCCAGCGCTTCGAGCGAGGCATCCTTCGTCTCGATGCCAAGCACCCACACAGCCAGCGCCGCGACCGCAAACGACAGCGCACCGAGCGAAAACACGCCGCCCTGCCCAAACACCGGCAACACAACACCCACCACATAAGGGCCGATCAGCGAGCCGACCCGCCCAATCGCCGAGGCGAACCCCGAACCCGTCGCACGCGCGCCAGTGCCGTAAAGCTCAGGCGTATACGTATAAAGCGCGGCCCACATCGCGAACAGGAAGAACTGCATCACGAGCCCCGTGCTGATCAGCAATACGATGCTCGCCCCATGCAGCGCCGTTTGTCCGTAGACGAACGCCATCGCGCCGCCGCCCACGAGCGACGCAATGCAAGTGGGCTTGCGGCCCCAGCGCTCGACGAGCCACGCAGCGCACAGAAACCCCGGTATCCCGCCCAGCGAAATCAGCACCGTGTAGAACACCGATTGCGTGACTGCGAAGCCCGCCTGCTGCAACAGCGCGCCGAGCCACGAAGTGAGCCCGTAAAAACCGAGCAGCGCGAAGAACCAGAGCAGCCACACCATCGTCGTGCGGCGGCGGTACGCGGGACTCCAGATCTCGCGCAATGCGCTGCGCCCGCGCGAAGACGCGGGTTGCGCGAGCTGCTGCGGTGCGGGCAAGCTCGTCAGCCCCATGGAGCGCATCACGCGCGTTTCGACGTCCGAGACCACGCGATCGGCATCCGCGAGGCGCCCGCGATGCTCGAGCCAGCGCGGCGACTCCGGCACGATCCGGCGCACGACAAGCACGAACACCGCGGGAATCGCGAGCAGCGCGAACACGGCGCGCCAGCCGAGCGCGGGCAACACGAAGTACGCAACAATGCCAGCGGTAATGAAGCCGAGCGGCCAGAAGCCGTCCATCAGTGCAACCATGCGGCCACGCTGCGCGGAGGGCACGAATTCCGAAAGCAATGCCTGCGCGATCGGGAACTCCATGCCCATGCCAAAGCCGAGCAGGATCCGGTAGACGATCAGCGAGTTCACATCGTGCGCGGTCGAGCACAGATAAGATGCGATGCCCCACAGCACCATGCTCCACTGAAACACCGGACGACGGCCGAAACGGTCGGCGAGCAAACCGGCCACCGCAGCGCCGATCGTCATGCCGAAGAAGCTCGCGCTTGCCACGAGCCCGGCCTGCGCGCTTGACAGGCCAAACTCCTTCTTGATCGAGCCGAGAACAAAAGTCATCGTGCCGAGATCGACCGAATCGAAGAAAAATGCAAGCGCAATGATCAGAAAAATCAGCTTGTGATAGCCGGAAAACGGCAAGCGTTCGAGCCGTGCGGCGGCGGTCGCGCGCGATTTGGGCGACGAAGAAACGGAAGCTTTGCGCATGGCGTCCTCTGATGGAATAAGGCTGTGCCACGGGACGTGGCACAGCCGTTCGCTTCAGTAGACGTGAACAAAATCCCTTGCCATAGAAGGCGAGCGGCATAGTGACAGAACACAAGCGTCATGAACGCCAGGGCGGGAGCCATTTTTGCTCCTTGCGAAGCCGCTGGGTGCGCAACTTTTAACCGCAGTGGCAATCAGGAAATCCTGTTGGCAATTTACTTCTGAAGAAAGAAAAATTTGCTCGCTTGTTCCAGTTGTTCCACTTGTTCCTTTCGCCTCGTTTGCCCGATTTTTCCGCTCGCGCACTGGCCCTTTCCACGAGAGTTGCGTTTCATCTCGTCGATTTCTATGCTTTTTGCATCCGCCATGGATGATCGGTCATGACGGCGTTCAAGAAGCGAAGCAAGAGGAGAGTCGTTCCATGAAGATGCCGCCCCTGCCGGAACGAGAGGAACGCGAAGTGCGGGTGCCGGAGAACATGATCGACCCCGCGACTCCCGAAACAAGCAACGATCCCGCGCGCCTGAACGCCGGCGCGTGGTTCAGCCTCGCGATAAGCTTCGGTTTCTTCCTGCTCATGGTCGCGATTGGTGTGAAGTATCACATTGCCGCGCAGTCCCATGAGGAGCTAGCAGGACCCGATCGCCTCGTTGCCGCGAATGCGTCCGTGCCCGCCTTTGCTACAGCGCCCGCCATTGCCGCAGCGGCCGCCATTGCGCCAGCGTCCGCCATTGCGACAGCGTCCACGCCCTTACCCGATGCTTACGATACCCTGCTCGTGCAGGCGCGCGAATGCGCGGCTGAAGCCCAATGGGATTGCGTGATCGAAACGACCAGCGGCGCCATCGCGCAACGCGGCAATACGCCGGAAACCAAAGCGCTGCTCTCGCAGGCCATGGTCAAAGGCGGATGGGTTCCGCAGAAAGCGCACAACGTGCGCGAGGTCTCCACCATGCCGCCGGAACCGAAGCGCCCCGTCACGCATGGGCATCGGCATAGGGCTCATGCTGAGCGGTTGAGGTATGGCGCTATAACACGGCCTAATTCCGCGGATCAGATGGCGGATATTTATCGGCATTGAGGATTTGCCTGGCCTGCCGTGGACCATGCAGAATCTATCGAAGTAAATTCACTTCAGCATATGGTTTGCGATCCTTTTCATCTGCTTCCGGCTCCATCATGAAAGACCAGTTCCATCCCCACACGTTCACCATCACGCACGCGGCTGATCGCGTGCTTTAGCTTGACCCGGTAATACCCGTTCGTCCCTTCAACCGGACGCTGCACCGTAGCGATAATGGCCGCATCACCGAGTGCGAGCGGCACCACCATCGCCCGCGACTGCATACGCGGGCGCTGCTCGGTCATGACGAATTCGCCGCCCGTAAAATCCCGTTGCGGCGCGCATAGCAGCGCGACCACCTGAAACGGAAACACTTGCTCGCCCTCGTCATGGCGATGCAGCGCGAGACGATCGCCTGCGCGCAGCCGGCTCAGATGCGATTGCGGTCGATGCTGTCCGGCGCGGCGGTTTGCGTCGAGAAAGGCATCGAACTCGGCAGGAAAGCGTGTTTCAAGGCCCGCCAGCGCATGCCAGCGGTTCGCCATGGGCGCCAGACACCGATAAAGCGCCTCACGCCACGCATGCAAAGGCGGCGGCAGACCTTTATCGAAGTAAAACCGTTCGCCGCTTCCGGGTTCCCCCGATACGGACGATAACGGTACGCACCTTCCATCCATCAACCGCGCAAGGGCCTGTGCTTCGCGCGAATCGAAACAATTGGGCAGCACGGCATAACCTTCGGCGTCCAACTGCGCACCAATAGCGTCGACATCGAAACGCTCGATCATGGCGCGCGCATTCATGCCGGCTCCAATACCGATGCTGACGCCGAAGCCGCGCGCGCATCGTGAAAGATCAGCCCAAGCGTATGCCGTGTGCCGCTGCGCACGACGCTCACGCCATGACGCATCGCTACGCGGCGCACGCCTGCGCGCCCACGCGGGTTCACCGTCATGTCCGGCCGCTGATTGACCGCGAACACCACGGCATCGCCCTGCTCCAGCGCGACGACATCGGCGTGCTGATCGCGGCTTCCCGTTTCGGTCATGACGAACTCGCCGCCCGTGAAATCGGTGCCCGGCGCCGAAAGCAGGATCGCCACCTGAAGCGGGAACACATGGTCGCCGTAAAGGTCCTGATGCAGACAGTTGTAGTCGCCCTCGCGATAGCGGAGCATGAGCGGCGTGGGCCGCGTCTGTCCTGCTGCGTGGCAGCGCGCGAGAAACGCTTCGAGCTCGTCGGGATACTGCACGTCGATGCCCATTTGCCGGTTCCACCGGTTGGCGACCGGCGCAAGGCGGCGGTACAACGCGTGGCGCAGCCGTTCGAGCAGCGGCGGCAACGGGTAGGCGAAATACTTGTATTCGCCGCGCCCAAAATTGTGGCGCGCCATCACGATGCGCGAGCGAAAGCAGTCGTCGCGCGGATACAGCGCGGCAAGCTGCTCGCACTGTTTCGCCCGGAGCACGGACGGCAGCACCGCATTGCCATAACGGTCGAGCGACTCGGCCGCGTCTGCCCAGATCGCGTCGCCGCTTGTGGCCCAATTAGTGGCACAACCCGTGGCGCAACTCGTGGCCCGATTCCTAAGCGCCGCCAGTTCTACATCGGCCATGTCTTGTTTCCGGTGAAAAATGGAACGAGTTCAGTCTACCGGCGCGGCAACCACATGAAACTCCGCACCTTGCGCTGCAATTCATGCGCGGCAAACTCGATCGACAGGGGGATGTTAGTATATGGCCCGCCGATGGCTTTGGTCATGGCGCAACCGTGCGGGACGCAATCGAAACGCCCGCTACGCACCCATTATTTCCGCCATGTCCGCCTCTTCCTCCGACCGCGCGACCACGCTTGCGCGCGCAACCAATTCGCCGCGCTTCCTGCTGGCGCTGATCTGCCTCTACGCATCCGCGGGCCAGCTCGCAATCGACATCTACGTCCCCGCGCTGCCCGCGATGGCGCGCTATTTCGCGACCACGCCGCAGGCCATCCAGTCGAGCGTCTCCGGCTACATGGCTGCCTACGCGCTCGGCCAGCTCGTCTTCGGCCCCATCGCCGATGCATACGGGCGCAAGCGCGTGCTCGCGTTCGGGCTCGTGGTCTACACGATAGGCTGCGTGCTGTCGCTCGCCGCGCCCAATCTGGAGACCTTCGTGCTGGCCCGCTGCCTGCAGGGCTTCGGCATCGCCACGACCAATCTGCTCGCCAAGGCCATCATCACCGACTCGTTCAGCGGCAAGGCGCTAATGCACGCGTTCACCTATATGTCGATCACGTGGGGGCTCGCGCCCATCGTCGCGCCCGTGATAGGCGCGCACCTGCAAACGTGGTTCGGCTGGCAGGCCTGCCTCGTATTCCTGCTCATCTATTCGCTCGGGATGTGGGCGATGCTTTGGCGCTATCGCGAGACGCTGCCGCAACCCGTGCATCTGGAGCCGCGCACGCTCATGGCGAATACGGGCAAGGTGCTCGCGAGCCCGGTGTTCCAGAGCTGTTTTCTTGCGCAGGGGCTGTGCTACAGCATTCTGCTCGTGTTCAATATCGTCGGGCCGTTCATGGTGCTGAACACGCTGCACAAGCCGCCGACCTATTTCGGCTATCTCGCGCTCGGTATCGGCATGATGTATTTCCTTGGCGGCTTGTCGAACCGGCTGCACGGTCCGCGCCTGCCGAGCCCCGAGTGGCGGCTGCGGTTTGGCTCGCGCGTGATGGCGGGCGCGGCGATCACGATGCTCGCGCTCTCGCTGACGGTGGGCCTGCAAGTCTGGACTCTCGCCGCGCCGGTGCTCGTGATGGGTTTGTGCGCGGGCGCGATGTATCCCACGCTGATGGCCAAGGGTAATTCGCTGTTCCCGCACATTGCGGGATTGACGAGCGCGATACTCGGATGCGCGCTGCTGCTCGTGTCCTCGGCGATGATGGGGCTTGCCGGCTTTGTTTCCGTGCACGTGCTCACGCCGCTTGCGGCGTTCTTCGTGATCCTCGCGCTCACGGTTGTCGTGATGGTGGGCAAGCTGCTGCGCTATCTCGAGCGGATGGAATCCGAAGCGGCGGCGTGAAATCGCCCGTGTGAATGCGTGCGGCGAGCGCGCACTACGACGGCAAGGTTCCCGCCGAGCCCTTCAACGCGTCATACAGCGAATCGATTGGCAAATCGCCAATCTCGCTCCGGACGTAAGCCGTGAACGCGCGCTCGTACAACGCGCGTCCTTCCAAAGTATCAATCGTCATATCAAAGCCGCCCAGCACCAGTTCGGCAACCGAATCGGCTTCGATCAGAATGTGCTCGGCTCTGTCCCTGTTCATATCCACTCCTTGTTGCTGCATGCCCTCGAATTTTAGGGGATATGGCGCGGAAGTGGGCGTATCAATGTATTTCAGGCAGCACAGGCGGCACATCGGGCGTGTCCGGCAGCCGCGTCGTGCGATATTCGTTGGGCGACTCGCCAAACTCCTTGCGAAACTCGCGGCCCAGATGCGAGGCATCGGAGAATCCGCATGACGATGCGATATCGGCCACCGTGCGATCCGAACTCGTCAGCAGCCACGATGCCATGCGGATACGAATCTGCCGCGCGTATGCGCCGGGAGAGCGGCCCGTCTCCGACGTGAACAGCCGTTCGAGTTGCCGCACCGACACTTCGAGCCGGTGGGCAAGCTCCGGCAAGCTCAGCGGCTGGCCCATATGCTGCTCCATCAGCAAGATGGCGCGCCGGACCTTGGGATGCGTGGCGGGTTCGAGGCCCGGCGGATGCGGCTGGGGCGCGTTGCCTTTCTGTGCATCGTCCACGAGCAGAATGCGCAGCGCCTTGCGCACGATCGTGGCCTCTACATGGCGCAAGAGAATGGCCGCCGCCACGTCGATCGACGCCCGGCCGCCCGAGCACGTGATGCGCCGCCGGTCGATCACGAAGAGCCGGTCGGCAACGAGATCACGCTCGTCCACATGCGGAAAGCGCTCGACGAAATCCCAGTAATGAAACCAGCTCACGCACACCCGGTAACCGCTCATCACGCCGGCGCGCACGAGCGCGAACGCACCCGTGCAAACGCCCACGAGCGTGGCCGGCGTGTCGGCCATGGCGCGGATGAAGGCGAGCGTCGCGTCGCTGGCCGAGGGTCCCGAATGCAGCAGCCCGCCCACGATCACCACGTAATCGAATTCCCCGGCTTCGGCGAAGGTGGTCCACGGCGTGATCTGAATCCCGCAACTGGCGCGCACGGGAACGAGATTTTCTCCCACGATGGTCCATGAGCAGCGCACGGGCCGGCTCATATCGCCCTCGTCGCTCGCGAGCCTCAGGAGATCCACGAAGCCGGAAAAAGCGGTCAAGGTGAAATTGGGCAACAGCACGATCCCGAAGCGCAACCGCTTCGGGTTTCTGGCCTCGCTTTCAATGCTGTCAATCAAGTGGTTCGTCATGGGAGAACGCCTGCATCAATGCATCACGGTAATCATCTCATGACAACGTGCCGCGCTCATCCCTGAATGCGTGCGCCGCGCACCACAATGGCGCGCACGCACCGGCATCATGAATCGCTGCACTGCCGTCACTCATTCAATCCGCTTTTCCGTCCGTGGTCTGCCCTGCTTGCGCGCATTGGCCCGGAAGTTGCATTCACTCGCGATCGTTCTGCCTCCTGGATCAACACCACTTTCAATCCTTAAGGACAATAAATGAAAAAGCGCGAGTTTCTGAAGATTGCATCGGCAGCGGGGATGGCGGGGATCGCAGCACAAGTACCTGCCGTGTTCGCGCAGAGCGCCGATAAAGGCCCGATCAAGGTTGGCATCCTCCACTCGTTGTCCGGCACGATGGCGATTTCGGAGACGTCACTGAAGGACACCGCGTTGATGACGATTGCCGAAATCAACGCAAACGGCGGCGTGCTGGGCCGCAAGATCGAGCCGGTGGTCGTGGACCCCGCATCGAACTGGCCGCTGTTCGCCGAGAAGGCGCGCGGCCTTCTCACGCGCGACAAGGTTGCGGTGGTGTTCGGCTGCTGGACCTCGGTGTCGCGCAAGTCGGTGCTGCCGGTGTTCGAGGAGTTGAACGGGCTGCTGTTCTATCCGGTGCAATACGAAGGCGAAGAGATGTCGCGCAACGTGTTCTATACGGGCGCCGCGCCGAACCAGCAGGCGATTCCCGCCACCGAATACCTGATGAGCGCCGAAGGCGGCGGCGCGAAACGCTTCTTCCTGCTCGGCACCGATTATGTTTACCCGCGCACGACCAACAAGATTCTGCGCGCATACCTGAACTCGAAGGGCGTGCGCGACGCGGACATTCAGGAGGTCTACACACCGTTTGGCCATAGCGACTATCAGACCATCGTCGCCAACATCAAGACCTTCTCGCAGGGCGGCAAGACCGCGGTCATCTCGACCGTGAACGGCGACTCCAACGTGCCGTTCTACAAGGAACTCGGCAACCAGGGGCTAAAAGCTACCGACGTTCCCGTCGTGGCGTTCTCGGTGGGCGAGGAGGAACTGCGCGGCATCGACACGAAACCTCTCGTCGGCAACCTTGCCGCCTGGAACTACTTCATGTCGCTGCGCGATCCGCAAAACACGAAGTTCAAGACGATGTTCGCCAACTGGGTGAAAAAGAACAATCTGCCCGGCGGCGACAAGCGCGTGACGAACGATCCGATGGAAGCGACCTATGTGGGCATCCATATGTGGAAGCAGGCGGTCGAGAAGGCGAAGAGCACGGACGTCGACAAAGTGCGCGTCGCAATGATCGGCCAGAAGTTCAATGCGCCCTCGGGCTTCGAACTGGAGATGGACGGCAATCATCATCTGCACAAGCCGGTGATGATCGGCGAAGTGCGCGCGGACGGCCAGTTCAATGTCGTCTGGCGCACCAAGACGACGGTGCGCGCACAACCATGGAGCCCGTTCATCGCTGGCAACCAGGGTAAGCCGGACGTCGTGTCGTCGATTCCGGATTTCCTGCGCCGCCGCCGCGTCGCGTGATTGCCTGATCGGCGCCCGGTCCGTCGTGGTCCATGCCGCCCGCCTCGCCCCTGGCGGGCGCTCTCAAACCGCTGCACGATGCACGCCTTTTCATGACCCACAGCCAATCGCTGCGGGCGCTGCTGGTTTCGATCCTGCTCGCGCTCGCCAGTCCCGCCGTCTTTGCGTTGACGGCCGCCGACCTCGCTCCGCTCGCGCAGGACGACTTCGACGCCAAATCCGCGGCGATCGACAAGCTGATCGCCAGTCACGACGCGCCGTCTCGCGCGATGCTCAAGGCGCTCTCCGAAGACAGCGTGCTCGTGACCGATAGCGGCGAAGTGCTGCTGCAAAACGGCGACACGCTCAAAGACGCCATCACCGGCAAGACCGTCTCCGCGAGCGACGCGCAACCGGTGACGCTGAACAACCTGCTGCGCTCGAAGGTGGCCGGCGCGCTGTCCGGCTTGCAACTCGATTCACCGGATCTCGCCATGCGCCGCTCGGCCGTAGAGGCGCTGCTGAAAAATCCCGACCCGTCGATGAAGGAGCAGATCGATGCGGCCCGCGCGAAAGAAACCGACCCGGCCTTGAAGCAACGCCTCGACACGCTATGGGCGATGACCGCGCTGCATAACCCTGACGCCGCGACGCGTCTTGAAGCGGTAAAGCTCGTCGCGGCGCGGCAGGATCTCGACATGTACGAGTTGTTGCGTCCGCTCGTCGCGAAGCAACCCGATGGCGCCTTCGCCGAGCCAAACGCTGCGATTCGCGCAGCCGCTCAGGAAGGCATCGATTCGCTCGATGCCATCCAGCGCCGCAGCGAGATCGCCGGCACCGTGTTTGCCGGGCTGTCGCTCGGCAGCGTGCTGTTGCTCGCGGCGCTTGGCCTCGCGATCACCTATGGCCTGATCGGCGTGATCAACATGGCGCACGGCGAGTTCCTGATGATTGGAGCCTACGCGACATATGCGGTGCAGAACCTCTTTCAGAATTACGCGCCCGGCGCATTCGACTGGTATCCGCTGCTCGCGATTCCGGCCTCGTTCGTCGCAGCGGCGCTCGTGGGCATGGCGCTGGAGCGGCTCGTGCTCAAGCACCTGTACGGCCGGCCGCTCGAAACGCTGCTCACCACCTTTGGCGTGAGCCTGATTCTGATTCAGGCCACGCGCATGATCTTCGGTGCGCAGAACGTTCAGGTATCCAATCCATCGTGGATGAGCGGCGGCGTGACCGTGCTGCCGAATCTGATCCTGCCGTACAACCGCATCGCGATTCTTGCGTTCTCGCTGATCGTCGTCGGCATCGCATGGGCCGTGCTGACGAAAACGCGGCTCGGGCTATTCGTGCGCGCGGTCACGCAGAATCGCCGCATGGCGGCGTGCGTGGGCGTGAAGACGGCGCGCGTCGATTCATATGCGTTCGCATTCGGCGCAGGCATTGCGGGGCTGGGCGGCTGCGCACTCTCGCAGATCGGCAACGTCGGCCCGGATCTGGGCCAAGGCTACATCATCGACTCGTTCATGGCCGTGGTGCTGGGCGGCGTGGGGCAGATCGCCGGCACGGTCATTGGCGGCTTCGGGCTCGGCCTCGTCAGCAAGGCGATCGAGCCGTTCTGGGGCGCGGTGCTCGCGAAGATCGCGGTGCTCGTGCTCATCGTGCTGTTCATCCAAAAGCGTCCGCAGGGCCTGTTCGCCCTGAAGGGCCGCAGCGCGGAGGCCTGAGATGACCACGGCAATGTCCTCTGTCTCTCCTCGTGCCGCGGTCGAAGGCATCGATTCTCCATCTGCGCACAACGCGCAAGACGGCTTCGCGCTCGGCCTGCCCGCGCGCCCGCGGCTGCTGTCGCGCAACGCCTGGCTCGCACTGATCGCGTTGATCGTTGCCGTGGGCCTCGGCGTACCGTTCTCGGCGCTAGTGCTGCCCGAGTCCAGTGCGTTCCATCTGTCCGCGTATGCGATGACGCTGGCCGGCAAGTTCATGTGCTATGCCATCGGCGCGCTCGCGCTCGATCTCGTGTGGGGCTATTGCGGAATCTTGAGTCTCGGCCACGCGCTATTCTTCGCGCTCGGCGGCTATGCGATCGGCATGTATCTGATGCGCGCGATCGGCCATGACGGCGTGTACGGCAGCGACCTCCCCGACTTCATGGTGTTCCTCAACTGGAAAACCATGCCGTGGTATTGGGCCGGCACGCAGCACCTGGGATACGCATTGCTGCTCGTCGTGCTGGTGCCCGCCGTGATTGCGTGGGTGTTCGGCTTCTTCACGTTCCGCTCGCGCGTGAAAGGCGTGTACCTGTCGATCATCACGCAGGCGCTCACGTTCGCCGCAATGCTGCTCTTCTACCGCAACGAAACCGGCTTCGGCGGCAACAACGGCTTCACGGACTTCAAGCGCATTGCTGGATTCCCGATCACGCATCCCGGCACCCGCACCGTGCTCTGCCTGATGACCTTCGCGGTGCTCGTGCTCGCATTTCTCGCTGCACGATTCATCGTCACGTCGAAACTGGGGCGTGTCGTCACCGCCGTGCGCGATGGTGAAACGCGGCTGATGTTCCTCGGCTACAGCCCGCTTGCGTACAAGCTCTTCGTGTGGGTCGTCTCCGCCGTGCTGTGCGGAATTGCCGGTGCGCTGTACGTGCCGCAGGTCGGCATCATCAACCCGAGCGAGATGTCGCCGGGCAACTCGATCGAAATGGCGATCTGGGTGGCCGTGGGCGGCCGCGGCACGCTGATCGGGCCGATCATCGGCGCGTTCGCGGTGAACGGCGCAAAGAGCTTTTTCACTGCGTACTTCGCCGAGTACTGGCTTTTCTTCCTCGGCCTCATCTACGTGCTGGTGCCGCTGCTGCTGCCCAACGGGATTATGGGCTTGATCGGATCCGGCCTCGAGCGACGCCATCGCCGCGCGAAGGAATAACTGATGGCACCGAACTCCATGCTCATGAACGAAGACATATCGGACCATGCGTTGAGCGGCGTGGCGTCGCTTGGCCGGGTCGTCACGCCCGGCGAAATCGACGTCTCGCACGGCGCAATCCTGTATCTGGACGACGTGGTCGTCAGCTTCGACGGCTTTCGCGCGCTCGATGCGCTCACGCTTTCCATCGACGCCGGCGAGCTGCGCTGCATCATCGGACCAAACGGCGCGGGCAAGACCACGATGATGGATGTGATCACCGGCAAGACCCGGCCCGATCACGGCAAGGTGTTCCTCGGCCAGACCATCGACCTCACGCGCATGAACGAGCCTGAAATCGCGCATGCAGGCATCGGCCGCAAGTTCCAGAAGCCGACCGTGTTCGAGCAGCACCCGGTTTGGGAAAACCTCGAACTCGCGATGAAAACCGACAAGGGCTGGTGGACCTCGCTGCGCGCACGCCTCGATCGCAGCGCGCAGGCACGCATCGAGGAAACGCTCGGCATCATCGGCCTCGAAAGCGAAGCGCGGCGCGCAGCTGGCGAGCTTTCGCACGGCCAGAAGCAGCGGCTCGAAATCGGCATGCTGCTGATGCAACAGCCGGCGTTGCTGCTGCTCGACGAGCCCGCCGCCGGCATGACCGACGACGAGACGATGCAGCTTGCCGAACTCCTGAACCAGTTGCGCGGCACGTGCTCGATGATGGTTGTCGAGCACGACATGGAGTTCGTGGCGGCGCTGGCGGGCGAGACGGGCAAGGTCACCGTGATGGCGGAAGGCCGTGTGCTTGCCCACGGCACGCTCGACAACGTGAAGCAGAACGAATCAGTGATCGAATCGTATCTGGGCCGATAAAGCGCGCAACGAATGCTGTACCGATTCTGGTGCCGATACCCGCGTCGATATCACGCAAAACAGGAAACCACAAACATGCTGGAAGTCGACGGACTGAACCAATACTACGGCGGCAGCCACATCCTGCGCGACGTGAAGCTGGCCGTGCCCGAAGGCAAGCTAACCGTGCTGCTTGGCCGCAATGGCGTCGGCAAGACCACCTTGCTGCGCTGCCTGATGGGCGTCGTCCACGCGAAAAGCGGTTCGATTGCCTGGCGCGGCAACGCGCTCACGAAGCTGCCCACCTGGGCGCGGGTTGCGCAAGGGCTCGCCTACGTGCCGCAAGGGCGCGATATTTTTCCGCGGCTTTCCGTCGAGGAAAATCTGCTGGTGGGCGCGGCAAGCCGCAAGGCGCCATCGGGCGTTCCCGAGCGCATTTACGACCTGTTTCCGGTGCTATGGAACATGCGCTCGCGACGCGGCGGCGATCTTTCCGGCGGCCAGCAACAACAGCTCGCGATCGGCCGCGCGCTGATGAGCGAGCCGCAGCTTCTGATTCTCGATGAGCCGACCGAAGGCATTCAGCCGTCGATCATCCAGGACATCGGCCGAACGCTGCGCCAGCTCGTCGAGGAGATGGGCATGACGGTGCTGCTCGTCGAGCAGTACTACGACTTCGCGAAAGCCATCGCGGACCACTACTGGGTGATGCGCCGCGGCGAGATCGTCGCGGGCGGGGAAGGGGCCGCGATGGATCAGGACGGTGTGCGGGAACTGATTGCGGTTTGACGCGCTTTCCAGTTGCGCTGCACCATCGGGCAGCGCGCCGCGTGCACCCAGTCAGGCTGGCTCGTGGGGCACTATGCGCACCCCACGGAGCGAATCGCGAAGCGATTTAATGCCCGTGCGCCGCGTGCCATCCGGCACGTTTTTTGGGCCGTTGACGGACCGTGCCGTCATGCAACCCTGCCGAGACGATAAAAAGAACCCCGGCGAAAGGCCAGGCGAAGGTGGCAAAGACAAAGCTGAGCCAATACGCATCTTGCGGCGGGTAGGCCTGGAGTGCCCAGACCAGGCACGCAGCTGGCAACATCAGCAGACACAACGCCGACCGGTGCAGAAAAACGGCGGCCCTTGCATTCTTGAGCGTCTCAGCTTGCATGCCTACCTCCATAGGGAATGGCACTGAGACATAGAGTCGCACGGCAGCCGCCGCACGCAAACTTGGTGAAATCCCTGACGCGAGGCTTTCTACAGAATATGCGGCTGTGCAGCAAATATTGTTGACTGCGCCTCGACCATGCATCAACCAGGCATGCCTAATTGATTGGTTCTTCAACAACATCGCGCGAGCGCGATCAGGCGACCCTGAATTGCGAATGCAAATCCGGGCTACCGTCCCCTCGGCGTCATGCAGCAGGTTTAGTTTTCCAGCTTTCCAAGGGCATCATCCGGGCAGACGGCTCACCCGGACCCAACTTAAACCTCGCCGAGCAGTACATGGCGAAAGCAACCAATCCTTCACGATTCGACGCCAGCCCCGCGTCGAAACAACCTTATTCGACGCTGCCAGCGCCGAACACGGGATCGGCGCCGACCGCCGCGAGCGACGCGAATCCGCCGCCGTTCGCCACGCTTGCGGCTGCACAAGCTGCGGAGGGCAACGCGCTCGAATCAGGCGATGTCGTTCATCTGACCACCGGCGCGACAGGCCTGCCAAACGGTTTCCCCGATACGCGCTTCGGCTCGAACCTCTACAACTTGCAAAGCGGTCCTTATCAAATTTCGCGCGCCAGCCTGAACTACGGCCAAGCAGTCAAGGCTGGAGAATTCAAGCGAAGGGGCTGTAGGGATGTCGCCATTCTGAGCATTCTGGCGAGCGTTGAAATCGCCGGTAACGACCAGGAAGCAAAAAAACCCCGCAAGGCAAGCCTTTACGGGGTTTTCCTTCACGTCGCATAGCAACGTTTTAATACTGGTGCAAAATTAGATAACCTAACAAAATGATGAATTTGGTTGTTTCAGCTTTGAACAGACAGCATCGGAGAATTTAATATGCGTACGATCGATTCTACATCTGGAAACGATTATGCATGCACCCACGACGCACTGCGGGCTATCGTGCTGTCACAAGTTCAAAGGCAGGTGACGGAGCGGTCTGATCATCCACGCTGGTGCCTCAGAGACGACAGTTCGGCGATAGAGAGCGGCGCGCGCCGGCGAATCGAACTTGCCAATGTCAATGAATGAGTCTTACCGCCCCGGAGCCGTCACTCGACCCAGTGACGTTTCGATGACAGCAACCTGGCTGCAACGGTCACTCGCGCGGGCACGTCTGCCGACGAATGCCAGGCCCTGGCTGCAATTGGGAGGGCTCGAGTTCTACCTTTGTACGCTCGCTCCCTTGAATTTGACCGCTCAGCATCTAGCTTTTCCGCACGATCTTCTTTTCTTGCGTCTTTTTCGCCGATTCTGCGAACAGATCGATCACCATCTCGCGCAGCCATCGATTGCCTTCGTCCTGTTGAACTCGCGCATGCCAGAGCAAATGGATCGGCGCAGCGGGTAATGTCAAAGGCAATGCGCGCAGGCTGAGGGAGAACGGCGCAGCCAGTTGCAGAGCCAGTTGCTCCGGCAACGTGGCTATCAGGTCGGTGCGTTGCAGGATATAGCCGACGCTCATGAAGTGCGGGACCGTCAATCGCACCCGGCGGTGCACGCCGCGCTGTTTCAGCCAGTCGTCCACTCGACCGTGTCCGGTGCCGGCGGACACCACCACCAGATGCTCCGCCTCGCTCCACGCGGCGAGCGTGAGCGGCGCATCTTCGAGCGCATGGCCGCGCCTGAACAGGCAGACATACCGCTGATCGAACAGGCGGCGCTGATAAAACCCGCCCTTGAGTTGCGGCAAAAGCCCGATGGCGAGATCGACCCTGCCCTCGGCCATTTCGTGTCGCAGATCGATGCTCGTGTCGCGAACCGTATTGAGCGCGATGCCGGGCGCCTCGCGCGACAGCCGTTCGACGAGCGCAGGCAGAAAGACGACCTCGCCGATATCGGTCATGCCGATGGTGATCGTGCGCGTGACGCGCAGCGGATCGAAACCCGTCTCGGGATGGAGCGCGGCGTGCAGAATCGCGAGCGCCTGACCGACCGGCTCCGCGAGGCTCAAGGCGAAGGGCGTGGGTACGACGCCGCCCGGCCCGCGCACGAACAACGGATCACCGAGCCGCCGACGCAACTTGGCGAGCGCGTTGCTCACGCCCGGCTGACTCATGTTCATCTGCTCGGCGACGGTCGACACGCGCCGCTCCCGCATCAATCGATGAAAAAGCAGCAGCAGATTGAGATCGATATCACTCAGAGTCATGGCGCGGATCCTTAAGCCTCATTGATTTCAGTGATGTCGTAGATTCACGCCATTTTATTGTGAAATGCGCGGCCGATACCGAGAATTCAGACACACCGCACGCAATCGGCCTTGGCCAGGCGGAAATGCGGTGCCGGATACACAGCCTGAACACTGGAAACGCCTCATGGAACAAATGGATCTGAACATCGCAATCATCGGTGCCGGCATCGGCGGCCTGACGCTCGCGCTCGCGCTGCGAGAACGTGGCATCGACGCGCAGCTCTATGAGCAGACCGACGAGCTTCGCGAGGTCGGCGCGGCCGTCGCGCTCTCGGCAAATGCGACGCGGTTTTACGAGCGCATGGGACTCCGCGCAGCGTTTGACGCAGTGTGCGCCGAGATCCCCGCGTTGATCTATCGCGATGGGCGCAGCGGCGAAGTGATCGGCCGGCATCACGGCGAACCGAGCTATCGCGAGCAGTTCGGAGGATCGTACTGGGGCGTGCATCGCGCGGATCTGCAGGCCGTGCTGTCGAAGGCGGTCGGCCTCGAGCACATTAATCTCAGCCACCGGCTGACCGATATCGTGCAGCATCCCGATCGTGTGAGCCTGAGTTTCGCCAACGGCCGGCGCATCGACGCCGATCTGGTGATTGGCGCGGACGGGGCCCGCTCGATTACGCGTCGCTGGATGCTCGGCTACGATGACGCGCTATATTCCGGCTGCTCGGGTTTTCGCGGCGTGGTGCCGGCCGAACGCATGCATCTGCTGCCCGATCCCGAGGCGATTCAGTTCTGGGTCGGCCCGCAGGGCCACCTGCTGCATTATCCGATCGGCGACAACGGCGACCAGAACTTCCTGCTCGTCGAGCGTCATCCGTCGCCGTGGGCGTCTCGCGACTGGGTCACGCCTGCGCGCGAAGGCGAGCAGTTGCGTCTGTTCAAGGACTGGCATCCTGCGGTTGTGCAGATGATCTCGGCGGTGCCGATCAGCCAGCGCTGGGGCTTGTTCCATCGTCCGCCGCTCGGGCGCTGGAGCAAGGGCCGCGTGACCCTTATCGGCGATGCCGCGCACGCGCTCGTGCCGCATCACGGTCAGGGCGCCAATCAGTCGATCGAAGATGCCGTGGTGCTGGCCGCTCAATTGGTCAAAGCGGGCCCGGGTCGCTGGCGCGATGCACAGGAGGCTTACGAGCGCTTGCGTCGGGGCCGCACGCGCAAGGTGCAGTACGCGTCGATATCGACGGCGGATGTGCTGCATTTGCCGGACGGACCTGAAGCACAGGCGCGCAACGCCCGGCTGCGATCACGCGAAAGCCTGCTGCATCATCTGGACTGGATTCACGATTTCGACGCCCTGGAACAAGAGCCGACGGAACGTCAGGGCGGTACCTGGCTCTGAACAGCGCTTAGCCGGCATCCCGTTCTTACAAGAAGACGAATTAGTGAATCATTGTGGGAAACGCTCGAATTGTTGCTGCCGGAACGACGCGCCTCGCCAAAAGCTGGGCGACCGCGCGTTGATGACCGTGCGGCGTTGAATGGCATTCTGTTCGTGCTGTTCACAGGCATCCCATGGGAAGACCTGCTGGCGTCGCTTGCGCGAATGGCAGGACAGCGGCGTATGGGTTCGGTTGCATGCAATGATGTTGTCGCGCCTTCGCGGATACGATGCGATTGATTGGGGCCGCGTTGGCATCGACAGCGCGAGCGTGGCCAACTCCCGGGGGGCCAAAAGACAGGCCCAAATCCAACTGACCGCAAACGTGGCCGGCCACGTACGCGTCCAGACAAGGTTCATGCCGACAAGGGCTACGATTACCCGCGATGCTGGAAGGCGCTAGCGGAGCGAGGAATCATGGCGCGGGCCTAACCCCCGGTAGTACGTCACGTACCGCGCTATCATCCCCTCGTAAGTGGTCGCTGTCGGCGTGTACAAAGGCATAGGCTCACTACATCAGTTTGAGCAGACACGGTCGCCTCCCCCGCTCATCAGCAATTGCATCCGCGCATCATCGAAGCGCGCGCACTCGCCCTTGAGCCAGTTCGAAAAAGCCGCCGTGCGTGGATCGTCGGGTTGGCGGGAAAGCAGCATATAGCGCGCGGGCGCCCGAGCGTGCTTTCCGAACACATTGACAAGCCGCCCACTCCTGATCTCGTCATGAACCAGGGCCGCGCGCCCCATCGCCACGCCCTGATGGTTTAATGCGGCAGTGATAGCGAGGCTGGAGAAATTAAACTGGGGGCCGCCCAGATACTGGGTCCACGCCGGGCGAAACTCCTCTAGCCATGTGCGCCACTCCACGAACTCGGGCGCATCGACCCACGGCGATGCGTCGTGCAGCAACACGACATCTTCGAGCGATTCCCCATTGGCGCAGGCCGGATGCTGCGCCAGATACTCGGGTGTGGCGACCGGAAAGAGGTACTCGTCCATGATGACGTCGGCGTGCAGCCGACTGTATTGAACCGGGTCGTATCGCACTGCCACGTCTATATCGTCGGCGTCCATGGCCTGCCGGTCCAGAATCTGGAACTCGGCCTTGAGGCGGACCGAGACTTTCGGCTGTTGCCTGTGAAACTCGCTCAATCTCGGCATCAACCATTGCAGCGCGAATGAGGGCAGGCAACTCACCTGTAGCGGCGCATTCGACATGCCGAGGTCCTGAAGCGTCCGATTGATGTCGGCGAAAGCGCTCGACAGCGTGTCGAGGAGGACCTCGCCCTTCTCGGTCATCTTGAGCCCGCGTGCCTGGCGCATGAAAAGCGCATAACCCAGGCGCTCCTCCAGATGACGAATCTGCTGGCTGACGGCACTTTGCGTCAGGTTGAACGCCTGGGCGGTCTTCGTGAAGCTCAGGAGCCGGCCCGCGGTTTCAAAACAATGAAGGGCGCCAAGGATTGAACCGTCTAGTCGCATATGTATAAGTAAGGCTAATGCCTTCATTAGAAATTAACGCTTTTCCGCGATTTCATGGAATCGTAGCATCGTCGGCACCATATAGCTTAACGAGCCACGGATCGATCTATGAGCATTCTGCTTCAATCTTCCTCCCTATTAGCAAGACTACAGTCACTCCGCCCGCTACTGTGGCTGAACCCGGATGTCGGCAGCCCATTGCCCCACGACGCGCCATCGCTCGACGACATTGCGCTCGCCGAGGCGAGGCTGGCGCGATGCGAGCCGCTAATGGCCAAACTTTTTCCCGAACTCGCCGCGAGCGCGGGAAAAGTGGAGTCGGACCTGATGGCGGCCGATGGCCTGCACCAAGTGTTATCGATTTCGTCCGACGCGCGGGGAGCCTGGTTCATCAAGCGCGATGACGCATTGCCGATCGCGGGTTCCATCAAGGCGCGCGGCGGCTTTCACGAAGTGCTCGCGCTCGCGGAATCGATTGCGATCGAACATGGGCTGCTCGACGCGGAGGGCGATCGGCGGGTCCTCGCGTCGACCGCTGCACGCGAACTGTTCGCGAAGCACGCCATCATCGTCGGCAGTACCGGCAATCTCGGCTTAAGCATCGGCGTAATGGCCGCCGCTCTGGGATTCGAGTCGATCGTTCATATGTCGACGGACGCGAAGTCCTGGAAGAAGGAGCGGTTGAGAAGACGCGGTGTACGCGTGGTCGAGCACGACGGTGACTACGCGCAAGCAGTCGCCGCCGGACGATCGCAGGCGCTAGATCGGCCGCGCTGCCATTTCGTGGACGACGAGCGTTCATTGTTGCTGTTCCTCGGATATGCCGCGAGCGCCCGCCATCTGGCGGCACAACTTGCGGAGTCGGGCCGCATCGTGGATGCAGCGCATCCGCTATTCGTCTATATCCCCTGCGGTGTCGGCGGTGCACCGGGCGGGATTACCTATGGCCTTAAGGCGCTTTTCGGCGAACACGTGCATTGTTTCTTTGCGGAGCCTGTAGCTTCGCCGTGCATGTTGGTCCAGCTTGCGGCCGGTTTCGACGAGCCGGTGTCCGTTTATGACACGGGTCTCGACAACCGGACCGAGGCCGATGGCCTTGCCGTAGGACAGGCTTCGCAACTGGTCAGTCCTTTGATGGCGTCCCAACTGTCGGGTGTATTCACCGTAAGCGATGAAGAACTCTACGCATGCCTGCTGGCGGTTCAACGCGCAACCGGAGTGGAACTGGAGCCATCGGCAGCGGCTGCCGTCGGCGGCCCTGGCTGGTTGACCCAATCACCCTGCGGCCGCGACTACCTGCGCAGTCTCAATGCGGACATGCAGCGGTCAACGCACGTAATTTGGGCGACGGGCGGGTCGCTGGTTCCGCCAGAGGAGCATCGCCGTTTCCAGCAACGTGCAAAAGCACTCGCCGGTCCCGCGTCAGTGAAATAGCCATTGCGTACGACATCCATGCATGCGCAACAGCTTCGAAAGTATTGATCGCCGAACGACGCGCGGCGCGCTTTTCCAACCTTTTTGCAGCGACAGGATCGACGACGCCAGCAAGCTTCTCTCGGGCCTCGTCTCGCTTCTTGCGGGCTGCCGCAAGTGAGACATCTGGACAGACGCCGAGCGCCAGCGTCTTGTCCTTGCCTGCGAACCGATAGTTCATCCGCCAATATTTTGCGCCGGATTTGTCGATCTGAAGGTACATCCGACCGCCGTCAGATAGACGGTTGCCCGTGCCCTCTGGGTTGTAGCGGGCATGCTTGACCAGGCTTGAGCCGCGCTTCGGTGACCGCCTGGATGACCTTGATCCGGTCCACTTTGCGCATCGTCATCGTGATCGTCCCAGTCGCATTCATTGCCGGCGCTCCATGTGGATGTCCGGCACTCAACCTACACAGAACACGACATCTATTTGGGACCTACACACGATGATTCGAGTTATAAGTCAGATTTCTACGCAATATAAATCCGTCGAGCACGCCGCGTTGCACTAGAGATTACCTGAACGAAACGAACATACGTCACTCATAAAAATTGGATTCCTTATTAAAACCATGAATCGACCAGATCGTCCGGCGTTTGGTACTACCTGAGATTTGCATTCAGGGAATACGGTACACCCACGTCACGCACGCCCCGAATCGCACCCCGCAACCCCTGATACCTGAAGGCCGACTCAATCGCGCCTGATCGAAGCTGGTTTGCATACTCTTCCTCTTGCCGCGCTCACGCCGCGAAGCCGCCGAAAGAAAGACCTTGGGCGGACAATCTCGTGCACCGAACTGACGAATGATTTTGATATGATTTCTCAAAAATCGTAGCGAGCTCCGTCCATGAAAGACGTCGGCGCAATTCGGGGATCATTTGCATGAATACAGTGCCGTGGACGGCGACTCGCGCGCGCACGCTCCTGCAAGCCATTGCGCTCGGCACGCTCTATTACCTGCTCGCCCGCCCCGTCGCGAACCTCGAGAGCGCCAACTCCCTCGCTGCCATCGCCTGGCCGGCGCCGGCCACCGCGATTGCTTTTCTCTGGCCGCTGCCGCCGCGTCAGTGGTTCCCTTTCCTGCTCGCGGTCCTGGCCGCAGTCGCGTCCAACGGCCATTTCAGTGCCGAATCCTGGCGTAGCGACGTCGGCTTTTGCCTCCTCAACGTCTTCGAGGTCGCGTTTTGCGCGTGGCTGGGCCGGCGCTATGTCGGTGCGAGCGGCACACTGTCCACCACCTCGGCGCTGATACGCTTTCTCGTGCTGCTGCCGCTCGTGGGCATCGGGCTCACTGCCATGCTGGGCGCCACATTCGCGGCCGATCTGGGCGGCGACAGCTGGTGGCGGGAATGGCAGATCCTCTTCGTCGGCAATGGCGTCGCCGTGCTGGTGCTCGTGCCCGCCCTGCTCGCATGGCGGGACCGATCATCCGGTGCGGCACCCGGCGGCCTGCCCGGCGGGCGTCTCAGTGCGCTGGCAGGATGCCTCGCCGTCGTCACAATACTCGCCGCAACGGCCGCCCTGCACCTGTCCGAAGAAGTGCAGCGCGGCGTGCTCGCGCTCGTGCTCGCCGCCGTTGCCATTTACGGCGGCCTGCCCGCGGCTGCGACGACGGTGGCGACCGCGGCAATACTCGGCGTCAGTCTGACGCTCGTGCATCTCGGCCCCTACCAGTACGAGGGTGCGAACAGCTCCTGGAGCCTGCAGGTCGATATGGCCGGGCTCGCCATTCTGACGTTCTTCGTCGCCGTGGCCACGCGCGAGCGCCGGCAGCTTGCATTGCGCCTCGAGCGGGCGCGGCGCATGGAGTCGCTCGGCCTGCTCGCCGGCGGCGTTGCGCACGACTTCAACAATATCCTCGCGGCCGTCGACGGCTACGCGGAAATCGCCCATGATCGCCTGCCCGAGGGTTCGTCCGCCCGCCCGGCGCTGGACGAGGTGCGGACCGCATCTGCGCGGGGCCGTGACCTCACCGAGCAAATTCTGCTCGCCGCGCGCCGCGGCGATCGCGTACGCGAAATGCTCGAGCTTGCGTCGGTCGTCGGCGAAGCCGTCGCGCTCGCGCGCCCGCTCAGCCGCAACGGCGTCGTCATCGATATCGAGGCAAACGGAGGCCCGTGGCCCGTCGCCGCTCACCGTGGCCAGCTCGTGCGCGCCGTGCTCAATCTCGTGCGCAATGCGTGCCTCGCCGCGCGCTCGCGTGTGGTCGTGCGCGTGGCCAGCGCCGGGTCGATGGCTGCGCCGCTCGCCGTTGGCGACACGCCGCCGGGCTCCGCCGTCTGGATCGAGGTGGAGGACGACGGCGCGGGCATTCCCGCCGAACATCTTGTACATCTGTTCGAGCCGTTCTATTCGACGCGCGCGCAAGGAAGCGGCACCGGTCTTGGCCTTGCGATCGTTGCTGGCGTCGCCTGCGAGCACCAAGGCGGCGTGAGTGTCGAGACGAGCGGCACTGGCACGCGCTTTCGACTCGTCCTGCCACTGGCCGAAGCGGCACCCTCCCCGCGAGCCGGGCAGTTGGGCAATGGCGAGGCCGTCGTGCTGATCGGCGGCGATCCGGCTTCGCGCGAGCGCAGCGAAAACTGGCTCGCGGAGCTGGGCTTCGAGCCGCTCGGCTATGGCGACGCGAGCGAGGCGTTCGAAGCGCTCGCCGATGCCACCGATCTGCGCGACAGCATTGCGCTACTGCTGGCCGACCTCGACGGCCTGTCGATGGACGGCGCCGACCTCGCTGAGCACCTGCGCGAACAGGTGCCGGCGCTGCGCGTGATCCTGTGCTCGGATAACTCCGATGTCGTCACTGTCGCGCGGGCCGCGCGTGCGACGGTCCTGCCCAAACCTTTCGACCGCGAGGCGCTCGGCCGCGCCGCCGCCTCCGCCCTCAAGACCCTGCCATGACCCTGCCGCCGCAACCTTCCATTCTGATCGTCGACGACGACCACTCGATGCGCACCATGCTGATCGAGTACCTGTCGGGTCACGGCTATCGCGTGGATGGCGCCGCGAGCGCCGCCGAGGCGATGAGCGTGTTCGACGCGAAGCCCTACGATCTCGTGCTGCTCGACCTCGGCCTGCCTGACGGCGACGGCACGGAGCTCGCGCGCCGCTGGCGCGAGCAGGCGCCGGTGCCCATCGTCTACATCACGGGCCGCAACGAGGAAGCCGACATGGTGATGGGGCTCGAGCTCGGTGCGGACGACTACATCACCAAACCCTTTTCGCTGCGCGAGGTGCTGGCGCGCCTGCGGGCGGTGATGCGCCGCGCGGGGCAGACGACGCAGGCGCCGATGACGCGCGGCAAGCATCCGCGCGCCTATCGCTTCGCGGGCTGGACGCTGAACCTGAACACGCGCCGGCTCACCTCGCCCGACGAAAGCATCGTGCCGCTCACCAACGCCGAATTCAATCTGCTCGTGGTGTTCCTGAGCTCGCCGCAACGCATCATCTCGCGCGAGAAGCTGCTGGAGAGCACGCGCGCGTTCGACGACATCTACGACCGCGCCATCGACGTGCAGATCCTGCGGCTGCGCCGCAAGATCGAGCGCGATCCGAAGAACCCGACGCTGTTGCGCACCGAGCGCGGCGCGGGCTATTTCTTCGATGCGCTCATCGAGCCTCTGTGGACCTGAGCGCCCTTCCCGACCAACTTTTCCAGACAGCCCATTGTCCAGTGAACGACTACACGATCCTCGCAACACAACCGGTCAGCGAAACGCAACCCTGCGGGGCCGACGTGCGCGACGAACCCGAATTCGAGTCGCTGCAGAACGAAATCGCCAGGATGTCGAACCCAGCGGCTAGCGGCACGCCGGACTGGGAGCAGGTGGTGCAGCTCTCGTCGACGCTGCTCGCGAGCAAGGGCAAGGATGTGCTCGTCGCCTGCTATCTGGCCGGCGGCCTGCTCGTCACGCGCGGCCTGCCGGGCTTGAGCGACGGCGCGCAGATGCTGGCCGCGCTGCTCGACATGTGGTGGGATCAACTGCATCCGCCGCTCGCGCGGCTGCGCGCGCGGCGCAACGCCCTGCAATGGCTGATCGACCGCGTGCGCGCGCATGCCGAGGAACACGACTGGTCGAGCTGGCCGCCGCAGGACCCGCAGCAGGTCGAGAGCCTGCGCACGGCGCTCGATACGATCGATCGCGTGCTCGCCGACAAGGACAGCGAGGCGCCCTCGATGCAGCCTTTGCGCGCGCTCGCCGGCACCGTGCCGATCGCCGAAGCTGCGCCGCCCCCGCCGGTCGCCGAAACGCCGGCGGCAACCGATGCACCCGCAACGGCAACCACGCCAGCCAGTGCGCCGCGCAGCGAGGCACCTGCTATGGCCCCTGCGCTCACCGCCGCCGCGCCTGCCGCAGCGGCGCCCGGCTTCGCGGACACCGCGCTCGCGTCCACGGCAGTCGATGGGCCCGAAAGCGCCGAGCGCGCCGCGACTGAAGCGCTTGAGCGGCTCGCGAATATCGGCGCCTGGTACGCCGAAGCCGATCCGTCCAACGCGATGGGTTTTCGCCTGCGGCGCATCGCCGTGTGGACCGGCATCGAACGCGTGCCGGTGGGCGCCGGCACGGACACCGCGCTGCCCGGCCCGATCCCACCGCTGCAGGATGCGCTGCGCGCGCTGCAGTCGCGCGCGGCGCACGCCGATCTCGTGAGCTTCGCCGAAACCCAGCTGCGTCAGCATCCGTTCTGGCTCGACCTGAATTGCGTCGCCGCGGCGGCGCTCGCGCAACTCGGCGAGACATGGGCCGCCGCGCGCAAAGAGGTGTGCAACGAAACCGCGAAGTTCGTCGACCGCATGACGGGCATCGCGCAGCTGAAGTTTGCCAACGGCGTGCCGTTCGCGAACGCGGACACCGTGCAATGGCTGCAGTCGCTCGCGGCAGGCAGCGGCGGCGAAGCCGCGGCGGCGCCCGATCCGCTCGCCGGCGCGCTGTCGCGCGCGCGCGCGCTCGCGGCCGAAGGCGAACTGGCCGACGCCGCGCAGTGCCTGCAGGACGCGATCGAGCGCAACGCCGCCGTGGGTGCGCGGCTGCGGCTGCGCACGGCGCTCTGCGATCTGCTGCTCGAGCATCGCCCGGGCGCGCGGCTCGATTCGTTCGCGCGCGCCGTGGTCGCGGAGATCGACCGCTACGGTGTCGCCGCATGGGACCCGGCGCTCGCCGCCGACGGCCTGCGCGCGGCTTGGGCAGTGCTTAGCCGCAACGACGAAAACCAGGCTGAGACCGACGCCCTGCTCGCGCGCATCGCGCCGCTGAACGCGGCCACGGCCGTGCGCCTGATCACCTGATTGCCTGAGCGGCGCGTCGCTCCTTCGTACGCCCCCACCACGCACAACAAAGCAAGCGAGAGACCATGAAGACGAACCCGGCAGTGACTTCCCATTTCCTGATGCGCCGGCGCGTGCTCGGAACGGCGCTGTGCGGCGCACTGAGTGCGTGCGGCGGTGGCTCGGTGGTCTCGCTCGGCCCGGACGGCCCGGCGTCGGACACCCAGATCGACAACGCGCTTGCGCAGCTCGACGCGCTCGCCCGCAACCTGATGGCGAGCTCGGGCATTCCCGGAATGTCGGTCGCGGTCGTGCAGGGCGCGAAGACCGTCTTCGCGAAAGGCTATGGCGTCACGAGCGTGAAAACGCAGCAACGCGTCGACGCCGACACCGTCTTCCAGCTTGCTTCGGTATCCAAATCGGTCGGCGCGACGGTGGTCGCCGCGCAAGTCGGCAAGGGTGTCGTGAAGTGGGACACCCCCATGTCCAGCGTGCTGCCGTGGTTCACGCTGTCCGATCCGGCCGTCACCGCGGAGGTGACGGCCGGCGATCTCTACGCGCATCGCTCGGGATTGCGGGACCATGCCGGCGACAGCCTCGAAGAGATCGGCTACGACCAGACGCAAATACTGCAACGTCTGCACTATCTCGGGCTCGACCCGTTCCGCACGACCTATCACTACACGAACTTCGGGCTCACCGCGGGCGCGGCCGGCGTCGCGGCCGCGGCGGGCACGGACTGGGCCACGCTTTCGCAACAGGCAATCTACGCGCCGCTCGGTATGACGCGCACCAGTTCGCTCTACGCCGATTTCGCCCAGCGCACGAATGCCGCGGCGGGCCACGTCCTCGTCAACGGCCAATACGTGCCCGGCCCGCTGCGCGACCCGGACCCGCAATCGCCGGCGGGCGGCGTCAGCTCGTCCGCGAACGACATGGCCCGATGGCTCGCGATGCTGCTCGGCAACGGCACCGTCAACGGCCAGACGGTGATTCCCGCCAGCGCGCTCCAGCCAGCACTCTCGCAGCAGATCCAGAGCCGCGCCGCCAGTGCGACGCTGCCGGCCTCGTATTACGGTTTCGGTTTCGTCGTGAGCACGCTCGATAGTGGCCGCGTGACGTTCAATCACTCCGGTGCATTCACCACCGGCGCCGCGACCACCTTCATGGTCGTGCCGTCGATGAACCTCGCGATTGTCGTGCTCACCAACACGGCGCCGATCGGTGTGCCCGAAACGCTGGCCTACCAGTTCTTCGATCTCGCGCAGTACGGCGCGGCGCAGCGGGACTGGGCGACGTTTTTCAGCACGACGTTCGGCCAGTACTCGAAACCCACGGGCGCGCTGGCGGGCGCAACGCCACCGGCATCGCCGACACCCGCGCAGCCGCTCGCCAATTACGCGGGCGTCTACGCCAATGATTATTTCGGTCCGTTACAGGTTGTCGTCCAGAACAATGCTCTCGTGCTCACGCTCGGTCCCGCCGGCACCCAGTTCACCTGCACGCACTGGAACGGCGACGTGTTCAGCTACGTCCTGCCGCTCACGGAGGCGCCAGCCGGCTCGCGCTTCGAGGTCAGCTTCGCGGGGCGGCAGGTGACGCTCGACTATTTCAACGACGAGGGCCTGGGGACGTTCACGCGCACCGCGTAGCCGGGCGCTCAAATGCGGTTCGGCGGCGCGGCGCACGCGCCGCCCGCCCGACTCGCCCGCCGTCGCAGCGCGCCTTACATGCCGTCGCCGCGCGCCGCGCCCGCGAGCACGGGCGCGTGCCAGCAGGCGCCGACGATCGCGGGCAGCCCGAGATCCGCAAGGCTCGGCGCGCTGCCCGCGACGCTCGGCACCGAGGGCGGCAGCGGCGGATTCTGCGCGGCCATCTGATCGACAATGCTCAGTTGCTGGCGTTGCGCCTGCGCGTCCTGGATCTGCTGCTTCTGCTCCGCCGTGGTCTTCTGCAGCGTCTCGTAGGTATTGATCGCGCGCGCCGCGTCGAGCACCGTGTCGTTGCCTGTGAACGCGTAGCTCACCGTGAGCGTGCGCACGCCGAGCGCATCGAGCGCGGCCTGATCGGCCGGGAAGTCGGCCGGCACGAACTGGCGCTGGCCGTTGGCGAAGTCCTTGAGGAACGCGGCGACGCCAAGCGGCCCCGGATAGCTGCGGGTCAGCACGAGATTGCCGATCTTGATCTGCAGCCGCGTGTCGCCGCACTGGCCGGCCGTCCACGCAAAGCTGCTGCTCACCGGGAAGTTGTAGTTGTTGAGCGCCTGCACGCCGGCCGCGCACTGAACGGTGAGGATCGTCACGTACGGCTTGGACTTCGCGCCCGCGTTGACGCCCGTGGGCTGCGCCGTGATCGTGAGCGGGACCGAGAGCGCGCGGTCGGCGTCGGCCTGCTGCTTCGCCGCAGCCAGCGTCCGGTCAAGCTGGTCGAGCGTTTGCTGCGCCTGCAACTGGGCTTGTTGCGCCTGCAACTGCTGCGTCTGCTTTGCGGCGGCGCTGCGCTGCTGCGTCTGCTGCTGGGCGACCTGGCGTCCGAGCGCGCCGTTGAGCAGGGTCACGAAGGCCGGCGTGAACGGCACGCTGTAGCCCTGCGTCTGCACGACGTCGTAGCGGCTCGCGTCGCGCACGAGGAAGGGCTTGGCGGCCCCGTCCGCGAACGCCCATACCGTGCCCTTCGCGCCGAATAGCTGATCGACCGCCGCGCTCTTGTCGAGCGCGCCTTGCAGCGGCCACACCACGCTTGAATCCCAGTTGCGCTGCAGCTCGCACGAGGTCTGCTGCTCGATATAGCTCGAGAGGAAATCGAATGGCCCGCGAATCAGCCGCCAGGTCAAGAGATCGGAACCGTCGCCGGCGCCGATCAGCGTGTGCAGGCGCGTGAGCGGCTCCAGCGCGCCCATCATCAGCGAGGGCTGCGGCTGTGGCTGCGCGCTCGTTGCGACCTGATGGAAATCCGCCGCGAGCTGATAGTCCTTGCCGCTGCCCGTGCCGCTGTCGATCGCGAGCTTGTTCAAGGCTCCGAGGTAAAGGCTCAGCGCGTCCACGGCGCCCAGGTTGCTGTTGACGGTCTGGCCGCCCGCGATCGGGCCGCCCGCCAGCGTCTCGCGGATGGCCGAGGCGCCCACCGCGTTGAGCGCGCCGGCCAGCTTGATGGCCCGGTTCGTCGCTCCGAGTCGTGTCGCCTGCTCGCGTAGTTGCTCGAACTGCCGTGCGAGCATGAGCCAGCCCGGCAGCGGCGCTTCGTCGGCGGCGGCGCCGCGCGAGGTGTGGAAGTCGTCCTTGAACTCGTCGGCGAGGCGTGCGATCAGGCGGAAGTAAGGGCTCTGCGCGCCGCTCACGGTGCCGAGCGCGGCGCGCCAGTCGGCTTCGTTCGAATACGGCGTCGCGCCGCTCGCGAACGTGTCGGTGAAGCGTTGCCACGCCGTCACGCGCTGCGCGCGATACCAGACATCGAAAGCGGCGCGCTCGCGGTCGAACTGCGCCGTGTCGCTCACGGCAGCGCGGATCTGCGCCGCGAGCCGGTCGAGCGCCTGCTTGCCCGCCACCGTGTAGACGGCCGGCACCACGACCTCGGGTGCGCTGGCCACCTGCGGCACTTGCGCGGTCTGGGCGGCCTGCCCCATCGGCGCTGCCTGCGGCGCGCGGCTCACGAGGCCGCTGCCCCAGTAGTCGCTCGCGCGCACGGGTGCCGCGCCCGCGCCATCCGGCACGAGGCCGACAAGCCAGGTCATCTGCGGATCCGCGCTCACGAGCTGGTCGAGCAGCGCGCGCTGCGCCTTCACGCGTTCGCGCAGCCACGGCGCGTCCTCGAGCGACCAGACGAGCGACGAGATCGCGAGCTGGTTCAGTTGCTCGTTCAGGCGCGTGGGATAGAGCTGAGTCGGCACCGGCTGCGGCAGCGCCTCCAGCGCTGCGCGATCCGCGCCGCCGAGGCGCGCCTGCTCGATGCCGATGGAGCGCGCGAGGTTCAGGATCTGGCTCGCCGCCTCGACGGGCGCGTCACCCGCGGACGCGAGCGCGGCCTGTTCATTCTGGTCGACGGCGGGCTGGATCGCCTCGCGGTACTGCTTCACGAACACGCCATGCAGGCGCGCTTCCAGATCCGGCAGTCCGGCGCCGTTGCCAAGCAGTCCCGAAAGCCAGCGCCGGTCGTTCTGCGCGACCTGCGTGAGCACGTCGTTCGACACGGCCAGCACATTGGCATCGTGGGCCAGGTTGCCGTTCAATGCGGCCTGGTCGGGGCGCGTGCTGCGCACGAACGCAAGAGTCTGCATGTTGCCGGCGAATGAGACCGACAGCAGGATGCCGATCATCACGAGCAGCAGCAGCCACGCTGCTATGCCCACGCTTTGCGTGACGCGCCGCCAGTGATTGACGAGCAGGGCCGGCTTCGCCGTATGCCGGTCTTGCGGCAGGATGCGGCCGAAGAAGTCGTGCAGGAACAGCCCGGCGATGCCGCCTGCGTGCACGGGCGTCGGCGGCAGCAGCACGCCCGGCAGCGACGACAGCGCCCCGCCCTCCTGCTGCCCGCTGCTGAAGAAGATGCCGCGCAGCAGCGGCCGCTCGAGGTACGGGTTATCGGCGAGACAAGCCGCGAGAAATTGCGCGAGCCCCGTGCGCAGCTGATCAAGCTCATTCGGAAACATCAGCAGGTCGGGCGACGCGTCCGGGTTGCGTGCTATGAGCGCGAGCCGCAACGCGGCAAGACGTGCGCCGATCGAGTCGAGCGCGCGCGCCGCGAAGGCGGCCTCGCCGTCGCCGGCTTCGTCGGCGAGATAGCCCATTGCCTGGTCGAGCGCGTCCGCGGGCAGCGCCCGCGCCCACGCCTCGAAGCCGTACAGGCGGTCGCATTTCGTAATCAGCACGTACACGGGAAAGCGCTTGCCGAACATCTTGATGAGCTGCTCGATGCGCGCGCGCACCACGCGCCCTTCGTCCGCGAACCCATCGGCGTCGGGCGCCGCGAGCCGGTCCGCGCTGACAGCGAGCACGAGACCGTCGAGACCCTCGCGCGGCCGGTAGCGCCCGAGCAGGTCCAGACCGAGTTCCCACTCGCGGCGATCCTGGTCGATGTCCTCGGCGTGGACGTAGCGGCCCGCGCAGTCGATCACGACGGCGCGGTCGAAGTACCACCAGTCGCAGTTGGCGGTCTGGCCGATCTCGGCCTGCTGGCTGACCTTCTGGATCGGCGAGGACAGCCGCGCGCGCGTAAGCGCCGTGGTCTTGCCGGTACCAGAGCGGCCGATCACCATGTACCACGGCAGCACATAGAGCGGATCACCCTGGCTGCGCAGGTTCGACTGGCGCAGCGTCGCCACGGCGGCTTTCCACTTGCGCCGCAGCAGCGTTTCGGGCGCCACGGTCGTGACGGTCTCGCTACGCAGCGCCGCCGACTGCTGCGCGAGACGGCTGCGCGAGCGCATCATGACGATCATGCGGCGCACGAGGCCGGCGAAAAAATACAGCGCGAGCACGCCGATGAAGATCGCCAGCGCGACCCACAGCGGCCAGCCGAAGTACAGGACCACGCCCCAGCTCACGAGCGCGAGCACGATCAGGGCGAGCAGCCAGAGCAGCACGAGGCCGAGCTTTTTCATAAGTGGATCTGTGCAAGAAGCGTATCGACCGATTGCCCGACGACGTAGTGATAGGTGCCAAAGAGAAGCACCAGCAGAAACAGCGGCAGCAGGATCGCGGCCAGCGCCGCGCGCGACCAGCGCGTGGCGAGGCGCGCGCGCAGCGTCGGCCGCGCGGGGTCCTGCGCGCCGGAGGCCACGCCGTAGCCGTCCGGAAACAGCAGCGCCTGAGCGCTCGCGCTCAGCTCGGTGTCGGGCAGCAACATCGCCAGGTTGGCGCGCTTGATGTCGGTGAGCGCCTTCTGGTTGCGGTCGTATGCATAGCGCCCGCCGAAGCCAAGCGCGAGGCACAGGTAGAACACCTCGCGCACCGCCCGCTCTGCGGGCGCGAGCTGCGCGAGGCGCTCGTAGAACGCGACGCCGGCGTTGCTCAGGTTAAAGTAGCGGCGCTGCAGCAGGTGGCGCTGCCATTGCGCGGCGCCCTCCCAGCGCGTCGTCAGCAGCACTTCGTCGGCCCATGCGGCGAACGCGAACAGCGCGGCATCGACGTCGGCCTGCGCGTGGCCCGCGTCCTGGGCGCGGTGGCGCGCGGCGGCGATCGCGTTGTCGAGCTGCGCGGTGAACGTTTGCGCATCGCCCGAGGGCGCCTGGGCAAACGCGCGAACCTGCGCGAACAAAGGCATCAGGCAGTCGATGAGTGTCATGCTATCTCCGCAGCACGACGATTTCCACGCGCAGATCCTGCGGCGCGTCCGGCCATTGCAGCGCGATACTTTCGTCGCGCTCGACGGCATCCCATAACTCGCTCGCCTGCTCGATGCGGAAATAGCTCGACGACGAGCGCCGCGGCAAGCCTTGCGGCGCCTGCGGCAGGTGAATCAGGTCGAGGCCCGGCAACGCGTGCGCGACGAGGCGCGGGACGTCGGCGGCATTGGCGAGGCGCGCGTCGCGCAGCGCGCCGTCCACCACCTGCGCGGCGTTCTCGTCCGAGCGCAGCACGAGATAGAAGCGATTGCGCCGGTCGAAGAACGCGCGCGGCAGCTCGCCTGCATACAGGCCGTCACGGTACTCGAGCACCGCGAGGTGCTCGGGGCCCGTGGCGATCTCGCCGAGCAGAAAACCGATCAGCACCTGCGCGCGCGAAAAGCACGCGTACAGATCCATGTGGTCGTAGGCGGGCAGCCCGGGGGTGCCGTCCTGCGCTTCCCCCAGCATGTCGAAGCGCTCCGAAAACGCGCTCAGCTCGCCGATGAGCCGGCGCAGCTCGCCGTACAGCAGCCATGGATGCACCGCGGGCGTCTGCGTCAGATGCACGAGGCCGGGGCTCGCGCGCGAGAGCGTGCGCATGGCGAGCAGCAGCGTCATGTAACCAGGATCGAACTCCGCCTTCTGCATTTCGCGCGGGCTCTTGAGCTCCTGCAGATGATGCGCGCGCCCCACGACGTCGTCGCGGATCTCGCGCGCGATGCGCAGCAGCGCGTCGGATGCCGTGAGCGCATAGCATGGCGCGATGTAGCGGTCCGAGAGCGTGACCGTCTCGCCCACGCGCACGAGCTGCGCGATCGGGATCAGGTCGTACTGGCCGAGGTTCGCCTGCTCGCCCTCGAAGAACACCTTCACCACGTGCAGGAGCGTGTGCACCGACGCGGGCGGTCCGTCCGAATGGAGGTCCGGCACCTCGGGCGGGTTCGCGATGCTGGCATAGCGCGTCGGCGCAGTCATGGCGTCGTCGGGCGTCTCGCACAGCGTGACGTTGTTGCCGTCGGCGGCGAGCTTGCGCACGCCGAGGTAGACGGTGAGCGAGCGCCCTTCGCCGACGGCGGCCGCATCGAACTCGCGCGGCGCAATCACGGCGTTGCCGGGAAACTCGACGTAGGTATGGTCGGGGAAGATCAGCTGCGCCGCGCGCACCTCGATCACCTGGCGCGCGATCGCGCTCGGCGCGATGTCGAGCGCGCCAGCGCCCCAGAAGTGCGGCAGCCCGGTTTCGAACACGGGCTTGACGCGAAACTGCTCGTACAGCGCTGCCAACTGGAAGTGCTGGGGCTGCATGAACATGCCCTGATGCCAGTAGATGCCCTTGTTGTGATCCATGCTAGTTCCCGACCTTGCGCAAAGGGGTCTCCTGAGTATTTGCGGCGCCAACCACGCCCGTTTCGCTGCTGCTCGCGCCGCCGGACGCCGTGCCGCTAGCGTTGCCGTTGCCGTCGAGGCGGATCTGCTTGCCGCCGCCCTCCACCTGCTGCGCGCGCTGCAGCGCCGCCTCGTCGGGACCCTTGGGCAGCACCACGGCGTTGAGGATGCCCTGCGCGCCGAGATTGAGCTGCACGACGAGCGGCGCGGGCAGCTTGGTGCGGGTCTTGAAGATGAAGCCGCTGGTCTTCGTGACGACGGGCACGTCGAACTGGCGCGCCGCGTTGGCCACGCCCATCTGCGCATAGCCGGCCGCGATGCCGACCGAGAGCGTGTTTTGCGCGCGATCGAGGATCAGGTATGAATGCTGGCCCGGCGCCACCACGTAGCGCGAGAACTGCGAGAACGTCGTCGGCACTTTGCCGCTCGCCATCGTGCCCGCCAGTGCGGCTGGGTCGGCCGCGAGATTGCGGAACGCCTGCGCGTCCGCCGTTTCGTAGATGCCGAGCAGCAGCGTGTGCGGCTGCCCGTCGTAATCGTTCAGGCCAGGGTCGGCCGTGATTTCGAGTATCACGGCGTCCGTGGCGTAGCTCCACGAGACGTCCGCGAGCGGGTCTTTCGGCGGCCCGCCGCCGCAGCCGCTCAGCACGAGCGCGGCGCTTAATGTGCCCAACGTACCCAGCGCGCGCACCGCTCCAGCCAGCCATGCCGGCCGGCCCGCGCTGTTCCGGTCAACCGTTGCTCCGGCGCCCCCCGCTACCGCCCCTCTCATTCGCTCTGCCCCACTCTTGTCTTGTCGAGTCTAACCGCCCGTCCAGCCGACCATTCTCCAACAAAAGCCTTGCCCGTATATAAAAAAAGCCAATGCAGTTACTGTGACGCCGCGATTCTGTTGCATAGATGTCTCAGAAAAGCGGCGCCGAAGGATCTTCAGGCGGCGCGGCGCTGGCGCGACTTCAGACCAGCGGCAGGATCGTTGCGTCGGCCTCGTTGTCCTCGGTATAGGGCATGAAGAGGATCGACTCGGGCTCGCCCCTCACGCGCGCGTAATAGGCCTCGTCCGGACCGAGCCGGTTGCGCACCGCCCAGGCCGTGAAGGCGCGCTCGCCCACCTGCAGCGTGAGGCCCTCCTGCGCGTACTCGAGCACGGTCTTCTCGGGCAGCGCGCCGCGCGAGCCGACTGCCTGAAAGTCGATCTTCGCGTCACCGCCATGCACGCCGAATACGACGCCCGTCCATACTCCCTCGCGCGGGCCGATTGCGAACCACTGGCCCAGTTGCTCCTCGCCGACCACCTCGAGCCGGTAGTCCTGCGCCTCGCCCGCCTTCGCGACGTTCGCGCGCGCAACGATCTTCGCCGGCCACGCGGGATGACTCTCCACGAGCGTGATGGCGTTTTCGAGCAGGGGGGGAACGGTATCGGCGTCCATGCTGGCCGACTGCGCGGACAGCACGACCGGGAAGCCCAGGCCGCGCGCCTCGCGCAAGCTCGCCGCGAAAAGCGACAGGCCATAGCGCACCGAAGGCTTCGCCAGCGCGTCGGCGTCGGCGAGCACGAGCCACAAGTCGGCGCGCGCGGCCGCGAGCGCTTCCAGCCCGACGCGCCAGGCGAGCTTGGCCGGCTCGTCCACCCAGAAGTGCCCCTGCGTGGCGAGGCCGTAGCGCTTGAGCAACTGCGAGACGGCGCTCACGCGCGCGGCGTCCTTTTGCTTGTCGAAGGCCGTGATCCAGACGGTTTTCATGATGTAGCGCGCCCCCTCAGCTCATGACCATCACGACCGACTGGCTCGGCGCGAGCACGGCGCCGACGATATTGCCGTCGTTGTGCTGGGTCGGGTCGGAGAGCCGCACGGCGGGCGAGCCTTCGAGCTTGACGGTCATGCTGCCGTTCGCGAACTGCACCTTTCCCATCACCTTGGACGACACGACGCCGCCGGCCACGCCCGCCTCGTCGCCCGACGTCATCGGAATCTCCGACGACTTGTTGAGCGCCGGCATGCCCGCGATCAGCACCGTGGTGGTGGCCGGGTTGCCCATCGGCGGCATGCCGATGTTCGGATAGGGCATGGGCACCGGCGGCGCAGGCGGCGCAGGTGTCTTGCATACATCGGGCGCTGCCATGCACTGGCCACCCGCCTTGGTGACTGCAAACATATCGCACTCCTATCCGAGATCGATCTTGCTGGCGTCGATCTTCACCTGCCCTTCGGCCAGCACCGTAGCATGGCGCGCCGACACGTGCAGCCGCTCGTCCACCTGCATGCGCAGGCGGCCGGCGCGCGTTTCGTCGGCGTTGTCGGTCCAGCGCAGGCTGTCGCGGGCGCGCTGGACCAGCCGGCCGACCGTGGTCGTGATCTGCTGTGCGACCGTGCTCACGGCGCCAAGGCCCGCGTGCAGGTGCTGGATCGCCGCATCCATGCGCTGGAATTTCATCTCGCCGCGCACGCCGTCCATCACAATCTCGGGCGCGTGCATCGCTACGCCGCGCGTGGCGCTCAGGTCCACCTGGGCCGCTTCGACGCGCAGTGCGCCTTCGCTCGTATGCAGCGCCACGTCGCCGGGCAGCACGAGCGCCGCGCTGCTGGGCACCGCGCGCGCGAGCACCGCGAGGATATACGGCACCGTGCCGGGACCGCCGGAGCAAACGAGCACGGTGTCGCCGCAATCGGGCTCGATGAGGCAGCTGTCCGCGCGCAGCGCGCGCAGCGCGCGCAGCGGCGCGTTCGGCGAAGCGTCGAAGAGGTACCACGGGTCGGCACGGCCAGTCACCGTGGCGTAGGTGAGGCCGGCCTGCGGATCGCTGCCGGGTCGGGACATCGTGACGAGCGTGCGGTTCATGTCCAGGGTTCCTTTACGGATGTTTATTTCGGCGCGCCCGGCTTAGGGGCGTCCGGCCGGCGAGCGGCGCGCGGCTGCCAGCTTTCGGCGCGCGCGAGGACGGGGTCCGTTTCACGCACGCCGTCGAGCCGCGCGCCGTTCAGGCGCGTGCCGTTCTGCGTGAGCGCGTGCAGATTTGTGCCGCTGAAGTCGGCCTGCGAGCAATCCGCCACGGATAGATCGGCATGCGAAAGATCGCAATAGGTGAAGCGAGCCGATTTCAGCGACGCGGCGCGCCAGGCGCTGGCGGTCAGCACCGACTTGTTCCAGCGGGACGCCTCCGCGCGTGCGTCGCCGAAGTCGGCTTCGCTGGCGTTGACCATTTCACAGACGGCGCCGCTCAGGTCGGCCTGCGTGAAGACGGCGTTCATGAACGCGGCGAAGGTGGCGTTCACGCCCTGCAGGTTGGCGTTCTGCAACTGCGCGCCGATCAGGCTTGTGCGGTCGAGCCGCGCGAGCGCGAGGTTGGCGCCGCGCAGTCGCGCGCCGTCCATGATCGTCATGGTGAGGTCGCAACTGCGCAGGTCCTGGCCGCTCAGGTCGCAGCCGCGCAAAAACGCCTGCACGAGCGACGCGCCGTCGAACCGCGCGCCGCTCAGGTCGGCGTCCATCGCGGTGTGGCGGTGCAGGTCGGCGCCCGCGTAGTCTGTGCCCGCGTGGACGCAGCCGTGCGCGTCGCTGCGCACGAGACGCGCGGATGCGAACGAGGTGCCGGTGAAGTTGCAGCGATCGAAGGCGGCATGGGTGAAATCCGCGCCGCGCGCCTCAGCCCCGCTGAAGTCGACGTTTTCGAAGCGTGCCTGCTGCGCGTTCGCGGCGCCCAGCAACGCGCGCGCGAGCGACACGTTCTGCAGATCGGCATCGGCGAGATTCGCGCGCTGCAGGTCGGCGCCGGCAAGCACGACGTTGTGCAGGCGGCAGCCGGCCAGATCGGCGCCGGCAAGGTCGGCGCCCGACAGATCGGCGTCGGCCAGCGCGCGGTTCGCTGCGAGCGCCGCGCGGGCTTCGTCTGCGCTCATGCGTGCCGGGGCGGTGGTGTGCGTGGTGCTCATAGGACGGGCGGCCTGAATTGAAGAATGGTGCAGTCGATGTTCGAACCTTCGAGCATCGCGACAGTGGGCCGCGTGCCGTCGAAATCGACGCCGTACAGGTTCGCGAAGCGCAGGTGCGCGCCACTCACGTTCGCTTTACGCAATGAGCCGCCGAACAGGTTGACCGCGTCCAGGTTCGCGCCGCTCAGGTCGGCGTTCGCGAGGCGCGCGCCCTTCGCCGACGACATGCCGAACTGCGCGGCCTGCGCCTGCGCGCCGCTGAAATCGGCGTAATCGAGCACGGCTTCCTCGAACTTCGCACCGCGCAGCTGCACGCCTTCCCAGCAGGCGCGATTGAGCTGCGTGCGCGTGAAGCGCACTTCGTCGAAGCGCGTGTCGGCGTCGGCGCGCGAGCCGTTCAAGTTGGCGCCGGCGAACTGCGCCGCCTGCGCATCGGCGCCGTAGAACTCGGCCTGCTGGCACGCCGCGGCGGAAAAGTCGCTGCCGGCAATACGGCTGCCGCTGAAGCTCGCCTTCGCGAGCGCCGCGCCGCCGAACTTCGCGTTTGCCAGATCACAGCCCGTGAAGCTCGCGTGCTCGGCCCGGCAGGCCGATGCGTCTACGCCCGGCATTTTCGCGGTGTCGAACACCGCACGGCGCAGATCGGCGCTCGCAAGCTGCGCGGCGGAAAAATCGGCACCCGTAAAGTCGCCGACGGCCAGTTGTGCCTCGCGCAGGTCGGCGTTTGCGAACGTTGCGTTCGCAGCACTGACTTTCCCCAATTGCGCGCGCTGCAAAGCGGCGTCGCTGAAATCGGTCTCGCGCAGCAGGGCCTGGGTGAAATCGGCGCCGTCGAGGCGGCTCTTCGCGAACGAGGTCTTGTCGAGCGCAGCGCCCGAAAAATCGGCACCGGACAAATCGAGGCCGGAGAGATCGAGACCAGAGAGGTCGTAACCCGCAAGGCTTTGCCGCGCCGCGTGGCGAGCGATCACATCTTCGCGCGTGAGCGGCGCGGCCGCCTGCACCGGCAGTGCCGCCGCCGCGGCTTCCGGCAGCTTGCCCGACAGTTCGAGCGCGGGTGGCGACGGCGGCTTCAGCACCGCGCCGAGCGCGGCAAAGGCGGATTGCGCTTCGCCCCCCGCAAACGACAGCGGTCCCAGAGCAGCAGCGGTTTCGGCGGGCAGCATGCGCGCCACATCCGCTTCGGTCAGGTTGTGCTGCTGCATCAGCGCGCGCGCCTCGATCTTGACGTCGTCGGCCATCTTGCCGATCTCGGCGAGCGTCGGCACGCGCTCAGGCGTATCCGCCTTCAGGAAGCGCGCGATGTCGGCATCGGTCAGGTTGTGCTGCTGCATCCTCGCGCGCGACTCGGCATTGAGCCGCTCGGCCATCTGCTCGACCTCGGCGAGCGAATACGTGCGCTCGGGCGCTTCCGGCTTCAGGAAGCGCGCGATATCGGCATCGGTCAGGTTGTGCTGCTGCATTCGCGCGCGCGACTCGGCATTGAGTTCCTCGGCCAGCGCGTGGGCGATCGCGAGATGCGGCTCGGCGGCCAGCGCCAGGTCTGCCACTGCGGCGGCAGACGCCGCGGCGGCCAGCGGTACCGCGGCAGCGGGTTGCGCTGCGGCGACGGGCGCCCCAGCCTCGGGCGCAAAAGCTGGCGTCGCTGCGGGCGCCGCGCCGGCCGCTTGCGTCAGCAGTTCGTGCAAGCGCGCACGATAGTGTTCGAACGGCAACGGCGCTTCATCCATGCGCTCCCATTCGGCCATGACGTGGAGGACGTCGCTGCCGTCGGCGTCCGCCACGTCGGCGAGCGCGCGGTACAGCACCGCGCCGCATTCGAACTCGGGGAACAGCCACACCGTTTCCGCACGGGTCTGCAACTCGCGCAGCACTTCGCCCGCGGACGTGCGCACGTTCACGAAGCACCGCGCGCGCAGCGCGGGCAGCGAGCCCCCGAGGCGCCGCGCATGCGGATGGAGGTTGTCGAGCTCGAAGCGCTCGTCTCCTGCGAAGTAGCCGGACAACCTCTGGTCGAGCGGCGCGCTCAGGAACAGCTCGGGCCGCGTATCGGACGGCAGGTGCGGCCACTCCTCTTTCACCCAGCGCTCGTCGCAGGCGCCGAGGTGCTGCTGGCGCAATGGCGCCGCCATGTCGAAGCCCCAGAATCCGGCTGGCACGGCACGCTCGCCGCGGCGCAAGAAGCGCTGCCCCTCGGCTTCGACATTGGGCAGCGGCCAGGCGCGCGTACCGTCGTCGTTGACGATTTCCGCAAAGCCCTTGCCGTACGGATTGTCGACGCATCCGGCACCGCCAAATGCGGTGGCCGGCGCGATCGGCATGCGTGCGTAGGGCTTCGGCGCCGTGATCGCGCCAAGCGCATTGAACTCGCGGTCGCCGAGGACGATCAGCGCCTTCGACAGCGCGCCGATCCGCACGCCCGCGCGCATCTCCGCGACCTGCGTGCCGGCCGGCGCATGCGCCGCGCCGTAGACCTTGTATTCGCCGGCTGGCTTGGGATAGCCCTCGTCGAGGATCGCGTCCTTGCCGAGCGCTGCGGCGACGACCGGCCAGAACGCGTCTTCCGTCATCAATCCGTCGAGGCCGGCCGGCTCGAAGCGAAAGCCCGCGATCATGCCGACGGCGAGCGTGTCGCGCCGCGCGAAGCGCAGCGCGCGGTAGACGAGCGCGAGGTTGTCGGGCTTGAGGATCTTCATACCGTCGTCATTCCAGTTGGCTCAGCGGGCCGCTGAACTTCGGCGTCGAGCCGTTGAATTTCACCTGCGCCGCGTTCGCGCTGAACGGCATTGCCGACGCTCAGGCCGATATCGGGGGCGACCGGAAACTGGCCGAAGGGCTTGTCGTGAAATCGGATGCGCCGAACGGCGGGGCGGTCACTTCTCGTCACCGCCCGCTCATCACGCTCAGCCCGCTCAGGACTTCGGCGCGAGCCATGAGTCTTCCGCCTCGATGCCGTCCGGGTCGAACGTCCATGTGATCTTCTCGTAGGTGAACGAGATATCCTCCATGTGCCCCATCTGCTTGTTCTCCAGCGCCAGGCAGTTCGGCGTCCACGCGCGTACGTTCGTCAGGATCGCGTTCGACAGCTTCACCGTGTAGTACTTCTCTTCCGTGCCCTTCGGCGAGATGCGGTAGTACTCCAGCGTCACGTCCTTCATCTGCTCGCCAGAGGTCAGCGCCTGGAACAGCTTGGGCGAGGACTTGTCGACTTCCTTGGTCAGCGTCATCGGCAGGTGCACCCGCTTGCCCGTGGGCAGCCCCGTCTGCGGGCTCTTCGGAATTTCAATGGTGTGGTCCACGGCCTGCACAAGGATCTTTCCCTCGTGGCCCTTGACCTTCGTCGAGCCTTCGATCTTTCCTTGATTCTGGCCTTCGAGTACGAGATAGCACGGCATTGGCATGATAGTTTTCCCCGGTTTAACTGGTGGCAAGTCGTCAATGGCGCCAGGGCTCGGCGCCCCGGCGGTTCTGCCCAGCTTCCTGTGTGCGCTGCGCATGATTCACATCATGCAGGCGCTGCGTTAGCGCGACGTTTCAGCTGCGTTACATACGAAACATCGAACCGTAACTTCGCAGGCTCTTTTATTTCTTCTCCAGCTTGCCCACCAGCGACAGCGTGAACGACGCACCCATGTACTTGAAGTGCGGGCGCACCTTCAGGTCCACCCGGTACCACCCCGGATCCCCTTCCACATCCGCCACCACGATCTCCGCCTGGCGCAGCGGCCGGCGACTGCGCACCCCTTCGGCCGGATTGTCCATGTCCGCCACGTACTGCCGGATCCACGTGTTCAGCTCGCTCTCCAGATCCACCCGCTCCTTCCACGTGCCAATGTGCTCGCGCTGGATCACCTTGATGTAATGCGCCAGACGGCTCACCACGAACATGTACGGCAGTTGCGTGCTCAGCTTGTAGTTCAGCTCCGCTTCCTTGCCTTCCTTCGTGTTGCCGAAGAACTTCGGCTTCTGCGCCGAATTCGCCGAGAAGAACGCCGCGTTGTCGCTGTTCTTGCGCATCGTCAGCGCGATGAAACCCTGCTCCGCCAGCTCGAACTCCCGCCGCTCCGATATCAGCACCTCCGTCGGGATCTTGTTCTGCAACTCGCCCATCGACTCGTACGTGTACACCGGCAGGTCGCCCACCGTGCCCCCGCCCTGCGGCCCGATCACGTTCGCGCACCACCGGTAGTCCGCAAAGCTCGACGTCAGCCGCGAGGCGAACGCGAATGCCGCGTTGCCCCACAGGAACTGCCCGTTGCCGCCCGACACGTCTTCCTTGTAGTTGAACTTCTTCGCCGGCACCGTATCCGCCCCGTACGGCACACGCAGCAGGAAGTGCGGCAGCGTCAGCCCCACGTAGCGCGCGTCCTCCGACTCCCGGAACGCGTTCCACTTGACGAACTGCGGACCCTCGAAGATCGACGACAGGTCCTTCAGGTTCGGCAACTGGTCGTAGGTGTCCACCCCGAAGAACTGCGGACCCGCCGCCGCGATGAACGGCGCGTGGCTCATCGCCGACACGCTCGCCGCGTACTGCAGCAGCTTCACGTCCTGGGTGCCCGGCCCGAACTCGTAGTTCGCCACGATCGCGCCGAACGGCTGTCCGCCGAACTGCCCGTACTCCGCCGTGTACAGGTTCTTGTACAGCCCCGAATTGGTGATGTCCGCCGCGTCCTGGAAGTCGTCGAGCAGCTTGCCCTTGCTCACGCTGAGCACCTGGATCTTGACGTTCTCGCGGAAGTTGGTGCGCTCGACCAGGAATTTCAGCGAGCGCCACGCCGACTCGATCTTCTGGAAATCGCCGTGATGCAGGATCGCATCGACCTGCGCGCACAGCTTCTGGTCCAGATCGGCGATCATGCTGTCCACCGTCGCCTGCGTGATGCGCTCCACCGCATGCTGCGGCTCGAGCAGCTGCGAGATGAACGCCTGGATACCCTGGCGCGTGATCGAATACGCCTCGTCGCCGGGCTTGATGCGCGCCGACTCGATCAGCTGATCGAGCAGCGAGCCCTCCACGGCCACCTGCTCTGCGGAGGCCTGCTCCTGCTGCTTTTGCTCTTCACTCATGTGCTGTCCCCGAATGGATACGGACGATATCGACGATATGGACGATGCCCGCCCGGCTCAATCACTTCTCGCCGATGCCCAGCTCGCCCAGAAGACGCGCGCGCACGCCCTCGTCCTCGATGAGATCCTGAACCCGCTTGCGGAAATCCGGGATGTTGCCCAGCGGCCCCTTGAGCGCCTTGAGCGCATCGCGCAGCGCAATCATCTGGCGCAGCTCCGGCACCTTCTCGACAATCGCGTCGGGTGAGAAGTCGTCGATCGACTCGAATTTCAGGTTCACCGCGAGTGCGGCGTCCGGATCGGCATTCGCTTCCAGGCGGTTGGGCACCGCCAGATCCAGCGACAGCTTCTGCCCCTTGAGCACGTCGTTGAAGTTGTCCTTGTCGACGTTGATGGGCTTCATTTCCTCGATCGGCGTATCGTCGTCGCGCAGCGTGAAGTCCCCCAGCACCAGCAGCTTCAGCGGCAACTCCACCTCCGCCTTCGCATCCCCTGTCGCCGGACGATATACGATATTGACGCGCTCCTTCGGAGCGACTGACCCGTCAGATGCCATGGCCGATCCCCTTCTTGTACCCGTAGCTGTTGGTGAAAACAGAGAGCTTTCTTGTAGCCTCGGAGAATAGCGTTTACCCAATTCGCACGCCACAAAAATCTATTTCTCACGCATTTGGCAATGCTTTTCTTTGCATGACGCGATTACGATGCATAAGGAAATTCGCATGCCATATCGATGTGGTATGCAAACGAGTCAACCAGAATATTTTTATCGGGTTTTTTCCCACTTCGGTCCGTGCGCCGTACGTGATACGCTACGCGCGCCATACGCCCGATTTACGTCGGCACGCATTGCGAGAACTAGGGATGCCATGGAGCATTGACGGTTTTTGTGTCAATCGTTTGAAAGCTTTTTAGTTGCCCCAACCGCCTGTTTCACAAAACGCAATCATAAATTGGGCGCGTGAATTCCCTGTGTGGCGAGTACACGAACGATAACGTCCACACCACGACTTACCGTTGCAACGGTAAACAGCGGTAAACCATTGCACGAGAGACCATGTTGGCAAACCAGTATGAAATGCACGGAGACGTGCTAGTAGCGAACCTCGAAGGCGCGCTCAACAGCACGAACTCCGCGCAAGTCGAGGCCGAGATTCTGCGGCAGCTCGACCGGGGAATCAATCAGTTGCTGATCGACTTGAGCGCGCTCGACTACATTTCCAGCGCCGGGCTGCGCGTCGTGCTCGTGGCGGCCAAGCGGCTCAAGCAGTCCGCCGGCCTGCTCGTGCTGTGCGGCGTGCAGAACCAGATTCGCGAAGCCTTCGAAATCAGCGGCTTTCTATCGATCCTGAGTGTCGCGGACACGCGCGCACAGGCACTCGAGCGCTTTAACCAGGTGGCCTGAGAGACACGCAGGGGCGGTGGGTATTTCATCCGTAACACGGTGCGGCTTTTCTGAAACAGGCTCGTAATGGCCCGCGACCAGAATTCATCCCATGCGCAGAGACGAACTCTGAGCAACGACTGAAGACAACGCCGCAACCTGAACACCAACTGGAGAAATCATCATGCCAATGCCGTGCTATCTCGTACTCGAAGGCCAGAATCAAGGAAAGATCGAAGGCTCGACGAAGGTCAAGGGCCACGAGGGAAAGATCCTTGTGCAGGCCGTGGACCACACCATTGAAATTCCGAAGAGCCCGCAGACGGGGCTGCCCACGGGCAAGCGGGTGCACCTGCCGATGACGCTGACCAAGGAAGTCGACAAGTCCTCGCCCAAGCTGTTCCAGGCGCTGACCTCTGGCGAGCAGATGAAGGACGTGACGCTGGAGTACTACCGCATCTCGCCGAAGGGCACGGAAGAGAAGTACTACACGGTGAAGCTGTCGAACGCGATTCTGACGAACGTACGCGCGTGGACGCCGAACTGCCTGGCGCTGGAGAACAAGCAGATGGGGCACATGGAGGATATCTCGTTCACCTACGAGAAGATCACATGGACGTTCGACCCGGACGGCATCGAGGCGGAAGACTCGTGGCTCGCGCCGAAGTCCTGAGCGGCACACACAATCCGGGCCGCGCCTGAACCTGCGGCTGAACGGCAACGGGCCCGCCGCAAGGCGGCCCCGTCACGCATGGGCAAGCGAGGCGCGACGCTCAGGCGCCGTTGCCCGAAAGCGCGGCAAGCGCCGCCGCGCGGTCGGGCAGAATGCGAAACAGCGAGTCGAAGCCGATCACCTGGAACACCTCGTGAACCGGCGCCGCGAGTCCCGCCAGCACGAGATCGTGCCCGGTGCCCTTCGCAATCTTCGCGGCCTTGAGCATCACGCGCAGCCCCGCCGAACTCACGTACTGCACGTCGGTGAGATCGAGCAGCACGCGCGACGCGCTCTGCACGCGCTCGGGCAGCACCTCGTCGAGCTGCCCCGCCGTCGTGCTGTCCACGCGGCCCGACACGGCGATTGCCAGCACTTCGCCCTCGTTGACTTCGCTGATATTCATGTTTGCCTCGTAGATCAGTTTCGCGCGGGCGCGATGCGCTTCGCGAAGCTTAAACAGTTGTACGGCTCGCGGCGTTCATAGGCCACCTCGTCCATCATCTTCTTGACGAGAAAGACACCCAGCCCGCCAATCGCGCGATCCTCGACGCCGCTCGTCACGTCGGGGTCGGCGAGCTGCAGCGGATCGAACGCGACGCCGTCGTCGATCACCTGCGCCCATACCTCGTCGGCCGCGACCGTCACGTGAATGCGGATCGGCTGCTGCGCCGAGCCGTAGGCCGCGATGTTCGAGACGACCTCGTCGAACGCCATCGCAAAGGACTGCAGCAGCGCATGCGGCAAGCCGTGCGCGGCAAAAAATATGTCGAGTGAATCGACAAGGCCGCCGATATCCGGTGCGTGCACCGTCAACTGCGTATCGAATCGGTCGCTCACGTTCATGCCTTCGTCGGCCCGGCCGCCCCATAGTGAACTGCCAGGCAGGTAATGTCGTCGGACTGCGGCGCGCCATCGGCGAACTCGTAGACGCTGTCGACGAGCCGCTTGAGCAGCGCCTCCACGCCGAGTCCCGCCGAAGCCGCAAGATGCCCGGCAAGCCGCGCTTCGCCGTACTCCTCTTCGGCGGGGTTGAACGCCTCGGTAATGCCGTCGGTGTAGAGCAGCAGCGTGGAGCCCGACGCGATCTGGGCGCTCGCTTGCACGAACGGCACGCTTTCGATCACGCCGAGCGCCATGCCGCCCGTGCCCGGCAATTGAGAAACCGTGCCGTCCGGCGCGACCAGCCAAGGCGAATTATGCCCGCCATTCGCGTATTCGAGCATACCCGTGCCCGTATCGAGAATACCGTAGAACAACGTCACGAACATCGTGGCCTCGTTATCCTGCGCGAGCAGGTCGTTGGCGAGCGCGAGGCAGGCGCCGGGACCGGCTGCGCTTGGCGCGATCGCGCGCAGCAGCGTGCGCGCCACGGCCATGAACAGCGCGGCGGGCACGCCCTTGCCCGAAACGTCGGCGATCACCACGCCGAGCTTCTGGTCGGAGAGCCAGAAATAGTCGTAGAAGTCGCCGCCCACCTCGCGCGCCGGAATCATGCGCGCGAACATCTGCAGATCGGGGCGCGAGGGAAAGCGCGTGGGCACGATCGACTGCTGCATGCGCCGCGCAACGTCCAGCTCCTGCTGAATCGACACGAGCTGCGTGTGTGCGTTGAATACGTTCTGGATCGTGAGGAACCAGGGCCGCCATGCCTGCGGAATATCGGGGATCGATTTTACCGAGCCGCGGTCTTCCTCCTGGATATAGCGCACGAGTTTTTGCGCGGGCACGATCGCGTCGCGATAGGTGAAGCTGCTCGCGATCAGCAGCATCAAGGTCAGGCCCATGACGAGCAGCATTACGCTCGGCACGCCCGTTTCCAGCGCCACCTTCACGAGATTCCAGCGTGGCACGAGCAGCACGAGATGGAACGGCGCGTTCTGGATGCCGAGCGTCTCCACGTAATAGCCGTCCAGCTCGACGAGGTCGCCGTCCGCCGCCTGCAGCGTGGCCGGCAGATCGCGGCGCAATGCCGGCGGAAACGCTTCAGCGGCCTGCAGAATGGTTTGTGCGCCTGGACGCACGAGGGTGGGATGTGCGAGCAACTGCCCGCGATCGTTGATGATGAAGAGCGTGCCGAGGCTCTCGTCCCAGTTGCGCACGAACTGGTTGAGCTGCACGAGCGTGAGATCGAGCGAGACCGAACCGCGAAACGCCTTGTCGTCATAGACCCCCGCCGAGGCCGTCACCATCACGCCCTGGCCCGCTTCGTCCAGATACACCGGCGTCCAGAGGATGTGCCGCGACGGATCCGCGACGGGCTCGACGCCGGCGAAGAACTCCTTCTGCTTGAGCGAATCCGCGTAGAAGAACTTTTTCGACGACACCCACGGATAGATATTGATGAAGCGGTACGCCGACGTGTAATAGACCCAGGTCGAGCCGGGCAGATTAGCCTTGATGGTCTTGAATGCGCCGTTCAGGCTCAGCGCCATCTCCAGTTCGCGGTCGATGGCGGGCGTGCGCACGCCGACGAGCCCGGTCAGGTTGCCGGCGTCGGCGACGGTCCACGGCGGCGGCAACTGCTCGAGTTCGATGCTGCCGGGCGCGGCGCCCGGTTGCAGCGCGCGCAACAGCACGGAAGGCTCGGCGCCCTGTGGATGCAGGCGAAACCAGGTTTGTGCCTGGATGCGCATCGTGTTGACAGCGTCCGAGGCGGTCTTGACGATGGCGTCGAGCGACACGGCCTGCTCCTGCATGCGCTGGCCCAGGCTGGACGTCTCGGCGCCCAGCGTCATCCGGAACTGGATGTAGACGAGCGCGCACGCGACGATCAGGACGCCGACGAAGGTGCCGCGCATGACACGGTTGTAGCGGGCGAACAATGCCGCCGTCAGGTCAGCCATACGCTGCCTCGCTCCGTGGGAATCCGGCGCCATGCCGGGCAAGATCGCGCAGCATCATCGGGCCAGGTTCGCGGCCATGGCCGGCGCGCTTGCGGTGCGTTCCCGCTGCGCTTCGTCGAAGCCGATATGCGTAAGCCGCTTCTGGAACACGCCGAGGCTCGTCAGACGCAGGATCGCCGAAAACGCCTTGCGCGCCATCGAGCCCGGATCGGCGGCACGCGCGCCCTGCTCGGCGGCCAGCACGGCGATCAGCTCCTGGTAGTCCTCGATGCCGGCCACCATCACGTCGAACCAGCTGAGCCACGCCGCCTCGATCGACGCATCCTGCAGCAGCACCTTGCACATGCGGCCGATGCGCGTGGCCTGATCAAGCAGGATCACGTCGATCTCCTCGTCGTTGGCGCTCAGGCGCTGGCGCAGATCGCGGTCCCAGCGCACGCTGATCTCGGGAAGAAAAATGTAGCGCAGCCCCTGCACGAGACCGATGCGCCGCTCGGCGGAGGGAATGGTCGTGAAGCCGTCGATGGGCCATCCGTCGCCCGGAAAATCGATGATCTGCCGCACGAGATCGGTTGTGTCGGCAATGCGCCGCGGCTCCTTGAAGAGCACCGTGAGGCCGGGGCGCGCATTGTCGGTCCATTCGCCCGGCGACAGCACCCGGCCGACGAACGCGTCGATCTGCGCGGCGGCCTGCGCGAGCCGGAACACGCCGGCGGCGAGCGCCGCCGCATTGAAGCCCGCCGCCGCCTTAACCTCCAGGCCGACCGAGAGCTCCTGGCTCACGCCATAGCGCCCCAGCACGGGGCGCAGCACGATCTCCCGCACATGGTCGTCGCCATTGAGCAGGCGCAGCAGCGGCTGCACGAATTCGTCGAAGCGCGCGCCCACCGGATAGACACGCGAGGCCGGCAGCGTCACGACACCGTGCCCGCGCAGGCGCGCCAGTCCGCCTGCGCTGGACTGCTGCGTCAAACCCACGAAATAATGGTCTGTATGGTCGACCATCGACATTCCCCGAACGCGGCCCCTTGAATGCAGCAGCATGCATGCGTTGCAACCGCCATCACCTCAGCGCAGAGGACAAACGGGAACGCACGCCTCGCGCCGTCTCGCGGCGAGACTTTCACGGGCCTGCCCCCTCATGCTGTCTTTCTCGGTATTGCTGTTGACTGCGCAGGGTCGCTGCTGACGACAACGAGACGAAAACTCGCGAAACCGCGCACAAGTTCGAATACGTCCGTACGTTTTTGTGCGGGACCGTCCATGCAGCAAAACGCGCAGTGAAGGTACCCAAACAAACCGGCAGTGTCAATCGCGACCTCGGCAAAGCGCGCATCGCTACCTCGCTTCGAGCCTGCTGGCGACGGCGGTTCATTTCAGCTTGGCTCAAGTCTTGATGTTTATGGTCGTAAACCCGATTGTCGCGTAATGCAAGCCACTACCATTGCAAAACAGGAAGAACCGTGGCGCCGAAGCGCAACGGCTGTCCACCGGATGGCTCGACCATGAATTCGCCGCCGTGGTCCGGAGGGCGTATCCCCGATGTTGAAAAGATATGCAGCTATTTCCCAATCTTCAATCGTGGCAAGATTGCAAACGAAACAAACCGCATATTTATCTGGATTACTTATTAATCTACCGGGATCGCAGCGGGACCATGCGGCGCCCCCTCTCGAACCAGAACAGATGAAGCAACGGCGAATATGCCGTCGTTCGCTCACCCCCGCAATTTTCCCTCATCGCACCTTAACAGCACGATGAAGTAATAGTGAACATGCCATTTTTCGCCCACGAATGCGATTTGAACCACAACAGCCTCATGACGGCGACGGCAAACTCATCGCCTGGGCAAGTATTCAGGATGCCGGAGTAAACGTTCGACTGCCGACCGTCATGGTCGGTATGCCGTTCACCGTGCCAAAAGCAACCTCGTTCAGGTCGCGGAACATGTTAACGGCCATGCGTGCACGTGCGCTGTCGTTCGGGACAGGCAGGAGCAACTGGCCGTTTTGGAGGATCGGTCCGCCACCGGTAAGCAGTACATAGCCTGACAGTTCATTCAGGCTGCCGATGACGGTGGGCGCTTCCATCACATTCGGAGCGACCTTCCATAGCGTGGAATCCGTGGATTCGTTACTGATCGTCCACTGCGTTCCCACGCGCTGCTGCCACACGGCGTCGAGTGCCGGCGCCCGCGGCAGTTGCTGGGCCAGCACGCTGACGTCACCGGAAGCGGCGCGCGTCATCAGATAGCAAAAGGTGGTGCTATTGCCGTTCGAATCCTCGCCCGGTACGACCTCGAAGCGGTAGCTCGGCACACCGCTGGTGCTGCTCCACCACCAGCCGTCTTCGCGATATCGATAGCTCGTCACGCCTTCATTGATGGGTGCCCATGTGTAGGGTGTGACGGTCGAGTCGAGCGTTGCGAGCGTGAGACTGCCGTCCGCAGGATTGACGGAAACCTGGATGGGACCGGTATTGTTGCCGTAGATGCCGGTCATCGCCGCGACATTCGGGGCCGGGGCCTGCGATGGGATCTGCGCGGCAGTCGCGCTGGCCGGCAGCGCGGCAATCGATCCTTCCTCCTGCAGCGCACGCAGCGCGATGCCTCGGGCAATGTGGCCCGGATAGAACGCGTCGTTCAGGAAATTTCTGCCGCCGCAGACGAGAACGGCCAGTTGCGCCTTCGGCACCACGATGAAGTCGGTATAGAAGCAGATCGAACCGCCGGTCTTCTCCCAAGCGGTGACGCCTGCCGCGGACAATGCGGGGAGCTGCACGTTGTCCCAGCCCAGTCCCCAGCGACTTTCCGGCAACAGGTCGATCGGCAGGGTCGTCGTCTGGTCTGTGCCCATCTGGGCGACGCCGGCCGCGGACACGATGCGCTGCCCCTGAAAGACACCGCCCGCAATGAGCATCTGCGCGAGGTTCATCATGTCGCCCGGCGTTGTGTTCAGGCCGCCCGAAGCGTAGGTGTTGTAATACTCGAGCTGGCTGGTCGGGGCGCCATTGATGTACGGATACGCAAACTCAGCCCCCGCCGACGTCTGCGCGCTCGTCAGGAAGCCCGAATTCGTCATGCCGAGCGGCGCGAGAATGTTCTGCGTGACGAAGTCCGGGTAGCTCTGCCCGCTCACCGCCTGCACGACAGGCTCGATCATCGTGAAGCCGTCATTGTTGTAGCTGGCCATCTGCCCCGGCAAATGCTTCAGGTGCATGTTCGCGAATGCCTGCATCGTCAGTTCCGCGTCGCCGGGAACCGGCACGAACGCAGAAGCATCGTGACCACAGACGAACCCGGGCAGGCCCGAGGCATGCGAGAGCAGATGCCGCGTCGTGATCTGCGTATAGGCCGGCGAGAGCATCTTGAATGACGGCAGGTATTGAACGATCGGCGTATCGAGGTTCAGCAGCCCGCGATCCTGCAGGATCATCGCCGCCAGCGCGGCCACCACCTTGCTGACCGAACCGATGTTAAAGCGCGTGAGCGTGGTCGCCGCCGTATTGCTGGTGGCCGAGCCAAACGCTTTCTGCCAGACGATCTGGTTGCCTTTGAGCAGCGCCATCGACACCGCCGAGCCGTCGGTCTGTCCCAGATTAATGGCCTGTTGGACGGCGCTCTCGGCCCAAGCCCGGGTGTTGGCGTACGTGCTGGCGGAGCTATTGGCCGTGCCACTGCCGCAGCCCGGTAACGCGACGGCCAACATGCCGGCTCCCGTATAGCCGAGGAACCTGCGACGGCTCGCGCTCTCCAGTGTCGCCCCGGCGGCCGTTTCCAACGGCTGGAGCGTTTCCCCCGAAGTCCCTTCAATCTTGTTCATGGCGTGTGGTCCGTCTTTTCGTTTACATTTTGCCCACGCGGGACGCAAATCGTACCGGCATTCGTTTAAACATGGCCAGCAAATAGAATTGCGCGGATGCAGTTTTGGCGATGCCATCATCCTGCATCTGCGTTTTTGGAGCGCGACAGACGTCTGTCGCCTCTACCGGCCTTATTACAGTGGAACCCTGACGAATTGCAGCCCGCCAACGGTCATGGTCTCCAAACCATCAGCGGCAACGGAAAAGCTGATTTCATTCAATTCTCTGCCCGCCTCGTTGGGTGCCCGGACGGACACCCCGCCACGATCGTCCGCTAACGGCGTGAGCAACTGGTACCCCCACGGATCGTTCCCGCCAAACAGGATGTATCCCTCGAATTCGGAAAGGCTGCCGATCGTGGTGTGCCATGTGGCGGCTCCGCGGAGCGCGGTGATTTCGTCGGTGGAAGTCAGGTTGGTCGGCACCCATGTCGAATTCAGGCGCGCTTGCCATGCGGACGAAAGCGGCAGCGATCGCGCCGTCAATTGTTGCGCTATGACGTCGCCTCCCAGGGCACTGCTGCCGCTCGTGCGTTGAACCAGATAGCGGTAACTGAATGGCTGGCCGTCCAGATCGGTTCCGGACTGGATATTGAAGCTGTAGCTGTGTCCGGTGTTGTCGCTCCACCACCAGCCGTCGCTGCGATACTCGTATTGCGTCACGCCGTCGTCCAGCGGCTGCCACATGCTGTTGCCGGTGCCGGTCCCCGCATACCGGTTGAGGACGAGACTGCCATCCGAGCCGACCTGCACGTGGATCGGCGCCGAATGGTTGCCATACATGCCCGCTGCTGTCGTGACATCCGGTGCCGTCGCAACCGATGGGGCGAGCGCCCCGAGCAGAGGCGCCGACGCACGGATAGAACCGTCTTCCTGCATGGCCTGCTCCACGAGCCCGTAGGCCAGCGCAAATGGGTTGTAGCCGGTATGGCCCGTCAGCATCACGGCCAGTTGCGCATCCGGCAGCACGATGAACATGCTGGAGAATGCGGGCGTCTCACCGTCCTTTATCCACGTCGTATTGCCTGCATAGGCCAGTGCGGAAGACTTGACCCAGTCCCAACCCAGTCCAAATGAATACACCGGCGTCGGATTGACATGAAGCTTCGTTGTCTGGTCGCGGCCCATCTCGGCGATCGCCGCAGCCGAAACGATTTGCCGTCCCTGGAACGCACCGCCGTCCAGCAGCATCTGGGCGAGGTTCATTATGTCCCCCGGTGTCGAGCACAACCCGCCGCTCGCGTATACGTTCGAGAATTCCTGCGGATACCATGCGCCATTGATGCCATAGGGCATGGCAAAGGTGCCGGTGGTCGGCGCGCTTGCCAGGAAGCACGAGTTGGACATGTTCAGCGGGGTAAGGATATTCTGCTGCACAAACTCGACATAACTCTGTCCGCTCACCGCGGCAACGACAGGGTCGACGAGCGTGAAGCCATCGTTGCAGTAGTTCGCCATTTCCCCCGGCGAATATTTGAGGTGTTCGTTCGCGAGTGCAGTCAGGGTGTTTTCGACGTACCGGGGCATCGCTACGCCGCCCGTGAATATATTCCAATTATTCTGCCCGCCTAATCCCGAGGAATGTGACAGCAGATGGCGTGTAGTGATCCGCGTGTAGTGCGGCGAGAGCATGGAGAACGACGGCAGATATTTCGCGATCGGCGTATCGAGGTCCAGCAGCCCCCGGTCCTGCAGGATCATCGCGGCCAGCGCGGCGAAGACTTTGCTGACCGAGCCGATGTTGAAACGTGTCTGGTTCGTGGCCGGCGTGCTGGCCGACGCGTTGCCGAAGGCCTGTTGAAAGACGATTCGGTTGCCCTTCATCAGCGCGACCGAGAGGGCGGCGACCTTACCCGTAAGCGCGGCCTCACACTGCTGCCGGCCCCATGCAATGGTGTGGCTGTATGCGTTGCCGGTGCTGCTGCCGGAGCATGCGGGCAGAAGCGCGGCGAGGATCCCCGCACCCGTGTAGCCGAGGAACTGCCGGCGGCCTGCGCTGCCGAGCGTTGAGTCGATGTTTCCGATCGGATTCCAGCTGTCACTATTCTTCACGTCTTCCCCGTTTGCGTTTCAGAATGAGTCTGCGTCCGTCGCCGGCCGACACGGATGCCGACCGTCCCCTCGAAATGAGGGAGATTCTGGCACAAGCGTAGTCAATCCGTCTCAACTGCTTCCTCGCTCGCAAAACCAAAGCCTTGCCTACCGTTGCGCACCACTCAATTTCGTGCCCCCCCGCCGGATAAGCATCGGCGGAACTTTCCAACGCAAGGAAAGATGGTCGTATCGAGTAGCTGTTCGCCAAGTAATTTGTGTATCGAACTGCGATTGCAGCCGAAATTGTGGCGTACGGCGAAATGATCGTTGTTGTTCGAAGGCTTTCCGGCGCTTCTCAGCGAGTAGACGTAAAAAGCATGTGCCCGTCACAATTCTCGCGGCAGTACGAACTTTTCTTTCAATTTAGACCCGGCTTCGGTTGCGGGAGCAACTCCAGCTCTCCGTAGAACTGCGCTGTATAACATCTCCATAAAGACAAGTATTCTTACCTCGCCGAGGCGAGAAAATCTTTACGTCCCGTCGGAACGTAACTGCCATTGCGTTTGCTTTCACATAACTTTTGGATTGCTTGTCAATTCATGGGCGCTCTTTCAACACCGCATGACAGGGCGTGCATGATTTGGCATCGCGGATTGCAGTTGTAGTGGTCAACCAATCCCGAACACCGCGTTAAGTTTTTCTTCCGCAACGGGCGGCGCCAGTCCGTCGTTGAACTGATGCGGCCGTATCCAGTTGTACCGGTGCATCAGTTAGTGGCTGATGTCCCGATGTGCTTCCTGCGCCGACATGTACCCCACTGACGGCAGCCATTCCGTCTTGAAGCTGCGGAACAGCCTTTCCATCGGGGAGTGTCCCAGCAATTTCCACGGCGGCTCATGCTCTGCTGAATCCGATAACGCCGCAGGCGCTGACGGAATTTCCGGCTTGCATACTGGGCGGATTCAACCGGTCGTCGCAACACCCTTAAAGGAGGAGGTGTTGCATGGGGCGAATTGCAGGATGGGCTTATCAGCTAACCGGGCGAGTCGCGATGCACTCGCCCGGTGCGCCGTCGCTTCGGCATGAGATTGAGCGTCGATTTTGGAAACAAATCGCTACCGGCATCACGAGTGAGAGAGCCAGCCGCGTTTGGCGCGGGTCCTGTTCCAGGGGCAGTACTGCCCGAATGTCCTTTGACGATCGTCGAGGATGGCAACGCGAGGCAAGCTCATCTGACCGACCTGATTGGCCCCTGCTTCACCACGCTGCACTTTAGCGATGACGGTCATGTATTGGGGCGCTGGCAGGCGACAGCCGCCGCGGACGTTGCGGCTGCGATCCACAGCGCCCTTCAAAAGTGACCACGACCAATCCGAAAAAGGAGAACCCCATGACCGACAGCGATCTTGACATCGTCTATACCCGGCTGTGTAACACTATGACCTGTATCGGCCCGGAACCAGTCAAAGCCTGCAACTCCCTCAGGATCGCTACTGCCTGCGTTGCAAGCGGTACGAGATGCGCGGTGTCAGTCTTCATAACGGCATAGCGCCATGCAGCCTTGTCCAGGTCGAAATGTTCCCATTCCGCCTTGAGCAGTTCCCCTGGCCGCACAAATAACATCGGCGCAAGCTTGAGTGCACAGAGCACGGGGAACGTCCTGCTAAAACCTTCGAACGAGCGCAGCATCTCGCCTAGTTTGGCGGGCTCGGTGATCGAGGCGAAGTGCCCTCCAGCACTTCTGGAGCATCGATCTCTGCGATCGGCCGCCTGCCGAGCCTGGGGAACACATCGTTCTTGAAGCGAGCGAGGGTCTTTTCGTACGCCCCCGCCCGGGGGATATCGCGATTGAGGCCGTCCAACCCTGCTCTATCGAGCGGGGTCGTTGCGATGTTTTCGCTATCGTGACGTATTGCTTCGCCAATAGCCATTGCACTGGGTGACCTTATCCGCCGTCGAGCAATACAGCCGTGGCGTTGCCCATAGGCACCAGGTAGGCGTGGTCGACGACCTTCTTCAGTCTCAAAGCCGTTCCCTCAATCCCATCACATCTGTGCGAACTTACTGACGACGACACAAAGTTGTCGTTCGTGTGCCGTCGGGTCAACTGCGGCCCGGTTCGTTCGCAAACTCGTCGCGACAGCGGTCTGAGCAAATGGGAAGGCGCTTACATGCTCACCGCCGCGATCGTGGGTGGAGGGGCCGTGGTCAGCTTATCGGACCAAGCCCGAGCGGGCATCGATCGCAACTGAAATGAAATTGTAATTTATCGTCACGAGATCATCATTTGTTTTCCAAACCGGTTTTGAATTAGAATCCAAACCGGTTTGGATGCACTGCGCTACTTTTCCCACACTCACTGTGCCATGGGGTTCGAATGCAATATTTAGATTTCTCTCGTTCACGCTTTATGCGCAAACGTTTGACGGCTGGGCTCGCAGCGGTTTGGGCAGCCGGCGCCTTGCCGGTTCATGCCCAGACTTCGCCCCAGGGATCAGGTTTCCCCGCTCCGACTGCGCATACACAGCAGGCCTACGATCCCGAGGCCGACTTCACGATGCGCTGGACACGAGCGGACATCCGGCAGATCCTCGCGCAGTCCCATACTGCGACGGCAGTGGACAAGAACTCGCTGCCCCAGGCACTGACGATGCCTGATATTCCGCAGGACTTTCCGTTGATCAACCCGAACGTGTGGGTGTGGGATACGTGGCCGCTCGCGGATGTTCGCGCGCACCAGTTGAGTTACAAGGGCTGGGAAGTCATCTTTTCGCTTACGGCGGACCCCCATGCTGGTTACACGTTCGATGACCGACATGTACATGCGCGCATTGGCTTCTTTTATCGTCGCGCAGGCATACCCGCGTCGCAAAGGCCGGCTAATGGCGGTTGGATCTGGGGCGGCCATTTGTTCCCGGACGGCGCGAGCGTCAAAGTATTCGGCACGGCGCCTATGACCAACAATGCTGAATGGTCGGGTTCTGCGCGCTTCACTGGGGGCGACAACGTAGACGTCTACTATACGGCGTTGTCATTCAACCGCTCGGCACCCGGTGGATCGGACATTACCCCGCCGATTGCGATCATCACCCGGGCGGATGGCCATATTCACGCAGACGACAAGCACGTCTGGTTCACCGGTTTTGACGATCACAAGGCACTGCTGCAACCCGATGGGGTGATGTATCAAACCGGCCAGCAGAATGACTACTACTCTTTCCGCGATCCCTTCGTATTCACCGATCCGGCGCATCCGGGCAAGACGTTCATGGTGTTTGAAGGCAACACGGGCGGTCCACGTGGCGCGCGTACCTGTAGTCAAGCTGATCTTGGCTACGCGCCCAACGACCCGTACGCCGAAGACCTGAATACGGTGATGAACATGGGCGCCGTTTATCAGAAGGCAAACGTGGGCCTCGCCGTCGCGACCAACAAGCAGCTAACCGAGTGGAAGTTCCTTCCGCCAATCCTCTCGGCGAACTGTGTGGACGACCAGACCGAGCGGCCGCAGATTTACATGAAGGACGGCAAATACTACCTGTTCACGATCAGCCACCGCGCGACCATGGCCGCAGGCGTTGATGGACCGGACGGCGTGTACGGATTTGTCGGCAACGGCATCCGAAGCGATTTTGAGCCGCTGAACAAGGGCAGTGGCCTTGTCCTCGGTAACCCGACGGACTTTAGTGCACCGGTTGGAGCACCCTATGCCGAGGATCCGAACCAGAATCCGCGTGCATTCCAGTCTTACTCGCACTACGTGATGCCAGGCGGACTTGTGGAGTCGTTCATCGACGCCATCGGGGCGCGCCGCGGCGGCACGCTCGCTCCGACTGTAAAGGTAAATATCAGCAGCACTTCAACGGCAGTCGATCGGACGTACGGCACCGGTGGCCTAGGCGGCTACGGCGATATCCCTGCGGACATGCCTGCTGTGGGCGATGGCCACGGTGAAAACGGCAACTCGAATCATTGAGGCAACAAGGCGGCAGCATGCACGCAACGATCTGCGAGCTGTGCTGCCGCCATCCGCCAGGTTTGAGCAACCGCTCGAGCACAACATTAGGAGCGCAACAATGGCCCACTGGATAGCGAAACGCTCCACACACCTCGGGCCCCCGTATCTCGCAATAGCCGATGAGATCGAAAAGGCTATTCGCGACGGGGCCCTCAAGAGCGGAAGCCGTCTACCGCCGCAACGCCTGCTCGCGGATTTTCTCGGTCTGCATGTGAATACGGTCAACCGTGCCATGCGCGAGACCGCTCGTCGCGGACTCACGGCAGGCGCCACTCGCAGGGGCACTGTCGTTCTCGCACATTCGACCTGAACCAGCGCGCTGCGCTTCGCATATAGCATCACTGCGGCGCGCGAGAACAACGTTGCATGCTGAGTTATCGCGGGGAGGCCACCCTGAGCCAGCAATGCGATACGACGCCGTCGCGCTCGAAGAAACCAACCAACAGCGCGGACACGCGACGGGCGGCGGGGAGACCATCTTTCAGTACACAGGAGGCCGCGCACAGCGCGGCGACTACCGGAACACGGTCAATATCAGTGGCTGCCTTCGTTCGTTGTAGCACGGTGGTGTGCGTGCACACGGCGCGAAGTCCTCACTTACCAAGGAGCGAACTTTTGCTTACCCTCGCGGACGGCGATGAATTGTGTGGCCGCGCTTTGCACACGTGGTTGCGCTGGCTTTTCGGCGCCCTTACCGCCACGGTGATGACAGGCGTACCGCTTTGCGCAGCGGGGGCGGTGCTGGACACCCCACAGTGGCGCCCCGCGTTGCATTACTCACCGCAACGCAACTGGATGAACGATCCCAACGGCCTCGTCTACTACAAGGGGATCTATCACCTGTTCTATCAATACAACCCGAGCGCGAATGTGTGGGGCAACATGTCGTGGGGTCACGCAACCAGCCGCGACCTGCTCCATTGGACGGAGCAACCAGTCGCGCTCGCGGCGAACCATACGGAGGAGGTATTCTCTGGCTCCATCGTGCTCGATGCCGACAACACGTCCGGCCTCGGCACAGCGGCGAAACCACCCCTCGTTGCGCTTTATACGTCGGCGTACAAGGCAGGGTCCGGCCATATGCCCGGAGTGCAGGCGCAATCGCTTGCCTGGAGTACCGACGCAGGCGAGACCTGGCACCGCTATGCACACAATCCCGTGCTTACACTCGACCCAGAGTCGAAGCAATTCCGCGACCCGAAGGTGTCATGGTACGCACCCGGCGGCTACTGGTTGATGTGCGCCGTCGTTGCTGACGCGAATGTCGTGAAGTTTTACCGCTCGAACAACTTGATCGATTGGACATTTCTTAGCGACTTCACTCTTCCGGACGTTCCGCACCACGGCGCGTTGTGGGAGATGCCGGACCTGTTCCCCTTGGCGCTCGATGGCAACCCCGCGAACAAGAAGTGGGTCATGCTCGTCAATGTGAATCCCTGGTCGATCGCGGGCGGCTCGGGGGCGATGTACTTCGTCGGCGACTTCGACGGCACGCGCTTTGTACCTTTGAACGTCGCGCCAGCGGGCTCCAACCCGGCTCGCTTCCAGTGGCTCGATCACGGCGCGGACTATTACGCTGCCGGGACTTTCTCGAATGCACCGGGCGACAAGATCGTGGCGGTCGGATGGATGAGCAACTGGGACTACGCGAACGATGTGCCGACTTCGCCGTGGCGCGGGGCCATGGCGCTGCCTCGCGAACTCTCGCTGGCGACGGTCGACGGCAGTCCGCAACTGGTCTTCGGGCCTGTCCGATCGTATGCATCGCTGGTGGAGCAGAGCCCGGCGACGCGTCTTGGAACCATCGACGTTGTATGGTCGACCAGGACCTTGCCCGCCACCACGAATGGCGTTATTCAGGATATCGAACTCACAATCGAGCCAGGCGACGCCAGCCGGGCCGGTCTGGTCGTGCGCGGCTCGCCAGACGGTAAGACGGGGACGCGGATTTTCTACGATACACGTGCGCAAACGCTCACGGTTGACCGTTCGCACGCGGCGCACACATCGTTTTCGCCGGCCTTCAGTCCGCAGCACATCGTGAACTTGCCGCTGCATGACGGCAGGTTGCACCTGCATATCGTCGTCGATCGTGCGTCGGTTGAAGTATTCGTCGATCGGGGGCGGTATGTCATCACGGATGCCATCTTTCCCCGTCTTACGGACAATCGGGTGAGCCTCTTTGCCGAAGGCGGCGACGCGACGTTTAGAGACGTTGTCGTGACCGATCTTTCGCATTCGCACTAAGGCCTGATTTGCGCGACAACTTGTGTGTCGCGTATCTCAGAGCGGCTGGCAGACTTCTTTGTGCGCACTGGGATTTGCGCTGCGAACCTGGCCAACGTTATCGTGTTGAGACGTTGGCGGGGCCATGAGTTGTCGCTCGCCCAGACGACGATCCAGCGTTGGGCGCGCTAAAACCACTTCGCTATGCCCGCGGGGCATTACTGGAGATACAGTTCGATATGCGAGAGCCACGCGCCGAGGCACCAGTGCCGCCCGGTCCTGCGTTGTATGGCGTTGCGGATGTGAATGTGTAGATCAGCCAACCAAGGGACCGTCCGTATCACCAGGTTCCAGGCGCGGCGAACACAGCCGATGCGCTGGCGGTTTCTGCCCATCGATCGCGGCGGTGATTAGTTCGGCGAGCGCATGGCCGGATTCCTGGCCGGTAGGCTGAGTAACTGATGTGACAGTGAACGGAGCGGCGATATCGGCTGGCACTCCATCGTAGACAATCAAGGAAACATCTTTGCCTGGTTTGTGTCCGCTATCTAGCATCGCACGCAACGCACCCGCACCGGCGAGATTATTGTCAATCAGAATGGCGGTGGGCGGGTTGGTGCTCGATAGCAACTTGCTCACAGCCTCGTACCCTCTATTGCGCTCGAAAGCGTTTTCCGTCATGAGTGCACGCAACGGCTTGATGCCCGCCTCGCGCAAAGCGGCGAGATAGCCTGCGCGGCGTTGGGATGCAAAGTTCAGCGATAGTGGCGCGCCTACGAGGGCAATACGCCGATGACCGAAATCAATGAGTCGTTGCGTAGCGGCGTAGGCGCCAGCTTCATTGTCAAAGTCAAACCAGAAGTAAGGACGCTCCGTGCTCGTGCGTCCGTAGGCGACAAACGGGAAGCCTCGTTCATGCAGAAACGCAATGCGGGAATCCTCAACAAGCGTCCGCGCGATGATGAAGCCATCGACCAGACGGTTATCGACAAGCCTGCGGTAAGTCTCGAGCTCGGCGTTAGCGCGGGCAGACACGATGACGAGGTCCAGGTCGCCCAGTCCCTCTGTAATGCCAGCGATCACTTCGCAAAAACGCGGGTCGCCGAGATCGCCAGCGGAAAACGGGTAGACGATACCGACTGCGTTGGCACGCCCCGTTGCGAGCTTGCGGGCCGTTGCATCCGCTTGATAGCCCATTGCGTGGGCGGCCGCGACGACGCGTGCACGAGTGGTTTCGCTAACATCGTCATAACCATTCAGCGCGCGGCTTACTGTTGTCTTTGAGAGGCCTAGAGAACTGGCCAATGCCTTGAGGCTGGTTTTCATGCTGGGTTCGCTCTCGCCTTGAGGCCGAGGATCATTTTTTCAATGATACTGCGATTGTCACCCGGTTACGATCTTTCGCTCACACAGGAAAAAGGACCAATAAGCACCCGGACAGACCTCCATCCCGATAACGGTGGGCGACGCGCGCGCCAGGAATTCTATGAGGCGCTCACGGGTAAAACGGCCTCTGAAGACGGGCTTGCCGGTGGCATCGAGCCCGATGACGTGGAATGCCGATTTGCCTATGTCGATGCCCATGCGGGCTACGGCTGGTGTAACGCGCTGACTCATGAGACACCTCCTCGGGACGCTGTACGCGTCAGCCCTGATTATGCGATTGCTGGAGGGGCGGACCATCCTATTAGCTCTGAAGCCTTCCCGGCGCCGTGAACTGGTCACGGACTTGATGCAGCGTTTTGGCGCGAGCCAGCGGCAGACCTGTGCGTTGTCGCAACTGTCCCGCACGGTCTACCGTTACGAGTCGGTCGCGCGGGATCAAAGCGCGCTGGAGATGCGCATCAAGGAGATCACGGAAGTGCGGGTGCATTACGGTGCGCCACGCGTGTACGTGATGCTTCGCAGGGAAGGCTGGCGGGACAACCATAAACGCGTCGAACGCGTATATCGCGAACTCGGGCTTTCATTGCGTCACAAACGACCGCGGCGCAACAAGTCGGCAAGGCTCCGGCAGCCGAAGCAGTCTGTCAGTGCCATTAATGAAGTATGGAGCATGGACTTTGTGGCAGATGCGCTGTTCGACGGCCGACGGCTACGCACGCTCACGATCGTGGATAACTACACGCGGGAATGTCTGGCGATCGAGGTCGACGGTTCGCTGCGGGGCGAGCACGTTGTCGCGGCGCTGACCCGACTTGCCCAATACCGCTCGCTTCCCCGCTATATCAAGGCCGACAATGGCAGTGAATTCATTTCGAAGGCGCTCGACAAATGGGCGTATGAGAATGGCGTGGAGATTGACTTCTCGCGCCCTGGCAAGCCGACCGACAACGCGAAGAATGAATCCTTCAACGGACGCTTTCGGGAGCAATGCCTCAACGCACACTGGTTCTTGTCGCTGGAGGACGCCAGACGCAAAATCGAAGTCTGGCGCGAGTACTATAACGAGGCGCGCCCTCACTCTGCGCTGCAGTGGATGACACCGGCGGAATTCGCCCGCCAGTGCACCGATCGGGCCGATTCGGCCCGCCCCGAAGAGCCGGAATTTTCCAACTAAGACCGGGACGCAAATTGGGCTAGCCTCAGTATCTCCCTACCGCAATGGTACAAAGATTGGCGTACACCACTAAAAATACCACCCGATTATCACCGGCTGTCCATGTTCAAACCCGGACCACCCCAGAAACAAAAAACCCGCGCGGCCTAACGCCAACGCGGGTTTCAGGATTCCGGCGGAAGATGCCGGAACAGATTCTGGTGCTCAGAGCGGGACTCGAAAATATTCCTCAATCGCCCTGCTGTAGCCAGCCCATTACTTTTCGCTTGAGTGGATACCACCAAAGATACCACCGTATCGCAGCTCCGCCGCTTCTCCGGGTGACCTGACCAGGCGCCCGTCGCCAGCCCTGAGCAGGTATTCAGTCAGCCGCTAGCTCCATCCATCAAGAAAGCGGACGCCGCTCCCCCACCCAAAAATGATGGCAAATAAAATTATGCAAAATTGGCGTATCAGGTCGGCTGCCGACAAATCGACGTGGGTTAAAGCAAAGAAGGCTTCGCGGAACAACTATCACATCATTCGTTATCTTCGAAGTAGTGAAGTGGCCTTGTCCAGAAAGCCTTCATCTCGCAAGTTACGCCAAAACCTACGCCGAGCTACAATTAAATGGGGGGCATAACAACGCCGCAACATCGCCCGAAATGACATTACGTCTGGAAAAATAGCTGAGCATCGAAAATGGCGGGCGTGCCGACTTATGGGTGGCCCGACAAACAGCCTATGACCTTTGGCAAGCTCGCCGGAAAGGTGTGCCGCACGTCGAGCGAGTCCATCTCGCTGCTTGATGCAGGCATCGATGCGAAAATTGCCAGTCGGTCCAGTCGCTGATGGCTACCGTCAACAGAAGGCGCTTTGATCCCCCCAAAAAACACGCGGCGTCGCAGATGCCCTCCTTCCCCTGCATCATCGCTGCCGACCGGTTCGCCTCACATCTTTCTCATCTCAGCCTCACCTTTGCTTCCAGCCGGACCGCCTCAGCGAGCCGTTCGTCATCCGCTGCACTGCATATGGGCACTGGCGGTGATAGAGGGCACCAATCTTCTGAAAGCCGGGTTGGAAAATTCACCGCCCCATCACACCATCCTTCGAAAACAACACCGGCGCACCCTTCCCATTGATCACGACAGCCGTCAGCGCAGCGCGGTCGGCGCGCTGTGTCGCGGTGAAGTCCGGCGAGCCGCTTTGAGTTTCAAGCACAAAGCCATCGAGCCCGACACCCGCTACACCGTCGCGCGTGTCGACCAGATCGGTAATCGACCCGCTTGCGTGCGAATCGACATGCGACCAGGTTTCCCCCCGATCGCTACTCTCGTACAGATTGCCTAGCAGTCCGCCGACAAAGAGCCGGCCGTCCGCCGCGGCAACCCCCGCCCATAGCGAACCCTTGCCCCCCGTATCCAGCCACGTCCAGTTCGCGCCACCGTCCTTGGACCGCAATACCGCCCCCTGCTCCGCAGTCACATAGATTGAGTTCGTGCGATCGCTAAAGACACGATACAGATTCCGGTCCGCGCGACTGCCGCCCGCCGGCTTCGGCAGCGGAACCCGCGTCCAGGTGCTGCCGCCGTCGTGCGTCGCGAGCAGCAGCGACCAAAGCCCCGCCGCAAAACCGTCGCGCGCATTAAGAAAATCAACCGAGAAAAGCGGCTGGTCCGTCGACGTATCGACTCGCTGCAATTTCCAGGTCTCGCCGCCGTCCTCGGTGGCGATAATCGTCCCCCAATGCCCGGCCGCCCAACCGTGCCCGGCATCCGCAAATGTCACCGCGTTGAGGGTCGAACTGACCGGCACCCTGGCGGCCTGACGAAACGACCGGCCATCGTCGTCGGACAGCAGCACGATGCCGTGCTCGCCCACCGCCACGATGCGCGTCCCCGCGCGCGTTGCATCGAGCATCATTTTGGTTTCCGGGGCATGCCAGGCATGTGCGGGCGCCTCGATGAGCGTAGCGGGCTTGTCGGCCGTTTGCGCGAGCACCGGCAAGCAGGCGCACAACCCGGCGCAAACTGCGATTGTTTTCAGCATGGCTATCTGTTCCAGAAAAGTCCGTTCGGCTCAGTGACTCAGCAGGCCCGGCGCCCGCGCGGGCTTCGTTCGAGGGAACCAGCGCTCGAGCAGCGAAGCAAGCGCGGGCAGCGCGATCATCGCCATCAGCAGGTTGACCACGAACATGAAGGCCAGCAGCTTGCCCATATCGGCCTGAAACTTGAGCGCGGAGAAGCTCCAGGTCGCCACGCCAATCGCCAGCGTGATCGCCGTAAAGATCGTCGCCACGCCGACTTCGAGCATCGCATGCTCCACCGCCTTCACGATGCTTTCCCCGCCGGCAAGATGCAGTTGCAGCCGGTTGTAGATATAGAAGGCGTAATCGACGCCAATGCCCACGGCAAGCACCATGACGGGAAGCGTCGCAACCGTGAGTCCGATGTGCAGCGCCTTCATGAACCAGTAGCCAACGAAGGTCGCCACGGTGAGCGGCGCACAGCAGGCCACCATCGCGCGCCAGTCGCGGTAAGCCAGGAACACGAGGACCAGAATTGCCGCATACACATAGAGCATCATCGGCAGTTCGCTCTTCGCCACTTCCTCGTTGGTTGCCGCGAGCACGCCGGCGTTGCCCGCCGCGAGGCGTATCGCGACCCCGGGCATCTCGTGCGTCGCGCGGTATTGCTTCACGTCCGCGAGAATGCGATTGATGGTCGCCGCCTTGTGGTCGGCAAGGAAAAGGTGAACGGCGGTCATGCTGCAGTCGCTGTTCATGAAGCCTTTCACGCGTCCGACTTCGGCTGCCAGCGCACCGTAATTGCTGGCGTCGATCGGCACCACATTCATCTTCGGATAGCCTTCGTTGTAGCCTTCGTTATACGTGCGCAGCATCGCCGGAAACGACTGCACCGACACCACGCCAGGCTCGGTTTGCATGGCGGCCGCGAAATCGTCTTCATAGAAGCCGAGCGCGGGCTTGTCGCACGACGAACCGTTCGATTCGAAAACCACCGTGAGCCAGTCCAGTCCGACGTCGTAGCTGCCGGCAATCGAGAGCGCATCGCGGTTGAAGCGCGCATCCGCACGCAGTTCCGGAGCGCCCGGCTCCAGCGTGCCGATGACACGCTCGCGGCTCTGCCACACGGCCACTGCGAACACGACGAGCGTGAGCACGATGACCAGCGGCGCGTAGCGCGGCTCGGCAACGCGCGCGAGCCCCTGAAGCCACGCCGAACGGCGCTCGCGCCGCTCGAGGGCACGGTCCGCATAGGTCTTCGTGAAATCGAAGCACGACGCCACGACCGGCAGCATGAAGAGATTCGTCACGATTTTGTAGCCCACCCCGAGGGAAGCCGTGATGGCCAGCTCCCGCACCATGGGAATCGGAATCAGCAAAAGCGTGACGAACGAAACAAAGGCGGTGACGAGCGCGAGCACGCCTGGCACCAGCAATCCGCTGAAGCTGTGGCGGGCGGCCTCGAGCGGCGTGCGTCCGAGCGAGAGTTCGCGCACGATGTAGTTGACCTGCTGAACACCATGGGACACCCCAATGGCGAAGACGAGAAACGGCACGAGCACGGCAAGCGGATCGAGCCCGAAGCCGAGCAGCCTGAGCGTGCCGAACTGCCAGACGAGCGATGTCAACGAACAGGCGATCGGCAAGATCGTGAAGCGGATCGAGTGGCTGTACCAGTACACCGCGAGCGCGGTGAGAACGAGCGCGATGCCGCAGAAGCCGAGCACCGACGTCGCGCCGTCGGCAATATCGCCAATCTGCTTGGCGAAGCCGATGATCTGGATCTCGTAGCCTGCGTCCTCGAACGGCTTGCGGATCTGGCTCTCCAGCAGGCGGTTGAACGCCAGGTAGTCGAGCACCTTGCCGGAACGGTCCCGTTCGGTGAGTTCGGCCGTGATCATCGCGCTATCTTCGTGATGCGAAACGAGCGTGCCGATATAGCCGCCCTGCGTCGTGGAGCGGCGAATCTTTTCGATGATCGCGGGCGTCAACTGGTCCGGCGTGACCGTGCCGCTGATGATCGGGTCGGCGCGAAAGCCATCTTCCGTGATCTCGTTGACGTAAGCATTAGGCGTCCAGAGCGACTGCACGCCCAACCGGTCCACATTCGGCAGATACGTCACGGCCTGCGTGACCTTGTACAGGCGTGCGAGCCCATCGGGCGTCCAGATGGAGCCCTTGCGCGCGCGCACCACCACCGTGATGCGGTTCGCCCCGAACAGGTCGTTCCGGTACTTCTGGAACGTCTGGATGTACTCGTGTCCGATCGGCATCTGCTTGTCGAAGCCCGCGTCCATGCGCAACTGCGTGGCGAACACGGCCATGACCGCGGTGAATGCCGCAATCGCAATCAGCACGACGGCGCGATGACCAAACAAAAGCGTCTCAAGACGACAGACCAGGCGATTTAGCACGAAAATTTCCCTTCAGATTGGCAGACGGCGTTCGACGGCAAGAACCCGATTCCCGTTCGAGACCCTAGAAGTTCCGGGTCGCGAACATGCCGACGAAATTGCGGTCCGCGAAAGGCTGGCCCACCGTCTGGTGGCCGCCAAAGAACGCCGTGAAGTTGATCCCGGCCTGCCATACGGCCGGGTTCTGGTTGAACAGCACGTAGACGTTGACCGACTTCGCCCCTTGCAGGTAATTCGCGGAGAACGTCGGCGTATAGCCGTAGAGCGCATCCGAGAACGTCACGCCGGGCGTCACCTGCCAACCCGGGATGAGGCTGCCGTCGTAAGTCCAGTTGAAGTCGATGGTCGCGCCGACCGAACTGGACGTGCCTTGCGCCATGGCGATCGGATAGCCGACACCCGAGCCATAGTTGAGCCACGGCAGATAGCCAGCAGCAGGAACCTGCGTCACGGCTTGACCACCCACCGTGCGCGTCACGCCGCTCGAACTGAGGCCCGGATAGTAGATCCACGTCAGCTCGGTCGTCAGCACGGCCATATCCGCGCCGATCAGCTTGAGAAACGGGTACTCGCTGCGCGTGAGGCTGAGAATGCCATTGATGTCATACTGAATTTTCTTCTTGTCGGCCCACTGCTGGCAGTCGACGCCAAAAACCCCATTGGTGTTCGAATCGAGCGGACCGCCCGCGCCGAAACAGCTTGAAAGCGCAACGGCATCATGCGGACGATACGAGAGCTCGGTGCCGATTGCCCATTCGCCGAGTCCAAAGTTCGCACTGACACCGAAAAGCTGACGGTTCTGGAGAAAGGAGAACTGTGCGGTCCCGTTGGGCAGCGCCGATATCACTGGCGACTTGTCGGTATAGTTTTCGTAATAGAACGCGAAGTTCGCGTCGATTGTTCGCGGCCGGTAGTTGAACTTCACGCCGAATTGCGGCCGGTATTTTGCGGGCAGTTCAGTGGACACCGGAACGCCGATCGTATTGAACGGCGGCCCGGCGAAGTCGCCGTTGACAAGCCCGCCGTTGATCGCCGCAATCGTTCCGGCGTTGCCGCTATTGGGCCCCGCGATGGTTCCCGCACTGAAGCCCGCCGCGTTGAGGTTGTTCGTGTTCAGCGTAAGCGGTTCCGCACCGCGGCCAAAGCTGTTCGTGATCGACCAGTACGTGCCGACCGGCGGATAGCGATTTCCGTTCCATTGGAACTGGTAGTAATCCTCAGTACTGAATCCATGAGAAAGATCGGCTGCAAAGCTCAGCATCGGCGCGGGACGCAGCGCCTGCTTGAGCTGCGTGCCTGGAATCAGCAGCTTCTGGATATCCAGCGAGTTGGTCGCATTGATGCCACCCGCCGCGAACGCGCTCTCGCCCCAGTTGATCACCTGGTTGCCGAGCCGTACGTGCGCCGGCCTGTCGCTGATGGTGAAGTCCTTCTCGACCCACAAATCGAGCAGTTGCGCGTCGTACACCGCCTGCGCTTCCGCCGCGCTCGTGAGCGGCGTTCTCGCGGTATCCTTCGCGAGAAAATCGTACATGCCGGTGCCGCGGACCATGAACTTCACACCCTCGCTCGGCATCGTCAGGAGCAGCTCGCTGGTCGCGCTGACATACGTGCTATAGAGCTGGCCTTTCCGGTAGTTCAGGTTGCCGTTGTCGCCGAAACCCCATTGATTCGTGTTTGCCGCTGCCCCGCAGCCCTCGGCGTTGGGATCGCCGATCAACGAACAGCTCGGATTTTTCAGGCGTATGCCAGCCCCTGCCGTGAGGTTGGTCACCCACGATCCCTGCATGTCGCCCACGCCCGTCGTGAACTCATAGCCGTATGCGCTCGGGTTTGCCGCCCCCAATGCGACGAGCGAAGCGCAAACCGACTTCCCTATCCCCTGTGCCTTCATGGCTATCCTCTTTGTATGGGTTGAGGCGCATGGCGCGGGCGTGTGCTGGCCCGCGCCCCTTGCGCCGCACCCGGATCAACGCTCGCTGATCGAGCGCAGTGTCTCCGCACTGTAGTAGTCCGACTTGAAGCGGCTGTCGTTCGACTGCGAGTACCAGTGAATGTCCTTTCCCGCACCGATCGGCGACTGGTCGAACACGTAGCGCCCGTCGTTCAGGTCGTACTGCGCGAACGCTTCGAGGTCGCACGCGCCGCCCAGCTCCCAGACCGGAATCGGGTAGCCCTCGCGCACCTTCCAGAGCTTGCCTTGTGCGTCGTAGTCTTCGCCGACGAGTGCAAGCCAGCTGTCCTCGTCGAGATAGAAGATCTTCTTCGACGCGACATGTCGCGCCGTCGGCTTGACGGTCGCCTCGACGACCCAGACGCGATGCATCTCGTAGCGTCGGCTCGCCTCGCTCAGGCCGTCGGGCTTCGCGACGTCGGCGAACTTCGCGTTGAAGTCGTACATGGCGAAGTCGTTGTACGGCACGAGCATTTCGCGCTTGCCGATCAGCTTCCAGTCGAACCTGTCGATGAAGCCGTTGAACATGTTCGCGTCGTCTACCGTGTATTGATTCTCGTAACCGATCTGCGGCGCGTCGTGCGTATACGCCGGCATGCGGCGCACGCGGCGCTGGCCGGGAAAGTAGTAGAATGTTTCAGAGTCCTTATCGTAGTACTGGCGCTGCATGCCACCCTGTCCCGCCATCGCCGCCGGCGAGTTGTAGCCGAAGTAGCCTGCGAGGCTAAGCTGGTCGACGTCGCTCGGCGTGTTCTTGCCCAGCTTGCCCGACGGGAGATAGAAACTCTGCGGCCCCATCGTCATGATCCAGTCGTCGCTGCCCGGACGCGGCGATACGGCGGTCGTCGTCGACGGCCATTCGATACCGACGCCGCGATAGCGGTACTCGAAGTTCAGGATGGCCTCCGCGCCGTTTTGCGGCTTCGGAAAGGCGACGCCCGGAAAATACGCCGACTGAAGCATCGAGCCGCCCGCGTCGAGCTTCGCGGCGGTCAGGTTCTCGCGCGAATTCTGCTCGGCAACCTCGGGAAGCTGGCACTCGCGATGCGCCGGATAGACATCCATCCGGTATCCCTTGCGTTGCTTGATCAACTGAATCTGACCGGCCGAGAGGTGAGCGGCATACTTGTCGACGTTTGAGGCGTCGATCGAATAAAGCGGCTTCTCCGCGCGGTGCTTCCAGAAATCGCCGCGGTATTTGCCGTATGCCCAGCCCTGCTCGGGCGCCTCGCGTCCCGCGAACGCAGGGACGACCCCATCGCTGCTCGCCGCGGGATTCGCGCCCGCCGGCGTGAGGTTGTCCGCGGACGCCGCCAGGCAAGCAACCGAAACGGTGGCCGCGACGATACATGCAGCACCCATGCTCCGCTTCTTCATCATCTCTCTCCCTTCTGTCAAGTCGGGACCGACTTTAACGGACCGTGCATTGCGCGCCTGGCCCGAATCGGCAACTCGCACCCTTGGGGAAAATACGGGTGTGCCAGCTTGCAACCCGCCTTCCAGGCGTTTTTTTTCCGTGGTACGGTCCACCGCTACGGGTCCCGCAAGACGGAGGCGCGCCCGCGCGCACGCTCCAGAACCTGTCCCCGGAATTCAGCAACTCTCTTCAGGAAGGCCGGCGTAACCCGCTCGCCCGGCTTCGAACTTTGCAATGGCTACTCACTATTCCGTGCGGCATTACGCCGACGCCGGCGAACATGCGCAGCATCTCGCCAACATCGAGCAGCAATACTTTCAAATCGAAAGAGGGAAGTTCGGCGGCACCCTGGAACAGTTCGACCTGGACGGGCTGCATCTCTTCTGCGAACAGGTCAACCGGCGTGTCGTGGAATGCGGCCGGGTATCGGCAGGCATGGTCGGCATCGGCTGGGTTTCGCATTCGTCGGTGGCGCCCACGTCGCGCGGCCGCGAAATCACCAATCGCACCATTGGCGCCGCACGCAGCGACAACGATTGGGTCGTGCACCTTCCATCGGACGCCACGATGTTCGGCATTACCCTGGCCGAGTCGGAATTCGACAGCATGGCCGAACATCTCAGTCGCTCGACGCACCAGCGCGACGCCCGAAGTCATGCCCGGACGCCACACGGCGAGACGTCACCGGAAGCGCTCCACAGGCTCCATGCGCGTGTGGGCGAGCTAAGGGCAAACGCTGATCGGCTCGCGTGCCCCGCCACGCGATATGCCTTCCGTAAAGCGCTGCTCGACGACATGTTCCTGGCCATGGAGAAACTCGCGCCTGCGCCGCGTGAGGACCTGACCCGGCTCACCTACAGCGAGATCGTCCGGCGCAGCCAGGACTACGTGATGCGTCACGCGGGCAGTCCGGTGACAGTCCTCGATCTTTGCACCGAGCTGCGCGTGAGCCGCCGCACGCTGCAAACGTGCTTCCGGCAAATCACCGGCGAGTCGCCTGCCGATTATCTGCGCGCGGTGCGGCTGTGCGGCGTGCGCAAGATGCTGCGCGAAGAGCATGCCGCGCAAATGAGCATTGCGAGCATCGCCGCCCGTTGGGGTTTCGTCCATCTCGGCAAATTCGCCAGCAACTACCAGCGCCTGTTCGGCGAGCTACCCTCGCAGACTCCGCGCTTCGGCTCTCGCGCCTGAACCCACCGCGCCGAACGCGCGGCACTCACACCGAAAACCGCGTGGCCCTCGCGCGGTTTCCTGCCATACGCTCGCCGCACCAGGGCAAGCCCTCATCCACGGTCTGCCGATTCGAGCCATCGGGTCCGCTCATACCGTATTACAGTCCGCTCCGAATCGAGATTCGATCGAGGAGTGAACATGACCATCAGAAAGCGCGCCGCGGCTGCCGCGGCGGTTCTGGCATTCGCGGGCGCCGCAACGGCCGCTGAAAAGCCGGAAGAATTGACCATTCAGAAGATGCCGGCCTGGCATCCTCATGAGATTTTTATCGTCGATCCCTCCGGCGACGCCGCCACCGACGGCCGGATCTACCTGTACGACGCAGACGCGCGCAAGGAACTTGGCCAGATCGACGCGGGCTTTCTGCCGGGCTTCGTCATCTCGCCCGATCACAAGACGAGTGTCGTCGCGACAACTTACTTCTCGCGCGGATCGCATGGCGCGCGCACGGACGTGATGGAGTTCACCGATAACAGCACGCTCGATCACGCCGGCGAAACCATCATCCCGGCGAAGCACGCCCAATCGGTTCCTTCTGCATGGAACACGACTTTCAGTTCCGATGGTAAGCATATCTATGTTTCTAATCTCACGCCGTCGGCGTCAGTGAGCGTGGTCGACGCACGCTCGCGCAAGCTGGCCGGCGAGATCGACATGGCCGCCTGCGTGCTGGCCTTGCCGAGCGGTCCGAGCAAGTTCACGGCGTTGTGCGAAAGCGGCAAGGCGCTGACCATCACGCTCGACGCCAACGGCAAGGAAAGCCGCCGCGTCATGTCCGAACCGTTCATCGACGTCGAGCGCGACCCGGCGTTTGCGAACGCCTCGCCGTCGCAAGGCGGCTACGTCTTCACCACCTTCCACGGCATGATTCGCACTGCCGATTTCCGGGGCGAAAAGGCGGTGTTCGGCAAGCCCTGGCCGCTCGTCACCGACGCCGAACGCGCTTCCGGATGGCGGCCCGGCGGCCTCCAGCCGACTGCCGTCCACGACCGGACGCATCGCCTCTACGTCGCCATGCATCAAGGGGCCGACGGCTCGCACAAGGAACCCGCAAGCGAGATCTGGGTGTTCGACCTGAACACCCACAAGCGCATCGCGCGATGGAGCCTCGCGGATCAGAAGATCCCTCCGCTCGTCGCGTCGATTCAAGTCAGCCAGGACGACCACCCCCTGCTCTACGGCCTCACGCTGACCGGCGATCTGGTGGTGCAGGACGCGCAGACCGGCAAACTCCGCTACATCACGCAACACGTGGCGCGCACGCCGACGCTGCTCGTGAACCCCTGAGGCCGCCATGCAGATCGATCCTGTCCTCGCTGACGCCGCGCAATCGGGCGCGGCGATCATCGTCCTGCTGGGCGCGCTGGCCAAATGGAGACGTCCCGTCGCGTTCCGCGACGCACTCTCCGCATGGCGGATCGTTCCGGAAAGACTCGTCTGGCCTGGCGCCATCGCGATAGCGGCCGCGGAAACGCTCGGCGCGCTCGCGCTCCTTTGCAAGGAAACGCGCGCGGATGGAGCGACGCTGCTCATCGCCCTGTTCGCCCTTTTCGCCGCGGGTCTCGCGCTCAACATCCTGCGCGGCCATACGAACATCGATTGCGGCTGCTCCGGCCTGGCCGCCCTCGCGCAAGGAAGGCCCGACGCCGTCCCGCGCGGCATTGGCTGGTGGCACGTCGCGCGACTCGGCCTGCTTGCCGCGCTCACGGCCACGGCTTACCTGGAAAGCACTGCGCGCCCCACCGTCTCATTCGACTATCTCACGCTTTTATTCGCTGTCCTTTCGATCGTCTGCGTGCTGCTCGCGCTGGACGCACTGATCGCCAACGGCCCGAAGCTCGAACACCTGAGGAATTCATGATGCAAACCGCTCTCGCCGTTTCCACCGCCATGCTGTGGGCAGCCGTGCTCGCGCTTGGCGCAATCTGTCTCGCGCTCGTTCGTCAGGTCGGCATCCTGTACGAGCGCATCATGCCGGCCGGCGCGCTGATGATCGACAAGGGTCCGGCCGTCGGCGCGATCGCGCCGGTTTTCGAACTGACCGATATCCAGGGGCGCGCGGTGAAGATCGGCGGCCTCGACGCAACCGGCAAGGCCACCCTGCTGTTCTTCCTCTCGCCGACGTGTCCGGTCTGCAAGAAGCTCCTGCCGCTGCTGCCTTCGATTCAGACGAGCGAAGCGACGCCGGTCAACGTCGTGCTGGCAAGCGACGGCGACCTGGCCGACCACACGCGCTTCGCGCAGAAGCAACGGCTCGAGCGCTTCCCGTACGTGCTTTCCCAGGAACTCGGCATGGCTTACCAGATCGGCAAGCTTCCGTACGCGGTCCTGCTCGACGAAAACGGCAAGGTGCGCGCGAAAGGACTCGTCAATACGCGCGAGCACCTCGAAAGCCTGTTCGAAGCGAAGGAACGCGGCGTGGCGTCACTGCAGCAGTACGTGCACGGCGAACAGCACGCGTGAGCGCCGCCCCTCATTCAATTTGACCGGAGATTCCCTGTATGGCGTGGTTTGATTCATGGTTCGAGCATTCGGCGCGCGGCGTGGCGCAGCGAAGCTCCCGGCGCAGCGCGATGGCGCGGCTAGGCAAGGTGCTCGTTGGCTCGGCGCTCGTTCCCTTGCTGCCCGTCGATCGCACGGCTTACGCAGCAGACAGGGCCGCTGCCGCGAGCGGTGCGGGGGCGACCGCCCTCGCGCCGGGCGTCGACGACCCCACGAGCTGCGACTACTGGAAGTACTGCGCGATCGACGGCTGGCTCTGCAGTTGCTGCGGCGGCACGTCGAGCAGTTGTCCGCCGGGCACCACGGCTTCGCCGATTACGTGGATCGGCACCTGCCGCAATCCGCACGACGGCTCCGACTACATCGTTTCGTATAACGACTGCTGCGGCAAGACTTCCTGCGGGCAATGCTTCTGCAACCGCAACGAACGCGAAAAGCCGCTCTATAAACTTTCGCTCAATAACGACATCAACTGGTGCATGGCGAACAGCAATTCGAACTACCACTGCTCGGTGTCCGTTCTTCTGGGAGCCGCCAAACAATGAAAATCGCTGCCTTCAAGTTCCGCGGCGCCGCTGCGCTCATCGCGCTCGGCGCGATATCCGGCGCGGCCCGCGCCGAGGCGATCCATTTCCCGGCAGGCAAGGCGACCTTCGATGCCCGCTGCGCCGTCTGTCATCAGGCAGGCGGCAAAGGACAGGACGGCCTCGCGCCGCCGCTCACCGCGTATCCCGGCCACTATGCGGCCTCGGCGCAAGGCCGGCATCAGCTTCCGGATACGGTCCTGCACGGCATGTATGGGGAGATCCGCGTCGCGGACAAGACCTACAACTTCAAGATGCCCAACTTCGACAGCCTCAGCGACGACGAACTCGCCCAGGTGCTGAACTACGTCGTATTCGACCTGAACGGCAGCAGCCACGGCGCGGCGAAACCGTTCACGGCGGCGGAAATCAAGGCCTCCCGCGCGAAATCGATGGACGCCGGCGCTGTCTACGCTCAGCGCGCAGCCGTCACGAAAGCACTGGGCCTGCGATGAAAGCCGTTTTCCGGTCGATGACCTGCTGCCTCGTGCTGGTCTCGCTCTGGACGGGTGCCGCGACGGCGGGCGAACTCGGCGCGGCCGCCGACCATGACAGCGCGTGGCCCCTCGCCCGGCAGCACTGGATCCAGAACTGCATGGGCTGTCACACGGCCACCGGCGGCGGCATTGCCGGAAAGGTCCCGCCGCTTGCGCACTCGCTTGGCTACTTCGAGCGCGTGCCTGGCGGGCGCGAGTACGTCATGCGCGTGCCGGGCGCATCCAACTCCGCACTCTCGGATCAGCAGTTGGCCGACGTGCTGAACTGGCTGCTCATGACCATGAACCGCGAGGCGCTGCCACCGGACTTCAAGCCCTATACGGCGGCGGAAATCGCAGAACATCGCCGCCCGGCGTTTGCGGACGTCGCCCCACGCCGGGCGGCGCTCGTGCGTGAAATGCAGCGGCGCGGCATTCGCGAAGTCGCGCCCGTTTACTGAAACGGCCGCTGCACTCATCGGACGTTTCGTTGACGCCCCTGCCGCCGGTACACGGCGCAATTCACGCTGCGGTTGTGCGCCCCACTGCGAGGCGCAATGCCTCGACATCGAGAACATCGATCGCGCGGTAGCGGGTCTCGATCAAGCGCGCCTCCCGGAACTGCCTCAAGGCCGCTGCAACCGCCTCGCGCGTCACGCCCAGCGCTTCGGCAATATCCGTCTGCCGCACACCGAGAGACCGTCCGCCCGCACTCCGCTCCACCTCGGCGACGAGAAATTGGGCGACCCGTTGCGGCACCGAGAGGCGAAGTGCGCTGTCGAGCCTGTCCGCCGCATGAATCAACCTTTCGGCGAGTTCCGCGAGCAGCCGGTCGCGCAGACCGGGTTTGCGGTTCAGCAGATCCCTGAACTGACGATCGGAGAGGCGCAGCAGCCGGACAGACCCTACCGCCACGGCGTCATGCGTGCGCGCGCGCCCCGTCAGCAACGGAATCTCGCCAAACGTCTCCCCCGGTCCGAAAACGGCGGCGTTCACTTTGCGCCCGTCGAGATCGAGACGGCTGAAACTCACCTGACCCTCGATGATGATCTGCAGCGAGCGATCGCGATCGCCCTGCCGGTGGATCGTCTGCCCCGGGCGGTAGCGCACTTCCTTGCCCTCGGCGAACAGTTCGGCTCGCGTTGCCTCGTTGAGCACGGCGAACAGCAGATGAGGGCCGAGAGGGTCCTGGACAGTCATCGCTAACCCCAACATTGTGAACTACTTCATATTCTACCCGGCACCCGGCTGATAAAAATTTCGCGTGGCAAGCGTGGCATCGCAATCCGTCAGGAACAGAAAGCGGTGCCGATCCATTCACGAGCCAGGCACACACAGAATGAACGATGGAGACAACACAAGGACGGAGCGCGACAGCCCTCCGCCGGGGGCGTTTCGCCTCGAAATAGCCGACGGCGCAGGATCCGGCTGGCTGCGTCCCGGCGAAAGCGTGCTCAAGGCCGCGGTGCGCCAGGGCATCCGCATTCCGCACCTCTGCATGACGGGAGAATGCGGATCGTGCCGCTGCCGCCTCGTGCGCGGAAAGGTCCGGCTCAAGCGCGATATTTCCAGCCATGTCGATGCCGCGGCATTGCAGAGGGGCCACCTGCTGGCGTGCCAGAGCGAGGCGCAAAGCGACATTCTGCTCGCCGTGCCGGGCCTCTCGCATGGCATGGATGCAGGCGCGCTGATCAACACCGGCGGCCGCATCAAATCGGTTACGGAACTGAATCACGATATCCGCCTGCTTACGGTCGAGCTCGACGAGGCCCTCGCCTACCGCGCGGGACAATACGGACAGCTTTGCGTGCCTGGACATCCCTCGTTGGAGTCCGCGCCGCGTTGCTATTCGTTCAGTTGTGCTGCGCAAGACGGGCCGCAGACCGAGGTGCAATTCCACGTGCGGCGCGTGCCCGGCGGTCAGTTCACCGAATGGCTCTTTGCCGAAGACCGTGTCGGCCATGCGCTCGCCATCACGGGGCCGCTTGGCGATTTCGGCTTTCGCGACGACGGCCGCGCGGTCGTATGCGTGGCGGGCGGCAGCGGGCTCGCACCGATCAAGGCGATGCTCGAGCACATGAGCCAATTGCCGAGCGCGCCGGACACGACGCTCTTCTTTGCCGCGCGCAGCCAGCGCGACCTGTACTGCATGGACGCGCTGGAACGCCTGCAACGTCACTGGCCCGCGCCGGGGCGCCTGCTCGTGCTCCCGGTCCTCTCCGGCGAAGCCCCCGACTCGGGCTGGGAGGGCTTGCGCGGATTCTGCACCGACCATCTCGAACGTTTTTGCAGCCTTGCGGACACCAGCTTCTACCTGTGCGGACCACCGCCGATGATCGACGCAACGCTGGAAAAACTGCGCGGGCAAACGCCGCCGCATTGCATCCATTACGACCGGTTCTTCGACCGCAGCCATCTCGCCGAAGCCGCCGCCTGATCCCGAACACCAGAGACAAACATCATGATGAAGAAAACCCTTATCGCCAGCCTGCTGCTGTCCCTCGTTGCACACGCGCACGCCGCCGGCACTCCGATTCACCTCACCATTGGCGGCGCGATCAAGAACTCGTCGCGCATAAACATCACGCCCGAGCGCTCGCGCATTGACGTTCTCGTCGAAGGCGCGGGCGTCATCACCGCGCAGGGCAAGACGGTGCGCTTCTACGCGCTCTGCAACGTGATCGACACACTGGACGGCACGAAACAGGTCGAGGGAGGCGGCGACTGCGAGCTGAAGTCGACGGGCGGCGGCGTCGCCTACCTCCATTACAAGGGGGATGCCGAACACGCCGATCGCGGACAGATTTCCATCGAAAGCGGCACGGGCGACTTTGCCGGCATCTCGGGCAGCGTTGCTGTCGAGGCCAGTGTCAGCCCGACCAAGGTGGGAAAGGCGGTGTTCCTGATGGAAAACCAGCGTGACAGCGCCAGTCAGCCGTGAGCAAGGAGAAAGAACATGAATGTCGCAATCGTGTTTGGCCTGATGTTCTTCCTGCTCGTCCTCGATCTGTCGACGGGACAATTCCGCAACCCGCAAGCGTCGAGCAAGCGTGAGCTCTGCACCAACGTGTTGAGCCAGATCCTGACCTTTTCGGTTCGGGCGCTGCTGCTCGTGACGCTCGCCTGGCCGATTGCCCGCTTCCTGCCGCAATGGAAGGGCGCGCTGGCTCAAGTTCCGGTGTGGGCGATGTTCCTGATCATCCTCGTCATCGACGACTACCTGAACTACTGGCTGCATCGCATGGCGCACCAGTGGCCGTTGCTGTGGCGCCTGCACAAGCCCCATCACACGCCCACCTACCTGAACGTCCTGATGGCGGGACGAGAAAATACGTTCTACTACTTTCTCGTTCCGGCCTTGTGGATGGCGCCTGTGTTGATCTATCTCGGCGCCGGCACGGCTTCCGCGGTGGTATTCGGGTTCAAGGGGGTCGTGACGCTGCTGCAGCACACGGGCTATCGCTGGGACCTTTGGGTACGGCGATATCGCACTGGCCGTCTGGTGCTCGATGTCGTGGAGAAAGTCGTGGTGTTGCAGGACTTTCACCACGCGCATCATGGCATTGGCCGTTATGGCAATGCGTCTTCGAACTACGGCAATATCCTCTGCGTCTGGGACGTGCTGCACGGCACGACCCAACAGGCCCAACCACGGCGGCAGGACGCCTACGGCGTGCCCGCGGGCATGCCCGTGGAACCCGGCATGGCGCAACTGTTCTGGCCGCTTCTGCGTGACGGGCGTTCGAGTTTGAAGCAAGGGACGCCGTTGGCCCAAAGCTCGGAAGCAGCACTGGCTGCGGCGGATGCGGTGATCGTCACGGCCAGCGGCATCGCCATTGCCGTAACGAACTGAAGATGGCGCGACCGAGGCGTGTACGAACGCCTCGGCACGGAATGTGGATGCGCGCACAACTAGAGCGGCCGGTTCCAGACGGGCCGCCCGGGGTGCGCAACTCGTTCACATGTTTGGATAGTTCGGCCCACCGCCCCCTTCGGGGGTAACCCACACGATGTTCTGCGTCGGGTCCTTGATATCGCAGGTCTTGCAGTGCACGCAGTTTTGCGCGTTGATCTGCAGGCGGTCTTCGTCTGCATCGTCTTTCACGAATTCGTAGACGCCTGCGGGACAGAAACGCGATTCGGGGCCCGCGTAGGTTTTCAGGTTGATGCCGACCGGCACGGTGGCGTCTTTCAGCGTCAAATGCGCGGGCTGGTTTTCTTCGTGATTCGTATTGGAAATAAACACTGAAGAAAGACGGTCGAACGTGAGCTTGCCATCGGGTTTCGGATACTCAATGGGCTTGCACTGCGATGCAGGCTTGAGCATTTCATGATCGCGGTGCTGGTGATGCAGCGTCCACGGTACATTGCCGCCCATCAGCTTCTGCTCGACGCCCACCATCAACGTGCCCAGGTACAGGCCCTTGCTCATCCACTGCTTGAAGTTGCGCGCCTTGTACAGCTCCGTGTACAGCCACGATTGCTTGAACGCTTCTGGATACGCCGCGAGTTCATCGCTCTGGCGGCCGGCCTGCACCGCGTCGAACGCCGCTTCCGCCGCGAGCATGCCGGTCTTGATTGCCGCGTGGCTGCCCTTGATGCGCGCCGCGTTCAGGAAGCCCGCGTCGTCGCCGACCAGTGCGCCGCCCGGGAACACGAGCTTCGGCAGCGACATCAGCCCGCCCGCCGTCATCGCGCGTGCGCCGTACGAAACGCGTTTGCCGCCCTCCAGGTACTTGCGGATCGCCGGATGCGTCTTGTAGCGCTGGAATTCCTCGAACGGCGAGAGATACGGATTCTGGTACGCGAGACCGATGACAAAACCCACCATCACCTGGTTATTGTCGGTGTGGTACAGGAACGAGCCGCCGTAAGTGTCCTTTTCGAGCGGCCAGCCGGCCGTGTGGATCACCAGACCCGGCTTGTGCTTCGCGGGATCGATCTCCCACAGCTCCTTGATGCCGATGCCGTACACCTGCGGATCCGCGTCCTTGCCGAGCTTGAAGTGCTCGTTCAGTTGACGGCCCAGATGGCCGCGGCAGCCTTCGGCAAACAGCGTGTATTTGGCGTGCAGCTCCATGCCGAGCTGGAAATTCTCCGTGGGCTCGCCATCCTTGCCGACGCCCATATTGCCGGTGGCCACACCCTTGACCGAACCATCGTCGTTGAAGAGCACTTCGGCGGCCGGAAAGCCCGGGAAAATTTCCACGCCCAGCGCCTCGGCCTGCTGGCCCAGCCAGCGCGTGACGTTCGCGAGGCTGATCACATAGTTGCCGTGGTTCTTGAAGTTGTCCGGCAGCGCCCAGTTGGGCACCGTCTTCGCGCTGTTTTCCGAAAGGAAAAGAAATTGATCTTCGGTAACGGGCACGTTCAGCGGCGCGCCTTGCTCTTTCCAGTCGGGGATGAGCTCGCCGATGGCGCGCGGATCCATGACCGCGCCCGATAGGATATGCGCCCCGATCTCCGAGCCTTTTTCCAGCACGCATACGCCGATCTCAGCGCCTTTTTCTGCTCCCAGCTGTTTCAGGCGGATCGCCGCGGACAGGCCTGCCGGCCCGCCGCCCACGATCACCACGTCGTATTCCATCGACTCGCGCACAGGCGCGAAGCCGTCATTTTCAACTGTCGAGATACTCACGAAACCAGGCCTCCATACCTGCCGATATCCGGTACAAACATCGTTTTCCACAAACCAACGCTCTCAGACAATGCGCATTGCCGGCCGTCTGCGTTCGGGCGGAAATACGCACCACGATCCGTCTTCATGCCGGAAAAACAAAATAGAAAGAACACCTGACGAATTCGCAGTCTCCACGCGCACATAGCGCCACGCACGTTTGCGGCAATATCCGAACCCGGTGACCCGCGCCCGCCTTTCCGGGCTCGCGCCAATCCACTTCTCAACGAGCAGACGCAACGATCGTTCCGCGGTTTTCATCGATATCTCCAGTGCCATCTGTGCGCAGCATGCTGAGGAGGGCCAAGGTCCATTCCTGAAACAACGCGACTGTGCCCTACTTCTGAACGAAATGCCCGATAACACGGGCTACTCCAGGTAGCAAGGTAACGCCATGCGCGACGGACCTCCCCCCCCAAAAGCGGGGGTATCTAACCGCTCTCGCGCATCACTCCGCCGACTGCGTCGGCGCGTTCGACTTTTGTGCCGCCCGAGTGCAACACCTCTTGTCACACCAAAATCCGATATCCGCCACGCCGCGCGGGGAAAGATCCGTTTCCCATGTGGCAACGCCTACCACCCCCAACGTTGGGGGGGGAGACTGGGGCCGTCATTTGCCTACGCTTGGTCATCCGAGGCATTCAGACCGCCACGGACCGCAATCCCGTAACCCTCCCGTCAAGGACATGGATGCAATGCTCCCGATGAATGCATTGTTGAACCCGGGCTCGGTCGCTGTGGTCGGCGCATCGGACGATCCGACCCGCATAGGCGGCCGCCCGATCGAAGCCATGCGACGGCTCGGCTTCGGCGGCCGCATCTTTCCGGTCAATCCGCACCGAAACGAAGTGCAGGGGCTGCCCGCCTACGCTTCGATCGCCGCATTGCCGAAAACGCCGCACGCCGCGATCGTCGCTGTCCCCGCCCTGCAGGCGCTGGATGCCGTGAAGGCGCTGGCCGAGCGCGGCGTTCGCGCGGCAATCGTGTTCAGCGCGGGCTTCGCGGAGACCGGCGCGCCGGGCAGCGCGCTGCAGGCCAGCCTGGCAACGGCGGCAAGCCGCAGCGGCATGCGGCTGCTGGGTCCGAACGCACTCGGATGCGTGAACTTTCACAGCGGCTTCGTGGGCAGTTTTCTCTCGACCGACGTCACGGCCAACGTGCGCCCCGGAAACGTAGGCATCGCCAGCCAATCGGGCGCGTACGGAGGGCACCTTCTAGCCGCGGCCGCCGACGCCGGTGTCGGCATCTCCAGCATTTTCATGACGGGCAACGAGGCCGATCTCACGCTGGCCGACGTCGTCCATTTGATGGTGGAGGACCCCGACACCACGGTCATCGCGCTCTACGCGGAAGGTATTCAAGACGGCCCGGGCCTGCTCGCCGCGCTTCAGGCCGCGCGCCGGGCCCGCAAGCCTGTCGTGATGTTGAAGGTCGGCCGCAGCGCGCTGGGCAGCGCCGCAGCGCTTTCGCACACGGCGTCGATCGTCGGCGACGACGCCGTGTGCGACGCCGTTCTCGCCGAAGCCGGCGTCGTGCGCGCGAGCACCACTGAGGCGCTTCTCGACATCGTGCGGCTTGCCACGCGCGGCATCTTTCCCGAACGCAATACGCTTGGCATGGTCACGGTCAGCGGCGGTGCGGGCGTCATCGTTTCGGACGCTGCGCAAGCGCTGAGGCTGCCCATGCCGGAATTGCCGGCACACGCGCAGCACAAGTTGCTCGAACTGCTGCCGATTTGTTCGCCACGCAATCCGGTCGACACGACCGGCCAGTTCATCAACGACCCGTCCATCATCGAACCGTTCGTCGACACCATGCTGGACGAAGGCGGCTATCGGACGTTGCTCGGATTCTTCACCTACGCCGGCACTGCGCCCAATGTATGGAGGGGCCTGCTCGAGCGGATGGCACGGGTGCGGGCGCGCCATCCGGACCGCCTTTATGTGCTGATCCTGCGCGGGTCGCGCGCAACGCTGGACGCTTTCGAGGAACAGGGCTTCACCGTTTTCGAAGACCTCAACCGCGCAGTCGCCGCGATTGCCGCCATGGGGCACATTGGCCGCAGCTTCGCTGCAGACGCGCAGCCGGGTGCCCCGATCCCGGCCTTAGCGCCGATTGCACTGCCGTCGGGCCCGCTCACCGAAGCCCAGGCCAAGCAGTTGCTCGCCGCCGCCGGTATCGCCAGCGTCCCGGAACGGGCCTGCGCCGATGCCGAATCCGCCGTGCGCGCGGCGCGCGAATTCGGCTTCCCCGTGGTTTTGAAGATCCTGTCGCCCGATATCCTGCACAAGTCCGAGGCAGGCGGCGTATTACTCGGCGTAAGCGATGAAAGCGCCGTGCACAGCGGCTTCGGCACACTGTTTCAGCGCGCCCGCAACGCCGCACCGCGAGCCCGGCTGGACGGTGTGCTGGTAGCCCGCCAGATCATGGGCGGCGTGGAGTGCATCATGGGCATTCAGCGCGATCCGGTCTTCGGTCCGATCGCGATGTTCGGCCTGGGCGGCGTATTCGTCGAGATCCTGAATGACGTCGTCCTGCATCGTTGTCCGTTTGGCGTCGACGTCGCCGAGCGGATGATCCGCTCGATTCGCGGTGCACCGTTGTTGCTCGGCGCGCGCGGCCGGCCAGTTACCGATATTGCCGCACTCGCACGCATGCTGTCGAAGCTTTCGGCCTTTGCGATAGCCGCCGGGCCGCGCCTGCAATCGCTCGATCTCAATCCCGTCTTCGCCATGCCCGAGGGCGAAGGGGCCCTGGCTGCCGACGCGGCCATCGTCGCCGACGAAGCTCCGTGATCGTGCGCCCCCATCGAGCCGGAGTGCCCGGGTTCGTCCGGGCGGCGTCTCCGCTTTTGACCATTCATCTGCAGTCCCAAGTACGACCACTACAAAAGGACCTTCCCGCGTCATGAATGAAAGCCACTCGCACTTCAGTGACCTGTCGCTGCTTGTCCATCCGCGATCCATCGCGTTGATCGGCGCATCGGAGCGGCCCGACAGCATCGGAGGCCGCACATTCGAGAATCTGACCGCCTGGTCCGATTTTCGCGGCGAGCTCTACCTCGTGAACCCCGGCTATGCCGAAATTCACGGACGACGCTGCGTACCGTCCATACGGCGCATCGAGCAGGCTCCCGATCTGGCCATCCTGGCCGTGCGCGCGGACGCCGTGCTGGAGACGCTGCGCGAGTGCGGCGAGCACGGTGTAAAGTTCGCGATCGTCTTCACGTCCGGCTTCGGCGAAACCGGCGAGGCAGGACGAGCGATCGAGGCGCACATGCGCGAAATCGCGGCGAGCACCGGCATGCGGATCTACGGCCCCAACTGCCCCGGCCTGAACAACATGAATGCGCGGCTCGGTTTGTGCTTTTCGCCGGCATGGCGCATCGACCAGCGCAGCGGCCCGATTGGCGTCGCGACCCAGGGCGGCGGCCTCGGCCGCGCCTTCATCCAGGCCATGGACCGCGGTGTGGGCATCGGCCTTTGGTGTTCTGGCGGCAACGAGGTCGATCTCGAAGTCAGCGACTTTATTTACTACATGGCTGAAGCGCCCGACATCAAGGTCATCGTGACGACGCTCGAGGGCGTACGCAACGGCCCGCGCTTCATGGCTGCCGCTTTGCACGCCGCGCGCCTCGGCAAGCCGATCGTCGCGCTGAAGGTTGGCAAATCGGCCTACGGCGCGAAAGCCGCGCAATCGCATACCGCCGCCATTGCGGGCGTTGCTGAAATCAATAGCGCCGTGTTCCGCGAACTGGGCATCATCGAGGTCGACGACATCGACGAAATGATCGATGTCGCTTCGCTGCTGTCCCGCGCCGAGCCGACCGGCCGCGAACAGGTGGCCGTCTATAGCTTCTCCGGCGGGACCGCCGCACTCGCGTCCGATATGATCGGGCTAGCTGGCCTGACGCTAACCAGATTCGCCCCGCAGACGCTGCAAAAGCTGCGCGACACCCTCCCCGGCTACGCGGCGATCGACAACCCGGTCGACGTCACGGCGGAAGTGCTCGTCAATGCCGAGGTGAGCCATGCCGCCCTGAAAGCGACGGCAAGCGATCCGAACACGGACATCGTGCTCGTGCCCATTCCCGTCGAATACGGAAGGACCACTACGCTGCTCGGCGCAAGCCTCGTCGACGTACAGCGCGAGGTGAGCACGCCCATCGTCCCCGTGTGGATGAGCGACCGCACAGGCGAGGGACATCGCACGATCATCGAAGGCGGGTTGATGCCGATGCGTGCCGTGGGCAACGCCGTGCTGGCCGTCAAGCGGTTCATCGAATACGGGCGCTGGCGAACCCGCTTCGACAGCGCGTGGGTCCCGCTCGGCGCAATCGCGTCGCACGCAGCGAACATGGGTCTTTCCGAAGCCAGAACAAAGGCGCTATTGGCAAAAATCGGCATTCCCGTACCCAATGGCTGCGTCGCCCGCACCGCCGATGAAGCGGCGCAAGCCTGGCGCGACGTCGCAAACGGCAGAGGGGTCATGAAGATCGCGAGCGCTTCCATTACGCACAAGACCGATATGGGCGGCGTGCGGCTCGGCATTGCGTCGGAACGCGAAGCGGCCGAAGCGTTCGGGGACATTCATGCAAACGGCTTGCGGGTTTGCGCGGCTTCCGATATCGAAGGTGTACTGATCGAGCCCATGCTTCCGGCACCGTTTGTGGAAGTGGTAGTGGGCATTCACCAGGACCCCGTGTTCGGCCACGTGTGCACGTTCGGACTCGGCGGAGTCGGCATCGAACTCTTCGGCGATGTCAGCAGGCGGCTGCTTCCGCTCACAGCGCAGTCCGCCCGGCAGATGATCGAGGAGACCCGCTGTCACGCGCTGCTCAAAGGCTATCGCGGCCAGTGCGCCTATGACGTCGACGCGCTGGTTGCCGTCATGGTGAAACTGAGCGACTTCGTCGTGCGCCACGCCGACTCGGTCGGCGAGCTGGAAATCAACCCGCTCGCGGTACGACCGCAAGGACAGGGCGTCGTCGCGCTCGATGCGATCCTCTGCCATCACGGAGGCGAACCGGCCGCCAGTCAGCTGCCGGGCGGCCCGTTCCGTTGATCGAGGCGCGCAACGCCCGCAACCCGCCCTATTTCGTCTCGCGAGCCTTGCCGCTCCAGTACGGCTCGCGCAGATCCTTCTTCAGAATCTTTCCAGCGCCGGAAAGGGGCAATGCGTCACGAAACTCCACGGTCTTCGGGCATTTGTAGCTTGCAACGAACTCGCGGCAATGCTCGCGCAGGGTGGCTTCGTCGAGCTTCGCGCCAGGCTTGAGCACCACCACGGCGTGAACCGCCTCGCCCCAGTGCTCGTGCGGCACGCCGATCACCGCGCACATCGCCACAGCAGGATGACGCGCGATCACGTTCTCGATCTCGGCGGAATAGACGTTTTCGCCGCCCGTCACGATCATGTCCTTGATGCGATCGACGATGAACACATAGCCCTGCTCGTTCATGTAACCGCCGTCGCCGGTATGGAACCACCCGTTGCGCATGGCGCGCGCCGTTTCCTCCGGTTTGTTCCAGTATCCCGGCGTGATATTAGGACCGCGAACGACAATTTCGCCCACCGTCCCGCGCGGCACCTCGCGCCCTTCAGCGTCGACGATGCGGATGGTGACACCAATCCCGCCGCGCCCGACCGAGCGCGAAAGCCCGCTGCGGCGCGCGGCGTCGCTGTGATTCTCCGGCGGATTGCTCGACACGACGGGGCACGTCTCGGTCAGGCCATAGCTGTGCGATAGCTCGATCCCCGGAAACTGCGCGAGGAGCTGTTCGACCATCGCGCCTGCGCTGGGCGACGCGCCGTAGTAGAGCCGGCGCAGGCTGCTCAGGTTGTAGCGCGAAAGGTCGGGATGCGCGAGCAGCGCCTGAATCATCGTCGGCACCAGTACCGATTCGGTCACGCCTTCCCGTTCGATGGTCGCAAGCAACTCGCCTGCGTCGAACGACGGCACCAGCACGTGCGTGCCGCCCGCGAGGAATTGCGTCACGACGCGCCCAAGCCCCGCCACGTGAAAGAGCGGCGCGACGTGCATGACGACGCAGTTGGGCGGCTGCGGCATCTCTGCGAGACGCGGCACGCAACCGGACCACAGGTTCAGATGCGTCTGCATCACGCCTTTCGGAAAGCCCGTCGTACCGCCCGTGTACATGATGCAAGCGAGATCGTCGCCGCCGCGCCAGGCATCCTCGATGGGCGGCGTATCGGCGATCAGCGTCTCGAACGACAGCATGCCCTCGGGCGCCTCGCCGTCGCCCGCATAAATCACGAGCGGCGCGTGCTTCGCCTTCGCGCGAATCGCCTCGACATGGGGCAGGTACGTATCGTCGACGAGCAGGATGCGCGTATCGCAATCGTCCAGCGAGTAGACGATTTCCGGCACGCTCCAGCGCACGTTGATGGGATTGAGGACACCGCCACCCCACCAGACACCCATGATGTACTCGACGTACCGGTCCGAATTCGGGGCCAGCATGGCAACCCGGTCGCCATGCGCCATGCCAAGGCCGACCAGGGCGCCCGCGAGGCGCGCGACACGTTCGCCAAATTCGCCGTAACTGCGGCGACGCCCGCGAAACGCAGTGGCCGTCCGGTCCGGGTATTGCTGAACCGCACGATGAAGGCATTGGGTGAGGTACATCGTGATTGTCTCCGTTGTCGGTATCCAGATCGGAACGCGCGGCCCTGAAATGGAAGAAAGATCGTCCGCGCCAGTATGGCGCCAGGCACGAGATCGCCGCCCCCTCGACTCAGGGGGCGGGCCGTTCGGGCCGTGCGCATAAGTTCCGTTTCCGCCCTCGCCGAGTGCGCCTCCCGCGCGAGGCAACCTTTCACGCCGCCCCCCCCCCGGCATGACCCTTCTCGTCCGCCTGCAATTCCCGCTCTCCCCACCCGGCGCTTAAGTGCCGTCCTCGCCGCCCCCCGCGTTGGGGAGTGGCCCGGAACGGACCTCTAGCGATGATTCGATCACCCGAGCGCCCCGCACCACCAGGGTCCGCTCGACAGCAGGATTCATCAAGCATCCAAGACCGCGAGGTAAGCATGACCCGAACGCCAATACCGTATGGCATCACCGGCTATGGCGGCTATGTGCCCCGCCTGCGTATGCAGCGCGCCGCCATTGCCGCCGCCCATCGCTGGATGAGCGGCGCGGCCGGCGCCGCGCCGAAAGGCGAGCGCGCCTTCTGCAGCTGGGACGAGGACAGCATCACGATGGCCGTCGAAGCCGCCCGCGACGCGCTCGGTCAACGCACGCGCACGTGCATCGAAGCGCTGACACTCGCCACGACGCGGCCCGCCTTTGCCGACTTGCAAGGCGCGAGCATCGTCGCTGGCGCGCTCGAGCTGCCCGCCAGCGTGCGCACGCTCGAAATCGGGCAATCGCAGCGCGCCGGCGTTGCCGGCCTGCTGAACCACCTGCGCGCGGCGCGAGAGAACGTGCTGTTCGTCGCGAGCGACCATCCCTCGGCAAAGCCTGCCAGCGCGCAGGAACTCGCGTATGGCGCAGGCGCCGCGGCATTCACGCTCGGCAGCGAAGGTGTGATCGCCGAACTCATCGGCAGCGCCAGCGAGACAAATCTGTTCGTCGATCATTTTCGCGCCGCCGACGGCAAGCACGACTACTACTGGGAAGAGCGCTGGATTCGCGACGAAGGCTACGCGAAGATCGTCCCGGCCGCCGTCAAGGCCGCGCTCGAAAGCGCGGGCGTGCCCGCCGATGCGGTCGCGCACTTCGTATTTGCCGCGCCGCTCAAGGGCGTGGGCACAGCCCTGGCCAAGCGTGCCGGCATCGCCGCGCAGGCCGTCGCGGATCATCTCGACGAACATTGCGGCTACGCGGGCGCCGCGCATCCGTGTCTCATGCTCGCAGCCACGCTCGAACGCGCGCAACCGGACGACATCATCGTGGTGGCGGGCTTTGGACAGGGATGCGACGTGCTCGTGCTGAAGACGACCGCGGCCATCGCATCGTTCAGGCCGCGCCGCGGTGCGACGCAGGCCATCGCCAACGCCCAGGTGCATGGCGACTATCTGCGCATGCTCTCGTACGACAACGCCATCGACCTCGAATGGGGCATGCGCGCCGAGAAGCAGGTAAAGACAGCGTTCACCGAGCAATACCGCAGCGCGTGGCAGCTCGGCGGCTTCGTGGCCGGCAAATGCGGCTGTTGCGGCACCGTGCAGTTCCCGCAGCTGGCTTATTGCGTGAACGATACCTGCCACGCGCCCGCCTCGCAGTTCGAGCCCACCGCGCTCTACGACGTGGACGCGAAAGTGCTGACCATGACCGCCGACTGGCTTTCGTATCACCCGGCCCCGCCGCTCTATGTGGGCTTCGTGCAGTTCGACAACGGTGCGCGCGTGCTCATGGAAGTCACCGACGTCGGCACGGAAGGCCTCGATGTCGGCACGCCGCTGCGCATGGTGTTCCGTATCAAAGACATCGACAAGACGCGCAACTATCCGCGCTATTTCTGGAAAGCCACGCCGCTTGCGGCATAACGGAGGCGACAACCATGGCAAACGGTATCAAGGACAAGGTCGCCATTATCGGCATGGGCTGCTCGCGCTTTGGCGAGCGCTGGGACGCAGGCACGCACGATCTGCTGGCCGAGGCATTCAACGAAGCGCTCGCGGACGCTGGCATCGCTCGCAACGAGATCGGCGCCGCGTGGTACGGGTCGTGTCTCGATGCGGTGAACGTCGGCAACTCGGCCATCCCGGCCTCGCTCGCGCTGCGCCTCGATGGTATTCCATTCAGCCGCATGGAAAACATGTGCGCGACCGGCACCGAGGCGTTGCGCGGCGCGGCCTATGCGGTGGCGTCGGGCGCGGTGGACATCGCGCTCGCGATCGGCGCGGAAAAGCTCAAGGACACCGGTTACGGCGGCCTGCCGCCCACGTACAAGGGCACCATGAACGATCTGTGGCTGCCGCTTGGCTCCGCGCCCGCGGGCTTCGCTCAACTGGCCGATGGCTATCGCACCCGCCACGGCATCGCGAAAGACGAACTCAAGCGCGCGCTTGCCCGCGTGTCGTGGAAGAGCCATCAGAACGGCGTGCTGAGCCCCAAGGCTCACCTGCGCAAAGCGGTGACGATGGAACAGATTCTCGGCGCGCCGATCATCGCCGAACCGCTCGGCCTGTTCGACTGCTGCGGCGTGAGCGACGGCGCGGCGGCGGCCATCGTCACCACGCCGGAGATCGCGCGCGCGCTCGGCCGCAAGGACATGGTGACGATCAAGGCGATCCAGTTGAGCGTCAGTTCGGGCATCGAATCGACCACCAACGTGTGGGACGGCAGCCACGTTCGCAACACGCGCAACGCCGCGCAACGCGCCTATGCCGAGGCCGGCATCACGAATCCGCGCGAACAGCTCGATCTGATCGAAGTGCACGACTGCTTCTCCATTACCGAGCTCGTGACGATGGAGGACCTGTTCATCTCCGAAGCGGGACGCGCCGTGCACGACGTGCTCGACGGCTTCTATGACCGCGACGGCGGCGTGCCGTGCCAGATCGACGGCGGCCTCAAATGCTTCGGCCACCCTATCGCCGCATCGGGCTTGCGCATGGCCTACGAAATCTACAACCAGTTGCAGGACCGGGCCGGCGAGCGCCAGCTCAAGAACCCGGCCGTCGGGCTCACGCACAACCTGGGCGGCGTTCCCTACCAGGGCGTCGCCGCGATCAGCGTGCTGGGCCTTCACCACTAACAACGGATCTTAAGGATTCCGATTCATCGAGGAGTACACAATGGGTTTGCTCGAAGGGAAAGTTGTCATCGTGACCGGCGCGGGCGCCGGTGTCGGCAAGGGTATTGCCTGCGAGGCCGCGCGCCAGGGTGCGCGCGTAATCGTCAACGACCTGGGCGTGAACATCGACGGCTCCGGCGGCAGCGCCGGCCCCGCGCAGCAGACCGTCGACGAGATCCGCGCGGCGGGCGGCGAGGCTGCCGCCAATACCGATAGCGTGGCGGAATGGGACTCGGCCCAGAAGATCGTCCAGCAGGCGCTCGACACCTTTGGCCGCGTCGACGCCGTCGTCAACAACGCCGGCAATCTGCGCGACACGGTGTTCCACCGCATGACCGAAGAAGAGTTCGACGCGGTGGTGCGCGTCCACCTGAAGGGCTCCTGGAACATGTCGCGCGCCGCCGCGCCGCATTTCAAGGCGCAGGAATGCGGCGCCTTCGTGCACATGACCTCGACTTCGGGGCTGATCGGCAACTTCGGCCAGGCGAATTACGCCGCCGCCAAGATGGGCATCGTGGGACTGTCGAAATCCATCGCGATCGACATGCAACGCTTCAACGTGCGCTCGAACTGCATTGCGCCGTTCGCCTTCACACGCATGGTCGGCAGCGTGCCGACCGAATCGGAAGCAGCGAAGGAGCGCATGAAGGTCTACATGACGATGGAGTCCGGCAAGATCGCCCCGTTCACGCTCGCCCTCCTCACGGACAACGCGAAGCACGTCAACGGCCAGATCTTTGGTGTGCGTAACAACGAAATCTATCTGTTCTCGCAGCCGCGCCCCATCCGCACCGCGCACACGGCGCAAGGCTGGACCGTGGAGTCCTGCGTCGAGCGCGCCATTCCGATGTTCGAGAAGTCGTTCTACCCGCTCGAACTCTCGCGCGACGTCTTCGCCTGGGACCCGGTCTGACCGGAACCCCGGCGCGCCCCGCCAGTACGCAAAGGAACAGTACACATGGATTTCCAGCCTGATCGAAACCTCGAGGCCTTTCGCCAGAACGTGCGCACCTTCCTGCGCGAGCGTCTGCCAGCGGACCTCGTCCGCCCGCTGCGCACCGGCACGCGTTCGGCGCGCGAGGACGTGACGCGCTGGCAGCGCCTCCTCAACGAGCAGGGTTGGGGCACGCCCTCGTGGCCGGCCGAACATGGCGGCCCGGGCTGGAGCGTGCAGGAGCGCCTCGTTTTCGACGAGGAGTGCATGAACGCGGGCGCGCCCACCCAGGACGGCGGCGCGCAGAAGCTGCTCGGCCCCGTGCTCAATGCATTTGGCACACCTGAGCAGAAGGCGGCGCATCTGCCGCTGCTGCTGAGCGGCGAGCGTCAATGGTGCCAGGGCTTTTCCGAGCCGGGCTCGGGCTCGGACCTCGCGTCGCTGCGCACGCGCGCCGACCGGGTCACGGACGATGCAGGCGACCACTACGTCGTCAACGGGCAGAAAATCTGGACCAGCTACGCGCATCGGGCCGACTGGATCTTCCTGCTCGTACGCACCGATCAGGAGGCGAAGAAGCAGGCCGGCATCAGCTTCCTGCTGGTCGACATGAAGACGCCCGGCATCACGGTGCGCCCGATCCGCAGCATCGACGATTGCCATCACCTGAACGAGACGTTCTTCGACAACGTGCGCGTGCCCGTGTCGAACCGCGTGGGCGCCGAGGGCGAGGGATGGTCGATCACGAAGTTCCTGCTCAACAACGAGCACGCCTCGACGGCCGACCTGCCGGTGCTGCGGCGCTATCTGAAGCAGTTGCGGGCGCTGGCGGTGGTGGCCCGGGACGGCGCGCGCCCGCTGATCGAGCGCACCGGTTTCGCGCTGCGTCTCGCGCGTTTCGAAGCGGAAACGAACGCCATCGCCATGCTGGTGCAGCGCGTGGCGGCACTGGAGCAGGATCACAGCCCGGCGGCGCACGCCATGGGCTCGATCCTCAAGGTGCGCGCGACCGAACTGCAGCAGCAGATGAGCGCGTTCGTGGTGGAGGCGCTCGGCGATCACGGCGCAATCGCCTATCCGGGCCCGCAGGAACGCGACGCCGCCACGCTGCCGATGCAGGAGCTTGGCCGCGGCCTCGCCAACGAGATGTTCTTCCGCCGCGCCGCCACGATCTATGGCGGCACGAGCGAGGTCCAGCGCAGCATCGTCGCGCGTGCGCTGTTTCAGTTCTGAGCGCGCGAAGTCATATCGAAATCGAAGGAACCGAAATGAAGACGTATCAAACGATTGCCGACCTTCAGCCGCTGGTCGGCGAAGTGATCGGCACGAGCGAGTGGACGACGATCGACCAGGCGCGCGTCAATCTATTCGCCGACGCCACCGGCGATCACCAATGGATTCACGTGGACCCGGAACGCGCAAAAGACGGCCCGTTCGGCGGCGCGATCGCGCATGGTTTTCTCACGCTGAGCCTGCTGCCGGTTTTCTCCTCGACGGCGTATCGCATCGAGCAAAGCCGCATGGGCGTGAACTACGGGCTCGACAAGGTGCGCTTCCCCGCCCCGGTGCCGGTGGGCAGCCTCGTGCGCGCGCATTTCCGCCTGTTGGCCTGGGAGCCCCTGGACAACGGCGGCGCACAGATCAAAGTCGAAATGACGGTGGAGCGCGAAGGCTCGGCCAAGCCGGTCTGCATCGCCGAATCGATTGTACGGCGCTATCCCTGAGATCCCGGGATCCGGGGCAAGGCGCAACGGCCAGGCGGCCGCAATCTAATCCAATCAGGAATGGAGGAACGAAGATGGATCTGGGACTGAAAGATCGCGTGGCGATCGTGACGGGCTCCGCCCGCGGCATTGGTGCGGAAACGGCGCGCATGCTGGCGACCGAGGGCATGGCCGTGGTGGTCACCGACCTCGACGCCGACGCGGCGCAGGAAAACGCGCGTCATATCGAGGCGAACGGCGGCAAGGCGATCGCCGTGCAGTGCGACGTGCGCAGCGAGGAGCAGGTACGCAAGATGGTCGGCGCCGGCGCCGAGGCATTCGGCCGGATCGACGTGCTGGTGAACAACGCGGGCCTCGTGAAAGACCGCACGCTCCTCAAGATGGAGGAAGCGGACTTCGACCTCGTCCTCAACGTCACGCTCAAGGGCGCATTCCACTGCTGCCGCGCCGTGCTGCCCCACATGCATGAGCGCGGCTGGGGCCGCATCATCAACATCAGCTCGCGCGCGATGTTCGGCAACCCGGGGCAAGCCAACTACTCGAGCGCCAAGGCGGGGCTCGTCGGGTTCACGCGCGCGCTCTCGCTGGAGCAGGCGCGCAAGGGCGTCACGGTCAACGCCATCGCGCCGGGCTTCATCGAAACGGAATATATCCAGAGCCTGCCCAACTACGACACGATTCGCGAGAACGCGCTTGCCAAGAACGCCGTGACGTTCGCCGGGCAGACCAGCGACATCGCGGGCGCCGTCGCGTTCATGGCCTCCGAGCAAGCCCGTTACATCACGGGCACCACGCTGTTCGTGACCGGAGGACGTTATGGCTGATCTCGATTGCGATGTCGATGGCCTCGACAGCAGCCAGCAGCTGCTGCGCGACAACATCCGCCGCTACCTGAAGCAACACGTTGCGCCGCGCATCCAGCAGGCGGAGCGCGACAAGCGCTTTCCGCACGAAGTGCTCACCGGCCTTGGCGACTTCGGTTATCTCGGCGGCTATTTGAGCGAAGCGGACGGCGGCCTCGGCATCGACTACCTGACGTGGGCCGTGATGATGGAAGAAGCCGGCTATTGCTGGCTCTCGCTGCGCATCCTGCTCAACGGCCTCAATATCGTCTCCGGCATCATCAACGCGTACGGCACGGAAGACCAGAAAGAGCGCTTCATGCGGCCGTTGCTGCGCAACGAGCGCAAGACGTTCGTCTCGATCTCCGAGCCCGACGTCGGCTCGAACGTCGCCGAAATCAAGACTCGCGCCGACAAGCGCGGCGACCGCTACGTGCTCAACGGCAGCAAGCTGTGGATCACCAACGGTCTGTTCGCCGACTTCGGCATCGTTGTCGCGCGCACCTATAGCGAGCAGTGCGACGGCAAGCTGTCGCTGTTCCTCGTCGAGGTCGGCGAAACGAAATTCGACGTGAGTCCGGTCGAGACGATGTTCGCGCGCAGCACCGGCACCGCTGCGTTTACCTTCGACAATGCGGAGATTCCCGCCGCGAACCTCATTGGCGAAGAAGGCGAAGGGCTGCGGCAGATCCTGATCGGCCTGAACTTCGGACGCCTGAACGTGGCCATGGGCGCGGTCGGCGCGGCGCAAAGCGCGCTCGATCTTTCCGTCGAGTACGCGAAGCAGCGCAAGCAGTTCGGCCGCGCGATCGGGTCGTTCCAGCTGGTGCAGAAGCATATCGTCGACATGACCGCGAAAACGCTGGCCGCCCGCGCGCTCGGCTATCGCGCCGCGCGCGCGATGCAGAACGGCACGGCGCGCACGGAATGCTCGATTGCCAAGCTGTACGCGACCGAAGCCGCCTTCGATGTCGCGAACCACGCGCTGCAGGTGCACGGCGGCATGGGCTATGCGAGCGAGTACCCCATCGAGCGCATCTTCCGCGATACGCGCGGCGGCATGATCCCCGAAGGGACGACCGAAATCCAGACACTCATCATCGGGCGCGAGATCCTCGGCATTTCCGCGCTCACCTAAGGAGACACAACATGACTGAAACCAGCGTCCTCGACGAGATCGCCAAGGCGTCGATCTACTGGGAAGACCTCACGCCCGGCACGACCTACACCACCTCCTCGCGTACGATCACGGAAGGCGACGTGGCGGCGTTCGCCGCCCTCACCGGCGACTTCAACAAGGTGCACGTGGACGCCGAATATGCGAAGGGCACGATCTTCGGCCAGCGCATCGCGCACGGCATGCTGGTCGCTTCGTTCATGGCCGGCCTGACCTCGCGCTCGATCCCCAACCAGCTGATGGAAGGCGCGCTCTTCAGCGTGCTGGAAAACCGGCTGAAATTCCCGAAGCCGACCTTCATCGGCGACACGCTGCGCGTCGAGATCGAAGTGCTCGAGCAGCGCGAAACGAGCCGGCCGGAACGCGGCATCATCGCCTTCATGCGCCGCGGCATCAACCAGCGCGACGAAGTCGTCGCCGAGATGGCCGCGACGTGCCTGTTCAAGCGACGCCACCCTGCGGCGCAGTGAGTGCGGAGACAGACTCATGGTAAAGACCGAAATTGGCTACACCACGACCGATACCATCATGGTCCGTGGTCTGAACCTGTCGACCGAGATCATCGGCAAGTTCGATTTCATCGACATGATCTTTTTCACGACCCTCGGCCGCAAGCCCGAGCCGCGCGAGAAGGTCATGGTCAACGCGTTGCTGGTCACCACGGCCGACCACGGCATCACGCCCAGCTCGCTTGCAGGCCGCCTGACCTATATCGGCGCGCCCGAAGCGCTCCAGGGCGCGGTCGCGGCCGGCTTGCTGGGCGCGGGCAGCGTGTTTCTCGGCACGATGCAGAACGCGGCCGAAATGCTGCTCGAAGGCGCGAAGGACCTGCCGGAGCAAGCCAGCGACGAACAGATCCGTGAAGCCGCCCGCGCGGTGATTCGCCAGCACAAGGAGCAACGCCGCGCGATTTACGGCGTGGGGCACCCGATCCATATCGACGGCGATCCGCGCGTTCCCACGCTGCGCGAACTGGCCCGCGAGAACGGCTACTACCACGTGCACTGGCGGCTGATGGACGCGATCGGCGACGTGCTCACCCAGGAGATGAAGAAGCCGCTGCCGCTGAATGCGGTGGGCGCGATCGCGGCCATCGTCGCCGCGATGGGCCTCGATCCGCTGATCGCCCGCGGCCTTTCGCTGGTCGGCAGATCGGCGGGGCTGCTCGCTCACATCATGGAAGAGAAGAGCGCGCCGATGGCCCGTGAAGCCTGGCAGCTCGTGCTGAAGGACGACCCGCGCAACGTCCTGCCCTGATCGCCACCTTCTGTGCGCCCCGCGTCACCTTGCGGGGCGCCCTCTTCTCATTCGTGGAAAAAGGATGCTCTCCATGAACACCTCCCCTGCTTCAGCAGTTTCGCGGCAGCTCATGCATACGCGCACGATGAGCTGCAACGGCTATCTGCGCAGCGACGGCCTCTTCGACATCGAAGGCGAACTGCGCGACATCACCCCGATCGACACCGATCTCCTCTTCAAGCGCGTGCCCAAAGGCGCGCCGATCCATCACATGCGCATCGTGATGACGCTGGATACGGCGATGGTGATCCAGAACGTGACGGCGCATATCGAGGCGGGGCCGACCGTTTACTGCACGGACATCGAGTCGGCTTATGCAGGACTGAAAGGCATGCAGATCGGCGCCGGCTTTCGCAAGCAGATCAAGGCGGTCGTGGGCGGCGTGAATGGCTGCACCCACCTGACCGAACTGCTGGGCCTGCTCGCGAATACGGCGATGCAGACGCGCTTCGCCGTGGGCCGCGTCGAGCGCAATGGGCGGCTGCCCGCCGACGAGTCCGGAACGATGGCCCCGCCCGCGGTCATCAACAGCTGCTACACCAATCGCGCCGACGGCGAGGCCATGAAGGTGCTGTGGCCGCTGCACAGACGGCCGGCCACTTGATGCATGAGACCTGGAATCAGGCCGGCAGCCGGCCGCGCTTCAGTTGAAACGATACGGACACGCGGTCGGCCGGATAGCGCGTATCGGAGATCTCCAGGATGCGGCCGTCCTGGCGGCGGTAATGCCGCACGAGCCGCAGTCCCGCCGACGCGGGTTCCACCTTCAGCCGCTTCGCGAGCGCGGCGTCGATCAGCACGCCCCGCACGATCTGCCTGATCTCGTCGAACGGTTGCCCGCTTTCGCGCTCGATCATCGCGCTCACAAGTTCCCCCGGGCGGCTGCGGATCTCGTCGATCAAATGCGCAAACGCGGCATCGATATAAATGTCCGCCCACGCGAGCGGCGCTCCCCGCTTTCCCGCCTCGACGCGCAGCCCCGAAAGCCGTATCCAGTGACTTCCAGGCGGCGCCTCGAGGCTGCGCGCCAGCGTGCGATCGAGCTTGACCGGCGTGACCGTCTCGATCGAGCGCACCTCGGTCGCCGCGACCCTCATCAGGTCTTCCGGCGTTTCGAACGATTGAGTGAAGGCCGTGCGCGGATTCGCGCTCTCGACGATCGTGCCGACCGACTTCTTGCGCGAAATGTAGCCGAGATCCTGAAGCATCTTGAGCGATGCCCGCACGGTGTGCCGGCTCACGCCATGCAGTTCGGCCAACTCCGGCTCCGTGGGCAGCAGACCGCCCACCGCATAGCGGCCGGCGCCAATGGCCTTGATGAGCGTTTGCGCGAGTTCGGCGTAACGGGTGACCGGCAGGGATGGATTGACCGGAGGGGTCCTGGATTTCGCGCTCATGTCCTGCTGCGTTGTCGCTGGGTTATCGCTGGGTTGCCGCTGGGTTGTCATTGCCACAGCGCGCGGGGCGCTGTTCAAGGAGTTACCGATTGTACGCGCAACGGGAGCGCCGCTTGCTGGCCGGCCGCGCCCGATGACGTGCGCGGCCCGCGCTCGACTAGCCCGCGAAAAAGCGCTGCTCGGCCGCGGAAGGCAACGGCATGCCCGTCACCCTCGCCTTTTCCAGCACGCTCCAGAAGTACCGGTAGGTGGCCCGGTCGTGCAGTTCGCCCTCGTACTGGATCGGCCCCCAGGCGGCATCCTGCGCCGCGACGAGAATCGCGGCAGCGTCCGCCACTTCTTCGAAATCCGGCCGCATGGCGTTGACGATCGGCTGGATCTGCGCCGGATAGATGCTCCACATGCGCAGAAAGCCAAATTCGTTGCGCGCCCGGCCCGCGTCGGCAGCGATCACGGCGGCGTCCTTGAGGTTCAGGCAAACGTTGTGCGCCGGCACGATGCCGTTGGCGAGCGCCGCCGCCACCACATCGGCCTTGGCGCGCGCCAGCAGCGCGTGCTCGAACTGCCCCGGGCTGCGCATCGCCGCCGCCGGAATCGCGCCATGGTGACCGCTCACGAAATCCATGAGGCCGAAGTCGAGCACTTCGATGTGCGGCAACGCCGCGATCGAAAAGACTTCGCGCAGCGCGCCGTGCGTTTCGATCAGGACGTGAACCGGAACGGCGCGATCGACGCCATTCTTTCGGGCAACTGACTGAATATGGTCGATCACCTCCGCAACCTGGGCTACCGTGGTCGCTTTCGGAATCGTGATGTAGGCGACGCGCTGCCCCGCCTCCCCGACGATGATGTCCACGTCCTGACGCCACGCGGGGTGCGACGGATCGTGAATGCGGGCACCGGCGCGGCCAAAGCGGTTGAGCTCCGAGTTGAGCATGCGGGCGACCATCTGCGCGTGCTCGCGCTCCTGGCCGGCAGCCGCGCCGTCTTCGCAGTCGCAGGTGATATCGAAAACCGGGCCGTATTCGGCCTGCAAGCCGAGCGCCTTGGCAATCAGCTTTTCGCTGCCGGCGAAGTGCTCGCAGGCAGGCAACGCGGGAAACGGCTTTTCGCCCGAAAAAAGGGCGTCTTTGGGATGCGTGTGGACAGTCATCATTGGCTCCGTGTTGCAGATTTTTTGGGCATGGCGATCGTGTAGTCGAGATCGAGCACGATATTGGTCGAATGAGCGGGACGGCCAGCGCCGGTGTCGGGAAAGACGATCGAGGCGGCCTCCACGTTCTTCGCCGCGATCATGCGCAGGCGCAGGGCGCCAACGTGGTCGTCGCCGAGGTCGAACTTGCCGGTCACGGTGGTGGCGCAAACGAGGGTGTCGCCGGCCAGCGTGGGGTTGACGTGGCTGCCTGCGTTGATGGCCAGCATCGTCAGCGCATTTTCGATCCCGTCGTACGCGAGCGCCTTGCAGATCGACATTACGTGGCCGCCGTAGACCAGGCGACGTCCTTCGCTGGCGGAGGCGGCACGCGCGTCGAAGTGCGCCTTCGCGGTGTTCTGATACAGCCGCGTGGCGATGCTGTGATCGCTGTCGTTGAGCGCCATCGCACCCGGGTGATCGATGCGTTCGCCCACGGCGTAGTCGTCCCACAGATCGGCGACTCCCGTGAGCGCGGTGATCTGCGCGACTTGCGGGCCGAACGGATGGCGCGGCAGGCTCCCGACCCTCACCGACTCCGGAAGCGGCGGCACATGAGCCTGCGGGCAATCGGCCTGCACGTCGCGCTTGTGGACCATCACCCAGCGGACCCACGTGAGCACCGCTTCATCATGCTGATTCTTCGCCGTCGAGCGCACATAGACGATCCCGCTCCTGCGGCTCGTGTTCTCCTTCAAGCCGATCACCTCGGTTTCCACGGCGAGCGTGTCGCCGGGATAGACCGGGGCGAGGAAGCGCACGTCGGCATAGCCGAGATTCGCCACGGCGTTCAGCGAGATATCGGGCACCGTCTTGCCGAACGCCGTGTTGAACACCAGCAGGTCTTCCAGCGGCCGCACGTCGAATCCCAACTGACGCGCGTTCGTCGTGGCGGTGCCGAGCACGGAGCGGCTTCCCGTCAAGCCGATATAGAGACTGCGGTCTCCTTCGGTAAGCGTGCGCGGCGTGGCATGGCGCAGCTTCATGCCCACGCGGAAATCCTCGAAAAAATTGCCGCTTCGGTTCTTGCTCATTCATCCTCCGGTTCGTCAGGCCTCCCGCAGGGCGGCACTATGTACGTACATATTCACGAAAACAAAGCATGCCGTCAACCGTTTTCGAAAATGCCGGTAATTTACGTGTTTTTCCGTATTTTTAAGTGCATATTTGAACTTAACACCCCCCCGAAACTGTGCGTTCCGAGATCGAGCACGCTGCTAATATGTCCGTACATAGTTGCGCCCCTGCGCACCTAAAGAACATGGACCGGTCTTCAAGGAGCCCACAATGCAAAGACTCACCGACGAGCGCCGCATGATTCAGGATTCGGCGCGCCAGTTCACCATGGAGCGCGTGCTTCCTCTCGCCAACAAGCTCGACCCGGAAAAGGGCAAGATTCCGCGCGAACTCATCGACGAAATGGCCGAACTCGGTTATTTCGGCATCCTGATTCCCGAGGAATACGGCGGCCTCGGCCTCGGCGCATACGAGTACTGCCTCGTTGCGGAGCAGCTCTCGCGCGGCTGGATGAGCGTGGCCAGCCTGATCGCTCGCGGCAACGGCCTGATCGGCGCGCTCAAGAGCCTCAGCCCCGAAAAGAAGGCGGACTATCTGCCGCGCATGGCGCGCGGCGAATTCCTCGGCGCTTTCTCGCTTTCCGAACCGAACGCGGGCTCGGACGTCGCCAACATTTCGTGCCGCGCGGTGCGCGACGGCGACGATTGGGTCATCACCGGCAGCAAGTACTGGTGCACGTTCGCCGACGAAGCCGACTTCATCCTCGTGATCGCCCGCACCGACCCCGAGGTCGATCCCAAGGCGCGTCACCGCGGGCTCTCCGCCTTCATGGTCGAAAAGCCGAGAGGCGAGCTGCCCGCCAACGTCGCAGGCAGTCCGATTCCGAAGATCGGGTATCACGGCTGGACCACGTGGGAACTCGCGTTCGACGGCTGCCGGGTTCCCGCTTCGAGCATGGTCGGAGAGGAAGGCAAGGCGTTCTATCTCGCCACGGCCGGTCTCGAAACGGCTCGCGCGCACACGGCCGCGCGCTCCATCGGGCTCGCTCAAGGCAGTCTCGAAGACTCGATGACGTATGCCCGCGACCGCGCGCAGTTCGGCTCGCCCATCGGGCATTTCCAGGCCATCCGCTTCAAGATCGCCGACATGGCCACGCAAATCGAGGCATCCCGCGCGCTGCTGTATTCGGTGTGCGAACAAATCGACGCGGGCAGGCGCTGCGACACGGAAGCCGCGATGGTGAAGCTTTTCGCCAGCGAAATGTCCGAGCGCGTGACCAGCGAAGGGCTGCAGATTCACGGCGGCGCGGGCTACACGACCCATTTCGCCGCGGAGCGTTACTGGCGCGACGCCCGCCTCACGAAGATCTTCGAGGGGACGTCAGAGATCCAGATGCGCATCATCTCCGACGCCCTGCTCGGCAAGGCCGCTGCGTAGCCGTAGCCGGCTTTCACGAGACACAGGAGAACCACATGGAGACTTCGACCGCCACGGCGGACCATTCCCGCGGGGCGCTCAGCGGCATACGCGTCATCGATCTCACGCAAATGCTGGCCGGGCCGTTCTGCACGCAGATCCTCGCGGATCACGGCGCGGATGTCATCAAGATCGAAGGCCTGAGCGGCGACGGCACGCGCGCCAACGGCCCTTACTGCGAAGACGACGCGCTGCGCGATTTCGGCGGCTATTTCCAGAGCGTGAACCGCAACAAGCGCTCGATTGCCGTCGATCTGAAAACGGCTCAGGGTCTCGACGTCGTGCGCAAGTTGATCGCGCAGGCCGACATCGTCGTCGAGAACTTCCGCTCCGGCGTGATGGAGCGGCTCGGTCTCGCGTGGGAAGAGCTGCGCGAACTCAATCCCCGGCTCGTCTACGGCGCGGTGCGCGGCTTCGGCGATCCGCGCAGCGGCGCGAGCCCCTATGCCGAGTGGCCCGCTTACGACGTCGTCTCCCAGGCGATGGGCGGCATGATGGGCATCACCGGGCCCGACCGCGAGACGCCCATGAAGATCGGCCCCGGCGTGGGCGACACCGTGCCGGCGCTCATGCTCTGCATCGGCTTGCTGGCCGCCGTGCTGCGGGCCCGCGAGACCGGCGAGGGGCAATTCGTCGACGTCGCCATGACCGACTGCGTGCTGGCCATGTGCGAGCGCATCGTCTATCAGACCTCGTATACGGGCGTCGTGCCGACGCCGGAAGGCAACCGTCACCCGCTGCTTTGTCCGTTCGGGCTGTTTCGGGCACGCGATGGCTGGGCGTCGATCGCGGTCGCGCACGACGGCTTCTGGAAAGAACTCGCCCATGCAATCGGCCAGCCCGAATTGATTGCCGACGCCCGGTTCGCCACGAACGCCGCGCGCGTGAACCACACGCAGCAGGTGGTGGAGATCATCGAGGCATTCACGTCGGTGCGAACCAAGGCCGAACTGGCCGAATGCTTCGGCGGTCGTGTTCCGTTCGGACCGGTCTACACGTCAGCGGAAATCTTCGACGATCCGCACTACCGCGTGCGCAATATGCTCGTGGATGTCGAGCAGCCAGGATCGGACAGCCGGGTCAAGATCGCCGGCGTGCCGATCAAGATGGGCAGCACGCCCGGTGGCGTGCATCGCCGCGCGCCGATGCTCGGCGAACATACGGACGAAGTGCTGTTCGCGGCTGGCTACGATGCCGACGCCGTTGCCCGCTTGCGCGAGTCGGGCGCGATTCGATGACCACCCCGGCGGGCGCCGAGCCGGCGCCCGCCGTTCCGTTTCACCCCATTCCCGTTCACGGCAACGCGGGCCTGCGTCGTCCCTTCCCTTTCCGCCAATACCGCATACCGGCCTCACCCCAGCTCCAGGGCAGATTCGCGTTCCGCAAAAAACAAGACGCGCATGGATACGTCATATCCATGCGCGTCGGGCCACCACACGTAACGTCAGAGTGCGGCAGTCAGCTCCGGCACGGCCTCGAAGAGGTCGGCCTCGAGGCCATAGTCGGCCACGCTGAAGATAGGCGCTTCGGGATCCTTATTGATCGCCACGATCACCTTGGAGTCCTTCATCCCCGCCAGATGCTGGATGGCCCCCGAGATGCCGCAGGCCACATAGAGTTGCGGCGCGACGATCTTGCCCGTCTGGCCCACCTGCCAGTCATTCGGTGCGAAGCCTGCATCGACGGCGGCGCGCGAGGCGCCGAGCGCCGCACCCAGCTTGTCGGCGAGCGGCGTCAGGACTTCGGCAAAGCGCTCGCTGCTGCCGAGCGCGCGGCCGCCGCTCACGACGATTTGCGCATCGGCAAGCTCCGGCCGGTCGCTCTTCGCCACGACGCGCTCGACGAAAGCGGAGAGACCGCTATCCGGCACCGCGTCGATCCCGACGATCTCCGCCGCGCCGCCTTGCGCCGCCACCCCATCGAACGCCGTGGCGCGCACGGTGACCACCTTGACGGCATCGCTGCTCTGCACGGTCACGATCGCGTTGCCGGCATAGATGGGCCGCTCGAACGTGTCGGCGCTAATCACGCGCGTGATGTCCGAAACCTGCGCGACGTCGAGCAGCGCGGCCACGCGTGGCGCAACGTTCTTGCCGCTGCTCGTGGCCGCGAAGAAGATGGCCCCGTACGCAGGGGCGAGCGCGACGACCTGAGCCGCCAGATTCTCCGCGAGGCCTTCGGCAAGCTGCGGCGCATCGGCATGCAGCACGCGCGCGACGCCATCGATCCGCGCGGCCGCAGCGGCCGCCGACGACGATGCATGGCCCGCCACCAGTACGTGAACCTCGCCGCCGCATTGACGCGCGGCTGCGACCGTGCTGAGTGTCGCGCCCTTGATCGAGACATGGTCGTGCTCGGCCACGACCAGCGCATTGATTCGTTCAGCCATGGATTTTTCCTCAGATAACCTTCGCTTCGTTCTTGAGCTTCGCGACCAGCGTCGCGACATCGGGGACTTTCACACCGGCGCTGCGCCCAGCGGGCTCGACCGTCTTCAGCGTCCTGAGCCTCGGCGTCACGTCGACCCCGAGCTCCTGCGGCGTCACCGTATCGAGCGGCTTCTTCTTCGCCTTCATGATGTTCGGCAGCGTGGCGTAGCGCGGCTCGTTCAGCCGCAGATCGGTGGTGATCACCGCAGGCAGCGCGAGCTTCAGCGTTTCGAGGCCGCCGTCGATCTCGCGCGTCACGATCGCATGACCCTCCACGATGTCGACCTTGCTGGCGAACGTCGACTGCGCGAGACCCGCCAGCGCGGCGACCATCTGCCCGGTCTGGTTGCAGTCGTTGTCGATGGCCTGCTTGCCGAGTATCACGAGCCGCGGCTGTTCCTTCTCGATGATCGCCTTCAACAGGCGCGCGACCGCGAGCGGCTGAAGCTCTTCGTCGGTCTGAACCAGGATGCCCCGGTCCGCGCCGATCGCCATGGCCGTGCGCAGCGTTTCCTGGCACGCCGCCACGCCGCACGACACGGCGACCACCTCGTTCGCCGCGCCCTTCTCCCTCAGCCGCACCGCCTCCTCGACGGCAATCTCGTCGAACGGATTGATGCTCATCTTCACGTTGGCGAGATCGACGCCGGAACCGTCCGGCTTGACCCGCACTTTCACGTTGAAGTCCACCACGCGTTTTACCGCGACCAATACTTTCATTTCTCTGCTCCTTTAGCCGTCGAGGCCGCCGTGACGTGACGTGACGCGACGGCCCCCTCGTGCGCGCACCCGCGCGCCGGTTCAAACCGATTCGGTCTCTGCGCGCAGCGCTTCCTGAAGCGCGGCTGCGTTCGCTGCCTCGTGCTGGTCGCTGGTGCCGAACAGAATGTCGGCCACGACGGCGCGCTTGAAGTAGTGCCCGACGGCGTACTCCTCCGTCATGCCGATGCCGCCATGCAGCTGGATGGCCTGACCGCAGACCCACTTCGCCGCGCGCCCGATGAATGCCTTGCCTTGCGAGAGCGCCAGTTGCTGCGTCTTGCCCGATTCGCATTCGAGCGCCGCGAGCATCGCGTACAGCATCGAGCGGGAAAGCTCCAGTTCTGCCGCCATATCGGCCATGCGATGCTGGAGCGCCTGGAAGCTCGCGATCGGCACGCCGAACTGCTTGCGCACCTTGAGGTATTCCGCCGTGATTTCGATCGCACGTTCCATCGCGCCGACAAGCTCGGCGCACAACGCCGTAATGCCATGCGACAAACCGGAACGCAGCGCCTCGAGGCCTGCGCCTCGCATACCCAGCAACGCACTCGCGGGCACCACAAGCTGCGTGAAGGTCAATTCGGCGGCTTGCGTGCCGTCGTGCAGCGGCAACGTCTGCTGCGCCAGCCCCGCCGCATTGGCAGGCACGAGAAAGAGCGAAATGCCCTCGTCTTCGCGCCCGGCATCCGCGACGCGCGCCGAGACGATGAACCAGTCGGCATGCCCCGCGCCAAGCACGAGCGTCTTGGCGCCTTCGATGCGATAGCCGTCCTTGTCCTGCCTCGCCAGCGTCTGCACGATGGCGGGATCGCCGCGTGACGACACTTCGCTGTATGCGAGCGCGACCCGTTGGGCGCCGTCGGCAAGCGCCGGCAACAGCGTGTCCTTGAGCCCCGGCGCCGCGGCGGCGACGAGCGTCTGCGCCGCCAGCACGGCGCAGCCCAGATAAGGCTCGACCACGAGCGCTCGCCCGAATTGGTGGGCAATCAGCGCCGTGTCGAGCACGCTGCCCCCAAGTCCGCCATGCTCCTCGGGCAGCGCGGCCGCGAGCCAGCCGTTCTCGGCGAATGTGCGCCAGTTTTCCGCGCTGCCGCCCTGCGCCGCCTTGACGATGGCGCTGCGTGTTTCGAATGCGTAGGCCTTATCGACAAAACGGCGCACGCTGTCTTCGAGCATCTGCTGCTCGTCATTCAGATTGAAATTCATCTCGGGCCCATCCCTCAGAACTGAAACATCATCTTCGCGACAATGCCGCGCTGGACTTCGCTCGTGCCGCCGTAGATCGTGGTGGCGCGGCGGAAGAACATTTCCGCCGCGATGCTTCGCGCCTCGAACTGAAGCGCGTGGATCGTCTGCGCGCCTGCGCCTTCGCCTCTCGGGCCGGCCCATGCGACCGCGCCGTAGTCGCCGAGGCACTCGACGAGAAACGCGCTCATCTTCTGCTGCAGTTCCGTGCCGCGGACTTTGAGGATCGACCCGATCGCATGCGCGGCGGGGCTATGGTCCTCTTCCAGCGCGGCCACGCGCTGCACCAGCACCGTAATCGCCTGCAGTTCGGCTTCGAGCGCAGCGAGCCGCAAGGCCACGTCGCCGCGCTCGATCAGCGGCGCGCCGGCAAAATGCGTTTCGCGTGCGAGCTTGCGCAGCTTGCGCTGGAACCGCATCAGCGACGGCAAATCGGCCGTCGAGGCATGTTCGTTGTTGAGCAGGAATTTCGTGAGCTTCCATCCGTCGCCTTCCGCGCCGATCAGGTTGCCCGCCGGCACCCGCACGTCGTCGAAGAACGTTTCGTTCAGGTGGTGGCAGCCGTCGATGCTGATGATCGGCCGCACCGTGATGCCCGACGATTTCATGTCGACGAGCAGGAAGCTGATGCCGGCCTGCTTCTTGACGGTCGTATCGGTGCGCACGAGCAGAAAGATCCAGTCGGCTTCGTGACCGTAGCTGGTCCAGATCTTTTGCCCGTTCACGACGTAGTGGTCGCCTTCGCGCACGGCCTGGGTGCGCAGCGACGCGAGATCGGAACCGGAGCCCGGCTCGGAAAATCCCTGGCACCAGATTCGCTCGCCGCGAAGAATGGCCTGCACGTGCTCCGCTTTCTGCTCGGGCGTGGCGAAATGATTGAGCACCGGGCCGACGAGCCGTTGCGCGAACGTGTCCTGCGAAGGCGAGCCCGCTGTCGAGCATTCCTCGTCGAATATGAGGCGCTGCGCGACGCTCCAGCCCGTACCGCCGTGCTCTTTGGCCCAATAGGGCGCACCCCAGCCGTGCTGGTTCAGAATGCGTTGCCATTGCGCCAGTTGCGCGCGCGGCGAACGCACGCCGTCGGTGCGGCGCGGCAGGTCCGGCGGCAAATGCTTGCGCAGAAAATCGCGCACCTCTTCGCGAAACGCGCTGAGGCCCGGGTCCGATCGAAAGTCCATGCGTAGCTCTCCAGAATGAGGGCAAACGCGGCGCACATGCGTCTGCCAGATTAGACGCATGGTAGGAGAGCACCCGGACCGACGACGCCCCCCGCCGTTGGGGGTTCATAAGCATGCCCAGGTAGGCAACAGCGTTATGTCCCGCCACCCATGGCCCGATCGGCGAAAGGTTTCCGTGCATGCTGAACAGGCCTTAATCGCGCGGCAAATTTTCCCCCCGCGTTGGGGGGCCGCGATGCGCGCGTTTCGCGTCACCTTACTCGTGTCCAGGCCGAGCCGCGCATCTCGTGCAGCCGGCGGACGCCAACATAAGGGCCGCCCGAAAGATGGCCGGAAATACAATCAGGAGACGCTATGAAGTTGAAGTCAGTTGCTGCCGCCACATTGGCCGTCATGGCAGCAGGAGCGCACGCGCAAAGCTCGGTGACGCTGTTCGGCGCACTCGACGCGGGTTTGATGTACCAGAACACATCGGCCGCAACCTTAAGTCCAACCGCTGCCAATACGGGGTCGGTGTTCCGTTATAAGGACGGCGGCATTTATTCGAGTTTCTGGGGCCTGCTCGGGACCGAAGATCTCGGCGGAGGCTATCGCGTCAACTTCAAGCTGCAAAGCGCGTTCAACACCGGAACCGGCGCGCTGGGCCTTCCGGACACGGCGGGCACCGTGGCGCTGTTCAACCAGATCGCACGCGTGGGCGTGTCAGGACCGTTCGGCTCGTTCGACGTCGGCCGGCAGATCGCGCCCATCGCGATCGCCATGGTCGAGACCGACGCCCGCGGCGCGCAATATTTCGGCAGCATCCTGACCGCTTGGGCCGGGATGAACTTCCAGGCGGGATGGTCGGGCGCGAGCACGAACGTGCCCATCGGCGCGCTCTTCGACAGCAATGCGCTCGTCTACCGCACGCCCCGCCTGTTGGGCGCGCAGCTGGCGCTCGAATATGCGCCAGGCGGCGTCCCGGGCAGCCTGACGGCAGGCTCGCGCGAGTCCGCCGTGCTCTCGTACCAGAACGGCAGCCTCGATCTCGCAGCGGCCTGGTACGACGCGCATGACACCAACCCGTCGCCGGTAGCGCCCGCCGCGCCCACCGGCATCAACAACAACCGGCAGTTGTACTTCGGTGCGAAATACACGATCAGCAACTTCTTCGTATCGGGTTCTTATAGCAACGGCAAAAATCCCGCTCACTCGAATCTCGTGAACTACGACCTCTGGTCGCTCGGCGCGGGATATCAGTTCACGCCGGCCTTCAACGTTACGAGCGGCGTCTACTATCTGCGCGACAAGAACAATTCTTCGAACAAGGCCATCACGTGGGCGGTCACGGCCGACTACAGCGTCTCGAAGCGCACCGTTCTCTATGCGGACGTAGGCGGCGTCAACAACATGGGCACCATGCGGGTGCCGGTGACTTACGGTCAACTGGTCGCCCCGGGTCAAGGCACGGTGGCGGTTCTGCTCGGCATACGGCATACGTTCTGATCATCGGGCCGCACTGCCGTGCGGCCCACGCTGCGGCAACACAATGCCTGACGAAGAAAGGGCCTTGCCTGGGAGACCAGGCAAGGCCCTTTTCATGTTTCATTGCTGAGCCTGCAGAAGGTTCGAACCGCGGCGCGCGGCGGATAGTCAGATAGTCAGGCAGTCAGCCCTGCCCGGCAGAGGCGATCGTTTCCGTCGACTCGCCAGGCAAGTTCGGTGCAGCAGGTACTGCGGGTACCGCGATTCGCAGGCGCTCCATCGTTCGCGCCGGATGAACGAGCGCCGCGCCGATCAGGCTGCCCACCACCGATAGGGCGCCGCACAGCGCGAATCCGGCTTCGTAGCCGTGCGCCCCTGGCATGCCTTGCACGAGCCGCCCCATCACCACGGGCGCGATCATGCCGGCGAGCGACGCCACCGAATTGCCGATTGCCAGAATCGCGCCTCGTTGCGGCGCGGGTGTGACCTCGGCCAGTAACGCTGGACAGAGCCCATAGGCGATCGGCGTGCAGCCGAACGTCAGGATCAGAATCGCGAGGCGCAGCGCCAGCGGCATTTGACCGTCGAGCAGGCTCATGTAGCCGAGACCCGCTGCAAGCTGGCAACCGGACGTGTACCAGCCGCGCGCGATCCGCGAGCGCACGCCTCGTGCGATCAGCCGCTGAGCGATGAACGACAGGCCCAGCGACACCGGCACGGCCGCGGCCATCACGAGCGCGTAGTAGCGTCCCGAAGCGACCGCGTCGTATGACAAACCCTTCTGGAAATAGACGGGCAACCAAGTAAAGCCGAGCGCCACGCCCCAATACGACACGAACTGCAGCAACATGCTGCCGAGCACGGTGCGATCGGCGAGCAAACGGCGATAAGCGACGCGTGCCTGCGGCGCGGCCGAGGCAGGGTGATCGTCGAGGCGGCCTTCCCTGCCGAAAGCCAGCCATAGCGCCGACCAGATCACGCCAATGCCGCACAGCATGATGAAATTCGCTCGCCAGCCCCAATGCCGCGTCACGAGCGGCACAGCCACGCCGGCGGCCAGCAAACCGATGCTGCCGCCCGCCACGTACAGCGAAACGGGCAAGATCCGCTTGCTGGGCGGAAACCATTTGTAGACCGCATGCACGGCAACCGGGTAGGCAGGCCCCTCCGTGAAGCCGAGCGCGACGCGTGACGCCATGAACACCAGCATCGACGAGGAAACGACCAGCGGCAACTGGAACAGCGACCAGGAAAGCGCAAGGACGAGCGCGATGACACGGGTGGAAATGCGGTTGGCGAGAAAGCCGCCCGCAATGCCGCCCACGGCGAACAGCCAGAAGAAGCTGCTGCTCACGATGCCGAACTGCAAGGGACTGATTGCAAGCTCGTTCATGATGGGCACGGCCAGCGTGCCGATGACCACCTTGTCGAAAAAGTTGACCATCAGAAAGGCCAGCATCAGCAGCGCGATGCGCCATGCCTTGAACGGCTCGTATTCCGTGCTCATATCGTCTCCTTTGTGGGACGTCGCACGGCGCTTCGCTGCAAGCGCCTCGTGGCGCCGGGCACCGAAAGCCGCCGCGCAAGCGCCCTTTTTATCTTGCGTCGTTCCGGATCATGTCCGCCGCTTTTTCGCCCACCATGATGGCCGGCGCATTCGTGTTGCCGGCCGGCACCGTGGGCATGATCGAAGCATCCACCACGCGCAGGCCCGCCACGCCGCGCACCCGAAGTTGCGGGTCGACCACGGCCATCTCGTCCACGCCCATCCGGCAAGTGCCGACCGGGTGGAACACGGTCTCGGCTCTCGTTCGAACGAAGGTGCGGATCGCGTCGTCGTTCCTGTTGTCGGCGCCGAATGCTTCCGTCGCAATCTCGCGTCCGCCCTCGCGGGCGAGCGCAGGCTGCGCGAAGATCCTGCGGATCAGCTTCACGCCGGCGACCAGCCCTTCCATGTCGCGCGCGTCGGACAAGAGGCGCGCGTCGATGATGGGCGCATCGCGCATGTCGCCGGAACTCAGCCTGACATGCCCCCGGCTATGGGGCCGCAGTACGCAGGCGTGGCATGAATAGCCGTGCGGCGGCTTCGTCTTGCCTTCGCCGCGCTCGCCCACCATCGCCGCCGTGAAGTGGAGTTGCAGATCGGGTTCGGCGAGATCGGGGTGGCTCTTCACGAATGCGCCCGCCTCCGCGATATTGGACGCCACCATGCCCGTGCGGTGCCGACGATAGCGCAACACTTCGCCAAACATTCGCGCGAAGCCTCGCATCGAGTAGCCGAACAGGTCGGTCGAATCGACCTGCTTGTTGATGACGATGTCCGGATGATCGTGCAGGTTTTCGCCCACGCCGGGCAAATCGTGAACGACGCCGATGCCAAGACCGCGCAGATGGGAGGCAGGCCCGATACCCGAAGCCATCAGCAACTGCGGCGAGTTGTAGGCCCCGCCGCTCACGATCACTTCGCGCCGGGCCCGCAGGGTTTGCTCCACGCCGCCGCGCACGACCGTCACGCCAACGGCCCGACGGCCTTCGAAGCAGATGCGCAACGCCTGCGTGTCGGTCAGCACGGCAAGACCCTTGCGGCCGCCGTTCAAGCCGGCGTCGCTGGCGTCTGCGCGATGGAGATAGGCGCGCGCGGCATTCCAGCGTTCGCCGTTGTGCTGCGTGACCTGAAAGAGACCGGCGCCTTCCTGCGTCTCGCCGTTGAAGTCCGGGTTCAGACGCACGCCTGCCTGCTGCGCGGCCTCCAGAAAACGGCGCGAAAACGGGTTCGGCGTGCGCAGATCGCTGACGTATAGCGGCCCGGTGCCGCCGTGCCACGGATCGTCGTCACGGCCCGCGTATCGCTCGTTGCACTCGCTGCGGCGGAAATACGGCAGCACGTCCTCATAGCCCCAGCCATTGCAGCCCAGCTCCGCCCAATGATCGTAATCGCGGCGATGGCCGCGGATGTACACCATCGCATTGATCGACGACGAACCGCCAAGACCCCGGCCGCGCGGCTGCCAGGAGCGACGTCCGCCCATCGCGCTCTGGGGCTCCGAGTAATAGCCGTAGTTGCGCAGCCCCCGATGGCCCGCCGTCTTGGCGATGCCTATGGGCGTCCAGACGGTGTAGTGGTGATCGTGCGGCCCCGCTTCCAGCAACGCCACCGTCACACCCTCATCCCCGGCAAGCCGGCTCGCCACGGCGCATCCCGCCGAACCCGCGCCGACGACGATATAGTCGAACTCGCCGGCGCTCGACGGAGAAGGTGTCTTCTGCCCGTTATGTATCATTTCGCATTCCATATCGTTGTGCTGGCGCCGTATTCGTTTACGGCGCTGGTCGCTATGCGGCTCCAACCACCGACTTGAACTCGAGGAATTCCGCAATGCCGTATTCGCCGAACTCGCGCCCGTTGCCCGACGCTTTGTAGCCGCCGAACGGTGCGCTCAGGTCCATGCGCGCGCCGTTGATCAGCACGGCGCCCGCGCGCAACTCGCCCGCCACGCGTTTTGCACGCGCGGGATCGGCGGACCACACATAGGCGGCGAGGCCATAGTCGGTGTCGTTCGCGAGAGCAATGCCGTGCGCCTCGTCCTCGTAGGGAAGCATCACGAGGACGGGGCCGAAGATCTCTTCGCGCGCGATCGTCATGTCCGGGTGCACGTCCGCGAATACCGTCGGCTTGACGTAGAAGCCCCGTGCGAGGCCATCGGGACGCCCCGGGCCGCCCGCGACGAGTCGCGCGCCCTCGCTCACGCCGGTCGAGATCATCTGCTGGACCCGTTCGAACTGGGCGCGGTTCGCCATCGGCCCCAACTTGTTCGCCGCTTCGCGCGGGTCGCCGACGCTCAGCGCACGCGCGGTGGCGGACGCGATATCGACCGCCGCCGCATAGTGTTGACGCGGCACCAGCATGCGCGTGGGTGCGATGCACGTCTGCCCCGAGTTCATCATGCAACTCGCCACGCCAGCGGAGACAGCGGCAGCCAGATCCGCGTCGTCGAGAATGAGGTTCGGCGATTTGCCGCCCAGTTCCTGCGCCACACGCTTGACGGTCGGCGCTGCGTTGATGGCCACGGCCACACCGGCGCGCGTCGAGCCAGTGATCGAAACCATGTCGACGTGGCGATGGCTCGACAACGCTGCGCCCACGCGTTCACCGTCGCCATAGATCATGTTGAACACGCCGCGCGGCACACCCGCCTCGTGCAGAATTTCGGCGAAGAGGTACGCATCGAGCGGCGCGGCTTCCGAGGGCTTCAGGACGACCGTACAACCCGCGGCCAGCGCGGGCGCCACCTTGGCGGCGATCTGGTTGAGCGGCCAGTTCCAGGGCGTGATCAGCGCCGCGACGCCCACCGGCTCGCGCACGATGGAGGTCGAGCCCCGGCGGGTCTCGAACGAAAAGTCCTTGAGCGCAGCGATGGTGGTCGCGATCTGCCCGAGTCCGGCGGGAACGTGCAACTCGCGGCTGAGCCATGACGGCGCGCCCATTTCTCCGGTGACCGCCTCGGCGAGATCCGCCATGCGCGCCTTGTAGCATTGCGCGACGCGTTCCAGCAGCGCAAGCCGGGTTTCGCGGCTGGTGCGCGACCAGGCGGGAAACGCCGCGCGCGCCGCAGCGACTGCGCGCTCGACATCTTCAGGGCCGCCCATCGCGAGCGTGCCGACCACGGCTTCGGTGGCGGGATCGACGATATCCACATACGTCGCGGACGACGACGCTTCGACCCACGCGCCGTCGATGTAAAACTGCTTCAATTGCTTCAATGTCGTCTCCTGTCCATGGGGCCCGGCGCGCCGCCGGCCCGCGTTGGCGCGTTAGCCGCGCTCTGCCGGTGATGCGAGATTCGCCTTGCTGTCCAGCTGGTTCTGATTGTCCTGAACGATGCGCCAGAGCAGCTTGCCGGCGGCCGAGCGCGGCAGACTCTCCACGAATTCGATCTGGCGCGGCACCTTGTAGGCCGCCATGCAGCTGCGCGCCCACTCCATCAGCGCCTCGGGCGTGAGCGTGTCGCGCGCTGTGTCGCGCAGCACCACCAGCGCCTTGACCGTCTCGCCGCGATGCGCGTCGTGCGCCGAGATCACGCATGCTTCCCGCACCGCCGGGTGCCCATGCAGGCGCGACTCGATCTCCGCCGGCCACACCTTCAGGCCTGATGCGTTGATCATCCGCTTGAGCCGGTCCGTGATGTAAAAGTAGCCATCCTCGTCGTAGTGGCCGATATCGCCGCTGCGCACGAAGCGCTTGCCGTCGATCTCGACGAACGCCGCCTCGCTCGCGTCGGGCCGCCCCCAGTAGCCATCGAATTGCGTAGGGCTGTGCATCACCAGCTCGCCGGGCTGGTTCGGTCCGAGTTCGGCGCCGCCGTCCGGGTCGATCACCCGCGCGTCGACGTTGATCTGGGGAATGCCCGCACATTGCTGGCGCGATGCCTGCGGCGGGTTCATGTGCGTGCTGCCGCAGGTCTCGGTCATGCCGTAGCACTCGATGTACGGCACGCCCAAGCGCTGTTCGATCTGGCGCGCGACCGCCTCCGGCATCGCGGTGGCGCCGCCGTATAGACGGCACAGCGAGGAAAGGTCGTGCTGCGCCAGTTCCGGGCGCCCGAGCAGCTCGACGAGCATGGGCGTAACCGCGGCCCAGCATCCGATGCGGTGATGCTCGATGAGGCGCGGCACGGCGGCCGCGTCCCAGCGCGCGAGCAACACCATGGTGCGGCCCTGGACCAGCGCCTGGTTGAGCGCGCACATGCCCGCCACGTGACTCACCGGCAGGGTGATCAGGTCGCTGCTATCGGGGTCGTCGGAAAACCACAGCACGCGCTGGTTGACCACGTACGAAAACGCGCGGTGGCTGAGCATCGCGCCCTTGGGTTCGCCGGTGGTGCCCGAGGTGTAGCCGATCACGGCCAGGTCCGCGCTGCCGGCAAGCGGCGTGGGCGCGATGCCGGCGGCGAGCGCGCCGGCAAATTCGTGCACGCCCGCTTGCGTGAGGCGCTGACGCGGCTCGCGCACGAAGGCGGGAATCTCCATGAAGGGCACGTCGCGCGGCTCGCCAGCGAACTCGGAGCAGGCGCCGACAACACACCCGGCGAGCGCGCCGCTCTCGAGGAGCGGCGTGAGGCGCGGCAGCATATCCTGGGTGGTGATGGCCACGCGCGCACCGGAGTCAGCCGCGTAGTAGGCGACCTCGGCGGCCGTGCTCATGGGATTGGCGGGCACGACGACCGCGCCGCAGCGCAGCACCGCATAGTACGCAATGGCGAAATGCGGGCAGTTCTGCATGAGCAGCAGCACGCGATCGCCGCCGCGCACGGAAAGACGCTGCTGCATGTAGCCGGCGAGGTTGAGCACGGCTTCGTGCAGCGTGCGGTAGCTCATTTGCGCGCCGTAGTAATCGATCGCGGTTTTCTCCGGGCAGCGCGCCGCGCTGGCTGCCAGGAAGCTGAACAGGTTGGACTCGGGCGCCCGCAGCGTATGGGGCACGCCCTCGGGCCAGTGTGCGTAGTGTCGTATCAGTCGCGCCATGGCGGTGGGTCACAAGGTTGGGCGGGACGGCGTCCCGGTTGTCCGCATCATCGCTGGCCGGCTGCGGCGCTTCACTCCCCGACGCGGGGGGCAAGGGTGGCGGTGCTTATGCATATGTCTCGCCGCGCCTGCGGCGAGACGTTACGAGACCCTAGACCCCGTGCGTCTCGGCCTCGCTCGCGCTGAGATCGCGAAAACGCGCCGCGGCGCCGCCCCGCCCGCCTACTCCCAGCTTCAGGTAAATGTTCTTCAGGTGCCATTTCACCGTTTCGGCCGATACGTTGAGCACCGTGGCGATCTTCTTGTTCGACATGGCCTGCGCAAGCAACGCAAGGATCTCGCGTTCGCGCTCGCTCAAGGCATCGACAGGCACGACGGCAGCCGACACCCGCGGCACCGGCAGAGCCGCCGCGCACGCCTGCGCAGCACGCAAGCGTTCGCCGTAAAACGCGAGCACAGGATCGGCTACCGTCTGGCCGGCCAGTGCGGCAAACATGCCCGGCGCGCTTGCCGCGACATCGAGCAGCGTGCGCATCAGGCCAAGCGCATGTCCCTGCCGCAATGCCTGAACGAACGCTTTGCCCGCAGCAGGCAGATTGCCCACGCCGTGGTGCGCCATGGCCAGTTGCAGCCGTAGCGTCGTCGAAAGCCGGCGTCGCCCGTTCTGCTCCGAGGTGGCAACCAGGGCTTCGAGACGGCCAACCAGACCCGCGTAGTCGCCGGTGTGCAGGCACATTTCCACGCACGCGCGGGCGGCGGCAAAGCGAATGCGCGCCGCCATGTCCGGCCCCGCGCCCGCATAACGCATTTCAAGCGTGGCGAGGCGTTCGACTACGGTATTGGCCCGCTCCGTTTCCACCTGCTCCAGATGTCTGCGCAACCGGAGCACGAGCGCCTCCGCCAGCACGCGGTCGAGGCCGTAGCGCCCGGCATACGATTCGAGACGGTCCAGCCACGCGCAAGCCTGGTCTCGCCGCCCCGCCGCCCAGTGTGCGTTGGAGAGCACGGCGAACGCGCGCATCACGATCTCGGGCAGCGACACCCGTTCGAGCATGCCGATTCGCGGCTCGAGCAGCTGGCAGGCCGCCTCGATGTCGTTGAGTTCGTAGAGCGTATCGGCCAGCAGACTCGCCGCCATGCACGCGACGCCCACATATGGCGGCCCCTGGCGCTCGGCCTCGTCGAGCACTTCGCGAATGATCTTCTCCGCCTCCTTGATGCGCCCTTCCATCGAGAGACTCAGCGCACTCATGCAGCGGCCCAGCAGGTTGCTGCGCGGCGCCCCGGCGCGGCGCGCCATGTTGTCGAGCACGGCCCGCGCTTCGTCGTATTCGCCGCGCGACATGTGCAACCAGGAAAGCACGTTGCTGCGGCCATTCCAGGCGAAGTCGTCGGCATCGTCCGGTATCGCGCGCAGCTCGGGCAGCATGGCGACAATTGCGTCGGTGTCGTCCTGCTGAAGCGCGAGGGCGGCCCGCAGCAAGCGCAGCGCGTAGCGCTGATGCTCGTCGAGCGCATCCGAAGAGGCTTCGAGCTGATCGAGGCTGCGCCCGAGCGCCTGGAAGTTGCGCGAGTAGAGATGGACATACGCCATCACGATATGCAATGCAAAGCGTTTCTGGACCAGTTCGAGCGGCAACATCCGCAGGAGTCCCGACAACTGGTTCAGCTCGCCTTGGGCCAGCAGCGCCTGCGCGCACCGCTCGACCATGCTGGCCGCGGCGGAGGGATCGCCCGCCTTGACGGCATGGAACACCGCATCGTCGATCTGACCGTGCGCCTCGAACCAGCGCCACGCCACGGCGTGCGCGCAACGCAACGCCTCGGCGTCGCGTTCCGCCAGACGGGTCAGCAACGTTTCGCGCAGCAGCGGATGAATGCGATACCAGATCTCGCGGTCGTGGCTGCCCACCTGCGTGATGAAGAGATTGTCGGCTTCCAGCTGCGCGAGCCGCGCCCGGATATGGGCCAGCGCTTCTTCGCGCCCGACGACGCTCGCACAGAGCGGCGCGCTGAAGCGATGACACACGGCCACGCGAGTCAGCATGTCCAGATCGTCTGCGGCGAGCCGCAACAGGACTTCGCATTCGAAATAATTGGCGAAGGTGCGCGGATCGTGCACCTTCACGACCGGGTAGTCGCTTCCCTGGCGGGTGCGCAGATCGACCGCGAACAACTGCAGGCCGGCCACCCAGCCGTCGGTCAGCGCATGTAGCGCAGCCGCGTCGCGCGCTTCGATCGAGCCGAGCTGCTCGCGCAGATAACGTTCCGATTCCGCTTCGCTAAAGCGCAGGTCGCGCATGTCGAACTCGCTCACGGCGCCCTGCGATCGCAGCCGGTCCAGCGAAAGCGCAAGCGCACTGCGCGAGCACAGCGCGAGATGCAACTGGGGCGGCGCGTAGTCGAGCAGCCATTGGAGCGCCTCGAAAATACGCGGATCGCTGACGTGATGCAGATCGTCGATCATCAGCATGATATGGCGCTGACGCTTGCCGAGCGCCTGCACGAGCGTGATGACCCAGTGCTCGATTGCGGTATCGTCGCTTCCCTGCGCAACCAGCAGCGCGGCATCCCGCACCACGGCCGGGTCGGCCTCCGCGATGCTCGCGAGGAGGCAGTCGAAGAACCTGGCGGGCTCGTTGTCCTCGCTCGAAAGCGACAGCCAGCTCACGTCGAAGCCCATCGAGATGAGCGACTTGCGCCACTCGATCATCGTACTGGTCTTGCCGCTGCCGGCCTGCCCCTGGATCACGACGCAACGGTGGCGCCGCGCCTCGAGCAGGCGCGTCATGAGGGCATCGCGCGCCATCATGCGCCGCGTGCTGCGCGGAGGCAGCAGCTTGGTGCTGGCGACGGGCCGCACGGCGCGATCGGGCTGCGCCTCCTCGCTCATCGGGTAGCCCGTGGCCGGCGCGGCAGCCTCCATCGGCGCGGCATGCCGGACTTCGGCGTCCAGCGCGCCGCCGTTTCCGAAACCCGCCAAAGGAAGCGCCTGCGCCCCATATGCGTTCATGAACCAGTGAAACGCACGCGCCCCATGCGAGACGCGCTGCTTCTCGATGAACGAGAGGACTTCAGCGATATGCTCGGGCAAGCCCCCTGCGCACAGTCCGGCCTGCGCGTCGCGCAGGTAGCCCTGCAGCAGACGCAGCCAGGCGCTGCCGTTCGGCGCGAGCCGAACCTGAAAATGCTCGCGGCCGCAGAGCCACTGCTGAACCGCCGGATGATGATGAGATAGATGATTGTCCGCGACGACAAGCAAACGCTTGCCCGGCTCCAGCCGCGTCTCGAGTTGGCCGAGGAAGCCGAGCCACGACACATGACGCTGCACGTTGACATGAGTCCCGCCGCTGCCGCTCATCAACGCCCGCAGGGACGTAATCAGCGATGTCGCCAGGTGACGCTGCCAGGCGTGAACCGGACGCGCAACCTCAGGCGCTCGCGCCAGGTGGTCGTCTGCGGGAGAAGCTTCGATCCGTTCATCCAGCGCGAAGACGAGCGCGTGCTCTGGTGGCGCGATATAAAGCCCGACGATCGCCGCCTGCCGGCCGTACAACTCCGGCAGTCCGTCGCCCCGCTGCGTGCTGCCCGCCTGTGGCGCGATGCCAGTCGCCCTCCAGTGCCGCGATACGCTTGCCGCGCTCACGCCCAGTTCCGCCGCGAGCTTGCGCGTGCTCCAGGCCTTTTCGCCGTTGCCCGGCGCCTCGGTCGTGAGCGAGACGAGCCGCGCGACATCGAGCTTGATGGGCGGCGCCCCGCGCGGCAGTTCCTCCTTGATGCCGGCGATACGCGAGCGGACATACCGCTCGCGCCAACGCGCCACCTGCACGCGGCCAATGCCGAGGTCGTGAGCGATAGATTTGTTCTGGGCGCCGTCAGCTGCCATCAGCACGATTCGCGCTCGCTGGGCGAGTTTCGCATTGCCATTGGACGAAGCAACCAGTGCAACGAGTTCGTCGCGCTCGGCGGCGGTGAGAACAACAGGAGGAGCGACACGCATGATCGTACGGGATGAAATGACTGTTGAGGATCGCGAAACGTGCCGTGATCGTTACCGCTCACGGCTCCACAACATTGAAATCTCCGCTGAAACGGTCCAGCGTGGCCAGCAATGCCGTAAAGCGATCCGCCTCGCCGTCGAGCACGATATGCCCTTGCGCGATGGCGTCCGGGAACGTGGTCTGCGCCAGAAGGATCCGGTTCAGCGTTGCGCGGGACAGCGACACCGTCACATGCGCAGGCATGACATGCGGCGTTTCCGAGTGGGTCAGCGCGCCGTGCTGCAGATTGAGCGCATAGCGCTTGCCCGTATCGGTGAAATGCCACGCGAAACGGCTGTGCATGTGCTGGGCCTTGAGACCATCCACCCGTATCGCGAGGTAGTCGAAGAACAGCGTGTCGCTGATCGCGCACACCATGTCGGCGCTGCGCGGGTTGACCGCCGCGGTACTCGCGCGGCCCTCGCGCAGTTCGCGGGCGCCGAGCAGGAACGCGTTGCGCCACGTCGCCGATTCGGCCTGGAAGCCCATCTGTTCGAGCGCCGCCGCGCACAGTTCGCGTGCCTCGCGGTTGCCGGGTTCGGCGAATACCAGATGATTCATGACCTGCGCGACCCAGCGGTATTCGCCACGCTCGAAGTCGCGATGCGCGCGTTCGATCATGGCCTGCGCGCCCCCCATGTACTCGACATAGCGCGGACCCGACATCTCGGGCGGCAACGCATGCAGGTTGCTCGGGTTGCCGTCGTACCAGCTGAGGTAAAACTGGTAAATCGCCTTGACGTTGTGCGAAACGGTTCCGTAGTAGCCGCGCGCGTGCCATTGCGAAGCGAGACTATCGGGCAGGCGCATCTGTTCCGCAATCTCGATGCCGGTGAGACCGTGGTTCATCATGCGCACGGTCTGATCGTGCAGAAACTTGTAGAGATCGCGTTGCTGCTCGATGAAGGCGGCGATGCGCGCATTGCCCCACGTGGGCCAATGATGCTGGGCGAACACGACGTCGGCATGAGGCGCATAGCGCTCGAGCGACTCGTTCAGGTAGTTCGACCACAATCTCGCATTGCGGACCTGCGCGCCGCGCAGCGGACAGAGATTGTGCAGCGTGCGCGTGCCATTCTCGGCCAGGTTCAGCGCACGCAATTGCGGAAAGAAGAAGTGCATTTCAGCGGGTGCCTCGCTCTCCGGCGTCAGCTGAAACACGATCTCGATGCCGTCGATCACGTGCGTCTCGGTCAGCTCGCGAATCAGCAGCGTGGGCTCGATCAGCGTGACGGTGCCTCTCGGCCCGGTCTTGCCGAGCCCTGCATCGATCTGGCAACAGGCGTTGCGCGCGAGGGTGGAGCCGCCCTGGAACTGCGCGCGGCGCCACATGACGGTTCCCGCCATGACGTTTTCGGACACGGCCTCTTCCATGAAGCCGAACGGCGCGATCACGGCCACCTTGCCGGCGCGCACGTCGGCCTCGGTCGTCACGCCCTTCACGCCGCCGAAATGATCGGCGTGGCTGTGGCTGTAGATCACGGCGACCACGGGTTTCGCGGGCCGGTGACTCAGGTACAGGTCGAGCGCTGCGTGAGCCGTCTCGCGACAGGTCAGCGGATCGATGATGATGAGCCCCGCATCGCCCTCGATGATCGTCATGTTCGACAGATCGAAACCTCGCACCTGATAGATGCGTTCGGTGACCTTGAAGAGACCGTGAATGAGGTTGAGCCGCGCCTGACGCCACAATGACGGGTGAGCGGTTGCCGGCGCCACCGGGTCGTTCAGGAAGCCGTAGTCGGCCACGCTCCATACCAGCTTGCCGTAGGCGTCGCGCACTTCGGCATCGGGCACCGTGCCGATGAACCCGCGTCTTGCCTCCTCCTCGTCCATATGGTCTTCGGGGGGCAGTTCGCGGATGGCCTGCTGGTGGGCCGCTACGGTCGACGGCGTGGCGAAGCGCGCTGCATGCTCGTTTTCGGACGGTGAGATGGAAGGGGCAAACGACATGTTCAGGGTCTCCGGCTATCGTCTTGATGTTTCGTTGTGCTACCAATATGGCGAACTTTCGGTCGATGTTCGATCGATGCCCCCGGGAAAGCGGCATCCTCGGCCGCACCGCACGAAGGCGTTTCGTATGAGCAATGCAACGGAAAAGCCGGGAGTCAGATAAATCCGAAGGCCACAGGCGATATTTGATCGCCTGGCGGCATATAATTCAAATGAAAGTTTTTTATTCGAGCCATGCAAAAAAGGTTAATCCGTGAACCTGAAGCGACTGGAACATTTGGTGGCGGTAGTTGAGGAAGGCACACTCGCGGCGGCGGCGCGGCGAGTCAATCTCACTCAACCGGCATTGACGCGCAGCATCCAGGCTCTGGAGGACGAAGCTGGCATGGCGCTCCTCGATCGTGGTGCGCGTGGCGTGACATTGACATCGACGGGGCGCATGGTGCTCGAGCGCGCAAGGCGCATTCTGTTTGAGGCGAGCTGTCTGGAGCGGGACCTCCAGCTCGTACAACAGCACGAAATGGGCGTCGTGCGATTCGGGCTCGGCCCGTTTCCAGCGGCGATTCTGCTGTCCCGGGTGCTAAGGATCATGCAGCGCGACTGGCCCAATCTGCGCGTCAACGCGGAAGTGAATAGCAGCGAAGCCTTGTTCGCGGCACTGCAGTCGGAGCAGCTGGATTTCGTGCTGACCGCAAACCGCCTGATGCCGCTCACCGTGGAACTGGAAGTGCGTCCGCTGATGCCCGAACCGATCGGATTTTTCGCGCGACCTCTTCATCCACTTTGCGCCGGTCCGGTCGAGCTGGCGCAGATCCGCGAAGCCAGGCTGGCTTCGGTGCCGCTCCCGGTCTCCGTACACGAACTCTGGCGAACGATGCTGCGATGCCGCCCGGGCGAAGACGTGGCGACGCGCGTCGAAAGCACCGATTTTCGCGCGTTAACGCAGCTCGCCTGCCATGAGGACGTGGTTTTGATCGCGCCGAACCGCGCACTGGAAGATGAGCTCGTGTCGGGCGAACTCGTTCAGTTGCAGATCGAAGATATGCAGGATCTGAAGGTGCAATATTCGATTGCTTATCTTGCGCAACGGACCCTCTCGCCTGCCGCCGAGAAAGCGATTGCCACAATAGAGGCGGTGGGCTGAAGCTCCTGAAAAGGCGATGTGCCGCAGACGCCTGACGCTGCGGCGTCACAGTGTGCGCCATTGCCGCCTTAAAAAACAGTCGTGGCTAGTTACCAAGCCATCGAACAGACCGCGGAAACACGATACACGGCCACGCTATAAATATAAGTATTCCTATATTTTTAAAGCCCTTTATCGCTACCCTACTTGGCGTATGTCGCCGAGTAATTGATTCATGCAATCGTGCGAGGAATTGCCACTGAAATGGAATCGACATCTGTATCCCCGGCGTAGGTTTTTGCGGAGGAGGACACATGGCGTAGGTTCCCTCCCAACAGGGGAAAAACCTACGCCAACATCGCCGACTCAAACAGGGAAAGGCGAGCGGAGGATAATTAACCCAGCGCTTGACACCCAACAGAACACCTTTTCAAATCAATTGCTTAGATTTAAATCCAGCAAATCCGGCCGCTCCTCATCAAGCCGAATCTTACTTTTCTTTCATTTGTTCATTATTTTTTCGCATATGCGAACAGGCGGATGCCATCACGCCACGAAATTCTAAAAAACACTTATTTTTCAACCATCTAAACGCCGACACTGGCACTCATCCGAATGTCAATCTTACTACTCATTCTCTTCGAAGTAGTCGCGCGGCCTTTTCTGGCAGGACATCGAGCAAAAACCTACGCCAAAACTTACGCCGGATCTCTTCGCAACTCCTTGGACACCGATGTCGCATTCCGGCAACAAAGGAAGGGGAAAACCAGACAGTCGAGACGTGGCTAGCCTGTCATCGCCGTGCCTTCGAATGGTTCGGGGGCTGTCCTTCCCGGGTGACGATCGACAACGCCAAGTGCGCGATCATCCGGCACTGCCTGCACAGTCCTGGGGTTCAGCGCTCCTACGCGGGGCTCGCCGAAGCATACGGTTTCCGCATCGACCCATGTCCGCCGCACGACCCAGCCAAGAAGGGAATCGTTGAATCCGGAGTCAAGTACGTCAAGAAGTCCTTCGTACCACTACGCGAGTTCCGCATTGCGCCGCCCCTCAGGTGGCCCGATTACGCCGCCCCCGGATTGGCTCTATAACGCCGCCCGCTGACATCACATCGAGATGATCGGTCGCGACGACATCGTCATCAATACCGTCAGGCGCTTTCTAATGTCGCCCTGACAAGGCCGGCCCGTGTCAAGGACACAATCGGAGAAGCTGATCCGCGTCGGGTTCTCATTGTGAGTGCTCAGGCCCGTTCCATAAGCGATTGGCAATGTGGCGATGTACGATTACCCCCAGACCTACCCCCGCTGAGTGGCGGAACAAAATGGAACTGCGCCGCTGAAAGAGCCAGATCTGCCATCAGCAATTCGATAGCGCTTAATCGGACGGCGATGTCGTCATACTACAACGCTCGCGGCACCACAACCGCGCAATAAGTTGCGTCTGTCCGATGTGTTCGAGGTCATAGGCGGCAGTCGCCCCTTCGATGCGTTGCCGGCGACCGGGCTGCGCACCTACGCTCAAGCTTTGCGCGCGCCTTCTCTACCCGAAACATAGATCGTGGTATCGATCAACGGTCGCAGATCAAAATAATGGGGAGCAAGATTCATGGGACGCGGCAAGCCGAGCAGACCGAGCAAGAATCTGAAGTCTGTCGCTGAATCGCGCGCTGCTTGCACTCGGCGTGGGGAATTTGCAAACAATGAATTTGGTTCAGTCCGGGCTTGCACGGTTGTGCGATGTGGGCCATTGAGGAGCGGAAGGATTTCACGTTTGACAAATTCGGTGCAGTCACTTACCCGCCATGTATCGGAGATCTCCACGTAGAACTCGCGCTTCCCGTCCTCTGTAACGAGCGCCAGACTTATAAGTTGCGGAGCGGCTTGCTCGTAACCGGTGTACTCGGTATCCAGAAAAACCAGCATAGTCACTGAGATTTTGTAGTTCGAAGACAGCCGATTGCGCGACGAATGTTTTTCTTCAACCAGGCACCCTCCTCCCTATTTGGGTCGACGTATGCTCTTGCATTTTCGCCGGCCGCTTGTAGCTAACCTCGCCTAAAGGACGCAAGGGACTGAAGTTTTATGGTAACAGCACGCGTTGGGAAGTTTTTCTCCGCGACGCCCGCGCATACGTGACCAACGTTTTTATAGCGGTACGCAAGTCGCGCGGAGGAGTCCCCCACGCGCTCCCTGGCCGGGTCGAGAGTTGACGCGCGTACACAGGCTCCCGTGGCTTCCACGTCGCAATCGCGGCGAGTCCCAATCCGGCTGCCATGGCCACTTTTCCAACTCCCGACCCGTCGAGCGCAATACGCGATTTCGGCCTACGGGGTTCGGCAGTGTGTCTGCCAGACTTGCTCAGCGCGCCGGATGAGTCCGCGATTACGTTCGCTCAACGCAGTTCTCTCCATTCTCATTTGACGCGATGGGCCCATCCGAATGGGTCTGCGATTTTGCCGCGCTGGATCCCGGTCAGCAGCGTGCGGATGTGTCGCGTCACTTCGCCTTCGTCGCCGTGGCCGATTGTGAATTCCCCTCCGGCATGGCGCACCTGGCCGATCGCGGTGACAACCGCAGCGGTGCCGCACGCGAACGCCTCCTTAACGCGACCGCTGCCGGCGTCGGTACGCCATGCGTCGAACACGTACGGTACCTCGCTGACTGCAATGCCGTCCCGTTTGGACAGTTCGATTATCGACGCACGGGTAATGCCCGGCAGAATCGTGCCCGATAGCGGCGGCGTCAATAGTGAGCCGTCGTCCATCACGAAGAACACGTTCATGCCGCCCAGTTCCTCGATCCATCGGTGCTCCGCTGCGTCGAGAAAGACGACCTGGTCGCAGCCCTTCGCCGAGGCTTCTGTCTGTGCGATCAGGCTGGCCGCATAGTTCCCGCCACACTTCGCCGCGCCGGTGCCACCAGGGGCCGCGCGCGTGTATTGGTCCGACACCCACACGTTCACCGCCGTTTTGCCGGCCTTGAAGTACGGTCCGACCGGGCAGGCGATCACGCAGAACACGTACTCGCTCGACGCGCGCACGCCGAGAAAGCTTTCCGAGGCGAACATGAACGGGCGCAGATAAAGGCTGCCGTCGCCGCCAGGAACCCAGTTGCGGTCTGTCCTGACGAGTGCTTCGACCGCCTGAAGGAAGAGTGCTTCCGGCAATTCGGCCATGGACATGCGGGCGGCCGAAGCGCGAAACCGTCTAGCGTTTTCCAGCGGCCGGAAAAGCAAGATCTCCCCGCCCACGCTGCGGTACGCTTTCATGCCTTCAAAAATTTCTTGCGCGTAGTGCAGCACCGAACAGGCTGGATCGATCTGGAACGGACGGCGGGGTTCCACCCTGGCGTCGTGCCAGCCGAGGCGGTCAGTCCACTTGATCGTGACCATGTGGTCGGTGAAGACGCGTCCGAACACGGGGTTCACGATGCTGGTCGCAATCTGGTCAGGTGGTGTGCGCGCGGGGTGAGGTGTCTCGACGAACTGCAGTTGTGTGTCAGTGCTCATTGTTCAATATTCCGACGATGTCTAAGGTGTAGTTTAGGTGTCTTAATGAATGCCTGCGCCTAACGTCCGTGAACCGACGCTGCTCAACACTAGCACCGGCTCCGGGGTGCGTGAGCGCGTCCGCCATCGGCGGCGCCACTTTCCATTTAATGGCGGCACCCGGGCAAGTAACAGAGGCGTCAGCTACTCCGCGCGCCGTGCGTCCCGACGATGCCGCATTCGCGCGCTAGTGCCAGCAACGCGTCATCCGAAACCGTTGTTTTACGATCAGCCAGCGCTTTGAAGCGCACGAACGCGGTATCCAGTTCGCTTTCGCTGCCCAGCGGGAGACCGAGTTCCTGCAGCCGCTGCCTGAACGCGTTGCGGCCCGACAGCTTGCCGAGCACGATCCGGCTCGCGCTCCAGCCCACGTCTTCGGCGCGCATGATCTCGTAGGTATCGCGCGCCTTCAGTACGCCATCCTGGTGAATGCCCGACGTATGGGCGAAGGCATTTGCGCCGACCACCGCCTTGTTCGGCTGGACCACGAAGCCCGTGATTTCCGAGACCAGCTGCGAGGTCTCAACGATCTGCGTGGTGTCAATGCCGATCTCGAGCCCGAAGTAGTCACGCCGCGTCTTGACTGCCATCACAACTTCCTCGAGCGCGGCATTGCCCGCCCGCTCGCCAAGGCCGTTGATCGCGCATTCGATTTGGCGCGCACCACCGGACTTGACAGCTGCCAGTGAGTTCGCCACCGCCATGCCGAGATCGTCGTGGCAATGAGCCGAGAACACCGCCCGGTCCGAATTCGGAATGCGCTGGCGCAGCTGCCTGATCAGCGCTGCGTAACCCTCCGGCACCGCATAGCCGACCGTATCGGGAATGTTGATGGTGTTCGCGCCCTCATCGATCACCGCTTCCAGCACGCGGCACAGAAAGTCCATGTCAGAACGGCTACTGTCTTCCGGCGAGAACTCGACGTCATCGGTAAAGTTGCGCGCCAGGCGCACCGCGAGACGCGCCTGCTCGTACACCTGCTCGGGTGTCATGCGCAGCTTCTTTTCCATGTGCAACGCAGAGGTCGCAATGAACGTGTGGATGCGGGACCGGTTGGCCGGCTTCAGGGCGTCGGCTGCACGCGCAATGTCCAGTTCATTGGCGCGAGCGAGCGAACAAACAACGCTAGTCTTTACATTGGCCGCGATCGCGCGGATTGCCTCAAAGTCGCCGTTCGAGCTTGCCGCGAAGCCGGCTTCGATCACGTCGACCCGCATGCGTTCGAGCTGCTTCGCGATCCGGATCTTCTCGTCCTTCGTCATCGACGCGCCGGGCGACTGTTCGCCATCGCGCAGAGTGGTGTCAAAAATGATAAGTCTGTCAGACATGCCTGTCTCCTGTAGGATCGGCCTCTGCATTGATTTTGGACCGGGGGGATAGCCCGTCCTGCCCGCCGGCGTCGCTGGATCACAGCGCCCCGGCCGCTGGCGATTGTAGCGAGTCCATCCATCTACGGACCCAGGATCAACCCTCGCGCGCTGCACACTTTCTCAGACCACACTCGGCAATACCGTCAATCCGCCGATAGCGCTTTCAATAGCAAATTTCCACTACCCCAACGGGCGCGACATTGCGCGACAGCAGACATTTCAACGAAGTTCATAATTTCCACCGAGACTGGGCTCCTAGGGCTCCGAGGAAAGGATCCCTTGCTGTAATGCGGCGCTGATGGCCGCAGCACGACTATCGACGGCAAGTTTCTGGAAGATCTGCTTGAGGTGGAACTTCACGGTGTTCTCGGAGACGTCAAGTGCACGCGCAATAGCCTTGTTGGATTGACCGCTCGCCAGTAGTTCCAACACCTGCGTTTCCTTCACGCTGAACCGGCCTCGCTGGCGAACTGGATGCGCCTGCCACCCACGCAACTGTGTCATGACAGTAGACACCGCTGGAGGGAGCCCGGTTTCCATTCGCTGGAGAATTGGCAGTATGGCCGGTCCGACTTCCAGCAACAGACCGGGTAGAGCGTGTTGTAACACCGGTGAGAGGGCCTCGCGGATTTCCGCCTGGCCGATATTGCCTTCCTGGGCCCTGGACTGCGCAACAAGAGCCATTAGCCGCAAGCGCAATGCCGGTAGTTGGAGGCCTGCATTTTCCAGTACATCCGCACCGCGTTGTAAGCGCGAAAGCGCAGCCGTAGCAGCGCCTGTCGCCAGTTGCATACGTGCGAGCGCGAGCACACCGGCCTCGCGGTTGCGCCAGTCCAATGCGGCGTCTGCCGGTGAATGGGGAGCGAAGTCGAGTTTCGCGGCCTGCGCCTCCTGCTGGGCCTGGGCAGTGAGTCCGCATTGCGACAGCAAGTCGACGCGCCATGCCCGAACCAGGTGCCCAAGCCGCGGCAGGTGGCGATCGCTGGCAAGCTGCGCGGTATGGTCCAATACCGCGAGCGCATGCTGCAAGCCGTGTTGTCGCAGTCCTGTACGCCAGGAGACTTCAGCAGCAGCCGCGAAAACGTCCAGCCAGCCATCCGTGTGCTCGAGTGACTCCTGGGCTTCCTGTAACCAGCGTTGCGTTTCGCTCCACCGTCCTTGCCAGTAGAGATGCTGGGCCTTGAAGCAGCCAACCATGGCCTTGAGCGAACTCTCCGTGCCGAAATTCGCTTCGGCCAGCGTCAGCGCCTCGTCAATCAGTTGCCTGGATGCCGTCACGGGCCCACTCATAGCAAGGGCCAGCGCCTCATGCATCAGGCAGTAGTTTTCCCCCAAGGGGCTCCCCACCAGCCGCATCTGCGCGCGGGCGGCTCTTGCTGCCTGGACGGCGTCAGGCATGCGCCCCTGGGCAATTGAGCCTACGGCCCCAACGCACAGGAGCGTGCCCTGGGCAAGTGGGTCGTCGGGGAGGCGTTCGCCCGCTGCAGCACCGGTAATGGGCCAGTTCCCGGGGTCCTCGAAGCGGTCGAAATAGACATGCACCATCGCCTGTATCACATCGAAATCACGCTCGAGGCATGGGTCACCTTTTACCGAGACTTCGGCCAGCCGCATCAGCTCCGACGCCAATGCTTCGTTGCCGAGCTTGGCCTGCAGATACGATTGCATGAGGACCAGTTCGGGCTCGCTTCGCCGGGTCAGGTCGTCGAACTGCTGCAGGAGGCTCTGCGTGTAGAGGATGCCTTTGCGCAGCACCAACTTCCATCCACCAGCATGATGGACAAGCCGCACACCGAGTTCGGCATCGTTGGCACGCAAGGCGTGCGAGACCGCGATAACCCAGTCGCCCTGTTCGGCGAGCCACCCTGCTGCGGCACGATGAATCTGTTGCGCCCGACGTGCGTCCAGTCGCGGCCGCAGGAAATCCGCCAGGAGATGATGGTAACGAAACCAGCTGTGATGGGCGTCCAGCGGAACAAGGAGGGCCTCGAACTGTGTCAACCGCGAGAGCAGCATCGCGCTGTCATGTCTGCCACGCGCAACATCGGCAAGCTCCGCGTTAAAACGCTCCAGAAGCGACGTTTCGAGAAGGAATTCGCGACAGTCCTCTGGCATGTTATCCAGGATCTGCTCGGCCAGATATTCGGCCACCTCCGCCACTCGCCCGGAAAATGACGGAAGTCCGAATGCCGACCCGCTCCCTCGCGCAAGCCACAGTCGCGCGAGTTGCACGGCGACCGCCCAGCCCTCAGTCTTTGAATGAACTGTTGCGAGGGCGGACTGCCCCAGTTCGGGACCCAGAATCTGCGATGCTTCGGACAGGGACAGCACGAGATCACTGGCCTCAACTTCATGCACGAGCCCGCGAGCCTTGAGCGTTGCCAAGGGCCATGATGGCCGGCTTCGACTCGCGACAACCAGGTGCAGCCATGGACTGCCGCGCTCCAGCAGCGTCAGCACAATTTCATTGATCGCGTCGCACTCCGCCCGATGATAATCATCGAGCATCAGCGAAAACCGACGGCCGGAGCGCGCAAGCGCCTGCAGCAGTGCGACCACTGTCCGCTGTGGGCGCGCATCGAGGGCCTGAGAATGAGCCAAAGGAGACAATGCACCAACGTCCAGTCCGGCCTCTTCTAGCGCCACCACGAGATAGGCGAGAAAGCGGTTCGCATCTTTATCCGCTTCATCGAGCGACAGCCAGGCTACCGGTGCCCCGTCTCCATCCTGCAGCAGCGACGTTCGCCATTGAGCGAGCAAAGTTGTCTTGCCAAAGCCCGGGGGCGAGATCATCAACGTGAGCGGCTTGAGCGCATCGTGCTGAAGTCTTTCCAGCAATGCGCGCCGTGGCACCGCTTCAAGCTGGGTTTGCGGCGGGGCGAGCTTACCCACCCACATCCAGGCACTGGATAGATTCGACTCTTGCGTTTGATGGTTCATGCCGTGATGTGCTTTTATGCGCTCGCACAACGAAAGATACTGCTCACGTGCACCGTCGTAAAGTTCCCGAACGCGACTGACATCGAGCCACCTTCCACAACAGTCTAACGATTCCTGGTTTGCTCAGCGGACGGTTCTTTGAACTCGACAACGAAACGTTCCTGACTCACAGCAACTGCCGAGTACTTGTTTGGATACTTCACTGCAGCAGATTCGAACAGATCAAGCGTTGCAGTCGAACTGCGCAGGTCAATGAATCCCCCGAACCCGACGGCGCATACACGATTTGTCATACAAATGCCAGTGAGGGCAATACCCTGAACGTCAGCGGGAGGGCGTGGGTCGATGAAACCGGTTACAACCACACCGTTCACGCGGCCAATGCAATCGCCACTGACGTCGTAGGTGAAATCCACGTTCTTGTAGTTCGAGGCTGGATCAACATTGACCAAAATGGCTCGTGCGGACCCTAGCGCAAGATCATCGTCCGGGAAATGCTCCGGTGTCACCAGACCCGCCTCGTGGCTGGTCACTCGCCGAAACGTTAGCGACTCCGCATAGACGCCGCATCGGCGCGTCTCCACCGCCTCGAATGGCGTGGACGCGACCAGTCCATGCAGGAACCTGATGATTGGCTGCGAGTCGGGGGTGTCGAGAAACAAAACCCCCGTCATAATCGATACCCAGTTCCAGCTTGGATCAACTTCCGTGCAGCCAATCGGCCTCCAGAAAACGGAAAGCGATATCGGCCGGTTGGACAATTCGGATTCAGGTGCCCATCCATTCACCCTGTAGGTTCCCGACGCTCCCGTTTCGGAAGTATAGGTACCGCTCAGGGCGCCGTCTGATGCGTGCGAGTGAACTGCGAGGATCGACCCGTATTCGTTTCTCCATCTTCCGATCAGGCTGCTTTGCATATTAGTGACCATCGACCGTATCGATTCCTGTGTTTCACGAGATTGCGGAGTTGGCCAACAAAAAGATAACGCCACGCCATTCGCCACTATGCCCGCATAAAGAAATTTGCCTGACGAAAATGTTCGCGAGCCTTATTGACAACGAGCACCCATTTTCGATTTCGATCAGAGTAGAGCTCGGCGATCCGGCTAACAACAGGCACAGCGGGTAGGCACTTTCAACTCATATACTCGAGCCTACCCAAACGAGTAGGTTAGAAAGGGTAAACACCAGCCCGAGCGGTTCAGCAGAAATTCCCCGCTTGAAATCGACCGTCGCGATACTGCCGATACCCCATTCTTGACGTTAGCTCTGAAAAATGGGGGCCGCGGTGATGAGCGAGTACCAACCTCCGCGGGCTGGCTCCAGAAGCAGACGCCTCGGATACTCGACAGTTCGGGGCAGGCGACCGAATGCCTATCATGAATATTCTCGCTCACCATTGTGAAGCATCACGACCAGTTCCCAGCGGGGCATGTTGCAGCCCCAGACATGAGAGTGGGCACGCTAACGTAGCGCGCCTTGATCCCATTGGGTCATTTGCGAACGCTCAACTTATTCTTCACGGCGGTAACACCTTGCACGTTTGCCGCCGCCGTCGAAGCTGCTTGCACCTGATCGGCGCTCGGAACGGAACCCTTCAGTGTCACGACTCCATGATATGTACGTACCTTGAGCTTCGACCCGTTGACACCGGCACCGGTAACCGCCGCAGTGACGTCAGAGGCGAGCTGCTTGTCCTTTGCCTTTGAGGCAACTAGCGCGGATGCCGCTTCAGGAGAAATTGGCTCCCCACCGCCCTGCGCCCATACACCAAACGTCGTGGCCAAAACCAGCGTCCCCACACATACCTTCAGAGCCCGGATAGACATTATTGATTCTCCAATTCGTTAACTAACATCTCTTGATACCACCGGTACGAAACGCATTGCCAAATCATGAGAAGCGGCTCGCCTCTCGAATCTCACCTCCCCAACCGCGGCAACTACTGGGGGGGACGAGCCTCCGGCAAGCCGGAATATTCAGCCGATCGTCATCAAATTCGCATTACCACCCGCTGCTGCCGTGTTCACGCTGACCGAACGCTCCGTCAACAGACGCTCGAGTGCGTAGTCGTCGCCGCTCTCCAGCACACGGGCTGTGACGCCCTGTACCGACACGATCGGACCAACGCGCTTCGCGACATCCTTCACGAGCCTCAACAGTTCGTCGCTGTCACCTTCGAAGAGCACGGCATCGAACGAAGCCTCAGCGTTCTTCTTCACGCTCGCGTACTGCTTAAGCGAAGCCGGCAGCGCATCTTGAAGCTGCTCGCCCGCCTCCCCTTCGAACAGCGCCCGGTTGCCCGTGGCCAGCGCCGCCGCGAACTGCATGCGCGCTCCGCTTGCCGTCGACGCCACGCACAACACCGTGCCGCGCGCGCCGAGCGTGTACGTGTTGCGCTCGCCCGTGGGACCGGCCAACACTGCCGTCATGGCCGCAGGGATCTGCGACAGGTAGCCGTCGCAGCGCGCCGCGAGTGCGGGTTCGCGCTCGGCGAGCAGCCAGTCGCGTAGCGCGGTGAGTGCAGCCTGCGGTGCGCTGCTGCTATCCGCGCCCTCTTGCGGCGCATCCACCACGAGCGCCTTCGCGAGCGACTGCGGCAGCCCCGCCGGACGCTTGGCCAAAAGACGCGAGAGATACAGCGCGCCGCCGGCCTTGGGCCCCGTGCCCGAGAGCCCTTCGCCGCCGAACGGCTGCACGCCCACCACCGCGCCAATCACGTTGCGGTTCACGTAGATATTGCCCACGTGCGCGCGGCCGATCACATGCGCGATCGTTTCGTCGATGCGCGTATGGATGCCGAGCGTGAGGCCGTAACCCGTCGCGCGGATCTGCTCGAGCAGTTTGTCCAGCTGGCTGCGGCGATAGCGGATCACATGCAGCACCGGCCCGAACACTTCGCGCTTGAGTTCCTCGAGGCTGTCGATTTCGATCAGCGTCGGCGGCACGAAGGTGCCTTGCGCGCAGCTCTCCGCCATCGGCATCTGCGTGACCTTGCGGCTCTTTTCGCGCATCGCGCCGATGTGCGCGTCGATGCCGCGCTTCGCTTCGATGTCGATCACCGGGCCCACGTCGACCGACAGCCGATCGGGGTTGCCCACCGCGAGTTCCTGCATCGCGCCCGTGAGCATTTCGAGCGTGCGCTCGGCCACGTCTTCCTGCAGGCACAGCACGCGCAGTGCCGAGCAGCGCTGGCCCGCCGAATCGAACGCGCTTTGCAGCACGTCGGCGACGACCTGCTCGGCCAGCGCCGACGAATCGACGATCATCGCGTTCTGCCCGCCCGTTTCGGCGATCAGCGGAATCGGCCGGCCATCCGAATCGAGGCGCTGCGAAAGCGTCTTGTTGATGAGCCGCGCGACTTCGGTCGAGCCCGTGAACATCACGGCGCGCGTGCGCGCATCGGCCACCAGCGCAGCGCCAACCGTTTCGCCGTCGCCCGGCAGCAGTTGCACCGCGCCCGCGGGCACGCCCGCTTCGCGCAGAATGCGCACCGCCTGGGCGGCGATCAGCGGCGTCTGTTCGGCGGGCTTCGCGAGCACGGTATTGCCCGCGGCGAGCGCCGCGGCCACCTGGCCCATGAAGATCGCGAGCGGGAAGTTCCACGGGCTGATGCACACCACCGGACCGAGCGGACGATGCGTGTCGTTCGAGAACTCTTCGCGGATCTGCGTGGAGTAATAGCGCAGGAAGTCGATGGCCTCGCGGATTTCCGCCACGGCGTTCGGCAGCGACTTGCCCGCCTCGCGCACGATCAGGCCCATCAGCGTGTGCATCTGCGCTTCGAGCAAGTCGGCGGCGCGCGCGAGGCAATCCGCGCGCGCTTCCACGGGCGTGGCCTGCCAGATCGGCGCGGTCGAGACCGCGTGGGTAAGCGCTGCGCTCACGTGCTCGCTCGTTGCTTCCACAACGGTTCCCACGAGATCGCGATGATCGGCGGGATTGCGCACGTCGCGTGCGGCGCCATCGGCAATATCGGCCGCGGCGAGCATCGGCGCGGCGCGCCACGGATGATGCGCGCTAGCGAGCAGCGCCGAAGACAGCGAAGCCAGACGATGCTCGTTCGAGAGGTCGAGGCCCATCGAATTCTGGCGCTCGCTGCCGTAGAGATTGCGCGGCAGCGGAATCTTCGCGTGCGGCGCGCCGGGCGGCACGACCTTCGCGGCTTCGTCGATGGGATTCGCGACCAGCTCGCTCACCGGCACGGTTTCGTCGGCGATGCGATTCACGAAGGACGTGTTCGCGCCGTTTTCGAGCAGGCGGCGCACGAGATACGCAAGCAGCGTTTCGTGCGTGCCGACCGGCGCGTAGACGCGACACGGACGGTTAAGCTTGCCCTGCGAGACCGGGCCCGTCACTTCCTCGTACAGCGGCTCGCCCATGCCGTGCAGACACTGGAACTCATACTGGCCGGGATAGTAGTTATTGCCCGCGAGGTGATAGATCGCCGAGAGCGTGTACGCGTTGTGCGTGGCGAACTGCGGATACACCGCGTCGGGTGCGCCGAGCAGGCGCTTGGCGCAGGCGATATACGACACGTCGGTGTAGATCTTGCGCGTGTAGACCGGATAGCCTTCGAGGCCGTCCACCTGGGCGCGCTTGATTTCCGTGTCCCAGTAGGCGCCCTTCACGAGGCGCACCATGATGCGGTGACGGCTGCGGCGCGCGAGATCGACGATGTAGTCGATCACGAACGGGCAGCGCTTCTGGTAAGCCTGCACCACGAAGCCGATGCCGTTCCAGCCCGCCAGATCCGGGTCGAAGCACAGCGCTTCGAGCAGGTCGAGCGAGAGTTCGAGGCGGTCGGCTTCCTCGGCGTCGATATTGAGGCCGATGTCGTAGCGGCGCGCGAGCACGGCGAGCGCGCGCACGCGCGGCAGCAGCTCGCTCATGGTGCGCTCCTGCTGCGCGCGCGAATAGCGCGGATGCAGCGCGGAGAGCTTGATCGAGATGCCGGGGCCTTCGTAGATGCCGCGTCCGCCCGCGGCCTTGCCGATCGCGTGGATCGCCTGCTCGTAGGAAGCGTAGTAGCGCTGCGCATCGGCTTCGGTCGTGGCCGCTTCGCCGAGCATGTCGTACGAGTAACGGAAACCGCGCGCTTCGAACTTGCGGCTGTTGGCGAGCGCCTCGGAGATGTTCTCGCCCGTGACGAACTGCTCGCCCATCAGGCGCATGGCCATGTCCACGCCCTTGCGGATCAGCGGCTCGCCGCCCTTGCCGATCATGCGCGTGAGCGCCGAGGAAAGGCCGGTCTCGCTGTTGGTCGTGACCAGCTTGCCGGTGATCATGAGACCCCAGGTGGCGGCGTTCACGAACAGCGAGGGCGCGTGGCCTACGTGCGATTTCCAGTCGCCCTTGCTGATCTTGTCGCGAATCAGCGCGTCGCGCGTGGCGCGGTCGGGAATGCGCAGCAGCGCTTCGGCGAGGCACATCAGCGCGACGCCTTCCTGGCTCGACAGCGAGAACTCGTGGATCAGGCCTTCGACGCCGCCGCCGGTGCCCTTGGCGCGCAACGCCTCGACGAGCTTCGTGGCGAGCTTCGTGACGTCGCCCGTGAGGTTCGCGGGCAGGCGCGCTTCGCCAATCAGGAACGGCACGCATTCCGGCTCCGGACGGCGGTACGCGGCCGTGATGGCCGCGCGCAGCACCGACTGCGGCTGGATGTTCTGGGCGAAATCGAGGAACGGTTCGGGACTAAGGTCGTGGCCTGCATCACTGCCAGCATCGCCGTTGGGCTCGATGGCATTCTGTAGATCGACCAACTCGGTTGGTACCTCTCCATCCTCGATCTTCTGAAGATACGAAAAAATCGCCTGCTTCATCAGCCAATGCGGACTGCGCTGAATACGCTCGGCCGCCACCCTCAGGCGCATCCGCAGTGCGCCGTCCACCTTCACCCCGACCGTCGTAGTTTTCAGCAGTTCCTGATCCAATTTCCCTTCTTCCGTGAATGCGCCTCGCCGGCTACTCCCCGTGCGATCGGACACGACAAATCGTTGCACTTCCATTCGATAGACCCTCACCGTCCTTGATCCAACCCGTCAGCGCGGGGACGGTTATGCCATTGCAGCAAGCAACGGCATAACCATGAATATCCCGGACGTTCCGGGACAGATTCACTACTAGGCAAGATCCTTGCCTTCGGTTTCGGGCACGAACAGCGCCATCAGCACCGTGGCAACCAAAAACAGGTTGATGAACGTCGTGGTCAAGTTAAACGACGACCCTTGGGCGACCAGTACGCCGACTACTGACGGCGCCAGGATGTTCGCGATACGCTGCGCCAGGATGGCCCAGCTATAGCCGACAGTCCGCAAGTGCGTCGAATACAGTTCCCCGACCCACGTATCCCACACTCCCCAAGCTCCAAGGCTGAAAAACGCAAGAGCAAAATTGCTGAGATACAGTGCTGTCATCGTATGGACGTTCGCGAACGCATATCCCGAGATCGCGGACAGGGCAACGTATGCGATCACAACCTTCTTGCGGCCAAGCTTCCCGGTCAGGTACGACGCGCTCATGTACCCCGGAATCATGCAAAGAGCCGAAATCGCAATAAAGCTATAGCTTTGCGGCAAGCTAAGTCCGCGCTGCTGCAGGAGCGTCGGCAGCCACGTCTGCAGACCCCAGTAGCCCCATGAAAACGTGAAATTGATTGCGACCTGCAGCAGCGTGACGGGCAGAACTCGTCCAGACAGAAGATCACGCCAGACTCCGCCCTTCACTTCCTCCACGTGCAAGCTGCGTTGCGGTGCGATGACCGTTGCGCCACGGCTAAGACGGAGGATGACTGCCTTCGCCTGTTCCTGACGTCCCGTCGCAGCGAGCCAATAAGGGGATTCCGGCACAGCCCATGCCACGACCAGCGCCCAGAGGGCAGCGAAGGAACTGAAGCCGATAACCCAACGCCATCCCATCGGCATCAACCAGATCGTGGCGCCTAATGCGAGCAGCATGCCAATCGGCCAGCCAGCCGCCAGATACACCGTAAACGGCCCGCGAGCACGCACAGGCAGAAGCTCGACAAAGTAGGGGAACGTCACAACCAACATTCCGGCCGCGACCACACCGGCAAGGAGACGCGTGACATACAACGTGCCATAGTCTGGCGACATGACACTCAGTATTGACACGAGCCCATACAACACGAGGCTGGAAATAATCGTCTTCTTACGCCCGATCCTGTCGAACACAGGTCCCCATAGGACCGAACCGATTGCCATGCCGACAAAGATCGCACCAATCAGGTTGCCCACCTGTACCGCGCCAAGGTTGAAGTCCTTCGCGATCAGCGGGGAGGTGTAGACGATAATCATCATCTCCCACGCCTCGATCACAAAGACGAAAAACAACGCAAGGCAGCTCTTCAGGTGCTCAATCGTGAGCGGTAGCGCCTCAAATACCTTTCCGACACCAATCCGCGCTTCCATCTGGCTTTGCCCATTGGATGAGACGCGTTCAGGCGATGCAGCCCCGCCATACGACGAATTAAGCGGCCCGGCTGTGTTTTGTGAAGGGTTATTCATGGAAATTCCTTTTCCTCGAAGGGTGCGTCGCAAGCCTGTGTTCTCACAGGCCTTATCTCGCGCCACAGTCAGAACAACACCGAGTTGCCGATAGGTGCTTGCCCCTGGAAGAGCCCAAAATCGTGCAACTCCGACTCCGGCGGTGGCTCGCAGCTCCAGACACGGCTGGGCTTCCAATCGAATTGCTTCTTGAACTTTGCGAGTGATTCAGCCATCTTGAAGGCCGCCACGACAGGATCAATGACCGGCACGCCCACTGCCTGTTGCACGGCATCGAAGAAGCCGAACTCGATCGTGCAACCAAGGATGATCGCCTCCGCATGATCCTCGCGCACCGCGCGCTTCGCCTCTTCGATGATTCGCTGGCGCGTCGCTTCCGGTTGAGCCTGAAAATCGTTGACCCCCATGCCGAGCGAGCGCATCGATGCGAGTCGGTCGATCTGACCGTAGGCTCGCACACGATCGGTCATCTGTTCGATCCATTTCTCGCGCCCGACGATTACCGAAAAGCGGTTGGCCAGATTCGCTGCGATCTGCACGCTCGCCAAACACGGACCCACCACGATGGTCTGCCCGGAGATTTCACGGGCCCCCTCGAGCGCTGGATCATAGAAACAGCCCACTACAAGCGCATCGATACCTCGCTGGGCGGAGTCTCGCGAAACCGCGATGGTTCTTTCATAGATCAGCGCTTCATAGGAGCGATACTCCAGATGTGTCGGTGTCGGCGTCATATCAAACGACACAACTTCCACACTCGTCGATGGTTGCTTGATCGAGTGCAGCAATTGCCCGATCTGGGTATCCCACGCCGCATAGCCGACCGGATTCAGCCAGCGGACTGACACAGGAACATCCGCCGGCTCACTGTTGAATTGATGATTCATGTTCGTTCCTTCGAAAATAATTTAGGTTGCCTGCCATTCCCGAACGGATGGAGCGAAGGCATAGCAAACGAATGCCAGACCGTTAGAGGTTCTTAACGATTGCCATCGTCACGGATATCGAACGTTTCAGGTTGGAAGACACGTAGTAGTCAAAGTTGATGTTTCCGGAGACATATAGTCCGTATTTAGCGAACCCGAAGTACGTGAAGCTAGGACCGATCTTGCCCTCGCGACTTTCTGCAAAGTCCGAGTCCCTCCAGCCATATATGCTGTACGCATGGTGAATGCCGAGGAACAGATCATCGCGAACCTGGTAACCCGCAGCCACATCCATGAATGTGGCGCTTAGCCCGCCCTTCAGCTTCACCATCTCGCCGTTCGCGATCGTCGTCGCATTCAGGTTGCGGGTGGCATAGTTCAGTTCAACTGGATTGAAGGTAATACCGATCCTGCCGATCTGAAGGTAGTTGTTTACGTTAAAGCCAAACGAGTACTGATTGGCTCCCGCGCCAAAGCCATTATTACCTTCCTTTCCGTTCGGAAACACTACGGTAAACGTCGGGCTCGTCCAGAAGGTCTTGTACCCAGGTGATCCAGCCGGCTGGTCAGGCACAACCACGTTGTAGTAATACTCAATGCCGATGTTCGGATACGCAAATCCCCAACCGCTCGCGCCGGGCACGCCGTAGTTGTTCGACGAATAGCCAACCGAGCCGTTGATCCAGAATTCGAACTGGTCGCGGTGGGTGCCGGTGAAGCCCGTTTCGGTGAAGTATGCTGGATTGAATGACGAATAGATTGAATTCGAATTCGGTGAGGTGTGCTGGAAGACCGGGAAGGCCTCAAGTGCCCACCCCCCGGGAACGCCAGCCTGCCCGAAACCGATGAACTCGTCGGCGTTCGCATGCAAAGGCACGGAAAGCATCGCAACGACTGACAGGCTGGCGAGTGAATGAATATAACTACAATGTTTCACAAAAGTCTCCTTTATGAATATAATTAGCATTACTACGCATACAGGTTTGGTTCACGCCGAAATCAACACGCTCGAACTCACTCTCCCGCCCGCTTGTTCAGCCGATAGCTGATTTTCACCAGAACCGGATGATGCCTGCACTAACTTGTCATGGCGCTTTCCACTTCGGCGATTGTCTTGGGCGTACCTGGCCCCATAATGCGGGCTCCATTTGTGGTCACTAGCACCTCATCCTCGATACGCATGCCTCCAAAATCGAGATAATTCTTGAACCGTTCATAGACGATGAACTGCTCGTGACGGCGCTCCACGCTCCAGCGCCGGATCAGAGTCGGTATAAAGTAAATTCCTGGTTCAACGGTCAATACCATGCCAGCGTTCAGGCATTTAGCCATCCGCAGGCTGCACATTCCGAACAGCTGGCTTCTCTGGAACTGGTTGTCGTAACCGACACGGTCTTCTCCAAACGACTCCATGTCGTGAACGTCCAGGCCGAGCTGGTGGCCAAGCCCATGCGGGAAGCAGATTGCGTAGGCTCCAGAGGAGACCACCTCTAGCGGATCCCCTCTGAAAAAGCCCATTTCCGCCATGCCCTCCACCATGCGCAGCACCGCAAACCGGTGTATATCGACGAAAGGAACCCCAGGGCGGATTGCATCGATACCGGCTGCCTGAACCCGCAGCAGAAGCTCGTACAAGTCGCGCTGACGAGGGCTGAACCTGCCGCTGACGGGTAGGGTCCGGGTCACGTCGCTCGCATAACCCATGGTGCTGGTCGCGCCAGAATCATTCACGACAAGGTCACCGTGCTCCAGACGAAGGTTATAGTTGAAGTTATGAAGAATCTCGCCCCGCTTCGTGAACACGGGCTGATACGCTTCAAGCATGCCGTTGCGTCCGAGCACCTGACGCATGCCTGCAACGACTTCACGCTCGACCACCCCCGCCTTCGTCAGTCGCATCGCAGTGCGATGCATTTCATCGGCAATCGAGAGCGCACTCTCGATTTCAGCAATCTCCACTTCCGACTTGATCTCGCGCAGGCTCACCACTGCCCGAACCAGGTCTGCCGACGCGCGAATCCCTATTTCGTTGGGCCGGTAGCCGAGTAACCTCGACAGTTCGAGTGTCGTCTCCGCTCGATAAGGCGGCAGGAAGTGCACGTCACGCCCACGCCGAACGGCTTCGGCGATTACCTCCTGCAAGGCGGCATACGGTTTGACAACCGAAACCGCGACTGCTGCGCACTGGTCCGCAAGTGTCGCTAAGTTCCCGAGCCAGATTTCATCATCAAGTCCGGACTCGTCGCCAAACATGACGTCCTCGCCTCGATCGGCGTCGATAAATGCTGCGAGACCTGGTCGATTCAGGCCGAAAAAATACGAAAACGTGGAATCCTGCCGGAAGGGATGCACGTTGTGGGCAAAGTTGATCGGCGCGTCGACACTACCCATGATGAGGGCCAATCCCGAGCCAAGCTTCTCCCGCAGCGCATGCCGGCGCCCGATGTAGACGCTATCTGCAAACATGACTTTCAACCCCTTGTCTCTGTCCCGTATGCTCGTGCCTTACACCCTGAGCCCGTAGAACTTCTCAGCAAGCTCGGTACTCACGTAGCCATTCTTCACGTCGTCAAGAACAGCCTCGAGCGAGCGTTCGGAGGGATCGCCGTAGCCACCGCCGGATCCAGTCCGAACGTGGATCACGTCACCCTTGTTCAGGATCAACCCACTGACCATCGAGTAGCGCTCGCTGCGGCCGTCCGTACGGACTACCTCGACATAGTTCGGCGATCCGTCAGTTCCGCCTTCCAGCCCCCAGGGCGGGACTTTCGAGCGCGTGTAACCGCAGGTGAGGAACGTGCCATCCGAGCGGACCTGGTAGTCGACGCGAATTCCTCGCCCTCCCCGGTACTTTCCGTACCCGCCCGGTTCGTCGTTCAATTCCATCCGGTCGACATACAGTCCATAGCGCGCCTCGCAAACCTCAACGGGACAGTTGTAGGTTTCGCCGTGCAGTCCCGAGTACATCGCACTGTTGCCGTCCCGCCCACGCTCCCCGCCCCAACCGCCAATTTCCGGCTCGACGAGCGTGAATGTCCGGCCGGTATCCGGATGCAGGCCGCCAATGATGGTCGCGCAGACGGATGCGAAATTTCCTGCCGGCAGCCTGTCCGGCAGATGCGTCGCGAGACACCGCAGGATCAGGTCGTAGACGCGGATCAGATTTTCGAAGTAGAAGCCTTCGGCGGCTGGGGCACTCGCATCGAACAGCGTACCTGGACGAGTAAGCACTTTGAGCGGTCGAAACGTTCCGCCGTTCGTCGCTGCCTGGGGCGCCGTCACGGCTTTGAACGCCATCTGCGCCGCCACCACGGTTCCGTCACGGCTCAGATTAGTCGGGCCGGCTGCCTGGTCCGGGTTATCGCGCAGATCGACAATTACTTCGGTATCTTTTATTTCAACCGTGACCTTGAAGACCTGGCCGTCATCCTGCGGTTCTTCCATGTTGAACCGCCCCCGGGGCGCGTCCTCCAGGGCCTTCAGGGTGACCTTCTCACCGAGGTTCATGAAGTCGTCGACAGCTCTGAGAAACAAACTGGTCCCGTACTTGCGCGCGAGTTCGGCGAGGCGGCCCGCACCACCGCGCACTGCTGCGATTCCTGCCCACAGGTCACCCTCCATGAAGTCCGGCATGCGCGTATTCGCCTGCAAGATCTGCATCACGGACCGGATTGGCTTCCCTCTAGAAATCAGCTTGACAGAGGCAAGTCGCAACCCTTCCTGGAAGATGTCTTTGGCGTCGGTGGAAAGGGATCCGGGAACCATCCCACCCACATCGTTCCAGTGGGCGATGTTGGCAGTCCACGCAATAAGCTGTTCATCAACAAACACGGGCATCGCAAGCACCACGTCGTTCAGGTGGGTGACTCCTCCACTGTGCGGATCGTTGGTGATGAAGATGTCTCCGGGCTCAATCTCACCAGGCTGCGAGTGGTGCACGAGGATCTGCTTGACGGCCTTGTCGAGTACCCCGACGAACGCGGGAATGCCGGAGCCCGAGCTGGCGATCTCGCCGCGCGCGTCGGTGATGCCCGTGCCCATGTCGAGAACTTCGTAAATGATCGGGCTCATTGCCGTCTTGCGCATCGCCGCGAACATTTCGTCGGCGATCGCCTGCAGGGAATTCTGGATGATCTCCAGCGTGAAGATGTCGATCTGACTCATTTTCCGTTCTCCGTCGTCCTCAGATGGTGATGTGAATGTTGCCGAGGCGATCGATGCTGACACCGTTGTTTGGGTGAACCACGATCGTCGTGCCGGAGTCTTCAATGATGGCCGGGCCCGTGAAAGTCATGCCCGGTTCGAGCTTCGCATTGTCGTAGATGACCGCTTCGTGTATTCCTTCCAGCGCGTAGTCGACCATGCGCCGTCCCTTCGTCGCCGATTCCACCGTAGCGCCCGTTACGGCCAGTTCGTCGAGGTCCAGCTTGCCGATTTCCGCAACGGCAACAATGTGGAAACCTACGATTTCGAGAGGTGCATCGAGGCGATAGGTGTACTGTTGCTCGTACAGCGCATGGAAGCGGTCGGCAATCGCCGCCCAGTGTGCAACAAGCCGTTCGCCAGGCTGCAGCGGGACCTCGACTGCGTGCTCCTGGTTCTGATACCGCAGCTTGCACAGCACCGTCAGTTTCACGCGCTCAGGAGCAATGTCTTCCTTCGCAAACTGCTCGAATGCTGCAGCCCGCAGGTCATTCAGCAGCGACTGCGATTCAGCAATAGCACCCTCGCGATTTGCCTCAAAGAAGCGGTTGACGAAGAGGTCGCGCCGCAGGTCCGACATCGTCATGCCCCACGCCGAGAAGACCGACGCCCCGCGGGGGATGACTACCTTCTTCACGCCCAATTCCTGTCCGAGGGCGACAGCGTGCATGGCGCCGCCCCCACCGAATGCAACGAGAGTAAAGTCCCGGGGGTCGTGGCCACGGTTCAATGACACCAGCTTCAATGCATTGACCATGTTGTCATTGGCGATGCGGACAATTCCGCGGGCGATCTCTTCTCGCTTCATGCCCAACCGGGCTGCAAGAGGATCGAGCGCCCGCTCGACAGCGTCCATGTCCGCAACGGTTTCGCCGCCACAGAAATAGTCCCTGTTAATCCGGCCCAGCACGAGGTTGGCATCGGTGGTGGTAGCGTTCGTGCCTCCACGACCGTAGGCGGCAGGTCCGGGCGCCGCGCCGGCCGACTGTGGTCCCACATGCAGCTTACTGAACTCATCGATCCACGCAATCGAACCGCCCCCATTCCCGATCTCGACGAGGTCGACCACCGGTACCATGATCGGGTAACCCGCGCTCACTCGATCGCGTTCGATCCAGTAGTCCGTCTTGATGGTTACCTGGCCATCGCGGATAAGCGAGCATTTTGCGGTTGTGCCGCCGATATCGAGCGCCAGCACATTGGGTTCTCCAATGAGCCGCCCGAGTTCGGCCGCGCCCCAGAAACCGCTTGCCGGTCCTGACTCGACCATGGTGATTGGAGTCTGCCGGGCGTGAGATACGGTATCGACACCGCAGTTTGACTGCATCACGTACAAGGGTGCCTTGTAGCCACTCTTGCGTAGCCCCTGCTCGAGGTTGTCGAGATAGCGAGAGGCGATCGGCTGGACGTAGGCTGATAGCACCGTGGTGCTCGATCGTTCATATTCGCGCCATTCACGGGTAATCTGGTGTGAAGCGACGGCCGAGACTCCTGGCCATATGCGTTTCACTTCAGCGAGAACCGCCTGCTCGTGGGCAGGATTCGCGTACGCATGCAGCAGGCAGATCGCAACCGCCTCCACACCCTCACGCTGAAAATCCGCGAGGATCTGCTCCAGCCCTCTCATGTCGAGGGATTCACGTTCCTGCCCGTTGAAATGTACCCGGCCGGCGATTTCCCGGCGAAGATAACGAGGTACAAACGGCGCGGGCTTAACCCACTGCAGGTTGAAGAAGTCGGGACGATTTGCGCGGGCAATTTCGAGGACGTCACGAAAGCCGGTTGTCGTAATCAGTCCGGTCTTCACGCCGCGTCGTTCGGTCAGTGCATTGATGACGACGGTCGTGCCGTGTGCGAGGAAGCTGACGTCCTCGAGTCGCACGTCGGCCTTGCGCAGCACGTTCAGGATGCCCTGCTCAAAATTGGGCGGTGTCGTATCGGACTTGGCAGTTCGAATCTTCTGTCTGCCACTAACCGGATCAAATTCAAAGTAAACCAGGTCGGTAAATGTACCGCCAACGTCGGTTGCGACGCGTACGGTTTTTCCATTTATTGTCACAGTACGTCTCCTTGCATCACAGGCCCCGCAATTGGACCGTGAGTTGATAATTCATCGAATTGCCTTCCGGCTGGATCATCGCCGGGCCGCCACGAAGTTCGTTGCCAGCGGTAAGCCGCCGTTCGCCGCTATCGTCGGAGGTGATGCACTGGGCGGAAAAACACACCATGTGCCGTGCTCATGCCGGAAGAAAAAGACCGTCAGCGCATCGCTGGCGCACGATGCCCTGACGCCGACATATCGCGTCTTGTCCGCACGCGTGCAGCTGAACCGGGTCAGTCGTACCGGTCCTTCAGAAACTGGCCCGAGCCATTTCTCGACTTGCGAGCGCAAAGAGTTGTTGCGTATGCCCATCTCTTTCTCCTAAGACTCACTTGCTGGAATCTCGCCAAGCATCTCCGGCGGCGATTGCGAGCATCCGCATCGCGTACGGCCGATGCCGCTGCCCGTTGTCACAGATGGGTTATCAATGGCTCAGAAGCATCGGCGCGTAGGCTAGCGCGCGAAGCATCGTGGCTTTCTGCACGCGCTCCGGTGTGAACCACAGCGGTTCATGGAGAAGGTTCACGGTTCCAATCGTCGCGCCGGAAAGGCACACCGGCAGATTCAGAACCGAACCGCAGCCCAGACCGAAGATCGTTTCATGGTCTGGCATGACTCGACGGACTTCAGCCGCGTCATGGCACAGGAATATCTCCCGGCGCCCAATCACCTGCTGCACCCATTCATCGCAAGGTCCGCCCTTGGTACCGCCAACCGGATACACATCGGGCCGACTGCTCCAGATACGGCGCGCAATAAGGTCGTGGCCGCTCTCAAAGACCGACACAGTGAAAATGCGATGGCCGACGAATTGCGCAAAAATATGGGCAAGAGCGTCCAGGATCTCGGCCAGTGACGACGCCGATGCCTGAGCGGCAGTCATCGCGATCATTGCCTGCGCTGCTGCATCGGACTTACACACCTCGTTCATCACCCTTCCCCCATTGATGCGATACGAATTGCGGTTGAGTTGCAATTTATAAAACCGTTAAGCGCAACTCAACGCTGGCTACGGGTAGGCACCGCCGCCCGGGTAGCCATATCTACCCGTTTGGGTAGGTTAATGAGGGGAACCCCTACGCTTATGTAAGAGCCAATTTCACAAAGTCCTCGACGTCAGTTGCAAGGTGTTCTAGAGAGCGTCAAGCAGCGTGGCCGGTCAGCGACAACTATTTTGGCCGGTCAACGGGGTGGTTGTCGTTGGGTATCAGGTCATATTTGGCGTTCCTCCTTCGTAGTTGTCGTTGCGTGATGGCGTAGTTGACGCTCACCGCTACTGCGTAACGTTGCCGTCTTCCGGCAACTGGCTGCTAAACGGGTTGTCATCGTTT